>NZ_JBSSUR010000002.1:0-40527 GCF_054491345.1 Salinifilum ghardaiensis | reverse complement strand
GGTCGTGATCCTGCCCGGTCGTAGCGTCGAACATGAAGCGCCCCGGCCGGATCTCGTTCCGGCCGGGGCGCTCTTCGTTGCGCGCGACGGGCTCAGTGCGTGCGGTACAGCCGCGGGCTGCCTTCCCCGAACGCGCTCTGACCGCGCTCGACGGTCAGCACGCCGGCGTCGGTAAGTCGCTGCACCAGTTTGCGCACGGCTTCGGTCTTCTCGTGCGTGGTGAACAGCTCTTCGCGGCGGAGCGGATGGTTTTGGTCGCGGTCGTCGAGCCACCGCGCCATGCCGTAGGCGGCCCATCCGAGCGTGTGGGGATCGCGGTCGGTCATGCCCTGCAGTGTACATGAACCCTAGGGTAGGAAAATTATCTACATATGGGGTTTGACCAACGTTAGGGTATACCCCTACTGTAGGTACTCGAACATGCCGAGATCGACCAGGAGGACAGCCATGCGCCGCTCCGCACTCCTTGAGCACGTCGCCGACCTCATTCACGGCACCTATGCCGGGCAGCCCGACAGCGACGACGTCGCCCAGGCACTGCTCAATGACCACGACGACCCCTTCGCCGCGTTGGCCCACAACCTGCACAACGCCACCACCGACGGCACCCGCGAGCAGGTCACCGAGCAGTTCCAGAAGCTCGCCCTCGCCCTGAGCGATCCGGAGCTGGACTTCATCGCCGAACGCGCCGAATCGCCGGCCGGCTACCTCGCCTCCCGCGCCGCCAACCTCTGATGCCCCTCTGCGGGCCGAGTCGAAGGGAATCCACCGTGCGCCGCGCTCTCCTCACCACAGCTGCCGCCGGACTCGCCGCGCTGGTGCTCGTCGGCTGCGAACAGCCCCCGCCCGGTAGTGCACCCCAGTTCAGTGCACCCCAGTTCGAGGTGCCCGAGGTCGACGTACCGTCCCCTGCTCCCGCCGAGGGGGAGTCCCCGGTGGTGCCGATCGTGCCCGACACCCCCGGCGTCGCCCCGGAGCCAGCCCCTGGCCGGGTCACCGCCGTCTGCGACGGCACGACGGTGCTCGATTACAAGCCCGAGGACCCGGTGGCCTACCCGGATGCGCAGCGGATCTGCGCCGAACTCGCCGGGTCTCCCCAAGCGGACCCCTTCAGCGATCAGTAGCGCTGACCTGTGCGGGTTGGCCGGGTGTGCGGACTCCGCGCCGCACGCCCTCCTGCCCAGCACGGGCACAGCAGAAAGGGGAACCGCCGTGACCCAGGAAGAACACGAATTCGAGGTCATCCGCCGGCTGCTGGCCGACGAGCACGTCGCCGAGATCGAGGACGTACTCCGCCGCGACGGGTGGGCCTCTTCGGCCATGATCCGCCCGACCGAGGTGTGGCAGCCCCGCGAGGCGTTCGTCGATTTGGTCGACCGGTGGTATCGCCAACTTTCGTCCACCGGCCGACTACCCGGCGGGTGCTCCCGCCGCGACGTGGCCCGCGCCGTCATCGAACGACGTATGCACGTCGACTGCGATACGACCCGCGAACGCTGAAACACAAAAGAACCCCGGCCGCGCCGCCGGTTGGTCGCCTACTGGCGCGGCCCGGGGCCACTCCGCAAAGGAGCGAAACCAGTGTCTCAACTCAGTACCTCCCGCGCCACGACCGTGGCCAGCACCGCCCTCGCCGGCGCCGCCCTGCTCGGCTGGGCCGCCCACGCCGTCCACTTGCACGGCGTCGTCGCCGACGCCCAACGCGACCCGCTCACCGGATGTCTGCGCCGCGACGCGTGGGAACGCCGCGCGGACACCGTCCTGCGGCGGCACGGCCGCCGTGCCGCGATCGTGCTCGTCGACCTCGACGGGCTCAAGGCCACCAACGACACCCGCGGGCACGCCTCCGGCGATGCGCTCATCCGCGCGATGGGCACCACGCTGCGCCGGGTGTTCCCGCACAGCCCGGTCGGCCGGCTCGGCGGCGACGAGTTCGTCGTCGCCGTCGCCGGCGGAGTTCCCTCCGACGCGGTCGCACGCGCCGAGGAATTCGAGGACTGGAGCACGGAGCTGGAACGCCGGTCCGGCGCGGCGTTCTCCATGGGCATCGCACACCGGCATGCCCGCAGCACCACCGCCGAGTCCACCCGGTCTGCGCTGATGCACCAGGCGGACCTCGCGATGTATCGCGCGAAGAACGTCCACCGCGTGCCGTGGCTGTCGTACAGCTACCTCGATGGCAATCCGGTGCCTGTCGGCAGTCCGATCGTCCGCGTCCGCGACGCAGCCTGACCCCCGCCGAGAGCAGGACATCCGATGGGGTCGGTCCCGCGCAGGTTCCGCGCTGCGCGGGGCGGTGCCCACCGGAACGGTCGGTGGGCGGCCCGAGACGGGGCTGCAATGCGACTCGCCGGTCCCGTCTCGGGCCTACTCCTCAATGGAAAGGGAGCACGCGCAATGCTACGCGGATCATCCTCGCTGCTGACAGGGTTCACGGTCGCGCGCACCTTGGCCTCGCTGAGGTTCGTGGCGACCTGTGCGGGATGGTTTGGCGGGGTTTCCTGCCTCTCCTTGTGCGCGGAGAGGTCGCGCCGCCAGCCGGAAGCAAGATAGGCAAAAACCGTGTGGTTTTTGCTGGCCTCGCTGCCGGTGGGCGTGCGAGGATCAGCGGCCGCGAGGGCGCGGCCGCTGGGGCGGCTGGGGGTTGTGCAGGGAGGTCTGCGTGGGTCAGCGCGAGGGCGGTGCCGGTGCGGGCGAGGGGGCAGTGTCGCGTGCGTCGTCGGAGCAGGATGCTGCCTCGGCCGCGGGGTCGCGGGCTCGTCGGTCGCGGACGCGTGGCTGGGATGATGCGGGTCCGCGTACGCGGCGGGTGGGGGTGTATTTCAGCGAGGCGGAGCATGCTGATGTGCTCGCGGCCGCGGAGCGGATGGGGATGCGGCCGGGGGCGCTGATCGGCGAGCTTGCGGTGCGCTACGCCCGTGGCGTGTTGGATCCGCCGCCGGCGGACATGCGTGCGGTGGTGGCGGAGGTGATGGCGCAGCGGCCGTATCTCACCCGTGTGGGCACGCTGCTGAACCAGATCGCGAAGCACGCGAACGCGCAGGGCGAGTTGCCGGCGGATGCGGGTGAGCAGTTGGCGGTGGTGCGGCGGCTGGTGGAGACGTTGTCCGAGCAGGTGGACGCGCAGGAGTCGCAGGCGGTGGCGCGGCAGAAGGCGAGCCGCACGTGATTGATCGGGTGTATCGCGGCTGGGATCCGCGCGGGCTGGTGCAGTATCTGTTCAGCGAAGGCAAGTACAACGAACATCACCAGCCGCGGCTGGTGGCCAGCTGGGACGGGCAGCCGCAGCAGTGGCAACCGGTCCGCACCGGCGAGGGCGAGTTCGAGTTCGACTTGGAACCGCTGGCGCGCGTGTTGCAGGCGCCGGCGGTGGCGGCGGGGTTGCCGTTGTCGACGCCGCGGGCGGACGAGCCGGCGCACCGGCGCTACTTCCGCACCGATCCGACCACCGGGGCGAGCTCGCTGCGGGCTGGCTACGTCTACCACGTGACCCTGCGCAACGACGATGCCGATCGCGTGCTCAGTGATGCGGAGTGGGGCCACATTGCCACGGAGGTGATGCACCGGGCGGGTATCGCCCGTCGTGATGATCCGGGTGGTCCGCGGTGGGTGGCGGTGCGCCACGACGAGACGGGTATTCACATCCAGGCCACGCTGGTGCGGCAGGACACGGGTCGGCGGGTGCACCCGCCCCGGGGGGATTTCGCACGGCTGCGCGCGGCGTGTGAGCAGATGGAGCAGCGGTACGGGCTGACCTCGACCGCGCCGGCGGATCGCACGGCCGCGCCGGGCACGGGCCGGTCCGAACGGGAGAAGGCCGCTCGGCGTGGTGCGCATCCGGCGCGGGTGCAGCTGCGGGCCGCCGCCCGGCAAGCCGCCGCCACGAGCACGACCTTCGCCGAGTTCCGCACCGTCCTGGAAGGACAGGGCTATCTGGTGGCCGAGCGGCTGCTGCCCAGTGGCGATCGGGCCGGCTACACCCTCGCCCGGCCCGGCGACGTCACCGCCGACGGTGCGCCGGTGCGCTACGCCGGCCGCTCGCTGGCCGCGGACCTGTCGCTGCCGAAACTCGAGCAGCGCTGGGCCCAGGCCCGGGTGGGAGCACGGTCGGATCTGGCGGCGGTGCCGCGTGGCAGTGAGGCGTGGCTGCGGCAGACCACTCAGGCGGTGTTGCGGGCTCGGCAGGACTTGGCTCACGACCCTGCGCAGGCACCGGGGATGGCGCACGCGGCCGGGGAGGTGCTGGCCGCGTTGGATCAGCGCCAGGGCATGCTCCTCGGCGGGGCCGGGGCGCGGTGGGACCGGGCGGCCCGCACCCCGCAGGCGGCGGTGCCGCCGGCGGCTCGTGCGGCAGGCGAGCTGCGGTCTCTGGCCCGCGGACTCAGCGCCGCTGGGGGCAGCACGCCGGCCGCGCTGGTCGAGTTGGCCGCGGCGTTGACCGCGCTGGGACTGCAGATCGCCGCGGTGCAGCAGCAGGCGGGGCGAGCGCATCAAGCCCGGCCGGCGCGACAGGCTGCTCAACTGGTCTCCCGGCAGGTCTCGCAGCCTGCGGCGGAACCGGCACCGGCCGCGCCGAGCACCCCCGTGCCCGCGGCGCCGGCACGGCCGATGGGCCCGCAGTCGGCGCCGAGCCCGGCGGGACCGGGTGGGCAGTGGCTCCAGCAGCCCACCGCGGCACGCCCGCGCCCACCTCGGCGCACATCCGGCGGGTCCGGGCCGGTCCGGCCGCCGCGACATTGGCTGGGACCAGAACAAGGGCCACAACGCGGACGCTGAGACAACGAGCAATGCCGGTGGACTTGCCGGTGCGGGGACCCATCCCGCGTGCGCGGGGTCGAGCGCGCGTCGGCCCGGGCCGGGACCTACGACGAGAGCTGGGCCCTGGCGTGCGCCCGCTGAGTACGGCGGGGCCGGTATGTTCCTCATTCGCGTCGCCCTGCCTCGACCTCGAGGGGCTGGGGGGCGTCCTGGGCGCTCTTCGCGTCGCCTCTCGGGACGGGTTTGGCGGCCAGTCCCAGCCACAGGTGCAGCCGGTCCTCGGAGCGCTGGGGGATCGCTGTCGCCGCCAACCACACCACCGCTGCCAGCACGGCGCAGACGATCACCGTCGCCCGGTCGAACGCAGTGCTGAGGTACACCAAGGTGGTCCCTCCCCCCATGCTTACTGCCCACATGGGCGCTCCACTGGTGCCACGGCTCGTCGTGCCTGCCCCGACCTCGTCAGGCTGCTCGGGCACACGGTCTCCCTTCTCGAATCCACTGGTCACTGGGCCCTGCAGGGCCTCGGATTCGAGTCTGCGACCGCCTGAGGAGTAGTTGAGCAAATCAGCTCAAACGTGCATAGATTTTGCATAGCTCGGCCATACACGGGACCCGAGGGGGAACCTGGACTCGGTGAGTCAGTCTGCGGCAAAAAGGGGAAACCTGCGGTCACTAGTGGCAGGTTGAGGGATCATGGGTCAGGACGGGGCAACCTGTAACCTGATCATGCTGTAGTCCCAAAAGCACGAAAGCGGCGAACTATGCCTCTGGCGATCACCATGCCCCCCACCCGTGACCTCCCACCGGGAGATCGACGCGAGTTCGTGAAGCTGATGCATCGCTGGTACAGCGTTGCCGGGCGTCCCACCCTTCGTGAGCTCGCCGCCGCGATCCGCGCGGATCACGATCACGAGGGCACGGCCAGTGAGGAGACGATCCGTCGCATCCTCAAAGGACTGACTGTGCCCCGCTGGCCCACTGTCAAGGCAGTCCTCGAGGAACTCTGCCGGCGCAACGGGCAGTCGCTCAACGACCCGAATAATCCGCGCGATCCCTTGGGGCCGACGTGTCTGCAGGTACTTCACCCTGTCTGGGACGCAGCGTTCGTCGAAGCCAACTCCCCCTCGGAGCCCCCTAGGGAATTCAGCGATGAACCTCCCTTCTGAAGCTCCACGCGCATAGCCACCCGAGCGCACGCTGCCGAGGGGGCGCCTGACTGCGTGCGCCGTGGCGGTTACCAGGGCCAGACCCAACCGGAGGCGGTCCAGATACACCAGGCGATCCCGGCGTACCACCCGGCGATCCAGATCGAGCCGGGCAGGCCGGTGAACTCATGCAGCTGCCCGGCATCCTCGGTCTCGCTGATGGGCAGGCCGTGCCACCGTGCCCGCCCCAACACCGTGACGCCGGGAAGTTCGCCGAGTAGGAGCAGCCACATGAGGGTGTAGGCGCTCCAGGTGTGCAGCCACAGCGGTCCCCACCACACCAGGGCCGCGCAGATGGCGCCGACTCCGGTGACCACGGAGAAGGTGAGCACATCGCGGGTCACCATCAGCACGAGCACCGTGACGGCGACACCGCAGGCCAGCACCGCTGTCGCGAAACCCCCGGTCAGCAACTTCGCGATCCCGAGGCCGGCTAAGGAGGGGGCGATATACCCAGCGAGAGCGCTCGTGATCGCAGAGAACCGTGTCGGCTTCCATCCGAACGTGGTTCCGGCCTCGTGCGAGGTGATCTCGATGCAGTGCACCCCGCCGCCAGTGACCAGATTGGCCGCTGCATGCCCGGATTCGTGAACGATGGTGCTGATGATGTTCCAGCCTCGCGCGAGCGTGAGGAACGCTGCGAGCACCGCTGTGCCGACGATGACCCACCAGCCCGGTTGCGGGGCCACGGCAGTGACCGCGTGGGCAATCCGCTCGGCGGTCGGGTTCTCACCCTCCATGTCGATCTCTTCCCCCAGGAATAGCCGTATAGCTGCCAACGGCAGCCCCGGCATTCTCAACGTGGAACGGCAAACGTGATCAAGTTTGCCAGTCCGGACAGAAGATGATCACGAGACGCCTGGAAACGCCACAGCACGATGAGCGGCGAGCCCACAGCCGCCACAGCCTCGCGCAAGTAGCGCGCCCGTGCGGGCGAGGGAGGGTGAACAGTTGGCGGGGCCCTCTCCGCGCCCGCGGGGCCGCCGAGTCGGTTGCGGGCGCACGGACGTCTGGGCGCAGGCTTCCTCGTCGGGCACGGCCAGCGTTGCGGCAGAGCCGGCACCGGCCGCGCCGAGCACCCCGTGCCCGCGGCGCCGGTCCGACCGGTGGGCCCGCAGTCGGCGCCGAGCCCGGCGGGGCCGGGTGGGCAGTGGCTGCAGCAGGCACCGCCAGCGACGGCACGGCCCCGCCCACCGTGGCGCGCACCCGGCGACGCCGGGGCGGGCCCGAACAGGGCCACAGCGCGGACGGTGAGATGTGGCCTGCCGTGAGTGAGTTGCCGCCTTAGCAGTGCACCACGGGCAGGCGATCCCAGCGGGTGGTCGAGACGGGCCAGAGGCGGTGCTGGCGCTGGGCCCACGCCGGTGGGCGACGTAGTCCCGCGCGGCCAAACCCGATGGTGACGCTGGTGCCGCTGTAGCGGGTGGTGAGCGTATCCAGCGCTGCTGACAAGCGGTCGTCGACCTCCACGGAGGAGGTCAGACCGTCCAGTGGGCGGGTCGCGTCTTCGGGGGTGGTGAGGTCGGCGGCGAGCACGGTCACCCGCCGGTAGTGATACCTCGGTCGCCACGCTTGCCGGGCCAGCTTGGCCGCGGTTGCAGCCAGCGGGCGGGTGGCCGCGGTCGGTGCCGGCAGCGTCTGCGTCGCTTGCACGGAGGTCCGGGGTCCGGGGGCGAAGGCGCCGGTGGCCAGCTGCACCGTCAGGACCGGGGTGACGCGGTCGTGCCGGCGCAGGCGCCGCGCTACCCGCTCGGCGAAGACGGCGGCGACCTCAGCGACCTCGGCGCGGCTGGTCACGGCCTGGCCGAGGTGGCGCGAATGCACGATCTGCTGCCGCGGCGGCGGATCGTGCTCCAGCGGAATGCAGGCAGTGCCGCGCAGTTCGCGGATCGTGCGCTCGACCTCTACCGACCACCGCCGGCGGGCCCAGCCGGGGTCGGTGCGGGCGAGCTCGGCGGCTGTGTGGATGCCGCACGGGGCCAGCCGCTGGGCCATGCGTTCGGCGATGCCCCACACCTCGGTCACCGGGATGGCCTCCAGTAGGTCCTGCCACTGCTCGGGTTCGTCCCACTCGCACACACCGCCGAGATCGGAATTGCGTTTGGCCTGCTCGGTGGCCACATGCGCCAGGGTGCGGGTCGGTGCGATCCCGATGGAGACGGGCAGATCCAGCCACCGGTCGACCTGGTCGCGTAGTTGTCGGGCCAGCGCGGCGGCGCGGTCACGCGGTAGGGCGAGGTAGCACTCGTCGATGGAGTAGGGCTGGATCCAGGGGGTGTAGCGCTCTACGATGGCGAGCAAGCGACTCGACAGGTCGCCGTAGAGCTCGAAGTTGGCCGAGCGTGCCACCACCTCGCGCATCCACGGATCGCGGGCCACCTGAAACCACGGCTGGCCCATGGCGATGCCCAGTGCTTTGGCCTCGCGGCTGCGCGCGATGACGCAGCCGTCGTTGTTGGACAACACCACCACCGGTCGGCCCCTGAGCCAGGGTTGCAGCACCTGCTCGCACGAGGCGTACATCGCGTCGACATCCACCAGGGCATACACCTGACCTCGAGACATGACCGATCGTCCTCAGCGCACGTGGTGGATCACGGTGGTGACCACGCCCCAGATGCGGACGCCGTCCTCGCCAACGGCGATATCCGGGTGATCTGCCGCATCTGCCTGCAGCATCGGCGGATCGACCCTCAAGCGTTTGAGCGTGAACTCCCCCTCGACGACCGCGACGACGATGCTGCCGTCACCGGCGCGCAGCGAGCGGTCCACGAGCACCTCATCCCCGTCAGCGATGCCGGCCTCGTGCATCGACCAGCCCGACACGCGCAGGACGAACGTCGAGGCGGGACGCGGCATGAGCTGGGCATTGAGATCCAGACTGCCCTGATGATCCTCAGCCGGGGAGGGGAAGCCGGCGGGTACCACCGGCGGGCCGCTGACCTCGATAGCACGCACTCCCATCATACCCCGATTAGAACACTAGTTTGATACCTGTGCGAGCTGGCGACCCGGTGGGACGCGGCACGCCGCGCGGAGGCAGATCACACTCGGCTGGTGGGCCGGGCGCACTCGATCATCGGTACCGGACTGGTGCGCCGGCGCGGTGTGCTGGTCGGCGAGGTGATCGCATGTCTGCTCGCACGACCGACCGCAGCGACCACTCCGCCGAGATCCGACTCGTGGCCCGGGCACTGGCTGAGGAGCAGGGTCGGTTCGCCGAACCCGTCACCGACGTGCGGCACTGGCTGGCCACGCATGAGCACCGCGGCAGCGGGGCGTTGCTGGTGGTCTGGGACCGCACCGATGCGGCCATCGTGGAATACGCCCGCGAGGACGTGGAGGTGTGCGTCGCCGCGAGCCGGCTCGACTGGGCCCGCCGGTGGTTCCGTGACAACGCCCGTCGAAAGAACATCCCCGGTCAGCAGTCCCGCTCGACCGGCTGACACAGGGGTCATGCACAGTCCCTGCCCTTGCGGGGTCACGTTCCCCAGCGTTCGTGTGCGGCCTGGCGGCTCAGGCCGGCGGCGGCGCCGATGGCGGTCCAGGAGGCGCCGGCCGCCCGGGCGGCCGCCACGGCCGCGTCGAGCTCGACGCGGGTGTCGGCGAGTCGTTCCGCGAGATTGTGCACGGCCAGTTCGGGCACCGCGGCGTGCAGGTGCTGCTGCCACTCGTCCTGCGCGGCGGTCTCGACGCGGTCCGGTGGCATGATCCTGCCCTCGCCCCACTGCTCGCGCGGGTAGTCCGAGCCGGTCCAGCCGCAGGAACAACCGGCGCGCCAGCCGCGGTAGGCCCGGTGGTCGGGGGCGGTGTAGGTGGCGGTCAGCGTGCCGTCGGCGAGCACGGTGTGCGCCACACCCTCGTGCGCGGTGGCTGGCGCGTAGCCGGTGACCGGGGTCCACCCCATGGCGTTCCTCCTCTGTCAAGGTTTCCTGACACGCAGCGTGTCAGGAAACCTTGACAGCAGCAAGGGACCGGGCGTCTGGAAACGATCAATTGCAGACACCCGGTGATGACGTCGGTGAACCCCGGAACATATGCGTCGAAAATCCGTGTCGAAAATCAATGACTGGAAAACCATCGGTGTGGTAGTTTTCGACGCATGTTGATCGGCTACGCCCGCGTCTCCACCGATGAGCAAAACCCGCAGGCGCAACTCGACGCGCTCATGCGCGCCGGCGTGGCCGACGAGCACCTCTACGTCGACCACACCTCGGGAGCGAAGTCCTCGCGCCCGCAGTGGGACCTGGTCTGCCAGGTGCTGCGTGAAGGCGACACGCTGGTGTGCACCCGGCTCGATCGCGTCGGTCGCTCCACGGCGCATCTGGTGTCCCTGCTTGATGAGTTTGGCCAGCGCGGGGTGAACTTCCGATTCCTCGAGCAAGGCATCGACACCACCACCGCCGAAGGCCGCATGGTCTACCGGATGCTCGCCGCCGTCGCCGAGTTCCAGCGCGACCTGACCGTCGCCAACACCCGCGAAGGGTTGGCCGCCGCACGCGCTCGCGGCCGTACGGGCGGGCGCAAGCCCAAACTCAGCGCTGCGCAGGTCACCGACGCGCAGGAGAAGTACGACTCGCGCGCGTGGACCGTGCAGCAAATCGCCGACCTGTACGGCGTGCCGCGCACCACCGTCTACAACCACCTGACAACGGGCGGCACGAGGGAGAAGCAGTGACCGCCTGCCCCGGACTGGGGCGAGGTCGACGCGCTCGTCGCGCGCGGGGAGCTGCTTGCCCAAGCCCGCGCCACGCGTCGAACAGACCTGACCAGGAACGGACGGGTGTCACTCCTCGAGCAGCGGCATCTCCGGGTAGAGGTCGGCGAGGATGCACCCGACGGTCCCCTGCGGGCTCGTGGTTTCGGGGATGAGGCGTTCCTCGGGCCAGCCGAGCAGGTCCCGCGGGCAGTACCAGCCGGCCATGTCCTCGGCGCCGAACTCGGCCGCCTGCGGCCGCGCGGCGTGCCGGCGCAGCGTCTCCTCCCATGACACGTCGACGTAGAACGCCGCGGTGACCCCGCGGTGTGCTGCGGCGAGACGCTCGAGCATCGGCGCGTAGCGCTGCCGGTGCAGGATGCCCTCGAGCACGACGTCGTAACCGCGGTCGAGGCAGTAGGTCACGGTCTGCTCGATGAGTCCGTACTGCGGCCCGTCGGCGGTGTCACGGGCTTTCAAAACCTTGCGGCGCAGGTAGTCCTGTTCGACCACCGCCAGCCGGCGGCCCAACCGCTCCCGCAGTACCCAGGCTGTGCTCGACTTCCCTGAAGCTGAGTTTCCGCGCAGCACGATCAACCGCGTCTGCTCGCCACCCGTCACGGCTCGCACCCTAGCTGTGCTGTCTCGTGAGGTTGGTGCCAGCCCGCGCGGGTGATCAGTCGTCGCGCGAAGGCTGATCGGGTCGTGGTGGCAGCTGGTCGGTGTCGCCGACGAGCCAGCGCAGGAAGCCGAGCACGTGGGCGTTCATGTCGGAGCCGACTTCGGTGACGGCCGCCTTCGCGCGGTTGTGGAGGTCGGGGTCTGGCCGGTAGATGACCGCCGGATTCCGGTGCTTGCTCGGCATGAAAACACCTTCTCATGGTGGCTATCCACCTGTAAACTGAACGGTGGATAGCCACCATTATCAGGGAGGATTCATGTCCGGCAGCGGAGTCGAGTCGGGGGTGTTGCGTCCGCCGTTCATGTACTTCGGCGGCAAGCAGACGTTGGCCGGCACGATCGCGGCGTTGTTGCCGGAGCACACGCACTATGTCGAGCCGTTCTCCGGATCGCTGGCGGTGCTGCTGGCCAAGTCCCCGACCCGGCTGGAGACCGTGAACGACCTCGACGGCGACCTGATGCTGTTCTGGCGGGTGCTGCGCGACCGCCCCGGGGAGCTGGCGCGGGTGTGCACGTTGACGCCGCACTCGCGCACCGAACGTGACCTCGCCCGGCAGCGCCCGGACGGGCTGGACGAGCTGGAGCGCGCCCGGCGGGTGTGGGTGTGCCTGACCCAGGGGCGCACCGGAACGCTGCGCAACACCGGCTGGCGGTTCGACTCCGCCGACCACGTCTCGACATCCATGCCGGGCCGGTTGTCGGGCTACGTCGCGCGGATGGAGGCCGTCGCCGAGCGGATCTCGGCGGTCAGCCTGGAATGCCGCCCCGCACTGGAGGTCATCGCCGCCTACGGGCGCAAGCGCCGGACGTTGCTCTACGTCGATCCGCCCTACCTCGGTTCGGTCCGGGAGCGGAACTACCGCCACGAGATGCGCGACGACGCCGAGCACCGCGAGCTGGCCACCGCACTGCACGAGTGCATGGCCACCGTCGTGGTCTCCGGCTATGCCTCCGAACTCTACGACCGCGAGCTCTTCGCCGACTGGTACCGCCACGAACTCCCGGCCGCGACCAGCCAGGGCGGCACCTGGGGAGAACGCACCGAGGTCCTGTGGTCCAACCGCCCGCTGAAAACCCCCGCCACCGAGGCGGCCGACGACCTGTTCACCGTCTCGGAGTTTCGTAACACCGACCCCGCGAATCCGGCCGTGTGTAACGAAACTCGGTGTGCGGCGGCGGACTGCGGGAAGGTCATGGTCCAGCCCACGACCGGGCGGCGGCGGACCTACTGCTCACCCGCCTGCCGAGTCCGCGCGCACCGCCGCACCCGCGCGGCCAGCTGAGGCTATCGGTACAGGTCTGCGGCCAGGAGTCGCCAGGCGGTGCGTAGCAACGCCAGCCGTTGGGACAGCAGTGGACCGTCGGGCAGGGCGGTTACGCTCGCAGCACGACATCGACGCGTTCTTCGCCGCGACCTCCCCTCGGTAGCTCACCGTTGGTTTTTCGGCGCGTGCTACCGGAACCTCAGGATCCGTTGATCACGCACCGGTGCAAACTCCACGACTTTGCTTCGGCGGTAGAGGGCCAGCTGGCATGATCGGCTCCATGGCGATGCAGAGTTCGGCGAGCGTGATTGCCCAGCAGCACCTCAATGCGCTGAAGAAGGTGGACGACAGCGAGCTGACCGTTGATCAGCGTATCCAGATCGGCATGCTCGCTGCTCAGGTTGAACTTTCCGACCGTCTGCGAGGGATCGAGAAGACGCTCGACTCGTGGGACACCAGCAGCGGGCTGTGAGAAGCGGGCCACGCCACCGCCGTTCGGCGGAGGATCCTGTACCGCCGCTACAACCCCCTGATACCGGGGTCGTAAGGGTCCGCGCAGTCGCCGGGGCGTGGCACTATGCCGATATTGTGACGAGATGTCCCCGGTGACCTGCCCGTCAGGTGCCGGGCGACACGGAGGAACGGACAGGCACATGGGGGATCCGTCCGGACCGCAGTTGTCGTCGACTCTGCTCTGCGGGGACTATCTGCAAGTGAGCGCGCCACGTTCGGCGGTGTCCGGGCACGGCGCCGATGCGGGCTTCGCGCGCATCGAGCACATCGAGCATCTTCCCGAAGAGCAGGTCGATACGGTGCTTGACCGCCATCTCCCGCTCAAGGCGCCGGCTCCGATCGTGTGGTGCCACGGGTTACCCGGTCCGGTGGTCCTGCGCGGTGGGGACGTGCAGGTCCTCGATGTCGTCAGTCCCCGCCGCGTCGCGCACGACACGCACCACCCCTGGTGGCCGCCCGCGGGCGAGACCCCCTTGCTGCGGGGAGCTCGTCCGGCCGGGGACACCCCGGGCGTGTTCCGTCGCGAGCACAACCGCACCGCCGACGCGTTCACCTGGCCCGAGCCGTCAACGCGGGACCGGGTGGACCGACGGCCCACGAGCTTTCCCAAACCGGCCTCTGCCCTGCTCGTCGGCGACTACCTCGGCGTGCACCCGCACCGGTGGCCCGAGACCGACCGCGACGTCGACGAGGGGTTTTCCCGGATCGAACATCTGCGTCTGCTGCCTGCCGAGCAGGCCGCCGCGGTTTTCGCCGAGGCGAGCTGGCACACCGACATCGTCGTGGTCAGCGTGTCAGGGATCAGCGGCGTGTTACTGCTCCGCGAGAGCGAGGAGGTGGCCGTGCTTGCGTTCGTCAACCCGGAACGGGCCGCGTGGGAACGCCGCGAGCTTGCGGCGCCCGTACCGCTGCTTCAGGTGCGCGGCAGCCACGAACCCACCGAGGAGGATCTGCGCAGTGCCGAGCAGGTCGATGCCGCCCGCCGCCCCGACGTCGACGAGACCGAGCTGTATCCCAGCCGGTTCCCCGATGCGTTCACCCGGCGCATGGCGCTGGAATCGGTCGAGGGGTTCCGCTCCGTACCGCTGGCAGCGCTGCCCTGGCCGCACGGCCAGTCCGACTGCCCCCTCGAAGACCTCGCCGAGCAGTACCAGGATCGCGTACCCGATGTGCACGGCGCGCATGCCACCGCGTGCCTGTCCCGGCAAGGCCAGCAGATCCGCACGACGTGTGCGTATCACCAGGCCGACTGGCCTCGCCTGGTGCGCATGCTGGAAGAGTCCCTGGCGGAGAACACCGGCGAGTCCTTGCGGAGGCGGGTGAAGACCCATCGCGAGTTCGAGCACCTCTCGCCCAGCGAGCAGAAATGGCTCGACTCCCTCGTCTATGACCCGATCAGCTGGGACGACGGCAGCGATGCGCTGGGCAACGGGCAGCACCGGCTCTGTGCCCTGCGCTTCGCCGGCGTGACCCGCTGCCCCATCCAGGGCCAGTACCTACCCGAGACCGAATACGGCCCGGAGCGGCCTGTCGAGGCCGACGCCCGCGCCGAGATCACCGCCAGCTGGCGCCGGCTGGCCGCCGAGAACGGTTGGCCCGTCTGGCTAGCCAGCCTGGCCCGATTCCTCCCGCCCTCCTGGCGCGCCTGGGTGCTCGAGACCCACCCCCCTCGCCGCCTGCGGCGCCTGAACTGACGTCTCTGCTTCAGCGCTGCGACGACCTCGTGAGCTCGGGTGCGTACTGGTTCGTTCCCCTGTCGGGGCATAGCACCATACGCTCGCGCCACCGGCGGTGACCGCTACTTGCGGCACTGAACCAGACGGTCGTTCGGGGCCAGGCGTCCCCTGCCCACGTTTGTCACTGTGACAAACTGCGGCTATGGCGACACCGTCCTCCGAGGATCCACTGCCGAGCCGGGACCAGCTACAACGCTGGATCAGCGAGCTGGTCGAAGCTGTCGAGCAGGAGCAGGTCGACACCGCCGAGCTCGTCGACGTGCTGGGCCAGCTGCGGCGCCTCGGCCGCGACGCCGGGTGGCTCGCCGACGTTCTGCTGCTGTTGTCCCGCGAACAGGGCGCGACTCTGCCCGCGCTGGCCACAGCGTGGTCGCGCACCGGGCAGAGCACCTACGTGCACGCTCCGGCCACGCGGCTGGCCAAGCTCTCCGAGGGCTACGGCTCGACCGCGGGCGTGCTGGCCGCGTACCAGGACCTGCCCGCCGACGCGTCCGGCGACGAGACCTCATGCGGGTAGGGGATCACCGTCGTCGAGTTGGGCTTTCAGGAAGCTGCCGACCCCTCACAACGCTGGTCGACCGTGTTGGCACCGCCGAGGACGCCCTGGAGCTCCTCCTGCGTCTGCCCACTCCCGACAGCGACACGACGTGACCGCCTGCCCGTGCTGAGCGGGCTCGGTGGGTACGATCACGCGGCGGTGCGAACTTGGGGGTGGAGATGCGTTTTGAGGCGTTAGCCCAGCTCGTGGACCGGCAGGCCGACCTCGGCACCGGGTGGGTGCCGCTGCAGCAGGTGGCGCACCTGCTGGGCTGGTCGCCGCAGCAGCAACGCAGCCAGCTCTCGACGCTGCAGCACGTACTGGAAGCGCATCCGTGGTATCTCGCGTTGACGCAGGCGAGCACCGGACCGGTGGTGCACGTCGAGGACCTGCGTGCTCGGGCCCGGCAGCTGACCCACGGCTACCGCGCAGGACTCGCCTGACAGGACTCTTGGGAATGCGGGCGCCGTTCACGCGCCCGGCAGGAGCCACGCACCGCGGAGGCGTGGCGTCACGCGAGTAGGTGGATCACCAGCGCAGATACTCCCGCTGGCGGCCTCGGCGCTGCATGCTGATCAGCATGATCGGACCTCGATCCCGGCACCGCCGAGACGGCGACAGCACCCAGCAGGCGACCATCCTGCAGTTCGCCCCGCGGCCGACTCAGGTCGTCGACGTTGATCTCCTTCGGCTCCACGATCCCGACGACCCGGAGGTCACCGGGTGGGCAGCACGGTGGTCATTGCACGGTTCGACCAGCAGCAGCGAGGACCACGACGAAGACCTGGCCGAGCTGATCCGCGCGATCCTCGACGACCTCGCCCCGTTGTCCGAGTTCTTCACGGTGACGCTGGCCTGGCAGCTCGGCGGCACCGCCCCCGAGGGACACACCGTCGCCGAGGCCATCGCCGAGGCCGGCATCACCTTGCCCACGAGCATGCCCCAGCCCGACACCTGACCCTCACCGAGCGCGGCACACAAACGCGCCGGCGACGCCTCAACACCGGGCCGCTGAGATTGGCTGTGCGCGCCTGGTGTGATCGTCCGCGACCGATCCGGCCGTGAACCGAAAACCGCCACACTTCCGCCTGATTCCCCCTGAGACGCGAACGACCAGCGCACAGCGCTGGTTTCGTGGGGCGACGTGGCCTCCCGAGCGGCCGCTGAGAAGGCGCGGGGACTCAGAATTGCAGCGGCAGGCCGCCGTCGAGCGGCACGAGCGTGTCGGCAGCTCCGGGATCGAGGTTCTGGCAGCGCGTGCAGGTCACCTTCGCACGCACCGCCTGGGCCTCCCCGGTCAACGCCAGCGTGGCCGTAGGCTGATGACAGGCCGGCGCCGGCAGGTGCAGTCCTGCGATCCACGCGCGGAACTCCACGGCGTGCACAGCCCGGCCCCGGCCGGGCTGTTGCAGATTGCGGTGCTTGAACCGGGCGCACTCCCGCTCGGACAACGCCCGCAGCATCAGACTGGTCGGATCGTGATGACGGTCGATCTCGGCCATGACCGGCAGTATGACCACACCACCGTCCCCGCGGGGAGATCGCGAGGCCAAAAAACCCCTGGACAGAGCAGCACGAGGCGCAGGTGATCGGAGGGACCACGACGTTGCGCCGCCGACCGCTGCGCGCGCGATCATGATGGGATGAGCAGCAAGCGCGAGCGCCCGCCGATGTTCGACCGGGTCCGCGACGACGTGCGCCGGGCGATGTCCGGCCACCGCGCGGGACAGGCCCGGCAGGAGCGGCTGGAGCACCGCCCACCGGCGGAGACGGTCATCGACCCCGCACCGTCCTCGGAGATCAACCGGAAGTCGACATGAAAACGCCCCGACAGGGAGGACCTCCCTGTCGGGGCGAGCACGGTTCAGGCGGGCTCCCACGGGCGCCGCTGCGGTGCTGTCACGTCCAGCGGTTCTGCGGCGAGCAGTCGGATCGCTAACGAACGCACCTCGCAAGCCCACGAGGCGAACACCTCCTCGGGAGAGGTGTCGTATCCGGCGACGGCTCCGCCCAACCACGTACGAAGCCGGCTCGGGCGGCCCATGATGATCCGTCCGATGGTGCTCCGGTCCTGCTCATCCGCCCCGGCGGCCACGTGGAACGCGATCGCGGGGAAGTCCATCGCGTCGATCCGAGCGGGACTCTCCGTCGTCTCGCCGGCCGCCCACCGTCCTGCCCCTTCGATGTGCTGCGCCAGCTGGAACAGCCGCTGGCGCGTGTTCTCGGGGATATCGGGCTCGTCCGGGGCGGGCTCGCGCGGTCCGCATTCGTTGTCGCGGGCGCTGCTGTACACGACCATGCCGGCGAGCTCGACGAGTCGGGCCAGGTTGACGCGGTGTTCTGCTTCTCCGAACAAGACTGTCCTTTCAGGGTGAGGGTGCGGGATTCGAAAGCGCCGAAAGCAGGCGGTTCACAGCAGTAGCCAGCCGCCGCCGAGGTAGAGGCACCAGCCGGTCAGGGCCAGCCAGCCGAGCACCCAGACCGGCCAGGGGATGCCGGTTTTGCGTTGCATCGTGGAGGCATCGCCCACGTCCGTCGTGCCGCGCCACCAGTTGCTCACCAGCGTGACCACGCTGGTCACTCCGGAGCACAGCAGCAGCCACGTGATCACGTGCGCGACCAGCACGTAGGCCAGGGGCACGTCGACCCACAGCAGCAGCGCCACGCCGGCGAGCGTGCCGAGCACGGTGATCCAGGTGAGCAGTCCGCGGGCGAACGGTGCTGCCGCTGCGGCCACTACGCCGAGCACGGTGACCACGGCGGCCGCCTGCCCCTGCCGCAGCAAGTGCGCCGCGGCAAGGCCGACCAGAGCTTCTGCCGGATAGCCGGCGAGGGTGGTGAGCACGCTGCGGACGCCCACGAAGGTAGTGGACTTCGTCTCACCCCCATCCGGTGCGGAAATCTCCAACCGGTGCACTTTCCCGCTGGTCAGCAACGCCAGCGTTGCATGTCCCATCTCGTGCACGAGCGTGCCAACCGCATTGGCGTGATACAGCGTCGAATTCAGCCGCGCTACTGGGGAAATGGCAACTGCCGGCGCGGTGGCGATGGCCAGCCCCAGCAGGCCGGTGAGCACGACGAGCCACCACGGGGCGGCGGGCGCGGTGGCGCTGATCCGGTGGGCCAGCTCCTCGGCCATGCCGTCCTTCCTCTCGGGGATAGGGGTCGGAGATGATCATGCCGTTCACACGGGCAGTTCGGGGGCGACTTCGGGCAGATCGACCAGGCCGGCCCAGTCGGCGGTGGAGAGCACGAGCAACGTTGCGGTGGCCAGCCAGGCCACCAGCGACAGAACCTTCTCAGCGGGACCGCCACCCTTGATGGCCAGCAGCGACGGCACGCTCACGCCGTACCACCGCTCCCCGGCGATGGAGAGCGGCCAGAACGCCGGCACCCCGTTCTTGGTGAGCGCGTCGCAGCCGAGGTGCATCCCCCAGCCACCACTCACTGCTGCCGCCACGGCCAGCGCGGTCTCGCGTACGAGACCGACGTGCAGCAGCACGGCGAGCACGGCGGCACCAGCGGCGAGTGCGCACACCAGCGTGTGCGTGAGCCCGCGGTGCTTGCCGCCGGCCGCGGCGGTGTCCTCGCGCGTCTTGGTCGCGGTGTAGACGGCGTTCGACGTTCCCGCCACGGCTTTGTGCACCGGTTTTCCGACGATGCCCAGCGCGGTGGTGGCGGTGGAGTTGTGTGCGTCGATGTCGGGCGCCCAGCCGGCGGCCCCGCCGACACCGGCGCAGGCCAGCACAACGAGCGGAGGCGCGCCCGCGAGCACGCCGACCAGGGCGCCAGCAGCGCTCGAGCAGGCGAGGTGGCCATTCTTGTTCACTGCCCACCACCTCCGGCGCACTGCTCGAGCTGGCGCTGCAGCGCGTCGTGCTCGGCCTGGTCGAGGCTCAGCTCGCCGCCGGCTTGCTGGGCCTGCTCGTTCCAGTGGGCGGTGACCAGCACGTAGTCGGCGGCGTAGCCGCACCGCTCCTGCGGCGGCATCCACTTCGCCGGGTCCTGGTCGGACTTCTCGGAGTTCGTGGAGGACTCGGCGACCACGAGGTTGCCGTGGGCGAGGTCGTTGCCGAACTGCTCCCGCAGGCGCTCAGGCCAGGAGTTCGCGCCGGAGCGCCACGCCTCGGCCAGCGGCACCAGGTGGTCCACGTCCACCTCGGAGGCGTCGGTGATCGTCTGCCCGGTGTAGGCGCCGCGCCAGGTGCCGGACTGCACGGTGCAGTGCTCGTTGGTCTCCGCCGGGGTGCTGCTGGTGTGTTTCAGCAGCTCGGCGCGGGTATCGCACCCGTCTCCCTGGCTGGCCCACACGTCGAACTCGTCGCGCTCATAGCCGGACAGGGATCCTTCGGGGCGAACCGGAAGCTCGTCCAGCGCCGCCCGGGCGGCGGACACATCCCCCGACGGGGCGGCGGGCTCGGTGTCGCGGTCGAGGAGCTGGCTGGCCTCCGGCAGCGAACACCCGGCCAGCACCGGGACGGCGGCCAGCGCCGTGGCCACAGCGGTGGTGCGCAGACGCATAGTTGATCTCCTTGATCCGTAAAAGGCCCCGCCACCACGACGGGTGGCGGGGCTGGGACGAAAGGGACAGCGTAGATCGACACGTCCGCGACACCGCGAGGTGCTTCTGCGGTGTCGCGGGAGTTCAGCCGTCTCCGCGGTTCAGCACCCAGGCGCCGGCCCGGCGTCGACGGCCGGTGCCGCCGCAGCGCCAGCACTTGCGCCACACCTGCCCATCGGAGCGGGCGTGTTTGCCGCCGGTGCACCGGTCGCAGGCGCGATACGGCCACACCACGCACGAGACGAGGTAGATCCCGGTCATCGCGGCAGTCAGCAGCAGTAACTCGGGCACGTGCTCTCCCCTCTGTGGACCTGAAAGGCCCCGCCACCAGCGCGGTGGCGGGGCCTGCGTCGATGCTGGTCAGGCGTTACGACCTCGTGGTGATCGCTGGGTGTGCAGCTCGGGCAGATCTCGCTGCCGCATACGCTCGGGTGCGCCGGCGAGTCCGGAACGTTCGCTGCCGGCCTTGTCGGCACGGGCCGTACGCACGACCAGCCCGAGGGCGAGCGCGCCCGCGGTGGCCATGAGCAGGCCGAGCACGCCGGCGACGACGAACAGTGCGGTCATGCCGCGGCCTCCTGCTCCTCCGGGAGCAGGTCGCGCCACGGCTCGTCGCAGATCGGGCACCAGCGCTGCGTGGTAGTCCGCGGGGTGGTAGGCACGCACTCCGGACAGCGCTGCTGCCGCATGCCGTCGACGGCAGCGTCAGTACGGACCCGGACGGCTTCGACGAACTTGGCGAGCATGAATGCTCCTCTCGGAACGACAGTGCCCCGCCACACGGGCAGGTGGCGGGGCACGGAGGGGTTTCCGGTCAGGTTGGGGGACGGGGCTACGAGAACCCGCCCTGGGCGAGCAGGGCGAACATGGAGTTGGTCTGCCCGTCACCGGTGGTGATGCGGTCTTCACGGAGTTGGCGGCGGTGTCGGGTGCGGCCGAGCGCGGCGTGGCAGTAGTAGCACCGGCCCTGGTAGATGCGAACGCGGCTGCCGTCGACGAGGTGGAACGTGCCGCTCCGAGCGCCGCAGGGGCGACCGCCGGTGAGGGTGCCGAGGCAGCGGCCGGAGCCGCATTCGCCGCGGCACCGACACGTCGCACTCATGCCGAGATCTCCGCGCTGTGCAGCCCGAAGCGGAACTCGACCAGCTCGCCGCCGGTGGCGAGGTAGCCGTGCCCGTGCCGGGCCAGGGTGGCCACATCCACCGGCGCGCCCATCGCATGCTGCGTCTGGCGGTGATGCAGCCAGATGCACCCGCCGGTGGACAGGCGCTGCTGCACCGACTCGGGCAGGTAAGCGCGGTAGGTCGACATGGTGGTGGCGAGGACGGCGGCACCGGCGGCGTCGGCCCGGTCGAGCAGCCCATGCAGCGCGTTCTCGTCGTCGACCGCGGCCGGGTTGTCCAGCAGCACCAGCCCATTCGTGGGGGTCGCCAGCGCGTCCAGCGGGTGCGGAACGAGCTCGTGGGCGTGCACGAGGGGCATCCTCGTCTCGGCGTGGCGGGCGAGATGCCGCAGCAGCACGGTTTTGCCGGAGGCCGGCCCGCCGACGATGAGTCCGTGGCGGGCCGAGCCGGGACGGTCACCGAGGTGCAGTTGCGCGGGCTCGCCGCTGGTGGTGGTGCCGATCGGCAGCAGTGTCGGGGAGGTGGCGATGCTCGTGGTCACAGGAGCCTCCTCAAGGGGTGAAGCGAGGGGTGAGCCGGGTGGCTCCCACAGCGCACCGCACGGATAGAGCGGTGCGCTGCGAGGACACCCGGGTTCAGGGCGTGGCGACCGCGACGGCCGAATAGGCACCGTCAGCGTCCCGACGGGCCCAGCCCTTGCTTGCGAGAGCGGCCAGGTGCTTGCGCGCGGACCGGTCGGACAGGTCCAGTGCGCGCCCCGCGGTGGCGGGGGTGTGCTGCGGTTCCTCGGCCAGCAGGTCGAGCACCCGCTGCTCGGCCGCGGTCGGCTCGGCGGCAGCACCGGTGACGGCCGGGGCTGTGTCCTCGCCCGGTGAGGTCGCCACAGCCGCGGGCTGTTGCCCCGGCATGGCCCGACGTTGCGCGGGCGAGAGCAGAGGATCGTCCAACGAGGCTTCCTCGACGCTGGCGGGCTGGCTGCCCGCCGACGACGGTGCAGACCGCGCGGCGCTCGTGCTCGGTTTCGCTCCCGTGTTGCCGGTCGAGGCCGTGGGGTTGGAGGCCACCGACGGCACCGTGGAGCCGTCGTCGGACGCGTCCAACTGGTCCAGGAACGACTGGTTGGCCTCGACCTTCGACTCGGCCTTGGCGAACCGGTCGATGTAGGCCTTGCCGATGCGTTTCTGCACCCGCTGGTCCAGCGTGGCCTTCGGGTAGGCCGCCAGATACGGCTGGAAGTCCGCATCCGCCGGGCAGCGGGCTTGGAACCGGATGTGCGGCCGGCTGCCCTGCAGCGCGTAGCCGAACCCTTTGCCGGGCAGCGACCCGGAGGGCTGGCCCTCGTAGCCGGACACGATCGACGCGTTGCCTTCGCCGTAGCGCAGGATGTACGCGTTCGTGCCGCACATGCCGTCGCGCAACACCGTGGCCAGGTTGGTCTTGCCGAAGGTGTTCATCGTGATGGACTGGCTGCCGCCGAGCAGGCCCATCCCGTTCTTACGCATCCGCCGGTCGACTTCGGCGAGGTCGTCACCGAAGGTGTTGCCGGTTTTCGGGTTCTCGGCGCTGAAGACCTGGTGGCACTCGTCGATGATCACCATGATCGCCGGGCGTTCCGCGGTGTGTTGAAAGCCCAGCTCACCGGCGGCAGCACCTTCGGCTTCGCGCACCTCGCAGGCGGCCCACATGGCCTGCCACAGCTCGACCACGTTGGAGTAGGCGCCCTCGGTGCCGTGCACGCCGCGCATGGGCCAGTCCGCCTCGTTGATCAACGCGGGGCTGGACTTGCCTTCCTGCGGGTCGAGATACCAGATCTCGATGCCGAGCTTGCGCAACCCGGCGGCCACCAGCTCGAGGAACCGCGACTTACCCGAGCCGCGGGTGCCGAGCACGAACCCGTCGTGCATCGAGCCGCGCGGCACCTGCCCGGCGACCAGCTCCTCGGCAGTGAGCTGATCGGAGAGCACGTGGAAGTACTCGTAGCCCATGCCATCCGAGTGCGGGCCGAGCTCGATGAAGACATCGCCGCCGTCGTAGACGATGGTCGGCCCGTCGAAGTCGTTGGAGACCGGGTCGGTGATGATCGTCATCAGCACCGTGGTCTGCAGCGCACCCGGCCGCTGATCCTTGTCGAACTGGATCGACGAGGGGTCGACGTCGAGCGCGTAGCCGATCTCCTCGGCGCAGTTGCGCACGGTCTTGATGGTTTGCTTGCCGCGGTTGAGCTGCAGCTGAAACCGAAACCCGTGCGCGGTGCGCTCGGCCCGCTCGGCAACGGTCGAGCCAGGCAGCAGATCCCGCGTAGCCACATAGCTGCGGTAGTCGGCCACAATGCGCTGCACGAACTGTTGCTCCTCGGTGAGCGACTCGGCCGGGGAGCTGCCCTCGTCAGTGACCGCGGCCGCCGGCTCAGGCACCTCCGGCAGGGGCAGCGGGTGCTCGTACTCGCGCCACCACGGCAGGGCCATGTAGGCCGTGGCCACGATCAACGAGAGCCACATGCCGCCCTGCCCGCCGGTGGGGATCAACGGCATGAGCATCGTCCACACCGACAGCAGCGCCATCGTGGCCGTGATCCGCTCGGCGAACTTCTTCGGCGCGCGCTCGGCAAGCCATTTGCGCCAGGCGAGCATCGACGCGCCCACCGCCGTGGCGGCGAACAGTGCGGACAGGGCGACCGGGTGTCCCGAGCCGAACTCGGCCGCCGCCCACGCGCCGGCACCGAGCGCGGCATACGGCGCCGCGAAGCACCACGGAGCCAGTTGTTTCCGGTTGCGGTACAGCACCGACTTCGCCTCGGCCTTGGTGGTGCGCGCAGCCTGCCGCGCCGTGTCCTTGGCCTGCTGGCGGTACCGCTGTGAGCGCTCGTCCTTGGCGGCCTGGGCGCGGACGTCCTGCCACAGCTGCGTCTCCGAGCGACGCTCGGCCGGTGGCTTCTTCCGCTCCTGCTGCCGCAGCGTGGTCAGCATCGTCTGTGCCAACACGTCGATGCGCTGCTGCCGCTGCTCTTCCTTCTGCTGCTTCTTCTGCTTCCGCGGCGAGGTCGGCTCGGGCTGGGTCTCCTGCTCCGCCGGCGCCGGCGGGTCCTGCGTGGTCGTACTCAACGGGATCGCCTCCTCATGTTCGGATGATTCGCGCCGGTGAGCGGCCCACAGGCACCGCGACGCTCGTTCGCGGTGCCGAGTGCGGCTCACCAGTCGGTGCGGGTCACGCGCCGGTGTAGAAGCCGGTGCGGCTGGAGATGCCGCCGCCCTGGCCGGCAGCGGACAGGGACTCGGAAATCGACCGCT
Source organism: Salinifilum ghardaiensis (assembly GCF_054491345.1). Classification (NCBI taxonomy): domain Bacteria; kingdom Bacillati; phylum Actinomycetota; class Actinomycetes; order Pseudonocardiales; family Pseudonocardiaceae; genus Salinifilum; species Salinifilum ghardaiensis. Next base: position 16,160 of record NZ_JBSSUR010000002.1, on the reverse strand, counting down.
GCTGCGAGAAGAAGCTCGAAGCGGACTTCATCTCGTTCTGGGCGAGGTTCACTTCGTCCTTGGCCGTGTTCAGCGCCTGATCGAGCTGACGCAGCGCGGCCACAGCGTTGGTGAAGGACTCTTGACCACGGTCGAACCGGCCGGTGATGCCCGTGTCGAAGCCCTCACCGGTCAGGCTGGTGCTGCCCTGCTCCTGCTGCGCAGCCTCGGCTTCCATGCCGGCGATGGCCTTCTGAATCCCGGCGATCTGGGTATCCAGCACCGACTGGACGGTGGCCGCGTACTGCGCGGACTCGTCGGACCGCAGCTGCGCGGTTTCCAGGTCGGTGATCTCGACGGAGCTGCTGTTCGGCGTGCTCATCTCGGTACCTCCGGAGTTGTCGGTGGTGTTGGTGGATGGCTGCTGGATCTGGGCCAGGCGCTCGCGGTGCTCCCGCTCGGCCTGAGCCTGCTCGGCCTCGTGCGCCCGCTGGGCTTCCTCGTCAGCCCGGCGGCGCTCGTCCTCTTCTCGCGCCCGACGCCGGTGGAGCTCGGCGACCGAGATCCGGTTCATGGCCGGACTGTCAGGATCGAGCAGGTAGTCCTTCTCAGGATCGGTCTTCTGGTCGGACAGAGCGTCCTCACCGTCCTTCTGCGCTGCGGATTCCTCCTCACCGGACTCGGTGGCCTCGGCATCCCGTTGCCGCCGCTGGGCGTCGAGGACGATCCGCCGTTCCGGAGTTTCGTCCGTGCGGAGCCTGTAGGTGTCGGTGTCGTGCACGACCCCCTCGCTGCCGTCCGGCAGAGTTTCCATCCGGCTGGGCCCGCGGCCGGTTTGGATGTCGCGCCCGCGCGAGTCGGTGCCCTGCCAGGTCAGCGGGTCGGCCGGATCACCGGTGATGTTCGAGGTACCACCGGTGTCGACTTCCACCTCGGTCGAGCCGTCGTCCCGGCGTCGGCGGGAGAACGACAGCACCGTCGCATCCTCACCACCGGCGTCCGTGGGCTCGGCGTCAGCGACGTCGACGTCGCCGCGGCGTTCGTTCTCCCGCCACGCCCGCTTCTCGGCCTTACCTTCGTCGTACTTGTGTTTCGCGTCGGCGGCTTTCTGCGCTGCGGTTTTCAGCGCGTCCCACGAGGAGCCGCCCGCGGCGGCGAGCTTGCCGCCGAGGTACTCACGCCGCCGAGCGCTGCGTTCCAGCTGCTTCTTCTTGCCCTCGGCGATCTCGTCGCCGTGATCACGCAGGTACTCCAGCTTGCCGCGATGCTTGGCTGCGGCCTTCTCCGCAGCCGCTTCGGTGTGCTGCTGCCAGATCCGTCGCAGCCCACCCGGATCCTGGCGGGGCTGCTCACCCCGCTGGCGGCGCCGTTCTTCCTTGGCGCGCCACCGTTCCTGACTGGGCGGGGTCTGGCCGCGTGCCTGGGCGATGCCGTCGGTGGCCGCGGTGCCGGCGGTTTTCACCGTGGCCACGGTCATGATTCCGATCAGCAGGATCGCGGAGAACGGATCCACACCACCCACCTCCTTTCTGCGCTGGGGATTCGTGTGGCGTGCCCGCGCCGGGAGTCGAACCCGACAGCCGCCGACCACGGTGTCGGCGGCACCGGTGGCGGGCTGGCGAAACCGGCCCGGTGGGGTGCGCACCGCCGTCAGGCGATGGCGGTGAGCACCTGCGGGCCGATCCCGCCGACGTGCTGCACAGCCGTGAGCAGCCACGGCGCGAACTCGGCGGAGGCGACCAGGGCGAGCGGGGCGATGAGGAACACACTGAACTTCGCCCAGCGATCGGGTTTCTTGTCCCAGAGGTCCGCGACCGTGCCCAGGATGATCAGGATCAGCAGAATGCTGGCGACGATGCCGGCGCTGCCGCCGATCAACGCGGCCACACCGCCGAGGACCCAGTTGAACAGCGCCGCGGCCGCGGTGGCCACGGTTCCGCCCCACCCGGGGATGGGCCAGAACAGCAGCGACCAGACGCCGAGGACGAAGAACGTGAACGGCAAAAAGAACATCTTGCCGTCGCTCAGCCGTTTGATGCGTTTGCAGAACCACCGGCAGATGAAGAACAAGGCGGCAGCGAGCAGTTGCATGAGGTCCCTCCAGGTCAGGTGAGTAGTCCGTGGGCCCAGGCGGCCGGGGCCAATGCCCAGCCGAGGGCCGTGCGGGTGGGCGGGTACAGCAAGAGCGCGGTCAGCAGCACCGCGGCCACCATCCGGCGGGCCGGGTGATCCAACAGCCAATCGCCGCAGCGCAGCGCGGCTTTCGTTCCGGCGGCGGCGTAGCTGTCGGCGATGGCGGCCGTGCGCAGCGGTCCGGCATCGGCCAGGTGGGAACCGCGGCGGGCGCGGTCCATCACCTCGTCCGGGGCGAGTGGGCGCTGGGTCCACATGCCCGACTGCGGCGTGAACGTCACCCGCCCCCACGCGAGCAGCGCGGAGAGGTCCACTCGGAACCGGGACGGGGCTGCCTCGGCACCATCCGGGGCGGTGGCGCTGGCGTCAGGCTCTGCGGACGCGACCTCGTCGAGGCTCTGCGCTGTGGTTTCGTCCGGCACCGGCCCGTCGTTGGGCACGGGATGGAGGTGCCGCGGCTCGGCGGCGGTGGCGTCGGAGTCCGGTGTGGACTCCTTGGCGGTCGTGTCGGGGGCAACTTCGGCGGCCATCGGTGTCACCTCCTGTTCTGTCGGTCTCGGGGTGTGCCGTTGCGGTAGATCGCATCGCCGGCGGTCAGCAGCGCCTCAATCGCGCCGGCGAGGTCGCCACCCGGCTGGTATTTCCGGGTTGCGCTGCGGACGTAGTCCCGAGCGGCATCAAGCTGCCGCAGCGGGTCACGTTCACGGCTGATGCGGTGGTCGGCCTGCGCGCGGGCACCGCGCAACGCCTTCTCGCGGCGGTAGGGTTCGGCCTCGCCGGCCGGGCGGTGCTGCCGCAGCCGCCGGCGGCCGTCGGTCCGTCCGGTGTCGACGGTGCGGTTCCGTCCGGCCACGCACCTCACCTCCTTCTGTCGTTGTCTGCGCTGGGGTTTCAGTGGTGTCGGCCGCGGGTTCCAGCGGCCTGCGCAACGCCCCGCACATTCAGTGCGGGGTGCTGCGCCAGTGCTGGACACCGAGAAGGGAAGGAATTCAGGCGGCTTCCTGGTTCGCCTGCCACGCGGCGGCCAGCGCCGTCTCCCACGTGCGGCAAGGCACGAACGACCCGTCGTGGTGGCGGTAGCCGTGCTGCACACGACCCGTCGGGTGGCCGTGCTCGTCGCGGACGGGGCGCTGCTCAACGCGCGCGACGTACCGACGTTCAGCAATGTCTGCGAGCATGGAGAGACCTGCCTTCCGAGGTTGGTGGATGAATGCGGGGCGCCTGCCGCGTCACTTGCCGGTGTATTGGCAGGCGCTTCGCGAAGCTCTGCGCTGCGTGTTCAGCGTTCGGAGGCGGCCGCGTCGGCCACGGCCCAGCCCATGAGGCACACCCAGTGCCAGGCCTGGTCCAAGGCGGGCTGGCCACCGCGTTGCCAGTACTCGGTCTTGTCCGGCACGCCGGGAATCTTCGAGAGCTTCCGGGGGAGTTCTCCGGATTCCCGGCTGCGGTCCATGACGTAGTGCGCAACGCCGGTGGCGGTGTGGCCGAGGACGAACGGCACCGGACGGGTACGGATCCCGAGCGCGGTGTTCGTGGCCAGCTGCGCTGCGGCGACGGTGAGCGTGTAGCTGCGGACGTGCCGCAGGCACCGGTGCCGGCCGTTGGCGCCGGGCTGTCCCTTCTCGAGCGGATCTTTGCCGTCGGGCCCGCCTTGGGCGTACTGGTCTCCCCACTCGTGCCCGCCGATCGCAGCGGCGAGGTTGGCGGCCAGCCGCACTCCGCGGCGGATCGTGCGCTCCTGCATGACGCTCTCTCCTTCTCTGCGCTGGGAATTCAGCGTCCGAGGAACGCTCGCGCGGTCTTGTCGGCCTCGGGACGGCCGATGCCGCCGAGCGCTTCACGGAGATACTTCTCGACGCGGTTCTTCGACGGGTTCGGCTCGAGCTCGCCGTTGGCGATAGCGGTGCGAAGCAACTGGAGCCGCTCGGCCAGCACCGGATCGTGCTTGGCGCGAGCGAACATGTCGGCGACCAGTCCGGCGCACAGGTGCCACAGCACGACCGCGGCGGTCACCAGCAGCGGGACGATGAGGTGCACCAGCGTCGATGCCAGATCCCAGCCATACCGCGTTCCCCACGGCACCACCACGAGCACGATCGACGCAGTGCACAGCGCCACGTCCATCATTACGAGGCTGCGGCCGACGGACACGCCGTTGCGGCGGGCCAGCGTCTGCACCGCCAAGCTGATCACCAACATGGCCGAGGCCATGGGCTCGATCGCGTAGCCCAACCACGACCCCTCGGCGCCGACAACGCCGAGCTTCACGGTCTGGGTCATGTAGGCCAGCGCCCCACCGATCAACGCGATCATCAGCGCAGCGCAGACCGTCCACGTGCGGTGGATACTGCCGATCGCCCGAGCCGAATCATGCAGCCGGGCCCGGGTGCGCTCAGCCCGGTCGTCCCACCACGCCCGCCAACGGGCAGTGCGCTGAGCACGCACCGCGCTTTTCGCGGACCGCTCCCGTTCTTTCCGCTGCTTCCTGCGAATGCGGTCGGCGGCCTTCTGGTCGTCCTCGTCGCGGGGAGCGGCGAACGCGCCGTCGGCCTCAACCTCGGCGAGTTCCTGGTGCAGCGCAATGCGGGTGCGGGTGTCCTCCAGCCGGCTGCGTAGTGCCTCCGTGGACAGCACCTCGCTACCCGGCTGCGGATCGGTGTCGGGAGGGGGCGAGTCGTCCCGTGTGGACGGTACGGAGAGCGTAGCCCCGGTGCGGGGCCGGTCATCGAGCACGGTCATCATCAACTCCAAACGCATGATTCGTGGCTCTGCGCAGTGGTTTCAGCGGGTTCGGCGTATCGAGCGGATGGCGAGCGTGGCGGCGCCGGCGGCGATGAGTCCGGCGCCGATCTGCACAACCAGCGCGGTCGTGGCGTACACGCCGAGCAGCACGGCCAGGACGGTGAGTGCCGCAAACAGCACCACCGGCGCGCGCGAGCTGCCGAGGTCGAGGTCGAAGTCCGTGCCGCGAAAGTCGACGACGTCGTCGTCCTCGTCCTCGACAAGCTCCTCCGCCGACTCCCTTGTGAGGTTCTGCGCTGCGGTTTCGGCATCCTGGGGCAGGTCCTCCGTGGAGGAGGAGCTCGGCGCCAGGGCGGGCAGGTCAATCGGGCGGGCTGTTTCGGTTGTCGGCGTGCTCATTGGGCCACCTCCTGGGTGCGCCGCAGGGAACGCCGCTGCTGGGGGGTGTATCCGCCCCAGATGCCGTGGTCGACGCCTCTGGTGAGTGCCTCGGCCAGACACTCGGCGGCGACGGGGCAGGTGCTGCAGATCCCTTGTGCGTAGCTCCGTGCACTGGGGCTGAGCGGGAAGAACGCCTCGGGTTCGGCCACGTGGCGGCATGCGGCGCGGTCACGCCAGTCCGGGACCGTGGGTACGGTGGTCATCGATCAGACCTCCTGTCTCTGATCTCTCAACCCCGCCGGCGAGGCACCGTCGACGGGGCTTCGTGTGTGTCGTTCCGCCGCTGTGCGCTGCGGCGATGTCGTGCCCGCCCGTGGAGTCGAACCACGACGCCCCGGCCTGCTACGAGGGGCGATCCGATGCGGGCTTAAGTCCGTCGCTGTGTCTGCTGCGCGCGCCCCTCCCGGGGCTGGCCTGGCGCGGTGTCGGCGACGCCCCACCGGTGCCGTCCGGCGGGGAGCGACGGGGACGTTGCACCGCCCTTGCCTCTCGCCCGTTCGCGTGTGCGCAGCGGCGATGGAGTGGGGCGGGCGCTCTCCCTGCGGCAGCAAGGTTCGGGAGAGCGGCACGTCCGGAAAGCCACCCACTATTCGATTCATCAAGCAGCTGTAGGCCCGGTGGCCTGGGAAACCCACGGCGAGGTCGAGGGGCACGCCGTGGGCTCCCCCGGCACCGGGGAGTGCCGGGATCAGGCGGCGCGCACCCCGTCAGGGATCGCGGGGGCGCGGCGGCGCCGGGCAGCGAGGTCGACGACCTCGGCGGGTTCGACGGGAGCGATGAGGACGGACTCGAGCGCGGCTTCGGCGGCGGCTTCGTCCGCGTCGGTGCGCAGGCTCGCGAGGATGAACGGGTCGAGATCGACGCTGCGCAGAGTGTTGGTAGGGGTGTCGATGGCCTCGCCAGCCTCGTACGCCTGGGCCAGGGTGAGGCCGATCTCGGTGGCGCACGGGGCGTACGCGTCGCGCGGATCAGGGCGGTCGCCGGTCGTCCACATCGCATCTCCTCGTCGCTGCTGTTTGTCTCGTATAGAGTTGCTAGCTAGCACAACTTCGTGTGCGTCAGCTGGCACAGACCATAGCGTGCCACCTAGCGCAATAGTCAAGTGCTGGCTAGCGAAAAATATGTTTCTGCAGCGCAGGAGGTGTAGACATGGGCTTTGAGATCCCTGAGGACGTGCTAAGTGGCGCTGTTCTCGACAGGGCCATAGCTGCCGACCAGCTGCATGCTGAAGTAGCCGAGTTTCAAAGCGAAGTCGCGCGTCACCGGCGCGAGGCGCTGGAGCAAGCGATCAGCGAGGGGTACACCAAGTCTGATCTAGGTCGTGCGCTGGGAAAACATCACTCGCGGATCGGGCGGATCCTCTCGTCTTCCCCCGCCCCGGAGCGCGCCGTGCTCTCCCCGGACGGCAGCGAGGTCACCATTTCGCTCGGCTCCAAGGAGAGCGACGTGGGTGGCAAGCCGTCAGACATGATCAGCAGGGACGCGGCGGAGGCGTACGACATCATCAAAGCTGCGTGCGACGGATTCGGTCTGTCCTGCGCACGAGAGGTTGTGCCCTCTCCTGGCTTGGTGGACCTGAACCGCGGATCGCTGGTGGTCATGGGTTCGCCGAAGGTCCTGCCCATGATTAAGCAGATCCTCGCTAGCGACCAACACGTGCGGTTCGCCGAAGACGAGCGCGGCCGGTTCCTATTCGACCAGTCCACTGGAACGGAGTATCGGTCTCCGCAGGACAACGGGAGGGCGGGCGATTACGCGTACCTCGGTCGCCTTCCTCGTCCGGACGGACAGGGGACCTTCTTGTACCTGGCTGGGATCCACGCCGCTGGAACACACGGCGTTGCGAAGCACCTCGTCGACAACCTGGCCGAGATCTACCACGAGGCACGCGCTAGACCATTCTCAATGGTCGTGCGCTGCGAATACGACGGTGACCGAGACCGCAGCATCACGAACACCGAAGCTGCCACAGAGATGTACGTGCGCTAACCCGCACGCCTTCACCAACCGGCACGTTCAGGAGCCCTGCCATGACGACTCTGACCGGATACACGCTGACCAGCGACGACGATAAGCCGAACGAGGACTGGTGGGTCGCCAGCGAAACCGTCGTGGTTGTGCTCGACGGTGCCACCATCCGCACCGACACCGGATGTGTACACGGACTCCCATGGTTCGTGCGCCAGCTCGGGTCCACGCTTTTTTCTGCAGCGCAGAACGTTGCCACCCCACTTCCGGCGGCGATCAAGCAGGCGATCGAGCACGTCGTCGACCAGCACTCAGACACCTGCGACCTGACTCATCCAGGTACTCCGTCAGCGGCAATCGGCATCGTGCGCGACACCGGCGATCGACTCGATTGGGCAAGCCTCGGCGACGTAACCGTGCTCGTCGACACCATCAACGATGGCGTCTGCGTGACCTCGGATGATCGGGTCAGCTACACAGCACAGGAGGAGCGCGCTGAGTGCGATCGGCATCTCCTCGGCACCGACGGGAAGATGGACGCGATCCACGCGATGAAGCCGAAGGAGCTGGCGGCGCGGAACGTTGAGGGTGGCTATTGGATCGCCAGCGTCGACCCGTCTGCGGCCAAGCACGCACTTACGGGATCTGTGCAGCGCAGAGCAGCGCAAAGCTTCGCCGTGTACTCCGACGGAGTCGGTCGCGCTCTCGATTTCGGACTCGCCTCCGACGCGGGTGACCTGCTCGACCAGCTCCACCGCCACGGGCCAGCACAGACGATCAATGCAGTCCGCGAGGCGGAGCGGGATGACTCTCTTGGCAAGGCCGTGCCCAGGAATAAAAAGACGGATGACGCCACGGCTGTGATCGCGAACTGTTGGAGTTGAACCTCAAGAGAACCGCCCCCGGCTGGACTTCCGGCTGGGGGCGTTCATGTGTGCGCTCGGAGATCAGTTTCGTGTTCAGTTCGGCCCGCGCTGTCACCCAGAGGGATCTGCTCGATGGTGTCCCACCAGAAGTACCCCAGCGCAGAGCCGCGGTGCACGCTCACCAGGTCCAGCGCAGAGATCTCAACTGGAGGCGCTGATGCCGGTGTTGTCGTGTCGAGGGTGTGTTGCAGCGTGTCATCGTCTGCTTCCTCTGGTCCCGTTCCGTAGGCCAGCGTGACGTGCGGGTGTTGCTCCGGCCCTGGCGGGGGCAAAATCTCCGGGCAGGCGTCCGCGATTGCCGCGCGAGTTGCAGCGCACAGCGCCTCCCACGAGGTGCTGGTGCACCAGCATTCAACGGCGCGACGCCCCACCGTGGGCAGCCCCATGGTCAACACCATCGGAGCGAGCGTGGCGTACGCACGCCGCAGGCGGGCTGTCAGGTCCTGCAGAGCACCCGAGTCGAGTTCCTCCGGGACGGCGTTGAGGCGTTGGACGGTGGCATGCGCCCACTGCGGCGGCGACCAGGCCATTCCCCAAGGGGCGGCGTCTCCTATGTGCGCCTGCACCTCCGCGAGGTGGTTCTGCACCGGCGCCCCTGGCACTGCATAGACATGTAGCTGCGGGCCTGACCAGGCTGGACCGGAGAAAAAATCATCCATCACTGATCAGCGTAGCTGGTCACGCGTTCTCTCCGCTCCGGCTGACCGTCTGGAGCCATGCGAATGCCCCGGCCGATTCGGCCGGGGCGTTACTGTTTGTGCAGCGCAGAGCGCGATCATCGTGGTTCCGGCACTCTGGCCGCAGCCGATATGACAAGGTAACTTGGAATGCGGGAACCGCTCCTCCTGCCAAGCGCGCGCAAGCACGGCGTCGCAGACGACGACATGCTGCATGCCTACCGCAACTACCTCGACGCCATCGAACAAACCGACGAGATGACCATGCTCATCGGCCCCGACCAGGCCGGACGGCTCCTCGAAGTGGGACTGCTCCAGTCCGACCGCGGTCCGGTGATCGCCCACGCCATGCCTGCCCGGCGTAAGTTCCTTCGGAGGTAACCATGCCCCGTACGCTGCAAGAAATCATTGACCACCAGGACGAGATCGCAGACGCGTTCGAACAGTACGAACCTCGCCCGAGCGACTGGAACGACCCGCAGCCTCTGGACCTGCTGCGTAACGCGGTGCGTCAGCGAGCGACCGCGGAAAGTGCCCTCGTCGACGCCGTCGCCGCAGCCCGTGAAGCCGGATACGCCTGGGGCACGATCGGGAACCTGATCGGCACAACGGGCGAGGCTGCACGCCAGCGCTACGGCAAACTCATCAACCAATAAAGCTGTGCGCTGGTCATATTTACCACCCGAGCCGACGCCGTAGCTCCTCCCACGTGACCGTGCCAGCCGGCGGCTCGCCGGTGGCGAGCGTGGCGACCACGCGCCCGCGAATGCGCTCGGCCTCGACCTGGGACACGCCGAGGCGCTGGCGCAGCTGCTCGGCGGTCGCGCCGCCGGCCGGGATATCCGGACGGGCCATCCGGTCGGCCACCCGCTGCCACAGGTCGAGCGTGCGCTGTAGTTCGTCATCGCTGCCGGAGTTGCGAGCGCGGGCGAGGTCGCCGTCGAACTGCTCCGCGGTCGCGAGGTCGATCTCGGCGATCTGATCGCGGATCGCCCGCGGGTCGCTGGCCATGCGGCCAAGCGTAGCGTGCGGCGGCGACACCGCCGGGGATTCAGATCCAGTAAACATCTTAGTAATGCGAGAGGATAGTAAAGCTCTGCGCTGCAAATAAGGAAGCCATTCCCTAACTTGCATATTGCTAGATCGATGCTATGATCAATCCACCAGCAAGGAAGGGAGCTCGTCATGCGGGTCACCGTCAGCGAGCTGAACCAGAACATCAGTGGCGTGCTGCACGAGGCCGCCAAGTCCGGCGAGCCGACGGACGTCGTGAACGGAAAGCGACGCGGCCAGCCCACCGAAGCCGTGCTCGTCTCCGCGGACCTGTGGGCCGAGATCCTGCGCGTGCCCAGCGTGCGCAAGCGGATCCGCGAGTTCACTGCCGCCAAGCAAGCCGACCAGACGGATGAGGCGGTCGACGCCGCATGATGTAATCAAGGACTTACGAGGTGCGAGTGACCGACTGGCGGGACGTGGCCGGATCGCCGGCCAACACCACGGCGGTGCCGCACCCCAAGAACAACATCGTGCGTGGTGCGTTCAACGCGTGGTGGGCCGTGGCCTGCTGCCCACTCGTTGAACGTGCTGCGCACACGGATTGAGGCGCTCGTCTGGCCTTTTCCGGGTCATCCGGTCAGCGGCACCCCAGGCAGGGGCGCATCGATCCGACCCCAGACAGAGATTTGCCCCGACACCGGATCAAGACTTTGGCCGGTCGTTCCGGTGCCGGGGCTAAGTCAGAGCCCTGGCGGCTCAACGCGTTCACAGCGTAGCGCATGCCTCTGCGGACCTCGCAACCGCGGAGCGACGCGGCGCACACGAAGGGCGCAGCGAGCCGGGCGAGGGCTCTCCGAGACGGAGAGGAGCCCGCCCTGTGGGTGGATCGTTCGACGCCTTCAAGTGGGCGAAGGACAACCGCGTCGGAAGCAGCGGCGCAAAGCTCGTGCTGATGATGATGGCCGACAAGGCCAACCAGCGCTTCGAGGTCTACGACGCGAAGACGGTGCTGGCGCAGGACTGCGAGATGTCTAAGCGCACGCTCGATGCCCAGATCCTCTACCTCGTGCAGCACGGGTTCGTGACCCAGATCGACCGTGTCCGCAGCAAGGGCACCGATGCCACGCCGCTGTGGGTGATCAACCACCCGGAGGCGCCGCACTTGCTCGGAGATCCGGTGACGCTCGACTACAAGGGCAACTTCCTCTATCCCCGCTACCCGGACCAGCTGCGGGCCGCCGGGGTCGAGTGGATCTCGGGGGGCGTGCAGGGCGCGGAACACCGCAAGTACCCCTCCATCCCCCAGGCCGAGGAGGAAGAGAACCCGGGAAATCCGGGGGTGCAGGATCTGCACCCTACGGGGATGCAGGATCTGCACCCTGAGGGTGCAGGATCTGCACCCTCCGTGGGTGCAGGATCTGCACCCCTTATCTCCACCCAACAGGGATCTCCCCCAACCAACCCAGGACGCGCGGCTGGCGCCGCTGGGGTGGTTGGAGGATCCGAACGGGCAGAGAAGACCTCGACGGGGTCGGCCAGCTCAGGCTCGTCGACACCGTCCTCGCCCCTCCCGGACACGGCTGGCGTCCGGTTCCTGCAGGCGTTCACGTTCCAGGGCCGCCGGTTCAGCAGGAAGGCGATTCGCGACTTGGTCGAGCACGTCGACGCGCTGCTGGACTCCGGGTGGACCGAGCAGGGCATCACCGACGCGATCACCGACACCACCGGTGTGGAGAAGGTGACGCGGCCGATCGGGTTCGTGCGGCAGAAGCTCGACGGGCTGGCCCCGAAGCAGCAGGCGGCGCCGAAGGATGCCCAGGCGCAGGTCGATGCGCTTATCGCGAAGGGCAACGCCGGTGCGCAGAAAGCTGCCGGCTTGCTCGGCGAGTTCTGGGATCCGGAGCAGTACCGCGGTAACGAATCCGCGCAGACCTGGATCATGCAGACCCGTCCGCGGTTGGCGGCGGAGTTCATCGAGGCTCGCCGAGCCGAGCTGGCCGCGGTGCTTGATCGCTCGGCGGCATAGAGAAGGCCACTTTGCCGCCTATTGGCTTCACAGAAGCACTGGCGGCAGTGGCCGCGACCCAACACGCCCCTCGATGGCTCGGCCGCTGCAGCGGCGTAATTTCAGTCAACATTGAAAACGACCCGGCCGGTTCCGACGCCAACGAACCCCGGCCGGGCCGATTGCAGAAAGGAATTCCGCAGTGACCAGCGTAAACGACACCACCCCCGAGCCGGCAGACACGCTCGCCGACGAGCTGCCACCGCTGGACCAGGCCGTCGAAACGGACGCTGCCCAGGCCGAGCAGTACCTCATCGGCTACGGCCTGGCCCGGCCCGGCGGACTGTCCAACACGGTGCTGTCGCTGCCGCCGGAGCACTTCTCCTCCGACGGGCACGCGGCCCTGTGGAGCCTCGCCGTGGAACGCGCCACCGCCGGTGATCAGCACGGTGACCTGATCACGCTGCAGCGCACGCTGCACGACCGCCACCCTGAGCTACCCGGCGCCGCCGACCGTGCGCAGCAGTACATGCTGAACTACGGCTTCGCCGCTGGCGTGGCCGCCACCAACGAATCCCTGGCCGAGGAAGTCACCCGCGGCCATGCCACTCGCCAGACCCGGCAAGTGCTGGTGCGCGCCTGGCAGGCGCTGAACTCCGGGCACTCGAGCACCGCCCGCGAGATCATGACCACCGTCGATCCGGACGTGGGCATGCGCGACTCGTGGCGCACCCTCGGCTCGCTCTGGGAGCAAGCGCTGACCGAAGCCGAGAATCCCGCGGCCACGATCCCGCTGCCCTGGCCGACCGTGACGAACTACTTCACCGGCGGCATGCGCTCCGGACGGATGTATGCCCTCATGGGCGCGACCGGCACCGGCAAGACCGCCGCGGCCCAGCAGATCGCCGACTGCGCAGCCAAGAACGGCCGCACCGTGGCCGCGTTCTCCCTGGAGATGGAAGGCACCGACCTCGCGCGGCGGCAGATGTCGACCTCCGCGGGCGTGTCCATGTCCGAGACGATGCGGCCCGGGCTGGACCTGACCGCCGATTCGCTGTCGCAGATCGACACGGCCCGCGCCCAGATCGCCGAGAAGATCATCGTGGACTCGACGCAGGAACTCACCGGCAGCGAGATCCGCTCGCGCGCCCGGGTGGCGGTGCGACGCCACGGCGCCGAGCTGCTGATCGTGGACTACGGCCAGCTGGTCGAGCACGAGAACCCGCGGCTGTCCGAGTACGAACGCATCGGCGAGACGATCAAGACGCTGACCGGCATGTCCCGGGAGCTGCGGGTGCCCGTGGTCGTGCTCGTCCAACCTAACCGCAACGCCCAGGTCTCCGGCCGGCGGCTGGAGCTGTTCGACGCACATGGCAGCTCCGCTATCGAGAAGTACTCCGCCGGCGCGCTCGTACTCAACACCGTCTACGAAGACGACGAAGACGGCACCCGGGCGCCCACCGGCATGGTCGACATCGACATCGCCAAGAACCGCTACGGGCAAGCGAACATGACCGTCCGGACGGTGGCCGACCTGTCGCACCAGCGGTTCGAAGAGCTCAGCAAGTAGCACGAGGGTGCAGCGTGCGGCTGAGCGAGCGCCCTGAATCGTGCCTCATCGAAGGCCCCGCCCAAGCCCTTGGGCGGAGCCTTTGGTGTCTCGAGCGCGCTTGCGTGTTCAGTGCCGACTGAAACTGCCTCGGATGCGCACCGTGCACGCGCGGGTGTTCGCGGAACCCGCACGCGGCTGCGAATGGGCTGTCCAAGCGGCCCCCGTGCACCATCGCGGCGCGACGCGCGACGCGCACGCGCGAGAGCCGGGGTTCCGCAGGGGTCCGGAACCCCGGTCGGAACCCTCCGGAACCCGCCGCGGAACCCCTCCGGAAGTCAACACAACGTGACAGGCGCACCGGAAACTGAAACCGGAATCTGATACCCTGTACGTATGACACGAGCGATGACAGTGCGGCTCGACGACGAAGCCGACCGGCAGCTCGCCGAGCTCGCCGAGGACTACCCCACCCGCTCGGCGGCCGTGCTCGACGCCATCCATGAAGCCTGGCGTCGTCACCGCGAGGACCGTCTCGACGCGGCCTACGCCGCCGCCGTGGTCGACAACCCCGCCTATCCGTATGAGGACGCCGCCGAGCGTGAGGCCATCCGTGCCCGCCGCGATCGCCGGCAGGCTGAGGCGTGACCGGCCCGCCGGTCCGCGGGCAGGTCTACCGCGCCGACATCGGCCACGGACCGAAGCCCTGGCTGGTGGTGTCCAACAACGGCCGCAACCGCCACACCCACGACGTGCTCGCCGTGCGGCTGACCACCACCGAGCGGCAGCTGCCCACCTGGGTCGAACTCGGCGCGGACGACCCGCTCGGCGGACGCATCAATGCCGACAACATCGAGACGCTGAGTCGCGGTGAGCTGGGCGAGTACCTCGGCGCGCTCACCCCAGCGACCATGACCGCCGTGGACCGGGCGCTGTGCACCGCGCTCGGCATCGAGTAGCACCCTCGACCAAGGAGCAGCACATGGCTACCCCCTGGCGCATGAACCCGGACGAGCTGGAACACCGCATGGGCCGGATCTATGACCAGGCCTACAAGGACTGGGACAAGGCCAAGGAGGGATCGCCTGAGTGGCACGAGGCGGCGCAGACGATGGCGCTTGTCGCGCAGACCGCGATGCAGGCCCAGGCGATGCAGTCCAAGCGCTGACCGCTCCCGAACACGCAGCGGCCCCTCCCCGAGATCGGGGAAGGGCCGTTTTGCCGTCCAGAATCGCCATACAGCGGCGATCACCGCCGCGCCGGACCCGAGGGTGGGCCGAAACGGCACAAACGATCTCAGTCGTCGATGTCGGCCGGGTCGACACCGGCCGCGGCTGCTACCTCCGCGACTGGCATCCCGGTCTGGTCCGCCACCCGTCGGACGATCACCCGCGCCTGGTCGTGGGGCACGGCGCCGTCTCCGATGAGTCGCCGCGCTTCCGCCGCCCGGGTGTCGGCCTTCCGTAGCGCGGCGACCCACGCGGTGAGTTCGGCCCGCACCGTTTTCGCGTCCTGCGTCCATTGCACGCGCCTGCCGGCACCCGCCTCCGGGGCGCCCGCCTGACCGGAAGGCGGGACCGGGGAGTCGGGTGCCGGCACCCGGTTCTCGGGTCCCGGATCCGGGGTTTCGCCTTCCGCCTTCCGCCTGCCGGGTGCCGGATCCCGGTTGTCGCCTGCCGGGTGCCGGGTCCCGGAATCCGACTCCCGGGTCCCGGAGCCCGCGCGCCCGACACCCGGGTGCGCGGAACCCGCGTCCGGACGCGCGGGACCCGCGCGCCCGCGCGAGGAACCGTCATCACCTCTGGTCACGGCCGCGTCAGGCTCGTGCTGCTGCTGGTCCGAGTCAGACTCGGCGGCATCCGGCGCGGCCGGATGCCGCCCGGAAAGTTTTGATTTCCGTCGCGGTTCCAACGCCATCAGCCACGCACCCCCTCACCGACCAGGCGGCGCGCGAACCGGTCGTAGGTCTCCGCGAGGTTCCGCAGCCGCGCTTCCCGGGCGACGTCCAAGCCCACGCCGGCGTTCACGTGATCCGAGATCGGTGCCCACATCGGCACACGCTCACCTTCGGCCAGCCATCCGGACTCGCCGTAGTACTCCGCGAGGTCTGCCGCCACCCGCTTGTTCTGCGCGGTGCCGCGCCAGCCGTTCACCAACGGGCCGGCCACCGTCAGCGCGGAGTTGTGGTGTTTGGCCACCAGGTCGATCGTGTTGTGCAACTCGGCCAGCCCGTCCGCTGACCACTCTTCAGCCTGGGTGACGACGAGTGCCGTGTGCGCTGCGGTCAGCGCCGCAACCAGCAAACATCCCAGGCTCGGCGAGTTGTCGATCAGCACCACGTCGTAGTCCTCAACGGCCGGCGCGAGCGCGTCCGCCACCACCCGTTCACGGCCGAACCGCATCGAATCGATCAAGTCCGCCGCTTCCGTAAGCCGGGACGTGCTCGGCGTCGGCGCCAGCTCCACCCCGTCCCAGATCGTCGCCACAACCGTCTCGGTCAACGCGACCGCGGAACCGGGGGCGATCGCATCGGCCACACCGGCCGCGTCCTCGGCGAGGTCATCTGCGGAGAGCGCGGATGTGGCGTTGCCCTGCGGGTCCAGGTCGACCACGAGCACGCGCAACGCCAAGCGGGCCAACGCGCGCCCCAGGTTGATCGTGGAGGTCGTTTTCCCGACCCCACCCTTCTGATTACATGTGGCCACGACCAGCGACTGGCCGGGCCGGATCTCGATATCGCTCAT
>NZ_CM137101.1:4950000-5074477 GCF_054491345.1 Salinifilum ghardaiensis | reverse complement strand
CGCCGTACTCCCCTCCCCTCGCTCTCGCCCGTAGATCCCGGCAGTCCGCGGTCACCACCGTGGCTGCGCACCGCGCACAGGGCGGACAGCAGAAAAAAGGACAGCTCACGGCTGTCCACAGACTTGTCCACAACCACGTATGAAGGTACGGCAAAGCTCGACGGTGATCCCCCGGGGCCCCGCGGTCGCGCGGAGTGGATGAGGCGCCGGTCTCCCGCTCACCGGGCTACATCGTGGAGGCGCACGCTAACAACCGTCACCTGGGGCTCACAAGCGAACGCACGGGGGTCGCGAGGAGCTGGACGGAGGGCACGCGGACGCCCGGGCAGGGGCCGTACTGCTCATCCGCGGGAACTGCGCGGCGCTCGCGGTGTTGATCTTTACCCGGACGAGTGACAGCAGGAACGTCCGCGGATGCCGGTGCTCCGCACCGGTCGCTCGGCGCGGAGTCCGGTATTCTGGACGTCGGTTCGCGCTCGCGCGACCCGCCTCCCCCCGCCCGGATCCCAGAACCAGATCTCCGGCCCAGATCCCCGAACCGGATCTTCCGGACCAGGTCCCCAGGCCGGACGCCGGGACAGGCCCCCGGGAGCGGACCCCGGGTGCCGGTCGCGGCCGCGGACTCCGTATCCTCGGCCGAGCCCCAGTGTGCGGAGCGCATGCCGACGTCGCGCCGGTGCCCGATCGGGATCCGGTGCCCCGTCCGCCGGGCAAGGCGGCGTGGACCGCGGACCGGGGAACCTGACCAGATGGAGCGTGGCCCCTCGTGGCCATCGGCCCAGAAGTAACCGGGAGATCCGACCGTGAGCAAGGGCAAGCACACTTACCAGCCGAACAACCGCCGCCGGGCGCGGAAGCACGGTTTCCGGGCGCGCATGCACACCCGCGCCGGCCGGGCCATCGTGGCCGCGCGTCGCCGCAAGGGTCGCGCCCGCCTGACCGTCTGATCGAACAGCGTGCTTCCCGCAGCTGCCCGACTCACCTCCGGAGATGAATTCCGCTCAGTCGTGCGGCGGGGACGGCGGGCCGGACGGCCACGCCTCGTCGTGCACGCGCTCTTCCCGCGCGACGAGGAGCAGGACCGCTCCGGTGCGGCACCGGGCGGCGGCACGCCGTGCGGGAACACACCTGCATCCGAGGTGAGCAGCACACCCACCCGGGGATCGGTGGCGAGTCCGCCGGCCCGGGTGGGTTTTGTCGTCAGCAGATCCGTGGGCAACGCCGTCGTCCGGCACCGGGTGACACGTCGCCTGCGTCACCTGATGCGCAACCGCCTGCCCTCGCTGCCCGCTGGCACACTGGTGGTTGTCCGGGCACTCAAGCCGGCGGCGGACGCGTCCAGCGCGGAGCTGGGCACGGACCTCGACGCGGCCCTGCACAAAGTGCGGACCCGCGGCCGCGGCGGTCGGCGCCGGAACCACCGGCGCGCGGACGCGGACACGCGCACCGGCGCGGAGCAGTCATCGCCGGAGCGCGGCGGCACCGGGGAACGCCCCGGAACGGCGGCAGGTTGCGGAACATGAAGCGAGCAGGGGACGAGGAAGGCACCGCACGGGACGAGGCGGACGAGCAGGTGGCAACCCGCCCCGGTCCGCTCGCCCGGGTGCTGCTCCTCCCGGTGCACGTCTACCGCAAGGTGATCTCGCCCCTGCTGCCGCCGACCTGCCGCTTCTACCCCAGCTGCAGCGCCTACGCCGTCGAGGCGCTCACCGTGCACGGGGCGGTGCGCGGCGGGTGGCTGACGATCAGGCGACTGCTGCGCTGCGGCCCCTGGCACCCCGGCGGACTGGACTTCGTACCGCCCCGGCAAACACGCGACCGTTCCGAGAGCGTTCGTCACCCCCAGCCCCCGGTCGAGGAGTAAGAGCCCGTGCTGGACATCCTCTACTACCCGGTGTCGGCCATCCTGTGGTTCTGGCACAAGGTTTTCGGTTTCGTACTGGACCCGGCCAGCGGTCTCGCGTGGGCGCTGTCGGTCGTCTTCCTCGTGTTCACCCTGCGCGCGCTGCTGTTCAAGCCGTTCGTGCAGCAGGTGCGCTCGATGAAGAAGATGCAGGAGGTCGCCCCGCGGATCAAGGAGCTGCAGCGCAAGCACGGCGAGGACAAGCAGAAGCTCGCCATGGAGATGCAGAAGCTGCAGTCCGAGACGGGCTTCAACCCCATGGCCGGCTGCCTGCCGATCCTCGTGCAGGTCCCGGTGTTCTTCTCCCTGTTCCACGTGCTGCGCGGCTTCCGACCGGGCGCTGAGTCGAACTTCGTCTTCGGCCCGGACGGGGTGCGTTCGTTCGTCGAGGCGGACCTGTTCGGGGCGAAACTGGCGAACACGATCAGCCAGAGCCCGCAGGAACTCGCCGCCGTGGCCACCGACCGGCCCTCCATGCTGGCCGTGGGCGTTCCGCTGATGATCGTGGCCGCCGTCGCCACGCACATCACCGCCCGCCACTCCGTGGCGCGGCAGAACCCCGACCAGGCGCAGAACCCGCAGGCGGCGGTGATGAACCGGCTGATGCTGTGGGTGTTCCCGTTCTCGGCCCTCGTCGCCGGTTTCGTGCTGCCGCTGGCGATCCTGGTGTACTGGCTGGCGAACAACATCTGGACCCTCGGCCAGCAGTACCTCGTCTACAACCGGATCGACCGGGAGGAGGCCGAGCGGGCCGCAGCCGCCCCGGACGAAGCTCCGGCGGTGGTGGACGGCGCGGCCGAGAGCAGCGCGGAGACGGGGGAACCGAGCGGACAGGACGTGGCCGGCACCGCGGCGCGGGCGACCGCGACGGCGGAGGCTGCCGAGCTCGACGCGAGCGCGTCGCCGCAGACCTCCGCAGCGGCGCAGGAGGACCAGCACCCCGCGGCCGAAGCGGCGTCGGCGAACCAACCCGGTGAGATCCCCGGGGCAACCGAAGACAGTGCCCGCGACGCGGACAAACCAGGCAACTGGTGACCGCTCGCATCCTTCACCCCTGGAGAGGAGAGGTCCAGTGTCGGAAACCGTGCAGGAGTCGGACCAGGCCCCGTCCGTGGAGCAGGAGTCCGCATCGGAGCAGGACTCCGTGTCGGAGCAGAACCCGGAGACCGGCGCTTCCGCCGAGCAGGAGGACGCCGACGCCGACGACGTGCTCGTGCGGGAAGGTGACATCGCGGGGGACTACCTCGAACGTCTGCTCGACGTGCTCGACTACGACGGGGACATCGACCTCGACGTCGAGTCCGGGCGCGCCGTCGTGAGCATCGAAGGCGGCGACGACCTGGAACAGCTCGTCGGGGACCGCGGCCAGGTGCTCGAGTCGCTGCAGGAGCTGACCCGGCTGGCCGTGCAGCAGGAAACCGGCGTGCGCAGCCGGCTCATGCTCGACGTGGCGGGATGGCGCTCCCGGCGCCGCTCGGAACTCGTCGAGCTCGGCCGCAGCACGGCGGAATCCGTCCTCGAATCCGGCAAGGCGACGCGGCTGAGGCCGATGACCCCCTTCGAGCGCAAGATCGTGCACGACGCCGTCGCCGCCGTCGACGGGGTGCACAGCGAGAGCGAGGGGGAAGAGCCCCAGCGCAAGGTCGTCGTCTACCGGACCTGATGGAGATGGGTCGGGCTGTTCGTGCGCGGGCTCCCGCAGGAGAACCTCCGGTGGGCCCGGCTGCGATGTGGGGTGGGCGCTCGGGGTAGCTGGGAGCTTCGCGTCGAATGGATCGGCAGTTGGGCTCCGCTTCGCCACCGGCACGGCGAAACCCGGGCCGAGTGGTGCTGTCGTGGACAGCTCGTTCAGCAACCGTGCCACTGGCCGATGTGGAACAATACCTGCTTCCAGCTGAGCTGGCGTTTCCCCGGACCGCGGAAGGCGGCAGCATTCCTGACCCTCCTGGATGGGACCTCCTGCCCGGTCGGCGTGTCGGGTGGGTAGGCGGAACGATGTGGACCCCCTGGCTGGGATGATGTGAAGTCGTCCCAGCCAGGGGGTCTTTTCGTGTCGGCGGCCTCGCGGGCCGCGCCGGATCGGTCGACCGGCACAACGACACGTGACGTTTCACGTGAAACCACACGAGCGGGATGGGGACAGTGACGGCAGCGGAAGGAGCCTCGCAGGAGGTCACCCGGCGGGTGTTCGGCGATCGCGCCGAGCTCGCGGAGCGTTTCGTCGACATGCTCACCGAACAGGGTGTCCTTCGAGGCTTGATCGGACCACGCGAAATTGATCGACTCTGGGAACGGCATGTGTGGAATTCCGCGGTTCTCGCGGAGTTGCTCCCCCCGCGGAGCTGGGTGGTCGACGTAGGCTCTGGGGCGGGGCTGCCGGGTATCCCGTTGGCGCTCGCGCGTCCCGATCTGGAGATCACCTTGCTGGAGCCGATGGCACGGCGGGTCGACTGGTTGAGCGAGGTAGTCGCGGACTTGGCTCTCGAGACCACGGTCGTGCGGGGGCGTGCCGAGGAGAAAGCCGTCCGGGAACGGATGGCTGAGCAGGATGTTGCCACGGCGCGGGCCCTGGCACCGCTGGGGCGGCTGGCCCAGTGGTGCTTACCGTTGGTGCGATCCGGTGGCCGGGTGCTGGCTCTCAAAGGGGCGAGTGCCGGCGAGGAGCTCGAGCGGGACTCCTCGCAGATCCGGGCAGCCGGTGGTTCCGCAGGCCGGGTACTCACCTGCGGCGCCGATGTGCTCGACCAGCCGACAACGGTCGTCGAAATCGAGCGGACAGCCGAGGCGCCCCCGAAGAAGCGCCGCGGTCGGAGTCGGAGCAGGAAGGATCGAGGACGGTGAATCGGGAGACGGACGAGACAGGCCGTGTTTCACGTGAAACGAAGGGCCGTGCGGTCGGGGGGATGCGCTTCCCCGGGACGTCGGAGAGCGGCACGGGTCTGCCCGCGGAGGACTTCGACATCGGGTGGACCCCCATCATGGAAGAAGCGCAACGTGCGACGCGGGTCCTGCATCCGGAGACGTTGGATCTCCCCCGGCCTGCACATCGACGGATCATCACCGTGGCCAACCAGAAAGGCGGCGTCGGGAAGACGACGAGCACGGTGAATCTCGCTGCCGGGTTGGCCATCCACGGACTGAACGTGCTCGTGATCGACCTGGACCCGCAGGGGAACGCCAGCACCGCGCTCGGGGTGGAGCACCGCGCGGGTGTTCCCTCGGTGTACGAGGTCTTGCTCGGGGAGAACACCGTGGCGGACGCGGCGGCGCAGAGCCAGCAGGCGACGACCCTGCACTGCGTCCCCGCCACGATCGACCTCGCCGGCTCGGAGATCGAGCTCGTGACGATGGTGGCCCGGGAGAGCCGCCTGAAGCAGGCCCTCGAATCGCGGGCCGTCGAGGAGATGGCGCCGGACTACATCCTCATCGACTGCCCGCCCTCGCTCGGCTTGCTCACGGTGAACGCGCTCGTCGCGGCGCACGAGGTGCTCATCCCCATCCAGTGCGAGTACTACGCCTTGGAGGGGCTGGGACAGCTCCTCAACAACATCGAGCTCGTGCAGTCGCATCTCAACCCGGCGTTGTGGGTCTCGACGGTGCTGCTCACGATGTACGACGGTCGGACGAAGTTGGCCGACCAGGTGGCCTCGGAAGTGCGCGAGTACTTCGGTGACCGCGCGCTGCGGACCGTCATTCCCCGCAGCGTGAAGATCTCCGAAGCCCCCGGGTTCGGCCAGACCGTGCTGAGCTACGACCCCGGTTCACGTGGGTCGATGAGTTACCTGGATGCCGCGCGGGAGATCGCTGAGCGGGACGTGACGAAGGAGACGGCATGACGGAACGTCGAGGCGGTCTGGGGCGGGGCCTCGCCGCGTTGATTCCGAGTGCACCGGAAGAAGACCCGGAGTCGACGACCGAGGAGGCGGCCGCCTCGAGCAGTGCCGGTGGCGCCGCTGTTGCCACCACTCCCCCGGCTCCGGCCGAACAGGCCGATGTTTCACGTGAAACCGCACCGGCCGAGCCCGCCGGTGCGGTCTACCGCGAAGTGCCGATCGAGGCGATCACTCCGAATCCGCGGCAGCCGCGGCAGGTCTTCGACGAGGACGCGTTGGCTGAGCTGGAGCACTCGATCCGCGAGTTCGGGCTGCTCCAGCCGATCGTCGTGCGGGATCGCGGCGATGGCAGCTACGAGCTCATCATGGGGGAACGACGCTGGCGTGCCGGTCAGCAGGCAGGCGTCGGTACCCTCCCGGCGATCGTGCGAACTACGCAGGACGACGCTCTGCTGCGGGACGCGCTGCTGGAGAACATCCACCGGGTGCAGCTCAATCCGTTGGAAGAGGCTTCGGCCTATCAGCAGCTCCTGAACGAGTTCGATGTGACACACGACGAGCTGGCCGAACGCATCGGGCGGAGCCGCCCGGTCATCACGAACACGATCCGCCTGCTGCGGTTGCCCGTGGCGGTCCAGCGCCGGGTGGCCGCCGGTGTGCTCTCCGCCGGGCATGCGCGTGCCCTTCTGACGCTGGAAGACCCCGAGGCCCAGGAAGAGCTCGCCACGCGGATCATCGCCGAGGGGTTGTCCGTGCGAGGTGCCGAAGAAGCGGTCACCCTCGCCAAGCGCGAGAACTCGGAGAAGGAGCAGAAGGCGCCGAAGAAGGCGGAGCCCGATGCCGAGTTCGATGCTCTCGCTACCCGCCTCTCGGACCGTCTCGACACGCGCGTGAAGGTGGAGCGGGGCAAGCGGAAGGGCCGCATCGTCGTTGAGTTCGGCTCGAGCGATGACCTCAGCCGGATCTTGACTCTCCTCGAAGGTCAGCGTGATGAAAATTGATCGACTTGAGGGTTCCACCCATTTCGTCACGGTGACGATCTTTGCTCGCGAGAACGATCCCGGGTGACTGCGCCGGCTCGGCGGCCGTGCTCGGCCGCGCCGGTCCGCCAGGCGAGCGGCGCAGCCCCTTCCTCGCCACGCATCCGGAGTGCCCCGCCGCGGGTTCTCCGGCATCGCCTCGCGAGGGCAGCCCCGGCGGTGCTGCGTGGGCAGCGGGGTGTCCCCCGTGGAAGGTGCCGTGGTTTCACGTGAAACCGCGATACCGAGAAGTCATAACCCCTCCTCCATCAAGAACGGCCCGGCGCTTCCGCCGGGCCGTCCTCATGAGGCCATTGCTCCTCGGCGCTCGCCGGGGCGAGCGTGACGTTCCGCACCGGTGAGCGGAACGGGCTGGGTCCTCTCAAGCCTGGTGCAGAGCGCTTCCGGAGCGCGCGATGGCCCGTTCGATGCTCGTGCTGAAGACCTCCCCGAGCGAGCGCTCGGCGGACTCCACCGCCATCGGCGTGAGCGAGGTTTCGGTCAGCCCCGGGGAGACGTTCACCTCGAGGAAGTGCGGCGTGCCGGTCGCGTCCACGATCATGTCGGTCCGCGAGATGTCCCGGAGCCCGAGCAGGCGGTGCGCTGCTGTGGCGAGTTCCCCGGCCGCTTCCGCCGCCGGATCGGGCAGCTGCGCCGGCGTGCTGTACTCGGTCAGACCGGCGGTGTAGCGCGCCGTGTAGTCGTACACCCCGGAGGCCGGCTCGATGCCCACCGGGGGGAGTGCCTGCGGCCCCTCCGGTCCGTCGAGGACGGTCACGGCGATTTCGGTGCCGGTGATGAGCTGCTCCACGAGCACGGCATCGCCGTACGACAGTGCCGACATCATCGCCGCAGGCAGGTCGGCGGCTTCGCGCACCACCTGGGCCCCCAGGGCGGAACCGCCCTTGTCGGGCTTGAGCATGAGCGGTAGGCCGAGTTTCGCGACGAGCGCGTCGAGCACGTCCTGCGCGCCCAACTCGCGGAAGGTGGAATGCGGCAGCACGGCCCACGCGGGCGTCGTCAGCCCGGCGCGGGCGAGTTCGGCCTTCGCGGTGGGCTTGTCCCAGGCGCGGCGGCACGCCTGCGGGGCTGTGCCCACGTACGGGATGCCGAGCAGGTCGAGGACGGTCTGCACGGATCCGTTCTCTCCCTCTCCCCCGTGCAGCGCGATGATCACCGCGTCGGGGCGCTCCTGCCGCAGGCGGGGGAGCAGCTGGTCATCGGCGTCCCACTCGGACACGGTCATGCCGACCGAACGCAGCGCCGCGGACAGGCGCCGCCCGGAGCGCAGTGAGACGTCCCGCTCGTGGGACAGACCACCGGCCAGTACGGACACCCAGCGTTCGGACACGTGATTCTCCTCGTCTCGGTCGGTGTTGCCCGTCTGCAAGGGACATAAAAATCCACTGTGCACGGACAACGGTGCACAGTGGATTTCGTGCTGTGGCGGGCGTTCGCACTACGCGGTGTCCGGGGAGGGCGCCTGGGGGCCGCGCCGCGGAGCACCCTGCGCCGAGGTTCCGAACGTGCGCACCAGATCGAGCTCCTCGGAGATCGTGTGCGCCAACCGCCGCACTCCTTCGCGGATCCGCTCGGGAGTCGGGTAGCAGAACGCCAGCCGCATCTGCTGGCCGCCGCTCCCGTCGGTGTAGAAACCCGTTCCGGAGGTGTAGGCCACGCGCTCGTTGATCGCGCGGGGCAGCATCTCCTTGGTGTTCACGCCCTCCGGGGCGGTGCACCAGACGAAGAAGCCGCCTTCCGGCACGGTCCACGTCGTGCCCCGGGGCATGTGCTGCTCCAGCGCGGAGAGCATGGCATCGCGCCGCTGGCGGTACTGCTCCTGGAAGGCCTTGATCTGCCCCTTCCAGTCGTGCGTGCTCAGGTACCGCGACACGATCATCTGGTTCAGCGTCGGCGGGCACAGCGTGGCCGACTCCGCCGCGAGCACGAGCTTCTCGCGCACCGCCGGCGGCGCGAGCACCCAGCCGACCCGCAGGCCCGAGGCGAGGACCTTCGAGAACGAGCCGAGGTAGACCACGTTGTCCGGGTCCAGGCTGCGCAGCGCCGGGTGCGTCTGCCCGTCGAAACCGAGCAGGCCGTAGGGGTTGTCCTCGAGCACGAGGATGCCGTTGCGCGAGCAGATCTCGAGGACCTCGGCCCGCCGGTGATCGGCCAGCGTCACGCCGCCCGGGTTGTGGAAGTTCGGGATGGTGTAGAGCAGCTTGATCCGCTTGCCCGCGGAGCGCAGCTCGTCGATCGTCTGCTCGAGCAGGTCGGGCCGCAGGCCCTCGTCGTCCATGGGCACGTGGGCGACCTCGGCCTGGTAGGCGGAGAAGGAGCTCAGCGCGCCGACGTACGAGGGGCCTTCGGCCAGGACCACGTCGCCCGGGTCGCAGAAGATCCGCGTGACCATGTCCAGCGCCATCTGCGAACCGACGGTCACCATCACGTCGTCCGCGTGCGCCTCGATGCCCTCCAGGGACATGACCTCGCAGATCTGCTCGCGCAGCTCGGGAACACCGTGCGCGGAGCCGTACTGCAGGGCGCTCTGGCCCTCGCGGGCCACGAGATCGCCGATCTCGGCGGAAAGGGAGTCCAGCGGGAGGTCCGCGAGGTTCGGCATCCCCCCGGCCAGCGACACCACCTCGGGGCGGTTGGCCACGGCGAACAGCGCGCGCACCTCGGAGGCGGTCATCCCGGTCGCTCGCTGCGCGTACAGCGCGCGGTGCGCGTCGAGGTTGCGGGCCGGGGAGTCTTTGTCCGGTGTGCCCTCCGGCTGACTTTCCTGATCAGACATGTCCCGCTCCGATCCGATGTGTGCGCCGTGCTCGGTATGCTACCGGCGGCGGTGGTGGCGTGATTCTAGTCGTCCTATCGCTGCACCTTGTTCAGGTGTGACACGGGTTCAGGTGTGACACGGGTCGAGCTGCGACACGGGCCGGCGCGCGGCACGGCTCCTGGTGCGCCCGGCCCTCGCGCACCCGGTGCCCCGGCTGCGCGGCCGCTCCCCGCAGGTCGAGCGCGGTGTCCCGGTGCGACACGGAGCCATGGTGCGCCCGTCCGCCGGCGCCCGCCCGCGCGGCCGTGCGTGCGCCCGCACCGTCTCACTCCATCGGGTCCGGTGGGCACTGCGCGCGACTTTCCCGTGGTGAAAGCCACATCGTATGCTGTGCCCTGCGCGGTTCGTGCCGGCGATCGCCCGCATCGCCATCCCTGGGAGGTTCGGTGTCCCGACGTGTTGTCGAGGTCACGCTGGACAACCTCGACCAGCTGCCGCCGCGGTGCCGTCGTTGCGTGTTCTGGGAGCTCGGCAGCACCGGTCAGCAGGCCGAGGAGTTCGGCGCGACCGAACTGGAGAAGGAGGCGTGGGTCTCCGGTGTGCTGCTGGACTGGGGCGTCTGCGGCCACCAGCTGCTCCTCGGCGACACCCCTGCCGGCTACGCCTTCTACGCGCCCCCGGCGCGGGTGCCGGCGGCGGGGGCCTTCCCCACGGCGCCGGTCAGCGCGGACGCGGTGCTGCTGACCGCGCTGCACGTGGTGCCGGAGCGGCGGCGCCTCGGCCTCGGGACGCTGCTGGTGCGCAACGTCGCGCGCGAGCTGAGCCGCCGGGGGGTGCGCGCGGTGGAGGCCTTCGCGGACGCCGCGGGCGAGCGCTCGTGCGTGATCCCCGCGGAGTTCCTGCAGCGGGTCGGGTTCCACACGGTGCGGGCGCACGAGCAGTGGCCGCGGATGCGGATGGAGCTGCCGGAGGAGCCGACGTGGAAGGCGGACGTGGACGCGGCGCTGCAGAACCTCACCGCCACGATGACGGTCTCCACCGCCCGGCCGCACGCGGAGCCGTCCACGTGCCGCTGAGCCGCCCGCACGGGCCCGCGGCCGGAACTCCGGTCAGGCGCCCTCGGCGCGGGCGTACTCGTAGCGAAGCAGGTCGTCGAAGGTGAACGTGCCGGTCGGCTGGTCGTTCTGCCCCAGCAGGTACAGCCGCTTGATCGCCACGAGCAGCCCCTCGGCGACCACGTCGCGGAAGCCGGGGTCGAGCAGCCGGTACCGGTCCTGGGCGTTGCTCAGGTAGCCGATCTCCATGCGCACCGCGGGCATCCGGGTCAGGCGCAGCACGTCCCACGTCTTCGGGTGGGTCTTGCAGTCGGTCATGCCGGTGCGTGCGACGAGCTCGCGCTGCAGGAACCCGGCCAGCGCCTCCCCGACGGTGGAGGTGGTGCCGTTGCCCGTGCCGAAGTGGAACCCGGCCACGCCCTGCGCCAGCGCCGAGCGGTTCGCGTCGATGTGCAGCGACAGGAACATGTCCGCACCCGCCTCGTTGGCGAACCGCGCGCGGTCGGCGTCGGGCGGGCAGCCGTGCGGGCCGCGCGTGATGAGCGCTTCCATGCCGGTGGCGATCATCCGGCCCTCGAGGCGGCGCGCGAGGTCCCAGGTCAGGTCCGCCTCGCTGACCGAGCCCCACTGGGCGCCGCGCTCGGGCCCGCCGTGCCCGGGGTCGATGACGATGCGCTTGCCGCTCAGCCGCGGGCCGGAGCGGCGCACCTTCTCCTGCTCGCGCAGGTACACGGGCCGGCCGCCGCGCACCTTCGGGGCGAGCTGCTTCAGCGCGCGCAGCGTGCTCGGGCCGCAGATGCCGTCCGCGTTCAGGCCGTAGTCGCGCTGGAAGCTGCGCAGGGCCTGGTCGGTTTCGCGCCCGAAGATCCCGTCGGGACGCCCCGCGTCGTAGCCCAGTTCGAGCAGCCGTTCCTGGAGGGTGAACACGTCGTCGCCGCTCATGGGCTTGCTCACGAGGAAGGTCAGCGAGCGGTCGCCGAGCTGCCAGCGCGCGTCGGTCAGCGCCCGGTAGGTCGCGGGGCCGACGACGCCGTCGGTGATCAGACCGCGCTGCTGCTGGAAGATCCGCACCGCGTGCTCCACCGCCTCGTCGAACACGGCGGCACCGCGCCCGTCCTGGGCGGGCAGGAGTCCCAGCGTGGCCAGCGTGTTTCTGATCTCGGTGACGCCCGGGCCGACGTCACCGCGGCGGAGCAGCTGCATGCACTCCTCGCTCGTGTCCGGCGCCGATGAGTGCATCGGCGCGAATGGATGATCGTGCCTCTCCCCGTTCGCGCGGTGCTCGTCCGGGCAACGGGTGGCACAACGCCGATTCCACCTATCTGGGCAGTCATTGTGCCTTGCTCGTCCGGCACCGGCGTTGCGGGCCGAGATCGACACCGCGGCGGCGGGGTCCGCTTCCGCGGAGGTGCGTCGATTCAGCTGAGCAAAAACGCGGCCCCGCCGTCGCTGTGTTCATCGACAGGACGGCGGGGCCGCGTTATTCGGTTGCACGCGGGAGGAGTGCGAACTCACACCCCTCCGCGGGGTCCCGCGGGGCTCGCGGTCACAGGTACTCGGAGAGCTCCTCGAGCATCGCGGCCTTCGGCTTGGCGCCGACGATCTGCTTGACGGGCTCGCCCTGGTTGAACAGCAGCATCGTCGGAACGGACATCACCTGGTAGTCCCGCTGCAGGGTCGGGTTCTGGTCGATGTCCAGCTTGGCGATGGTGATCTGCTCCGGGTACTCGTCGGCGATCTCCTCGAGCACCGGGGCGACCATCTTGCACGGTCCGCACCAGGTGGCCCAGAAGTCCACGAGCACCGGCTTGTCGCTGTTCAGAACGACGGACTTGAAGCTGTCGGCGTCCACGGTCACGGTGTTGCCGGCCATGTCTACTCCCTTGCTCGATCAGTGGGGACGGGGGCGGTCAGTTCACGTCCGGGCCGTAGCCGCCGCCGACGAGCTCGGCGGCCTTCTCGGCCTGCGACACGGACTCCTGCTCGGCGAGCCATCGCTCGGCGTCGATGGCCGCGGAGCAGCCGGTCCCGGCGGCCGTCACGGCTTGCCGGTAGGTGCGGTCGACCAGGTCGCCCGCGGCGAACACACCGGGGATCTCGGTGCGCGTGGAGGGCGTGTCCACCTGCAGGTAGCCCTCCTCGTCGGTGGCCAGCTGGCCCCGGACCAGTCCGCTGCGCGGGTCGTGCCCGATGGCCAGGAACATGCCGGTCACGTCCAGCTCCGACTCCTGGCCGGTGGCGGTGTCGCGCAGCCGCAGTCCGCTGACCGTGCCCTCCCCCAGCACCTCGGTCGGCGCGGTGCTGGTCAGCCACTTGATCTTCTCGTTGCTGCGGGCGCGCTCCAGCATGATCTTGGAGGCGCGGAACTCCTCCCGCCGGTGGATGATCGTCACCGACCGGGCGAAGCGGGTCAGGAAGGTGGCCTCCTCCATCGCGGAGTCGCCGCCGCCGACGACGGCGATGTCCTGGTCCCGGAAGAAGAACCCGTCGCAGGTGGCGCAGGAGGACACGCCGCGGCCGAGCAGCCGTTCCTCACCGGGGATGCCCAGGTAGCGCGGGGCCGCGCCCATGGACAGGACCACCGCGCGCGCCTGGTACGTCCGGCCGTTGGCCCGCACGGTCTTGACGTCCGCACCGAGGTCCAGCTCCTCGACGTCCTCGGCGCGCAGCTCCGCGCCGAACCGCTCGGACTGGGACCGCATCTGCTGCATCAGGTCCGGGCCCATGACGCCGTCGGTGAAGCCCGGGTAGTTCTCCACCTCGGTGGTGTTCATCAGTTCGCCGCCGAACTGGGTTCCCTCGAAGACCAACGGTTCGAGCTCGGCCCGCGCGGCGTACACCGCTGCGGTGTAGCCGGCCGGCCCCGAGCCGACGATGATCACGTTGCGCACGTCGCCAGTCACCGCGCCCCTTCCGTCGTCGCGTGCTCGCCCGCTTCCCGCGCGCGAGCCTACTCGGCACAACACGGGCGGGGCGTGGCGTGTTCCCGCGCACCACCGAGGGGTGCGGCACCGCACACCGCGCCGGTTCCGGTGCCGTTGCGCAGCTGTTTCCGCCGGATCCGGGGCACCGGAGCGGATGCGCGCCGCTGCACCGCGCCCGCTCCCCGCCTGCTTCGACCACCGTACTGGCGGCGGCGGTTCACACACGAGTGCGATGCGCGGCCGTCATCCGCCGTAGGTGGCCTCGGAGATCGTGGCGGGCTCGTCCGGACCGCAGTCCGGGCCGACGGCGAGCAGGTGGAACCGGCCGATCTCCCCGGTGGAGAGCACGAACAGCTGGGCCGGCTTCCCGTCGAGGGTGATGGCGTGCGCGCCGAGCGGTTGCTCGCCGCCGGTGCCGTTGGCCCGCAGGCAGCCCGGCCACTGCCGCTCCTCCCGCAGCCCGTCGTAGTTCTGCGCGCGCATCACCCGGGTGAACTGCTCGCCGGTGAGGTCGACCTCGGGACCGGTGAGCGCGAGGGGGGCGGAATCACCGGGTGCGGGGGGCAGACCGGTCTGCGGTTGCTGCCCCGGAGGGGGCTGCTGGGTCGATGGGGGTTGTTGGGCCTGCTGCTGCGTCCTCGGCCAGGGCGAGAGCACGAGGACGAGGACCGCGGCCACCGAGGCCGCGGCGGCGACCGCCGCCACCGCCCAGGCGGAGCGGACGCGGCGACGTCTGCGCGCGGAGAGGTCGACCGCGGGGGCCGGCCGCGCAGCCGTCCCGCCCGCCGGGGCGCCGTCCGCGGTGGGCCGCTCCGCGGCGGGGGCTGCGGGGCCGTGCGGCAGGTGCGGTCCGGGCTGCTGCCCCGCCGGCCGGGCCGTCGGCTGCGGGGCGTGCCGCTCGTGCGCGGCCTCGCGCAGCGCCCCGTCGATGCGCGCGGCGACCGCCTCCGGGACGGGTTCGGCGCCGAGCTCGCCGAGCTGCTCTGTGGTGGTCCGCAGCGCGGCGAGCACCTCCCGGGCCGCCGGGTCCGCGGAGACCTGCTGCCGCAGCTGCTGCGCCGCGTCCTCGTCGAGCGCCCCGGCGTGCAGGTCGGCCAGCGACTCCGGGGACCACGACGGGTCCTGCGGCGCGGATCCGCGCCGGTCGTGACCGCTCATCGCCCCTCCCCTCGCTGCTTCGACTCCGCTCGTGCCGGAGCACCCGCGGGACCTGGGACGTCCGGGTGCGCGCTCGGGTTCCGCAGATGCCCGAGAAGTTTCGCCATGCGCAGCCGTCCCCGCGCGCAGCGGCTCTTCACCGTGCCGGAGGCGACGCCCAGCATCGCGGCCGCTTCGGCCACCGAGTAGCCCTCGACGTCCACCAGGACGACGGGGGCCCGTTGATCCTCCGGCAAGCTGGCCAGCGCGTCGCGCACCTCCATCCGCGTGTCCTGGACGGCGAAATCATCTCGTTGCACGGCGGGCTCGCCCTGTCCGGTTTCGGGGAGGGGGACGCTGGGGCGTGCGCGGCGGCGCCGCATGCGGTCGACGCAGGCGTTCACCACGATGCGGTGCAGCCACGTGGTGACCTGGGATTCGGAGCGGAACGATGCGGCGTTGCGGAAGGCCGACAGCATCGCGTCCTGCAGCGCGTCGGCGGCTTCCTCGGGGTCGCGCATCGTGCGCAGCGCCACGGCCCACAGCCGCTCGCGATGCCGGCGGAACAGCTCGGAGAACGCGTGCGGATCTCCACCGAGGTGCGCCGCGAGAAGATCGGCATCCGAACTGACAGGCACAGACACGATCTCGCACTGTACTGTTCACGCGACGGAGAATGATCCCCCGTGTTCCGCAACCTCGATCGTGCCTGCTCACCTGGGCGGTTCAGCCCGCGGAACCGGTCACCTCGATCTCGCCGATCTCCGCGCTGTAGTTCCCGCCGGACTCGGCGAGCTTGGTCAGCACCACGAGCACGCGGTCGGTGGGCTGGGCCGCCTCGATCGGGATCGTCGTCCGCCCGTCCTGCAGCGTCGCCGAGCCGAGCACCCGACCGCCGTCCAGGGCGGGTTCGCCGTCGACCGTGCGGATCTCGACCTGCGCGCCCGCACTGGGGGAGTTGATGGTGACCTCGCCCAGCACGGCGGGCCGGTCGAGGGTGAGCACCGCACCGGTGCCGTTGCTGATCCCGCCCGGGCCGAGCTGCTGGAAGTAGTCGAAGGTCTTCCACGCGGTGCTCGGGTCGCCGTCGTAGAGGTTCGGGATCCGGTGCGGCGCATCGGGTTCGCCGTTGTCGTTGTACGCGGTGCCCTGGCTGACCGCGAGCGGTTCCGCCGGTGGCGGGGGTTGCGTGGAGGTGCCGTCGCTCGCGTTGCCGGACTCGTCGATGACCTGGCTGTCGCCGGGGTTGACCGGGTCGGTGAACACGCCGATGAGGCTGGCCGCGATCCAGCCGACCACCAGCAGCGTGGCGACGCCGAGCACGCTCACGCTGAGCACGAGCTTCTTGCGCTTCGCCCGGTCGGGTTTGGGGTCGTCGGTGCTCCACACCGCGGTGCTCGACGCGCCGGCGTTGGCGACGGCCGCGGAGTGCTCGTCGGTGGCGTGCTGCTCCAGCACGCGCAGCACGGCCGCGCCGGTGCGCACTCCGCCGGTGGTGCCGGAGTTGTCCACCGGGCCGAGCGCCCGGGAAGCCACTGTGGACAGTTCCATGGGGACGGTCGGGCGCAGCGTGCGCGGCGGCACGACGCCGCCGTCCTGGCCGAGCGGGGCGGAGCTGAGGCCACCGGGGGCACCGGCCAGGGGCCAGCGCGCCGTCAGCATCAGGTACAGCACCGCGCCGAGCCCGGCGACGTCCTCGTTCGACGTCGCGTGCGCCAGCGGGCCGGGGAAGGCCATCCGCACCTCGCCCTCCGGGGTGACCCGGATGCGCTGCGGGTGGTCCACGCCGAGGACGAGCCCCGCGTGGTGGCCGGCCTCCACGGCCGCGGCCAGCGGTTGCAGCAGCCGCGCCGCCGTGCCCGGAGCCAGCGGGCCGTTCTCGACGAGTTCCACGAGGTCGGTCCCGTGGGTCCACTCGGCGATGACGATGCCGAGCACGCCGTCGGGATCGCCGGGGGACGGTGCGACCACGTCGAGCACGCGGGCCACGCCGAGGTGGTTGAAGGTGCTCGCGTGCATGGCGCGTTCCAGGGTCCGGCGCGCGCCGGCCGCCGCGTCCGTGTCGGAGCGGTCGCCGACGAGGACCGTCAGCGCCACGTCCCGGCCGAGGACGCCGTCCTTCGCCCGCCACAGCTGGGCGTTGCAGCGCGTGTCCGCGCCGACCTGGGCGAGCAGCCGGTACCGGCCGTGGTCGAGCACCGTCCCGGGAGTGAGGTTCACCCCGCTCCCGCCGGCGTCCCCGTCGTCCTCCGGCGTCATCTGCTCGGTCTGTTCGCTGGTCACCTTCCCTCTCCCGCTCCTTCCGGTCCGCTCTCGGGGGCTGGAGGCGCCCCTGACTACTCCCCCACGGAAGGAGACTTCCACGACGAGGGTACGTGACGCGTGTGTCAGCGACGACGCAGCAGACCGGCGAGCCGCCCGATCGCGGGGCTCATCTCGCGCACGCGCAGCAGCGCCATGCCGCCGAACGCGACGGCGAACCCGGCGAGGCCGCCGAACACCAGCTGCAGCCAGCCCGTGCCGCCGCCGGCCTCGCCGGGGACGGCCGCACCGATCGCCAGCGTCACCAGCCACGCCACCGCACCCCCGACCGCGGAGGCCAGCAGCGTCTTGCCCAGCGTGACGGCGAACCGCCCCGTGCCGAGGGGGCCGAGCCGGTGCCGCAGCCAGAGCTCGCCGATGATCCAGCCGACGAGGAAGCTCGCCGAGTTGATGATCGACAGCGCGTACAGCACGTCCTCGGTGCTGCCCAGCGTTCCCGCCCACATCGACGCGGGGATCTTGAACGCCGTCATCAGCACCATGATCAGCGTGGGCGTGCGCGCGTCCTTGAGGGTGTAGAACACGCGCATCTGCAGCATCGTCAGCGCGTAGGGCAGCACGCCGAACGCGCTCACCGCCAGCGCCGTGCCGACGGTGCCCGCGTCCCCGGCGCTGCGGCCGAGGGAGAACAGCGCCAGCCCCAGCGGCGGCCCCACAGCGGCCATGACCGCGCTGACGGGCAGCAGGCTCACCGTGGACAGCCGGTTGCCGAGCGAGAGGTCGTCGATGACGCGCTGGTGGTCGCCGTCGGCCGCTGCGGCGCTCATCCGCGGCAGGATCGCGGTCATCACGGAGAAGCCCAGCACGCCGTAGGGCAGCTGCAGCAGCATCCAGACGTACTGGTACATCGACCAGGCCCCGGCCTCGGTGCCGGCCTTGCTCATCGCCATCAGCCCCAGCTGGCTGACCGCGACGTAGCCGACCATCCACGCGGCCAGGCCGCCGAACTCGGTCAGGCGCGAGTCCCAGCCCCAGCGCCACCGCAGCCGGATCCCCGCCCTGCGCAGCGCGGGCAGCTGGATCGCGGCCTGCGTCAGCACGCCGAACGTGACGCCGATGCCCAGGGTGAGCAGGTGCGCGTCACCCATCTCCACCGGGTTGAAGGTCAACCGGCCGGGGATGAGCCAGTACGCGCCGAGCGTGGCGATGACGACGAGGTTGTTCATCACCGGTGCCCAGGCGGGCACGGCGAACTTCTCCTTCGACTGCAGGATCGCGCCGATGAGCGCGCTGATCCCGTAGAAGAAGATCTGCGGCAGCAGCAGGTAGGCGAACGCCGTCGCCAGCTCCGGATTGCCCGAGCCCTCGTCGGCCGCGTAGCGGGCGACCAGCCACGAGGCGCCGACCAGGGACAGCGCGGTGCCGACGCCGAGCACCACCACCGACAGCGTCAGCAGGCGCTGGATGTACCCCTCGCCCCCGTCGGGATCGGACTTCTGCGCGCGCACCAGCACGGGCACGATCACGCTGGTCAGCACCCCGCCGAGGAGCAGCTCGAAGATGCTGTTCGGCAGGTTGTTGGCGACCATGAACGAGTCGTTGACCACGCCGTAGCCGATCGCCCAGGCCAGCATCACCTTCCACAGGAATCCCGTGAGGCGGCTGAACAGCGTGGCCACGGCCATCGAGCCCGTGGCGCGCAGCAGCGACCTGCCGCCGCGCCCGGACTCCTCCGCACCGCCGGGGACGGGGTGGATGACCTGCGTCCGGTCCGAGACGTGCTCGGTGGCCTGGTCGATGCCCGGTTCCGGGGGCACGGTCGGGATCGGCTCGGTCGGAGCGGCGTGCCACCCCCGGGCCGCCTGCGCGTTCGGGCGGGTGCTCTCGGGGTCGGACGCGCCCGGTGGGCGCGTGGACGCGGTGGGTGCGCCGGACGGGTGCTGCTCGGTCCCGGGTGCCGGTGCCGCCCCGTTCCCGGTGGCGGGAGGCATCCGCCGCGTCCCGGCCGGGGTCGGCCTCGCGGGCCGCTGTCCGTTCTCTCGCACTCCTCGCGTCCCTTCCTCAACGGTCACCGCGCGACCCGCTGCCGCGGGGTCACGCGGGGTGCCGGAGCACCGGAGGATGACCGCGCCAGGATCTCAGTTCCCGGTTCGATCGCCGTCCGCGGTGGCGTCACCGGGCGGAAACTCGGTGGTGGGCGTTTCGTCCGGCGTCCCCCCGCGTCCGGCGCGCATGCGCCGCACGATGCGCATCGCGGACAGCACGACGAGCAGACCGCCCGCGGTGATCGTGATCGCCGGGATCAGCGGGCCGTAGGCGCTGGAGTCGACCTGCAACCGCTTCGGGCGCCCGAGGGGCGTGCCGCCCTCGGTCACGGCCGCGACGTCGAGGTTGAACTCGCCGACGCGGTGCACCGAGACCTCGGGCCAGAACTGCCTCCTGCTGTGCGCGGGGATGCGCAGCGTCCCCAGGTCCGACACCTCCACGCCGGGCGTCGGACCGACGCGCAACCGCAGGCTGACCGTAACCGGCAGGTCGTTGACCACGGTCAACGGGATGGCGCTGTTGGAGGAGGCCAGTGCGATCTTGCCCTGGAACTCCTCGATGTAGACGTGCGAGAGGGTATTGCGCACCGCCGCTCGCCCGAGGCCGGTCCAGCGGCGCGCCCCCGTCGGGTCGCCGCGCCACGCGCTCGACACGCCGCGCAGCAGGCCGTTGCGCAGCGGAGTGGTGACCTGGGCCGGGTCGACGTGGCGTGCCTGCTCCTCCGAGGAGGACCGGTACAGGTCGCCGACCGCGTAGTTGGCGCGCGCCAGCGTGCGCAGCACCGGCTGCGGGATCTCGGCGCTCGCCGCGGTGTCCGGGTAGGTCAGCTCCGCTTCGGGCAGGCGGCCGCCGGGGTGCGGCAGCGCGGTGGGTTCGACGTAGCCGGCGTCGGCGAGCGCGCGCATCCCGTCGAGCAGGCCGCGCAGCTGCTCGCCGTTGATGTTCCACCGGCGCGGTGGGGCGAGCACGGAGGTCGAGTCGGGCAGCGACCCGAGGGTGGAGCGGAACAGCAGCGAGCCGAGCGCGTCCTGCGCGGTGGCCGACTCCTCCGTCGGCGGGGACTTCGCCGAGGACTGCCGCGGCGTGCCGCGGAGCGGGTTGAGCGCGCTGCTCAGCAGCGGGTCGAGCGGTTGGGCGGTCAGGTCGGTGCCCCGGATCCTGGCCGGTGCCAGCGTGCCCGCGGGCACGTCCAGCGAGCGGGTGTCGAGCAGGGCCGTCTCCGTGCGGGGGAGGTCCGCTGCGGTGCGCTGGTCGAGCGCACCGGAGATCGGCCAGGTGGCGGGGCGCGGGTCCACCGTGGCGTTGCCGCCCTCGTTGAGGATGCGGCCGACGACCCGGCTGCCGTCCACCGCTCCCTTGGTCACGTCGGGCAGCCCCGCCCTGCTGAGCGCGACCAGGTCGGCGTCGGCGTAGGGCAGCGCGAGCACGCAGCGCCCGTCGACGGCTTCGCGCAGCTTGCTCAGCCACAGCCCGGCCGCCTCGCCGCCGATGCCGGGTTCGGTGCCGCCGTTGGAGGTGCGCACCAGGTACCCCTCGGGGCGGCTCATCGCCTTGGCGGTGGCCAGCAGGTCCGGGTCGATGGCGAAGCACAGCGCGCTGCCCAGCGGTGATCCGTTGTTGACGCGCTCGTTGACGGCCTGCACCAGCTCGTAGAGCCGCCCGCCGGGGGAGAGCTCGCCCGCCAGCCGGTCGTCGGTGAGGATCGCGCGGTTGCCCGGGGAGGTGGAGCGCTCCATCCGCGGGTAGTCGACCAGCGGCACGAGCAGCGAGGTCGGGGTCGGTGCTGGCGGCGGTTGCGGGGTGCCGCCGGGCGGGGCCTGCACCGGCAGCAGGAAGTTCGCCTCGGCGACGCGGGCCCGCGAGCTCGACTCGGGCTGGCCGTTGACGTTGACCAGCAGCGGGTACGTGCCCGGTTCGGTGATGTCCAGCGAGTCGGGGCCGGAGAAGGGGATGCGGATCTCCACCGGCACCTGCTCACCCGGGCGGATCCGGTCGACGACCGGGGTGAACTGCGGGTCGGTGGTGATGTTCGCCTCGCCGCGGAGGGCCTGCTGGACCCCGGGCTCGGTGGTCGGGGCCTCGCCGCGCTGGACGCGGGCCTCGACGTCGTCGATGACGTGGTCGCTGGTGTTGGTGAGCCGCCCGCTGACGACCAGTTCGCCCGGAGCGCGCTCGGTCACCACGTTCGGAGCGACCCCGGTCACCTCGAATCGGGTGAGCTGCTGGGCCTGCGCGTGCGCGCGGGGCGCCGGGACAGCCGGCAGCAGCGCGAACACGAGCGCGGCGACCAGCGCGGCCAGTAGAAACCTCACCCCGGCTCCGTTCCACTACCTCGTGCCGGTTCGATGCGAAAACCGCCCACCGGTCCCCGCGGGCCGGACGTCCGGGGGCCGCGCGCGCCGCGGTGCTCGTCGCGGTCCAGGGCCCGCCGCACGAGCCGCCGCTCGTCGGTGTAGGCCAGGACCTCGTCGAGCTCGCCCAGCGGCACCCACGCCACCTCGGTGACCTCCACATCCTCGTCGGACAGCTCGCCGCCCACCGCTTCCAGCAGGAAGTGGTGCACGGTCTTGTGCACGCGCCGGTTGCCCGCCACGAACCAGTAGTCGATCGTGCCGATCGGAGCCACCACGCTGCCGGTGATGCCCGTCTCCTCGGCGACTTCCCGCGCCGCCGCCTGCTCCGGGGTCTCACCGGCCTCGATGTGGCCCTTGGGCAGCGACCACAGCAGCCGCCCCTTCCGATCCAGCCGCCCGATGATCGCAGCCATCCCCTCGCCGCCGGCGATCACCAGCCCACCCGCCGATGTTTCCTCGAACGTCCGCAGCCGACGCCGGCGGCGTCGGTTCCGACGCCCCGGTTGGCTACCGCCGGAGCGGCCGGGCGACGGGGGCATGCCGCCGATACTAGGCCGTTCACTCAACTGGTCGGCGCTCCGGCGGGCCGACACGCCACGGGGTCCGAGGAGCCGCCCAGTACCCTGGAGAGCCGTGTCCAGTTCGGAGTACGACGCCACCTCGACCGCAGGCGCACCGCCGGTGAACAGCCGCTCCCGGGAGCGGGCCGTGGACGACATGCTGCGCGCGGCGCCGCTGGCGGGCGAGCTCGGCGAGCTC
This sequence comes from Salinifilum ghardaiensis, assembly GCF_054491345.1. Classification (NCBI taxonomy): domain Bacteria; kingdom Bacillati; phylum Actinomycetota; class Actinomycetes; order Pseudonocardiales; family Pseudonocardiaceae; genus Salinifilum; species Salinifilum ghardaiensis. Next base: position 5,052,406 of record NZ_CM137101.1, on the reverse strand, counting down.
TTCGCGGCCGCGGGCCACCAGCTGTACCTGGTGGGCGGCAGCGTGCGCGACGCGCTGCTCGGACGTCTCGGCACCGACCTGGACTTCACCACCGACGCCCGCCCCGAGCGGATGCGCGAGCTGCTGACCGGCTGGGCCGAAACCATCTGGGACACCGGCGTCGAGTTCGGCACGCTCGGCGCGCACAAGCGCGGCACCACCGTGGAGATCACCACGTTCCGGGCGGACCAGTACGACCGCGTCGGCCGGAACCCGCAGGTCGCGTTCGGCGACAGCATCGAGGGCGACCTGCTGCGGCGGGATTTCGCCGTCAACGCCATGGCCGTCGACGTGATCGACCGGACCTTCGTGGATCCGCACGGGGGCATGGCCGACCTCACCGCCAACCGGTTGGACACCCCGGCCACCCCGGAGGAGTCCTTCGCCGACGATCCGCTGCGGATGCTGCGCGCCGTCCGGTTCGTCTCCCAGCTCGGCCTGCGGCCGGCCGAGCGCGTGCTGACCGCGCTGCACGAGATGTCCGGCGAGATCGCGCGGATCACCGCGGAGCGCGTGCAGGTGGAACTGTCCAAGCTCGTCTGCGGGGAGCACCCGCGGCGCGGTGTGGAGCTGCTCGTCGACACCGGCCTGGCCGAGCACGTGCTGCCCGAGGTGCCCGGCATGCGGCTGACCATCGACGAGCACCACCAGCACAAGGACGTCTACGGGCACTCGCTGAAGGTGCTCGAGCAGGCCGTCGACCTGGAACGCGCCGCCGATCCCGGCGGGCCGCCGGACCTCGTGCTGCGCCTGGCCGCGCTGCTGCACGACATCGGCAAACCGGCCACCCGGCGGTTCGAGTCCGGCGGCGGGGTGAGCTTCCACCACCACGAGGTCGTCGGCGCGAAGATGGCCCGCAAGCGGCTGCGCGCCCTGCGCTACTCGAAGGACGTCGTCAACGAGGTGTCCGATCTGGTGTACCTGCACCTGCGGTTCCACGGTTACGGCGACGGGCAGTGGACCGACTCCGCGGTGCGGCGCTACGTCAACGACGCCGGCCACCTGCTGCAGCGGTTGCACAAGCTCGTGCGGGCCGACTGCACCACGCGCAACCGGCGCAAGGCGGCCGCGCTGCAGCGCGCCTACGACGACCTGGAAGCGCGGATCGCGCGCATCGCCGAGGAGGAGGACCTGGCGAAGGTCCGCCCCGACCTCGACGGCAACGAGATCATGCAGCTCCTCGACCTCCCGCCCGGTCCGGTGGTCGGTCGTGCCTGGCGGCACCTCAAGGAGATCCGCCTCGACCGCGGGCCGATGGAGCGCGACGAGGCCGTGGCCGAGCTGAAGCGGTGGGCCCGGGAGGACGAGGGCCTGGAGGTCCCGTAGCACCGGCGATCCCGTAGCGCCGGTGATCCCGTAGCGCCGGCGATCCCGTAGCGCCGGCCCCGGGGAGGACGAGCGCCTGATCGCCCCGCCGGCACTGCGAGGCCGCCCCGCCGACACTGCCGGCCTCGGGCTCCCCCGCCGGCCCCCGGACCCTCCGGACCTGGGCGATCACCCCACCTGCCCTGCTTCTCCGACGGGCAAGGCCCTCCGCTCAATCTGGACTCGTTCCAGAGAGCGCAATTTTCATGAAAATTGTGAACCATCCCCACACGGATGGGGGACGGGTCATCCACAAGATACGGCGCGTCGGGCTGGAGCCGCCCCTCGGCCGGGCGAGTCGGGCGGGGCGACGCGGTGGCGGCGCGGGTGCGCGAGGTGGTGGACGAGCTTGTCCTCGCGGTGCGTGCCGCTGCCGCCACGTGGCCGCTGCCGCTGCTGCAGATGAGCGCTGCCGCCACGTGGCCGCTGCTGCGGGTGTTCGCTGCTGCAGCTGGCCGCCGCCCGCGGCGCGCGAGGGCGGAAGCGGATCGTTGCGTCTAATAGTAATACTCGGCGTTATTTCCAGGCATTGCCATTGAAGCGCTGCCTCGGGCGAACCCCGTGGGCACGGCTTTCTTGGTGTTGCCGGATTCGTGCGTGGGCAATGAGTGCGATCATGGGGGCGTGGCATCGGACGCGGACGTGGAACCGGGGACGCTGTTGGTCGCGGCCCCGAAGTTGTTGGACAGCAACTTCCAGCGCGCCGTCGTGTACGTGATCCACCACCGGCGGGAGGGCACGCTCGGTGTCGTGCTCAACCGCCCGAGCGAGGTGTCGGTGGAGGAAGTGCTGCCGAACTGGGCGCCGCACGCCACGCAGCCCCCGTCGCTGTTCGTCGGCGGCCCCGTCGAGCAGCGCACCGCGATCTGCCTCGGCGCGTTCCGCGCCGGCCAGGACGTGGACGGGATGGACGGCGTGGTCGGCGTGCGCGGGCCGGTGGGGCTGGTCGACCTGGACTGCGATCCCGAGCAGCTGGCGCCGCGCGCCCGGGGGCTGCGGTTCTTCGCGGGCTACGCCGGGTGGGAATCCGGCCAGCTCGGCGGGGAGATCGACCGGGGCGACTGGTACGTGGTGCCGGCGCTGCCGGACGACGTGCTCGCGGGCAGCGCGGAGCGCCTGTGGAGCCAGGTGCTGCGCCGCCAGGGGCTGCCGCTGGCCCTGCTGGCCACCCATCCGGGCGACGTGAAGCTGAACTGATCCGCGGGGCGGGCCGACTCACCGGGGGCGGGTCGACACAGCGGGGCGGGGCAACGCCGGTGCCCGCGGCGTGAGCCCGCGCGGCTCAGTCGCCGCAGATCCCGCCGCCGCACCCGGGCGTCGCGGACGCGCCCCGGCACGCACCGGCGAGCGCGCAGCCCCCGCACGGCCCCGCGGGCGCGGGATCGGGCAGCGTCGCCGCGGCCCGGTGACCGGCCACACCGCCCAGGGTCATCAGCGCGAACGCGCCGCCGAACCCCAGCACCGCCACGAGCACCACGCTCACCACCGAGGCCAGCGCGGGCATCGCGGCACCGGCGAGCAGGGCGGCACCACCGCCGGCGAGCAGCGCCGGACCCGCCGCGCGGTTGGCCAGCGCGAAGGCCTGGTCGCTGCGCATGGCCTCCGGGGTGCGCACCCCGGCGTACCGGTTGCGGGGCAGGGTGCCGCGCGTTCCGCGCAGCCCGACGAACACCAGCCCCGCCCCGGCGAGGACGAGGACCGCGCAGAGGAACACCTGAGCCATCAGCACGCGCCCAGCCTATGCCGTGCCGCGGTGGGCACCGAGCCGGCGGCGCCCGGCCGTGCCCCGGGGCACACCTCCGGGGCGCACCTCGTGCTGCTGCGCACGGCCGGATCGCGGTCTCCGCTCCCCGGGCGCACCCCGCCCCCGCGGGACCGCGAAGCCCGCCGGGACGCGCGGGTCAGAGGCGGCGCACCCGCGCGAACCACCCGCCGAGGCCCGTCCGCTGCCCGGGCGGGACGCCGAACCGCTCCGCCGTGCGTTCGGTGGCGATGCCGTTCAGCTCGGTCGCGCGCAGCTCCTCGACCTCCCAGCCGGCGCCGAACGCCGCGCGCAGTTCCTCCGCGGTGACCTGGGGCGGCCCGTCGGCCCCCGCTCCGGGGTGGTCGGGCGGCGGGGGCGCGGCGGCGAGCACGTGCACCCGCCCGCCGGGGCGGCACAGCCGGTGCAGGTTCGCCACGTACTCCGCCCGGTCCTGCCCGCCGAACACGTGGAACAACGCGCTGTCCACGATCGTGTCGAACGCGTTCGGGCGGTCGAACCGGAGCGCGTCGGCGACCTCGAAGCGGGCCCGCACCGAGCGCGCGGCGGCGTTGTCCCGGGCCCGCCGGATCGCCTGCTCGGAGAAGTCGACGCCGAGCACCTCGTAGCCGCGCTCGGCGAGGTGCAGGGTGTTGTCGCCGGAGCCGCAACCGATGTCGAGCACGCTGCCGCGGATCGCCCCGGCTCGTTCCTGCCGGACGATCTCGGGTTGCGCCTCGCCCAGCACCCACGGCGCGTCGTGCTGGGCGTAGATGTCGTCGAACCACGTCTTGTCGCTGATCATGGCACGAGCGTGATCCATCGAGTGCGCTCGAAGTCAATGCCGCGACCCCACCCTTCTGCGACGGCGGGGGAGCCGGGCAGGCACACTGAACGGTGGAGGTCATCGGACCACGAGCCGGCCGCGTTCACCTGGTTGACGCAGTCAGCCGCCGACCGGAGGGTGCCCGCCACCAACACCGGTGCCGGTGCAGCGCGCGGCGGGAGCCGAAGCTGAGCACAGGGAAGGAACGCACGCGATGAGTGGCCAGGACGGGGCGACGGACGGGACCGCGAACGAGGAGGTCCCGCCTTACCGCTACACGGCGCGGATGGCCGCCGAGATCGAGCAGCGCTGGCAGCGCCGGTGGTCCGAGCTCGGCAGCTTCCACGCCCCGAACCCGGCCGGTCCGCTCCGCGGGGAGGTGCCGGCGGGGAAGCTGTTCGTGCAGGACATGTTCCCGTACCCGTCCGGGGCCGGGCTGCACGTGGGGCATCCGCTGGGCTTCATCGGCACGGACGTCTACGCCCGCTTCAACCGGATGCTGGGCTACAACGTGCTGCACACGATGGGCTTCGACGCCTTCGGGCTGCCGGCCGAGCAGTACGCGGCGCAGACGGGCACCCACCCGCGCACGACGACCGAGGAGAACATCGAGCGGTACCTGGCGCAGGTCCGCCGGCTGGGGCTCGGCCACGACGAGCGGCGCCGGATCGCGACGACCGACATCGAGTTCTACCGCTGGACGCAGTGGATCTTCCTGCAGATCTTCAACGCCTGGTACGACTTCGACGCCGACGGCGGCCGCGGGCGGGCGCGCCCGATCGGCGAGCTGCAGCGGCAGTTCGCCGCGGGCGAGCGGGCCGCGCCGGACGGCCGCGCCTGGGCGGAGCTGTCCGACGTGGAGCAGCGCGAACTGCTCGACTCGCACCGCCTGGCCTACCTGTCCGAGGCGCCGGTGAACTGGGCACCGGGGTTGGGCACCGTGGTGGCCAACGAGGAAGTCACCTCCGAGGGACTGACCGAGCGGGGCAACTTCCCGGTGTTCCGCCGCGACCTCAAGCAGTGGATGATGCGGATCACCGCCTACGCCGACCGCCTGGTCGACGACCTGGACCGGCTGGACTGGCCGGACAAGGTCAAGACGATGCAGCGCAACTGGATCGGCCGCTCGCGCGGCGCCAACGTCCGCTTCGAGGTGGAGGGCCTCGACGAGGCGATCGACGTGTTCACCACCCGGCCGGACACGCTGTTCGGCGCCACGTTCATGGCGCTGGCCCCGGAGAGCCCGCTGGTGGAACGGCTCCTCGCCGAGGAGTGGCCCGCCGGTGCGGACGAGCGGTGGACGAACGGTGCCGCGACCCCGGCCGAGGCCGTTGCGCAGTACCGGCGCCGCGCGTCCACGAAGTCCGAACTGGACCGGCAGGAGAGCCGGGAGAAGACGGGCGTCTTCACCGGCGCCTGGGCGGTCAACCCGGTCAACGGGCGGCGCATCCCCGTGTTCGTCGCCGACTACGTGCTCATGGCCTACGGCACGGGTGCGGTCATGGCGGTGCCCGGCCAGGACGAGCGCGACTGGGAGTTCGCCGAGGTCCTCGGCCTGCCGATCGTGCGCACGGTGCAGCCGCCCGCGGACTTCGCGGGGAAGGCCTACACCGGTGACGGCCCGGCGATCAACTCCTCCTCGGCGGAGACGGGGCTGAACATCGACGGCATGGACGTGGCCGCCGCGAAGGACGCGGTCATCGACTGGCTGGGTGAGCACGGCCACGGCAGCGCCAGCGTGCAGTACAAGCTGCGGGACTGGCTGTTCGCCCGCCAGCGCTACTGGGGCGAGCCGTTCCCGATCGTCTACGACGAGCACGGCCTGCCGCACGCGCTGCCGGAGGAGCACCTGCCGGTGCAGCTGCCCGAGGTCGCCGACTACTCGCCGCGCACCTTCGACCCGGAGGACGCGGACAGCGTGCCGGAACCGCCGCTGTCGAAGTCCACCGAGTGGGTCGAGGTGGAGCTGGACCTGGGCGACGGGCCCAAGACCTACCGCCGCGACACCAACGTCATGCCGCAGTGGGCGGGTTCGTGCTGGTACCAGCTGCGCTACATCGACCCGGACAACGGCGAGCGCTTCGTCGATCCGGAGAACGAGCGCTACTGGATGGGCCCGCGGCCCGCGGAGCACGGCCCCGACGACCCGGGCGGTGTGGACCTGTACGTCGGCGGTGTGGAGCACGCGGTGCTGCACCTGCTGTACTCGCGCTTCTGGCACAAGGTGCTCTACGACCTGGGCTGGCTGTCCTCCGAGGAGCCGTACCGCAAGCTGTACAACCAGGGCTACATCCAGGCCTACGCCTACACCGACGCGCGCGGCGTGTACGTCCCCGCCGAGGAGGTCACCGAGTCCGGCGGCCGCTACTACTGGGACGGCCAGGAGGTGTTCCAGGAGTACGGCAAGATGGGCAAGAGCCTGAAGAACTCGGTCTCGCCGGACGAGATGGCCGACTCCTACGGCGCGGACACGCTGCGGCTGTACGAGATGAGCATGGGGCCGCTGGACGCCTCCCGCCCGTGGGCGACCAAGGACGTCGTCGGGGCGCACCGGTTCCTGCAGCGGCTGTGGCGCAACGTCGTCGACGAGCACGGCGGGGAGCTGCGCGTGGTCGACGAGCGGCCGGACGACGAGCTGCTGCGCGCGCTGCACAAGACGATCGCCACGGTGCGCGCGGAGTACTCCGAGCTGCGCTTCAACACCGCGGTGGCCAAGCTGATCGAGCTGAACAACCGGGTGACCAAGACCTGCGCGGGCGCGGGCACGCCGCGCGAGGTCGTCGAGGCGATGGTGCTCATGGTCGCGCCGGTGACGCCGCACGTCGCCGAGGAGATGTGGGCGCGGCTCGGCCACGCCGGCAGTCTGGTGCACGCGCCGTTCCCGCAGGCCGAGGAGGACTACCTCGTCGAGGAGACCGTCGAGTACCCGATCCAGGTCAACGGCAAGGTGCGCTCGCGGGTGACCGTGCCGGCCTCGGCCGACGACGAGGCGGTGCGCGCGGCCGCGCTGTCCGACGAGCGGGTCGCCTCGGAGCTCGACGGCGGTGAGCCGCGCAAGGTCATCGTCGTGCCCGGCCGGCTGGTCAACGTCGTGGCGTGACTCCCGCGGGGCCGGTCGGGAGGGGTCGGACTTCTCCTGCCGGGCGGCCCGTCCGCGGGCGGCCGGGTCCGGGCGGGGAGGTCCGGCGATCGGGCGGTGCCCGGGTTCGAGCGGAGGGGGATCGCTGCGGGGTGCCGTTCCCGCCGCGACCTCGTCGCGTTCTCGGGCCGGCCCCGCCGTGGCCGGGTGGGTCCTCCGCCGAGCGCGCTCGCGCCGCCGGGGCTGCGGGCGCGGTCGGCGGGCTGCGGCCGCCCCGCCCGGGCGCCGCGGCCGCCGGGTACCCGCGTGCTGGTGGTCCCCGCGGCGCGGAGGCGGAGTCGCGAACGCCACAGTGGCGAAGTTACTCAGTGGTAACTACGCTCGGGGCAGCAGGCCCTGACGTGTGGAGGTCCTCATGACCACGCCGAACACCCCGCGTGCATTCGACACCGCGGCGCTCGCCGACCTGTTCGACGGACGTTGGGCGGACGTGCGCGCGCAGGTCCGCGCGGGCCTCGCCCACGTCGACCTGGCTCCGGACACGGCGGCCGACACCGAGACGCAGCGCACCCGCACCCTCGAGCAGCTGGGGATGCTGGCCAAGACGGGCGTGCAGGAGCTCGGCTTCCCCGCCGAGCACGGCGGCGGCTCCGACGTGGGCGGCTCGGTGGTCTCGCTGGAGATGCTGCCCGGCAACCTCTCGCTCATGGTCAAGGCCGGGGTGCAGTGGGGCCTGTTCGGCGGTGCGGTCGTGGCCCTCGGCACGGAGCGGCACCACGAGCGCTACCTGCGCGACATCATGGGACTCGACCTGCTCGGCTGCTTCGCCATGACCGAGCGCGGCCACGGCTCCGACGTGCAGAGCGTGCGCACCACGGCCGGCTACGACGCCGACACCGGCGAGTTCGTCGTGCACACGCCGGACGAGTCGGCGATGAAGGAGTTCATCGGCAACGCCGCGCGCGACGGGCGGATGGCCGTCGTGTTCGCGCAGCTGCACACCCCCGACGGCGGCGAGCACGGGGTGCACGCGCTGCTGGTGCCGATCCGCGACCGCGACGGCGCCGTGCTGCCCGGCGTGCGCATCGGCGACTGCGGGCACAAGGCCGGCCTCAACGGGGTGGACAACGGCACCCTGACGTTCGACCAGGTGCGCGTGCCGCGGGAGAACCTGCTCAACCGCTACGGCGACGTCGCCGCCGACGGAACCTACTCCAGCCCGATCGACAAGCCGACCAAGCGCTTCTTCACCATGCTCGGCACGCTCATCCGCGGGCGCGTCTCCGTCGCCGGAACCGCGGGCGGCGCGACGAAGCTCGCACTGGAGATCGCGCTGCGCTACGGCGAGCACCGGCGGCAGTTCACCCGGCCGGACACCGGGCAGGAAGTGTCCATCATGGACTACCTGGGGCACCAGCGGAAACTCCTGCCCGCGCTGGCGAAGACCTGCGCGCTGCACTTCGCCCACACCGACCTCGTCGAGACGATGCACGACCTGACCGGCTCCGGCGACGAAGCCGGTCAGCGCAAGCTCGAGAGCGACGTCGCCGGGTTCAAGGCCGTGGCCACGTGGCACGCCACGCGCACGATCCAGACCTGCCGCGAGGCCTGCGGCGGTGCCGGCTACCTGGCCGAGAACCAGCTCGCGCAGCTGAAGGCCGACACGGACGTGTTCACCACGTTCGAAGGCGACAACACGGTGCTGCTGCAGCTGCTGGCCAAGGGCATGCTCACGAACTACAAGGAGCAGTTCGACGAGCTCGGGACCCTCGGCATGGCGCGGTTCATCGCCGACCAGTTCATCGAGGCGGTGGCCGAGCGCACCGCGGCCCGCAACCTCGTGCAGCAGCTCATCAGCTCGGGCAAGGACGACGTGCACGACCGCGGGTGGCAGCTGAAGCAGTTCGAGGAGCGGGAGAAGCACAGCCTCGACGGGCTGGCCCGGCGGCTGCGCCGCGCGGGCGGGGCCAACGCCTTCGACGTGTTCAACGGGGCCCAGGACCACGTGCTGCTGACCGCGCGTGCGCACGTCGACCGGATGGTGCTCGAGTCGTTCGTCGGCGCCATCGACCGCTGCGCCGACGGCGGCACGCGGCAGCTGCTCGAGCGGGTCTGCGATCTCTACGCGCTGTCCACGATCGAGGAGGAGCGCGGGTGGTTCCTCGAGCACGAGCGGATCAGCCCGCGGCGCTCGAAGGAGGTCACGCAGGCCGTCAACGCGCTGTGCCAGTCGCTGCGCCCGCACGCCGTGGACATCGTGCAGGCCTTCGGCATCCCCCGCGAGTGGGTGATGGCCCCCATCGTCGACCGCGGCTGACGGAGCTGTCCGCAGGCGGGCGGGTTGTCCACAACCCGCCTTCCGACAGCTGCGCCGCACGGGCGCGCGCGTGCACGTTGGGAACACGACGCAACGCCGTTGCACCGGGACGAGGGTTCCCCTCGCCTCGTCACCCGCCGGGAAGCGCTCGCCGGGGGGTGGACGGACCAGGACCTCCGCCGGAGCGCGGACGTCTACCGCGCGATCCGCGGCGTGTGCGCACCGGTGCCGGTCCCCTGGCGCACCGCCTCGGATGCGAGGCCGCAGCGAAGTGCTTTCCGCCGGAAGCCGTCATCACCGGGCGTTCTGCCGCTGTGCTGCACGAGGATCCCGACGGCGTGGTCAGCGAAGTTCGCGACCTGCTGCGATGGCGTCGTCGGTGAACGTTCCGCGGGAAATGCGCGCACCCCCTCGGGAGCGGAGCCGGTGTTGCGTGGCGCCCGGTAGTCCCCGCTGCTGAGCACTGCGACCCCGCGGGGCGGCGGGTGCGCGGGTGCTTCGAGCGCGGGGCGTTCCCGGAGACCGACCGCACGGGGGGCGTTGCGGTCGGTCCCGGTGAGCCGGCGGTTTGTCGTCGGTTGGCGCGAACCCTGGCAATCCGCGGCACGGCCATTGCAACCCGCCGCCCGTGCTCGGTGGCCGTTTCCGGATCAAGTTCCTACGAACGATGGATCAACGATGCCCGGTGTTGCCCGGTTCCCCCGGGGTGTGGCGGCTCGCGCTGCGGAAACGAGCAGTGGCGCGCAGGCAGCACGCCCTTGACAAGCACGCAAAAAAGGGCAGAATCTCTCAACAACCAACAAGCAATCGGAGGACATCGGGCATGTACGGGGCGGAGCGGCAGCAACTGCTCACGCAGCGGGCCCGGCAGCAGGGCCGGGTCGACGTGGCGGCCACGGCCACCGAGCTCGAGGTGGCTCCGGAGACGATCCGCCGGGACCTCGCCGCGCTGGAACGGCGCGGCATCGTCCGCCGCGTGTACGGCGGTGCGATCCCGGTGGAGCGCCTCGACTTCGAACCGGGCGTGTCCCTGCGGGACCAGACCAACGCCGCCGACAAGGAACGGATCGCCAAGGCCGCGGTCGACCTGCTGCCCGACCGGGGGACGGTGCTGCTCGACGCGGGGACCACCACCGGCCGGCTGGCCACGCACATGCCGCTGGACCGCGAGCTCACGGTGGTCACCAACGCCCTGCCCGCAGCGCAGCAGCTGGCCAGCCGCAGCAACATCACGCTGCACCTGCTCGGGGGGCGCGTGCGGTCGACGACGCTGGCCGCCGTCGAGTCCTGGGCGCTGGACGTGCTCAACGGCCTCACCGTCGAGGTCGGGTTCTTCGGCACCAACGGCTTCTCGGCCGGACGCGGCTGCACCACCCCCGATCCGGCCGAATCCGCGGTCAAGGCCGCCATGGTGCGCGCCTGCCGCCGCCGCGTGCTGCTCGCCGACCCCGCCAAGTACGGCGACGACCAGTTCAGCCGCTTCGCCGAGCTGGCCGAGATGGACACCATCGTCACCGGTGCGGACCTGGACGACTCCGCGCGGGAGGAACTCGACCGCGCCGACACGGAAGTGGTGCTCGCGTGATCGTCACCATCACCCCGAACCCCAGCCTCGACCGCACGATCCAGGTCGACAGCCTCGTGCCCGGCGGCGTCCACCGCGCCGAGCAGGTGCAGCTCGACCCGGGCGGCAAGGGCGTCAACGTCGCGCGGGCGCTCGCCGCGGCCGAGGTGCCGACCGCTGCGGTGCTCCCCTTCGGCGGGGCCGAGGGGCGGCGGCTGGCCGAGCTGCTCAGCCCCGAATCCGTGCCCGTCGTGGAAGTGCCGCTGCGCACGCGCACGCGCAGCAACGTGACCGTGGTGGACCAGGACGGGGTCACCAGCAAGTTCAACGAACCCGGCCCGCAGCTGGACGAGTCCGAGGTGGGCGAGCTGGAGCGCACCGCCGGGGAGCTGGCCGGCACCGCGGACTGGGTCGTCAGCAGCGGCAGCCTGCCCACCGGCTGTTCCGCGGACCTGCACGCGCGGCTGGTCCGCGCCGCGCGCGCGGCGGGCGCGCGCACCGCCGTGGACGCCTCCGGCGCCGCCCTGCGGGGGGCCGTCGCGGCGGGCCCCGATCTGATCAAGCCGAACCTCGACGAACTGGCCGAGCTGGCCGGGCGGGACCTCGCCGACCTCGGCGAGGTGGTCGACGTGGCCCGCGGACTGCGCGACCGCGGCGTCGGTGCCGTGCTCGTGAGCCTCGGCGAACTCGGTGCGGTGCTGGTGGACGAGCACGGCGGCCTGCACGCCACCAGCCCGGTCGCGGAGGTGCGCAGCACGGTCGGCGCGGGCGATGCCGTGCTCGCCGGGTTCCTGCGGGCCGACGCGGCGGGGTGGGGCCGCGGGGAAACCTTGCGCACGGCCGTGGCCTACGGCGCAGCGGCGGTGGGGCTGGCCGGGAGCCGGATGCCGGCCCCCGGGGACGCGCTCGGTCACCGGGTGCGTGTGGACACAGTGGACGAAACAGTGAGCCTGAGTGGAGTGGCGGCATGAGCACCGAGCTGATCACAGCGGACCTGGTGGACCTCGACCTCGACCGGCACGGCGCTGACAAGGACAAGGCCGTGCGCGCGCTGGCCGAGCGGCTCACCGCGGCCGGACGCGTCACCGACCTGGAGCAGTTCCTCGCCGACGTGCGGGAGCGGGAGAGCCAGATGCCCACCGGCATGGAGGGCGGCATCGGCATTCCGCACTGCCGGTCCACCGCGGTCACCGCGCCGACCCTGGCCTTCGGCCGCAGCGCGGGCGGCGTGGACTTCGGCGCCGAGGACGGCCCGGCGCACCTGGTGTTCCTCATCGCCGCGCCGGAAGGCGGCGACTCCGACCACATGACGGTGCTGGCGGCGCTGGCCCGCCGGCTCGTGCGCGCGCAGTTCAAGCAGACGCTGCTGGAGGCCACCGACCCCGCCGCGGCCGCGGCGTTCATCAGCACGGAGGTCGCGTCATGAGATTCGTCGCGGTGACCGCGTGCCCCACGGGGATCGCGCACACCTACATGGCCGCGGAGGCGCTGGAGCAGGCCGCTGCCGACGCGGGGCACGACATCCAGGTCGAAACCCAGGGCTCCGCCGGGTCCGCAGCGTTGTCCGAAGAGGACATCGGCGCGGCGGACGCGGTGATCTTCGCCGCGGACGTGGGCGTGCGCGACCGCGACCGGTTCGCGGGCAAACCCCTCGTCGAAGGCGGCGTCAAGCAGGCCATCAACGACGCGGCCGGGCTCGTCGAGCAGGCGGGCGCCGCGGTCGGCACGCCCGCCGCGGACGCGGCGGAGTCCACCCGGGCCGAGCCGGCGGCAGCGGCCTCCGGCGGCGGGGGATCCGCCGGTGGAACCAGCTCCGGCCGCCTCGCCGGCTGGGGCGGCCGCCTGCGGCAGTGGTTGATGACCGGCGTCAGCTACATGATCCCGTTCGTCGCCGCGGGCGGGCTGCTCATGGCCCTGAGCTACGCGCTCGGCGGCTACGCGATCACCGAAGCCCCCGACGTGACCGAGCAGTTCGACCCGGCGAGCCTGACCAGCTGGGCGGCGTTGGCCAACCAGACGGGTGAGACCGCGTTCGAGTTCCTCGTGCCCGTGCTGGCCGGGTTCATCGCCTACGCCATGGCCGACCGGGCGGGCATCGCGCCCGGGTTCGTCGCCGGCGCCGTGGCCTCCACGGTCGGGGCCGGTTTCCTCGGCGGCCTCGTCGGCGGTCTGCTCGCCGGTGGCGTCGTCGCCGGCCTGCGGCGCATCCCCGTGCCCCGCGCGGTCGCCGGGATCATGCCGGTGGTGGTGCTGCCGCTGTTCGGCTCCGCGATCGTCGGCGTTCTCATGTACGTCGTGATCGGACAGCCGATCGCGCTGGTCATGTCCGGCCTGACCGACTGGCTCAACGGTCTGTCCGGCGCCAACGCGGCACTGCTCGGCGCGCTGCTCGGCGGGATGATCGCGCTGGACATGGGCGGTCCGGTGAACAAGGTCGCCTACACCTTCGCCGTCGGCGGGCTGTCCACCGGCACCACGGCCTCGCTGGAGATCATGGCGGCGGTGATGGCCGCGGGCATGGTGCCGCCGCTGGCGGCCGCGCTGGCCACGGCCGTGCGCGGTTCCCGGTTCACCGATTCCGAACGCGCCAGCGGGCGCACCGCCTGGCTGCTGGGCGCCTCCTTCGTCACCGAGGGCGCCATCCCGTTCGCCGCGGCCGATCCGCTGCGCGTCATCCCCTCGGTGATGCTCGGCTCGATCACGACCGGAGCGCTGTCGGTGGGCCTCGGCGCGACGGTGCGGGCCCCGCACGGCGGGCTGTTCGTGCTGCCGCTGGTCGGCGGACCGCTGCAGTACCTGCTGGCCATCGCCGTCGGAACGGTGCTGTCGGCCGCGGCGCTGCTCGTGGTCAAACGGGCGACGGCCGCGTCGCCGCAGAGGAGCACGGCAGCGGAGGCCAGCGGCACCGCCGTGACCGCCTGAACCGGGGCCTGCCGCGCGGCGCCGGCGTTCCCGCACCGCGCGGCCGAGCCCGCACCACCGGCACCGCGCCGGTCACCCGCGCGGGACGTCCCGCCGCCTGCGCAGCCACACCGGTCCGATCCGGGCCGGTTCCCGAGACCTGACAGCCGACCCCGCACACCGGGGAGAGCGGAGGAGTTGCCATGCGCCGCCGAGTCACCGTCGCCTCGCGCGTCGGACTGCACGCCCGCCCGGCCGGGCTGCTCGCCCAGACCGTGGCCGGCCAGGCCGCACCCGTGCGCATCGCCAAGGTCGCCGACGGCGCCGTCGGCGAGTTCGTCGACGCCGCCAGCGTGCTCGGCCTCATGACCCTCGGTGCCGAGCACGGCGCCGAGGTCGAGCTCGATTCCACCGACGAGGCGGCGCTCGACGCGGCCGCCGCCGCCATCGCCACCGACCAGGACGCCGAAGCCCCCGCGCAGTAAGGGAGTCCGCGGATCGGCTGGCGTTGCGGGTCGGGTGGGAGAACCCCAGCGGCTCGGTCTGCCTGCGCGGGAAGGGAAGCGGCTCCGCCGCTTGCCTGACGGGCCGGTGCGGTCGAGCACGTGGCCGCCAATCCGCGCGGCCCCTTACCTGACGAACCGGTGCGACCAAGCAACCGACCGCCAATCCGCGCGGTCCCTGAGTCCCCGCTGGTCGGGCCGCCCGAACAGCGGAACATCGAGCAGCCCGGGCTGCCCGCCCTCGGGAGTGGAAGGAGATCGACGTGATGTCACAGGACGAGCAGCGGCCGCTCCGGCCGCACCGGAGGGCGTTCCTGACGGGTGCCGGTGCCGTGGCCGGGTTGGGGTTGGTTTCGGCGGCGACCGGTTCGGGCGGCCTCTTCGCACGTGCGGAGCGGGGTGCGCGCTCCGCGCGGGCGACGGAGCAGTGGCGGCCCCGCGTCCGGTTCGCCCCCGCGCGCAACTGGATGAACGACCCCAACGGCATGGTGTGGTTCGACGGCGAATACCACCTGTTCTTCCAGCACAACCCGTACGGCAGCGATCACGACAACATGAGCTGGGGTCACGCCGTCAGCACCGACCTCGTGCGGTGGGAGCAACTGCCGGTCGCGCTGCGCCCGGACGAGCTGGGAGCGGTCTTCTCGGGCGGCGCGGTCGTGGACGAGCACGACACCAGCGGCTTCTTCGGCGGCGAAGCCGGTCTGGTCGCCTTTTACACCGCCGACGGGGAGAGCCAGACGCAGTGCCTGGCCCACAGCGCCGACCGCGGCAGGAGCTGGACGAAGTACGAAGGCAACCCGGTGATCGACAACCCGGGGATCGAGGACTTCCGCGATCCCAAGGTGATCCGGCACGAAGCCACCGGCAGGTGGGTGCTCATGCTCGCGGCCGGCGACCGGATCATGTTCTACGGCTCCTCCGATCTCGTGCGCTGGGAGCTGCTGAGCGAGTTCGGCGCCGAGCGGGGCGCGCACGGCGGCGTCTGGGAGTGCCCCGAGCTGTTCGAGCTCCCGGTCGACGGGGGTGGACGCAGCCGGTGGGTGCTCATCGTCAGCATCAACCCCGGTGGCCCCGCGGGCGGTTCCGCGGCGCAGTACTTCCTCGGCGACTTCGACGGCACCACGTTCACCCCGGACGACGACGAGGTGCGGTGGGTGGACCGCGGCGCCGACTTCTACGCGGCGCAGACGTGGTCGGGCGAACCGGACGGCCGCCGGCTGTGGGTCGGCTGGCTGAGCAACTGGGACTACGCCGAGCAGGTGCCCACCGAACCGTGGCGGGGCTCGATGAGCGTTCCGCGGGAGCTCGGGCTCACCGAGCGCAGCGGTGCCGTCGAACTGGTGCAGCGGCCGGTCCGCGAGTTGGAAGCGGTGCGCGGCAGGCGGCACGGGTGGCGCGGATCCGTGCGCGGCGAGCAGGAGATCCCCGGATTGTCCGGTGGTTGCCTCGACATCGACGCGACGTTCCGCCTTCCCGGGGGCAGCGGCGGCGCGTTCGGACTCGACGTGTTCGCCACCGGGAACCACCGGACCCGCGTCGGCTACGACGCGGACGCCGGTGAGCTGTTCACGGATCGGACGGCTTCCGGATCCGCGCAGGTGCATCCGGACTTCCCCGCCCGCCACGGCACGCCGTTGACGTTGCCGGACGGCGGACAACTGCGGATCCGCCTCGTGCTGGACCGCAGCAGCGTGGAAGTGTTCGCCGATGACGGACGGGCGGTGCTGACGCACCTGGTGCTGCCCGACGCTCCGGAGGAGTCGGTGGTGCGCCTGTTCGCCACCGGTCTCGGAGTCAGCGCGGACGTGCAGGCCTGGGAGCTCGCCGTCGAGTAGGGCGGGCCGAGCAGAGCGCCGTCGAGCAGGGCGGGCCGAGCAGGGCGGGCGCCGCCTTCGCCGAGGTCGCGGCGCCGCACCGGCTCGGCCGGAGCGGCCGGGGCTGTTCCCCGGCCGCGGGGCCCCGAGCCGGTGCGGCGCACGGATGCCGAACCGGCGCGGGGAGGAGCGGGCACGCCCGGGTCCACTTGTCTGGACTCGTTCCAGAGAGCGCAATTTTCATGAAAATTGGAACCCATCCCCACACGGGCGGGTGACGAGTTGTCCACAACGAACGTCGTGTCGGGCTTGCCTCGCCGGTTTCGGGGCCCACCGGGTCCCGGAGCACCGGTTGCCGGGGGGGCATCGGGTCCCCGGGTCGCCGGGGCTAGGGGGAGAAGCTCGTGTCGACCGGTTCTCCGGGTATCCGCCCCCCGGTGCGGCCTCCCCCGCTCGTCCCGGGAGCGCCGGTGCCGCCGGGCACCGGACCGCGGCCGAAGGCGGGAGGGGTGCTCGGCAGGGCGGCGGGCATCATGGTGCCGTGCTGCTCGGTCGCGGGCTGCGCGCTCGTGAACTGCGTGGTCATGGGCACAGCCTGCGACGTGCCGGGGTGTCCCGGAATCAGTACGCGTACTCAGGTGTTACTCAGCAGTAATCGCCGCGGTGGGCAGTGAGTACCGGAGCGGGCGGCACCGTAGAAGTCCGCTCCGGTCGGTGAAACACCAGGAAAGGTTTGGTCGAACCCATGTCGCGTTTGCGTGGTGTCGGAGTCAGCCCGGGCATCGCCGCCGGACCCGCCGTCCGCGTCACCGAAGCGCTCGGCGAGCCAGCGTCGGGACCGTCCCCGGCCGATGCGGAAGCCGAGGCGGCGCGCATCAGGCCCGCCGCCGACGCCGTCGCCCAGCAGCTGTTCCAGCGCGCCGCGCGCGCCGAGGGCGACGCCAAGACCGTCCTCGAGACCACGGCCGCCATGGCCATGGACCCCGCGCTGCTGTCGCAGGCCGAGCAGCGCGTGCACAGCGGCCTCCCCGCCGCGCGCGCCGTGCACGACGCGGCCGGGGGCTTCACCGAAGCGCTGCGCTCCGCAGGCGACTACCTCGCCGAGCGCGTCCGCGACGTGCAGGACGTGCGCGACCGGATCGTCGCCGAGCTCCTCGGCACCACCCCGCCGGGCGTGCCCGACCTGGACCGGCCGTCCGTGCTGCTCGCCCGGGACCTGGCGCCGGCCGACACGGCCGCGCTCGACCCCGAGCACGTGCTCGCCCTCGTGACCGAGGAGGGCGGTCCCACCAGCCACACCGCCATCCTCGCCCGCTCCCTCGGCATCCCCGCCGTCGTCGCCGTGCGCGACCTGCTGATCACCGGGGGCGTCGGCATCACCGTCGACGGTGACAGCGGCGAGGTGGTGCTCTCCGCCGAACCCGTCACCACCCGCGCGGCCGAGCGGCGGAGCGCGGCGGCGTGGGACGGCACCGGCGCCACCGCCGACGGCCACCCGGTCAAGGTGCTGGCCAACATCGGCTCGGCCGCCGACGCCCGCGCCGCAGCCGAGGCCGGGGCCGAAGGCGTCGGCCTGTTCCGCACCGAGTTCTGCTACCTCGACGCGAGCACCGAACCCGACGTGGCCACGCAGCGCGCCGCCTACGCCGAGGCGCTGACGCCGTTCGCCGGGAAACCCGTCGTCGTCCGCACGCTCGACGCCGGGGCGGACAAACCCCTGCCGTTCCTCGGCATGGGAGCCGAGCCCAACCCGGCGCTCGGCGTGCGCGGGCTGCGCATCGCCTTCGACCGCCCCGAACTGCTCGACCGGCAGCTCGAAGCCGTCGCCGCCGCGGCCGCCGACAGCGGAGCCGAGGTCTCCGTCATGGCCCCCATGGTCGCCACTCCGGAGGAGGCGGCCTGGTTCGCCGAGCGGGTCCGCGGCGGTACCGGGCTGCGCGCCGGCGCGATGGTCGAGGTCCCCGCCGCGGCGCTGTACGCCGACGAGCTGTGCCGGGCGGTCGACTTCGTCAGCATCGGCACCAACGACCTCGCGCAGTACCTGTTCGCCGCCGACCGGATGACCGGCGCGCTCGCCGAGCTCAACGACCCGTGGCACCCGGCGCTGCTGCGGCTGATCGAGCGCATCGCCGAAGCCGGGCAGCGCCTCGGCACGCCCGTCGGGGTCTGCGGCGAAGCCGCCGCGGACCCGCGGCTGGCCGGCGTGCTCACCGGGCTCGGCGTGACCAGCCTGTCCGTGGCCGCGGCGGCGGTGGGCGGCGTCGGCGCGGAACTCGCCCGGCACCCGCTGCCCGCGTGGCAGCAGACCGCGCGGCGAGCGGTCGACGCGCCCGATCCGCGGACGGCCCGCACCGCGGGCTGATCCCGTTCCGCTGCCGCGGACTGCAGCCGAGCGGCATCGCTGCGGGATCCGCCAGTGCGCTTCGGCACCGCCCGCTGCTGGCGGCACCGTCGCTGCCCCGGAGACCGCCGAGCGGCACCGCCCCCGCGGCAGCGGGCGTCCGACCGGGGCGAGCGGTGGCGGGGCCGAGCGGCACCGCCGGCGGCAGCCTCGTCAGGGAGCCCGCGGCTCGCGCAACGCGCGGTCGAGCGTCAACCGGGCTGCTCGCCCCGCTCGTCCTGCGCCGCCTCGGCGCCTTCGGCGAGCCCGTGCTCGATGGCGTAGCGCGCCAGCTCGACGCGGTTGTGCAGCTGCAGCTTCCGCAGCGTCGACTGCACGTGGTTCTCCACCGTGCGGTGCGAGATCACCAGCCGGTTCGCGATCTGCCGCGCCGTCATCCCCTTGGCGACCAGGCGCAGCACCTCCGTTTCCCGGTCGGTCAGCTGCGGCGCCTGCGGCTCGTCCTCCGGTGTCGCGGCCATCCGCCGGTACTCCCCGAGCACCAACCCGGCCAGGCCCGCGGTGAACACGGCGTCACCCGCCGCCGTGCGGTGCACCGCGTCCACCAGCTCCTCCACCGAGGCGGACTTCACCAGGTAGCCGGAGGCCCCCGCCTTCACCGCTTCGAGGACGTCGCTGTGCTCCCCGCTGGCCGACAGCACGAGCACCCGCGTGCCCGGGATCTCCTCGGTGATGTGGCGGGTCGCGGCGACCCCCGAGCTGTCGCCCAGGTTCAGGTCCATCAGCACCACGTCCGGGGTCACCGCGCGGGCGATCCGCAGCGCCGAGGTGGCGTTGTCCGACGTGGCGGGAACCTCGAAGCCGCGCTCGGTGAGATCCCGAGCCACCCCGTCCCGCCACATCGGGTGGTCGTCGACCACCATCACCGACACGGGCGGCCCGCTCATCGAACTCCTCCTTCGGAACCTTCTGCTGCCGATGCTCCGCGTTTCGCCGCGGACGGCGACTGCGGCCGCGGAAGCCGCACCTCCCACTCGGTGCCCTCGCCGGCGGCCGTGTCGAGGTTGAGCTCACCGCCCATCTCGCGCACCCGTCCGCGGATCGACTGGGCCACGCCCATGCGCCCCTCGGCGGCGGCCTGCTGCAGCCGGCCCTCCGGGATGCCCGGACCGTCGTCGCGGACGCACACGACGACCTCCTCCGGCAGCTCCTCCAGCAGCACCCAGCCCTGGGCGTCCCCGCCGGCGTGCTTGGCGACGTTGTTCAGCGCCTCCCGCACCACGGAGAACAGGTCCGAGTTCAGCGGTTCCGGCAGCCACACGGGCGTGGCCGGCACGGACACGTGGGTCCGGCTGGTGCGCAGCACCTGCAGCCGGGCGGCGAAGTCGGTCTCCGCGTCCGAAGTGGACTCCTGCGGCGTGGTCGCGATCAGCGCCCGCAGCGCGATCTCCTGCTCCCCGGCCAGCTTCGCCAGCTCGGCGGCCTCCCCGCCGAGCGCCGAGCCGCGCTGCCGCACCCGCGCCAGCACCTGCAGCACGCTGTCGTGGATGGACCGCGCCAGGCGCTCCCGCTCGGCCGTGGCGGCTTCGACCCGCATCGCCTGCGCCAACCGCTCGGTCGAACGCCGCGCCGTGTTCGACGCCAGGCCGACGACGACGCCCGCCCCGACCAGCAGGACCGCGTCGAACCACATCGACGAGTCGACGTAGCGGCGGATGAGGAAGTCGCACGCCGAGGCCAGCAGCCCGGAGGACACGCCGCCGGGCATCCCCCACCGGGCGGCCGCTGCGGTGACCATCGTGGAGTGCCACACCGTGGTCACCGACGTCTCCCCGCCGAGGCGCTGCGCCTCGCTGAGGACCCATTCGTTGCTCAGCACCAGCGCGGTGACCACGACGAGGTCCGCCGAGACCATCCGGTTCGTCCGGCCGGAGGGGTACCAGTAGCGCCAGACCGTCAGCGCCGTCCACGCCCCCATGGCGGTGATCGTCACCACGGCGAGCCACGGCAGGTCGTAGTCGTCGAACTGCACCGCGACCCACACGCACGCGTAGAGGTACGTCACCACGCGGTACACGTTGTGCGCCCGCCACAGCGGTGTCGCCCCGTCGGTGGGGCGCTGGCTGCGCGTCGTCGCCGTACTCGTCACGATCGTGCTCCTTCCCGGCGGACATCCTCTCCCATTCGGGGCGGGTGCCACGACCGCCGGACCGAGCACGGTGCGTGGCAGTGATCACCGCGCGGGATCGGCGGGGGGTTCCTCCGGATCCCCGTCCGCCGGGCCGGTGCTCGCACCGGCCGGTTCCGGTGGCGCCGTCGGGTCGGGGGACTCCTCGCCGGAGGTGAGCGACCGGACCGCCGAGTTGAGCACCGCCACCACCGGAACGGCCAGCAGCGCGCCGACGATGCCCGCGATGACCACGCCGACGCTGATCGCCAGCACGACGCCGAGCGCGTGGATGCGCACCGCGCGCCCGAGCAGCAGCGGCTGGAGCACGTTGCCCTCCAGCTGCTGCACCAGCAGCACCACGCCGAGCACGATCACGGCGACCAGCCAGCCCTTGGTGACCAGCGCGACGAGCACGGCCACCGTGCCGGAGGCGACCGCGCCGATGATCGGCACGAACGCGCCGAGGAACACCAGCGCGGCCAGCGGAACGGCCAGCGGCACGTTGAGCACGGCCAGACCGATGCCGATGCCGATCGAGTCGATGCAGGCCACGAGCAGCGTGGCGCGGACGAAACCGACGAGCGAACCGAAGCCGCGGCGGCCGGCGAGGTCCACCCTGCCGCGGACCTCGCCGGGCGCGAGCCGCAGCAGGAACGTCCACACGCCGCGCCCGTCGTAGAGGAAGAAGATCAGCGTGAACAGCGCCAGGATCAGGCCCGTGAGGAACTGGCCGAAGGTGCCGGCGGTGGAGAGCGCCCCGCTGGTCAGCCACTCCTGGTTGTTCTCCAGCCAGATCCGCGCCTGCTGCACCAGGTCGTCGATCTGCCGCTGGTTCAGGTGCAGCGGCCCGGTGGTCACCCACGCCCGCAGCGTGGCCAGGCTGCGCAGGACCTGGGCCTGCAGGTCGCCGAAACCCACGATGAACTGGTTGATCACGAAGGTCAGCACGCCGCCGACGGCGGAGACGCCGGCGACCAGGGCGATCGCCGTGCCCAGCGGGCGGGGGATCCGCGCGCGGTTGAGCAGTGACACCAGTGGTTCCAGCAGGGCCGCCAGCAGCAGCGCGATCGCGACCGGGATCACGACGACGTAGAGGCTGGACAGCACCCTCGCCAGCACGTAGACCGCACCGGCGATGACGAGCAGGCGCCAGCACAGCGCTGCCGCGATCCGCAGCGGACGGGGCAGCTCGGCGGCGGCGTTCCCCGGGGGCTCCTCGCTCACGTGGACTCCGATCGGTGGTGGTTTGCCGCCAAGTCTATGGATCACCGGTCGCAGGTCGATGGTCGCTCCCCTCCGGCGGCCGCGCGCGACGCGCGTAACACGATGTGGCGATCCTGATGCGCAGTGCGTGCGTCGACGAGCGGCGCTCTGGAAGAGTGCCCTCTCGTGATCGGATCGCCATCCGGTCACGCCGGAGACGGGGAGTCGCATCCACCGGAGAAGGAGCGGACCGCGGATGTCGCACCGCGACCAGGAAACACCGGGCCGGTGCCGCCGCGCACTGGCCCGCGGTGCGGTCGCTGCGGGCGCGGTGTTCGCCGGTTCCCTCCTCGCGTGGCTGGTCGGCTCCGGCAGCCCCGTCAGCGCCGAACAGCTCTCGCGACCCGCTCCGCCCGCGGACACCGTGACCGATCGCACCGTGGCCGATCACGCCGAGGCGGTGGTGCGCACCGCCTCGGCGGCGCTCGGGCCCGATGCCGCGGAGGGCTCGGCGCCCGGTGCTCCCGGAGCCGACCGCACCACCGGTGCCGGCACCGCCGAGCCGACCACCGCGCCCGCCGGCCCCGGGGCGGGCCAGTCCGAAACGACGCACTCCGGGACGGCGCCCGGCCCCGGGGAGGGGCAGCGCGAAACAGCCCAGCCGGAAATCGCCCAGCTGGAAGCCGTGCGGCCGGAAGCCGTGCAGCCCGCTGCCGAACCCGCTCCTGACCGCGCGGCCCCGCAGTCCGAGCCCGCGCCCGTTGTCGCCCCGTCCGCGGAGCACATGACCGAGTCGCCCGGGGCCGCATCGACCGGAGCCGCCACCGGACCGTCCG
Organism: Salinifilum ghardaiensis; assembly: GCF_054491345.1. NCBI lineage: Bacteria > Bacillati > Actinomycetota > Actinomycetes > Pseudonocardiales > Pseudonocardiaceae > Salinifilum > Salinifilum ghardaiensis. The sequence goes on along the minus strand of NZ_CM137101.1, from coordinate 5,029,704 downwards.
AGTCCGCGCAGCCCGGCCCCGCGCACGCCGAAGTGGCCCCAGCCGAAGCCGCCCCAGTCGAAGCAGTCCCAGCCGAAGCCGCCCCAGCCGAAGCCGCGACGCGGAGCGGGCCGGTGCGCGGTCTGACCGACGTCGTGGCGGAGACGGACCTCACCGGTGATCAGGGCCTGCTCGGCCGCAGCGCGCTGCCGCTGGCGCAGGAGCTGCTCGACGGGCCGCAGGGCCTGCTCGACGATCGGGGGGCTGTCGGCGCGCTGCTCGCGCCCGTCGAAGGCGCGCTGCACCCGCCGCGTCCCGCGGAGGCCGCCTCCCCGCAGCTCGCACCGGTCCCACCGCAGCGGACGGTGCCGGCGGCCGAAGCGCCGCGGGAGGCACCGAGCGCCCGTGCGAGCGCGGTGCAGCAGGCCCCCACCGGCACTGCGCAGCCGCTGGTGCACGCCGCACCCGCGCAGCGCACCGCCGCGGGCGATGCCGTCGTGCCCCGGCAGGCCCCGCCGCAGCAGCAGGACCGGAACGCCCCCGCGCCGCTGCCCGCCCCGGCACCACCGGCCCCGGTGGGCAGCGCGGACGCGACCCCGCCGCTCGCGCCGGCGTTCCTCGCCCGGAACACCGCGGTACCGGGATCCGACGCGGGCGCGCGTCCGACCGCGCGGCGCGGCGCTCCCGGACCGCACGGTGCTCCCGCACCGCAGCCGGGCACGACCCCCGACTGAACCCGCAGCGCGCAGCCGAAACCCGTCCGATGTGAACCCCTCGCCGCACGTCGCCCGGCCGTGGCGGCACGCGTCACCTGAGTCGTTCTCCGCGCGGCGGTACCCACCGCGCGGGGAAGACCCGTGAAGGAGAGAGAAGCCATGCAGAACTGGGCCAAGCGGAGCATGCGAGCCGCGCTGGTCACCGGTGGTGTCCTCGCCGTCGGTACCAGCGGTGTCGCCTCCGCCGAGGACGAGTCCGAGCAGCCGACCCTCGGTGACGGGCAGCTGACCTGGGACGAGATCCGGCAGGCGGGCAGCCCGTTCACCCAGCCCGGCTCCACCGTCACCCGCATCAGCGGCACGCTCGACTCCGAGCGCGACCTGCTGCCCGCGGTGGAGAACGACGTCACCCGCGAGATCCCCGCCATCACCGACGACGGGGAGCTCCGCCCGGCCGGTCCCGCCCGGACCTCCTCTCGCGCCGCCTCCGCCGGGCCGCGGCACCGCCTGCAGGAGCCGGTCACCGCACCCGACGCGGAAACGCTGGTGCTGCCCCGGATCGACGCCGTCGAACCCCCCGCGGGTGACGCGGCCCCCGCGGAAGCGGCCCCGGCGGAAGCGGCCCCGGCGGAAGCGGCGGAGAGGAGCGCCGCTTCCCGGGGCGGGCAGCACCGCAGGGAACCCGCGCAACCGACCGAGCGCGCAGCCGCGACCCCGGCCTCCGCGGAGGCCACCCCGGCCACCCCGGCCGCCGCGGAGGCCCGGCGGCCGCTGCCGGACGGATCGCCGGCCCGGGGCGTCTACCGCTCGATGAGCTGGACCGGACCGATCGGGGACGTGGTGCGCGGGGGCAGCTCCTCCGCCAGCACCGCAGCCTCCGGTGGCCCGGTGCTCGCGGAACCGCTGATCACCCCGAGCGAGGAGATCGTCTACGCGGACGGCTTCGAGGACTTCGGCCGGTCGACGCGCCCCGCGGGGCCCGACGCGGCCCGGCAGCCGTCCGGCGCGGTTCAGCAGCCCTCCGGCACGACCGGGGCCGAACGGGCCACCGCGCAGCCGGCGCGCGCGAACCCGCCCGCCGGCGGGCTGCTCGGCGGGCTGCTCGACCCGTCCGGCCAGGACCTCACCACCGCCGACCTCTCCCGCGCGACGAAGCTCCACCCCGTGCCGCACGCCGTGCTCAACAAGGCGCTGGCCACGACGGCTCCCCGCTCGGCCGCCCCCTCCGAGCCGCGCACGCTCACGGTGCCGGGGGAGTACCAGGACCGGGTGGACGAGCTGCCCGGTCTGCGCGGGTTGGACAGGGCGCCGCGCGCCGCCGCGATCCCGGAGGGCACCGCACCGCTGCGCGGCGTGGTCGAGGCCGCGTTGAGCGGGACCCTGCCGAGCGGCGCGGACGGGAGCGCCGATGCCGTGCGCTTCTCGCCCGACCCCTCGCGCTCCGCGGTATCGGTGACCACTTTGGACGAGTTGACCGCGGGGATGCCGGAGCGGAACTGGGTCGCCCGCAACCCGTTCCCCACCCGGAAGGCGCTGCCCGCGATGCCCGACCTCGGCATGGCGCTGCCGACGTTCTCGGCACCGCCGAACGCCGGAGCACCGGACGCCGGCCGACCGAGCACCGGCCAGAACGACGAGACGCTCGTCATGCCGGGTCAGCGCGCCTGATCCCGACCAGCGCCGATCCGCGGAGTCCCGCATCCGGCCCCGCGCCCCGCCCGGCGGAGCGCGGGGCCGGTGCGCATCAGCGGTGGGCCGCGCTGCGCAGGGACCCCGGTGCCTCGGCGGGGCCCGACCCGGCGTCCTCGGCGGAGCGCAGCCCCGCGCCGCTCCGGTCGTGCCACCACCGCACGGCCATGTACACCAGCAGCGCCACGCCCAGGTACACGTAGGAATTGCCGAGGGCGTGCTGGAGCACGTTCCACTCCAGCTCCAGGCCGTCGCCCTGCGGCACTCCCCAGTGCGGTCCGATCAGCGCGATCGCCGCGGCCACTCCAGTGGTCAGCAGCAGCGCCCAGTTGCGCGCCGCGAAGGCCGAGCCCGTCAGCAGCACCAGCGCCGGCACCGCCCACGACCAGTGGTGCGACCACGAGATCGGCGAGGCGAGCAGTCCGAACACGGCGTTGATCATCACCGCCATCGGCAGGTCGCCGCGCCGCATCGCGCCGCGCATGCCCAGCACGGTGAGCACGAGCAGCAGCGCCAGCAGCACGGCCAGCACCGCGGACGGCGCCGGGACGTGCGCCTGGACCAGGAACGAGCGCAGCGACTGGTTGCCCGCGTAGACCGAGGCGTCGCCGGTGAACATCGGGCCGAAGGACACGTTGCTGGTCGCCCAGACCTCCCGCGTCCAGAACGTCGCCGCGTCGCGGAAGGTCACCGCGAATCCGAGCGCGGCGGTGGCCGCGAACGTCAGCACGCTGACGGCGATCGTGCGCACGTCCTTGCGCAGCAGCGGGAACAGCAGGAACACCAGCGGGGTCAGCTTGATGCCCGCGGCGATGCCGATGAGCGCCCCGCGCGGGTACGGCAGCGAGCGCGCTCCGCCCGTGCGCCACAGCAGGTCCACCGCCACCAGGGCGATGAGCACGAGGTTGATCTGCGCGTAGGTGAGCGTCTCCACGACCGGTTCGGTCAGCGTGAGCAGCGGCAGCGCCACCGCCGTGCCGAGCAGGATCCGGTCGCGGTTCGCGCGGGTGAACGGCGCCGCGGCGAGCACCACGTAAAGCGTCGTCAGCAGTGCGAGGTGGCTGACCAGCATGATCGCCGCGATGGCGGCCGCTTTCGGCACGTACGCCAGCGGGGCGAACAGCAGCGCGGCGAACGGCGGGTAGATGAACGGCAGGTGCAGCCCGCCTTCGGTGGCGGGCAGGTCGTCGTAGACGGACTGGCCGGACACGAGCGTCCGCGCGCCGAGCTGGTACACCTCGCCGTCGACGTGGGCGTGCGGGTTGATGGTGCCGGTGTACAGCAGGGCGATCAGTTCGGCGAGCGCGATCGCGACCAGCAGCCCGCGCTGTTCGCGCATCCTGGCCCGCAGGCCGAGCTCGGCGCCTCGCGTGGTCGGCACGTGTCACCGTCCCCTGGTGCATCGGATCGGCCGCGGCCCGCGGCGCTCGGTCTGGCGTGCTCGCTGACCACCTTAGAAGGCGGTGGCCGCTCCGGTGAGCGCGGTGCTCCCGCGACGGCTATGGGCGGGATGCCGGGATCAGCGCGTGGTCACGTGATGTGACTCGCTCTCGTGCCAGGACGAATTCCCCTGTCCGGACCAAGAAGGGCGGACCGAGGCTCGGAAAAGTCCACATTGTCACGACTCCCCGGCAACGGGGGGACGGTGCGTGTCACGCGCTCGGCGCAGCGCTCCCCGCTCGGGGGTTCCCATCGGCCGAACCGGGACGGTGCGTGATGCGAGCAGAGTAATACCACCATTACGGGTGGTAGCTGATCTCTTGAATTTCGCCCAGCTGTCAGAGGAACCTCGAACGGGACTGCTCCGTTCGGAGGGGAGGGGAGGGCCGAATGAGTGTCCTCGACATAACCGCACCATCCCCGTTGACACCGGTTTGGGACGAGCTGATCACGGGGCTCACCATGGGGGTCGTCATCGCCGACGAGCGCGGCCAGGTGCACGCCACCAACGACATCGCCGCTGACCTGATGCGCCTCGACAAATCGGATCTTCTCACGGGGAATCGCCCCGACGGCTGGCAGGTGTGGGACGACACCGGAGCGCCGCTGCCGGACTGGGCGGACCTCATCGGCCAGGTGCTCCGCGCCGACGTCCCGATGTCCACGCCGATGATGATCGTCCGCCACGGGCAGCCGACGAGCCGCATCTGGGCCGATTACCGCGCCGTGCGCATCCAGGGCCGCAAACGCGTGCTCATCCTGCTGCAAGCCGTGCAGACCGACGTCGCCCACAACCGCGGGCTCATGGACACGCTCACCGGGCTGCCGGGACGCGTGCTGCTGCTGGACAGGCTCGAGCAGGCCCTGGCGCGGGCCCGCACGCACGGCGTGCTCACCACGCTGGTGCTCATGGACGTGCACCGGCTGGCCGCGTTCAACGCCGAGCACGGCTTCGCCCGGGGTGACGAACTGCTCACCACCCTCGCCGGCAGGCTCCGGGAGGGGCTCGCCGACGACCACACCGTTTCCCGCTACGGCGGTGACGAGTTCGCCGTGATCGCCGAGCACACCGGCGGCGCGGGGGAGGCGCTCGCCGAGCACGCGCGCGAGATCGCGAACTGGCCGATGCGCATCGGGGGCGCGCGCATCCGCCCCGGACTGCGGGTGTCCTGGGTCACCTCCGACGGGCACGCCTCGGTGCACTCCGTCCTCAACCGAGCCGAGCAGCAGCTGCGCCGCTGAGCACCCGGGCGCCCGGGTGCTCAACGGCGCCCGGCCCCGGCCCGGCCCCGGAACGCGGCACCGACGACCGCGGAACGCCGGGGCGGGAACAGCCGGGCGCGGGAGCCGAGCGAGCACCACCCGAGGAGCGCCCCGGGCCGCGCGGGCAGCCCGGGGCGCGATCGTGCTGGGGACATCGTGCTGGGGGCGTCGCGCCGGGCGCCGCTTCAGCGCCCGGCGATGAACTCCTCCACCGCCTGGTAGGCCTCCGAGTCGGAGTACTGCTCCGGCGGGGACTTCATGAAGTAGGACGAGGCCGACAGCACCGGCCCGCCGTGCCCGCGGTCCGCGGCGATCTTCGCCGCGCGGATCGCGTCGATGATGATCCCCGCCGAGTTCGGCGAGTCCCACACCTCGAGCTTGTACTCCAGGCTCAGCGGCACGTCGCCGAAAGCCCGGCCCTCCAGCCGCACGTAGGCCCACTTGCGGTCGTCCAGCCACGGCACGTAGTCGGACGGTCCGATGTGCACGGAGTCGTCGTTCATCTGCCGGCCGACCTGGGAGGTCACCGACTGCGTCTTGGAGGTCTTCTTCGACTCCAGCCGGTCGAGCTCCTTCATGTTCAGGAAGTCCATGTTGCCGCCGACGTTGAGCTGCATCGTCCGGTCCAGGTGCACACCCCGGTCGGAGAACAGCTTCGTCAGCACCCGGTGGGTGATCGTCGCGCCCACCTGGGACTTGATGTCGTCGCCGACGATCGGCACGCCCGCAGCGGTGAACTTCTGCGCCCACTCCGGGTCGGAGGCGATGAACACCGGAAGCGCGTTGACGAAGGCCACACCGGCCTGCAGCGCGCAGTCCGCGTAGAACTTCGCGCTCTCCTCCGAGCCCACCGGCAGGTAGGACACCAGCACGTCGGCCCCGGACTCGCGCAGCGCCCGCACCACGTCGACCGGCTCCTCGTCCGACTCCTCGATCGTGTCGCGGTAGAACTGGCCGAGCGCGTCGAACGTGTGCCCCCGCTGCACGGGGACGTCCAGCGGGGGGACGTCGCAGATGTTGATCGTGTTGTTCTCGCTGGCGACGATCGCCTCGGAGAGGTCGCGGCCCACCTTCTTGGCGTCCACGTCGAACGCTGCGACGAAGCGCACGTCCCGCACGTGGTAGTCGCCGAACTGGACGTGCATCAGCCCCGGGACCCGCGCGTCCGGGTTCGCACCGGCGTAGTAGTGGACCCCCTGCACCAGCGACGCCGCGCAGTTGCCGACGCCGACGATCGCCACGCGGACGGGTCGATCTTCGCTCATGGCAGGGGCCTCCTTCTTGGTCATGTGTCGTTCCCTCGCTGCTGTTCCGCGGCCGCTGGGGCGCCCGTCGCGGCGCACTCCCGCTCGCGCTCGATGACCGAGTCGAGCCAGCGGACCTCTTGTTCGCTGTGGTCCAGCCGCAGCCGGTGGAGCTGGCGCAGGTACCCGCTGTCGTCCTCGCAGCACGACAGCGCGGTGCGCAGCGCCTCACCCCGCTGCTGCAGGCGGCGCCGCCGCGCCTGCAGGACGCGCAGCCGCACCTCGGCGGGGGTGTGTGCGAAAAACGCCACGTGCACGCCGAACATCGTGTCGTCGCAGGCCTGCGGACCGCAGGACCCGACGAGTTCGGTGAACCGGTGGTGCCCGCGCTCGGTGAGGCAGTAGACGCGGCGGCCGCGGCGCCCCCAGCCGCGGGAGGAGGCGTCCGACTCGTCGGCGATGAGCCCGTCGCGCAGCATCCGGCGCAGGGTCGGATACAGCGTTCCGTACGACAGCGTCCGGAACACACCGAGTGTCTCGCGCAGTCTTTTTCGCAGCTCGTAGCCGTGCATCGGTGCTCGTTGCAGGAGGCCGAGCACGGCGAACTCGAGCATGTGCCCCCTCCGCTCGACGGGTGCGAATGGACCGCGAGCGATTGTATCGGGCCGATGCATCGCGCTCGCCGGCAGCCGAGCGCGCCGCCCGGCCGCGGACCACGCCCCACCAGGGGTCGCCCCGGGCGGGGCGGGCCGCGCGCCCACCTGCCCTGAACGGCGCATGGAGCACACGTCGCGGACACGTACCCTGAGGGCGTGCGGACCCAACGGCATGTGGTCGACTACGCGCTGCGCCGCCGAGCGCTGCTGGCGCAGCTGCGGTCGGGCCGCGTCGACAGGATGGAGGTCTGCGACGCCGACCCGTACCTGCTGCGGGCTGCGGAGTTCCACGGCCAGTCCAGCCAGGTGACCTGCCCCGTCTGCCGGCGGGCGAAGCTCACCATGGTGTCCTGGGTGTTCGGTGACGAGCTCAACAGCGCGTCCAACACGGCGCGCGAACCGGTGGAGCTCGAGCGGATGGCGGCCGTGTTCAAGGAGTTCAGCGTGTACGTCGTAGAGGTATGCCGCGCATGTAGTTGGAACCACCTCGTGCAGTCCTACGTGCTGGGAACCGGCGGGTTGAACAATCCCGGTCGCCGGAGCAAGACTGCTGCCGAGTGAATCCGGCCGCGTCCCCGAGCGGCCGGGCGCCCGGTGCGGCGCACCCCCGACGTAACCGCATCGCTGGCGTCGTGCGCGACGCCTGTCCGAAAGGCCCGACACGTGAACGACGAGCGTGACCAACGCCCGCGCGATGACCGGTATTCCCAGGATGACCGGAATTCGGATCGCGAGGGGCACACCCCCGACTCCGGGTCTGGTCAGCCCAACGGCGCGAACCGGGGCGCACCCCCGCCGCCGGGACAGCCCGGCGGGCCGGCGCAGCCGCCCGGCAACCAACAGCAGCGCGGCAACCAGCCGCCGCCCGGCAACCAACAGCAGCGCGGTCCGCAGCAGCCGCCGCAGCCGCCTCCTCCCGGTGCCGCGCCCCGGCCGCCGCGTCCGCACGACACCGGGCAACCCCCCCAAGCTTCGCAAGGGGCACAACCCCCTCCGAGCCCGGCGGGCCCTCCGCCGAACCCGCCGGGCCAGCCGCCCGCCGGGTCACCACCTGCCGGGCCCCCGCCCGCAGGCGGTCAGCAGCGGCCCGGGCCGCCGCAGCCGGGGAACCAGCCCGGCCAGGGGCAGCCCGGCCAGGGGCAGCCCGGAGAAGCTCAGCACGCCCCGGGGGCGCAGCCCCCGGGGCCGCACGCGCAGCGTCCGGACCAGCAGCGTCCGGACCAGCCGGGGCAGGCCCGCCCGGCTCCACCCGGCCCCGGCGGCGCGCCGCAGGCGCCCGGAACCGGCGCGCCCGGACGCCCCGGTGCGCCGCAACCGCCGACCGAGGGCGGACAGCGGCAGGAGAGCCCCGCCGGGGAACCGGGGTGGCCGCAGACCGACCAGGGCTCCGGCGACGATTCCGGCGGGCAGCGTTCCTCGCTGATCAGCAGGCTCACCGGCGAGGACGACCCGGAGGCCACGAACGCGGGGCCGAGCGCTCCCCCGCCGACCGCTCCGCCGCCGATCGACTCGCACACGCGGCAGGCACCCCCGCCCGGTCAGCAGCCGCAGTCCCAGCCGCCGCAGGGCGCTCAGCAGGGCGGTCATCCGCCGCAGGGCGGCCAGCAGGGTGGCCAACCGCCGCAGGGCGGTCATCCGCCGCAGGGCCGGCCGGTTCCGCCGCCTCCGGGCGGTCAGCAGCCCGGACCACCGCGTGCGCAGCAGCCCGACGCGGGCGGGAGGCCGCACGGCGCCGCCGAGCCCGGTGCCGGTGACGGGCAACCGCCGCGGCCGCCCGCGGCCGGCCCGCCTCCCGGCGGACCACCACCCGGTGGGCAGCAGCCCGGCGGACCATCGCCTGGTGGGCAGCAGCCCGGTGGACAGCAGCCCGGCGGGCAGCAGCGCCCCGACCAGGGGCAGGACGGCCCGGGCCGGGCGGCCGCAGCAGGCGCAGCAGGTGCCGCAGGCGCGGGAGCAGCAGGAGCGGGTGCCGGTGCCGGCGGCCCGGGCGCTTCGGGGCGCGACCCCGGCCTGGTGACGCACGGCGTCGGCGGGTACGACTACTACGCCGCGGCCGGCGAGGGGCCGGACGACGACCCCTACGGCCCCGCGTCCGACGAACCCGGGCCCGGCGAACCCGGGCCCGGCGAGGAAGCGACGCACGTCGCGCACTCCCCGCCACCCGGTGACCCCGCGCGCCGGTCCGCGGCCGGGTCGGGCGCGAAGGCCGCGCGGCGCCGGGCGCTGTGGCGGCGCGTGCGCCGCAGCTGCTACGTCGCCGCGTGCCTCATGTTCGTCGTGCCCGTGCTGGTGTTCATCTACGGCTACTTCAGCTGGAAGACGCCGACCCAGGAGGACATCACCTCGCAGAAGCAGCCGATCCAGATCAACTACTCCGACGGGAGCCGGCTGACCACGGTCGAGGACGAGGGCTCGCGGCGCATGATCAACAGCCTCCAGGACGTCGCGCCGTCCGTGCGCAACGCCACGATCTCGGCCGAGGACGACACGTTCTACAGCAACCCCGGCTTCGACATCATGGGCATCCTGCGCTCGGCGTTCTTCCTGGTGAGCGGCACCGGCAGCGGCGGCGGATCGACCCTGACCCAGCAGTTCATCAAGCTGCACCTGGAGCTCAACGAGAAGAACTCGGACTACGTCCGCAAGGTCAAGGAGATCGTCCTCGCCTACAAGATGACCCAGCAGCAGGACAAGGACGACATCCTCAAGGCCTACCTGAACACCGCCTACTACGGCCGCGGCGCCACCGGCATCACCGCGGCCTCCGAGGCGTACTTCGGCAAGGCCCCCGACCAGCTCACCCCCTCCGAGGCCGCCGTCCTCGCGGGCACGGTGCAACGCCCCTACGACAACGACCCGCGCGGCAACCGCGAGCAGGCGCAGCAGCGCTGGGACTACGTCATGGGGCGGATGGTCGCCAACGGGTTCATGTCGCAGCAGGACCGCGAGCAGGCCGCCATGCCGCAGACGCGGGACCGCACCGAGTGGCGCAAGGACAACCGGCTCACCCCGGTGCAGTCGGCGATCAAGAACCGCGTCCTCGACGAGCTGGAGCGCGAGGGCTACAACCAGCAGACGCTGTCGACCGGCGGCTACAGCGTCACCACCACCATCGACCCGAAGGCGCAGCAGGCCGCCGAACGCGCGGTGCAGGAGACGCTGCAGGGCGAACCGGAGAGCATCCGCACCTCGCTGGTGGCCGTCGACCCGAAGAACGGGGCCGTGCGCGCGTACAACGGCGGCTCCACCGAGGTCGAAGGGCTCGACTACGCCAACCAGCCGCAGCAACCGGGCTCCTCGTTCAAGCCCTTCGTGGCCGTGGCGGGCCTGCAGCAGGGCCAGGGCATCGGCCGGTTCTACGACGGCACCGCGCCGCAGGAGATCGCGGGCACCGTCTTCGACAACTCGGAAGGCGTGGCCTGCGACGTGCCCGAGCACTGCGGCGTGCGCGAGGCCATGACGAAATCGGTGAACACGGCGTTCGTGAACATGGCCACCCAGTTCGGCCCGGGCAAGGTCGCCGAGGCCGCGCACCAGGCCGGAATCCCCCGCAAGTACGGGGAGAACCCGACGCTGCAGAGCCCGAACGGCGGCGTCGAGTCGGGCATCGCCCTGGGCATGTACCCGGTGCGGCCGACCGACATGGCCGCGAGCTACGCGACCTTCGCCAACGACGGCATGCGGGTCGATCCGCACTTGGTGCAGTCGATCTCGCACAAGGTGGAGGGCGAGAAGCAGAAGATCCAGCTGCACACGGCCCAGCCGCAGCCCGCCTACGCGTCGAACCCGGCCGAGAGCAAGAACATCGCGGCCAACGCGGCCGAGGCGATGATGAAGGTCGCCGAGCACTCCAAGATCCCCCTCGCGGGCGGCCGCCCGGTGGCCTCCAAGACCGGTACGCACCAGTTCGGCGACACCGACGACAACCGGAACGCGTGGATGATCGGCGCCACCCCGCAGATCTCCTCGTCGGTGAGCATGCTCGCCGAGAACGAGCAGGGCGAGCCGATCCCGCTGACCGACAGCTCCGGCTCGATGGTCTACGGCTCCGGCCTGCCCGGCGAGACGTGGCAGCGGTTCATGAACTCCTACCACGAGGGACTGCCGATCGAGCACTTCCCGAAGCCGGACCCCATCGGCCAGTTCCAGGACGTGCCGCCGTCCACGCCGGAGACGAGCTCGACGCCGCCGTCCTCGTCGAGCAGCCCGCCGCCGACGTCCTCGCAACCGCCGACGTCCTCGCAGCCGCCGTCGGAGTCGGAGAGCGAGGAGCCGACCTCCTCGGAGCCGTCCGAGGACAACTGCGGCATCTTCGGCTGCCCGGAGGGCGGCGAGGACCCCGCCGGCCCGCCCGGCATGTCGCAGCAGCAGCAGCCGAGCCGGACCGGGCGGGAAGAGGAGTGACCCCCGCCGGCTGACCGGGGTGCGCGGCGCGCCCGCACGGGCGCGCCGCGCACGACCCCGTCGCGGGGGCGGGGCTCCGCCTGCCAGTAGCATCCGGGCGTGTCCACCTCGCGCGAGCCCGCGCCCCCCGCGGGAACCGGCCCCGCCGAGTCGTTCGTGGACGACGACTCGCTCGGCCCGGAAGACCGGTTCGCCGCCACGTGGACACAACCGCTCGCGGCCGCGGCCGGCCGCATCACCGGAGGCCGCCTCGGCCGGCACGCGCAGGTCGGGCGCCAGTGGTTCTGGACCCCGCTGCGCGTCGTCCTGCTGCTCGCGGTGCTGACCCTCACCGCGGCCTGGCTGTTCAAAGCGCCCTGCCAGGTCACCACCGACACCGGCAGCGGACCCCAGCTCAACTGGGACGACCAGCGCCAGTACTCGGCGATGTGCTACAGCGACATCATCCCCCGCTACGGCATGGGGGACCTGGCCGGGCAGGGCACCTTCCCCTACAAGACCTCGTGGGTGGAGAACCCGGGCACCCCCCAGGAGCAGGTCCGCTACATGGAGTACCCGGTGATCACCGGGCTGTTCCAGTGGGTCAACGCCAAGACCGCCGACGGCTGGGCCACGCTCGCCGAGCACGGCTTGCTGCCGGGCGGGCTGAGCAGCGTGCTCTACTTCAACATCAGCACCCTGTGGCTCGGCGCCGCCTGGCTGGTCACCATCTGGGCCCTGGTCGGGCTGTGCCGCAGACGCGTGTGGGACGTGGCGATCGCCGCGATCTCCCCGCTGGTGTTCGTGCACGCCTTCACCAACTTCGACGCGCTGGCCACCGCCCTGGGCACCACGGCCCTGCTGGCCTGGGCGCGCCGCCGCACCGCGCTCGCGGGCGTGCTGCTGGGACTGGGCGGTGCGGCCAAGCTGTACCCGCTGTTCTTCCTCGGACCGCTGCTCGTGGTCTGCCTGCGCGCGGGCCGGCTGCGCGAGGGGGTGCGCACCACGGCGGCCGCGGTGGCCTCGTGGCTCGCGGTGAACCTGCCGATCATGCTCGCCTACCCGGCCGGGTGGGCCGAGTTCTTCCGCCTCAACAGCACGCGACCCGCGGATCCGGACTCGCTGTACAACGCGCTGATGTACTTCACCGGCTGGGCCGGCTTCGACGGCCCGCTCGCCGAGGGGGAGCCCCCGAGCGTGCTCAACGCGGTCAGCACGGTGCTGTTCCTGGCGCTGTGCCTGGCCATCGGCTGGCTCGGCCTGGCCGCGCCGCAGCGCCCCCGGCTGGCCCAGCTGTGCTTCCTCGTGGTCGCGGCGTTCCTGCTCACCAACAAGGTGTGGAGCCCGCAGTACTCGCTGTGGCTCGTGCCGCTGGCCGTGCTCGCGCTGCCGCGGTGGCGGCTGCTGCTGGCGTGGATGGCCGTGGACGCGGCCGTGTGGGCACCGCGCATGTACTACTACCTCGGCCCCGGCAACGGCGGTCTGCCGGAGGGCTGGTTCCTGGGGGCGGTGCTCGTCCGCGACGCCGTGGTCGTGGCCCTGTGCGTGCTCGTCGTGCGCGAGGTCCTCCGGCCGCGCACCGATGCGGTGCGGCGCGACCTGCGCGTGCCGGGCCGGCGCGTGCCGGACGCCGCCGACGACCCGACCGGCGGGGTGTGCGACGGCCTACCGGACCGGGTGCGCCTGTCCCTCCCGCGGCGCCCCCGACGGGTGACCGCTGCCCCGGGAGTCGACCCGGCTGTGCAACGCTGAGTAGCCTTCCCCGCGGCACCGTTACTCGAACCGGTGTTGCCCCGTTGAAAGATCTGACAGAGTCGACACGACCCGATCGACGCCGGAGGCCCACGATGGAGCGTTCCTCACAGCCGGCGGACGGCCCCGCCGGGCGGCGCGCCAAGCGCACCCTCGCCACCAGCACCGCGGCGGTCGCGTTCGGCGCGAGCGTGTTCGCCGGTGCCGGGGCCGCCCAGGCCGAGCCCTCCACCGAACCGCTCGTCGTGGACAGGTCCCTGGCCGTCGTCGACGCCACCGTCGGCCAGCCCGTCGCCATCGACCCGGCGACGATGGACTTCAAGGTCCGCGAAGCGGTCCTGCTGGCCCTCCCCCTGGCCTTCGACCAGGCCGACGCGGCCAGCAGCCGCTTCGCCGAGCTCGCCCCCATCTCCCTGGACCGGGCCCAGGAGGGCAGCACCTTCTACTCCGGTTCCGAGATCGCCGAGGCCGCCGCGCCGCAGCTGTCCGAGATCGGCCTGCCCGCGGACAAGGTCGAGGACGTGCGCCGGCACTTCGACAACCTCGTCAGCCTCGGCAACGGGATCACCGTGCGCGGCGAGCAGCCCGCGGAACCGGAGGAACCAGCGCCCGCCCCCGACGAGGGGGAGGACCCCGCGCCGCCGCCCTCGGAGCAGCCGCCGTCCTCGGAACCGTCCGAACCGGCCGAACCCTCCGAACCGGCCCGGCCGCCGGAGTCGTCCGAACCGGCCGAGCCGGAACCGCGCCCGGACGCGCAGCCCGAACCGCGGACGTCCGAGCCCGCTCCGGCCACCCCGGTCGAGTCGCGCCCGGACGCGCAGCTGCCCGCCTGGGCGCGCGGCGGCCAGGGCGTCACGAGCATCCAGCCGGACATGAGCACTCCTCCCTCCGCGGGCGAGCTGCCCGATCTCGGCGAGCTGCTGGGAGGCAGCGGTGATGCGCCGACCACGCCCGCGCCGGAGAGCTCGCAGGAGGACGGCGCGCGCGGTGCCGCGGGCGGTCAGGAGCGGACGAGCGGGCAGGACCCGGGTGCGCAGGACCGCCAGCAGGCCGACGCGCGCGCCGCGGGCCGGGCAGAGGCGGTTCCGACGAGCGCGTCCACCCCGAGCATCACCACGCCGGTCGTGCTCGCCGCGGCCGCGTTGGCCGTGGTCAGCGCCGGTCTGGTGCGCACCTGGGTGCTGCGCCGCCAGTGACAGCCGGTGCGCCACCGGTGATCCGCCGGTGCGCCGGCAGTGAGCGCCGGTGCGCCGGCAGTGAGCGGTGGTGCGCCCGCCGACGAGGTCGAGCGGTGGACATGTCGCGAGAAATGTCCACCAACTCCGCTCAGGTGAGGTTCTTGCGCAGCAGGGGCAGCGCTGTTCTCCGGTGCTGATCACCCGTGCTGATCAGCGGGAACGCCCGTCGGGGCCGGGGTGCGGCGCCGGATCGCGGCAGCCGGGGGTCCGCGGGCCCCCGCGGTGCGGGCGGCGCGTCCTGCCTTGCTAGCCTTGACGGGTTCGTCGATAGACGAGCCTCCTGCCACGGAACGTCCGTGGCCGCGAGTCCATGGGAGGTGAATGGTCTTTATGCGTCCTTACGAGCTCATGGTCATTCTTGACCCGAGCCTCGACGAGCGAAACGTCGGCAAGTCGATGGACCAGTTCCTCGAGGTCGTGCGCAACGGTGGCGGCAGCGTCGAGCAGGTCGACGTGTGGGGCCGTCGGCGGTTGTCCTACGAGATCAACAAGCACGCCGAGGGCATCTACGTGGTGCTGGACGTCAACAGCGAGCCGGCCACGGTCGCCGAGCTCGACCGCCAGCTGAACCTGAACGACTCGGTGCTGCGCACGAAGATGCTGCGGAAGGTCGAGCCGCGCAAGTCCAAGGCCAAGAAGAGCAAGGCCTGACGCCGGTTCGCAGCCCGCGCAGGCGAATCCGCATCCGACTACTGGAGTCTGAAGGCCATGGCTGGTGAAACCGTCATCACGGTCGTCGGCAACCTCACCGCCGACCCGGAACTGCGCTTCACGCCGTCCGGTGCCGCGGTCGCCAACTTCACGGTCGCCTCGACACCCCGCACCTACGACCGCCAGGCCGGGGAGTGGAAGGACGGCGAGGCGCTGTTCCTGCGCTGCAACATCTGGCGGCAGGCCGCGGAGAACGTGGCCGAGTCGCTCACCCGCGGCATGCGCGTGGTGGTGCAGGGCCGGTTGCGGCAGCGGTCCTTCGAGACGAAGGAAGGCGAGAAGCGCACCGTGGTGGAGCTGGAGGTCGACGAGATCGGCCCGTCCCTGCGCTTCGCGACGGCCAAGGTCAACAAGGTCGGCCGGGGCGGTTCCTCCGGCGGCGGTGGCGGCGGGGGCTTCGGCGCCTCCGACGACCCGTGGGGCTCGGCCCCGCCTGCGGGCTCCGGCGGCGGATTCAGCGACGAGCCGCCCTTCTAGGCGCGGCTCCCCTCGACACTTGACGACGTTTTTCTCGCACAGGAGGAACAACCGATGGCCAAGGCGCCCGTGCGCAAGCCGAAGAAGAAGGTTTGCGTTTTCTGCACCGACAAGAGCGCGCCGCTGATCGACTACAAGGACACGACGCTGCTGCGGAAGTTCATCTCGGATCGCGGCAAGATCCGCGCGCGTCGGGTGACCGGCAACTGCAGCCAGCACCAGCGCGACGTGGCCACTGCCGTGAAGAACGCGCGGGAGATGGCGCTGCTGCCCTACACCTCGACCGCCCGCTGATCCGCGAGACTGGACAAGGAGACACGTCGTGAAGATCATTCTGACCGCTGACGTGGCGGGTCTCGGCGAGTCCGGTGACATCGTCGAGGTCAAGCCCGGCTACGCGCGCAACTACCTGCTGCCCCAGGAGAAGGCCATCGTGGCCACCGCGGGCGCGGAGAAGCAGGTGCACAACCTGCGGCGCGTCCAGGAGTCCCGCCGCGTGCGGAACCTGGAGAACGCGCAGCAGCTGCGCGAGCAGCTGCAGGAGCTCGGGGACGTCAAGCTGATCGCGAAGGTCTCCCCGAAGGGCAAGCTGTTCGGCTCCGTCACCGCGGCCGACGTGGCCAACGCGGTGCGCGAGGCCGGTGGTCCGCCGCTGGACCGCCGCACGCTCACCCCGCGCGAGCACATGAAGGCCCTCGGCAAGTACACGGTGGACGTGAACCTGCACCCCGACGTGCAGACCACCCTGCGGGTGGAGGTCACCACCGCCAAGTGAGGGCGAACCCGGTTCCGGCCGCAGTGCGCTCCGCACCGCGGCCGGAACCGGAGCATCTCCGGCTCGGTCCGGCTCCGCAGAACACCGCGAGCCTGCTTGTGGACAACTCGGGACGGCGTCCCCAAGGAATCCCCAAGGGCGTCCACAGGGTTATCCACAGGGTTTGACCTGCGGTCTCGGCGTTCGACCTGCGCATATCCGCAGTCGATCCCCATCTGATCCGGTGAAGCACCGAATTGTCCCCAGAGTTGTCCACAAGGGGGTCGCACCGGTGGGGACATGTGTCCGCAGCCCCGAGCGCGCACACCCGGACACGTGTGTCGCCGTGCTCGTCCACCCCCGTGGTCCCGCCCGGCCCGGCGGCCCCGTCCCCACCGGTGATGCGCACCGCGCGGCGCAGCAACCCCCCGCGGCTCCCGCGCGCGACAATCGGAGTCGCACACCCGTGCGCCTCGGGGACCGGCTCGCACCGCGGTCCGCCGGCGCACTCCCCCCGGACGCCGCTGAGCGCACCGCGCGGTCGGCGGGTCCGACCCGGATCGACCACGTGGCCACGACACGCCACCAGGAGGTGACCGGTTCCGGTGGCATCGCCTGACTCCCCCGAGACTCTCCCCCCCGAACCGGGCGGCGACAACGGCTCCTTCGACCGCCAGCCGCCGCAGGACATCGCCGCGGAGCAGTCCGTGCTCGGCGGCATGATGCTGAGCAAGGACGCGATCGCCGACGTCGTCGAGGTCGTCCGCCCGAACGACTTCTACCGCCCCGCGCACCAGGCGATCTACGACTGCGTCCTCGACCTGTACGGGCGCGGCGAACCCGCCGACGCGGTGACCGTCTCGCACGACCTCGACCGGCGCCAGCAGCTGCAGAAGGTCGGCGGCGCACCGTACCTGCACACGCTGCTGGCCACCGTGCCCACGGCGGCCAACGCCGGGTACTACGCCGAGATCGTCGCCGAGAAGGCCGTGCTGCGCCGTCTCGTCGAGGCCGGCACCCGCGTGGTCCAGCTCGGCTACCAGGGCGGTGAGGGCGCCGAGATCGACGAGGTCGTCGACCGCGCCCAGGCCGCCGTCTACGACGTCACCGAGCGCCGCGTCAACGAGGACTACGCCGCGCTGGAAGACCTGCTGCAGCCGACGATGGACGAGATCGACGCCATCGCCTCGCGCGGCGGGGAGTCCCAGGGCATCCCGAGCGGGTTCGCCGACCTGGACGACGTCACCAACGGCCTGCACGCGGGACAGATGATCATCGTCGCCGCCCGGCCCGGTGTCGGCAAGGCGCTCGCCCTGGACACGCCGCTGCCCACGCCGGGCGGTTGGACCACCATGGGCGAGGTCGCCGTCGGCGAGCAGCTGCTCGGCGCGGACGGCTCGCCCACGGCGGTCGTGGACGCGACCGGGGTGCTCACCGAGCGCAGCTGCTACCGCGTCGAGTTCTCCGACGGCGCGGCCATCACCGCCGACGCCGAACACCGCTGGGCCCTGGACGGCGGGCGCGTGCTCACCACCGCCGAGCTCGCCCGGGTCCTCGGCGATGTCCCGGGCGGCGATACCCCGAACGACGAGGCCCCGGTGATCGCCGGCCGCCCGGGGCTGGCGGTCACCGCCGTGCACCCGGTGGACAGCGTGCCGGTGCGCTGCGTGCAGGTCGACGCGCCGGACCGGCTCTACCGGGCCGGGCCCACCGGCATCCCCACGCACAACTCGACGCTCGGCCTGGACTTCGCCCGCGCCGCCTCCATCAAGCACCACATGGGCAGCGTCATCTTCTCCCTGGAGATGGGGCGCACCGAGATCGTCATGCGCATGCTCTCGGCCGAGGCCCGCATCCGGTTGGCCGACATGCGCGGCGGCTCGATGAGCGACGAGGACTGGACCCGGCTGGCGCGGCGGATGAGCGAGATCAGCGAGGCGCCGCTGTTCATCGACGACTCGCCGAACCTGACGATGATGGAGATCCGCGCCAAGGCGCGGCGGCTCAAGCAGCGCCACGACATCCAGCTCGTCGTCGTGGACTACATGCAGCTGATGACCTCCGGCAAGAAGGTCGAGTCCCGGCAGCAGGAGGTCTCCGAGTTCTCCCGGAACCTCAAGCTGCTCGCCAAGGAGCTGGAGATCCCGGTCGTGGCGATCTCCCAGCTCAACCGCGGCCCGGAGCAGCGCAACGACAAGAAGCCCCAGCTGGCCGATCTTCGCGAGTCGGGCTGCCTCACCGGCGGCACGCGGCTGCTGCGCGCCGACACCGGCGCCGAGGTCGCCTTCGACGAGCTGATGCGCACCGGCGAACGCCCCCTCGTGTGGTCGCTCGACGACCGGATGCGCCTGGTCCCCCGCCCGGTGACGAACGTGTTCTCCAGCGGGGTCAAGGAGGCCTTCCGCGTGCGGCTGGCCTCCGGGCGGGAGATCGAGGCCACCGCGAACCACCCGATGCGCACAGTCGACGGATGGACCCCGCTCGGCGAGCTGGACGTGGGCTCGCGCGTGGCCGTGCCGCGCCGGACGCCGGAACCGCTGCGCACCGAGCCGATGCCGGAACCGGAGGTGGTGCTGCTGGCCCACCTGATCGGTGACGGTTCGTTCGTGCGGCGGCAGCCGATCCGCTACGCCAGCGTCGACGAGGCCAACCTCACCGCGGTGACCGAGGCCGCGCAGCACTTCGGCGTGACCGCCGTGCGCGACGAGTACGCGGCGGCGAAGGTCACCACGTTGCGCCTGCCCGCGCCGCACAAGCTGACGCACGGGCGGCGCAACCCCGTCGCGGCCTGGCTCGACGACCTGGGAGTCTTCGGGCAGCGCAGCTACGAGAAGCACGTACCCGAGCGGGTGTTCCGGCTGCCGAAGGAGCAGATCGGCCTGTTCCTGCACCACCTGTGGGCCACGGACGGTTCGGTCTTCGTCCGGAGCAACAACGCCGTGAACGTGTACTACGCGACGACGAGTCGTCAGCTCGCGGACGATGTCCAGCAGTTGCTCCTGCGCTTCGGGCTCAACACTCGCATCCAGCGGGCGAAGAAGTCCGGTTACCGCGACAGCTGGCACGTTCACGTGTGCGGCGTTGAAAGCCAGCGAGCCTTCCTGAACGAAATCGGTGTGCACGGGGCCCGTGACGCTCAGGCGAGCGAAGCGCTCGTCCGGTTGTCCGAGATGACCTACGTCGGTCGCTTCGACACGATCCCCGCCGATGTCTGGCCGCGCGTGGCACGGGCGATGCGTGAAAAGCAACTCGCGCTTTCGCATATTCATGCAGTTGCGGGGGTGAGTAGTGGGGATCTCAACCCCGCTTACTCGCCGACGCGCCAACGTGTCGCCAAAATGGCCGAGGCGCTCGAAGATTCTGTTGTGTCGGACCTCGCGACCAGCGACGTCTTCTGGGACGAGATCGTCGAGGTGACCTCGCTGGGCGAGCAACCGGTGTACGACGCGACGGTGGATGGTACGCATAATTTTGTAGCAAACTGCATATTTATGCATAACAGTCTCGAGCAGGATGCGGACATGGTCATCCTGATCCACCGGCCGGACGCGTTCGAGCGGGACGACCCGCGCATGGGCGAGGTGGACCTGATGCTGGCCAAGCACCGCGCCGGCCCGACCTCGACGGTGACCGTGGCGCACCAGCTGCACTACAGCCGCTTCGTCGACATGGCCTCCGAGTAGCGGCGCACCAGCTGCCGCCGGCGGCACCCGCGCCGCCGGCACCACCCGCCCGGCCCGGGCCGCGCCCCGCTCCCGGCGCGCCTGCGGACAACCCCGCGGACAGCTGAAGCGGAGCTGCTCGGGACGGGCACGAACCGGAGTTCACCGCCTACACTGCGAGCAGAGCTCTGCTGAGGCGGGTGATGGTCATGTCGTCCAGCCGCGAACGCACGATCGAGCCCGGGACGTCCCGGCTCGGGCACGAGGCGGAGCTGACGAGCTTCGTGGGGCGACGTGGTGCCGTCAGCGGGATCAAGCGACTGCTGTCGAACTCGCGCCTGGTGACGCTGACCGGCACGCCCGGGGTCGGCAAGACGCGGCTCGCCCGGCGCGCCGCGCACGACGTGCGCAGGGCCTTCCCCGGTGGGGTGCGCTTCGTCGAACTGGCCGACCTGCCGGAGCCGGCCGATGTCGCCGTCGCGGTGCTCGCCGGGCTCGACCAGGACGCGGAACCGCACCACCCCGTCCCGAGCGGGCGCGCGTCCACCCCCGCTCGCCCGGCCGCCGGGGAGCCGGCCGATGCGGAGACCTGGTTGGCGCGGCACCTGTCCGGGCCGCGCGTGCTGCTCGTCCTCGACGGCTGCGAGCAGCTGGTCGAGGACTGCGGTGATCTCGTGCGCGAGCTGCTCGCCGCGGTGCCCTCGCTGCGGGTGCTGGTCACCAGCCGCAGCCCGCTCGGCATCGCGGGCGAGCAGGTGTGGACGGTGTCGCCGCTGAGCCTGCCCGGGTTCGAGCGCTCGGGTGAGATCGCCGCCTCGGAGGCGGTGCGGTTGTTCACCGCGCGGGCCTCGGCGGTGGCGCCCGGTTTCACGTTGAACGCGGACAACGAGCGGCGCGTGGCCCGGGTGTGCCGCCAGCTCGACGGGTTGCCGCTGGCCATCGAGCTGGCCGCGGGCTGGATGCGCTCGCTGTCGATGGACGACCTGATCGAGCGGCTCGCCGACCCCTACGCCCTGCTGAGCGCGGGGGCCCGGGATGCGCCACCGCGGCACCGCTCGCTGCGGGCCGCGGTGGAGGCGAGCTACGCCCTGTGCACCCCGGTGGAGCAGGCCGTGTGGGCGCGGCTGTCGGTGTTCACCGGCGGGTTCGAGCTGGAGGCGGCCGAGGAGGTCTGCGCCGGGGACGGGTTGAACCGCTCGGACGTGTTCTCCGCGGTGGCGGGGCTGGTGGACAAGTCGGTGCTGCAGCCGGAGCCGCAGGACGACCGCGCCCGGTACCGGCTGCTGCGCACGATCGGCGAGTACGGGCGCCACCGCCTGGGCTCCGGGCCGGTGCGCGAGCGGTTGCGGCGGCGGCACCGGGACTACTACCTGCACCTGGCCGAGGACGTCGACGTGGCCTGGCTCGGGCCGAACCAGGTGGAGTGGCTGGGGCGGCTGCGCGCCGACCGGGGCAACTTCGACGCGGCGCTGGACTACAGCGTGACCGAGCCGGGCGAGTCGGACGAGGCGCTGCGGCTGGCGGCGGCGCTGTGGTTCGCCTGGATCGCCAGCGGGGAGCTGCGCGCCGGCTGGGAGTGGTTGACCCGCGCGTGGGAGGCGGCCGACGAGCCGAGTTCCCCCGGGGACGCGGTGGCGGCGCGAGCGGCGGTGGTCACGGCGCTGATCGCGGCGCTGTCGGGGGATGTCGCGGCGTGCCGGCAGGCGTGCGCGGGGGCGCGTGCGGTCGGGGCGAGCGATGACGACCTGGCGCAGGCCACGGGGCTGGCCTCGTTGCTGGAGGGGGATGCTGACGAGGCGTGGCGGTGGCTGTCGCTGGCCGTGTCGCGCTCCCGGGAGCGCGCGGTCAGCGGCGCGCTGGGGATGCCGAACCTGGCGCTGGCCGCCGTGGTGCGCGGGGAACCGGAGCGGGCGCGCGAGCTGTGCGAGCGGTGCCAGGAGCTGTGCGCCGAGCACGGCGAGCTGTGGTGCTGGTCGTGGGCGGATGTGGTGCTCGGGCTGGTCGAGTGGTCGGTGGGGGACGTGGCCGCGGCGTTGACGCGGCTGCGGGAGGCGCTGCGGGTGAAGTACCTGTTCCGGGACGTGCTGGGCATCGTCACCTGCCTGGAGGCGGTGGCGTGGGTGGAGGTCGGCCGCGGCCGGGCCGTGCGGGCGGAGCGGCTGTTCGCGGCGGTGACCGAGCTGGCCCCGGTGGCGGGTGGTTATCCGTTCGCGCTGGGGGCGTTCCGCGCGTGGCGCGCGGAGGCGGTGCAGCGGGTGCGCGCGGCGCTGGCGGAGCGCGATCGGGCTTCGGCGGCGGAGCGGGGCGCCCGGTGCACGGTCGACGAGGCGGTGCGGTTCGCCCTGGGCGGTCGCCGGGCCGATTCCGGTGCGGAGGTCCCGGCGCAGCTGACGCCGCGGGAGCGGGAGGTCGCGCGGTTGGTGGCGCGGGGGTTGTCGAACCGGGAGATCGCCGAGCGGTTGGTGATCGCCAAGCGCACGTCGGACAGCCACGTGGAGCACATCCTGGCGAAGCTGGGGTTCACGTCCCGGGCGCAGATCGCGGCGTGGGTGGCCGAGCAGCGCGTCGAGGCCTGAGAGCCCGTTCCTCGACCTCGCGTACCTGCTGCGCGGGGCCGGGCCGGGGGCCGCGGGATCGCTCGGGGAGGTCATCCGGGACGTCTCGGTATGGATATCGGTACTTCGACCGGTTCCGCCGCGCGGCCGCGAGGGGCGAGTGTGGAGTCACCCGGCGAAGCCGGGTTTCACGTTCCGAGAAGGCGGTACCCGCCTCGGGTGAGGCGCGTGCAGCCAGCACGTTCCGGTCACCGCGACCGCCGGGTGCCCAGCTGTGTACGAGGAGGTACGTGCTCGACCACTGGCCGAGCGGCGGCACCTGCCCCAGCCATCCCGCCGCCGGCCGTCCTGGCAGCGGGGTGGATGCGCAGCATCGACGGCGATGACGGGAATCGCCCCATCCGCCCCGCTGCTCTCATGTCCGCACCCGCGCCTCACTCCTGGGGGCGGCGCGCGTGCGCGTCGAGGACGTGGCCGATCGCCGAGGTGACCTTGGCCGCGAACGGCAGGTTGAGGGCTTCGTCGGGCACGTGCGCGTTGCTTCCCGGGCCGAGCGCGCCGGTGACGACGAACTGCGCGTTCGGGTAGGTGCGCTGCAGCAGGCCCATGAACGGGATGGATCCGCCGAGGCCCATGGTGCGCCAGTCGGCTCCGAACACCTCGCTGCTGGCGGTGTCGAGGGCGGTGCGCAGCCACGGTTGCGGGTCCGGGGCGTTCCAGCCGAGGCCTGCCTCGGTGTGGTCGATGGTGACGTGCGCGCCGGAGGGCACGTCGGTGGTCAGCGCGTCGGTGACGGCCCGCAGCGCGGCGTCCGGGTCGGCGGTGGGCGGCAGGCGGAAGCTGAGCAGCAGCGTGGTCCAGGGCCGCAGCACGTTGCCCGCGTTCACGGGCAGCGGCAGGCCGTCGGCGCCGGTGACGGACAGGGTGGGGCGCCAGGTGTTGTTCAGGTTGAGCTCGGTTTCGTCCTCGGTCACGGGGCGCACGCCGTCGGGCAGGGCGATGGCGTCGCGGACGAGTCCGGGGGCGGCTTCGACGGCGGCGCGGGCTTCGGCGGCGCGGTTGTCCGGGATGGTGACGTTGAGCTCCGGCAGCAGCAGTTCGCCGGTGCGGGAGTCCTCGATGCGGTCGAGCAGCTGGCGCAGCACGCGGAAGGAGCCGGGCACGATGCCGCTGGCGGTGCCGGAGTGCTGGCCGGCGTCGAGCACGCGGACGGTGACCTCGACCTGGGCGAGGCCGCGCAGCGAGGTGGTCAGCCACAGCCGGTCGTAGTCGCCCGCGCCGGAGTCGAGGCAGATGACGAGGCCGACGTCGCCGAGCCGGTCGGCGAGGTGCTCGAGGTAGGCGGGCAGGTCGGGGCTGCCGGACTCCTCGCCGGTCTCCAGCAGCACGACGCAGCGCTGGTGGGCGCCGCCGTGGGCGCGGACGGCTTCGAGGGCGGTCAGCGCGGCGTAGCCGGCGTATCCGTCGTCGACGGCGCCGCGGCCGTGCAGGCGGTCGCCGCGGACGACGGGGGTCCACGGGTCGAGGCCCTCAGACCAGCCGCCGGCCGGGGGCTGCTTGTCCAGGTGGCCGTAGAGCAGGACGGTTTCCTCGCCGGAGGCGCCGCCGTGCGCGGGGACGTCGATGAGCAGCAGCGGGGTGCGCTCGGGCAGGTGCACCACGTCGATGGTGGCGTCGGGCAGGTCGCGTCCGGCCGCCCAGCGGCGCAGGTGCTCGACGGCCGCGTCGAGGTGCCCGCTGGTCTCCCAGTCGGGGTCGAACGCGGGCGAGACGGCGGGGATGCGGACGAAGTCGGACAGGCTCGGCAGGACGTCCGCGTCCCAGGTGTTCTGCACGGTGTTGTTCAGCGCTGCGCGATCCACACCGCGATCCTATGCCCGCCCGCGGCTGCGCGGCCCGTCGCTTCGGGATCTCGCCTACTGGCTGCCGAGGGCGGTGGGGACGACGGCCGCGGCCATGGTGGTGGTGATGGTGCTGTCGATGTGCGCGGGCAGGTTCTCGGCCTTCGCGATGGAGCGCAGCGCGGCGGTCTCGTCGCGGGTGAGGCCGAGGGAGTGGCCGATGCCGGTGCGCTGGACGAGGGCGCACAGCAGCGCGGTGCGGTCGTCGATGGTCTCGGGGTGGGCCAGTGCGGTGCGGATGTCGTTGATGCTCCGGTCCCGGTTGCCCTCGTCCGGGTAGTAGCGGTCGTCGGGGATGAGTCCGAGGAACCGCTTGGGCACGTGCCGCAGCAGGCCGTTCTCGACGAGGTTGTGCCGGTGCGTGCGCAGGGTGCGGGAGCGGTTGGCCAGCCACCAGGACAGGTCGGTGCGCGCGGTGCCGTTCCTGGTGCGCTCGGCCAGTTCGGTGATGATCGCGTCGAGCCAGGGCAGTCCGGTCGTGCCGGTGTCGTGCAGGGCGAGGTCGTGCCCGGTGCGGTGGCGGTGCAGGGTGACGTGCCCGCGCAGCACGAGTTCGCCGATCTGGGCGGCGGCGACGGTGCTGTCGGCGGCCGGGGTGAGATACTGCGCGCCGTCGGGCTTGTGCAGCAGCAGCGTGATCTCGTCGGGCACGGTGGGGAAGTCGCGGCTCACGGGCACAGTATGCGTCGTGCTGGACGCGGGCGGTAGTCGTTGCTCGTGCGATGGTCGGCCCCCGCGTTAGTCGGATCTCCATTGCTTTGATGACCTGCGGATTCCCCGTCGCCGCGGGGGACCTACGGTGGCGTCGCCGAACCGTTCAGGACGGGCGGTTCTTGTGGCAGGCCTCACGGAAGCGGCCGAGTTCGTGCAAGGATGGCGGAAAGCGATCCAAGCCCCGGATCGCCCGGCGGAGGGCCCACAGGCCGTCTCCGGCGGCGGTCCGGGGTGTGTCGGAACGGTCGCCACAAGCGGCCTGACCGGCGTGAGCTGAGGAGGCAACATGTCCCCCGAACGTTGGACGCGTGACGGCACCGCCGATCCCGGGAGTTCCGGCCCACCTGCCGCGACCGCAGCAGTACCCACAGGGGAGCAGGTGATCGCCGGTTTGCGGGCGACGAGTGAAGGTGGAGCTGCCCTGGTGCAGCTCCTGACGCCGGAGGGCCAGCGGGTCAGCCCGAGCGATTGGAGCTTGGACGTCTCCGCGGACGAGTTGCGCGGGTTGTACCGCGACATGGTCCTGGTCCGCCGGTTCGACGTGGAGGGCAACGCGCTGCAGCGGCAGGGCCAGCTGGGCATCTGGGTGCCGCTGCTGGGGCAGGAGGCCGCGCAGATCGGTGCGGGCCGCGCGCTGGGGCCGTCCGACATGGCGTTCCCGAGCTACCGCGAGCACGGGGTGGCCTGGTGCCGCGGCATCGACCCGACGGAGCTGCTGGGCATCTTCCGCGGTGTCGACCACGGCAGCTGGGACCCGTTCGAGCGGGGCATGCACCTGTACACGATCGTCATCGGCAACCAGTGCGTGAACGCCGCCGGCTACGCCATGGGGCAGCGCTTCGACGGGCGCGTCGGCGACGACGAGGGCGAAGCGACGATGGCGTTCTTCGGCGACGGCGCGACGAGCCAGGGCGACGTGCACGAGGCGATGGTGTGGGCCTCGGTGTACGAGGCGCCGGTGGTGTTCTTCTGCCAGAACAACCAGTGGGCGATCTCCGAGCCGGTGGAGCGGCAGACGCGCGCTCCGCTGTACCACCGGGCCAGCGGTTACGGCTTCCCCGGTGTGCGGGTGGACGGCAACGACGTGCTGGCGTGCCTGGCCGTGTCGCGGTGGGCGCTGCGCGAGTGCCGCCAGGGCGGCGGTCCGGTGTTCGTCGAGGCGGTCACCTACCGCATGGGGGCGCACACGACCTCGGACGACCCGTCGCGCTACCGGATGGCCGACGAGGCGGAGACGTGGAAGCTCAAGGACCCGATCGAGCGGTTGCGGGTGCACCTGTCGCGGGAGCACCTGGCCGGGCAGGAGTTCTTCGACTCGGTGCAGGCCGAGGCCGACGAGTTGGCGGAGCGGTTCCGCGACCACTGCACGCGGTTGCCGGACCCGGCGCCGGAGCGCATGTTCTCGGAGGTGTACGCCCAGGAGAGCCCGCGGGTGGCGGAGCAGCGGGAGGAGTACCTGCGCTACCTCGCCGGGTTCGCCGATGCCGAGGCGACCGCGGGAGGTGGTCGGTGATGGCCGCTCCGACGACGGGTGCGCAGGCGCAGGCGGCGTCCGCGCAGCAGTCGGTGACGCTGGCGAAGGCGTTGAACATGGCGCTGCGCTCGCGGATGGAGGCCGATCCGCGGGTGCTGGTGATGGGTGAGGACGTCGGCCAGCTGGGTGGTGTCTTCCGCATCACCGACGGGCTGCACAAGGACTTCGGGGCGAGCCGCGTGCTGGACACCCCGCTGTCCGAGTCGGGGATCGTGGGCACGGCGATCGGGTTGGCCATGCGCGGCTACCGGCCGGTGTGCGAGATCCAGTTCGACGGGTTCATCTTCCCCGGTTTCGACCAGATCGTGTCGCAGCTGGCGAAGATGCGGTTCCGCTCCCAGGGCAAGGTGCCGATGCCGGTGGTGATCCGGGTGCCGTTCGGCGGCGGCATCGGCGCGGTGGAGCACCACTCGGAGTCGCCGGAGAGCCTGTTCGCGCACGTGGCCGGGTTGAAGGTGGTGGCCTGCTCGAACCCGGTGGACGCCTACTGGATGCTGCAGCAGGCGATCGACTCGGACGACCCGGTGCTGTTCTTCGAGCCGAAGCGCCGCTACTACGAGAAGGCGGAGCTGGACGTGGCGGCGGCTCCGGCGCCGCTGGAGTCGGCGCGGGTGCTGCGCTCGGGCACGTCGGCGACGCTGGCGACCTACGGGCCGATGGTGCGCACGTGCCTGGACGCGGCGTCCGCGGCCGCGGAGGAGGGCACCGAGCTGGAAGTGGTCGACCTGCGCTCGCTGTCGCCGCTGGACCTGGAGCCGGTGTTCGCGTCGGTGCGGCGCACGGGGCGCCTGGTGGCCGTGTCCGAGGCCCCCGGCGAGTCCTCGGTGACCTCGGAGGTCGTTTCGCTGGTGCAGCGGCGCTGCTTCTACTCGCTGGAGGCGCCGGTGCTGCGGGTGACCGGTTTCGACACGCCGTACCCGCCGAGCAAGGCCGAGGACGGCTACCTGCCGGATCTCGACCGCGTGCTGGCCGCCGTCGACGAGGCCCTGGCCTACTGAAGGGGAGTGGCATGATCAAGCGTTTTCCGCTGCCCGACGTGGGCGAGGGGCTGACGGAAGCGGAGGTCCTCGGTTGGCGGGTGAGTCCCGGCGACGAGGTGAGCGTCAACCAGACGATCGTGGAGATCGAAACGGCCAAGGCCACGGTGGAGCTGCCCTGCCCGTGGGCGGGCACGGTCTCCGAGCTGCTGGCCGAACCGGGCCAGACCGTCGCGGTGGGTGCGCCGATCGTGGCGATCGACGTGGCCGGGGAGGCGGGTTCCGAGGAGGCCTCCTCGGAACCGGCCGCGGCGGAGTCGGCGAGCGCGGGCGAGGGCAACAACGGCTCGGTGGCCACGCTCGTCGGTTACGGGCCGCGGGAGAGCTCGACGAAGCGCCGGCCGCGGAAGCGCTCCGGTGCGGCCGGGACTTCCCCGACCGGTCCCGCCGGCAGCGGCCCGGCCGGGAGTGCGGCCGCCGGCAGCAGCACCGCCGGTAGCGGTCCGGCCGGGAGCGGCGCCGCCGGCGACACCGGCAGTGCGGGGGTCGAGCAGCCCCCGGCTGCGGGGGGTTCCGGCGGCGCGGCTGCGCAGGACGGGGTCGCCGCGGGAGCTGCCGCGGCGGGGTCCGGCGGTGCGGCCCCCGGGCGGGACGGCACGGGTCCCGCCGCGGTGCAGGAGGTGCCGCTGGCGAAGCCCCCGGTGCGCAAGCTCGCGCGCGACCTGGGCGTGGACCTGCGGCAGGTGACCGGTTCGGGTGCGGGTGGTGTGATCACCCGCTCCGACGTGCAGGCCGCCGCCGCTCCTGCCGCGGAACCCGCGGCGGCTGCGCCGGAGTCCGCTGTGGACTCCGGGCGTCGCGAGCACCGGGTCCCGGTCAAGGGCGTGCGCAAGGCCACCGCGCAGGCCATGGTGGACAGCGCGTTCACCGCGCCGCACGTCACCGAGTTCCTCGCGGTGGACGTGACCGAGCTGATGCGGTTGCGCGAGCGGCTGCAGGCGCGGTCGGACTTCTCCGAGGTGAAGCTCACGCCGCTGGCCTTCGCCGCGAAGGCGGTGTGCCTGGCGCGGACGCGCACGCCGGACGTGAACGCCGCGTGGGACGAGCAGTCCGGTGAGATCGTGTACAAGGACTACGTGCACCTGGGGATCGCCGCGGCGACCCCGCGGGGGCTCGTGGTGCCGAAGGTGCGCGATGCCGACCGGATGTCGCTGGTCGAGCTGGCGCGGTCCGTGCAGGAGCTGACCGGGACCGCGCGGCAGGGCGCGACCCGCCCGGAGGACATGCTCGGCGGCACGTTCACGATCACCAACGTCGGCGTGTTCGGCGTGGACACGGGTACGCCGATCATCAATCCGGGCGAGTCGGCGATCCTCGCGCTCGGCGCGGTCCGGGAGATGCCGTGGGTCGTGGACGGCGCCGTGGTGCCGCGGCAGGTGTGCCAGCTGGCGCTGAGCTTCGACCACCGGGTGGTCGACGGCGAGCAGGGGTCGCGGTTCCTGGCCGACGTGGGGGCGCTGCTCTCCGATCCCGGGGTGGCGCTGACGTACTGAGGAAGTCCACCGATGTGGACGATATCCGTCCGTTTTCTGGCGCGGTGACTGGAATTGCTGGTCACCGCGCCAGAAAACCTCTCCCGGGTGCTGTGCGTGATGCCACAGACGCGGGATGTGCGGTGCCGGTGCATCCGAAACTAGTTCGTGACGCTCACGAACAGTGGAGGAGGTTCGCGGTGACCGCGCAGCACGAGCAGTGGGACATCGTGCACGGTGTCGGCCTCACGGCCCTGGCCGTGGCCGCAGGCCGCGCACTCGAAACCGCACGTCCCGGGGGGATGATCACCGACCGGTACGCCGCGGAGCTGGTCCGCGCGGCGGAACCCCCGGTGCCGATGCCGACCGACCCCCGGCAGACCTCGGACAACGCCGATCTCTGGGAGTTCCTCTCCGTCCACATGGGTCTGCGCACCCGCTTCCTCGACGGCGTCTGCGAACGCGCCGCCGCCGACGGCGCCGAGCAAGCGGTCATCCTCGCCGCCGGGCTGGACGCCCGGGCGTTCCGCCTGGAGTGGCCGGAGAAGGCCGCGGTGTTCGAAGTGGACCAGCCCGCCGTGCTGGACTTCAAGGACCGGGCGCTCGGCGAGCTCGACGCCGTCCCGGCCTGCGCGCGGACCAGCGTGCGCGCGGACCTGCGCGAGGACTGGCTCGGCGCGCTGACCGAGGCGGGCTTCGACCCGCAGCGGCCCACGATCTGGCTGGCCGAGGGGCTGCTGCCGTACCTGCCCGCGGAGGCCGAGCAGCGGCTGCTGCGGCTCGTCCACGACTCCTCCGCACCCGGCAGCACCCTCGCCGTCGAAGGCGGCTCGCCGAGCGCGTGGCTGGACCACCCGGAGTTCCAGCGCGTGTCCGACTCGTTCGGCATCGACATGGCCGACCTGCTCCACGACGACGAACGCGCCGCCCCCGACGCGCAGTTGGGCGAGCTCGGCTGGCGGACCGACCGCACCACGATCGGCGAGCTCGGCCGCGACGCGGAACGCGACGCGAACGAGCTCGTGGCGCAGGTGGCCGACTCCCACTACTTCGTCACCGCGGACCTCCCGGGGTGATCCGCGGTGCTGCGGGATCGCGCGCGGCAGCGCTCCGACGAGCCGCAGGCACCACCCGGGCGGGTCGCAGTCACCCCGCGAGGACGCCCCCGGTGACCCCGAGCGGTTCGCCGCACCCCACCTGACCAGGGGTTTGTGCACTTCCCGAGGAATGCGCAGCGACCTCGACCAGGTGAGCTGCTCGCGCGCCGGGGTGCGCCGCGCACGCAGCGATCCCGCCGACGCGGCGCTACGCTGCGGAAGAACTGTTCCGAGGGGAGCGCACCATGGGTTCTCGGCTCAATCCGTACCTCACCTTCGACGGCACCACGCGGCAGGCGATGGAGTTCTACCGGGAGGTCTTCGGCGGGCGGCTGGACATGAGCACGTTCGGCGAGTTCGGCGTCGGCCGGCACGCCGAGGCGGACAAGGTCATGCACGCCATGCTCGACACCGACCTCGGGTTCACGCTCATGGCCTCGGACGTTCCGGAGGGCATGGAGCTCAAGCCGGGGGACAACATCGCCATCGCCGTCAACGGCGACGACGTCGCAGCGCTGCGGGGCTACTGGGAGCGCCTCGTCGCGGACGGCACGGTCACGATGCCCCTGGAGAAGCAGGTGTGGGGCGACGAGTTCGGCATGTGCACCGACCGGTTCGGCATCCAGTGGATGATCGACATCGGCACTGCCGAGAACTCGCCCTCGTCCTGAGGCCCGACTCCCCGGGCGGGCCGTCGGGCGCTGACCGGCGGGCACCGCGACGCCGGTGCGCGCACGGGGGACCGCCGGCGGGGCGGCGCGCCGCGGCAGCTCCGTCAGTCGCTGCCGAGAACCGACAACCCCGCTTCTGCCCCGCCGCGGCTCTCCACCACCTCGGTGGTGCGCGCCATGGCTTCCTCGAGCCGAGCAGCGCCGGCCGTGCCGACGTCCCCGCCGTCGAGCCCCGCAGCGACGTCGAGCACTTCGAGCGGTGGTTCGTCGGTCTGGTGGAGGGGCAGGTATTCGGCGTCGGTGACGGCGAACTCCCCGGTGCTGACGTCCTCGGTGAACGTGAAGCTGGTCAGCAGTCCCTCGGACTTGGGGCCTTCCGGCTCGGAGTGGTTGGCCACGAGGTTGCCCATGCCGTACACCACCCACTGGCCGTCGAAGTTCTCGATCGGCTGCACGACGTGGGCGTGGTGCCCCAGGAGCAGGTCGATGTCCGGTGACGCGATCAGCTCCGGGGCGAGCGCGCGTTGCTGCCCGTTGGGCTCGTGCTGGTACTCGTCGCCCCAGTGCATCGCGGTGACGACCACCTCGGCGCCCTCCTGCCGGGCGGCCGCGGCATCGTCGAGGATCTTCGCCTCGTCGATCTCGTCGCTCCGCCAGGTTTCGCCGTCCGGGTGCGGAGCGCCGTTGAACCCGAACGTGTAGGAGAGCAGCGCGACCTGCACCGATCCCGATCCGGCGGGGACGTCGAGCATGGTCGTCCGGTCGGCTTCCTGCGCGGTCCGCGCCGAGCCGGCGTGCGCGATGCCGGCTGCGTCCAGCGTGTCGAGGGTGCGGTCCACGCCCGCGGCGCCCTGGTCGAAGGTGTGGTTGGAGGCCGTGGTGCAGGCGTCGTACCCGGTGTCCGCCAGCGCGGTGGCCACCTGCGGCGGGCCGGCGAACCTCGGGTAGCCCTCGTACGGGCCGCCTCCGGCTGCCAGCGGCACTTCGAGGTGGCAGACCGCCACGTCGGCGGCTTCGACGACGGGGGCGATGCCCGCCAGCTGCGGGGCGAAGTTCATCCCCTCGCCGGCACCGGCGTCGCGCTCGGCCTGGTGCCACAGCGGTTCGTGCAGCAGCACGTCACCGGTGCCCACCAGAGTGAACTCCCTGGGGCCCTGGACGGGTGCCGGGGTGGGCCGCGGCGCCACGTCCGCCGGCGGGAGTGCGAGCGACCCCCCTGGTTCGTCGGCAGTGCAGCTCGCGGCGGACAGCACGACGACGGCGAGGACGGGCGCGGTGCGACGCCTGGTGAACATTCCGGGGAACGTACCGGCACGTCAGCGGTGGTGCAGGGCAGTGCGCGGGCGTCCCCGACCCCGGCCGTGCTCGAGCTGGCGTCGCGCGGGTCCGGCCAGCACGAGCACGCGCGAGCGCTCGACCTCCCCCGGTTCCTCCGCGGGGCCCTCCGCTCCGGGGTGCCCGCCCGGCGGGATCAGTTGCGAGCCCGGGGGCCGGTCACCGCCCCTCCTTGCGGCGGCGGCCGCCCTTGCGCGGCGCGGAGTCGTCCTGCTGCTCGCCCGGCGTCTGCTCGTCCTGGGCCTGGTCCCCCTGGGCCTGCTCCAGCGGTTCCGCCGCCTCCGGGGTCTGCTCGGCCGGCTCCGCGACGACGCCGAGCTCCGGTCCGGCGGACGGTTCCGCCCGCTCTTCGCCGTCCGCGGTGGTGGGGCCGTCCGCGGTGGTGGGCTCGGGCTGCGCCGCCGCCGCGGGCTCCGCGCCGTCGTTCAGGAACCCGAAGGCGTGCTCCGTGAAGTCGTGGACGTCGATCTCCGGGAGCTCGCCGAGTTCGGCGTTGATCTCCTGGAAGATCGGGGTTTCCGAGTCGGGGATGGTCTGCACGCTTCGCCCTCCCGTGTTGCTTCGCACGCTGCACCGGGCCCGCGAACGCTTCGCGGGCCCGGCCGCCGAACCGCGGGCCACGCCGCCCGGGCTCGGATGACGCGGTGGCCCCCGGGGGCCGCTGGTGGGAACCGCGGGGGTCGCGTCACATCATGGGTCACCCCGTGGGGACGCGCACGGATGTTCGGCGTGACGCGACACCACGAGGTTAACTCGTCCGTGTAAACACTCCTGTGCGTACGAGGCCGCACAGGCCCAGGGCATGATGCATTCCCGCGGCGCCGTCCGCTGGGCGGTTGTGCGATTCGGCACCGTGTCAATCGACACGTAACGCGCCGTTCATCTACCGGTTGCCCCGGGAGGGCGCACCGGCGGTTCCGCGCGGCCGCTCAGTCGATGTGCCGGCCGGAGAGGGCGCGGGCGATGACCAGCTGCTGGATCTGCTCGGTGCCCTCGAAGATGTCGTAGACCTTCGCGTCCCGGTGCATCCGCTCCACCGGGTACTCGCGGGTGTAGCCGTTGCCGCCGAGGATCTGGATCGCCCGCTCGGTCGCCCACGTCGCCACGCGCCCGGCCTTGAGCTTGGACATCGAGCCCTCGCCGTGCTGGAAGCCCTCGTTGCGGCCCTGCCAGGCCGCCCGCCACACGAGCAGGCGCGCCGCGTCGATCTCCGTGCGCATGTCGGCGAGGGTGAACGCGATCGACTGGTTGTCGATGATCGGGCGGCCGAAGGTCTCGCGCTGGCAGGCGTAGTCGAGCGCGTGCTCGTAGGCGGCGCGGGCGATGCCCAGGGCCTGGGCGCCGACCGCGGGTCGGGAGAGCTCGAAGGTCTTCATCGCCGCCTGCTGGGAGGCGCGGGTGCCCTCGCGGGCCCGGGCGAGCCGCTCGTCGAGCTTCTCCTTCTCCCCGAGCAGGCACCGGCCCGGCAGGCGCACGTCGTCGAGGAAGACCTCCGCGGTGTGCGAGGCGCGCAGCCCGTGCTTGCGCAGCTTGCCGGGGGAGCTCAGCCCCTTCGCGCCCGGTGGGACGACGAACGCCGCCTGCCCGCGCGAGCCGAGCTCGGGGTCGACCGCGGCCTGCACGACGTGCACGTTGGCGATGCCGCCGTTGGTCGCCCAGGCCTTCTGGCCGTTGAGCACCCACTCGTCGGTGGCCTCGTCGTAGGTGGCGCGGGTGCGCATCGCGGAGACGTCCGAGCCCGCGCCCGGTTCGGACGAGCAGAACGCGGCGACCTGCGGTTCGTCCTCGTCGCCGTAGCACTGCGGCACCCACTCGGCGAGCTGGTCGGGCGTGCCGGCGGCGAAGATGCCGGCCACGGCCAGCGTGGTGCCGAAGATGGCCATGCCGACGCCGGCGTCGCCCCAGAACAGCTCCTCGTTCGCGAGCGGCAGCGACAATCCGGTGTCGTCGGCCCAGAACGTGGCCAGGGACTCGAAGCCGTAGAGGCCGATCTTGGCCGCCTCCTGGATGACCGGCCAGGGCGTTTCCTCGCGCTCGTCCCACTCCGCGGCGGCGGGGCGGATCGTCTGCTCGGCGAACCCGCGCACCCACTCGCGCAGGTCGCGCTGCTCTTCGCTGAGTTCGAGGGAGAAGGTCATCGCTACGCCTTCGGGATCTGGAACAGTTTCGTCAGGCCGGCGGCGAACCCGAGGTCGCCGGCGACCTTGAGCTTGCCCTTCATGAACAGGGCCGGCGGGGAGGCGTTGCCGGAGGCCAGTTTCAGGAAGTCGGTGCCGCCGAGGGTGATCGTCGCGCGCGGGTCGTGCTGCGGCTCGCGGTTGACCGTGCACTGCCCGCCGCTGAGCACGCACTCGTAGCGGCGGTGCTCCGCGGCCGAGGGCGGGCCGATGCGCCAGCGGATGACCGCTTCGGTGCCGGCTCCCGCCTTGTCGGCGCGGTAGTGCTCGCTCATGCGCCGGAAGACCTCGTCGAGGATCCGGTCTGCGAGTTCGGGGCGCGCCATGACCGCGTCGACCTGCTCGGTCGAGGCGCGGGAGATGAGGCGGGCGAACTGCTCCGGGGGGAGCGTGCTGAGGTCGACGCCGGCGTCGTCGCGGGCGGCCTCGGAGGCGGTTTGCAGCAGGGCGACGAACCGTTCCTGGTCGACCTGTCGGGGGTCGAGGTCGCCGAGAGCGGTGATCGGATCGGGTTCGGGCATGCCCACCTCCATTACCTACTCGCGAGTAAGACTACGTTCGAGTAAGTTGACGTGCAAGCGGGGAGCGAGATCCGATGATCGACGCCCCGCGCAGCACGCTGCGCTGCTGCGAGCGCGCGTCACCGCGGTGGCGCCCCCGCTGGGCCGAGGATCCGCGCGCCGAACGAATGGGATGAGATGTCCGAACCCGTCGAACGGGCCAAGCCCCGCACCCGCCGCCTGCCGCGCGCCGTGCGCGAACGCCAGATCCTGGACGCGGCGGTGCACGTGTTCGCGGTGCACGGCTTCCACCCGGCCTCGATGGACGAGATCTCGGAGAGGGCCGGCGTGTCCAAACCGATGCTCTACTCCTACCTCGGGGCCAAGGACGAGCTGTTCCTCGCGTGCCTGCGCCGCGAGGGCGCCCGCCTCACCGAGGAGATCAACGCCGCGGTCGACACCGAGCTGGGGGCGGCCGAGCAGCTCTGGCGCGGTCTGCGGACCCTGTTCGAGCACGTGCGGGACAACCCCGACGGCTGGACCCTGCTGCGGCGGCAGACCAACGCCCAGGGCGACCCGTTCCTCGCCGAGCTCGCCCAGTGGCGGCAGAGCATCGTCCGGCTCATCGCCGAGATGCTCGCCCGCGCCACCGAGGACGGCACCACCCCGCGCAGCCCCGAGCAGCTCGAGCCGTTCTCGGCCGCCCTGGTGGGGGCCAGCGAGTCGCTGGCGAACTGGTGGTTCGAACACCCCGACCACACCGCCGACGGCATGGCGCGCCGGTTGATGAACATGGTGTGGATGGGGTTCGGCGACCTCGTCGAGGGCAACTACTGGGAGCCGCCGCAGGAGCGGTGAACCGCCCGGCTCCCGCGCCGCGAGGTGCGCTGCTCGTGCTCGCGCGCCAGCAGCGGCCCGGCCCAGAACACGGCGATCACCGCGGAGCAGCAGGACGGTCCGGAGGTCAGCAGGGCGGCCGGCGCCCCCGCACCGGATCGCAGCGGCTCCGCGGCCGCGAACCGGCAGCGCCCGGGTGCCGACCCGGCGAGCGGGCGTCGCGCCAGCGCTGCACCGGGGTCGGCACCCCGCCGCGGGGAGGGTCAGTTCCGCAGCGTTCCCACCAGGTGCGGTTTCCCGGAGCGGGAATACACGCCGAAGTCGAAACCGCCGTCCTGCTCGCGCGCAGCGAAGTCCACCGTGGACGGGATCAGGAGCGGTTTGCCGAACTCCACCGAGATCGCGCCGGTCGCGGGCGCGCGCCCCTGCAGGGCGCCCAGGCACCGCGCCAGCGTCCACATGCCGTGCGCGATCGCCCGGTTGAAACCGAAGACCTTGGCGCTGAGCGGGTGCAGGTGGATCGGGTTGCGGTCGCCGGACACCGCCGCGTAGCGGCGTCCGATGTCACCGGGCACGCGCCACTGCGCCGTCGGTTCGCCCGGGTCGACCTCCGCCCGCTCGCCGCGCTGCCCGGAACCGCCGCCGCGGCGCAGGTACGTGCTGCGCTCGCGCCACACGAGTTCGCCGTCCACAGTGGTCTCGGTGCGCACGTCGAACTGCGTGCCCTTCGGGTGCGGGCGCTCGTTGTCCACCCGCACCCGCTGCGTGGGCAGTTCGGTGACCGTCAGCGGGCGGAACTGCTCGATGGTGTTGGCCACGTGCACCAGCCCGACCAGCGGGTGCGGGAACCCGCGGTCGGTCATCAGCTGCACCGACAGCGGGAACGACAGGACGTGCGGGTAGGTCGCGGGGACCTCGTCGCGCACGCCGAAACCGCAGACCCGGTTGTACGCGGCCAGGTGCTCGAGGTCGATCGGCACGTCGCGGCGCACGTACTCCGCGTCCGGCAGGCCGCCCCCGCGGCGGAGCGGCGTGGTGGCCGCGGCCTTCGCGTACAGCGCGGCCAGGTTCGGGGCTTTCGTCAGCTCGGTCATGTCAGGCTCCCAGCAGGCTCTGTCCGCACACGCGCACGAGGTTGCCGTTGACCCCGGCCGAGGCCGGGTGGGCGTACCAGGCCACCGTCTCGGCCACGTCCACCGGCAGCCCGCCCTGCGACATGCTGTTCATCCGGCGGCCGGCTTCGCGCACCACCAGCGGGACCGCCGCGGTCATCTTCGTCTCGATGAAGCCGGGGGCGACGGCGTTGATCGTGGCGCTGCGCCGAGCGGCGCGCTCCCCGTGGGCGCGGACGTAGCCGATCACGCCGGCCTTCGAGGTCGCGTAGTTCGCCTGGCCCACGTTGCCGGCGATGCCGGCGATCGAGGAGACGCCGATGATGCGGCCGTCGGCGCGCAGCGGCGAGTCCTCGGCGGTGAGCAGCTGCTCGTTGATGCGCTCCGGGGCGGTGAGGTTGACCCGCAGCGCGGCGTCCCACTGCTCGCGGGTCATGCGCTTGAGCGTCTTGTCCCGCGTGATGCCCGCGTTGTGCACCACGACGTCCAGCCCGCCGTGCCGCTCGGCGAAGTGCTCGGAGATGCGCTGCGGCGCGTCCTCGGCGGTGATGTCCAGCTGCAGCGCGGAACCGCCGACCCGGTTGGCCACGGTGGCCAGCTCGCCGCCCTGGGCGGGCACGTCCAGGCACACCACGTGCGCGCCGTCGCGGGACAGCGTCTCGGCGATGGACGCCCCGATGCCGCGGGAGGCGCCGGTGACCAGGGCGGTCTTGCCGCGCAGCGGGGTCTCGTCGGCGAGGTCGCCGGCCACCTCGCCGCGGGCGCCGACGCGCACCACCTGGCCGGAAACGTAGGCCGAGCGCGCCGACAGCAGGAACCGCGCGGTCGAACCGATCGCGCCCTCCCCGCCCTCGGAGACGAGCACCAGCTGGGCCGTGGCGCCGCCGCCGATCTCCTTGCCGACGGTGCGCACGAAGCCCTCCAGGGCGCGCTGGGCGGTGGCCGCGCGGGCGTCGTCGAGCTCCTCGGGCGGCGTGCCGAACACGACGACGCGGCCGCAGCGCCGCACCTGGCGGATCGCGCCGTGCACGAACTCGTACAGCTGCCACAGGTCCTCGCTGGACGTGATGCCCGTGGCGTCGAAGAGGAGGCCGGCGTAGGAGTGCTCGTCCTCGCGGGTCTCGGCGGTCTCCGCGGAGAGCGCGCGCAGCACGCCGCGCAGGCTGTCGCCGAGGCGGCCGTTCGCGGCGCTGCCGAGCAGCACCGGGCCCTGCACCGCGGGCGCGCCGGGCCGGTGCCGCTGCAGCGGGGCGGGTGTCGGCAGGCCCAGCCGCTTGGCGAGCGGACGTCCCAGGGAGGAGGAGGTGAACTGCTGGTACCGGTCGGTCATGCGTTTCTCCTGCGAACGGTTCACGGCGCGGTGCTCGCCGGTGTGGTGGGGTGCTCCGGTGCGCGGGTTCCCTCCGCGGATGCCGCTGCGCGGAACTGGCGCACCATAAGCTACCCATCAGTAGGTTAGTCTGTCGTCGCGGGTCGCACCAGACCGACCGGCGGCTGCCGGCGGCACCGCCCGGCATCCGGTCAGGTGCGCGCGCCACATCGTTCGGCACGCACAAGGAGCCAGGGATGTCCCCACAGCGAGTCGCCATCGTCGGCGGCAACCGGATCCCCTTCGCCCGATCCGGTGGGCCGTACGCGCACGCGTCCAACCAGGACATGCTCACCGTCGCCCTGGACGGACTGATCGCCCGCTACGGGCTGGCCGGGCAGCGGCTCGGCGAGTTCGCCGCCGGGGCGGTGCTCAAGCACAGCCGCGACTTCAACCTCGCGCGCGAGACCGTGCTGGGCTCGCAGCTCGATCCGCGCACCCCGGCGCACGACGTGCAGATGGCCTGCGCGACCGGCCTCGAATCGGTGATCTCGGTGGCGAGCAAGATCGCGCTGGGCAAGATCGACGTCGGCGTGGCCGGCGGCGTCGACTCCGCCAGCGACGCCCCGATCCAGGTCAACGAGGACCTGCGCCGAGTGCTGCTGGACGTCAACCACGCGCGCGGCCTCGGCGGCCGGCTCAAGGCGCTGACCGGCCTGCGGCCCGGGCAGGTCGTGCCGGAGATCCCGCGCAACGCCGAACCGCGCACCGGGCTGTCCATGGGCGAGCACGCCGCGCGCACCGCGCTGGCCTGGGGCGTCTCGCGCGAGGCGCAGGACGAGCTGGCCGCGCGCAGCCACCAGCGCCTCGCCGCCGCCTACGACCGCGGGTTCTTCGACGACCTGGTCACGCCCTTCCACGGGCTCGTCCGCGACCAGAACCTGCGCCCGGACTCCACCGCGGAGAAGCTCGCCGGGCTCAAGCCCGTCTTCGGCGCTGGATCCGGGTCCGGCGAGGGCGCGGGGGCCACGATGACGGCGGGCAACTCCACCCCGCTGTCCGACGGGGCCGCCACGGTGCTGCTGGCCAGCGAGGGCTGGGCGCGCGAGCACCGGCTGCCCGTGCTGGCCTACCTCAGCGACTTCGAATCGGCGGCCGTGGACTACGTCGACGGCACCGACGGGCTGCTCATGGCCCCGGTGTACGCGGTGCCGCGGATGCTGGAGCGCGCCGGCCTCGGCCTCGGCGACTTCGACTTCTGCGAGATGCACGAGGCCTTCGCCTCGCAGGTGCTGTCCACGCTGCAGGCCTGGCAGGACCCCGAGTTCTGCCGCGAGCGGCTCGAGCGGGGCGCGCCGCTGGGCGAGGTCGACCCGGACCGGCTCAACGTCAACGGCTCGTCGCTGGCGGCCGGGCACCCGTTCGCCGCCACCGGCGGGCGCATCGTCGCCACCCTCGGCAAGCTGCTCTCCGAGAAGGGTTCCGGCCGCGGGTTGATCTCGGTGTGCGCCGCGGGCGGCCAGGGAACCGCGGCCGTGCTCGAGCGGTGAGCGGCGGAGCTCCGCCTCGGGCGTTCCCCGGTGCGCGCACACCAGCGATGGTGACTCGTGTCACACTCCGGTGAGTGTGTAACGCCCGCCGCGGGGCTGGCGATACACAGGATGACCCCGCGGTGCTGTCGGACCCCCGACCTGGCAGCGCCGCGGGGTTATTCACGTCCGAGTCCCGTTGCGGGCGGTCTCCGGACTCGTGCGGCCTGGTCCCGGGCGCCCGGCGCGGAGCCCGCCGCGGCTCCGCGGAGCGGAACGCTCCCCGGCTGCGCCGCGCGGCTGCCAAGATCGCCCCCATGGAACGATCCGGGCAGTCGAAGGTGAACCCGCCGGTGCTGAGCACGCGGACGATCGCGATCAGCGCCGCCGTCGTCGCGCTCGGCACGCTCGCCGCCGCCACCGCCCTGTTCCTCGTCTACCCGCCGGCGAAGAGCTCGGAGGCCCTCGACATCATCCGCACCGCGGCGGGGCTGGGCGCGGGCACGGGCGGCATCGCCGGGCTGGTCCTGACCGCCCGGCGGCAGCAGTCGACCGAGATCGCCAACCAGGACTCCCGGCACGACGCGCGGGAAACGCGCGTCACGGACCTGTACTTCCGGGCAGCGGAGCAGCTCGACAGCGACCGGGCGCTGGTGCGCTCGGCGGGCATCTTCGCGCTGGAACGGCTCGCGCAGGAGCACCCCTCGCACCGGCAGACCGTGGTGGACCTGCTGTGCCTGTACCTGCGCACCCCGCCCGAGCGGGCCGCGGACGCGGCAGCGGAGACGCCGGTTCGCGCGCAGGAGTGGGAAGTCAGGCAAACGGTGCAGGAAGTGCTCATCGCGCACCTGAGCGATCCGGGCGGCGAGTCGCCCGGTGAGCCGGACCGGTTCTGGCCGGACATCCGCGTGGACCTCAACGGGGCGCAGCTGCACCGGTTCCTGTTCACCCACTGCCGCGTGCGTTCGGCGGTGTTCACCGGTGCCCGGTTCACCGGCCCCGCGGTGTTCCGCGGCAGCGTCTTCGACGGCCGGGCGGACTTCCGGGAAGCCGCTTTCGACGGGCTCGCCGACTTCCGCCGCGTCCGGTTCACCGGGCAGGACGAGACGTTCCGCGGCGCGCGGTTCGCCGGTGAAGTGGATTTCGGTACGCACACCGCGGCGAACCTGACCGGTGCGGCCACGTCGACCGGTCAGGAGACGCGGCGGAAGTGGCCGGTCGGCTGGCTGGAGGGATCGCCGGACGTGGCGGGGTGGAGCGTGCTCACGCGCGCCGCCGCGTCGGAGGCGACCGTTCCTGGC
The DNA here is from genome assembly GCF_054491345.1 of Salinifilum ghardaiensis. Taxonomy (NCBI): domain Bacteria; kingdom Bacillati; phylum Actinomycetota; class Actinomycetes; order Pseudonocardiales; family Pseudonocardiaceae; genus Salinifilum; species Salinifilum ghardaiensis. Next base: position 4,988,659 of record NZ_CM137101.1, on the reverse strand, counting down.
GCGGTCGGGTAGCGGTGAACCCTTCCGGCGCGCGGTGGAACCACAACCGGGATGCGTGCGTCCCAGGGGGGTGCGGTCGATCGCCAGACCGCACCGATCGGAAGGAGAGTTCGCATGCGATGCGGGGTAGCAGCGCCGATCCGATCGGCGTGCTCGCTCGATCGCGCGCTATCGCTCGAGAGTCGGGTGATCTCGCGCAGGGCGGCGAGGGATGTCCCGAAGACGTCGCAGATCGCGAACCCGTTCCGGTGATGCCGCTGCGCGGCTTGGTGGTTGCGTGAAGGCTCGCCGGGCGGTTCGGGGACCTGTCCGGCGTCCGAGTGGTCATCCGCGCGGTGTCGTCCGTCGCGGCAGCGCGGCCGACGGGTGGTCGGAGGCGGGTGTCCGCGCGGCTTGGTGGTCGTAGCGCATTCGTCATCCGACCGCGCGCGGTGGCGCCCGCGGCGGGCGTGCCGCCGGCACGCGCCCAGATCCAGCCTTCCTCCCAGGGCCCCTTCCACGGGTCCCGGCGCAGGATCTCGCGGGTGGCCGGGGTGCCCCGCGGTGCTCGGGGCGGTGCGTGTTCCCCCACTCTGGACTCGTTCCAGAGAGCGCAATTTTCATGAAAATTGGAAGCCGTCCCCACACGGGTGGAGCACATGTTGTCCACAGGGGTGCGGGTTGTCCCCAGGGTTCCGGCGTGTCAGCGGGGCACGATCGGGTGTTGTGCTGGGCGCCGTGCCGGCGGCGGAGCTGCCGGGTGCGTCCGCGCTCGGCGGGGCTGACCCGGTTCAGCGCTCCGAACCGCGGGGCTTGAGCCGCGCGGTGGGCAGCTCCGGGGCGGGCAGCGTGCTCTCCCAGGCCGCGGGGAACGCGCCGAAGCGGCCGCCGGCGCTCGGCGCGGCGCGCTCGGCCTGCCACTGCTCGCGGTAGGCGGCGATGTCGTCGTGGCTGCGCCCGACGAAGTTCCACCACATGACGATCTGCTCGTCGAGCGGTGCACCGCCGAGCAGCAGCACCCGCGCTTCGCCCGCGGCCCCCGCGCGCACCGGCAGCACGCGCGCGCCGGCGGACTGGTGGACGAGCTCACCTGCGGTGGCGTCCACGCCGGCTGCGGTGACGTCGCCGATGTCGACGAGCACGCCGTGCTCGAACCCCGGGTCGACGTCGAGGTCGAGCCGCTGGCCGGGACGCAGGGCGAGCTCCGCGCCGAGCAGCGGGGTCCAGGTGGCCACCGGCGAGGCGTGCCCGAGCAGCGAGCCGAGGAAGACGCGCGCGCGGGCGCCGTCGCGCTCGAGCAGCGGCGGCGCGTGGTGCTCGAAGGCGGGTGCGGTGTGCTGGTGCTGCTCGGGCAGGGCGACCCACAGCTGGACGCCGTGCAGCGTGCTCGTGTCCGCGGTGGAGTACTCGGAGTGCGCGATGCCCCGGCCCGCGGTCATGAGGTTGAGCTCGCCGGGGAGGACCCGGGCGTGGGCGCCGGTGGTGTCGCGGTGCTCGATGGCGCCGCTGAACAGCCAGGACACGGTCTGCAGTCCCACGTGCGGGTGGCCGGGCACGCGCATGCCGCCGCTGGTGGAGACGTCGTCGGGGCCGTAGTGGTCGACGAAGCACCAGGCGCCGATGAGCGAGCGCGCCCGCTGCGGCAGCGTGCGCCGCACGCGCATGGAGCGGGGGCCGCCGAGGGGGACGTCGCGGGGCTCGATGAGCTGGGCGCGGGGGTGGGTGCCATCCCGCTCGGTGGTGCAGGTCACCTCGGGCGGTGCGGTCTCCAGGTTGCTCAACGGCCCTCCTCCGGGGCGGGGTCCAACCGCTCGAGGACGCGGTCGGCGATGGTTCCGAGGGTATCGACCTCCTCGGCCGTGAGTTGGTCGAACACGAGGCTCCGCACGGTTTCCACGTGGGCCGGGGCGGCCTGCTCGATCGCCGCGCGCCCCGCGTCGGTGAGCGCGATGTAGGCGCCGCGGGCGTCGTCGGCGCACTCCTCGCGGACGACCAGGCCGCGCCGCTGCATGCGGGCCAGGTGGTGCGACAGCCGGCTCTTCTCCCACTGCAGGACTTCGGCGAGTTCGCCGATGCGCATGCGCGGGTCGTTCTGATCGGTGAGCTGGACCAGCACGTCGAAGTCGCTCAGCGAGAGTCCGGCGTCGGCCTGCAGCTGGCGGTGCAGGCGTGCGGTGAGGCGGGCGTTCATGTCGAGGTAGCGGCGCCAGGCGTGTTGTTCGCGCGGGTCGAGCCAGCGGGTCTCCGTCACGCGTCCATCCTATCGAGTTAGTTGACGTATCACCAACTACCGTGCAACATGTATGTGACGCATCAACGAGATGCTCGTGGCGGACCGCGCGCAGCGGCCCCGGTCCGCACCGCGACGGGAACGCCGGGAGCTCGCCCACCACGGGGGGCGGTGGGCGCACCCGGCGCACACGTCCCCGGACCCGAAGGAGGCTGGCGATGGCGCTGGCGACCAGCGGACTGCACCACGTGACGGCGATCGCCGGGAATCCTCAGCGCAACGCGGAGTTCTACCTCCGCGCGCTGGGGCTTCGCCTGGTCAAGACCACGGTGAACTTCGACGCCCCGGACACCTACCACCTCTACTACGGCGACGAGGCCGGACGGCCGGGCACGCTGCTGACGTTCTTCCCGTTCGACGGGGCGCCGGCCGGGCGGCGCGGAACCGGGCAGGCCACCACGACGTCCTTCTCCGTGCCCGCCGCCTCGATCGGGTGGTGGCGGCAGCACCTGCAGGGCCTCGGCGTCGAGGTCGGCGAGGTCGGCGAACGCGCCGGCGAAGCCGCGCTGACCTTCCACGACCCGGACGGGCTGGAGATCTCGCTCGTCGCGCACCCGCAACCGGACCCGCGCGCCCCGTGGGACAACGGCGTCATCCCGCCCGAGCACGGCATCCGCGGTCTGCACTCGGTCACCCTGTCCACCGCCGACGAGGACGGCACCGCAGCGATGCTGGAGGAGCTCGGGCTGCGCAGCGCCGGGCGCGAGGGCGACCGCCTGCGCTACGCCGCAGGTGAGGGCGGTCCGGGATCCCTGGTGGACGTGCTGGTCACCCCCGGTGCCGAGCGCGGGCTCGTCGCCGGCGGCACGGTGCACCACGTCGCCTGGCGCGTGCCGGACGAGGCCACCCAGGAGGAGTGGCGCGCCGAGCTCGTCGAGCGCGGGGCCGAGGTGACCGCGATCCTGGACCGGCAGTACTTCCGGTCGATCTACTTCCGCGAACCCGGCGGCACGCTGCTCGAGATCGCCACCGACGAGCCCGGGTTCAACGTGGACGAACCGCTGCTGGAGCTCGGCCGCGCGCTGAAGCTGCCGCCGTGGATGGAGCCCGACCGCGAGCAGATCGCCGCGGCGCTGCCGGCGCTGTCGCTGCCGCAGGAGAACAACCCGGAACTGGCCGGGAGGAGGTCGGCATGACGGCTGCGATCGACCGCCCGCACGTCTGGCTGCCCGGTGCCGCGGGCACGGCCGAGGCGCCGCTGTTGCTGCTGCACGGCACCGGCGGGGACGAGAACGACCTCCTGCCGCTGCGCGAGCACCTCGCCCCCGCCGCACCGGTGCTGTCCGTGCGCGGCAGCGTGCTGGAGAACGGGATGCCCCGGTTCTTCCGGCGGCTGCGCGAAGGCGTCTTCGACCAGGACGACCTGCGCTCCCGCGTCGACGAGCTCGCCGCGTTCCTCGCGGAGGCCGAGCGCGAGTACGGCGTCGGTCCCGGCACGTGGCGCGCCGTCGGGTTCTCGAACGGCGCGAACATCGCCGCGGCGCTGATGCTGCTGCGGCCCGCTGCGCTGTCCGCGGCGGTGCTGCTGGCCGGCATGGTGCCGTTCTCCGAGCGGCCCGCGGTCGAGCTGGCGGGCAAGCGCGTCGCCGTGGTCAACGGCGCGGCCGACCCGATGGCCACCCCGGAGCACACGGCCGCGCTCACCGCGTGGTTCTCCGAGAGCGGCGCCGAGGTGGCCCGGTTCGACCACGGCGGCGGGCACACCGTCGACCCGGGGCAGCTGCCGGAGGTGGCGGCGTTCCTGGCCCCGCGGGGCTGACGGAGCCGGCGGGACGGACGGTGGTGTCGCTGCGGAATCGTCGGCGGTTCGGCAGCCTGAGAGAGCCCGCGGATTGGCTGTTGAGGGCGGGGGGATGGGGGTAGCTGGGAGGAACCTCCCGCGGCGGGGCGCGCTGCGTACGTGGCGAGGAAGCGGCTGCGCCGCTTGCCTGACGGGTCGGTGCGGTCGAGTACATGGCCGCCAATCCGCGCGGCCCCTTGCGGGAAGCTGCCGGCGAGCGCCGCTCGTGTGAATCGAGGCCGAAAACCTGCAGCGTGCCGGCTCTTTCCGCGCTTCGCGAGCAGCCTCGGCGCTGAGCCCTGCAGAACGCCGGACCCTGCGGGTCGTCGGGCCGATCGAACCACCGGGCCGGTCAGGTCGTCGGGTCGGTCAGACCGCCGGCGAACGGCATCGTGCGCCACTGCTCGATGGCGGGTTCCAGCGCTTCCGCGAGCACGGGCAGCTGTGGCACCAGCGCCAGGCACGCCACTGTCCGGGACATGCCCGCGGCGTTGGCAACGCGCAGCGCGCTCTCGTCCAGCTGACGCAGACCCCGGCGCTGTGCGGCGGAGTTGTAGGCGGCCTCGCAATCGGGACCGAGCAACGCCAAGTCCCATTCGACCGGTCCGAGGGTGGCGAGCTCGAAGTCGGAGTACAACGCGCCGCCCGGAGTGGTGACGATGTTGGCCGCAGGGGCGTCGCCGTGGATCGGCTGCAAGTCGATCGCCGGGAACGCCGCCTCGAATTCCGCGCGCGAGCGCACGATCGGTTCCAGGACCTCCCACTATCGCCGTGCGCGGTCGAGATCATCCGGGTCGATGAGGTCGGGAAGCTCTTCGAGGGCGGCAAGACCTTCCGAAACCATCCTCGGTTCGGCCGATGACAGGAACGACAGCTCGCCCGGGTAGTCGCGCAGCGCGGCGTGCAGATCGGCGGTCAGGCGGGCGTTGCGCACGAGGTCGAGCTCGACGCCGTCGTCCTGTTCGACGAACTGCCAGCACGTCATCGAGAAACCGCCGCGCTGCACGGGTTCCCGCGGCACGAGTGGACTCGGCGGGATCACCGGCTGGCCCCGCTCGGCGAGCCGTGCCACCACGTCGAGCTCCGCCTGCTGCCGCGCCGCCTGGGATTCGAGGTCGGTGTACGAGGGCAGGACGGTGGGCGCCCGGACCACCACCGGTGACGGGGCGAGATGCACCACGACGGAAAACACGTCGTGGAGCACTCCCGCGTCGGAGACCGCGAGACCGAGATCCCGACCCGCGGCGACGGCCGCGTCGAAAGCACGTGATGTGCGAGCCGCGAGCTGGTCGGCTGTCATGGCTGCTGGCACCGCGCGGTGGTCGCACGCCGCCGCACGGGTTGGCAGCCAGGTCGCAGGTGCGCAGCGAGATCCTCGATGCGGCCCGTGCGGAGCGGGACGAGCAGCCGCACCGCTGGCGCGGCACTCGGCTTTCGGCGCGACCACCCGGCTCTCGAATGCCGGATGCGGCCTCACTCCTCCTGCCCGGGACCCGCAGTGGGAAAACCCAGTTGAGCTGCGGAATCCAGCAATCGGCGGTCGTACGTCACGAACGTGATCTCCTCGTCCGCGCCGTCGAGCAACTGCACGGTCGCGAGGTGGATCGCATCGAGATCACGTCCATGCGACCCCTGCAGAACGAATCGTTCTACATTCCCGTCCCTTCCGCGCGCCGAACCGAATCACTGTGGTGAGCAGGCATGATCCTGTTGAGCTGGTAACGCTCGGGGCTTCAACGCGGTTGGCGCTCGTTGGAGCTTCCACCCGCCTGGAAGATGCAACCTGGGGAGAGAGCTCGCTGGAACGCGATCTGACCAGTGCAGGGGGACTGTCGTGCGTATCGGAGAACTGGCTCGGCAGGTCGGGGTGAACCCCAAGACCGTGCGCTACTACGAAAGTATCGGGCTGCTGCCCGCGGCCGAGCGGACCAGCGCCGGATACCGGGTCTACAACCAGGGCGACGTGGATCGGCTGGGCTTCATCAAAGCCGCCCAACGGCTGGGCATGCGCTTGGACGAGATCGCCGAGGTACTGGCCCTGCGCGATGCCGACCAGCGCCCCTGCGGATACGTGCGCGGCGTGCTGCATGAACACGTCACCGACATCGACCACCGCATCGCCGAGTTGCAGCGCCTGCGGCAGCAACTGCTGGACCTGGACCAGCGCGCCGACCGGTTGGCCGCTGATCCTGATGCGACCGCGGCCTCGTGCCCACTGATCGACCACGTTCGTCACCAGGACACGGCAGCGCGGGCTTGACCTTGCACCCGGCTGGAATCCCTAGCGTGCGGTGTGGAGGTGATGAAAGATGGCACAGCGCCACATCGAAGTATTCACGACCGGCTGCGCAGGGTGTGCACCTGCGGTAAGCCTGGTCGAAGAAATGGCGGGTCCGGGCTGCGAGGTCATCGTGCGCGACCTGCGCAGCGACGCCGAGGCCGCTACCAAGGCGACCGACTGCGGGATCGCTCGTATCCCCGCCGTGGTGGTGGACGGCCGCCTGGCCGAGTGCTGCCAGGATGCACGCGGCCCGACCCACGAGGGCTTGGCCGCCGCCGGCGTCGGCACCTGCCCCTGAAGCACGCGTGGTGGTCCTGCCTTCCCGGGCAGGACCACCACCTCGTCGCCGGCTGTGGCTTGCCCAACAGGGCGACGGTCCCCGGGGAACACCACCCGATGCGGTGTTGTTGACTTCAGACATGAGCTCTGAGCAGCAGAAACACCGCGCCCGCGTCCGCGCGCCGGAACTGACCGGACGCCAGTGGTTGAACACCGAGGGCGCGGACTACTCGATCAAGGACTTCCGCGGCAAGGTCGTGCTGCTGGACTTCTGGACGTTCTGCTGCATCAACTGCCTGCACGTCCTCGACGAGCTGCGCCCGCTGGAGGAGGAGTTCGCCGCGGAGCTCGTCACGGTCGGCGTGCACTCGCCCAAGTTCGAGCACGAGCGGCGCGAGCAGGCCGTCGCCGCCGCCACCGAGCGCTACGGCGTGCACCACCCGGTGCTCGACGACCCGAACCTCGAGACCTGGCAGGCCTACGCCGTCAAGGCCTGGCCCACGCTGGTCGTCGTCGACCCGGAGGGCTACGTGGTGCACGTCGCCGCCGGCGAGGGCCACGTGGAGACGTTGCGCAGCGTCATCGCCGATCTCGTCGCCGAGCACGACGCCAAGGGCACGCTGCACCGCGGTGACGGCCCGTACGTGCCGCCGGAGCCGGCCGGGACCGCGCTGCGCTTCCCCAGCGAGGCCATCGCCCTGGACAGCGGGCACCTGCTCGTCGCCGACGCCGCGCACCACTCGCTGGTCGAGTTCGACGCCGACGCGGAGACGCCGCTGCGCCGCATCGGCACCGGTGAGCGCGGCGCGGCGGACGGTGCCGGCGAGGAGGCGAGCTTCTCCGAACCCGCCGGTCTGACCGCGCTGCCCGCGGAGGTCGCCGCGCGCGTCGGCTACGACGTGGTCGTGGCCGACACGGTCAACCACCTGCTGCGCGGCGTGCGCCTGGCGGACGGTCAGGTGACCACCGTGGCCGGCACCGGCCGCCAGTGGCGCGACGAACCCGACGCCGGCGCCGCCACCGAGGTCGCCCTGACCAGTCCGTGGGACGTGGCCTGGTGGGAACCCGCCGGTGGTGTCGCGGTCGCCATGGCGGGCAACCACACGCTGAGCCTGTTCGACCCGCAGCGCGGGACGATCCGCCGGCTCGCCGGCACCACCGTGGAAGGCCTGCGCGACGGTGCTGCGGAGGAGGCGTTCTTCGCGCAGCCGTCCGGTCTCGCCGCGCACGGCGAGCAGCTGTGGCTGGCCGATGCGGAGACCTCGGCGCTGCGGCGGCTCGAGCACGGGGCGGACGGCTGCACCGTGCGCACCGAGATCGGCACGGGCCTGTTCGACTTCGGCCACGCCGACGGACCCGCCGAAACCGCCCTGCTGCAACACCCGCTGGGCGTTGCGGTGCTGCCGGACGGGTCGGTGGCGATCAGCGACACCTACAACGGCGCGGTGCGGCGGTTCGACCCGGCCGCGCGCGAGGTGTCCACGCTGGCCGCGGACCTGGCCGAACCGTCCGGCGGGGCGGTGCTCGACGGGGAGCTCGTCGTGGTCGCCTCCGCCGCGCACCGCCTGGAACGCCCGGTGCCGCCGGGGACGTCGGCCGAGGTCGTGCGGGGCGCGAACCAGCAGGTGGCGCGCCCGTCCAGCGACATCGCCCCGGGTGAGGTGGAGTTGGCCGTGGTCTTCACCCCGCCGCCGGGCACGAAGCTGGACGAGCGCTACGGGCCCTCCACCCGCGTCGAGGTCAGTGCGAGTCCGGAGCACCTGCTCGTCGAGGGCGCGGGCGCGGGCACCGAGCTGGCGCGGCGGCTGGTGATCGACGGTGCTGTCGGCGAGGGCGTGCTGCACGTGGTGGCGCAGGCGGCCAGCTGCGCCGACGATCCGGAGGTGGAGCACCCCACGTGCCAGCTGAGCAGGCAGGACTGGGGTGTGCCGGTGCGCGTGACCGCTGACGGGCCGCGCCGGTTGCCGCTGGTGATGGGCGGTCTCGACACCGGCCGGTGATCCCGGGCAGCGGCGCCGGTGCCGTGCGGTGCCGGCGCCCGCCCGGGTGCTCGCGCGCCCGGTCCCGGCGCGTCGGGCGGGCCGGGACCGCGCGCCGCTGGCCACGGGGAGTAAACTTTTCGGGTGACCGATGCCAAGCTTGAGATCCAGATGCTGCACGACCGGGTCATGGTGCTCGTGTCGCAGGAATCCGGGGAACGCCGCAGCAGCGGTGGCATCGTGATCCCGGCCACCGCCCAGATGGCCAAGCGGCTCATCTGGGGCGAGGTGTACGGGGTCGGTAGCCACGTGCGCAACGTCCAAGTCGGCGACCAGGTGCTGTTCAACCCCGAGGAGCAGTACGAGGTCGAGGTCCAGGGCCAGGAGTACCTGGTGATGCGGGAGCGGGACCTGCACGCGGTGGCCACCGAGCAGACCGAGCAGGGCACCGGCCTGTACCTCTGATCCCCGGACCAGCCACGAGCGGGTGAACGTGTGCGGCGGCGTGCGGAAACGTGCGCACAGCGCGCGCTTTCGCGGGGCCGCTCGGTCGTTCCCCGGTTTTCGCCGTTTGCGCGGCGGCGCGAACCTTGGTGGAGAACACCGGTGTTGTCCATTTCGGCGCTCGAACGGAGCGCTGTTTATGCAGGTCACGCGGCTTATTTGGAGTAATGTGCCCCCTGGCCGGGGGAAGTGAGTGCGCACGGCATCCTGGAACGCGGTGCATTCGCACCGCGGGGCCAGCGGACGAAGGGGAAGCGGTGCCGGACAACCACGACGAACGACGCGGTGACGAGCAGTACACCGACCGGGTGTCACCCGAGTCGGGCGAGACCGCGGGTGCTCAGGGCGGTGCGGGCACGCCGGCCTCCGAGACCGCCGCGGAGGCGCCGGCCTCCGAGCACGGCTCGGACACCGTGCGCCTGTCCGGGGCGCTCGACGCCGGGGCGGGCGAGGCCGAGCAGGGTGCCGGCGACAGCACCGCGCGCACGAGCGCGAGCGGCCGCTCCGCCGGTGGCGAGGACGCTTCCGGCCAGGACGCGGCCGGTGGCGACGAGGCCGCGAGCGGTGCGAGCGCTGCCGACGGCGCCGCCACGAGCGGCGGGGACGTCGGCGAGGAGAGCACCGAGCGGAACAGCCCGGTGGAGGCGTTCTCCTGGCCCGGTGAGCAGGAGGCCGCGCCGAGCGCGGAACCCGCCGAGTCCGACGCCGAACGGACCGCGCAGATCGCGGCGCTGCCCTCCGACTTCCCCAACCTCTCCGAGACGACGCAGAGCATCCCGGCCGTTCCGGCGGGCACGGCGGTGCACGAACCGCAGCCGGCCGCGGAAACCGGACCGGCGGGCGGTGCGGACGGCGAGCGCCGCCGCGGCCTCCTGCGCGGCGGGATCATCGCCGGTGCCGTGGTGCTCGTGCTGGGGCTGCTCTACATCGGGGACGTCGTGTTCAGCAGCGGCACCGTGCCGCGCGGCACCGTCGTCGCCGACGTGGACATCGGCGGGATGCAGCCCGCCGCGGCCGAGAAGAAGCTGCGCGAGCAGCTCGGCCCGGAGCTGCACGGGCCGGTCGAGGTCCGCGCGGGCGACAACGTCACCACGCTCGACCCGGACTCCTCGGGGCTGCGGATGGACTGGCAGTCGACCGTGTCCAAGGCCGGTGACCAGCCGCTCAACCCCTTCACCCGGGTGGCCTCGTTCTTCAGCGACCGCGAAGTCGCCCCGGTCAGCACCGGCGACCGCCAGCAGGTGGCGGCTGCGCTGCAGCGCATCAAACCGCAGTTGGACCGCGAGGCCCGGGAGGGCACGGTCCGCTTCGAGGGCGCCGAACCGGTGCCCGTGCTGCCGGTGAGCGGGCGCCACGTGGACGTGGAGCAGGCCACCGACGCGGTCATGTCGGACTGGGCGAAGTCCGGGCCGGTGGACGTGCCGTTCGACGAGAACCCGGTGCGCACCACCGCCGAAGGCGTGCAGCGGACGGTTCGGGAGATCAAGCAGGGGCCGCTGGCCGGTCCGGTGCAGGTCACCGGCGAGGGTGCGCAGGCCTCCCTCGACCGGGGGGCGATCGCCGCGGCGCTGCGGTTCGAACCCGGCGCCAACGGCAGCCTCGACTGGCACCTGGACGTCCCCGCCGCGGCGGAGGCGCTCGAACCGCAGCTGGCCGGGACGCTGCGACCGCCGAAGAACGCCGAGGTCGTCCTCGAGGGCGGCAAGCCCACCGTCCGCCCGTCGAAGGCCGGGCGCGGCGTCGACTGGGAGAAGAGCTTCGCGAACATCTCCGAGGTGTTCTCCCGCGACCAGAACCGCTCGGTGCAGGCGGTGTACGAGGAGGTCCCGCCGGAGTTCACCACCAAGCAGGCCCGCGACCTGGGGATCCGCGAAGTGGTCGGGGAGTTCCAGACCGGCGGGTTCGAGAAGGCCTCCGGCGTCAACATCAGGCGCGTGGCCGAGCAGGTCAACGGCGCGATCATCAAACCGGGCGAGACGTTCAGCCTCAACGGCCACACCGGCCGCCGCGGCAAGGCGCAGGGCTACGTCGAGTCCGGCGTGATCGAGGACGGCCGGCCGCAGAAGGCCGTCGGCGGCGGCATCTCCCAGTTCGCCACGACGCTGTTCAACGCCTCGTACTTCGCCGGGATGCAGGACGTCGAGCACAAGGAGCACAGCTACTACATCAGCCGGTACCCGGCCGGGCGGGAAGCCACCGTGTTCCAGGGCGAGGACGGCACGAGCATCATCGACGTCAAGTTCAAGAACGTCTCCGACAGCGGCATCATGATCACCACCGAGTGGACGCCGCAGTCGATCAACGTGAAGCTGTGGGGCACCAAGCAGTTCGAGGTGCAGTCGCAGACCAGCGAGAAGCGGAACATCACCCCGCCGCACGAGCAGGTGATCCCGCCCGGCGAGCCGTGCAGCCAGAGCTCCGGCACGCCCGGCTTCACCGTGGTGAACACCCGGACGATCAAGGACCTCAAGGACGGCGGGACCAGCAAGGAGCGGGAGAAGACGGTGTACGAGCCGCAGCCGATCATCCACTGCGGCGCGCCGCCGCCACCCCCGCCGGGCCGCTGAGGCGCCGGCCGGAGCACGGCCGCAGCGGGGCGGGCCGCCAGGCCCGCCCCGCTGCTGTTTTCGGAGGAATTTCCGGCGCGCGAGCGGATCACACCGGTCTCCTGCGCAACCGCAGCCCCGCCGCGGACGTCACCATGAACACGAGTTCGCGGAGGAACTCGCCGGTGCACCTGCGAACGGGGGAGCTGTGCAGGGCAGGAGCAGAGACCACCACGGCGCGCTGACCGAGGCGGAGCGGCGCGTCGACGAGGCGTTGCGCGATCGCAGCGGAGCGGAGTCGCACCACCCCAGGTTGGACGTGCACGCGGCCGAGTTCGACGGCCAGTGCACCGTGCGCGGCGAGTACCTCGCCCGCCGGCTCGTCGAGTCCACCGATGACGGCGGGTGGTGGCCGTTCTCGCGGCGCTCCGGGCGCAGACCGGTGGCCGTGGTGGAGGACGCGGTCATCACCGGCTGCCTCGACCTGCGGGCGATGGAGCTGCCGCACCTGCTGCAGTTCGTCCGCTGCCGCTTCGACAACCCGCCGGACCTGCGGCAGGCCACGCTGCCCGGGGTGATGTTCGGCGAGTGCCGGCTGCCGGGGCTGGAGGCCAGGAACCTGCGCACCGCGCACGACACGGTGCTGCGGAGCTCGCTGTGCGACGGCGTGCTCAACCTCGCCGACGCCGAGTGCGGGGGTTCGCTGCTGCTGGACGACTCGGAACTGCACCGGCCCGGGCGGCGCGCCCTGTACGGCGACCGGCTGTCGGTGGCGGGCGCGCTGCTGGGCCAGCGCCTCAGCGCCACCGGGGAGCTGCGCATGCCCGGCGCGAAGATCGGCGGCAACCTGAACTTCTCGGGCGGTCGCCTGCACCGCCCCGGCGGGCTCGTGCTCAACGCCAACGGTGCGCACATCGGCGGCAGCCTGCGGCTCGACCGGGACCCGCGCAGCGCCGAACCCGCGCGCGCCATCGGGCTGCTGTACCTGCCGAGCGCGCACATCGCCGGCGACATCCGGATGGCCGGGGCGGTGCTCGACCCCGGGGTGCGCCCGTCGTCCCGCGACGAATCGCGCTACGACGACCCGTCGAGCACGCTCGTCGCGGACCGGGCCGACGTCCGGGGCGGCGTGCTGATGCGCGACGGGTTCCGCAGCAAGGGCACGTTGCGCGCCGTCAGCGCCTCCATCGGCGGCGACGTGCGCATGGGCGGTGCGCGGGTGGACCTGACCTGGTCGCGCTCGCCGAGCGAGTTCGCCGTCGACCCGCTGCGCGCGCTGCACTGGGACGGCACGGTCATCCGCGGCAACGTGGAGGCCGAGCGGGCGGAACTGCGCGGCCAGCTCCGGCTCAGCGATCTGCACGTGCACGGGAGCTTCCTGCTCACCGGTGCGCGGGTGCACGCCCCGCGCACGGACGTGATCCGCGCCGGTCGCCTGCAGCTCGGGGGCGATCTCGACGGCCGCTCCGCGGAGGTCACCGGAACCCTGCACCTGCAGGGCGCGCGGATCGGGGCGAGCGTCGACATGCGCGGGGCGCGGCTCGGCAAACCCGCCTGGCATCCGCACCGGTTGAGCTACAAGCCCTCGATCGACCTGCGCACCGCCCGCGTCGAGCGGGACCTCGTCTGCGCCGCGGGCGACCGCCCGTTCAGCGCCGAGGGCGAGGTGCAGCTGCGCCGCGCGGAGATCGGGCGGCAGGCCAATTTCTGGGGGTGCGAGCTGGGCGAGGTCGGCACGGCCACGGCGCTCAACGCGTTCGGCCTGCTGGCCCAGGAGCTGACGCTGCTGCCGGCGGGAGCCCCGGTCGGACGGGTCGTGCTGCGCCAGGCGCAGTGCGAGCTGCTGTCCGACAACGCGGAGCTGTGGTCCGCTTCGGGCGGGGTGCGTGCCGAGGACTTCCGCTTCGACACGTTCAGCACGCCGATCGAGCCCACCGACCGGGCGCGGGTGGTGGAGCGGCTGCGCTGGCTGCGCACCAGCCGCCGCAGGTACGCGCCCGAGCCGTACGACCAGCTCGCCCAGGTGTTCCGGCAGAACGGCACCGAGCAGCACGCCTCGGTGGTGCTCATCGAGAAGCAGCGGCGGCGCTACCAGGCGATCGCGGCCTCCGCGCCGGCACCGCTGCGGTGGACGGTGCGGCTGTGGAGCTTCCTGCAGCGGGCCACCGTCAGCTACGGCTACCGGCCTTCACGCGCGGTGCTGTGGATCCTGGTGCTCGTCGCGCTGGGCACGGCCTGGTTCGCCGAGCACCCGCTGCAGCCGGCCAACCCGCGCGAGCGGCTCGTGTGGAACCCGTTCCTGTACACGCTCGACCACATGATCCCGGTGGTGAACCTGGGGCACGAGACCGTCTGGCGCGCGACCGGGGCCTCGCAGTGGATCACGGTGGCGCTCGTCGCCACCGGCTGGCTGCTGGCCACCACCGCCGCGACCGGCATCACCCGCACCCTCCGGCGCACCGACGGCGGTGACACCCGCTCGCGATCGTAGCGGGACCCGCTCGCGCGGCACCGGACCGCGCCGGCCCCGGCACGGGCCGACCGGTGACCGGGAAGCCTCGGCACCGGGACGTACCGGCACCGGGCCGCGCCGACCAGGCCGAACCCGGGTGCGGCCCGCGGGTCTCGCCTGCCGCGCGGTGCCGCGGGGCGTGCGTTTCCGAGAAATGCACGCCCCGGGTGGGGACGGGCGGTGGGAGGCAGCGTGCCGGTGCGGGGGGCTCACTCCTCGCGGTGCCGGTCCGCCGAGGTCCCGAGCAGCGCGGCGACCTGCGGGGAGTAGGCGTGGTCGAGCACGAGGGCGGCCGCGCCGATCGTGCCCGCGTCGGAACCGGTGGCGGCGGTCTCGACGGTGACCGGGCGGATGTCGGCTGCCCAGGCCACCTCGGCGATCGCCTCCGAGACCTCGTCGCGGACGAGGCCCTCGACCTGGCACACCCCCGGCCCCCCGAGCACCACCCGGTCCACGTCGAGGACGCTGACCACGGAGGCGAGCGTGCGGCCGAGCCGGTTGGACGCGCGGCGCAGCACGCGGACCGCGGTGCTGTCGCCCGCGGCGGCGGTGCGGCACAGCTGCGCGTAGCCGGTGCTGACGCTGCTGCTCTTCGGATTGCCGCCCGCGGCGCGCCAGTCGGCGAGGATCGCGGGCATGGAGCAGTAGGCGTCGAGGCAGCCGCGCTTGCCGCAGCGGCACCGGCGCCGCCCGCCGTGCGGCACGTGCCCGATCTCGCCGGCGTTGCTGCTGGCGCCGCGGTGCACCTGGTCGTCGAGCACGATGCCGACGCCGACGTTGCCGCCGAGGTAGGCGTAGACGAACGAGCCGCTGCGCACGCCGTTGCCGGACCAGCGCTCCCCGGTCGCTGCGGCGGTGGCGTCGTTGTCCATCACCACCGGCACGGCGGCGCGCTCCTGCACCGTGTCGGCCAGGGCGACTTCGTCCCACCCGTCGAGGCCGGGCGGGGACAGCACGTGCCGCTGGCCGGGGTCGAGCGGGCCGGGCACGGCCAGGCCGAGTCCGAGCACGCGTTCGGCGCCGTCGGTGAGGTAGCGGTAGGTGTGCTCGAGCGCGGTGACCACGGTGCTGGGCCGCGCGTGCGGGGACGTGCGGCGGTGGCTGCGCGCGCGCACGGTGCCGGTGAGGTCGACGAGCGCGCCGTGCACCCGGTCGCCTTCGACGTGCAGCCCGACCGCGTAGGAGGCCTCGGGCACGATGCTCAGCAGCACGCGGCGCTTTCCCCCGGTCGAGGGGCCGTTGCCGGTTTCGCGGACGAGGCCGTCGTCGATGAGTTCGCGGACGATGTTCGACATGGTCTGCGGGGTGAGCTGGGTGGCTCGGGCGAGTTCGACGCGGCTGACCTCGCCGTTGCGGCGGATGGCGTCGAGAACCACCGCGCGGTTGAAGTCGCCGACCCGCGGCAGGTTCGTGCCGTGCAAGGACTCTGCGCGCCCCATCGTGGCTCCCTTGTGTCCGTGGCATGCGGGTTGTGTGCTCGCAGACGCGTGGGCCGGTCGACCGGTGGAGCGCTTCATCGAATGGACGAAGCTCACAGGAGTGTGATGCAGATCTCTGCTGCGGCGCAAGCGTTGATCGGGGATCGCTCGCGGCGGCGCTGCGGACGCGGATCCGGGTGTCCACTTTCACTCTACAGTGGACTGGGGGTGACGTGGGTGAACGCGCAGAGCGGGCGCGGAGGACCGGGTTGGGGCGCGCGGTGCGCGGGTACCCCGCGGGCGCGGCGGTGTTCCGCCGCCGGTCCGCGAACCGTGGAGGTGCGCCGTGGAAGACATCGCCTTATGCGTGCTCGTCGCCGTCGCGGTCGTCGCCCTGTTCATGGCGTTGCGCAGCGACGAGGATCCCCGGCCCCGGCGCAGGCGGCTCCCGGGGCCCGGGGCCCGGAGGAACCCGCGCAGGACGCACCGGCGCGTCCGCCGCCCGGGTGTCGGGGGAGCCTGAGCGCGGGCTCCGGAGCTCCCCGCGGGAGCCCGCGGCTCGCGCCGGCCGGACACGACCGGCCGAACACGACCGGCCGGACGCGGGGCCGGCGGAACACGAGCCGCGGACTCCCCGCGCGCCGACGGACGCGCGGGGAGTCCACGGCTGCTCGAGCGCGGGCTCCGGAGCTCCCCGCGGGAGCCCGGGCCGGGTGCCCGGTCAGGACTCCCGCGGGGAGCAGGGCCTCAGCCGGTCAGGAGTTCAGGCGCTGCTTGAGGGCCTCCAGCTCGTCGCGCATCGACGTCGGCAGCGCGTCGCCGATCGTGTCGAACCACTCCTCCACGAGCGGGATTTCGGCCTGCCACTCGGAGCGGTCCACGTGCAGCGAGGTTTCCACGTCCTCGCGGGTGCAGTCCAGACCGGACAGGTCCAGCTCCTCGGCGGAGGGGACCCGGCCGACCGGAGTTTCCGAGGCGGCGGCCTTGCCCTCGATCCGGTCGACGATCCACTTGAGCACCCGGCAGTTCTCGCCGAAGCCCGGCCACACGATCTTCTTGCCGGACTCGTCGCGGCGGAACCAGTTCACGTAGAAGATGCTGGGCAGCTTGGTCGAGTCCGCGCTCTTGCCGACGTCGACCCAGTGCTGGAAGTAGTCGCCGACGTTGTAGCCGATGAACGGGAGCATGGCCATCGGGTCGCGGCGCACCTCGCCGACCTTGCCCGCCGCGGCGGCGGTCTTCTCGGAGGACAGCGTCGCACCCATGAACACGCCGTGCTGCCAGTCGAACGCCTCGTTCACCAGCGGGACGGTGGTCTTGCGGCGGCCGCCGAACAGGATCGCCGACAGCGGCACGCCCTGCGGGTCGTCCCACTCCGGCGCCAGGATCGGGCACTGGCTCATCGGCGTGCAGTAGCGGGAGTTCGGGTGCGCGGCGGGCTCGTCCGAGTCGGGAGTCCAGTCGCGGCCCTTCCAGTCGGTGCAGTGCTCCGGCTGGTTCTCCATCTCCTCCCACCAGACGTCCCCGTCATCGGTGAGCGCGACGTTGGTGAAGATGGAGTTGCCCTTCTCGATGGTGCGCATCGCGTTCGGGTTCGTCTTCCAGTTCGTCCCCGGTGCGACGCCGAAGAACCCGGCTTCCGGGTTCACCGCGTACAGCCGCCCGTCGGAACCGAACCGCAGCCAGGCGATGTCGTCGCCCAGCGTTTCGACGCGCCAGCCCGGAATCGTCGGCTCGAGCATCGCCAGGTTCGTCTTCCCGCACGCCGAGGGGAAGGCGGCGGCGACGTAGTGCACCTTGTTCTCGGGCGAGATGAGCTTGAGGATGAGCATGTGCTCGGCCAGCCATCCCTCGTCGCGGGCCATCGCCGAGGCGATCCGCAGCGAGTAGCACTTCTTGCCGAGCAGCGCGTTGCCGCCGTAGCCCGAACCGAAGCTCCAGATCATGCGCTCTTCGGGGAAGTGCGTGATGTACTTCGTGTCGTTGCAGGGCCACTGCACGTCCTGCTGGCCGGGTTCGAGCGGAGCGCCGACCGAGTGCAGCGCGGGGACGAACTCGCCGTCGCTGCCGAGCCGGTCCAGCACCTTCCGGCCCATGCGGGTCATGATGTGCATGGACACCACGACGTACTCGGAATCGGTGATTTCCACGCCGATTCGCGGCTCGTCCGCGTGCAGCGGTCCCATGCAGAATGGGATGACGTACATCGTGCGGCCACGCATGGAGCCCCGGTAGAGCTCGGTCATGATGGCCTTCATCTCAGCGGGGTCCATCCAGTTGTTGGTGACCCCCGCGTCCTTTTTCTCCCGCGAGCAAATGAACGTGCGTTCTTCGACCCGGGCGACGTCGCTCGGGGCGGAGGCGGCGTAGAACGAATTCGGCTTGTTCGCCACCCGGGTGAAAGTTCCCGCCTCGACCAGACGATCAGTCAGTCGCTGCCATTCATCGGGCGATCCGTCGCACCAGACGACCTGCTCGGGCGTGGTCAGCTCGGCTACGTCGCGCACCCAGGCCAGCAGGTCCTCGTGCTGTGTCGGTGCCTGGTCGAGTCCCGGAATGGTCACTGCGGTCATCGCGTCTTGTCTCCTGACTGGGCGCCACAGCCCGGAATCATGTCGACGGCGTGCCGTCGACGCTTTCTCAGGGAATGCTTCGCCCGCCGGCGTTGCCGGACGAAGCGGGAAGGGATGCACCGAGGTTAACGGGGCAGCGGTGGCAATACGCAGATCAGCCGTGTTCGTTCGCTCACAGGAACGATAAGGGGATCGATTCAGTTCCCGGGTCGGACCGGAAATCCGGGCGACCGCACGAGGGTGCTGCGGAGAATTTCCGGCGAAGCGCCGGTGAACCCGCGACCGGGGTCACCGGCGGTGTTGGCCCGTTCGGCGGTCGCGGGAGCGCGGCCCCGCCTCACCCGCGCGGGTGGAGCAGGCAGCACGGGTGGGTGACGTTTGGGACTTTTCTCGAGAAATGTCCGGAACCCGGCGCGGGCGCGCACCTCCGCCGCGGGGGCTGTTCCGGGGCGCGGGGCTGGCGAGCGCGCCGGGTCCGGGGCAGCGGACCTGCGTCAGCGGGGAGGGGCCCCGGGCTGCGCACCGCGCACGTCGGGGCCGCCGGGGGTGCCGCGGTTCTCGCCGGTCGCGGCGCCGCCGGGGGTCTCGTGGCTTTCGCCGGTCGCGGCCCCGCTGGCGCGGCCGCGCTCACCGGCCGCCGGGTCCTGCCCGGGTGCCGAGTCCTGCCCGGGTGCCGAGTCCTGACCGGTCCTCGGGTTCTGCCCGGCGCTCTGCTCCTGGGCCGGTGGCGTTTCCCGGGCCGCCCTCCGCTCCTCGGCGGGTTCCGGTTCCGCGGCGGGTGTCGATTCCTGCCCGGCCGTCGGCTCCTGGGCGGGACCGCCGCCACCGCCGGCCTCGGCGCCCGGCGGTGGACCGAGGTCCCAGGCGGCGTCGTCGGTGAGCTCCGCCCCCTCGGAGGCGAAGCGCCCCTGCTCGTCGAGGCGACCGCGGTCGACCACGGTCCACTCCCCCGAACCGGTGTGGTGGGACACGGTGACCGCGCCGTCGGAGGTGATGCGCACGAGCTGGTCGGCGCGGCCGTCGCCGTCCACGTCGGTGGCCAGCATCGTTCCGCTCTCCGTGGCCACGATGCTCGTGTCCGGCCGGCCGTCGTGGTTGGTGTCCTCGGTGGGCGGGCCGATCTCGTGCGGTCCGTCCGGTGCGTGCAGCACCATCGACTCCCCGGCCGGGCGCGGATCGCCGGTGTTCTGCTCGGGCGCTTCGGCCACCCACGTGCCCGCGGTGGCGTCGAAGCGCGCCTGGCCGGTGACCACGCCGTCGGTGTCGACGTGCCGCATCACGTCCGCGCGGCCGTCGGCGTCGGAGTCGACGTAGGCGACGAAGCCGTCGTCGGTCATGATCGTGACGGCCTCGTCGATCCCGTCGCCGTCCAGGTCGCGGTTGGCTTCGGCCGTGTACTCGGCGCCGTCGACGGGGATCGTGATGTCGCCGTCGCCCGGGCCCTGGTCCTCCAGGTACAACCTCGGTACCCCCTCGTGCCGTCGTGTCGCCGTGGTGCTCGTGCCGGGCCGCTGCGCGCGGGGGCCGGCGGTGCGCACCGGCAGTGCCGCTCGCGGCGGCGGACCCCGCACCGGGGAACACGCCCCGGGCACCCGCGGTACCCCGCCCCGCGGTGTTCCAACCCGCGGTGTTCCAGGCCCCCGCGGTGTTCCAGTGACGCAGTGTTCCAGTTCTGACGCGCCCGCGGGAGCGCCGGTTCCGCGGGGCCGACGCCCGCGTCCGGTGCGGGGTCACGCACCGGGTGCGTCCGCGCCACCCCGCACCGGTGCGGCGCTGCCCGCCGGGGCGTCCTGCTCGCCGTCCGGCGCAGCACCGTCCTGCCCGCCGTCCGGCGCCGGGGCGCCCGCGCGCAGCGCCGCCTCGTGCCCGTCGCGCAGGTTGCGGATGCCGGCCAGCAGGTGCTCCGCCTTCTCCCGACCGGAACGCGCCTGGTCCACGCGCTGCTTGATCTCCCGCGCCTGCCGGCCGCGTTCGGCCGCGTCCATCCGCAGCGCCCGGTCGACCTCGCGCAGCTCCTCGTCGATCGCCTCGATGCGCCGGGTGAGCACGTCGTCCAGGGCCAGCAGCAGCTGCTGCTCGGCCTCGATGAGCTGTTCGGCCACCAGCTGGTCCAGGGCGGAGCGGGCGTCGGTGATGGCTTCGGTGAGCCACTGCTTGAGGTGCTGCTTGTCCGCCGCGTGCCGCCGCGTGCGCGCCATCCACCACCCGGCGCCGAGCCCCAGCGCGATCGACACGGGCAGCACGACCGGGGTCAGCGTCCCGGCGCCGAGCCCCAGCCACGGCAGGGCCACCGCCACGCGGCCGAGCCCCAGACCGCTCGAGATGCCCATGACCACCAGCAGCTTGTCCTCGGCGGTCGGCGGTCGCTTGTCCGGGGTGCGCAGGGTGACCGGCGGGTGCGCGCCGCGGGCGAACTGGGAGCGGATGACGTCGAGCTCCTCGGCGGAGAACAGCTCGGCCAGCGACCTCTCCGCCGCCCCCGCCAGCCTGCCGGACAGCAGCGAGGCGGTGCGCGAGGCGACGAGCTGCAGCGCGGAGTCGGCCTGCGCGGGCAGTTCGGCCAGCTCGGCGCGGTCGGCGGCGTCGATGGCGCGGCGGAACCGGGTCTGCACCTGGCGCACCTGGTTGGCCACCTCGTGCCCGATCTCCGCGCGGGCGCGCTGGATCTCCCCGCGCAGCCGCACCTGCCAGCCGCGCGTGGAGGAGCGGCGCGCTGCCTGCAGCTCGTCGCGCCGGCTGCGCAGCGATTCGGCCTCGTGCTCGCCGCAGGTCAGCGCGCGGTGCTCGGCTTCCCAGCGGCCGATCAGCTCGCCGAGGACCGTGGACAGCGCGCGCAGCGTGTTCGCCTCGCCGAGCATGGCCGAGCGGTCGGTGATCGCCGCGCGCACCGCGGTGCTCAGTTCGCCGATGCCGGACTTGCCGCGCAGCAGCTCGCGCGCGTGCTCGTGCGGTGCGGCTTCGGCCTGGTGCAACATCCGCGCGGACACCGGGTGGATCGGTGCGTGGGCGAACCGCGGGGCGTGCTCGGCCAGCAGCCGCCGGTTCTCCTCCCGGATCTCCCGCCAGCCCCGGTGCCGGTCGGTCTTCGTCAGCGCGAAGAGCACGGTTTCCACGCGCGCGGCGACGGTGTTGAGGAATTCCAGCTCACCGCACGTGATCGGGGCGGAGGCGTCCGAGACGAACAGCAGCGCCGTGGCGGATCCGGCGGCTTCCAGCGCCAGCTCGCCGTGCTCGGCCCGCAGACCGCCGACGCCGGGGGTGTCCACCACGGTGATCTCGTCCAGCGCGGGCAGCGGGGCGCGCACGCGGACCCGGCGCGGCGGGACGTGCCCCGCGGTGTCCGGGGCGACGACGGTCCAGTCGGCCAGGGCGTCGAAGTCCACGGGCACGGGCTCCTGCCCGGGGTAGCAGGCGTGGGCCTGCCACCGCTCGCCGCGCTCGAACCACAGGTGCGTGGCCGTGGCCCCGCCCGCGTCCGCGCTCGACAGGCCGTCGTGCCCGAGGAGGGCGTTGACCAGCGAGCTCTTGCCCCGGTTGGTCTCGCCGACGACGACCACGGTGGGCTTGTCCGGCCGCGCCCGGCGGAGGTCGTCGACCCACGCGGCGACGTCCGGGGCGGTGTCGCGCAGCAGCGTGAACAGCCGGTCGCGGGTCTGCTGGACCTGCTGCGGCAGCGCGGCCGTGAAGGCCACGTCCGGAGAGGTCATGCGTGCACCCCCTGGTCGGTGTCCGCGCGCATTCTCCAGCAGTGCGGTGCGGTCGGCGCACCGTCGGGGTCACCGCCGGGCGCCGGGGGCGGCTGCCCCGGCGCTCACCGCCAGCGGGTCCAGCCGGCGTCGTAGGGGGAGACCCGCGTGGGCGGTTCGCCGCCGGCTTCGCTGAACGCCTGCAGCGCCCGCACGAGCCCTTGGCGCTGCTCGTGCGGGATGCGCTCCACGATCGCCTCGATCTCGCTGCGCCGGTAGTCGGTGACCTGCTCGACGAGGTCGTGGCCGCTGCGGGTCAGCGCGATGGTGACTTCCCGACGCGATTCGGGGTTGCTCTGCCGCTGCACCCAGCCGGCGTTGACGAGCCGGTCGACGGTGCGCGTGGCCGTCGAGGGGTTCACCCCGAGCAGCTCGGCGAGGGCGACGAGCTTCAGCGGCCCCCGGGAGTCCAGCGCCACCAGCAGCCGGAACTGCGGGAGCGTGATGCTCCCGGCGACGGCGGCGACGGACTTCGCCGACACGCCCACCAGGAGCCGGGAGGCGGTCAGCACGGCCTCGGTGATCGCGTCCACCTCGTCACTGCCGGGGGACTCCGCGGTGCTCATGTCGCCATTGTCACATTGACTTGCAGTGAGCAAGTGTTGCATTATGCAAATCGATGGATCGCGCACAGGTCCTCGCAACGGCCCGCCGATCGCTCACCACCCAGCTGCGGGAGCGCGGCGGCGGCCTGCTCGTCCTGTCCCTGCTCATCGGCCTCGGCGCCGGCCTCGGCGCCGTCGTGTTCCGCTGGCTCGTCGTCACCGCCACCCGGTTCTTCACCGGCCGGGACGAGTACACGACGGCCCCCGGCGCGGCGCACGCCTGGCTCCCCGCGCTCGGTCCGTGGTTCCTGCTGCTGGCCCCCGTCGTGGCCGGGCTGCTGTACGGACCGCTCGTCGCCTGGCTCGCCCCCGAGGCCAAGGGGCACGGCGTCCCCGAGGTGATGTACGCCGTCTCCGAGCGCGGCGGGCACATCACCCCGCAGGTCAGCCTCGTCAAAGCCCTCGCCTCGGCCCTGTGCATCGGCTCCGGCGGATCCGTCGGCCGCGAAGGCCCGATCGTGCAGATCGCCTCCGCCCTCGGCTCCACGCTCGGCCGCATCACCCGGCTCGACGACCGGCGGATGCGGGTGCTCGTGGCCTGCGGCGCGGCGGGCGGCATCTCCGCGACCTTCAACGCCCCGCTGGCCGGGGTGTTCTTCGCGATGGAGCTCATCCTGCGCGCCTTCACCGTCGACGCGTTCGTCGCCGTGGTGATCGCCAGCGTCTCCGCCGACGTCGTCGGCCGGGCCGTGTTCGGCAACGAGGCCTTCCTGACGCTGCCCGCGTTCCACCCGGACAATCCGAGCCAGTTCGCGCTGTTCGCCGCGCTGGGCCTGGTCGTCGGCGCGGTCGGCGTGCTGTTCTGCAAGGTCCTGTACCGCGTCGAGGACCTCTGCGACCGGATCTGGCCCGGCCCCGAGTGGCTGCGACCCGCCGTCGGCGGGCTCGTGCTCGGCCTGGTGCTGCTCGTGCTGCCGCAGATGTACGGCGTCGGTTACCCCGTGCTCGGCCACGCCGTCGCCGGCGACTACGCGTTCGGCTTCCTGCTCGTCCTGCTCGCCGGCAAGATGCTGGCCACCAGCCTGACCATGGGCATCGGCGGCTCCGGCGGGGTGTTCGCGCCCTCGCTGTTCGTCGGCGCCACCGCGGGCAGCGCGTTCGGCGTCCTCGCGCAGGAGGTGCTGCCCGGCGTCACCGGCTCCCCCGGGCTGTACGGGCTGCTCGGCATGGGCGCGGCCTTCGCCGGCGCGACGCGCGCACCGATGACCGCGGTGATCACGCTGTTCGAGCTGACCGGGCAGTACTCGATCATCCTGCCGCTGATGTTCGCGGTCGCCCTGGCCACGGCGATCAGCCGCGCGCTCAGCCGCGACACGATCTACACCGAGAAGCTCAGCCGCCGCGGCATCGACCTGAACGCCCCGCCCACGCTGATCGCCGCCCACCGGAGGGCGTGAGCTCTGCGGGCCCGTTCCCCGACCTCGCGGCGGAGGAGGTCGGGGAACGGGCCCCGAGCGGTCAGGGCCGGAAGCGGTACACCGTCACCGCCGGTGCGCGCAGCACCTGCGCGCGGTCGGTGAAGCCGGGGACCTCGGTGCCCGCGATCACCCCGTCGAGCGCGGGATCGGCGGTGTCGACCGTGCCGACGGCCTCGTGCTGCGCGGGATCGAACCACGCGCCGTCCGGCCGCAGCGCCACCACGCCGACCTCGGCCAACCCCAGGGTCAGCCGCTCGACCACACCGGCCGAGCGGGCCCGGTCCACCGCGTACAGGCACAGCTCGATCAACCGGGCGCGCTCCTGCACCGCCGAGTCCCGCCCGGCCGGTTCCCGCGGCTGTTCGGCACCGCAGCCCGGCGCGGCGAACGGCAGCACCACCCGGTCCGTGGAGGCATCGCTGGTCGTGGCGGTCATCTCGGTGCCCCTTCCGGTGTCGACGTGCCGATCCCGCCCCTCGGACGCGGCGGGCACCGCCGCGGTTCCCGCGGGCCCGCACCCGCTCAGGCCCGACCCGACAGCCGCCGCCACAGCAGGAAGTACGCCCGGTGCACCACGTGCGCGACCCGCGACTGCGCCGGCGTCGCCCCGAACGTGGCGAACGAGCGCCACCACTTCGCGCGCTCCAGCGCCGCCGCGGCCACCTCCGGCCGCCCCGCCCCGGGCATTCCCACCCGCTCGGCGTCCGTGGTCGCGCCGCCCAGCCGCAGCACCTCGTCGACGAGGTCCTCCGGGAACTGCACCCCGCCCGAGGACACCAGCGTCAGCGCCTCCAGCACCCGCAGCTGGTGCGCCTCCGGGCGGGCCAGCAGCGCCTCCAGCGCGTCGTGCGCGGCCCGCCACTCCTCCGGATCACCCGACTCGTGCACCAGCGAGGTCAGCGAAGCCAGCGCGGCAGCCGCCTTCAACCCGTCCGCGCGCTCGCGGAACACCGCCGCCACCCGAGCGCGCAGCTCCGCCAGCCCCGAGGCGGTGCCGAGGGCGCGCCGCAGGTCCCCGGCGCTCGCCTCGGAGCAGCGGTCCAGCTCCTGCAGCGCGCACCGGATGCCGTGGAGGTCCAGCCGCTCCACCAGCCGCGTGCGCGCGCTCACCGGAACCGCGCACTCCCACTCGGTGAACAGGTCCGCCGACAGCAGCATCGTCTCGCGCGTGTCCCGGTCCAACCGGGCCAGCTGCCGCAGCGCGTCCGCATCGGCGGCGGTGAACCCGCCGGTCTCGGTGGTCTCCGCGAGCAGCCCCAGCACCGGCAGCACGTCCGCCACCCGCGGGCGCAGCACGCGCGCCTGGCCCTCGGCGAGGATCGACGCGGCCCGCCACACGTCGCCGTCCGCGCCCGCGACCGACTCCGGCTCCACCGCGTCCGCCTTGTTCAGCACGGCCACCGCGTTCACCGGACCGGCGTCCCGGCTGGCCGTGGCGGCGCTGAACGCGGCCAGCGCCTGCTCGTCGTCGGCGCGCACCGCCTGGGTCACCACGTACAGCACGGCCTCCGCCCCGGCCACCGCGCCCCGCGAGACCGGGTCCAGCTCCTCGTCCTCGCCCGCCCCCGGCGGCCGATCCGCGCCCAGCAGCCGCTCCGCGCGGGTCCTCGCGGTCTCGTTCAACGAGCCCAACCCCGGGGTGTCGATCACCGTGAGGTCGCGCAGCACCGCGTTGGTCAGGTACGCCTCGACGTGCGACACGCGCTCCAGGTCCACCCCCAGGTCGGCGGGCAGCCCGCCGTCCGGCGCGCAGGGCACCGCCTGCCGCGAGCCGTCGTGGCCGACGACCTCGATGCGGTCGACCGTGCCGTACTGGAACCGCGTGACCAGCCTGGTGCACTCGCCCACGTCCGTCGGCGCCACGCGGCGGCCGATCAGCGCGTTGACCAGCGTCGACTTGCCCGACTTCACCCGGCCCACCACGGCCAGCTGCAGCGGTGCCGACAGGCGCTGCAGCACGCGGTCGATGCCCGCGGCGGTGCCCTCGGAGACCTGCTCGCGCAGGTCGCCGCAGAGACGGGCCACGGACTCCGACAGCGGGCCGGGCGCCGCCGGGTCCCCGGGCTGCGTGCGCGAACTCACCGCTGTCCTCTCCGCTCGACCGCGTTCCCGCTCGGCCGCGTCCTGGTCCACCGGGGCGCGGCGCCCGGCGGCGGCCCCGCCGACGACCGCGCCGCGCCACCGCCCCGACGAGCACCCATCCTGCCACGGAGGGCACCACGGGCAACGCGCACAGTGTTCCCCGCCCGGTGAGCTGTTCCCCCGCCCGGTGAGCTCTCTGCGACCTGAGGGGGACGGGCGGTCTCGCGCCGCGGGACGACGCAGCGCAACGGACCGGACGCCTAACCTCGAAGCCGTGCGCCGACTCAGCCTCTGGTTCCGTTCCCACCCGCTGGCCGGTGACGTGCTGCTGGCCGCGTCCGTGGCGCTGTTCGCGCTGTTCGTGTGGCGCCTGTACGCGCCGAGCGACGCCGAGTCGCTCGCCCAGCCGGTGAACTGGCTGCTGTGCTCCCTGCCGCTCGTCGTCCGGCGGCGGTACCCGCTGCCGGCCGCCTACCTGGTGCTGGCGGGAGGGGTGCTGATCTCCTGGATGCACGCGCCCCTGTACGTCGCCGAGCTGAGCACGGCGATCATGCTCTACACGCTCGTGGTGGAGGTGGGCCGGCGGCAGGCGGCGCTGTACGCGGCGTGCCTGGCGGGCATGTCCGCGGTGCGGCCGCTCATCGCGGACTCACCGCTCGGGGCGCTGCCGTTCTTCCTGGTCTTCTCCGGGCTGATCATCGGCACCGCCTGGTCCCTCGGCGAGTTCGTGGGCGCCCGCCGCAGTTACCACGCGGCCGTGGAGCAGCGCGTGCGCAGCCTCGAGTTCGAACGCGACCAGCGGGCGCGGATCGCGGTGGCCGAGGAGCGCAACCGCATCGCCCGCGAGATCCACGACGTGCTCGCGCACTCGGTCAGCGTCATGATCAGCCAGGCCGACGGCGCCACCTACGCCCTGCGCGGTGACCCGAAGGTGGCCGAGCAGGCGCTGCAGTCGATCGGCGACACCGGGCGGAGCTCGCTGAGCGAGCTGCGCAACCTGCTGCGCGTGCTGCGCAACCCCGAGGACGACGCGCAGGCCCCGCGCCCGGACAGCGGCGGGCTGCGCGACCTCGTCGACGGGGTGCGGCGCCTCGGCCTGCGCGTGCAGCTCGACCTGGAGGGCGACTTCGACGAGCTGCCCGCCGGGGTCGTGCTGAGCGTGTACCGCATCGTGCAGGAGTCCCTGACCAACACGCTCAAGCACGGCGGGCAGGCCACCGCGGCCGTCGTCACCGCCCGCAACGACGGCCGGCACGTGATGCTGGAGGTCACCGACGACGGCGCGCCCGGTGCCGACCCGATCGCCGGGGTCGAGCGGACCGAGCAGAGCTCGGGGCACGGCGTGCTGGGCATGCGCGAGCGGGCCGCGCTCTACGGCGGCGACCTCGAGGCCGGACCCCGTCCGGAGGGCGGCTGGCGGGTGCGCGCCCGACTGCCCCTGCGCTCGGAGAACGCCTGGGACCCGGGGTCGGGAGCCCTGGGGAACACCTGAGCCCCGGGAAGCCGGGCCGCTCCGCCGGAGTGGGGAACGCCACCCGGGCGCGGTGCGCGGGGACCCGCCGCGGCCGCGGCGAGGTCCTATCCTGGGAGGTGTGCTCCGCGTGCTCCTCGTCGACGACCAGCAGCTCATGCGCATGGGCTGGCGCATGGTGCTCGAGGCGCAGGAGGACATGAGCATCGCCGGTGAAGCAGCCGACGGGACCGAGGCGGTCTCCCTGGCCGCCGAGCACCGGCCCGACGTGGTGCTCATGGACGTGCGCATGCCCGGTGTCGACGGGGTCGAGGCCACCCGCCGGATCCTCCGCGAGGACACCGCGCGGGTGCTGGTCATGACGACCTTCGACTTCGACGAGTACGTCCTGTCCGCCCTGCGCGCCGGAGCCAGCGGGTTCCTGCTCAAGGACGTGCCGCCGGAAGGGCTCGTCTCCGCGGTGCGGTCGGTCGCGCAGGGCGATGCGGCCGTGTCGCCGAGCGTCACCCGGCGGCTGCTGGACCGTTTCCTCGGTGCCGACCACGCCCCGTCCCGCGATCCCGAGGTGCTGCGGGCGCTGACCGAGCGCGAGCGGGAGGTGCTCCGCCTGGTCGCCACCGGCCTGACCAACACCGAGATCGCCGAGGCGCTGGTCGTGTCCGAGGCCACGGTGAAGACCCACGTCGGTCGCGTGCTGTCCAAGCTGGAACTGCGGGACCGCGTGCAAGCCGTGGTCCTCGCGTACGAAACCGGCCTGGTGCGACCAGGGGCGGCGTGAGCGCCGCCGAAGCATCCCGACGACGAAGGTGGCTGATGTGTCCGCTCCGCAACTAGTCGCGCTCGACATCGACGGCACCGTGCTCGACCCGGAGACGCAGCGCGTGTCCGCTCCGGTGCGCGAGGCGGTCCGGCGCGTCGTCGCGGCGGGCAGCCACCTCGTCGTCGCCACGGGCCGCAGCTTCCTCGGCACCGTGCCGATCCTCGACGAGCTGGACCTCGACGGCGGTGTCGCGCTGTGCTCGAACGGTGCGATCACCGTGGACGTGGCCACGCGGGAGGTGCTCTCCGTGGAGACCTTCGACCCCTCCGCCGCGCTGCCGGAGCTCACCCGGCGCCTGCCGGGAGCCCGCTACGCCGCCGAGCAGATCGGTTCGGAGAGCCTCGTCACCGAACCGTTCCGCACCGACGAGCTGCACGGGCACCAGCGCGCGGCCACTGTGGAGGAAATCGGGCAGCGGCCGGTACCGCGGCTGATCGCCTACTGGACGGGGCACAGCCCCGAGCAGGCCCGCGCGGCGCTGAGCGGAGCCCGGCTGCCGTGCACCGTCACCATCGACCACGAGTCGGCGTGGGTGACGCTCGTGCCCGAGGGCATCACCAAGGGCAGTGCGCTGGAGAAGCTGCGGGTCGAGCTGGGCATCGACGGCGAGGCGACGTTCGCCGCGGGGGACGGCGACAACGACATCCAGATGCTGCAGTGGGCCGCGCACGGCGTCGCCATGGGGCAGGCTCCCGCGGAGGTGCGGGTCGCGGCGAACGAGGTCGCCGGACCGGTCGCCGCCGACGGGCTGGTCGACGTCCTCGCCCGCTGGTTCTGAGGGATTCCGCTCTGGGCGCCCCCGTTCTGGGGGTCCCGGAAGGCGCGGGGCGCGTGCCGGCGCGGTGACGTGCGCCGGGAGCCCACCCCCGGGGAGGTCTCCGGGGCGTCTACGACCTGGGGAGGACGCGGATTCCCGTCCGCAGGCCGATGTCCGCGGAGCGGTGCGTTCGGCATCGTGGGTCCCGATGGCGGTGGCGCGCCGCGGAGGCGGGACCATCGGCGGAACTCGACTCGGGCAGCGCGAGTGACGACGGCCCAGCGAGAAACGGAGAGCAGACCATGATCGAGGCTAGCGGCCTCACGAAGCGCTACGGCGACAAGACCGTGGTGCGCGACCTGAGCTTCACCGTGCGGCCGGGCAGAGTGACCGGATTCCTCGGACCGAACGGTGCGGGCAAGTCCACCACGATGCGCATGATCCTCGGGCTCGACCGGCCCACCGCCGGTGACGTGCGCGTGGACGGTGAGCACTACCGGGACCTGAAGCATCCACTGCGGACGATCGGCGCCCTGCTCGACGCGAAGTGGGTGCACCCCAACCGCTCCGCGCGCACCCACCTGCGCTGGCTGGCGCGCAGCAACAGGATCCCGAACAGCCGCGTGGAGACCGTGCTGGAGCAGGTGGGGCTGTCCGAGGTGGCCGATCGCCGCGCCGGCGGGTTCTCCCTCGGCATGTCGCAGCGGCTCGGCATCGCGGGCGCGCTGCTCGGCGACCCGGGGATCCTCATGTTCGACGAGCCGGTCAACGGCCTCGACCCCGAGGGCATCCACTGGATCCGCCGGTTCATGCAGGGCCTGGCCGCCGAGGGGCGCACCGTGCTGGTGTCCAGCCACCTGCTGTCCGAGATGGCGCAGACGGCCGAGGAGCTCGTCGTCATCGGCCGCGGCGAACTGCTCGCCCAGTGCCCCACGGAGGAGTTCGTGAACCAGGCGGGTGCGCAGGGCGTCGTCGTGCGCTCGCCCCAGGTGGACCGGCTCGCCGCGGCGCTGCGGAGCGCGGGGATCGCCGCGCAGTCCACCGGGGACAGCGCCCTGGAAGTGCGCGGGGCCAGCACCGACCAAGTGGGGGAGATCGCCGCGCAGCAGGGCTGCGTCGTGCACGAGCTGGCCACGCGGAGCGGATCGCTCGAGGACGCCTTCATGCGCATGACCAGCGAAGCGGTGGAGTACTCCAGCACCGAGGAACCGACCGGCGCGAGCGCGCTCAGCGGGGTGAAGTGACATGACGTTGTTGGCCGTCGAACGCACGAAGCTGTTCTCCACGCGCTCGCCGTGGTGGTGCGCGGTGGTCGCGCTCGCGCTCACCATCGGGTTCGCCGCGCTGCTGGCGGGCTATGCGCGCGGCCCCGTGCCGCTGCAGATGAGCCTCGCCGGTTACCAGCTCGGGATGATGGTCGTCATGGTGCTGGCGGCGCTGGCGGTGACCACCGAGTACCGCTTCGGCACGATCCGCGCCACGTTCCTCGCCGTTCCCGACCGCGTGTCCCCCCTGGTGGCGAAGACCGGCGTGGTCGCCGCGACCGCGTTCGTGATCGGTGAGCTGGCGGCGTTCGGGTCGCTCGGCGTCACCGCCCTGCTCGCGTCCGAATCGGACCTGGCGCTCAGCGGGGTCGGGGAGTGGCGGCAGGTGGCCGGTGTCGGGCTCGTGTACGCCTTCGCCGCCGTGCTCTCCGTGGGTGTCGGCGTGCTGCTGCGCCAGTCGGCCGGTGCCGTGACGCTGCTGCTGCTGTGGCCGCTGCTCGTCGAGTCGCTGGTGATGATGATCCCGCGCATCGGATCGGACCTGTACTCCTGGATGCCGTTCCACGTCGTCGACACGTTCCTCGGATCGGTGCACAGCGGGGGCATGGGCAGCGACGTGCCGTTCGGGCCGTGGGGAGCACTGGCCTACTTCGCCGGTTTCGCGGTGCTCGTGCTGCTCATCGGGCTCGGAGTGGTCCGCCGTCGCGATGCGTGAGCGACGCGAACCTTCCATGATC
This sequence comes from Salinifilum ghardaiensis, assembly GCF_054491345.1. NCBI lineage: Bacteria > Bacillati > Actinomycetota > Actinomycetes > Pseudonocardiales > Pseudonocardiaceae > Salinifilum > Salinifilum ghardaiensis. The sequence continues at coordinate 4,957,617 of NZ_CM137101.1, read as the reverse complement.
AACTGATCGGATGTCCTGGCGGGAGGGGTGATGACGAAACGTTACCCATCCCGGCCGAGAGGCTTGTCACGTTGGCCGATAGGATCAGCGCAGAGATCGCGCCAGTGATCAGCCCGTCCACAGTGGTGGGCCCGGAAGCACCGGGGTGAGCCCGGAGCGCCGGCTGGCGCGAAGAAGAACGACCGACTGCACCAGCGCTCGGGGGCGCCGGCGGTCGGACGGGGGAGGACCCGGGCTGTCATTCGGGGGACGGCCCGGGTCCACATTTTTCCGGGGGTGCCGGGCTTTTCGAGATGCCGGGCTTTTCGAGATGTCGGGCGGCGGTGCTCGGTGGCTCAGGTGCTCCCCGCCGGCCGCGGCGGGTGCGGGGAACCGGAGCTGGTTCAGGAGCTGTTGAGGGCCGGTCCGAGAGCTGGGAGCCGGTTCAGGAGCTGCTGGGTCAAAAGCTGTTGTTTCAAAAGCTGGGGCGGGCGATGAGCACGGGGCAAGCGGCGTGCCGCACGCACTGCTCGGCGACCGAACCGAGCAGCAGGCCGGCGAACCCGCCGCGGCCGCGATGCCCCACCACCAGCAGGTCCGCGTTGCGCGAGGCCGCCAGCAGTGCCTGCGGTGCCGGGGAGTGCACCACGTGGGTTCGCACCGCTGCCTCGGGCACTCCGATCGTCCCGCTGATGATGCGCTCGGTGTCCGCGCGCACCGTCTGCTCGAACTGCTCCATGCTCGGCATGACCTGGGCGGGCACGTCCGCCGGCCGCGGAGCGGTGCGGATGCTCCACGCGCGCAGCACGTGCAGCACGGCCCCGCGCAGGCGCGCCTCCTCGGCGCCGAGCTCCAGCGCCCGCGCCGCGGAGGCCGACGTGTCCAGTCCGACGACCACACCGCCGTCGATGTGCACCCGTTCCACGGTTTGTTCCGCCATCCGTCCACTGCACCCGGGGCGAGCGGTGTTGTCGAGCGGAAACCCCCGGAGCCGCGACGTCGTTGCGAATCTGTGATTTTGGACACACGCATTTTCGCCGTGCCATGCTCGACTAACCTGGTGATGGGCGACAGCGCGCTCGCCCCAACAACTCCAGCAGCGGCACAACTCCAGCGGCGGGACAACTTCAGCAACGGATCGAGCGCTGCCGCCGGGCACGCGCTCCGCGCCAACAGCAGACGGGGTGGACCGATGACGCGTTCGCGGGAATGGTCGAGAGCTCACGAGCGGCAGTTCGACGAGCACGAGCGCCGCACGAGCACGACGGTCCAACTGGAACCGGTGCCCGAGCTGGAGTGGTCGCTGGCGACCGAGGAGCACCCCACCGCGCCCGCCGACTCCCGGCCGGGACCTGCGGCCGTGCGTCGCGGATGGATCCACACCGCCCCGGAGGCGCGCGTGCTCGCGCTCTACCGCGAACTCCGCGACCGCGAATCCGCCGAATCCCCGCTGCCCGCGCCCTGGTGGCTGCGCGCGCTGGACCGGGGCGCGCTCGGTTCCCGCCACGAGGGGTTCGCCTTCGAGGACGAGGTGCACGCGGTGCTGGGGCGGCGCGACGGCTGGGTGTTCGTTCCCTGGACGACTTCCGGCGACACCGGCTACTGGGAGTACGCCCCGTCCGACAGGGAACCGCGGAAGGCGCCGACCACCGTGCTGTGCACCGACGAGCACCCCGGGTGGCTGAACGTGCTGCCGGCCCACGGTGATGTGGAGCCGCCGGCCGTCCCGCTGGACGGCATCAGCGGGTTGCTCTCGGCGGTCACCCGGATCGAGTCCTGGTGAGCCCGTCGCGCCGGGGTGGCGCGCCGAGGTGGCGGTCGGGGAGCTCGGCGCGTGCGCGGTCTGCCGGGCCGGCCTCCGGCGCGGCCGCCGCCGCGCCGGGCGCGTTTGTCATACTGGCTCCTTGTGAGTTCCTCTGACCAGCGAATTCGTCCTGCCCGATCGATCGTCAGCTACGTCCACCGCGGTGGGCGGATGACCACGGGCCAGCAACGAGCTTGGGACCAGCACTGGTCCGAGTGGGGGACGGAGATCACCGCCCTGCCCGAGGGGCCGGTGGACTTCGAGACCTGGTTCGGCCGGTCGGCACCCCTCGTGCTGGAGATCGGCTCGGGGATGGGGGAGACCACCGCGCAGCTCGTGGAGAACCGCCCCGACGTCAACTACGTGGCCGTCGAGGTCTACAAACCCGGTCTCGCCCAGCTGCTCTCCCGCGCGGTGAACGCGGGCCTGACCAACCTGCGGCTCCTGCGGGGTGACGCGCTGGAGCTGCTGCGGCACCACGTGCCGGAGGACTCGCTGAGCGAGGTGCTGATCTACTTCCCCGACCCGTGGCCGAAGAAGCGGCACCACAAGCGGCGGCTCGTGCAGGGGCCTGCGATGGCGCTGATCGCCTCGCGCATCGCGCCCGGGGGCGTGGTCCACCTCGCCACCGACTGGGAGAACTACGCCGAGCAGATGCGCGAGGTCTGCGATGCCGAACCGCTGCTGCGCAACCGCTACGCGCACGAGTCGGAGGGGTGGGCGCCCCGGCCGGAGTGGCGCCCGGTGACGAAGTTCGAAACGCGTGCTCAGGAGGAGGGGCGCGTCGTGCACGACCTCATCTACGAGCGCCGCTGAGAGCCGTCCGGCGTCGGCGCTCAGTCCTCGCGGCAGCGCGCGGGAGCGCGCCGGGCGGCCAACCACTCGCCCACGTCTGGGAGCGCGGCGCTGGCCGCCATGGCCACGAGGATGACCAGAGCGACCACGGTGCCGATCGCGGACAGGACCTGTACGAACATCGCGGTCTCCTTCAGCGCGCGTGCCCTGCTGCCCTGCCGGCTGCCGGGTCCGCCTCGTGCGGCTTCCGCGTGCCCGCTCCTGCGCGCTCCCGCGTCGCCGCTGCTCCCCGGTCTCCGGTGGTGCTCCCAGCGTCGCGCTCGGGGAGCTGTTGACGAATCGGCCGAACGGTCACAGGCGCTTGTCCGAAAGGACGGGACGGCGGGGCCGTTCCCCGGGCGCTGCTCCGGATGTGGGAACGGCCGCCCGGGTACCGGGCCTGCCGGGGACCGGCTGCTCCGCGGGGAGCGGGGGAGCGCACCGCGGGGAGGTGGGAGCGGGCTGCCGGACTCGTCCGAGCGGCCGGTGGCGATGGCCGACTGGCCGGTGACGATGGCCGATCGGACGGGGTGGGAACCGCCCGGCTCCACTACCGTCGGCGCCGTGTTCAGGCATCCGCGTTCCGAGCCCCCCGCACCGCGGGGTTCTGCCCCGGGGGAGTCCGCCCCGGGGCAGGAGAGCGCACCGCACGAGGCGGCCGGCGCGACCGCGCCGCGCAGCGGCCGCGGGAGGACCCCCGCGGCTCCCTCCGCCCGGCCGGGCCTCGGCTGGCTGGTGGCGCTGCTGCGCGAGCAGTGGATCTTCGCCGCGCTGCTCGGGCTGACCTGGTGCGGGGACGTGCTCCTGCTGGTGAGCGGCGGCAGTGCGCAACTGGTGATCGTTCCGGAGCTGACCGCCCTGGCGGTGCTGGCCCTGCTCGCCCGGCGCGCACCCGTGACGTGCGGGCTGGCGGGCGCGGTCGTGCTGGGCGGCGCGACGCTGCTCGCGCGCGCCGGCCTCCTCCCCGAGCCGGAGGCGTTCGGCCCGCTGCCGGTGCTGCTGGGGACCCGCCCGACGGAGAACCTCGCCGGGCTGCTGCTCGTGCTCGCGCTCTACCGCGGTGCCCCGCTGTCCCGCGCCCTGCCGGTGACCGCCGCGCTGGTGCTCGCCGCGCTCGGGGCGGTGGGCCTGCGCGGTGCGACCGGCTTCGGCATCGACCCGCTGTGGCTGGGTTTCCTGCAGCTCATCCTCGCCGCAGGAACCGGGTTGTACCTGCGCAGCGCGTTCAGCGGGCAGAGTGCCTTCGCCGTGCTGCTGCGGCAGCAGTGGCCCGTCATCGCCGCGCTGTGCATCCTGCTGTTCTTGCAGGTGGCGAGCGTGGAGGCCGGGCCGTACACCGTCCTGACCCAACTGCTGGGCTGCGCGGTCATGGGGCTGTTCGCCGTGCTCGCCCCGACGCGCCCGATCGAGGCCTCCGTGCTCGCCGCGGCCGCGCTCGTGACGATGGTCGTGCTGCTGCGGCTGCTGGGCGAGCCGACCACCGGCCTGCTCGGCCCGGTTCCGGCCACCGCGGTCGGTGCCGGAATGGTGCTGGTGGCCATCACCGTGCGCACCGTCGAACGGGCCCTGGCGGCACGAGTCGTCGCCGGCCTCGTCCTCGTGGCCCTGCTCGCCCTGTTCGGCCTTCCGGGGCGGTCGAACTACCTCGACCCGCGCGTGGCCGCGACCCCGCTGTTCCTCGGGGGCTTGCTGCTGGTGACCGCCATCGGCACCGGCATGTACTTCCGCTCGCGCGACGCGGACCGCGCCCGCTCGGTGGAGGCGGCGATCTCGCTCGCGCAGCAGAACGAGCGCATGGCGCTGGCGCGCGAACTGCACGACATCGTCGCCCACCACGTCACGGGGATCGTCGTGCAGGCCCAGGCCGCGCGCATGGTCGCCGAGCGCGATGCCGCGGCGGCCGGCCAGGCGCTCGACCGGATCGCCGACAGCGGCACCGAAGCGCTCACGGCGATGCGGCGGATCGTCGCGGGCATGCGCGAGGAGGGGGCCGGGGAGAGCGCGAGCACCGATCTCGACTCCGACGTGCGCGCGCTCGTCGACAGCACGCTGGGCCCGCAGGTGCGGCCACGTGTCTCGCTGGGCACGGAACTGGGGGAAACGGTGCCCCAGGAGGTCGCGCGTTCGGCCCTGCGCGTGGTCCAGGAGGCGTTGACGAACGCGGAGAAGCACGCGGCGGACGTCACGCACATCGATGTGCACCTGCGCACTGACGGCAACGACCTGCGCATCCGCGTGCGCGACGACGGCGCGGGGCAGCGGCGGCAACCGGCGGGTGGTTCGGGCGGCTACGGTCTGGTCGGGATGCGTGAACGCGTCGAGCTGCTCGGGGGCACGTTCGAGGCCGGTCCGGCCGAGGACGCCGGCTGGCGCGTCGACGCGGTGATGCCGTTGACCGAGAAGGACGGGAACCGGGGTTCATGACCCGAGTGCTGATCGCGGATGACCAGGACATGGTGCGCGCGGGCTTCCGCATGATCCTCGATTCCCAGGAGGACATCGAAGTCGTCGGTGACGTGGGCGACGGGGTCGACGCCGTGCGCCTGGCCCGGGAGCTCCGCCCGGACGTGTGCCTGATGGACATCCGGATGCCCGGGATGGACGGGCTGGAGGCCACCAGGCAGCTCGCGGGCTCCGACGTCTCCGACCCGGTCAAGGTCGTGGTGGTCACGACCTTCGACCTCGACGAGTACGTCGAGCAGGCGCTCCGCAACGGAGCCAGCGGCTTCCTGCTCAAGGACGCCGGACCGGCCCTGCTGATCGAGGCGGTGCACGCGGCCGAGCGGGGTGACGCGCTGGTGTCCCCGCAGATCACCGTCCGGCTGCTGAAGCACTTCTCCGGCAAGCCGGAGCGGAGGACGCACGCGCCCCCGCCGTCCGAGGAGCTCACGGAGCGGGAACTGGACGTCGTCCGCGCCACGGCGCGGGGTCTGACCAACAGCGAGATCGGCCAAGAGCTGTACATGTCGCTGTCCACCGTGAAAACGCACCTCGCGGCGGCGCAGGGCAAGGTCGGTGCCCGCAACCGGGTGGAGACCGCGGCCTGGGCGTGGCGCCGCGGCCTCGTCGAGGAGTGACCGGCCGCTCCGGTCGCGCGGTTCTGGCCTTCCGGAGGAGGGAGATCAGCCGGAAAGCCGAGGTGCGAGTCCCGCGCAGACGACGATGCTGGAGGTATGCGACTGGGAACTCGTGATGGTGCGTACCTGGCAGTGATCCTGGGGCTGGCCGTGGCGGCAGGACTGGTGATGATGACGACGTTGTCCACGTTCCTCTCGTAGGCCGTGTTCGGTCGCGCCAGCTCTCCGGGACCGGTTCGATCGATGCGGCACAATTGCTCCCATGTCGACCACACCTCTGCGTCTGCACGCTCCGCTGGTTCTGCCGTGCGACCAGGCCTGTTCGGTGATCCGGGATGCGGTTGTGGACGTCGATCAGGACGGGCGCGTCGCGTACTGCGGGCCGCGTACCGCGGCACCGGAGCGTTCGCGGGACGCCGCCGTCCAGGACTGCGACGGCATCCTGCTTCCGGGGTTGATCAACGCGCACGCCCACAGCCCGATGACGCTGCTGCGCGGCATGGGCGGAGACCTCCCGCTGCTGCGGTGGCTGCAGGAGGTCATCTGGCCGGCCGAGGCTCGCCTGCGCCCCGCCGACGTGCGCATCGGCATGGAACTCGGGTGCGTGGAAATGCTGCGCGCAGGAGTGACCACGAGCGCCGAGATGTACTTCGCCGGGGAGTCCGTGGTCGAGGGAGCGCTCGCGATCGGATCGCGCGTCGTGCTCGCCGGAGCGGTCATCGACCTGCCCGACCTCAGCGGTACCGGCGGCTGGAGCGGCATGGTCGAGCGGATCGACCGGTGGATCGACGCGGACGGACTCCGGTTCGGGCCGGGGCAGCGCATCGAGCTCGCCTACGGCCCGCACTCCGCGTACATGCTGCCGATGGAGGCCCTCGAAACGATCGGGGAAGCAGCGCAGCAGCGCAACGCGCTCGTGCACACGCACGTGGCGGAGACGGCGGACGAGGACGCGCAGCAGCGCGCCGAGTTCGGCTCGGTGCCCGCGCTGCTGGACAAGCTCGGCGTGCTCAACGGCCGGGTGCTCGCGGCGCACGGCGTGCACCTCTCAGCGGAGGACCGGGCGCTGCTCGCGCGCCGGGGCACCGGTGTCGCGCACTGCCCCGGGTCGAACGCGAAACTCGCCTCGGGGACTGCTTCGCTGGTGGAGCTGCTCGGCGCCGGTGTGCCCGTGGGCCTGGGCACCGACGGGCCGTCGAGCAACGACGACCTCGACCTGTGGGAGGAGATCCGCCTGGCCGGGCTGCTCTCGCGGACGGTGACGGGCGGTGCCACGGCGCTGAGCGCCAAGCAGGCGCTGCTCGCCGCGACGCGGGGCGGAGCGGAGGCGCTGCAGCGCGAGGACCTCGGGACGCTCGAACCGGGCCGCTGGGCGGATCTGGTGCACCTCGACGTGGACACGCCGGCGTTCGCCACCGGCCTGGACGCGCCGGACGAACAGGTGGTGGCGAACGTCGTGTGGGCAGCGGGCTCGCGGTGCGTCCGGGACGTGTGGGTCGCGGGTGAGCAGGTGCTGCACGACCAGGAACCGACCCGGGCGGACCGCCGCCACGTGCAGGCGGCGGCGCGCACGTCGGCGCAGTACATCCGCGGCTGAGCGGCCGCGCGCCGGCACCACCGGCAGCGCGGCCTGCCGTCGGCACCGGGTGCTCAGGCGGGGCGGAGCACGACCTCGGTCAGGTGCGTGTCCTCGTCCGCGTGCACGGACGAGACGATCGACCGGGCCACGGAGTCGGGCTGCAGGTAGCCCTCCGGCTCGAAGGTCCCGCCTTCCTGGCGGCGCACCTCGCGCTGCATGTCGGTCGCGACGCGCCCGGGGAAGATCGACGTGACCTTCACGCCGTGCTGCGACTCCTCCGCGCGCAGCGAGTCGGCGAAACCGCGGAGCGCGAACTTGCTCGCGGCGTAGGCGCCCCAGCCGGG
>NZ_CM137101.1:4297500-4945000 GCF_054491345.1 Salinifilum ghardaiensis | reverse complement strand
GGCGGTGGTAACTATAACCATCCTAAGGTAGCGAAATTCCTTGTCGGGTAAGTTCCGACCTGCACGAATGGCGTAACGACTTCTCCGCTGTCTCGACCACAGGCCCGGTGAAATTGCATGACGAGTTAAGATGCTCGTTTCGCGCGGCAGGACGGAAAGACCCCGGGACCTTTACTACAGCTTGGTATTGGTGTTTGGTGCGGCTTGTGTAGGATAGGTGGGAGACTGTGATGCGGGCACGCCAGTGTTCGTGGAGTTGTTGGTGAAATACCACTCTGGTCGTTCTGGGCATCTAACCTTGGTCCGTGATCCGGATTGGGGACAGTGCTTGGTGGGTAGTTTAACTGGGGCGGTTGCCTCCTAAAGGGTAACGGAGGCGTCCAAAGGTCCCCTCAGCTTGGTTGGGAATCAGGCGGTGCGTGTAAGTGCAGAAGGGGGCTTGACTGTGAGACTGACGGGTCGAGCAGGTGCGAAAGCAGGGACTAGTGATCCGGCACTTCTGTGTGGGTGGGGTGTCGCTCAACGGATAAAAGGTACCCCGGGGATAACAGGCTGATCTTGCCCGAGAGTCCGTATCGACGGCAGGGTTTGGCACCTCGATGTCGGCTCGTCGCGTCCTGGGGCTGGAGTTGGTCCCAAGGGTTGGGCTGTTCGCCCATTAAAGCGGCACGCGAGCTGGGTTTAGAACGTCGTGAGACAGTTCGGTCCCTATCCGCCGCGCGCGGAGGAGACTTGCGGAAGGCTGTCCCTAGTACGAGAGGACCGGGACGGACGGACCTCTGGTGTGCCAGTTGTCCCGCCAGGGGCAGGGCTGGTTGGCTATGTTCGGAAGGGATAACCGCTGAAAGCATCTAAGCGGGAAGCCTGTTTCAAGATGAGGTCTCCCTCCCCATGTGGGTTAAGGCTCCCAGGAGATGACTGGGTGGATAGGCTTGGCATGGAAGCGCAGTAATGTGTTTGTGAGTGGACGAGTACTAATCAGCCGAGTGACTTACCAACTCCCCTGTTTGTGGGCTGTTGGGTGGGGTGATGCGTGGGGTGTTCACACCTGCTGATCGGCTTCTCAAGCATCGTCCCCACCACGGTGGTGGTGGGGTGTGGGGTTGTCGGTGGCTATGGCGGGAGGGGTAGGCCCGGTCCCATTCCGAACCCGGTAGCGAAGTCTCCCTGCGCTGATGGTACTGCACTCGGTGGGGTGTGGGAGAGTAAGGCGCCGCCGACACAACACGAAAAGAAAAAGAGGGGTGGGGTTGTTGAGCCCGTCCACGCTGGGAGGACCAGGGGGTTTTCCCGGGCGGGGGTGGGGGTTCCGACTCCACCCCTTTTTTTCGTTGTGTGTGGGCCTGTGTTGGGCCGTGTGGGGTGTGGGTGTGACTCCTGGGTGGGGGTCTCGCCCGCGCCCCTTTCTTTGTGTGTTTTCCCCCTTTTTTTGCCTTTGTTTCCGCGTCGTGTGGCCCCCGGGGGGTGGGGGTCTGGTGGGTGTTTCGGTCGTTGGTTGTCCTGTCCGGGCCCGGTTTCATGTGTCCGGACTTGGCGTGTGTCGGGGGTGCCCTGCGAGGCGTCGGGTGCTCTGCGGGGCGGGGGTGCTCTGCCGGTCCTGTCCGCCCCTCGACCGACATGCCGGTGCGAGCCGGGGGTGGCCCCGTCGGTTCGGTGAGTAGCTGGCTGCGGCGGGCCCGGGCCGGTGCCGCAGCACTCGCTGCGGCACCGGCCAACGGTGAACACCGATCGACGGTGGGCCTCGCCAGGTCAGGACCAGGTCAGGACCAGGTCAGCACCGGGTCAGGCGCCGATCCTGCCGCCGTCGGCGCGCGTGACGGTCACGACCGCGGGCCGCGCTCGGGAGGTACCACCATCGGGCCAGTGCGACGAGGGCTCGTCCTCGTCGTTCTCACCGGGGTGCTGCACGCAGACGAGGACGAACTCCTCCCGCACCACCGGTCCGCAGGTCTCCGCCCCGACGGGCACCGTGAGGAACTGCTTGGTCAGCCCGCGATAAGGACCCTCCAGGGCGACGCCGAACAGCCCGTCGTTCGAGCCGAGCTCGTTGCCGTCGGTGGAGACCCACAGGTTGCCGTACGGGTCGAAGGCCACGTTGTCCGGGCATGAGATCGGGCTGACGCGGGACTTGTCGAACCCGCCGAAGTACGTGTTCGGGTCCTCGGGGTCGCCGCAGACGAGCAGCAGCCGCCACGCGAACCGCGTCCCGGTCGGGTCCCCGTCGATCTCCAGGACGTGCCCGTGCTTGTTGCCGGTGCGCGGGTTCGGCTCGTCCGGTCCGGCGTGCCCCTCGGCCCCGCGGTTGCCGTTGTTCGTCAGCGCGCAGTAGACGCGCCCGTTGTGCGGGTTCGGTTCGATGTCCTCGGGGCGGTCCATCTTCGTCGCACCCACCGCGTCCGCGGCCATGCGGGTGAAGACGTAGACCTCCTCGGCGGTGAACCCGGGCACGTGCGACTCGTCGCCGGTGGCCAGCGGGATCCAGGTGCCGCTGCCGTCGAACTCCCCGTCGGAGGGCAATTTTCCGGAACCGTCGATCTCGGAGTCGGGGCTGTCGCCGGTGAACGTGCCGACGTAGAGCGTGCCCTCGTCGAGCAGCCCCATGTTGTGCCGCCGGGCGTGCCGGCTGGTGCCGGGCTTCACGCGTCCACTGGAGACGAACTTGTAGATGTACTCGAACCGCTCGTCGTCGCCGGAGTACGCGACGACGCGCCGGTCCTGGCTGATCCGGATGGTGGCGCTCTCGTGCTTGAAGCGGCCGAGCGCGGTGTGCTTGACCGGGGTGGAGTGCGGGTCGTGCGGGTCGATTTCGACGATCCAGCCGAAGCGGTTGGGCTCGTTCGGTTCCGCGCGCACGTCCCAGCGCTGGTCGAAGCGCTCCCACTTGCGGTCGCTCTCGCCGGTGCCGATGCCGTAGCGCTCGAGGCGCTCCCGCCGCTCGGGGTCGTTGACCGCGTCCGCGTGGCCGAAGTATTGGTGGAAGTTCTCCTCACCGGAGAGGACCGTGCCCCACGGGGTCTTGCCGCCGGCGCAGTTGTTCTGCGTGCCGCGGACCTTCGTGCCGGTGGGGTCGGCGTTGGTGCGCAGGAGTTCGCTGCCGGCGGCGGGGCCGCGCACCTCGAACTCGGTGTTGAGCGTGATCCGGCGGTTGCGGCTGCTTTCCACCGGCCGCAGCCCGCCGCTGCCGTCGTCCTCGACGGCGACGACGGACAGCCCGTGCGCGGCCCAGGAGATCCGCACCTGCTGCTCGGTGGGGTTCTCCTCGTCGTAGGACGGGAACATGTGCGGTTCGGTGGTGTACTCGTGGTTGACCACGAGCAGCTGCTGGCCGTCGACCTCGACGATTTCGGCGAAGTCGTTGTTGTAGCCGAACTGCTTCTCCTGGGCTTCGGGGCTCTGGTCGTGGAAGTCGAACTCGGGCGCGCCGGGCAGGACCGGGTCGCCCCAGCGGATCACGACGTTCTGCCGGTGCTCGTCGGGGATGGTGACCGCGTCGCGCTGGTTGCCGGCGACCGGTTCGAAGCGCAGCCCCATCGGTTCGGGGCCGGTGGTCGGGGCTGCGGCTGCGGGGGCGGCCTGCGCGGTGCTGCCGAGCACGGCCATCCCGCCGGCGCCGAGGGCGACCACGCCGGCGCCCCTCAGCGCGCCGCGGCGGCTGACGATGCCGTCGACGACGTCACCGAAGTAGCTGTTCTCAGAGGTGTTGGGGGGTTCGTGGGCGCACTGGTCGCCGCAGCGGTACCGGCACGTCGTGGCGGAACGCTTGGCGGAGAAGTGCGTCAGCAGGGGGAGGGGAATGCCGCGGCCCGTGGTGGCGGGGTGCATTTCGGGAGACAACGGACCTCCACGCGTTTCGTCGGGAACCGGCGGGAAGGGTAGGAGCGCGGGCCGAGTTGCGGAGGACGCCGAGGTGAACGGCGCGCGAACGCGGTCGGCCGATTCGGTGCCGGGGGTGTGTATCGGCGCACATGCTCGCACGCGCTCGGGGGTGAATCGATGCTTTCGTCGGATTCGCCCGCGCGTTGCGGCCGGTCGGTGCAGCCCGCTGGTCCGGTCGCCGTCCGCCGGGTCCCACCGGCTGGCGGGGTTCCGCCGCGCGTCGAACGACGAGGGCCGGGACCGCACCGGTCCCGGCCCTCGTCCGTGCTGGGGTTCTCGTCGTTGGGGTTCTCGTCAGAACTCCTCGCCGACGAGCGCGGCCTCGGCGGGCACCTGCCGCTTGTTGGCCTGCTGGCTGCGCAGCTCGAAGGCGAGCAGCACCGCGGAGATGACGCACAGGGCGGCACCGACGGTGTAGGGCGCCCGCTGCGAGCCGAACCAGGTGGCGATGTGGCCGACGAGGGTGGCGGCCGCGGCGCCGCCGAGCCAGCGGCAGAAGTTGTACCCGGCGCTGGCCACGGGCCGGGGTGCGTCGCTGATGCTCATGGCCGATCCGGTGAACAGGGTGTTCAGCAGTCCGGAGGCGATGCCGCTGAGGATGATGGCGAGCACGACCACGGGGCGCGGTCCGAGGGCCATGATGCCGAGCAGCACGGCGTAGAGGACCACGGCGAACAGCGTGGCGCCGACTTCCCCGAGGCGGGCGGCCAGGCGCGGTGCCAGGGCGACACCGGCGACGGCGACGCACAGGCCCCAGCCGAAGAAGACGAGTCCGACGGCGATCGCGCCGTACTGCAGGACGAACGGGGACCAGGCGAGCACGATGAAGAACGAGGCGGTGTAGAACACCGAGCCGAGCGAGGTGCGCAGCAGCCCGGGGTGCTTCAGGGCGCGCAGCGGGTCGAGCACGCCCACGGGGGTGCGCTGGCTGCGCGGGCCGTCCTTCGGCAGGAATGCGGCGGAGAGGATCAGCGCGGCTGCCATGAGCACGCACGTTCCGGCGAAGGGGCCGCGCCAGGAGAGGTGGCCGAGCAGCGCGCCGAGCAGCGGACCGGCGGACATGCCGATGCCGAGCGCTGCTTCGTAGAGCAGGACGGCCGCCTGCTGCCCACCGCTGGCCGCGCCGACGATCACGGACAGCGCGGTGGCGATGAAGAAGGCGTTGCCCAGGCCCCAGACGGCGCGCAGGGCGATGAGCTGGCCGATCGTGCCGGCGAGCGCGCACAGCAGGGTGGCGGCGACGATGAGGGTGAGTCCGGTGACGACGGTGCGCTTCGGCCCGTACCTGGCGCTGAACGCGCCGGTGACGAGCATCGCCACGACCTGCACGCCCAGGTAGGAGGCGAACAGCAGGGGGACCTGCTCCTGGCCCGCGTCCAGCGCGTCGGCGATGGACAGCATGATCGGGTCGACGAGCCCGATCCCCGCGAACGCGATCACGGCTGCGAACGCGGTGACCCAGACGGCCTTGGGCTGGCCTGTGAACATGTCGAGCAATCGCGTGCTGTGCCCGCCGCTCATGGACGTCGCTCCTCGTGCTGTGCGGAGGTCGAAACGAACACCTATTTCGCTAGGCTAACTTTTGACGAGAGCAAGGACAAACCGGAGTGACTCGGCTCTCAACGCGTTCTTCCGGCATCGATGCAGGCCAGGGCCTCGAGGGACGCGAAAAGGGTGCCGCCCCGGGGCAGGGGGCGGCACCCTTCGGCGCGCGGTGCGAGCGGAGCGGGCGGACCGATCAGAACGCCGCTTCGTCCAGCTCCATCAGCGAGTTGTCGGCGGCCTCCACGACCTTGCGGCGCGCGGTGAGCTCGGGCAGCACGTTCTTGGCGAAGAACCGCGCCGAGGCGATCTTGCCCTCGTAGAACGGGGCGTCCTTCGCCGCGGCGCCGGCCTGCAGCGCGCGCTGGGCCACCTCGGCGTGGCGCAGCAGCAGCCAGCCGAGCACCACGTCGCCCATGGACATGAGCAGGGTGACCGCGTGCTGGCCCACCTTGTAGACCTCGCCGGTGTCCTCCTGCGCGGAGGTCAGGTAGCCGATCATCGCGCCGAGCATGCCCTGGGCGTCCTCGAGCGCGGTGCCGAGCAGGCGCCGCTCCGCGGCGAACGGGTCGTCCTCGCCGCCGGGCTGCAGCGACTGCTGGATCTGCTCGGCGACCTTGCCGACCGCCGCGCCGTTGTCCTTGACGATCTTGCGGAAGAAGAAGTCCTGCGCCTGGATCGCCGTGGTGCCCTCGTAGAGGCTGTCGATCTTCGCGTCGCGGATGTACTGCTCGATCGGGTAGTCCTGCAGGTACCCGGAACCGCCGAGGGTCTGCAGCGACAGCGTGAGCATCTCGTAGGCGCGCTCGGAGCCGACGCCCTTGACGATCGGCAGCAGCAGGTCGTTGACCGCGTCCGCCTCACCGGGGTCCGCGCCGGCGTGCTTGGCCTGGGCGACCTCGTCCTGGTACGTGGCGGTGTACAGGTACAGCGCCCGCAGCGCCTCCGCGTAGGACTTCTGCAGCATGAGGATGCGCCGCACGTCGGGGTGCTGCGTCGTGGTCACGCGCGGGGCGGTCTTGTCGGCGGCGCGGGTCAGGTCCGGGCCCTGCACGCGCTCCTTGGCGTACTCGAGGGCGTTGAGGTAGCCGGTGGACAGCGTGCCGATGGCCTTGGTGCCGACCATCATCCGCGCGTACTCGATGACCTGGAACATCTGCGCGATGCCCTGGTGCACCTCGCCGAGCAGCCAACCCTTGGCGGGCACGTCGTGCTGGCCGAAGGTGAGCTCGCACGTCGCGGAGACGTTCAGCCCCATCTTGTGCTCGACGTTGGTGACGTAGGCGCCGTTGCGCGCGCCGGGCTCGCCGGTGTCCGAGTCGAACAGGTGCTTCGGCACGAGGAACAGGCTCAGGCCCTTCGTGCCCGGCTTCGACTCGACGCCGGGGCCTTCGGGGCGGGCCAGCACCAGGTGCATGATGTTCTCGGTCATGTCCTGGTCGGCGGAGGTGATGAACCGCTTGACGCCCTCGAGGTGCCAGCTGCCGTCCTCCTGCTGGACCGCCTTGGTGCGGCCGGCGCCGACGTCCGAGCCGGCGTCCGGCTCGGTGAGCACCATGGTCGCGCCCCAGCCGCGGTCGATCATGAGCTGGGCCCAGTGCCGCTGCTCCTCGGTGCCGTTGCGGTGGAGGATCGTCGCGAAGCTCGGACCGGCCATGTACATGAAGATGGCCGGGTTGGACCCGAGGAGGAGCTCGGCCGCGGCCCACTGCACCGACGGCGGGATGCCGTAGCCGCCGAGTTCGTCCGGCAGGCTCAGCCGCCACCACTCGCCCTCGTTGATCTGCTGGTAGCTCTTCTTGAACGCCTCCGGCAGCGTCACCGAGCCGGTGCTCGGGTCGAACGCGGCGCCCGTCCGGTCGCCCTCCTCGAAGGACTCGGCGAGCGGTCCGGTGGCGAGCGTGTTCAGCTCCTCCAGCACGCCCCGCACCGTGTCCTCGTCGGACTGCTCGAAGGCGCCCTCGCCGAGCCGTTCGTGCACCTGGAGTACCTCGAACAGATTGAACTCGAGGTCGCGGATGTTGCTCTTGTAGTGCCCCATGGAAGGCTCCCTCTCGCACGTGCGTGGGCGGGCCAGCTCGCCCCAGCTTCTTACTCGTGGGTAACAAGAAGGGTATTACTTGGCAGTAACCGTTGCCAAGGTGGTGGCGGCGAACTTCGGTGCACGCGCGTGCCCAGCGGGGACGGCCGTTCCACGGCCGTCCGCCTCGGCGGCGGTTGTCCTCCTCCGGCGCCCGTTCGCGTCCGCCCGACGCCCGTTCGCCCCCGGCGACGGCTGCCCTCCTCGGCGGCGGCCGTCCGCGCCGCAGAGCCCGCCCGGTGCCCGCGTCGCGGCGGCCGAGCGGCCTCCCCGCCTGAACACCCACCCCGCCTGTCGAGCACCACACCCCATGAACCCGCCCGAGAAACGGGATCACCCCTGGTGAGCCCGTTGCCGGTCGCGGACGCGTTCGGTCCGCAGGGGCGGCGGAGGACGCGGGTGCCGGGAAAGCGGGGCGTGGTGAGGGGGAGCGCGGGAATGGCGCGGTGCTTCGCGCGCTGATCGTCCAGTCGCCACGCCGGTGAATCCGTCACCCGGTCGAAGTGCATCCGAGGCTTCGCGCCGCGCGCGCCGCTGTGAGCTGTGCTGTCGTTTTGCTCGTGCCCACCGCGCGCAGCTGCTGCGGGAGAAGCGAGGGAAAGGCGGGACCGATGGCCGGACCCGGTCGACCGGGACGGGGCGTGCTGCTGGCGATCACTGCGGTTCTGATCGTGACGGCCGGCGTCGTGGTGCAGCACACCGCGGAGGACCGCCCCGAGCGGATCTCCAGCGCCGAACCGGGTGGGCAGGATGCCGGGCTGCCGGGCGCCGAACCGGAGGGCGCCGAACCGGAGCGGGGGAACACCGGGAACCCCGTCTACTTCGTCCACGGCTACGCACCGGACGGCGCCGTGGACTGCGAGGCCTACTGGGGCCGGGCGCAGCGGGAGTTCCGCGAGCGCGGGTGGCGCGGACCGCTGCGCACCGTCGGCTTCTACGCCGGTGACACGGACTGCGACGTCACCGTCGGCGAAGACATGCAGGTCTCCACGGACACCAGCATCACGCGCATCGCGGCCACGTTCGCGCAGTTCCTCCACCGCACGCACACCCGTGCGGGCGAGCCGGTCGACCTCGTGGCCCACTCGATGGGCGGGATCATCACGCGCGCGGCCCTGCTCGGCTCGGCCCGGGGGTGGGCCGGGTATCCGAACGGCAAGCTGCGGGTGGGCGCGGTGACCACCCTCGGTACGCCCCACGGCGGGCTGTCCTGCGACCTGCGCCCGGAGTTCTGCGTGCACGACCAGCTCCGCCAGCAGGCCCCCGGCTCCGAACTCGTCGACGTGCTGCACTCCAGCCCCAACCGCCTCGACCGCGCGTGGGCGGGGGACACGGAGTGGCACGTCATCGGTTCCGAAGAGGACGCGCTCATCGACACCGGCTCCGCGGTGCACGAGGGGTTCCCCGTCGACGCCAGGTACCGGTACCTGCGCGGCGGGGACGTCGCTCTCACGCACACCGCGGTGCACGCGGCCCGCGCGGGCGCGTACCGCGTGCTCGTCGAACGCCCCGGGCGCGGTGCGCAGCTGCACGAGGCCGCGCCCCCGCCGTTGGCGATGGCCTTCCGCGCGGCCGCGAGCACGCGGGCGCCGCCGGACGCGTGGTCGGCGCACGTGGCGCTGCGCGATCCGCTGGGCGCGCGCGAGGGCGCCGCGACCCCGGATCCGGTCTCGGCCGCACCACCCGGTGCGCCCCGCGGGAGAATGCGCACACCCCCGTAGGTCGTTCCTGGTGAGCCCTGTACGCGGAGGTGCGGCGGAGGGCATGATCAGCCGCATGGTGGAACTCGCCGACGACCCGCGGTCGGAGGACGCGCGGCTGCACCTGCCGAGCCTGGCGCGCATGAACGACTACATGCTCGGCGGGTCGGCGAACTTCGCGATCGACCGGGAGGCCGTCGACGGGTTGAGCGAGGTCGTTCCGGACGGGCCGTTCTTCATCCAGGCGACCCGTTCGTTCCTCACCCGGGCGGTGCAGCACCTGGTGCGCGAGGAGGGCGTCGACCAGTTCCTCGACCTCGGCTCCGGCATCCCCACCGTGGGCAACGTGCACGAGACCGCGCAGCGGCACGCCCCGCACGCGCGCGTCGCCTACGTCGACGTCGAACCGCTCGCCGTGCACCACGCCCGGCGCCTGCTCGGGGGCAGCGCGGAACGGGTGAGCGTCACCTGCGCGGACCTGTGCGACCCGGACGCGGTGCTCGGCGCGCCCGGCGTGCGCGAGCTGATCGACTTCACCCGGCCGGTGGCAGTGCTCGCGGTCGAGGCGCTCTCGTTCGTGGCCGAGGACGAGCGGGTGCGCGAGGTGCTCGCCGCCTACCACCGGGCGACGGTCCCCGGCAGCTTCCTGGCGATCAGCCACGCCTCCCGCATCGGCTGGAGCGAGGAGCAGCTCGCCGCGATGGTCGCGGCCTCCGAGCGGGCCGCCACGCCGGGACGGGCGCGCACGCCCGCCGAAATCCGCGCGCTGCTGCCGGGGTGCTCCTTGGTGGAACCGGGGCTCGTGCCGGCACCGCGCTGGCGACCCGAGCGCGAGCCGAGCGAGGCGGAGGTCCGCAGCAGCAACTGCTACGTCGCCCTCGGTCGCCGCGAGGCGGCTGGATGAGGTCCGCGGGGCGGTGCGAGGCAGCGGCGGGCAGGGATGTCGCGGGTCCTCCGGTGCAGCGCGCCCGATCCGCGTGGCGGGCTCCTGCGCGTGGTGGCGCTCGCCAACCGCCGCCATCGGGCCGGGACTCCGCGTCGCGGGCCGTCCGGTTCCGCGCCCGCCCGTCCGCGGGGGGCAGGTCAGTCGGTGGCGCGTTCCCTCCTGCGCACCCACTCACGCGTGCCCGGCGAGAGGACGAGCCCGAGCGTGAGGATCGGGCCGGGCAGCGCGAAGCACAGGAACGCCACCCCCATGCGCTGGAATGCCTTGGTGTCGGCGTCCTCGCCGTGCGCGATCTGAATCAGCAGGTGCACGATCTCGCCGAGGACCATCGCGATCGCCCCCGCCGCACCCGCGGCCACCAGCCGGCGCCCGACCCTCCTGCGCAGCAGCAGCGCGACGGATCCCCAGCCCAGCGCCACCACGACCAGGAGGTTGCCCGTGCCCCCGAGCACGTCCATCAGATCCGTCCTGCGCAGCCACTCCCCGAAGGACCCGCTGTAGTGCAACGACTCGACGCTGGCGCCGACCCAGGCCCCGTGCGGCACGAGCCCCAGGATCGCGAGCAGGGCCGCGGCAACGGCCTGGGAGGTGTTGTCGTGCCTGCTGGGGTCCGGTTCTTGCGCCATGGATGCGCGTTCTCCTCGGAGTCGGCTTTCGGTGACGGCGCGGGTGCGTGGCACGTGCGCGCGGCGCGCAGCGGTGCCCGAGTGCACATCACGGTCGGGATGCGCAGCAATCAGATGCACGAATTGTGCTGCGCGTCATGTTCCGCGCTGATTCTCGCCCGGCAGGTGTTCACCGCTGCGCGGTCGGCTGCTCCCGACGCAGGCGGCGATCGGAGGCGACGACGAGGGCGACGTGCGCGGCACCGCCGGCGAGGAGCACGGCGAGCTCCCCGGCGAGCGGGCCGTCCCAGATCAGGCTCGTGAAGGTCAGCGCCGCGAAGAACGCCAGGAATCCGGCGATGCGCCACCGCCACCACCAGCGGGGGCGGTGCACGAAGGGCCAGACCGTGCGCTGCATCGCCGCCAGGCTATGTCGAAGCGGGTGGTGGGCAGCGGCGGGGCACGTCGCGCGCAGCTGGGTTGGTCCGGGGTGAGAACGCCTGGGAAGACTACGTGCGGTGGCAAACCCGGGGCCGCGGGGTGCTCGAGCGGATCAACGCGCTCATCGAGCGCAACGGCAACGAGGGCTTCGGCGAACCTGAGCCGCTGGAGCACGGTTTCCAGGGGTATTGGTACCGCCGGAGCGACGAGGCAGGCCCGAGCCGCGGGCCGGGGGTGGCGGACCGGGGTGGCGACGTGGTCACCGGCTACGGCGAAGGGCGCTCGATCTGCGCGGGGACCGGTCAACGGGGGGAGCGGTGAAGGGGGCGCGGCGATGATGCCGGCCCCGCCGGGGGCCTCGACCTCCGTCGGTCGGCAGCGCGTGCGTCGGCTCGTTGCACCCTCGTTGCACGCGGGGCCCGCTGGACAGCGAAAAGGCCTCCCCGCCGGAGCGGGAAGGCCCTCGCTGCGCTGCGGTAGCGCTGTTGGAGCGGATGACGGGAATCGAACCCGCATTCTCAGCTTGGGAAGCTGATGTTCTGACCATTGAACTACATCCGCACCGCCTCCGCGGCACATACACGTTAGCACGGCGGGCGCCGAAGATCCACTGGGGGGATCCGGATACGCTGCTCGTGTGTTGTTGAGCGACCGAGACCTGCGTGAAGAGATCGATGCGCAACGCCTGGAGCTGGACCCGTTCGAGGCCGCGCTGATCCAGCCGTCCAGCATCGACGTCCGCCTGGACCGGTTCTTCCGCGTCTTCGACAACACGAAGTACACGCACATCGACCCGTCGCGCCAGCAGGACGAGCTCACCTCGCTGGTGGAGAACACCGACGAGGACCCGTTCGTGCTGCACCCGGGCGAGTTCGTGCTCGGCTCCACGTTCGAGACGGTGCGGCTGCCCACGGACCTCGCCGGGCGCCTGGAGGGCAAGTCCTCGCTCGGCCGGCTGGGGCTGCTGACGCACTCCACCGCGGGCTTCATCGATCCCGGTTTCAGCGGGCACATCACGCTGGAGCTGTCGAACGTGGCGAACCTGCCCATCTCGCTGTGGCCGGGGATGAAGATCGGCCAGCTGTGCCTGTTCCGCCTGTCCAGCCCCGCGGCGGCGCCGTACGGCTCGCGCGAGGCCGGTTCGCGCTACCAGGGGCAGCGCGGGCCGACGCCGTCGCGGGCGTACCTGAACTTCCAGCAGGTCGACACGCGCCGCTGAGCGTTCGCGCGTCGCACGCACGCAGCGTTGCCACGATGCTTCGCCCTCCTCGACTGTCACGATTCGGTATCGACGCAGCGTGACGAGAGGGCGTGTCGATCTCCGCTCGCCTGCTCCAAAGGAGTGAGTGATGAGTCTCACTGACTACAGGGGAAGTTCAGATGTGCTTCAGACATTAAATTGTGCGGGCCCGCCGCACTGAAACGATCCCGCAACGGGGCGGATCGGCGAACGGGTTGGAGGAGGGCTCGATGTCCATCACGAAATCGGGTGCCTCAGGCGCCGGGACCGAGCACCTGGGGCACGTGTTCACGATCGCCGGGGTGGCGGCCCTCGGCGGTTTCCTGTTCGGTTACGACACGTCGGTCATCAACGGCGGCGTCGACGCGATCCAGGCCCACTTCGGGGTCAGCGCCGCCGTCACCGGTTTCACCGTCGCCGCGGCCCTCATCGGGTCGGCCGTCGGTGCCGGCATCGCCGGAGGGCTGGCCGATCGCATCGGCCGCATCCGGGTGATGCAGCTGGCCGCCGCACTGTTCATGATCAGCGGCATCGGCTCCGCCCTGCCGTTCACCGTGTGGGATCTCGCCACCTGGCGGGTGGTCGGCGGCATCGCCGTCGGCATCGCCTCCGTGATCGGTCCCGCCTACATCTCCGAGGTGGCCCCGCCGAGCTACCGGGGGCGTCTCACTTCGCTGCAGCAGCTGGCGATCGTGCTCGGCATCGCCATCTCGCAGCTGGTGAACTACGGGATCGCCTCGCTGGCCGGCGGCAGCGCCTCCGGTGCGCTCGGTCCGCTCGACGCCTGGCAGTGGATGCTCGGCATCGAGGTCGTGCCCGCGCTGATCTACCTGGTACTGGGGTCGATGATCCCCGAATCGCCGCGCTACCTCGTGCGCGCCGGCAAGCGGGAGAAGGCCCGCGAGGTGCTGAGCACGGTCGAGGGCGGCGATCCGGACGCCAAGATCGACGAGATCGCCGGCGCGCTCGGCAGCGAGCGCAAGCCGCGGCTGAGCGACCTGCGCGGTCGGGCCGGGCTGCTGCCGATCGTGTGGATCGGCATGGCGATCGCCGCGCTGCAGCAGTTCGTCGGCATCAACGTCATCTTCTACTACTCCTCGTCGCTGTGGCAGTCCGTCGGCATCGACGAGAGCAACTCGCTGCTGCTGGCCCTGATGCAGTCGATCGTGAACATCATCGGCACGCTCGTGGCGATCGCCTTCATCGACCGGATCGGCCGCAAGCCGCTGCTGGTGATCGGCTCGCTCGGCATGACCGTGGCGCTCGCGATCACCGGGTTCGCGTTCACCCACGCCCAGGTCGCCGGTGAGGACGCGACCATGCCCGCCGCGTGGGGCGCGACGGCGCTCGTCGCGAGCAGCGCGTTCGTGTTCTTCTTCGC
The DNA here is from genome assembly GCF_054491345.1 of Salinifilum ghardaiensis. NCBI lineage: Bacteria > Bacillati > Actinomycetota > Actinomycetes > Pseudonocardiales > Pseudonocardiaceae > Salinifilum > Salinifilum ghardaiensis. The sequence goes on along the minus strand of NZ_CM137101.1, from coordinate 4,931,189 downwards.
CAGCTCGTGGGGCGTGGTGATGTGGGTGCTGCTCGGCGAGATGTTCCCCGTGCGCATCCGCGCGGCCGCGCTGGCGCTCGCGACGGCGACGAACTGGATCGCGAACTGGCTGGTCACCGTGTCCTTCCCGAGCATGCGGGACTGGAACCTGCCGATGACGTACTACCTGTACGCGGTCTTCGCGCTCGTGTCGACCTTCCTGGTCGTGCGCTACCTGAAGGAGACCAAGGGGCGCACCCTGGAGGAGATGAGCGGTTGAGCGGGTCCGCGGATCGGCCCGAGCGACGTGCGGGGCGCCCGGTTCCGGGCGCCCCGCACGCGTGCGCACCCCCACCGGCACCCGCCTCCGGCGGACCGCCGGACGAGGGCCTCCGGTAACCGGGCGGGGTGAGCGTGGGCCGCTGCGCATGCGGCCCGACCGCGGCGGTTCTAGGACTGGGGGCGGCGGAACGCCCGCCACCGCAGCAACCGACCGTGGTCGAAGGGAAATCGATGAACCGTTCGCACATCGGCAGGACCGCCGCCGTGGCCGCGCTCGCGCTGGGTCTCGGGGCCGTTGCCGGACCGGCCGCCTTCGCCGAGCCGCAGCCGAGCAGTGATCCGACCTCCGGGCAGACGACGACCGTCGAACTCACCCCGGAGCAGACGGCCGCGCTGTTCGAGCAGATGGAGCAGGTGGCGCCGTTGAGCGCCGTTCCCGCTGCGCAGCAGGTCCCCGCCGGGCAGCAGGAGCCCGCTCAGCAGCAGGAGCCGGCCCAGCAGCAGGCGGAGGCCGACACCCAGCAGCTCGCTCCGCTGCCGCAGTGATGCCGTGAGGCCGACCGCGCCCGGCCGCCCTGCCCGGGGTCGGCTCCGGCTTCCGGACCGCTGGGCAGCGGGGCCGCGAGGCAGCAGGGGTGCGCAGACGCAGGGCTGTGCGGGGACAGCGCCCGGGAGCACGCGGGGTCCGGGCGCACGCGGGGCCCGAAGGACAGCGGGGACCGCGAAGAAGACGCGGGGTGCCCGGCCCGGCCGGGCACCCCGCGTCGTTTGCTGCGCGGGCGCGAGTCCTCAGCTCTCCGTGCTGTTGCCGGCGACCGCCCCGTCGGCCGGAGCGGCGTCCCCGCCCTGTTCGTCGCCGCGGCGGACGGCTTGCAGCAGCAGTTGGGCCACGTCGGTGACCTGCGTGTCCTCGGAGGCGACCTGCTCGTTCTGCCGGGTGGTCACCCCGTCGCTGAGCATCACCTTGCAGAACGGGCAGCCGGTGGCGATCTTCGTCGAGCCGGTGCCCAGGGCCTCGTCCACGCGCTCCTCGTTGATGCGCTTGCCGACGCGCTCCTCCATCCACATCCGCGCGCCGCCGGCGCCGCAGCACATGGCCCGGTCGGCGTGCCGCGGCATCTCCTGGAAGTTGGCGCCGGTGGCGGTGACCAGCTCCCGCGGCGGGGTGTAGACCTTGTTGTGCCGGCCGATGTAGCAGGGGTCGTGGTAGGTGACGTCCTCGGCGACCGGCGCCACCGGGGTCAGCCGCTTCTCCCGCACGAGCCGGTTGAGCAATTGCGTGTGGTGCACGACCTCGTAGTCACCACCGAGCTGGCCGTACTCGTTGGCGAGGCTGTTGAAGCAGTGCGCGCAGGTCACCACGATCTTGCGCTTGCTCGGCTCGCGGCCGTCGAACACCGAGTTGAGCACCTCGACGTTCTGCTGGGCCAGCATCTGGAAGACGAACTCGTTGCCGGAGCGCCGCGCCGGATCGCCGGTGCAGTTCTCCTCCGACCCGAGCACGGCGTAGCCCACCCCGGCGCGGTGCAGCAGCTCGGCCACCGCCTGGGTCGTCTTCTTCGCGCGGTCCTCGAACGCGCCGGCGCAGCCCACCCAGAACAGGTACTCAGCCTCGGCGGGCAGCTCGCCGTCGACCACCGGCACCTCGAAGTCCAACTCCTGCGCCCAGCCCATCCGGTCGGAGTTGTTCTGACCCCACGGGTTGCCCTTGTTCTCCAGGTTCTTGAACATCCCGCCGAGCTCGGAGGGGAAGTTCGACTCGATCATCACCTGGTAGCGGCGCATGTCGACGATGTGGTCGACGTGCTCGATGTCGACCGGGCACTGCTCCACGCAGGCACCGCAGCCGGTGCAGGCCCACAACACCTCGGGATCGATCACGCCCATCTCCTCGGCACCGCCGACCAGCGGGCGCTCGGCCTCGGCCAGCGCCAACGCGTCGATGGAACCCATCTTCTGCTCGGCGCCCTCGCCGGTGATGCCGACCTCGTCGCCGGCCATGTCCTTCTTGCCACCGGCCTGCAGGTACGGCGCCTTGGCGTAGGCGTGCTCGCGCAGCGACGTGATCAGCAGCTTCGGCGACAGCGGCTTGCCCGTGTTCCACGCCGGGCACTGGTCCTGGCACCGGCCGCACTCGGTGCAGGTGGTGAAGTCCAGCCAGCCCTTCCAGGAGAAGTCCTCGACCTGGCCGGCGCCGAACACGTCCTCGTCCGGATCGGCCTCTTCGAAGTCCAGCTCCTTGCCACCGGACATCATCGGCTTCAGCGCACCCAGGGCCACGTCCCCGTCGTCCTCGCGCTTGAAGTAGATGTTGAAGAACGCGGTCAACCGGTGCCAGGCCACGCCCATGGTGATGTTGGCCGCGATGACGATGACCCAGATCATCGCCGAGAGGACCTTGAACGCGGCGAAGACCGTGATCGCCGCCGTGCTCGCCGGCAGCACCGCCCCCAGCAGCGTGGTCACCGGCGCCGACCACACCGGCGCGTGCAGCAGCTCCGAGGAGTCCTTGAACGCGCGCAGCCCCATGATGCCCACGCCCTCGAGCACCACCACGGCCTCGACGAAGTAGGCCTGCCAGAAGTTCGACCCGGCGAACCGGGAGACCCGCCCCGCCCGACGCGGGTGGTTGAGCTGGCGCACCCCGATCAGCCACAGCCCGCCGAGCACCGTGGTCACACCGAGGATCTCCACCACCAGGTTCCACGGCCCGAACGAGCCCAACCACGGGAACTCGAAGGTCGGGTCGAACACCTCGAAGTAGGCCTCGAGCACGGTCAGGCTCAAGCCCAGGAAGCCGAGCATGACGAACCAGTGCGCCACCCCGACGTGCCCGCGCTTGAGCATGCGGGTGTGACCCAGGAACTCGGTGATAAGGGTCCTGAGCCGTGCGCCGACCGGGCCCTTGCGCGTCGGATCCGGCTGGCCCAGCCGGATGGAGGCGACCATCCGCATCACCGTCCTGACGATCATGACCGCCGCGACCGCGGTCACGGCAAGACAGACCAGGCCCAGGACGAGCTGAAGCACACCCATGCTCGCGGCCTCCTGTTCAACGGTTGTTGTCGCTTCGGGATCAGTCGCGGAGTCGGGAACTCGCGTGTTCGAGGAGCGTACGTGTTGTTACTAGGTGGTAACCAGAGGGGCGCGCGGGTGAGCGCGCACCGGACGGGAATTGTGCGCGACGGCGGTTCCCGTGGCCAGGCGCCGCGGCGGGTGTGCCGACCACCCGGTCGATCCCGGACCGGCAGCGACACCCCGCGGGAACCCGGACGCCTGCCGGGTCGGCCCTGCGGTGAGCGGCTCTCGTGCGCACCTCCGTCCGGGAGCGGACGCCCGGAACGTCCTCTCGTGCGATATTCGCCACTCTCAGTGTGGATCCCGCTGTGACGGGGCGAACACGCGGGGTCGGCAACGCGGGCGCGACCACCGCCGCCGGGAGGATTCCACCGCCGCGGGCGGTCCCGTAGGCTGAAAAAGTAGTGCAGTCGTTCAACTTGTTGCTCGTGGGAGCCCGGGAGGCGTCGTGGCGTATCTGCTGCTCGTCGGAGCGATCCTGTCCGAAGTCCTCGGCACGGTCTCGCTGAAGCTCTCCGAGGGCTTCAGCAGGCTCGTCCCCTCGGTGCTGGTGATCGTCGGTTACCTGGCCGCGTTCACGATCCTCGGCCAGGTCCTCAAGCTCGGGCTCCCCGTGGGTGTCGTCTACGCGATCTGGGCCGGTGCGGGCGTGGCGCTGGTCGCCGTCATCGGCGCGGTCTTCCTCGGGGAGAACTTCACGGGCGTGCAGCTGCTCGGCGTGCTGCTGGTCATCAGCGGTGTCATCGCGCTCGAGCTCGGGGGATCGCGATGAGCACCGGCCCCGCCGAGCGGTCCGACCAGGCAGGTGCGGCCACCGACGGGCGCCTGGCCAAGGGGCAGCGCCGCCGCCGCGGGATCATCGACGCCACCCGCCGGCTCCTCGCGCGCGAGGGCGTCGCCGCGGTGAGCCACCGCAACGCCGCGCGCGAAGCGGGCGTGCCGCCCGCGTCGGTGGCCTACTACTTCAACGGCATCGACGAGCTGCTCGTGGCCGCGCTGCTGGACTGCGTCGACGACCTGCTCGCCGAGATCGAGCGGCTCTCCCGCGCCCGGTCCCGCGAGGACTGGCCGCGCGTGGTCGCCGAACTGCTCGTCGCGATGGTGCGCGACAACCGGGAGCAGACCATCGCCGAGTACGAGCTGTACCTGCTCGCCGCGCGCCGCCCCGCGCTGCGCCCGGCCGCGCGGCGGTGGATCGAGGCGACCGCCGGGTACCTCGCCGGGGACGTCGACGAGGCCGGTGAGCGGGCGCTGCTGTGGGCCGTCGACGGCCTGCTCATCCAGGCCCTGCTCGCCGACGAGCCGCCGGCGGTGGCCGAGGTCGAGCCCGCGCTGCGCCGGCTGATGCGGCCGGGTGCGAGCTGAGCTGAGCACCGCGCGCCCCGGTGGAGCACCGCGCTGCCGCGACGCGCCGGGCGCCCGCGCGGCGGTGCTCCGGCGGCGGCACACTGTGCGCATGCGCATCACGATCCTCCAGGGCGACATCACCGAACAGCAGGTGGACGCGGTCGTCAACGCCGCCAACAGCTCCCTGCTCGGCGGCGGGGGCGTCGACGGGGCGATCCACCGCCGCGGTGGTCCGGAGATCCTGCGCGAGTGCGAGCAGCTGCGGGCCGAGCGCCTGCCGGACGGCCTGCCGGTCGGGCAGGCCGTGGGGACCACCGCGGGGAACCTGCCCGCCCGCTGGGTGATCCACACCGTCGGCCCCACCTACGCGGCCTCGGTGGACCGCTCCGAGCTGCTGGCCTCGTGCTTCCGCGAATCGCTGCGCGTGGCCGACGAGCTCGGCGCGCGCAGCATCGCCTTCCCGGCCGTCTCCACCGGCATCTACCGCTACCCGCTCGGCGAAGCCGCCGGGATCGCGCTGCGCACCGTGCGGGAAACCCCGAGCGAGGTGGAGCAGGTCCGCTTCGTGCTCTTCGACGAGCAGGCGCTCGCCGCCTTCCGGGACGCCGCGGAACCGCTCGGGTAGCACTCCTCGGCCTGCCGGGGATCCGGCCACGGGCCCGGCCCCGACCCCGGGGACCGGCTCTCCGGGAACACCCCGGGATGTCCCGGAGGTTCGCGGGGTGCCCGCGGCCCTAGGCTCGCCGGTGACGGCGCAGGACGGAGGAGTGCGAGATGCGAACGGGACTCGCGATCGCCGGTGTGGTGCTCGTGCTGCTGGGCCTGGGGGTGCTGGGCTACGACCTGCTGTCCCGGGGCGAGCGCACGCAGCGGTACCCGCTGCGGGGCATCGAGGCCGTGCGCCTCGCCGGTGGCAGCGGCTCGGTCGCGATCACGCGCTCGGCGCAGGCCGAGGCCTCCGTCGAGCAGTCCGAGCGCGGTTGGTACTGGCCGTTCGCGGACCCGTCCGGGCACCCGCGGTTCCGCGTCGAGGGCAGCACGCTCGTGCTCGACGCGGACTGCGGCACGTGGTGCGGGGTCGACTACCGGGTCGTCCTGCCGGAGCGCGCTGCCGTGCGCGGCGAACTCGGCTCCGGCGACCTCCACCTGCGCGGCGTGCGCGACGTCGACGCCCGCGTGGGCTCCGGTTCGATCGACGCCTCCGACGTCGCCGGCGGCGTCACCGCCAGCAGCGGTTCCGGGGAGGTCCGGCTGACCGACGTGGCCGGACCGGTGGAGGCCGAGACCAGCAGCGGCGGCATCGACGCCAACGACCTGCGCGGCGAGCGGGTCACCGCGCGCAGCGGCTCCGGGGACGTCCGCCTCGCCGACGCGCGCGGCCGGGTGCACCTGGAGACGAGCAGCGGCGACGTCGAAGGGCGGCGGCTGGCCGGTGCGGAGGTCACCGCGCGCAGCGGCTCCGGCGCGGCCCGGCTCGACCTGCTCGACCCGCGGCGCGTGCGGGTGGACGTGAGCAGCGGCGCCATCGACCTCGCGGTGCCGCACCGGGGCTACGACGTGCGGGCCGAGACCGGCAGCGGCCGAACCTCCGTGACCGTGCCGCAGGACCCGCGCTCCTCCCGGCTGCTGGAGCTGAGCACCGGGTCCGGGGCGATCACCGTCCGCCCCTCCGCGCAGTAGCGGCATCCCGGCCCCGCCGGAGCACCGCGCCTTTCCCCTGCTTGCCCGCGGGAACAACCCTCCCTGGTCAGACGTTGCTCGATCAGGAAGATTGAGCCCCGGTCGCTCAAAGTCGATTTGACGGCGGACGCGGTGCGCCGGTACGACTTGAGTAGGCAAGGCTCAAGGGTTTGTGGGCCCCTGGGCGCACAGGTATGAAGCAGGAGGAACGCAGACATGGGGCGAGCGGTCGGTATCGACCTCGGAACGACCAACTCCGTCGTTTCCGTCCTGGAGGGCGGCGAGTCGACGGTCATCGCCAACTCCGAGGGCTCGCGGACCACGCCTTCGATCGTGGCGTTCGCGAAGAACGGTGAGCTCCTCACCGGCCAGCCGGCGAAGAACCAGGCGGTCACCAACGTCGACCGCACCATCCGCTCGGTGAAGCGCCACATGGGCACCGACTGGTCCGTGGACATCGACGACAAGGCGTACACCCCGCAGGAGATCAGCGCGCGCGTGCTGCAGAAGCTCAAGCGCGACGCCGAGTCCTACCTGGGCGAGGACGTCACCGAAGCGGTCATCACCGTTCCGGCCTACTTCTCCGACTCCCAGCGGCAGGCCACCAAGGAGGCCGGGCAGATCGCCGGCCTCGAGGTGCTGCGCATCGTCAACGAGCCGACCTCGGCCGCGCTGGCCTACGGGCTGGACAAGAACGAGAAGGAGGAGACCATCCTGGTCTTCGACCTCGGCGGCGGCACGTTCGACGTGTCCCTGCTCGAGGTCGGCGAGGGCGTCGTCGAGGTCCGCGCCACCAGCGGTGACAACCGCCTGGGCGGTGACGACTGGGACGAGCGCATCGTCGAGTGGCTGGTGGACAAGTTCAAGAAGTCCAACGGCATCGACCTGACCAACGACCGGATGGCGATGCAGCGCATCCGGGAGGCCGCGGAGAAGGCCAAGATCGAGCTGACCAGCTCCGCGCAGGCCAGCATCAACCTGCCCTACATCACCGTGGACGCGGACAAGAACCCGCTGTTCATGGACGAGACCCTCTCCCGGGCCGAGTTCCAGCGGATCAGCGAGGACCTGCTGGACCGGTGCCGCAAGCCGTTCGAGGCCGTCATCCGCGACGCCGGCATCAACGTCAGCGAGATCGACCACGTCGTGCTCGTCGGCGGCTCCACCCGGATGCCCGCCGTGGCCGACCTGGTCAAGGACATGGCCGGCGGCAAGGACCCGCACAAGGGCGTCAACCCGGACGAGGTCGTCTCCGTGGGCGCGGCCCTGCAGGCCGGCGTGCTGCGCGGTGACGTCAAGGACGTGCTGCTGCTGGACGTGACGCCGCTGTCCCTGGGCATCGAGACCAAGGGCGGCATCATGACCAAGCTGATCGAGCGGAACACCACGATCCCGACGAAGCGCTCGGAGACCTTCACCACCGCCGACGACAACCAGCCGTCGGTGCAGATCCAGGTCTTCCAGGGCGAGCGCGAGATGACCGCGCACAACAAGAAGCTCGGCACCTTCGAGCTGACCGGCCTGCCGCCGGCGCCGCGCGGTGTGCCGCAGATCGAGGTCACCTTCGACATCGACGCCAACGGCATCGTCCACGTCTCGGCGAAGGACCAGGGCACCGGCAAGGAGCAGTCGATGACCATCAGCGGCGGCTCGGCGCTGCCGAAGGACGACATCGACCAGATGGTCAAGGACGCCGAGGCCCACGCCGAGGAGGACCGCAAGCGCCGCGAGGAGGCCGAGACCCGCAACCAGGCGGAGTCGCTGGTCCACCAGACCGAGAAGGTCATCTCCGACAACGACGAGAAGCTGCCGGAGGAGTCCAAGGAGAAGGTCCGCACCGCGATCAACGAGGTGAACGAGGCCCTCAAGGGCGAGGACGTCTCCGAGATCAAGTCCGCCGTCGAGAAGCTGGCCACCGAGTCCCAGTCGCTGGGCCAGGCGCTGTACGCCGACGCGGGCAGCGGCGAGACCGGTGACGGCTCTGGTGCGACGGGTGCTTCGACTGGTAGTACCGGTTCCGAGCAGACCGGCTCCTCGGACGAGGAAGTGGTGGACGCCGAGGTCGTCGACGACGAGGACCAGAAGAAGTGACGGACAAGCCGGAGATGGCGCGCAACGACGAAGAGCAGGAACCGGTGGTCGTCCGGGACAAGCGGCGTTTCGACCCGGACACGGGCGAGCGCCGCGCCCCGGACGGCGCCGGAGAGGAGCCGCAGGTGGCGGAGAGCATTTCCGGAACGCTGGAGGGCGACCTCCCGGCGGAACCGGCCTCGGACGCGTCCGAGGCCGCGGACGGGGAGCAGGGCGACCTGCGCAAGCAGGTCGACGACCTGACCGCCGACATCCAGCGGGTCACGGCCGAGTACGCGAACTACCGCAAGCGGGTGGAACGCGATCGCGAGGCGGTGATCCAGTCGGCCAAGGCCGCGGTGGCCGAGGACCTGCTCACGGTTCTGGACGACATCGAACGCGCCGATGCCCACGGTGACCTCACCGGGGCGTTCAAGGCAGTCGCGGACAAGCTGGTCGATTCGCTGCGGTCGGCGGGCCTGGAGGACTTCGGCACGGAGGGCGAGGAGTTCGACCCGAACATGCACGAGGCGGTGCAGCACGCCACCTCCTCCGAGGTCTCCGGTCCGACCGTGAGCACCGTCCTGCGGCGCGGCTACCGGTTCGGCGAGCGCGTGCTGCGGCCCGCGATGGTCGCGGTGACCGACTACGAGCCGGGTTCGGACGAGCAGGCGGAGCCGGCCGAGGAGACCGCCGGCGGTGAGTCGGCCCAGCAGGACTGATGACGTCGCGGAAGGGAGGGGCGCCCGGTGAGCGCTAGGGAGTGGCTCGACAAGGACTTCTACGCCGAGCTGGGCGTCTCCTCGGACGCCTCCACCGACGAGATCAAGAAGTCCTACCGGAAGCTCGCCCGGGAGAACCACCCGGACGCCAACCCGAACGACCCGAAGGCGGAGGCGAAGTTCAAGGCCGTCTCCGAGGCCTACGGGGTGCTGTCGGACCCGGAGAAGCGCAAGCAGTACGACGAGGCGCGCCGGCTGTTCGCCGGGGGCGGCGGCGGGTTCGGCGCTCCCGGCGGGTTCGGCGGGTCCGGTGCTCCCGGTGGTTTCGGCGGGCCGTCCGGCGCGGGCGGCGCCGGGTTCGACATCGGCGACCTGTTCGGCGGTGGTTCCGGCGGTTCCGGCGGACTCGGTGACCTGTTCGGCGGGTTGTTCGGCAACCGCCGCGAGGGCGGTGCGACCACGGCGAACCAGCCGCGGCGCGGCACCGACGTGGAGACCGAGGTGCGCATCGACTTCGCCGAGTCGGTGCGGGGCGCCGAGGTGCCGCTGCGGCTGTCCAGCCCCGCTACCTGCAGCACGTGCCGCGGCCGCGGTGCCAAACCCGGCACCCGGATCCGCACCTGCACCACGTGCCAGGGGGCCGGCCTGGTCACGCGCAGCCAGGGCGCGTTCGCGTTCAGCGAGCCGTGCCCCGACTGCCGCGGTCGCGGGCAGCACATCGACGACCCGTGCACCGAGTGCCGGGGCGAGGGCGTCAGCACCCGCAGCCGCACGCTGACGGTGCGGATCCCGACCGGGGTGACCGACGGGCAGCGCATCCGGCTGTCCGGCCAGGGCGAACCGGGCAGGAACGGTGCCGCCGCCGGTGACCTGTTCGTCGTGGTGCACGTGAACCCGGACAAGGTCTTCGGGCGCTCCGGGGACGACCTGACGCTGACCGCACCGGTCACCTTCCCGGAGCTGGTGATGGGCGCGAAGCTGACGGTGCCGACGCTGGACGGGAAGGTCTCGGTGAAGGTTCCGGCGGGCACGAACAGCGGCCGCGTGCTGCGGGTGCGCGGCAAAGGGGTGCAACGCAAGAACGGCAGCACCGGTGATCTGCTGGTGACCGTGCAGGTGGCCGTTCCGTCCAAGTTGGACAAGAAGGCGACCGAGGCGCTGGAGGCGTACGCGGAGGCGACGTCCGACCACGAACCGCGTCGGGAGCTGGACGAGCTGCTCGGGAGGTAGCCATGGTCGGGGGAAGCGAACCAGGCATGCCGGCGGGCTTTCCCGCGGGAGCCACCGAGGACACGCCGATGTTCGTGATCTCGGTGGCAGCCGAGCTGTGCGGGATGCACGCGCAGACCCTGCGCAGCTACGACCGGCTCGGCCTGGTTTCCCCCGGCCGGACCCCCGCCGGCGGGCGCCGGTACTCGCCGCGCGACATCGCGCTGCTGCGCGAGGTGCAGCGCCTCTCCCAGGAGGAGGGCGTCAACCTCGCGGGCATCAAGCGCATCATCGAGCTGGAGAACGAGGCCGATGCGCTGCGCGAGCAGGTCCGCGAGCTGACCGAGGAGGTCGCCGCCGCCTACGCCGCCGCCGAGCAGGCGGCGGCGGCGGTGCACGCCTCCTACCGCCGGGACCTCGTGCCGGTGCGGCAGGAGACCGCGCTGGTGGTGTGGAAGCCCCAGCGCGAGCGCGCGCAGGGCGACGGCGGGGACCGGCCGAAGCGCGACCGCCGCAAGGGCGACCGCACCGGCGGCTGACCCGGGCTCCGCCTGCCGCCGAGCCTCCGCTGGTCGGCCGCGAAAGGCGAGCGCGGGGCCCTCAGTCCATGGTGAACGGGTCGTAGTGGATGTTCTCCAGCGGCGTGCCCGCGACGAGCAGGCGCGAGATGGTCGCGCGGATCATCGCCGGTGAACCGCTGGTGAGGACTTTCCAACCGCCCCAGTCGCCGTGCTGGCCGACCACGTCGGCGAGCGTGCCGTGCTCGGCGCCGGGCAGCGCCGAACCGTCCTCCACGACCGGGGTGATCGTCAGCCACGGGTTGCTCGCCGCGATCTTCCAGAGGTTGTCCAGGTCGTAGAGGTCCTCGCGGGTGCGCCCGCCGTAGAACAGGTGCACGCGCGGGTTCGTGCCGTACTGGGCCAGCTCGTCGATGATCGCGCGCATCGGCGCCAGGCCGGTGCCGCCGGCGATCATCAGGACCTTCTCGTCGGTCTCGCGGTCGACGGACAGCTGCCCCATCGGCGAACCGATGCGCCACCGGTCGCCCGGGTTCGCGTGCCACACCAGCGCGCGCGAGGTCCAGCCGCCGTCCACGGCGCGCACGTGGAACTCCATCGAGCCGTCGTCCTGCGGCGCGTTCGCGGGCGTGAGGTAGCGCCACAGCCGCGGCCGCTGCGGGGCTTCGACGCTGACGTACTGCCCCGGCAGGTAGGGCACGGGGTAGTCGGGGCGCACGCGCAGGATCGCCAGGTCGTGCGTGAGGCGTTCGTGGTGGATGACCTCGCCGTCGTACCAGGCGGGGCCGGTGTCGGCCGCCGCGGCTTCGGACATCGCCGTGGCCATGACCGTGTACGCCTCGGCCCAGGCCCGCTCGACCTGGTCGTCCCAGGCGTCGCCGGCGTAGCGCTTGACCGCGGCGAGCAGGGCGGTGCCGAGCGCCTCGTAGTGGGAGGTGACCACGCCGAACTTGCGGTGGTCGCGGCCGAGCTGGTGCAGGAACGGCAGCAGCTCGTCCGGCTTGTCGACCATCTGGATGACGTGCACCAGGGCGCGCAGCAGTCGGCTGCGCTGGACCTCCATGTTGACGGGGAACAGCTCCCGCGTGCCGGGGGAGAGGCTGAACAGCATGCCGTAGAAGAACCGGGCGACTTCGTCGGACCGCGGTTCGACGGCGGCCCAGCTCTCCCGGATGAGGCGGACCATGCGCTCCGCGCCCGAGGACGGTTCGGGGTCCGGCGAGGGATCGGGGTTCAGTACGGCGTTCGCTGACATGGTTGAGGCGCGATCGTCTCCAGGTTGGCGGTCTGCACGCGTGAACTGGGCACACCGCTGCGGGCAACGTGATCCCCGACAGCGGGGGACTTTAGCCGGTGAACCCGGACCTGTGTGCCATGGTGCCACCTTCGGGTGAGCTGTCGGCCGGGTTCACCGGGGATGGCGGGCAGCAGTGACCGTCCCCACGTGCGCTGCTCACGCAGCGCGTTGACCATCGGGCGTGCCGTGGTCGCGCGGATCGGCCGGGGAACGGGTGCCGCCGTTCGGGTGAGCCTGGGCGGCGATTACGTTGGTGTTCGCGGAGGGCGCCGCACCGCCGCTCAGGTGCGAGCGGTGCGCGGCCCGTGAGGAGTCGCCGGTCGACTGCCGGCGCGCGGCAGGTGAGGTGAGCGTGATCGAGCAGGACGAGACCGGACCGGTCGCCGCGGCGTCGGAGCACCACGGCTCCTCGGGCCCGGGTGCGGCCCCGGGGCCGGACGCGGGTTCGGGCTCGGATGTGGGGTCGGAGCCGGACGCGGGCTCGGACTCAGGAGCGGGCTCGGGCTCGGACGTGGAGCCGGCGGAGGAGCGCACCGAGGCCGCCGAGGCGGTGGAGCGCGAGCTCGCGCTGCTGTTCCGCCGCGCGCGGTCGATGGCGGCGAGCGTGGCCGCGCAGGTGCACCCGCGGCTGGATGCCGAGTCCTACGTGCTGCTGCTGATGGTCGCCGACGCGGGGCGTCTGCGCGGCATGGACGTGGCCGGGCGCGCCGGGCTGGACAAGTCGACGGTGAGCCGGCAGATCGCCGCGCTGGTGGATCTCGACCTGCTGGAGCGCGTTCCCGATCCCGACGACGGCCGCGCCCGGTTGATCCAGCTCTCCGCGCAGGGGCGGCAGCGTCTGACCCGGGTGCAGGAGCAGGGCAGCGAGCGGCTGCGCGCGGTGTTCGCCAGCTGGTCCACGCACGACCTGCAGGAGTTCGCACGGCTGCTCGGGTGGCTCAACAGCGCCACCTGAGCCCCCTCACCGACCGCGCCCCTCACCGACCGCGCCCCTCACCGACCGCGCCCCTCACCGGCCGCGCCCCTCACCGACCGCGCCCCTCACCGGCCGCGCCCCTCACCGGCCGCACCCCACCCGCCGCGCAGCCTCACCGGCCGCGGCCAGTCCCTCTCCGGCCGTCCCCTCCCGCCGCGCAGCCTCACCGGCCACGCCCCTCACCGGCCGCGGCCAGTCCCGCTCCGGCCGTCCCCTCCCGCCGCGCAGGCCGCCCCTCTCACCCCATCGTGACCCCGCCGACACGCCGGGGCCCTGGGGACAACCCGCGCCCCTGTGGACAACTTGTGCTCCACCCGTGTGGGGATGGGTTCCAATTTTCATGAAAATTGCGCTCTCTGGAACGAGTCCAGAGTGCGCGGTGCTCGTGCGGCGACCCGGTGGGCGGGGCTGCCGAGCGGGGGCGGGTGTTGCGCGTCACGCTCAAGTCAGTTGCTTGATGCAACCAGTTTTCCTTATAGTTGACTACAGCAACTAAAGGAATGATGGCATGGGACCGAAGATCGAAACCTGCGGCGAGCTGCTGGACTCCCTGCGGATGCTGCTGGCGACGAAGCAGTTCGCCATGCAGAACCAGTTCACCGACCGCATTCCCTATGCCGCGAGCGGCCTGCTCACCGAACTCGTGGCCCGGGGCGAGTGCCGCGCCTCCGATCTCGCGCACCACCGCATCGTCGATGCCTCCGTCATCAGCAGGCAGGTCGCGCAACTCGAGCAGGCCGGGCTGCTGACCCGGCGTCCGGACCCGGACGACCGGCGCGTCTCGCTGCTGCGCGCCACCGCCGAGGGGGAGGGCGTGGTGCGCGATCTGGAGCGCAGCAAGGCGCAGTGGATCAGGGACGCCCTCGTGCACTGGGACGACGAGTCCGTGGAGGAGCTCGCCGGACTGATGGACGCGGCGATGCGCGATCTGCGCCGCCACTCCTTCCCCGAGGCCGAGGAGCTGCCCGAGCGCCGCTCCGCCCTCTACCGGGCGGGAACCGCCGATGCGGCGGACGCGGACACCGCTGCCGGCGCGGAGGCTGCCGAGGCTGCGGCCCCCGAGGCGGACGGCACGGACACCGCGACGGAACTCGGTGCGGAGGCCGACGCGGACGCCACGGCGGAACCCGGCTCGGAGATCGACGCGGCCACCGCGGCGGAACCCGGCTCGGAGGCCGACGCGGCCACCGCGGCGGAACCCGGTGCGGAGATCGACGCGGCCACCGCGGCGGAACCCGGCTCGGAGATCGACGCGGCCACCGCGGCGGAACCCGGCTCGACCACCGCAGCGGACACCCGGAGCAGCGGTTCGGCGCGCACCGCGAACGCGCGGTAGACGGCCGCCACCGATCGGACCACGCGGCGCTCCGGGGCAGCGCCGCGCACATGACCAAGGGAAGGGACGCGATGACGAGCACGACGCTCCGGGAGGAGAGCCCGCCGGGCGCGGCCGCGGAGGCGGACGTCGGGGGCGCGACCGGTGCCGGCGGCGGCGAGGCCGACCGGCCGATGACGCACCGGCAGGTCATGCAAGGGCTCGTCGGCCTGCTGCTGGCCCTGCTGGTGGCGATGCTGAGCAGCACGATCGTGTCGAACGCGCTGCCGCGGATCACCGCCGACCTCGACGGCAGCCAGGGGCAGTACGCCTGGGTGGTCAGCGCGATGCTGCTGACCTCCACCGCCACCACGCCGCTGTGGGGCAAGCTCTCCGACCTGGTGAGCAAGAAGCTGCTGTACCAGCTGGCCATCGTGATCTTCACGCTCGGCTCGGTGCTCGGCGGCTTCTCGCAGAGCATGGGCATGCTCATCGGCTTCCGCGCGGTGCAGGGCATCGGCATGGGCGGCCTGCAGGCGCTCGCCCAGGTCGTGCTCGCGGCGATGGTCCCGCCGTCCGAACGCGGCCGCTACACCGGCTACATCGGCGCCACCTTCGCCCTGGCGACCGTGACGGGGCCGTTGCTCGGCGGCGTCATCGTGGACTCGCCGCTCGGCTGGCGCTGGTGCTTCTGGGTCACCGTCCCCATCGCGGTGATCGCGTTCGTCGTGCTGGGCAAGGTGCTCAAGCTGCCGGTGATCAAGCGCGACGTGAAGGTCGACTGGTTCGGCGCCCTGTTCCTGGTCGGCGGTGTGAGCGCGCTGCTGATCTGGGTGTCGCTGGCGGGGGACCAGTTCGCGTGGTGGTCGCCGGAGACGGCCTGGCTCGTCGCGGGCGGTCTCGTCGCGATCGCGATCGCCCTGGTCATCGAGACCCAGGTGCGCGAGCCGATCGTGCCGCTGGGGATGTTCCGCAACCGCACCGTCTCCGCGGCCACCGTCGGCATGGTCGCCGTCGGCACGGCCATGTTCGGCGGCACCGTCTTCCTGAGCCAGTACTTCCAGCTCTCCCGCGGGTTCAGCCCGACCGGCGCCGGGTTGATGACCCTGCCGATGGTGTTCGGGATGTTCTTGTCCACCACGGCGTCCGGGCAGATCATCGCCCGCGTCACCGGCAAGATCAAACCGTTCCTCGTCAGCGGGGCCGCGGTGATGATCGTCGCCATGTACCTGCTCAGCACCATGGACCACGAGACGGACCTGGTGCTGGTGGGCTGCTACCTCGCGCTGATGGGCATCGGCGTCGGCATGCTCATGCAGAACCTGGTGCTGGCGGTGCAGAACGCCACGTCCAGCCGCGACATGGGCTCGGTGACCTCCGTGGTCACGTTCTTCCGCACGCTGGGCGGTTCGGCCGGTGTCTCCGTGCTCGGCGCGGTGCTGGCCAGCCGGCTCGCCGGCTACATCCAGGACCGGATGGCCGCGCTGGGCGTTCCGGCGGGAGCGGCCTCCGGCGGAGGCGGCGGCAGCAGCACGCTGGACGTGGGCTCGCTGCCCGAGCCCGTCAGGACGGTCGTGCAGGCGTCCTACGGCGACGCGATCGGTGATCTGTTCTTCATCTCCGCGTGCATCGCGCTGGTCACGTTCATCGCGGTGCTGTTCATCAAGGAAGTACCGCTGCGCACGACGATCCACACCGAGGACGAGATCCACACCGAGGACGAAGGGGAGGCGACGCCCGTGGCGGCGCAGGAAACAGCAGGAGCGCACGCGGACGCGACCGCCCGCGGGGCGGGGCACGCCGCGTCCGCACCGGCCGCTGAGCGGCCCACCGCGGTGATGTCCGCGGTGGAGGGGACCACCGGATCCGACGGGCTCGGCCCCCGCCGCTACGTCGACCCGGTGCACACCGCGGCGGGCACCAACGGGTCCGGGGCGGGCCTCGCCGCCGCGGGCGGTGCGCACGAGGACGCCGGCGGGCTCTTCGTGCACGGCACCGTGCGCGACGCGGCCGGCGGTGCGGTGGCCGGAGTGGTGCTCACGCTCACCGACGCCAACGGGCGGCAGGCCGAGCGGGGCCGCAGCGACGACCACGGGCAGTTCCGGCTGCAGGTCACCCACGGCGGGACCTACGTGCTCATCGCCTCCGGTGGCAACTACCAGCCCAGCGCCTCGATGGTCGTGGTCAGCGACCGGCCGGTGCGACACGACGTGCAGCTCAGCGGGGCCGCCGAGCTCGCCGGAACCGTCCACAACGGATACCGCGGTGTCGCCGGCGCGATGGTGGTGCTCACCGACGTGCGCGGCGAGGTCGTGGCCAGCGGCGCCACCGGACAGGACGGGCGCTACGCGATCGGCGAACTCGTCGGCGGCACCTACGCGCTGACCGCGACCGCGCCCGGGTGCCGGCCGGTGGCGGCGCAGGTGGAGCTCACCGACGGGGAGCGCGCCGAGCGCGACGTGGCGCTGCAGTCGGGCTCGCAGATGTCCGGCGTGGTGCGGTCGGCCGCGCTGGGGGTGGCCGTCCCCGACGCGCGGGTGACGCTGCTCGACGGCACCGGCGCCGTCGTCGCCGCGGCGACCACGGACGCGGAGGGCCGCTACAGCTTCACCGACCTGTCGGAAGGCGAGTACACGGTGATCACCACCGGGTTCCCGCCCGCGGCCAGCTCGCTGCAACTGCACGGGGAGCAGGTGGATCACGACGTGGACCTCGGCTACCCCGAGGGTCAGTAAGGGAGTCCGCGGATCGGCTGTTGAGGGCGGGGGACGGGGGTAGCTGGGAGGAACCTCCGGCGAGACCTCGCTGCGGGATCCCCGACATCGGGTAGCCACCTGCTCCCAGCGCCCCCGACCTCCCAGCTGCCCCCGACCTCCCAGCTGCCCCCGACCACCCGCCCCGGACAGGAGCGGCATCTTCGGGGCCGTCCTCGCGAGGCGACGCCGGAGAACCCCCGTCGGGTCGGTCTGCGCGCGTGGGGAGGAAGCGGCTGCGCCGCTTGCCTGACGGGCCGGTGCGGTCGAGCGCACGATCACCGATCCGCGCGACCACCCAAGTCCCACACCCGGTTTCGAGAAAGGGAGTTCGTCATGGACAACGGCCAACACCGGGCCGCGGAACCCGGTGCGCACCGCACCGACGCGGGCGGAGCGGTGAGCGCGACCGTGTGCGCGGCGGATGGTTGGCCGGTACCCGAAGCGGTACTGACCGTGATCGACGGCGGCGGCGCGCAGACGGCGCGGGTCCAGGGCGACGCGGAGGGTTCCGTGGTCGCCCCCGGGCTGCGCCCCGGCGCCTACACGGCGATCGTGACCGCCGTGGGCTACGAGCCCGTCGCCCGCACCACGCTCGTGCAGGAGGGCAGTTCCGCGGCGCTGGGGCAGATCGAGCTGCGCCGCGCGGGCGGGCTGGAGCTGCCCACCGCCGGGCTGTGGCGGATCGATCCGGTGCACTCCTCGGTGCAGGCCACCGCGCGGCACCTGGGGATCAGCAGCGTGCACGGCCGGTTCACCGACTTCAGCGGCCAGGTCCGGATCGCCGAGCAGATCGAGCAGTCCGAGGTGGAGGCCGTCATCGACGCCTCCAGCGTGGACACGGCCAACCGGATGCGGGACGACCACCTGCGCGCGCCCGACTTCCTGGACGTCGAGCGCTACCCGCGGATCACGTTCCGCTCGGTCGGCCTGCACCCGCGCGGCGAGGGCCGCTGGGACCTGGAGGGGGACCTGACGCTGTGCGGCCAGACCAGGCGGGTGTCCCTGGACACCCGGTTCGGCGGCGTGGGGCCGGACCCGTGGGGCGGTACGCGCGCCTCGGCCACGGCCACGACCACGTTGCGCCGCGACGAGTTCGACCTGAACTACAACCAGGCGCTGCGCACCGGCATCGCCGCGATCGGGACGACGCTGAAGGTGGAGATCGACATCCAGGCGGTCCTCGCCGAGTGAGCAGCGCCGGCGCTCGCAGGGGGTTCCGCGCGACCGGGGGCTGATCCGGCCGCCGGGAACCGTCGCGGCGGCCGCCCGCGGGCCGCGCGACGTGGTCGAGTGCACCGGGTCGGGGGGTGCGCTCGGCCATCGGGGGATGGAGGAAACGAGCGGGGCGGCGGTTCGCGCGAACCACCGCCCCGCTCGTGCTCGTCCGGGCGCGGAGGAGCCGTCGCCCGGCGCGAGCGCCCGCTCAGCTCTTGGTGTCGACGCGGCTGACCTCTCCGCTGCGCACCTTCTCGCGGTACTTGTTCAGCTCCTCCTTGACCACCGGGATCATGATGTACAGGCCGAGGATGTTGAACAGCGCCAGCGCGAACAGCACGGCGTCGGCGAAGTCCAGCACGGCGGTCAGCGTCATCGCCGAGCCGATCACCACGAACACGCAGTAGATGGCGTTGAACACCTGCTTGCTGGCCGCGCCGCGGCCGAACAGGTACATCCACGCCCGCTGCCCGTAGTAGCCCCACGTGATCATCGTGGAGATGGCGAACAGCGCCACGGCGACGGCGAGCACGACGGGGAACCAGGGCAGCACCGTGGCGAACGAGTGCGAGGTCACGATGACGCCGTCCGGGTCCTCGCCGGTGGCGATGGCGGTGGCCTGCGCGTCCTTCCAGAACTGGGTCTGCGCGATGACGATGGTCAGCGCGGTCATGGTGCACACGACGACCGTGTCGATGAACGGCTCGAGCAGCGCCACCAGGCCCTCGGTGGCGGGGTACTTCGTGCGCACCGCCGAGTGCGCGATCGGTGCCGAGCCCAGTCCCGCCTCGTTGGAGAAGGCGCTGCGCTGGAACCCGACGATGAGCACGCCGATCGCCCCGCCGAAGCCGGCCTGCGGGTTGAACGCGCCGGTGACGATTTCCGCGACGGCCCCGGGAACGAGGTTGAAGTTGATGACGATGACGGTCAGGCAGGCGAGGATGTAGATCAGCGCCATCGCGGGCACGAGCCGGCTGGTCACCGCGCCGACGGACTTGATGCCGCCGATGATGACGACGCCGATGATGATGGCCAGGACGATGCCGAAGCCGACGGCGGCGCCCTCCGAGCCGAGGACGCCGTCCTCGCCGCCGGTGACGTTCTGGATCTGCGCGAAGGTCTGGTTGGCCTGGAACATGTTGCCGCCGGCCAGCGCGAAGAACAGGATCATGATCGCGGAGAGCACGGACAGCACGCGGCCGAGGCCCCTGCCGAAGCTGTTCGGGATGCGCTCGGCGATCCCGAGCTTCAGGTAGTGCATCGGCCCGCCGGAGATGCTTCCGTCGGGGGCGGTTTCGCGGTACCGCACACCGACGGTGCACTCGACGAACTTGGTGGCCATGGCGAGCAGGCCGGCCAGGATCATCCAGAAGGTGGCCCCGGCCCCGCCGATGGTGACCGCCACACCGACACCGGCGATGTTGCCCAGGCCCACGGTCCCGGACAGGGCGGAGGCCAGCGCCTGGAAGTGGTGGATCTCGCCGGGCTCTTCCTTGCTGGTGTACTTGCCGCGCACGAGGTCGATGGCGAACTTGAACGCGCGGAACTGGATGAACCCGAAGCTGATCGTGAACACGGTCGCACCGAGGATCAACCACGCCACGATCCACGGGAAGGTGATCCCGAAGACCGTGACCTCGCCCATCACGAAGTTGTAGAAGGCATCGGAGATGGGGTTGAACGCGTTGTTGATGAGGTTCTCGATGTGGCCGAGAACCCCGGTCGGTTCTGCCGCGAGCGCGAGGTCGCGCGCGGCGCTGCTCTGCGGGGTTTCCGCGAGGGTCTGCGCGGCGGACACTTCCGTCATGTTGAGGAAGTGCACCATTCGGGTGTGACGACGGCAACCGGCGAAACCGCATCGAGAGCAAATGAGCGCTGTTCGTTTCCCGCTGTTATCCGCACTTCCACGGTGCGTGACCGGAACGCTGCGCGCGGTGCTAATCTGGGTTGAGCGGAACGGGCTCAACCCTCCTCGCGCCGCCGGGGTGGCGGCCCCGCGCGCAGCGCCGCTCCGCGCGGGGGCCGGCGCGAGGACGTGATGAGGTGGTGGAATGGACGCGTTCAACCCGACCACGAAGACCCAGCAGGCGATCTCCTCGGCGGGGCAGGCGGCCACGATGGCCGGCAACCCGGACGTGGATCCCGCGCACCTCCTGGGTGCGCTGCTGGCGCAGACCGACGGGCTGACCGCGCCGCTGCTCTCCGCCGTCGGCGCCGACCCGGCCACCGTCCGGCAGGAACTCGACCAGATCACCGGATCGCTGCCCGCGGCGAGCGGGTCCACCGTCTCCGCACCGCAGCTGTCCCGCGACGCGGTCAGGTCGCTCACGCACGCCCAGCGGCTGGCCACCGAGCTCGGTGACGAGTACGTCTCCACCGAGCACCTGCTCGTCGGGCTCGCCGCCGACGGCGGACGCATCGCCGACCTGCTGAAGCGGCACGGAGCCACCCCGGAGGCGCTGCGCGACGCCTTCGGCGAGGTCCGCGGCTCCGCCCGCGTCACCAGCCCCGACCCGGAGGGCACCTACCAGGCCCTCGGCAAGTACGGCCAGGACGTGACCGAACGCGCGCGCAACGGCGAGCTCGACCCGGTCATCGGCCGCGACTCCGAAATCCGCCGCGTGGTCCAGGTGCTGTCCCGGCGCACCAAGAACAACCCGGTGCTCATCGGCGAACCCGGGGTGGGCAAGACCGCCATCGTCGACGGGCTGGCGCAGCGCATCGTCGCCGGCGACGTGCCCGAATCGCTGCGCGGCAAGCGGGTCGTCGCGCTGGACGTGGCCGCGATGGTCGCCGGGGCCAAGTACCGCGGGGAGTTCGAGGAACGCCTCAAGGCCGTGCTCAAGGAGATCGCCGAATCGGCCGGCGAGGTCATCACCTTCATCGACGAGCTGCACACCATCGTCGGCGCCGGCGCGGGCGGCGAGGGCGCGATGGACGCCGGCAACATGATCAAACCGATGCTGGCGCGCGGCGAGCTGCGGATGGTCGGCGCGACCACGCTCGACGAGTACCGCGAGCGCGTCGAGACCGACCCGGCGCTGGAACGCCGCTTCCAGCAGGTGCTCGTCGGCGAACCCGGGCCCGAGGACGCCGTGGCCATCCTGCGCGGCCTCAAGGAGCGCTACGAGGTGCACCACGGCGTGCGGATCACCGACAGCGCCCTGGTCTCCGCCGCCGAGCTGTCCGACCGCTACATCACCGCGCGGTTCCTGCCGGACAAGGCCATCGACCTCGTCGACGAAGCGGCCTCCCGGCTGCGCATGGAGATCGACTCGCGCCCGGTGGAGATCGACGAGGTGGAGCGCTCCGTGCGCCGCCTCGAGATCGAGGAGATGGCGCTGGCCGAGGAGGAGGACGCGGCTTCGCGGGAGCGCCTCGACGCGCTGCGCGCCGAGCTGGCCGACAAGCGGGAGGAGCTCTCCGCGCTGACCGCGCGGTGGCAGGGCGAGAAGGAGTCCATCGACACCGTGCGCGACCTGAAGACGCGGCTGGAGCAGCTGCGCGGCGAGTCCGAGCGCGCCGAGCGCGACGGCGACCTGGCCAAGGCCGCGGAGTTGCGCTACGGGCGCATCCCCGGCCTGGAGAAGGAACTGGAAACGGCCACGGCGCAGCAGAACGAGCGCCGCGCGATGCTGCAGGAGGAGGTCACGCCGGACGACGTCGCCGATGTGGTCGCCTCGTGGACCGGCATCCCCGCGGGCCGCCTGCTCGAGGGGGAGACGGCGAAGCTGCTGCGCATGGAGGACGCGCTCGGCGCACGCGTCGTCGGGCAGGCCGAGGCCGTGCGCGCCGTCTCCGACGCGGTGCGGCGCTCCCGCGCCGGAGTGTCCGATCCGGACCGCCCCACGGGGTCGTTCCTGTTCCTCGGCCCGACCGGCGTCGGCAAGACCGAGCTGGCCAAGGCGCTGGCGCAGTTCCTGTTCGACGACGAGCGCGCCATGGTGCGCATCGACATGAGCGAGTACTCCGAGAAGCACTCGGTCGCGCGGCTCGTCGGCGCACCTCCGGGATACGTCGGTCACGAGCAGGGCGGCCAGCTCACCGAGACGGTGCGGCGGCGGCCCTACTCGGTGGTGCTGCTCGACGAGGTGGAGAAGGCGCACGCCGACGTGTTCGACACGCTGCTGCAGGTGCTCGACGACGGCCGGCTCACCGACGGGCAGGGGCGCACGGTGGACTTCCGCAACACGATCCTCGTGCTCACGTCGAACCTCGGCTCGCAGTCCATCGCCGATCCGAACCTGAGCGAGCAGGAGCGGGACTCGGCGGTGCGGTCGATCGTGTCCCAGCACTTCAAGCCCGAGTTCCTCAACCGGCTCGACGAGGTCGTCGTGTTCCACTCGCTGTCCACCGAGGAGCTCACCTCCATCGTGGACGTCCAGGTGCGCATGCTCGGCGACCGGCTGGCGAAGCGGCGGCTGACCCTGGACGTGCAGCCGGTGGCGCGCGACTGGTTGGCGCTCAACGGCTTCGACCCGGTCTACGGCGCGCGGCCGCTGCGGCGCCTGGTGCAGTCGGCGATCGGGGACTCCCTGGCGAAGAAGCTGCTCTCCGGCGAGATCCGCGAAGGCGACACCGTCCGGGTGGACACCGATGACGAGGGCGTCGGTCTGACCGTCCAGCGCGCGTCCGAGCAGCAGGCGGCCTGAGCCCTTCCCGCCGCTGGTGCCCCGGTCCCGGCCAGGTCACCCGCGACACCATCACCGGTGGTGCCCCGCGCGCTGGTGCCCCGCGCGGCAGCGGTCCTCGTCCTGCGGTGCCCGCTCGCCCGGTGCCGCATCCGCCCGGGCGCGTCGGACGGGGTGGCTGTTCCCGCGACACGCCCACCCCGGGTGCGGCGCCCCGGGCTCCGGCCCGGCGGGTGCCTGTCCGCCGGAGGAGGGACAGCGGGCGGGCCGGCCGCGCCCGACACGCCCCGGGCGCGCAGCCCGGGGGCGATCGCGCGCAACGCCCAGGTGATCGACAGCTCCGGTGCGGCCCCGGCTACCCTGCGCGTGTGGGCATACCAGCTTGGCTGTGGTTCGTCATCGCCGCCGTCGCCGTCGCGGCAGGCGGCACGTTGCTGCTCGTCGACCGCAAGCGGCGCGGCGCGAACAACAGGGAACGCCGCCGGTGGGCGACGTTGCGCGGCTGGCAGTTCGCGGAAGCGGACCAGGTGCTGCCGACCCGCTGGGAGCGCGGCATGCTCGCGCAGCACTCCTCGCCGTACGCCACCGACATCGTCGCCGGCACCACGTTCACCTCGGACGGCCGGCGCCAGGTCTACGTCCTCGACCTGGAGGAGGGCGGCCGCGGTGTCGCCACCCTCGTCGCGCTGCGGTGCCGGCGCCCCGTCTCGGCCGTGCTGGAGCTGTGGCTACCGGACGTCCCGGTGCCGCAGGAGTCCGGACTGGACCTGCTGGGGCCGGTGGGGCAGCGCTACGCGTTCGTCACCGACGTGGCCACCGCGCGCCCGCTGCTCACCTCCGAGCTGACCGGCGCCGTGGACGGCGCCGGCGAGGACGTCACCGTGGTGTGGCTGGAGAACGACTGGGTCGTGGCGGCGCTGGACATCGACGAGGCCGTGCCGGAGCGGCTGGAGCAGCTGCTGCAGTCCCTCGGTGACGTCGCGGACCTGGTGGACCCGTTCGACACCGACGGCGAGGAGCCGGTCGAGTCCGTCCCGGGCGAGGGGGCCGGCAACTGAGGGGCTCCGCGGGTCGGCGGCGCGTCCGCACCACCGCCCCGGCGTTCGCACGAGGCGTCGGTGCGGCGGCCGGCGTTCGGTAGGTTGTGGGCATGCCGACCGCACTCGTCACCGGAGCCACCGCTGGCATCGGCCGGGCCTACGCCCGCCGGCTGGCCGCCGAAGGCCACGACGTGGTCCTCGTCGCCCGCGACGCCGAACGGCTGGAGCAGTTCGCCGCCTCGCTGCGGGAGCGGCACCGCGTCGCCGTCGAGGTGCTGCCCGCCGACCTCGCCGAGGAGGAGCACCTCGCCGCGGTGGAGGAGCGGCTGGACGACCGGGCGCGCCCCGTGGACGTGCTGGTGAACAACGCCGGATTCGGAACCTCCGGGGCCTTCTGGGACCTCGATCCGACCGAGCTGAGCACGCAGGTCGACGTCAACGTCACCGCCGTGCTGCGCCTGACCCGCGCCGCCGTGCCCGGGATGCGGGAGCGCGGCCGCGGCGACGTGCTCAACGTGTCCAGCGTCGCCGCGTTCTTCGCCGCCTCCGGCTCCACCTACGCGGCCACGAAGGCGTACGTGCTGATGTTCTCCAAGGGGCTGGCCATGTCCCTGGCCCGTTCGGGCGTGCGGGTCGCGGCCGTGTGCCCCGGGTTCACGCGCACCGAGTTCCACCAGCGCGCCGGGCTGGACATGAAGGGCCTGCCGAGGCCGATGTGGCTGTCGGCCGACCGGGTGGTGCACGAGTCCCTGGCGGACCTGCGCCGCGGCAGGGCCGTCTCCGTGCCCGGTTGGCAGTACAAGGCGCTCGTGGGAGCGGGCAGGCTCGTGCCGTTCCCGCTGCAGCGGCGGATCGTGGAGCGGGCGGCGCCGGACCGCACGTGAGCGTCCGGGGAGCGGGCACGAGGGCGCTGCTGCCCGGCGTTACCCTGGAAACTCGTGGTCGCAGTCGATGAGCAGCAGCGAGCCGAGCTCGCGCGCCTGGTAACCGAACTGGCCGTCGTGCACGGCCGGGTCACCCTGTCCTCCGGCAAGGAGGCGGACTACTACGTGGACCTGCGGCGGGCGACGCTGCACCACCGCGCCTCCCACCTGATCGGCGGTCTGCTGCGGCAGCTCACCGCCGACTGGTCGTTCACCCGGGTCGGCGGGCTCACGCTCGGGGCGGACCCGGTGGCCTCGGCGATGATGCACGCCGACGGGGAGCCGCTGGACGCGTTCGTGGTCCGCAAGGACGCCAAGACCCACGGCCTGCAGCGGCGCATCGAGGGGCCGGACGTCACCGGGGCGCACGTGCTCGCCGTCGAGGACACCTCCACCACCGGCGGGAGCGTGCTCACCGCGGTGGGAGCGCTGCGCGAGGCCGGTGCGCACATCGCCGGTGTGGCCACCGTGGTGGACCGCGACACGGGCGCGCGCGAGGTCATCGAGGACGCCGGGTTGCCCTACCGCTCCCTGCTCGGGCTCGCCGATCTCGGGCTGGCATGAGCGAGGACGCGCTGGGCGCCGGTGAGGTCGGTCCCACCGAGTGGGGCACGGCGGTCGGCGTGGGGCCGTGGCAGGGGCGGTGGCCGGAGGACGAGCGTTACGACCCGGAGCTGCTGGAGCACGGCGACCGCCGCAACGTGGTCGACGCGTACCGGTACTGGCGGCGGGAAGCGATCGTCGCCGACCTCGACCGGCGGCGGCACCCGTTCCACGTGGCCATCGAGAACTTCCAGCACGACCACAACATCGGCACGGTGGTGCGCACGGCGAACGCGTTCCTGGCCGAGGCGGTGCACATCGTCGGGCGCCGCCGGTGGAACCGGCGCGGGGCGATGGTCACCGACAGGTACCAGCACGTGCACCACCACCCGGACGTGGCCGAGCTGCGGCGGTTCGCCGAGGAGCGCGGTTTGGCCGTCGTGGCCGTGGACAACTCGGCCGGGGCGCAGCCGATCGAGCGCACCGCGCTGCCGCGGGAGTGCGTGCTGCTGTTCGGCCAGGAAGGCCCGGGGCTGCGTTCGGACGCGCGGGAGGCGGCCGACCTGGTCGTGTCGATCGCGCAGTTCGGCTCGACGCGGTCGATCAACGCGGGCGTGGCCGCGGGAGTCGTCATGCACACCTGGGTGGCCCAGCACGCCGACCCGGGCGCGGCGTGGTGAGCGCCCGGCGCTGCCGTCCGCGGGCGCCGGTGGACGGGGACCCCCTCCTTCTGGTATAACAAAGTTTTAGCGCAAGGCGGCGAGTCGCGTGGTGGGCAGGGTGATGACGGAGTCGAAGGCCGACAGGGTGCGCCGCAGTCTGGTCGAGGCGGCCGTCGGCCTGCTCGCCGCGGAGGGGCCGTCGGCGGTGCAGGCTCGGCGCTTGGCGCGCGAGATCGGCGCGTCCACGATGGCCGTGTACCACTACTTCGGCGGCATGCCGCAGCTGCTGCGCGCCGTGGCCGACGAGGGTTTTCGCGAGCTGTCCGCCCGGCTGGCTGACGTCGCGGTCACCGACGACCCGATCGCGGACATCACCAGCCTCGCGTTCGCCTACCGGGGCTTCGCGCACGCCAACCCGCACCTGTACGACCTGATGTTCGGCCTCGCCGCCCCCGGCGGCTACCGGCCCGCGCCGAGCCCACCCGGTGAGGGGCCGAGTGCTCCCGGCGAGGGCGGTCCTGCCGAGGAGGGCGGCTCCACCGCGGAACGGCAGGACGTGCCGCGGGCCTACCTCCACCTCGTCGGGGCGGCCGAGCGCGCCGTGGACGCGGGGCGGATCCGCCCCGCGGACCCGGATCGCGTCGCCGCGCAGTTGTGGAGCATCCTGCACGGCTACGTGACGCTCGAACTGTCCGGGCACTTCCACCAGTTCGGCGATGCGGCGAACCAGGTGCTGCTGGCGATGGGGGAGA
Organism: Salinifilum ghardaiensis; assembly: GCF_054491345.1. Classification (NCBI taxonomy): domain Bacteria; kingdom Bacillati; phylum Actinomycetota; class Actinomycetes; order Pseudonocardiales; family Pseudonocardiaceae; genus Salinifilum; species Salinifilum ghardaiensis. The sequence goes on along the minus strand of NZ_CM137101.1, from coordinate 4,904,194 downwards.
ACCTGCTCCGCGGGCTGGGGGACGACCCGGAGCGGATCGCCGCCTCGGCCGCTGCGCATCGCCCGCGCGCCTGATCCCGCCCTTTCCGGTGTCGTCCACGGCCCGTGGCCCCGCCGTCGGCGGGCTGCAGCCGGTCGCGGACGTGCCGGAGACCTCCGCCGCGGAAGCGGACGGCGGTGACCACGAGGGGATCATCCCGCGCCGCCGGTGCGCCGAAGCGTGAGCACACCCATGAAATCCGCCGTCGTGAGCCAGAAATCGTTGGTATCGCCGTAGATCTCCAGCAATCCGGGAACGCTGTGGTGCTGGTCCACAGCGAAGCCTCCGGTGGTGAAGAAGGGATCGACGTCGGCTCGGTCGAGGCCGAAGGTGAACGGTTCGCCGCCGCTGGCGACGAGTTCCTTGCCCCGCTGCGCACCGTCGTGCGCGTGTGATCCGTCGACGACGGAGCGGTCGATGTAGTCGAGCACGAGGGTGCTCCCGGGAGCGGAGACGCGGCCCAGCTTGGCCAGTGTGGACAGAACTCCCTCGCGGGAGAGGTAGTAGGTGACGCCCATCCACAGCACCACGCACGGACCGTCCGGGTCGAATCCCGAACTGAGCAGGCGTTCGGCGAGGTCGTCGCCCGCGTCGAAGTCGCAGCTGACGTAGCGCACCGACTGCTTCGGCCGCAGGCCGTTCCGGCGCAGGATCCCGATCTTCTCCGCCTGCGTGTCCGGCTTGTCGACCTCGTGGACCACCGTGCCGCAGGCGAAGTCGTTGCGCAGCGCCGTCGTGTCGTAGCCGGCTCCGAGGACGACGACCTGGCGGCACCCGCCGGCGAGCTCGGCGGCGATGACCTCGTCGCAGTGCCGGTGCCGCAGCACGATCTCGGCCAGCAGCCCGGTGTAGCGCTTGTCGGCGCGACTGACGCCGAAGCCGAGCGCGCCGAACGCGTGCGCGAACCGGAAGCGCCAGTTGTGCAGGAAGTATCGGGCGTGCGGATCGTTGAGCAGTCTGCTGCCGCGCGGACGCCGGGTCTCTGCCGCGCGGACCACGGCGCACAGTTCCGCCGTGGGACTGGTCCTCCCCTTGAAGGCCCTGATCCTGCCGGCGATGGTCACGGCGACCTCCTCGTTGCTGGGTCGGACGCGCTGATGCGGGCGAGAGCTGCGAGACGCAATGAATATAACGACGTTTTACACGCTTGGCAAGGGAGGCCAGCGCGCCTCCGGTGGAGTCGAGGCGTCCGCGCGGAAATGTGCGACCGGATGTGCCCGCGCGCCGTCGGAGCGCCCTGTGCGGGCGATGACGCATCGCACCGATCGAGGCGGGAGGGGGCGATTCGGGCGCGCGAGTGGCTGTGAGCGGAGGTGGCATCGCGGGGCTTCCGGCGGCGTGCGCGCTGTCCCGCGACGTCGGAACGGCCTCGCGGCTGCTGCTCGACCGCGCGGAGGGGCTGCGGCGGCTTCCGGCGAAGTGCGGACGCGTCGTCGTCGAGCGGGCGGTGGCGTTGTGCTCCGCGGGCTGATCGCTGTTCGCCGTGCCGCCGCCGCTGGCGAATCCGCCGAGCGGGAATGCGGCTGGCGCGTTGGTGGGTCCGCTTGACAGCTCCTTATAACTGCGTTGTATAACAGTGTTCTGATTGTGCGGTGGTGGACGCGGCACGGCCGCCGAGCCGCTCCGGCGGCGAAGCCGGCCGCTCGACCGCGACGAGGAACGGGGATCACGACGGTGGTATCGGCGCGATGACGACGAACGGCGGGCGAGGGTTCTTCGGTCTGATCGGCCGGGCGACGGTCCGCAGGCGCGGGATCGTGGTGCTGCTGTGGCTGCTCGCGGCCGGCGCGCTCAACGCGGCCGTGCCGCAGATCGAGCAGGTCACGGCGCGGGACTCGAGCCCGATGATTCCGGCGGACTCGCCGTCGGTGCGCGCGCTGCCGCAGATGGACGAGCAGTTCGGCGGCGGTGGCGCGAACACCACCGTGTTCCTCGCGCTCGTCGACGAAGGTGGCATCACCCGCGCCGACCGGCAGTACTGCGCCGACCTCGTGCAGGACCTGCGCCGCGACCCCGCTGTGGTCTCCGTGCAGGACCAGGCCTCCCAGCCCCGGTTGTCCTCGGCGCTGTCCAGCGAGGACGGCAAGGCCGCGTACGTGCCGGTGGGGTTGCGGGGAGCCAACGGGTCGCCGCGGGCCACCGAGCAGATCGAGCGCATCCGCCAGCGCGCCGAGCAGGGACGCCCGGACGACCTGCGCGTCCACGTGACCGGCCCCGCCGCCTCCGCGGCCGACATGCAGGCCGAGATGAACAGCAGCATGGTCGCGATCACCGGTGTGGCCGTCGTGCTGATCACGACCATCCTGCTGCTGATCTACCGCTCAGCGGTCGTCACCGGCATCGCGCTGTCCATGGTGGGCATCTCGTTGGCCACCGCGCGGGCGGTGACCGCGCTGTGCGGGCTGCACCTGTTCCCCGTGTCCACGTTCACCACGGCCTTCCTGACCGCGGTGGTGCTCGGGGCGGGCACCGACTACAACGTGTTCGTGATCAACCGGTACCTCGAACTGAAACGGGACGGAGCGGGTCCCGTCGAGGCCGTCACCGGGGCGGTGAGTCGCATCGGGCACGTGATCACCGCCTCGGCCTTCACCGTGATCGTCGCCTGTTCCGGGATGGCGCTGGCCGACGTCAGCTTCTTCCGCACCACCGGCCCCGCCCTGGCCGTCTCGCTCGCGGTCACGCTGATCGCTGCGCTGACCCTGACGCCGGCGCTGCTCGGCTTCGTCGCCGCGCGCGGCTTCGAACGCGCCCGCGACCGCACCGACAGCCGGTGGTGGCGCGGGACGGCGCGCCACGTGATGCGGCGCCCCGCCGTCGTCCTGCTCGCCGGGCTGCTCCTGCTCGGGGCGCTCGCACCGTTCTACGCCGACCTGCGCGAAGGATTCGACACCCGCGCCGTGCAGCCGGCCTCGACCGACAGCAACCGGGCATTCGACGCCCTGTCCGGCCACTTCCCGGACGAGGAGTTCTTCCCGGAGTACGTGCTGATCCACTCCGACCACGACCTGCGCAACGCGCAGGACCTGGCAGCGCTGGAAACCGCCGCGGCCAACGTGGCCAAGACGGGCGGTGTCGCCTCGGTCCGCGGTGTCACCCGCCCCTCCGGCGCACCGATCGCCGCGGCCTCCACCGGCGAGCAGACCGGACGCATCGGCGACCGGCTCGAACGGGCCGGGGCGAACGTCGACCGGCTGACCAGCGGAGTCGACGGCCTCGCCGGCAGCGCTGACAACCTCGCCGGTGGTGCCGCCGAGCTCGCCGACGGCATCGACCGGGCCCGGCAGCAGTCCGACGAGCTGCTGACGGGGCTCGAGGACGTCTCCGGCGGCATCGACGACGGTACGAGCGGGGCGCAGCGCAACGCCGACGGCGCTGCCCAGCTGGCCCGGGGTGCACGGCTGCTGGCCACCACCCTGGACATGACGCACGACCAGGTGAAGGTCGCCGTCGGCGGGCTCGAGCAGTCGGTCGCCGCGCTCGAGCAGGACCCGCTCTGCGACGTCGACCCCGCCTGCTCCGAGGCCCGGGACGGTGTTCGGGAGGTGCTCACCGCGCAGCGCGACGAACTCCTGCCCGGGCTCGCCCGCGCCCGCGACGCGGCGCAGCGCCTCGCCGGCGGAGGGGAGAACCTGCAGCAGGGGGCACGGCAACTGCACGCGGGACTCCTCGCCGCCAGCGAGGGGATGCACCGGCTCGCCGCGGGCCAGCAGCAGTTCCAGCAGCAGCTCGGCCAGGCCGGGACCGGAGCCGACGAGCTCGCCCGGGGCGCGGACCGGCTGGCGGGCGGCGCCGCCGCCGTCATCGGCTCGGAGCAGTCGCCGGGGGCCCCGCAACCGGGGAACACCGGGCAGTCCGGGGAAACCGGGCGGTCGGGCAACGCCCCGCGTCCCGCCGGCTCCATCGAGGAGCTCGCGCGGGGACTGGGCGACGCGGCCGAGCACCTGAAGAAGATGGGCGCGCACCCCGCGGATCCGGCGTTGAACGGCTTCTACCTGCCGGAGCGGACCGCGCGCGGCTCCGAGATGGCCACGGCCGGCGAGATGTTCCTGTCCGAGGACGGCAGGACCGCGCGCCTGATGGTGCTCTACGACGAGAACCCGATGGGCCGGGCGGCGATGCGCACCAGCGGCGAGATCAACGACAGCGCCGAGCGGGCCCTGCGCGGGACCTCCCTGGACGGTGCGCGGATCTCGCAAACGGGCATCGGCTCCAACAACCGGGACCTGCACCGCGCCGTTGACCACGACTTCGCCCTGTTCGCCGCCTTCGCGCTGGTCACCGTGCTGGTGATCCTCGTGCTGCTGCTGCGCAGCGTTCTCGCCCCGATCTACCTGATGTTGTCGATCGTGCTCACCTACGCCGCGGCCACGGGGATTTCCGTGCTGGTGTGGCAGCACTGGATCGGCACCGACCTGAGCTGGAGCGTCGCCCCGGTGACGTTCGTGATCCTGGTGGCGGTCGGTGCCGACTACAACCTGCTGCTCATCTCCCGCATCCGCGAGGAGAACGCGCACGACCCGGAGAACGGGACGGCGCGCGCCGTGGTCGCCACCGGAAGCGTGATCACCACTGCCGGAGTGATCTTCGCCGCGAGCATGTTCGCGATGATCTTCGGCAGCGTGGACATCCTCGCGCAGATCGGATTCACCATCGGAACCGGACTGCTGCTGGACACCTTCGTGGTGCGCACGCTGTTGATCCCGGCCATGGTGCGGCTGCTCGGGAAGGGGAACTGGTGGCCCTCCCGAGCCTGACGCCCCCGGCCGAACGCGCTGACGCGCACCGGACACCGCGCGCGGCGCGGCACCGCGCAGGCCCGGAACCGCCGAGGGGCCAGACGCGGCCGGCAGCTGACCGGTACGACCGGATGAAACGGAGGCGGCAAGCCTGCCCAGGACCGTGCCGTGGCGGACCGCGGGTGGTGGACCCGCGTCGTGCTGAAATCGGCAGTCACTGGCCACCATCGCGGTGTTCGTCTCCCTCTCCTGGCACGTGTGGCCGGTGCGGATCTTCGCCCTGGTCGACGAGCTCCCCGCCGTGCGGCGTGCGGATCCGCACCGGTCGGGGAGGTCCTCTCGCAGGCCGAGATCACGTCCCGGCTGTCGCCCGTTCGCGACCTCCCGGGGCAGTCGTCGAGGACACCTCCGCGCACCTGCCGGTCCGCAGCGGAATGACCTGCCACCAGGTGAGGCACCGCCACACCCACTCCAGCGGGCCGTAGCGGAAGTGGCGCAGCCACAGGTGGCTCCACCCGAACTGGACGCAGAGGATCCCCGCGGCCAGCGCCGCCATGAGCCCCCACCGCTCAGCGCCGTGCAGCCCCAACAGGTGGCCGAGCGGGACGAACAGCAGCGTCGCCGTGACGTAGTTGGTCAACGCCATCCGCCCCGCGGGCGCGCACGCGCGAGTGACAGCTCCCCCTGCGGGTGTGCGCAGCACCAGCAGCGTCCCGGTGACGTAGACCGCCGCCGTGCACAGGCCCGCCACCCCCGAGGAGGTGGTGAAACCGGCCGACAGCGGGGCCTGCTCCTGCCAGAGGTTCGTGCCGACCGCCAGCGCGACCGCTGCCGCGGCCACCGCGCCCAGAGCCCGGACATCGCAGCGCAGCACCCGCGCGATGTCTCCGCCGCCGAGCGCGGCACCGATGAGGAACAGTCCCGGGATCAGCGCGATCCCGCCGCCGAAGACGACCGCGAGGCCGAGCAGCACCGCCCCGCCCAGCAGGTTCACCCACCGCGGCGCGAAGCTCAGCGGAAGCAGCACCACCAGGCCGACGATCGCGTACGGCAGCAGCGCCTCACCCGGCTGCAGGAGCTGGTGCAGGGCGCCGAGGACGCCGAGGACGAGCAGGCGCCGCAGCAGCAGCACCCGCGGACGCGCCGCCCGCGCCGCGGAGCGGCTCAGGAAGATGCCGAAGCCCACCCCGAACAGCAGCGAGAAGATCGGGAAGAACCGCTGCTGCACGAGCAGGTCCAGCACGTGCCGCGCCGGCAGCACTTCGCTGGCCACCACCCCGGTCATCCGCATGACCGGGGGGATGTTGACGAACAGGATCCCGGCGAGGGCGACCGCGCGCAGGACGTCCAGCTCGGTCAGCCGCTCCGCGGCCGCGGCGGAGCGGTCACCGGTCCCGGCGCTCGTGAGCGGCTGCGTCACCCCGCCGGAACAGCGGTGGGGTGACGCGGCGGAAGACCAGCGGGGATCGGGGTGCTGCGAGGACTCGGTACGCCGGTGTGGCTGCGGAACGGGCATGATCCCCATCATCCGCGTGGGCGGAGCGCGGAACCCCGGCCGTGCGGGCGGTATTGCCTCGGCTGAAAGGCCGGTATCGCGGAGGTTCTCCTCGGCTCTTCGGCCGAAGTGGACGCGACCGACTACAGCAGCGTCACCGCCGCGCAGCAGGCCCCGGCGGCCAGCCCCAGCAGCAGCGCGTACAGCAGCAGCCCCGCGGCCGGGGGCCGCGACCGCCCGCGGCCGGGCGCGGGCGCCGCCCCGGCGGACTCCGCCGCCCCGCCGGGTCCCGCGGACCCCCCGGCGTAGCCGCGCAGCGCGGCGGCGATGTGATCGTCCGACAGCCCGTTGCGCTCCGAACTCCTCGGTCCCGGCTCCATCGGTCTCAGTCTAGCCACGTCCCCGCCCGCATCACGTGCCGCAGCAGCAGCTCCTCGGTGAGCACGACGAGGTCGGCCCGCTTGCCCGGGGCGATCGACCCGACCCGCGCGTCGAGACCGAGCACCTCCGCCGGCTTCGACGCGGTGGCCGCCGCGGCATCGGCCGCGCTCAGCCCGCAGTGCTGCACGAGGTTGCGGAACGCGCGGTCCATGGTGAGCGTGCTGCCTGCCAGGGAGCCGTCGTCCAGTCGGGGTTGCCCGCCGTCGACCGTGACCGCCAGCCCGCCCAGGTCGAACGTGCCGTCGCCGGCCTCGGCGGCGCTGATCGCGTCGGTGACGGCCAGGGTGCGCGCCGGGCCCGCGGCGCGCGCCGCCAACCGGGCGACCGCCGGGTGCAGGTGCACGAGATCGCAGATCAGCTCGACGGCGACCCGCTCGTCGGCCAGCAGCTCGCCGACCGGGCCCGGCTCGCGGTGGTGCAGCGGCGGCATCGCGTTGAACAAGTGCGTCGCGATGCGGGCACCGGCCTCCACCGCGGGCAGGACGTGCTCACCGCGCGCGTCGGTGTGGCCGACCGCGGCGCGCACCCCGCGGTCGGTGATGCGGCGGATCGCCTCGACGGCCCCGGGCAGCTCGGGCGCGAGGGTGATCGTGCGCAGGGCGTCGCCGCCGGCCGCCAGGAGCTCCTCGACGGATTCCGGTGCCGGTTCGGTCAGCACCGCCGGTGCGTGGGCGCCGCACCGGGCCGCGGCGAGGAACGGGCCCTCCAGGTGCGCCCCGGCGAGCTCGCCGTCGGAGACGAACTCGCGCAGGGCGGCGAGCTGCTCGCGCAGCCGCGGCATCGGGGCGGAGACGAGGCTGGCCAGCATCGTGGTCGTCCCGCGGCGCCGGTGCGCGTCGATGGCGGTGCGGATCTGCCCGGCGTCGGCGGTGGTGAACGATCCCCCTCCGCCGCCGTGGCAGTGCGCGTCGACGAAACCGGGTACGAGCCATCCGCCGGAGAGCTCCACCCGCGCGGCCGGGGCGGGCGGCGCTCCGGTGCCGACGTCGCGGATCTCCTCACCCGCCACGCGCACCCACGCGTTCGGGCGCACGCCGTCCGGGGTGACGACGCGGGCGCCGGTGAGGACCAGGTCGCGCGAGTGCACCGTGCTGTGCCTCCTCCGGGGTGGGGCGCGTGGAACCGCAGCGAGGAACCCTCGCGAGTACTGGTCTACACCACGCGGCCGGCACGCCGCACCCCCGGTGCGCCCGCCGGGTACCAGCGACCGGTCAGCTCTCCATCGCCTTCTGCAGCGCGGTCAGCGCGCGGCTCGCCGTCGACTTCACCGCACCGCGGGACAGGCCGGTGGCCTCCGCGATCTCCGCTTCGGAGAGGTTGTCGTAGTAGCGCAGGACGAGCACTTCGCGCTGCCGCCGCGCCAGTTTGCCCAGCGCGGTCACCACGGACTGGTGCTCGGTGGTGAGCATGGCCAGCGACTCGGCCGAACGCGCGTGCGCCTGGTGCGGCGGCTGGTACTCGCGCGCGGTCTTGCGCTTGCGCAGCACCGAGCGGCTCGCGTTGATCACGGCGGTGCGCAGGTACCCCACGGCCGCCTTGGAATCGCGGAGACCGGACCAGTTGCGGTACAGGCCGGTGAACGCCTCCTGCACCACGTCCTCGGCCGTGGTGGGTTCGTCGACCAGCAGGATGGCCAGCCGCACCATGCGCATGCGCTGCTGGTGGTACAGGTCCTCGAGGGTCAGCGGCCGGTCCGTCTCCGGTTCGGCGGGCGCGTCCAGCGCGCGCAGCTTGCTCAGCGTCCGCTCCACGGTTCGTTCGGCCGCGTGCTCGTCGTCCCGCACACGGCCACGTTACCCGGTGATCGCGGGGGGATCACTCCGCCGGGTAGCGTGCACCCGACGGCACAGGCGGAACCGGGAGGCGGAGATGGCCACGTACGTCGTCGAGCTGGAGTACGGCGCGGACCGCGAGGAGCGGCTGCGCGTGCGTCCCGAGCACCGGGAGTACTGCCGGGACCTGGCCGAGCGCGGCGTGGTGCTCGCCGGCGGGCCGTTCGCCGACGAAACCGGGGCGATGCTCATCTACGAGGTCGCGGACGAGGCGGAACTGCGCGCCGTCCTCGAGGCCGACCCCTACGCCGCGGCGGGGGTTCTCGCGAGCACGACGATCCGGGAGTGGAACGTCGTCACGGGCTCCTGGGCGCGGTGACGCGCTCGGAGCGCGAGCTCCGGCCCCGCCAGCGGGGCGTGTGAACATGTCCACAGGACTTGCGCGGCTCTGAATCGCATCACCGGCTTTCCACCTCTCCCCCGGTTGGGGCAGTGTTAACCGCGCCTCGGCCGGACCGGTGCGCCGGGTCTGCGGCGGGGTGCGTCAGCCGAAAGCGCTGTGCCGAGTTCCGACCGCTCCGGGCGAACGGCCCGCGCAGGATGCGGTGCGGCTCGCGCCGCTCGATCATCTCAGCGAGGAGGACCACCGATGCCCATCGCGACCCCCGAGGTCTACGCGGAGATGCTGGACCGGGCGAAGTCGGGCGAGTTCGCCTACCCGGCCATCAACGTGACCTCCTCGGAGACGCTCAACGCGGCGCTGCGCGGGTTCGCCGAAGCGGAGAGCGACGGCATCATCCAGTTCTCCACCGGCGGTGCCGAGTTCGCGTCCGGCAGCAAGGTCAAGGACATGGTCACCGGTGCCACCGCGCTGGCGGAGTACGCGCACGTCGTGGCCGACGAGTACCCGGTGAACATCGCGCTGCACACCGACCACTGCCCGAAGGACAAGCTGGACGACTACGTCCGGCCGCTGCTGCGGACCAGCCAGCAGCGGGTCCAGCGTGGACAGAACCCGCTGTTCCAGTCCCACATGTGGGACGGCTCCGCGGTCGAGCTGCACGAGAACCTGAGCATCGCCGAGGAACTGCTCGCCGAGTCCGCCAAGGCCAGGATCATCCTGGAGATCGAGGTCGGCGTCGTCGGCGGCGAGGAGGACGGCGTCAGCCACGACATCAACGAGAAGCTCTACACCGCGCCCGGCGACTTCGAGCACACCGTCGACGCGCTCGGCGCGGGCGAGAAGGGCCGCTACCTGCTGGCGGCGACGTTCGGCAACGTGCACGGCGTGTACAAGCCGGGCAACGTCAAGCTCCGCCCGGAGATCCTCAAGGAGGGGCAGGAAGTGGCCGCCCGCAAGCTCGGCCGGTCCGGCGACGACAAGCCCTTCGACCTCGTCTTCCACGGCGGCTCCGGTTCCGAGCTGGAGGAGATCCACGCGGCGCTGTCCTACGGCGTGGTGAAGATGAACGTGGACACCGACACCCAGTACGCCTTCACCCGGCCGATCGCGGACCACATGTTCACCAACTACGAGGGCGTGCTCAAGGTGGACGGCGAGGTCGGCGACAAGAAGAAGTACGACCCGCGCAGCTACCTCAAGGCCGCCGAGCGGTCCATGGCCTCCCGCGTGGCCGACGCGTGCGGGATGCTCAAGTCCACCGGGCGGAGGATCACCGGCTGACACCGGTGCGCGCGAGGCTCCCCCGGGACGCGGCCCCGCGGGCCACGCCCCGGGGGGACCGGCTGGCAGGATGGGCGCATGACACAGGGCAGGAACTTGCTGGAACCGCCGGAGACCCTGCTGGAGGAGAACACGGACGCGCGCGCCGAGCTGGACGCCGGCACGGACCCGGCGATCGTCGCGGCGCACCACCCGACCTTCAGCGCGGCCTGGGCCGCCCTGGCCGAGGCGGCGTTGGCGAACGGCGAGCACATCCAGGCGTACGCGTACGCGCGGACCGGCTACCACCGCGGGCTCGACTCGCTGCGCAAGGCCGGCTGGAAGGGTTTCGGCCCGGTGCCGTGGCGGCACGAGCCGAACCAGGGCGTGCTGCGCGCGATCGCGGCGTTGGCCCGCGCGGCCCGGGCGATCGGTGAGGACGACGAGTTCGAGCGGTGCTACCAGCTGCTCTCCGACAGCGACCCCGAAGCGGTGAGCGCGACGGGCGTCTGAGGACGTCGGCCCGCGGTGCCGCGCTGCTTCCCCGCGGGGGCCGCCACGGCGGGTGACCGCGGCATCCGCCGGGCGTCCGGCGCTGCTGCGGTGGAGCAGCGCGCAGTCCTCGTGCGGTGGCCGAACTCGCGGGGGACGGCGCTGCCGCTCCCCCCGCGGGGGCCGCCACGGCGGTCCGGGGAGCAGCGCGGCGTCCGGTGCCCTCCGCCACCGCGGGAGCGGTGGGGATCACTGCGGGCCGGTGGTCCCGCCGCGGAGCTGACCACGTCATCGAGAATGGGGTCCGTGACCGGAAACTTCCAGGCCGGCCACGACCGGCTCCGCGAGGATTTCGGCCGGCGCGTGCGCCGCCTGCTGCGCACCGGCCTGCCCATCGTGCAGGCCGGCATCGCCGCCGGTCTGGCGTGGTTCATCGCGAAGCAGCTCGTCGGCCACCCGCAACCGTTCTTCGCGCCCATCGCGGCGGTGATCTCCCTCGGCGTCTCCCTCGGCCAGCGCATGCGTCGCTCCGTGGAGCTCGTCGTCGGGGTGAGCATCGGCGTCGGCGTCGGGGACCTGCTCATCTCGCTGATCGGCACGGGACCGTGGCAGATCGCGCTCGTGGTGATGCTGGCGATGAGCGCGGCCGTCCTGCTGGACAGCGGCAGCGTGATCGTGCTGCAGGCGGCCTCGTCCTCGGTGCTCGTGGCCACGCTGCTCCCGCCGGCGACCGCCGGCGGGTGGACCCGGATGGTCGATGCCGCGGTGGGCGGTGTCGTCGGCCTCGTCGTCGCGTTGCTGCTGCCGGCGAACCCGCTGAACGTGGCGCACCGCAACGGGCGTGTCGTGCTCGGTGCGCTGGCGGACGCGCTGCGCGGGGTCGGCGGGGCGGTCGCGCGGCAGGACGTGGCGATGGCTTCCGACGTGCTGGCCCAGGCGCGCAGGAGCCAGCAGGACGTCGACGCGATGCGCTCGGCGTTGCAGGCGGGCGGTGAGATCGCCCGGTACGCGCCGATCCGCTGGCGCCGCCGCGGCGAGCTGGAGCGCTACGACGTGGCAGCGACACCGATCGACCGGGCGCTGCGGAACACGCGCGTGCTGGCGCGGCGGGCGCTGGCGGCGCTGCGCGACGAGGAACCGGTGCCGCGTCCGCTGCCCGCCATGCTGGAGGAGCTCGCGGGGGCGGTCGCGCTGCTGCGCGACGAGCTGGCCAGCGGGAGCGATCCGCTGCAGGCGCGGGAAGCGGCCCGTTCGGTGGCTCGGAAGTCCACTGTGGAGCTCTTGGGGGAGGGCGACTACTCGATGCAGGTGGTCGTTCTCCAGGTCCGCTCGATCGTGGTGGATCTGCTCCAGGCCACCGGTCTCGGCCGGGCCGAGGCCCTGGCCGCGCTGCCTCCGCTGCACCCGGACGAAGACACCGCGGAACCCCAGGGCACGGACCCGGAGGACGTGGACCCCGAGGACGTCGAGCCCCGCTGACTATCTGGACTCGTTCCAGAGAACGCAATTTTCATGAAAATTGGAAGCTGTCCCCACTCGGGTGGGCGACGAATGATCACCACGCCTCCGGGGGAATGATGTCGGCCCTCGCCGGGTGGAGGGCCCTCGGCGAGTGGAGGGGACTCGATGAGGAGGACCCAGCAGGTGGCGGTCCTCAGCAGGTGGTGAGGGCGTCCTCCAGCGCGCTCTTCTCGCCGTCGGTGACGGTGAGCTGCCACTTGTGCTTCGAGGCGATCCACATCGAGGCGTAGGTGCAGTGGTAGCCGTTCTCCGGCGGCATCCACTCGTCCGGCGTGTCGTCGCCCTTCTCCTGGTTGACCGAGTCGGTCACCGCCACCAACTGCGGGCTGTCCAGGTCGTTGGCGAACTCGGAGCGCCGCTCGTTGGTCCACTCGGCAGCACCCGAGCGCCAGGCCGCGGCCAGCGGCACCACGTGGTCGATGTCGACGTCGGAGGGCTCGCTCCAGGTCCGGCCGTCGTACGGGCTCGTCCACGTGCCGGACGTGGGATAGCAGTCGTCCCCGGTCTCCACGCCGTCTCCGTCCCGGCGCAGCACCTGCTCGCGGGTGTCGCAGTTGTCCGGACCGGAGCTCCAGTGCGGGAACTTGTCCCGGTCGTAGCCGTCCATGGGGCCTTCCGGGGCGACCCGCAGCTCGGAGAGCATGCCCCGGGCCTCGTCCGGTGCGGGAATGCCGGGGGGTTCGGACACGGCCGGCTGCGTCGTGCTCAGGCCCAGTGCTGCGGCGATGGGGAGGGCTGTCGCTGCGGCCACGGCGCGCTTCCTCATGGCTGCCTCCGTCGGATCGGTCGGTGGGCGCATCGACCATGACCGATCCGGTTGATCAGGGCAATGCCGAAGTGTGATCGGGCGGTGACATGACGTGAAAACGCCAGTGGCGGCCACCGCTGCGCCGGAGTGCCGACCTCGTCGCGGTGTCCCCGCCCGGAGGGGCGGGGACAGGAGCGGTTCCGGATTCCCCGCCTCGCCCGATCAGGTTGTTCGCGCATTTCTCGCGAGATGCGCGAAACGCAGCGCACGGCATCCACTGGAGCCGCGCCGGTCGAAGTTGATCACCGGGGAGCGGGTCCTCCTGCCACGTGGTTTCGCGAACGGCCGGGGAAGTGCGCCTCCGGGCGGGGCCACCGGGGCCGACAAGCCGGGGGCGGGCGGAAGCGAGGTCGCGCACCGCCCCTCGGCCGCGCGTCTTCGCCGCGGCGTTCGGGAGGGGTGGTGCGGCCCGGCCGGTGGTCGCGCGGGGCCTCCGCGGCGGCGTTCGGGAGGGGTCGTCCGGTCGGCCGGTCTTGCCGGGCCTCCGCCGCGGGCGGGCCGCTCACCGCGCCAGCAGCAGGTCCTCGGTGTGCCGGTGCCACACCCACTTGCTGATCGGACGCGGGTGGTCCACACCGTCGTGCCGGACGGTGGTCTCCTCGAACGCCAGCTGCACGGCGCGTCCGCGCGCGGAGGAGGTGCGGCGGCGCAGCAGACCGCGCCGCGCCGCGAACACCCGCACCCCGTCCATGATGGGGGCGATGTTCTCGCCGATCGGGTCCTCGGTCGGTTCGGGCAGCGCCGCGGCCTCCGGATCCGGGGTGACGACCAACCGCAGCGCGGTGCCGTGCAGCACCCGCGCGTCGTCGCAGTAGACCTGCCCGGTGATCGGTGCGACGACGCCCTCGCCGACGAGCACGCCTCCGGTGTCGTCCTTCAGCAGCGGGGTGGGCGCGCCGGGTGCGTGCAGCGCCCGGTCGAGGTCCTCGACGCGCAGGCCCCACAGCCGCGCGGCGGGCGAGTCGGCCACGGGCACGTAGCCGACCGCGAGCTCCCGGAGCAGGCCCTTGCGCAGCATCCGCACCACCACCGCGGCGAGGTCCGCATCGGTGCCGCGGACGACGATGCGATCGCCCGCCCGCGCGAGCAGCGGGTCGACCTCCGCGCGCCCCGGGGTGGCGGGCAGGTCGTGCCACTGCACGGCGTCACTGCTCGGGCGCATAGTGGAGTTGAAGTTTCCGCAGGACAGTGCGGTGGTGGTCACGATTCGCTCCTGGTTTACCCTGACCGGTCGGCATCACCCGTGGTGGACGCGGGCGCGCGGTCACGTTGGCGGCCACCGGAATCCAGGTTGGAGTGTCACATGCCGGCGATCGTGCTGATCGGAGCCCAGTGGGGCGACGAAGGCAAGGGTAAGGCGACGGACCTGCTCGGTGAGAAGGCCCGCTGGGTCGTCCGCTACCAGGGCGGCAACAACGCGGGGCACACCGTCGTGCTGCCGGACGGGCAGGACTTCGCCCTGCACCTCATCCCCTCCGGGATCCTCACGCCCGGAGTGACCAATGTGATCGGCAACGGTGTCGTGGTCGACCCGGGGGTGCTGCTGGAGGAGCTGTCCGGGCTGGAGCAGCGCGGGGTGGACACCTCGAACCTGCTGGTCTCCGCCGACGCGCACCTGATCATGCCGTACCACGTGGCGATCGACCGGGTCACCGAGCGCTACCTCGGCAAGAAGCAGATCGGTACCACCGGCCGCGGCATCGGCCCCTGCTACCAGGACAAGGTCGCCCGCGTCGGGGTGCGCGTGCAGGACCTGCTCGACGAGAAGATCCTGCGCCAGAAGGTCGAGGCCGCGCTCGAGTTCAAGAACCAGGTGCTGGTCAAGGTCTACAACCGGCGCGCGCTCGACCCGGAGGAGGTCGTCGACACCGTGCTCGGCCAGGCCGAGAAGTTCGCGGGCCGCATCGCCGACACGAAACTCCTGGTCAACCAGGCCCTCGAGCGGGACGAGACGGTGCTGCTGGAGGGCTCGCAGGGCACCCTGCTGGACGTCGACCACGGCACCTACCCGTTCGTGACCTCGTCGAACCCGACGGCCGGCGGCGCGTGCGCGGGCGCGGGCATCGGCCCCACCCGCATCGACTCCGTGATCGGCATCCTCAAGGCCTACACCACGCGCGTCGGCGCCGGGCCGTTCCCGACGGAGCTGTCCGACGAGTCGGGCGAGACCCTGCGGCGGCAGGGCGGCGAGTTCGGCGTCACCACCGGGCGCTCGCGGCGGACCGGCTGGTTCGACGCGGTGCTGGCCCGCTACGCGACCCGGATGAACGGGATCACCGACTACTTCCTCACCAAGCTCGACGTGCTCACCGGCCTGGACACGATCCCGATGTGCGTGGCCTACGACATCGACGGCGAGCGGGTCGAGGAGATGCCGATGACCCAGACCGGCGTGCACCACGCGGTGCCGGTGTACGAGGAGATGCCGGGCTGGCACGAGGACATCAGCGCCGCGCGCACGTTCGAGGACCTGCCGGCGAACGCGCAGGCCTACGTGCGGCGCATCGAGGAGCTGTCCCGCTGCCGCGTGTCCGCGATCGGCGTCGGCGCCGGCCGCGCGGAGACCATCGTCCGGCACGAGCTCGGCTGATCGTCCCGGCTTCGCCCCAGCGAGCCGGTCATCTCGTGCGCCACGAGGCGTCGAGGGCGGCTTCCTCCATGTCCAGCTCGTGCAGCACGCGGCGCAGCACCTCGTCGTCGAGCTGCCCGGCGTCGCGCTCGTCGGCGAGCGCGGAGCGCTCCACCTCGATGAGCGCGCGGCGCAGCGTGGCCATCGTGCGCTGGTGCGATGCGTCCCGTTCCTGCGCGGTGCGGCCGATCTGCTCGCTCGCGGCCAGGTCCCGGTACTCGACGAGCGCCTTGACCCGGTCGACGATCCCGCGGTGCTCCTCCGGCGAGACCCCGAGGTGCTCCGGCGTGTACGTCTCGAGGCGGTGCAGCGCGGCGTCGGCGGCGTGGCGCCGGGCCCGGATCTCCGCCTCGTCGTCGCGCTGCTCCTCGTCCGGGTCGCTGACCCGCAGCCGCCGGATCAGCCACGGCAGCGTCGTGCCCTGCGCGAGGATCGTGCCGACGGTGACGACGAACGCGATCAGCTGGATCAGCTCCCGGTCGGGGAACGGTTCGCCGGCCGCGGTCTCGTACGGGATCGCCCCCGCGGCGGCGAGCGTGACCACGCCGCGCATGCCGGTCCAGGACAGCACGGCCGTGCGCCGCCACGTCCCGGAGCTACCGGGAGCGCGGGTGAGCCGGGACAGCCCGGGCAGGTAGCTGGACGTGAACATCCACACGACGCGGACGGCGACGGCGGCGGCGAGCAGCGCGAACGCGACGGCGAGCACGCGGCCCGGGTCGCGCCCGGAGGTGAGCACCTCGGTGATGACCGAGTCGAGCTGCAACCCGATGTAGGCGAACACGAAGCTCTCCAGCAGCAGGTTGATCGAGGACCACACCGCGCTCTCCTGCAGCCGCCCGGCGGCGCGCGCCCGCGGGCGGTAGTGCCCCACGTACAGCCCGGCGGAGACGACGGCGAGCACGCCGGAACCGCCGAGCTCCTCGGCCAGCAGGTAGGCCACGAACGGCACGAGCACCCCGAGCAGGGTGGCCACGTGCACGTCGGGCACGCGGGTGCGGGCGAGGTGGGTCAGCGCACCGAGCAGCAGGCCCACGCCGACGCCGACGCCGGCGGCGAGCGCGAACGCGCCCAGCCCCTGCGCCAGCGTGGGCGTGTTGCCGGCGACCGCGGCGATGGCCATCCGGTAGGTCGTCAGCGCCGCGGCGTCGTTGATGAGGCTCTCGCCGCCGAGCACGGTGAGGACCGGGCGGGGCAGCTTGAGCCGCCGTCCGATGGCCGCGGCGGTGACCGCGTCCGGCGGGGCGAGCACCGCGCCGAGCACCACCGCCGAGCTCAGCGGCAGCTCGGGGACGAGCAGGTAGGCGGCGTAGCCGAGGACGAACGCCGTGGCCACGACCTGCAGCAGGCCGTGGTGCACGATCGGTGCGATGCGGCTGCGGAAGTCGAGGTAGGAGCTCTCCAGCGCGGCGCTGTACAGCAGCGGCGGCAGGACGACGGTGAGCAGCAGCTCGGGGTCCACGTGGAAGTCCCCGCCACCGGGGAGGTAGGACACCGCCAGTCCCACGAGCACCAGCAGCAGCGGCGCGGCGATGTCCCTGCTCCGCGCGAAAGCCGTGACGAGCAGCGCGCCGACGAGGACGAACAGCAGTTGGGCCACCGGCTCACCTCCGTCGGCCCGACAGGTTAGCCCCGGGCCGCGGTGGTCGCCGGACAAGCGGGGATCACCGGACGACCCGTGCCGCCGGCCGGGCGTCCGGCTCGCCCGCGCCCGCGCGAGGTGGGGTTCTCCCCGCATCGCCGGGGGTGCTCGGTTCCCGCGCACGGGGACCGCTTACGCTGCGATTCGTGCGAATTCTTGTGCTCGGTGCCGGTGGCCGGGAACACGCGATCGCCGCGGCCCTGTCGCGCGACCCCGCGGTGACCGCGCTCGCCTGCGCCCCCGGCAACGTCGGAACCGCCACGCTCGCCGAGAACCACGACGTCGACGTGCAGGACCCGCGCGGGGTCGCTGCGCTCGCCGCCGACTGGGGAGCCGATCTCGTCGTGATCGGCCCGGAGGCGCCGCTGGTCGTCGGTGCGGCGGACGCGGTGCGCGCGGCCGGCATCCCGTGCTTCGGGCCGTCGAAGGACGCGGCGCGGATCGAGGGGTCGAAGGCCTTCGCGAAGGAGCTCATGCAGGCCGCCGACGTGCCCACCGCGCGGTCGGAGCTGGTGGACAACCCGGCACACCTGGACGCCGCGCTCGCCCGGTTCGGCCCCACGTGGGTGGTCAAGGACGACGGGCTCGCCGGCGGCAAGGGCGTGCTGGTCACGCCCGACTTCGACGCGGCGCGCGCGCACGCGATGACGCTGCTCGACGACGGCCACCCGGTGGTGCTCGAGAGCTTCCTGGACGGTCCGGAGGCCTCGCTGTTCTGCTTCGTCGACGGCTCCACCGTGGTGCCGCTGCGGTTCGCGCAGGACTTCAAGCGCGCCGGTGACGGGGACGCGGGGCCGAACACGGGCGGCATGGGTGCGTACTCGCCGCTGCCGTGGGCCGCGGAGGACCTGGCGGGCACGGTGGTCTCCCGGATCGTGCAGCCGACGGTGGACGAGCTGGCGCGGCGCGGCACCCCGTTCTCCGGGCTGCTGTACACGGGGCTGGCGCTGACCTCCGAGGGCCCGAAGGTGGTCGAGTTCAACTGCCGGTTCGGCGACCCGGAGACGCAGTCGGTGCTGTCGCTGCTGCGCACGCCGCTGGCTTCGCTGATGCACGCGGCGGCCTCGGGGACGCTGGCCGAGCACCCGCCGCTGGAGTGGCACGAGGGCTTCGCGGTGACCGTGGTGCTCGCCGCCGAGGGCTACCCGGGACGGCCCCGGCTCGACGACGTCATCCACGGCAGCACGGCCCCGGGCGTGCTGCACTCCGGCACGCGGCGGGGTGAGGACGGTTCGGTGCTCTCCGCCGGGGGGCGCGTGCTGTCGGTCGTGGGCACGGGCACCGACCTGGCCGCGGCGCGCGACGACGCCTACCGGCGCGTGGACGCCGTGCACCTGCCCGGGGCGCACTACCGCACCGACATCGCCCTGCGCGCCGCGCAGGGCGAGGTGGCCGTGCCCGGCCGCTCCTGACTTCCCGGGGAGTCCGCGGGCCGGCGCCCCGAGTTCCGGGGGACCCGGATTTCTCCCGGATTTTCCGCGCGGAGCGGGATCTTCCGGGCGCGACCTCTGGCAGGCTGGGGGTGACGCCGAGGGATCGGAGGGAACCCGTGCTGTGGAAGGTCATCGGAGGCCTGCTGCTGCTCTGGCTGGTCGTGTCGGTCGCCGGGGTGCTGCTCAAGG
This sequence comes from Salinifilum ghardaiensis, assembly GCF_054491345.1. Lineage (NCBI taxonomy): Bacteria > Bacillati > Actinomycetota > Actinomycetes > Pseudonocardiales > Pseudonocardiaceae > Salinifilum > Salinifilum ghardaiensis. The sequence goes on along the minus strand of NZ_CM137101.1, from coordinate 4,885,331 downwards.
GCCTGTTCTGGTTGGCCGTGATCGGCGGGATCGCGTTCGTCGTCACCGCCGCGGTCGGCTGGGCCAAGGACGGCAAGAAGAAGATCAGGTCTTAGGGAGTCCGCGGATTGGCTGTTGAGGGCGGGTGGATGGGGTAGCTGGGAGGAACCTCCTGCGCCCCCTCGCTCCGGGATCCCCGACATCGGGTAGCCACCTGCTCCCAGCTGCCCCCGACCTCCCAGCTGCCCCCGACCACCCTCCCCGGACGGGAGCAGCATCGCCGGGGCTGTCCTCGCGAGGCGGCACCGGAGAACCCGCGGCGGGGCGCTCTGCGTACGTGGTGATGAAGCGGCGGCGCCGGAGAACCCGCGGTAGGGGCTGTTGCGATGTGGGGATGCCGGGTGCAGTCGGGAGCTGACGTGCCACAGGCGGGAGAGCTCGCAGCCACCCTGGGAACGAGGGCCGACAGCAAGTTGACAAGGCCCTTTGCGTGAGCCGGCAGCTTCGCCGCTCGGCCACCGGTGCGAGCGGGCGGACATCCACCGACCCGCTCAGCGCAGCAGGCCGCGCTCGCGCAGCGCGGCGCGGCCGGTGGCCGCGCCGCGCCACACCTCTGCCTGGATGCCGAGTTCCCGCGCGGCGTCGACGTTGTCCTGCCGGTCGTCGAGGAACAGGCACCGCTCCGGCGCGGTGCCCAGGTGCGCGAGCAGCTCGCGGTAGATCCGCGGGTCCGGTTTGGCCAGGGCGAGGTCACCGGAGAACAGCAGGTGCTCGAACCGCGCGGCCCAGGGGCGCGCGGCCAGCAGGCGTCCCATCCGCGAGGGCGCGTTGGACAGCACCGCCAGCCGCCGCCCCGCCGCGTGCAGCTCGTCGACCAGGTGCAGCGCGGCGGGGTCGGTGTGCGACCAGCCGTCGACGTCGATGCGGGTGAGTCGTTCGGACAGGTCCGCGTCGACCGGTACGCCCAGCCGTTCGCCCACCGCCTGCCAGTACGCCAGGGCGTCGTCGGTGCGGTCCCAGACTGGTCGCTCGGCCATGTAGGGGGCTTTCAGCGCCTCCTCGGTCACCCCGAGGTGCTCCGCCAGCGCGGGCAACGCGCGGGTGGGGGTGCTGAGCACCTTCCCGTAGTCGAACACGATCCAGCTCGGCGGCACGTGCGTCTCCTCCCCGGGTGGTCAACCCTGCTCGCGCTTGATGCGCAGCAGCGCCTCGTCGATGTCGGCGGTGCTGACGTCGCGGTGGGTGATGAAGCAGAGGTCGCGCCCCGCCGGCGCCGCGAGCACCCCGGCCCGGGTGAGGCGCTGCAGCGTGCGCGGCGGATCGGGCACGGCGGCGAGCACGATGTTCGTCTGCGGCGGGGTCACCTCCCACCCGAGTTCGCGCAGGCCGGCGGCGAGGCGGTCGGCGTTGTCGTGGTCGGTGGCCAGATCGCCGCGGCGCTCGAGCGCGACCAGCCCGGCCGCGGCGAGCACCCCGCTCTGCCGCAGGCCGCCGCCGAGCATCGTGCGCATCCTGCGGGCCTCGGCGGTGAACTCCGCGCTGCCCGCGAGGACCGCTCCGGCCGGGGCGCCGAGCCCCTTGTTCAGCCCCACCTGCACCGTGTCCACCCCGACGGCGAGCGCGGCCGGCGGCAGGCCGAGCGCCACGGCGGCGTGCCACAGGCGCGACCCGTCCAGGTGCACCCGCAGACCGCTGTTCCGCGCGGTGGCGGTGAGGCGCGCGTGCTCGTGCGGGGGCACGAGCGCACCGCCCGCCCCGGCGTGCGTGTCCTCCAGGCACAGCAGCCGGGTGCGCAGCGTGTCGTCCGCGGTTGCGGTGAGGTGGGAGCGCACCGCCTGCGCGCTCGGGCGGCCGGGTCCCGCGTCCCAGTCGAGGGGTTCGGGCATGCCGCCGGCGAGCCAGGCGGCGGTGCCGCGCTCGTGGCTGAGCACGTGCGCCGCGCGCGGCGCGAGGAACCGGTCGCCGCGGCTGAGCTGCAGCGACAGCGCGATCAGGTTGCCCATGGTGCCGCTGGGCACCCACAGCGCCGCGGCGGTGCCGAGCAGCTGCGCGACGCGTTCTTCGAGCACGCGCATCGTCGGGTCGTGATCAAGCACGTCGTCGCCGACCTCGGCGCGCGCCATCGCCGCGGACAACCGTTCGTCGGGGCGCGTGACCGCGTCGGAGCGCAGGTCGATCGGTATCGGCTTGGTCACGAAGTGATCACATCACATCACGGGTGGGGCGGGGCAACGGGAGGGGCGGAGTTTCCCCCCGGGTTCACGCGGATGTCGCCGCGGCCGCCGCGAGTCGGGTTGGATCGGCTCGCGGAGTCCGTGCAACCGTGGAGCCCGCACGTTCCGTCCGGTGGACGGCAGGTACTCACGAGCGGAGAGGCCCGCGTGAACCAGCGCGATGAGCAGGAGTTCGCGGAGTACTTCGCGGCTCGGCTGGAGGCGGTGCGTCGGATGGCGTACATGATGTGCGGTGACTGGCACCGCGCGGACGATCTCGCCCAGACGGCGTTCATCGCGTTGCACCGGCACTGGCGCAAGGTCCGGGACAGGGGCGCGCTGGACGCGTACGTGCGGCGCACGCTCACCCGCGCGCTCATCGACGAGAAGCGCCGCCCGTGGCGGCGGGAGCGGTCCGCGGAGTCGCTGCCGGACCGGGAGAGCGGCGCGTCGAACGTGGCCGAGTCGGTGGCGGACCGGCAGCTGCTGCTGCGCGGGTTGCAGGAGGTGCCGCCGCGTCAGCGGGCCGTGCTGGTGCTGCGCTTCCTGGAGGGCCTGGACGTCGCCGAGGTCGCGGCGGCGCTCGGGTGCAGCGAGGGCACGGTGAAGAGCCAGTGCGCCCGCGGGTTGCGCACGCTCCGCGACGTGCTCGGGGATCAACTACCGGACCTGCGGTCGGTGTGAGGAGTGCGTCCCAGTGGATGAGCGCAGACTCGAGGAGCTGTTCCGGAGCGCGGTGCCGCCCGCCCCGGAGGCGTCGTTCGACCGGGACGACGTGCTGCGCGGTTCCCGCCGCATCACCGCGCGTCGCCGCGTCGCCGCCGGCGGGGCCGCGGTGGCGGTGGCGGTGGCGGTGCTCGGCGGTGCCGGCGCGGCCTGGTTCGCCCCGCAGCCGTCCGGGCCGACGATCGCCGGGGACTCCCGACCACCGGCCGAGCGGGACGCTCCGCCTCCGCCGCAGGAGCCGTCCGAACCGGGGGTGCTGGCCGAACCGCGGACCGGTGGCGCGGAGTGCGGTGCTCCGGACGCGGGTCTGGCCGCCGCTGTGCGGGCGCGGCTGCCGCAGGCGGGCGAGGCGCGTCCGGTGCCCCGGCAGTCCTGCCCGGACGGGGCGGTGACGGCGGCTCTGCCGGTGCACCGGGGCGAGCAGGCGGGCACGGTCGCGGTCGTCGTGGCCGCAGCGGACGCGCTGCCGGGGGAGCAGTCGGAACCCGGGGACTCCCGTCTTCCCGGAGGGGGGGTCCAGTCCGTGCGGCAGGCCGGCGAGGGGCGCGTCGTGGTCGTGACGAGCACCGCGGACAGCGGTGGGCCCGCGCCGTACGCGGCGCGGGTGCCCGGGATCGCCGGGGAGCTGGCCGGGGAGTACTGAGAGCCCGTTTCGACCTCGCGGAGGTCCTCCCTCCCGTCGTCGGTGGTGGAACGCGTCACCAAGAATGGTACGTCCGTACCAGAATGCGCTAGCGTCCACGGTGTGGACGCGGTGCACCGCCGGTGCGCTGCGCGGGAACGACCGAGGGAGGACGGAATGCTCGCGTGGATCGTGTTGATGGTCTCCGGGGTCTTCGAAGCCGGCTGGGCGGTGTCGCTGAAGCTGTCCCACGGGTTCAGCCGCCTGCTGCCCACCGCCTCGTTCCTCGTGCTCGCCGCGATCAGCTTCGCCGGGCTCGCCTACGCCATGCGGTACCTCCCCGCCGGACCGGCCTACGCGGTGTGGACGGGGATCGGTGCCGCGCTCACGGCCCTGATCGGCATGCTGTTCCTGGGCGACGGTTTCTCCGTGCTGAAGACCGTGTCGATCGCGCTGATCGTCGCCGGGGTGATCGGGCTGAACCTGACGGGAGCGCACTGAGGAGTACCGATGTCGAACACGTCGAAGGGCCAGCGGCGGCGGCAGCAGCTCGTCACCGCGGCCGCGGAACTGCTCGCCGAGGGCGGGTTCGAGGCCGTGCGGCACCGCGCGGTCGCGGAGCGCTCCGGACTGCCGCTGGCCTCCACCACCTACTACTTCTCCTCGCTGGACGACCTCGTCGCGGCGGCCGTGGAGCACGAGATGCGGGGGGAGCTCGACGCCGGGCGCGCGCGGCTCGACGAACTCGCCCGCGGGCGGCTCGGCACCGACGAGGTGGTCGAGCTGGTCCTCGACCTGCTGCTCGGGGCCCGCTCGCGCGAGGGCGGTGCGCAGCCCGTGCTGCTGCGCTACGAGCGGTTCGTCGGAACACCGCGGCGCCCGCACCTCGCACCGCTGATGCGCAGGCTCAACGCCGAAACGCACGAGCTGCTCGGCGAGGTCCTCGCGCGCAGCGGCTGCGCCGTGCCCGCCGCGGAGCGCTCGGAGCTCATCGCCCTCGTCGACGGCACGGTCGTCAACGCGTTCATCGACAGCGATCCCGACCCGCGGGCGGCCGCGGCCCGCGTGCTGCGCGCCCGCCTCGGGTAGGGACTGCTTTCACAGCGGTGTGCCGAGGTGGCCGCTCGGCGGGACCTCCTGCACGCCCAGCTGCCCCGACCGCCCGCCGGACAGCGGACATCGAGCAGCCACGCGGGGGCGCAGCCGCAGCTTCAGAAGTCCCAGGTGACGTGGCGGTGCGCCGCGCCGTCGGCCCGCTCGGTGCAGTCGGTGCACCACTCGGTGACGTGCGCGCTGCGCGGCACGCGCCCGCTCGGCGTCGGCTGGGGGATCTTCACCGCCGTTCCGCACATCGCGGTGACCGTCTGACCCGCGTACACGGCTCCCGGGCGCGTCGTCACGGCGTGGCGGCGGTCCGCCCCCACCCCGACGATCCAGAAGACGTCCTCCTGCTCGGCGAACACGTCGGTGATCATCCGCCCCTCGGTTTCCAGCAGCGCCGCTCGACGCGGCGACGTCGTTGTCCGGACCTGCGAAAACACTATTTCCCGTGATCCCGTTCGTCCATGCTCGGGACGAAAACGGCGGGGGAATTGATCCCTTTCAGCGATCTTCGGCGCCGGATGTGCGGATGCACGCAGCAGGTGCACGTGCCGGATGCACGTGCGCTGGGCAGGGGCCCCTCGCGGTGGCCTCCGCGCCCGGCGGGGTGCTCGGGTCCGAGCGGGCCCGCTGCCGCGCTGGGTCCCGGGGGAGCGCTGCCGTGCCGGGTCCCGGGGGAGCGCTGCCGCGCCGGGTCCCGGGGGAGCGCTGCCGCCTCGGGGAGAGGCGTCGCGGGCGCCCGCGGCGTGCGCGAGCCCCGCGGCGAGGCCCGTCGGGTGCGCCCGACCGGGCCGCGGTCCCGCCGGGCGCGGGTACCGTGCGCGGGCGCGCCCCGGCACCCGCGCCTGCCGGGGCGCGCCCGCGCACGGCGGCCGGGGCGCGCCCGCGCACGGCGGCCGGGGCAGTATCCTGCCGGAACGTGACGGTCAAGCCGAACATCCCGAACGTCCTCGCCCACCGGTACGCCTCGCCGGAGCAGGCGGAGCTGTGGTCCCCGCGCACCAAGATCGTGCTGGAGCGCAAGCTGTGGCTCGCCGTGCTCCGCGCCCAGGCCGACCTCGGCGTGGACGTGCCGGAGGACGCCCTGGCCGACTACGAGCGGGTGATCGACGACGTCGACGAGGAGTCGATCGCCGAGCGCGAGCGGCGCACGCGCCACGACGTCAAGGCCCGCATCGAGGAGTTCAACGCGCTCGCCGGGCACGAGCAGATCCACAAGGGCATGACCTCGCGGGATCTCACCGAGAACGTCGAGCAGCTGCAGGTGCGCCGCGGCCTCGAGATCATCCGCGACCGGGTGGTGGCCGTGCTCGCCCGCCTCGGCCGCCTGGCCGCCGAGCACGGCGAGCTCGTCATGGCCGGCCGCTCGCACAACGTCGCCGCGCAGGCCACCACCCTGGGCAAGCGCTTCGCCACCGCCGCCGACGAGCTGCTGGTGTCGTTCCGGCGGTTGGAGGACCTGCTCGCGCACTACCCGCTGCGGGGCATCAAGGGGCCGGTCGGCACGGGCCAGGACGAGCTGGACCTGCTGGGCGGCGACACCGGCAGCCTCACCGAGCTGGAACGGCGCGTGGCCGGGCACCTCGGGTTCGGGCGCACGCTGACCAGCGTCGGCCAGGTCTACCCGCGCTCGCTGGACTTCGAGGTGCTCAGCGCGCTGGTGCAGCTGGCCGCCGCCCCGTCGAACGTGGCCACCACGATCCGGCTGATGGCGGGCAACGAGCTGGTCACCGAGGGCTTCCAGCCCGGTCAGGTCGGCTCCAGCGCCATGCCGCACAAGATGAACACGCGCTCCTGCGAACGCGTCAACGGCCTGGCCGTGGTGCTGCGCGGGTACCTGTCCATGTCCGGCGAGCTGGCCGGCGACCAGTGGAACGAGGGCGACGTGTCCTGTTCGGTGGTCCGCCGCGTCGCCCTGCCGGACGCGTTCTTCGCGCTCGACGGGCTGCTGGAGACGTTCCTGACGGTGCTCGACGAGTTCGGCGTGTTCCCGGCCGTGGTCAACCGCGAGCTCGACCGCTACCTGCCGTTCCTGGCGACGACGAAGGTGCTCATGGCCGCCGTGCGGGCCGGCGTGGGCCGCGAGACCGCGCACGAGGCGATCAAGGAGAACGCGGTCCAGGTGGCGCTGGACATGCGGGAGCAGGGCATCGAGCGCAACGACCTGCTCGACCGGTTCGCCGCCGACGAGCGGCTCCCGCTGGGCAAGGAGCAGCTCGACGAGCTGCTGTCGAACCCGCTCGAGTTCACCGGGGCGGCGGTGGAGCAGGTGCGCACCGTCGTCGGCGAGATCGAGCAGGTCACCGCGCGGTACCCCGAGGCGGCCGCCTACAACCCCGCAGAGATCCTGTGAACGGAGTTGCTGGTCGGTGGATTGCGCGGCCGCAGAGGGCGGGGGCAGCACCTTCGGGGACCGTCCTCGCCCGGAAAGCGCTGAGAACCCGCGGCCGGACCACCAGCTCATCCGGGGTCGCACCACGGTTCATTCCCAGTGGGCGTCGAAGAAGTCCTTCTCGCACCGGGTCGCCCGCTGGAACAACCGCAGGCAGTGGGCCCGGTCCCGTTCGTCCAGCTCCGCTGCGACCCGGTCGAGCTCGGCGCGCAGCCACTCGACCCACTGGCGGAACTCCGGGTTGTTGTGCAGCGCGATCCACTCGGCGGAGACGAAGTCCTCCGGCAGCTCCTCCGGGGCGCGCCGGGCCCACTCCAGGTAGCTCCACTCGGCCACGGTGAGCACGGTCAGCACCTCGGCGTAGCTGCCGCGCTCGTTCGTGTCGGCCATGAGCTCGCGGAACGCGGTGGTCGCCGCGTCGAGCTCCGGGCGGGTGCGGTCGCCGGCGGGGACGTCGAGCGCGTCGAAGGCCCGTTCGAAGTAGGTGTTCTCCGTGCTGGTCACGGTGGCGATGGCGCGGGCGATCACCAGCCGCGAGGAGTAGCCGTCGGCCCTGGCCAGCGCCGCGCCGAGCAGGGCGACGAAGTCGTCGACGAACTGGTAGTCCTGCACGAGGTAGCTCCGCATCGCCGCGGGCGGGACCTCCCCGGCGAAGAGGGCCTCGGTGAACGGGTGGTGGGTCACCGCGCTCCAGTCGGGTTCGCTGCGCTCGGCCATCCAGGTGCTGAGGGACTCCGTCACGCGTGCCTCCCTGCTCTCGTGCGCCGCCTGCTCTCGTGTGCCGCCCGGGTGCTCCCCGCCGGGGTCTTCCCACACTGCCACGGCAGCGGCGCCGCCCACCGCACTCGCCCGTTCGGAGGTGGGGGAAAATCCGCGGTGTGGTTGCACTCGCCGATTATCCCCAGATCGCGGCCGGCAAGGTCCGCCAGCTGCACGCCGTGGACGACGACCACCTGCTGCTGGTGGCCTCCGACCGGATTTCCGCCTACGACCACGTGCTGGACACGCCGATCCCGGACAAGGGGCGCGTGCTCACGGCGATGAGCGTGTTCTGGTTCAACCTGCTCGCGGACCTGGTGCCGACGCACTTCGCCGCGGCCGACGACGAACGGATCCCGGACGAGGTGCGCGGGCGGGCGCTGCTGGTGCGGCGGTTGGACATGCTGCCGGTGGAGTGCATCGCGCGCGGCTACATCACCGGTTCCGGCATGGCCGAGTACCGCAGCAGCGGGCAGGTGTGCGGGATCGTCCTGCCGGACGGGCTGCGGGAGTCGGAGGAGCTGCCGGAGCCGATCTTCACGCCCACGACGAAGGCCGAGCTGGGCGGGCACGACGAGCACATGGGCATGGAGCAGGTCGCGGCCCGCCTCGGCGAGGACGTGGCCGAGCGGTTGCGCGCCACCACGCTGGACGTGTACCGGCGGGCTGCGGAGCACGCGGCCAGCCGGGGCGTGCTGCTGGCCGACACGAAGCTGGAGTTCGGTCTGGACGCGGCGGGACGGCTCGTGCTCGGCGACGAGGTGTGCACCCCGGACTCCTCGCGGTACTGGCCCGCCGCGGACTACGAACCGGGCCGCACGCAGCCGTCGTTCGACAAGCAGTACGTGCGCGACTGGCTGACCTCGCCGGCCTCCGGGTGGGACCGCCACTCGGGCGCGGCCCCGCCGCCGCTGCCGGAGGACGTGGTGGCGGCGACGCGGCAGCGCTACGTCGAGGCCTACGAGCGGATCACCGGGCGGAGCTTCGCCGACTGGCTCGAGCCGGCGTGAGCCGGACCTCGCCGGCGTGATCAGAACTCGCTGGGCACCCCGCTCTCCAGCGGTGCGACGCGGGTGTCCTCGGGGGCGAGGCGCTCGAACATGGAGTAGTGCATCCGCGGCACGGACAGCACGGCCTCGTGGATGGGCACGGCGGTGCGCGGGTGCACCGCGCGGAGGAAGTCGACCGCTTCGGACAGCTTCAGCCACGGGGCGCCGGTGGGCAGGCCGAGCACGTCGACGGGCTGGTCGGGCACGTGGAACGCGTCGCCCGGGTGGTAGAAGGCGCCGTCGTCGAAGAGGTAGCCGATGTTGGCGATCCGCGGGATGTCCGGGTGGATCACCGCGTGGTCGCCGCCCACGACGCGCACCGCCGCGCCCGCGATGTCGAGGGAGGCGCCGGGGCCGGTGGGCTCCGGTTCCGGACCGCCTTCGGGCAGGGCTCCTTCGGCGGCGAGCTGTTCGGCCGTCTGCACGTCGGTGACGAAGCGGGCGCCGCGGTTGGCCTCGAGCAGCGCGGGCAGGCGGTCGCGGTCCACGTGGTCGGGGTGCTGGTGCGTGATCAGCACCGCGTCGAGCTCGTCCAGCCGCTCGAACCCGCGGGAGAACGTGCCCGGGTCGACCAGGACGCGCGCGGCGTCGGTCTCCACCAGCACGCACGAGTGACCGAAGTGGGTGATGCGCACTGCGCCTCCTCTGCGCTCGGGAATCGGGTGCGGGCGGCGGCCGCGGGGCGACCGTCGCCGCGGGTGGAGCCGCCGGGCGCGGCTCCTCGTCCGCCTTCGCCGCGGCCGGCGGTGCTTCCCGCGCCAGCTTCGCACGGCCACCCGCGGCGGGACAGCACTCGCCGCGGGCACGCACCACCCCGCTGCGCACCGCCCCTCCCGCCCAGCCGCAGGCGGAGCGGGAGGTCGCGGGCATCCGGGAGGGACCTCAGGGGCGCTGTCCAGCACCCCCGTCCAACGCCTCCCCGTCCAGCACCACCCCGGAAAGGAGCAATGGAGCACGAACCCCTGGTGGGCGCGGTGCTCGGCCGAACCGCGCCAGCACGGAGCGTGACAGCGCGGGCGGAGCGCGGACGGCGCGTGCGGTGGGCGCACCGGTTAGACCTGTTCAAAAGGGGTGATGCAGACCGCACTCGCGCCCCCGCGGGTCCTGCCGACCCCTCCGCTCGGTTACTCTTTGCGGGTAATGCTGACCATCCGCTGACGGCGGATCGCACAGATACCGGAGCTGCGCCCGTGGCCCGAGTCGTTGTCGACGTCATGCCGAAGCAGGAGATCCTCGACCCGCAGGGCCAGGCGGTGGCCAACGCGCTGCCGCGGCTGGGGTACGAGGGCGTGTCCGAAGTCCGGCAGGGCAAGCGTTTCGAGTTGGAGGTCGACGATTCCGTCGACGACGCCGCTCTCGAGAAGATCGCGGAGACCCTGCTGGCGAACCCGGTGATCGAGGACTGGGCCGTGCGCCGGGTGGAATCATGAGCAGCATCGGCGTCATCACCTTCCCCGGCACCCTCGACGACGGGGACGCCCGGCGCGCCGTGCGCCGGGCGGGCGCCGACCCGGTGCCGCTGTGGCACGCCGACGCCGATCTGCGCGGCGTGGACGCCGTGGTCGTTCCCGGCGGTTTCTCCTACGGCGACTACCTGCGCTGCGGCGCGATCGCCAAGTTCGCCCCGGTGATGGGCGAGGTCGCCGAGGCCGCGCGCAAGGGGATGCCGGTGCTCGGCGTCTGCAACGGCTTCCAGGTGCTCTGCGAGGCGGGGCTGCTGCCCGGCGTGCTCACCCGCAACGAGGGGTTGCACTACGTCTGCCGGGACCAGTGGCTGCGCGTGGACAACAACACCAGCACCTTCACGACCCGCTTCGAGGCGGGGGCCGAGCTGCTCGTGCCGATCAAGCACGGCGAGGGCAACTACGTGGCCGACGACGCCACCCTCGACGAGCTCGAGGGCGATGGTCGGGTGCTGTTCCGCTACGTCGGGGACAACCCGAACGGATCGCGCCGGGACATCGCGGGCATCTGCGACGCGCGGGGCCGCGTCGCCGGGATGATGCCGCACCCGGAGCACGCGATCGACCCGCTGACCGGGCCGACCGATGACGGCCTCGGTCTGTTCCTGTCCGTTCTCGACGCACTGGTGGCAGCGTGAGCAACAGCGTGACGACCGTGGACAGCGTGCGGCACGCGGAGTCCACTCCGGACGTGTCCCAGCCGTACCGCGAGCTGGGGCTCCAGGACGACGAGTACCAGCGGATCCGGGAGATCCTGGGGCGCCGGCCCACCGAGGCCGAACTGGCCATGTACTCGGTGATGTGGAGCGAGCACTGCTCCTACAAGTCCTCGAAGGTGCACCTGAAGTACTTCGGCGAGACCACGACCGAGCAGATGCGCAGCCGCATGCTGGCGGGCATCGGCGAGAACGCCGGCGTGCTCGACATCGGCGACGGCTGGGCGGTCACGTTCAAGCTGGAGAGCCACAACCACCCGTCCTACGTGGAGCCGTACCAGGGCGCGGCGACCGGTGTCGGCGGCATCGTCCGCGACATCATGGCGATGGGCGCGCGTCCCGTGGCCGTGGCCGACCCGCTGCGGTTCGGCCCGGCCGAGGCCGAGGACACCAAGCGGGTGCTGCCCGGGGTGGTGGAAGGCGTCGGCGGCTACGGCAACTGCCTCGGGTTGCCGAACATCGGCGGCGAGGTCGTCTTCGACGAGTCCTACGCGCGCAACCCGCTGGTCAACGCCATGTGCATCGGCGTGATGCAGGCCGAGGACCTGCACCTGGCGCAGGCCACGGGGGCGGGCAACAAGGTCGTCCTGTTCGGCGCGCGCACCGGCCTGGACGGCATCGGCGGCGTGTCGGTGCTGGCCTCGGAGTCCTTCGAGGGCGACGAGACCTCCGGGGGGCGCAAGAAGCTGCCGAGCGTGCAGGTCGGCGACCCGTTCACCGAGAAGGTGCTCATCGAGTGCTGCCGCGAGCTGTACCACTCGGGGCTCGTCGTGGGCATCCAGGACCTCGGCGGTGGTGGCCTGGCCTGCGCGACCTCCGAGCTCGCCTCGGCCGGGGACGGCGGGATGCGCGTCGACCTCGACGCGGTTCCGCTGCGCGCCGCGGGCATGAACGCCGCCGAGATCCTCTCCAGCGAGTCGCAGGAGCGCATGTGCGCGATCGTGGAGCCCTCCCGGGTGGAGGAGCTCCTCGAGGTCTGCCGCAAGTGGGACGTGCCGGCGACGATCATCGGCGAGGTCACCGAGGGGGAGAACCTCGAGATCCACTCCGAGGGCGAGTGCGTCGTCGACGTGCTGCCGAGCACGGTGGCCCACCAGGGCCCGGTGTACGAGCGGCCGCTGAGCCGCCCGGCTGAGCAGGACCTGATCACCGCGGACAACCCGAACACGCTGCCGCGCCCGTCCACGGGCGAGGAGCTGCGGGAGACGATCCTGCGGATGGCCGCTTCGGAGAACCTGTGCTCGCGGGAGTGGGTCACCTCGCAGTACGACCGCTACGTGCGCGGCAACACGGTGCTGGCCCAGCCCGCGGACGGCGGGATGCTGCGCGTGGACGAGGAGACCGCCCGCGGCATCACCGCGGCCACCGACTGCAACGCCCGCTACACGCGGCTCGACCCGTACGAGGGAGCCCGGCTGGCGCTGGCGGAGGCGCACCGCAACGTGGCCGTCACGGGGGCCACGCCGGTGGCGGTGACGAACTGCCTGAACTTCGGCTCCGCGGAGGACCCGGCGGTGATGTGGCAGTTCCAGCAGGCCGTGCGCGGTCTGGCGGACGGCTGCCAGGAGCTGGGCATCCCGGTGACGGGCGGCAACGTCAGCTTCTACAACCAGACCGGGTCGACGCCGATCCTGCCGACCCCGGTGGTCGGCGTGCTCGGCACGATCGACGACGTCACGCGGCGCATCCCCACCGGCATCGGTGGCGAGGGCGGCGAGACGCTGATCCTGCTCGGCGAGACCGCGGAGGAGTTCGGCGGTTCCGAGTGGGCCCGCGTGGTGCACGGCCACCTCGGCGGCACGCCGCCCGCGGTGGACCTGGCGCGGGAGCGGGAGCTGGCGGAGGTGCTCGCGGCCGGCTCGCGCGACGGCATGATCGCCGCCGCGCACGACCTGTCCGAGGGCGGCCTGGCGCAGGCGCTGGTGGAGACGGCGCTCATCGGCGAGTGCGGAGCTCGGGTGCTGCTCCCGGAGGACGCCGATCCGTTCGTGTGGCTGTTCTCCGAGTCGGCCGGTCGGGTGCTGGTGTCCGTGCCGCGCAGCGAGGAGCCCCGGTTCACCGACATGTGCACCGCGCGCGGGATGCCGTGGCAGCGGATCGGCGTCGCCGATGCCGGCTCGTCCAGCCTGGCCATCCAGGACGTGGCCGAGATTCCGCTGGAGGAGCTGCGCACCGCGTGGGAGGGCACGCTGCCGGCGCTGTTCGGCTGAGCACCGCGCCCACCAGGGGTTCGTGCTCCATTGCTCCTTCCCGGGGAGGTGCTGGGCAGGGAGGCGTTGGGCGGGGAGGTGCTGGACAGCGCGTCCCTGGCGCCCCTCCCGGATGCCCGCGACCTCCCGCTCCCGCTGCGGTGGGCGGTCGCTGAGCCCGGGGATTTCCCGCGCGGTCCCCGGCCGACCGCCCGCCGGCCGGGGCCCCGCACGCGTCTGCGCGGGCGGGGCTCCCCGGTGCTGGGTTCTCCCGGTGCCGCGCGGGCGGGGGTCACCCTCCGCCGGCCAGCCGGACCAGTTGGTCGTGGGTCCCGTTGAACTTGTTCTGGTCCAGCGGGCTGGAGGTGTACTGCCAGAACGTCCAGTACGACCACGTCCCCGGCAGTTCCCCCGGCTGGTCGTTGTAGCGCGCCACCCACAGCGGGTTGGTGTCCGAGAAGTCGCCGGACACGCAGCGGTTCCACCAGCTGGTGCTGGTGTAGATGACCGGGTGCCTGCCGGTGCGCGCGTGGTAGACGCGGTTGAAGTCGGCCACCCAGGCGCCGAGCTGCTCCGGTGTCATGCCGTAGCAGGTCTCGCCGTAGGGGTTGTACTCCAGGTCGATCACGCCGGGCAGCGTGCGCCCGTCGGCGGACCAGCCTCCCCCGTTGTCCACGAAGAACTCCGCCTGCCGGGCGCCGGTGGACACGTTCGGCAGGGCGAAGTGGTAGGCGCCGCGGATCATGCCGACGTCGGCCGCGCCGGTGTACTGCTGGGCGAAGTGGTCGCTGCGGAATCCGGTTCCTTCGGTGGCCTTGACGTAGGCGAACCGCTTCCCCTTGTCCCACCAGGACTGCCAGGACACGGATTCCTGGTGCCCGCTGACGTCCATTCCCTCCACTGTGGTCCGCGCCAGGCGCGGGGTGCTGCCTCCGGACGGGGGACCGCCCTCGTGCCGGCGGATCTGCGAACCGAGGGCGTGGCCGCGCCCCTCCGGTTCCGGTTGCCGCGGTGCGCCGGCGGCGGGGTCCGCCCCGGAGGAGGAGTTCCCCTGGGGCGAGGCCGAGGCGGCGGGGGCGAGGGTCAGGGCGAGCGCGCTGAGGACGGTGCCGAGAGTGGACACGGTGGAACGCGGGCGGCGAATGGTGTGCATGCGGTCCTCGAAGTCAGTGAACGATCGTGAATCTGCCTCAAAAGTGTGGGCAAAGAAGCGGGCATCGGGCAGTGCGCGTGCTAACTTTTGACCACATTGGTCTAATCGGAGCGGCGTTCCGGAGGATTGGCCGTCCGCGGAGCGCGCGGGGCGGGGGGTGCGCCGGAGATCGTCCCCGTGCAGCGCAACGCGCGGCGAGCGCGCGGCGCGGGCGGTGTTCCCCGGTCGGGCGAGTTGACGCGCAGCGTGATGAACAACTGCGATGGCCGGGCGACAGCTGTGTTGTCCGGGGTTGCGTCGATTACAGCGAGTGCTGTCCGTGCTCGACGCTTGGGCTGAACGGTCGTATGCTCCACACGAAGACGGCCCTGGTGACGACGAGTGGAGGGGCGCGCCACGCATGACCCGGAGAACGGCGCCCGCGGTCCACGCTTGGGAGGTGGCGACGCACGTGAGCCGGGCCGAGCGCGAGCGGTTCGCCACGAAGTGGGCTCAGGAGGTGCTCAGCACCAGCTACGTGCCCATGACCGGGTCCGAGGTCACCGAGCGGCTGCAGGCCTTCACCGACCGCCTCGTGGACGCGGTGCTCGCCGACCCGGTCGACACGCGCGCCGCCCAGGAGGTGGGTTCCGACCTCGTCGGCGCGCACTTCACCAACTCCCACTCGCTGGTCTGCACCGTGCAGCTGCTGGCCACCGAGTTCCCCGCGCTGATCGGCGCCGCGGCGGGTGGGAGCGGGGCGGACGACGCGGCCGCCGGGCCGCGGCGGGCGGTGGCCGAGCGCATCGCCGAACTGCAGGGCGCCGTCTGCTCGGGATTCCTGCAGGCCTCCCGCAAACGCACCCTCGACGAGCAGGAAGCCATCCGGCAGGCCGTGCTCGACGCGCGCGATGCCGTGGAGCAGGCGCTGCGCACCAGCGAGGCCCGCTTCCGGGCCATCTTCAGCGAGGCCGCGCTCGGCATCGGCATCGCCGACATGCGCGGCCAGCTGCTCGAGGTCAACGCTTCGCTGCGACGCATCCTCGACCGCTCCGACGACCAGCTGCGCGCGATGTCCGTGTCCGACCTGGTCCACCCGGCGGACACGCCGGACCTGTGGCACTGGTACGAGGAGCTCGTCCGGGGCGAGCGCGACCAGTACCGGGTGGAGAAGCAGTTCAACCGGCCCGACGGCGGGACCGTGTGGACCGAGATGATCGTCTCGCTCGTGCGCAGCGAGCAGGGCTACCCGCTGTACCAGGTGGTCATGATCGAGGACATCACCGAGCAGCGGGAACTGCAGGAGCGCCTGCGGCACCAGGCGATGCACGACCCGCTGACCGCGCTGCCGAACCGGGCGCTGTTCCTCGACCGGATCAACGCGGTGCTCACCGATCACGACCCCGGTGAGCGGATCGCGCTGTGCTACATGGACCTCGACGGGTTCAAGGTCATCAACGACAGCCTCGGCCACCACGTCGGCGACGAGCTGCTCATCACCGTCGGCGAACGCATCCGCGCGGCGGTGCACGGCAACAGCCCGGGGGAGGCCGACCGGGAGGGGGCCGGCGTCGAGGGGAGCGCTCCCGGGGAGGGCGGTGCTGCGGACGGCTGCTTGGTGGCGCGGATGGGCGGCGACGAGTTCGTGCTGCTCGTGCAGCGCTCCGCCGGCACCGAGCAGGCCGTCGAGTACGCCGACGCGGTGCTGGAGGCCCTGGAGGACCCCATCCGCATCGGCGGGCACGAGCTGTCGATCTCCGCGAGCATCGGCATCGTGGAGCGCCCGCTCGGCGGCCAGTCGGCCTCCGAGCTCATGCGGGACGCCGACGTGACGCTGTACTGGGCGAAGAACGACGGCAAGCGCCGCTGGGCCCTGTTCGACCCGGAGCGCAACGCCACCGAGGTGGCGCAGTTCCACCTGTCCGCGACGATGCCCGCGGCCCTGGAGAACGGCGAGTTCCGGGTGGAGTACCAACCGCTGATGGGCCTGCGGGAGACCGACGTGGTCGGGGCCGAGGCGCTCGTGCGCTGGCAGCACCCCGAACTGGGCCGGCTCGGGCCGGGCGAGTTCATCGGGCTGGCCGAGGAGACCGGGCTGATCGTCTCCCTCGGGCGCTGGGTGCTGCGGCAGGCGTGCCTGGAAGCGCAGCAGTGGTACCGCGCCTTCGGCGCCTCCGCGCCGTTCGTGAGCGTCAACCTCGCCGTGCGGCAGACGCGCGACCCCGGGCTGCTCGACGACGTGATCAGCATCCTCGAGGAGACCGGGCTCGCCCCCGCCCGGCTGCAGCTGGAGGTGACCGAGAGCGCGGTCATGAGCACCGCGGACAAGCCGCTGGAGGCGCTGCGGGCCCTGTCCGAGATGGGGGTGCGCATCGCGATCGACGACTTCGGCACCGGCTACTCGAACCTGGCCTACCTGCGGCACCTGCCGGTGCACGAGCTCAAGATCGCCGGCTCGTTCATGGAGGGCCTGCGCGATGCGGAGCGCGCCGACCCGGTGGACGCGCGGCTGGTGGGCACCCTCGTGGACCTCGCGCACACGCTCGGGCTGACCGTCACCGCCGAGGGGGTGGAGACGCACGCGCAGGCGCGCCGCGTGACCAGCATCGGCTGCGAGACGGGGCAGGGCTACTTCTTCGCCCGCCCGTGCGGTGCGCAGGACCTGCGCGAGTTCATCGCCGAGCACCGCAAGCCCGGCACCCGGCACTAGGTCCGGCCGGCGGACTCCGCTGCGCGCGTGCGGCGGTCGGACTGGCCGCGGGCGATGCCCCCGTAGAGCACCGCCGCCGAGTTCACCAGCGCCAGGTGCGTGAACGCCTGCGGGTAGTTGCCGGTGAACCGGCCGGCCTGCTCGTCGTACTCCTCGGCGTACAGGCCGAGGTCGTTGGACAGGCCGACGAGCCGGTCGAACAGCTCGGTCGCCTCCGCGCGCTCACCGATGGCGGCCAGGGCGTCGACGAGCCAGAACGAGCAGGCGAGGAACGACCCCTCCTCGGCGGCGAGCCCGTCGACCTCGTGCGAGCGGGGACCGCTCGTGTCGTAGCGGTCGACGAGCCCGTTGGACCGCTGCAGCCGCCGCTGCACGGCGCGGACGGTGCTGCGCACCCGCTCGTCCTCGCCGGGCAGGAATCCCACCGCGGGCAGGAGCAGGGTCGCCGCGTCGAGCTCGGTTCCGCCGTAGTACTGGGTGAACGCGCCGACGTCCGGGTTCCAGCCGTGTTCGAGCACCTCGGCGTGCAGCTGGTCGCGCAGCTCGCGCCAGCGCTGCACCGGACCGCTCAGCCCGTCCTCCTCGACGGCGCGCACGGCCCGGTCGAAGGCGACCCACAGCAGCACCCGCGAGTGCGTGAAGTGGCGGGCGGGGCCGCGCACCTCCCACAGGCCGCGGTCGGGCTCGCGCCAGACCTGCTCGACGTGCCGCAGGATGCCGCGCTGCAGCGCCCAGGCGGGTTCGCTCTCCTCGAGGCCGCGCTCCCGCGCGAAGTGCAGCGCGTCGAGGATCTCGCCGTAGACGTCGAGCTGGCGCTGCCGGTAGGCGTCGTTGCCGACGCGCACCGGCCCGCGCCCCTGGTAGCCGCGCAGCCAGTCGACCTGCCACTCGAGCAGGTGCCGCTCGCCGCCCACCCCGTAGGCGACCTGCAGGTCGGCGGGGTCGCCGGCGACGCTGCGCAGCAGCCACTGCCGCCACTGCCGCGCCTCCTGCTGGCAGCCGAAGTTCTCCAGCGCGAGCAGCACGAACGTGGCGTCGCGCAGCCAGCAGTAGCGGTAGTCCCAGTTGCGGTCGCCCTCGAAGGACTCGGGCAGCGAGGTGGTGGGGGCGGCGACGATGCCGCCGGTGGGGGCGTAGGTGAGCGCCTTGAGGGTGAGCAGGGAGCGGCGGACGGCCTGCCGGTGCGGACCGGTGTAGACGATGCGCTCGCTCCAGTCGCGCCAGAAGCGCACGGTGTCGCCGACGGCGGCGCGCGGCGCGGGCGGGGCGGGCAGCTGGTCCGGGTCGTCGGACCACTGCATGGTCCACGTGTACTGCTCGCCCTCGCGCACGGTGAGCGCGAGCTCGTGCGCGCGCTGCCCGGGGCGGGCGCGGGGCAGCACGTCGCCGCGGAGCACGACCGAGTGCGGACCGGCGACGGCGAGGACGTACTCGTCCGGCACGGGCTCGGTCGCGTGCACGCGGCGCACCCACGGCGTCGCGTCGGCGTAGGCGAACCGCAGCACCCACTCCATGCCGATCCCGACGGTGCCGCGCAGCCCGGTGACCGTGCGGATCACGCAGGGCGGCCCGTCCTCGCGCCCCTGCCGCGGCGGCATGCAGTCGGTGATCCTGATCGTGCCGCCGGCGGTGCGCATGTCGGTGTCGAGCACGAGCGTGTCCGCCCGGTAGGCGCGCTCGACGGCGGTGACCTCGGCGGTCGGGGCGATCCGCCAGTGCCCGTCGTCCGGGGTGCCGAGCAGGCGGCTGAAGCACGACGGGGAGTCGAACCGCGGCAGGCACAGCCAGTCGATCGACCCGTCGCGGCTGACCAGCGCCGCTGTCCGCAGGTCGCCGAGCAGGGCGTAGTGCTCGATGGGGGCCGGATCGATCGGGGCCGGGTCGCTGGGCTGATCGGATGCCATCCCCACGAGAGTAGGCGCACCCGGCAACCCGCGGCCCGCCCGTCGCCCGCGCGGCACCCGCGTCACCTGCCGGGCCCGGCCGCCTCGCGCAGCAGGCGGTGCGGGATCACCGCTTGGATCGGGTCGTCGAGGTTGAGCCCGAGGTCGCGGCCGTCGAGCAGGTCCGGCAGGGCGCGCCCGGGCACGGTGCGGGAGGCGGGCCAGGACGCCGGCACGCGGGCGGGTGAGGTGCACGCGGGCACCAGGTGCGTGCCGTCGGACATCTCCGCGGTGTAGACGGTGGTGTCGGCGGGCGAGGCCGCGTACAGCAGCACCCGGTCGCGCAGCACGGCGGCGGGCAGCGCGTCCTCGGCGGCCTGGCCGTCGGAGATGCTCAGCAGGACGCGCTCCAGTTCGGTGCTCGGCTCCAGCCGCGCCGAGGCCAGCTCCGAGGGGCGGTAGGCGTCGTTGGCGTGGAACCGCTCGTCGAGCGCGCCGTCGGGGCGGATGCGGTAGGCGCCGATCACGGCGTGCGCCGGCGGGTCGGGATCGTCCTGGTGGGCCGGGTCGACCAGGTACAGCCAGCTGTCGGGGTGCTCGCGCGCGTAGGTGCGCATGGCGTCGGTGATCGGTGGGATGTGCGGCATGCTCGCTCCGGTGGGTAACGGTTCGTGAGTCGCCCGAGCGGTGACTCGGTCGTTCGAGTGTGCCCGCGTGCCGGTCCGGTTCACCAACTGTGGTGAGTGGACGGTGCGGGGGCACCGCGCGACGAGCGGAACACACCATCTGCGGCATGCCGCGGTGCGGTGCGGCGGGCAGACTGGGGGCAGCGCGGGGCGAGGGGGAGGCAGCATGATCGGGCAGAGCGAGGCGCTGCGGCTGTACGGCTGCGAGGTGTTCGACCCCGCGGGTCACCGGATCGGCATCGTCGGTCAGCTGTTCCTGGACGACAGGACCGAGCAGCCGACCTGGATCACTGTCCAAACAGGCCTGTTCGGGACGAACGAGAGCTTCGTCCCGCTGGACGGGGCGGCCTTCGACGGGGACACGCTCACCGTCGCGGTGAGCAAGGCGGCGGTGCGGCGCGCGCCGCGGATGGACCTGTCCGCGGGTGATCTCACCCTCGCCCAGGAACGGGCGCTGTACTTGTACTACGGCCGGGCGCACGGGCTGGTGCCGCGGCAGCGCGACACCGAGCCGACGCTGGACGCGCACGTCGACAGCGATTCCGCGCGGGAGCACGTCGCGCAGGTGCGGGCGCGGTTACGCCGGCTGTCCGATGTGACCTGATCACCGCTGCGCACCGGTGATCGCGCGCCCGGGAGGGCCGGCTCGGCCCGCGCCGCCGGGTGAGGCCGTCCGTCCGCGGACCCGCCGGTGCCCCGACCCCCGGTGCCGCGGACCAGCCCGGTGCCGCGGAACGCCGGCGGGCGCGGGAATGCGCGGTGGGAACCGACGAACGGCGGAGGGGAAATCCGGCGCGGTGCGCGCATTCGGCGGTTTCATCCGATTTGGCTGCTTTTTTCCGAACGGGGATGCCTCCACTCGCCGGAAAGGGTGCTGACGATCACCGGAACGAGTGGCACAAACACGCCAATCCCGCCCGTGACCGCGATTCCCCTGGTTACGTTCCGCCTGCCAACGCAGTCGAGAACCGCCTCGCCAGGGGTGGTGCTCAAGGAGGGGACATGAGAAGGCTGCTCACGGGAGCCGGGGCCGGCGTGGCCACCGCTGCGCTCGCGCTCGCCGGCGCTCCGGCCAACGCAGCTCCTGACGGGGATCCCGCCCCGCTCAAGTTGCACCCGCAGGCGCAGAGCCAGTCCGGCGCCTCCAACGTGTTCATCGTCAACCTCAACGACGGCGTCTCCCCGCAGGGCGTGGCCGAGGAGCTCGGGGTCGACGCGCGGCACACCTACGACGAGGCGGTCAACGGCTTCTCCGCGCAGCTGAGCTCCGCGGAGCTCAACCGGGTGCGCCACAGCGACAAGGTGCAGGACGTCTCGCAGAGCTACCAGATCGAGGTGGAAGCGCCCACGGGCCAGCAGGTCGGCTCCTGGGGGCTGGACCGGATCGACCAGCCGGAGCTGCCGCTGGACGGCACCTACGCCCCCAACGGTGACGGGCAGGGCGTGACCTCCTACATCATCGACACCGGCATCGACCCCGAGCACCCCGACTTCGGCGGGCGCGCGCAGATCGGCTACGACGCGACCGGCGGCGACGGCGTGGACCGCCAGGGCCACGGCACGCACGTGGCCGGCACGATCGGCAGCGACACCTACGGCGTGGCCCAGGGCACCGAGCTCGTCGGCGTGAAGGTGCTCAACGACCAGGGCCAGGGCACCACCGAGGACATCGTCGAGGGCATGGACTGGGTGGCGCAGAACGCCAGCGGCCCGTCCGTGGCGAACATGTCGCTCGGCGGTCCCGCGGACCCGGCCCTCGACGAGGCGGCGACCTCGCTGGTGGACTCCGGCGTGTTCCTGTCCGTCGCGGCCGGCAACGAGAGCCAGGACGCCAACAACGTCTCCCCGGCCCGCGCCGAGGGCGTGTACACCACGGCGGCCTCCGACGACCAGGACAACCACGCCCAGTTCAGCAACTTCGGCTCCCCGGTGAACGGGTACGCCCCGGGTGTGGACATCGTCTCCACCGTCCCCGGCGGCGGCACCGACACGCTGAGCGGCACGTCCATGGCCAGCCCGCACGTCGCCGGCGTGGGCGCGCTGTACCTGCAGGCGAACCCGGGCGCCGCGCCCGCGGACGTGATCTCCGGCCTGGAGGGCCAGGCGGCCAGCGGCGTCATCCAGGGCGCGCCGCAGGGCACGGTCGCCGACCTGCTGCAGATCGGCGATCTGTGAGAGCACCGGAATAGAATGCGGACCCCTTTTCCGGAAGGGGTCCGCATTTTCTTGCCCGTATTCCGCCATCGCTCGTTCAGCCGAAGCGATTGATCCGTCGGGTGGCTTTCACCGAACAGCCGGGTTTCTTCCGGAGGAACCCGGTTCCGGTGGGCGGACGTGCGGATTACGTTGTTCCCGCGGTGTCCGCCGCTGGGGGGTGGCGTGGCCGCGGGGTGATCGTGCAACCGCGCTCGACGCGGTCACCGCGTCGACGAGGGGGTATGCGGGATGTCCGGAACTGAAGGACTCTCTCCCGCCGAGGGGCCGCCCCGACCCGGCGGCGCGGCGCCTCCGGCCCGGGCGGAGGCACCGGCGGTCACCGCCGGCGGGCGCGCCGGGGCTGCGGCGCTGCGGGCCGAGCCCGGTCCCGGTGCGGGGCTCGCCGAGGAGAGCGGCGACCCGCCCGCCTCGCGGGAGCCGGTGCGCAAGGCGCCCGGCAACGGTGTGATCCAGGTGGTGCAGGGGGCGAAGCGCATCGGGTGCGTGGCCTACGAGCTGCAGCTGCACGCCGCCCACCGGGTGCGGGGCGTGGCCAAACCGCCGTACTCGGCGACGGGCACGCTCGACACCCTCGAATCGCGCAAGCTCGCCGAGGGAGTGCGGTACCAGGTCCTCTACGACCGCGCGGCGCTGGCCCGGCCGCCGCAGCTGGACATCACCACGAAGCTCGTCTCCCAGGGCGAGGAGGCGCGGGTGCTGCACATGGCGCCGACGAAGCTCCTCGTCATCGACGACGAGGTCGCGCTGATGCCGCTGATGCTCAGCGAATCCACCGTGGAGAGCTCCATCGTCGTCCGCGGCTCGGCGATGCTCGCCGCGCTCGGCCGGATCTTCGACGACCTGTGGCGGTTCGCCGCGCCGTTCACCGGTGAGCAGGACCTGGGCGGTGAGATGGATCCCACCGACGAGGAGCGGTGGATCCTGTCACTGCTGGCCTCGGGGGCCACGGACGAGACGATCGGCAGGCTCATGGGTTACAGCCCGCGCACGGCGCACCGGCGGGTGCGGGACCTGATCGCCCGGCTCGGCGTGGAGACCCGGTTCCAGGCGGGCGTGCAGGCGGTCAAGCTCGGCTGGCTGTGAGGGCAGCGGGGCATGTCCACGTCTCGAGACGTGCACACACCCCCGGTGCAGGAGGGCAGGGCTCGGACGCGCCCGCGGCGCCACCTCGGTACGCTCGGGCCGTGCCCGCACGTCGCGTCGACCCCGAGGAACTCCGCGCCGCCGCCGAGTCGGTCGCGCCGTGGCTGGTGGACCCGGAGGCCGAGGTGCCGCGCTCGACCGCGGCATCGGCCGTGCGCCTGAGCCTGCGCGCGCTCGCGCAGATCGCCCCCGGCAACACCGTCGAGGTACGCGTACCCCCGTACTCCGCCGTACAGTGCATGGCAGGACCCCGGCACACGCGCGGGACCCCGCCGAACGTCGTGGAGACCGACCCCCGCACCTGGCTGCGGCTCGCCACAGGCCTGTTGAGCTGGGACGAAGCCCGCAGCCAGGGGGTGCTCACCGCGTCCGGGACGCGAGCCGACGTGTCCGGGTTCCTCCCGCTGGTGCGGGTGGAGGCCGACCGGGCGCACCCGCGCGAACGCTGAACCGAGGCGCCCGGCGAACCGGGGCGCACAACGGCACAACCGAGCACGTCCGAACCCGCACCGGTGCCGCCGGCACGAGATGAGACACCCACCACGTCTCGCCGGGGCGCACGGGCCCTGCAGGGGCTGATTACACTTCGGATGTAACTCGGGCTCCGTCCGCAAGGAGTTTTTCGGTGGTCACCGACCAGTCTGCTACGTCAGCATCGCCCGAGCCGAACCCCCAGAGCCGACACGAGCAGCCCGACGTTCCCCGCGAGGAGTGCGGCGTGTTCGGCGTGTGGGCACCCGGCGAAGAAGTAGCGAAGCTCTCTTTCTACGGTCTCTACGCCCTGCAGCACCGCGGCCAGGAAGCTGCGGGCATCGCCGTGGGCGACGACTCCCAGGTGCTCGTGTACAAGGACCTCGGCCTGGTCAGCCAGGTGTTCAACGAGCAGACGCTGTCCTCGCTCAACGGGCACGTCGGCGTGGGTCACGCGCGCTACTCCACCACCGGGGGCGCCAGCTGGGAGAACGCCCAGCCCACCTTCCGCACCACCGCAGCGGGCACCGGCCTGGCGCTGGGGCACAACGGCAACCTGGTCAACACGAGCGAGCTGCTCGACCGCGTGCGCGGCACCGACACCGAAGTCGGCAACGCCTCGGCGCCGCAGACCAGCGGCAACCGCGCCACCAGCGACACCGACCTCGTGTGCGCGCTGCTCGCGCGCAACGCCGCGGACCGGGGCCTGGAACAGGCCGCCGTGGAGCTGTTCCCCACCCTGCGCGGCGCCTTCTCCATGGTGTTCTGCGACGAGTCCACCCTCTACGCCGCGCGGGACGCGCACGGGGTGCGCCCGCTGGTGCTCGGCCGGCTGGAGCGCGGCTGGGTCGTCGCCAGCGAAACCGCCGCTCTGGACATCGTCGGCGCGTCCTTCGTCCGCGAGGTCGAGCCGGGCGAGCTGCTGGCCATCGACTCGGCCGGACTGCGCTCGCAGCGCTTCGCCAACCCCCGGCCCAAGGGCTGCGTGTTCGAGTACGTCTACCTCGCCCGCCCGGACACGAGCATCGCCGGCCGCTCGGTGCACGCGACCCGCGAGGAGATCGGGCGCCGCCTCGCCGAGGAGCACCCGGCCGAGGCCGACCTGGTCATCCCCGTGCCCGAGTCGGGGACCCCGGCCGCCGTCGGCTACGCCCGCGGATCCGGCCTGCCGTTCGGCAACGGGCTGGTGAAGAACTCCTACGTCGGCCGGACGTTCATCGAGCCCTCGCAGACGATCCGCCAGCTGGGCATCCGCCTGAAGCTCAACCCGCTGCGGGACGTGATCCGCGGCAAGCGCCTCGTCGTCGTCGACGACTCGATCGTGCGGGGCAACACCCAGCGCTCGCTGGTGCGCATGCTGCGCGAAGCCGGGGCGCTGGAAGTGCACGTGCGGATCGCCTCACCGCCGGTGAAGTGGCCCTGCTTCTACGGGATCGACTTCGCCTCCCGCGCGGAGCTCATCGCCAACGGGACGGACATGGAAGGGGTGCGCCGCTCGCTCGGGGCGGACAGCCTCGGCCACATCTCCACCGACGGGCTGGTCGCCGCCACCGAGCAGCCGGCGAACCGGCTGTGCATGGCCTGCTTCGACGGGCAGTACCCGATCCCGCTGCCGGAGGAGGCGCAGCTCGGCAAGCACCTGCTGGAGTCGATGGACGGCGCCGAGCGCGGCGTCTCCGGCGAGGCCGAGCCGACGCGGTCGAGCGGGTACGGAGCGCACGAGGCCGTTCGCCGGCCCTGACCCCGACCGGGCGGCCGTGCGCGGCGCAGCGCGGGTGTTCCCGCGGCGCCACCCGTGCTACCCGTCCGGTGAACTGCACAACACGCACCAGGATGTGGAGCTAGTCGTGTCCGAAGACCTGCTCGCTGGGTCTGCCCGATCCGAAGACTCGAACGCCACGTACGCGGCGGCCGGGGTGAACATCGAGGCCGGTGATGAAGCCGTCTCCCAGATGCGCCCCTGGGCCGAACGCGCCACGCGCCCGGAGGTGCGCGGCTCGCTCGGCGGGTTCGCCGGGCTCTTCCAGCTCAAACTCGACCGGTGGACCGAGCCCGTCCTCGCCTCGTCCACCGACGGCGTGGGAACGAAGCTCGCCGTGGCCCAGGCCATGGACGTGCACGACACGGTGGGCATCGACCTGGTCGCCATGGTGGTCGACGACCTCGTCGTCTGCGGGGCCGAGCCGCTGTTCCTGCAGGACTACATCGCCACCGGGCAGGTCGACCCGCAGCGCGTCGCGGACCTGGTCAAGGGCATCTCGGAGGGCTGCGTGCAGTCCGGATGCGCCCTGCTCGGCGGGGAGACCGCCGAGCACCCGGGGATGATGGGGCAGGGCGAGTACGACCTCTCCGCCACCGGCGTGGGCGTGGTCGAGGCCGAGGAGCTGCTCGGCCCCGAGCGGGTGCGCCCCGGCGACGTGGTCATCGGCATGGGGGCCTCCGGGCTGCACTCCAACGGCTACTCGCTGGCCCGCCACGTGCTGCTGGACACCGCGCGGATGCCGCTGGAGGGGCACGTCGAGGAGTTCGGCCGCACCCTCGGCGAGGAGCTGCTCGAACCCACCCGCATCTACACCAAGGACTGCCTCGCGCTGGCCGCGGAGGCCAACGTGCGGACCTTCGCGCACGTCACCGGCGGCGGGCTCGCCGCGAACCTCGGGCGGGTCGTGCCGGCCGGCCTCACCGCCGTCCTCGACCGCGGTGCCTGGACGCCCGAGCCGGTGTTCGGGCTCATCTCCCAGCGCGGCCGGATCGAACGCGCCGAGATGGAGGCGACGTTCAACATGGGCATCGGCATGGTCGCGGTCGTCACCGCCGAGGACGTGGACCGCGCGCTGGCGGTGCTCACCGCGCGGCACACCCCGGCCTACGTGCTCGGCGAGGTGACCAAGGAGTCGTCCGCCGAGGAGGCCGGTGCGGAGGACCGCGTGGTCCTGCGGGGTGACCACCCGCGGTTCTAGCCGGACCGCGTTCAGGGGCCCGCGGCACCCCGACCAGTCGTGCCCTCCGGCGCCGGGCCGGGTGCGGGGCGCACGTCCCCGCACCCGGCCCGCTGCGCGTGCCCGCGCGGCGGAGCCGGTGCGCCTCAGCCGGCGTCGAGCATGCCCCGCATCTCGTCGATCTCGGCGCGCTGGCCGTCGATGATGCTCCGCGCCATCTTCCTGGCGCCCGGGTGGGTGCCACCGGCCAGCTCGGCCTCGGCCATGTCCACCGCACCGCGGTGGTGCTCGATCATCATCTCCAGCCACATCCGGTCGAACGCGGTGCCGGAGGCGCGTTCCAGCTCGGCCATGTCGGCCTCGCTCATCATGCCCGCGCCGTGCCCCTCGTCGTGGGCTCCGGCGCTGCCGTCCGAGCCGCGCTCACCGCGCGGGTGCTCCTGCCCGGAGGGGTCCGCGGTGCTCTCCGACTCGCCCCACGCGGCCAGCCAGCTCTCGAGCTGGTCGATCTCCGGCTGCTGGGCCTGCCGGATCCGTTCGGCCAGGTCGGTCATGGCCGGGTCGTCCGAGCGGGCCGGGACGAGATCGGCCATCTCCACGGCCTGCTCGTGGTGCGGCACCATGCCCCGCGCGAAGGTCACGTCGGCGGGGGAGGCCGCGGACTGCTGCGCCGAGCTGCGCTCGGGGGCGGGCGGGGCCTCCGCGTTCGTGCAGGAGGCTCCGAGCAGGGCTGCCGCGGCGAGCGCGGCGATGAGCGGCAATCGGGTCCTGGAATGCATCGTGCTCCTCGATCGTGAAGTTCTCGCTGTTCAGAAGGGGGGTGATCAGCGAAGGCATCACAGTCGGAGCACGCACAGCACGTACGGGTGCGGTGGCGGTCGCGGTCTGCGCGGCACGCGCGGGGACCGCGCCGCGGGCGGTCCGCGGGGCGGCACCACGCGCACGCCGAACCTGCGCAGCGCGAACGCTCCGAGCACCGCGGTGAGCACCGCCAGGCACAGGTGCAGCAACCATCCGCACCCCGCCTGCCGGTGCGCGGTGGTCCCGGCCGGATCGGTGGCCCGGTGCTCGGCTGCCGGGGGCGCGGTGGTCCGGTCCGCTGCCGCTGGATGACCGGTCTTCTGGCCCGCGGTGTCCCGGTGCCCCGTGTCCCGGTGCCCCGTGTCCCGGTGCGCACCCGCCGGGGGTTCGGTACCCGGGTGCGCACCCGCTGGGTGCGCTGCTGGGAGCGCACCCGTCCGGTGGTGCGCACTCCCCCCGACCGCTTCGGCGCGTGGTCCTCCGGCGGGGTGTGGAACCGCGGAGGTGGCGGCACCGGCGTGCTGCGACGCCGCGACCGCGGGGGATCCGAGCAGCGCCGGAAGCGGCACCTGGTGCATGAGCACCACGCCGAGCGGGAGGAGCAGCACCATCACCGCGCGCAGTGCGACCCGCCGCATCCCCGCACCTCCGAGCGTTTCCAGCGCCGGGGACGATGGTACCCCCGAGGGGTAGCGGTTGAGGATGCGGATGGCGGTGCGCGCGTCACAGCGCGGTGGTACGCGCGCTTCCCCGCAGGCATGGCGAACGGCCGCTGCGCGGCGACCGCGTGACGCACAGATGTGAGTGACGTCGCCGCGGGGACGGCAACGTCACTCACACCGAACGTGCTGGAGACCCACGAGCTGTGCCGGCCCGCCGAGTTCACGCCGGGCCGGGTGCACGCCCGGTTGACACACGCCCCACCCGTCGCACGACGCACCGGCGCCGCGCGTTCGGCGTGGTCGGGGGTGCGTCAGCGCCGGTCGTAGTCGTCGTACCCGTCGTCGTACGGGTCGTCGCGGTCCTCGTCGGACCACTCGCCAGACCGTTGTGCGGACAGCTCCCGCTGCAGCGCATCCATGTCGACGGCGGGGGAGTTGTACTTAAGCTCGCGGGCCACTTTCGTCTGCTTGGCCTTAGCCCGGCCGCGCCCCATGGCTCGACCCCCTCGCGCAGGGTGTGCGGGGCGGACAGGGGAACGTCGGCCCCGCTTGATCTCGACAACTTTTCCTGTAACTACCGTACCGTGCCGAGCCGGTTCTACGCGACGTGGTGTCCGCCAGCGAGCGGCCGTGTCGTGAGTGACACCTCACTCCGACCGGTCGCGCAACCGTGAACTCGGCCGATGTTCCACAACGACCATAAGAGCTCGGCGTGTCGGCGGGCCACCACCGGCGCGTCGCCTCACACGCGCCCCCGCGCGGGGCGCGAACCGGCCTCGCGGGCGGAGCCGCACGCGCGCTCGCGCGAGCCCCGCGCGTCGGCTGCTGGCGAGGCTGACCGAGCAACCGCGCACGCGCACCCGCGCGGGGCGTGAACCGCCTCGCGGGCGGGGCGTGAACCGCCTCGCACGGGCGCGGAGGCCGGTCGGCGCGGCCGCGGCGGATCGTGACACCATGCTCGCTGTGCCAGAGCCGTTCGTCGCCTACCTGAGGGTGTACGAACCCGTGTCCGCTCTCGACGAGTCACAGCGGGAACGGGCGGTGACCGCCCTCGAGCGAGGCGCTGTGGATCCCGCCGACGCGGGCACGGTCGAGCAGCGCCTGTGGCTGCGCACTCAGCTGACGATGCCGCCGCAGCTGCTGCCCGGCGCCGGCGCCCGTGAACCCGTGCTCGCGCTGGACGCGGCGGAGGTGCCCAGCGGGCCGAGCGCCACCGTGGGGCCGGGACCGCTGGTGTGCCCGCTCGACCTGCGCGGCCGCGCGGCCGCTGCGCTGGTGGGTTTCCTCGGTTCGGCGGAGCAGCCGCTGCGCGCGGCGGCGCTGCCCGTCTCGCCGGAGCAGGCCAAGGCGCGCGCGAGCGCCGTGGTCAACGAGCTGTCCGACTCGGTGGTGCACATCCTGTCGTCCACGTGGAGCATCCCGCTGCCCTGGTTCGCGCTCGTCGACCCGGACGAGCGGCGCGTCGCTCCCCGCGAGGGGCGCAGGCGGGTCTACTGGCACACGGCCATGGCCGACGCGCGGCGGCGTGTCGCGCGGGCGCACTCGGTGTGCGAGCAGTCCCTCGGCGAGGAGGGGCCCACCCGGGTGCTCAAGGAGACGGGCAAGTGGCTGGAGCACTTCCACCCGCACTCGGCGGTGGAGCTGGACTACGGCGGTCTGGTGCGGATGATGCCCGACGAAGTCGTCGAGGCGGACTCCTCGGCCGAGGACGTGCACGCCATCCTCGACGCGATGGAGGCCGGCGACAGCGACGAGGTCAGCGAGCGCTACGAGCAGCTGCGGGACTTCTGGGCCGAGTACGCCGCGCGCGAGCGCCGCAACTGATCACCAGCTGATCACTCCGCGGCCGCCGCTCCGGAACCTCCGATCAACCACGCCTCACTCGATGGCGTGGTGATCATTTGTGCTCCGTTCGTGTGGGGACAGTTTCCAATTTTCATGAAAATTGCGCTCACTGGAAGAGTTCCAGAAAACGGGGCGCAGAGCACGCTTGCGCGCCCGAGTCCGGGTCGACCGGGACAGGACCAGCCAGGGGAGGACCAGCCGGGACGGCCGCCCGGGAGAGGGGACCGGTCGGGAGAGGAGGACCCCGGGAGGCGGGGTCAGTTCTCGTGCTCGGAGAGCAGCGCGTCCACCGACGCGGCGCCCTCCCGGTAGCGCCGGGCGATCTCCTCGTTGATCCGGTCCACCACGTCCTGCACCTCGCGGCGGCGCTGCGAGACCGAGTTCTCCTCGGACCGGTACGCGCGCAGGGCGTCGCCCAGCGTCGCGTCCGGTAACGAGGTCACGTCGGACAGGTCCACATCGGACAGCAGTGCTTCGACGTGCCGCCGGTGCGCCTCGACGCGCGAGGGCTCGACCGACTGGTAGCGCCCGGATCCGGAGGCGGGCCCCACGGCGTTGTCGGACAGGATCGCGGTGAGCTGCTCGACCACCGAGGTGCTGCCGCCTTCGGCGCGCCGCCGCTGCTCGGCGAGCACGATGTCGATGCGCGCGTGCAGCATGCGCCGCAGGTAGGACAGGTCCGTCTCCTCCTGCGCCGCCTCGTCGCGGAGTTCGCGCACGGCGGCGAGGTCGCGCTGCTCCACCCCGTCGGTGTAGTCCGGGGAGAGAACCCGGTCGATGCGGCGTCGTCCACCCGGCCGGACTTCGATCACCTGGTCATCCTCCGGTGGCTCGTGGCGGTTGGAGTGCTGCTGAGCATGGTGGCACAACGACGCGATCCCGAGTGCGGTTCGCCCGCGCGGACGTTGTCACCCGAGCAGTGGACGGAAACCCCGCGAGCCCCGCGCGCTCACCGCCCTTTGACGCTCTGCGCGGCGATCCGGCCCGGCGGCTCACCCGTGTCCGGCGGCACCGAGTCCGGGTCGACGGCGGCGGCCACGGCCCGCTCCTCCTCGGCGTCGCCCGCGGTGAGCTCCGCGTCGGCGGTGACGCTGCGCTTGATCAGCGCCAGGGCGATCGGGCCGAGCTCGTGGTGCTGCACCACGCTGCCGACGCGGCCCACGCGACGGTCCCCCTGGTGGACGGGGTCGCCGGTGGCCGGTCGGATCTCCACCGAACCGTCGAGGTGCAGCAGCACCGTCTGGCGCGGCGGCTTGCCGACGTTGTGCACCTTGGCCACGGTCTCCTGTCCGCGGTAGCAGCCCTTGGCGACGTGCGCGGCGACGTGGATCCAGTTGAGCTCGTGCGGGATGGACCGCTCGTCGGTGTCGAAGCCGACCCGCGGGCGCAGCGCTTCGACCCGCAGGGCCTCGTACGCCATCGTCCCGGACGGCCGCACCCCGGCGTCGGTGAGCGCGGTGAACCAGGACTCGTGCTGGTCGCGCGGAACGAGGAGGTCCACCACGCACAGCCCGCGGAAGGGCACGCGCCGGGCGAAGCCGCCGCCGGGCAGGCCGGCGACCTCGTAGTTGCCGGCGGGCACGGTGGCGAACGCGCCGAGCCGCTCGGGCACGTCCGGCCCCATGAGCGTGAGCACGGCGAACTCGTCGGTGGCGTCGCGCGGCTCGACCTGCGACCAGAACCGCATCGCTTCCAGGTAGTCCAGCAGCGGCTGGGTGGTCGCGCCGTCGACGGAGGGCAGCGCGCTGGTGGCGCGGGCGTCGCGCTCGGTGTCCAGGTACACGGCGCCGTCGTGGTGGGCGACCATCGCGTGGCAGTCGATCCGTCCCTGCGTGTCGAGGACGAGCGCCTCGGTGCCCTGGCCCTCCGGCAGGTCGGTGAGGTGCTGGGACAGCACGAGGTGCAGCCAGCTGAGCCGTTCCTCCCCGGGCACGGCCAGCACCTCGCGGTGGGAGCGGTCGATGACGACGGCGCCGCGCGTGGCGGTGCGCTGCTCGGCGAACGGGTCGCCGAAGTGCCAGGGCACCCCCGCGTCCGAGGAGTCGTCGGGTGCCGGGATCGCACCCGGTTGCTGCAGCAGCGGAGAGTTCATGCGTGCTCCTCGCCGGGGTCGTTTCCGTTCTCGGGTCGGCCGTGCGCGCGGCAGTGCCGGCAGGTCCCGGACAGCGCCACGTGCGTGGCGTCCAAGGCGAATCCGCGGTCGTCGTCCAGCGTCCTGGCCAGGGCGTCCATGATCTCGGACGGCACCTCGTCGACCTCACCGCAGCGGTGGCAGACCAGGTGGACGTGCTCGTGGTCCTCGGCGGAGTAGGTCGGGGCGCCGTGGCCGAGGTGCGTGTGCCGCACCAGGCCGATCTCCTCGAGCAGGTCCAGGGCGCGGTAGACCGTGGTGATGTTGATCGTGGCGGCCTTGCCCTGCACGCGCCGGCAGACCTGCTCCGGGGTGGCGTGGCCGAGGTCCCGCACCGCGTCCAGCACGAGCTGCCGCTGCGGGGTCATGCGCATGCCGCGTTCGTGCAGCGTGTTCCGGAGCGCGCCCTGATCGCCCGCCGGGTGCTCCGCGGCCGGTTGTGAATCCCGCACTGCCTGCTCCTGCTGCTCCTGCGCTCGCCGGCTTCACCTGCCTCGATCCTACCTGGGGCGGGGGAGGCGCGAGCGCGACGCGGGTGGGGGTGGCAGGCGTTCTCGGTGGTCGCGGGCGTGCCGGTGGTGGTGACCCGACGCGCCCGGGCGCGTCGGTCCCGGGCGCGGGGGACCTGCGCCCGGGACGGGGCAGGACGGGACGGGGCGGGCGGCGACCGCCTCACCGCAGCGCGGGAGGCCGGTGCGCGGAGTCCCCGTGGACGAATCCCCGGTGCGCGAAGCGCACGTCGACGGGCGGCCGGTGCGGCGTGATGTCCACCGGTGCCGGGCGCTCGTCCTCGGCGAGGCGGTGCTTGCCGACGTACGGACGGGGTTCGGCGGCGAGGATGCGGTCGCGCCGCTGGGCGAGGTAGCGCGCGCAGACGGTTTGCCGGTGGGCCTGCTCCGCGCGGAGCCGTCGTTCCATCTCGGCCGGGTCGAACACCGGCGGGCGCGGTCGCACCGGGCGCTCGGCGACGTCGGGTTCGCAGCGCATCGGCACGAGCACGACGACGAGGAAGAACACCGCGCTCACGCCCGCCGTGAGCAGCAGCAGCGCGAGATCCGGGCAGAGGGGGCTCATCGCGCGCCTCCCCGCTGCCCGGAGGCCCCCGCGCGGGCGGAGCGCTGCGCCCCGCCACCGGCTGCACGGGCCCCGCCACCGGCTGCACGGGCCCCGCCACCGGCTGCACGGGCGTCCCGGCGTTGTCGGGCGCGGTCCCAGCAGGCGGGGCAGGTCGGGGCGAGCCATTCGGTGGCACCGGCGTCGCGCACCTCCACCGGGGCGCCGCACAGGCCGGTGCGCTGCTGGCCGGGTTGCGGCGGTTCGGACGGGTCGAGGGCGTGCCGCAGGCCCTGCCAGGGACGCCAGTAGACGACCGGGCCCTGCCGGTCCAGTCGCGGGACGCGCATCGGCTCACCTCCAGCGCGGCGGCACCCACCCACCGCGGATCGTGGTTCTGACCGGGGATGACGGCGAGGCCGCGGTGCGGAATCGGGGAGCGGGGCCGCCCTCGCCGTCATCAAGATCAAAGATTAATGGAGAGATATAGCTTTATCGATAGCTCAATTGGGTGGTGGAGAAGGGATGCCTCCCCATCGGTGCGCATCTCGAGCTGCGCGCGCTGTGCTAAACAGGCAGACCGCGTGCGTTCGTCAGAAGGGAGGCGCGGTGCCCGGGACATCGCCGACGCTCGCCGCGTGGGAACTCGGCATCCGCCTGCGCCAGGCGCGCGAGGCCACGGGCATGACCGGGACCGAAGTCGCGGAGAACATCGGCATCAGCCAGAACCACGTGAGCAACACCGAGAACGGGCGCCGCCTGCTCGCCGAGGACAAGCTGCACCGCATCGCGGAGATCTACGGCATCGGCGAGGAGGAACGCGCCCACCTGGACGAGCTGCGCCGGGCCTCCGAAGTCCAGGGTTGGTGGCAGCAGTACCGGCGCATCCTCGCTCCCGATTTCCTGCGCTTCCTCGGATACGAGCACGGTGCTGCCGAGGTGCGGACCTACGAGAGCGCCCTCGTCTCGGGACTGCTGCAGAGCGAGGACTACGCACGCGCCGTGCACCAGGGCGACACCGCCAACCTCAGGCAGTCCGAAGTGGACCGTCGGGTCGAGGTCCGTCGCCGCAGAAAGCAGCGACTCCTCGACGGAGATCCGCTCTACGCGCAGGTCGTGATGGCGGAAGCCACTCTGCACCAGCAGGTCGGCGGAGCGGAGGTGCTCGCTGGGCAGCTGCGGCACCTGCTCGAACTCGTCGAGTCGTGCGCGGAGAACCTGGACCTGCGGATCCTGCCGTTCACGGCTCCGTGCTGCGCCGCCATGGGCGGGGCCACGTTCCACCTGCTCGCTTTCCCCAGCACCGAGCTGCCGCTCGTGGCATGGGACGAAACCTCCGTGTCGATGGGGCTCATCCACGATCAGGCGCGTGTGCAGCAGTACAGGACCGTGTTCGTCGAAGCGCAGGCACGGGCTCTCGACCGGGACAGCTCCGCCGAACTGATCAGGGGACGCCTCGCGGCGCTCGGCTGACGTCCGTCCGCGCTGCGGACTTCCGTGCTGCTCCTCCCTAGGATGAGCCTGTGCCGACGAACAGCTATGGGTTAACGGGGTGCTGGCGCACCTCGAGCTACAGCACCAATTCGCAGGCCTGCGTCGAGGTGGCGATGCGCCCGGATGCGGTGGGGGTGCGCGACAGCAAGGACCCGCGCGGCGGAACGCTGGTGCTCAACAGGTCCCAGTGGCGCGCGTTCCTGGAGTTCCTCACGCGGTGATGTCGCGCCAGCCCGCAGGGGATGGGGGTTGGCGCGGGCGAACTGGTGCGAATGGCCCGGTACGTCACGGGGGCAGCGCGCACCGGACCAGGTCCCGGTCACTGCGGCAGGCGGCCGGCGGTGGCTTCGGCGATGGGTTTCAGCTCCGAGCACGCGTCGTCGACGTCCGAGGTGATCTGGTAGATCACGACGCCGCCGCCGGCGTCGACGAGGACGTTGCAGCCACCCCCGCCGGAAGCGCCGCTCGTGACAGCGACCGCGCCGGAGCGGCCGCCGATGGGCTGCTTCTCGTACGTGGCCCAGTTTTCGTTCTGCGCGTACGAGTCGACCGTCTCCTCGACGTTCTTGCTCAAGCCCACAACGCTTTCATCGCCGGACCATGCGCACGTCGGTTCCCACGAAACCTGCGTTCTGTCTTCTCCCTCGGTGGGAGGCAGACCCCACGACTTCAGCTCTTGGGGCTGAAAGAAGGTGCACGGGTCGAACTGCTCCAGTGCCTTGCTCTGCTGGGGTTGCGAGGTCTCGGGCTGGTCCGAGTCGCCGCCACCGGCGGGCGTGGCACACGCCGATGCGCCCATCAGAAGGGCGCCCGCGGATACGGTCAGCACGGAACGGGCAAACTTCGTCACTGTCGCAACCCTCGCTCAAAGTCCTCGGCGGCCTGCTCGTCGGTCGTACGGTAGTCCTTCGCCGCGCCCTCGAAGGCCTGCGCCATCTTTTCCAGCTCTTCACGCATCTGCTTGATGAGGGCGAAGGCCCCCGCCTCCGGGTCGTTGGCCTTCTGCCGGAACCTCTCTGCCAGGGCTTTGCCGTCGGGGTAGTTGCCGAGGCCCTCCACACGCTCGATTGCTTGAGCGTCGAAGGTCATCTCCCGCAGCGCGTCCGCCTCGTCCCGGCACCGCTTGGCTGCCTTCTCGGCAGCCTCCGGATCCAACCGCAGCTTGCCCGCGCCGACCTGCTCGTTGATCCACGTGGTTTGCTTGCTGACCTCCCCGAGGGCTTGCTTCGAACCCTCGAAGCCGCCGCCTCCGGTCATGCCGACCCCCTTTCCCGGTTCCGCGGAGATCGACTCTAACGGGTGATCCCGGCGGCAGGGGACGTTTCCGCCGATTCCCTCCGACACGTGGCGGCCCCCGACACGCGGAAGCACCTGCGGGGAGTACCGCTGCTGCGCCAGCAGCGGTACTAGGCTGCACGCATGCGCCTCGTTGCCCTGCTGGACGGCAGCCTCGTCGACCCGGAGACCCCGTTGCTGCGCGCGGACGACCTCGCCGCGACCCGCGGCGACGGCGTCTTCGAGACGGTCCTCGTGGTCGACGGCGCGGCCCGCGAGCTCCAGCCGCACCTGGAGCGCATGGAACGCTCCGCGCGGATGCTCGACATGCCCTCGCCCGACCGCGCGGCGTGGCAGCGGGCCGTCGACGCGGTCGTGGACGCGTGGCCGTGGCAGCAGCACCCGGAGGTGGCGCTGAAGCTCATCTGCGGCCGCGGCGTCGACGGCGGCGACGGCACCCCCACCGCCTACGCGATGGCGAGCGAGGTGACCGCCGACACCGAGCGCAAGCGCCGCGAGGGCGTGTCCGCGGTGACCCTGGAGCGCGGGCACTCGCCGGACCTCATGCAGCGCGCCCCGTGGCTGCTGCTGTCGGCGAAGACGCTGTCGTACGCGGTGAACATGGCCGCGCTGCGCGAGGCCGAGGCCCGCGGTGCCGACGAGGTCATCTTCACCGCCACCGACGGTTCCGTGCTGGAGGGCCCCACGTCGAACGTGGTGCTCGCGCACGGCGGCGCCCTGCGCACACCACCGCCCAGCACGGGCATCCTGCGCGGCACGACGCAGGGCGCGCTGTTCCGCGCGGCCGAGAGCGCGGGCTGGACCACGCGCGTGGAGCAGTTCGGCGTCGAGGACCTGGGCACCGCGGACGGCGTGTGGCTGGCCTCCAGCGTCCGCCGGATCACCCAGGTGCACACGGTCGACGGCACGCGGGTGAAGGCCGACCCCGACCTGCACGCCGCGATCACGCGGCTGTACGAATCCAACTACGGGTGACGCGACCACGCGCCCCGGGAGCTCGGGTGGCGCTGATGCGGCCGCGGGCCGCGCGGACACGGGAGGTGGGGATGGTGACGCGGCGGCGTCCGCAGCGGCAGTGGATCACCGGCGGGTTCGCGCTCGTCGCGCTCGGCTGGCTCACCGCGATCTGGCTCTACCAGGTCGGCCGGGTGTGGACCGGCTGCGACGCGGCCTTCGGCAACCCCGACCTGCACGGGAACTACGCCTCCGGCAGGTGCGTGATCACCGGCGACACCGCCGCGCTGAGCGTGCCGTGGGACCGCGCGCTGAACGTCGGCGGGCTGTGCGCGCTGGCGCTGGTCGGCGTGCTCGCCGCGCTGCTCGTGCCGCGGCGCTCCCAGTGGTCCCCGCTGCTGGCCACGGGCGGCGTGGTGGCGCTGCTGTGGGCGGCTCCGCTCGGCGTGCAGCGCGTGCTCGGTACGCGCGGCGGCGACGTGCTCCACCACCTGCGGGGCAGGGCCGCGGAGCTCGCGACCGTGGAGCAGGCCCCCGGCGGCTGGTGGGTCGTCACGGCAGGACCGGAGGCGTTCGGGTTCCCCGATTTTCCCGGCAACGAGCCGCTCGTCGCGGGTGCGATCGCCATCGTCCTCGCGGTGCTGCTGGCCGTGCTGCTGTGGAGCGATCAGCTCCGCGGCCCCGCCGCCGACCGCGGACCGGGGCCGGACGGCGACGCGCCCGGCGGGCAGGAGGGCACCGCCGGCGGACCGGACGGGACGTCCGAACCGGCCGAGCGGGCGGAACCGACGGAGCAGGCGGAGCAGTCCGCGGACGAATCCGCCCGGGGAACCGGCCCCGGCGAGCGGAGCCGGCGCACCGGGGCGTGAGTCCGGCGCCGGTCGCTCAGCCGACGACGCGGTCCAGCTTCGCCGACAGGCGCGGTTGCAGCTCGTGCTGCGAGGTCGAGCGCTCCTCGACGTAGGCCAGCGCGCCCTCGACGATGCCGTACAAGCGGCTCGACGCGTTCGCGTCCTCACCGGTGGGGCTGCGCAGCACCGCGTCCGTGCCGAACTCCCACGAGGTCTGGCTGCGCGGCTTGCCGAAGAACAGCTCGGACACGCCGGTGGACTGCATCAGCATGAACTCGATCGTCTCGTCCTGCTGCGGGCGGAGGAAGCCGAACTCGCGCAGGTCCGGCTCGCCGACCTCGCCGCCCGGGCGGTCCAACCGCCAGGCGACCGACTCGTAGGTGAGGAACGGACGACCGTCGTGGGCGATCGTGATCTGCTGGTAGAAGCGGTAGGACGACTCCAGCGAAGGGTGGTTCGCCTCACCTTCGCCGCGCCACACGCCCACCAGCGGCAGCAGCGACAGGCACGCGTCGTTCAGCGACGGGCCCATCCGCAGATTGGCCGTCTCCCCGACGCCGGGGAGGTCGTCGAACTGCGGCAGGTTGCGCTGCCGCGTCTGCTCGGCGCGTTCGGCTGCGGCGCGGACGGCCTCGTTCCCGTCGACGCGTTCCGGCTGGTCAGGCGTCTCACTCATCGGCACGAGAGTACCGGGCGGCGCGCGCCCCGGGCAGCGGGGCCGCCCCGGCGAGGCGGGTCCGCTGCGCGCGGTTCGCTCAGTCCTGGTGCAGCCGGTACAGCACGTAGTACGCGAACCACAGCGTCGCCACCGCGGCGATGCCGACGAGCGTCACGAGTCCGTAGTGGAGGAAGTCCAAGAGGGTCACGGGCAGAGGATAACCACCGGAGCGCCGCCGTGGGGTGTGGCGTCAGACATGATCCCCCGCGGCAGACACCTCGGACATGCGGCCACCCCGGACATGCGGCGGGGCCGCCGAGTTCGGTGAACCCGGCGGCCCCGCCGACTGCGATCAGGCCGGTGGATCAGGCCGGTGGGTCAGATCACGCCCGGCCGCGGTCGGGCCGCGTGCACCGAGCGGGCGCTGATCGGACTGCCTCAGGCGACCGCGATGTCCACCTGGTGCTCCCCGGCGGCCTCGGCCGAGAGCTCGGCCTCACCGCTGCCGCTGCGGTGCAGCGCGCGCACCGTCCACCGCCCCGGCGCGGCGTAGAAGCGGAAGTCGCCCTCCTCGGAGGAGACGACCTCGGCGGTGAACTCGCCGGAGGAGTCGAGCAGCCGGACGAACGCGCCGCTGACGACCTCCTCGCCGGAACGGACCTTCCCGGCCAGCACGACCTGGTCGGTGTCGACGACCTGCGCGCCGCCCTGCTGCGGTGCTCCGCATCCACTCATGTTCAGGCTCCCTGCTCGCTGGGGTTCTCGACCGGCACGCCGACGAGCGAGCCGTACTCGGTCCACGAACCGTCGTAGTTCTTCACGTTGCTCAGGCCCAGCAGCTCGTGCAGCACGAACCACGTGTGCGAGGACCGCTCGCCGATGCGGCAGTAGGCGATCGTGTCCTTCGAGGTGTCCAGGCCGGCCTCGGTGTAGAGCTTCTGCAGCTCCTCGTCGGACTTGAAGGTGCCGTCCTCGTTGGCCGCCTTGCTCCACGGCACGTTGATGGCCGAGGGGATGTGGCCGGCGCGCTGGGCCGACTCCTGCGGCAGGTGGGCCGGCGCGACGAGCTTGCCGGCGAACTCGTCGGGCGAGCGCACGTCCACCAGGTTCTTGTCGCCGATCGCGTCGACGACCTCGTCGCGGAACGCGCGGATGGAGGTGTCCGGATCCTCGGCCTGGTAGTTCGTGGCCGCGCGGTCCGGCTCCTCCTTGGTCAGCTGGCGGCCGTCCAGCTCCCACTTCTTGCGGCCGCCGTCGAGCAGCTTGACGTCGTCGTGGCCGTAGAGCTTGAAGTACCAGTACGCGTAGGCGGCGAACCAGTTGTTGTTGCCGCCGTAGAGGACGACCGTGTCGTCGTTGCCGATGCCCTTGGCCGACAGCAGCTTGCTGAAGTCCTCGCGGTTGACGAAGTCGCGCCGCACGTGGTCCTGGAGCTCGTTCTTCCAGTCCAGCTTGACGGCGCCCGGGATGTGGCCGCCGTCGTAGGCGGTGGTGTCCTCGTCGACCTCGGCGAACACGACACCGGGCGTGTTCAGGTTCTGTTCGGCCCAGTCCGCGGAGACCAGGACCTCTGCACGGCTCATCGGGTGACTCCTCTTTCGTTCGGATCGGTGAGTGTTGTCAGGGAACGTTTCTGCTCAGGGAACGTTTCTGATCGGCAGGAACCTGCGCGACAGCAGGTACGCGTGGCAGCCGAGGCAGTAGCCGAAGACCGCGTTGAGCAGTGCGGCGATGAGCGCGAACACGTTCGCGACCACGCCGAAGGCGACCCACCCCGCCGCGTACCCGGCCGCGGCCGCCAGGGCGAACGCGAACCCGACCCCCTGGGCGAACCGGACCGGCCCCGGCGCCTCCCGCTCGTCGCCGTCCAGGTCCCCCAGGCGCGGCCGCACCGCTGAGCGGTAGACCTGCCCCCACGGGTTCGCCCGCAGCCCGATGACCGCGCACATCGCGAACAGCACCGTCTGCGCGGCGAGGACGCGCCAGCTCGTGGTCACCAGCCCGAACGCCAGGATCGCGCTCGTGACCCCTGCGCTGAACCGCACACCTCGGGGATCGAGCATCTCCTGGGACGAAGCGGGCATGGGGCCTCCTGGGCGGCAACCGGAGTTCGGCCTGTCAGAACAGAGCTGCGCCGGGCGATCGGGCTGCGCCGGGTGATCGGGCTGCACCGGGCAACCGGGGGCCGCGCCGGAGAACCGGGCACCCGGTCGGGCCGCGCATCGGCTGCACCGGGTTCAGCCTCCGCCACCGCGAGGAACGACCGCGGGCGCCGCGGCGCGGAGCGAACGCGGACGGCGCGCCCCGGACGGGCGTTCCGCCGAGCCGCGACACAGACTGCTGGCCGTGCGGCAGTGGTCCACCGCGCGTCGGCGGGTCAGCAGTACTCGCATGGTTCGCAGGCTACCGACCGAGTCGATCGCTCGGAAGGTTGTTCACCTGGTGGGACGGCGCGCCCGCCGGTGGGCGCGCCCTCGGGGAGCGAACCGCGGCGGAGCAGCGCACGGCGGCGCCGCTCACGGCAGGTGCGGGCGCAGCGCCTCGGCCAGATCGGCGCGCCGGGGAACTCCCGGAACGCGGAACAGCTCCGCCCCGGCGCCGTCGAGCACGAGCGTCATCGGCGTGGTGTGCACCCGCAGCGGTGTCGCCCAGTCCGGGTGGTGGGTCAGGTCGACCTCCACGTGCCGCACGCCCGGGGTGCTGCCGGCGAACCGCTCCAGCAGCACGCGCGCGTGCCGGCACGGCGCGCAGAACGCGGTGGACAGCTGCAGCAGCGTCACCGGGGCGTCGGCGTCGGAGCGTTCGGTCAGCACGCGCCGCAGATCGGCGGGCAGCGCCTCCAGCAAGGTCTCCTCCCCGTTCGAGCGGGTGCGGGCGGGCCGCACGCGACCGCTGCGCAGCCGCCACGTCAACCCGCAGGCACCCGTGATCACAAGTGCGGCCAGCAGCGCGCCGACCGCGAGGACCCACGTGGCCACCCGCTCACCCCGCGGCACTGCCCTGCATGTCGACGGTCACGTCCCGGGCCTTGCCCTCCATCACCAGGGCGCCGTGCTCGACCCGCAGCCCGGTCGGGGTGACGTCGAACGGCATCTGGCGTCCCGGGTCGATGGTGGTGGTGAACTGCTGCCGCAGCAGGTTCTTGAACACGCCCGGCAGCTGCAGGTCCGGCACGACGTCGTTCTTCAGGCCCAGGTCACGGGGTTCGACGCGGATCTTGCCGTTCTCCAGCGAGAGCGCGGCGATCACGTGCACCTGCGTCTTCTGGCCCGCGATGTCGATCGTGCCGTCCAGGCGGACACCTGTCACGTCCTGGTCGGATCCGCCCTGGGCGGACTCGCCCCGGTCGCCGTTCTCCCCGCTGGCTTCGGCGAGCTTGTCGTCGGAGACCGGGTTGATCGCCAGGTCCGGGACGTCGATCAGCCGGCCGACGTCGCCGGCCAGCAGGCGCACCCGCCCGTCCACGTCGTCGACGGTCAGCTGCTCGGCGTTGCCGTTGACCAGCTTCCGCGTGTCCACCCGCGCGTGGTGCAGGTTGGCGGAGATGCCCAGCTGCTGCAGCGGCTCGGCCCGCACGCCCTCCGCGGAGACCTCGACGTTGCGGTAGTCCCCGGCGACGACCTGCGCGAGGAACGGGAACCCGTGGATGCGCACCTCCGGGTTGTGCTGCAGCTCCAACTGGCCGCGCAGCTGCTGCGAGACCTTGCGCTCGGCGAAGGCCGCGGCGCCGAAGTCGGCGGCCACGAGCACCGCGAGCAGTACCACGAGGGAGATCGCGAGCTTCTTCACGCGTATCGGTCCGTTCCGTCGGGTCGGGCTGTGCGAACGCGGTCGGCGGTGCAGCCGCACCCGCTCCGAGCCGAAGGAGAGGAATGTCCCCTCCCTGGTCAGGGCGGCCGCGCTGGGGTCGTCCCACTGTAGGACCTGCCGCGGTGGCACCGGGCCCAACCGGTCCCCAGCGGGGCGGTGACGCTCTTCACCCGGGGAGAATCCGCTGGTCGCGGCCCCCGCACCGGGGCGTGCTCCACATCGCAGCGGGTGCGCTCGCGCAATCCCGGTGTTCACCGCGAGCCCGCGACTGTGACTCCTGCTGCGAGACGTGGGTCCGCCCGGGCCGCGTCCGCTATTCTTCGAGCAACCCGCCGGCAACGGGGCCGGGACCGA
Organism: Salinifilum ghardaiensis; assembly: GCF_054491345.1. Lineage (NCBI taxonomy): Bacteria > Bacillati > Actinomycetota > Actinomycetes > Pseudonocardiales > Pseudonocardiaceae > Salinifilum > Salinifilum ghardaiensis. The sequence continues at coordinate 4,843,032 of NZ_CM137101.1, read as the reverse complement.
GGCCGCTGGTCCAGGTGGCGGCCGTCCAGCCCGCGGCAGGGAGGTTCCCATGAGCCCGGAATTGTTGTGTCTCACCCGCGAAGCGAGCGCGGCCGACGTGCTGCCCGGCCTGGGCCTGCTCCCGCACCGGTCGCGGGTGTCCCCGCCGGACCCGCAGGCCGTGCTCTCGCCGGGAGCGCACGACGTGGTCGTCGTCGACGCGCGCAAGGACATGGCCGGGGCACGCGAGCTGTGCCGCCTGCTGTCGGCCGGCAGCGCCCCGGTGCTCGCCGTCGTCTCCGAGGGCGGTCTCGTCGCCGTGAACGGCGAGTGGGGCGTCGACGACATCCTGCTGCCGGCGGCCGGCCCGGCGGAGGTCGACGCCCGGCTGCGGCTGCTCGCCGCGCGCCGCGAGACGGCCGCCCGCGAGGACGACGCGCTCGCGGTCGGCGACCTCGTCATCGAGGAGGCCACCTACACCGCCCGGCTGAAGGGCCGTGCGCTGGAGCTCACCTACAAGGAGTTCGAGCTGCTGAAGTTCTTCGCGCAGCACCCCGGGCGGGTGTTCAGCCGGGCGCAGCTGCTGCAGGAGGTGTGGGGCTACGACTTCTTCGGCGGCACCCGCACGGTCGACGTGCACGTGCGGCGCCTGCGCGCGAAGCTCGGCCCCGAGCACGACAGCATGATCGGCACGGTTCGCAGCGTCGGCTACAAGTTCGTCACCCCGCAGCGCGGCAGGGGAACTGAGCGCGGCAGGGGAGCTGAGCGCGGCAGGCGCGCGGACGGGGTCATCGGCGCCGAGGAGGCCGGTGCGGCCGCGTCGCCGGAGCGCGCCCCCGCCGCGGAGCTGCCGGACCGGCAGGCGGTCGCGCCCGCCGGGGTGCTCGACGAGGGCACCGGGTCGCGGGCGGCCGGCACCCGGTAGCGGCGCTGGGTCCGGCGAAACGGGAATCCCGGTGAAACAGGAATAACGGTGAAACAGGAACCCCGGCCGAAACGGGAATCCCGGCCGCACCACCCGACACGCGCACGGGCCGCCGCGGGTCCGCGCCGCGGTCGGACGGCTCTGGGTACTGTCAGAGGCGTGCAGCTGACGTGGCGGAATGGACTGGACAGCAACGAGGCGACCGCGGTCATGCGGTTGCTCGAGGAGACCGAGGAGCACGACGGCGTCGCCCCCGCCGGGGAGCACGTCCTGCTGCGGCTGAAGGCGCACCGGGACGTGACCAGCCAGGTGGAACCGGTGCAGGGCGACGTGCGGTCGGAGCACTTCCTGGTGCACCAGGACGGGGTGCTCGCGGGGTACGCCCACCTGGACACCGAGCACGAGTCCGACGCGGGCGAGCTGGTCGCGGAGCTCGCGACGCATCCCCGGCACCGGCGTGCCGGGGTGGGGACGCGCCTGGTCGAGGCGCTGCTGAGCCGGGCGGAGCTGCTCGTCGAGCCGGACGAGTCGGAGGGCGACTCCGGTCGGCTGCGGGTGTGGTCGCACGGCCAGCTCCCGGGTGCGCTGCGACTCGCCGAGCACTACGGCTTCAGCCGCGTGCGCGAGCTGTGGCGGATGGGCCGGGACCTCGACGACGGCGCGCTGCCCGAGGCGCCGCTGCCGGCGGGGGTGACCGTGCGCGGGTTCCGCATCGGTTCGGACGAGTCCGAGCTGCTGCGGGTGAACCACCGCGCGTTCCGCTGGCACCCTGAGCAGGGTGGGATGGACGCCGAGGAGCTGCGCGCCAAGCAGCAGGAGTCCTGGTTCGACCCGGCCGGCCTCCTGCTCGCCGAGGACTCCGCGGGCACGCTGCTCGGATTCCACTGGACGAAGGTGCACCCGGACGGCACCGGTGAGGTCTACGTGCTCGGCGTCGACCCGCAGGGGCAGGGCAGCGGTCTGGGCAAGGCGCTGACCATCGCCGGGTTGCGCCACCTGCGCGACACCGGGTGCCGGCAGGTCATGCTGTACGTCGAGGGGGACAACGCCGCTGCCGTGCGGGTGTACGAGCGGCTCGGCTTCGAGCGCTGGGACACGGACGTGCAGTTCGGGCGCTGACGGGCGGTGACCGCGTCGGGTGGGCTCCGGTGCCGATCGGGCACCTACGGTACGTACGCACACGGGCCCGTTTTGGGTAGGAAAATCGGAACTGGGTGGTTCGGATGGCCCGGTGGTGGTGTGGCACTGCTTACTGAGCGTGCCTGTTCACTCATCGTTCACCTGGATGGCGGGAAGGCGCTACTCCGGCTGCCTATTCTTCCGGTGACCGCACCCGGAAGATGCGTCGAAGTCGTGCACGCGGCGCGCTGCCGAAGTGTCCGAGTGGAGGAAATACGTGAAGACCAAGCGGTTCGTCCCGGCGTTCGCATTCGCCGCCGCCGGCGCCCTGGCCCTCTCATCCTGCGGCACCGACCAGAACACCTCGCAGGGGGGAACGAACCCGGCCCTGCAGAACATCCAGGTCGAGTGCGGTGAGCAGACCGTTTCGGCGGAGGGCTCCTCGGCGCAGAAGAACGCCATGGACATCGTCGCCCGCGACTACAGCGCCAAGTGCGAGGGCGAGCAGCTCAACTACACCAGTTCCGGGTCCGGCAAGGGGATCTCCGCCTTCATCGGCGGGCAGGTCGACTTCGGCGGCTCCGACTCGCCGCTGACCCCCGAGGAGTCCCAGCAGGCCGCCCAGCGCTGCAACGGCAACCAGCCGCTGAACATCCCGATGGTCTTCGGGCCGGTCGCGGTCACCTACAACGTTCCCGGCGTGCAGGACCTGACCCTCAACGCCGACGTCATCGCCAAGATCTACCAGGGCGAGATCACCAACTGGAACGACCCGGCGATCAAGCAGCTCAACCCGAACGCGCAGCTTCCGGACCTGGAGATCAAGCCCTTCTTCCGCTCGGACGAGTCGGGCACCTCGCAGAACTTCCAGAAGTACCTCAAGACGGCGACCGGCGGCGCGTGGCAGGCTACCGACAAGCAGTTCCGCCCCGGACCGGGCGTGGGCCAGGGCCGCGACGGCAGCGACCAGGTCACCCAGGCCGTGAAGAGCACGAAGGGCGCGCTGACCTACTCCGAGTGGTCCTACCCGAAGAACCTCGGCCTGGACATCGCCAAGATCGACAGCGGCGCCGGGCCGGTCGAGCTCACCCCGGAGACGGTCGGCAAGGCCATCGACGAGGCCGAGCTGGAGGGCCAGGGCAAGGACCTGCGGGTCAACCTCGAGTCCCTCTACGGCAACTCCGATCCGGGCGTGTACCCGCTGACGCTGACCACCTACGAGATCGTCTGCTCGAAGGGCTACGACCCGCAGACGGCCAAGGCGGTCAAGGCCGCGCTGACGGTGGGGGCGAACTCCGACCCGCAGCAGCTCAGGGACGCCGGCTACGTCGCGCTGCCGGAGCAGTTCAAGAAGAAGGTCATGGACTCGATCAACTCGATCAACGCCTGACGCCGCGGACGCACCGAGTCCAGGGTGGACACAGCGTCGAACGCACGAGATGAGAGGCTCGCGACAGCAGTGACCGACTCGACGACAGCCGAGAGGCGCCCCCAGCCGCCGGATTCCGGCGCCGGGGGCGCCTCGGCGCGCAGTTCCGGACCGGAGGATCCCATTCCCTCTCCTGGCGCATCCGCGGACAGAGCGGTCGTCAAGCCCGGCGACCGCATCTTCTCCGCGCTGGCACGCACTTCCGGTGCGTTCGTGGTGGCCCTCATCGCCGCGATCGCGCTCTTCCTGCTCATCCGGGCGATCCCGTCGCTGCAGGCGAACGAGGTCAACTTTCTGTTCAGCCGGGAGTGGGACACCTCGGACCCGAGCAACCTGCGCTTCGGCATCATCGACCTGCTGTGGGTCACCGTGGCGAGCTCGCTGCTCGCCCTGGTGATCGCGATGCCGCTGGCCTTCTGCATCGCCCTGTTCCTGACGATGTACGCCCCGCGCAGCCTGGCGCGCCCGTTCGCGTACATCGTGGACCTGCTGGCCGCCGTGCCCTCGGTGATCTACGGGCTGTGGGGCGTCATGGTGCTCGCACCGGTGATCAGCCCCGCGGCCGCGTGGTTGAACAACAACCTCGGCTGGATCCCGATCTTCGCCGACGGCAACATCCCCGCGGGCAGCGGCAAGAACGTGTTCACCGCCGGGATCGTGCTCGCGGTGATGATCCTGCCGATCATCACCGGCGTGACCCGCGAGGTGTTCCAGCGCACCCCCTCGCAGCAGATCGAGGGGGCGCTGGCGCTGGGCGCCACCAAGTGGGAAGTCGTGCGCACCACGGTGTGGCCGTTCGGCAAGAACGGCTTCATCGGCGGTTCGATGCTCGGCCTCGGCCGCGCGCTCGGTGAAACCGTCGCCCTGACCATCATCCTCAGCTTCACGTTCGAACCGCCGGGCTACAGCGTCTTCGACGGCGGTGCCACCTTCGCCTCGAAGATCGCGCTCGGATCGGCCGAGTTCCTCAACGACCTCCAGGTCGGCGCCTACATCTCGGCAGGACTGGTGCTGTTCGTGATCACGTTCGTGGTCAACGCGCTCGCCCGCTGGATCGAGGGCGGCAACTCAGGGGGGAACGAATGAGGACCGACACCGCGGACGTCGAACAGCCCGCCGCGCCGCCGGCGTTCCAGCGGATCAGCGTGGCGCGGAAGCTGAAGAACCACACGGCCACGGCGGTGTTCGTCGCGGCCTTCGCCGTCGCCGTCGTCCCGCTGCTGTGGGTGCTGTACACCCTGCTGGAGCGCGGGCTGCAGCCGATGCTCAGCCCCACCTGGTGGAACCACTCCTTCAACGGGCTGCTGCCCACCGACTTCGGCGGCGGCATCTACCACGCCCTGATGGGCACGCTCCTGCAGGGCGCGGTGACCGCGGTCGTCACCATCCCGCTGGGGATCATGGTGGCGGTCTACCTCGTCGAGTACGGGGGCAACGCGCGGCTGGCCCGGGCCACCACGTTCATGGTGGACGTGCTCAGCGGGCTGCCGTCCATCGTGGCCGGCCTGTTCATCTACGCGCTGTGGATCACGACGCTGGGCTTCGAGCGCAGCGGCATCGCCGTGGCGATGTCGCTGATGCTGCTGATGCTCCCCCTCGTCGTGCGCACCACCGAGAGCATGCTGCGCATCGTCCCCGACGAGCTGCGCGAGGCCGCCTACGCGCTCGGCGTGCCCAAGTGGAAGACGATCCTGCGGATCGTGCTGCCGACCGCGATGTCCGGGATCCTCACCGGCGTGATGCTCGGCCTGGCGCGCGTGCTGGGCGAGACCGCGCCGCTGCTCATCCTCGTCGGCTACTCCAGGGCGATCAACTTCAACCTGTTCAGCGGGGAGATGGCCTCGCTGCCGCTGACCATCTACATGGAACGCACCACCGCCACCGCCGCCGGTGACTCCCGGATGTGGGGTGCTGCGCTGACCCTGGTGCTGGTCATCATGCTGATCAACCTCGTCGCGACGCTGCTGTCGAAGCTGCTCGCGGTGCGCACCAAATAGGACGGTTCTACAGCCATGGCCAAACGTATCGACATCAAAGACCTGAACCTGCACTACGGGAAGTTCCACGCGGTGCAGGACGTGACCCTCCAGGTCCCGGCGCACAGCGTCACCGCCTTCATCGGGCCCTCGGGGTGCGGCAAGTCGACCGTGCTGCGTGCGCTCAACCGGATGCACGAAGTGGTGCCCGCCGGGCGCGTCGAGGGCAAGGTGGAGCTCGACGGCGAGGACATCTACGGCCCGAGCATCGACCCGGTGCAGGTGCGCCGCACGATCGGCATGGTGTTCCAGCGGGCGAACCCGTTCCCCACCATGTCCATCCGGGACAACGTGGTCGCCGGGCTGAAGCTCGTCGGCGACAAGAACAAGCGCAAGCTCGACGAGATCGCCGAGCGCGCGCTGCGCGGCGCGAACCTGTGGGAGGAGGTCAAGGATCGGCTGAACAAGCCGGGCGGGAGCCTCTCCGGCGGGCAGCAGCAGCGGCTGTGCATCGCGCGGGCGATCGCCGTGCAGCCCGACGTGCTGCTCATGGACGAGCCGTGCTCCGCGCTCGACCCGATCTCCACGCTGGCGATCGAGGACCTGATCGCGCGGCTGAAGCAGGACTACACGATCGTCATCGTCACGCACAACATGCAGCAGGCGGCGCGCGTCAGCGACCAGACCGCGTTCTTCAACCTGCCCGCCGTGGGTGAGCCGGGCCAGCTCGTGGAGATGGACGAGACCGGCACGATCTTCTCGAACCCCTCGCAGAAGGCCACCGAGGACTACATCTCCGGCCGCTTCGGCTGACCGCACCCGCAGGGCGCCGGCAGCACCGCCGGGCGGACCGGGCCGCCCCACCGGCCCGGTCCGCCGGCCCGGTGCCTACATCCGGTCGGCGAGTGCGGAGATGTGGGAGCTGGAGTCCTTCGGCGACAGCGCCGCCGCGCACACCCGCTCGAACGCGCGCAGGTACTCCCCGGTTCCCTGGTCCAGGAACCGTGCGTTGACCGAGTCGCCGAGGTGCACCACCTGCGCGTCGTCCGGGTCGGGGAAGGAGAACACCGAGATCCGGTCGGCCAGCAGCGGGTGCGCTCCCGCGCGGAACGGCAGCACCTGGATCGTCACGTTCCGGCGGTAGCCGAGCAGCACGAGGTGCTCCAGCTGCTGGCGCATCACCGAGCCGCCGCCAATGGTGCGGTGCAGCGCCGACTCGTCGAGCACCGCCCACAGCTCGAGGGGGTTCTCGCCGACGAGCCGCTGCTGCCGCTTCGCCGCGACCTCCAGGCGTTCGGCGACGGCCTGCTCGTCGAGCCGTTCCCGGTCGGCGGCCAGCAGCGCGCGGCTGTACTCGGTGGTGCGCAGCAGCTCCGGCAGCGGGGCGCTGCCGAAGCAGCTCACCGCGCTGGCCGCCGTCTCGAGGCCGAGGTAGGTCTGCATCCCCGGCCGCAGCGCGGTGCTGGGGTAGTCCTGCCACCAGCCGCGCTCCTTCGAGCCCTGGGCGAGCTCGGTGAGCGCGTCCAGCTGCTCGCCCGCCACGCCGTAGAACTCGGCCATGAGGCGCACGTCGGAGGTGCGCACGGGCACGCGGCCGAGCTCGATCTGGCTGATCTTGCCCTGCGAGCAGTCCAGCTGGCCGGCGACTTCCCGGTGGGTGCGGCCCGCCGCTTCCCGGAGGCGTCGCAGCTCGTTGCCGAGGCGGCGGCGCTGGACGGTCGGACTGCTACCCACGTGACGATCCTCCGCACCGGGTGGCTGCTTGGCGGGTGTTCACGGGACGGCAGGATCGCACAGTTCGAACCCGGGTGCGAGCGATGTGACTGAGTATTATCGCCGAGCCCGCGGCTCGACCGGCCTCGCGGAGCGGCCGTGCAGGCGGTCACCGGTCCGCGCGGTCGCTCAACGCGAACCTCCCCGGTGGGCACCGCCGGGCTCGCCGGTCGGGAGGCCGCGCCGCGGCCGAGGAGCCCGGCGAGCTCTGACCGGCGAGCCCGGCCGGAGGTGATCAGCCCGTGGGCATCTTCCCGGTGACGATGAACACGACGCGCCGCGCCACGGACACGGCGTGGTCGGCGAAGCGCTCGTAGAACCGCCCCAGCAGCGTCACGTCCACCGCGGCGGCGACGCCGTGCGACCACTCGGAGCCCATCATCATGGTGAACAGGTGCCGGTGGAGATCGTCCATCTCGTCGTCATCGGTTTCCATGCCCTGGGCGGCGTCCACGTCCCGGGTCTGCAGCACGCTGTTCACGCGTTCGGCGAGCTTCACCGCGATGCGCCCCATGTCGGAGAAGTACGGGCGCACGTCCTCCGGAAGCACCTCGTTCGGGTGGCGGCGGCGCGCGGCCTTGGCCACGTGGAGCGCGAGATCCCCCATGCGTTCCAGGTCCTCCGCGACGTGGATCGTGGAGATCACGGTGCGCAGGTCGCTGGCCACCGGTGCCTGGAGGGCGAGCAGCCCGAAGGCGTGCTCCTCGGCGCGGGCCCGGGCCTCGTCGACCTTCGCGTCGTCCTCGATGACCTGCTCGGCCAGGCTGAGATCCGTCTCCAGGAGCGCTCTCGTGGCGCGTTCCATCGCGGTGCCGACCATGCCCGACATGGTGGCGAGTTCGTCGGCGAGCTTGTCGAGTTGTTCCTGGTAGGCCTCACGCATATGTCCAGCTTACTGTGCCGTGGAATCGGACGGGTGCACCGCAGTGAACCGCGAGTGAACGGTCCCTGCTCGTGAAGTGTCCCAAACCGGTCGTCCCGGATCCACATGATTCGAACGGCGGTTACCCGACCGGGTGTGGTTGATCACCGTCCGTCGCGAGGTGCTGCGGGGTCCCCCGAGGGCGGCGCGACCGGTTCCCCCGTTCATCCACGTCTAGGCGCTCAACGCCATGCCCACCGTGAGGAACACGATGATCGAGGCGGCCACGGCGACCGCCGCGAAGAGCACGTGGGTGCGGCGCTTGCGGCGCTGCTTCTTGCGCTCCACGCGGGAGGTGCCGTCCTGGTCCTGGACGAAGTCGAACGGCATGTCCTTGCCGAGCTCGGGTTCGGAACCCTTGCGGCGCAGCCACTTGAACTTGTTGCGCCGGGCCTCCTCCTCCCGGGCGATCTCGTCGTGCACCGCGGAGAAGCGGGCCAGCGTCGCGTCGATCTCCTCGACCTCGCGCTCGTCGTCCTCCTCTGCGGAGTCGTCCTCCTCGTCGTCGAAAGCGTCGAAGTCCGGGACGTACTCGACCGAGTCCTCCAGCAGGGACTCGTCCTGCTCGGGCTCGTCGTAGGGGTCGACGGCACCGGTGAGCGCCGTCTCCGCGCCGCCCAGCGCACCGTGCTGCGCCGTCGCCTCGGGGTCGGCCGCGGCCGGCCGCGGTGCCGCGGGGGCCGACGGGCGGGGAGGCGCGGCCGGTGCGGACCGGGCGTCCTCCGCCGCGGAGACCGGGGCGTGCTGCGTCGTCGGCGCGTCCGCGCCCGGAGCAGAGACCGCGCCCGCACCGCTGCTCAGCGCCTGCGTGATCCGCGTGGCCGGTTCGGACCCGGCGGCGGGACCGGCCGGGGGGCGGTTGCCGTTCTGCGGGGAACCTCCCGCCGGGGCGGCCGGCGGTGCGGCCGTCGTGCTCGGCCCCGCCTGCGGAGCGGAGCCCGCGGGGGTTTGGGGGGCGGACTGCGGCGGGTGCCACCCGCGGTTGCCACCGGGACGACCGGGCGGCTGCCCTTGGGGCTGTCCCGGGGGCTGCCCCTGGGACGGCCCCTGCGGCGGCCGCGGAGGTGCTGCGGGCGCGCCCTGCGGCGGTTGCCCGGCGGCGGGGCCGGCCGGCGGTTGCGGATGCCCGTTGCTCTGGGGGGAGGACGCGGGCGGAGCCGGTGGTCGCTGCGGGAAGGCGCCCTCCGGCGCGGCGCCGTTGGACGCCGGGCCCTGCCCGGTGCTCCGGGGCGGCTGCGGGGCGTTCGGCGCGGCGCCCCCCTGCCCACCACTCGTCTGCGGGGCGCCGTTCTGCGCGGTGCCGGCACCCGTTTGCGGGGCGCCGTTCTGCGCGGCGCCGGGGGTGCTGGTGCCGGCCTGCGGGGCGCTGCCGCTCCGGGGCCCGCCGTTCGGCTGGGGGTTGTTGGGGGAGGGCGTGCCGCCGGCAGGTGGCGCCCCGTTCGCGCCCGGGGGCCTGCCGTTGGGTTCCGGGCGGGGGTGCGCCGGCGCTGCGGACCCGTTCGGCCCGGATCCGTTCGGCGTCGAGCCGTTCGGGCCCGAGCCCTTCGGCGTCGAGCCGTTCGGGCCGGACCCGTTGCGCCCGGCCTCGGGTCGTGCCGGCCAGGCAGCGGAGGGATCGGCGGGAGCGGCGCCGTTCGGTCGGGCCGGGGGGTTCGCGCGCGACGGGGGCGGCGGCTCGCCGGGCGCGGCCTGCGGCGGTCGTGCGGGCTCCCGGCCGGCGGCCTCGGACCCGTTCGGGGCGGGCTGCTCCGGTTCGGCGCGGCGCCGGTGCGCGCTCGTCTCCTGCGGGGCCTTGCCGTGCTTGGACAGCAGGTCGATGACGTGGGTTCCGCTGGTTCCCTCCTCGCCCGCGGCGCGGCGGCGCCTGCGGCCGCCGTTCGCGTCGGCCTCGGAGCCGTTCTGGGCCTGAGGAGGGCCGTCATCACCGGTCGGGCGGGAGTCCCGGTGCCCGAGCTCGCCATGCCGGGGGTCGTGCGGCACCAGATGTCCCTCCCAATGCGTACGTCTCGACTGCCATGTGACGTGCGTGCAACCGCAACGTTATCCGAACGCGGCCGCTATCCCCCGACAGATATCGACCGGCGCCATCGAAATAGTACGGCGGGTCGCCCAAACTGACGATACCGACGACAACTTATTCACAGCCAGTGCACGAGATGGCTGCCTCGCTCGTCCAATTTGGTGTATCGCTTTCGGTTGAAAGCGGGTGAACAGCCGCCCGCCGTGGCGCGCTGCGATGTGTTGATCGCGCTCAGTAGTCGGCGGTGGGGCGCGGTGGAGCCGAGCGGCGTCCCGCGGCCATGCCCGCCAATCGCACCTCCTTGCCGCAGCGGTACGCCACCGCGTTCCGTCCGGCCTGCTTCGCCGCGTACAGCAAGGCATCGGCACTGATCAGCTGTTGCTCCGCGGACGGCGGCGCGGACTGGCCCGCGGTGCGCTCATGGGCCAATCCAACGCTGATCGTGACACGCAACCCCGCGGCCAACCGCGTCCAGGGGTGCTTCTCCACTCGCGCGCGGGCCTGCTCGCAGACCGACACGGCCGTCGTCGGTTCGATCTCCGGCAGGACCAGGACGAACTCCTCGCCGCCGTAGCGCGCGCAGAACCCCTCGGTGGGCAGGGCCTGGTGGAGCAGCTCGACGAGGTCCTGCAGCACGCGGTCGCCGAGCAGGTGCCCGTGCGTGTCGTTGACCTGCTTGAACCAGTCCAGGTCGACCAGGGCCAGGGCGAGCCCGGATCCGGACCCGCCGGTGTGCGCCGAGAGCATGTCGGCGAGCCGCTCGTGGAGGTAGCGGCGGTTGTAGCTCGCGGTGAGGCTGTCGCGCCTGCTCAGCTCGCGGGCTTCGGCGCGCTCCCTGCGCAGCCGGTTCACCTCGTGCCGGAGCTGCTCCGGCACCTGCACCGTCTCCGTCGTGGACATGAGGTCGAGCGCGGAGCGCAGGTGGTGGTAGGCCTGCCGCCACTGGCCCCGCGCCGCGAGTAACCGCGCTATCGACTCGTGCAGCTCGGCCATGCCGGTGCTCCCCGCGCCCTCGCGGCCGGAGCGGCTTCCGGGAGGTGGCGTCGCGGACGCGCCCTCGCGGACCGGTTCCGAACCGGCGAACCCGTTGCGCAGTCCGGCCATCGCGCTCACCTCCCGTCCGTGATGTCGTCGCCTGGGACGGATCGCTTGAGCCAGCAGATCCGAGTACGGCTCGAATTCGCTCGTCCGGCTGAGCGAGTGTGCGCGCACGAGTGCGCATCCGTCCAACTTCCCGGATGTGTACCGGCGTCGTGGCGTGCGCAAAACCGCTGTGCGCAAGCCCCACCCGCACGGGGGAGCGGTTCCGCTGTGTTGTTCGTCACTCGTCCCGGTTTCCGCGGTCGGACGCCGCGGGAGCCCGCGACGTGCGGCCGGCGTCCGGGGCGCCCCGCCGAAAGGGCTGGCACACCCGGTGATCCGTTGCCCCAGCAAGGAAACCGGTGCCTCGTCGGCCCGGGCGGTCGGTACCCGGCTCGTGCCCGCGGGGGTGGGTAGCGCTCGCCGGAGGGGCCCGCCGCCGAGCGGCGCGCCCGCGAGCTCCCCCGCCGCGAGCCCGGCTCCTCACCGGGCGCACGGCGCGAACCCGTACAGCGAGCCGTTCAGCATCACCAGGTGCTGCGAACCGATCTGCCGGGACTGGACGACGCCGTCGCGGCGCGTGGTGACCTCGACCCCCACCACCCACACCGCGCCGCGCGGCTCGATCCCGTCCGAGGTGAACTGCGGGTCGCGGCGCAGCGTCGACCACGCCGGGTCGAACTCCACGGTGGAGCCGCCGAGATCGCACCCCTGAGCGGGGAAGTCCGGGTGCTGGGTGCGGCGGAAGAAATCGCGCTGCGCGTCGGGGCCCTCGCGCGCCGCCGTGTTGTTCGCGGCGAAGTACCGCTGGGACAGCCGCAGCGGTTCGGCCTCGCGATCCGCCGCACACCCCGCCATCACGAGCACGAGCGGAACCAGACCACAGAGGACACCGCGGAATCCGCGGTGTCGCAGGCCGGTTCCGTCGAGCACCGCGATCAACCGCCGTTGTGGTCCATCTCGGCGCCCGCCGGAACGCTGGGGTCCTCGGGATCGTCCAGCCAGCCCTCCGGCAGCACGACGGTGCTCGCCGAGCCCTGGCGCCCCCGCGGACCCTCCGCCTCCGGCGGGAAGGGGGTGCTCGGGTCCAACCGGGCCAGCAGGCCGTCGAGCTCCGGCAGCCGCGACACCAGGCCGAACTGCCGGCGCAGCTCCGAACCCACCGGGAACCCGCGCAGGTACTGCGACACGTGCTTGCGGAGGTCGCGCAGACCGGCGTCCTCGCCCATCTCCGCTGCCAGCAGCTCCGCGTGCCTGCGGATGACCCGGGTGATCTCCCCGAGCGCGGGCGGTTCCGGGACCGGCTCGCCGGCGAACGCCGCCTGCAGGTCGCGGAACAGCCAGGGGCGCCCCATGCAGCCGCGTCCGACGACCACCCCGGCGCAGCCCGTTTCCGACATCATCCGCAGCGCGTCGGAGGCGCGGAAGATGTCGCCGTTGCCCAGCACCGGGATGTCCGGCACGTGCTCGACCAGGCGGGCGATCGCCCGCCAGTCCGCGGTCCCCGAGTACCGCTGCGCCGCGGTCCGCCCGTGCAGGGTGACCGCAGCGGCACCGCTGTCAGCGGCGATCCGGCCCGCGTCGAGGTGCGTGACGTGCTCGTCGTCGATGCCGACCCGGAACTTCACCGTCACCGGGATGCCCGCGGGCTCGGCCGCGCGCACCGCCGCGCCCACGATGTCGCCGAACAGCCGGCGCTTGTACGGCAGCGCCGAGCCGCCGCCCCGGCGGGTGACCTTCGGCACCGGGCAGCCGAAGTTCATGTCCACGTGGTCGGCCAGGTCCTCCTCGGCCACCATCCGCACCGCCTCGTGCATCGTGGCGGGGTCGACGCCGTAGAGCTGCAGCGACCGCGGGTGCTCCCGCTCGTCGAACCGGATCATCCGCATCGTCTTGGGGTGGCGCTCGACCAGCGCCCGCGAGGTGATCATCTCGCAGACGTACAGCCCTGCCCCGTACTCCCGGCACAACTGGCGGAACGGCGCGTTCGTGATCCCGGCCATCGGTGCGAGCACGACCGGCGTTTCGACGGTGTGCGCGCCGATGCGCAGCGGCGGGGCGACTCCCGGGGTCGCCGCTCGAAGGGTCGGATCGAGCACGGTCATCACCGGTCATTGTCCCCGACGCGGCCGCCGATCTCTCCCAGGCCCGCCTTCCCGGGCTCTCCTTTCCGGGGACGCCCCCCGGGAGGCGTCTTCCCCGGGGCCGGCAGCACTACCCGGCGGGCGTCCGGACCGGGCTGGCGGACCGGTCCGCCGCGAGCTTCGCCACCAGCAGCGCGCCCAGCGCGGCGACCACCCCGCCGAGCAGGAACCCGGCGAGCACGTCGTGGGGGTAGTGCACCCCGAGGGAGACGCGCGTGAAGCCCTCGAGCACGGCGAGCAGGAGGGCGGGAACGGCTGCGGACCGCCAGGCGATGGCCAGCGCGACCGCGGCAGCGGCGGCGATCGTGGAGTGGTTGCTGGGAAGCGACCAGTCGCCGACGGCGGGGCAGTCGACGAGGCTCGGTAACGCGTTCGGCACGGCGCGGCACGGGCGCCCCTGCTCGAGGACGCTCTTCAGCGCCTCGCTGATCCCGTAGGCCAGCGCGGTCACCGCGGGTGCGGCCACGCCCAGGGCGAGGGCCCGGCGGCCGCTGCCCCGCACGCGCCACAGGTTCACCACCATCAGCAGTCCGAGCAGGAGGACCACCGCCGAGGTCGCCACCTCGAGCGAGGCCTGCAGCCAGCCCGGCGCGCTGTGCGCGAACCCGGTGATCGCGCGGTAACCGTCGACGCTGATGTCCGGAACGCCGTCCACCTCGCCCGCGGCCTCGGCGCTGCCCGCCCCGTGATCCATCCATTCCTCCTGCTGATGTTCACCGCCCTGTTGTTGACACTACGCATTGTCTGTGCAGTGCGGGGATGTCGATCATGCGGGTGGGTGGGCGCGCCCGGCGAGGGTGTTCGCGTGTGCGCGCACCGTGCTGGGCGGTAGTGTCGCCGCCGGTCCCACCGACTGCCCCAGCTCCACCCGACGGACACGCCGAACGAGCCGACGGATTCCTCCGAGGAGGCCCAGTGCACGGGATGCGGGACGTGGCCCGAGCCGCCGAGGACGCCCTGCCGGAGGTCCTCGCCGACGTGCGGCGCCTGGTCGAGCGGGAAACCCCCAGTCACGACCGGGACGCGTTGGAGCGGGGGCTGGCCGAGCACGAAGCCCTGCTGGTCGAGCGCCTCGGGCGGCCGGAGGCCCGCACCCTGTACGACGGGGGCCGGCGCGGCGACGTCCTCGACGTGACCTTCCCCGGAACCGCGCCGGGCCGGGTGCTGCTGCTGTGCCACTACGACACGGTGTGGCCGGTCGGCACGCTCGCGGAGTGGCCGTTCCGGGTGGACGGCGACCGGGCCACCGGCCCCGGCTGCCTGGACATGAAGATCGGCACCGTCCACGGGGTCCGCGCGCTGGTGCTGCTGCGCGAGCTGGGCATCCCGCACCCGTCCGTGCGGTTCCTGCTCACCGGGGACGAGGAGATCGGCAGCGACGCCTCGCGGGAGCACATCGAACGCGCCTGCGCGGCCGCGGACGGCACGCTCGTGCTCGAACCGGGGCGCGCCGGCACGGTGAAGACCCACCGCAAGGGGCTCGGCATGTTCGAGGTGACCACCCGCGGCGTCGAGGCGCACGCCGGACTGGACCCCACGGCCGGGGCCAGCGCGGTGCACGCCCTGGCCGAACTCGTCCCGCGGATCGCCGCCCTGGCCGCACCGGAGGCGGGCACGACCGTCAACATCGGCCGCATCGAGGGCGGAACCGGCCGCAACGTCGTGGCCGGGCGGGCGACCTGCGAGATCGACGTCCGCATCCAGGACCCGGACGAGCGGGCGCGCATCGACGCCGGACTGGCGGCCCTGCACGCGGCCGACCCGCGGGTGGAGGTGCGGGTCACCGGAGGCTGGAACCGTCCGCCGATGAACCCCAACCCGCCCTCGCAGGAGCTGTTCGCCACGGCCGGGGAGGTGGCCGCGGAACTCGGCCAGCCGCTGGAGGGCGTGGCGGTCGGCGGCGTCAGCGACGCCAACTTCGTCTCCGCGCTCGGCCGCCCCGTGCTGGACGGCCTCGGCGGTGCCGGGGCAGGGCCGCACTCGCGCGACGAGCACTTCGACCCCGGGCGGTCCCCGGGGCGGATCGCCCTGCTGGCCGGGATCCTCGCGCGGCTCGGCGCGACGAGCGGGCGCTGAGCCCCGGGCGCCGCGTCCCCGGCCCGCGCAGAAGAACCGGCGCCGGTGCGGGACCGGCGCCGGTTCTCGTGCAGCGGGGTGGTTCAGGGCACCGAGCGGGTGGCCCTGGAGGAGATCTTCGCGACGAACTTCTCCAGCGGGCCCTGCCCGTACCAGCGCTGCCAGAGCACCGCGAACAGCACGCTGCCTGCGAGGAACAGCAGGGCGTTCGTCGAGGTCGAGTTCGGCTCACCGCCCCAGAGCAGCTGCATCACGACGAGGTGGCCGACGTAGCACGTCAGCGAGATCGCCCCGACCGCGGCGAACGGTTTCATGAAGCGGGCCGTGTAGGGCTGCAGCCACATGCACCCCCCGATCACGAGCAGCGAGAGCCCGACGCCGGCGGCACCGTTGAACGGGGTGCCCACGTGCGCGTAGGGCAGCAGCAGCCAGGCCGGCGTGTCGGTCGGTGGGGTGCCCTGGATCCGGAACAGGTTCAGGTGCAGGAAATCGTTGACCGCGACCCCGTCGGCATCGGCGTAGGACTGGATCGTCGCGTAGATGCGGTTGATCCCGCCGAACGCGTACAGCGTCAACCAGGAGGAGGCGTAGGCGACGGCGGCGAGGGCGGCACCGCCGAAGGTGAGCCGGCGCGCGACCGCGAGCGACGTGAGGTCGAGCCGGCCCAGGGCCATGCCGGCGAGGACGTAGCCGATCCAGATGAAGGTGGGGAACACGCCCGTCAGCATCAGCGTCACGGCGAACTCCCCGATCCCGCTCAGGGACGTGAGCATGGCGAAGTCGAGGTCGTTGAGCGGCGTGTCCATCAGCGTCTTCGGGAAGTAGGCGCTGCGGATCCACCACGAGACGACGGGCGCGAACGCGATCATGAACGCCGCCAGCAGCCCCAGGCTCCCCGCGCGCATGCGCAGGAACGGCAGCGAGAGCAGGAAGAACCCGCCGTAGTAGGCGAGGATGATCCACACCGGCACGATGAAGACCTGGTTCATGACCAGGCCGAGCGCGAGCATCAGCACGGCGCGGGTGCCGATGCGGACGAGCGCCTTGCGCCAGCTGCGGCCGACCGCCGGTTCCCTGCTGCCGGACATGATGGCGATCGAGATCCCCGCGAGCACGGCGAAGAGGATCGCCGCCCGCCCGTGGAACGGCAGGAACGCCCACGAGTGCGGGTGGTCGTAGTCGGTGGGACCGACGTGCGAGGCGAACATGCCGAGGATGGCGATCGCGCGCGCGAAGTCGATGCCGACCAGTCGGGCGGCCGATCCCGCCGCCGACTTGGCCTTCCCGCCGGTTCCGGACGATTCGCCCGAGCCGCTGCCGTTCGCCGGCGGCGGGTCCTGCGGCGGGGTGCGGGACCCGTCCGAGGCCGGGGACGAGCCGTCCCGCGCCGCGGCTTCCTGCGGAGCGCTCACTGGTTCAGTCGAACTCATATTCCCGTCTCATCCTGGCTGTGCGTTGCTGCTCGGCACATTCTCACCGATCGGCCTACATGCCCGTTGTCACGGTGGCTGTGCTGTCGACTCGGTGCTACTAAGGGTCGTCGAAGACACAGCTCATCTAATCCGGACGAGTGAGACGTCTGCGGGTTGTGCTGCGTTCCCGACACGCTGAGCGAATCAGATGCAGGAGACGTTCCGCTGTGCGGGGCGGTCGCGCGTGCGGTCCGCCGATGCCCTCCCCCGCCGCCGACCGGCCCGGCCGCTGGTCGGTGCGGCCGCCGGTCGGCCCGGGACGGCGCACGACCGCACCGCCGATGGTGCGGCGGTGCGGTCGTGCGTGCCACTCATCTCACCGTGATCAAGAGTACGCAGTGCGCGGCTCCGGCGCACTCCTCCGGACGGCAGGATCGGCTCGGCGCGTGCGGATGAGCGCGCGGGCGGCCACCGCGCCACCCCTGCGGCCGGCGCCGCCGTGCGGTTGGCCCTGCTGTGCAGCCGGTCCCGCACGCGGCCGGCGACGTGAAACGACCCCGGCCGTCCGGCCGGGGTCGTAGCCGCGTGGTCCGCGGCGAGTCACATCACGCGGGCGCACGGGTGGTGCCGGGCACCGGCCCGTGCAGGCGCCGCGTTCCGCGAATCGTTCAGAGGGCGACGACGTTGACCGCCTGGGGCCCCTTCGGGGTCTGGCTGATCTCGAACTCGACCTGCTGGTTCTCCTCCAGGGTGCGGAAGCCCGTGCCCTGGATCTCCGAGTAGTGGACGAACACGTCCGGCTCGCCCTCGCGGGCGATGAAGCCGAAGCCCTTCTCCGAGCTGAACCACTTCACGGTGCCGGTAGTCATGATGCTTCCTCGATCTTTCGACAGCGGCTTGCTGTCCCGGCCGCACTGCACGACCGGGGGTTGGTCCATGCGACGACGAGGTCTCCGGCTTGCCCAGCAAGAAGAAACGCAACGGCGCCCGCAACGACGTTCTTTGCGAGCGTGGTGATACACGAACACAAAAACTTCAGACCTGGGGTCACTGTACGCCACGGAGCTCCACGAGGCGACCACCTCTGCCCCGATCGTGGTGATCAGCCGGTCCCGGCGCGTCGCGAGCGCGCCCCCGGGCCGCGCGGGGGGCCGGTGGCCTGCTGGTTCGGCGCGTTCGGGCGGTCCTCCGCTGCTGCGCGCGGGATCTGTAGGCTGGCTCCCGAAAACGATTTTCATTGCAGATTAGCTGCCGGATCCCCCGGAGGTGTGCCGATGAAGGTGCGCAGCTCGCTGCGCTCGTTGAAGAGCAAGCCCGGAGCCCAGGTCGTGCGCCGGCACGGCAAGGTCTTCGTGATCAACAAGAGCGACCCGCGGTACAAGGCCCGGCAGGGCTGAGGGCTCGTTCCGCCCCGGAGGTCGCTCACCGCGCGGCGCGCAGCAGGTCGCTGCACGAGCGCGCCGCGAGCTGGGCGGTTCGACGCCCGGCGACCGCGTGCGCCCTCGCGCTGCTGCTGCGGGCGCCCGCGGTCGCCGTCGTGCTCGATCGCTCCGACCCCGACGAAGGTGCCGAGGCCGTCGACTTCGTCCAGTCGTCGGCCGATTTCGTCCGGATCGGCGCAGCGCGCCTCGATCTCGACGTCGAGGTGCTCCGCGTCCGCGTGATCGCAGCTTCGCTCGGCGCGGTACGTCCCGTTTCCTGCGGAAAGCGCGGACGGGGAGGAATACCTGTTTGGTCCGATTCCCGCGCGAAAGCGCGCTCCATGCCCCAACCTACCGAATTGCGGTGGATCGCTGCGCAGGAACGGGCGAATCGGCGCCGCTCGGTGAGCGACTTCTCGTGCCGGGCTTGCTCCGGACGGGTGAAAATCGTGGGGATCGAAGGAATCAGTGGACACGGTCGGGTGGTCCTGCGATCTTCGTGCGCGCTGTGTTGGCAGAACGCGATCGGAAACGTGGGGGAAACGCGTGCTTCTTTCTGGGGGCGATCGTTGGGTCGCTTGCTCGGAGCGGTGCTGATGACCGCGGCCGTGGCCTCGGGGTGCGGATGGCAGCAGCCCGGATCCGGGTCATCGCCCGAGACCGTGACCGTGACCGAGCCCGCTCCGCGGAGCGGGGGGACCACATCGGACGAACCGGAGAGCGGGGAGGGCTCCGCTGCGGAGACGGCGACCGGATCCGAGTCGGGCGAGACCGCGGCGGAGTCCACACAGGACGAAACGGGGTCGGCGGCTGACGCGGGTGGCGCGCCGCCGTGCCGGACCGAGCAGCTGCGGGCGCGGTTCTACCCGAGCAAGGGGGCGCACGTCTCGACGGGACCGGACGGGAAGACGCACACCGCGCTTCGGCTCGCCAACGTCGGTGCGGAGCCCTGCGTGGTGCAGGGGCGTGCGCGCGTGGTGTTCACCGATGGTCAGGGCGTCGAGCTGGGCGGGGACACGCTCGGCACCCCGGCCGGCCCCGGTCCTGAGCTGACGCTGCCCACGCGCGGCGGCGCCCTGCAGGACATGTCGTGGGACATCCACAACGGGGGCTGCACGGATGCGCTGGGGGCGCTCATCTATCCGCCGGGGCAGGACGAACCGATCAGGCTGCCGTGGAACCTCGGAGCGATCTGCGACGACATGCGCGTCGAGCACAGCCAGCTGTACGCGGGCTGACCCCGGCCGCCGCAGAACTGTTGGGCGGAGAGCGCACGGAAGAACGGGGGTTGAGCATGAACTGGCGACTGGCGCGAAGTCTCGAGGTGCTCAAGGAGCAGATCGACCGGGCCTTCCCGAACCGCAACGAGGCCAGCGACGGAACCATCGGCGACCGGAGCCACCAGAACAGCCGGAGCGATCACAACCCGCACTACGGGCCGGGAATCGTGACCGCGATGGACATCACGCACGATCCGCGGAACGGGGTCGACATCGACCGGCTCACCGATGAGCTCGCCGCCAGCAAGGACCCGCGGATCAAGTACCTCATCGCGAACGGCCTCATCCTGGACGCGCGGCCGCAGTTCAACCCGTGGCAGTGGGTGCGGTACGACGGCAGCAACCCGCACACCAAGCACTTCCACATCTCCGCGGTGGCCTCTCCGGAGTGCGACGACCCGCGGCCGTGGAACCTGCCGAGCCTCGGCGGGCAGGGGAACCAGCACCCGCCGAAGCCGCCGCCGAACCAGCCCCTGCCCAACCGGCCGCCGCAGCGGCCGGAGCCGCACGGGACGACGGGTTCAGCGGGGTGACGAGGAGATGATGAGCTCCCGCAGCCGTTCCACGGCGCGGGCGCGGGCACCCGCCATTTCCGGCTCGGCCACCTGAGCCGGGGTGACCGGCACGGGACGCGGGGATCCGGCGCACTCCTCGGTGATCGCCCGGACCACCGCCGGCTCGGTTCCCCACGACCCCCCGAGGACGACGAGCTGGGGATCGGCGAAGGCCACGGCCGCCGACAACACCCCGCACATGGCGCGTGCGAGCGCCGTGCACGAGCGCTCCGCCGCCGCGTCGCCCGCGCGGATCGCGCGCCGCAGCGCCTCGACGTCGATGGCGGTCGCCCCCTCGTGGCGGAGTCCGAGAGCACCGAACACCTCGGTCAGCGGCAGCGCCGCGCCGTCCGGCCCCCCGGTGCAGACGTGGGCGATCTCGCCGACCAGGCCGCGGTGCCCGCGGCGCACTTCTCCGTCGTTGACCACTGCGCAGCCGAGGCCCTCGCCGAGGTGCACGTACACGAAGTCGTCGACGCCTTCCGCGCACCCGCCGCTGCGCTCGGCGGAGGCCGCCCAGTTCACGTCGTTGTCGACCAGCACCGCCCCGTCGACGCGCGGGGCCAGGGCGGCGACCGGGTCCAGATCACCGACGAGGAACGGCACGTCCGGCAACTGCTCCAGGCGCCCGGTCGCGCGGTCGACCGGGTCCGCCGCGCTCACCACGGCGCAGCGCAGACCGCCGGGTGCCTCGCCGCGCAGCTCGCCTGCCACCTCCGCGAGCGCCTCGGCGGCCAGCTCCGGGCCGGCCGCTCTGCCCAGTTCCGCCCGGCTGCGGGCGACGACCCGGCCGAAGGCGTCCACCGCTTCGGCGGTCACGCCGGACGGGGCGATACCGGCGACCAGCGCGGTCCCGCAGTCCGCGGTCAACGAGTAGTAGGAACCGGCCCGCCCGCGGCCGGTCGTCCGCTCGCCCGTGTCCACCAGCACGCCCGCCTCGCTCAGCCGCCGCACGCTCTCGGAGATCGTCGGCTTGGAGATCCCCGTGGACGTCGCGATCTCCGCGCGGGTCGACCGCCCCCGCTCCATGACCACCCGCAGCACGTGCTCGTCGGTCAGCGAGCGCAGCAGCCCCAGCGATGGCTTGGCGGAAGACATGACACCAGTTTAGTCAGGAGTCTTGCCCAAAGTGCGCGGGAGAGTTAGCTTGCCCACAAGTTAGGAGACCTGACCAAAGGAGTTCGACATGAGCACCACCTCCGGTCCCGCGCGAGTCCTGCCGCCGCTGCCCCACTGGGAGACCGAACCCGAGGACCTGTCCGCAGCGATCCGGGAGATCAAGCCCGCGCTGCGGGCGCGCATCGAGGCCTCCGGGCGCACCGCCGAGGAGGTCTTCGCCGTCGTGGAGCGGCGCATCGCCGCCCGGGTGGCCGAGATCGAGGCGGAGAAGGAACGCGGGGAGGACGTCTGGCCGATCATCGACTACGACGACATCGCCGGCGGCACCGCGACCGCGGAGCAGCGCGACAAGGTCGCCCGGCGCGGCTGCCTCGTCGTGCGCGGGCACTTCGACCGCGACCAGGCCCAGGCGTGGGACGACGACATCGTCGACTACGTCGAGCGGAACAACTTCTTCGAGAACTACCGCGGGCCCGGCGACGACTTCTTCGGCAGCGTCGGCTCCACCCCCGAGATCTACCCGATCTACTGGTCGCCGGCCCAGATGCAGGCCCGCCAGAGCGACCGGATGGCGCGCGTGCAGGCCTTCCTCAACTCCTTCTGGAAGCACGAGTCCGGAGGAGTGCAGTGGTTCGACCCGAACCGCGACGCGATGTACCCCGACCGCATCCGCCGCCGCCCGGAAGGGGCCGACTCGGCGGGTCTGGGCACCCACTCCGACCCCGGCACCCTCGACCTGTGGATGACGCAGGCCTACCAGCGGGCCTTCCGCCACCTCTTCGACGGCACCGTCGAGCAGTACGACCCCTGGGACGCCGCGCACCGCACCGCCGGTCCCCAGTACCCCGGAACCACCATGTGCTCGGCGTTCCGCACCTTCCAGGGCTGGACGGCGCTGTCGGACATGGCGCACGACCAGGGCGTGCTGCACGCCGTGCCCATCCCGGAGGCCATGGCCTACCTCATGCTGCGCCCGCTGCTGCCGGACGTGCCCGAGGACGACATGTGCGGGGTGACCACCAACCAGGTCTTCCCCGCCAGCAACAAGTGGCACACCGACGTGCTGGAAGCACTCACCGGCATCCCCGATATCCGGGCCGGCGACTCCGTCTGGTGGCACTGCGACGTGATCCACAGCGTCGCGCCGGTCACCGACCAGAAGGGGTGGGGCAACGTCATGTACATCCCCGCCGCCCCGTGGTGCCCCCGCAACGAGGAGTACGCGGCCAGCGTCCGCGAAGCCTTCCGCACCGGTTCCAGCCCCGACGACTTCCCGGCGGAGCACTACGAGCGCGACTGGACCGGCCGCTTCACCTACGACCAGCTCAACGAGATCGGGCGGCGCGGCCTCGGATTCGAGTGACCGGATCCGGCTGACCGGCAGCGCTCGGGCAGTTCCTCGCGCGCGGGCGCTCCGACGTCGGCGGCGCTGGCCGAAGAGGTCATCGCGATGGGGGCGCCGCGCTGCCGGCACTCGCGCTACCGCGATGTGCTCCGAACTCGCACCAGCGGTCCGGTCGCTCGAAGCCCCGGTCGTGCTGCAGAAGTGGATCGAGGCCTGGGACGACCTTGATGTGGCACGCGGGGATGTGACGGATGCGCAGTGGGCGAGGCTGGAGCCGTTGCTGCCGGTGGGAAGAGTGCCGCACCGGGGACGCAGAGCCGTCAGAGTGGGTTGAGGCGGGCCTTGAGCAGGCAGAACGCGTTGCCTTCGGGGTCGGCGAGGACGTTCCACTGCTCCTCGCCGGTCTGGCCGATGTCGGCCGGGCGCGCCCCGAGCTTCAGGAGGCGTTCGAGTTCGGCGTCCTGATCGCGGTCGGTGGGGTTGACGTCGATGTGCAGCCGGGACTTCCCCTGCTCCGGCTCGTCCCCGCTTCTGAGGATGATCGTCGGCTGTGGCCCGCCGAACCCTTCGCGCGGCCCGATCTCGATGGCGTAACCCCCTTGGCCCTCTTCGCGCCCGAGCTCCACGAAGTCCAGGACCTCGCACCAGAACCGTGCCAGCACCTCGGGATCGCGGCAATCAAGCACGAGCTCACCGATACGACATGCCATCAACGAAACCTGCTTTCATCCTGGGAACGGCCAGGGCGGCCGCGCGCGGAGCCCTCGGGCTCTCCGAAGTGCGAACGGCTCGAAACCGTACCGGGCGCGGCGAGCAGGCGCGACGGATTTTCGGGTCCTCGCCCGGCCGGACCGCCCACGTGGTCGTAGCGCTCGAGAAGCTCCTGCTGTCTGGGGTGAGCTCCCACCTCATCGTGGGTTGGTGGTCCCGGGGCCGCTCCTGCTCGCGGTCGGCGGCTTCGCCATGGTCTTCCTCCTCCCCTGCTGAGACTGCTTGAGCAGTCATGGGGTTCCGGCGCGTGGGAGGCGATCGTGCCGTGCACGTGCGGGTTGACGACCATCTCGTCGTCCAGTCGGTAGGCAGCCCGTTTCAGCTGAGCTGCAGCGTGGCGATCGCCTTGTCGTCGTGGCGTTTCGATCGGGGGAGCTGCTTCCCGTCGGGGTCGTTGTGGGCTTCCCAGTCATCCGCGATCGGCGAGCTCTTCGGGCCGCACACGACGATCACATCGCCTGCCGGGAGCTCGGCCGTGTCCGGCGAGGTGTGGGACCGGTCGACGGTGAAGGCCAGGGAACCGAGGGGACGTTCCAGCCCGTCCCCGGTCTCGGAGTCTTCGGACGCGATGAGGGGTCGGCTGCGCTTGGGGGTCATGGGCTGCGCGGCTCGGCACGGGGCGGTGGAGCAGAACCCCGTGCGGGAGACCTCGCGGCTCGACGGTTCTGGAAGCAAGCAGCCCCGCGCGTTGACCCAGGAGGAGCGGGTGCGGTGGCTGGATCAGCTCGAAGCGGATGAGAAGGCCGTGCGCTGGGATCTTCCGGATCTCTCCCGGTTCATGCTGGCGACCGGCGTGCGGATCGGTGAGGCCCTGGCGGTGTACTGGTCGGAGGTCGACCTGTCAGCTGGCGTTGTGGCGGTGGATCACAACGTGGTGCGGGTCAAGGGCCAGGGCCTGATTCGCAAGTCGACCAAGACCGAGCACGGCGAGCGGACCTTGCCGCTGCCGAGGTGGGCGGTCGCGATGCTCGAGCGGCGCTGGGAGGAAGCCGCGACGGCTGATGAACCGGTCTTCCCGGACAGCGTGGGTGGGCTGCGCGACCCCTCGAACACGCGTCGCGTGTTGCGCGAGACGCGGGGCAGCGAGGGTTTCGCCTGGGTAACCTCGCACGTGTTCCGCAAGACGACGGCCACGATCTTGGACGAGGCGGGGTTGACGCCGCGGAAGATCGCGGACCAGTTGGGGCATTCGCGGCCGTCGATGACGCAGGACGTGTACATGGGTCGCCGGGCGTTCGAGCGGGACATGGCCGAAGCTCTGGAAGACGTCTTCGACGAGGGGGCTGAGTAGTTTTGTGTGGGTAAAGTGTGGGCGCGATCGTGCTCGCACGAAACCCCAGGCCTGTGACCTGGGGATTTGGTGGGCCGCCGGGGGATCGAACCCCGAACCCGCGGATTAAAAGTCCGCTGCTCTGCCAGTTGAGCTAACGGCCCGCACCGGTAGTGGACAACTTTAACCGCTCACTCAGCACAATCCGCACAGGGTCCCGGACGGGGCGGCGCGTCGGGAAGCCCCGCGCCACCGCGTTCCGCGCCGGCCCGCCGAGCGGAGGTGCGGTCCTCAGCGCGGCTGCACCTCCGGTTCGGTCCGGATGCTCGTGCGCTCGCTGGCCCGCTCGTGCCAGCCGAGCCCGGTGACCATGGCGACGACGAGTGCGAACCCGAGCCACTGGCTGGCCGTCATCGGTTCGCCGAGCAGGACGACTCCGATGAGCGCCGCCGTGGCGGGGAAGGCCAGCTCGGCCAGGGTGGCGCGCGCCGCCGGCGTCGTGCTCATGCCGAAGTAGTACAGCAGCAGCGCGATCAGACCGGGGATGAGCGCGAGCAGCAGCAGTCCCCAGGCGTTGCCCCAGCCCACGGCCACCGGCGAACCGGTGGCGAGCGCGATGACCGCAGCTGCGGGCAGTCCGGTGGAGAAGCGCAGCGCGGTCACGTCGCGGTAGGACAGCTTCGCCGACACGGCACGTCCCAGCACCGTTCCCGAAGCCCACAGCGCCGCGGCGCCCAGGGCCAGCAGGGCGGGCAGCAGCTGGTCCACGCGCACGTGCCACGGGTCGGGGAACGCCAGCAGCCACGCGCCGAGCAGCGCGGGCGCGGCGAAGAGGAAGTACCGCGGCTGCGGTCGTTCGCGCAGCACGAGGAACGCCGCGACCGCGGCGAAGATGGGCTGCATCTTCTGCAGGACCAGCGGGGTCACCGGATCACCCGCCTGGAAGGCCATCGTGAACAGCGAGGTGGCCAGGGCCGAGGCGCCGACCCCGAGCGCGAGCACGGCGATGCGGTCGCGCCACGCGCACGCCGCCCAGGCGCGCCACGCGCGGGGGAGGAACGGCGACAGCAGGGCGACGATGATGACGTGCTCGGCCAGCACGACCGAGGGGGACGGCAGGCTCGTGGCCAGCGGCATCCGCCAGAGCGCGTCGGTTCCCCACATCGCCGTCGCCAGGGCGACCACCCACGTGCGATCAGGCCCTGCACTCACCCGTTCGGAGGTCATCCGGGCACTTTAGAACGGGATCCGGCGGTGTTCTCGCGCGGGACGTTCCGGTCGAGCCCGGCGCGACGCGCCGGGGCCCTCCGTTGGCGTGATTCCTTGGACGAGTCGATCACGGTGCGGGAGGCTTCGGGCATGACACGCGCAATCACGACAATCGCGGCGGCGTCCGCCCTGTGCGCCCTGGGCGCGGCAGCCCCCGCCGCCGCTGCTCACACCCATCCCGGAGATCTGACCCCCCGGTTTTCCCACGGCGTGTACCAGCCGTACGCGGAGGGGGCGAACGCCATCACCTACGACGACCGCGTTCCGGAAGGCGCCACGAGCCACCTCGGTTCGCAGCCCCTGCCCGACGGTTCGACCAAGATCGTCGTGACGCTCACCGGGCTCGAACCCAACCGCGAGTACGGCGCGCACGTGCACACGAAACCCTGCGGCCCGTCCGGCTCGGACGCGGGCCCGCACTTCCAGGACGTCCCCGACCCGGAGCAACCCTCGACGAACCCCGAGTACGCCAACCCGGACAACGAGGTGTGGCTCGACTTCACCACGGACGCCGCGGGCAACGCGACGGTCGTCGAGCACGGCGACTGGCAGCTCCGCGGCCGGATGGCCAACTCGTTCGTGATCCACGAGCACCACACGCTCACCGCCCCCGGCGAAGCAGGTGAAGCCGGTGACCGGTTGGCCTGCATGAACGCCGACTTCTGAGGCGGCGCCGCGCCTGCCCGCCCCGCCGTCCGGGCGCGCCCGGCGGCGGGCGCTCGCGGCTCACACCTCCGCGAACAGCACCTCGCCGAGCTCGACCTCGGCCGCGCCCGCCGTCACCTCGCCGAGCCACGAGCGCAGCTCGTCCACCGATTCCTCCGGCACGTGGACGTGGAACCGCGCCCGGTCGCCGTACTCGACCCCGGCGACGTGGTGGCCCGCGGAGTGCAGCTCGTTGTCCAGCTTGCCCGCGGTGGCGTAGTCGGCGGTGACGAACACCACCCGGACCGGGCGGCGCTGCACCGTCCCCACGACCTCCAGGGCCTCCGAGACCGCCCCGCCGTAGGCGCGGATGAGCCCGCCGGCGCCGAGCAGGACGCCGCCGAAGTACCGGGTGACCACGGCGACCGCGTTGGTGATCTCGTTGCGCCGCAGCACCTCCAGCATCGGCACGCCGGCCGTGCCGGCCGGTTCCCCGTCGTCGCTGGACTTCTGGACCTCGCCGCGGTCGCCCAGCACGAACGCCGAGCAGTTGTGCCGCGCCTCGTGGTGCGCGCGCTTGCGCTGCGCGATCACCTCGCGGGCCTCCTGCTCGGTGGTGACCGGGGTGAGGGAGCAGAGGAACCGGGACTTCTTGATCTCGGTCTCGTGCTCTCCGGTCTGCCTGAGCGTGCGCATGCGGCTCCCTGTCGGCGGCGACGTCGACCGCGATCCTCTCACCGGCGGTTTCGCGGCAGGGCAGCGCGTTCGCAGGTCACCGTGGTGCAGTCAACATCTCGTGGACGCGGCTACCACCCCTCCCGCGGAGGCACGTACGGTCGATTCCCATGGAGCAGGCAGCGAGTCCGTTCGAGCCCGGTGCGCGGGTACGTGCCACGTTCGGTCGCTTTCGGGACCAGGTGGGCACGGTGACGGAAGCGGCCACGGGGCTTCCGGAGGTCTTCGACGACCCCGTTCTGTGGGTGCGGTTCGACGGGGACTCCGAGCCGGGTCTGGTGGCCAGCCAGTTCCTGGAAACGGCGGCCTGAGCGGCGGTGGCCGCGCCCGCCGGCGCTCGCGCCGGGCGGCCCTGCCGGTGACGAACGCCCGCCCGGTCCGCGCGGCCCCGCTCGTGCCCGGTCCGCACCCGTGCTCGACCCCCAGGCCCCGCGTTCAGCCCCACACCTCGGCGGCCGTTTCGACGACGAGCCGGAGCTTGGCGGCCTGCTGCTCGCGGGTCAGCTCGTTGCCTTCGGAGGTGGAGGAGAAGCCGCACTGCGGCGACAGGCACAGCTGGTCCAGGTCGATGTAGCGGGCGGCCTCCTCGATCCGGCGCTTGAGCCGGTCCTTCGACTCCAGCTCACCGGTCTTGGTGGTGACCAGGCCGAGCACGACGACCTTGTCCCGCGGGACGAAGCGCAGCGGTGCGAACCCGCCGGAGCGCTCGTCGTCGAACTCGAGGAAGAACCCGTCGACGTCCAGCTCGTTGAACAGCTGCTCGGCGACGAAGTCGTAGCCGCCCGCGGCGGCCCACGAGGAGCGGTAGTTGCCGCGGCACATGTGGGTCGTCACCGCCATCGTCCGCGGCCTCTCGCGCAGCGCCTCGTTGATGAGCTCGATCGTGCGCTCGTGCTCGTGCTCGGCCTCGCCGCCGCGGGCGACGAGCTGTTCGCGCTGCCGCGGGTCGTTGAGGTAGGCCAGGCTCGTGTCGTCGAGCTGGAGGTAGTGGCAGCCCAGGTCCGCCAGCGCGCGGACCTGGCGCCGGTAGGCCGCGGCGAGGTCCGCGCGGAACTGCGCGGGGTCGGGGTAGACGTCCTCGTCCAGGGCGGTCTTGCCGGCGCGGAAGGTCAACATCCCGGGTGAGGGGATCGTCAGCTTCGGCGTCGCCGTCGTCGCCTGCTCGCGCAGGTAGGTGAAGGCCTCCCCGAAGATCGTGCGCTCCAGTCCGACCTCGCCGTCCACCCGCAGGTCCGGCGTGCTGAACTCGACGTCCCCCTCGGCGTTGTGGAAGCGGACCTGCAGCTCCGAGTCCGCCGCCTTCGACACACCGGAGAGCTGGTAGAGGAAGTCCATGTGCCACGAGGTGCGGCGGAACTCGCCGTCGGTGGCGCTGAACAGCCCCACGTCCTCCTGCGCGGCGACGGCTTCGGCGATCGCCTCGTCCTCGATCTCGGCCAGGCGCGCGTCGGACAGCCGGCCTGCCGCGTGCTCGGAGCGCGCGTCGAGCAGGCGCTGCGGCCGGAGCAGGCTGCCGACGTGATCGGCCCGGAACGGAGGTGTGATGCGTGGACTCATGTCCGGCAACCTAATGGCCGCGTGCGCACCTGACCAGGGTGCTGATCAACGGAGCGGAAAGGTGACTTGCAGCACGCTTCGTGGTGGAGCAGCCGGGGAGGAACCTCGAAAGGTGGATAACATGACAGCAACGACGTGCTACTGACCCACGGATGGAGACGATGCGTGTTCTCGTAATCGGGGGCGGAATCGGAGGACTCGCCATCGCGAACGGGCTGCTCGCCCGGGGGCACGAGGTCGAGGTCTTCGAACACGCCGAGAGCTACCGCACCGGCGGGGCCGGCATCACGATGTGGAGCAACGGTACCGCTGCGCTGCGGGAGCTGGGCGTCGACATCGAACGGGCCGGTCGCCGCCTGCACAGCCTCCGTTCGCTCACCGACTCCGGCCGCCTGCTGTGGGAGGCCGACCTCGACGCCGTCACCGAGCAGCTCGGCGCTCCCACCGTGCAGATCCCGCGCCGGGTGCTGATGCGCAAGCTCGGCGAGCAGCTGCCCGCGGGCGCGGTGCACTTCGGGCGCCGCTGCGTGGGCATCGCGGAGCACCCCGACCGGGTGGTCGCGACGTTCGCCAACGGCAGCCAGGCCACCGGCGACGTGCTCATCGGTGCGGACGGCCAGCGCTCCGCGGTGCGCCGCTCGGTCGTCGGCGGCCGCCTCGCCCGCCCCACCGGCTGGGCCAGCTGGCAGGGGCTCACCGCCACCGACCTGCCCGTCACCCGCGGGAACCGCACCCTGAACATCGCGGGGCGCGCCGCGCACGCCGGGCTCATCCCCAGCGGCTCCGGCCTGCTGCACTGGTGGTTCGACATGCCCTGGAAGGACGGCGACCCGGTCGCCTCGGTCACCGACCTGCGGCGCGTGTTCCGCGGCTGGCCGGAACCCGTCGAGGAGTTGCTCGCCAGCGTCACCGACGAGGACCTGAGCTTCTTCCCGCACATCCGCCACGACGTGCCCCGGGTGTGGGGCGGTGAGCGCACCACGCTGCTCGGCGATGCCGTGCACGCCATGCCGCCGGCCGTGGCGCAGGCCGCCAACCAGACCATCGAGGACGCGTGGGTGCTCGCCGAGTGCCTCACCCGCGGCGAGGGCGAGCCCGCGCCGCTGCTGCGGGCCTACGAGCAGCAGCGCCTGCCGCTGGTGCGCAAGGTCTCCCGCACGGCGGCGCTCACCGCGGCGCAGCGCAACACGCCGCTGCAGCGCCTCGGCAAGCTCCCCCGCTGGATCGCCACCCGCAGCCAGGTCGTGTCGCTGCGCGCGGGCAGCAGCGTGCTGCGCGGTCTCACGCCGCCGCGCCCCCGGTTCCACCCGGCCTGAACGCGCAGCGCACCACGCGGAAGGAGCGGGGGCACCAGGTGCGTCCCCCGCTCCTCGCGTGCGCCGGTGCGCTCCGGTCAGCCGTTGAGCTCCTCCGGGTTCGGGCCGACGCGCTCACCGGTCTCCAGGCCGGTGATGGCCTGCATGTCGTCCTCGGCCAGTTCGAAGTCGAACACGTCGATGTTGGCCTCGATGCGCGCGGGCGTCACCGACTTCGGGATGGTGACGTTGCCCAGCTGGATGTGCCACCGCAGGACGATCTGCCCCGGGGTCTTGTCGTACTTCTCGGCCAGCGCGGTGACCGTCGAGCTGTCCAGCAGGCCGTTGTTCCGGCCGAGCGGGCTCCACGCCTCGGTGGCGATGCCGTGCTCGGCGTGGAACGCGCGCAGCTCCGGCTGCGGCAGGTTCGGGTGCAGCTCGATCTGGTTCAACGCCGGCACGACGTCGGTTTCCTCGAACAGCCGGCGCAGGTGCGGCACGTGGAAGTTGGACACGCCGATGGCCTTCGCGCGGCCCTCGTCGTGCAGCCGCTCGAACGCCTTCCAGGTGTCGACGAACCGGTCCTTGGCGGGCAGCGGCCAGTGGATCAGGTACAGGTCGACGTAGTCGAGCCCGAGCTTGTTGAGGCTCTCGTCGAACGCCTGCAGCGTGCTGTCGTAGCCCTGCCGGTCGTTCCACAGCTTGGTGGTGACGAACAGGTCCTCCCGCGACAGGCCCGAGTCGGCGATCGCCTTGCCGACGCCCTCCTCGTTGCCGTACACGGCGGCGGTGTCGATCTTGCGGTACCCCGCGCGCAGCGCGGTCAGGATGGGCTCGACGACCTCGTCGTCCGGAACCTGGAACACGCCGTACCCCAGCTGCGGCATGGACGCACCCGTGTTCAGCGTGATGTTCGGAACCTGAGCCATGTGTTGTCTCTCCTCAGCCAAAGTTGCGTCGTGCGGCCCGAGATGGTCGCGATGCGGCATGCACGTCTCACCGTACCGGTGGACGGCGGGGGAGCGTTCCGTCCTCGGCCGCCCGCGCCGCGCGGCAGCGGCCCGCCCAGGTGCCGCGCGGCGGGGGCGCGGTACCCGAGCGCCGGCGGGTCAGCCGCGCGCGTCGGCGAGCTCCGCCGCGTCCGCGGCAGCCTGCTCGCCACCGCCCTCCGTGCGGTGCGAGGCCACGACCTCCGGGGCGTGCTGCGGACGGCGGTCGGACCAGACGGAGACGACGGCGAACCCGAGCCCGGCCAGCGCGAGCACCGCACCGATCCAACTCGGCGACAGCAGGCCGAACCCGGCGCCGAGCACGACACCGCCGGCGGAGGCGCCCAGCGAGTTGGCGATGTTGAAGGTGGACTGGATGCTGGCCGAGCCCAGGGCGGGGGCGTCCTTGGCGAGGTCCAGGATGCGCCCCTGGATGCTCGGCATGGCGGTGAACGCGGTGGCGCCGATGAGGAACACGTTGACGGTGGCCAGCACCGCGTTGTGCGCGGTGACGGTGAACAGCGCCAGGCTCGCGGCCAGTCCGCCCAGCCCCGCGCACAGCGTCCACATCGGAGCGATGTCGCCGAGCCGGCCGCCGAGCGCGGTGCCGGCGGTCATGCCCACGCCGAACACCGCCAGCAGCACGGTCACCGCGGTCGGGGTGAAGCCGGTGATGCCGGTGAGGACCGGCTTGATGTAGCTGTAGAAGGAGAACGTCGCGGCGAAGCCGAAGACGACCACGCCGAACGCGAGCCACATCCGGCCGCGCAGGAACGTGCGCAGTTCCCCGCTGAGGCTGACGTTCTGCGGTTTGGGCTGCTGCGGGACGAGGGCGGCCACCGCGATCAGCGCGGCCAGGCCGATGGCCGCGACGAGCCCGAAGGTCCAGCGCCAGCCGAGCTGCTGGCCGAGCAGCGTGCCGACCGGGACGCCGACGATGTTGGCCACGGTCAGGCCGATGAACATCATCGAGATCGCCTGCGTGCGCTTGTGGCTCGCCACCAGGCTGGCCGCGACCACCGCGCCGATGCCGAAGAACGTGCCGTGCGGCAGCCCGGAGACGAAGCGGGTGACCAGCAGCATGCCGTGGTTGGTCGCGAACGCCGAGCCGAGGTTGCCGATGGTGAACAGCACCAGCATGTTCAGCAGCATGGTCTTGCGGTGGGCGCGCATGCCGGCGATCGTCAACAGCGGTGCGCCGATCACCACGCCGAGCGCGTACAACGAGATGTAGCTGCCGGCGACCGGTTCGGACACGTGCATGGCCGAGGCCACTTCCGGCAGCAGCCCCATCATGACGAACTCGGTCGTGCCGATTCCGAATGCGGCGATGGCCAGTGCTAGCAGTGCAACGGGCACAGAAGTCTCCCCTGAACGAGTGCCGTACTGGTGCGTTCAGCTCCGCCCGGTGCGGTTCTCGCTGCGGCGGAGGCGGTGAAGAATCAGGAAGACGACGAACGGTGGCGCTCCCCGGACGTCCTCAACGATAGATCGTCCACGCCGTGTTCCCCCAGCGAATATGAACCGCGCCACGTCGCTGACCTGCGCGAAAACGGGAAAGATCCGCGCCCGGCGTGATCAGTGCCCATTGTGGACGAAATGTGGGACGGGCCTCGCGGCACCGTGCACAAACGCGTTCGGGGAGCATTGTGCGCATCGCCAAAACGGCGCGTCCGCGCTCTCGTTCCTGCGGAAGAACGGCTGAATTTTTGCCCGTTGCTCATTCCGGGCGAGTGCACCGCATCCGGGGCGCGGGTCCGGGGCGTTCGGGGCGTTCGGGACCCGCGCGATCGGTGGGGCTACTCGCGCTCGGGGTTACGCCCGGAATCGGGCTTTTCGCCCGATTCCTCCGCCGCTCCCCGCTCCCGCGGGCCGAGCCCGGCGTGCGCCTCGCTCTCGAGGCGCTCGACCATGTGCGGGTAGTGCAGCTCGAACGCGGGTCGGATCGAGCGCACGCGCGGCAGCTCGGTGAAGTTGTGCCGCGGTGGCGGGCAGGAGGTGGCCCACTCCAGCGAGTTGCCGTGCCCCCACGGGTCGTCGACGTTCGCGATGGTGCCGTAGCGGTAGCTCTTGAACACGTTGTACAGGAACGGGAGCATCGAGGCGCCCAGGATGAACGCGCCGACCGTCGAGATCGCGTTCAGCGTGGTGAACCCGTCCGAGGGCAGGTAGTCGGCGTAGCGGCGCGGCATGCCCTCGTTGCCCAGCCAGTGCTGGATCAGGAACGTGGTGTGGAAGCCGATGAAGGTCAGCCAGAAGTGCAGCTTGGCCAGCCGCTCGTCCACCATCCGGCCGGTCATCTTCGGGAACCAGAAGTACATGCCCGCGAACACGGCGAACACGATCGTGCCGAACAGCACGTAGTGGAAGTGCGCCACGACGAAGTACGTGTCCGTGACGTGGAAGTCCAGCGGGGGCGAGGCCAGCAGGATGCCGGTCAGCCCCCCGAGCAGGAACGTGATGAGGAAGCCGACGGAGAACAGCATCGGCGACTCGAACGTCAGCTGCCCGCGCCACATCGTGCCGATCCAGTTGAAGAACTTGATGCCGGTCGGCACGGCGATGAGGAACGTGGTGAACGCGAAGAACGGCAGCAGCACCGCGCCGGTGGCGAACATGTGGTGCGCCCACACCACGGCCGAGAGCACGCCGATGAGCAGGGTCGCGAAGACGAGGCCGGTGTAGCCGAACAGCGGCTTGCGGCTGAACACCGGCAGGATCTCGGTGACGATGCCGAAGAACGGCAGCGCGACGATGTAGACCTCGGGGTGGCCGAAGAACCAGAACAGGTGCTGCCACAGGATCGCCCCGCCGTTGGCCGGGTCGAACACGTGCGCACCCAGGTGCCGGTCCGCGAGCAGCCCCATCAGCGCCGCGGTGAGGATGGGGAAGGCGAGCAGGATCAGGAAGCTCGTCACCAGGATGTTCCAGCAGAAGATCGGCAGCCGCCACATGGTCACCCCGGGGGCGCGCAGGCACACCAGCGTGGTGATCATGTTGACCGCGCCGAGGATGGTTCCGAGGCCGGAGACGAGCAGCCCCGCGATCCACACGTTGCCGCCCATCCCGGGACTCGCCTCCGGGCGGGACAGCGGTGCGTAGGCGGTCCAGCCGAAGTCGGCTGCGCCCCCGGGCATGAGCAGGCCGGACAGCACGATGAGACCGCCGAGCAGGAACAGCCAGTAGGAGAAGGCGTTCAGCCGCGGGAACGCCACGTCCGGCGAGCCGATCTGCAGCGGCAGGATCACGTTCGCGAAGCCGAACACGATGGGGGTCGCGAACAGCAGCAGCATGATCGTGCCGTGCATGGTGAACAGCTGGTTGTACTGCTCCTGCGACAGGAACTGCAGGCGCGGGTAGGCCAGTTCGCCGCGCATCAGCAGCGCCATGAAGCCGCCGATGAGGAAGAACCCGAACGAGGTCGCCAGGTAGAGCATCCCGATGCGCTTCGGGTCCGTCGTGTAGATCCACGACAGGAACGCGCCCTTGTTCCCGCGCGGCATCGCGTGCGGCCGGGTCGGGGCCGGTGTCGTCGTAGGAGTGGTGGTCAACACGCACCTCCGGGACCTGGGACGCGGGGCCGACGCCGGACGGGGATCGGCGGAACCGATCCGGGTGCGGTCGACACCGCGCGTGCTCGCCCGGTAGCGGTCGGCGTCCACCCAGTCTCCTCGGGCAGCGATCGCACGCAACCGAGCGCGCCGGGCTGATGCAAGTCGAACTGGAGTTCGCACGATGGTGGGCAACGCGGTCGACGTGCTGGCGAACTGCTGTTCGCTCCGCACATCCTGGGGCCATGACGAGCGGAGGAGCGCACGTGATCACAGGTGCTGCGGTGGTCGCAGGTGCAGCAGGTGCTGTGGAGGTCGCTGCGGCCGGAGGGGTTGCTGCGGGCGGGGCAGCGGGGCGCGCGCCGGCGGCGGTGCGCCCGGTGGCGGTGCTGCGCAGGTCCGGCACCGCGGCCCGGGCGCCACCAGGCGCGTGCTGCGCCGCCCGTTCGTCGGGCGGAGTGGCTGGCCGCACCGCCCGGTGGTCGCCCGGTGCTGTGATCACCCGGCGCTGTGCTCGGCCGTCCGGTGCGGTGGCCGCCGTGCGGTGACGTGCTCTCGCACGGGTGTTGTGAAACGTGTTCGGCGGACCTTGACAACTCCACAGTGGAGGCGCAGCTCGCGGGCCCGTGGCGGGCCGGGCGTCCCGCTCGTCCGGGGAAGGCCTGCTCGTGCTGCGCAGCGACGTCCCGTCCCGGTGCGGCGGATGGCGGGCGGTCTCGCGGGGCGCGGTGCTCGGGCGGCCGGGGCGCCTCCTCAGGCGCTCTCCGCGGCGGGAGGCGCCTGGCCGGCCCGCTCGAGGGCGGCCCACGCCATGCCGTGCAGCAGTCCCGTCATGGCCTCGGTGCCGAGCTGGGCGCTGTGCGGCGTGGAGTTGATCAGCCCGAACACCGCGTGCGCCGTCGCGCGCGCGGTGTCGGCCGGCATCCCGGGGTAGCGCGCGCGCATCGCGTCGGCCCACACCTCGACGTACTCGCGCTGGAGCTCGCGGACCTGCCGCCGGCTCGGTTCCGCGAGGCTGTCGAGGTCGCGGAACTGCACGGTGATCAGCGCCCGGTCGGTGAGGGCGAACTCCACGTGCCAGCGCAGCAGCCGGTCCAGCGCCTCGCCGCTGTCCGCGGCGAGGCCGACGCGTTCGCGCGCCCCGTGCAGCAGCCGTTCGCTGATGCCGGTGAGCATTTCGGCCAGCACCGCTTCCTTGCTGCGGAAGTGGCGGTACAGCGCGGGCCCGCTGATGCCGACGGCGGCTCCGATGTCGTCGATGCCGACGCCGTGGAAACCGTACTGCGCGAAGCGCTCCGCGGCCGCGGCGAGGATCTGCGTGCGGCGGGATTCCTGCGCGGATGGGTCCATGGCTGCGATGCTAGACGAGTGAGTTAGTGCACGTTAACATAGCCGCGTTAACGCTTACTAACGCGCTTTGCGGAGGTAGCCGTATGGAGGCGCCCGTCCTGGGCACCGCGGTGGACGTCCACGCGGAGGACTTCCAGCGCAACGCCGAGCACCACGCGCGGCTCGCCGCGGATCTGCGCGCGCGGCTCGACGCCGTGCGCGCGGGAGGTTCGCAGAAGGCGCGGGCGCGCCACGTCGAGCGCGGCAAACTGCTGCCGCGCGACCGGGTGGACGGGCTGCTCGACCGCGGAGCTCCCTTCCTGGAGCTCTCGCCGATGGCCGCGCACGGCATGTACGACGACGAAGCGCCCGGCGCCGGCATCATCACCGGCATCGGGCGGGTCGCCGGACGGGAGTGCGTCATCGTCGCCAACGACCCCACCGTCAAGGGCGGCACGTACTACCCCGTGACGGTCAAGAAGCACCTCCGCGCGCAGGAGGTCGCGCTGCAGAACGCCCTGCCCTGCCTGTACCTGGTGGACTCCGGCGGGGCGTTCCTGCCGCGGCAGGACGAGGTGTTCCCGGACGCGGAGCACTTCGGCCGCATCTTCTACAACCAGGCGACGATGTCGGCCCGCGGGATTCCGCAGCTCGCGGCGGTCCTCGGGTCGTGCACCGCGGGTGGGGCCTACGTGCCGGCGATGAGCGACCAGGCCGTCATCGTGCGCGACCAGGGCACGATCTTCCTCGGCGGGCCGCCGCTGGTGAAGGCGGCCACGGGCGAGGAGGTCAGCGCGGAGGAGCTCGGCGGCGGACGGCTGCACACGCACACCTCCGGCGTGGCCGACCAGCTCGCCGCCGACGACGCCGACGCCCTGCGCCAGCTGCGCACGATCGTGAGCACCCTCGGGCCGCCCGCCGAGGCGCCGTGGCAGGTGCACGCGGCCGAGGAGCCCGCGGTCGACCCCGGGGACCTGTACGGCGTGGTGCCACCGGACACGCGCACTCCCTACGAGGTCCGCGAGATCATCGCGCGGCTGGTGGACGGCAGCCGCTTCGCCGAGTTCAAACCGGACTACGGCACGACGTTGGTGACCGGTTTCGCGCGCCTGCACGGGCACCCCGTGGGCGTCATCGCGAACAACGGGATCCTGTTCGGGGAGTCCGCGCAGAAGGGGGCGCACTTCATCGAGCTGTGCGACCAGCGCAGGACTCCGCTGGTGTTCCTGCAGAACATCTCCGGGTTCATGGTCGGCAAGGAGTACGAGGCCGGCGGTATCGCCAAGCACGGCGCGAAGATGGTCACCGCGGTGTCGTGCGCCCGCGTCCCCAAGTTCACGGTCGTGATCGGCGGGTCGTTCGGCGCGGGCAACTACTCGATGTGCGGGCGGGCCTACGAGCCGCGGATGCTCTGGATGTGGCCGAACGCGCGCATCTCGGTGATGGGCGGTGAGCAGGCGGCTTCGGTGCTGGCCACGGTGCGGCGCGAGCAGATGGAGCAGCGCGGCGAGGACTGGCCGGCCGCGGACGAGGAGGAGTTCAAGCAGCCCATCCGGGAGCAGTACGAGCACCAGGGGCACCCGTACTACTCGACCGCCCGCCTCTGGGACGACGGGGTGATCGACCCCCGCCAGACCCGGGACGTGCTCGGGCTGTCCCTGTCGGTGGCGGCGAACGCGCCGCTGGACCCCGCCTCGTACGGGGTCTTCCGGATGTGACGCCCTCGCACGTGATGCGAGCGCAGGTGTGACGTGAGGGCATCGGCAGTACCGGAACGCAGTGCCGGGAGGAGTGGACCAGTGGGCTTGTTCGACACCGTCCTCGTCGCCAACCGCGGGGAGATCGCCGTGCGCGTGATGCGCACGCTGCGCCGGCTCGGCATCCGCTCGGTGGGCGTGTACAGCGATGCCGATCGCGACGCGGCCCACGTGCGGGAGGCCGATGTCGCCGTGCACCTCGGGCCGAGCGTTGCCGAGAAGAGCTACTTGGACATCGCACGGCTCGTGGACGCGGCGCAGCGCACCGGTGCGGCGGCGGTGCACCCGGGGTACGGGTTCCTCTCGGAGAACGCGGAGTTCGCACGTGCGTGCGAGGCGGCGGGCCTGGTGTTCATCGGGCCGCCGGCCGAGGCGATCGACGCGATGGGGAACAAGATCCGGGCGAGGGAGACCGTTTCCGCGGCGGGTGTGCCCGTGGTGCCCGGGTACTCCGGCGCGGCTCAGGACGATGACCGCCTCCTCGCCGCCGCCCGCGACATCGGTTTCCCCGTGCTGTTGAAACCCGCGGCGGGCGGTGGTGGCAAGGGCATGCGCGTGGTCACCGGGGAGGGCGAGTGGCCCGAGCTCATCGCCGCTGCACGCCGCGAGTCCGAAGCCGCGTTCGGGGACGCGACGATGCTGCTCGAGCGCTACGTCGCCCGGCCGCGGCACATCGAGGTCCAGGTGCTCGCCGATGCGCACGGCACGGTGCTGCACCTGGGCGAGCGCGAGTGCAGCCTGCAGCGGCGCCACCAGAAGATCGTCGAGGAGAGCCCCTCGGTGCTGCTGGGGCCGGAGGAGCGTGAGCGCATCGGGCGATCAGCCGCGGAGGTGGCCCGTGCGGTCGACTACGTCGGTGCGGGCACGGTCGAGTTCGTCGTCTCCGCGCAGCGGCCGGAGGAGTTCTTCTTCCTGGAGATGAACACTCGCCTGCAGGTCGAGCACCCGGTAACGGAGATGGTGGCCCGCTTCGGCGGGGACGGGGGCATTGACCTCGTGGAGCAGCAGGTCCGCATCGCCGCGGGTGAGCAGCTGCCCTGGTGGCAGGAGCAGCTGCACCTGGACGGGCACGCCGTGGAGGCCCGGGTGTACGCCGAAGTCCCCGAACAGGACTTCGTGCCCGCGAGCGGGCGGGTGCACGCGCTGCACGAGCCGCACGGCCCGGGGGTCCGCGTGGACTCGGGGATCCGGGAGGGCAGCGTCGTCGGCACCGACTACGACCCGATGGTGGCCAAGATCGCCGGGTGGGGCGCGGACCGCGGTGAAGCCCTGCTGCGGCTCGACTCCGCGTTGGCCGAGACCGCCCTCCTGGGGGTGCGCACCAACATCGCGTTCCTGCGGACGCTGCTCGCCGACGCGGACGTGCGCTCCGGCGACATCGACACCGGCCTGGTCGAACGGGTGCGGGAGCGGTCCTCGCCTCCGGAGGCGCCCGAAGCGGTCTACGTCGCCGCTGCACTGGAACGGCGCCACGCGGCGGAACCGGCGGGGAGCGTGACCGACCCCTGGTCCGTCCCGAGCGGATGGCGTCTCGGCGAGCCCGCGTGGAGCCTGTGGCGCCTCTCCGCAGGTGAGGGCGAGCGCCGCGTGTACGTGCGCGGACGGGCGCACGACGCGCAGGTCGCCGTGGAGACGGCCGAGTACCGCGAGGCGGGGGCGGATGCGTCCGCGAACGCGCCCGCGACGGGCAGCGAGGTCGTTCCCGCCAGCCTCGCGGTGCGTGGTTCCGAGCTCCTGCTGTCGCTGCGCGGCCGCACCTGGCGGTACCGCTGGGCCCGGACCGAGGACGCGACGTGGCTCGCCGCCGACGGCCGGCAGTGGGAGATCGCCGAGCGGGACCTGCTCACCGATGCGAGCGCGGAGGTGGGCGCGTCCGAGGGCTCGGTGGTCAGCCCCATGCCGGGAACCGTGCTGACCGTGGACGTGTCCCCGGGGGAGCAGGTGCGCGCCGGCCAGCGGCTGTGCGTCGTCGAGGCGATGAAGATGGAGCACACGATCTCCGCGCCGTTCGACGGACTCGTCGCCGACGTCAGCGTCCGCGCCGGGGACTCGGTGCGGCTCGAGCAGGTTCTGGGGACCGTGAAACCCGTCGAGGAGGCTTGAATGGTGGATCACCGGCTCGATGCGGAGCACCGGCAGCTGTGCGAAACCGTGCGGGAGTTCGCGCGCAGCGAGGTCGCGCCCGTGATCGGGGACTACTACGAGCGCTGCGCGTTCCCCTACCCTCTGGTGCGTTCGATGGGGGAGATGGGGCTGTTCGGCCTGCCGCTGCCCGAGGAGTACGGCGGCATGGGCGGCGACTACTTCGCGCTGTGCCTGGCGCTCGAGGAGATCGCGCGTGTGGACTCCTCACTGGCGGTGACGCTGGAGGCGGGGGTGTCGCTCGGGGCGATGCCGGTGTACCGCTTCGGCGATGAGGAGCAGAAGGCCACCTGGCTGCCCCGGTTGAGCACGGGCGCCATCCTCGGCGCGTTCGGGCTGACCGAGCCGGACGGGGGGTCCGACGCGGGGGCAACGCGGACGACCGCGAAACTCGACGGCGCTGAGTGGGTGCTCAACGGGTCCAAGGAGTTCATCACGAACTCGGGAACCGAGATCACCGGGCTGATCACGGTGACGGCGGTGACCGGGCAGAAGGAGGACGGAGGCAAGGAGATCTCCACGATCATCGTGCCTGCGGGAACACCGGGGCTGACGGTGGCGGAGAAGTACTCCAAGGTCGGGTGGAACGCTTCCGACACGCACGCGCTGTCGTTCTCGGACTGCCGCGTTCCGTCGGAGAACCTCCTGGGAACGCGTGGGAAGGGGTACGCCCAGTTCCTGTCGATCCTGGAGGAGGGGCGTGTTGCGATCGCGGCGCTGGGGGTTGGTCTGGCGCAGGGCTGCGTCGACGAGTGCCGCCGCTACGCCGGCGAGCGCACTGCTTTCGGACGACCGATCGGGAAGAACCAGGCGATCCAGTTCAAGATCGCGGACATGGAGGCGCGGGCGCACACGGCTCGCCTGGCCTACTACGACGCCGCCTCCCGCATGGTCGGCGGTGACCCCTTCGGGCGGCAGGCGGCGATCGCCAAGCTCACCTCGTCGAACGCGGCGATGGACAACGCGCGGGACGCGACCCAGATCTTCGGCGGGTACGGGTTCATGAACGAAAGCCCGGTGGGGCGGTTCTACAGGGACGCGAAGATCCTCGAAATCGGTGAGGGCACCAGCGAGGTGCAGCGGATGCTCATCGCGCGGGATCTCGGCGTCGAGGGGTGACCGGGCCGCCGCGGCCGCTCCACCACCGCGGGAGGTCCGCCGGGTGCGGGTGGAGGGCGGTGTCGCGCGGCAGGTTGCCGCCGCTCGGGTGAGCTGCAGCAGGTGCGCGTCCTGCGCCGATGCAGCCACCGCAGCAGCCGGGCGGACCGGTGCCTCAGCGGCCGAGCTGGCCGTGCGGGATCGTGATTTCCTCGGTCTGCTCGGGATCGGGCAGGCGGTTCCCGCTCCACGTCCTGGTGTGGGCGCCGTCGGGATTCACCGGCGGTTGGGCGGGTCTCGTTTCCACGCCGAAGTCCTGCTCCGGCCAGGCGTGCTCTTCGGGCATCCCCCCGGGGGCGTCGGTGGTGCGCACCGTGGCAGTCGTCGTGGGTTGCCCCGAATGCGCCGAGCGGGGCGGCGCTGCTTCGTTCGTGGGTTCCTGGAGTGAGCCGTCGGGTTCGGCGAGGTGCTGCAGCACCCAGTCCCGCGCGAGCGCGGCTGGGGAAGTGCCCTGCTTGGCGGCGAGCTCCTTGAGGCGCTCGTTCGCGAGCAGCGGCAGGCGCAGCTGGTAGACCTGGGAGTTTCCGAACCTGCGCCCGGAGCCGGTGCTCTCCACGTCTTCTTCGGGAGTCAGCGCCGCGAGGTACGAGTCCAGCTCATGGTCGGCTTCAGCCACCTGTTCGTCCTGCCAGTCCGTGTCCTTCTGGCGGCGGTTGCTCTTCGCGCGTCCGAGTGCCACGCGCACACGATAACGGTTCGATTGCGGGACACGAGTCCGTGTGCGGCGAGTCACCCCGTCGTGGTGCAGGAAGACCCCCGCGCCGGGGGGAGGAGCGCGGGGGTGTGGAGGACATCTTCACTGAGGCTGACCGCGTCAGCAGGATGGAGTCTCCCACGCGTGGGCGCGTTCGCACGGGGTGCGCGGGTGCGGCCCGACGTCCGCGCCGGGCGGAGAGCTTCCGACGTGTCGTGCATCACCGGGACTCACGCGGCGAGCTCGGCGCTGCTCTGCTTCGATGGGGCGTATCGCGGTGCTGGCAGCGGGGCTGCCGAGGAGGTCCAGTGTGGACTCCCCGCCCGGGAAGGTCCAGCAAGATCCATTCCGGGTGCGTGGAACCGTTTGATTACTTTCCGTTTATAGTAAATCACTCTCTGGGGGGCTGCGGGGCTTCGTAACCTGTGGATAGCCTGCGGCCGACACCCGAGCCGGGGAGGCATCATGTACGGGTCGCTCGACGTGCGGAAATTCTTGTTGCAGCAGGGCGAGAGCCTCTCGCGGTCGTCCGCGGTGCCCGGTCCGCGCGAGGGGGATTCCCCGCGGATTTCGCAGGAGAAGATCCACCGCGCGCGCATTGCCGTGGCGCGGGGCGCGCACGACGCCGAAGACTGCCGGATGCTGTTGGACATGCTCGGCCTCACCCCGGACGAGGACGGCACTCCGCCGGCTGCGCGCTGAGTCGGTGGAGCTGCGATTTCCCGGGTGGTGCGCGGCGCCAGCGTGATCA
This sequence comes from Salinifilum ghardaiensis, assembly GCF_054491345.1. Lineage (NCBI taxonomy): Bacteria > Bacillati > Actinomycetota > Actinomycetes > Pseudonocardiales > Pseudonocardiaceae > Salinifilum > Salinifilum ghardaiensis. Next base: position 4,800,545 of record NZ_CM137101.1, on the reverse strand, counting down.
GTGCTGCACACGGACGCCACGCGCCCGCGTGCGCGTGGCGTCCGTGTGCACCGGTTGTGCGGGCACGATGCTGACGCGGTAACTTCACGTGACGTAGTTGATCACTCTTTCGTGGGTTATGTCGTCCACGAACGGGAACTCGCACGGGAGCCGCGCATGCCCCAGCAGCACCGTGCTCGGGTGACGCGAGGTGCCATCCTCCTGGCTGCTGCCGAGGAGTTCGAGCGGATCGGCTACCCGGGGGCCACGCTCGGGGCGATCCTGCGGCGCAGCGGGGTGACCAAAGGTGCCTTCTACTTCCACTTCGATTCGAAGGAAGCCGTGGCCGGTGCGCTGGTCGGTGAGTACGAGGAAGTCTGCGCGCGGCTGTGGCGGTACTGGGCCGCGCGGCGTGTCGACCCCCTGTCGACGGCCGTGGGGCTGACCCGGGACGCCGCGGAAGCGCTCGAACGTGATGTGCGGGTCTGCGCAGGGCTGTACCTGGCCTGCGTGTGCGATGTCCCCCCTGCCGAGTCCGCTGCCCCCGAAGGGGTGGTCCGGCTGCCCCTCGTGTCGGCTGCGGAGAGCAGCGTGGTCTCCCGATTGCTGCGTCGGTCCGCGGAGCGGGGGCAGTTGCGCGCGGAGGTGGATCCGCTCGTGGTGGCGCGCCTCGTCCACGATGTGCTGCTCGGTCTCTGGTTCGACGGAGCGCCGCGAGAGGGGGGCGTCGCGCGCGTGACGGAGACGTGGCGTGCTCTCCTGCGCGGAGTGGCCGCCCCCGGTGTGCGCGCCGAGCTCTGCGGCTAGACGTGCTTGTTCGCGAGGGGGCGGCCCGCAGTGCTCCGCGGTGGGCACTCCGCGGCGCGGGGTGGTCGCCGAGCAGCGGGCATGCCGCAGCGACGACCGGGATGAGTTGCGGATCACAGTGTCGCCAACGAGCCCGACACGTCGCGACGAAGGGCCCGCGAGGCGGCTCGGTGATCCCCAGCGGGTTCCGCGCGAGCGGAAAAGTGCAGGTCATCATGCTTTCTCGGGGTATCTCGCGGGAAAGGGGGACCCCCTGTGCGAGTCCGCCTTCGCGGTGTCGTAAGCTTTTACTGCTCCCAACGGAAGGCAGCCCGAGCGGGAAGCCGGTTGGAGGCAAGGTCGAGACGGCCAAGCCCCCATCGTCTAGTGGCCTAGGACGCCGCCCTTTCAAGGCGGTAACGCGGGTTCGAATCCCGTTGGGGGTACGATATAACTGAAGAGTTCGATGAACATGGCCCAGTGGCGCAGTCGGTTAGCGCGCCGCCCTGTCACGGCGGAGGTCGCGGGTTCGAGTCCCGTCTGGGTCGCCATAGCGGGCGGTGCGTCCGCCCCCGCACGGCCAGGTAGCTCAGTTGGTACGAGCGTCCGCCTGAAAAGCGGAAGGTCGGCGGTTCGACCCCGCCCCTGGCCACCGCGATGAGCTGCGAAAACGGCCTCCACGGAACCCCGTGGGGGCCGTTTCTCGCTCGTTGGTCTCAGTTCGAGGGCCAGAACTCCTGGTTCACAACCGCTACGGCCCGGTCGGCCTTCCAGGAGCGTGCGCGCAGCGCAGTCATGCGCGCGGAGCGCTGCTCCGCGGTCCCCGAGTGGCCGGTGATCTCCCGCGCGTCCCGTTCAGGACCTGCGGGAATCACCAGGGCGGGGTCGTCGGGGCGACGTGGCGGTGAGACCGCGCACCCTCCGCCGCAGGTGCGCTCTTCCCCGCTCGGTTCGGTGCTGCAACGGCCTCCGGTTCGTTTCCCGTCACAAGCCGCAGCGCTGTCTCGTCTCGGTGTCGAGGGCCGTACCGGGGAGAGGAGCGTGGCACGATGCGGGTGTTCGTGGCAGGCGGTGCCGGGGTCATCGGGCGGAGCCTGGTGCCGCAGCTGGTGGCCCGAGGGCACCAGGTGACGGCGACGACGACGAGCGCGGGCAAACTGGGGCAGCTGGAGCAACTGGGCGCCGAGGGCGTCGTGATGGACGGGCTGGACGGCGGTGCTGTCGGTGAGGCCGTGGCCGCGGCCCGGCCGGACGTGATCGTGAACCAGATGACGGGACTGTCCACCGAGCACGCCGGCAAGCCGAACCTCAGCAGGCCCGAGCGCTTCTTCGCCGCCACCAACCGGCTGCGCGCGGAGGGGACCGATCACCTGCTGGCAGCTGCCGATGCGGCCGGCGTCTCCCACGTCGTCGCGCAGGGGCACGCGAGCATGAACGGTCTCCGCCAGGGCGGGCGGATCAAGACCGAGGAGGAGCCCCTGGAGGTGATCGAGGGGACGAAGGCGATCCGCCACCTCGAGGACGCGGTCGTCGGGGCCGGCGGCGCGGTGCTGCGTTACGGCGGGTTCTACGGCGCGGGTGCCAACGACGACCAGGTCAAGTTCGTGCGCAAGCGGATGTTCCCCCTGGTCGGGGCAGGAACGGGTTACTTCTCGTGGGTGCACGTCGACGACGCCGCCAGCGCGACCGTCCTGGCCGTGGAGCAGAAGGCGGCAGGTCTGTTCAACATCGTCGATGACGAGCCGGCGCCGGTCAGCGAGTGGCTCCCCCACCTGGCGCGGTGCGCCGGCGCCAAGTCGCCGCGGCGGCTCCCGGTGTGGCTGGCCCGCCTGCTGGTCGGCGAGATGGTGGTGGGCATGATGACCGAGGGACGCGGTTTCTCCAACGCCAAGGCCAGGCGGGAGCTCGGCTGGGAGCCGAAGTACCCGTCGTGGCGGCGGGGTTTCGAGGCAGAACTGGCATGACCCGGGCGAGGAGTTCGCGCAGTTGCGACCGCTCCCGCCTGGAGGGCCTCCGGCCGCGTCCCCCGGCCACCGGTCGGAGCGGCGGGCCTCCGGGGCTCGCGTCCGCTCAGTCGGCCTGCTCCGCGGAGCGGGGAGGCGCGGTCACCGCGGGGTGCCACCCCGTGAAGGTGAGATCGGCGGGTCCCCACTCGCCGGTGTTGGACACGAGTCTGCCGTTGGCGCCGAGCCCGATGAGCGTGATGTCGCCGTTGGGCTCGGTGACCGCTGCGGGGTGATCGGTGACCACGCCACCCAGGTCGGTCCAGTTTCCCCGCGGTCCGGGCCGCTCGGCCACGTGCACCGCGCCCGCGGCGTCCCGGGCGACCCGGATCAGGTCCGAGCGCCCCGGTCCCGCCTCGGCCAGTACCGGTTCGCCGATCCCGCCGGGACTGGGCAGCGCGCCCTGCTCGTCCCACCGGCCCTGCGGGGTGAGTGCGCGCTCGACCAGCTCACCACCGCGGTTCGTGCGCACCAGCAGCCGGATCCGACCGTCGCGGCCCCGCTCGGCCGCCGGTGCTCCCGCGGGGCTGACGGGGCCGATCGGCACCGCCTCGCTGCGTGCGGCCCCGTCCCGCGGAACCTCCCAGTGCAGCACCTGTTCCCGGGTAGCGGCGAACACGTGCACCGCACCTCCCCGGCCGGGGACCACCGAGAGGCCGTCCTGGACGTCGGCTCCGCCGAGGTCGGTCCACGGCTGCCACCGCAGGCTCCCGGGGGCGGTCTCCCGGCGGATGCTGACCCCGCCCGCGGCGTTCTTCAGCGCCAGCACGACCCGGCCTTCCGAGTCCACGGTGCCGGCGGGCTGTCCGTTCTGGGAGGGATCGGTCCCGCCGGGGGTGTCCAGGACCTGCCAGCGCCGGGGCCAGGTTCCCTTCCGGTCCTGCCGCTTGACCAGGAGGCGCGCCCCGTCCTCGCGCTGCGCGACCAGCGTCAGCCGTCCCCGCCCCTCGCCCAGCACCGAGATCTGCGGGCGGAGGGGCCCGGGCAGCGGCCGCAGCTGCGGACCTCGCCAGGTGCCTCCCGCGGTGCGCGTCCAGTGCGCGAGGCCGCGCGCCTGCACGGAGAACGCCTGCACCCTGCCGTGCACGCCCCGCCCCGCCCACGTGCCGCGGCGCGGCCACCGGTAGGCGCTGCGGTCGCTCCACGTCTCGTAGATGCCTCCTTCGGTGAGCACGTCGTGCGCGGAGTACGCGGCGAACGCCTCCCGCGTCGTGCGCTTGTCCTGCTCGGACAGACCGCCCGGTGCGTCGGCGACGTTGTAGTCGCGGTAGGTCAGCACCGTCGGCGGGAAGGAGTCGGACCGATGCGCGGCGAGGGCCTCTTCGGCCAGCACCGCCCCCGCGACGTGGTCCGGGTGGTTGTGGAACCCGTCCCAGCTGGGCTGGTAGCGCTCGTCCGGCTGGTCGTCCTGCAGGCGCACCACGGTGGGCCGGAACGTGTCGAACAGGGTGGTGAGCGCGGTGACCACCGCCCTCCGGTCGTACGCCTGGGGGCGCTGCGCTGCGGCACCGGCCGGAACCGTCGTGTTGACGGTGACCGAGCCCTCCCGGTCGTGCATCAGCCGGGTCAGCGCGTGCTCACCGCGCTGCGTGTTCGCGTCCTCGGGCAGGTTCAGGAACACCAGCTTGACGTCGGGGGCTGCGCGCAGCGTGTTGAGCTCGGCGACACGTCCCTGCCCCACCGGGATCGTGCTGCGCTTCCAGTCGTTCGGCTTCCGGGCCATTTGCGCGTAGCTGGCCCGGGTGCCCTCCTGGCGCTCGGCGCTGTAGCGGGCCGGTTCGGCCACGTCGCTCTCGCCGGCGGTGAGGTAGATCCCGGTGGTGGGACGTCCGGCGCGCAGCCCTTCGGCCAGGTCGGGGTTCATGAACAGGACGTCGTCGTCGGGATGGGCCACGACCTGCACGTAGCGGGCCTGCGGGGGCGGGTGCGGTGTGGTGTCGCGCTGCGGGGGCGCCTGGCACGAGGCCAGGAGCGCGAGCACGGCCGCGATGGCGAGTCCGGCGGTCCTGCTCATCGGGCCACCCCGGCAGCCGCGGCACCGTCCCGGCGACGCGCATGGATCTGGTGGAGGCCGGCGCCGGCGGCCAGCAACGCCCCACCCGCGGCCGCCGTCAGCCCCAGGCGCATGTTCGGCGGGGTCCAGGTCAGCTCGAGGTGTCCCGGCCCGTGCTGCCCGGCGGGCAGCACGACTTCCAGCAAACCGGCCGGCCCGGCGCGCGCGGGGACCTCGACCCCGTTCCAGGTCGCGGTGTAGCCGGGCCAGGCGATCTTGGCGAAGACCAGCCGTCCGGTCCCGTCCCCGGTGCGGTCGACATCGGCGACTTCGCGGGTCGCGGTCTCGGAGACGTCCGAGCCCACGCGCAGGTTCGGTGAGCTCCAGCTGAGGTAACCCGTGCCGGCGGAGGCGACTTCGTCGCGCCGCAGCACGCTGACCCGTTCGTTGCGCTCGGCGAGGTGCCATCCCTCCGGCACGGCGGGCTGCGGGATGAGCTTGTGCTGGACGACGACCGTGTCGAGCAGCAGCAGGTCCGCGAGCTGGGCGTGCGCTCCCTCCGGTGGGCGCCACAGCGCGTCGTAGGCTTCCGGGCACGACGAGCCCTCGTAGCGCATGCACAGGAGGTCGGCGAACTCCTTGAAACCGATCCCGGTGTACGAGCCGAGGTTGTTCACCCCGGACGGGAGGTAGGAGTTGCCGACGGCCATGTCGCGCCACATCTCCCGCGGCCCGTCCGGTGGTTCCTCCTCGTTCAGCGCGGTGTCGGCGATCTGCAGCACGCGGCCCTCGTAGCGGCCCGCGTAGTTCTCCCGCATCTGCTGCGGGGAGCTCGGGAAGAAGTGGTGCAGGTCGGTGCTGCCACCGACGAACCAGAAGACCTGCGCGGAAAAGGTGAGCACCGTGCCGATCTGCAGCACCGCGCCCAGCCGCCGGGTCCCGCGCGTCCGGGAGGCCAGCACCGCAGCGGCGACCAGGATGCCGATCAGGAGCGCGAGGAAGACGGCGCGGCGCAGTGCTACGGGGTCGGGACTGCGCGCGGTGGTGAAGTACGTGGTCAGCAGCAGCACGATCGCCGTGCCGGCGGCACGGTAGCGCCAGCGGTCCAGCCGCAGCCCGGCGGTGAGCACCACGGCCAGCAGGACGGCCGCGGCGAGGTATCCGTAGTGCACCACCCGCAGCGGCCAGCGGAACATCCACACCTCGGAGGGCCCGAGGATCGCCAGCAGGTACCCGGCCGCGATCACGAACACCCCGGACAGCTCGCGCCAGCGCCTGCGCAGCACGGTCCAGTCGCACCAGAACGCCAGCGGGACGGCGAACCAGCAGAAGTACACCGCGGGTACGCCCACGTCGGGGACGTCCGGGACGTAGGTCGGCATGCTGAGGTTGAGCAGGTCGCCGAGGTGCGGCGCCAGCTCGCCCGTGTTGCTCACCCCCGCGGAGGTACGCCAGGTCATGTGGCTGGTGCGCACCAGCGGCAGGTAGACGAGGGGCACGACCGCCCCGATCGCCGCGGACACCAGCAACAGCCGCCGGACCCCGGCCCAGCTCCGCTGCAGCCCGGCCTCGAGCAGCGCAGCGCCGAGCACCGCGCAGACGCCGAGCAGGCCGTAGGGGTTGCCGGCGGTCACGGCGAGCGCACCGAGCAGGAACACCCAGAAGGCGTTGGTGCGGCCGCGCATCGTGCGGCGAGCGGCCAGCCAGACGAACGGCACCCACACGAACGCCAGCAGCGCCGCGGGCCACTTCGCCACGTCGTAGTAGAGCAGGGAACCGGCGAACGGCAGCGCTGTGGCGAGCGCGCTCGCCGGCCAGCGGGCCGCCCCGTACTCGCGGCACACCAGGTAGCAGCCCAGTCCCAGCGCTGCGAGAGCGATGGTCCGCACGACGATGCCGGCGACCCCCAGGTCCGAGGCGAACGAAACCCCCACCCACACCAGGGCGTGGACCGGGTTCCAGATGCCGAACAGCGTTTCGGCGGCGAGGTTTCCGCCCATCAGCAGGTCCGGTTCCAGCAGCGGCGGCCAGACACCGTCCCGGACCTGGTGGCCCAGGTGGTACCACATGGGCAGGATCTGGTTGGCCGCGTCGTCGGCGAAGTAGAACCAGCCCGGGCGCAGGACGGGCAGCTGCGCGAGGGCGGCGATGAGCAGGCAGGTGATCACCGGTGCTGCCAGGCGCCCGCGGTCGCGGGGGCGACCGCGGCTGCGGTCAACGGCGGGCGGCCGGGTGGTGGCCTTCTCAGCGGGGTCGACTGCGACGCTGCGCGTCACCATGATTTCCCAATCGTCAGCGAATCTTCGGGGGCTGCGCTGGGCGCGCGGTTCGGGGAGGTCAGGATCAACCGGCTCACCAGGTAGGTGGCCGGGGTGGCGAGCAGTCCGCCCAGCACGGTCGAGAGCAGGGGGTGGATGCCGGCCACTTCGACCAGCAGCCACATCGCGGTGGCGCTGACGGCGAGGTTGGTGGCGTTCGACGCCGGGTACAGCAGGAAGGTGCGCAGTCGTGGCCGGACGTGGAAGGTGAAGCGGCAGTTGAGCAGGTAGGACGCCGACATCGCCACGGTCGTGGCGAGCACGTGCGCGAGCAGGTACGGGACCAGCAGCCAGGCCGCCAGGTAGACCAGGTAGTGCACGGCCGTGTTCACGGCTCCCACCACGACGAAGCGTCCGAACTTGCCGGTTTCGCTCACTCCGCGCACGAGCGTCCCCCGGTTCCCGTGGCGGGATCGGCGACCAGCGGGTCCTCCTCGGTGGGTCGGCGCGGCGCGATCAGGCGGGGGAAGGAGCTGACGCCCTTCGGCAAGGCCGGTTGCTGGCTCATCGAGCCGCCGGACTCCTCGACGAAGTAGTGCGGCCGGTTCTTCGTCTCGAAGTAGATGCGCCCCACGTACTCGCCGATCACGCCCAGGAACAGCAGCTGCATCCCGCCGAACCCGGCGATGCCGACCATCAGGGTGGCGTATCCCGGGACTCCCGGCTCGCCGGTCAGCCCGGAGATGACCACGTACACGGCGTAGACGAAGGCCAGCAGCGTGACCGCGCTGCCGAGGTATATCGCGGCGCGGAGCGGTTTGTTGTTGAACGAGATCACGCCGTCGATCCCGTAGTTGACGAGCTTGCCGAAGCTGAAACCGGATTCGTCGTACTTCCGGGTAACGTTGCGGTAGGGCAGGGTTGTGGTGCGAAAGCCCGCCCACGCGAACAGGCCCTTGGAGAACCGGTTGCTCTCGGGCATGGACAGCACGGCATCGGCGGCCCGGCGGGAGAGCACGCGGAAGTCGCCCGCACCGTCCTCGAGCGGGACGTCGGCGAGCTTGTTGACCCCGAGGTAGTACATCTTGGACAGCAGTGATCTGATCCGCGGTTCCCCGTGCCGGTCTCGGCGCGCGACGACCTGGTCGTAACCGGACTCCAGCAGCACGAGCATGTCGTTGATCAGCCGCGGCGGGTGCTGCAGGTCCGCGTCCATGAGCAGCACCCGGTCGCCGGTGGCTTCGCGGATTCCGGCGAGCAGCGCGGCCTCCTTGCCGAAGTTGCGGCTCAGCGACAGGTACCTGTAGTGCCGGTCCAGAGAGCTCAGCCGCCGGACTTCCTCGAGCGTGCCGTCGGAACTGCCGTCGTCGACGAGCACGACCTCGTACTGCCCCACGAGCTCAGGCAGCACGGTGTTGAGCTCGTCGCGGAGCTCCTTCAGGCCGCGTTCTTCGTTGAAGCACGGAACCACAACAGAAAGATCCATGATCGCTCTCGCGCAAGATCGGTAAATCCGGAAATCAACTCTGCTGAAATCGATCACTCGGCAGGCCCTGCTAAACCCCCGACGGGCGGTTCGGCGGAGCCGGGTCGAGTTGCGCGCGAAAGTGATCTGCCGCAGCTTTCTCGGTGCGCGCGCCCCGTTTTCCGGAAATTGATCTCCACGTCCGCTCCGGTGTGCGTGTTTTCCGCGGGCCCGTTGCTGCGGTGGTGTTTCCGCGTGTCGAGGCGTAGCATTCGCCACCTCCGAGATCGTCGCGGCCGGACCGGGTGATGGCAGGGCGGAACGGTTCGTGCATCTGCCGGGCGCGCCGGTCACCGAATTCCCGTTCGCCTATCGATCAGGTCCCGATTGACGGTAATCGAGGCGCATTCCGGCCGCACACCGACATCATTCCGGCCACTCCATAGCGTGATCTGTGCACGCGGGACGAGCCGGACGCGTTCGGGGGCTCGGCGGGTGTTGCCGCCGACGACTCGGCGCGCTGTGCCGCAGGCGGGCCCTTTTCGCCCGCGCCAGCACGTTTCGCGCCCGCTGCGAGGGGCGCGGAGGCGGGGTTCGCGAGGAGGGGCTCGCGAAGAAGGCGCCCCCGCGCTCAACCGGCCTGGGGGGCACCGGGAGTGCGGGGGCGCCGAAGGTCCACCTCTGGGGGTCAGGTGGACTGATCACAACCCTACGCGGAAGTAGGGTGCCTGTCGTCTTCCGCGCGACTTTTTGAAGGTTGGACATCTCACGCTGCAGAGGGTTGCGGCTCCCGAGTGGCGCGGTTCACTCCAGCGCACGCTGTGATCAGCAGTTCCGCCACCGGCGAGGGCGACGCGCGGTGAGCGGTCCCAGCGGTGGTTTGGGGCGGTCCTGCCCGCCGGCGCGGCCCCTCGTCGCGTCGGCAGGCGCCCCTCGTGCCCGGTGGCGCGGGGCGAGCGGCACCGGGTCGGATGCCGGACCGGGAGCACCCGGTCCCGGGTGGGCCGGCGCGGTGGCCCGTCCGGGACTCGTCGGGGCGCTTCGATGGTGCCGCGATTCGCAGCAGATCACCGGATGGGACCTCCGCCCGCGCGGCCGGAGGGCACTCCTCCGCCGCGCGGGCGGCACCGGGTGGCGGGAGAGCTCCGGTCGGGTCGCGGAGAGCGGTGCGCGGGACGGGTCGGGCGCGGGACCGGTTGCGCACGGGGTGGTTGCGCGCCTTCCCGGGCCCGGAGCCGTCCGCTCGTGCGGTTTCGGTGCAGCGCGTGCGGCGTCCGAGGCGTCGGGGTGGTGGTGAGCACGCCGACGCGCCGCGCAGCAACAGGATCCGAGCGATATGACCCGTTCGGAGGGAAATGCTTCATGATCGAATCCAATCGCCTCCTCCGTCCCTCTAAGAAGAAGACGAACGTTGACTGGGGAGTGGAGGTGTCCCATGGCCGAGACGGCTCGGTCGACGAGGAGCACGTGCACGGGGAGCTACACGAGCACTGGGGTTCAGACGAGCACTGGGGTCGAGGAGCGTGCTGGGGCAGGCGCGGAGACCGGAGGAGGTAGCGGTGCCGCCGGTGGGGAGTGCGCCGGATCCGCGGGGCCGAAGCGGCTCGACGGGGAGAGCGTTGAGGACAGCGGTGCTCTCGTCCGGCGCGCCGTGCGCGGCGATGAGGAGGCGTGGCGTCGGCTGGTGAATCGGCACGGCCCCGCCGTGTGGAACCTGGTCAGGACGCGGACCGACAGCCGCGCCGATGCCGAGGACGTGTACCAGGCGACGTGGTTGCTGCTCGCGGAGAACCTGGAGCGTCTGCGGGACCCGGATGCCGTGCTGGCGTGGCTGGTCACCACGGCCCGCAGGGAGTCCGGGCGAGCGCGGCGCAGCCGGCGGCACGAATCGCCGGTCGGTCATTTCGGGGTGGACTTCGACCGGGCGCAGTCCGAGGACCCGCAGCAGGCGCTGCTGAGCAAGATCGCGAATTCGCGGTTGGGCGCGGCCTTCGCGCGCCTGCAGCCGGGGTGCCAACGCCTGCTCCGCGTGCTCGCGGTGACGCCGGAGGCGAGCTACGCGCAGATCAGCGATTCCCTCGGGATTCCACACGGGACGATCGGCCCGAAGAAGTCGCGGTGCCTGACCTACTTGCGGCAGCAGCTCGCGCTCGTGGAGGAGCAGACCGAGGAGGCGGCATGAGGGACACGACTTTCCACCGCGCCACCGACCGCAGGGGCGAGACCGCGCCACCCGGGCAGGTGCGCAAACCGCCGGAACTGCGCGAACTGGGGGAGCTGCTCGACTCCTGCGATCCGGTCCCACCGGAAGTGCTGCACACCGCCTACGCCGCGGTCCGGCGGCGGTGGAGCGGCCGGACCCGCGCGCTCTCGCTCGTCGGTGACGCCGTGCGGACCTCATCGGTGCGCTCGGGCGGCAGCGCTCGTGTGCTGACGTTCCGGATGGAGGCGCACGTGCTCGAGATGGACGTGTGCGAGACGTGCCCGGGCTGGTGCGCCGTCCGCGGCAGCGTCCTGCCCGCGGACGGTGCGGATGCCCCGGGTGGTGATGTGGTGCTGCGGCACGCCGCGGGCGACAGCGCTGCCGAGTTGGACGAGTTCGGGGGATTCCACCTCTCGTGGGTGGCGCGAGGGCCGTTGAGCGTGGTGTTCCGGGCGGGCGGGGAGTTGCCCGCGGTCGCGGATTGGTTGGTCTGTTGAGCGCGCCGGCGGTGGTGGTGAGCGGAGAGCCCCCGCAGCGCGGCGTCCGGGGCCGGGGGGAGCACGTCATCGCCCTTCCTCGCCGCGCCGTCGAGCAGGTGCGCCCGGCGCCGGCGGGTCCCGCCGCTGACGCCGTCTCGCTGCTGCGCGCGCACCACGCCGCGGCGCTGTCCTGCGCGGAGCTCGGGGATCACCGTGCGGCCCGGTGGCACGTGCGGACCGGGTTGAGCCTGGCCAGCCAGGCCTGCTCGCCCGCGGGCGAGGCGCGGTTGCGGTTGGTGCTGGCCTGGATCGACACCGAAGCGGGGTGTCCGGAGCGGGCGCGGGCGGAACTGAGGCGGGCGGAGCCCGCGCTCGAGGGCGGCGATGCCGGGAGGGCTGCGTGCGTGCGCGGGCTGCTGTGGTCGCGCGAAGGGCGGCACCGCAGGGCTGCGGAGGCGTTCTCGGCGGCGCTGGCTCTGCTGGGGCAGGAGGATCGGCGCTGGGTGGCGCGGGCGTTGTCGCAACGCGGGGTGGAACTGCTCCACATCGGACGTTCCCGGGAGGCCGAGGCGGATTTCTCCGCGGCGGAGCGGTTGTTCGCGGCCGACGGGCAGCCCGGGAACGCGGCGGTCTGCCGGCACCGGCGGGGTTGTGCGGCCTACCGCGCGGGCGAGCTGCCGCGGGCGCTGCGCTTGTTCGACGAAGCCGTGGACGCGGGGCTCGACGCGGAATCCGCACCGGAATTCCACGTGGACCGGGCGCGGGCGCAGGCGGCCGCGGGCTTGCGCGCGGACGCGCACCGTTCGGTGGCCGAGGTGGTGGACCGGCTGGCTCGCTCGGCGTGCGGGACGCGCCTGGCGCGGACGCGGCTGAAGCTGGCCGAACTCGCCTTCCTCGACGGTGATGCGGCGTGCGCGGAACGGGAGGCGCTGCGTGCCCGGCGGCTCTTCCGGTCCGAGCGGCAGCACGCGTGGGCGCGGTTGGCCGCGGCGGTGGCGTGGGACGCGCGCCTGCGCACGGGCCGTTGTTCGTGGGGAGCGATCGTGCTCGCGCAGCGGGCTGCGCGCGCTTGTGCCCGTGCGGGCTGGGAGCGCGCGGCCGCCCGCGTCCGGCTCAGCGCCGGCCGCGCGGCACTGCGCTCCGGCTGGTGCGGGCGGGCGCGCGTTCTGCTGGGGCAGGCGGGGGTGCTGCGTGCGCTTCGGGAGGTGCCGGCCCGGGAGCGGGCGCAGGGGTGGTTGGCCCTGGCGCTGGTGGCGGAGTTGGACGGGGACGTGCGCGCGGTGCTGCGCGCCTGTCGCGCAGGTCTGCGGGAGGTGGAGCGGCACCTCGCCGGGATCGCCGCGCTCGAGATGCGCGTGCACGAGTGGTCGGCGGGGGCCGAACTCGCCGATGTCGCGATGCGCGCGGCGCTGTCCACCGGTGACCCGTGTGCGATGCTGCGCTGGACCGAGCGGCTGCGAGTCGGCGCCCTGCCCCGGCAGTGCGCCTCCGCTGCGCTGGACCGCGGCCTGGGCGAGGCGTTGGAGCGGCTGCGCGCGGCTTCCTCGGCGGTGGAACGCGCCGGTGGGCGGCGTGCGGTGGTGGCGGGGCGGCCGACGCCGGCGATCGCGGAGCTGGAGCAGCGCGTGCAGCACCGGGCGGTGCGCACCTCCGGTCGCACGCGGCCCTGGCCGGAGGTGCCGGGGCTCGCCGACGTGGGTTCCCACCTCGGTCGAACCGTGCTGCTGGCCCTGTTCGAGCACGGCGACACCCTGTTCGCCGTGTCCGGTGTGGACGGGAGGTTCTCCGCGCACGTGCTGGGGCCCCGAGCCGAGGTGGAAAAGCTCGTCGGCCGGTTGCGGCACGCGTTGGCGCGGCGCGCCTACGGGGCGAGCGCGGCGGTGGACGCCGCGCACGCCGCGCAGGCGCGGCACTGCGCGCAGCGGTTGCACGAGCTCCTGCTCGGGCCGGTGGAGGCCGAGCTGGGCGGCGAGCGTCCGCTGCTGGTGATGCCGTCGGGGAGCTTGCACGTGTTGCCGTGGGCCGCGCTGCCCGGCTGCCGGGGGCGTCGCGTCACCGTCACACCTTCGTTGCGGTGCTGGTTGCGGGGAGCGGACCGGGAGGCGCCCGCCGCCCGGACCGGAGGTTCCGGGCAGCCCGAACAGGTGTGGATCGCGGGTCCCGGGTTGGAGCACGCCGAGGACGAGGTGCGGGCGCTGCACGCCGCCGGCGGCGGGCGGTTGCTCACCGGGGAGCGAGCGACGGCGGAGGCGGCGCTGCGCGAGCTCGACGGTGCCGGGGTGGCGCACATCGCCGCGCACGGGACGTTCCGCGAGGACCGGCCGATGCTGTCCCAGTTGCGGCTGGCGGACGGCCCGCTGTACGCCTACGACTTGGAGCGGCTCTCCCGCGGGCCGCGCACCGCGGTGCTCGCGGCGTGCGAGGTGGGCGGCGCCGCGGTCGGTCCTGGCGAGCAGGTCAGCGGCGTCACCGCGACGCTGCTCGGCAAGGGCACGCGCACCGTGGTGGCCAGCGTGCTGCCGGTGCCCGACGGGCGGGCCGCGCGGGTGATGGCCTCGTTGCACGAGGGGATGCGGCGCGGGCTCGCCGCGGAGTCGGCCCTGGCCGAAGCGCAGCAGCGGTGGCGGGAGCCGGGCTTCGTCTGCTTCGGACACGGCGGGTGACGTGGTGAGGGGCCGGTTCCGCTCCCACGGCGGCGCCGGTCCCTCGCGGCACGGCGGAGCGGGGCCGGCCGCCGCCTCACGCCAGTTTGCGCAGGCGGCGGAGGCCTTCGTCGAGCACGTCGTCCTGCTTGCAGAAGGCGAACCGGACCAGGTGCCGGGTGGCATCGGGGTCGTCGCAGAAGACCTGCACCGGGATCGCCGCGACACCGACCCGTTCGGGCAGGCTGCGGCAGAACTCGGCGCCGTCGGTGAAGCCGAGCGGACGCACGTCGGTGCAGATGAAGTACGTGCCTTCGCTGCGCAGCACGTCGAATCCGGCCTCGGCGAGCCCCGCGGCCAGCCGGTCGCGCTTGCCCTGCAAGTTCTCGCGCAACTGCCGCACCCATTCCTGCTCGGCGCGCAGCGCGTGCGCGACGGCCGGCTGGAACGGGGCGCCGCCGACGAAGGTGAGGAACTGCTTGGCGGCGCGGACGGCCGCGATGAGTTCGGCGGGGCCGCAGGCCCAGCCGATCTTCCACCCGGTGGCGTTGAACGTCTTGCCGGCGCTGGACAGCGACACCGTCCGCTCGGCCATGCCGGGCAGCGTGGCCAGGGGGGTGTGCTGGCGCTCGTCGTAGACGAGGTGTTCGTAAACCTCGTCGGTGATCGCGATGAGGTCGTTGTCCCGGCAGACCTCGGCGATCACGGCGAGCTCCTCGCCGGTGAACACGGTGCCGGTCGGGTTGTGCGGCGAGTTGAGGACCAGCGCGCGCGTGCGCGGTCCCACGGCGGCGCGCAGCGCGTCGGTGTCGAGGGCGAAGCGGCCGTCCGCCGCGGGGCGCAGCGGGACGGTGCGCCGCTGCCCGCCGGCGAGCGCGACCGCGGCCGGGTACGAGTCGTAGTACGGCTCGAGGAGGACGACCTCTTCGCCCGGTTCGACGAGCGCCTGCACGGTGGCGGTGAGCGCTTCGGTCGCGCCGACCGTGACCAGCACTTCCGTGTCCGGGTCGTGCTCGAGGCCGTAGCGCTGGCGGCGGTGCTCGGCCACGGCGGCGCGCAGCTCGGGTTCCCCGGCCCCGGGTGGGTACTGGTTCACGCCGTTGGCGATGGCGTCGCGCGCCGCCTCGAGCATGCCCGCGGGGCCGTCGGTGTCGGGGAATCCCTGACCGAGGTTGACCGCTTCGGTGCGCCGGGCCAGTTCGGTGATCTCCGCGAAGATCGTGGAGGTGAACGGGCGCAGCCGGGAGGTGAGAGCTGGTGTACGCACGTCGCGCGAGCCTAGTGCACGGCGGGGCGGTGCAGTAGGTCCCGGCCCGCCGGTCCGCGTGGTGGGAAGCGGGCGCGTCGGAGCGGGCGGCCCGACCGTGGTGCTCGGGCCTCCTCGCGCGGTGCGGCTGGAAGAATCGAACCGTGCAGGCTTTGACGCGAGCGGAGCAGGACAAGCGGCGCGCCCTGTGGCGGATGAAGGGCATGGCCACCGGCCTGTTGGTGCTGGCCGCGGTGATCTACCTCTTCGCGCGGTGGCAGGAGCACGCGGGCGCGGGGGCGTGGGCGGGCTACGTCCGCGCGGCGGCGGAGGCGGGCATGGTCGGTGCGCTCGCGGACTGGTTCGCGGTGACCGCCCTGTTCCGGCATCCGCTGGGATTGCCGATCCCGCACACCGCGATCATCCCGACGCGCAAGGACGCGCTGGGGCGCAGCCTCGGCGACTTCGTGGGCACGAACTTCCTGTCCGAGGACGTCGTGCGGGACAAGCTGGGGCGCGCCGAGCTCGGCAGGCGGACCGGGCGGTGGTTGCAGTCCGCGGAGCACGCGGAGCGGGTGACCTCGGAACTGGCCGCTGCGCTGCGGGGTGCGGTGCGGGTGCTGCGCGACGAGGAGGTGCAGTCCTTCCTCGAGCACAACGTTCTCCGCCGGGTCGTGGACCAGCCGTGGTCGCCGACCCTGGGGCGGATCCTCGGGCAGGTGTTCGCCGACGGTGCGCACCACAAGCTCGTCGACCTCGTCTGCGACCGGGCCTACGAC
The DNA here is from genome assembly GCF_054491345.1 of Salinifilum ghardaiensis. Lineage (NCBI taxonomy): Bacteria > Bacillati > Actinomycetota > Actinomycetes > Pseudonocardiales > Pseudonocardiaceae > Salinifilum > Salinifilum ghardaiensis. The sequence goes on along the minus strand of NZ_CM137101.1, from coordinate 4,784,712 downwards.
TGGGTGCGGGACCACCACGACACGGTGCTGCGTGTGGTCAGCGAGCGGTCCCCGTCCTGGTCGCCGCGGTTCTTCGATTCGATGGTCGCGGACAAGGTCTACGCGGAGGTGCTCTCGTTCGCCTGGGCGGTCAAAACGGATCCGGACCACCGCATGCGGCACGCGGTGGATGATTTCCTGGTGGAGTTCGCGGAGGACCTGCAGCACGATCCGCGCACGATGGCCAAGGCCGAGCAGATCAAGCACCAGATCGTCGAGCACCCGGAGGTGCGCGACATGGTCGGCGCTGTGTGGGCCACGGCGAAGCGGATGCTGCTGGAGGCGGCGGAGAACCCGGACAGCGAACTGCGCATGAGGGTTCGCGAGGAGCTGCGCGCCTGGGGGCGCCGGTTGGACGAGGACCCCGCGGTGCGGGGGAAAGTGGACGGCTGGGTGGAGAGCGCAGCGGTGTACGTGGTGCGCAACTACCGCGCGGAGCTGACCACGTTGATCACCGACACGGTGGACCGGTGGAACGGCCAGGAGACCGCGCGCAAGGTGGAGCTGCAGGTGGGGCGCGATCTGCAGTTCATCCGCATCAACGGCACGGTCGTGGGGGCTCTGGCCGGGCTGGCCATCCACACCGTCGCGGGGCTGCTGCTGGAGTGATCCCCGCCCCCGGAGGAACCGCCCCCGGAGGAACCGCCCCCGGAGGTACCACCCCTGGCCGGAGGCCCGTGCGCGGGAGGAGCTGGCACCGGGAGCACCGGCACCGGCGCGCTCGCAGCGGAGCGCCCTGGGAAGCCGGGTCTGAAGGCGTCCTTCGGGGGCTCGGAGCGGTTGTCTGCGGCGTTCGGGGGCTTCCCGGGACGCGCCCCTCGGCGCCGGGGCGCAGGACGCGCGCGGGCGTGCGCCGCGCGGTGTCCGGCCCCGGCGTGCCGCGGTGCGCTGCGGGCGGCACCGCGATCGGTGGACGGTCGTTGTCAGTCGCGGGTCTTGTCGCGGGCGAGGTCTCCCGTGTGCCGTTCGCGCCACAGGCGGGCTTTCTCCCGGTTTCCGCAGACCCGCATGGAGCACCAGGTGCGCGATCTGTTGCGCGATCGGTCGTAGAAGGCCGAGAGGCAGTCCTCCGCCGGGCAGATCTTGATGCGGTTCCAGTGGCCGGTGTGCACGAGACGGATCGCGGCGACGAGCACCGTCCCGAGCGCATCGGTGCCGCTGAGCACGGGCAGGCCCTGCCGCAGCTCCACCCGCACCGGCCACGCGTGGGGCACGGCCGTGTCCGGCAGCGAACCGAGGGTGACGGCGGTGCGCATCGCCTCGCGGGCTTGCAGGGTCGGTTCGGTGCTGCTGGGGATGCCGAGTCCGCGTTCGAGGCACCAGTGTCGCCAGCGCACGTGGTCGCGGAGGAGTTCGGTCCCGGTTTCAGCGTCGTAGGTGTTCAGGAACGCCAGGACGAGTTCGAGGTCGTGTTCGACTGTGGGCCCTGCCGAGTCCACGACCGGGGGATTGTCCATCACTGGAGCGACAGCTCTGCTGTTCACATCCCTATCGTAAGTCACGGAACGGCGTGTACCGAGCCCCTGTAACCTGCGTTCACGCAGTGGTGGTTGCGATGTCGCCGCTGGGTTCCGGCTCGCCGCCGCTGGTGGGCGGCTGCTGCGGGGCGGCCGCGGTGCCGGTGCGGGCACCGGCTGCCCTCGGGGCGTCGCCCGCGTTCCGGGCTGAGCGGGGTGTCCGCGGGGCGGGTTCGGTGGTAACGGGAACGCGCGGAAGCGGAGCGAGGTGTGCGGATGGTCACCGCGGATTCGAGTGCGGTGCGGGTGGAAGCCGCGGAGCCGGAAGGTCCGCTGCGGTTGCTCGCGTTCGTGCTGGACTGTCCGAACCCCCGGGCGCTGGCCCAGTTCTACGGGCGCTTGCTCGGCTGGGAGATCGACGAGGGCGAGTCGGACCCGGAGTGGGTGGAGCTCGCGGACCCGTTCGGCGGGGCGCGGCTGGCCTTCCAGCAGGACCCGGAGTTCCGGCGACCCACGTGGCCGGACGCGGAGCTGCCGCAGATGGCGCACCTCGACGTCCGGGTGAGCAGTCTCGACGCCGCGCACGAGCGCGCGCTCGCGGCCGGGGCGCGGCAGTTGCCGCAGCCGCCCGATCGCCGCGAGGCGTCCTTCCGGGTGTACGCCGATCCGGTGGGGCACCCGTTCTGCCTGTGCGCCGGTGCCGGTTCCTGAGCCGCGGGCGCCGCCGCGGCCGAACCGGGTGCAAGCAGTTTGCTTGCAAAAGTTAGCACCTGTGGGTAGGCTGCGGGCGCAGTCGGAGGTGGCAGCACATGGGTCGCGTGAACAAGTCCGTTTCCAGCGTCAACGACGCCGTGAACCAAGCTGTCACCGATCTCGGCGGCTACATCCGCGCCCAGCGCACCAACGCGCAGATCTCGGTGCGCCAGTTGGCCGAGCGCGCGGGCGTGTCCAACCCGTACCTGAGTCAGGTGGAGCGCGGGCTGCGCAAGCCCAGCGCGGAGATCCTCCAGCAGATCGCGAAAGCGCTGCGGATCTCCGCGGAAGCGCTCTACGTCCAAGCGGGCATCCTGCAACCGCGCGCAGGCGGCCCGGTGGTGGACGCGATTCTGGCCGACTCGGAGCTCACCGAGCGGCAGAAGCAAGTGTTGCTGGACATCTACGGCTCGTTCCGCAACGAGAACGACGGGACGACGTCCGACAGCGAGGAGTGATCGCATGCCCGCCGAAACGAAGACCACGACCGACGCGACCAGCGGCCCAGCCGGGGCGGCGAAGCCCCTGGGCAGCGTGGCGCAGCAGGCGCGCACCCCGCTGCTCGCCGCCCTCGGGGCGGGCGACCTCGCCGCGCAGACCCTGCTGGAGCGGCTGGAGAAGGTCCGCGCGCAGCTGAGCGAGCGGGCCGAATCCGCCCGCCAGGACCTGCCGAACGACCTGGACGAGCTGCGCGGGAAGCTGGAGCCGGCGGAACTGCGCAAGCTCGTCGACCAGTACGCGCAGTCGGCGCGGCAGCTGTACGGTTACCTCGCCGACCGGGGCGAGGAGGCCCTGGACCGGCTGCAGACCGAGCCCCGCGTGCAGCAGGTCCGCGAGCGCGTGGAAACCGCGCAGGGCAAGATCGACGACGCGGTCGGCGAGGTGCGCGAGCTCGCCGACGACGTGCTCGGCACGGTGACCCCCTCCCCCGCCGACTCCGGCGAGCAGGCGGACCAGGCCGCCGAGGAGGACTCCTCCGCGACGGGCGCCGCCGGTTCGAGCGGTGGGACCTCCAGCGGCGGATCCTCCAATGGCGGGTCCTCGTCGAAGAACGCCTCCGCCGCGCAGGGCGGCCAGAAGGGCGCGTCCCGGGGCGGCTCGGACAGCTGAGCTCCTCCGCGCCCGCACCGGTGCGCCCGCGCCCCGCGCTCCTCGCGGGGCGCAGGCGGGTGTGCCCTGGAACTTCGACCACGTAGGGTGGGCGCCGTGCTGTTGGCAAGTGTGATTCTGCTGGTCCTGTGGATCGCCAGTCTGCCCGTGGGCGTGTACGCGTTCATCCACGCGGCCATGCAGCGGGCCGATGCCTTCACGGCGGCGGACAAGCTGAGCAAGCCCGCCTGGCTCGGGATCACCGGTGGCGCGGTGCTGGTGCTCGCGCTGTCCCGGGGGCCCGGCGGTGGCGGCATGATCTTCTGGATCGCCGGTCTCGTGGCCGCGCTGGTGTACGTCGTGGACGTCGGGCCGAAGCTCAAGGAGGTCCAGGGGGGCAGCTACTGGTGACCCGCTGGGACGCGCACGGACGCGGTGAGCCGGTCACGCTGGTGGTGCACGGCCTGGGCGCCACACCGGGCGAGGCGCGCATCCCCGCCTCGGGCCTGCGCGGCACCCGGATCGTGGTCACGCTGCCGGGCCACGGTGCCGCGCCGGACCCCGCCCCGGACTACTGGAACTACGAGAACGTGGCGCACGACGTGCTCCGCGCGGCCGACGAAGTGGGGGCCGACCGCGCCGTCGGCGTGTCCCTCGGAGCGGGAGCGCTGACGCGGATCGCCGCGGACAAGCCGGAGCGCTTCACCCGCCTGGCGCTGATCCAACCGGCGGCGTTGGACAGCCCGCACCACCCGGAGCGCTCCCGGGTGTTCGGCGAGCTCACCGCCGCCGTCGAGCGCGCGGGCGAGGACGACGGCGCCGCGCTCCGCGAGGACATCCGCGCTTCGCTGCCGGAGGGCGTCGACGCCGGGGAGTACGTCGAGCAGCGCGCCGCAGCGCTGCGCCGGCTGGAACCAGCGCTGCGGGTGCTGCCCGAGCAGGCACCCCTGAGCGACGCGGGCGCGCTGGCCGCGGTCGCGAGCGAGGTGCTGGTGGTCGCCGCGGCGGGCGATCCGATGCACCCCGAGTCGGTGGCCCGCGACGTGGCGCGCGCGTTCCCGCGGGGCACGTGCGCGCAGCTGCCGTCGCGAGCGCCGATGACGACGCACCGGGCGCAGCTGCGCGGGCTCCTCAGGGACTTCTTGGCCCCGTAGGGCTTCGTTGCGTCGTCTGCTCGCCGAGGGACGGTCGGGAGGGGCCTCCGGCACGTGCCGGCTGTCCGGCCGCCCGCCCCGAACAGCGGACGTCGAGTCACCACCGGTGGCCGCGATTGGTGAACGGAGAGGATTGTGGACTGGAACTCCGCAGCTGGGCACCTGCACCCCGAGCCGGCCCCGGCCCGCGGTGACGCGCTCGCCGAGCCCGCGGCGGCGGCGGTGCGGGCGCTGCCGGCCGAGGAGGCCGAGCGCATCGGCGTGGCCGACATCGACCCGGAGCTGGCCGACACCGCCGCCTTCTGCGAGCAGTACGCCTCGCCGCTGGAGCTCTCGGCGAACTGCGTGGTCGTCTCCGGCAAGCGCGCCGGCGAGGTCCGCCACGCCGGGTGCGTCGTGCTGGCCACGACCCGGTTGGACGTGAACGCGACCGTGTGCCGGCGGTTGGACGTGCGCAAGGCCTCCTTCACACCGATGGACGAGGCCGTCGAGCTGACCGGGATGGCCTACGGCGGCATCACCCCGTTGGGCCTGCCGCGGGAGTGGCCGCTGCTGGTGGACAAGCAGGTGGTGGACCAGCCGGTCGTGGTGATCGGCAGCGGCGCGCGGGCGAGCAAGCTGTTCGTGCCCGGTGAGTTGCTCGGGCGGCTGCCGAACGCCGAGGTGCTGGGCGGTCTGGCCAGCTGATCCCCGAGCGCCGGTTCAGGGCGCCTCCGCGGGGGCGACGGCTGACCAGTCCACCGTGACCTCCCCGAGGCGCCACCGGCGGCGCCGGTCCCGCACGGGCCAGCCGCGGGCGGCGAACAGCTCGATCGCGCGGGTCCAGCGCGCACGCGGCCCGAACGGCACCATCGGCGCGGCCCGCTGCCAGCACCGGTCCAGCTCGGTGAACATGGCGTGCACCCGGTGGCCTCCGGTGTTGCGGTGGATGAGCGTTTTGGGCAGCCGCTCGGCGAGGTCCGAGGGCCGCTCCAGGTCCCCGGGCAGGCACGCGAGCGTCAGCGTGCGCGGCCCGGAGCGGTCGAGGGTGGCCCAGCAGCACCGGCGCCCGATCTCGTTGCAGGTGCCCTCGATGAGCAGGCCGTCCGGGGCGAGCCGCGCGCGCAGCGCGTCCCACGTGCGCCAGGCCTCCTGCTCGGTGTACTGCCGCAGCACGTTCAGCGCCCGCACCACGGTGGGTCCGCGGAACCCGCGGGCGCCTGCGGCGAGCCCGGCGAGCTCGAACCCCCCGCGGCGGAACTCCAGGTGCGGCGGTTCGGCGGCGCGCTCGCCCGCCGCCGCGCGGTCCTCGTCGATCTCCAGGCCGACGACGCGCGCCCGCGGGTGCTGCCGGTGCAGCCGGCGCGTCAGCTCGACCGTGGTGACCGGGTTCGCCCCGTAGCCGAGGTCGACGACGAGGGGTTCCCGGTCGCCGCGCAGGTGGCGGCTCGGCCACGGGTGGTCGAGCATCCACCGGTCCACGCGGCGGAGCCGGTTGGGGTTGGTGGTCCCGCGGGTGGGCGCGCCGAGCGGCCGGGCGCGTCCCGCGGCCAGGCGGGGGTTGCGCTTCTTCGGTGCGGTCGTCATCGAGCGGGCGGTGGGGACGGCGGTCACCCGCGGCGGGCCAGCCAGCGGGTGGTGAACTGCTCCTCCTCGGTGAGGAGCTTCTGGACCTGCTCGGCCGCGAGGTCTTCGAGCTTGCCGCCCACGAGCGGCACGCCGACGCGGACGGTTCCGGACACGACCAGCTCGGACGCCGGGGCGGCCCCTGGTCCGGGCAGGTCGTGCAGCCACATCGAGCCCGTGATCGAGCAGGGCACCCCGCGCACCTCCGCGGCGAGCTCGCCCGCGTACCCCTCACCGGTGGGGCGCCAGGACTCGCTGCGGTCGAGGGTGAGGTCGTCGTGGATCACGCTGCGCGCGGCCGACGGCAGCGCGTTCAGCGCGATGCTGTGCCGCACCTGGTAGCGCGCGCCCTCCTCGTCGGGGGTCGGTTCGTGCGCCACGAGCGCGGCGCGTTGGCCGCTGAGCGCGTCGAGGCGTTCCCGCAGGCACTCCACGTCGATCAGCGCTGCGAAGACGCGAGCCGCAGGCCAGTCGTTGGTGCTGCGGTGCTCGATGCGGCGGGTCATGGGGAGGAGGTTACCGTTGGCGAACGTGCCCCCTTCGACCTCCGGTGCCGAGAACTTGTCCCGTACCACAGCCCCGCCCGACGCGGCGGCCGAGAAGCGGCCGCTGGCGGAGTTCACCACGCTGCGCCTGGGGGGTCCGGCGCGCTCGCTGCTGTCCGCGGACTCGGCCGAGGCGCTGGTCGAGGCGGTGCGCGCCGCCGACGCGGCGGGTTCGCCGCTGCTGGTGCTCGGCGGCGGATCCAACGTGGTGGTCGCCGACGCCGGCTTCGACGGCCGCGTGGTGCGCATCGCCACCCGCGGGCGCGAGTGCACCGAGCTGGGCGATGGCCGGGTGCTGCTGACCGTCGAGGCGGGTGAGGACTGGGACGACGTGGTCGCCGACGCGGTCCGGCGCGGGCTGGGCGGTGTCGAGTGCCTGTCGGGGATCCCGGGCCTGACCGGGGCGACACCGGTGCAGAACGTCGGTGCCTACGGGGTGGAGATCGCCGACGTGCTGGAGTCGGTGGACCTGTTCGACCGCACCACCGGCCAGGTGCGCACGGTGCCGGCCGGCGAGCTGGGGCTGGCCTACCGGTCGAGCTCGTTGAAGCCGGGCGCGGGTGAGCGCGGCGGCAGGGCCGTGGTGCTGCGGGTGCGTCTCGTGCTCACCGCCGACGGGCTGTCCGCGCCGATCCGGTATCCGGAGCTGGCGCGCGCGGTGGCGGCGGAGCCGGGGCAGCGGGTCCCGGTGGCCGAGGTGCGGGAGGCGGTGCTGGCTCTGCGCCGCGGCAAGGGGATGGTGCTGGACCCGGGCGATCACGACACCTGGAGCGCGGGCTCGTTCTTCACCAACCCGATCGTGGCGGAGGCGGAGCTGCCCGCGGTCCTCGCCCGGATCGAGCGGACGGTGGACGGCCAGCGGGTGCCGCAGTTCCCGGCGGGCGCGGCGACGAAGCTCTCGGCCGCATGGCTGATCGAGCACGCCGGGTTCGGCAAGGGCCACGCGGGGCCGGGTGAGCGCGTTCGGCTGTCGACGAAGCACACGTTGGCGTTGACCAACCGGGGGGCGGCGACGACGGACGATCTACTGCGGCTGGCCCGCGAGGTCCGGGACGGCGTGACCGCGGCCTTCGGCGTGTCCTTGGCGCCGGAGCCGGTGCTCGTGGGGTGCTCGTTGTGACGCCCGTTCAGAACGGCCAGCTGTGTGACTCTTCGTGACTGATCGATAACCGTCAGTGTTTAATGGGGGGATCGGTTTCGGAAACCGGCTCACCGCCCCGCGGAGCCTCCCGCGGCGGTCCCGGTGCCGAACCGGCGGCGTGCGTGGAGGGGGTGCCATGCTGACGATCAGCGAACTGCGCGATCGGGCCGTCATCCGCCCGATCAAGCGGGCCGCCGAGGACGACCTGCTGGACCTTCCCGGGGTGACCGCGGTGGACATCGGCGAGAAGCGCAGGGCCGGGCGCGGCACGGGCGCGCAGGCGGTCGTCGTCTCGGTCGCGCGCAAGCGGGACCTGTCCGACGTTCCGGTCGGCGAGCGCGTTCCCGCCGAGATCTCCGGTGTCGTCACCGACGTGATCGAGGAGGAACCGGTGCTGTGGCACATCCACTGCACCCGCGACCAGGCCCTGACCTGGCCACCGGCGCAGCGGCCCGACTCGCTCGGCGCGCTGTCCGGGCGCGGCGTCACCCCCGCGCGCACGGCGCGGCTGTTCATGCCGCAGGTTCCGGTGGCCGACGAGTACCACCGCATCGGCACGCTCGGGCCGCTCGTGCTCTCCGAGGGGAGTGCGCTGGGGCTGACCACGTTCGACGTGGCCTGCCTCGACGACGCCTGGAGCGTCGGCGACGCCATGGTCGACCCGCTGCACGGGCGCACCTGCGGTGAGCTGGACCGCGCCGCCCTGTCCGGGCGGGTGGACGCCGCCGCGGTCGGCCTGGCCGGGGCGGAGGCCGACGCGCTCCTGCCCGACCCCGGCGCGGCCGACGGCGGGCAGGCGGGGCCCGCTCGCGCGGAGCGCGGTGCGACGACCGCGTTCCCCGGGGGGCGGGTGTGCAAGGTGGGGTTCGGAACCGGGCTCACCCGCGGCGTCGTGACCTCGGTGGACGCGAGCGTGCGCGTGGACCACGGGGATGCCCTGGGGGTGCGCGTGCTGCGGGAGCAGCTGCGCATCACCGGCACCGGCCGGTTGTACTGCGGCGCAGGTGACGCGGGTGCCGCGGTGCTCGACCCGCTCGGCCGCGTCGCCGGCCTGCACGTGGCCGGCAGCTGCACCGGCCGGGTGGGGTTCGCCAGCCCGATCTCCGAGGTGCTCGCGGAGCTCGACGTGCGGTTGTGCCTGGCCGGAGCGCGCGTCGGCGCGTGAGCCGGGGGCTCACTCCCGCCGGTGCGCCCGGGCCGCCGAGTGCTGATCGCGCGGCTTGAGCTCGATGAAGTCGAGGTTGACGTGCTCCGGGCGGGTGACGGCGAATCCGATGACGTCGGCGACGTCCTCGGCCGCCAGCGGGGTCAGTCCGCGGTAGACGGCGGCGGCCCGTTCGGTGTCCCCGCCGAAGCGAGCCTCGGAGAACTCGGTTTCCACCAGGCCCGGCGCGATCTCGGTGAACCGCACCGGCTCGCCGAGGTGCTCACCGCGCAGGGTGCGGTGCAGCGCCGATTCCGCGTGCTTGGCGGAGGTGTAACCGCCGCCGTTGTCGTAGACCTCGCGCGCGGCCACCGACGTCACCGTGACCACGTGCCCCGAACCGGAGGCGATCACCTTCGGCAGCAGGGACCTGGTGACCCGCAGCGTGCCGAGCACGTTCGTCTCCCACATCCAGCGCCATTCCTCCTCGTCAGCGGAGGCGATCGAGGCGGTTCCCCGGGCCCCGCCGGCGTTGTTCACCAGAACGTGGCACGCGGAGATCCGGTCGACGAAGGCCTGCACCGATTCGGCATCGGTCACGTCGAGCGGAACCGCGGTGCCGCCGATCTCCGCGGCGAGGTCCTCGATGCGCTCTTTTCGCCGCGCACCGACGGTCACCTGATATCCCTCCGAGGCCAGGCGCCGTGCCGTGGCAGCCCCGATCCCGGAGCTCGCGCCTGTCACGACCGCGTGATGTTTCAACTCGTTCACGTTCACGTCCTCCCCCGTCGTGTCGATCTTCGCGCACCCGTGCGGACACCGGTGCCGATGGGGCTCGAGCAGCGGTTCGCGCCGCCTCCGAGATCGTGTCCTAGCAGCGCAACCGGTGCCCGCCGAGGGTGACGATACGCACGACATCCACATGCGAAACCCCAGATCTTGCGGCGTCATGTGGGATGCGGGGTTCGATTCGAGCAGTGGGTAGGGCGGTAGTCGTGTGGCGGAAACAGTTTCCACGAGCGGTCACCGCGATGCTGGGGCTCATCGCGGTCGCGGCCGTCGCCGCCGGGTGCGGCGAGTCCGGTGACGAGGTCTCCCAGCCCGCCGCGCAGGTGTCCGTCAATCCCGGAGACGGTGCGCAGGCGGTCAATCCGCGCGCGCCGATCAGCGCGGAGGTGCAGCACGGCCGGCTCGACCACGTCACGCTGACCGGTTCGGACGGCTCGGTGATCCCGGGGAAGCTCTCCCCGGACCAGAGCACGTGGCGCCCCTCGCAGCAGTTGCACTACGACGTGCGCTACACCTGGGCGGGCAAGGCCCTCAACTCCGAGGGCGAGCTCGCCCCCGTGGGCGGGCAGTTCCACACCCTGGCCCCGGAGAGCACCATCGGTGCGACGATCAGCCCCACCGACGGCCAGGAGGTCGGCGTGGGGATGCCGATCAGCATCCGCTTCGACGAGGCCGTGCAGGACAAGGCCGCCGTCGAGCGCGCGCTGGAGGTGCAGCCGTCCCGGCCGGTGGAGGGCTCGTGGGCGTGGCTCACCGACGAGAAGGTGCACTGGCGCCCGAAGGAGTACTGGCCCGCGCACACGCACGTGCAGGTGGAGGCGAACCTGCGCGGCGTCGCGTTCGGCGGCGGGGCGTTCGGCGAGGACAACACGGGAGTCGAGTTCGACGTCGGGCGGCAGCAGATCGTCAAGGCCGACGTGCAGAGCCACCAGATCGTCGTGGAGCGCGACGGGGAGCCGGTGGCGACCTATCCCGCTGCCTTCGGCGCCGAGTTCGACCCGGGCCGGCGCACCATGAACGGGACCTACATCGTGATGGCGCGCGTGCGGGTGCAGTACATGACCAATCCGGAGTACGGCTACTTCAACGAGCCGTACCCGTGGGCCGTGCGGTTCTCCAACCACGGCGAGTTCATCCACGGGCACGACGGGAACGCGGCCGCGATCGGCAACACGAACAACTCGCACGGATGCGTCAACCTGACCTCCGGAAACGCCCAGGAGTACTACCAGTCGGCGATGATCGGGGACCCGGTGGAGGTGACGGGTTCGGCCAGCGACATGCCCCCCGGCTACGACGTCTACGACTGGCTCATCCCCTGGGAGGAGTGGCAGGCGAAGTCCGCGCTGCACAAGCAGAGCTGATCCGGCCGGATGCCCGCCGCTGACCTGCGGCGGGCGTGCTCCTCCGCAGCTCAGTCGCGCTCAGCCCGGCCCCGGCCCAGCTCAGCCCAGCCCGGCGCAGCCGAGCTCAGCGCAGCGCTGGGCGGGCGCGCCGACCGCGGGCGCGGCGCGTCACGCGGGGGAGGCCGCGGCGTCGGTGCGCAGCACCGCCCCGAGCAGGCCGGGGAAGCGGGCCTCGAGGTCCGCGCGGCGCAGGGTCGAGACGATCTCGCGGCCCTCGTGGCGCTGGTGGATCACGCCGGCCTCGCGCAGCACCCGCCAGTGGTATGTCATGGTCGACTTGGAGACGGGAGCGGTCAGAGCGCCGCAGGGCATCTCCGCGCCTTCCGCCAGGACCCGCACGATGTGCAGGCGCACCGGGTGTCCCAGCGCGTGCAGGACCTCGGTGATCTCGATGCGGTCGCGGTTCGGGTGGGGCAGCGACACGCGCCCGATCGTACGGGTGGCGACTGCTGCGGCAAGGCCGAGCCGGGCGGGCCGCGCGGGAGCGTTCCCGGACCCCGGCAGCGGGTTCCCCGCGGCGGGCGGACTCCGGCGGTGCGCGAGCACCCGGTGGACAGCTCCGGTTCACCGCCCGGTGTGGGGGCGGTCACGTGCCCGCCGCTGGCCGTGCGGTGATGCCCCGCTCGAGCGGTAGCGTCTGCCCCGCTCACCTCGGCACGTGCGCGTGGAGCCCGGGTGGAATGCGCGAGGCAGCACCGCCGCGGGGAATGTTTCGGCCGCTGCTGGTGTCGGGGTGTACGGCGCCCGAAGATCTCGGGCTGCCGAACGCGCTGACGATGGGCAGCAGATGACCACGAACACAGTACGTTTCCGGCCGCGCCGTGTCGCTGTTCTCTCCCTGCACACGTCGCCGCTGGAGCAGCCCGGCACGGGCGATGCGGGCGGGATGAACGTCTACGTCGCGCAGACGGCCAAGCGCATGGCCGCGCAGGGCACCGAGGTCGAGATCTTCACCCGCGCCACCTCCTCGGAGGTGCCTCCCGTCGTGGAACTGGCCGACGGGGTGCTGGTGCGCAACGTGGTGGCCGGTCCGTTCGAGGGGTTGGGCAAGGAGGACCTGCCCTCGCAGCTGTGCGCGTTCGCCGCGGGCGCGCTGCGCGTGGAGGCCCGCAACGATCCCGGCTACTTCGATCTCGTGCACTCGCACTACTGGCTGTCCGGCCAGGTCGGCTGGCTCGCGCGGGAGCGGTGGGGTGTGCCGCTGGTGCACACGGCGCACACGTTGGCGAAGGTGAAGAACGCGGCCCTGGCCGAGGGGGACGCGCCCGAACCGCGCATCCGCGTGCTCGGCGAGGAGCAGGTGGTGCGCGAGTCCGACCTGCTCGTGGCGAACACGGACGCCGAGGCCGGTGAGCTCGTCGAGCGCTACGAGGCCGAACCGGACCGGGTGCGCACCATCCAGCCGGGGGTGGACCTGGACCGCTTCACCCCGGGTGACCAGGCAGCGGCCCGCGAGGAGCTGGGGTTGCCCCAGGACGCCGTGATCCTCGGGTTCGTGGGTCGGATCCAGCCGCTGAAGGCCCCGGACGTGCTGCTGCGGGCCACGGCGGAGCTGCTGCGGCAGCACCCCGAGTTGCGCAGCCGCCTGGTCGTGCTCGTCGTGGGGGGCCCCTCGGGCAGCGGCCTGGAGCGCCCGGAGGCGTTGCAGCAGCTCGCCGCGGAGCTGGACATCACCGACGTGGTGCGGTTCCTCCCGCCGCAGCAGGAGGCCTTACCGCAGGTGTACCGGGCGGCGGACGTGATCACCGTGCCGAGCTACAACGAGTCCTTCGGGCTCGTGGCCCTGGAGGCCCAGGCGTGCGGGACGCCGGTCGTGGCCGCCGCGGTGGGCGGGCTGCCGGTGGCCGTCCCGCACGGGGAGTCGGGGCTGCTCGTGGACGGCCACGACACCCGGCGCTGGGCCGCGGCCCTGGCCGAGGTGACCACGGCGCCCGAGTACCGGCGGCGGTTGGCCTCGGCGACGACCGCGCACGCGGAGAGGTTCTCCTGGGAGCGCACCACGGACGCGTTGGTGGACACTTACGCCCGGGCCAAGTGGGCGTTCCACGCGCGACTGCGTGTTCAGGAGGTGACGGCGTGAGTTCTGCGACGGGCTCCGGTGGCGAGGAGGACGCCGCCGGAGCGGCGGTTCCGGGCGATGCGGCTGCGGTCGTGGAGTCCGCGCTGGTCGACAGCGAATTGGACTACCGCGTGCACGGGCGGGGGCGGTTCTTCGTCACGTTGCCGGGCACGAAGAAGCTGCAGACGAACTGCTGGGTGGTGCTCGACGGGCACGCCCTGGTGATCGAGGCCTTCGTGTGCCGCCGGCCGGACGAGGCCCACGAGGAGGTCTACCGGTTCCTGCTGCGGCGCAACGCCCGGTTGTACGGGGTGCACTACACGATCGACGGCGACGGCGACGTCTACCTCGTGGGGCGGCTCGGCCGGCGGTCCGTGGAGCCGGAGGAGCTGGACCGGCTGCTCGGTCAGGTCCTGGAGGCCGCCGACGGCGATTTCAACACGCTGCTGGAGCTGGGGTTCCGCACGGCGATCCGGCGCGAGTGGGGTTGGCGCGAGGCGCGGGGCGAGTCGCTGGCGAACCTGCGCCCGTTCCAGCACCTGGTGGAGCGCGAGGGGGCGCTGCCGCCTGCGGAGGACTCCGGCTGAGGTGCTGCGCCGGCACCCGGCGCAGCGGGCGCGGGACGGGGTGCGCGGGGCGGGCGCCCCGTCGGTGCCGGTCCCGCCGAGCGGGCGGTGACCGCGGGGCGGCTCGGGAGAGAGGGGGGAGTCGCGAGCTCGAACCGCCCCGCGAACATGTCCCGCCGTGCCGACTCGCACGCGGTCCGCGCTCAAGCCGGGCGGGGCGCGGTCCGTTGGGGGAGAACGAACCGCACTGAACTCTCGCAAGACCGGGGAGTGCGTGGGAGCCGATCAAGGAGAGCTCTGCCAACTTCGCAGAGTCCGAAGCCAGCCACAAGGCCGGCATATTACTCCGTTCGTGTGATGTTTGACTGGAAATGTAACACAGAGCAATCGCGTGACCGGCTTTTTGTCAGCAGAAGTGATGTCGGGCACACCGCTGTCACGAACGCACAGTGATCGGGTAACCGTCCGATGACGTGCGCAACCCCGCGCGTTCTTCGGCGCACGCGCGCAGCGGCTGGCATGGTGAAGCCGTCCGAGCACCGGCGTGCCCGTCCGGGCGCGTGCCGTCCGGACGGGCACGCCCCCGGAGGTGCACGTCCGCAGGCAGGCACCTCCGAGGCGCGTCCGCAGACAAGGAGGAGCGTGATGGCCACGACCCGCACCGCCAGGACCGAATGGCGCGGCGCCCTCGCCGACGGTTCCGGCAGCGTCAGCCTCGTCTCGTCCGGCACCGGTGATTTCCCCGTCACCTGGGCATCGCGAAGCGAGGAGCCGAACGGTCGCACCAGCCCGGAGGAGCTCATCGCCGCGGCGCACTCCTCGTGCTTCTCCATGCAGCTGTCGGGGCTGCTCACCTCCGCGGGCACCCCGCCCGAGCGGCTCGACACCAGCGCGGAGGTCGGTTTCGGGCCGAGCGGCGACGGGTTCGCCATCACCGGCATCACCCTCCGCGTGCGCGCCTCCGTTCCCGGCGTCGACGAGTCCGGGTTCCAGCGGACCGCGCAGCAGGCGAAGGAGATCTGCCCCGTCTCGGGGGCCCTCAAGGGCGTGGAGATCGACCTCGACGCCGCGCTGCAGTAGCGGGACGCAGCCGCCGGGCGCTCGTCCGGGGGCACCCGTGCGGCGGTTCCTCCCGCCGGGCCTTCGGCGCTGCCGGACCGCGTTCGCGAGCAGGGCGCGCCCGCGCATGCGGGCGCCGCGGCGCGCAACCCCCGACCGGCACCTCCCGGCCGGGGGCGCGGCCCGGCGCGCGCGGACGTGACCGCGCGGGGCCGAGCGGTCACCGCTCAACCATTAGCCTGGTTGTATGACTGGGACTGTGGTGCTGCTCAGGCACGGCGAAAGCACGTGGAACGCGGAGAACCTGTTCACCGGGTGGGTCGACGTTCCGCTGTCGGAGAAGGGGGAGAGCGAGGTCCGCCGCGGCGGCGAGCTGCTGGCCGAGACCGGCGTCCTGCCGGACGTGGTGCACACGTCGCTGCTGCGGCGCGCGATCTCGACGGCGAACATCGCGCTGGACGCGGCCGACCGGCACTGGATCCCGGTGCGCCGGGACTGGCGGCTCAACGAGCGCCACTACGGCGCGCTGCAGGGCAAGAACAAGAAGCAGGTCGCCGAGACCCACGGTGAGGAGCAGTTCATGCTCTGGCGCCGTTCCTACGACACGCCGCCGCCGGAGATCGACCCCGGCGACGAGTACAGCCAGGAGGGCGACCCGCGTTACGCCGACCTCGGATCGGACATGCCGCGGACCGAGTGCCTCAAGGACGTCGTGGCCCGGCTGGTGCCGTACTGGGAGCAGGCGATCGTGCCCGACCTGCGCGCCGGGCGCACCGTGCTGCTCGCCGCGCACGGCAATTCGCTGCGGGCGCTGGTCAAGCACCTCGACGGCATCTCGGACGAGGAGATCTCCGGGTTGAACATCCCCACGGGGATCCCGCTGCGCTACGACCTGGACGAGCAGCTGGCACCCACCAACCCGGGCGGGACCTACCTCGACCCGGAGGCGGCGCAGGAGGCCGCCGCCGCGGTGGCGAAGCAGGGCCGCTGATCCCGCGGCCGGACACGCTGCGTTCATCGGCGGGGCGTCCTCGGTTCGCGAGGGCGCCCCGCGGCCGTCCCGCGGTGAACACTTGATTGCTCGTTCGGGTGATGGCGGTGCTCCTGCGTCGAAATCCACCCGATCAGCAGTTGATCGACTGGTAACGAACGGGTGAAATCCGCCCGTTCACGTGTCACGGGTGTCACGGATGGGCCTCGCGGGGTGGCCTTGCCCGGTGGCCCCTTGCTTACGATGCGGACGTGACCGCATTGGGCTCGACCGCCCTGATCGTGGCCGCGTTGGTGCTCGGCGCGGTCGGCGGAATAGTTGCTACCAGCCTCGTGCACCGCCACCGGCGGCGCGCATCGGACGGACCGACCGTCGCGGAGCTCCTCCAACGCCTCGTGCACACGAGCGACGACGGGATCGTGATCCTCAACCGGTTCGGCGACGTGGTGCTGCACAACCCCCGTGCTGACGAACTCGGGCTGCTGCGCAGCCAGCAGGCCGACCCGCGGGCGCAGCGAGCCGCCGAGCAGGCGCGGGAAACCGGCGAACGCGTGTCCGCGGACCTGACCCCGCCGCGCCGCGGAGTGGTCTCCTCCGGGCGGGATCCGGCCTCCGTGCTCGGTGAGGTGCGCAGCATCGGCGACGAGTTCACCGTCATCGACGCGGCGGACGAGTCGGAGGCCGTGCGCCTGGAGGCCACGCGCCGCGACTTCGTCGCCAACGTCAGCCACGAGCTCAAGACCCCGGTCGGGGGGATGAGCGTGCTGGCCGACGCGGTGCTCGACGCCTCCGACGACCCGGAGGCCGTCCAGCACTTCGCGGAGAAGATCCGCCACGAGTCCAACCGCCTGGGCACGCTCGTGTCCGAGCTCATCTCGCTGTCCCGGCTGCAGGGCGCCGAGGCGCTGCCCGAGCTCACCACCGTGGACGTGGACGCGGTGGTGGACGAGGCGCTCGAGCGCAGCGGGATCGCCGCCGGGTCCGCCGGCGTCGAGGTCCACGCGGACCAGCCCAGCGGGTACCTGCTCGACGGGGACCGCACCCTGCTGGTCACCGCGCTGAGCAACCTCATCGACAACGCGATCTCCTACTCCCCGGAAGCCACCCCGGTCTCCGTCAGCCGTCGCCTGACCGAGGGCTACGTGGAGATCGCGGTGACCGACCGCGGCATCGGCATCTCGCCGGAGAACCAGGGGCGCGTGTTCGAGCGCTTCTTCCGCGTCGACCCGGCCCGGTCGCGCGCGACCGGCGGAACGGGTCTGGGGCTGGCGATCGTCAAGCACGTCGCGGCCAACCACGGCGGCGAGGTCCGGTTGTGGAGCCAGCCCGGAACGGGCTCCACGTTCACCCTGCGCGTGCCGCAGCACGGCGCGGGGGCGCCGCGTTCCGGTTCGGGCGGCGGCGTGTCGTGGGAGACCGGTGCCCAGTCGGCGGCCGCGGCGCAGCCGACCGCCGCGCAGCCGGCGGACGAGTCCGACAGGACCGATCAGGTCACGACGGCGAATACAGGAGGAGTTCGGTGACCAGGGTGTTGATCGTGGAGGACGAGGAGTCCTTCAGCGACCCACTGGCCTACATGCTCCGCAAGGAGGGGTTCACCGCGGCGGTCGCCACGGATGGTTCCGAGGCGCTCGAGGAGTTCGACCGCAGCGGCGCGGACATCGTGCTGCTGGACCTGATGCTGCCGGGGATGAGCGGCACGGACGTGTGCAAGCAGCTGCGGCAGCGCTCCGCCGTTCCGGTGATCATGGTGACCGCGCGGGACGCGGAGATCGACAAGGTGCTCGGTCTCGAGCTCGGCGCGGACGACTACGTGACCAAGCCGTACTCCTCCCGGGAGCTCATCGCCCGGGTGCGCGCCGTGCTGCGCAGGCGCGGCGAGGTGGAGGACCCCGAGCAGCAGGTCCTGGTCGGCGGTCCGGTCCGGATGGACGTGGAGCGGCACGTGGTGACGGTCTCCGGCGAGGAGGTCACGCTGCCGCTGAAGGAGTTCGACCTGCTGGAGTACCTGCTGCGCAACACCGGCCGCGTGCTCACCCGGGCGCAGCTGATCGACCGCGTGTGGGGCGCTGACTACGTCGGTGACACGAAGACGCTCGACGTCCACGTGAAGCGCCTGCGCGCCAAGCTCGAGGAGAACCCGGCGGAACCGCGCTACTTGATCACCGTGCGTGGCTTGGGGTACAAGTTCGAGACGTGAGATTGCCCGCGTAACACGGAGCGCGAACACCGCCCGGCAGGGGTGGCCGGTTCCGCTGAGCTGCGTCGATTCCCCGCTGCGGGGGTGTGCTCAGCAGGGGCGGTCGGGGTGCGGCCCCGCCCCGGCGTGTCGGAATGTGACCACCTGCCCCGAATCCCCGGTCGCGGGCGGTAACTTGTCCAGGTGCACTCCCGCCAGCGGCAGCACCGGCGGTGCAGCGGTGGGCCGGGGGCGCGTGCGGGTGGACCGCGAGCGCTCCTCCGGTCGTCCTGCCGCGGGCTCGGGGTGCGCATCCCGCGTCGGGACGTGTCGCGGCACTGGCGCGGCACGTGGTCGACCGGTGGACGGAAGGCTCAGCACGGGGCACGGTGAATGCGATGAACCGGGACAGCGGGGCGGAACAACCTACCCAGCGCACCGTTGCGGAGCTGTTGGCGGAGTACGGCAACAGCCCGGACGGCGGAGGCGGTGGGGAACGCGGTAGCTCCCGACGGCGCCGGCGCCGTGCCGAGGACCCGACCGAGACCGCGCCGCAGGCGATCATCGACCGCGTCCTCTCGGACAGCGGCAAGATGCGCCCGATCGACCCGGAGCAGGACGAGCCGCAGCGCCGCGGCCACCGGGCGCGGTCGGACGAGGAACCGGACGCGGATGCGGGTGAGGCCTCCGCGCAGGCCGAGGCGGGCGCTCCCGCCCCGGACACCCCCGCTCCGGACGCCCCCGCTCCGGACGCCCCCGCCCAGGAGGGGGCTGCCCAGGAGGGAGGCGCTCCGGAAGCCCCCGCGGACGGCGGACCGGCAGCGCAGGCGCATCCGCCCGCCGGTCAGGCTCCGTCCGGTGCCCAGGAGCAGTCCGGTCGCGCCGGCAAGCAGTCGGGCAAGTCCGGCAAGGCCAACTACTGGGCCCGCCGGTTGTCCGGCAAGAAGTCGCAGGCGCGGCAGGAGCAGGCACCCGCTGAGGCCCAGGCCCCCGCGGAGTTCCCGTCCAACGAGGACACCAACCGGATGATCGCGCCGGTGGGGCAGCCGGAGGCGGCGCCACCGGAGGGGCAGCAGCCCGCTGCGGACGCCCGTGCCGAGCAGGGCGGTGCCCGCCCCCAGCAGGTCGGCCAGGTCGGGTCGCCGAGCGGCGACCCGGAGGCGACGCAGCAGCAGGGCGTGCCGCCCGCCGCTCCCCCTCTCGCGCAGGCGTCCGCTCCGCAACCCCCCGCTCCGCAACCCCCCGCTCCGCAGCCCCCCGCGGGAGCTGCCGGGTCCGCGGCTCCGGAGGCGGAGCCGCGCGTGGTCGAGGGCGCGACGGAGCAGTTCCCGCCGGTGACGGGGGTCCAGCCGCCCGAGGGCGGCACGGCGGTGCTGCCGCCCGCCGCGAGCGGTGCGGCCCTGCCCGCCGGTCAGGGCGCGGCCCGCGGGGCCGAGCAGGACGACTACGCCGACGAGGCGACCTACCTGGGCGAGGCGGCCCACGCCGACGAGGCGGGCCGCCCGGACGCCGGGAGCGACCCGCGCGGCGCGGGCTACGACTACTCCGACTACGACGACTACGCGGCGCTCGACGAGGAGTACTCCGGCTACGACGACCTCGACGACGAGTACGATCCCGAACTGCCCGCGGGCATGGCCGCGCAGGACTACGCCGAGGACGAGGACGGGGCCGAGCCCGCTTCCGGCCGCCGCGAGTGGCTCGCGTTCGCCGGGCAGGCCGTGGTCGGGCTGCTGCTCGGCGGCCTGGTGTGGGTCGGGTTCCGGTGGCTGTGGCTGGCCTTCGCGCCCGCGGCCCTGGTCGCGGCGCTGGTGGTCACCGGTTGCCTCGTGCTGGTGGCGCGGAAGGTCCTGCGCACCGACGACCTGCAGTCCGTCCTGCTGGCGGTGCTGGTGGGGCTGGTCTGCACGGTCTCACCGGCAGCCCTGCTCCTGATCAGCCTGTAGGGCTGCTGCCAGGACCAGTCCAACGGGGTGCGAGCGGACACCGCCGTGCGACCGCGCGGCGGGCTTGCGGCATGCTTGGCAGGACATGACAGCGCACCAGTCGGATTCTTCGCGCCTACCGGTGACCGATCACATCCCGGTCGGGCTGTCCACCGCGTCCGTGTGGCCGCAGCCCGCGCGCGCCGCGTTCGAGTTCGCCGCGGACCTCGGGTTCGACGGGGTCGAGGTGATGGTGTGGGCGGACGCCGTGAGCCAGGACGTGGAGGCGCTGCGGCGGCTCTCCGAGCAGTACGGGGTCCCGATCCTCGCGGTGCACGCCCCGTGCCTGCTCATCACGCAGCGCGTGTGGTCGGCTGATCCGGAGGAGCGGCTGCGCCGCGCGGTGGTCGCGGCCAGTGAACTCGGTGCGGGCACGGTGATCGTCCACCCGCCGTTCCGGTGGCAGCGGCGCTACGCGGAGCGCTTCGACGACCTCGTGGCGGAACTGGAGGAGACCAGCGGGATCGCGCTCGCAGTGGAGAACATGTTCCCGCTGCGCCCGCCGCAGGGGCTGCGCCGCCGCGGGAACCGCTCGAACGGGTTGTCGGCGTTCGCCCCCTCGCCGGACCCCACCGAGGTGGGCTACCGCAACTACACGCTGGACCTCTCGCACGCGGCCGCGGCGGAGGCGGACACGTTCGGGCTGCTCGACCGGATGCGGGGGCGGCTGGCGCACGTGCACCTCGCGGACGGCACCGGCGTGGCCCGGGACGAGCACCTCGTCCCGGGGAAGGGGACGCAGCCGTGCGCGGAGGTGTGCGCGAAGCTGGCCGCTGACGGGTTCGGCGGTTCCGTGGTGCTCGAGGTGAACACGCGCAAGGCGAAGACGGCGCAGCAGCGGGCCGCGTTGCTGTCCGAGTCCTTGCTGTTCGCCCGGTTGCACCTGAAGCCGGTGCAGGACTGAACGCGAATCGGTCTCGTTCAAGAGACGAGCGCCACGCCCCTCAAGATCAACTCCTCGGGTGTCGGCGCATAGAATGCGGTGTGGATCAGCCCCGAGCCGGCTTCGCGGTCCAGCGCGGTGCGGCGGATCGCCCCGCTCGCGCGGGCGGCTCTCCGGTCCGGGGCAGCGTCGACGGCGCCACGTTTCCGTGGCGGGGAGGTGGCAACCCCGTGAACGACTCCGCACCGCCCGAACCCGAAGGGCTCTCCGCGGCGTTCTCCGCCGCCACCGCCATCCGCGAGCTCGGCGGCGGTGACTTCACCACCCACCTGCACCCGGACTGGGTGGTCGGCGGCAAACCGCACGGCGGCTACCTCCTCGCCCTGCTCGCCCGCGCGGGATGCTCCGGCACCGACCTGCCGCCCGTGGCGATCAGCGCCAACTACCTGCGGGTGGCGCAGATCGGCCCCGTGCTGCTGCGCACCGAGACCCTCAAGGAGGGCCGCACGATCACCACGCGGCGCGTCGTGCTGGAGCAGAGCGGGCGCACCTGCGTGGACGCCACCGTCACCCTCGGCGAGCTCCCCGAGGAGGAACCGGCCTGGACGGACATCCCCGACATGCCCGCGGACCCGCCGGAGACGGCCCTCGACGCGGCCACCGCGCCGAAGAGCGCCTTCGCCGGCCTCTCCCGGGGCTGCGACCTGCGGCTCGACCCGGTCGGCGCGGGTTTCCTGCGGGGTGAGTCCGCGCCGCCGCGCCTGCGGCTGTGGGTCCGCCCCCGGCACGAGGTCCCGGACCTGTTCTTCGCGCTCTGCGCCGGGGACATGACGATCCCGGTGACCTACAACCTCGGCCACGTGGGCTGGTCGCCCACGGTGCAGCTGACCGCGCTGCTGCGGCACCGCCCGGCGAGCGGGTGGCTGCGGCTGGCGGTGGAGAGCAGAGCCGTGCACGGCGGTTGGTTCGACGAGGACGTGCTCGTCGTCGACTCCGCCGGACGCGTCGTGTGCCAGGCGCGGCAGCTCGCCATCGCCGCCTGACCGCAGCCCCGGTCGTGGGCGGCTACTTCCCGAGGTGCGCCACGTCGAGCAGCCCGTCCGCGTGCTGCTGCCGCAGGCGCTTCTTGTCGAACTTGCCCACGCTCGTCTTCGGCGCCTCGGCGACGAAAGTCCAGCGCTCCGGCACCTGCCAGCGCGGCAGGCGTTCGGCCAGGAGCTCCTGCAGCTCCTCGGCACCGGTCCGCTCGCCTTCGCGCAGGACCACGGCCACCAGCGGGCGCTCGCTCCACCGCGCGTCCGGCACCCCGATGACCACGGCCTCGGCCACCGCGGGGTGGTCCATGACCGCGTTCTCCAGCTCCACCGAGGAGATCCACTCGCCACCGGACTTGATGACGTCCTTGGCCCGGTCGGTCAGCCGCAGGTACCCGTCCGGGGAGATGTGCCCGACGTCGCCGGTGCGCAGCCAGCCGTCGTCGAAGGTCCCGGAGCGCTCCGCGCCGTAGTAGCTACCGGTGATCCACGGCCCGCTCACCTCGAGCTCGCCGACGCTGCGCCCGTCCCGCGGCAGCTCGTCGCCCGCGGCGTCGACCACGCGCGCGTGCACGCTCGCCGGGAAGCGGCCCTGCGAGGTGCGGTAGGCCCAGTACTGCTCGCCCGTGGTGCCCGCCGGCGCCCGCGCGACGCTGCCCAGCGGCGAGGTCTCGGTCATGCCCCAGCCCTGCAGCACGCGCACGCCGTGGCGCTCCTCGAAGGCGCGCATGAGCGATTCGGGGCAGGCGGCGCCGCCGACGAGGACCTCGCGCAGCGAGGAGATGTCGCGGTCGCCCCCGTCCAGCTGCTGCAGCACGCCGGTCCAGATCGTCGGCACCGCCGCGGCCAGCGTCGGACGCTCGGTCTCGATCATGTTCAGCAGCGCGTCCGGCTGCAGGAACCGGTCCGGCATGACCAGCGAGGCGCCGACGAGCAGCGCGGCGTACGGCAGCCCCCAGCACATGGCGTGGAACATGGGCACGATCGCCAGTGAGCGATCGCCCGGGCCGATCGCCGTGGCGTCGGACATGCACGCCTGCATCGAGTGCAGGTAGATCGAGCGGTGCGAGTAGACCACGCCCTTGGGCTCGCCCGTCGTGCCGGACGTGTAGCACATCGCCGCGGCGGAGCGCTCGTCCAGCTCGGGCCAGGCGTAGGTCTCCGGCCGCCCGTTGAGCACCGCCTCGTAGTCGTGCACCTGCACGCCCCGCGGGGCCTCGAGCGAGTCCGCGCCGCCGCCGGTGACGACGACGTGGC
The DNA here is from genome assembly GCF_054491345.1 of Salinifilum ghardaiensis. Lineage (NCBI taxonomy): Bacteria > Bacillati > Actinomycetota > Actinomycetes > Pseudonocardiales > Pseudonocardiaceae > Salinifilum > Salinifilum ghardaiensis. The sequence continues at coordinate 4,761,577 of NZ_CM137101.1, read as the reverse complement.
GCACGGTCTTCAGCTCCGGCAGCACCGGTTGCAGCAGCGGGACCAGGGTGCCGTCGGCGATGACGACGTGGTCCTCGGCGTGGTTGGCGATGTGCGCGATCTCCTCCGGGTGCAGGCGGATGTTCAGCGTGTGCAGCACCGCGCCGATGCTCGGCACGGCGAAGTAGGCCTCCAGGTGCTCGGCGTTGTTCCACTGGAACGTGGCCACGCGCGTGTCCCGCTCGACGCCGAGCTCGCGCAGCGCGTGGGCCAGCTGGGCCGCCCGGCGGCCCGCGTTCGCGTAGTCGGTGCGCCGCGGTCCGTCCGCGGTCCAGGTCACGAGCTCCGCGGCCCCGTGCGGGCCGGTGCCGTGGCGCAGGATGTGCGGGATCGTCAGCGGGCTGTCCTGCATCGTGCTGAGCATCGAGCGGCACTCCTTCGTGATCGGGTGCTCGGATGGCGGGAGCTCGGACCTCGGGCAGGTGGTCGGTCGGTTCGTCCGGAGCGGCGGAACCGACCGCCTGGTTTGTGCCGGGGGTCACAATAAGCTCCTGCGCCCGGTCGGCGGAACGGGCAGCAGCGCGGCGGGTGCGCGTTCCCCGCCAGCGCCGCGCGCCCCCTTCCTCCCTGCGCAGACGGTCCGGGCGGTGCTCGGGTGGTTCGGGGGCGCGCGGGAGGGTCTGGCACCCTGAGCGCATGACGACGATCGCCGTGCTGGGAGCCGGGAAGATCGGTGAGTCGCTGCTGTCCGGCCTGCTCGCCGCGGGCCACGGGACCGGCGCGCTGATGTTCACCGAGCGCTACCCCGACCGGGCCGCCGAGCTCACCGAGCGCTACGGCATCGCGCCGGTGGAGGTCGCCGATGCGGTGCGCGCGGCCGACGTCCTGGTGATCGCGGTCAAGCCGCAGGACGTGGAACCGGTGCTGGCCGAGCTCGGCTCCGTGCCGGAGGGCACGCTCGTCGTCTCCATGTGCGCCGGCCTGCCGCTCTCGCTGTTCGAGGGGCGCCTGCCGGCGGGCACGCCGGTCGTGCGGGTCATGCCGAACACCCCGATGCTGGTGAGCACGGCGATGAGCGCCGTGGCCGCGGGTGCGCACGTGGACAAGACCCACCTGGACCTCGTCGACGAACTGCTCGGCAGCGTGGGGCGGGTGGTGCACGTCCCGGAGGAGCAGCTCGACGCGGTGACCGCCGTCTCCGGCTCCGGTCCGGCCTACTTCTTCTACGTCGTCGAGGCGCTCATCGAGGGCGGCGTGGCCATGGGGCTCCCGCGGTCCACCGCGGCCGAGCTCGTGGTGCAGACCGCAGCGGGCTCGGCGGAGATGCTGCGCGCGGAGGGGGCGCACCCGGCCTCGCTGCGCGAGGGGGTGAGCTCGCCGGCCGGCACGACGATCGCGGGACTGCGCGAGCTGGACCGCAACGGCGTGCGGGCCGCGTTGGTGGACGCGGTCGAAGCGGCCCGGGACCGCTCGGTCGCGCTGGGGCGGGCCCACCGGGCGGAGGACGACTCGGCCTGAGCGGCCCGCTCGCACATCGCAGGCATCCCACCTGTCCCGCTACTCTCGGAAGAGCACGTGCGTGAGGTTCCGCCGGAGGGGAAGCCGGCGGCGCGGCACGTGCCGAAGGGCACGGTGAACCATGTCTGCCAACTCCGATCCGAGCCCACCACCGATCGGCGAGGTCCGGTTCCTGACCGTGGCCGAGGTCGCCAAGGTGATGCGGGTGTCCAAGATGACCGTGTACCGCCTGGTGCACGCCGGTGAGCTGCCCGCCGCTCGGGTGGGGCGGTCCTTCCGGGTGGCGGAGCAGGACGTGCACGCGTACTTGGAGAACGCGTACTACAACGCCGGCTGAGACGGTCGCCCCGGCGCCGGATCCGCTCGGCGCCGGAGCGCCGGGCAGCGCGGGGTCGACGCGCCGCGCAGGTGCGTTCCGGCCGCGCGGCCGAGGCCGTAGGCTCGGTGGCACGGCCGCGTCGCTGGCGGCCGGTCCCTTGCCGCCGAGCACCGCGGGGGAGGCATGGCGCCGAACGTGGTACTGGTCACCGGTGTGAGCCGGTTCCTGGGCGGGCACGTCGCCGCCCGGCTGGCGGCCGAACCCGCTGTCGACCGCGTCGTCGGTGTCGACAGCGAACGGCCGAGCCGGGACATGGCCCGCCGCATGGGGCGCACCGAGTTCGTCCGCGCCGACATCCGCAATCCGGCGATCGCGCAGGTCATCGAGCGCCACGACGTGGACACGGTGGTGCACACGGCGCTGAACACCCAGCACGCGGGCAGCGCGCGGTCCGCGTCCAAGGAGATGAACGTGCTCGGCACGATGCAGCTGCTGGCCGCCTGCCAGCAGGCACCGCGGCTGCGCAAGCTCGTGCTGCGCTCCACGGCCGCGGTCTACGGCATCAGCCCGCGCGACCCGGCCGTGTTCACCGAGGACATGGAGCCGAAGGACGTCCCCTCGTCCGGCTACGCCAAGGACGCGGTGGAGATCGAGGGCTACGTGCGGGGCTTCGCTCGCCGCCGCCCCGACGTGGCGATCAGCACGCTGCGGTTCACCGACGTGATCGGGCCGCGCGTGGACGCGACGCTGCCCCGGTACTTCGCCCAGCCCGTGGTGCCCGTGGTGTGCGGCTACGACGCGCGGCTGCAGCTGCTGCACTCCGACGACGCCGTGGCGGTGCTGCAGCGCGCCGCGCTGGCCGACCTGCCGGGCGTGTTCAACGTCGCGGGGCGGGGCGTGCTCATGCTCTCCCAGGCGATCCAGCGCGCGGGGCGGGTGGCCGTCCCGGTGCCGCGCACGGCCGTGCCCGCGCTGCACACGCTGCTGCGCGGGGCCAACCCCGGCTTCGACTCCGAGCAGCTGCGCTACCTGGCCTTCGGCCGCGTGGTGGACACGACCCGGCTGCGCGAGCACTTCGGGTACACCCCGCGGTGGGGCACCGGGGAGGCCTTCGACGACTACGTCCGCGGCCGCGAACTGCGGCGGCTGGTCGACGACGACCAGGTGCGCTGGGTCGAGCGCGCCCTCGGCGCCGCGCTGTCCCGGGTGGCCGGGGGCCGGGCGGGCGGCGACCGGTCGGCCAGCCCCCGCACGACCGGCATCCGGGCGACCGACACGAGGGAAGGGTGACCGCGATGGGCGATGCACGCGTCATCCCGCTGCACGGGCGCGGCGAGCGCTCCGGGAGCGGAGCGGCGGACGGGCGGTCCGCCCCGCCCGCGGAGGCCGCGCGGCGGCCCGGTGGCGACTCCGGCGCGGAGGACGGCGGTGCGCCGAGCGGGTGGGAGGACGCGGTCGCCGACGCGCTGGCCTTCGCGCGGCGGCGCCTGCTCGGCGACTACGAGGTCGACGAGTTCGGCTTCGACCGCGAACTCGCCGACCGGGTGCTGTACCCGGCGCTGCGGCCGCTGTACGAGAAGTGGTTCCGGGTGGAGACCTCCGGCGTGGACAACGTCCCGCACGACGGGGCGGGACTGGTGGTCGCGAACCACTCGGGCACGCTGCCCTGGGACGCGCTGATGACCTCGGTGGCGCTGCACGACGACCACCCGGCGCGGCGCGACGTGCGCATGCTCGGCGCCGACCTCGTGTTCCGCCTGCCGGTGGTGGGGGCGGCGGCCCGGCGCGTCGGGCACACCCTGGCGTGCCAGCCCGACGCGGAGCGGCTGCTCACCGGCGGGGAGGTCGTCGCCGTGTGGCCGGAGGGGTTCAAGGGCATCGGCAAGCCGTTCAAGGACCGCTACAAGCTGCAGCGGTTCGGCCGGGGCGGGTTCGTGGCCGCGGCGCTGCGCACCGGCGCTCCGATCATCCCGTGCGCGATCGTCGGCGCCGAGGAGACCTACCCCAAGCTGGCCGACGTCCGGCCGCTGGCGCGGCTGCTGGGATTGCCGTACTTCCCGGTCACCCCGCAGTTCCCGCTGCTCGGCCCGCTGGGGGCGGTGCCGCTGCCGACGAAGTGGTCGATCGAGTTCGCCGAGCCGGTGCAGACGGCCTCGTACCCGGAGGGCGCGGCGGACGACCCGATGCTCGTGTTCAACCTGGCGGACCAGGTCCGCGAGTCCATCCAGCAGACGCTGTACCGCCTGCTCTCCCGGCGGGAGAACGTCTTCCTCGGTTAGAGCCCGATGTCGCGGCGCTTGTAGCGGAGCCCGGCCGCGACCGCACCGGCCACCGCGCCGGCGCCGAGCGCGGAGTGCACGCCGATGCGCGCGGCCTTGCGCCCGGTGCGGAAGTCCCGCACGCTCCACCCGCGGGCCCGGGCGATCTCGCGGAGCCGCTGGTCGGGGTTGACGGCCACGGCGTTGCCGACGACGGAGAGCATGGGCACGTCGTTGCTGGAGTCCGAGTAGGCGGTGCAGCGGCGCAGGTCGAGCCCGTCGCTGGCGGCCAGCGCGCGCACCGCGTGCGCCTTCGCGCGGCCGTGCAGCATCTCGCCGACGAGCCGGCCGGTGTAGACGCCGTTGGCGTTCTCGGCGACGGTGCCGAGCGCGCCGGTGAGCCCGAGCCGGCGGGCGATGATCTGCGCCAGCTCGACCGGGGTCGCGGTGACCAGCCAGACGCGCTGCCCGGCGTCGATGTGCCGCTGCGCCAGGGCGCGGGTGCCGGCCCAGATGCGGTCGGCCATGAGCTCGTCGTAGATCTCCTCGCTGAGCGCGATGAGCTCGGCCACCTCGCGGCCGGCGACGAAGGACAGCGCCTGCTCCTGGCTGCTCTGCATGGTCTCGGCGCTCTCGCGGCCGCCGACGCGGAACTTGAGCTGCTTCCAGGCGAACCCGGCCAGGTCGGAGGCGGTGAAGAACTTGCGGGCGGCGAGCCCGCGGGCGAAGTGGAACAGCGAGGCGCCCATCATCATCGTGTTGTCCACGTCGAAGAACGCCCCGGCGGTGAGGTCGGGCGGGGTGGTGTCGGCCCGGTCGGTGGCGGTCTCGGCGGCTTCGGCCGAGGCCCGGCCGGCCAGCTTGGCCGTGTCCACGGTGTCGTCCTGACCCGCCCCGACCTGCCGGGCGCTGTGCTGCCGGGTGCCGTTCGCCGCGGTTCCGCCGGGGCCGGCGAGGGTGCGCACGTGGTGCTCCGGTGCGTCGAGCACCGCGGCCGCGTCGAGCACCGCGGCCGGTTCGGCGTGCGCCTCGTCCGCGACGTCGGGAGCCGCCTCGTCGACCTCCGGCGCTGCGTGGGTGCCGGGGCCGGACATGCGTTCGTCGCCGTGGTCCGCGTCGCCGGCTCCGCCGTGACGTGTGGGCACCGCCGCGCCTCCCCGGGGTGATGCGTGCGGCACCGGTCGCGCCCGCGCGGCCCGTTCCCGCGGCCTGCGCGCCGATACCTGCCTGCTGAGGTTGTTCCGGATGGGCCGCGGACATCACCTTGGCCCGATTCGGCGGACCCCTAGCCTAAGACCTGTCCTCAAACCGCGGTGGGCTGCCGGGTGAACTGGGTGGGACAGCTCTCCGCAACGGGCGGTGACCGGCGGTAACGCCTGCGCCGGTGCGGGTGCTCGCGCGGCGGGGTTCGCCCAGCAGGGCTCGCAGCAGGGGCGCTCCCCGCAGCGGCGCTCACGGGTGTTCCGCGGAGAGCAGCTGGGCCAGCCTGCGCACCGCCCGGTGCTGGAGGGCTTTGATCGCGCCCTCGTTGCGGTGCATGGCCAGCGCGGTCTCGGTGACCGACAGGCCCGTGATGAAGCGCAGCCGGATGCACTCGCGCTGGTCGGAGTTGAGCCGCCGCACGCAGTGCCACAGCTCGCGGTGGGTGACCTCGGCGAGCACCTGGTGCTCGGGGTCGAGCTGCTGGTGTCCCCGCGCGGCCGCGGGCGAGTCGGCGGGATCCGAGGTGGGCACCTCCAGCCGCGCCCGGCTGGACTTGGCGTGGTCGAGGATGAGGTTCTTGGCGATCGTGATGAACCACGCGGCGACGTCCCGCCCCTGGTAGCTGATGGAGGCGATGCGGCGCAGCGCGCGCAGGAAGGTCTCGCTGGTGATGTCCTCGGCGAGGCAGTGGTCGCTGACCCGGAACAGCACGTAGCGGTACACCAGCTGGGCGTACTCGTCGTACAGGCGGCCGAACGCGTCGTTGTCCCCGTTCTGCGCGGCGTCGACGTACGCCCAGGAGTCGCCGGTCCCGCCGGGGCCGGGGGCGGCTCCGGGCGCGGTGCCGGTTCGGGTTCCGGCGTCGGTCCGCACCGGTGCGGTGGCGGTCGCGGGCGCGGTGGCGGGGGCGTCGAGTGCTGAGCGCGAAGCGGGCGGTGTGAGCGTGTGCGTGCTGCCCATGCCGACCTCCTGCCGTGGTGGTTGTGCGGACCGCGCGACTTCTTCCTGCGCATCGGCCCGACAGGCGCGGGGAGCGCGTGTTGGGTGATGCAGCATACGTGTTGTTACTCGGAAGTAGATAGTGGCGCGCCGTGTCGATCTCGGGCGCGGGCGTGGCCGGCGAGCGGGTTCCGGGTGATTCTTCGCACGTGGTGGGCATGATCACGGTCCGGGCGGGCGCTACCGTGGGCGGAAGAAATTTTCACTTCGGGAGGGTGGGTGCATGCCTCAGGTCAGCGTGCTCGTGCGCGAGCACTGCCCCGCGTGCGAGACCGCGGTCGCCGACGCCCGCGCGATCTGCGCCGAGCTCGACGTCGCCTGCGAAGTGCGCGACGTGGACGCCGACCGGGAGCTGCGCGCCGAGTACGGCGACCGCGTGCCCGTGGTGCTGATCGACGAAGTCGAGCACGGCTTCTGGAAGGTCGAGCCGGAGCGGTTCCGCGCCGCGCTGCACGCGGCCGGGGTGTGATTCGTGCCGGTTCGTCCGTCCGGTCGCCCTCCCGCCGGGCCGCGCCCGGGAGGGGCGCGCCGGGCCGCCCGCGTGCCGCATACCACGCGTTTTGGCACGTCGGGGGGCGATCAGCGATGATGTGCGCGGAGGTTCGCACGGCCGTCCGGGTGACCCTGTGACGGTGGTCCTGTGACTTTGTTCCCGCGTTCACAAGTTCGGTACCGTGGGGCAGGCGCGTCATCGGGACACCGAACGCGGAAGGGTCGAACGCGGAAGGCCAGTGCTCGCGACCGCCCCGGTGCGGAAGTCGTCCGGCGGGAGAACCTCACCACTGCCCGTGCGGATCGCGCAGGCCGCGGTGCGCACCGGGTACGGACAGGCGAACGAGCAGCAAGAGGAGAGCCAGCGTGACGGCGCACCCAAAGTCGGGGCACGCGGAATCCGGGCAGGGCCGGGACTCGCCGGACGGTGCCGAGCGAACCGCGGCCGACGTCCCGACTGGCCGGTCCGCCGCGCCGGAGGAGTCCGAGGCGCAGCGCGCCAAGGTCATCCCGGAGGCCGCCGTCGCGAGGCTCGCCGTGTACCTGCGCGTGCTCTCCGAGATGCGCGCCCAGGAGGTCAGCACGGTCTCCAGCGAGGCGCTCGCCTCCGCGGCCGGGGTCAACTCGGCGAAGCTGCGCAAGGACCTGTCCTACATCGGCTCCTACGGCACGCGCGGCGTCGGCTACGAGATCGCGGTGCTCATCGGGCAGATCGAACGCACCCTCGGCCTGACCCGCAGCCACAGCGTCGCCGTGGTCGGCATCGGCAACCTGGGCCACGCGCTGGCGAACTACCCCGGCTTCCCCGGGCGCGGGTTCCCCGTGTCGGCCCTGTTCGACCTCGACGAGGACCTCATCGGTGTGCCGGTCGGTGGCCTCGCCGTGCAGCACGTCGACGAGATCCCCGGGGCGTGCACCGAGCGCGGCATCACCATCGGCGTGATCGCCACTCCCGCGCAGGGGGCGCAGGAGGTGTGCGACCGTCTCGTGGCCGGTGGCGTGACCTGCATTCTGAACTTCGCCCCGGTCGTTCTCCAGGTCCCGGAGAACGTCGAGGTGCGCAAGGTCGACCTGGCGGTGGAGATGCAGATCCTGTCGTTCCACATGGCGCGGCGGCAGCAGGAGGGGGCCGAGGTCGCCGCGGTCGACGGTTCCCCCGCTTCTCCGGACGGCCCCGCCCCTGCGGAGGGGGCCGAGCCGTTCGCGGCGCCCGCTGCCGCGGGCGGGAGCGGTCCGGACGCCTCCGCCAACGGCGCCGCGGCAGGCGGGGCAGCCAGCGGCGCGGCAGGCGGCCCTGTCGATGCCAGCACGGCCGGCGGCGCGAGGGCACCGGGCCGTGATCCGTTCGCGTCCGATCCGGTTTCCGGGATGGTGGTCTAGTCATGAACCTGCTCGCCGTCGGTATCTCGCACAACAGTGCGGCCGTGCGCACGCTCGAGCGGGTCGCCATCGGCGCCGACGACCTCGGCAAGGTGCTCGACGAGCTGCTGAGCTGCCCGCAGCTGGGCGAGGTGTTCGTCGTGTCCACGTGCAACCGCGTGGAGGTCTACGCCGTGGCGGAGACCTTCCACGGCGGTCTGGACGAGATCAGCTCCGTGCTCGCGCGGCACGCGGGCGCCGAGGTCGCCGAGCTCGCCGACGAGCTGTACGTGCTCTACGCGGGCGCTGCCGTGGAGCACCTGTTCAACGTCGCCTCCGGGCTGGACTCGATGGTCGTCGGCGAGGCGCAGATCCTCGGCCAGCTGCGCCAGTCCTACGCCACCGCGGACGAGCTCGGCACCGTCGGCAAGACGCTGCACGAGCTGGCCCAGCGGGCGCTGCGCGTGGGCAAGCGCGTGCACGCGGAAACCGACATCGACACCGCCGGGGCCTCGGTCGTCTCCGAAGCCCTGGCCGATGCCGACCGCGCACTGGACGGGGTCGCGGGCCGCAGCGCCCTGCTCGTCGGTGCCGGCGCGATGGGCGGACTCGCCGCGGCGGCGCTGCGTCGCGCGGGCATCGGCGACGTGGTGATCGCCAACCGCACGGCGGAGAACGGCCGGCGCCTCGCCGAGTCGCTGGAGTCGGAGGGCGTGCCGGCGCGGGTCACCGGGCTCGACGAGCTCTCCGGCGCGATCGCCGGTGCCGACCTCGTGGTCACCTGCACCGGGGCGGTGGGCGCCGTGGTCACCGAGGACGTGGCCGCCTCGGCCGTGGCCGAGCGCGCGGTGGACGCGGCGGGCGGGCCCGCCCCGCTCGTCCTCTGCGACCTCGGACTGCCGCGGGACACCGCACCGGCCGCCGCCGAGCTGCCCGGTGTCTCGGTGGTGGACCTGGAGACCCTCCGCGAGCGCCTGGCCGGGGAGGGCGGCACCGGAACCGAGCGCGCCGAGGCCGTCGTCGCCGAGGAAGTGCGCAACTACTTGGCCGAGCAGCGCTCCGCCGAGGTCACACCGACGGTGACGGCGCTGCGCAAGCGAGCCGCCGAAGTCGTCGACTCCGAGCTCGTGCGGCTGGACTCGCGGCTGCCCGAGCTGGACGAGGACGTGCGCGGCGAGATCAGCCGCACCGTCCGCCGCGTGGTGGACAAGCTCCTGCACACGCCGACGGTGCGGGTCAAGCAGCTCGCCTCGTCCCCCGGCGGCAGCGGCTACGCCGACGCGTTGCGCGAACTGTTCGAACTCGACTCGCAGACCACCGCGGCGATCGCGTCCACCAAGGCCGCAGCCAGCCCGGAGACCGAGGGCCGGACCAGCGTGTCCCGGGCCGGTCGAGCGCGGGATCTGCCCCAGCAGGACGGTGAGGACCGTTGACGAACATCCTCCGGATCGGCACCCGCAGCAGTGCGCTGGCCATGGCGCAGACCGGCTGGGTGGCCGAGGCGCTGGAGCGGGCCGGCTACACGACCCAGCTCGTCACCGTCTCCACCGCGGGCGACCAGGACTCCCGCCCGGTCTCCGAGATCGGCGTCGGGGTGTTCACCTCCGCGTTGCGCGAGGCGCTGGCCGCCGGTGAGGTGGACGTGGCGGTGCACTCCTTCAAGGACCTGCCGACCGAACCGGACCCGCGGCTGTCCCTGGCAGCCGTGCCCGAGCGCGAGGACCCGCGGGACGCGTGGATCGGGCGGGACGGTTTGGCGCTCGGCGAACTGCCCCCGGGCTCCGTCGTGGGCACCGGATCGCCGCGCCGCGCCAGTCAGCTCCGGGCCCTGGGCCTGGGACTGGAAGTGCGGGACATCCGCGGCAATGTGGACACCCGGATGCGCAAGGTGGGCGACGGCCAGGTGGACGCCGTCGTGCTCGCCCGCGCCGGGCTGGCCCGAACGGGCCGCCTCGAGGTGATCACCGAAACGCTCGATCCGCAGCGGATGCTGCCGGCGCCCGCGCAGGGGGCGTTGGCGGTGGAGTGCCGCGTTGACGATGTGGATACCGAGCACCTTCTGCAGTCCGTGCTGGACGATGCGGCCAGTCGTGCCGCCGCGTCCGCCGAGCGCGCCCTGCTGGCCGCGCTCGAAGCGGGGTGCAGTGCGCCGGTGGGCGCGCTGGCCGAGGTGGTGGAGGACTTCGACGACGACGGCCGCGAGGTGCAGCGGCTGTTCGTGCGCGGAGTGGTGGCGACCGACGACGACGTGTTGGTCCGCGCCTCCGTCACCGGAGAGACGACCGCAGCCGAGCAGCTCGGCCGAGACCTGGCCGGCGAGCTGCTCGAAGCCAGGGACGCTCAGTTGAGCGGTCCCGGGCAGTAGTTGATGGAGAGTGCCTTGATGACGCGTGCAGGCAGTACGCCCGGGCGGATCGCCTTCGTGGGGTCCGGTCCCGGGGATGCGGGATTGCTCACGGTTCGGGCCCGGGACGCGATCAGCCGCGCTTCGCTGGTGGTCACGGACCCGGACGTGCCCGCTGACATCGTGGGATACGCCGCCGAGGGCGCGGAAGTGCGCCCGGCCGTGGGGGAATCGGCGGACGTGGCCAAGGACCTGGCCAACGAAGCGCTGACCGGACGACCCGTCGTCCGGCTCGTCGCGGGGGATCCGCTGACCGCCGACGCGGTGGTCCGCGAGGTCCGCGAGACCGCCAAGACCGAAGCGCCGTTCGACGTGATCCCGGGTGTGTCCACCGGCATCGCGGTGCCCGCCTACGCGGGTGTCGCGCTCGGCGCGGTGCACACCGAGGTCGAAGTGCGCGGTGACGTGGACTGGGCGGCGCTGGCCGGGGTTCCCGGCGCGCTCGTGCTGCACACCACCGGCAGCCACCTGGCCGAGGCGTCCTCGGCGCTGATCGAGCACGGCCGCCCCGCGCAGTCGCCGGTGGCCGTGACCTCCTCGGGCACGAGCGTGCAGCAGCGCACGATCGACACGACGCTGGCGTCGATGGCCGCCGACGCGGGCGAGCTGCAGGGCCAGCTGGTGGTGACGATCGGCGAGATGGCCGGCCAGCGCAGCGGTCTGTCCTGGTGGGAGTCCCGCGCGCTGTACGGCTGGAAGGTGCTCGTGCCGCGGACCAAGGAGCAGGCCGGCGCGATGAGCGAGCGGCTGTGGACGCACGGTGCCGTCTCGCACGAGGTGCCGACGATCTCGGTGGAGCCGCCGCGCAGCCCGGCGCAGATGGAGCGCGCCGTCAAGGGGCTGGTGGACGGCCGCTACCAGTGGGTGGTGTTCACCTCGGCCAACGCGGTGCGCGCCGTGCTGGAGAAGTTCGCCGAGTTCGGTCTGGACGCGCGCGCGTTCTCCGGTGTGAAGGTCGCCTGCGTCGGCGAGGCCACCGCGGAGAAGATCCGCTCGTTCGGCATCACCCCCGAGCTGCTGCCCTCCGGCGACCAGTCCAGCGAGGGGCTGCTGCAGGACTTCCCGCCGCACGACGACGTGCTCGACCCGGTCAACCGCGTGCTGCTGCCGCGGGCGGACATCGCCACGGAGACGCTCTCGGCCGGTCTGCAGGAGCAGGGCTGGGAGGTCGACGACGTCACCGCCTACCGCACGGTGCGGGCCGCGCCGCCGCCGGCGGAGACCCGCGAGATGATCAAGACCGGTGGCTTCGACGCGGTGTGCTTCACCTCCTCGTCCACGGTGCGCAACCTGGTCGGCATCGCCGGCAAGCCGCACGCGCGCACGCTCGTGGCGTGCATCGGGCCGCACACGGCGGAAACGGCCAAGGAGTTCGGGCTGCGCGTCGACGTGCGGCCGGAGTTGGCCCAGGTGGGCGCCCTGGTGGACGCGCTGGCCGAGCACACGGCCAAGCTCCGCGCGGAGGGGGCGCTCCCGCCGCCGCGCAAGACCAAGCGCACGCGCCGCAGCTGACGGTGCGGGCCCGCGCGCGGAACCGTCCACTGCGGGCGCTCCGCGCGCGGGCGGTGCGCGCACGGTGAGTTCCGCCGCCGGCGCGGGGACACCGCACCGGCGGGCCGCCCGCCCCGCCCCGCGGCGCGTCCGCGGAGCGGCGCGGCGGCACCGGCGTCGGCTGAACGAATGGAGACGCTTGATGTATCCCGCGCATCGTCCGCGGCGGTTGCGGCGCAACGCCGCGGTGCGCCGCCTCGTGTCCGAGACCACCGTCGAACCGCGGCAGCTGGTGCTGCCGATGTTCGTCCGCGAGGGCATCGACGCGCCCGTGGAGATCCCGTCGATGCCCGGCGTGCACCAGCACACCCGGGATTCGCTGCGGCGGGCCGCCGTCGACGCGGTCGACGCCGGGGTCGGCGGGCTGATGCTGTTCGGCGTGCCCGCCGAGCGCGACGCCGAGGGCTCGGCCGCCCTCGATCCGGACGGCGTGCTCAACGCGGCCCTGCGGGACCTGCGCTCCGAGGTCGGCGAGGACACGGTGCTCATGGCCGACCTGTGCCTGGACGAGTTCACCGACCACGGGCACTGCGGGGTGCTCGACGGGAGCGGTGCCGTGGACAACGACCGCACGCTGGAGCTCTACGCCGAGATGGGCGTGGTGCAGGCGCAGTCGGGTGCGCACGTGGTCAGCCCGAGCGGGATGATGGACGGCCAGGTGGGCGTGATCCGCGAAGCGCTGGACTCCCGCGGGTTCACCGACACCTCGGTGCTGGCCTACTCGGCGAAGTTCGCCTCCGCCTTCTACGGCCCGTTCCGCGACGCGGTGGACTCGCAGCTGTCCGGCGACCGCAAGACCTACCAGCAGGACCCCGGCAACGGCCGGGAGTCGCTGCGCGAGGCCGACCTGGACCTGGCCGAGGGGGCGGACATGGTCATGGTCAAGCCGATGCTGTCCTACTTGGACGTGCTGCGCGAGGTGGCGACCGTGGCCGATGTCCCGGTGGCCAGCTACCAGGTCTCCGGCGAGTACGCGATGGTCGAGGCCGCCGCGTCCCGCGGTTGGCTCGACCGGGAGCGCACCGCGCTCGAGTCGATCACCGCAGCGCGCCGCGCGGGCGCCGACATCGTGCTCACCTACTGGGCCGCCGAAGCGGCGCGCTGGCTGCGGCGGGACGGCGATCGCGGATGAGCGAGCCGAACGGCGGGTCCGCCGCCCCGACCGCGCCGCGGTGGCTGGTGCTGGCGTGGCGGCTGTGGGTCGCGGGGGCGTGCGTGGCGGTGCTGCGGTCCGCGGTGCAGTTCGCCGACCGGCACCGCCTGCTCGAGGACCTGGGCCGCATGCGCCCCGAGCTGCACCAGTCCCAGATCGACGAGCTCGCCACCAGCACGATCGTGTTCGGGCTGCTGTGGGCCGTGCTGGCCGCGCTGGTGTACGTGCTGCTGGCCACGCGCATGCTCCGCGGGCGCAACTGGGCGCGCGTGGTGCTGACCGTCTTCGGCGCGTTCACCGCGTTCAGCGCCGCGGTGCTGGTGCTGGTGGTGCCGGTGTTCCCGGAGGAGCTGCTGCGCGAGATCGCCGGCCGCGCCGTGTCGGGCTGGGAGGTGCTGCTGGCCGCGGTGGGCGCGGTGCTGCACGCGGCCGCGATCGTGCTCATGTACCTGCCGGAGTCGAACCGCTTCTTCCGGCAGGCGGCCCGGCACCGCCGCGCCGCCGGCTGACCGCCGCCGGCGCGTGCGCCGAGCGCGGAAACGTGCGCCACGTCGCCCGCCGCGATCGGTGACCTGAGTGGACAGGGGACGTGCCGGGTTCCTACTGTTTTGCCGTGACATCTCCACAGGACCCCTGGCAGCAGGGCGGTTCTCCGCAGCAGCCGCCGGGCGGGAATCCGCAGCACCCCGGCAACCAGCCCCCGCAGCACCCCGGCGGCCCGCCGTCCGGCGGCTTCCCCCAGTACCCCGGCGGCCCGCCGTCCGGCGGTTTCCCGCAGCACCCCGGTGCGCCGCAGGGGATGCCCGACCCGTACGCCGCGCCGCCGCCACCCGGGCAGCAGGGCGGTGCCCCGCGTCCGAGCACCGTCGAGACCGCGTTCTGGATCGCGGTGGTCGTGCCGATCCTCGCCACCGTGCTGACGGTGCTCGGGTTCGTGCTCGGCCAGCCCTTCGCCGAGGAGGTCATGGCGCGCCAGATCGGCGACACGACGCCGGAGGCCCTCGAGTTCGGCCGCGCGGTCATGATCGTGACCTTCGGGCTGCAGACGTTCTTCTACCTCGTCCTCACCGGACTGTGGATCCTGTTCGGCTTCAAGATGCGCGGCGGCCGCAACTGGGCGCGCGTGACGCTGACCGTCTTCGCCGCGCTCTGGGTCGTGCAGAGCCTCATCGGGCTGCTCACCGGCGGCACGGGGATGAACCCGCAGGCAGCGGGGCTCCCCGCGGGCGTGGAGGTCCCCACGTCGATGCTGGTGCTGAGCTATGTCACGAACGGCGTCGGCCTGGCGGGGATGGGCGCGTTCCTCGTGCTCGTCTACCTCAAGCGGTCCAACTGGTACTTCCAAGCGGCGCGGTTCCGGGGGTAGGCGGTGGCGGACGCTGATCACGGCCCCGCCCGGAGCGGCCCGCCGCGCACGGTGCGCGTGGCCGTCGTGCTCTGGTGGATCATCGCGCTGCTGCTGCTCGCCCAGCTGGCCGTGATGTGGGCCGGCCACGACCAGCTGGGCCGGACGCTCGTCGACCAGGGCGCGGTCGCGCCGCAGGAGGCGGGCAGCCGGGCGGCGCGGCTGCTGTGGGTCAACACCGGCTTCGCCGTCGTGCTCGCGGTCGCCTACCTCGTGCTGGGCTCGCTGATGTACGGCAGGCGGCCGTGGGCGCGGCTGGTGCTGACCGTGTTCGCGATCGTGCACCTGGTCATGGTGCTGGGCACGGGGGCCGTGTTCGGCCCGCAGATCGTGCTCGTGCTGCTGGGCGTGCCGGCCACGGTGCTGCTGTGGGGACCCTCGGGCGCGGCGTGGGTGACCGGTGAGCACGACTGAACCGGTGCTGCACGCCGAATCCGGCAGCGGGTGGGCGCCCGTGCTGTGGGGCCCGGCCTTCGCCGCGGTGGGGCTGCTCGTCGAAGTGCTCTCCCCCGGTCCGGTGCACCTCGTGGCGTGGGCGTTCGTGGCGGCGGTGCTCGCGGTCGCCGCGGCCGTGTGGGTGCACGGCCGGCGCCGCGTGTGCTCGCTGCGGTTGACGCCGACCGAGCTGGTGCAGGGCCGGGAGCGGTTGGAGCTCGCGCGGGTGCGCGCGGTCACCGAGGTCGGGGCGCCCGTGGGGGCGCGCGTGCTCGGCGGCACGCTCACCGCGCCGCGCGGCACGCACGAGGTGCCGCTGCGGCTGGAGGACGACCGCGTGGTGCTGGCGTGGGCGCGGGACCCGGAGGCGTTGCGCGCGGCGCTGGCGCGGCTGGTCGAGTGATCGCGGGCGCGGATACGCCCGCGCGCCGGGCTGTGAGATGCTGCGGTCGTGCCCGAAGCCTCGTCGCAGCGTGCTGACGATCGCTCCGCCGGTGTGCACCGCCCCGCGCGCGCCGCTGTCGCCGGTGTCGAGCTGGTCCTCGCGGTCGCGTGCGCCCTCGCCGCGTGGTGGGCGTGGCAGCACGGCACCACCGCGGTCCCGGTGGGCGAGTCGGTCTCCGTGCCGCGCGTGCTCGGTGACCGGGTGGCATTGTCGGTCGGCGCGGCGGCCGCGGGCGGGCTGCTGCTGCTGGACGTGCCCCGGCAGCTCGCGCTGGCCTGGCGCGTGCGGAGCTGATCGGGCGGCGGGTGGACCGGGTCCGCCGCGGTGCCGGACTGCCGCGGTGTCAGACTGGGGACGTGACAGCTCCTGCGAATGAGAACAACGATCCCGCCCCCCGTTCCCGGCAGCTGTTCGCCCGCGCCGAGGCGGTCACGCCCGGCGGCGTGAACTCCCCGGTGCGCGCTTTCCGCTCGGTCGGGGGCACGCCCCGGTTCATGGTCCGCGGCGAGGGCCCGTTCCTGTGGGACGCCGACGACCACCGCTACGTCGACCTCGTGTCCTCCTGGGGGCCGATGGTCAACGGCCACGCCCACCCGGACGTGGTGCAGGCGGTGCGGGACGCCGCCGTGCACGGCCTGTCCTTCGGCACCCCGGCCGCGGGGGAGGTCGATCTCGCGCAGGAGATCATCGACCGGGTCGAGCCGGTCGAGCAGGTGCGGCTGGTCAACTCCGGCACCGAGGCCACCATGACCGCGGTGCGGCTGGCCCGGGCGCACACCGGTCGCCGCAAGATCGTCAAGTTCGCCGGGTGCTACCACGGCCACGTGGACGCGCTGCTGGCCAGCGCCGGTTCCGGGGTGGCCACGCTGGGACTGCCCAGCACCCCCGGTGTGACCGGGGCGCAGGCCACGGACACGATCGTGCTGCCGTACAACGACCTGGAGGCGGTGCGGCAGGCCTTCGCCGAGCAGGGCGGCGAGATCGCCGGTGTGATCACCGAGGCCGCCGCGGGCAACATGGGCGCGATCGCCCCGGTCGACGGCTTCAACGCCGGGCTGCGGGAGATCACCCGCGAGAACGGCTCGCTGCTCGTCATGGACGAGGTGATGACCGGCTTCCGCGTCTCCGCGGCCGGCTGGTACGGCGTGGACGGCGTCGCCGGCGACCTCTACACGTTCGGCAAGGTGATGTCCGGCGGGCTGCCCGCCGCCGCGTTCGGCGGCCGCTCCGACGTGATGGCCCACCTCGCCCCCTCCGGGCCCGTGTACCAGGCGGGCACGCTGGCGGGGAACCCGGTGGCGGTGGCCGCGGGGCTGGCGAACCTGCGCGCCGCGACGGCCGACGTCTACGCCGCGCTCGACGCCAACGCCAAGCGCGTCAGCGACCTGGTCACCGCGGCGCTGACGGCCGAGGGCGTGCCGCACCGGATCTCCTTCGCCGGCAACATGTTCAGCATCTTCTTCACCGACGACCCGGTGCACGGCTACGAGCAGGCGCAGGACCAGCAGGTGTGGCGCTACCCGCCGTTCTTCCACGAACTGCTCGCCCGCGGCGTGTACCCGCCGCCGAGCTCGTTCGAGTGCTGGTTCGTCAACGCCGCCATGAACGACGAGTCGTTCGAGGTGCTCGCCGACGCGCTGCCGCACGCGGCCCGGGCCGCGGCGGGCGCGACCGCGCCGGAGCAGGCATGAGCGCCACCCGCACCGTGGTGCACCTGCTGCGGCACGGTGAGGTGCACAACCCGGAGGGCGTGCTCTACGGCAGGCTGCCCGGCTACGCCCTGTCCGACCGCGGGCAGTGGCAGGCGAAGGTCGTGGCCGAGTTCCTCGCCGAGCGGGAGGTGGCCCACGTGGTCGCCTCGCCGCTGCTGCGCGCGCAGCAGACCGCGGCCCCGCTCGGCGAGGCGTTCCGGTTGGACGTGGCCTCCGACGAGCGGCTGCTCGAGGCCGAGAACCGCTTCGAGGGGCTGAAGGTCTCCGTCGGCGACGGGGCGCTGCGCTCCCCGCAGCACTGGCCCAAGCTGTGGAACCCGCTGCGCCCGTCGTGGGGCGAGCCGTACAAGGAGATCGCCTGGCGGATGCTCGGCGCGGTGTACCGGGCGCGCGCCGCGGCGGAGGGCGCCGAGGCCGTGTGCGTGTCGCACCAGTTGCCGGTCTGGACGCTGCGGCGGTTCCTGCAGGCCCGGCCGCTGTGGCACGACCCGCGCCGCCGGCAGTGCTCGCTGGCCTCGCTGACCAGCCTCGTCTTCGACGACGAGCAGCTGGTGGGCGTGGCCTACGCCGAGCCCTCGGGTGGTAGCGATCCCCAGGTCACCGGGGCCTGATGAGTCGAAGGGGAGTGGACATGGCACGGCTGCTGCGGCGACTGGCCGCCTTCGGGATCGCGCTCGCGCTCGTCGGCGGCTGCGCGACCCAGGGCGACGACGCGGTCGACGAGAACGGCGAGTTCACGTTCGTCTCCCCGGGAGGGCAGACGCGCCTGTTCTACTCCCCGCAGGAGCGCGGCCGGGTGTCCGGGCTCGAGGGCGAGAGCCTGATGCGGCCGGGCGAGCAGGTCTCCCTGGGCGACTTCCGCAACCAGGTCGTGGTGCTCAACATCTGGGGCTCGTGGTGCGGCCCGTGCCGCGCGGAGGCCGATGACCTGCAGCGGGTGCAGGACCGGACCCGCGAGCAGGGGGTGCGGTTCCTCGGCATCGACGTGCGCGACGAGCGCAGCGCGGCGCAGGACTTCCACGACAGCCACGACATCAGCTACCCGTCGCTGTTCGACCCGTCCGGCCGTTCGCTGCTGGCGCTGGACAACTTCCCGCGCAGCACGGTTCCGGCGACGATCGTGCTGGACCGGCAGCACCGGGTCGCGGCGATCTTCCTGACGCAGGTGCGCGACGACGAGCTGCTGCCGCACGTGCAGCGCGTGGCGCAGGAGCGGCCGCAGGCCTGACGCGAGCGGGGCACGAACGTCCCCGACTGCGCGGGACCTTGGTCCCGCGCCGCGGGCGCGCGTCCGGTGAACCCGCTTTGTCCAGGGCAAAGAGTGCGCCGAGTCACCAAGCCCGGTGGCGGGCCGCGTTTTCGCCTTGCCTACCCTCGAACGCGTGGATCCCACCGAGCTCGCGAAGACCGGCCCGCTGCTGCTCGCGGCCGTCGTGTCGGTGCTCGCCGGCGGGGTCAGCTTCGCCTCGCCCTGCGTCGTCCCGCTCGTGCCCGGTTACCTCGCGTACCTGGCCGGCCTCGTCGGAGCCGAATCCCCGCCGGTGACCAGCGCAGAAACGCGGGATGCGCGGCGCGGCCGGTGGCGGGTCGCGGGCGCGGCGCTGCTGTTCGTGCTCGGCTTCAGCGCGGTGTTCGTCTCGGCGACGTGGATGCTGCTCGGGCTCTCCGACGCGCTGCTGGCGAACGAGCTGCTGCTGCAGCGCATCGGCGGGGTCGTCACCGTGGCCATGGGTCTGGTCTTCCTCGGCCTGGTTCCCGCGCTGCAGCGGGACGTGCGGATCCACCGCGTGCCGAAGGCCGGGGTGTGGGGCGCTCCGCTGCTCGGCGCCGTGTTCGGTCTCGGGTGGACGCCGTGCCTCGGCCCGACGCTGGCCGGTGTCATGTCGCTGACCGTCGCCACGCAGCCGGACTCGCCCGCGGCCGTGCGCGGACTGGTGCTGATCCTCGCGTACTGCCTCGGCCTGGGCCTGCCGTTCGTCCTGCTGGCGCTGGGCGCGCGGTGGGCCGTGCGCAGCACCGAGTGGGTGCGCCGCAGGAGCCGCGCCATCCAGGTCACCGGCGGTGCGCTGCTGGTGGTCGTGGGCCTGGCGCTCGTCACGGGATTGTGGGGAGAACTGATCGCGATGCTCCGGAGCCCGATCAACGCGACCGAGCTGCCGATCTGATGCGCGAGCACCTGAGAACCGGCTGGGCCTTCCTGCGCAACACCTGGCGCGGGCTGACGTCGATGCGCACCGCTCTGGTGCTGCTGTTCCTGCTGGCGGTGGCCGCGCTGCCCGGGGCGCTGATCCCGCAGCGCTCGCTGAACCCGAGCGAGGTGGACCGGTACTTCCAGGACTACCCGACGCTGGCGCCGATCCTCGACAAGCTCGGCGTGTTCGAGGTCTTCAGCTCGGTGTGGTTCGCCGCGATCTACGTGCTGCTGTTCATCTCCCTGGTCGGGTGCCTGGTGCCGCGGTGCTGGGAGTACTACAAGCAGGCCCGCGGCAAGCCCGTGCGCACGCCCCGCAACCTCGGCCGCATGCCGCACTACGCCCACATCACCACCGATTCCGGTGTGGACGACGTGCTGGCGGACTCGCGGCGGCGGCTGAAGCGCTGGCGCCGCACCGAGTTCACCGAGTCCGCGGGCGCCGAGTCGCTCAGCGCCGAGCGCGGCTACCTGCGCGAGGCCGGCAACCTCGTGTTCCACTTCGCCCTGCTCGGCCTGCTCATCGCGGTCGCGGGCGGCAAGCTGTACTCCTACGAGGGCCAGGTCATCGTCCAGGCCGACGGCTCCGCCTTCTGCAATTCGGGCACGTACAACTACGACTCGTTCAACGCGGGGTTGAACGTGGACGGCACGGACCTGAGCGAGTTCTGCGTGCGCGTCAACGGCTTCCACGTGAACTACCTGCACAACGGGCAGGCGGTGGACTACCGGGTGGACATGGACTACCAGTCCGGCGAGGCGCTCGAGCGCGGCGAGTGGAAGCCGCACGAGCTGCGGGTCAACCACCCGCTGCGCACGGCCGGCGACCGCGTGTACCTCACCGGCAACGGCTACACGCCGCAGTTCACGGTCATCTTCCCGAACGGCGAGCGGCGCACGAAGACGACCCAGTGGCAGCCGGTGGACACGGTGACGATGCTCTCGCAGGGGGCGACGAAGTTCGACCCGCCGGGCATCGAGGACCCGTTCGAGCGGCGGCAGAAGCAGCTGGCGGTCACCGGGCTGTTCGCCCCCACCGCCTCGATGCAGGGCAAGGTGCTCAGCTCCGGGTTCCCCGCTCTCAACGACCCGGCCGCGGCGGTGGACATCATGCGCGGCGACCTGGGGTTGGACTCCGGCCGCGGCCAGTCGATCTTCAACGTCGACCAGAAGATGGTCGAGCAGGGCCGGCTGCAGCGCGTCGCCCGGGAGAACCTGCGGCCCGGCGAGGAGATCCGGCTCGACGACGGCACCCGCGTGCGCTTCGACGGCGTCCAGCGGTGGGTGAACCTGCAGGTCTCGCACGACCCGTTCCAGCCGTTCGCGCTGGGCTTCGCGGTGGCGATCATCTTCAGCCTGGGCGCCTCGCTGATGATCAAGCGGCGGCGCATCTGGGTGCGCGCCACGCCCCGGGCCGACGGGTCGACGCTCGTGGAACTCGGCGGGCTCGCCCGCACCGACCAGGCCGGGTACGGCGAGGAGTTCACCCGGCTGGCGCGTGATCTGCTGGGTGAGGACCGCGCGGAACCGACGGATCCGCGCGCGGCGGCGCCCGCTCCGGAAAGGAAGAACTGATGCAGGTCAATGAGATGCTGGCCGAGTTCAGCGACTGGGCCTACGCCACTTCGGTGGTCGTCTACATCCTCGCGATGCTGCTGTACTTCGCGGAGTTCTCCGCGGGGCGGCGCGCGAGCCGGGCGCAGCGGACCGAGGCCGAGCTCGTCGGTGCGGGCGGCCCGCGCACCGTGGCCCCGGGCGATGCCGGCGCCGTCGGCCGCGTGCCCGAGCAGCCGAAGCGCCCGTTCAGCGAGCGGCTCGGCGGCATGGCCGTGTCGATGACCGTGCTCGGCGCGCTCGTGCACGGGCTCTCGCTGCTCCTGCGCGGGGTTTCCGTGGGCCGCGCCCCGTGGGGCAACATGTACGAGTTCGGCTCGGCGATCACCCTGGCCGCCGTCATCGCCTGGCTGATCGTGCTGGTGCGGCAGATGCGGGCGCGCCGCGCGGACGCCCAGCCGGCGCAGCTGCGGGCGCTCGGCGGCTTCCTCATGCTGCCGGTGGTCGTGCTGCTGTTCCTGTCCGGCACGCTGCTGTACGCCCAGGCCCAGCCGCTGCAGCCGGCGCTGCAGTCGTACTGGATCGTCATCCACGTGACCGCGGCGATCATCTCGACCGGTTCGTTCATGTTCGCCGGTGTGGCCAGCATCCTGTTCCTGCTGCGCAAGCGCTACGAGAACTCCGGGGGGCTGGCGGCTTTCGCCGCGCGCCTGCCGAGCGGCGAGGCGCTGGACCGGATGGCCTACCGCGCCACCGTGATCATCTTCCCGGTGTGGACGTTCGCGATCGTGGCCGGTGCGATCTGGGCCGAGGCCGCCTGGGGCCGCTTCTGGGGCTGGGACCCGAAGGAGACCTGCTCGTTCATCGCCTGGATCGTGTACGCGGCCTACCTGCACGCCCGGGCCACGGCGGGCTGGCGCGGCAGCCGCGCGGCCTGGGTGAACATCATCGGGCTGGCCGTGATGATCTTCAACCTGTTCTTCGTGAACATCGTCATCTCCGGACTGCACTCCTACGCGGGCCTGTGATCGCCCCGCCGCGATGATCCCCCGAACGGGGGCAGCATCGCCCGCGGAGCCGAGCCCCGGTGCCTCCCACGCGCCTGACGCGCTGTGCCCTGCGCGTTCGTGCGGCCTGGTGCGGTGGTGCGGCCCATCCCCGCGTGACGGGACCGGGCGGACCCGACTACCGTGCACGATCGGGGTTGCTCCCGCGGAGACCGCTCCTCCGCGGGCTCGACGTGAACTGGGAGGGAAGGCAACGGTGACCGGACGGTACGAGGAGCCCGAGACGCGGCCGGATTCCGGCACGGCGCAGGACGACGTTCCCGCCGCGGACGTCGCGAATCCCGGTGGCGGCAACGACGGGTACGCGGAACCGGCCACCAAACCGGCCCACCCGACTCCGTCCTACGTGGACCCGAACGCGCACCGGGACGCCGCGCCGCAGCCGGACTCCGCTCCCTCCGGCGCGCAGCCCGCGGCACCGGCCCCGCAGGCGGGGAACGGTGCGCAGTCCGGCCCCTTCCCGGCGCAGCAGCCGGGCAGCGGGCCGCCGGGCAGCGGGGAGGGCTCCGGCGGCTTTCCGGTCGCACCCGCCTGGTACCAGCAGCCGCCAGCCCCGGGGCAGCCGCCAGCAGCGCCCGGGCAGCAGGCACCGGGCCAACCTGCGCCGGGCCAGCCCGTGCAACCCGGACCGCCCCCGCCGCCGGGCCAGGCCGGACCGCCCGGCCCGGTCGGGGGCTACGCCCCCGGCCAGCCGTCCGGCACCCCCGTGCCGCAGGGACAGCCCCCTGCACCGCAGGGGCAGGGCGGTGCTTCCGCCGATCCGGCGCAGGACCTGTCCTCGGCGCAGCTGCTCCGGCAGGCCAAGCGCCCGCCCCGCTCCGGGTGGCGCAAGGCCGTGTACGTGGCCAGCGGCAAGACCATCAACCTCGGGGAGAGCCCCGCCGACAAGCAGCGCCGCGAGCTCGTCAACCGGATCAACCAGCCGCTGCACGGCTGCTACAAGATCGCGATGCTGAGCCTGAAGGGCGGCGTCGGCAAGACCACGGCCACGGCGGGGCTCGGCTCCACGTTCGCCTCGCTGCGCGGCGACCGCGTCGTCGCCGTCGACGCGAACCCGGACCGGGGGACGCTGAGCCAGAAGATCCCGCAGGAGACGGCGGCCACCGTGCGGCACCTGCTGCGGGACTCCCAGCGCATCCGCAAGTACAGCGACGTGCGCGCCTACACCTCGCAGGGCCCGAGCCGCCTCGAGGTCCTCGCCAGCGAGCAGGACCCGGCCGTGTCCGAGGCGTTCAGCGAGGACGACTACCGGCGCACCGCCACCGTGCTCGAGCACTTCTACAACCTCGTGCTCACCGACTGCGGCACGGGGCTGATGCACTCGGCGATGAAGGGCGTGCTCGACCTCGCCGACTCGCTGGTCATCGTCTCGTCCAGCTCGATCGACGGGGCGCGCAGCGCCTCGGCCACCGTCGACTGGCTCGACGCGCACGGCTACGGCGACCTCGTCTCCCGCTCGATCGCGATCATCAACGGGGTGCGGCCGTCCTCCGGGAAGGTCGACGTGTCCAAGCTCGCCCAGCACTTCGAGGCGCGCTGCCGCGCCGTCATCAAGATCCCCTTCGACGCGCACCTCGAGGAGGGCGCCGAAGTGGACCTGGACCGGTTGGCGGGGCCGACGCGGCTGGCGATGCTCCAGCTGGCCGCGCTGGTGGCCGACGACTTCCCCTACGCGCCGGGGCGGCAGGCGCAGGGCTGACAGCGCCGCGGACGCGGGGCGTCCGCGGCGCTCGGTGGCGTAGCGGGCCGGCGGCCGCCGGTCACTCGCCCTCGTCGCTGTTGTTGGACTTGCGCTGCTGCTCGTCGATGCGTCGGAGGAACTCGGGGTCGTCGTCGGGGGCGAGGGGGGCCTGGCGCGGCGTGTCGTCCGACGCCTGGTCCGGCGTCGGTCCGAACGCCTTCCACACCAGCACGATGAGCGCCACCGCACCGATCGCTGCCAGGACATAGATCATCGGTCCACCTCCAACGCGTCCACTTCCGAGAGTAGCCAATCGTGGCGGGGATGTCGCTGACTCGAGCGGGTTCCGCCACCGGCAGGCCGGCGTCGCGGCCCGCGCGAAGGGGACCGGTGCTCCGGAGCCACGTCCGCCGTCGTCGGGGGCGGAGGAAGACCTCCTGCAGGACGGGCGTGGCCCCGGGCCGCGCGTCAGAAGTTCTGGCCGGCACCCGCGTCGTTGGTGAGCTCGGCGAGCAGGGTCCGCACCTCGGATTCGCGGAAGCGGCGGTGCCCGCCCGGGGTGCGGATGGAACCGATCCGGCCGGCCGTGGCCCAGCGGGTCACGGTCTTGGGGTCCACGCGGAACATCGCGGCGACCTCGCCGGGAGTCAGCAACTGCTCCTGACCGCTCTGGTTCTGCTGCGGCGTCGTCGCTTGGGTTGTCACGGTCACGAGCGACCTCCTCAATGCGGGCATTCGGGCATTCCGGTCGCATGTTGGCATCGGTGCGGCCAGGTACTCGAACCTTTGGGTCCAGGTAAAGGGAAAGTAAGGGATGAAGCGCCGGATCAGGATCATTCCGGGCGCGACGAGCCGTCGACCGCTGCCGCCGGCGCCCTGCGTATGCTGGTTGACGTGCGAGAACAGGAATCTGCGGAGCAGCCCGGCACGACCGGGCGGTCCGACCCGGTGGAGCAGCCCGACGCGGCCGAGCGGTCCGCGCCGGACAGTCGGCAGTCCGCTGAGCAGGAGTGGCCCGCGGCGCGGCTCGCCGGTGACATCGCGCTGTACACGCTCGCGCGCCTGGGCATGCTCGTGGTCGTCGCGGCCGTGCTCACCCTGCTCGGTGTGCCGTTCCTGGTGGCCGCGGCGGTGTCCGTGGTCGTGGTGATGCCGGTGTCGATGCTGGTCTTCGGCGCGCTGCGGCGGCGCGTCGCCACCGGGATCGCGGTGCGCAAGCAGGCGCGGCAGGCCCGGCGCGAGGCCCTGCGCGCGGAGCTGCGCGGCGAGGGCGGCGGTTCGGCGGGCGCCTGAGCGGCCGGCGGCTGCTCCGGGCGGGCGGCCCCGGTGGTCGTCCGCGGCGGGTCCGTGTCTCCTTTACCCGGGCCGTGCCTGTTTTACCTCTTCGGTAAACGGTCGTTGGTCCGCGGGTCCGCAGCGGGCCCGCGAGCCGCCCGCGCACCACCCTCCTGTGATGTAAATCTCCCCGATCGGTGCTCGAGGGGACGCAGGAGGGCGCCTGCTGCTGTCCCCCCGCCGCGGGGGACACTGGTGCCGCCACGAGGAGGGGGCCACCACGAGGAGGAGGTGCGTGTGCGGTCAGCAGGACGCGCGGGCGCGGCTGTCGGCGCGGTGGCGCTGGGACTCGCCGCGTGGGGACTCGCCGCGTGCTCCCCTGGGGAACCGGAGGGCCCGCAGGAGCAGCAGCCGTCCACCTCCAGCGCCCCGCCGACCTCGACGGCCCCGAGCGCTCCCCGCCACGTGCCGCCGCAGCAGCGCGTCCGGCTCTCCGACCTCACCGCCGAGGACATCTGCGGGCTCGTCTCCCCGGGCAAGCTCGCGGGGCTCGCGTTCCCGGTCGACAGGGGGACGCCGCGCAGCGCGGGGACCGGGCCGCGCGTGCCCGGCTGCGAGTTCCCCGCTCCCGACGGGCCCCGCTCGGTCCTGCTCGGGGCCCAGCCCGCCGGCTTCGCCGATCTCGGGCGCGAGGAGGTCGAACTCGACGAGCTGAGCGCGGAGACGTCCACCTCGGCGGACCCGACCTCCTCGGCGCAGGAGGAGCCGCCGCAGGCCACGCGCACCCTGCGGGCGAACAGCTGCACCGTTTACACCCCCGTCGCGGACGCGACGCTGCAGGTCACCCTGGTCCAGCCCGAGTCGGGCACCGACCAGTGCGAGCTCGCCGAGGACGTCACCACCTACCTCAGGCCCGCGCTCGTCGAGTAGTTCGCGCTGCACGACATCGCGGAAACGACCGGCCAGGCCGGCGTCCGCGCGACCGCCCTCCAACGTTCCGTCCGAATCGGACCCGAGCGTCCGCCCGGACTCCCCGCGGACCTCGTCCCGGAGCGGCTCGTTCCCCGGGTCCGCAGGTGTCCGAAGAGGACACAGCGCGGATCGGGCGGCGCGCCCGCGCTCAGCCGATGGCGAGCGCGGCGCCGGTGACCACCGACCACACGAGCATCGCGATGCCCGTGTCCCGCACCGCGGGGATCAGGGCGCGGCCCTGGGCGCCGCGGATCACCACGCGCAGCGGGAGGAACAGCAGCGGCAGCGCCACCAGGCCCAGCAGCGCCCACGTGTTGCGCACGCCGGTGAGCACGCTCAGCAGGAACGGGATCAGCGCCAGCGCTACGTAGAGCGTGCGCGTGTCCCGGTCGCCGAGCAGCACGGCCAGCGTGCGCTTGCCCGTCTCGCGGTCCGAGGGGATGTCGCGGAGGTTGTTGGACACCAGCACCGCGCTGGACAGCGCGCCCACACCGACGGCTCCGCCGATGCCGAACCCGCTGATCTCACCGGCCTGGGCGTACTGGGTGCCGAGCACGGCGATGATCCCGAAGAAGAGGAACACGGCGATCTCGCCCCAGCCCCGGTAGCCGTACGGGCGGGGCCCGCCGGTGTAGAACCACGCCCCGGCGATGCACACCGCTCCGATGAGGACCAGCCACCAGTGCCCGCTGAGCAGGCTCACGCCGATCCCCGCCAGCGCGGCCACGCCGAAGCACGTCCACGCCGCGGCCCGCACCGCCCCGGGCCGGGCCGCTTCGGAACCGACCAGCCGGAACGGCCCCACCCGGTCCGCGTCGGTGCCGCGGATCCCGTCCGAGTAGTCGTTGGCGAAGTTCACGCCGATGATGAACCCGAGCGCGACGACCAGCGCCAGCGCAGCGATCACCGGCCGGAAGCCGTCGACGCCGGCGGCGGCGCCGGTGCCCACGAGCACCGGGGCGATCGCGTTCGGAAACGTGCGGATGCGGGCGCCTTCCACCCACTGCGCGACTGTTGCCATGCCCGCCATCTTCGCGCACGGGCTCGATCACCCGGAGCGGTGCCCGTCCGGTGTGATCTGCCGCTCGAGGGCCCGGCGGTCCGGTTTGCCCGGTCCCCGCAGCGGCAGCTCCGCGCGGAACACCCAGCGCTTCGGCACCGCGGCCGGCCGCGCCCGCGTCCGCGCGGCCGCGCGCAGCCGCGCGACCAGCGGGTGCTGCTCCGCGTCGGCATCGGCCGGCAGCGGCTCGCCGCCGGCCGGCACGACCGCCGCGGCCACCGCCCGCCCCCACTCGGCATCGTCGACGCCGAACACGCACACCTCCTGCACGCCCTCCTCGGCGGCGAGCACGCGTTCCACCTCGGCGGGGGCGATGTTCACCCCGCCGGTGACGATCACGTCGTCGGCCCGGCCGAGGACGCGCAGCAGTCCGCCCTGCCACCGGCCCAGGTCGCCGGTGCGGAACCAGCCGCCGGCGAAGGCCGGGTGCTCCGGCCGGTCCCGGTAGCCGCGGGCGAGCATCGGCCCGCCCAGCCGCACCGGACCGGGCCCGGCGGGCTCGTCCGCGTCGACCGCGACCTGCGCGACGTCCAGCGGGGAGCCGCCGTAGACGCAGCCGCCGGCGGTCTCGCTCATGCCGTAGGTGGTGACCACGTGCACGCCCGCCTGCGCGGCCCGCTGGAGCAGGTGCGCCGGGGTGGCGGCCCCGCCGAGCAGCACCGCGTCGAAACCGCGCAGCGCCGCGCACCCCGCGTCGTCGTCGAGCAGGCGGCCGAGCTGCGTGGGCACGAGCGCGGTGTAGCGGGGGGCGTCGTCCGGCACCGCGCGCGCCGCGGCGGTGAACCGCTCGGTGCGGAAGCCGTCCGCGGTGTCCACCGCGTGCGGCGCGGTCCCGGCCCGGAGCGCGCGCACGAGCACCTGGATGCCGGCGATGTGCTGCGCGGGCATCGCCAGCAGCCAGTGCCCCGGGCCGCCGAGCGCCCGGTGCGTCGCGTCGGCGGAGGCGCGCAGCGCCGAGGCCGGCAGCAGCACGCCCTTCGGCGTGCCCGTGGAGCCGGAGGTGGGCACGACCAGCGCCGTCGGGTCGTCCGCGGCGTCCTCGCCGGGCCCCAGCGGTTCCCCGGCGCGCAGCGCCGCGCGCACGGTGCGGGCGTGCTCCCCGCCGTCCTGGCCGACCGGCAGCAGCGCTGGTCCCCCGCCGTGCAGCGCGCGGCGCAGGGCGGGGAGGACGCTGAGCGCCCCGACCCCCGCGGGCACGGGCAGCGGCTGCAGGGGGCGGGCGGGGGGCGTGGAGGTCATCGAGCATCCAATCGGCGGAGGCCCCGGCGTTCACGCCGGGGAGGAGCCGATCCCGAGTGGTTCCGAGTGACCAACTGGGAACGATCTCTCACGTACAAAGTTGCTACCATGCAAGGATGAGCCGGACGCGGGTGAAGCGGGCGTACAAGTACCGCTTCTATCCGACCGATGCGCAGCGGCAGGAGTTGCTGCGCACGTTCGGTTGTGTGCGCACGGTCTACAACCTCGCCCTTCAAGAGCGGACTCGCGCGTGGTTCACCGAGCAACGTCGGGTGAACTACGCGCAGACCTCGGCGATGCTGACCGAGTGGAAACGCTCCGCGGAGTTGTCCTACCTCGGCGAGGTCTCCAGCGTGCCGCTTCAGCAGACGTTGCGGCACCTGCAAGGCGCGTTCGCGTCGTTCTTCGACAAGCGTGCGCAGTACCCCCGATTCAAGTCGCGGAAGAAGTCGCGCCAGTCGGTCGAGTACACCAAGTCCGGATTCACGTGGCGCAACGGCCAGCTCACGTTGGCGAAGATGCGTGCACCGCTCGACATCGTGTGGTCCCGCCCACTGCCGGAAGGTGCCGAGCCGTCCACGGTGACCGTGTCGCGTGACGCGGCCGACCGGTGGTTCGTGTCGATCCTGGTCGAAACCAGCACCGAGCGCTACGCGCCGAACGGGCAGACCGTCGGAGTGGATGCCGGGCTGGACTCGCTGGCGACCCTGTCGACCGGCGAGAAGATCACCAACCCCCAGCACGAACGCCGGGACCGGAAACGTCTGGCGAAGGCCCAGCGGGAGCTGTCCCGCAAGGACACCGGCAGCAACAACCGGGCCAGGGCCCGGCGGAAGGTGGCCCGCGTGCACGCGCGCATCACCGACCGCAGGCGGGACCACTTGCACAAGGTCACCACTCGACTCGTCCGTGAGAACCAAACGGTCGTGATCGAAGACCTTCAGGTGCGCACCATGCTCGGCAACCACAGTCTCGCGCGCGCGATCTCCGACGCGTCGTGGTCGGAGTTCCGCACGATGCTGGAGTACAAGGCCGCGTGGTACGGCCGTGAGGTGGTCGCGATCGACCGGTGGTTCCCCTCCAGCAAGACGTGCTCCGCGTGCGGACGACGTGCTGGGAGGATGCCGTTGCACATCCGCACCTGGACCTGTGCCGGGTGCGGCGCCACGCACGACCGCGACGTGAACGCCGCGTCGAACATCAAGGCCGCCGGGCTGGCGGTGTCGGCCTGTGGAGCCGGTGCGCGTCCTCAACGGGAGCCCTCCCGGACGGGGCAATCGGTGCCGAAGCAGGAACTTTCCGGCGCGAGCCGGAAGGGAATCCCCGCCCTTCAGGGCAGGGAGTAGTCAAGCGTTCATTCTCCCGCCGCGCGGTGCGCGGTGCAGCCGCGCCGGTTGCGGACTTCCCGGTGCGGTCGTCCCCGGAGCGCGGAACCGGGACGTGATCCGCGGTCCTGCGGAGCGGTTGCTCGGGGAACCCCGCATCCGGGGGCGCCCTCCCGGTTCTCGCGCCTCGCCTGGCCGCGCCCGAGGGCGCGGCCAGGCCTCGCGGGGCGTCAACTGGCGTCGAAAGTTACCTCCTGGGTCGCGCCGCGGGTGCACGTGTAGTGGTGCCCGGGGAGTTCACCCGGACTCCTCCGGGGCTGGCAGGAGAACCCGCCGGGGGTCGTGTAGGGCTCGCCCAAGTTCGGATCAGCCAGCGCGGCGGCGTCCCGGGCCGGGCCGCAGCCGATACCGCTGGCACTGATGCCGAACGCGCCGTGGTCGCTCTGGGGCGCGAACGCGACGTCACCGCACGCGCCGGGGTGGGCGACGTCGATGACGAGACGGTCGGGGTCGCGCAGCGTGAACACGTTGAGCGGTGCCCTGTCCGGGCCGTTGATGCCCAGTCCGACCTCGGCGGCGCCTTCGAAGAAGGTGTGGTAGTTCACCTCGGCCAGCTGGGGCAGGTCCGGCAGCAGCCTTTCCGGCGGCTTCTGCGAGTTCCGCGCCACGTGCTGCATGGAGACCGCCAACGAGCGCTCACCCGCCAGGTCGACCGGGTGTCCCGAGCCGCCTCGCCTGACCTCGCCGTACTCCACGTCCGCGTCGGGCACGCCGCCGCGGTAGTCGAACACCACGCGGTCGAAGGTGGGATGCGTCCCGACGCGGATGTCGACCAGCTGCGGCTGACCGGCGTCCGGTGAGTCCGCGGTTCGCAGCTGCGGGGCGGCGTGGGCCGTTCCCGCCAATGCCGTGACCGCGGCGATGAGCACGGACGTGCTCAGGATTCGCGTTCGGAAGAACACGGGGCCTCCTCGCGGGCCGCCGGTCGGGATGGCCGACGCGGGTGAGTTCGTTCTTGCCGCCCGGTGGACGCGGAGCCGGTCGGTGGGGTTGCGGGCGGCAGATCGTCCTGATCGTCCGGATCGTCCAGCACCCCCGCCCGGGCGGCAGCCCGGTGCCGGGTCCGTTCGACTGCTGGGACGTGGCCGACGCGGTGCTGGAGCACCTCGACGCGCTCGGCCTGCACCGCGTGATCGTCGGCGGTCTCCCGCAAGGCGGGTTCGTTCGACACCGCCCCCGACGACCGCTCCCGGCTGGCCTGCACCGAGACCCCGGCCGATGAGAAGGCCGCGACCTGCGCCGAGTTCCTGTGCCGAACCCGTGCCTGGTTCGCCTGCCACGACATCACCGTTGAACGCGTGCTCACCGGCAACACCAACGCCCGGAGCGCCTCATGACCCTCCACGAGTTCACGTTCGTGCTCGATCGTGACCCCACCGACGACGAGGTGGACACCCTGTTCGACGCGACGCAGGGCGACGCAACGCCGGAACTGCGCAGGGGCGCGTCGCTGCTGCGTTTCGATCGGGAGGCCGACACCCCGGCCGCGGCACTCGTGTCCGCACGAGCACGTGCGAACGCGAGATTGCTGCTGCTGACCATCTGGTGCGGGCGCGCCAGCTGCTGTCCGCGGACGTCGACAAGAAGACCGTCACTGAACTGCTCAGCACTCGACCGGCCGCGCCCGCCGGGAGAACGGAGAAAGCCGGGCTGCGCCTGCCTCCCGGCGAACGTGGCGAGCGGTCCCCGGCCGGCCCGGAATCGCTGCGCTGCAGCGCGCAATCCAGCAGCGGGTGTGACGGCGCGCGGTGCGGGGTAGTCAGCGGAAAGCCGTCGATCTCGTTCTGCTGAAAGGAGCACCATGAGCATTTCCTACACCGCAGTGGCCACCTCGACCGGCGGCGGCCGGGACGGCCAGGTGCACACGTCGGACGGTCAGATCAAGCAGCCGGTGCGGACGCCGAAGGCGATGGGCGGCGACGGCGAGGGCACCAATCCCGAGCAGCTGTTCGCGGCGGCCTACGCCGCGTGCTTCCACGGCGCGATGCGGCTGGCGGCCAAGAACAGCGGTGCCACGGTCCCCGACGGGACGACGATCGACGCGGAGGTCGGCATCGGGCCGGACGAGACCAGCTTCGGCCTCGCCGTGACCCTGATCGGCCACTTCCCGGGGCTGGAGCAGGAGGCCGCCGACAACCTCATGCACCAGGCCCACCAGGTCTGCCCGTACTCGAAGGCGACGAGCGGCAACATCGAGGTCGCGCTCCGAGCGACCGTGTAACCCGGGATCGCCTCGCCCCGACCGCCTCACCCCCGGACCTGCCGGGCGCGCACCGGCAACGCGCCCGCGGTCCGCGGGGTCCGCGCCCGGAGGTCGCTCCGGGCGCCCGTGAAAGACGCCGAGGATCGAGGAGCAGCGACGATGCGAGCCGTGCAGGTCGCCGAAGCGGGTGCCCCGCTGGAACTGGTCGAACGCGAGGTCCCCGAGGTCCGCGGGGACCAAGTGCGGGTGCGCGTGGAGGCGTGCGGGGTCTGCCACAGCGACATGTGGGCCAAGGAGGGAGTGCTGCCCAGCACCCCTTATCCGATCGTGCCCGGGCACGAGGTCGTGGGGGTGATCGACGAGCTCGGCCCAGCGGTGACCGGACCGTGGCAGCGGGGAGAACGAGTGGGGGTCGGCTGGTTCGGCGGGTCCTGCCACCACTGCGAGTCCTGCCGGCGGGGCGACTTCATCACCTGCCCGAACGGCGTGGTCCCCGGCATCACCTTCGACGGCGGGTACGCCGAGCACGTCGTGGTCCCGGCCGATGCTCTGGCCCGCACGCCCGACGAGCTGTCCTCGGTCGAAGCCGCGCCACTGCTGTGCGCCGGGGTCACCACCTACCACGCGCTGCGGGAGAGCACCGCCCGTCCCGGGGACCGCGTCGCCGTGCTCGGCGTCGGCGGGCTGGGGCACCTGGGCATCCAGTTCGCCGCGCGGATGGGCATGGAGGTCGTCGCGATCTCCCGCGGTCCCGGCAAGGCCGACCTCGCCCGCCAGCTGGGCGCGCACCACCACATCGACAGCCAGGCCGACGATCCCGGTCAGGCCCTGGCCGATCTCGGCGGCGCGCAGGTGGTGCTGGCGACGGCGTCCAGCGGGGCGGCGGCGAGTCGAACCGTGCCCGGACTCGCGGCCCGCGGACAACTGCTGGTGCTCGGTGCGGCCGACGATCCGCTGCAGGTGACCGCTCCCGCGCTGATCATGCCGGGTGCCTCGCTCGTGGGCCACCCCTCCGGGACCTCGAAGGACTCCGAGGACACGCTCCGGTTCAGCCGGCTGACCGGGGTCCGGCCGATGATCGAGACCGCGCAGCTGGAAAAGGCGCCCGAGGCCTACGAGAGGATGATCAACAACGAGGCGCGGTTCCGGATGGTGCTCACCCCCTGACCGGTACCACCGCGGACATGCCGGCGGGCGGCGCGCACCGCCGCTGACCCGGCCCGACGAGGTCGCCGCGCTGATCGGCGACTGGCTCGCCGAACTCGGCTGGGCCGGGACGAGCGCGCACGTCGAAGTGCCGGCGGTGCTCCCGCCGCCGAACGCCGCCGCACGGCGCCCAGCGGCGGGGCCCGCGGCGCTCAGCCGATGTCGCGCTGCCGGTCGGACCAGTACGGCTCGCGGAGCTTGAACTTCTGCAGCTTGCCCGTGGCGGTGCGGACCAACCCCTCGCGGAACTCGACCGTGGTGGGCGCCTTGTACCGGGCCAACCGGGCCTTGCAGTGCTCGATCAGCTCGGCCTCCGCGGCGTGCGAGTCCGGCTCCAGCACGACGAGCGCCTTGACCGTCTCGCCCCACTTCTCGTGCGGCACCCCGATCACGGCGACCTCGGCCACCGCGGGGTGGCTGAACAGCGCGTCCTCGACCTCGACGGAGGACACGTTCTCGCCGCCGGTGATGATGACGTCCTTCTTGCGGTCGCTGATGGTGAGGTAGCCGTCGTCGTCGAGGAACCCGCCGTCGCCGGTGTGGAACCAACCGCCGGCGAGCTTCTCCTCCGTCTCCTCCGGCTGGCGCCAGTAGCTCTTGAGCACCACGTTGGACTGCGCCAGCACTTCGCCGTCGCTGGAGATGCGCATCCTCGTGCCCAGCCCGGGCGCGCCGGCGCGGACGAGCTTGCCGGCGCGCTGCTCGGCGTCGAGCTCGTCCCACTCGGAGCGGGTGCGGTTGATGGTGAGCAGGGGCGAGGTCTCGGTCAGCCCGTAGATCTGGACGAACTCCCAGCCCAGCTCGGTCTCCACGCGCGCGGCGGTGCGGGTGGGCGGGGGAGCGCCCGCGACGATGATCCGCACCCCGTCGCGGCCGGGGATCTCGCCGTCCCACTCGGCGGCCGCGGCCAGCACGGCGTTGACCACGGCCGGGGCCGCGCACATGACGGTGACCCCGTGCTCGGCGACGCGCCGCAGGATCTCCGCCCCGTCGACCTTGCGCAGCACGACGTGCTTGGCGCCGACGCCGGTCATGCCGAACGGCATGCCCCAGCCGTTGGCGTGGAACATCGGCAGCGTGTGCAGGTACACGTCGCGGTCGGTGGCGCCGGCGTGCAGGGCGAAGGTGGTGGCGTTGACCCAGATGTTGCGGTGGGTGATCTCCACGCCCTTGGGGCGGGCGGTGGTCCCGCTGGTGTAGTTGATCGTCGCCGTCGCGTTCTCGTCCGGCTGCCACGGCCGCGGCTCGACGCCGAACCGGTACATCGCGGCGTCGCCGTCGGCGCCCAGCACGATCGTGCGCTCGCACGGCACGTCGGCGAGGTGCTCGGCCAGGTCGGGGTCGACCAGCAGCACGCGGGCACCGGAGTGCTCGACGATGTAGGCGACCTCGTCGCGGGAGAGGCGGTAGTTGATCGGCACGAGGACCCTGCCGTACCCGCACACGCCGAAGAACGAGGCCAGCAGGCGCGCGCTGTTGTGCGAGACGACGGCGACGCGTTCGCCGGGTTCGACGCCGAGCGCGTCCAGCCCGGCCGCTTGGGCGCGCGCCAGCTCCTCGAGGCGCGCGTAGGTCAGGTCGCCCAGCGGCTGCGCGGGCTGGTCGGGCTCGTCGACGACGCCGACGCGGTCGCCGTAGGCGGTCGCGGCGCGGTCGAGGAAATCGCGCGCGCCGAAGGGGATGAACATGCTCGCCTCCTCGGTGGTCCTGCCCTGGTCGGTGGTTCTGCGTCGGGGGCGGTGCCGGATCGCCGGCGCGGCGCCCGCACCCCTCCGCCGGCTCGGGTCGGGCGGGTACGCTGCAGCGCCACGTGAGGTGAGGGTGCGCGGTGGGTCACACTTCCGCCACCCCCGCGCGGGGGTGGGCGCACGCGCGCACTGCGAGGAGGTGCGATCCGTGGTGGTCCAGGCGTGCGGCGGCGCGGGCGAGGACGATCAGCTCCTGCGCAACGCGGTGCGCGCGCTGCAGCGCCAGGTGGGGCTCGGGGTCGTGTTCGGCGGACGCGTCGACGGCTCCGACGCGCTGGTGCTGAGCGCGCTGCGGGGCACCGAGACCGGGGCGCTGCAGGACCTGCGGGTGCTTCCCAGCGCGGGCCTCGGCGGGCGCGTGGTGGCCTGCCGCCGGCCGAGCGCGGTGGACGACTACCCGGCCTCCAGCGGGATCAGCCACGACTACGACCGGCCGGTGGCCCGCGAGCGGTTGCGGACGATGTTCGCCGTGCCGGTCACCGCGAACCGCTCCGTGCGGATGGTGCTCTACGGCGGGATCCGCCGGGTCGAGCCGTTCGGCGACCGCACGCTGCGCGCGGCGATGCGGGTGGCGGAGTCCGTCGGCAGGGAGGTGGCGGTCCGCGAGGAGGTCGACCGGCGGGTGGCGGCGTTGTCGCAGGGCGCTGAGCTGCGGTCGCGGCAGGTTCCGCCGGACAGCGCGGACTGGGACGCGGTCCGCGCGGCGCACGCGCAGCTCCGCCAGCTCGCCGCCGAGGTCGACGACCCGGAGTTGCGGGAGCGGATCACGTCGATCACCGACGGCCTCGCGGGCCGTTCGGCGCCCGCCGGCGGCTCGGCTCCGCGGCTGTCGGAGCGCGAGCTCGACGTGCTCGCCTGCGTCAGCTTGGGCTGCACCAACGCCGAGGCGGCGCAACGGCTGCAGATCCTGCCGGAGACCGTGAAGAGCTACCTGGGCGGTGCCATGCGCAAGCTCGGGGTGCACGACCGGCACAGCGCGGCGTTGGCGGCGCGCCGCCTCGGGCTGCTGCCCTGATGGGACGAGGACTGAGGAACGGGGACGTGGGGCGGATGCGGGATGAGCACCTGCAGGGCGGGAAGCGCGCCGAGGCGGACGCCGCCGGGGAGCAGATCACCGGGGAGCAGGACGCCGGTCAGCACGGGGGCGGCGATCCCGCGTGCTGGCTCGCGCTCCTGTGCCCCGAGTGCGGAGCGGTCGCCGAGCAGGAGCCGCCCACCCGGTGCGCGCGCTGCGGGGCCGAGCTCCCGGCGGGCTGAGCTCTCGAGCGCTCAACCGTCCTCGCCCGCCGGCTCCTCCAGCACGAGCCACGGCATGTTCTCCGGTTCCCTGCGCCCGGGCAGGTGGGCGTTGAGCAGCGCGGGCAGCCAGGTCGCCACCGGCACGCCGAGCTCGCCGGACAGCTCGTCCAGCACCGCCGCCTGGTCCGCGGAGGGGCGGACGCGGATCAGCACCGGTCCCGTTCCGAGGTGGTGCACCGTCTCCTGCGCCGCCGGCGACCTCAGGCGCGCCCGCGCGGTGCGCACCAGTTCCGGGAGCTCGCCGCGCCGCTGCTCGACGGCCTCGAACACCACCGACGTCGTGGTGCGGTCTGCGTGCTGCTCGCGGTAGGTGTCCAGCCGGGCTTGCAGGGCGTCCGAGACGTGCACCGCCAGGGGCTCGTCCGGGCGGGTCCTGCCCTCGGGGGTTCGAGTGGCCATGCGCTCAGTAGTACCAGGGGAACTGCGCCCAGTCGGGGTCGCGCTTGTCCAGGAACGCGTCGCGGCCCTCCTGGGCCTCGTCGGTCATGTAGGCCAGGCGGGTGGACTCGCCGGCGAACAGCTGCTGGCCGACGAGACCGTCGTCGAGCGCGTTGAAGGCGTACTTGAGCATCCGCTGCGCCGTGGGCTCGGTCGTTTCGAACTCCATCCCGGTGTTGCTGTGGCACTCGCGCGCCATGGTATGGGTATTACCCACAAGCCCCGGTGGGGTTAGGATGGGTGGTGCACGCGAACGCACGCGTCACGGGGAGGGCAGTCATGACCACATTGGCCGGGTTCGAACCCGTCACCGAGGTCGCCGTGGACGAGCGGGGTCGCGTGGCCGTCGGCCGCGCGCTGGGCGAGAGCTCCGCGAGCCGCTTCGCCGTCTCCCGCAACGAGGAAGGGCAGATCCTGCTGACCCCGCTGGTGAGCATCCCGCAGCGGGAGAAGGTCGTCTGGGAGGACGAACAGGTCAAGGCGTCGCTGCTCCGTGGCATGCACGACGCCGCCGAGGGCAACGTGTCCCAGCGGGACGATTTCATCGACCGCAACGCGACCGACGATGACGACGAGGACGCCCAGGCGTGAGCGCACCCCCCTACCACTTGTTGTTCACCGGTGAAGCCGAGAAGGTCCTCGAGGATCTGGAGAACTCGACCTCCTACCGCGCCAAACGCAAGAAGGTGGCCAAGGCCCTGCAGAAACTGCGCGATGCGGGGCCGGGGTATCCGGCCCTGCAGTCGCACAAGTACGAGTCGATGCGGGGGCTCGACGGCGAGGACGTGTGGGAGTCGTACGTCGAGAACCGCACGCCGGGCGCGTGGCGGATCTGGTGGTACTACGGCCCGCGGGCGGACGCGATCACGATCCTCACCATCGGCCCGCACCCCGACTGACCGCCCAGCGACTGGTGGACTGCGCCGCGTCAGCCGCCCGACCCGCGGCCGGGTCTCTGGCGCGGCACGTGCTCGTGGCGGTGCTCAGCGGGCCCCGCGGCCGCGCTCAGCAGTCGGAGCGAATCGCGGTGACCCGGCTGATCCGACACCCCTCGGCAGCGCAGCGGCGCGGGAGCGGGCAATGCTGCTGGTCGATCAGTAGTACCAGGGGAACTGCGCCCAGTCGGGGTCGCGCTTGTCCAGGAACGCGTCGCGGCCCTCCTGGGCCTCGTCGGTCATGTAGGCCAGGCGGGTGGACTCGCCGGCGAACAGCTGCTGGCCGACGAGACCGTCGTCGAGCGCGTTGAAGGCGTACTTGAGCATCCGCTGCGCCGTCGGCGACTTGCCGTTGACCTCGCGGGACCACTGCAGCGCGGTGCGTTCCAGCTCCTCGTGCGCGACGACCTCGTTGACCATGCCCATCTCGTGGGCCTGCTCGGCGTCGTACGGGCGGCCGAGGAAGAAGATCTCGCGGGCGAACTTCTGCCCCACCTGCCGCGCCAGGTAGGCCGAGCCGAAACCGCCGTCGAAGCTGGCCACGTCCGCGTCGGTCTGCTTGAACCGGGCGTGCTCGGCGCTGGCCAGCGTCATGTCGCAGACCACGTGCAGGCTGTGCCCGCCGCCGGCGGCCCAGCCGGGCACCACCGCGATGACGGGCTTGGGCATGAACCGGATGAGCCGCTGCACCTCGAGGATGTGCAGCCGGCCGGCCTGCGCCGGGTCGGCCGTCTCCGCCGTCTCCCCCTCGGCGTAGCGGTAGCCGGAGCGCCCGCGGATGCGCTGGTCCCCGCCGGAGCAGAACGACCAGCCGCCGTCCTTGCCGGAAGGGCCGTTGCCGGTGAGCAGCACGCAGCCGACGTCGCTGCTCATGCGGGCGTGGTCGAGCGCGCGGAACAGCTCGTCGACCGTGTTCGGGCGGAAGGCGTTGCGCACGTCGGGCCGGTCGAAGGCGATGCGCACCGTGCCCCGGCCGGGGCCGTCCTCGGTGCAGCGGTGGTAGGTGATGTCGGTGAACTCGAACCCGGCGACGGGGTCCCACACGTCCGGGTCGAACAGCTCGGAAACGTTCGCGTTCTGCACGCCTGGGACCATAGTCGGCGCGCGGTTCCGGGGTGACCGCGGCCGCGAGCTCCCGAGTGGGCGGGCCCACCCTCGGCCAGGGGCGGTGCGCCCCGGGTGCGCGGCGGGGAGACGATGGCGGGTGCGGAGCCCACCGGCGGGCCGCCCCGGTCGGGGCTTCCACCGATTGGAGGCTAGGTGAATCCGTCCACGGCGCAGGCCGAGGTCCTGGTCGACGAGCTGGTCCGGAACGGTGCGGAGCACGTCGTCCTCGCTCCCGGCTCCCGCAACGCTCCGCTGTCCTTCGCGCTGCACCGCGCCGAGCAGGCCGGCCGGCTGCGGCTGCACGTGCGCATCGACGAGCGCAGCGGCGGGTTCCTCGCCCTGGGGCTGGCCGCGCGCACCGGCGTTCCGGTGGCCGTGGTGTGCACCTCCGGCACCGCGGCGGCGAACCTGCACCCCGCGGTCGCCGAAGCCGACCACTCCGGGGTGCCGCTGCTCGTGCTCACCGCCGACCGCCCGCCGGAGCTGCGGGCCGCGGGCGCGAACCAGGCCATCGACCAGCACGGGCTGTTCGGCACCGCGGTGCGGATGTTCGACGAGCTCGCCGTGGCCGAGCACCGCGCCGGGCAGAACGCCTACTGGCGCAGCCAGGTCTGCCGCGCGCGCGCCGCCGCGCTCGGGCCGGGCAGGCCCGGTCCGGTGCAGCTGAACCTGCCGCTGCGGGAACCGCTGGTGCCCGACGGCGAGCAGGACTGGTGCGAGCCGCTGACCGGCCGCGCCGACGGCGGGCCTTGGACGGACGTGCGCAGCGCCGAAACGGCCCCGAGCGCGCTCACGCGGATCACCGCGCGCCGCGGCGTCGTGCTCGTCGCCGAGGCCGACCTGCGCGGTGAGGCCGCCGAGCTGGGGCGGCGTCTCGGCTGGCCCGTGCTGGCCGAGACCGGTGGTGTCGGCGCGGGCGGCGACGGCGCGTTGAGCACCGGGATGTGGCTGCTGAACCTGCCGGAGTTCCTCGCCGAGCACCAGCCGGAGCAGGTGGTCTGCTTCGGGCGCCCCACCGTGTTCCGCCAGGTGCAGCGGCTGCTCGCCCAGGACGGGGTGGAGGTGCTGCTGGTGCGGTCCGGTGCGGACTGGCCAGCGCCCGCGCACAACGTCCGCCAGGTCGCCGACGCGGCCGGCCTGCCCGAGGCCGGCACGGCTGATGCGGAGTGGACCACCGCGTGGCAGCAGGCCGACCAGAAGGCCGCCGCGGCGCTGCACCACGCGCTCGACCTGGAGCGCTGGCCCAGCGGTGTGGCCGTGGCGCGGGACGTGGTGGACGCCCTGCCGCCGGAGTCGCTGCTCGTGCTCGGCTCGTCGAACCCGACGCGGGACGTCGCGCTGGCCGCGCGGCAGCGGCCGGACGTCGCGGTGCACCGCAACCGGGGCGTGGCCGGCATCGACGGCACGGTGTCCACGGCCGCGGGGGCGGCGCTCGCGCACGAGGGCCCCGCGTACGCGCTGCTGGGGGACCTGACGTTCCTGCACGACAGCAACGGCCTGCTGGCCGGGTCGGGCGAGGCGCCACCGGACCTGACGGTCGTCGTGGTCAACGACGACGGCGGCGGGATCTTCGCGCTGCTGGAGCAAGCGCGACCGGAGCACGCGGCGGCGTTCGAGCGCGTCTTCGGCACCCCGCACGGCACGGACCTGGCCGCGCTGTGCGCCGCGCACGGGGTGGAGCACGTCGTCGCCGCGGAGCGGGCCGAGCTGGTCGAGGCGTTGCAACCCCGACCGGGGCTGCGCGTGGTGGAGGTGCGCACCGAGCGCGCCGGGCTCGCCGGGGTGCACGAGCGGTTGCGCGAGGCCGTGCGCTCGGCCGTGCTGGGTTGAGCGCTCGGGCTCGGGGATCGCTCGGGCTCGGGGATCGCTCGGCCCGGAGCCAGATTGGATTCGTTCCAGAGAGGGCAATTTTCATGAAAATTGCGCTCTCTGGAATCATTCAAGAGAGGGGGTCGCAGGTCAGCGCGGGTAGTGCGGGCGTGCACGTGATACAGCGCCGGCGTGTCGTGCTCATCCTGAAGAGTGGTTGGCGGCGGGTGGTGGGGTCGACTGCGCTCGCTGCCTGCCCGCTCGAACGTCCTGGCCCGCAGCTGGCCGCTGATCCGCCCACCGGGGGAGGGGATCACGGGGGCGGGGGCCTCCGGGGCGCCTCGTGCCTGGCGCGCGTTGCACCCGGCCGTGGTGCGCAGCGGCCTGATCGGCCGGCCAGCGACGAGGACGTCGTGCGGCACGCGGCCGCGCGGTGCGGCAGCTCCCACGTCCCTCGCGCGCCGCGAAAGTTCGGGCACGTCCCGCCGCGTCGGTGCACGCCTCCGCCGTGCGGTCCCGGGCGCCCGGCTGGGACCGCGCATCGACGTCAGCGCGGCCGGTGCTTCGTCGTGACGTGCGTTGGGGAGGTCGAATTCGCCGGTTCGGGCGCCTGCGGTGAAGACGTCCCATTCGGCGGGGTGCCTCAGCCCGCTCGGTTCGAGGCTTCCGCCCCGCAAGACGCGGTCGACCCCGCCCAGCGGGGCCGGAGCGCAGCGGGGCCGGGGCGAAAAAGGGCGCCGCCCGTCTGGCGGCGCCCTTCGAAGCCGAAACCTCAGCGGTTTGGCCTGTCACCGGAGGTGACTACCAGGGACCGTTCTGAGGTCTTCGTCAACTACAGTGCCCGAGCGTGCTGTTCGCTCACAACTCGCGCGACGACGAGCACGCGGGAAGCACCGTGCTGCTGTTCGGGCGGCCCCGGATGCAGGGGTACCTCGACGTTTGCGGTGGTGACCCGGCTATGGCGCTCGAGTTGTACCGGTGGAATACCCGGATCAGCGGCGCGTTCTGGGAGACCCTGAGCCATCGGAAGTGGTGCTCCGGAACGTGCTGGCCAGCCGTCTGAGCGAACGGCACGCTGCTGCTGGCCGCACGGGCTCCTGGCTGGAGGACACGGCCCGTGAACTGGACGGGCGTGCGCGGGAGGACATCGCCAAGGCTCGGCAGCGTGTCTGCACCAAGGGCAAGCCGGAGAGCGACGGGCAGGTGCTCAGCGAACTCGGATTCGGTTTCTGGCGGTTCTTGCTGGCCAAGCGCTACACCGCCTTGTGGCCCGACCTCGCCGGCGGCTTCCCCCACGCCCCCGACCGGGCACGCACCACCATCGAACGGCCGGTCATCAACCTGCACGAATTCCGGAACCGGCTCGCTCACCACGAGAGGATCTGGAACCACCCCCTCAAAGAGCGCCACGACGAAATCACGGCGCTGCTGAGCTACATCGACGAAGCACTCGTCGGCTGGGTCGCAGCAGGCTGCCGGGTTCCGAGCGTGCTGGCTGCTTGCCCGCTCGAACGGCCTCACCCGTAGCGTGCGCTGGCCGGGACACCAGCTGGCAGGAAGTTCTCGCGTTCTGGGCCTCGCTGCATTCCGCTGCTCGCCACGAAAGGTCGGGCAAGTTCCCCTGGTCGTCGGTGCCGCGGAGCCCGGTCGGCTCCTAGCCGGGGCGTCAGCGCGTGGCCGGTGCTTCGGCGTGACGTGCGTTGGGGAGGTCGAATTCGCCGGTTCGGGCGCCTGCGGTGAAGGCGTCCCATTCGGCGGGGGTGAAGGTCAGGGCGGTGCCGCCGTCGGGTGCGCGCAGTTGCGTGCCGCCGTCGCTGGTCTGCTGGATGCGCAGGGCGCGGTTGCTGCCGGCTTCGGCGTGGCCGAGCGCTTCGGCGAGGAAGCCGGGCCAGTGCCGGGCGGCGAGGGTGAGGACCGGTCCGGTGCCCTGGCCCTTGCTGTCGCGGACGTGGACGTGCTCGGTGTCGAAGAGGACCTCGACGCAGTCCTGCGACGGGTTGCTGAACGTGCTCTTGAACCAGCCCGTGGCAGGTTCGGGGGACCGGGTGTCGGTGTTCATCGCCTCTCCATCTCCTCGCGGACCTCGTGGATGATCTCAAGCGAGTCGTCGAGGTCCAGCGCGCGGTCGGTCGCCTCGTCGAGGCTGGCGCTCAACTCCCTGACCACGTGGGGCTTGTCGATCAGGGAGCCCGTGGTGACGGTTTCCTGCCAGGCCATGTCGGGCAGCAGGCGGGATTCGAAGGAGAGGATTTTGAGCGCTCCACCGATCACGGGGTGCGCGCCGGCCGCGTAGGGCATGACGTGGATCTTGATCTGGTCGCGGCGCTCCTCGCTGAGCTTGGCCAAGCGGGCGAGCTGGTAGGCCATGACTTCGCGGTTGCCGACCTCCTGCCGCAGGGCTGTCTGTCCGATGACGACCGTGAGGTCGATCGGTTCGGGATCGTCCAGTCGCACCTGCCGGGCGAGACGCGATTCGACGCGGGGGCCGACGTCGACGGGCTTGATGTAGGGCGATCCGCCTCGAATCATCGCCCGCGCGTAGTCCGCTGTCTGCAACAGGCCGGGGACGGTCTCGGCCGCGTACTCGCGGACGGTCGAGGCGCCCGCTTCCAAGCCGATGAACCGCAGGAACTCCTCCGAGTACAGCCGGGCTTAGTCGTCCCACCACTCCCGCTGCTCGGCCCGGCTGCGCAGCGCCTCGAGCTCGCCGAGCTGCTGCTCGGACAGCTCGTAGACCTTCGCCAGCTCGGTGAGCTTCGTCGCGGTGAGCTTGCGCTTGGCGATCTCGATCGAGGACAGGTTGTTGCCGCCGACACCCGTTTCCTTGCCGACCGCGTTCAAGGTCAATCCCAGCTGCTCACGGCGCTCGCGCAGACGCAGGCCCAGCTCCAGTGCCTGCACCGTGCTCGATTCCGGCGCGTGTCCCATCAGTGCCGCTCCCACCTGTCCTGAATCAGCAGTGCACTGATCTCAGTACCACAGCCTGACATCAGCAAGTGCACACGATCAGGCTATTCCATCATGAGTACTCTCGAAATAACTTGATAGTACTCATGAAGTGATCGAAAACTAGTCGAGTAGTCGCGGTGATGGCTCAGGTCATGTCGTTCGTCTCGGCACGTCTTGGCCGTTCCTGCTGGTGCTCGTCCGAAACCAGCCGCGTGCGAGGAGCTGGAGGGAACATGCCTCATCCGTTCTCGTGGGTGCCGGCCCAGGGGGCCAGGCACGCCACGACCGATCCGCGCCCTCCGGGGGCTGCGTGCGCCTACCCGCCGAACATGGCGGTGTCCGCGTTGTGCGGAGCCGAGGTGACCACGGCGACCGGTGAGGTGCCGTGGCTGTGGGGGACGTGCCCGGACTGCGACGAGCGGGCCCGCGCGATGGTGGGCGCGCCCTCCCGCGCGGTCATCCGGGCCCACCGGACCGCGGAGGAGCGCGCATGAGCCAGCAGGCGCGGCCGCACATGGCGAAGCGGCCGGGTGAGACCGACGAGCAGCACCGGGAGCGGCTCTCCCGCTCGTGCTACCGCTGCGGCTGGTACAGCACCGATCTCGCGGAACTGGACGCGCACGAGGACGACTGCGGAGGTGGGCTGTGAGCGTGCTCTTCCTCTCCACCGCGCCGTTCTGCACCGCGCTGGCCGCGCTCGCGCTCGCGGTGTGGTGCGCGGAGCGGCGGTCGCTGCGCGCGGCCTGTGCCGGTGTGTCCACCGCGGACCAGCTCCGCGCGCGTGCGGCGGCCCTCGCGCAGCTGCGCGCGCTCCCCGCGCGGTGCAGCTCCCCCGGGCAGTGCGGTCCAGGGCAGTGCGGTCCAGGGCAGTGCGGTCCTGGGCGGGCCGGTTCACCCGAGCAGTCCGGGCCCGGTCGGCCCGGTTTCCCCG
The DNA here is from genome assembly GCF_054491345.1 of Salinifilum ghardaiensis. Lineage (NCBI taxonomy): Bacteria > Bacillati > Actinomycetota > Actinomycetes > Pseudonocardiales > Pseudonocardiaceae > Salinifilum > Salinifilum ghardaiensis. The sequence goes on along the minus strand of NZ_CM137101.1, from coordinate 4,717,296 downwards.
TGCGGAGCGGCCTCCCCGCGCGGCCGGGTTTCCCCGCGCGACCGGGCCTGCCCGAACATCCCCTCCTCACCGAGCAGCGCGCCCTCCGCCCGCCGGTGGTGTGGCCGGCCGCCGACCCCGACGGGTACTGACCAGCCCCGACGGGCTGCCCCGGTAGCAGCAACCCGCCGGGACCGCACGCGAAGTACGCAATCCGCAGGAATTGCTCCTGTCAGCGGAGGAGCGCGCGCCGCACCGGGACTACGGTCCGGCACGGGCACCAGTCCGAGGTGTGCGCCGGTGCGGCGCTGGGCGCGTGCGCGCCCGGGCCGCGGCGCACGCGACGAGCGTGGAGGTGAGGCGTGACCAGGAAGGTGCTTCGCACCGGCGGAACCGGAGGAGAACTGCGCACCGGCGCGACGGGCAGGGGGCTCCGCTCCGGCGTGGCCCGGAACGTCGTGCGCACCGGCGTGGCGTGCTGCGCGACCGCGCTGCTCGCCGCCCCGGCCGCTGCGACGGGGGCGCAACCGGGTTCCCCGGGGATCGGCGATCCGTACTTCCCGAACTACGGCAACGGCGGCTACGACGTCGAGCACTACGACATCGACGTGAACTACCAGCCGAAGACGGACCACCTCAGCGGCACCACGCGGATCACCGCCCGTGCCACGCAGGAGCTGTCCTCGTTCAACCTGGACTTCGCGCTGCAGCCGGAGTCGGTGGCGGTCAACGGCCAACCGGCGCAGTTCTCCCAGCAGGGCAGCGAAGTCACCGTCACGCCGGGATCCGAGGTGTCCACGGGGGACACCCTGTCCGTGGTCGTGGACTACTCGGGCGTTCCGTCCGAAGTGGAAGCCGACGGGGTGTCGCCGTGGATCCGCACGCAGGACGGCGCGATGGCCGTGGGGCAGCCGGAGATCTCCGCGTGGTGGTTCCCCGGCAACGACCACCCGCGGGACAAGGCCCGCTACGACGTCGCGGTCACCGTGCCGCAGGGGACTCAGGTGCTGTCCAACGGACTGCCCGCGGGCCACCGGTCCGGAGCCGGGAGCACGACGTGGAACTGGCACAACGCCACCGAGACGGCGACGTACCTGCAGTTCCTGGCGATCGGCAAGTACGACGTGGAGAACAAGAGCGGCGCGTTCGGGCAGCCGTTCATCACCGGCTACTCCCGCGGGCTGGGCGAGCTGCGGGAACCGGCGCGGGCGAGCATCGAGCGCACACCGGAAGTGCTGCGGTTCCTGTCCGGACTGGTCGGTGACTACCCGTTCCCCGCGCAGGGCGGTGTCGTGGCGTCCACGAAGGACATGGGCTTCGCGCTGGAGAACCAGACCCGCCCCACCTACAGCCCGCTGTTCTTCACCGACGGCCAGAACACCTCGGTCGTGGTGCACGAGCTCGCGCACCAGTGGTTCGGCGACTCGGTGTCGGTGGACACCTGGCGCGACATCTGGGTCAACGAGGGCTTCGCCAGCTACGCCGAGTGGCTCTGGTCGGAGCACCAGGGCGAGGGCACCGCGCAGGAGCTGTTCGACCACTACTACTCCCAGTACCCGGCCGACGACCCGTTCTGGCAGGTCACCCCGGGTGATCCGGGCAAGGACAACGTGTTCGCGAGCGCGGTCTACGACCGGGGCGCCATGACGCTGCAGGCGCTGCGCAACCGCATCGGCGGCGAGGCGCTGAACGCGGCCGCCCGGGAGTGGGTCAAGGACAAGGCCGACAGCACCGGCACGGTCGAGGAGTTCATCGCGCTCGCCGAGAAGCACTCCGGGCAGGACCTGGGCGGGTTCTTCGACACCTGGCTGTTCACACCCGGCAAGCCCGAGCCCACCCCGGAGAACGGCTTCCCGCAGGGGCGTGCGCGCACGAGCGCGCACGCGCCCGCCTCGGTCGCCGAGCTCGACCGGACGCACCGGCTGCTCGCGCAGCAGCACGCGCACGAGTAGCCGACCGCGGCGCCGGGTTCCGCGCGTTTCCCGAAGGAGGCGCGGAACCCGGCGCCGGGGAGCGCGGGCGGCCGGGCGAATCGCCCGGTGACCAGGAGTGGCCCGGTGACCAGGAGCGGTGCTGCCGCCGCACCTACAATCGGGGCTCGTGGCCAGCGAAACGCGGGAAGCGACGACCGGTGAGCAGCTCCGGGAGACGGCCGAGGCCCCCGAGGACTCCGGGGGCGAGGCCGCGGAGGCCGCCATGCCCCCGGCATCCGCGGAGAGCGGCGCGGGCGCCGACAGCGGGCGAGCGCGGGCGGCCGCGGGCTCCGACCGGGCCGGCGCCTCCGGGGACCCCGACCTCGGGGGAACCGGTGCTGGGCGCTCCGGCGCCGGAGGCTCCGAGGCCGGGGACGCCGAGGTGTCGGCCGAGCCCGCCCCGGCCGGTGCGGGCGGCGCGCGGCACCGGACCGGCCGCGCCCGGCGCTTCGTGGCGCGCACCGCGCTCGTGCTCGGCGCCCTGGCCGCGGTGATGGCGGGCGCGCTGCTGGGGGCGTGCGCCATCAACGACCGCACCATCGCCGAATCGCAGGGCAGCGCCGTCGCCGAGGTGGTGGACACCTCCCCGGTGCGCGCGGCGGTGCGGTTCACCACCGATGACGGCCGCGTCTACATCCCGGCCGCCGGTGTGCTCTACCCCAGCGGGCTGAAACCGGGGCAGCAGGTCTACGTGGAGTACGACACGCGCAATCCCGACCTGGTCCGCGTGGCCGACCGCACCGTGGCCGTGGCGCTGTTGCCGGTGGGCACCGCGCTGGGCGGAACGTGGCTCGTGCTGGGGACCGTCTACCTGGCGGCGCGCCGCAGGTGAGCCCCCGCACCGCGCGTATGCGCGATCGCAACCTCGAGATGAGTACTTTCCCGGAGGTGTCCGACCGCTCCGACCGGGCAGAGTAGCGCGAGCGGATCTCACGCAGGCGCCGGACCCCGCGGGCGCGCTGCGGTCGCGCATCGTGCCCGCACCGCAGGTCAGCGGTGCCACGGAACAGCGGAGGATACGACTCGACATGGAGAGCTTCTGGCCAGCGCTGGCGGTCGTCCTCGTCGGTCTCGCCGTCGCGGCGGTCGTCTGGCGTCGGCGGCAGCGCGCCCAGCACCCGCCGGTGTCCGCGGGTGCGCAGTGCGGCGAAACGGCTGCTGCGGCGGGCCACTCGGCAGCCTCGGGCGGCCCGGCCGCTTCGGGTGCCCCGGCCGCTTCGAGCGCCCCGGCAGCCTCGGGCGGCCCGGCAGTGCCCAGTGACCATGCCGCTCCGGGCGACCAGGACGCGTCCTGCGGTGCGGAGATGTCCGGTGGGTCGGACACCTCCGAGTGCGCGGGCGCGGTCGAGGTCGCTGGTGCGGTCGGGCGGCGGCGCTGCGAGCGGCACTGCGAGCAGGCGGTGCAACGCTGCCTGCGCGCGGTGGAGGCGGTGACCGCCGAATCGGCGCGGTCCGAGCTGGCGGCGCTGGTGCGCCGGATGGACGCGGAGCTGCCGACCGTGCGCGCGCTGGTCGCGCTGGCCGACGAGCTGGCCGCGGGCTCGGACGGGCGCACCGCGGTGGCGCACGTGGACGCGGGCTTGGCCGAGGCCGCCCGCGGCTTCGACGCGCTGGCCGCCGAGGTGCTCGCCCTCATCGACGAGCTGCCGCGCCTGCCGGGCCGGCAGCGGACGTCCGAGCGGACCGCGCGGCTGCGCAGCCGGTTCCCGCTGGCCCCGCCGATGTCCGCGGTCACCCGGGTCGGCGAGGCCGGTGCCGCGGGCGAACGCGGTGGTCAGCCGCTCCGAGCCGGGTGACGGCCGCGCCGCGCGGCGGCGTAGGCTGCCGGTGTGCCACGGGCCGAGCTGGACAAGGACCCGCGCGAGGTCGCCGCGATGTTCGACGACGTCGCGCGCCGCTACGACCTGACCAACACCGTGCTGTCCTTCGGGCAGGACCACGTCTGGCGGCGCGCCACGCGGCGCGCCCTGCGGCTGCAGCCCGGTGAGCGCGCGCTCGACCTCGCCGCGGGCAGCGGTGTGTCCACCGCGGAGCTGGCGCGTTCCGGGGCGTGGTGCGTGGCGGCGGACTTCTCGATGGGCATGCTCTCGGTCGGGCGCGGCCGGGGCGTGCCGATGGCCGCTGCGGACGCGCTGGCGCTGCCGTTCGCGGACGCGTCGTTCGATGCGGTGACGATCTCGTTCGGCCTGCGCAACCTGGTCTCGCCCGTGGACGGGCTGCGGGAGATGCTGCGCGTGGTGCGGCCCGGCGGGCGCCTCGTCGTCTGCGAGTTCTCCACGCCCACCTGGGCGCCGTTCCGCGCCGCGTACATGAACTACCTGATGCGCGCGCTGCCGGGGATCGCGCGCGCCGTCTCCTCGAACCCGGAGGCGTACGTCTACCTGGCCGAGTCGATCCGCGCCTGGCCGGACCAGCGGGGGCTCGCCCGCGTCCTCGCCGAGGCGGGCTGGAGCCGGGTGGCCTGGCGCGACCTCACCGGCGGGATCGTCGCCCTGCACCACGCGGTCAAACCGGGCTGAACCCTCCCCGCCCTCCTTCCGCGGCGCTGTCTGGAACCATTCCAGATAATCCAATTTTCATGAAAATTGTCTTTACCGGTTCAGTGAAAATTGGAGCCGTGCGCTGGGAAGACGCGGAGGGGCGGCGGGACTGGTGGTCACCCGTTCGGGATTCGCTGGGCTGTTCGGGCGACGAATTCCGAATCGTTCAAGCCCGTGCCGCGGACGCCGCTCGGAGGGTGAACACCCGGTGACGCGTGCCGGATGAGCGGGCTTTCGGGCTCGATCGTGCTGTTCATCCGACTTAGACTCGAATTAGTGAACTCGTTCACAAGCGGGATCACCGCGGCAGGGGGAAGCAGACCCCGTCGCGCAGTGCGAGCACCGAGTCGAGGAGAGCCATGACGAGCGCCCCCAGCCGCCGCCGCGCCCACGACGACGCCGAGGTCATCGTCGTCGGAGCCGGACCGGCCGGAGCCACCGCGGCGACCTGCCTGGCCCGCGCCGGCCTGGACGTGCTGCTGCTGGAGAAGAGCAGCTTCCCGCGCGAGAAGGTCTGCGGCGACGGCATCACGCCGCGCGGCGTGAAGCAGCTGATCGATCTGGGCATCGACACCCGGCAGGAAGCGGGGTGGCTGCACAACCGCGGCCTGCGCGTCGTCGGCGGCGGGGTGAGCCTCGAGCTGGACTGGCCGGACCTGGCCGACTTCCCGCCGTACGGGGTGGTCCGGCCGCGCGACGACTTCGACGAGCTGCTCGCCCGCACCGCGCAGCGCGCCGGGGCGCGGCTGCTCGAGCGCACCTCGGTGACCGGGGCGGTCGTCGACGAGCGCAGCGGACGCGTCACCGGCGTCGAGGCCAAGGCGGGCGCGGAGCGCCGCCCGGTCACCTACCGGGCGCCGCTGGTCGTCGGGTGCGACGGCGTGTCCGCGCGGCTGGCCCTGTCGGTGGGCCTGGAGAAGCGCGACGACCGCCCGATGGGCGTGGCCGTGCGCCGCTACTACACCAGCCCCCGGGACAAGGACGACTACCTGGAGTCGCACCTGGAGCTGTGGGACCGCTCCACGCCCGGCGAGCCCCGGCTGCTGCCGGGCTACGGGTGGCTGTTCGGCATGGGCGACGGCACGGTCAACGCCGGTCTGGGGATCCTGTCCACCTCCAGCGCCTACGGGAAGACGAACTACCGCGACCTGCTGCGCACGTGGCTGGACGGCACGCCGGAGGAGTGGGGCTTCCGCGAGGGGAACGCGCTCGGGCGCGTCGGCGGGGCGGCCCTGCCCATGGGCTTCAACCGGACGCCGCACTACCGCGACGGACTGCTCCTGGTGGGGGACGCGGGCGGCATGGTCAGCCCGTTCAACGGCGAGGGCATCGCCTACGCCATGGAGTCGGCGCGGCTGGCGGCCGACTGCGTGGTGCAGGCGATGGCGCGGACGAGCGGCGTCTCGCGGGAGCAGGCGCTGCGCCGCTACCCCTCGGCGGTGTCGGACGCGCTCGGCGGCTACTTCCGCATGGGCAACATCTTCAGCAAGTTGATTGGTCATCCGACGGTGATGCGGATGGCGACCAAGCACGGTCTACCTCGGACAACGCTGATGCGCTTCGTGCTGAAACTGCTCGCGAACCTCTACGACTCGAAGGAGGGCGACATGACCGACCGTGTGATCAGCGCCACTACTCGGCTCACCCCTAGCGCGTGACGGACGGTGTCTGGTCAGATATTCGCCGCGTTGTGCTGGAAGTCATAGAGTTAGGTTCGCCTCACAGCGGAGGCGGGTCGGACGACCGCATAGAGTGCGCATGAACGCGGCTTCCGCCACGGTCAGCTGAAGGAGGGCAGCGCGATGCTCGATGCGTACATCCCGCTGGTGCTCATGTTCGCGTTGGCGTTCGGCTTCGCGCTGTTCTCCGTGGTGGTCGCGCGCCTGGTCGGCCCGCGGCGCTACAACAGGGCGAAGCTCGACGGCTACGAGTGCGGGATCGAACCGTCCCCGGCGCCCGTGGTGGGCGGCGGCCGCGTGCCGGTCGGCTACTACCTCGTCGCGATGATGTTCATCCTCTTCGACATCGAGATGGTGTTCCTCTTCCCGTACGCCGTCTCCGCCGATGTGCTCGGGCTCTGGGGCGCGTTCGCGGTGGTGCTGTTCATCGTCACGTTCGGTTTCGCCGACGTCTACGCGTGGCGGCGAGGTGGTTTCGACTGGAACTGAACCGGAACTGACGCCGCCGGCGGCCTTCCGGCGGGCCGTGCGGTGGCAGTGGCACAGGAGTGATGCGGTCGACTCGTGGAAGGAGCGCCGGGATGGGGCTCGAACAGCAGCTGCCGAACGGCATCCTGTTGGCCAACGTCGAGAAGCTCGTCAACTGGACCCGGAAGACCTCGGTGTGGCCCGCGACGTTCGGGCTCGCCTGCTGCGCGATGGAGATGATGACCATCGGCGGCTCCCGCTACGACGTCGCGCGCTTCGGCATGGAGCGGTTCTCCGCGACGCCGCGGCAGGCCGACCTGATGATCGTCGCCGGCCGGGTGACGAACAAGATGGCCCCGGTGCTGCGGCAGATCTACGACCAGATGCCGGAGCCCCGCTGGGTGCTCGCCATGGGCGTCTGCGCCTCCACCGGCGGGATGTTCAACAACTACGCGGTCGTGCAGGGCGTGGACCACGTCGTCCCCGTGGACATGTACCTGCCGGGATGCCCGCCGCGTCCGGAGATGCTGCTGGACGCGATCCTCAAGCTGCACGCCAAGATCATGAACGAGCCGCTGAACTCGGCGCGCGCGGCGGAGAAGCTCGAGCAGGGGGAGACCACCCCGATGCTCCCGTCCTCGGAGCGCTACGCCCCGCGCAACCGCACGCAGCGCAAGCGCGCCGAGCGCCAGCAGGCCGCGCAGGTGCGCGAGATGGGCAGCGGGCAGCGCTCCGTCAGGGACGACACGGCTGACCGGAGGAGCTCCGGCGAGATCGGCGCGGGCAGGTGAGAACCGGTGACGCAGAACGAATCCGAGCAGCAGCGGACTGACGGGTCCCCCTCCGGGGCGGTGCGCCCGTCCGAGGGCGCCGCGGACCGGGGCGCCCCGGTGGCCGGCCGCGAGCGCCGCGGCATGTTCGGCGTCGGTGACGCGGGGGACACCTCCGGCTACGGCGGGCTGCGCCTGCCCGCCCACGTGCCGCCGCCGGCGCCGCGGCCCTTCGGCGGCTGGTTCGACGAGGTCGCCGACGCGCTGATCGCGGCGCTGGAGGACGACGGCGTCCCGGTCGGCGAGGCGATCCGGCAGATCACTGTGGACAGAGGGGAGATCACCTTCTACGTCGGACGCGACCGCCTGGCCGCGGTGTGCCGGAAGTTCCGCGACGACCCGGCGCTGCGCTTCGAGCTGTGCAGCTCGATGTCCGCTGTGGACTACGGCGAGGAGGTGCCCGAGCGGTTCCACTCGGTGTACCACCTGACCTCGATGACCTACCGGCGCCGGGTGCGCGTCGAGGTCGCCGTCGATGCGGAGGACCCGCACGTGCCGTCGGTGGTGGAGGTGTACCCGACCGCGGACTTCCAGGAGCGCGAGGCCTGGGACATGTTCGGCATCGTCTACGACGGGCACCCCGGCCTGACGCGCATCCTCATGCCGGACGACTGGGACGGCCACCCACAGCGCAAGGACTACCCGCTGGGCGGCATCCCCGTCGAGTACAAGGGCGCCGAGGTGCCGCCGCCCGATGAACGCCGTGCCTACACGTAGGTCGCCGCGCCCACCACGGCGCGGGCCGGTGCCGCCCCCGGTGCGGCACATCGCGGAGAGGTGCTCGAGATGACTACCGAACCACTGGCCGACAACTCCACAAGCGGCCGCGGCCGCGGTGACCCGTACGCCGACGCGCGGGAGACCACCGAAGGCCGCGTCTACACCGTGACCGGCGGCGACTGGGACGAGTTCCTCGACGAGGCCGCCGGGGACGACCGCGTCGTCATCAACCTCGGCCCGCAGCACCCGTCCACGCACGGCGTGCTGCGCATCGTGCTGGAGCTCGAGGGCGAGATCGTCACCAAGGCCCGCACGGTCATCGGATACCTGCACACGGGCATCGAGAAGAACTGCGAGGTCCGGAACTGGACCCAGGGCGTCACCTTCGTGACGCGCATGGACTACCTCGCGCCGCTGCACAACGAGGCCGCCTACTGCCTGGCCACGGAGAAGCTGCTCGGCATCGAGGCACCGAAGCGGGCCCAGACGTTCCGGGTCATGCTGCTGGAGCTCAACCGCATCTCCTCGCACCTGGTCTTCCTGGCCACCGGGGCGATGGAGCTCGGTTCGACCACGGGCATGACCTTCGGGTTCCGGGACCGCGAGGAGGTGCTGCACCTGCTCGAGTACCTCACCGGGCTGCGGATGAACCACGCCTTCATCCGGCCCGGCGGGGTGGCGCAGGACCTGCCGGAGGACTTCCGGGAGCGCGTGCTGCAGTTCATCAAGGTGATGGAAAAGCGCATGCCCGACTACGAGAAGCTCTTCAGCGGGCAGCCCATCTGGAAGCAGCGCCTGCGCGACGTCGGCTACCTGCCGCTGGACGGGTGCCTGCAGCTCGGCGTCACCGGCCCGATCCTGCGCTCGGCCGGTGTGGCGTGGGACCTGCGCAAGGTGCAGCCGTACTGCGGCTACGAGGAGTTCGACTTCGAGGTGCCCACCAGCACCGACGCCGACTGCTACGCGCGGTTCCTGCTGCGCGTGGAGGAGGTCTACCAGTCGCTGCGCATCATCCGGCAGTGCCTGGACAAGATGGAGTCCGGTCCGGTCATGGTGGACGACCCGAAGGTCGCCTGGCCGGCCCAGCTGAGCATCGGTCCCGACGGCATGGGCACCTCGCTGGAGCACGTGCGGGAGATCATGGGCCAGTCGATGGAGTCGCTGATCCACCACTTCAAGCTGGTCACCGAGGGCTTCTCCGTCCCGCCGGGGCAGGCGTACCAGGCGATCGAGTCCCCGCGCGGCGAACTCGGCTACCACCTGGTCTCCGACGGCGGCACCCGTCCGCTGCGCGTGCACGTGCGCGATCCCAGCTTCATCAACCTGCAGGCACTGCCGGCGATGGCCGAAGGCGGCCTCGTCGCGGACGTCATCGCCGCGGTGGCGTCCCTCGACCCGGTGATGGGCGGGGTGGATCGATGACCGACGGAACCGGCGAACGACCCGCGGAGGCGGCCGTGGAGGACCAGCAGCACCCGGAACCGGACACGTCCGCGTTCGGCGCGGACGTGCGCGCCGACGCGGACCGCATCATCGCGCGCTACCCGCAGTCCCGGTCGGCGCTGCTGCCGCTGCTGCACCTGGTGCAGTCGGTGCAGGGCCACGTCAGCGAGGCCGGCGTGGCCTTCTGCGCCGAGCGCCTCGGGCTGGGCACGGCCGAGGTGAGCGCCGTGGCCACCTTCTACACGATGTACAAGCGCCGCCCGTGCGGGCAGCACCTGGTCAGCGTGTGCACCAACACGCTGTGCGCCGCGCTCGGCGGCGACGAGATCTACCGGCGGGTGAGCGCGGAGCTCGGCGCCGGCCACGAGGAGACGGCCGGCGAGCCGGGCGAAGTCGGCTCGCTGACCGTGGAGCACGCCGAGTGCCTCGCCGCCTGCGACCTGGCACCGGTGCTGCAGGTCAACTACGAGTACTACGACAAGCAGACCCCCGAGTCGGCGCTGGAGCTCGTGCGGGCGCTGCAGCGCGGGGAGAAACCCGCCCCGTCCCGCGGCGCCCCGCTCTCCGACTTCCGCACCGTCGAGCGCGAGCTCGCCGGGTTCTACGCGGACCTGGAGTCCGAGGCCGCCGGCGGCACCGGCTCGGCGGAGACCCTGCGCGGCGCGGAGCTGGCGCGCGAACGGGGTTGGAGCGCACCGGCCAAGCCCGACCCGGACAGCGCGGAGGCGGCGCTGCCACCGCTACCGGAGAAGAACTGAGAGGTCGCCATGACTGAGTCGCCCGGTACGCAGACGTCCGGCACGCACCCGCTCACCCCGGTGCTGACCCGGCGGTGGTCCACGCCCGACGCGTGGCGGCTGCCCACCTACGAGCAGCTCGGCGGTTACACCGCGCTGCGCAAGGCGCTGGCCGCCGAACCCGACCGGATCACCGAGGCGGTCAAGGCAGCGGGGCTGCGCGGACGCGGAGGTGCGGGCTTCCCCTCCGGGGTGAAGTGGGGCTTCATGCCGAAGGACCCGGTGAAACCGCACTACCTGGTGATCAACGCCGACGAGGGCGAGCCGGGCACGTGCAAGGACGTGCCGCTGATGATGGCCGACCCGCACTCGCTGATCGAGGGCTGCGTCATCGCCGCCTACGCGATGCGCGCGAACACGTGCCTGATCTACGTGCGCGGCGAGGCGCTGCAGTGCCAGCGGCGGCTCGCGCACGCGGTCAACGAGGCCCGCAACGCCGGCTACCTCGGCGAGGACATCCTCGGCTCCGGGTTCGACCTGGACGTCGTGGTGCACCCCGGCGCGGGCGCCTACATCTGCGGCGAGGAGACAGCGCTGCTGGACTCGCTGGAGGGCAAGCGCGGCCAGCCGCGGCTGAAACCGCCGTTCCCCGCGCAGGCCGGGCTCTACTCGTGCCCCACCACGGTGAACAACGTGGAGACGATCTGCTCGGTGCCCGACATCGTGGGCGGCGGCGTCGACTGGTTCCGCTCCATGGGGCGGGAGAAGAGCCCCGGCCCGAAGATCTACTCGATCTCCGGCCACGTCGAGCACCCCGGGCAGTACGAGGCGCCGCTCGGCACGACCCTGCGGGAGCTGCTGGAGCTGGCCGGCGGGATGAAGGACGGCGTCCCGCTGAAGTTCTGGACGCCCGGCGGGTCGTCCACCCCGCTGCTCACCGCCGACCACCTGGACGTGCCGCTGGACTTCGAGGGCGCTGGCGAGGCCGGGTCGATGCTCGGCACGACGGCGCTGATGGTGTTCAACGAGACCGTCTCCGTGCCGTGGGCGGTGATGAAGTGGACCCAGTTCTACGAGCACGAGTCCTGCGGCAAGTGCACCCCCTGCCGCGAGGGGACGTTCTGGCTGTCCCGCGTGCTGGAGCGCATGCTCGCCGGCAACGGCACGCACGAGGACATCGACACGTTGCTCGACGTCTGCGACAACGTGTTCGGCAGGTCGTTCTGCGCGCTCGGCGACGGCGCGGTCAGCCCCATCACCAGCGGCATCCACTACTTCCGCGAGGAGTTTCTGGCCCTGTGCCGGGCCAACGAGCACCCCGGGCAGGAGCAGTCCGGCGAATCCGCACTGGTAGGAGCGGCGCGATGACGGTGGCACCCGAAACCGAGACGCACCCGGTACCCGAGGGCCATGTTCGGCTCACCATCGACGGTGTCGAGGTCGACGCCCCCGAGGGGGAACTGATCATCCGCGCCGCCGAGCGCATCGGCGCGGTGATCCCGCGGTTCTGCGACCACCCGCTGCTCGACCCGGCGGGAGCGTGCCGCCAGTGCCTGGTCGAGGTCGAGGTGAACGGCAAGCCGATGCCGAAACCCGCCGCCTCGTGCACCATTCGGGTTTCCTCGGGCATGGTGGTGCGCACGCAGCAGAGCTCGGCCGTGGCGGACAAGGCGCAGCAGGGCGTGATGGAGCTGCTGCTGATCAACCACCCGCTCGACTGCCCCATCTGCGACAAGGGCGGGGAGTGCCCGCTGCAGAACCAGGCGCTCAAGCACGGCCGCGCCGTGTCCCGGTTCCGGGACGAGAAGCGCACCTTCCCCAAGCCGATCTCGATCAACTCGCAGATCCTGCTGGACCGCGAGCGCTGCGTGCTGTGCCAGCGGTGCACCCGCTTCGCCCAGCAGATCGCCGGCGATCCGTTCATCGAGATGCTGGAACGCGGCCCGCAGCAGCAGATCGGCACCGCCGAGGGGCACCCGGGCACGTCCTACTTCTCCGGCAACACCATCCAGATCTGCCCGGTCGGTGCGCTGACCAGCGAGCAGTACCGGTTCCGCTCCCGCCCGTTCGACCTGGTGTCCACCCCGGGGCAGTGCGAGCACTGCGCCTCCGGCTGCGAGATCCGCAACGACTGGCGCCGCGGCTCGGTGATGCGCCGGCTGGCCGGCAACGACCCGGAGGTCAACGAGGAGTGGATCTGCGACAAGGGCCGGTTCGCCTTCCGCTACGCCGACGCCGACGACCGCATCAGGCGGCCGCTGGTGCGCGAGAACGGCGCGCTGCGCCAGAGCTCGTGGACCGAGGCGCTGCGGCTGGCCGCGGACGGGCTCGCGCGGGCGCGCGCCGACCGCGGTGTCGGCGTGCTCCCCGGCGGGCGGCTCACCCGCGAGGACGCCTACGCCTACGCGAAGTTCGCGCGCGCGGTGCTCGGCACGAACGACGTGGACTGCCGCGCCCGCCCGCACTCGGCGGAGGAGCTGCGCTTCCTCGAGTCCACCGTCGCGGGCGCCACGCCCGGCACCGGCGGGGTGACCTACCGGGACCTGGAGTCCGCCCCCGCGGTGGTGTCGGTGGCGTTCGAGCCGGAGGAGGAGTCGCCGATCGTCTTCCTCCGCCTGCGCAAGGCCGCGCGCGACCACGGGACCCGGATGTACCACGTCGCCCCGTGGCGCTCGCCCGGCGTGGACAAGACCACGACGATCGCGCTGGCCGGCGGTCCGCTGCGCGCGGGAGACCTCGTGCCCTGCGCACCCGGCGGTGAGGCGGCGGTGCTGGCCGATCCGCCGGCGGAGCTGGCCGAAGCGCTCGCCTCGCCGGGCTCGGTGCTGCTCGTCGGGGAGCGCGCCGCCGAAGTGCCCGGGCTGTACTCGGAGGTGCTGCGCACCGCGCACCGCACGGGAGCGCGGGTGGCCTGGGTCCCGCGGCGCGCCGGGGAGCGCGGCGCGATCGACGCCGGAGCGCTGCCCTCGCTGCTGCCCGGCGGGCACCCGGTGGGCGACGCGGCGGTCCGCGAGGAGCTGGAACGGGCCTGGGGCCTGGCTGCGGGCGCGGTGCCGTCCGCGCCGGGCCGCGATGCGGCGGCCATGCTGCGCGCCGCGGCCGAGGGGGCGTTGTCCGGCCTGCTGTGCGGGGGGTTCGAGGTCGACGACCTGCCCGATCCGCAGCTGGGCGGGCAGGCGCTGGCGAGCGCGGGGTTCGTCGTCAGCTGCGAGATCCGCCCGAGCGCGGTGACCGAGCACGCCGACGTGGTGCTGCCGGTGGCGCCGGCCGTGGAGAAGTCCGGGACGTACCTGGACTGGGAAGGCCGCGAGCGCCCGTTCAGCACGACCATCGACGGCACCGGAGCCGTCGCCGACTGCCGCGTGCTGGACACGCTCGCCGTGGAGATGGACGTCGACATCTACACCCAGACGCCGGCGGTGTCCGGCCGCGAGCTGGCCCGGCTGTCCGAGCAGCTGGGCCCGCCGGCCCGCCCGCGCGAGCCCGACGACCCGCTGGTGGCCGCGCCGCCGGCGGGACCGGGGCAGGCGCTGCTGGCGACGTGGCAGCAGCTGCTGGACAACGGTTCGATGCAGGTGGACGAACCCGCGCTGGCGGGAACGGCCCGCGAGGTGCGGGCGGTGCTCTCGCCGGGCACGGCCCGCGGCCACGGGCTCGCCGAGGGGCAGTCGGTGTCCCTGCGCACCGCGCGGGGTGCGATCACGCTGCCGGTGACCACGGCGGAGATGCCCGACGGCGTCGTCTGGGTCCCCGGCAACTCCGGGCACGCGCGGGTGCGCCGCGAGCTCGGGGGCGGGCACGGGACGCGGGTGGACCTCGTCCCCGTCGGCGCCGCGGACCCGGGGGCCGAACCGGCCGGGGCGCGCCGCAACGGGCACCACGCCGCACGCGCGGGGGCGGCGCACGACGGGACGGCGCACGACGGGGGTGGTGAGGCATGACCGAGAACGCGCGCCTGATCGCCGACGACCCGCTCTGGCTGATCCTGCTCAAGGTCGTGGCGATCTTCGCGTTCCTCGTCGTGATGACGCTGCTGACGATCTGGGGCGAGCGGCGGGTCCTCGGCAGGATGCAGCACCGCCCCGGTCCGAACCGGGCCGGCCCGTTCGGCATCCTCCAGTCGCTGGCCGACGGCATCAAGCTCGCGTTCAAGGAGGACATCCGGCCGGTCCTGGCGGACAAGTGGGTGTACTTCCTCGCGCCGGTGATGTCGGCGACCCCTGCGCTGGTGGCGTTCTCGGTGATCCCGGTCGGCGGCGAGGTGACGATCTTCGGCGAGCGCACCGCGCTGCAGCTGGCCGACCTGCCGGTGGGGCTGCTGGTGGTGCTGGCGGCCACCGCCGTCGGCGTGTACGGCATCGTGCTCGGCGGCTGGGCCTCCGGCTCGCCCTACCCGCTGCTGGGGTCGCTGCGCTCGGCGGCGCAGGTGATCTCCTACGAGATCGCCATGGGGCTGTCGCTGATCGGGGTCATCCTCTACTCGGGCACGCTGTCCACGTCCGGCATCGTCGAGGCCCAGTCCGGCGGGTGGTTCGCGTTCATCCTGCCGATCAGCTTCGTCGTCTTCGCCGTGTCGATGGTCGGCGAGACCAACCGCGCCCCGTTCGACCTGCCCGAGGCGGAGTCCGAACTGGTCGGCGGCTTCCACACGGAGTACTCGTCGCTGAAGTTCGCGCTGTTCTTCCTCGCCGAGTACATCAACATGGTCAACGTCTCCGCGCTGGCGACGACCCTGTTCCTCGGCGGGTGGCACGCCCCCTGGCCGCTGTCGGTGATCGGTGGCGGCGTGCTCAACGAGGGCTGGTGGCCCGTCCTGTGGTTCCTGGGCAAGACGCTGGTGCTGCTGTTCGTCTTCATCTGGCTGCGCGGCACGCTGCCGCGGATGCGCTACGACCAGTTCATGGACCTCGGTTGGAAGGTCCTCGTCCCGCTCAGCCTGCTGTGGATCGTGGCGCTCACGCTGATCCGCGCCGTGCGCGCCGAGGGCGTGCTGACCACGCCGCAGTTCCTCGCCGTCGGCGGTGTGGTGGTCGCGCTCGCGGTGCTCGCGGCCGTCGCGCTGCCCAGGCGCGAACCCCCGCAGCGCAGCGCGGAACCGCCGGTCGGCGACAGCGGTTTCCCCGTGCCGCCCGCGGATCTGCAGGTGCCGCCCGCGCCGCGGCGTCCGGAGCCGGGCTCGGGGCCGCCCGCGGAGCCGGTGGGCGCCGGTGAGCGGTCCGCAGCGGACGGCACCGCTGATGACAACTCGGGCAAGGAGGCGCCCTGATGGGAATGTTCGATTCGGTCAAAGGCTTCGGCGTCACCTTCTCGACCATGTTCAAGAAGGTGGTCACCGAGGAGTACCCGGAGGTCAAGAAGATCCCGGCGCCCCGCTTCCACGGGCGGCACCAGCTCAACCGGCACCCGGACGGGCTGGAGAAGTGCGTCGGCTGCGAGCTGTGCGCCTGGGCCTGCCCCGCCGACGCGATCTTCGTCGAGGGCGGGACGAACACCGAGGAGGAGCGCTACTCGCCCGGGGAGCGGTACGGCAAGGACTACCAGATCAACTACCTGCGCTGCATCGGCTGCGGCCTGTGCATCGAGGCGTGCCCGACGCGCGCGCTGACGATGACCAACGAGTACGAGACGGCCGATGACGACCGGCAGAACCTGATCTACACCAAGGAGGACATGCTCGCCCCGCTGCTGCCGGGTATGGAGTCCCCGCCGCACCCGATGCGACTGGGTTCGGACGAGCAGGACTACTACGTGCGCGGGCCGGAGATCGCGCGGGAGAGCGGGGTCCCGGAAGGCGCCACGGTCGAGTCCGGAAACGAGGAGGCCCGGTGATGGACGTCGCCGGCACGATTTCCCCGCACGCCCACGTGCTCGCCCAGGCCGGCAGCCCCATCGGCCTGGGCGAGGCGGTGGTCTTCTGGGTCGTCGGGCCGCTGGCCCTGCTCGGGGCGCTGGGCATGGTGTTCGCGCGCAACGCGGTGCACTCGGCGCTGTGGCTGGTGCTGACGATGCTCGGGCTCGGGGTGCTGTACATGGCCCAGAGCGCGCAGTTCCTGGGGTTCACCCAGATCATCGTCTACACCGGCGCGATCATGATGCTGTTCCTGTTCGTGCTCATGATGGTCGGCCGCGACGCCTCCGACTCGGTGGTGGAGGTGCTGCGCGGGCAGCGCGTCTGGGCCGGCATCGGCGGCATCGCGCTGGCCGCGCTGCTGGCCACCGGCCTGGCCCGCGCGGTGGCCGACGTCCCGGTGGCCGCGCCGCTGAACCCGTGGGACCCGGCCGGCGGCGGTGCCGGCGGTCTGGGGCGCGTGATCTTCACCGACTACCTGCTGCCGTTCGAGCTCACCTCGGCGCTGCTGATCACCGCCGCGGTGGGCGCGATGGTGCTGGCCTACGGCGGCAAGGGCAAGCGCCCGCGCACGAGCCAGAAGCACTGGGTGCAGGAGCGGCTGCGCAGCGGGCGGCCGTCGCCGCTGCCCGGCCCCGGCGTGTACGCCACGGCGAACTCGGTGGCCACGCCCGCGCTGCTGCCGGACGGTTCGGTCGCGCCGGATTCGCTGTCGGAGATCCTGCGGAGCGTCCCCACCGAGGAGCTGCTGGCCGAGCGCGAGGTGGTGGCCGGCTCCGGTGCCGAGCCGAGCCCGCACGCGCTCACCGGCGAGGAGAGCGGGCAGGCCGAGGCCGCCGCGGAGTCGCGCGCGGAGGAACCGCGGTGGCGCGGCAAGAACGGTGGTGCGCCCGCGGGCGGTGCGCAGCACGCCGGGCAGGCCGGTCCCGCCGGCGGGGACGACGCTGCAGCGCCGCGGCAGCGGGACGCGTCCGCCGACGACCCGGTGGATCCGGATTCGGGGCCCGTCTCGTCCGAGGAGGTCCGCCAGTGACGCCGACGCACTACCTGCTGCTGTCCGCGCTGCTGTTCACCATCGGTGTCGTCGGCGTGCTCGTGCGCCGCAACGCGATCGTCGTGTTCATGTGCATCGAGCTGATGCTCAACGCGGTGAACCTGTCGCTGGTGACGTTCGCGCGCATCGAGGGAACGATCCACGGCCAGGTGATGGCGTTCTTCGTGATGGTGGTCGCCGCCGCCGAGGTCGTCGTGGGTCTGGCGATCATCATGTCCATCTTCCGCACGCGTCGGTCGGCTTCGATCGATGACTCCAACCTGCTGAAGTACTGAGGGGGCGCGTGGTGACGGGAATCCGCAGTACCGGGCCGATGCTCGCCGAGCCCGCGGAGGTCCTGCAGGCGACCGGCGGTGTGCAGCAGAACGCGTGGCTGCTCGTCGCCCTGCCCGCGTTGGGCGCGCTGGTCCTGCTCCTGGCGGGACGGCGCGCCGACGGGTGGGGCCACCTGCTGGGCTGCGCCACCGTTGTCGCGTCGTTCGCGTACGGGCTCGCCCTGTTCGGGTCGGTGGCCGGGACGCCGCAGTCCGGGCAGGTGCGCGAGCTGCACCTGCTCTCGTGGATCCCGGTGGGCAGCCTGCAGGTCGACTTCGGCATGCGGCTCGACCCGCTGTCGCTGGTGTTCGTGCTGCTGATCACCGGCGTGGGCGCGCTGATCCACATCTACTCGGTCGGCTACATGGCCAGCGACCAGCAGGGCCGCACCGGGCGGGACAACGCCGAGCGCCGCCGGTTCTTCGGCTACATGAACCTGTTCGTCGCCGCGATGCTCGTGCTGGTGCTCGGCAACGGGTTCGTGACGCTCTACCTCGGCTGGGAGGGCGTCGGACTCGCCTCGTACCTGCTCATCGGGTTCTGGCAGCACCGGGCCTCGGCGGCGGGCGCGGCGACGAAGGCGTTCGTGATGAACCGCGTCGGCGACGTGGGACTGGCGCTGGCGATCTTCCTGCTGTTCGCGCACCTCGGCACCACGCAGTACACCGAGGTGTTCGCCCGCGCCGGGGAACTGCCCTCGGGCGTGCTGCTGGCGATCACGCTGCTGCTGCTGCTGGGCGCGTGCGGCAAGTCGGGCCAGGTGCCGCTGCAGGCGTGGCTGCCGGACGCGATGGCCGGTCCCACCCCGGTCTCCGCGCTGATCCACGCCGCGACGATGGTCACCGCCGGGGTGTACCTCATCGCCCGGGCGAACCCGCTGTACTCGCTCTCGCCGGGCGGGCAGCTGGCCGTGGCGCTCGTCGGTGCGGTGACGCTGCTGGTCGGCTGCGTCATCGGCTGCGCCTACGACGACATCAAGAAGGTGCTGGCCTACTCCACGGTCAGCCAGATCGGGTACATGATGCTGGCGGTCGGCCTCGGACCCGCCGGCTACGCGCTGGGCATCATGCACCTGCTCACGCACGGCTTCTTCAAGGCCGGGCTGTTCCTCGGCGCCGGTTCGATCATGCACGCCATGTCCGACGAGGTGAACATGCGCCGCTTCGGCGGGCTCTGGCGCTACCTGCCGGTCACGTTCGCCACCTTCGGCCTCGGTTACCTGGCCATCATCGGGTTCCCGTTCCTGTCCGGGTTCTACTCCAAGGACGCGATCATCGAGGCCGCGTTCGCCCAGGAGGGCTGGCGCGCCTGGGCGTTCGGCGGTGCGGCGTTGCTCGGCGCGGGGCTGACCGCGTTCTACATGACGCGGCTGGTGCTGCTGACGTTCTTCGGCGAGCGGCGCTGGGCGCGGTTGCGCACCGAGACGGACGCCGAGTACCACCCGCACGAGTCCCCGGCGGTGATGACGGTGCCGATGGTGCTGCTGGCGGTCGGTTCGGCGGGGGCGGGCCTGTTCTTCGCCTCCGGTGACCGGCTGGTCGGCTTCCTGCAGCCGGCGCTCGGGGCGTTGGAGGAGGGGCACACCGCGCTGCCGCACGCGGCGATCCCGGTGCTGACGGTGGGCGTGTCCGCGCTCGGCGTGCTCGTGGCGTGGTTGGCGGTCGGCCGCGACGAGGTGCCGGTGCGGCGTCCGCAGCGGGTCTCGCTGCTGGTGCGCGCGGCCCGCGCCGACCTCGGCGGCAACGCGCTCAACGACGTGCTGGCGGTGCGGCCGGCGTTCGCGCTCACCCGAGGTCTGGTGACAGTGGACCAGTCCGCTGTGGACGGGACGGTGCGCGGCGTGGGCGGCGTGCTCGGCGTGGGATCCAGCTACGCGCGCAGGCTGCAGACCGGGTTCGTCCGCTCGTACGCGTTGTCCATGCTCGTCGGCGGGATCGTGCTGATCGCCGCCCTGATGGCGGTGGGAGTGCCGGTATGACCTGGGCCGGAGAGCGTTTCAGATGTGAGTTGCGTACGGGCTTCCGCAGCGGAACCTCGGCGCTCCCCCGGAGTGCGGGTGCCCCTCCTCATGCAGCCCCCTGCACCGCTCCAGGAAGAGCGCTGAGAACCCGCGGCGGTGCACGTTGCTTGGGCAGTGGCGGGACAAGCGGCTGCGCCGTCGATGGAACAGGCCGTAGCGGTGTGCGGGAGCCCAGCCCGGTTTGCGCGCTTCGGGAGGAGAGCCGATGACCCTGTTGCCCGTCCTGATCCTGCTGCCGCTGGCCGGATCGGTGGTCGTCGCGCTGCTGCGGGCAGCTCCGTCGGCGGCGAAGTGGACCGCCCTGGCCGTGTCGCTGGCCGAGCTCGTCGTGGCCGCGGTCGCCTGGGGCGCCTACGACCCGGTGGGCGAGCGGCTGCAGCTGGCCGCCTCGGCGCCGTGGATCCCCGCGTTCGACGTGCGCTTCGCCTTCGCCGTGGACGGCATCGCGCTGGTGATGATCGCGGTCATCGCGCTGCTCGTGCCGCTGGTGCTGGCCTACAGCTGGGGGGAGCGGTTGCCCGCGGGGCGCACCCACGGCGGGTTCTTCGCGCTGCTGCTGGTGCAGCAGGCCGTGCTCGTTGGCGTCTTCGCGACCACCGACCTGTTCCTGTTCTACGTGCTGTTCGAGCTGATGCTCATCCCGATGTACTTCCTCATCGGCGGCTACGGCCGGGGTGAGCGCCGCCAGTACGCCGCGGTGAAGTTCTTCCTGTACTCGTTCTTCGGCGGGCTGCTCATGCTCGGCTCGGCGATCGGCGCGTACGTCTACAGCGGGCAGGTCACCGGCCGCGGGACGTTCGACTGGGAACGGCTCGTCCCGGTGCTGGCGGACGCGCCGCTGTCGGTACAGGTGTGGCTGTTCCTCGGCTTCTTCGCCGCCTTCGCCATCAAGGCGCCGCTGGTGCCGTTCCACACGTGGCTGCCGGACGCGGCGCAGGCGAGCCCGATCGGGGTGACCGTGCTCGTCGTCGGCGTGCTCGACAAGGTCGGCACGTTCGGCTTCCTGCGCTACGGGCTGCCGCTGGCCCCGGACGCGGCGCGGACCCTGGCGCCGCTGGGGCTGGTGCTGGCCGTGGTCGGCGTGCTCTACGGCTCGCTGCAGGCGTTCGGGCAGCGCGACCTGACCCGGCTGGTCGCCTACGTCTCCATCGCGCACTTCGGGTTCATCGCGCTGGGGATCTTCGCCTTCACCGCGCAGGCGCAGGTGGGCGCGGCCTCGTACATGGTCAACCACAGCATCGCCACCGGCATGCTCATCCTCGTCATCGGCATGATGATCACCCGCGGCGGGTCCACCCGGATCGCCGACTACCGCGGCATGGCGCAGGTGACCCCGGTGCTGGCGGGCATGCTGCTCGTCGGCGGGTTGAGCACGCTGTCGCTGCCCGGGACGAACTCCTTCGTCAGCGAGTTCCTCGTGCTGCTCGGCGCCTTCCGCAGCGAACCGGTGTACGCGGTGCTGGCCTCGGTGGGCATGGTGCTGGCCGCGGTGTACGTGCTGTGGTTCTACCAGCGCACGATGCAGGGTCCCCTCGGCGGTGACGCGCTGCTCGCCGCCGCGCCCGGTCCCGGCGCGGTCGGCGATCCGGAGCGCACGGCCCCGCGCGGCATCCGCGACCTGGGCGGGCGCGAACTCGCGGTGCTCGCCCCGCTGGTGGTGCTCGTGATCGGGCTGGGGCTGTACCCGAAGCCGGTGCTGGACGTGATCAACCCGTCGGTCGCGGCGACCATGCAGGAAGTCGGCGTCAGCGACCCCGCCGCCGTACAGGGAGGTAACTGACGTGGTCACGGGGCTCTTGACGGGCAACGCGGTGCTCGCGCAGCCGCAGCCGCCGCCGTCGATCGACTGGGCCGCGGTCGCCCCGCTGCTGGTGGTCTTCGGCGCGGCCTGCGTCGGCGTGCTCATCGAGTCGTTCGCGCCGCGGCGGCAGCGCTGGTCGTGGCAGGTGGTCACGACACTGGCGGCGCTCGTCGCCGGCGTGGTCGCGGTCGTCGCCCGGGCGGGCGCGCCGGGGACGGTGACCTTGGCCGACCGCCTCGCCGTGGACGGCCCGGCGCTGTTCCTGTGGGGAACGCTGCTGGTGCTGGGCCTGGCCGCGGTGCTGCTGCTCGCGGACCGCTCGGTCGAACCGGGCGGGGCGTTCGTCGCCGAGTCCGGCCTGGAGCAGGCGGAGCCGGCCGGGGTCGGCGGGCCCGGGGCGATGAGCCGCGCCGAGGCCGCGGCGGTGGACATGCGCACCGAGGTCTTCCCGCTGGCCCTGTTCTCCCTCGGCGGGATGATGGTCTTCGTCGCGGCCAACGACCTGCTGACGATGTTCGTCGCCCTGGAGGTGCTGAGCCTGCCGCTGTACCTGCTGTGCGGGCTGGCCAAGCGGCGCCGGCTGCTGTCGCAGGAAGCCTCGGTGAAGTACTTCCTGCTCGGCGCGTTCGCCTCGGCGTTCTTCCTGTACGGCCTGTCGCTGCTGTACGGCTACGCGGGCTCGGTGCACCTCTCGGCGATCGCGGAGGCCACCGCCGGCACGGACCGCTCGGACACGCTGCTGTTCGCCGGGCTGGGACTGCTCGTCGTGGGGCTGCTGTTCAAGGCCTCGGTCGGCCCGTTCCACACCTGGACGCCCGACGTGTACCAGGGCGCGCCGACCTCGGTGACCGCGTTCATGGCCGCCTGCACGAAGGTGGCCGCGTTCGGCGGGATCCTGCGCGTGCTGCACGTGGCGTTCGAGGCCTCCAGCTGGGAGTGGAACGGCGTGCTGCAGGTCGTGGCGGTGGCGTCGATGCTCATCGGCGCGGTGCTCGCGCTGACCCAGCAGGACGTCAAGCGGATGATCGCCTACTCCTCGGTGGCGCACGCGGGCTTCCTGCTCATCGGCGCGATCGCGCTGACCGGGCGGGGCCTGTCGGCCACGTTGTTCTACCTGCTCGCCTACGGGTTCACCACGATCGCCGTGTTCGGTGTGACGAGTCTGGTGCGCTCCGGACGCGGTGAGGCTGGTCACCTTTCGGACTGGAACGGTTTGGCGAAACGTTCCCCGCTGCTCGCCTGGGTGTTCACCTTCCTGCTGCTCTCGCTCGCCGGCATTCCGCTGACCAGCGGTTTCATCGGGAAGTTCGTCGTGTTCGAGGCCGCGTGGTCGGCCGGCATGGCGCCGCTGGTGGTGGTGGCCCTGGTGGCGAGCGCGGTCGCGGCCTACTTCTACCTTCAGGTGGTCGTGCGGATGCACTTGCGCGAACCCGCCGAGGACGGTCCGACGGTCAGCGTGCCGGGCGCGTTCACGACAGCGGCGATCACGCTCGGTGTCGTGGTGACCCTGCTGCTGGGCGTCTGGCCCACTCCGGTCCTGGACTGGGCGAACGTCGGTGGCTTCGTGTCGTAGAGTGCTCGCCGGCAGGCGAGGATCCGGGGAGCGAAGGCGACGGTGACGTGAGCACGCCAGCGGGTGATCCGATCAGTGAGCTGACCAGGGGTGTGGCCGATGCTCCGGGACGAGCGGTCGACGAGGCGTTGGCCGACTCCGTGCGGGAGGGCATGCTCCGCGTGGAGCAGCTCCTGCACGAGTCGGTGCGCAGCGATCTCGAGTTCGCGACCCGCACTTCGCTGCACCTGGTGGAGGCGGGCGGCAAGCGGTTCCGCCCCCTGTTCGCGTTGTTGGCCGGCCACTTCGGCGACCCGCGGGCCGAGGGCGTGATCAAGTCCGCCGCCACCGTCGAGATGGTGCACCTGGCCACGCTCTACCACGACGACGTGATGGACGAGGCCACGATGCGGCGCGGGGCGACCAGCGCCAACGCCCGCTGGGACAACTCGGTGGCCATCCTCACCGGCGACCTCCTGTTCGCCCAGGCCTCGCGGCTCATGTCCGAGCTGGGCAGCGAGGCCTCCCGGCAGATGGCGGAGACGTTCGAGTCGCTGGTCACCGGGCAGATCCGCGAGACGACCGGGCCGGGCAACGACACCGATCCGGTCGACTACTACCTGCGGGTGATCTACGAGAAGACCGGTTCGCTCATCGCGGCCGCCGGCCGGTTCGGCGCGTGGTTCTCCGGCTCCTCGGCGGAGCACGTGCGGGCGCTCGAGCGGATCGGGCAGGCCGTGGGCGCGGCGTTCCAGATCTCCGACGACATCATCGACATCGCCTCCCCGGCCGCGGAGTCCGGCAAGACGCCGGGCACCGATCTCCGCGAGGGGGTGCGGACGCTGCCGATGCTCTACGCGCTGAGCGAGCCCGACGCCGACCCGCGGTTGCAGGACCTGCTGGGGTCCCCGCTGACCGAGGACGCCGACGTCGCGGAGGCGTTGCGGTTGCTGCGCGCGTCGAACGGGCTGGAGCGGACCCGGGCGAAGCTGGACGAGTTCGCGGGCGACGCGCGCAAGGAGCTGGCGCAGCTGCCGGAGTGCGCGGCGCGGGACGCGTTGGCCGCGGTCGTCGACTACGTGGTGGACCGGACGCGGTAGTGCTCGCGGATGGGAGCCGTGCGCTGCGACGAGGCGGCCGGGCCGCGCTCGCCGGGGCGGGCCGCGGCGTTTCCGCGCGGGTGCCGCGCATGCACGACGATCCTCGGATGTCGGTGAGGAGGCAGCGGACGTGACGTCCTGGTTGTTCACCCAGGTCTGGCTGTGGAGCTTCGCGGCGTTCGTGCTCGGCGTGCTCGTGAACTTCGTGCTGTTCGTGCGGCCGCTGCAGAAACGCCTGCGCGCCCGCGAGGAGGACCTCGCCCGGCTCGAGGAGGAGCTGGCGGCCGGGCCGCTGCGCGAGGCGGAACCGCCGACTGAACCGCCGCGCGAGGCGGAGCTGCTGGACATCCTCGACGAGCGCGGCGAGGACGACGAGCGCGGTTGGCAGGCCTGGACCGCGCCGGCCGAGCGGGGCGAGCCGGCTGCGCCCGCGGAATCGAGCGATATGGCCGCGCCGGCCGAGTCGAGTGCGCCGGCCGAGCGGGGCGCGCCGGCCAAGTGGGCCGGGGAGCAGCCGGCGGACGAGAGCCGCACGCGTCCGCAGCTGCGAGCTCCGCACCCCGCGCGGAGCCCCGCCGTGCAGGACCCGGCTGCGCAGGCTCCCGGGGCCGCCGACACCCCGGCCGCGCAGGACACCGGTGCAGTGCGGAGCCCGGTAGCGCAGAACGAGGGGGCCGATCCGCACGCGCCCACCGCGGGGGCCGCTCCGGTCGAGCAGCCCGGCGCCGAGCCGGCGCGGCGCGCGCCGCACCCGTTCGAGCAGGGGGAGCACGAGGTCTCGGCCGGACCGCTCGCCCCGCGCCCGTACACCTTCGACGAGCCCGCGACCCGGCCGCCGCGGCCCGACATCCCCGGCCCGGACACCCCCGGCCCCGAGACCCCCGGTGGAGCCACGCGCGAGGTCCCGGTGGAGCCGGAACTGCCGATCCGGTTCAGCGCGACCCCTCCGGGGGCCGTGCCGTTCGAGGCGGCGGAGCAGGACGCGAGCGGGAACACCTGGTTCCAGAAGCCCGCGCTCGAGGAGCCGGCGGGCGCGGACACCGCGGCGGAGCAACCCGCGCCGCCACGGCCCGCCCAGCAGGAACCGGAGCAGCGAGAACCCGCCGAGCAAGAACCCGCCCAGCAAGAACCCGCCGAGCAGGAGCCCGGGACCCGCGCCGACGAGGGGACGTCGGAGGCGGCGGCGCGCGCCGCCGCGGCGACGGCTGCGCGCTGGCGCAGGCGGGGGGAGGTGTCCGTGCGCGGCAGCCTCACCGGGGTGGCCCCGGACGGCGCCGAGCGGCCCGAGCACGACAGCGGCGCGCCGGAGGGTGCGCGGGACGAGGGCGCTGCCCAGCCCGCAGCGGCCCCCGAGGAGCCGGAGGAGGCCGAGCGGGGCTCGGCCGCACCGGAGACCGGGAGCGCCGAGGCGGCGCCGGGGGAGTCCGACGCGGGCCTGCCGCGCCGCACCCCCGGAGCGGCGGAGCGCCCCGGGCCGGACGGGGAGATCCTCGCCGGTTCGGTGGGGCCGCTGATCAAGGGGCACGCCGCCTCGCGCCAGTACCACACGCCGGACTCGCCGCAGTACGACGGGATCGTGGCCGACGTGTGGTTCCGCACCACCGAGGACGCGGAAACGGCCGGATTCCGGAGCTGGGACGGGTAATGCGGTCGGCGTCCTTCTGAGCACGAGCTCTCGTGGCGGAACCTCCTGCGCTCCCAGCCGCCTCCGACCTCCCAGCTGCCCCGACCTCCCAGCTGCCCCCGACCTCCCGCCCCGGACAGCGGAAACTGCCCTCAGGTGTCCCAGCCGGGGCTCGGCGATCGCTCCAGCAGCCGCGAGAGCACGACGGTGGAGACGGTGCGCTCGATGAAGCGCACGGCGCGCAGCCGTTCCATCGCCTGCTCCAGGTGGTGGATGTCGGCCGCGCGGAGGTGCACGATGGCGTCCGCCTGCCCGGAGACGGTGTAGGCCGCGACGACTTCGGGCAGCGGTTCGAGGCCCTGGCGGAGGTTGCCCGCGGGGACGTTGCCGTTGCAGTGCACCTCGACGAACGCCTCGATGCCCCAGCCGAGGGCTTCGGGGTCGACGACCGCGGTGAACCCGCGCAACGTTCCTTCGTCGAGCAGTCGGTCCACCCGCCGCTTCACGGCAGGCGCGGACAGGCCCACCGCGGCCCCGATCTCCGCGTAGCTGGCGCGCGCATTCGCCACCAGGTGCGAAACGATTAGCTGATCCAGCGCATCCATGTGCAACATTCTGCCGCAGTCGGTGCAACAAACGCCGATTGAAGCTCGTCGCGAGCGTCATTAGATTTCGATTCATGACGGTACTCGCTGGCCCTGACGCGGTGACGGCGGGCACGCCCGCGGCCCGAACGCGGCGGTACGTGATGTGCCCGCCGCGGTACTTCGCGGTCGAGTACTCGATCAACCCGTGGATGGACCCGGACACCCCGGTGGACGCGGAGCTGGCCATGCGCCAGTGGGAAGCGCTGCGGGACTGCTACACCGCGCTGGGGCACGAGGTGCGCACGGCGCCGCCGGTGCCGGGCCTGGTCGACATGGTCTTCGCGGCGAACTCCGGCACCGTGGTCGGCTCGCGCGTGCTGGGCGCGCGGTTCCGCTCGCACGAGCGCGCCCCGGAGGCCGAGCACTTCCGCCGGTGGTTCCTCGAGTCCGGTTTCCGCGACGTGGTGATGCCCGAGCACGTCAACGAGGCCGAGGGGGACTTCGCGTGGACGGGGCGCCTGCTGCTGGCGGGCAGCGGTTTCCGCACCGATCCGCGGGCGCACGGAGAAGCGCAGGAAGTGCTCGGCGTGCCGGTGGTGTCGCTGCGCCTGATCGATCCGCGCTTCTACCACCTGGACACGGCGCTGTTCGTGCTCGCCCAGGGCGAGCGGGCGCGGATCGCCTACTACCCGGGGGCGTTCTCGGCCGGCTCGGTCGCGGTGCTGCGCCGGTTGTTCCCGGACGCGGTGGAGGCCTCGGCGGCCGACGCGGCCTGCCTGGGGTTGAACGGCATCTCGGACGGACGCCACGTGGTCCTGCCGCAGGAGGCCACGGGGCTGGCCGAGCAGCTCTCCCGGCGCGGGTACGAACCGCTGCTGGTGGACGTCTCCGAGCTGCGGAAGTCCGGCGGCGGGCCCAAGTGCTGCACGATGGAGCTGCACGCCGAGCACCCGGCCGACGCGTCCGCCTGAGCCGCCGCCCCCGCAGGGCGGTCGGCGGGGTGCGCCGGACCGCCCGCGGGGTCGCCCGGACGTCAGCTCTCCTTGACCGCCTGGACGCCCAGTTCGACCTCGATGGTCGGGCCGACCACGGCGATGCCCTTGGCGAGGGTGGCCTGCCAGTTCACCGCGTAGTCCTCGCGACGCAGCGTGGTCGTCGCGTGCGCGCCGACCCGCAGGTCGTTGTCGAAACCGGGACCCGGGAAGCGCCGCTGGCCGAGGTAGACGGCGTTGAGATCGACCGGGCTGGAGTGGCCGCGCAGCGTGAGCTGGCCGTGCACCGACCACTGGTTGCCGCGCAGCGGGGTGAGCCGATCGCTGGAGAAGTACAGCCGGGGGTGGTTCTCCACGTCGAAGAAGTCGGCCGACCGCAGGTGGTCGTCGCGCATGGACACGCCGGTGTCGACGCTGGCCGCGTCGATGACGACCTCCACGCGCGAGTCCTCGACCCGCGGGCCGACGATGATCCGCCCGTCGAAGCTGCTGAACATCCCGTGGATCTGGGACATGCCGATGTGCTGGGCGGTGAACCGGATCTCGGTGTGGTACGGGTCGAACTTCCACACGCCGGGTTCGGGCAGCTCCAGCGCGGGGTCCTGCTCCAGCTGCACACCGCCGAGGGTGGTGTGCTGGTTGACGCGGATCTCGCAGCGCTTGGCGAGCCGCTGGTAGCCGCCCGCGGAGATCGCGACCCGGTGCTCGCCGGGCGGCAGGGCGGTGACGAAGTACCCGTAGGTGTCGGTGGTGCACTGCGCGACCTGCTGGTTGAGCCGGTTGGCCACGGTCACCGTCACTCCGGGCAGCAGCTTCTCCTCGTCGTCGTGCACCTGCCCGCTGAGGATGCCGCTGTCCAGCGGTGTCGGCGGGAGGATGGACCCGGCGCGTTCCGCGCGACCGCTTCCGCCCGAGCGCTTCGAGCGGCGGCGCAGCAGCCTACCCAGTGCCATGCAGACCCCTTTCGTAGTGTCTTCGCGCGGACGATCGCTTCCTGCTCGCTCGCCTGGCCTTCCGGCATGATCGTCGATTACTGAAAGTGATCCGCATTCGGGTTCGTGCGGCTCGCCACAGTACCCCCGCGAGGAGGAGGTCCGAGGGAACCTGAGCCCCTCGCGGAGCGTTCTTGTTACCAGAGGTGGAAAACACGCGGGAGGGCCCGGAGGGCGGGAACCCGCCCCCGTTCGGGTACGGAACGTGAAAGGCAGGCACGGTGCACGGTCGGTTCAACGGTCTGAAGACCGCGCTGCTGCTGGGCGGCATGAGCGCGCTCGTGCTGCTCGTGGGGCGCATGTTCGGCTCGTTCGGTCTGGTCGTCGCGCTGGTCGTCGCGCTCGGCATGAACGGCTACGCCTACTTCAACTCCGCCAACCTGGCGCTGCGCGCGATGCGCGCACGGCCTGTCTCCGAGGCCGAGCAGCCGAAACTGCACCGGATCGTGCGGGAGCTGTCCACCTCGGCGCGGCAGCCGATGCCCGCGCTGTACATCAGCCCGACGCAGGCGCCGAACGCCTTCGCCACCGGCCGCAACCCGCGCAACGCGGCGGTGTGCTGCACCGCCGGCATCCTGGAGCTGCTCGACGAGCGGGAGATCCGCGCGGTGCTCGGGCACGAGCTCTCGCACGTGTACAACCGCGACATCCTCATCTCCAGCGTGGCCGGGGCGCTGGCCAGCGTGATCACCTTCCTGGCGAACTTCGGGCTGCTGTTCGGCATGTTCGGCGGCTCCCGCGAGGAGGGCGGCAACCCGTTCGGGATGCTGCTCGTCGCGCTGCTCGGCCCGATCGCCGCCGCCGTGGTGCAGATGGCCGTGAGCCGCTCGCGCGAGTACCAGGCCGACACCTCCGGCGCGGAGCTCACCGGCGACCCGCTCGGCCTGGCCTCGGCGCTGCGCAAGCTGGAGCGCGGCACCCAGCGGGCGCCGCTGCCGCCGGAGCCGAAGCTGGCCTCGCAGTCGCACCTGATGATCGCCAACCCGTTCCGGCCGGGCGAGCGGATGGCGCGGCTGTTCTCCACGCACCCGCCGATCAGCGAGCGCGTGCAGCGGCTCGAGGGCATGGCGGGGCGCGAGCTCCCGCGGATGTGATCCGCCCGCCGGGCGCCCGCGGGCACCCGGCGGGCGGTGCGCTCAGCCCTGCGCGCCGGCGTCGCGCGCGAGCGCCATGACGTACTCGCCGTAGCCCGACTTGGCCAGCAGTCGGCCGCGTTCGAGGCACTCCTCGGCGGTGATGTAGCCCATGCGCAGGGCGATCTCCTCCAGGCAGGCGATGCGCACGCCCTGGCGGTGCTCCAGCACCTGCACGAACTGGCCCGCCTCCAGCAGGGAGTCGTGCGTGCCGGTGTCCAGCCAGGCGAAACCGCGCCCCAGCCGGGCCAGGTGCGCGCGCCCGCGCCGCACGTAGGCGAGGTTGACGTCGGTGATCTCCAGCTCGCCCCGCTGCGAGGGCCGCAACCCCGCCGCGATGTCCACGACCTCGTTGTCGTAGAAGTACAACCCGGTGATCGCCGTGTTCGACCGCGGAGCGCTGGGCTTCTCCTCCAGGGAGACCAGCTTGCCGGCGGCGTCCACCTCGCCGACGCCGTAGCGCTCCGGGTCGCGCACGGCGTAGCCGAACAGCGTGCAGCCGTCCAGCTCCGCCGCGCAGCGCTGCAGCATGCCGGAGAAGCCCTGCCCGTAGAAGATGTTGTCGCCGAGCACGAGGGCCACCGAGTCGTCGCCGATGAAGTCGGCGCCGATGCGGAAGGCCTCTGCGAGTCCGTTCGGCTCGGGCTGCTCGGCGTACTGCAGGTGCAGGCCGAACTGCGAGCCGTCGCCCAGCAGGCGGCGGAACAGCGGGACGTCCTGCGGAGTCGAGATGATCATGATCTCGCGGATGCCCGCGAGCATCAGCACCGACAGCGGGTAGTACACCATCGGCTTGTCGTACACCGGGAGCAGCTGCTTGGACACCGCCTGCGTCAGCGGGTGCAGGCGCGTGCCGCTGCCCCCCGCGAGGACGATTCCCCTCACCGAATCACCCGGTCACCGGTAGTTCTCGAACTGCAGCGCCACCTCGAAGTCCGCCTCCTTGAGCAGCTGGATCACGGCCTGCAGCTCGTCCTTCTTCTTTGCGGTCACGCGCAGCTGCTCGCCCTGGATCTGCGCCTGCACCCCCTTGGGCCCCTCGTCGCGGATCTTCTTGCTGATCTTCTTGGCCACCTCCTGCGAGATGCCCTGCACGATCGAACCGGCGATGCGGTAGGTCTGCCCGGACGAGCGGGGTTCGCCGAGGTCGAGCGCCTTCAACGAGACGCCGCGCTTGACGAGCTTCTCCTTGAACACGTCGACGGCGGCGCGGCAGCGCTCCTCGGTCTCGGCCTCGACGGTGACCGCGTCCTGGCCGGCCCAGGAGATCTTCGTGCCCGTGCCGCGGAAGTCGAAGCGGTTCGCCAGCTCCTTCGCCGTCTGGTTCAGGGCGTTGTCGACTTCCTGCGTGTCGGTCTTGCTGACCACGTCGAACGACGAGGTTGATGCCACCGAAGTCACCTCCAGCTGTGTCGGGTCAACGGTTTCACGCTACCCGGGTCCCCACCCCCTTCGGAGATGGCTGAGAGCGGCGGGTAGGGTATGTCCCCGACAGCGATGAAGAGCTGCCAGCCGGGTTGCCCGAGCGGCCAAAGGGAGCTGACTGTAAATCAGCCGGCACTGCCTTCAGAGGTTCGAATCCTCTACCCGGCACCCAGCACCGACGACCCCGTGACCTGCGAAGGCAGGGCACGGGGTTTCGTCTGTCTGGTCCGGGTGTCTCCGGCGGAGCCCGGCCGTGTACGGCTGTCCTGTCCCAATACGGTCCCGCGGGACTGGCCTCGAGCCGGAGGGCGGTCATCACCCTCACTGGCTTGAAGCGCCACACGTGAGAGAGAGCCGGTGTGATCGTGGCCCCGTGCGGGATGCGCTTGTGCGAAAGGCGGTGGCCTGGCTGAGGCTGGCCCGGGGCTCGACGTGGCTCGTGCTGGCCGCGGTGGCGCTCGTAGCCAGCGGGCTCCTGCTCTCGGTGCCTGGCGAGCGGTGGCTGCCTGGGGCGCGCACGTCCTTGAGTCCTGGGGCGCTGCGGGGACGGTGACGCTGGCCGGGGTGCTGCTGCTCTTGGCTGTCGGGCTCCCGCGGATGGTGAGGCGTGCTCGCAGCGGAAACCGTGCTGCTGGTCGGCAGGCGTCGGTGCGGCCGATTCCGATGTGGGGGATCTGGCTGGGCGCGGTCGTGGTGGTGCTCGTGGGGGTGCTCGCGGCCGCGGTGCTGATGGTGATCTTCGGCAGCGGCACAGCCGAGGACAAGATCCGGCTGGAGGCCATCAAGCTGGCCGGCACCATCGCCCTGGGCACCGGTGGAGGGGCCGCGCTGTTGTTGACCGCGCGTCGGCAGCGCACCACCGAGGTCGACCTGCTGCAAAAGGGGCACGATGCCGACGAGCGGCGCATCACCGAGCTGTACACGGCTGCGGCCCAGCAGCTGGCCTCCGACAAGGCTGAGCTTCCCCCGGTGGACCGGACACTTTGGTGTGCCCCGGGTTTGGCGGAGCTGGATTTCTGGATTTCATGCCACGGCGAGCTGTCTGCGTTCGTACTCGATCGGGGTGTGCATGTCGAGTCGGCTGTGGCACCGTTGGCGGTGGTGCCAGATCTCGAGGTACTCGAAGATGGCGTTGGCCAGTTCCAGGCGAGTGCGCCAGCGTTGCCGGTCGAGCAACTCGGCCTGCATGCGGGACCAGAAGGACTCCATCATCGCGTTGTCATAGCAGTCGCCGATGCTGCCCATCGAGGGAACGAGCCCGGAATCCCTGGCACGCTGGGTGAAAGCCCAGGACGCGAACTGCACTCCCTGGTCGGAATGGATGATGCCACCGCCGGTGGGCTGACGGTTGTCGATGGCCATGCCCAGCGCGTTCGTGACGAGTGCTGAGGTGGGCGAGGAGTCGATGGACCACCCCACAACACGGCGAGAATATGCGTCGAGCACGACTGCGCAGTACACCTTGCCCTCCCGGGTGCGGTGTTCGGTGATGTCGGTCAGCCACAGCTGATCGGGCTCGGCGCGGGTGAAGTCGCGATCGACCAGGTCGGTGGCGATCTGATCCGGTTTGGGTCGGCGCCATCCTCGCCGGCCGGACACACCGGCCAGTCCGGCTCGGCGCATGAGCATTTCCACCGCCCCGTGTCCCACCTCGACGCCACGGCCCAGCCGCAGCTCAGCATGGATCCGTCGGGAACACTTCAACCGTAGGTGCCGCGGGAATGCTGATGCACTTCAGTGATGAGGTCAGTCAGCCAGGCATGCCGCACGGATCGTGCCGAGGGCCTTCGAGTAAGCCACTCGTAGTAACCCGACACGGAGATGTCGAGCACCCGGCAGGACACCTCAACGGGGATGTTTTCGGTGGCCATCACTTTGACGGCCTCGTACTTCCTTTTGGGGACACCACCTCTCGCGTGAGCTCGATCGCCCGCTGGGTCGCTCGCAGCTCCGTCTCCAGCTCCGCGATCCGGCGCTTGGCCTGCGTCAGCTCTGCCTTCTCGCTGCTGGTCAGCCCGGGTTCCAGGCCACGGTCGATGCGGTCTTGTCGCCGCCAGGTGTAGATCGTCTGGTCACTGATCCCCAGGTCATGTGCGACCTCGGCGACCGGTCGACCGGCCTCGACCAGGTCCAGGACCTTGCGCCGGAACTCCGGCGGGTATCTACGTCGTCCCATGCCACTCTCCATCCAAGATCGAGTGGCATGAAATCCAACAACTCACCTCCGGACAACCCGGGGCACACCAGTAGCGATGAAGGATGGATGCGAACGGATCATCGGTTGGCTGATCAAGCTGGCCACCTCCGGCCAGGGCTCTGCTGAGGGGTGCCCGCTTCGACGACTCAGCGCCGGTGAGGTTGCCGGGGCCCCAGATGCGCTGCATCAGAGTCTGGTCCCGGCCGGCATGCTCCTTGCGGATCAGTGAGGTGAAGGCTTGCTGCACAGCGGATTCGTGGCTGAACCAGCCAGTGTCCACCCCTCGTTGCCCGATGCCGAGTATCTCTCCGATTCGCGCCCCCGAGCGGTTGATGGCCGATAGGGTCACCACGCATGCCATATGTACCCGTACGGCCGTTAGACCCGCCCTGTCTAGGTTGACGGGTTGACAACGATCTCGACCTTCGGTTTCCTTGCCCACAGGAATCTACTTCCGCTAGTTGCTAGGACACTTGAGACGTTATCTTCTTATGGTAAGGGGCATGGGGTGGCTACGACAGCGCAGGCGGCCGCGTCTGGCAGGCACAGGTGGATCATGTCGGCGTTCCTGCTGCTGTCCATCGCGATGATCCTGATCGACACCACGGTCGTGAACGTCGCTCTACCCACGCTTGAGCGTGACCTCGGTGCCTCGGAGTCCCAGCTGCAATGGATCGTGGCGACCTTCACGTTGACGTTTGCCCTGTCGCAGGTCCTAGCTGGACGGCTGGGTGACATCTACGGTCACCGTCGGCTGGTGCTCATCGGTGTCGCGGGGTTCGTGGCTGCGTCGACGATCTGTGCGCTCGCCTCGACGGCTGGTGTGCTCCTGACGGGCCGGATCCTGCAGGGTGCGGCCGGGGCCCTGGTGGTGACGCAGAGCCTGTCGATCTTCCAGATCAGCTTCCCACCGGGTGAGCGGGCTACGATCTTCAGCTTGTTCGGCGCGGTGTCAGGAGTCTCCGCGGCGATCGGTCCGCCGTTGGGCGGACTACTGCTGGCCGCAGACCTCGGTGGGCTGACGTGGCGGCCGATTTTCCTGATCAACTTGCCGATCGGGCTGATCACCCTCGTCGGAGCCTGGATTTACGTCCGCGAGTCGCGTGCGGCCCGTCCGGCGGGCGGGCTGGATCTGGTCGGAGGACTGGTGCTGACCGCGGCGTTGCTGGCCCTGCTTTTCCCGCTGATCCAGGGCGAGGGCCTCGGCTGGCCGTGGTGGATCGCGGCACTTATGGTCGCCTCTCTGCCCCTGGGATGGTTGTTCTGGCGGACCCAGCGCGCTACCGAAGCCGCAGGTGGGTCGCCGTTGGTGCCCCCGGCTCTGTTCCGTCAGCGCGCCTTCGTTATCGGTCTGACGGTGTGCCTGGTGTTTTTCGGAGCGGCTTTCAGCTTGTACTTCGTGTTCACGCTGTACCTGCAGCAGGGGCTGGGTTATTCCGCGCTGGCGGCGGGGCTGACGACCATGGCCGCGCCACTGGCGACCATGGTCGGCGCGACGATCTCGTCGTCGCTGGTCGCCCGGTTCGGCGTGTATGTGCTGACTGTCGGTACCGCCGTGGCCGCGGTCGGCCAGCTGGTGCTACTGACCACGGCGTCCGCTGGCGCGACGGGTCCGTGGCAGCAGGCGCCCGGTCTGGTCCTGGCGGGTTTCGGCGTCGGGCTGGTTGTTGGGCCGGTGGTGGATATCGTTCTTGAACGTGTCCCGCTGCGCGATGCGGGATCGGCATCGGGTGTGCTCAACACGGCCGACCAGCTCGGAGTAGCCATGGGGATCGCCCTGGCTGGTTCGATCTTCTTCGTCCGGTCCGGTGCACTCGCCGAGTCCGGGGTTGATCAGGCGGCGGCACTGGCAGGCGGTCTCCAAGGCGCCCTCACAGTCAATGCAGCCCTACTCCTGGTCAGCAGCGTGCTGACACTCTGGCTGCCGCGCGAGCGCCGGTGGGCCGACACAGCCACAGTCGATGCTTCGGACCCAGGATCCGAGCAGGAAACTTCGACTGCCCACTAATGGTGATCCGTGCTCGTGGCAGGTCTCAGTCCGCTCTCCACATCGCTCACGGACCGGTACCCGGTCCTTGTCCGCAGCAAGGTTGGACCAGAACTCTTCACAGGGGGAATGATGAAGTTCAAGATCCTTGGATCACTCGAGGTCGCCACCGAGACGAATACCTTCCGTCCCAGCAGTCCGAAGGTATGCCAGGTTCTCGCACTGCTTCTGGGAAACCCGAACCAGGTCGTCAGCACCGACAACATCATTGAGGAGCTGTGGGGTGAGAATCCTCCGCGGAGCGTCGCCACCACGGTGCAGACCTACATCTACCAGCTGCGACGGGCGCTGGGCCAAAAGTTCCCCGATGCCGACCTAGCGCGCTGCCTGGTGACCCAATCACCGGGTTACCGGCTCGACGTCTGCATCGACGACGTCGACGCCGCTGTGTTCGAACGGCTAGTAATCGAGGGAAGGAGGTTAACCACGACGGGCGAGATCGTGGAGGCGCGAGAGCGGTTCGAGCGGGCCCTCGCGTTATGGGCAGGCAACGCGCTGGCGAACGTTCCGCAAGAGCGCCGCCTGAGTAGCCTGGCCGTACGACTCGAGGAACGCCGCATCGAAGCGATACAGCTCAAGATCTCCGCCGAGATGCAGCTGGGCATGCACGCCGAACTGATCTCTGAACTGCGCACCTGCACCGAGTACTACCCACTGAACGAATGGTTCGTTGGGCAGCTGATGTGTGCGCTCTCCCGGTCTGGCCGGCGCGCGGAGGCGCTGGAGGCGTTCCAGTGGATGCGCCAGACGCTGGACAGCGAGCTTGGTATGGAGCCGTCTGCGGAACTCAGTCGACTGCAAGTGGCGGTCCTGCGTGGCGACGAGTCGTTCGGCGGAGGCCAAACGACGCCCGCGGGAGTAGATGACAGCCCAGCGTTCGCGGGCGACGCTCGATCCCCTGAGCGTTCGGGCGTCCTCCATTAGTGATATAGGGCGATTCGAGACCGGGCCCAGAGACTTCCCTCGAGCCGGACGCGGCCGTGTACGGCCGCCGTCACTGACCGCAGGCGAGGGAGAAGCCCATGACCGATTCCGCCATAGCACCACGAGATCCGGGCCGCTCCCGCTCGGCACCGGGGGAGGGCACCGGTACGAGCTGGTGGATGTGCCGAAAATGCCGGATACCGATCTACGAAAAGCGGATGGTGCGCCACCACGGCGTGTGCCCGGAGTGCGGTCACCACCGTCGGCTCGGTGCCCGAGACCGTCTCGACCAACTGCTCGACGAGGGGACCGCGGTCGCTATCGAGCCAGAGCTCGGTAACGACGACGTTCTGGACTTCGTCGACGCCCAGCCTTACCAAGACCGACTCGACCGCGCTCGACGGTCGACAGGCTTGCACGATGCGGCTTTGGCGGCCCAGGGCTTGTTGGCCGGTGCGCCGGCTGTGGTCCTCGCTATGGATTTCGACTTCCTTGGCGGCAGCCTGGGCAGCGCAGTCGGCGAGATGATCGCCGCAACCGCCGATGTGGCGATCGAGCAGCACTGCGGTCTGATCATGGTAGCGGCCTCGGGCGGGGCGCGCATGCAAGAGGGTGCGCTGTCGCTGATGCAGATGGCTAAGGTCAGCCAATCCCTACGGTTGCTGGCTGACGCCGGCCTGCCGGCGATTTCGGTCATCACGGACCCGACTTACGGCGGCGTAGCGGCCTCATTCGCGACGCTCGGTGACGTGATCGTGGCCGAGCCCGAGGCGCGAATGGGGTTCGCCGGTCCGCGAGTCATCGAGCGGACGATCGCAGAGCAGCTCCCCGAGGGGTTCCAAACCGCGGAGTTCCTACTCGCCCACGGTCAGATCGACATGATCGTGCCGCGCGGCGAGCTCAAAGCGACCCTCGGCCGGCTCCTAGATGGACTCGGCGCCGCCACACCGCAACGGTCACTCACACACCAGCGTCCCGCTGCCGGAGACGGTGCCAAGCTCGTCACCGATCACCAGGAACTGCCCGAGGCCGATTGCTGGGAGGCGGTGCGCAACGGGCGTGATCTGGACCGGCCCACTGCACTGGATCTGATCACAGCGATCTTCGAGCAGTTCGACGAATTGCACGGCGACCGCTTGTCTGGCGACTGCCCGGCCATGGTTGGAGGCCTGGCACGCTTCGGCAACCGTCCCGTGATGGTCATCGGCCAGCAGAAGGGACGCACGGCCGAGGAACTTCGGTCCCGGAACTTCGGTATGGCAGTACCGTCGGGATACCGCAAGGCAGCCAGGTTGATGCGTCTGGCGGAGAAGGCCCGCATCCCGGTGATCACTCTCGTCGACACCGGCGGCGCCTATCCCGGCGTAGAGGCGGAAAAGGCTGGCCAAGCGGCCGCCATCGCCGACAACCTCAGACTAATGTCGGGGTTGTGTACGCCCATTATCTCCGTGATTGTCTCCGAGGGCGGGAGCGGAGGCGCGCTGGGAATTGCGGTGGCCGATCGGGTATTGGCCCTGCAGAACGCCGTGTACTCGGTGATCTCGCCGGAGGGCTGCGCGGCGATCCTGTGGCGGGACGCCAACGCCGCGCCTCAAGCGGCCCGTGCACTGGGCGTCGGTGCACAGCATCTGCTGCGCCACGGCGTGGTCGACGGAGTGGTGCTCGAACCCACCGACGGCGCCTCGCACGACCACACGAACATGGCGCAGCGGCTCGCCACAGTTCTCGACACGGAGCTGTCCCGGTTGTGTGAACGCCCGACCTCCCACCTGCTGGCCGACCGCTACGACCGCTTCCGCCAGTTCGGCCGCCCTATCCGCAACACCCTCTCCACAGGAGATGCCTGATGACGACTGACGATCAGCCCCATACTGGAGCAACACTGTCTTCCGCGCCGTCGGTGGAGGCGAACTCTGCCGCCCACAGCACCGGGCGGGACGGATCCGACGAAGCGCTCCCCCACGGTGCAACTGGGGGCTCGACGAGCGAAGTGCAAGCGATGCTCGACGCAACCCGCACAAGCGTGGTGGAACTGCTGGAGCGCTCCCGTGTCCACCCGGCGGCAGTGCGGGTCGCCGTGGGTGAGATCAGTGTCGAGATGGAGTGGACGCGTGGAGACGCATCAATATCCAGCGGGGCCGCTCCCACCCCGCTCACCACGGGATCGACGGATCCCGCGCCGACGCCCGACGCTCACACCACCGGGGCATCACTAGGGACAACGGCAGTGCCACTGGTGGCGCCGGCCGTCGGAGTGTTCTACCGCGCGCCCGAGCCGGGTGCGGCACCGTTCGTCGAGGCAGGCGACACGGTGGTGCTCGGGCAGAAGGTGGCGCTGATCGAGGTGATGAAACTGCTCATCCCGGTCGAAGCAGATCGGCACGGCACGATCGCCGAGATCGTC
The DNA here is from genome assembly GCF_054491345.1 of Salinifilum ghardaiensis. Taxonomy (NCBI): domain Bacteria; kingdom Bacillati; phylum Actinomycetota; class Actinomycetes; order Pseudonocardiales; family Pseudonocardiaceae; genus Salinifilum; species Salinifilum ghardaiensis. Next base: position 4,678,912 of record NZ_CM137101.1, on the reverse strand, counting down.
TGCGAGAACGCGACCGCGGTCGAGTACGGCCAGACCGTGCTGACCGTCGTCCCATTGGCGGGAGGCGAGTGAGCGATGTTTTCCACCGTCCTCGTCGCCAACCGGGGCGAGATCGCCCTACGGGTCGTGCGTGCGTGCAAGGAGTTGGGCATCCGGGTCGCGGTGGCCCACTCCACCGCTGATCGAGAAACTGCGGCGGTACGTAACGCCGACGCAGCGGTGTGCATCGGCCCAGGTCCCACGAAGCTGAGCTACCTCAACATACCGGCCATGATCGAGGCTGCCCGCGTGGTCGGCGCCGACGCGATCCATCCCGGTTACGGGTTCCTGTCGGAGAACCCGGACTTCTCCGAGGTGTGCGCTGCAGAAAACATCACCTTCGTCGGGCCTTCAGCGCCGATCATGGCCACCCTCGGAGACAAGGCGGCGTGCCGGTCGCTGATGGCGGAGGCGGGACTGCCCCTGCTGCCGGGCTCACTCGAACCGGTGGCCTCGCCGCAGGAAGCGCAGGCGGTGGCTGCCGAGGCGGGATGGCCGGTTGTGCTCAAAGCCGTCGCCGGCGGCGGTGGGCGGGGTATCCGCGTGGTCGAACGGCCGGCCGACCTCATCGCGGCCTACGAACAGACCCGCCAGACCGCCCTTTCGCTGTTCGGGGATTCCCGCGTCTACATCGAGCGATACCTGAGCGCGCCCCGCCACGTCGAGGTCCAGATCCTAGCCGACCACCACGGGACCGTGGTGGCCCTGGGCGAGAGGGACTGCTCTGTGCAGCGTCGTCACCAGAAGCTGGTGGAGGAGGCACCAGCACCAGGACTATGTCAGGAACTAACCGAGGAGCTGGTCCAGCACGCGGTCCGGGGCGCCAAGGCCGCTGGTTACGTCGGCGCCGGCACATTCGAGTTCCTTGTTGACGATCAGCAGCGCGGTCACTTCATGGAGGTCAACTGCCGCATACAGGTGGAACACCCGGTAACCGAGATGGTCACGGGAATCGACATCATCGCCGAGCAGTTGTCGGTGGCATCCGGGAATCCACTCTCCGATTCGGCACTGACGGCGCGGCCAAATGGGTGCGCGATTGAGTGCCGCATCAATGCGGAAGATCCGGCACGTGACTTCACGCCCGCACCAGGAAGGCTGGAGTCGGTCGCGATGCCCGCCGGTCCGTTCGTCCGCGTCGACACTCATGTTGACGCTGGTGCGCAGATCCCGCCCTTCTACGACTCGATGCTGGCGAAAGTGCTGGCTTGGGGGCCAAACAGGAGGACGGCGATCTCCCGCATGCGCCGCGCCTTGACCGAAGTCGACGTGGAGGGACGCGGTGTGGAGACCACCACCCAGTTCCTGAACACGGTCATGGCTCATCCCGAATTCGCCGAGGCCCGTCACGACATCGGGACGGCTGACCGCGTCATGCAGTCGTGGGAATCTGACTAAATTACCAGCGACTACGAACAAGCCCATGTGACATTCGGGACCGTTTTGCGAAAAAACCGGATGCTGGACCGGCAATCACTGCTCGCGATGATGCAGACTTGATTCCACCCGCAGCGCAGGGAATAGCCGGCGGTGCGCTGCACGAGCCGGGTCTGCTCGCCGTTCCGCCCGGCCTCGATCGGGCCTTGAGCGCATCGCCGCAGCGTGAACCCCGACATCCCGACTACGAGGAGCCCCTGTGACCGCAACTGAACCGCATCGCACCCCGCAGCCGAAGACTGTGGACTATCGGACCATCGCCGGCTGCCGGGCATGCGGAAACCGCGAGCTGCTCTCGATCCTCGACCTCGGAGTGCAGGCTCTGACCGGGGTATTCCCCAGCCACGCCGGGGAGGCCGACTTGGTCGCACCGCTGGAGCTGGTCAAGTGCTCCCCGGCGGGTTGCGGCCTAGTGCAGCTGCGCCACGACGCCGACCTTGCATTGATGTATGGCCAGCAGTACGGCTACCGGTCCGGCATCCGTCCGTTCATGGTGGAACACCTGGCATCGAAGGTCGCGACGATCAACGAGCTCGTCGAGCTCGGTCCCGACGACGTCGTGCTCGACATCGGCAGTAACGACGGAACCCTGCTGCAGGCATACGACCGCCCCGGACCGCATCTAGTTGGCTGCGATCCGTCGGCGGCGAAGTTCTCTGACTGCTACCCGGAGGGGTCCGACCTGATCGTCGACTTCTTCTCAGCCGAGGCTTACCGCTCCACGGTAGGCGACCGCAGGGCCACGGCTATCACCTCGATGGCGATGTTCTACGACCTGCCCGACCCGATCGCGTTCATGCGTGAGGTCCACGACGTCCTTGCCGACGACGGTATCTGGATGATCGAGCACAGCTACCTGCCGGCGATGCTGGAGACCAACTGCTACGACAACATCTGCCACGAGCACCTCGAGTTCTACGCCCTAGCACAGCTGGAGTACATGGCGGCGCGAGCCGGACTGAAGGTCATCTCGGCCGAGGTCACCGATGTCTACGGAGGCAGCCTCTGTTCGGTACTCGCCCGCGAGTCCAGTTCCCGCTCCGTCGACACCACGAGACTGGACCGGCTGCGGGCGGCAGAGGAAGCGGCCGCGCTGTCGACCATGGCGCCGTTCGAGCAGTTTGCCGCCCACATCCGGCGCCACCGTGACCAGTTGCGGGAGTTCCTTGACACTTCGCGGTCGGCAGGGTTGTCGACCCTCGGCTACGGCGCCTCAACCAAGGGCAACGTCGTCTTGCAGTACTGCGGCATCACGCGCGAGGACTTGTCGTGCATCGGCGAAGTCAACGCGGAGAAGGGCGGCTGCCTGACTCCTGGCACACGGATTCCGATCGTGTCGGAAGAGGAGGCCAAGGCGCAACGTCCCGATCAGCTCCTGGTGCTGCCGTGGGTCTACCGCGACGGCTTCATCGAGCGCGAGCAGGACTTCCTCGCCGCGGGCGGCAGGCTCGTGTTCCCGCTACCCGAACTCGAGATCGTCAAAGGCTGAAACCACCCCGCCTGCGGGGGCGGAACAAGCACCGACCTGACACCGGGCACGACCATAGACAGCGAAGGATTGGGCAAGATGTACTCAAATCGCCAGCTCCACGATGACTACGACGCCATCGTGATCGGCGGCGGCCCCGGCGGAAGCGCGTACGCGATGACCCTGGCGCGTCGCGGCCACTCGGTGCTGCTGCTCGAGAAGGCGCAGTTTCCCCGTTTCCACATCGGCGAGTCCATGCTGACCGGCACTGCCGACACTCTGGAGCACCTCGGCGTTCTCGACGAGATGCAAAAGCGGGACTACGTCGTCAAGCGGGGCGTCGAACTCACCGGGGAGACCGGCTGGGTTCGCCGGATCGGCTTCGACACGATCGGCGACGGCCACCGGGAGTGGACCAACCAAGTCGAGCGTGCCGATCTCGACAAGCTCCTGCTCGACACCGCCGCTGAGAGCGGTGTCGAAGTGCTGGAGGACGCACAGGTGACCGAACCGATTGTTAACGACGGACGCGTGAGCGGGGTCCGCTACCGCCGCGACGGCGAACTGTTCGAGGCGTCGGCATCGTTCGTCATCGACGCTAGCGGGCGTGCTGGGGTCCTGGCGAAAAAGTTCGGCCTGCGCAAGAGCGAAAACATGGTGCGGATGGCCGCGCTATTCAAGCACTTCACCGGCCTCGACGAGCAGTTCAATCCGGCAGAGGAAGGAGACATCCAGTTGTGCAATCACGCCGACGGCTGGGTGTGGGCCATTCCGATCCGCAAGGACACCATCAGTATCGGTGCGGTGACCCCACGGTCGCTGCTGCGGAAGGGCACGAATCCCGAGCAGCTCTACAACGACCAAGTCAACCGGATCCCCCGAGTGGTCGAGCGGCTCCAAGGTACGCAGCCCAGCCGAGAGCTGGCGGTCGAGACCGACTACTGCTACTACGCCGACCAGCTCACTGGAGCCGGTTACTTCATCATCGGCGACGCGGCGTGCTTCACCGACCCCATCTTCTCCGGAGGAGTTTTTCTCGCCCTGATCGGAGGGATTCGGGCGGCTGAGCAAACCTCGAAGATCCTGATGGGCAAGGTCGAGGAATCTGAGGGACAGCGGTACTACGAGAACTACTACAAGACCGGATTCGAGACCTACCACCGGCTGGTCCGGGCTTTCTACGACACCAACTATCTGATCAGCGACTACCTCGGACCGCTCTACGAGCAGGGAATGGAACAGAAGTGGGTGACTCGCACGCTCAATGGTGACTTCTGGAACCCCGACAACTTCATGGCCCAGCACATGCGCGCCCAGACCCAGTGGGACCTGTTCGAGTACTTCGAGCCCACTTACCGGCCGCTGTTTTTGGCCGACGACTGAAGGGATGGCAATGCGTGTACTCATGAGCGCGGTACTACAGCCGTCGCACTTCTACCCGCTGGTACCGCTGGCGTGGGCACTGCGCGGTGCCGGCCATGATGTCCGAATCGCTCACCAGCCCTGCCTCAGCCAGGCGGTGCGGGAGAGCGGGCTGAATTCGGTGGTCGTGGGGTCCGACATGCAGATCGACCCAGACAAGCGTGCCCGCGCGGCGGAGGAGCGGCGAAGACAGGCAACGTCGACCCGGCCTACAGCCGAGGAGCAGATGCGCCACACCCGCACCACACTGGGAATCTTCGCCGACGCCGCGGAGCGGATGGTCGAAGACACCCTAACGTTCGCACGGTCCTGGCAGCCCGATCTCATCGTCTACGATTGGGTAAGCTACTCGGCGCACCTGGTGGCGAGCCTGCTGGACATCCCGGCGGTGCGCCACCAGTTCCCCGGTCCCGACTACGCGGTCGGGATCCCAGGCTGGCGCGATACCGAACGGGAGCTGTTGGCCGGGCTCTACGGCCACTATGGGCTGTCCAACGTCGAACCCGACGGTCTGTTCACTATCGACCCGTGCCCACCGAGCCTGCAGTTCGCGCTCCCTGCAGGAAACCGGCACCAGCCCACCCGCTACGTGCCCTACAACGGGGCCGGACAGGTCGAGCCCTGGATGGCCCGCCAGGATCCCGACCGCCCGCGGATCCTGCTGACTCTGGGCGGCACCTACCTGTGGATGATGGGTGATCTCGACCCGCTCAGGGCGTTCACCGAAACGCTCGACGGACTCGACGTCGAGCTCGTGATCGCAGTCCCGGAACGCGGAACGGCGATCCTGGGGTCGAGTGGACCGTCGCTGCGGGTGGTGGAAAACGTGCCGCTCGAACTGATCCTGCCGACCTGTGAGGCCGTGATCAGCCACGGTGGTACCGGTACCTTCGCCACCGCGTTGGCTCACGGGGTCCCGCAGATCATCAGCCCTCCGTCGTCGATGGGCGAGCCTCCGTTTCACTCGGCCGAGTGCATCACCCGCGTCGGAGCCGGCCTCCAAGTGGACGTGCACGCTGACGACCCGCGGTCGCTCCGTGAAGCGGTCCGCTCGGTGATCGAGGACTCGCAGTACCGTGCCAGGGCCGAGCGGCTCGCCGCCGAGGTCCGGGAGCTGCCGCGGCCATCCGATCTGGTCGCCGACCTGGAGCGGTCAGCCGCCCACTCGACGGAGCCCGTCACCATAGGACCCCGACAGTGAGCACGGCGCTGGCCGCAGGGCCGGCCCCCCAACCGTCGATTCCCGGGATCTTCGGTGCCCTGCTGGCCGTTCTGGTCGCGACCCTGCTTTGCGGGTCGTTCGCCCAGCGTCTCGGCCAGCCCCGGGTCGCCGGCGAGATGCTGGCAGGCATTCTGCTCGGTCCGTCGCTGTTCGGGTGGCTCGCCCCCGGGGCCTTCGAGTGGCTGTTCCCGGCCGAGGTACAGACCGCGATCTATCTGCTAAGTCAGCTGGGCCTCGTACTGTTCATGTTCCTGGTCGGAGCCGGACTTCGCAGCGAGACCAATGGCCGGTCCACCGTCCAAGGGGCAGTGGCCGTCGGGATCGCGGGCGTGGTTATCCCATTCGCGCTCAGCTTCACCATCGCGTGGGTCGTAGCGGAAGCGATCGCGCCACCCCAGACCCCCCGCCTGCAACTCGCACTGCTGCTGGGTGCAGCGTTGTCGGTCACGGCTTTCCCAGTGCTGGCACGCATGGTCGTGGAACGGGGCATGGAGCGCAGCTCGCTGGGGGCGACCGCGATGCTGGCAGCGTCGGTCGACGACGCTGCCGCCTGGATACTGCTGGCCGTGACCGCCGCTGCGGCCGGCCGAAACAGCGGGGCCGAGATCGGCGTCAGTCTCATCGGCGGAGCCCTGTTCGTCCTCGTCATGCTGGGGGGCGTCCGGCGGGCCTTGGCCCCGCTGGCGCGCTACGCCGAGCGCCGCGGAGAGGTGACGATTGGGGTTCTCGCCGTCCTACTGATCGTCGTGCTCGCCGCGGCCTCGATCACCGACCTGCTCGGTCTGCACGTCGCCTTCGGCGCGTTCGTCGCCGGCATCGCGCTGCCCGAATCAGGACTGGTACGTGAACGGGTCCAAACCGGGCTCAGCGACATCAACGTCGGGTTGCTACTGCCGTTGTTCTTCGTACACACCGGCTTGCAGACCCGGATGCAGGAACTCACCGATCCCACGGTCCTGGTTCCGGTGGTGCTCGTCCTGCTCACCGCGTTCGCCGGGAAGTACCTCGGGTGCACGCTCACCCTGCGTGCTCAGGGACATCCCTGGCGGCGGGCGTCGGCGATCGGAGGATTGATGGACGCCCGCGGGCTGATGGTTCTGATCTTCGCCCAGATCGCGGCGGACCTCGGGTTGGTCTCGCAGGACCTGTTCACCATCCTCGTGCTGCTCGCGCTGATCACCAGTGCGGTCGCGATGCCGATCTACCGCCTGTCCCTACCAGCACGATTCGAGGTGGAGCGCGCTCGGGGGCCCGCACCGCCCGGCGCATCCGTGACATCGCTGGAACACCCGGTGACGGACCGTCCGGCCACTGTTTGCTGACCGGCCAGAGCGCCCGTTGCATCGACACTACGGAAGGCGACAGTGATGAAAGGAATCGTCCTCGCAGGCGGGAGCGGGTCACGCCTGTTCCCGATCACACTCGCGGTATCCAAGCAAATGCTGCCCGTCGGCGATAAGCCGATGGTGTACTACCCGATCTCGGTACTGATGCTCGCGGGCGTGCGCGACATCCTCCTGATCTCCTCTCCCACAGACCTGCCGCAGTTCCGCCTGTTGCTCGGTGACGGGAGCGATCTGGGGCTACGTATCAACTACGCGGTGCAAGACAACCCCAACGGGCTCGCCGAAGCCCTGACCATCGGCGCCGATCACATCGGTGACGACAACGTGGCCCTGGTCCTCGGGGACAACATTTTCCACGGTCACCGCTTCAGCGAAACCCTGATCGACGCGGGCGACCAGGTCAACGCCGGTGCGGGGTGTGTGGTCTTCGGATACCCGGTGACTGACCCCGAACGGTACGCGGTGGGCGAGGCCGGACCGAATGGAGAACTGGTGTCGCTGGAGGAGAAGCCCCAACGACCGCGGTCGAACCGGGCCATCACCGGGCTGTACTTCTTCGACAACGACGTCGTCAACGTGGCCAAGAACGTTGAGCCCTCGGCGCGGGGCGAGCTGGAGATCACTGACGTCAACCGCTGGTATCTCGAACACGGCCGGGCCCGGTTAATGGACTTGGGCCGCGGGTTCGCCTGGCTGGATACCGGCACGTCGGACTCATTGCTGCAGGCCAGCCACTACGTCAAGGCGATCGAAGAACGCCAGGGCATCCGGATCGCATGCCTCGAAGAAGTGGCGCTTCGAATGGAGTTCATCGACCACGAACAGTGTCTGGAGCTCGGTCGCCGGATCAGCTCATCTCCCTACGGCCGCTACGTGATGGACATCGCACGCGAACACGCGACGTGAACCACCGTCCCCCCGTGCGAGGTGCACGGGGGCCCAGACAGAGCGATAGCGGCCCTGGCCGAGTTTCGTCACCTACTCCTGCCGTGAGCGATTGCGGTTCTCCTGCAGCTCGGAGGTCGCGGTACGCAGGGTGCTCGTGGCGTGCGAGAAGAAATCGAAGATGGTAGCGCGCTGCTCGGGCGGGTAGCTCTGGATCAGCTCGTCCATCCGCTGCGACATCGGCCCGAACACATCCGCCTGGCTGCCGATCGCCTCGTTGGCACCGCTGTCGATGACCGTCAGCCGCACCTTTCGTCGATCGGCGGGGTCGGGTTCGCGCCGGACGAGGTCCATGCGCTCGAGGCGGTCGAGCAATTTGGTGATCGCCCCGTTGGTCAGGGCAGTGCGCCGTGCCAGCTCGCCCGGGCTGGCCGCAGCGTCAAGGTCCAGCAGGTTGAGCACGTAGAGGTCGGTCGCGTACAGACCGGCGGCCTCCGCCGTCACCTGCCCGTTCAGGACGACGGCGGTGACGAACTCGCGTAAGGCCCGCGCCTCGTGCTCGTGCAACGAGCCGTGGTTGGCCTGTGTGGCGTGGTTTGACATCACCGGCTCCTCACTTAGTATCTTACCGGAAGAAGCGTCGTCCAAGAAGAAAGATGGCTCTAGAAGTGAATGTACCATCAGGAGCCGAGTCCTCGGTCCCGTCACCCCGGCCCGGACAGGAGGCTCAAGTCTCCGTCGAGGCCGCGCACAGGATGTGCCAACAACAATTCGAAGGCATGCGGGTCGGCGATCTCGCGCTGTTCGAGGCCCACGTCCACCCGGAAGCGACCAATCGCGAGGCCAAAGACGAGCCGCTTGACTGTCGTACTGAGGGGCCGCCCGCCTTCCTCGCGACCGGGAACATGCTGCGCGGTGCCTTCGCCGACCTGTCCTGGACCGTGCATGACGTGGCCGTCGACGGTGATCTCGTCGTCGCACACACCACAATGAGCGGCCGCCAGGCGACGACGTTCCATCACTACGGTCCGGACGGCAAAGTCGAGTCGGCCTTCCCGTCGCGGGGACGTCACTTCTCGGTCACACAGACTCACTGGTGGCGTATGCGCGACGGCCTCATGATTGAGCACTGGGCCAACCGCGACGACATGGGGATGGCGCTCCAGCTCGGGTGGGTCCCGCCTACCCCGTGGTACGCCCTTCAGATACTGCTGGCACTCCGACGGGCGCGTCGCTCCGAGGCACGCCGCGGCGGTCCCGTGCCTGAAGGACTCGAGACACCCTCCCGCGCACCGCGGTCATGAGGTTCGCGACCACGGGTGCAGCAAGGCAAAACCCTGACCCCGACTTGCCAGTGTCGACGGCGGTCACAACGACACCGCACTCGTAACGGTGAGCCAACGCTCCCAAGACCCCACGAAAGGAACCTGATCATGACCACACTGGTGACCGGAGCGACCGGAACCGTCGGCGGGGCGCTGACCCGAGCTCTGCTCGCAGCAGGGGTGACGGTACGTGCGATGAGCCGCGATGCAGGCTCGGCCACGAGCCGGCTGCCCGTGGAGGTCGAGGTCCGCCAAGGCAGCTTCGACAACCCGGACTCACTGGATCACGCCCTCGACGGCGTGGACCAGATGTACCTATTCGCCGACGCCAGCACTGTCGATACCGTCATCGAGGCCGCACAGCGATCCCGACTGCGTCGCATCGTAGTCCTGACCTCGGCCAAAGACGAGCGAAACGGCAGCAACATCGTCGCCGAGGCGGTGAAGAACTCAGGGCTGGAGTGGACGGTCATCGAGCCCGGACCGTTCGCGATGAACGCTCGCGATTGGTGGGCGGAGTCGATCCGCCACGCCGGCCATGTGCAGTGGGTATACCCGGAGGCCGCGCTCAACCCCATCCACGAGGCCGACGTCGCAGACGCCGCGACCGCCGCGTTGACCACCGACGATCACATCGGTCGCGAGTACTACCTGACCGGACCGGAAAGCCTGACCCAGGCCGAGCAAGTCCGCTCTATCGGCAAGCAGCTCGGACAGGAGATCGCCTTCCACGAGGTCGCGCCGGAGGACGGTCACCGGGTCCTCACCACCAACGGTGTTCCCGACCACATCGCCAGCTGGGTGATCTGGATCCTCGGTATCGCCGCTGAACACGGCGGCCAGGATGTCAGTCGCACAGTCACCCAGGTCACCGGGCAGCCGGCACGGACGTTCGACCAGTGGGTCGATGACCACATCGACGAGTTCCGCGCCTGATCTGAGGGCGACACGAATGTTCCTTCAGCAACGGTCCAGCCGATGTCGAGGGCCCCGCCGCAGGCTCGGAGCATGCGCCCCGCGCTGACGGTGGGGCCCTCGATTCGATTTCAGGAGGATGCATGACTAGCAGGATGCTCATGGTGAGTCGGATGGACCCTGCCAGCGCCGACACGGTCGCGCAGTTGTTCGCCGAGCACGACCGCACGCCCCTGCCCGTCGAGCTGGGCTTGCAAAGTCGGACCTTGCTGCACTACCAAGGCCTGACGATGCATCTCATCCAGGCCCGGGAGGACTTCTTCCACGACCTCCGTAGGCTGCACGACGACACATCGTTCCAGCAGCTCAACCAAGCCCTGGCCCCGCACATGAGCCCGATCGTGGAGGACTGGCGGGGACCTCAGGACTCACGGGCCTGGGAGTTCTACCACCGCAGCTGGGGCTGAACCGCCATGCTCGATCTGATCGTGCCGGTCTCGGCACTGTCGAGCGCGATGGCCGCCGGAGCGCTACTCGTCGCACTGCTCGTGATCCTTCCGCTGCTGCTGCGCGAACCGATTACCCGCTACCCGGCGACCAATGCCTTCGTGTTGTCCCGCATGGACAAGCTCATGCCGGTGTGCACCGGAATCGCGGTGCTGAGCGGAACCACGCTGGCCGTGCTGCTCGACGAAAGCGCTGTGCGTGTCTTCTACGGCGCCGGTGCGGCGCTGCTTGCCGGGGTGTTCGCGGTCTCCGTGTTCGCACACGGGCGCCTCAACATCTCGATCGCCGCCATCGATCCAGACGCTCCGCCCCCAGACTGGGCACGGCTGCGGCAGCGCTGGAAGCGCTGGCACCTGTGCCGGGTTGGACTCGGACAGGCCGGGGCCCTCGCCTACGCGATCGCGCTGGGAGTGAGCGTGTGAGCACCATCGTCACAGTTCTAGGGGCGTCCGGCTTTATCGGCAGCGCGGTCACCGCGGCGCTGGCCGAATGTGGCTACCTGGTACGTGCGGTCTCCCGCGGTCACCGCGGACGACTCTCACCACATCACGATCTTGTGGAGCCAGTCGTCGCCGACGTCACCGACCGAGGCCGGATGGCCGAGATCCTGGATGGAACCGACGCGGTGATCAACCTCGTGCTCCAGGACGGCGGATGGCGAACCTCCGATACCGATCCAGATGCGAGCGAGGCGCTCAACGTTACAGCAGTCCGTCATCTGGTGAGCATCCTATCTGCGGGCACAGGCCGATCCGCTGTGGACAGACTCCCGGTGGTAGTGCACGCTGGCGCGGTCTCCCAGGTCGGATTGCCGTCCGCGACACCGATCGACGGGTCCGAACCAGACCGGCCTGTTACCGCCTATGACCGCCACAAACTGGCGGCGGAGCAGGTGCTGCTCGACGCCGCGGCCGCCGGCCGGATTCGGGCGACGGTGCTCCGCCTGCCGACCGTCTACGGGACAGGCCGGGGCGCCGATGCCACCGACAACGGTGTGATCACTGCGATGATTCGGCGGGCGCTGAACGGTCAGCCACTGACGATGTGGAATGACGGCTCAGTGCGCCGCGACGCGATCCATGTCGACGACGTCGCCGCCGCTTTCGTGACCGCCCTGGCGCAGATCGACCGACTCAGCGGGCGACACTGGCTCATCGGTTCGGGGCGCACCCGCACGTTGGGCGAGATCTTCGCACTCATAGCCGACACTGTCGGCGCCGTAACCGACAGTCCCGCTGTGCCGGTTCGCGCGGTCGATGCCCCGTCGACGGCACTGGTCACCGACTTCCACAGCCTCGACATCGATATCCGCCCCTTCGCCGCACGCACTGGTTGGGCCCCGGGCGTGCGGCTGCAGAACGGGATCACCCGGATCGTGGACCAGCTGTGGCCCCTGCATCCGCCGGGCCAGCAGCACACCCCGGCCGGCCACTGATCGCGGCGTCACCAGTGGCCCCGGCCCGGCACCCCTGTTCGACGACAGACCAGACCGACCACCAGCGGCGCCGGTAGGCGCCGACAGGAGGCACCCATGACCACCCGCGTGTGGGCCTATCTCGACGAGTATCACCAGGAGCGTGAGGATATCCTCGCCGCCGTCGACCGCGTGTTTAGCTCGGGACAGCTCGTGCTGGGCTCCAGCGTCGCCGGGTTTGAGAGCGAATTCGCCGACTTCCACGGTCTCTCGCACTGCGTTGGGGTCGATAACGGCACGAACGCGATCAAGCTAGGACTAGAGGCGCTGGGGGTCGGCCCGGGGGACGAGGTCATCACCGTGGCGAACACGGCCGCACCGACCGTCGTCGCCATCCATTCAACCGGGGCGACCCCAGTGTTCGTCGATGTCCGAGACGAGGACTTCCTCATCGACCCCGGCCTGATCGAGAACGCCATCACCCCCCGAACCCGCGCGATCGTGCCGGTACACCTCTACGGGCAGTGCGCAGACATGACCCACATCGGACGCATCGCAGCCGAGCACGGGTGTGTCGTGCTTGAAGACTGCGCCCAGGCCCACGGCGCGCGCCAAATGGGCCAGCTCGCCGGCACGTTCGGCGACGCTGCAGCGTTCTCTTTCTACCCGACCAAAGTGCTCGGGGCCTACGGTGACGGCGGCGCGACGATCACCGCGTCGCCCACGATCGACACCGCGCTGCGCCGTCTGCGATTCTACGGCATGGAAGACCGCTACTACACCGTCCGAACGCCGGCGCACAACAGCCGCCTCGACGAGGTCCAGGCAGAGATCCTCCGCGGGAAGCTGACACGCCTGGACGGTTACCTAGATGCCAGGCGGGTGGCCGCCGCCCGCTACGAACGAGCCCTTGCTGACACCACCCTGCGGCTGCCCCGCACGGTGCCCGGCAACGAGCATGTCTACTACGTCTACGTCGTACGCCACCCGGACCGAGACGCGATCCTGGCCGGTCTACGTGAACACGACATCAACCTCAACATCAGCTACCCGTGGCCCGTGCACACCATGTCAGGGTTCGCCCACCTTGGCTACTCCGAGGGATCACTGCCGGTGACCGAGAAAGTCGCGGGTGAGATCTTCTCGCTGCCGATGTACGCCAGCCTGCAACCTTCCGAACAGGACCGAGTGATCGACGCCTTGCGCCAGGTCCTGGACGAACTCTGACGTGTCCCTAGGTAGGAGGTTCGATCATGACCACCATGACCAGTCGGCCGCTCCGCGTCGAAGGAGCGGTCGAGTTCACCCCACTCGTGTTCTCCGACCACCGTGGTCATTTCGTCTCCCCGTTCCAGGGATCCATCTTCGAGCAGGCTACCGGGTTCCCAGGGCTGTTCCCGATCGCCCAGGCGAGCACGAACGTCTCCCATCGCGGTGTGCTCCGGGGACTGCACTTCACCGCAGCGCCACCCGGAATGGCCAAGTATGCCTTCTGCACGCACGGTGCGGCGCTCGACATCGTGGTTGATCTCCGTGTGGGATCGCCCACGTTCGGTTTGTGGGATTCCGTCCGACTCAACGCCCGCGACGCCCGGGCGATGTACTTCCCTGTTGGGGTAGGCCATGCCTTCGTTGCGCTTGAAGACGTTACGGTGATGACCTACATCCTGTCGACGGAGTACATCGCGAACAACGAGCGGGCGGTCTCGCCCTACGACTCCGACCTCGCGCTGCCGATTCCGGAAGACCTGCCAATCATCCTGTCAGAACGCGACCAGGTCGCCGCCGGATTTGCCGAGGCCCAGGAGGCTGGTCTCTTGCCCGACTACGAGCTGTGCCGGGCACTGGACGAGGAGCTACAGCGGGCGTTTACAGTACCCAGCTGGTCAGGCTGATCTGCGGCACCGCTCCTGAAACACGGTGCACGTCGCGAGCACGGTGGACCGGTGCTCGCGACGCGTTCTACGGCTCATCGGACCGGCGAGGATTGTTCGGAGACCGGCCGTGACGCATTCAGGTTCGCGGTTTGAGCTGCTCCAGGCCGCGAACGGCATCACCGAACAGCAGGTGCAGGACAGCCTCGCTGCTGATCGTTTGCACTGCCGGATATCCGCAGAGGCCTACCTCGGTCGGCCGTCCCGCGGAGATGAGGGTGTAGACCTCGTGTATCGGGTAGGTGTGGATGGCCTTGTCCTGGTTGGCGAAGTCGTCGGCGGCCGTGTCCGCCAGGAGATCGCCGACGACGCCCTCGTTGCGCACGCGCTTGAGCTCAACAGTCCGTGTTTCACCGGTGACGGAGTTGGCGTCATCCAATCGAACACGGCCGTCCTTTCCCGTGGTCAGCGCGGATGCGACGTGTCACTGGCCCGCTACTGGATCGCCACGGGCCGACAGATCTGTCGCTTCCCGAGCGTCTCATCCCGAGTAGGCCCACGTAGAAGCGTTCGGTCATGGAAACGAGTACAGCGCAGCGCAATCGCGTCGGAGCGTCGTCGAGTGCGACATCGAGCGCCGTTCCAGAAGCCGTCGAGCCGTGCTGCGCAGAGTCGGTGGCACGTGAACGGAGACCGCGCCCCGAACCCGCGCCCCGAACCGGAGCCACCGATCACAGATACTGAGTTGGGGATGCCATGCAAAGCCGCTTGCAGCCGAGCTCACGCCACGAACCGGCGTCGTCGAGCCGTGCCGAGCCGATTGTTGCGTCGGCGCTGGAATGGCTGACCGAGCGTGACGCCGATCAGCAGATGTCGGTGACGCGCGTACCCCTGGATGAACTCGACCGGTGGGTCACCGACCGGGCGACAGGCACGATCCATCACTCTACTGGCCGCTTCTTCTCGGTGGAGGGTCTCGACGTGGCGGTCGACGACCGCGAAGTCCACCGCTGGAGTCAGCCGATCATCCGACAGCCGGAGACCGGGATACTTGGGATTCTTGCGACAGTCCGGGACGGACGCACGCACCTGCTGATGCAGGCGAAGGTCGAGCCCGGGAATCCAGCGGGCCACGAGCTGTCTCCGACTGTGCAGGCAACCCGAAGCAACTACACCCGCGTGCACCAGGGCCGGGCCACGCCGTACCTCGAGTACTTCCTCGACCCCGCACTCGGCTCGGTGCTGGCCGACGTCCGTCAGTCCGAGCAGGGAGCTTGGTTCCTGGGCAAGCGCAACCGCAACGTCGTCGTGCAGGTGGGCGACGCTCCGGAGGCCATTGAGGGCTTCCGATGGTTCACACTGGACGAGATCGATCGGCTGCTCGCGATCGATCACACGGTCAACATGGACGCGCGAACCGTTCTAGCGTGCCTACCGCGGTCCGATGACGAGGCTTCCGGCAGGCGATCGCTGCTGAGCACCCGTGACGTGCTGAGCGCGATCACCCGGCGGCGATCCCAGATCGAAGTTACTGCCGTCCCGACGGCGGTCGAAGGCCTTCCAGGATGGCACCGGGCCCCGGACGCGATCAGCCACGAGACCGGTGCGTTCTTCCAAATCGTCGGCGTCGACGTGGCCTCTGAGGGCCGAGAGGTGGCCAACTGGTCGCAGCCGATGCTTCGAGCCTGCGGGACGGGACTGGCGGTTCTGTTCGTAGCGTGGATCGAGGGGACGCTGCACGCGTTGCTGCAGATGCGCCACGAGCCCGGGTTCATCGACACGATCGAGCTGGGACCCACAGTGCAGTGCATCCCGGACACCTACCGACACTTCCCGGTCGACGCCCGCCCGGCTCTGCTGGACACGGCGCTGGCCACCGGACCAGCCGTGTGGTTCGACGCTCTCCTCTCAGAGGAAGGCGGGCGATTCCTGGACACGTCTACCCGCTACCGGGTCATCGAGCTTTCCGAGCCGATCGATCCACCCGGGTTCCTATGGCTGTCGATCCCGCAGGTGGAGGCGCTGGTGCAGCACAGCCACTACCTCAACGTCCAGGCACGCAGCCTCGTGGCATGCGTGCGTAGTGCGCGATCCCCGATGGAGGTCCCAGCATGACCCGGCGCGTGATCGTCAGCGGTATTGGAGTTTTAGCCCCAGGGCTACCCGGTCGCGATGGGTTCTGGAACACGATCTCCGCTGGCCGCACGGCGACGCGGCGGATAACAACATTCGATCCGTCGCCATTCCGGTCCCAGATTGCCGCAGAATGCAATTTCGATCCGCTCGCGCACGGCTTCACCGCCGAAGAGGCCAGCCGGCTAGATCGTGCGACCCAATTCGCCGTCGCCGCTACGAACGAGGCACTAGACGACAGCGGAGCCTCTCCGGTCGCTGCCCCCCACCGGTGGGGCGCGGCCCTGGGCAGCGCAGTTGGAGCGACGATCGGCCTGGACCGCGAGTACGCCACGGTCAGCGGACACGGTGCGCAGTGGACCGTCGACCACCACCGCGCAGTGGATCACCTCTACGACTACTTCGTACCCAGCTCAATCTGCGCCGAGGTAGCGCGCCGCGCCGGGATCGGCGGTCCGGTCACCATGGTGTCCACCGGATGCACATCCGGCATCGACGCGGTCGGACACGCGGCCGAGCTGATCAGTGACGGCGCCACCGACGTGATGATCACCGGCGCAACCGACGCGCCGATCTCACCGATCACCGTGGCATGCTTCGACGCGATCAAGGCAACGACGGTGCGCAACGATGAGGCGGCGACTGCCTCGCGCCCGTTCGATCGAACCCGCGATGGCTTCGTTCTTGGTGAAGGCGCGGCATGCTTCGTACTGGAAGAACTCGATCACGCACGCCGCCGCGGGGCTCCTATCTACGGTGAGGTTCGCGGATACGCGACACGCTGCAACGCCTACCACATGACCGGATTGCGTCCAGACGGACGTGAGTTGGCGGAGGCGAGTACGACAGCTTTGGAATCGGCCGGTGTCGATCCAGCTGGCGTGGGTTACGTCAATGCCCACGGCTCGGGAACCCAGCAGAACGACCGGCACGAGACCGCAGCCGTGAAGAAAGCGCTCGGCCCGCACGCACACCGAGTGCCGATGAGCTCGATCAAATCGATGGTCGGACACTCGCTGGGCGCGATCGGTTCCATCGAGATTGCGGCCTGCCTGCTTGGTTTAACCGAGGGGCTCATCCCACCGACCGCAAACCTGCACGAACCCGATCCCGACCTTGACCTCGACTACGTGCCGGTGGCGGCCAGAAATTCGGACTTCGACACCGCGCTCACCGTGGGCAGCGGATTCGGGGGGTTCCAGAGCGCGATGGTGCTCAGTACCACGGAGGTGGCGACCCGATGACCACGACCGAATCGGCGCTCGACAGTCGCCGCCAACCCGGCGACCTCGGCTCCGCAGACCGATCAGGCGCGACGGGATGCCGTCGGACCCTGGTCACAGGGATCGGCGTGATCGCTCCGACCGGTGTGGGCTCCGAGGCACACTGGAAGAGCCTGATGGAGGCCCGCAGCGCCGTAGGACCGCTGACGCGATTCGAAGTCGGAGATTACCCGGTGCGGCTCGCCGGCGAGGTCCGCGGGTTCGATGCCGACGAGCACGTACCTCCGCGGCTGCATCCTCAAACCGACCACATGACCCGGATGTCGCTGGCAGCCGCGCAATGGTCGCTGGCCGACGCCGGAATCGACCCCCAGGGCATGGCCGAGTACGAGATGAGTGTCTGTACCGCCAGCTCAGCCGGCGGTTTCGAGTTTGGGCAGCGGGAGCTGCAAAAGCTCTGGGGCAGCGGCCCCCACCACGTCAGCGCGTACCAGTCTTTCGCTTGGTTTTACGCCGTAAACTCCGGACAGATCTCGATCCGCCACGGCATGCGTGGCCCCTCGGGCGTTCTCGTCGCTGACCAGGCCGGCAGCCTGGACTCGCTGGCCATGGCGAGACGGCGGTTGTACCTGCACGGCAGCCGGATCGCCGTTGCCGGGGCGGTGGACTCCACGCTATGCCCGTGGGGGTGGACCGCACACCTGGCCCGGGGCGGGATGTCAAACACCGCGGACCCAGCCGCCGCCTACCTGCCCTTCGATCAGGGCGCGAACGGCCACGTGGTCGGCGAGGGTGGTGCGATCTTGGTGCTCGAGCATCCCGAAAACCGTCACGGTGACGCCGAACCGTACTGCATGATCGCCGGTCACGCCGCCACGTTCGACGCCGTACCCGATGGAAACGGGCTCCGCAGGGCTGCCCTGCTCGCGCTGGAGGACGCTGACGTGGCAGCGGACGAGGTAGACGTGGTGTTCGCCGACGCCGCTGGAGACCGCGCTCGCGACGCAGTAGAGGCCCACACTCTCAGAGAGCTGTTCGGCGCCCGAGGAGTGGCGGTCACGGCACCGAAGACCATGACCGGCCGGCTGATGTCCGGCGGCGCAGCACTGGACGTCGCCACAGCCGCGCTCGCCCTTCGGCACGAGATCATCCCCCCGACCGTCTTTGTCCACCGTCCCGATCCAGGCCACAGTCTCGACCTGGTCCGCGACCAACCCCGACGGTGCAAGTTGTCGGTGGCTCTGGTCCTCGCCCGTGGTGAGGACGGCTTCTGCTCGGCAGTCGTGCTCACGGCTCCCAGCCCGCGCCCGTCGCCCTACCCGGAGCCAGCGCCACCCGTGGCCTGATCCGTACATGTTGTCCGACGGCCACGGCTCGTACGCCAGGCCATCAACGAATCGGAGGAGCATCCCATGAGCAACGCCCACTCCCTGACCAGCCCTGATCTGATCGAGCTGCTCACCGCTGCAGCCGGCCCGCCCGAGACCTCAACCACGGATTTCCTGGACACCGACTTCGAGTCCCTCGGCTACGACTCGCTGGCCCGGCTCGAGACGGGAGCACTCATGCAGGCCCGCTACGGCGTTCGTTTATCCGACGCGGCGGTCACCGCCGCTCAGACACCGCGGGAGCTGTTGACACTGGTCAACGACACGCTCACCGCACAGACGACCTGACCCGCCGACAGACCCCCTACCCCATGACCACGGGCGGCGCAGCCGGCCCCGACCCAAGGAGCATTCGTATGACCGGGCACGTCGACAACTCCATCCTGATCGCCGCGCCAATGGACCTTGTTTGGGACATGACCAACGACGTCGAGTCCTGGCCGAACCTGTTCACCGAGTACGCCGACACAGAGATCCTCTCCCGCGACGGGGACACGATCCGATTCCGACTCACCCTCAAGCCCGATCCCGACGGACGTATCTGGAGCTGGGTGTCGGACCGCACCCCGGACGCACGGACACGCACCGTGCGCGCCCACCGCGTGGAGACTGGACCGTTCACCTACATGAACCTGTACTGGAGCTACCATCAGGAGGGCGACGCGGTACGGATGCGGTGGCAGCAAGACTTCGCCGTAAAGCCAGATGCGCCGTTCACCGAGGAGCAAGTGACCGAACGAATCGATCGCAACAGCCCCATCCAGATGGCCGCGATCCGCGACAACATCGAGCGCGCCCACCGCGGCGCGTCGACCCAGGGAGCCGACTGATGTCTCGTCGTCCGTTCACTGTCGTCGCCGTTGACGAGATCACACCACTCCCCGACCGCGGTGGGAGCCTGCGCATCGTGCTCAGCCCTCGCAACGGCGGTACAGGGGACGGGCTCATGGTCGTGGCCGAGATCGAACCGGGCGAGCGGATCCGGGAGCACTACCACCCGTACTCGGAGGAGATGGTCCTGGTTGAGGCGGGTCGCATGGAAGTGACCGTCGACGAGGAGAAACATGTCGTCGAGGCAGGGCACGCCTTCGCTATCCCACGTGGCGCTCGCCACCGGATGACCAATATTGGGGAGCAGCGCCTGCGTGCGGTACTCGCGCTGGGCCCGCTGGCTCCCGAGCCCGAGCTCGGGCACGTGGACACCGAGTAGGTGGGCGACATGCTGATCCTCGTCACAGGCGGGGCCGGCTTCATCGGCTCGCATCTGGTCCGAAGCATTCTCACCGATGTCCATCCCGGCCTGGCAGGGGCACGGGTTCGTGTTCTGGACCTGATGACCTACACAGGCCGGGAGGAGAATCTCGCCCCCGTGGCTGGGTCGGAGCGGTTCGAGCTGCACCGCGGCGATATCCGGGACCCTGTCACGGTGGCCGAGGCGATGCACGGGGTCGATCTGGTCGTGCACTGTGCCGCCGAGTCGCACGTCGACCGTTCCATCACCGACGCCACCGATTTCGTTTCCACCAACGTCACCGGCACCCAAACGCTGCTTGCTGCCGCCGTCGAGCAGCGCGTGGCGAAGTTCGTGCACGTGTCGACCGACGAGGTGTATGGCTCTGTGCCCAACGGCTCCAGCGTGGAGGACGACCCGCTGCAGCCCAACTCGCCCTACGCCGCTTCCAAGGCGGCGAGTGACCTGCTGGTCCGGGCTTGCCACCGGACGTTCGGCCTGGACGTGTCGATCACCCGCTGTTCGAACAACTACGGCCCGCACCAGTATCCGGAGAAGTTGATTCCGTTGTTCGTGACGCGCCTGCTTCGGGGAGAGACGGTTCCGCTCTACGGCGACGGCAACAACACCCGCGACTGGCTGCACGTCGTAGACCACTGCCGAGCACTGGTCGCAGTCGCACTGCGCGGACGTGCGGGGCGGATCTATAATATCGGAGGTGGTACCGAGCTCACCAACCGCGAGCTCACCGCGATGCTGCTGAGCGCCACAGGCCGTGACTGGGATGCCGTGCAGCTAGTCACTGACCGTCCTGGTCACGATCTACGCTACTCGGTCGACTGGACAAGGGCCCACAAGGAACTGGGTTTCCATCCCGTAGTCGCGTTTGACGAGGGCATTGCGGCTACGGTCGACTGGTACCGGCATCGTGAGGTCACCCGGCCGCCTACTGAAGTCGCATTGTGATGGGAAGAGATTGCGCAGGTCAGGTGATCGGGAGGAATGAATGGGTCCTCGAGTGCTCGGCCACCGAGCCGACCGAGGACATCATTCCTCGTGCAGGCGGCGTTTCGCCGAATTCCAATGCAGAGACCGCAGCGCCACTGTTTGACCCTGACTCTGCCCGCATCCCGGCGACAGCCTCCCTTAATAGGCACCACCCTCTGCGACATCACCGAATCCGGGTCGCTGCTCCGAGGAGGTTAGCAGTGGAATCCTCATCTTTCCCAACCGGTGGACACGTTGAGCCCGTGCTCGTCGAGCTCACTGATGCCGCCGACGTATGGCGCAATACTGAGCCTGCCGAGACCGACGAGCCGCACATCATCCGTGGTTACGACTGATTCTTGACCGCGCCACGGGGCTGTCAGGAGAACGGTGTAACCGCGGTGCGGGTGGTTACTGTTCCGTGGTGGGGATGATACGGCCTTCGAAGGCGATGGCGAACGCGTTCGGTGCCGGTTTCCAGCGGATCATCCACTTGCGACGGCCACTGCCAGTGGGGTCCAGCGACCGGATCGCCAAGTACAGGCACTTGAGAGCGGCCTGCTCGGTCGGAAAGTGGCCACGGGCTTTGACCGACCGACGTAGCCGGGCGTTGAGCGACTCGATGGCGTTGGTGCTATACAGCACCCGCCGGATCTCCGGGCTGTAGTCCAAAAACGGTACGAACTCCGACCAGCTGTTCTCCCAAAGCCGGACAATCGCCGGATAGCGCTCGCCCCACTCATCGGCGAACTCGCCGAAGCGGTCCTTGGCAGCGGCTTCGGTCGCGGTCGTGTAGACCGGCCGAAGGTCCCTGGCCATCGCGTCGGAGTACTTGCAGCTGGCCAGCCGGAAGGTGTTGCGGATCAGATGGATCACGCAGGTCTGCACGGTCGCCAACGGCCACGTCTGCTCGATGGCCTGTGGCAAGCCTTTGAGCCCGTCGCAGACCACGAAGCACACATCCTCGACCCCGCGGTTTTTGATCTCGGTGAGCACTTGGAGCCAGAACTTCGCGCCTTCACCGCCTTGCCCGATCCAGAGCCCGAGGATGTCGCGTTCACCGTCGACGGTCACGCCCACGGCGGTGTAAACGGGCCGGTTGGTGACCTGACCGTCCCGAACCTTGACCACGAGGGCATCGATGAAGATGACCGGGTAGACGCGGTCCAATGGTCGGTCCTGCCAGGTACTCATCTCCTCGACGACACGATCGGTGATGGTCGAGATCGTGTCTTTGGAGACGTCGGCGCCGTAGACGTCGGCCAGGTGTGCTGAGATCTCTCCGGTGGTCAGGCCCTTGGCGGCCAGTGACAGCACCATCTCATCGACGCCGTGGAGCCGGCGTTGCCGTTTGCGCACGGTCTTCGGTGCGAACGAGCCCTCGCGGTCACGCGGTACCGCGAGCTCGACCGGGCCGACCTCGGTCGTGACCGTTTTCGCCCGGGTGCCGTTGCGGGAGTTCTCGCCGTTGCGGCCGGCCGGTTCGTGCTTGTCATAGCCGAGATGTTCGCTCATCTCGACCTCGAGACCCGTCTCGAGGACCTGCTTGGTCAGTTGCTGCAGCAGGCCGCCTGGCCCGGCCAGTTCCACGCCCTCATCGGCAGCTCGCTGGGCCAGCTGGCGCACCAACTCCGGATCCACCCGCGGTTGCGACTCCGCCGACTGCTGCGGCTCCTGCGGTGGGTGTTCGGTTGTACTCATCAACGGGCCCTTCCTGGCCCGGCCCGACCGGGCCGAGCCTTGCAGGCACCGTAGTTACACCGTTAGATCGACACTCCCCTGCGGAGGTGATGAGCTCTCCGGTCAGACCGCGACTCGGGGTCGTGCTGGGGTGAGGTGGTCCACTGCGGTCCGCTCCGCGTGCGGGGACAGCAGCGCGCGGAGTTCCTCGGCTGCGGTTCCGAGGAGCTCGCCGTCGCGAGTGGACTGGAGGGTCTCGAGGACGAAGACCACGTGCGCGGAGTCTTCGGTGACGCGGGTGCGGTGGGCGTCGCGGTGGTTCCAGTGGCGGGTCAGGACGCCGGTGGTGTCGGTGTAGATGATCTCGCCGTGCCCGGGGTTCTCGAGGGTGTCGGGTTCGCCGAGCGGGGTGAAGGACTCGGTGCCGTCGGCGTGGCCGATGACGACGTCGCCGGTGACGTGGTCGAGGTCGAAGGCGCCGGCGGGCAGTCCGTGGTGGACGGAGACGGCGTTGTAGGAGTCGACGGCCGGGTTGATGCGCGGCAGGGCTCCCTTCTTGGCCAGGCGGCGGCCGAGCGCGTCGACGCTGGGACGGGTGCGGCGCGGGTTGGTGCCGAAGGAGCGGTAGGCGGTGTGCCAGGCCGCGATGCGGGGGTCGGTCTCGTCGGCGGGCTGCCAGGTGCCCTCGGCGAGCTGCTGTTCCAGCCGTTCGAGGGCGGCGGTGGTCCCCGGCCAGGGTTCGCGGCCGCGCAGGCCGGTGGCGGTGACCAGGGCGATGCGGGCGTCGCCGAAGGCGTCCGCGATGGCGGGAGTGAGGGAGAAGGCGGGCATGGGGCTCTTCCGTTTCCGGTGTGCGGGGCGGGCGGTGGTCAGGAGTTCCAGGGACCGATGCGGTCCAGCCGGCGGCGCAGCAGTTCGGCCTTGGTCTCGGGGTCGTCGACGATGCTGGCGCGGCAGGTGAACTGCACGGCCGCGTAGTAGCTGGTGGGCACCCCCTCGGACGGTGGGGTGCCGGCCTTGGCGCGCCAGGCGCCGGGGACGAAGGCGTAGTCGCCGATGACCGCGACGGCGACGTTCGGATCGCGCTCGATCGCCGTCCACACCGGATTGGGGCGGGCGAGGTGGACGAGCAGGTGCTCGCCGTCGCAGGTGAAGTGGGTCGGCACGACGGTGGGCGGCTGTCCCGGCGGGCCGTTGACGCGCAGCTGCCCGAAGTCGTGGCCCTCGGCGATCCAGTCCTGCCGTTCGGCGTCGTCGAGGCCGGCGTCCCAGGGATGCACCAACATGCTGTCCTCCTCGATTCGGTGAGCGGGCGCACGCGCGTTCAGGTCACGGCCAGCAGGCTCACGGCGACGGCGGCGGTGCCCAGGCCGACGAGCTGGCCGCGGTGGACCCGCTCGGCGGTCACGCCGCAGGCGAGCAGGACCGTGCCGGCGGGGTAGAGGGCGACGACCACGGCGACGACGGCGAGGTTGCCGCTGCGGGCGGCGAGCAGGAACAGCAGGTTCGCCACCGAGTCCAGCACGCCCGCACCTGCCGAGATCGCGTACGCGGGGCGTTCGGGTCCCAGCTTGCGGTGCACCAGTCCCGCCGCGGCCAGGGTGACGCCCGAGGAGACCGCCCGGCCGACGATCAGCGGAGCCACCCCGCTGTCGGACGGAGCCTGGTGCAGGCAGATCAGCTGGCCGGCGATGGCCGCGCCCGCGCCGAAGGCCAGCAGCAGCGCGGTCCGCGAGGGCCGCGCCGAGCCCGCGCCGGGGCCGGCGCTGACCAGCACCACCGCCACCAGCGCGAGCGGCAGGCCCACCGCTCCGGCCGTGGTCAGGTGCTCGCCCTGCAGCAGGCCCGCACCGACGGGCAGCGCCGCGGAGACCAGCGCGGTCACGGGGGAGAGCACGTTCATCGGCCCGATCGCCAGGGTGCGGTAGAGCAGGACGAACGCGGCGGCCGAGGCGACCCCCGACGCGGCACCCCAGACCAGCGTCGCGGGGCCGAACGACGCGCCGAGCACCGGCCACAGCAGCAGTTCGACCGCGAGGCTGGCCGGAGCCGCGACCACCACGGTCCGCAACGCGTGCGCCTTGCGGGCACCGAGACCGCCGAAGAAGTCGGCGCACCCGTAGGCCAGCGAGCTGCCCAGGGCCAGCAGCAGAGCGAACACGGCACATCCTTACTTTCAATGGAACGACCAGACTGTACATTGAACCGACCGAAGGGTGTCAACAAAACGACCGCGCGGTGCAGTAAACTGTCCAGCAGCGAGGAGGGGGCTCCGATGATCGAGACGGCCGCGGCCCTGCGGGCGGTCGCGCACAACGTCCGCGCGGCCCGGCTCCGCGCGGGCCTGTCGCTGGATGAGCTCGGCCGTCGCGCCGAGGTCAGCAAGGGCGCCCTGGTGGGGCTGGAGAAGGCCGAGGGCAACCCCAACCTGGCCACCCTGGTGCGCCTGGCCGACACCCTCGGCATCTCCGTGTCCGCCCTGATGCAGGGGCCGGCCGAGGACCGCGTGCGCGTGGTGACCACCGACGAGGTGGCCCCCCTCTGGAGCGGTGCGCGGGGCGGTCAGGCCCGGCTGGTGCTGACGACCTCCGGCGCGGCTCCGACCGAGCTCTGGCGCTGGCAGCTCGAACCCGGCGAGGAGTACCCCAGCCACCCCCACCAGGCCGGCGTGGTGGAAACCGTCAGCGTCATCGCCGGCCGGATGACACTGCTCGTCGACGGCACCGAGTACGCCGTCGAGGCCGGGCAGACCGCCACGTTCGACGGCGACGCCCCGCACGCCTACCGCGGCGCGGGCGCCGGGACCTGCCACTTGATCATGACCGTCCACCTGCCGCCCGGACCCGCCTCCCCCGCCTGATCCGGCGCGGCGGAGGGTGCGCGCTCACCCGAGCCGGCCGGGCACTTCGCGATCGGAGCGGCGCAGCGCGCCTCCGCGGCACCAGGCCGGTCGGGGCGGCCGACCGGCCGGGGGTAGCGGGTTCGCAGCCGCTCCGCGCTACCCCGCTCGGCGGAGTCCCGCGGGCGGGAGCGGGCCGCGGTGGTCCTCCGCGTCCCCGGCGGGTGCGCGGCGGCGCTCGGTGCTGCCGACGTCGTCGGGGGAGTCGCTCCTCCGGGGCTCCTCGGCGGCCGGCTGCGATCGCCGGTGCGTGGTGCTGCGGTGCACCAGCAGCAGGCAGACGAGGCCGAGGACCAGCAGTCCGTGCGCGGCCAGGCGGGAGACGGACACCGCGGAGTTGGCGAAGTCGACCGCGCAGAACCCCGTGAGCACGGCCAGGAACGCGGAGAGCACGGGGATGAGCCCCGCGCTCGCGCGCACGCGGTAGGCGCACCAGAGCAGCCCGAGGCCGAGCGCGAGGTTCCACGAGGTGCTCTCGTTGAACAGGTGCCCGGCGGTCAGCGCGCGTTCCGCGTGGTCCCCGCCGGACCCGGGCAGGCCCGTCAGCTGCGAGGCGCCGAGCGCGATCTGGCACACGGCCACGCAGGCGAGCAGCACGCGCGGCCAGCGCGCCGGTCGGCGCGGCCGGCTCGCCGCCGCCTCCACCACGGACCGGGACACGTCCGGGACGGGGTGCACCGGGCGGAGGCGCAGCGAGCGGGACAGGTCGCGTGCGCGCTGCTCCCACGACCGGCAGGCCGAGCACTCCGCGAGGTGCTGCTCCACGTGCTCGGCCGGGACGGGCGGGGCTTCCCCGTCGAGCCGGGCCGAGAGCGCTTCGCGGCAGGTGTCGCAGTCCACGTCCATACTGTCGTGCGGCAGGTGGGCGCAGTTCCCGCGCGGCCCGCGCGAGCGGGCGGAGCGGTGGGGCAGGTGTCGCATCGGTGCTTCCTCGTCCTACCCGGTTCCTTCGGAGGGCTGGTGCTCGGAGGCGAGCAGGTCCTCGCGGGCGCGCGCCACGCGGGAGCGGATGGTGCCGACGGCGCAGCCGCACACGCCTGCC
Source organism: Salinifilum ghardaiensis (assembly GCF_054491345.1). Classification (NCBI taxonomy): domain Bacteria; kingdom Bacillati; phylum Actinomycetota; class Actinomycetes; order Pseudonocardiales; family Pseudonocardiaceae; genus Salinifilum; species Salinifilum ghardaiensis. Next base: position 4,652,475 of record NZ_CM137101.1, on the reverse strand, counting down.
GCTTCCTGGTACGACAGGCCCAGGACCTGGGTGAGCAGGAGCGCTTCGCGGCGCTCCTCGTCGAGCCCGCTGAGCACCAGGTTCACCTCGACGAGGTCTTCGAACCCGGCCGCGACCCGATCGCGGTCCGCGGCGGACGTCCAGTCGAGCCCGGTGTCGGTCCGGGGGCGGGACCGCTCGTAGCGGATGTTGTCCACGACGACGCGGCGGGCGATGGACAGCAACCAGACCCGGACCGAGGAGCGCCCGGAGAAGCGGCGGAGCGCTTTCAGCGCCCGCAGGTAGGTCTCCTGCGCCAGGTCGTCCGCCGCGCGGACCCCGGCGCGGTGGGCGATGAAGCGCCACACGTCGCGCTGCGTTCCGGCAACGAGCTCCTCCAGCGACGCGTGGTCACCGGCACGGGCGGCGAGCGCCAGTGCGGTGAGGCGATCGTCCTCGGACTGGGAGCGCATGGGGGTACCCTAGCCATCCGGTCGGGGGAGCGACGACGTCCGGCCGCGGGGTGTGCACGGCGTCATACCGCCGGGCAGGCGCCGGATTCCGCGGGACCTCGCCCGGCGGGCTCAGACGAGGGAGGCCGCCAGCATGTGCCCCATGCCGGCCGCCATCAGCGCGAGGCTGACCCGCACGGCGGGGGTGCTGTCGGCGACCAGTCCGACGCCCGCGCCCCGCTCCACCGGTGCGGTCGCGGGACCGCCCGCCGGCACGGTGGCCGCCGTTCCGACGGTGGCCGGGCGCACGACCGCGACGCGGCTCCACAGGTCGAAGGACCAGGCGATGACCTGCAGGGCGAGGTAGACGACCAGGACGGCCGTCACCGCGGCGGGTCCCCGCATGGGCAGGGCCAGCATGTAGACCATGACGAGCTTGTCGACCGCCGCGCCCGCCCACAGCGGGTTGAGCACCCCCTCGCGGCGGCGCAGCACGACCGCGGTCGCGGCCTCCGCGGCGGCCAGCAGCACGAAGACCGCGAGCCCGAGGCGGAACGTCGCCGAATGCCCCATGTGCGGCATCGCGTACATCAGCAGCATGCCGACGGCCATGATCGTGTGCCCGACGTGCCACCAGCGCGGCTGACTCCGCATCGATGCCGCGTGCCAGACGTGCACCGCGGTGATCGCGAGGAAGACCGCGGACCAGGCCCAGCGGGCCCACTCGGGCAACAGCGGCGTGCTCATGGCCATGTGGTCCACGGGCGCGACTCCTTCTGCTTCGACTCCGCCTCCGGTCACGGAGTCGGGTGACGATCGCGGGAAGTTCCCGGCCGAGGCGATCCGGTGGTCAGTGCTCTTCGTCACCCGAGCTGCGCGATCCGCGGTGCAGCCGGGCGAGCATCGCGTTGTAGGCCGCGAGCGCTTCCTCGGAGTCCGCGTCGTCGCCCAGCGACGAGGAGGGGGAGTCCCCGGTCTCGGCGAGGGTGTTGCGGCGGGCCGCCTCCAGCCAGCTGCCCAGCCCGGCCTCGGAGCTGCGCGAGCGCGACCACATGCCGAGGATCACCGCGGCCACCGCCGCCATGCCGGCGTCGCCGAAGAACCACATGATCGCACCGGACAGCTGCTGGTCGGCCAGCAGGCTCGGCCCCCAGCCCGGGTGCGCGGCGGCGAAGGCGGGCGCCACCGGGTGCGGGACGATCATGAGCACCACGCCGACGAGCGTGTCCGGCAGCATGCCCGCCATGAGCAGCACGATCCGCAGCAGGTAGGGCACCCGGCGCCAGCGGACCGGTTCCCCGCCGATGACGGACAGGAACACCAGGTAGCCGCTGAGCACGTAGGCCGCGATCTCGACGTGCTCCAGCCCCGGGTTCTCCAACCGGACCTGCAGGAACGGCGTGAGGTGCGTGCCGATGAGCACGGCGCTGTAGAGGGCGAACCCCACGGCGGGGTGGGTCAGCACCCCCGCGGGCCGCGAGCCCAGCAGCGCTTCCCGGCGGCGCTCCTTCTCCGGCGTCGCCGCTGCGGAGACCCACAGCGACAGCGGGCGTCCCAGGGCCAGCAGGACCGGCACGAGCATGATCAGGATCAGGTGCTGGGCCATGTGCACCGCGAACAGCACGTCGCTGTAGACGCCGACGGCGCTGTTGACGGCGAGCGCCCACGCCACCAGGCCGCCGAGGAAGCAGCACACCCACGACACCGGCCACCGCTGCCCCTTCCGGCGGCAGCTGAGCACGCCTGCCGCGTAGGCGGCGGCCAGGGCCAGCACGACGCCGTCCCAGAGTGACCACTCCCAGCTCGTGAACGCCGAGACCCAGGTCAACGGCTGTTCGGTTCGCATATCGATCGGTGCTCTCCCACGAAAACCGGCCGCACTCGCTCGGTCGCCACGCTACTGCGCCGCTCCGGTGGCGGTTCGAGCCCCGAGGGGCGGGCGCGCCGTCGTGGCGCGCGTCACTGATCCCCGGGGCGGGGAACTCACCGGTGGCTCCGGGCGACTCGGTGGTCAGCAGGATCACCGCCGAGCCCGGAGGCGAACCGTGACCGCCCGGCAGGACAACGCCGCCGCCGAGACCCCCTCGGGGCGCGACGAGGACCCGAGTGCGCAGCGGCGGAGCGGGCGCTCCGCGCTGCGGCCGCTGCTGTGGCGGCTGCACTTCTTCGGCGGGCTGCTGGCCGCGCCGATCGTGCTGTCGCTGGCGGTCACCGGAATCCTCTACGCCTGGAACCCGCAGATCGAGCAGCTGCTGCACCGCGATGCGCTCACCGCCGTCTCCGACGGGCCGCCCCGACCGCTGGGCGAACAGGTGCGGGCCGCACGCGCCCAGCACCCGGGCTGGGACGTGTCCACCGTGACCCCGCCGGCTCCGGACGCCCCCCAGGGGGAGGAGACCACCGGCGTCGCGCTCGCACCGCCCGAGGCCGGGTCCGACAGGTTCGGCCAGCCCGCGGGGGCCACCACGGTCTACGTCGATCCGGCCTCGGCGAGGGTCACCGGCGAGATCGTCGAAGCGGAGCGCCCGGACGAGTGGCTGCGCAACCTGCACTCCAGCTGGCGCCTGGGCCCGGTGGCCGAGCCGCTGACCGAGCTGGCCGCCAGCTGGGTGCTCGTCTCCCTGCTCACGGGGCTGTACCTGTGGTGGCCCCGCGACCGCCGCGCGCTGCGGCGGGCCTTCCGGTTCTCCCGCCCCGGCCGGGCGCGCTGGCGCTCGCTGCACGGCACGCTCGGCGTCGGGCTCCTCCTCGGCTTGGCGCTCCTCGTCGGCACCGGGTTGACCTGGACGAACTACGCCGGCGGCTGGATCGACCTGGCCCGCTCGCAGCTGCACTCCGACACGCCCGCGGTGTCCACCCAGCTCGCAGGCACGGCCGCGGCCGGAGACCACGCGCCCGGACGCGGTTCCGACCCGGCGGCCGAGCAGCGCTCCGCGGACGTCGACCGGGACGTCGAGCGGGTCGCCGCCGCCGCGCGGAACGCCGGGCTCGGCGGGGTGGTGGAGCTCGAACCGGCGCAGCAGCCCGGGCAGGCGTGGACGGCCACCGTCGAGGACGACCGCTGGCCGATCACCGCCACGAGCGTGGCCGTCGACCCCGACACCGGCCGGATCGCCGATCGCGTCGAGTGGAGCGACTACCCGCTGCTGGCCAAGGCCACGACGCTGGGCATCGCCTTCCACCAGGCCCAGCTGTTCGGGCTGGTCAACCAGGTCGGGTTGACGCTGCTAGCCCTCGGCACCACCGCGCTGGTCCTCGCCGGCTGCCGCACGTGGTGGCTGCGCCGCCCCGCCGGGGGCCTCGGCGCACCACCGCGCGCGGGCCCGCTGCTGCGCACCGTCCCGGTACCGCTGCTGCTGGGCTTCGCGGTGCTCGCGGTTCTGCTGCCCGTGCTCGGCGCGTCCTTCGCGGCCTACCTGGTCGTCGAGCGGGCCGTCCGCGCGGTGCGCGCTCGGGCGCGGGCGTAGCCCCCGCGCCACCGGCAGCGCGGCGGCCTCGCCGGAGCGCGTGCACCCGTCAGGCGCTGCCGCCCTGGGCGGGCTGGTGCTCGGCGCTCCAGGAGGCGAGGATGCGCAACCGCTCGTCGGTGGCGCTGCCCGCCTCGGCGGTCCCGCGCCACCGCCGCGTCGCCGGCCAGCACGCACCCGCGCACCACTGGCCGGACCGCGCGGTGGAACGCGCCCAGTGCCCACCGGCTCGTCGCGACCAGGTCGGCTTCGGCCAGCACGGCGCGCACCTCAGCGGAGGGCAGGGCCGTGCGGCGCAGCCGCGCGCCGGGGGTGCGCCAGCCGGCGAGTTCCGCGGCGATCGCGAGTCGCAGACCGTCCGCAGGGCAGGCGCTAACCGCACCGGCGCCGAGGCGCAGCCGCCACCGGCCCCACCGCGGTCCCAGCCACTTTCCGTCGCAGCGCGCCACCGCCGCGACGTCATCGCTGACCAGCAGCTCGGACACCGTTGCGACGTCGGCCATCGCGGCGGCCTCGTCGACCAACCGCCACAGCCAGGGGAACTCGGCTCGATCCATCGCCACACCCGGCCGCTCGGGCGGCGCGTGCAGCAGCGCCCGCCAGAACGGCCACAGCAGCGCGATCAGCACCGCGATCGTGACCAGCGGGACAGCGCGCCGAACCGCTTCTGCTCGACCAGCCGCAGGGCAAACTCGAACCCGGCCAGCAGCACCAGGAGCGGACCGGCCACCAGCACGGCCGCGAGCAGGAGGTAGCAGATTCCGCGTCGCCGCACCCCGCCGAGTCTGCACCATCCGCCCGTGCGCACGGGGGCTCGTGGAAGAACCGCTGTGCGGGCGATTCCGGTGCGGTAGCCGTCTCGCGGTCGTTCAGCGCTGCCCGCGCCGCCGGTTGTCGCCCCTGGTCCGGGCAACACTCATGTGGTAACCCGTACGGGTGTTTCATCCTCGGAGGGTGAAACAATTCGGTGGGGCAAGCCCTCAACGGTCGATGCGACTCGCACGTTCCCCCGGCTTGCGCCTCCGCGGGGCGTAGCAGGACCGGAGGGAACCGCACCATGCCTGAACGGGCGCAGCGCGCCGACGCAGCGAACTGCCTCCCGCGTTCGGGCCGGCGCGGCCCGCGCACGGCCGCGGTGATCGTGCTCGCCCTCGCCTGCGCGGGCCTCACCGGCGGCAGCACGGGGCCGTTCCGCGAAGCCGGGCACCGCTACGTCACCCGCCCCGACCTCCACCCGCCGCGCACCGAGGTGACCGTGCCGCCGCGCGGGACCGAAGACGGCTACATCCTCCGCTCGCCGGTGAACTCCGACGAGGCGGCCATCCCCACCACCCGCGAATCCCCCGGGCAGTCCGGCGCCCTGATCACGGACGAGCGGGGCGAACCCGTGTGGTTCCACCCGGCCGAGCCGGGCGAGGCGATCTTCGACCTGCAGAAGCAGCAGTACCGCGGGCAGCCGGTGCTCACCTACTGGGAGGGCGACCTGATCGCTCCGCCCGGATACGGCGAGGGGACCGCCGTGATCCGCGACCGCTCCTACCGCGAGATCGCCCGCGTGCAGGCGGGCAACGGGTTCGACGCGGACATCCACGAGTTCCGGATCACCCCGCGGGGCACGGCGCTGCTGCTCGGCTACCGGGCCGTCCCCGCGGACTTGCGCCCGGTCGGGGGGCCGGCGGACGGGCGGCTGCTGGAGAACGCGGTGCAGGAGGTGGACATCGAAACGGGAGAAGTGCTGCTGGACTGGCGCGCCACCGAGCACATCGGACTCGACGAGTCCTACTTGGAACTGCCGGAGGACACGAAGGCCGTTCCGTGGGACTACTTCCACGTCAACTCGGTCAATCTGGACCACGACGGCAACCTCCTGCTCTCGGCGCGCAACACGCACGCCGTGTACAAGATCGACCGGAACACCGGGCGGGTGCAGTGGCGGCTCAACGGCACGGAGACCGACTACTCCCTGCCGCCCGAAGCGCAGTTCCAGTGGCAGCACGACGCGCAGCGGCGGCCGGACGGGACGATCAGCCTGTTCGACAACGGCGTTCCGGAGAAGGAGCGCTCCCGCGGGCTCGTCCTGCGCCTCGACGAGGAGGCGGGCACGGCCGAGGCCGTCCGGGAGGACTGGCGGCCCGCGCCGGAGCTGAGCCCGAACATGGGCAACTACCAGCTGCTCGGCAGCGGCAACGCCTTCACCGGCTGGGGCGGCGGCTCCGGCTACACCGAGTTCGGCCCGGACCGGTCCGTGCGCCACGAGGCCGAGCTGTCCGGCGGCTTGAAGTCCTACCGCGCCTACCGGGAACCCTGGGTGGGACGCCCCGCGACGGACCCGGACGTGGCCACCCGCCCGGACGGGGACGGCACCGCGGTGCACGCCAGCTGGAACGGCGCCACCGAGGTCGCCCGGTGGCGCGTGCGCAGCGGCCCCGCGCCGGACCGGCTGACCCCGGAGCAGGAGGTTCCCCGCCGGGGGTTCGAGACCGGAGCCAGGATTTCGACCACCGAGGGGTACGTCGCGGTGGAAGCCCTCGACGAGCACGGCGAGGTCCTCGGGCGCTCCGAGCCGACCCGCATCGCGTAGGGACGAGAGCTCACTCCGCGGGCCGCAGGCCGACGACGGTGCACAGGTCCCGGCCGAACGCGGTCAGCTCGATCCGGTAGCGGCGGGTGGACGCGCGGCCGGCTTCGTGCAGGGCCTCGGTGACGGCCGGCTGGATCTCGAGGACGTCGTAGGCGCTCTGCTCGGGCAGCGGTTCGCGGGAGAACGCGATGAGCCCGAGCCGGAGGAGGTTGTCCAGGTAGGCCGGGACGCGCTCGCAGCGGCGGCATCCCGCGTGCTGGCCGATCATCGTGATCCCGCCCGCGACCAGCCGCCCGCCGGAGCCGAACGCGCGCTTCGCGCGCACGTCCACCACCGCCTGCGGCCCCTCGCGCGCGAACAGCCGCAGGATCCGCGCCTCGTCCGGGGAGAGCTCGCTGACCAGCCGCACGTAGGCGGGGTGCTCGCCGTCCACTCCGCGCACCTCGCTGGACGCGTCGAGCAGCGCGGCGAACCGCTCGGACACGCTCAGCTGCCTGGTGGAGGTGGCGCTCCCGCTCGCCTCCACCCGCTCGCGCAGGACCCTGGACAGCGGATCCGGCAGGTCGCTCATGCCCAGTGCGCTGCGCACCGACTCGCGGGCCTCGTCGGCGACCTGCTCGAGCACAGCGTTCGCGGGCTCCCCGGAGAGCGTGCCCTGGAGGACGCGGTGGCCGATGCGCAGCGAGGTGCCCGTGGCCCAGAGGCTCGTGCGCAACGCCCCGTGCGCGAAGACCGTGGCCACACCGGGGAGGGCGCGCAGCACCACGGTGGACGCGTCCTCGTCTCCCGGATCCCGGCCGCGCCCCGGTGCCGGGGCACCGGAGCCGCTCCCGTCGGGGCCGCCCACGCCGTCGTCGCTCACCTCGGGGTCGCTCACGTCAGGCTCCGAAGACCACGACGTGCAGCGCTCCGGCGAGGAGCCCCAGCGCGGCGCCGTGCAGGATCAGCAGCCACTCGTCCTCCTTGATCGCCGACCGGAGGGATTCGGCGAAGTCCGCCGGGCCCATGCTCCGCATGCGCTCGGCGACGAGCCGGTAGATGTTCTCGCTCTGCTTGCGGCTGAAGGCGGCGTCCCGCAGCGACACGTCGCTGAACTGCCCCGCCTTCCGCGCCATCGTCCCGGTCATGCTGCGGTACTGCCGCTGCCCGAGCGTGAACCGCAGGGGGATGTGCACCGAGTCGACCGCGCGGGTCACGGCGGGGCGGAGGTGCCGTTCGATCACCCTGCTCGTGCGGTCCCCGCTCGGCCCGTGGAAGAGCTCCCGGCTGATGTTGTCGAGCGTGATGACCTCGTCGGCGATGATGCGCGCGTAGATGTCGGCGACCTCCCGCTGGCGCCGCAGGAACAGCCCCTGGATCCGCAGCGGTCCGATCCTCCGCGGCTGCACCGGTTCGAAGATCGCGGCGATGGCCAGCCAGTTCGTGACGTGGCCGATCACCACTCCCGCCACGGGCAGGACCCACCAGTGCGGGAACACCGCCGTGACGAAGACCAGAGGGACGCCCAGGAGCAGGCCGAACAGGAAGCCGAAGTGCACGATCATGCGCAGCTCGCGCTTGCCCACCTCGTAGAAGACCTTGTTCGCCAGCGCCGGGTCCTGCTCCATGTGCCGGATGACCATGATCTTCACGTCGAGGATCTGGTCGATGTCCGAGCCGATGCCGCGGGTCACCGACCGGGCGATCTCCGGCAGCTGCCCGGCGAGCCGGTCGTGGATGGCGTCGCGCACGCGGCCGGGCGCCGTGGCCCACAAGGTCGGGTACCAGGTCTTGACGAGGTTGTCGATCAGCGCGTCGATCTCCTTGTCGGAGGTGTGCAGGATGTGCCGCGCGATGACGTCCGGGTCGAGCTGCTCGTAGAACTCCGCCTGGGTGCCGAGCTTGGACAGTCCCTTGTCGACGGCGACGCTGCCCATCTTCGCCGCGCGGGACGGGATGATCCCCTGCCAGCCGAGGTGCCCGTTGCGGATCCCGAGGGGGACCTGGAGGACCTTGCGGGGCAGGAGCTGCGCCAGGGCGGCGAGCCCGGGAACCCGGACGCCGCGGAAGCGCACCGGGTAGAACAGCATCCACACGCCGGTGGCGTTGGTGATCCACCCGATCACGGCGGTGAACAGGGGGATCGACGCGTAGTGGACGGCACCGCTGGTCTCCACGAGCGGAAGAGGCGATGCCAGGTCCATCGTTCACCCCGTCGACGTGCGGTGCCGGATCGGCCGCGAAGCACGGGGTGCGGGCTCGTGCGGACCGATCCCGCGCCGCCGGCCCGGTGCCCCCGCGGACGCGGCCGTGCGCCCCTGTCCGCCTGCCGTTGCGCGCTCGGCAGTGTAGATCAGGGCGCACCCGCGTGGCCATGCTCGCCCGCGCAACCGTCCCGCGGTGCCCGAGCTGCGCCGGGCCCTCGCTGCGCTGCTACTGCGCCGCTGCGCCCGGTTCGCGCGAGTCCGCGGGGCTCAGGCGCACCACCCCGGAATCGAGGTCCAGCGGTCCGCCGCCCGCGCTCGCGGAGCGGTCGTCCTCGGTGACCAGCTCGACGCGCCGCAGGTGCTCCTGCTGGTGCTGGGCGCCCGGGTTGAACAGGCCGTCCACGCCGAGCACCGCGCCGGCGGCGGGCCGGTGCTCGCGGGCGGGGCGGTGCTCGCGCCCCGCCCCGGACGTCCGGTCGGTGGCACGCCGCCGCCACCGCCGCCGTGCCCGTCCCGCCCGGTCGATCGCCATGCCCTCCACCATACGGCTCCGGGCGCGGTCACCGCCGCCACCGCGCGGGCCAGTACGGTGGGACCGTGTCGGACCCGCGCGAGATTCAGGTCGCCACCGCCGAGCTCGGTGAGCTGTCCGCGGCGCTGGACGTGGTCGACGAGCGCGCCGTGCTCAACCACCGCTACCGCAAGCTCATCCACACCTCCCGCGAGGAGCTCGCCGCCGAGCACGTGCGGCTGTCGCAGGCCCGCGGCATCGCGAAGCGCCTCATGGTGCTCGCCCGGGCCGGCGGCGAGGGGTTCGCCGAGTCGCTGCCGGCGGAGGAGCGCCGCGCCCTCGACGACGGGTTGGCGAAGGCCGACGAGCTGGTCTTCCACACCGAACCCGGGTGAGCCCCGCCCCTCACGCGCCGCCGGACCAGCCGCTCCAGGTCTCGACGGTGACGACGATCAGCTCACCGGAGGGCGGCTGCCGGCGGTACTGCTCGTAGCGCTCGCACAGCGCCCGCACCAGCTCCGGGTGCTCGGCGGCGGTGGAGATCGCCGCCGTCCCGTCGGCGCGCACCCACCACAGCCGGCTCCAGTCCGCGTCCTCGTAGTGGTCGGCGAGCAGCGACACGCGGGGGTTGGCCTCGATGATCCGCAGCCGGCGCAGCCGCCGGCCGCTCTTCGGCTTGTGGTCGACCGCGGTGACGACCTGGTCGCCGCGGGCGGCGAAGGTCACCGGGACCAGGTGCGGACGCGTCCCGTCGGAAGTGGCCAACCGCGCCACGCGCGCCCCGCCGAACCAGCAGCGGGCCTGCTCCGCGGACAGCCGCACCGGTCATCCCTCCTGCTTCGCCGCACCGCAGCAGCACCCCGTTCCCGGGACACCGGGCCCGGGAGGATCCAGGTGCATGGTGCCACCGCGCTCGGGGGCCGCGCCCGCGCTGCGGACGTGCCGGGCAGGCTGCGGGCGCGCGGGGATCGCCGCCGGGCGCAGCGGGCTGCTCCGAACGTCCGAAGGCCCCTGCGCCACCCGGAGGCCGCGGTTGCGCGAACTTCGCGTTCCGCCCCGATGTCCTATGTTCGGGGTGTGCCTTCGTGCGCTTCGACCGCCGGCGACATGGCCGGCCCCACCTACCGCGACAGCGGTCACTGGCGGCGGTACCAGGAGTTCTTCCCGACAGCGCTGCGCATGCCCGAGGGCGGCGCGCCGGACGAGGAGTGGTGGCGCGGGTGCGCCGGGCGGATCCACCTCGACCGCGTCGCGCGCCCGGAGGCCCGGGCGAAACTGCTCGTGCTGCACGGGGTCGGCACCTACGGCCGGATGCTCGCACCCTTCGGCCGCCTGCCGGGGCTCTCCGAGTACGAGTTCCTCGCACCGGACCTGCCCGGTTTCGGGCTCAGCCGCGAGAACCGCGACCGGTGCTGCCCGGCCAGCTACACCCGGTGGGTGGAGTGCCTGCGGCTGCTCGTGCGGGCCGAGCGCGCCCGCGACCCGCGCCCGGTCGTGCTGTTCGGGCTGAGCACCGGCGGTCGTCTGGCCTACGACGTGGCCGCCGCGGGCGCCGACGTGGCGGCGGTGATCGCCACCTGCCTGGCCGACGCGCGGCACCCGGCGGTGCGCCGGAGGCTGGCCGCGCACCCCGGCTACGCCCGGTGGGCGCGGGCGCTGCCGTTCGTCCCCCCGCCGCTGGACGCGGTGCGCGTGCCGATGACGTGGGTGGCGAACCTCGCCGCGGTCAGCAACAACAGCCGGTTCGCGCAGCTGGTGCTGGCCGACCCGCTCGGCGGGGCGAGCGGGCTGCCGCTGCGCCTCGCGCGCACCTGCCTGGGCAGCGCGCCGGTGGTGCCGCCGGAGGTGTACACCGGCCCGCCGCTGCTGCTGGCCTGCCCGGACGAGGACCGGTGGTTGCCGCCCGCGGTCTCCCGCGCGTTCCTCGCGCGGATGGACGTGGCCCCGGGCGGGCCGACCCGGTACGCGCCGCTGCGGGGCGCGGGGCACGTGCCGGTGGAGGAGTCCGGACTGGCCGACCTCGACCGGGCCGCGCGGGACTTCCTCGACGAGTTCGAGCCGGGCTGAGCCCCCGCGGCCACCCGCCTGCTACGGAACGCGTCCGCGGGAACGCGAAGCGTGCCCTTCCGGCTGCGTTGTGCTGATGATTGTCACACCGCCCGGGTTTCCCCTCCGGCGGGCGTTCGGAGCAGGTCATCGCGGGGTCCCGGACGCGGTGCGCGTTGCGCGCCCCCCTCCCGCGGGTGCGGGCAGCGCGCAGTCTGGCCTCATCCGCTGTTCGTGGGGGAGGATCAGCCCGTCGGACGCTGTTCGTGCGGTGGGACCCGGCTCGACGAGCCGGGTCCCACCGCACCGGTGGGCCCGGACCAGCGGGCGGGGAGGTGCGCTGATGATCCAACGTCACCGCCCGCCGCATTCCGACGCGGAGGTGCGCCCCCCGGTGCGCTCCGATGCGGACCCGGTCCGCCGCAGGCGGTTCCGGAAGTTCTCCGGGGCGGTGCTCGGCTGCGGGCTCGTCGTCGCGGCGCTCGTCTCCTGGTGGCTGCCGTTCCGCTACGACGGGGACCTCTTCCTGGCCGCCCCGGCGCTGTTCTTCGGGTTCCTGCTCGCCGAGCGGTTCACGATCGACGTGGACGTGCGGCGCGTCGGCTGGACGATCTCGTTCACCGAGATCCCCCTGCTGATGGGGATGCTGGTCGCGCCGTTCGAAGTGGTGCTGATCGCGAACGTCGGCGCGGGGCTGGCGGCGAACCTGGGCAGGCGCGCGGCGACCCACGCGGTGTACAACTCCGGCGTCCTCCTGCTGGAGACGGCGCTGCCGTTCGCCGCGGCCCACGCGCTCAACCGGGCGCTGCTCGGCCTCGCCCCGCAGTGGTTCGGTCCCGTGGTCGGCACGCTGATGTCCTCGCTGATCAGCTGCGGCTGCGCGCTCGCCGCGGTGTACGTGCTGGGCGGGCCGATGCGCATCTCCGGTGGCGTGCGCCTGGCCGTGCGCACGTTGGCGGTCGGGCTGTTCAACACCGCCGTCGGCCTCGTCGGCTACGAGGTGACCCGCAGCACGGCCTGGGGGTGGCTGCTGGTGGTGCTCGTCGCCACCGGGGTGGCGGTGCTCTACTGGGCCTACTCCGGCCTGCTGCGGGAGCAGCGGGACCTGGAAACGCTCAGCGACGTGAGCCTGCGCGTGGCCCGCTCCGGCCAGACGGCGCGCTTCTCCCGCGACGCGCGCAGCGGGGGTGACGAGGGCTGGGCCGCGGAGTGGGATCCGATGGCCGAGCGCATCCGCGAGCAGCTCAACGCCAAGCGCGTCGTGCTGCGGCTGCTCACCGACCCGAACCGGGCGGAGGAGGGGACGGCCACCGGCGCGGAGCAGCACCGGAAGCGCGCGCACCCGCCCGCCGGCGGCTCCGCGCCCGCCCCGGCCGAGCACCGCCGGAACGGGCACCGGCGGAGCGAGCACCGCACCGTCGTCGCCGGTGAGGAGCTGCCACCGGAGGCCGCGGAGCTGCCCGCCGGCGATCCGCTCTCGCTGCTGCCGGGGGAGCACGTCCGCTCGTACCGCGTGGGCGACGCGCCCGAGGAGGTGCGCGGGGCGCTGGCCCGGCGCGGCGCCTACGAGACGCTCGCCGCGCCGCTGCGCGGGGCGAACCAGCTGCTCGGCACGATCGAGGTGCACGACCGGTTGAGCCGCTGGCGCGGTTTCGGGCGCGCCGACGTGCGCCTGCTGCACACGCTGACCAGCCACCTGGCGACCGCGCTGGACAACCGGCGGCTGCTGGCGCGGCTGCGGCACGACGCCTACCACGATCCGTTGACCGGGCTGCTGAACCGCACCGGGTTCTGCGAGGTCGCGGCGGGGCACATCGCCGACCTGATCTCCGGGCGGTGGGCGGACCGGGGGCGCGGGGCCGTGGTGCTGCGGGTGGACCTGGAGGTGCACACCACGGTCAGCGAAGCCCTCGGCCACATGTGGGGCGACCGCCTCGTGATCGCGGTGGGCGAGCGGCTGCGCGAGCAGCTCGGCGCGGTGCCGCTGGCCCGCCTGGAGGGGGACTCGTTCGCCGTGCTGCTCCTCGACCACACCGAGCAGGAGGCGCACGCGGCCGCCGAGCGCCTGCACGGCGCGCTGAGCGAGCCGTACCCGCTGGACCGCATCGTGATCGAGGCCACGGCGGTGGTCGGGTACGTGTCGACCCACCCCGGCGACGGCGAGCCGGAGACCGACGTGGACACGCTGCTGCAGCGCGCGGACATGGCGCTGCGGGCCGCGCGCAGCGGCGAGGACGGGGTGCGCGGCTACGCGCCCGCGATGGGCCAGGTGTTCCTGCGCCGGTTCCAGCTGGTGACGCAGTTCCGCCACGCCTTGGACTCGGGGCAGGTGGAGGTGCACTACCAGCCGAAGGTCTCGCTGCCGCGGTCCCGCGTGATCGGCGCCGAGGCCCTGGTGCGCTGGTCGCACCCCGAGTACGGGCGGCTCGATCCGGACGAGTTCGTGCCGGTGGTGGAGGCGACCGGCCTGGTGGACGCGCTGACGGCGTTCGTCCTGGAGTGCGCCCTGCGCAAGGTGCGTGAGTGGCTCGACCGGGGCATGCGGATGTCGGTGGCGGTGAACCTGTCGGTGCGCAACCTCGGCGACGCCGAGTTCCCGGACCGGGTCGCCGAGGGGCTGCACCGGTACGGGGTGCCGCCGGAGCTGGTGACCTTCGAGCTGACCGAGTCGAGCGTGATGGCGGATCCGGAGCGCTCGTTGCCGGTGCTGCGGCGGCTGCACGCCCTCGGGGTGGTGCTGGCGGTCGACGACTTCGGCACCGGGTACTCCTCGCTGGCCTACCTGCGGCGGCTGCCGGTGGACGAGGTCAAGATCGACAAGAGCTTCGTGCTCGGCATGGGCACCGACCTGTCGGACATGGCGGTGGTGCGCTCGATCGTGGAGCTCGGGCACTCGCTGCACCTGGCCGTGGTGGCCGAGGGCGTGGAGGACGACGCCGCCCGGGAGCAGCTGGTGGAGATGGGCTGCGACGTGGGGCAGGGCTACCTGATCTCGCGACCGCTGTCGGAGCAGCGGTTCGAGGCGTGGCTGGACGCGCGCACCGCCCGGGACGCGGTCCCCGGCGGCGAGGAGGTCCTCACGCTGCTGCCGCGGGCGTGAGCCGCTGCCGGGGCGGTGCCGGAGTGAGCTGCGCGCCGGGCGGCCCGGCGGGAGTGCCCAGCGGAATCGCGGGAAACCCACCCCGCTGCACGTCCGCGAGCGCGGGGTGTGTAAAGTATGAATCGCTCCGCACGGAGCACGCCCCAATAGCTCAGTCGGTAGAGCGTCGCCATGGTAAGGCGAAGGTCTGCGGTTCGAGTCCGCATTGGGGCTCGACAAGCGACTGCGGTGCTCCAGGGTCGAGTGCCGTGGTCGCTGGGCATGGGATATCCTGTGTTGGCCGGGATTCCCAGGCATGGCGGTGTAGCTCAGTCGGTAGAGCAAGCGGCTCATAATCGCTGTGTCGTCGGTTCGAGTCCGGCCACCGCTACCATGAGTTGGGTCCCCGGCGTGTCCGCCAGGACCGTCCAGGAATCAGACCGAGCAGAGAAAGGCACCTCCCGTGGCCGCCACTGACATTCGCCCCAAGATCACGCTGGCGTGCGAGGAGTGCAAGAACCGCAACTACATCACCAACAAGAACCGCCGGAAGACTCCGGACCGGTTGAACTTGAAGAAGTTCTGCAACACCTGCGGTCGGCACCAAGTGCACAAGGAAACCCGCTGAGCCAGCGGTAACCAGCCATCGAGAACCCGCCCCCGGAATGCCCGGGCGGCGGGTTCTTCGCGTGTGCGCTGGGTCTCCCGCGGCGCGGGATCTCCCAGCAGCACCGGGTTGCCCGCGGCGCGGGCTGCCGGCAGGACTGGTTCTCCCGCGGGGCGGGGTTTCCGCAGCGCCGGGCCGCGCGGGCTTCCCCGGTGGTGGAACCGGCCGGAACGCGCGCGGGTAACCTTCCGGACGTGCCGCTCGACCAGTCATTCACAGGACGTGAGTACCCCGCCGGCGACGCCTACGAGGTGGGGCGGGAGAAGATCCGCGAGTTCGCCGCGGCGATCGGCGATCCCTCGCCGCTGCACCGGGACTCCGAGGCCGCGCGCGCGGCCGGGTACGCCGATGTGATCGCACCGCCGACCTTCGCCGTGCTGCTGTCCATGCGGGCGCAGGAGGCGCTCGTCGCGGACGAGGAGCTCGGCCTGGACTACAGCCGCGTGGTGCACGGTCAGCAGGAGTTCCTGCACCACCGGCCGATCCGCGCGGGAGACCGGCTGGTCAGCACGGTGCACGTGGACGATGTGAAATCCCGCGCCGGCAACGATTTCCTGACCGTGCGCGCCGAGATCGGCACGGAGTCGGGGGAACCGGTGTGCACGGCCACGTCGACGCTCGTGGTGCGCGGGACGGCAGCGGAAGGGGACGCATGATGCCGCGGATGTCCGAGGTTGCGGTGGGCGAGGAGCTGCCCGCGCTGCACGTCCCGGTGACCCGGGCCGACCTGGTGCGGTACGCGGGGGCCTCGGGGGACTTCAACCCGATCCACTGGAACGAGCGCTTCGCCACCGAGGTGGGCCTGCCGGACGTGATCGCCCACGGCATGCTGAGCATGGCCCTGGCGGGCCGGGTCGTCACCGACTGGACGGGCGATCCCGGCGCGGTCGTGCGCTACGCCGTCCGGTTCACCCGGCCGGTCGTCGTCCCGGACGACGACACCGGAGCGGTGCTCGACGTCGGGGCCAAGGTCGCCGCCAAGGACGAGGAGGCTGGCACGGTGCGGATCACCATCACCGCCCGCAGCGGCGGGCAGGGCGTGCTCGGGGGTGCCAGCGCCACCGTGCGCCTGCCCGCCTAGGGAGTCCGCGGACTCCCTCGCGGCTACCCGATGCCGGGGATCCCGCAGCGAGGCCTCGCCGGAGGCTCCCTCCCACCCGACCCGCTGCACCGGCCGATCCGAGGACTCCCTTACTCCGCCTCGCGGAGGAGGTCGCCCATCCGGCGGACGCCGGTGGCGAGGTCCTCGTCACCGAGCGCGTAGGACATGCGGAAGTAGCCCGGGGTGCCGAAGGCCTCGCCGGGCACCACGGCCACCCCAGCCTGCTCGAGCACGAGCTCGGCGAGCTCGACGCTCGTGGCCGGGCGCCGTCCGCGGATCGAACGCCCGAGCAGGTCCTTGACCGAGGGGTAGGCGTAGAAGGCGCCCTCCGGCTCCGGGCACTGCACGCCGGGGATCTCCGAGAGCATCTGCACGATCGTGCGGCGCCGCCGGTCGAAGGCGGTGCGCATCTCGGCCACCGCGTCCAGCGGTCCGCTGACGGCCTCGAGCGCCGCCCGCTGCGCGACGTTGGTGACGTTCGAGCTCAGGTGCGACTGCAGGTTCGCGGCGGCCCCGACCACGTCGTCCGGGCCGATCATCCAGCCGACCCGCCAGCCGGTCATGGCGTAGGTCTTGGCCACGCCGTTGAGCACCACGCAGGTGTCGGCCAGCTCGGGCACGAGCACGGGCATCGAGGCGTTCTCGGCCGAGCCGTAGACGAGGTGCTCGTAGATCTCGTCGGTGACCACCCAGATGCCGTGCTCGAGGGCCCAGCGGCCGATCCGCTCGATCTCCGCGGGCGGGTAGACGGCACCGGTGGGGTTGGACGGCGAGTTGAACAGCAGGACCTTGGTGCGCGGGGTCCGCGCGGCCTCGAGCTGCTCGACGGTCACGCGGTAGCCGGTGGACTCGTCGGCGTCGACCACGACCGGCGTCCCGTCGGCGAGCTTGATCGCCTCCGGGTAGGTGGTCCAGTACGGCGCGGGCAGCAGGACCTCGTCGCCGGGGTCGAGCAGGGTCTGGAACGTCTGGTACACGGCCTGCTTGCCGCCGTTGGTCACCAGCACCTGCGAGGCGTCGACGCGGTAACCGGTGTCCCGCGCGGTCTTGGCGGCGACGGCCTCGCGCAGCTCCGGCAGCCCGGAGGCGGGGCTGTAGCGGTGGTTGCGGGGATCGGCGCACGCGGCCGCGGCGGCCTCGACGATCGGCTGCGGGGTGGGGAAGTCGGGTTCGCCGGCGCCGAAGCCGATCACCGGACGCCCCTCGGCCTTGAGGGCCTTGGCCTTGGCGTCGACGGCGAGCGTGGCGGACTCGGTGATGCCTCCGATGCGCGCGGAGACCCGTGCTGCGTTCCGGGTTGCTGGTTCAGGTGCGGCCATGGCTGCATACTGGCAGACGGGCCCGTCCGCCGGATCTCCGGCTCGGCGTGCCCGGCGCGGGCGTGTCGGGGAGTGCACCGCTGTCCGCTCGGGAAACGCGGCCGCCGGCGCGGGTGAGGGGGTGCCGTGTCAGCCCGCGCGTGGTGTGCCGTACACTTTTGGATCCGGGAGACCTTCACCCGCGATCCCGCCGCACGCAGTCCGCTGCGCGCGGGCGAGGCGATGTGGGCGGGGTGGTGGTTTCCCGATGTCGTGGCCCGCGGGCTGCGAAGGGGTGTAGCTCAATTGGCAGAGCACCGGTCTCCAAAACCGGCGGTTGCGGGTTCGAGTCCTGTCACCCCTGCGTCGATGCGACGGTGAGCGGAGGAGTTCCGTGAGCGAGGACCGCGAGCAGGACCGGAACGGGGAGTCCGAGGGGACTTCCCGCCCGTCCAGCGCCGCGGCGCGGCGCCAGCGCCGCGCCTCCGCCCGCTCGGCCGGTCGGAAGGGCCGTACCGGTGAGTCGGTGCCGGGTGGCTCCGACTCGGCGCGCACAACAGAGTCGAAGGGTCGGCCCACTCCTCCGCGGGAGGGCCGGCAGGGCCGGGTTTCGCCGTTCCACAAGATCGGGCGCTTCCTGCGTGAGGTCGTCGGCGAGCTGCGTAAGGTCATCTGGCCCACGCGGAAGTCGCTGGTGACCTACACTCTCGTGGTGCTGGTGTTCGTCAGCGTCATGGTGGCGTTCATCGCTGGGGTCGACCTGCTCATCGGGAAGGGCGTGCTCTGGTTGTTCGGCTGAGCACCTCGGCTCCGCGCGGCGGGACGGCGGATGCCCTTCGACCCGGCACGCAACGCACGAGAGGAAGCGAGACCGACAGTGACCTCCGACGAGGGCCAGGAACTGACCGGCCGTAGCGAGCAGGCCGAGGCCGAACAGGTCGGCGAGGCGTCGGCTGCTGACTCGGTTGTTGCCGAATCGGCCGACACCGCCGCCGAGCCGGCCGTCCCGGAGGCGGCCGAGGAGGACTCCGCGGGCGACCGGACCAGCGCGGACGAGGCGGCTGCGGACGAGGCCGCCGGGGACTCCCCCGCGGAGGAGGGCGAGGCCGACCCGGTCCAGGAGCTGCGCGATGCCCTGCGCCGCGCACCCGGCGACTGGTTCGTCGTGCACTCGTACGCCGGCTACGAGAACAAGGTCAAGAACAACCTCGAGATGCGGGCGCAGACCCTCGACGTCGAGGACTACATCTTCCAGGTCGAGGTGCCGACCGAGGAGGTCGCGGAGGTCAAGAACGGGCAGCGCAAGATGGTGAACCGCAAGGTGCTGCCCGGTTACATCCTGGTGCGGATGGAGCTCAACGACGCCTCCTGGGCCGCGGTGCGGAACACGCCCGGCGTCACCGGATTCGTGGGGGCGACCTCGAAGCCGTCCCCGCTCAGCCTGGAAGAGGTGCTGAAGTTCCTCGCGCCGCAGGCGGAACAGCCCGCCAAGGGCTCCGAGACGGCGAAGAAGGCCGCGCCGCAGCAGCAGGCCGCCGCGCAGCAGCCGGCCGTGGAGGTCGACTTCGCCGTCGGCGAGTCGGTCACCGTCATGGACGGGCCGTTCGCGACGCTGCCGGCGACGATCAGCGAGGTCAACGCCGACGCCCAGAAGCTCAAGGTGCTGGTGTCGATCTTCGGCCGGGAGACGCCGGTCGAGCTGTCGTTCAACCAGGTTTCCAAGATCTGACCGGCTCCGCAGCAGGAGCACGGCCAACGACGCGCGGCACGGCAGTGCGCGCGGTGGCGGGTGGCCACCGGGTGGCCCCGCCAGATTCGGTTCCGGGGCAGGCCGGGACCGGGTGATCGGATAGCGAGGAAGCGAAATGCCGCCCAAGAAGAAGAAGCTTGCAGGAATCGTCAAGCTGCAGATCCAGGCCGGCCAGGCCAACCCGGCTCCGCCGGTCGGCCCGGCGCTGGGTCAGCACGGCGTGAACATCATGGAGTTCTGCAAGGCCTACAACGCCGCCACCGAGGACCAGCGCGGCGATGTGGTTCCTGTTGAGATCTCCGTGTTCGAGGACCGGTCCTTCGACTTCAAGTTGAAGACGCCGCCGGCCGCGAAGCTGCTGCTCAAGGCAGCCGGCGTGCAGAAGGGCAGCGGGACGCCGCACAACAACAAGGTCGGGAAGGTCACCCAGGACCAGATCCGCGAGATCGCCGAGCGGAAGATGGTCGACCTCAACGCCAGCAGCATGGAGCAGGCGGAGAAGATCATCTCCGGTACTGCCCGGTCGATGGGTCTGACCATCGACGCGTGACCCCGCGGCTCGACCCGGTCGAGCCGGACGCCCCGCCGGTCGGAAGGCGGGGGCGTGGGAGGGCCGGCGCTGGCCCGACCAACCACATCTGACTCAGCAGCGAGGACAGTCATGGCGAAGCGCAGCAAGACCTACAACCAGGCCGCCGAGCTGGTGGACCGCGACCGGCTCTACACCCCGCACGAGGCGGTGGAGCTGGCGAAGAAGACCTCGAAGGCGAAGATGGACGCCACCGTCGAGGTGGCGCTGCGGCTGGGAGTTGACCCCCGGAAGGCGGACCAGATGGTCCGCGGCACCGTGAACCTGCCGCACGGAACGGGCAAGACGGCCCGCGTCATCGTGTTCACGTCCGGCGACAAGGCCAACGAGGCCGAGCAGGCCGGCGCGGACGCGGTGGGCTCGGACGACCTGATCGAGCGGATCCAGGGCGGCTGGCTCGAGTTCGACGCGGCGATCGCCACACCGGACCAGATGGCCAAGGTGGGCAAGATCGCGCGCGTGCTGGGCCCGCGCGGGCTGATGCCGAACCCGAAGACCGGCACCGTGACGCCGAACGTGGCCAAGGCGGTGGCCGACGTCAAGGGCGGCAAGATCAACTTCAAGGTCGACAAGCAGTCGAACCTGCACTTCATCATCGGCAAGACGTCGTTCGACGCGAACCAGCTGGTGGAGAACTACGAGGCCGCGCTGGACGAGATCCTGCGGGCCAAGCCGACCGCGGCCAAGGGGCGGTACCTGAAGAAGGTCAACTTCACGACCACGATGGGCCCCGGCATCCCGGTCGACCCGAACATGACCCGGAAGCTGGCGGAGGCCTGACCCGGCCCCCGCACCCCGGTTCTGGAAGTCCCCCGGCCCGACGGGCCGGGGGACTTCGTGTCTCGGCGGGCGGTGCTCCGCTCGTGAACGAACCCTGCTCTGATCGTGTGGGGACGGTTCGCAATTTTCAGGAAAAT
Organism: Salinifilum ghardaiensis; assembly: GCF_054491345.1. Lineage (NCBI taxonomy): Bacteria > Bacillati > Actinomycetota > Actinomycetes > Pseudonocardiales > Pseudonocardiaceae > Salinifilum > Salinifilum ghardaiensis. The sequence continues at coordinate 4,631,851 of NZ_CM137101.1, read as the reverse complement.
TGGAAATCATCCCCACGCGATCGGGGGTGAGTGCACTCCGGGGAGCACTCGATGGTGGTGTGCCTGCACCGGGCCGTGCGCCCGGCCTCGCTCACGGGCGGGCGCGCGGGTCCACGCGCTCCACCTGGGCGCGGTGGAGGACTTCGCGTCCCACCGCGGCCGCGTGCCGGACGAAACCGGGCCCGTCCCAGTCCGGCGGCCAGCCGTGCCACAACCGCAGCTGTCCGTCCACGACCACCGCGGTGATCTGGTCCCGGTTGGCCAGGCGCACGAGCTCCCACGGCAGATCCCACGACGGCGTGAGCTCCGGGACGCCGAGGTCGACGAGGAGGAAGTCCGCGGCGCGCCCGACCGCGATCTCACCGGTGGTCCCGCCGAGACCGACCGCTTCGGCGCTGAGCGCCGTCGCGTGCTTCAACCACCGCTCGCCCGCACCGGCAACGGTGTCCCCGTTGCGCAGGCCGGCGGTGAGCAGCTGCGCCGTCTCGGCCGCGTCGACCATGCGGAAGCCGTCACCGCGGGTGCCGTCGGTGCCCATCCCGAAGCGCACGTCCAGCGCTGCCATCGTGTTCGCCGGTGCCACCGAGTTGCCCTTCCACGCGCTGGCGACCGGGTTGTAGCTGATCGCCGTGCCGGTGTCGGAGAGCAGCCGCAGCTCCTCCGCGGACAGCAGCGTGGTGTGCGCGCCGAGCGTCTGCGGCCCGAGCGCGTCGATGCTGTGCAGGTACTCCAGGGGGCGCAGGTCGTGGCTCCGCAGCGAGCGCTCGACGGCCGCGAGGTGCTCGTTGAGGTGGATCTGGAACACCGCTCCCGCCTCGGCGCACAGCTTCGCCGTCCGGGTGATCACCTCGGCGGTGGCATCCCCGGGGACGGGGATGGCCAGGGACGGGTGCACCAGCCGGTCGGACTCCCAGCGGGCCAGGTGCTCCGGCCCGCCGGAGCCGTCCGAGCACACCTTCCCGAGCACGCAGCGCACGCCCGCCTCGTGCGCGGCCTCGGCCAGCACGCCCACGTCCACCGGCGCGCGCGTCCCGGCGTCGGCGACGGTGGTGAAGCCGCCGCGCAGCGCTTCGAGGGCCGCGAGCTTCGCGGCCGTGCGGGCGGTGTCCTCGTCGAGGGCCTGCTCCAGCGGTTCCCAGATCTGCTTGAACACCTCGGAGGGCTGGCCGAACGACTGCGCCTTGCCGAAGCTCTGCGTGAGGTGGTGGTGCGCGTCGACGAAGCCGGGCATGAGCAGCTGCCCGGGCAGGTGCACCGGCTCGGTGCCGTGCCTCGCGGAGAGCCGCTGCGCAGGTCCGATGTCGCGGAACTCGCCGCCGGCGACGAGGACGGCCTGCTCGCGGGCCGGTCCGTCCGGCAGCAGGACGAGTTCGGGCGCGAGCAGCAGCGGGTCGGCGCGGAACCGCTCGGGGCCGGGGGGATCGCCGGGGCTCCCGGAGGCCTGCGCCTCGGCCGTGGTGTGCAGCCCGAAGCCCGCGGCGGTCGCGCCCACCCCGGCGAGGAACCGGCGGCGGGCCACCCCGCCACCGGCGCTGGACTCCCCGGATGCCCGGTCACCTGTCCCGGAGCCCCGATCCGCAGCTCCCCGCGCGGGGAGGTCGTCCCCGCAGGGGCCGCGTTCCGCGGGCCCGGGCGCGGTCGCCCCGGGGAGCTCGGGACGGGGCTCGGAGTCCCCCGTGCGCTCGGGCGGCTGCTGCGCGGTGGAGTCGTCGGCCAACCTGTCCTCCTCGGTTCGGCGGTGACCGGATCGGCTCGCAACCTAGGGCCGCGCGATCACGGGGCACAATCGGCGCGGACGACGAACGAGCGCCGCGACACGCCGCAGGTCGTTGTGCGTTCCTCCGAAAAAGCCCGCGTCCGCGGGAAGCCGATCGCCCGGGGGCAGGAGAGGCGAGCGGCTTCGCCGCTCGCCCGGCGGGGCGGTGCGGCCGAGCGCACGACCAGCCGATCCGCGCGGTCGCTGCGCACGGGCTACTGGCATGCGGGGGCGCTGCGGTCGTACGAGGAGATCAGCCAGCCGCCGTCGTCCTGGCGGGTGAGGCCGAAGCTGCCCAGCTCGGGGCCGCCGCCGGTGCGCACGCGGCAGCCGTACACGACCGCTTCCGGCTCGGCGACCTCCACCGCGTTCTCCGCGAACGAGGGGTTGGCGTACTGCCCACCGCTGGTGATCCTCTCGTGCAGCCGGCGTGCGGCGCTCGCGCAGTCCTGCGCTCCGTGCTCGCTGGCGAAGGCGGCCTTGCCGGAGGGGCTGAACAGCAGGCAGGTGCGTTCCGGGTCGTCCCCGCGGAGGTAGTTGTACACGCCCGCGACCGCCCGCTGCGGGTTGGTGGAGGTGATGGGCACCGAGTTCGGCGGCACGCCCCCGCCGGTGCCGCCGCCTCCGCCGGAGCCGCTCGACCCGGTGAGGACGTGCTGCAGCACCGGCGGCACGAGCAGGATCAGCAGGACCAGGTACACCAGGCGCCGGACGAATGTGAACCGGAACAGCCGCAGGATCCGTTTCCACCACGGGGTGCGCGGTGGTGCGGCCGGTGGTGGTGCGGCCGGAGGCGGTGCGGCCAGGTCGCCGGGCTGGCCGCCCTGCTCGCGCTGCCAGCGCTTGAACCGCTGGAACTCGAGGAACTCCTGGTACTGGCGGTACTCCTCGTCGTCGGTCGCCGCGGGATCGGTGGTGCCGCCGTCCGGCTGGTCCGCGCCGGTCGGCGGTGCGGGGGGTGCGCTCGCGGAGTCGCGCGGAGGTTCGACGAGTTCGGCCTCGAGGGGCTCGGCGGGTTCGATCTCGCCGCTGCCCGGGGAGTGCTGCGCGGAGCGGTGTTCGTTCGGATCGGCCACGCCGATCATGATGCCGCCCACCGGGCGCGCGGTCACCAGTGCCCGAGCGGCCCGGCGCGGAGCTGCTCGCGGGTGCGCACCGGTGCTGACCGGCGGTGACCCCGGTGCGGACCAGCCTGCGCGGTTGACGTACCCTGGGACGCGATTCCAGCCGATGACCGCTGGTCTTTCCCCGCCGCGCCGGATGCCGGCCGCAGGGGAAACGAAGGTCCCGTGAGAGGCGGGCGGCCCGCGCAGGAGGAACGTGGCCATCAGTGCCCGCATGTGCTGATACGCCCCGTGCTCTCGCTGCGCCGGGGCGTTTTGTCGTCTCCGGGCCCGACTGACGGACGACAGTCGGAAAGGGAGAAAGGAGGCGACATGGCGAAGCCCGAGAAGGTCGCGGCGGTCAACGAGATCGCCGAGCACTTCAACGAGTCGACCGCCGCGCTCATCACCGAGTACCGCGGGTTGACCACGGCGCAGCTGGCGCAGCTGCGGAACAACCTCGGCGAGGAGACGACCTACCGCGTCAGCAAGAACACGCTGACGAAGCGTGCCGCCGCGCAGTCCGGTGTCGAGGGTCTGGACGAGCTGTTCACCGGTCCGACCGCGATCGCCTTCATCCGGGGCGAGCCGGTGGACGCGGCGAAGGCGCTGCGCGAGTTCGCCAAGGCCAACCAGGCGTTGGTGATCAAGGGCGGTTACATGGACGGCCGCCCGCTGTCGGTGTCCGAGGTCGAGCGGATCGCCGACCTGGATTCGCGCGAAGCCACCCTGGGCAAGCTGGCCGGTGCGATGAAGGCCAAGCTCAACCAGGCGGCGACCATGTTCTCCGAGCCCGCCGCGCAGGTCGCGCGCCTGTCCGGTGCGCTCAAGGACAAGAAGGAATCCTGAGTCCGCTTCGGCGAACTCGACCGTCGCGGACCCCGGCGGACGCCGGTTCCGCCATCCGCACACCCGGCTACTGCCCGTGCGCGGGCACTGATCGAAAGGAACGCCACCATGGCCAAGATGAGCAACGAGGAACTGCTCGACGTCTTCAAGGAAATGACCCTCCTTGAGCTCTCCGAGTTCGTCAAGCAGTTCGAGGAGACCTTCGACGTCAGCGCTCAGGCTCCGGTCGCGGCGGTGGCCGCCCCGGCCGCCGGTGCCGGCGAGGCCGAGGAAGAGGAAGAGCAGGACGAGTTCGACGTCATCCTCGAGGGCGCCGGCGACAAGAAGATCCAGGTCATCAAGATCGTGCGCGAGATCGTCTCCGGCCTGGGCCTGAAGGAGGCCAAGGAGATGGTCGAGGAGGCGCCGAAGCCGGTGCTGGAGAAGGTCGACAAGGAGAAGGCCGACGACGCCAAGGCCAAGCTGGAAGAGGCCGGCGGTCAGGTCACCCTGAAGTGAGTCGACTCGTTCCGCGCTGACGCATTCGCCGGCGCAGAACGCGAAGTGGGCACCTCCTGGAAGGGAGGTGTCCACTTTTTTGCGTCGGATCCCGCCCTCCTCCGCCGGGGCCGCCGCGGGGTGTTTCCGGTGCGCACCGAGGCCATTCCCGGGATTCGGGAAAACGTCCGGTTACCGCCGGCCCGACTTCGGTGAACTCGCCAGTAACCTCCGTGCGCCGCACTCGTTGCACAGGTGTGACGCGATAGACCTTCGGTTAACCGGGTCACATTTGGCAGGCTGCGGATTCCGGGGGCGCTCCCGGTTGCCGCGAAGCGAGGGAAGTGGAGGTCCGGATGGGCGTCGAGGTGGCCGTCGACGGGCTGTCCAAGTCTTTCGGGTCGCAGACCATCTGGCGGGGTGTCTCCCTGGATCTCCCTCCCGGTGAGATCAGCGTGCTGCTCGGCCCTTCGGGCACGGGGAAATCGGTGTTCCTCAAGGCCCTGGTGGGACTGCTCAAGCCCGAGGAGGGGCAGGTGCTCATCAACGGGGTCGATGTCTGCACCTGCTCGGAGCGCGAGCTCTACGAGATCCGGAAGCTTTTCGGCGTCCTGTTCCAGGACGGCGCGCTGTTCGGGTCGATGAACCTCTTCGACAACATCGCTTTCCCGCTGCGCGAGCACACCAAGAAGGGCGAAGGCGAAATCCGGAACATCGTCGGCGAGAAGATGGACATGGTCGGTCTCGTCGGTTCCGAGGACAAACTGCCGGGCGAGATTTCCGGCGGAATGAAGAAGCGCGCCGGGCTGGCGCGCGCCCTGGTGCTGGACCCCGAGATCATTCTCTTCGACGAGCCGGACTCGGGGCTGGACCCGGTGCGGACGGCCTACCTCAACCAGCTGATCGTCGATCTGAACGCGCAGACCGACTCCACGTTCCTGATCGTCACGCACGACATCAACACCGCCCGGACGGTTCCGGACAACATCGGCATGCTGTTCCGGCGCAACCTCGTCATGTTCGGCCCGCGGGAGCTCCTGCTGACCTCGACCGAACCGGTGGTCGAGCAGTTCCTCAACGGCCGGCGGGCGGGCCCGATCGGGATGAGCGAGGAGAAGGACACCGGGCAGATGGCCGCGGAGATGGCCGAGCTCGGGGAGCAGCACGAGGGACTGCCGCAGATCATCCCGCAGCTGAGCGTCTCGCCGGGGGTGCCCGACCGCGCAGCCGTGGTGCGGCGCAAGGACCGCGTGATGCAGGAGCTCGGCGGGCTGGACCCGGCCGCGCAGCAGGAGATCCTCAACACGCTCACCCCCGAGGAGCGCGCCCGCTACGGCGTCGACGGCCGGCAGCATCCCGCGCCGCAGGGGGCGCAACCGCCCCGGCCGGACGGCGGGCAACCGGCGCAGCAGGTCCCGCAGAGCGAACCGCAGGGCAGGCACGCGCAGGGGCAGTGGCTGCAGCCGGAAGCGCCGACCGCTCCGGTCCGGCCCGCCGCTTCGCACGAGGCGTGGTCGGGATCGCTGGACGCCGGGGCGGTGGCCCGGGTCCCGCAGCAGGACGCCGACCCGTCCGCCGGCGGCCCGGAGCCGAACCCGCGCGGCGAGGGCCAGTCCGGCCCGGCAGCCGGTGGTGAACCGGCGCCGCCACCGTGGACGGTCGGCTACGAACCCGAGGACGAGCAGCCGTCGCGGCGTCGCTGGTTCGGCCGGAAGCGGGGGGATGCCCGGTGAGTCAGCCCGCCGGAACGCGCATGCCGGGGGCGGGGGCCGTCCGGGAGACCGGGCGGCTGTTCGCGCTCGCGCTCGAAGTGGGGCGGAACCTGCCCAAACGTCCGTTCCAGCTGCGCGAGTTCATCCAGCAGTGCTGGTTCATCGCGAGCGTGACGATCCTGCCGACCGCGCTGGTGTCGATCCCGTTCGGCGCGGTCATCGCGATGCAGCTCGGATCGCTGACCCGGCAGATCGGCGCCCAGTCGTTCACCGGTGCGGCCAGCGTCCTGGCGATCATCCAGCAGGCCAGTCCGATCGTCACCGCGCTGCTCATCGCCGGCGCGGGCGGATCCGCGGTCTGCGCGGACCTGGGTTCGCGCAAGATCCGCGAGGAGATCGACGCGATGGAGGTGCTGGGCGTCTCGGCGATCCAGCGCCTCGTGGTGCCGCGGGTGCTGGCGGCGATGCTCGTCGCCGTGCTGCTCAACGGCATGGTCTCGGTGGTCGGCGTGCTCGGCGGCTACTTCTTCAACGTGATCATGCAGGACGGCACGCCCGGCGCCTACATGGCGAGCTTCAACGCGCTAGCGCAGCTGCCGGACCTGTGGATCGGTGAGGTGAAGGCCTTGGCGTTCGGGTTCCTGGCGGGTGTCGTCGCCGCCTACCGGGGGTTGAACCCGCCGCCCGGTCCGAAGGGCGTGGGAGATGCGGTGAACCAGTCGGTGGTGATCACCTTCCTGCTGCTGTTCGCGGTGAACTTCATTCTGACGACGGTCTATTTGCAGCTCGTGCCGCCGAAGGGCATGTGACGGCGAGGGAACGCAGACATGGTGACGATCTCCCAACGCGCACGACGCGTGTTACGGCGACCGCTGGAGACGTTGGACGACCTGGGCGACCAGATGTCGTTCTACGTCCGCGCTCTGGTGTGGGTGCCGAAGGCGGTCGCGCGCTACCTCAAGGAGACGCTGCGGCTGCTGGCCGAGGTGAGCTTCGGCAGCGGGGCGCTCGCCGTCATCGGCGGCACGGTCGGTGTGATGGTCGGCATGACCGTGTTCACCGGCACGGTCGTCGGCATGCAGGGCTACGCGGCCCTGGACCAGCTGGGCACCTCGGCCTTCTCCGGGTTCGTCTCGGCGTACTTCAACACGCGTGAGATCGCCCCGCTGGTGGCCGGTCTGGCCCTGTCGGCCACCGTCGGGTCCGGGTTCACCGCGCAGCTGGGCGCGATGCGCATCTCCGACGAGATCGACGCGTTGGAAGTCATGGGCGTGCCGAGCCTGCCGTACCTGGTGACCACGCGCGTGATCGCCGGATTCGTCGCGGTGATCCCGCTGTACGTGCTGGGACTGCTCACCTCGTACGTGGCCGCGCGCGCGATCACGGTGTTCGGCTACGGCCAGTCGGCGGGCACCTACGACCACTACTTCAACCTGTTCCTCCCGCCCGAGGACGTCCTCTGGTCGTTCGGGAAGGTGCTGATCTTCAGCGTGGTGGTGATCATGACGCACTGCTACTACGGCTACCGCGCGAGCGGCGGTCCGGCCGGCGTCGGTGTCGCGGTCGGGCGCGCGGTCCGCACGGCGATCGTGACGACCGCACTGCTGGACTTCTTCCTCAGCCTCGCGATCTGGGGCACCACGACGACGGTTCGGATTACGGGATGAGCAGGCAGACGGTGGGGACCACGGTGCGGCGCCGGTTGCTCGGCGTGGCCTTCCTGATGTGCGTGGTGCTGTTCGTGACGCTGACGCTCGCGTTCTACAACCGCACCTTCGAGTCCACCGTGGATGTCGTGATGAAGGCGCAGCGGACGGCGAACCAGTTGCTGCCGCGCGCGGACGTCAAGGTGCGCGGGATGATCGTCGGTCGCGTCGAGCGGATCGAACCGACCAGCGGCGGCGCGGACGTGCACCTGTCCATCGAGCCGGAGCACGCCGGCAAGGTGCCCAGCAACGTCTCGGGGCTGCTGCTGCCGCAGACGCTGTTCGGCGAGCGCTACGTCTCCCTGCAGCTGCCGGAGCAGGCCTCCACCGAGGAGCTGCACAGCGGCCAGACCATCCAGCAGGACCGCAGCCCCGCCTCGATCGAGCTGGAGCGGGTGCTGTCCAACACGATGCCGCTGCTGCAGGCGGTCCAGCCCGACGACCTGGCGGCCACGCTGAACGCGGTGGACCAGGCGCTCAACGGGCGCGGCGAGCAGATCGGGCGGACGATCACGCAGCTCAACGACTACCTGTCCGGGTTGAACCCCGCGGTGCCGGAACTGCAGCAGAACCTCCGCGAACTCGTCGGCGTGGCCCGCACGTACGAGCAGGCAGCGCCGGACGTGGTGCGGGCGCTGGACAACTTCAGCACCACGGCGCGGACGGTCGTGGAGCAGAAGAGGAACCTGCGGGACATGACCGGTCAGCTGACCACCACCTCGCAGGACACCACGGAGTTCCTGGAGAAGAACGGCGACACGATGGTCCGCCTCGGCGAGCGGACGCGGCCGACGCTGGACGTGCTGGCCAAGTACTCGCCGCAGTTCCCGTGCTTCCTCGAGGAGATGGCGCAGTACGTGCCGCGGATCCGCAAGGCGTTCGGCGAGGGAACCGACGAGCCCGGGCTGCACGTCAAGCTGGAGGTCGTCCCGCACCGCGGCAAGTACGAGCCGAACCAGGACGAACCCGAGTTCAACGACAAGCGTGGTCCGCGCTGCTACAACCTCGTGCCGATGCCGGAACCGATGCCCGAGTACCCGCCGGACGGCCCGTTCAAGGACGGGTCGAAACCGCCGGCCCCGTCCAAGCCGATCCAGGACGGCGTGTACCCGCCGGGCGGTGCGGAACCGTTCATCCCGCCGGGTGCGCAGGGCCAGGACCGGGGGCAGGACGGGGGCGCGTCCACGGCACCGGCCAGCACCCAGCCCAGTTCCGCCGGGCTGGGCACGCAGAACTCGCCGCGGGAGGCCGCGTGGGTGTCCACACTGGTCGCCCCGAACCTCGGCCGGCCGTCCGGTGACGTGCCCGGGTGGAGCTCGCTGCTGGTCGGCCCGGTGCTGCGGGGAACGGAGGTGAGCTACGAATGAACGGCCGCTCGATCGCAGCCCCGCTGACCAAGTTCCTCGTGTTCGTGCTGGTCACCGTGCTCGCCATGGGCGTGCTCGTGATGACCATCGCGAACGAGACCTTCGGCAGCTCGCGCAGCTACAGCGCGCGGTTCACCGATGTCACGGGCCTCAACGAGGGCGACGACATCCGCATCAGCGGGGTGAAGGTCGGCCAGGTGGACAGCATCGAAGTCGTCGACCGCCGCCACGCCGAAGTGGACTTCAGCGTGACCGACCGCCGGCTGCCCTCCTCGGTGACCGCGACGATGAAGTACCGGAACCTGGTGGGGCAGCGCTACATCGCGCTGGAGCAGGGCGCGGGCGACCCCAACCAGTACCTGCCGGAGGGGGCGACCATCCCGCTGGAGCGCACCAAGCCGGCGCTGGACCTGACGGTGATGCTCGGCGGGTTCAAGCCGCTGTTCCGGGCGCTGTCGCCGGAGGACGTCAACAAGCTCTCGCACCAGATCATCCAGGTGCTGCAGGGCGAGGGCGGCACCGTGGAGAGCCTGCTCACCCACATCGCCTCGCTGACCACCGCCATCGCGGAGAAGGACCAGGTGATCGGGCAGGTGATCAACAACCTCAACGGGGTGCTGGGCACGGTCAACCGCCGCGACGAGGAGCTGTCCGCGACGATCGGCCAGCTGCAGGAGCTCACCTCGGGACTGGCGGACGACCGGCGGGCCATCGGGGAGGCGGTCACCGCCATGGACGGCCTCACGCACACCACCGCCGACCTGGCCGAGCGCTCCCGCCCGGGTCTGAAGCGGAGCATCGCCGGGCTCGAGGACACCGCGGCCAACCTCAACGAGCACGAGAAGACCACGGAGCGCGTGCTGCAGAACATGCCGGACAAGCTCAACACCCTCGGCAGGACGGCCTCCTACGGATCGTGGTTCAACTTCTACCTGTGCCAGGCGGAAGGAACCGTCGGCGTGGGCGAGGCCGAGCTCCCGCTGCCCGTGATGCCGCAGACCCAGCCGAGGTGCCAGCGATGAAGCCGTTCACGCAGCGCAATCCCTTCACCATCGGCTTGGCCGGGATGGTCGTGCTGGTGCTGGCGTTCCTGCTGGCCATGAACTTCGAGCGGCTGCCGCTGGTCGGCGGGAAGGCGTACTCCGCCGAGTTCAGCGAGGCCGCCGGCCTGGCCTCGGGCAACGAGGTCCGCGTCGCGGGCGTGCGCGTCGGCGAGGTCACCGGCGTGGAGCTCGCCGGCGACCGGGTGCGGGTCGACTTCCGCGTCAGCGACACCTGGCTCGGTGACCGCACCGCCGCGGCGATCAAGGTCAAAACCCTGCTCGGGCAGAAGTTCCTGGCGCTCGACCCGAAGGGCTCGCAGGAGCTGAACTCCTCGAAGCCGATCCCGCTGCAGCGCACCATGGCCCCCTACGACGTCATGGAGGCGTTCAGCGACCTGTCCACCACAGTGGACAAGGTCGACACGGACCAGTTGGCGCGCAGCTTCCGCACCATGTCCGAGACGTTCGCCGGAACCCCGGACGACGTCCGCGGGGCGCTGGACGGGCTCTCACAGCTGTCGCAGACCATCGCCAAGCGCGACGCGAAGCTCAAGGAACTGCTCAGCAACACCGAGAAGCTGTCGAAGACCGTCTCCGACCGCAACGCGGAGTTCGAACGGCTGCTGCAGGACGGCAACCTGCTGCTGCAGGAGATCCGCAGCCGGCGCGACTCCGTGCACTCCCTGCTGCAGGGCACGCGCGAGCTCTCGCAGCAGTTGACCGCGCTGATCGACGAGAACAACCAGCAGATCGGACCGGCGCTGGAGCAGCTGGACCGCGTGACGAAGATGCTGCAGCGCAACCAGGACAACCTGGATCGCAGCCTGGAGAAGTTCGCGCCCTTCACGCGCCTGTTCGCGAACGTGCTGGGCAACGGCCGGTGGTTCGACACCTACATCTGCGGCTTGCTGCCGCCCGCCGTCGGTCCGATCAACCAGAAGGGCTGTCAACCATGAGCAGCGTGTCTCCGCGGCTGTCCAGGCCGGCGTGGGTGAGCCTGCTGGCGGTCGCCCTCGTCGTGCTGCTGGCGGCGACGGTGGCCGGGTGGTGGCTGTTCTTCGGCGCCACGCAGCGCAAGGTCACCGCCTACTTCGACTCGGCGGTCGGCGTCTACCCGCGCGGCGACGTGCGCGTGCTCGGCGTTCCGGTCGGATCCATCTCGGACGTGACGCCGCAGGGCGAACGCGTGCGGGTGGAGATGGACGTCGACCGGGACGTGGCGCTGCCGGCGGACGCCAGCGCGGTCGTCGTGGCGCCCACCGTCGTCAGCGACCGGTACGTGCAGCTCGCGCCGACCTACTCGGGCGGGCCGGAGCTCTCGGACGGCGCGATGATCCCGCCGGAGCGCACGGCCACACCGGTGGAGCTGGACCAGGTCTACAGCAGCCTCAACGAGATCACGAAGACGCTCGGGCCCGGCGGTGCGAACTCGCGGGGCGACCTGAGCAAGCTGCTCGACACCGCCGCGGAGAACCTCGACGGCAACGGTCGGAAGCTGGCCACGACGCTGCGGCACCTCGGCGAGCTCGGCGGGACGATGCAGGGCAGCAGCGAGGAGCTGTTCGCCACCGTCGACAACCTGCAGAAGTTCAGCTCCATGCTGCGCACCAACGACGACCAGGTGCGGCGGTTCAACTCGCAGCTGCAGGAGGTCAGCTCGCTGATGGCCGACGAGCGGCACAACCTCACGGCCGCGATGGCGGAGCTGACGGTCGCGCTGGAGAAGGTCGACTCCTTCCTCAAGAACAACCGCGAGGAGCTCAAGTCCAACGTGGACCAGCTGAACACGGTCGCGAAGACGCTGGTCGAGCAGCGCGCCGCGCTGGACGAGTCGCTGAGCAACGCCCCGCTGGCGCTGAGCAACCTGGCGAACTCCTACAACGGCGCCTCCGGCACGCTGGACACGCGCGCGGTGATCAACGAGCTCAACCAGCCCCCGCTGGCCGCGGTGTGCAAGCTGCTCAGCAAGCGTTCCCCGGACGACGTGCCGGGCCAGGTCTCGCGGCAGTGCGACGCCCTGGCGGAGCGGGGCGGCACCCGCAAGCCCGGCGGCACGCCGGCCGAGATCATCAACTCCGCGCAGAACGGTGACCTGCCGCCGCTGCCGCTGCTCGGCGGGCAGCAGAACGGGCAGAACTCCGGAGGTGGCCGATGAGCGCACACCCGCGAACCGGAACGCGCACGAGCGCCGGTGGCGGACACCGCCTCCGGGTGATCGGTGCCCTGCTGCTGGCCGTGACCGTGTTCGGCGGCTGCGGATTCCGCGGTGTCTACGACATGCCGCTGCCCGGCGGCGCGGACGTGGGCAGCGACCCCTACCAGGTGCGGATCCACTTCCGGGACGTGCTCGACCTCGTGCCGAACTCGGGCGTGCGCGTGAACAACGTGCCCGTCGGGCGGGTGTCGGACATCCGGCTGACCGGCGAGTCGTGGCTGGCGGAGGTCACCGTGCAGCTCAACGGCGACGTGGAGCTCCCGGCCAACGCCGTCGCCCGGCTGCGGCAGTCCAGCCTGCTCGGGGAGAAGTACGTGGACCTGAGCGCACCGGCGAAACCGGAGGCCCCGCGGGGCGAGCTCCGCGACGGCGCGCTCGTCCCGGTCGAGCGCACCAACCGCAGCCCCGAGGTGGAGGAAGTGCTCGGCGCGCTGTCCATGCTGCTCAACGGCGGCGGTGTGGCGCAGCTGCAGAGCATCACCTCCGAGCTCAACACCGCGCTGGACGGGCGGGAGTCCGACGCGCGGGAACTGCTGCACAACATCGACGAGCTGGTGACCCGGCTGGACGCGCAGCGCGACGACATCACGCGGGCGCTGGACAGCGTCAACCGGCTCAGCGCCAAGCTCAACGCCCAGCGGCAGAGCATCGACAAGGCGCTCACCGAGATCGAGCCCGGGCTGCGCGTGCTCAACCAGCAGCGCGAGGACCTGGTCACGATGCTGCGCTCGCTCGACGAACTGTCCGGAGTGGCCACCGACGTGGTCGAGCGGGGCGGTGACGACGTGGTGCACAACCTCAACCAGCTCGCTCCGACGGTGCGCAAGCTCGCCGAGGCCGGCAGCGCCCTGCCGAAGTCCTTCGAGGTGCTGGCGACCTTCCCGTTCCCGGACAACGCGGTCGAGGGGATCAAGGGCAGCGACTACGTGAACCTGTACGCGGACGTGGACCTCAACCTCACCCGCATCATCGGCAACCTGGGGCGCTCGCAGCAGCCGCTGCTGCGCGCGCCCGACCTGCCCCTGCCGCTGGGGCAGGAACCCGGGGACCCGCCGGTGGGGCAACCCGAGCGGGACGACGGGCGGCAGACCCCGACGCAGCCCGTTCCCACGCCGAGCGAGCAGCCGCAGCCCTCGGAGCAGCCCGACGACGGCGGTGGTGACGGCGGGGGCGGCGACGGCCTCCTCGGTGGGCTCTTCGGAGGTAACTGATGCTGACGCGCAAAGTCCGCCTGCGAGTGCTCGCGTTCGTGGTCATCGCGCTGCTCGGCGTGGGGTACACCGGCGCCACCTACGCCGGCCTGGACAAGGTGCTGTGGGCGCGCGGTTACGACGTGACCGTGAAACTCGCCAGCACCGGCGGGATCTTCGCCAACGCCGAGGTGACCTACCGCGGTGTGCCCGTCGGGCGGGTCGGCGAACTGCGGTTGACCGAGGACGGCATCGCCGTGCCGCTGAACATCGAATCGGACGCGCCGCCCATCCCGCGCGACGTGCGGGCCGTGGTGGCCAACCGCTCGGCCGTCGGCGAGCAGTACGTCGACCTGCGGCCGCAGAACGACCGGGGGCCGTACCTCGCGGACGGGGCGGTGATCGAGGAGGAGCGCACCAGCACGCCGCTCCCGGTGCAGAACCTCATGATGAACCTGAACTCGTTCGCCGAGTCGGTCCCGAAGGACTCGCTGCGCACGGTGGTGTCCGAACTCGGCACCGCCTTCCGCGGCAACGGGCGGCACCTGCAGACCGTGCTGGACACCACCAGCGAGTTCACCGCCGAGGCGCAGCGGCACCTGCCGCAGACCAAGCGGTTGATCGAGGACAGCCGCGCCGTGCTGGCCACGCAGAACGAGCAGTCCTCGGCGATCAAGTCGTTCAGCGGTGACCTCCGCGCGCTGTCGGCGGAGCTGGAGGAGTCCGATCCGGACCTGCGGGGGCTCGTGCAGCAGTCGCCCGAAACCGCCCGCCAGGTCAGCGGATTCCTCGACGAGCAGGACCAACTCGGCCCGCTGCTGCGGAACCTGACCGGAACGTCCGAAGTGCTGGCGGACCACAACGACGGCATCGAGCAGCTCATGACGCTGTACCCGGGGGTCGTGGCCAACTCCAACAGCGTCGTGCCGGGTGACGGCAAGGCGCACTTCGGGCTCGCGCTCAACGCCTTCGACCCGTTGCCATGCACGGCCGGGTACGAGGAGACTCCGAAGCGCGCCGGCAACGAGATGGCACCGCTACCGCTGAACTCCGAGGCGCACTGCGCCGAACCGCCGGGAAGTGAGACATCGGTGCGCGGGGCGCAGAACGCGCCGTGACGCGCAGCGCGAGACACGACGCCAGGTCGTTGATGGGAGTGGTTATGTCCGGCGAGAACTCAGCGCCGCGCCGGCGAACCGGGGTGCTGGTGGCGACGTCGCTGTGCGGGCTCAGCCTGGTGGCCTGCGCGGGCACCGGAATCGCGTGGGCGGTCAGCGCCCACGACGCCGACGTGCAGCGCGCGCAGGTGCGCGACGAGGCGCTGCAGGCCGGGCAGGCAGCGGTGGCCAACTTCAACAGCCTCGACCACCGCAACGTCCAGCAGGGCCTGGACCGCTGGGCGCGGAGCTCCACCGGCGCGCTGCACCAGGAGGTCCAGCAGGGGCGGCAGAAGTACGCCGAGCAGATCAAGAAGCGCAAGAGCGCCACCGAGGCGAAGGTCCTCGACGCGGGGCTGACCGAGCTCGACGAGCAGTCCGGAAAGGCCCGGATGATCGCGGTGGTGCAGGTGACGGTGCGCGCGGAGGGGCAGCAGCCGAGCACGCAGCGGCACCGCTACGCGGCGCAGCTCAGCCGCGACGGGGAGGACTGGAAACTCGCCCGGATCTCCCAGGTCCCCAACGGGGGCCAGCAGCCGAACGGGAACGGGGGCGGGCAGCAGAGCGGCTCCGCGGGCCGGCCCGGCGAAGACCCGTCCGCGTCCGGGCAGTGACGCCACCGCACCTCGACCAACCTCGCGCAAGGAGCGAACGCAGTGTCCACGAACCGCCACAACCGTCCGCGCGGCTCCGCCGCCCGCCGCGTCGCCGGTGCGCGGAACCGGCGCGCGGGCGACAACGCGCCCACCGGCGCGAGCACGGCTGAGCACACGACCGCGGGCGGTTCCGGCCCCGCGACCGAGGGGTCCGCCGAGGAGCAGTCGGCCCCGGGCGGGTCGGAAGCGGAGGGGACGCAGGCCCCGGCGGGGGCGGAGAGCGCCGCCGCCGGCACCGGCGCGGCTGCCGGCGACACCGCCGCGACCTCCGGGACCGGGTCCGCGGAGCACGACGAGGGGGCCGCGGCCGCGGAGGGCGCGGCGGGGGAGGACAGCACCCCGGAGGAGGCGGCCGAGGACGGCGCCGGTGCTGCGGCAGCGGAAGCCGGTCCGGACGCCGCGGCGGAGGGCACCGGTGCGGCGCAGGACGGCACGGACGGAGCCCCCGGCGGGGACGCCGGGACCGGGAGCGCCCGAACGCTCCGATCCCCCTCGGCCAAGCGGCGCAGCGTCCGCGCTGCGCGCCGCGGAACCGCGGGCCAGCACCGCGCACCGGAGCAGGAACCCGCCGGTGCGGACACCGCGGGGGAACCCGCCCGCGCGGGTCGGCTCGCGCGGGTGCGCTCGCGCCCCGTTCCCGTGCTCACCGTGGTGACGGTGCTCGCCCTCGCCTTCGCCGGGTGGTTCGGCTACGAGACCTACGCGCTGCGCTACACCGGTGCCGCGGCCAACGCGGCGCTCACGGACGGCGCGGGCACCAGCGAGGCCAAGGGGCAGATCACCAGCGCCGTGGAGAAGGTCTTCTCCTACGACCACAACAACGTGCAGGCCTCCGAGAAGGCCGCCGACCGGCTGCTCACGGGGTCCGCTGTGGACACCTACGAGCAGCTGTTCGGCGTGGTCAAGGAGCAGGCCCCGAAGCAGCAGCTGGTGGTGACCGCGAGCGTGCGGGAGAGCGCGGTGACGCGCCTGGAAGGCGACCGGGCCGAGGTGCTCGTGTTCGTGGACCAGCGGTCGATGCGCGCGGGGACCGGTCAGAGCAACTCGGCTCCGGCCCAGCTCAGCATCGGCGCGCACCGCGAAGGCGACACCTGGAAGATCAACAACATCACGCTGCGCTGATCCGGCGCGCCCGGTCGGTCCGCGCAGCGGCTCGGTTTCCGGGCCGGTGCGGCACGCGCGCCGGACGGGGCCCGCCGCCGGCCCCGCTTCGGCGGTGCGCTCGCCTCACGTGCGTGCCAGCCGGTCGCTGATGAGCCGGTTCGGGCCGATGCCGGACCGTCCCTACGGTCCCGCGTGGACGAAGGGCGCCCACTGGCTGGGCGCGTCCGGCTGCTCGTCGCGCAGCCGGCGGGCCGCGTCGTGCAGGGCGTACCCCGCGTGGTCCAGCTCGCCGCCGATGACCTCGCCGTACACGCCCTCCAGCACGGCGCACGCGTTGCGCTCCTCGACCTCCCACAGCGACCCGAGCACGTGCGCGTACCCGGCGAAGCCGAGGACGCCCGGCAGGCACGCGGCGGCCGGGGACGGGGCCTCCGCGGCCGTGGCGCAGTGGCTGAGCACGCACAGCTCGGCGGTGTCCAGCCGCGTCTGCCCGATCTCGACGACGCCGAGCGAGGGGTCCGGTTCGCGGGAGAGCACCGACGCGGCGGCGGGCCGGCTCGGGTACGCCGCGCTCCGCTCGCACACGTGCACCCAGCTGGCGCGCGGCAGCCGGCGCAGCACCTCGCCGGTGGAGGCCTCCGCGCCGAGCACCTCGGCCCCGGGGCAGTGCCGCGCGGCGAGCTGGTTGCGCGGCGGCAGCTCGCGCGCGAGGCCGTCCACCGAGCCGGCCGCGACCAGCGCCGAGCCCGCCGCGGGCTGCTGCCCTCCGCGCGGGCGCCGCAACGCGCCCAGCGTCGGGACGTACGAGGACACCACGCACTCCAGCGCGCTCGTGCCGTCCGCCGCGGTCGCCGCGTGCAGCGGCAGGTACGCGGCGGGCCCGTGGGCGCACCACCACACGCGCGGCCAGCGCTTCCCGGCACCGGGGCTGCGGAGGTAGCCCATGCGCTCCAGCACGGGCAGCACCAGGTGGTCCCAGCTCCAGTGCAGGCAGCCGTTCAGCCGCTGCTCGTCGCGGCGCAGGGCCGCGGTGAGCGCGGTGTGCGCCTGCTCGGTGACCGCCTCCGGGGAAGCTCCGGGCAGCGGGAGGGTCACCACCCGCCCGCCGAACACGACCAGCGCATCCGAGCGGTATCGGCTGATGTTCGGCAGCACGATCGCGCCGTAGTCGGCCCCGGCCCGCGCGGCGGCGGTGGCCAGGTCGTCGAACCGGACCGGGCGCAGGTGCCCGCCGTCGACGGTGCGGATGCGCTCGAGCAGCTCGTCCCAGGCACCCGCGCTGCGCGTGCGGTCGTCGACCGGGGCGAGCACCGGTTCGGTGGTGGGCCGGTCGAGCAGGCGGCGCAGCCGCACCGCCTCGTCGGCCAGCTCGGGGCGCTCGCGGTGCAGCGCGCCGAGCTCGCCGCCGGTCGGCAGGAAGTCCGAGAGCACCGCGGTGCGCCCGTGCTCGAGCAGCTCGACCGCGCGGTGCGGCAGGCCCGCCTCGAGCGTGCACGCCACGGCGTCGGCGGTGAGCACGCCCCAGTCCTGCTGCACCTCGGGGGAGGCGACGACCCGCTTGCCGCGCGGCACCAGCGGGAGCAGCTCCACGGCCTGGGCGAACGACTCGGCGGCCTCGGACCAGCGCTGGGCCTCCGCTGCCGCGCGGGCCGCGGCCTCGGCCGCGCGCAGCCGCCGGTCGGCCGGGGCGGTGGGTTGCCCGGCGGCTTCGGTGAGGACCTTGCGCGCCCACCGGTAGTTCCGCCGCCGACCGGAGCGCCGGTGCAGCTCGCGGAGGGCTTCGCCGAGCAGGAGGGCGACGTCGGCGCGCGCGGGCATGCCCTCGGGGATCCCGCCGAGGCCCTGGGCGAGGCGCTGGATCGCCGCGTCGAGGTCGCGCTCGCTGCGGGTCAGCCGGTAGCGGTGCAGGGAGAGCTCACCGCGCACCGCGGTGTTCTGCGCGGTGAGCGGGCCCGCGCTGCGCTCGTCGGTCGCCGCGTCCTCCGCGAGGTCCGCGGCGACCGCGGCGGCGCGGTCCAGGTCGGCCGTGCCGCCGGCGTGCTCGTGCCGGGCGAGGAGGCTGCGGATGAGCGACAGCCGCACCGGGTCGGCTCCCTCGTCCGCGGCCTGCCGGAGCGCCTCCTCCCCGGCGGTCACGGCGGTGTCCAGCGCGGTTTCGTCGGAGTGCTGCGCGTGCTGGCGGCGCAGCAGCGCGCCGTGGAGCGCGAGCACCGCCACCCGGTACGGGTCGTCGCCGCGCATGGCGTGGGCGGCGGAGGCGAGCGGGCGCAGCACCTGCTGCAGGAGCTGCGGCTCGCCGGTGGCGTCGACGTGGTCGAGGGCGCACTCGGCGAGGTGGCGCGCGGCCCTGCCGAGCAGGGGGCTTCCCTCCGGGAGGGCGGCCACCGCCCCGAGGAGTTCCGCGACGGCCGAGTGCAGGTCGGCCACGTCGCCGCTGACGTGGAAGCGCAACCGCAGCGCGCTGGCGAGGTAGCACTGCGCCCGGTGCCGCGCCGGTCCCTCGGGCAGCGCGCTCGCCCCGGTGCGCAGGTGGTGCACGCTCTCGTCGAGCGCGGCGGGGTCGCCGCTGCGCTGGGCGCGCCGGGTGAGCGCGGCGCCGAGGTTGACCTGCAGTTCCGGCGCTTCCTCGTCCGGGGCGCTGCCCGCGGCTTCCCGGAAGGCGTCGATGGACTCCTCGTCGGCCTCGTTGTCGCTGGCCACGCGGGCGTGGGTGCGCAGGCTGGTGGCCAGGCGCACCGCGGCCACGTGCCGGCGCGGGTCGCCGCGCGGGGTCAGCCGGGCGGTCTCGCGCGCGTGGGCGGCGGCCTGCCCGCTCGACTCCGCGCTGCGGGTGCGCCCGGCGTGCTCGACCAGCGCGAGCACCAGGTTGTTGCGGTAGAGCAGCAGGTCCTCGTCGGTTTCCGGGGCCGACGTGACGGCCGAGCGGTAGTAGGCGATCGCGTCTTCCAGGTCGGCGACGTCCGCGCTGGTGACGAAGGTGAGCTGGGCGGCGGTGCCGAGGTTGTTGAGCACCGAGGCGCGGGCGGGGTCGTCCTCGGCGAGCACGCCGGCGGTCGCGCGGAAGACCTCGGTGATCCAGGGCAGCGCGCTGAAGTCCCGGCTGGTGACGACCCGGTTCATCGCCGCGACGGCGTCGGCGTAGCGCTGCTCGGGGGTGCGCTGCGGGTGCTCGCCGGTCGTGGCCACCGGCGGTCGGCCGCGGGGCTGCCCCGGCCCGGGCGAGGCGGTGTCCTCCGCCGCTGGTGGGGTCGGGCCGTCCGGGGGAGCCGGGGCGGGCGGGGGCGTGTCCTCGAGGTGCTCGCGGGAGAACCAACTGGACGCGGAACGCGTCCGGTCGGTGCGGGACCCCTGCCGCTCGCCGGACGAGCTCGCCGATCTGGCGTCGTCGCTCATGAGTCGGTACTCCTGTGCACTGCGGTCACCGGCTGTTTCGCTCCCCCGACTGAAGGACGCGTACACGTTACCGGGATGCGCCTCCTTCGTGGTGCGCTGTGCAACAACCCGCACCGCGCCGCGCCGGCGAGCGCGGGCGTCGTGCCGCGAATGCGGTGGTACGCCGGTGATCCGCACTGACGACCGATCCGCTCGTGGTGACCGATATCACGCAGTGCGGGCGGGAATTCCCGGAACGCGGGAGCCGTTGGACGAGTGCCTTCCGCCGGCGCGCGGGCCGCGGGAGGAGGGTTGCGCTCACCCCGCTTCGAGCGGGCGGACCCGCGGGCCGCCGCGCGGGCGCCGGGTCGTCCGGTGCTCCGCCGGCTGCCCCGGTGGTGTGTTCTTCGGTGTGGGGCACGACACATCTCGCCCGTTCTGTCCGGTTCTCCGTCGCGCCGCCACCGCGCCGCGCCGCGGCGGCGAGGTCGCTCGCGGCGGGCGCCCGCACCCCCCGCGGCGCTCGGGTGACCAGCTGGTTCACCGTCGCGATCGGGGAGGTGGGCCGATCGTGTCGTGCGCCACGAGGGTGATCAACGCGCCTTCCCTTGACTGTGGGCGGTCGCGGGTTCACTCTGGATCCGAAGCGAGCACCCCCGCCGCTCCTTGCCGGGGGCCTCGACAGCTGCCGTCGTTCCGGCTAGACTGCTACGTTGCGCTGCCCTCTTTCCGCGTGCCCTCGAAGGGGCCCTAGGATCGTGGGCGCCATTGCACCCTTGACAGC
Source organism: Salinifilum ghardaiensis (assembly GCF_054491345.1). NCBI lineage: Bacteria > Bacillati > Actinomycetota > Actinomycetes > Pseudonocardiales > Pseudonocardiaceae > Salinifilum > Salinifilum ghardaiensis. The sequence continues at coordinate 4,611,360 of NZ_CM137101.1, read as the reverse complement.
CGTGTTAGCGATCAGGCCCTGTGTATCGGTCTCGGTGCATCGGCCTCGATGCCGCACCGTCCCCCGGTGCCGGGCACCGACCGCCGGTGCTGCGCATCGTCGATGCACCGTGCGTCGCTGACGCGGTTGCAGCCAGTTCAGAGTCCCGGAAGGACGCATCTTGGCAGTCTCCCGCGCGACCAAGGTCTCTGCAGCTTCCAACTTCACGTCGGAGATCCCTGGGGCACCCAAGCGGGTCTCGTTCGCGAACATTCACGAGCCGTTGAGCGTGCCGAATCTGCTCGACCTGCAGGTCCAGTCCTTCGAATGGCTCGTCGGCGACGAGACCTGGTTCCAGCGCCGGGTCGACGCCGGCGAGGAGAACCCCCAGGGCGGACTCGAAGAGGTCCTCAACGAGATCTCCCCGGTCGAGGACTTCTCCGGCTCGATGTCGCTGTCCTTCTCCGATCCGCGCTTCGACGAGGTCAAGTCGACCGTCGAGGAGTGCAAGGACAAGGACATGACGTACTCGGCGCCGCTGTTCGTCACCGCCGAGTTCACCAACCACTCCACTGGCGAGATCAAGAGCCAGACGGTCTTCATGGGCGACTTCCCCGTGATGACCGACAAGGGGACCTTCATCATCAACGGCACCGAGCGGGTGGTCGTCTCCCAGCTCGTGCGGTCCCCCGGCGTGTACTTCGACCAGTCGGTGGACAAGTCCACGGACAAGGACATCCACGGCGTCAAGATCATCCCGAGCCGCGGTGCGTGGCTCGAGTTCGACGTGGACAAGCGCGACACCGTCGGTGTCCGCATCGACCGCAAGCGCCGCCAGCCGGTCACCGTGCTGCTGAAGGCGCTGGGGTGGAGCGACGAGGCCATCCGCGAGCGGTTCAGCTTCTCCGAAACGCTGCTGGCGACGCTGGAGAAGGACCACACGGCCGGCCAGGACGAGGCGCTGCTGGACATCTACCGCAAGCTGCGCCCCGGTGAACCGCCGACGAAGGAGAGCGCGCAGACCCTCCTGGAGAACCTCTTCTTCAAGGAGAAGCGCTACGACCTGGCCCGGGTCGGCCGCTACAAGCTCAACAAGAAGATGGGGCTCGACCTTCCCTACCAGACCGGTGTCCTGACGGAGGAGGACCTCGTCACCGCCATCGAGTACCTGGTGCGGCTGCACGCGGGCGAGACCTCGATGCCCGCGCGCGGTGCGGTCGAGGAGGGCTCCGAGGACCCGTCCACCGTCCCGGTCGAGGTGGACGACATCGACCACTTCGGCAACCGCCGGCTGCGCACCGTCGGCGAGCTCATCCAGAACCAGGTGCGCGTGGGGCTCTCGCGGATGGAGCGGGTCGTCCGCGAGCGGATGACCACGCAGGACGTCGAGGCGATCACGCCGCAGACGCTCATCAACATCCGCCCGGTCTCCGCGGCGATCCGGGAGTTCTTCGGGACCTCCCAGCTCTCCCAGTTCATGGACCAGACCAACCCGATCGCGGGGTTGACGCACAAGCGGCGGCTCTCCGCGCTCGGCCCCGGCGGTCTCTCCCGCGAGCGCGCGGGCATGGAGGTCCGCGACGTCCACCCCTCGCACTACGGCCGGATGTGCCCGATCGAGACGCCGGAAGGCCCGAACATCGGCCTCATCGGTTCGCTGGCCACCTTCGGCCGGGTGAACCCGTTCGGCTTCATCGAGTCGCCCTACCGCAAGGTCGTCGAGGGCCGGGTCACCGAGGAGATCGTCTACCTCACCGCCGACGAGGAGGACCGGCACGTCAAGGCGCAGGCCAACGCGCCGATCGACGCCGACGGCAACTTCCTCGAGGAGCGGGTGCTGGGTCGGCGCAAGGGCGGCGAGGTCGAGCTGCTCGCGCCGACAGAGATCGACTACATGGACGTCTCCCCGCGGCAGATGGTCTCGGCCGCCACGGCGATGATCCCGTTCCTCGAGAACGACGACGCCAACCGCGCGCTCATGGGCGCGAACATGCAGCGCCAGGCCGTGCCGCTGCTGAAGTCCGACTCGCCGCTGGTGGGCACGGGCATGGAGCTGCGCGCCGCCTACGACGCCGGTGAGGTCATCCACGCGGAGAAGGCCGGCGTCGTCGAGGAGCTCAGTGCCGACTACATCACCGTGATGGCCGACGACGGCACGCGCCGGACCTACGGGATGTCCAAGTTCAACCGGTCCAACGCCGGCACCTGCTTCAACCAGAAGCCGGTGATCGACGAGGGCGACCGCGTCGAGGACGGGCACATCCTCGCGGACGGCCCGTGCACCGAGCAGGGCGAGATGGCGCTGGGCAAGAACCTGCTCACCGCGATCATGCCCTGGGAGGGGCACAACTACGAGGACGCCATGGTCATCTCCCAGCGCCTCGTGCAGGACGACGACCTCACCTCGGTGCACATCGAGGAGCACGAGGTCGACGCCCGCGACACCAAGCTCGGCGCCGAGGAGATCACCCGGGACATCCCGAACGTCTCCGATGACGTGCTGGCCGACCTCGACGAGCGCGGCATCATCCGCATCGGTGCCGAGGTGCAGGGCGGCGACATCCTCGTCGGCAAGGTCACGCCGAAGGGCGAGACCGAGCTGACCCCGGAGGAGCGGCTGCTGCGCGCGATCTTCGGCGAGAAGGCCCGGGAGGTCCGCGACACCTCGCTGAAGGTGCCGCACGGCGAGACCGGCAAGGTCATCGGCGTCCGCGTGTTCAACCGCGAGGACGAGGACGAGCTGCCCGCGGGCGTGAACCAGCTCGTGCGGGTCTACGTCGCGCAGAAGCGCAAGATCCAGGACGGCGACAAGCTCGCCGGCCGGCACGGCAACAAGGGCGTCATCGGCAAGATCCTGCCGGTCGAGGACATGCCGTTCATGGAGGACGGCACCCCGGTCGACATCGTGCTGAACACGCACGGCGTGCCGCGGCGCATGAACATCGGCCAGGTCCTGGAGAGCCACCTCGGCTGGATCGCCTCGCAGGGCTGGTCCATCGAGGGCGAACCGGACTGGGCGAAGCGGCTGCCGGAGGACCTCTACGACGTGGACCCCGGCACGAACACCGCGAGCCCGGTGTTCGACGGCGCCCGGGAGGAGGAGATCACCGGTCTGCTCGGCTCCACCAAGCCGAACCGCGACGGGCAGCGGCTCGTCGGCGGCGACGGCAAGGCGGCGCTGTTCGACGGCCGCAGCGGGGAGCCGTACCCGCACCCCGTGTCGGTCGGGTACATGTACATGCTCAAGCTGACGCACATGGTGGACGACAAGATCCACGCGCGGTCCACCGGCCCGTACTCGATGATCACGCAGCAGCCGCTGGGCGGTAAGGCCCAGTTCGGCGGCCAGCGCTTCGGTGAGATGGAGTGCTGGGCGATGCAGGCCTACGGCGCCGCCTACACCCTGCAGGAGCTGCTGACGATCAAGTCCGACGACGTGGTCGGCCGGGTGAAGGTCTACGAGGCCGTCGTCAAGGGCGAGAACATCCCCGAACCCGGTATCCCGGAGTCGTTCAAGGTGCTTCTCAAGGAGCTCCAGTCGCTGTGCCTGAACGTCGAGGTGCTCTCCAGCGACGGTGCTGCCATCGAGATGCGCGAGGGCGAGGACGAGGACTTGGAGCGTGCCGCCGCGAACCTCGGCATCAACCTGTCCAAGAACGAGTCGCTGTCTGTCGACGACGTCGCGCACTGACGACCTCGCCGCCGGCCCGCGGTGACGCCGCGGGCCGGCGCCCGACCCAACCTGGCAGGACTGCCGCTGCGGCGGCAGAACTTTCGATCAAGGGAGAAGACCCGACGTGCTGGACGTCAACTTCTTCGACGAACTCCGCATCGGCCTCGCCACGGCCGACGACATCCGCCAGTGGTCGTATGGCGAGGTGAAAAAGCCCGAAACGATCAACTACCGCACGCTCAAGCCGGAGAAGGACGGCTTGTTCTGCGAGAAGATCTTCGGTCCCACCCGCGACTGGGAGTGCTACTGCGGCAAGTACAAGCGGGTCCGCTTCAAGGGCATCATCTGCGAGCGGTGCGGCGTCGAAGTCACGCGCGCCAAGGTGCGGCGTGAGCGGATGGGGCACATCGAGCTGGCCGCCGCCGTGACGCACATCTGGTACTTCAAGGGCGTGCCGAGCCGGCTGGGCTACTTGCTCGACCTGGCCCCGAAGGATCTCGAGAAGATCATCTACTTCGCCTCCTACGTGATCACCTCCGTGAACACGGAGATGCGGCACAACGACCTGCCGACGCTGGAGAGCGAGATCGGCGTCGAGCGCAAGCGCATCGCCGACGACCGGGACTCCGAGCTGGAGCAGCGCGCGCAGAAGCTCGAGAGCGACCTGGCCCAGCTGGAGCAGGAGGGAGCCAAGAGCGACGCCCGCCGCAAGGTCAAGGAGGCCGGCGAGCGGGAGATGAAGCAGATCCGCGAGCGCGCCCAGCGCGAGCTGGACAAGCTCGAGGAGCTGTGGGAGACCTTCACCAAGCTGGAGCCGCGGCAGCTGATCTCGGACGAGACGCTGTTCCGCGAGCTGTACGACCGCTACGGCGAGTACTTCACCGGCGGCATGGGTGCCGAGGCGATCCAGGCGCTGCTGCAGAACTTCGACATCAACGCCGAGGCCGAGGGCCTGCGCGAGACCATCCGCACGGGCAAGGGGCAGAAGAAGCTCCGCGCCCTCAAGCGCCTCAAGGTCGTCGCCGCGTTCCAGAACACCGGCAACGACCCGGCCGGCATGGTGCTCGGCGCGATCCCGGTGATCCCGCCGGACCTGCGCCCGATGGTCCAGCTGGACGGCGGCCGCTTCGCGACCTCCGACCTCAACGACCTGTACCGCCGGGTGATCAACCGGAACAACCGGCTCAAGCGGCTGATCGACCTCGGTGCGCCCGAGATCATCGTCAACAACGAGAAGCGGATGCTGCAGGAGTCCGTGGACGCGCTGTTCGACAACGGCCGTCGCGGGCGCCCGGTCACCGGTCCCGGCAACCGCCCGCTCAAGTCGCTGTCCGACCTGCTCAAGGGCAAGCAGGGCCGGTTCCGGCAGAACCTGCTCGGCAAGCGCGTCGACTACTCCGGTCGTTCGGTCATCGTCGTCGGTCCGCAGCTGAAGCTGCACCAGTGCGGCCTGCCGAAGGAGATGGCGGTCGAGCTGTTCAAGCCGTTCGTCATGAAGCGGTTGGTCGACCTCAACCACGCGCAGAACATCAAGTCCGCCAAGCGGATGGTGGAGCGGCAGCGGCCGCAGGTCTGGGACGTGCTGGAAGAGGTCATCTCCGAGCACCCGGTGCTGCTCAACCGCGCTCCGACGCTGCACCGCCTGGGCATCCAGGCCTTCGAGCCGCAGCTGGTGGAGGGCAAGGCCATCCAGCTGCACCCGCTGGTCTGCGAGGCGTTCAACGCCGACTTCGACGGCGACCAGATGGCCGTGCACCTGCCGCTGTCGGCGGAGGCGCAGGCCGAGGCCCGCGTGCTGATGCTGTCGAGCAACAACATCCTCTCGCCGGCCTCCGGTCGCCCGCTGGCCATGCCGCGGCTCGACATGGTCACCGGCCTGTACCACCTGACCAAGGAGAAGGAAGGCGCCACCGGCGAGGGCAAGGCCTTCTCCTCGGTGGGCGAGGCCATCATGGCCTACGACCGCAAGGAACTGGACCTGCAGGCCAGGGCCACCATCCGGCTGCACGACATCGTCCCGCCGCAGGGCGAGGTGCCGGAGGACTGGGAGCCCGGCCAGCCGTGGAGCGCCACGACGACGCTGGGTCGCGTGTGGTTCAACGAGCTGCTGCCGGAGGACTACCCGTACGTCAACGAGCTGCTGCAGAAGAAGAAGCAGGGCGGGATCGTCAACGACCTCGCCGAGCGGTACCCGATGGTGACCGTGTCGCAGACCCTGGACAAGCTCAAGGACGCGGGCTTCTACTGGGCCACTCGCTCCGGTGTCACCATCGCGATCTCCGACGTGGTGGTGCCGCCGAACAAGGAGGAGCTGCTCGACAACTACGAGTCCAAGGCCGACCAGGTGGAGAAGCGGTACCGACGCGGTGCCCTGTCCCACCAGGAGCGCAACGACGAGCTGGTCAAGGTCTGGAACGCCGCCCGCGATGACGTCGCGGAGGCCATGGAGAACAACTTCCCGGACGACAACTCGATCAGCATGATCGTGAAGTCCGGTGCCGCCGGCAACATGACGCAGGTCGTGCAGCTGGCGGGCATGCGTGGCCTGGTGTCCAACCCGAAGGGCGAGTACATCCCGCGGCCGATCAAGGCGAACTACCGCGAGGGCCTGTCGGTGCTGGAGTACTTCATCTCCAACCACGGTGCGCGCAAGGGTCTCGCCGACACCGCGCTGCGGACCGCCGACTCCGGTTACCTCACCCGGCGCCTGGTGGACGTCTCGCAGGACGTCATCGTCCGCGAGCACGACTGCCACACCGACCGGGGCATCCGGATGCCGATCGCGCAGCGGCAGTACGACGGCACGCTGCTGCGGCACCCGAACGTGGAGACCAGCATCTACGCGCGGACCACGGCCGCGGACATCACCGACGCCGACGGCAACGTGGTCATCGCCGAGGGCACCGACATCGGCGACCCGGCGATCGAGAAGCTCGTCAACGCCGGCGTCACCGAGGTGAAGATCCGCAGCGTGCTCAGCTGCGAGTCGGAGAACGGCGTCTGCGCGATCTGCTACGGCCGGTCGATGGCCACCGGCAAGCTGGTCGACGTGGGCGAGGCCGTCGGCATCGTCGCGGCGCAGTCCATCGGTGAGCCGGGTACGCAGCTGACGATGCGCACCTTCCACCAGGGCGGTGTCGCCGGTGACGACATCACCACCGGTCTGCCGCGCGTGCAGGAGCTGTTCGAGGCCCGGGTGCCGCGGGGCAAGGCGCCGATCGCCGACGCGCCGGGACGCGTCCGGATCGAGGACAACGAGCGCAGCTGGAAGATCACCATCACGCCGGACGACGGCGGCGAGGAGATCGTCTACGACAAGCTGTCCAAGCGGCAGCGCCTGGCGACGATCTCGGTGGACGGCACCGAGCGGCAGCTGCAGGACGGCGACCACATCGAGGTCGGCAAGAAGCTGATGGAAGGCGCGGTCGACCCGCACGAGGTGCTGCGCGTGATGGGCCCGCGGGAGGCGCAGCTGCACCTGGTCGACCAGGTGCAGGAGGTGTACCGCTCGCAGGGCGTGGGCATCCACGACAAGCACGTCGAGGTGATCGTCCGGCAGATGCTGCGGCGGGTCATCATCATCGACTCGGGCGCCACCGAGTTCCTCCCCGGTTCGCCGGTGGAGCGCTCGCAGTTCGAGTCGGAGAACCGCCGCGTGGTCTCCGAGGGCGGGGACCCGGCCTCCGGTCGCCCGGTGCTCATGGGCATCACGAAGGCCTCGCTGGCCACCGAGTCGTGGCTGTCGGCGGCCTCCTTCCAGGAGACGACCCGCATCCTCACCAACGCCGCGATCGAGCGGTCCAGTGACAAGCTGGTCGGCCTGAAGGAGAACGTGATCATCGGCAAGTTGATCCCGGCGGGCACGGGCATCAACCGGTACCGCAACATCCAGGTGCAGCCGACGGAGGAGGCCCGGGCCGCGGCCTACGCGATCCCCTCCTACGACGACAGCTACTACACCCCGGACGTGTTCGGTGCCGGCACCGGTGCCGCGGTTCCGCTGGACGACTACGACTTCGGCCGCGACTACCGCTGAGTCCGCGGGCGCGAGTCCGAGCGTCACACCGGCCCCCATCCGCCTCGCGCGGGTGGGGGCCGGTTCGCGTTCGGCGGGGACCGGTGGTGCGCAGTGCGGTCCCGTTGGTCCGGCGCCGCTGGTCCGATCGCGGTCCGGCCGCGCCGCTGGTCCGGCTGGGCCGATCGCGGTCCGGCTGCACCGCTGGTCCGTGCCGGGTCCCGGTGGCGATTGCTGCCGATGTGGGCGATCCGCCCCGGCGACGTGCGACCGGGCAGTACCCTCGATCCCTGATCGTGCGAACGTCAGGGTGCATCGCGCAGCGGTGCCCGGTTGTGGAGATCGAGCTATGACTCAGCCTTCGGGGCAGGCGCAGCAGGCCGCGGCAGCGGGGACGGCCGCCATCTCGCCCGTTGCGCGGCGCCCCCGCGCGCTCTACGCGCTGCTGGCCTTGTTCGCGGTGGACATGGCGCTGAACACGGCGGCAGTGGCGATCAGCGTGCCCGGGGAGTACTGGGACACAGTGCTGCTCATCGGCGCCGGGGTGATCGCGGTCGCGCGCCTCGCTGCCTTCACCGGCCTGTGGCGGGGCAACGGCAGCGCCCGGGAACTGCTCGTGGTCGGGCAGACGTTTCTCGCCGGGGCGCTCGCCCTGGTCGCGTTCATCTTCTACTCGGGATTTCTGCACTCCGGCTCCGCCTTCGTCCTCGGACTGCGCAGCGCGGCGGTCGTGTGCATGCTCCTCGGAAGCTTGCTGGCGGTCTCGGGGGTCGTCCGCGAGTGGTGCTCGCACGGGCGGTTCCGGGTGATCCGCCGTCCCGGGCAGGGCGCGCCGGCGACGGAGGAGGATCCCGACGGGGGAACCGGCCTGGGGGAGTGGACCGGTGTCGTCGGCTGGGGCTGGGCCGCCGACGTCCCGATCGTCCGGATCGGTGGGTTCGACTCGGAACCGTTCGTGGAGGCCAAAGCCCGCAGATGCCGCACACTCGTCTGGGGGACGTACCAGGGGTTCCCGGCGATGGTGGCGCAGATGCGGTTCATCAAGCGCGTCCCGAGCGGGACGGCGGGGCCGGACATGCAGACGGTGCACGAGGCGAAGTACTACGACGTGGTGTGCGCGGTGCTGGAGACGGACACCGCGCTGCCCGAGCTCACCGTGCGGCAGCGGAAGGACGCGACCGGGGTGGTGGCGGACGTGCTGAAGGGGGACAACGCGCGTGCCGCGCTCCAGCGGAGCAATGTGAGCCTGCCGGAACACCGGGTGGGCAGCCTGTTCTCCGCCCGTTCCAGCAGCGAGGAGTTCGCCCGGCAACTGGTCACCCCGGAGCTGATGGAGGCCGTGGCGCCCGCTCCGGGGATGGACGTGTTCCGGTTCAACTTCCGGTTCACCGGGACCAAGGTCGTGGTCTGGTCGATGATGACCGCCGACATGCGCCCGGAGTCCATCAAGCAGCAGCTCGGCCGTGCCCACGACTTGTACCGGCGGGCGGCCCCGCTCGCGCGGACCGCGCCCGCGTCGAAACCGGCCTTCGCCCCGCTGCAGGAGCTCACCGAGCAGTTGCGGTAGTCGTGCGTCGGCCCGTTCAGCGCGGCCTCGGCCGATCGGTCCCTGCGATGGCCGAGGCCGCGGGACAGGTGGTGCGGAACCTCTGCGTGCCGCTCAGACGTCCAGCTGCCCTTCGATCGTCTCGTTCGACGGGACGTCGCTGAAACCGCCCTTGTCCGCCTGCTGTTCGAGATCGTCGGCGGCCTTGTCCGCGGCGTTCCCGTAGTGTCCGGCAGCCTTGCTCGCGCCGCTGCTGAGCGTTTGCGCGTCGACGGCGGGTTTGTTTATTCCTGTGTTCGTGCCTGCGTTCTCCTGCTGCGCTTCGCGCATCAGGTTGTCGTGGTGTTCCCCCGGGGCTCTGTCGTACTCGTACTTTTTCTTGGCCGTGTCGGCTGAGCTCTTGAGGTCTTTCAGGTCGTCGCTGTGCTCCTTGGCGGAGCTGCCATCCCCGTCCTTCCCCTCCTTGATGTCGTTCATGGCATCGGCCACGCGGGTCGTGTCGATCGCCGCCTTGATCAGGGTGATGGCGTTGACGACCAGGTCGAGGATGTCGACGATCTGTTTGACTTTTTTCGTCGCTTTGGTGGTTGCGACGCTGGCTTCGACGGCGGTCGCGGCGCTGGCCGCGCCGTAGGATGAGCCGAATGTTACGGGAGCTGACGCTGATGCCGAAACCCACGTCATGATCAGCCAGGTGACGAAGTCCGCGATGATGCCTCGAATGACGCCTTCAGCGGCCTCCGCCAGCGTCGAACTTATCTGCAGGAGCTCGGAAACGTTGTGCGCCTGTTTTCCGGTGTTTTCGACGCCCGCGGCGAATGCGGCCAGTTTCGTGCGCGCTGCGTCGGCGGCCTCGCCGTTCCAGTCTTTGAGTCCGCTCTCGGCCTTGTCGATTATTTCCTGCGACAGGTCGCTGAGCTTTTCCTTGACCTTGCCGAAATCCTCGCTTCCCTTTTGCAGGGACTCCTTGTCCCCGCTGACCAGCTGCAGGGCTTCCTCGAGGGGCTGGATCCACTCGAGGAGGAAGCCGAGGCCTTTGTTGATGAGCCAGCTGGCGGGGTTGCTCGCGAAGCTCAGGGCCTCCGAGGCGAGCCCTTCGACGCTTTGCTTGATTCCGGACAGGTCGACTTCGTCGCCTTCAGCGGCCTTCTGGAATTGGTCCCACTGCTTCTTTACGGGAAGGGAATCTTTGGCGCTGTCGTCGAGCATGCCCTCTTGGGTGAGGTCTTTGTCGATCATGCCTTGCCGCCCATTGTGAACTTGTCCTCGACCTGCTGGATGGCGTCCTGGTGGGCCTTGTCGACCTCGTCGTAGTCCTTGGCGGTTTCGGTGAGCTTGTCCCCGATGTCCGCGATCCCCTGCTTGATCTGGTCGAGGTGGTCGTTGACCTGCTGCAGCAGGTCGTCGTAATCGCTCTTCACGAAGAGGCCGACCACGCCCCAGGCGGTGTCGGCGACCTCGGCCTCGGAGCTCTTGTCCTTGATGGTCCCGGCCTTGTCCTCCAGCCCCTTGATCTCCTGGCCGGTGTTGTCGATCGCCTCGGTGGGCGCGTTGAAGCCGTTGCCCTTGCCCATCGGTCACCTCCGCCCGTAGAACGTGCCGTCCTCGAAGCCGTCGTCGTCCTCGTCCTCGTCCGGGGCCGGGCGGGGGCGTTCCGCCTCACCGGGGTCGATGCTCACGCCGAGCATCTCCTCCTGGGTCCGCCGAACCCGTTCGGCGACGTCGCCCTCCGGGGCGAACTCCTGCACGATCCCGGCCTGTTCCCGCGCGGCCTGCGCGACGGCCTGGCGCAACGTGCCCATCACGGTGCTCGACAGCTGGATGGGCGAGAGCTTGGTGGCGTCCTTGGTGAACTCGATGTTCGTCACCGAACCACCGGGACCGGCCGTGACCGTGACGGCCTTGTCCGCGGAGGTCACCTTGGCCTCGATGGCGCTGATCTGCTCGCGCATCCGGTCGGCGTCGGCCAACCGCTGCTCCGCCTGGTCGCCCATCTCGCGCAGGCGGTCCAGCTTCCGCTGGAGGTCTTCGATGTCCGGCACGTCCTCTCCCGTTGGTCGTGGTGGCCTGCTGCTGGGACGGAAGTATCGACGATCAGGTTCCGCGATGGGGGCGAAATGCGTGAATCGGGGTGCCGAACACGAGGACGCCGCCCGGTGCGCGACCGGACGGCGTCGTCGGCGACCCCGGTGACGACATCGCTGCCGGGGAGGTGGGGCTTCTCGGAAGGTGCGGCTGCCGGGGAGGTCAGCCCTCGAGGTCGGCCAGCTGCCGGCGGACCCGCTCGACCTCGGCCTCCAGCTCGGCCAGCTTCGCCTCGTGCTGCTCGCGGGCCTGCTGCAGCACGTTTTCGATCGTGTCGGAGATGTCCTCGTGCAGCTCCTTGGCCGCCTTCGACACGGCGGCGGCGGGGACCTGGATGCCCTGCACGACGCGCTTGCCGCCGTGCATGAGCTCGGCCTGCCACTCGCCCTCGGCCGTGCCGGTCACGGTCAGCGTCAGCTCGACGGTCCGGGTCTTGCGGGCGGTGCTCTTGGTGCGCTTCTTCTTCGACTGGGTGCTTTCGCCGCTGTTCTCGTCGCTCGTCGCGGTGCCCGCGTCGCCCTCCGGGGTCGCGGCCCGTTCGGCGCTCCGGTCCTGCGCCTGCTCTTCGGCCGCCTGCGCCGGGGCCTGCTCGGTCGTCTCGGCGTTCGCGGCGGAAGCGGCCTGCGGGTCCTGCTCCTCGGTCACGATGTCACTCCTTCGGCTGGTCGGACTCGGTCGTGCGTGTGATGCGCGCCCTGCTCGCGAACGGTCCCGCTCGCGAACTCCCGGGGAAGGGGCGGCCGCAACAGCACACCCCACGATAGAACAGGAGTTCGCCGCGGGGAGGTGGTGCGGCGGGCCCGCGGGTGGGCAGCGCGGTGGTCGCGGGCGGTGGGCAGCGCCGGAGACGGGGTCACCGGCACGCCACTCGTCCGCTCCCGAGCCAGCCCGCGCGGACGCGGCGGCCGCCGCACGGCCCCGGGCGCCCGGCACCCTGGACACGTTCCGGCGAGATCGCATGCGGCACCATTGCAGACAGCCGCGCGCGCCACGTAAACCGCCAGCGAACATCACGGTGACACGGGACGGAGATGCCCACCATGACCACACCCGGCTCGTCTGCCAGCCCGCTGAACTGGGCAGACAGATTCCGCGCCGCGATGCTCGGTGGCGCGGTCGGTGACGCGTTCGGCGCCGCCGTCCGCAATTCGTCCACTGCGGACGTCCAGCGGTGGTACGGCCCGCGCGGGTTGACCGACTACGCGCCCGCCTTCGGGCGCAGGGGCCAGGCCAGCGACCTGACGCAGCTGTCCGCCTTCACATTGGAGGCGGTGCTGCGCACCCGGGCCAACGCCGGTGCCGACGGGCAGGTGCTGTCGTACGTGTTCCGCAACCAGCTGCGCTGGCTGCACACGCAGGGGGTGCCGTGGCCGTTCGCGATGCGCCGCTACCTGCACGAGGAACCGGCGCCGACCGGCTGGCTGCTCGGTCGTCCCGAGCTGTACTCGACGCGCAATCCCGGCGGTCCCGCGCTGGCGGCCCTGGGCGGGATGGCGCAGCAGTCACCTGTGGACGCGCGGGGCGGGGTCCGGCCGGCGAGCGCGGCGGAAGGCCCGGTGGACTGTCTCGTGTGGACGGCGCCGCTGGCGGTGTGCGCCGCGCGCCCGGACACGGCCTTCGAGTTGGCCTCCGCGCTGGCCAACGTGTTCACCAGCGCGAGCAACACGCGGGCGGCCGCGGGCACGCACGGTTGCGTGCTCGCCCGGGTGCTGCGCGGCAGCTCCCTGTGGGAGGCGGTGGCCCAGGCCGACGAGCAGCTCGCCGTCACTTCGGTGGGCGAGGAGACCGGGCGGTTCCCCGCCGCGGTGCGGCAGCTGCTGCACGGCGCCATGTTCGTCTCCCGGCGGGAGCGCCCGGTCGGCCCCGGTGAGCTCGACGTGGAATTCGACCTGGCCAGCGGGTTCGGCGAGCTCGGCGTGGCGTTGACCGCCGTGGGCCGCACCCCCTCGTTCGCGGACGCGGTGCGCGCCGCGGTGAACCACTCCGCCGACAGCGCGGTGGCCGGGTCGCTCGCCGGGCAGCTCGCCGGCGCGCTGTACGGGCCGGGGGCGATCCCCGCAGGCTGGCTGGACGAGCTCGAACTGCGGGAGGTCCTCGAAACGCTGTCCCAGGACGCGGTGGACGCCTTCGGCGTTCCGCGCTGGGCCCGGCGCTACGCCGAGCAGCAGACGCCGGTGCTGGCGCACCAGCCCGGTGGGCCGGAGCGGAGCGAGCGCGCGGACCGGACGATGGTGCTGCCCGCGATTCCCGCCTCCGACGAGGCCGACGAGCCGGGCGCGGCGGAGGGGAGCACGGAGCCGCTGCCGGTGGCCGCGGTGCGCACCTCCGCCGCGGAGACCGGCGTCTCCGGCGGTGCGGGCGCGCTCGGGGGCGGAGCGGTGACGTGGGAGTTCGCGGGCGGCGGCGCCGACACCGGGCCGGACACCGCGTTCGAATCGGGGAGCGCGTTCGGGCCGGACACCGCGTTCAGCGCGCCGCACCGGGGGCGCGGCGGGACCGAGGACCCGCCGACCGCGGTGTTCCCCGCGGCCGAGGCCGCGTCGTTGCCCGCCCGCGATGTCGCGGACACCTCCGCGCGCTCGGAGGAACCCGCTGCTGCGGAACCCGCTGTTGAGGCCCCGGCGCGGGAGACCCCTCCTCGGGAGGAAGGAGCCCAGGGGGGAGCGGGTTCCGCGCTCGGCAGCACCGCGGAGGAGGCCCGCTCGGAACCGGGTGCCGCCCCCGCGGCGGAGCAGCTCGCTCCCGAGGCGGAGACGGGGGCAGATGCGGCCCGCGGGGCGGAGGCGCGCGAGACCCCGAGCGGCGCGCCGGAAGCCGAGGTCTCCCGGAGCGGCGCTGCCGGGCTCGGCCCGGATCCGGAGCCGGCGGACGGTCCGCGGCACGCCGAGGTGCGGGGGTGGAGCTGGCAGGACTGGCGCCACGAGTCGTTCCACGACACCGCCGCGGCGGGTGGACCCCGGGACAGCGCGTTCTCCGCAGCCGAGCACGCGGTGCGCGAGTTCTGGTTGCGCTCCGCGGAGTCCCAGCGGGACACCCCGGTGGAGGAGGGCCCTGTGGAGGGGTCCGTGGAGGCTCCGGCGGGGAACGGTTCCGCCGCGGACACCGGTTCGGCGGTCCATGAGGGGACATCGGCCGGCCCCGCGCAGGAGCCTCTCGAACGCCCCGGGGCGGCGTCCGCTGCGGAGGAGTCGCTCGCCGAGGGGTGGGAGCGCTCCGCGGAGGCCGCACCCCCCGCGGAGGCCGCACCCCCCGCGGCGGAGGGCGCGCGCGGCAGGCACGAGTCCGCCGGGCCCGCACCGGTGCACGCGGTGCCCGAGGGGCAACAGGGCGCGGCGCGCACCGCAGAAGCGGGACGGGCCGAGGCCGGGCGCGGCGGGGAGCACGCCCGCGGCGGTGCTCCCGTGGCGGACGCCCCGTCGCTGGCCGAGCGGGTTCTGGGCGGGTTCCTCGGCAGCGCCCTCGGGGACGCGTGCGGCTACGGGCCCGCCGACGCGCCGGCGGGGTTCGGCGCCGCGGGGGCCGCGAGCGTCACCGAGGTCACGCGGTCGACCCTGTTCACCGCGGAAGGCCTGATCCGCGCCAGCGTCGCCCGGCGCGCGCTCGGCGAGAGCGATCCGCTGCCGGAGCTGCGCCTGGCCCACCAGCGCTGGCTGCACGCGTGCGGGGTGGAGTGGTCCGTGGCGGCCGGCCCGTTCCGCGAAGCGGTCCCGCAGCCCGACGGGTGGTTGGTCGACGTCGCCGGGATGCACGTCGACGGCGGCGCGAGCGGCACCGTGCTGGAAGCGCTCATCGGCTTCGGCGCGGGCGGCACCGGAACGCCGGACAACCGGGCCGACGATGCCGGCGCGGTGCCCAGGGGTGCTCCGATCGCGCTGCTGTCCGCCGACCCGGCCGAGGTCTTCGACCTGGCCGCGCGCACGGCGGCGTTCACCCACGCGCACCCGGACGGCCACCTGCCCGCCGGGGCGTTCGCCGTGGTCGTGCAGCAGGGGCTGCTGGGACGCGAGCTCGACGACGGCGTGTGGCTCGCCCTGCAGGTCCTGGAGACCTGCGAGGACTCCGCGCTGACCAGCGGGCTGCTGAGGAGTGCCGTCGAGCTCGCGCGTGCGGACATCCCCGCCGAGGAGGTCCGCGAGCGCCTCGGCGCGGGCAGCACGGGTGCGGAAGCGCTGGCGATCGCGGTGTACGCCGCGCTCACCGGTGGTGCGGACGTGGCGCACGCCGCGGTGCGGGCCGCGCGGCACTCGGGCGAGCCCTGCGTGGTCGGCGCGCTGTGCGGCTGCGTCCTCGGTGCGCTGCGGGGGGTCGGACGGCTCCCCGTGGACAGCCTGGCCGGGCTGGAGCTGCGCGCGGTGGTTCAGCGCATGGCGCTGGACTGCGTCGCGGAGTTCGCCGATGACGAGGCCGAGGTCGAGGACGGAGCGGTCGAGGGCGAGACGAGCACCACCCGCCCGGACGACGAGGAGTGGTACGAGCGGTACCCGGTGCGCGCGCTCGGCTCCGAGGCCTCGGCCGGCGGTGCTCCGCTCGGTGCGGTCGGCGGGGCTCCGCTCGAGGAGGGGGCCACCGGGTGGCCCGCCGAGTTCGGCGCACCGCTGCCCGCGCCGGCCGAACCGCCGATCCCGGAGTCCGCGAGCGCGCCGGAGGGCGCGGCGCCGGTGAGCGAGCCCGCGCACGTGCGGGCGGCCTGGGAGGGCGGATCCGAGCGCGCCGACTGCGAGGACTCCTCCGAGGAGGGCTGCGCGGAGGTCGCGGCCGAGGACGTCGCGGAGGAGCTCGACCCGGTGGCCGAGACCTCGCCGGAACCGCCCGCGGTGGAGTTCGACGCACCCGATGACGACGTGCCGACCGCTGATTCCGGCAGCGCACGGTTCCGCGAGGAGCCGGGACCGCGTGCGGAGCCGGGGCCGCGCGTCGTGCTGCCGGACGAACCTCCGCTGGGAGCGGACGAGGTGGCCGAGGGCGACTCCGCCGCGGACGAGCAGGCGGAATTGCCGCACCGGGTCGGGCCGGTGGACACCGCGCCCCCCGCGGAGCGGCCCGAACCCCCTGCGGGAGGTCCCGACGGCGCCGCGGCCGAGGCGTCGGACGGCGGCGCGCCGGAACCCGCCGGGGTCGAAGAGGACGCCGGGGAGGTCGCGGGTGTCGAGCTCGCCGACGAGTTCCCCGCGGGTGCCGCGGGGCCTGCGGCGACCTCCCCGAACGGAGCGGAGGTCTTCTCGAGCGGAGCGTCCGATGCCTCGCGCGCACGCGCGGAGGATGCGGAGGATGGTGCCCGGCACGCACGCGCGGAGGTTGCGGAGGCGGGGACTCCGCAAGTGGAGGCGTCGCAGGCGGCGGAGTTCTCGTGGGAAGTCGGGACCTCGGAGGAGGCGGCCGAGGGCCGCAGCACCGCGGCGGTGTGGGTGGAGCCCCGCGCCGCGGAGGAGGCGCCGCAGGCGCGCTCCGGTGCGCACGAGGTTGATCCGGCCCCGGAGGCGGGGTTCCCCGGGACGGGGCCGCAGGCTCCCCGGCTTCCGGACGACGGTGCGCGCGAGGCCGAAGTGGACAGCGGGCCCGACGGGACTGCTGGGGCCGATGGGACTGCTGGGGCCGAGGCGGACGCCGGCGGTGACCGGGCCGACCCCCTTCCGGTGCGATCCTCCGCGATGTCACTCGATCGGGCATTTCCCGGTGCGGACGGGGAGGCCGGGTCGGTCCGCGAGCACGAGCAATTCCGCTCCGCCGGTTCTCCGGCCGAACCCGCCGAGCCGCTGACCGGCACCACCGGGTCGCCGCCCGGCCTCGCCGATCCGGCTGCCGGAGCGGCCGATCCGCTGGCGGGGACCGCAGGGGCGGGTGACGTCTCGGACAGGACCGAGCGGTTGCACGTCGGTGCTGGCCTGCCTGCAGGGGCCGGCCGCTCCGCGGACGGGACCTCCGGTGCCGGGGCGGACGCCGAGGAGCGCGCGACGGGATCGGACGGCGCGCGGGCTCCGGAGGACGCGGCGCGCACCGGGGAGCAGTTCCCCACGCCGAAGCCGGCCCCCCGGCGCATCAACGGAGTGGTGGACACCACGCCCCCGGCTCCCGAGGGATCGCAGGAACCAGAGGGGCCTCCGGAGCCGGAGGCCTCCCCGGCCCCGAGGAGTGACCCGGCCCCCGAGGAGTGACCCGGAGCGACCCCGGCCCGGAACCCCCGGCCCGGAACCCCCGGCCCGGAACCCCCGGCCCGGAACCCGGGGCGCTCTCCGGGCGGACCCGAACGGCGGCCCGGACGCGCGGACGGATTCCCCCGTTTCGCGCATGTCCGGGCTTGTCCGGGCGAGTACGCTGGCGGCACAAGCCAAAGCGCTCACCGGTGCCGCGTTCCGCCACCGGTTCGGCCGGGTCAGCCTGGGGGAGCTCCGCGGGCAGTCGGAGCCGCCGCGACCTCGCCGGGACCGGGAATCGGCGGGAAACAGCACCGCAAGAGCGAGCGGTCAAACCGACCCCCGTTTTGACCCCCTGTGAACGGGGCAGGTATCTTTGATTCCTGGACCCGAGCTCATCGGGTCGGTCCGTGTGCTGTTCGCGCGGTGCGCCTCGGGTGGCCCACGCATGCGTCATACGGACAGTGCGGAACTCCTCCCGCAGGCACTGGGCATCCGCGCTGGGCATCCCAGGGTGGCTGCAGTGTCCACACCGAGGAGTGGGCAACACGCCCGACTTCGGGGGTCGGAGGGTTTCCGGAACCAGGACGGTGCCCGGCCGGCGATCGACGGGTGTTCGACGCCGGGGCACCCCGAGGCTCGAACGAGCGCGGCTTGGTCGAGCACCCGAAGAAGACGCGAACGCTGACAGAAAGCCGGTCCATGCCCACCATCCAGCAGCTGGTCCGAAAGGGCCGCCAGGACAAGCCCGCGAAGCTGACGACTGCCGGGCTCAAGGGGAGCCCGCAGCGGCGCGGTGTGTGCACCCGCGTGTACACCACCACCCCGAAGAAGCCGAACTCGGCACTGCGTAAGGTCGCCCGTGTCAGGCTGACCAGTGGCGTCGAGGTGACGGCGTACATCCCGGGCGAAGGCCACAACCTGCAGGAGCACTCGATCGTGCTCGTTCGCGGTGGTCGTGTGAAGGACCTCCCCGGCGTCCGTTACAAGATCGTCCGCGGTGCCGCTGACACGCAGGGTGTGAAGAACCGCAAGCAGTCTCGCAGCCAGTACGGCGCGAAGAAGGAGAAGAGCTGATGCCCCGTAAGGGTCCGGCCCCGAAGCGGTCGTTGTACGCTGATCCGGTCTATGGTTCCCCGCTGGTCACCCAGCTCGTGAACAAGGTGCTGGTGGACGGGAAGCGGTCCTTGGCCGAGCGGATCGTCTACGGTGCGTTGGAAGGCTGCCGGGAGAAGACCGGCACCGACCCGGTGGTCACGCTCAAGCGCGCGCTGGACAACGTCAAACCCACCCTGGAGGTCCGCAGCCGCCGCGTCGGTGGCGCGACGTACCAGGTCCCGGTGGAGGTGCGCCAGGGTCGCTCCACGACGCTGGCCCTGCGCTGGATCGTCATCTACTCCCGGCAGCGGCGCGAGAAGTCCATGGTCGAACGCCTGACCAACGAGCTGCTGGACGCGAGCAACGGTCTCGGCGCGAGTGTGAAGAAGCGCGAAGACACGCACAAGATGGCGGAGTCCAACAAGGCTTTCGCGCACTACCGCTGGTGACGTCGGGTCGGCCCACTGCCCGCTCGGCGCACCGCTTCGACAGCTTGCACCTGCTGTAGGAACGGGGAAGATCTCGTGGCACGCGACGTGCTTACGGACCTCACCAAGGTCCGCAACATCGGCATCATGGCCCACATCGACGCGGGCAAGACCACTGCGACCGAGCGGATCCTCTTCTACACGGGGATCAACTACAAGCTCGGGGAGACGCACGACGGTGCGTCTACGATGGACTGGATGCAGGAGGAGCAGAAGCGGGGGATCACCATCACCTCGGCTGCTACCACCACCTTCTGGAACAACTACCAGATCAACATCATCGACACCCCCGGGCACGTCGATTTCACCGCCGAGGTGGAGCGCTCGCTGCGCGTGCTGGACGGCGCCGTCGCGGTCTTCGACGGCAAGGAAGGCGTCGAACCGCAGTCCGAGCAGGTCTGGCGCCAGGCGGACAAGTACGACGTCCCGCGCATCTGCTTCATCAACAAGATGGACAAGCTGGGCGCGGACTTCGACTACAGCGTCGGCACCATCCGCGAGC
This sequence comes from Salinifilum ghardaiensis, assembly GCF_054491345.1. NCBI lineage: Bacteria > Bacillati > Actinomycetota > Actinomycetes > Pseudonocardiales > Pseudonocardiaceae > Salinifilum > Salinifilum ghardaiensis. Next base: position 4,591,843 of record NZ_CM137101.1, on the reverse strand, counting down.
GCCTGAACGCCAAGCCGCTGGTGCTGCAGCTGCCGATCGGGCGGGAGTCCGACTTCGAGGGCATCGTCGACGTGGTCAACATGCAGGCGCTGACCTGGCGCGGTGATGTTGAGAAGGGCGCCAAGTACGCCGTCGAGGACATCCCGGAGGAGCTGCGCGAGAAGGCGGAGCGCGCTCGGGAGGAGCTCGTCGAGTCGGTGGCCGAGAGCTCCGAGGAGCTCATGGAGGCCTACTTCGGCGGCGAGGAGCTCACCGTCGACCAGATCAAGGCCGGCATCCGCAAGCTCACCATCGACCGCGAGGCGTTCCCGGTGCTGTGCGGCTCCGCCTTCAAGAACAAGGGCGTGCAGCCGATGCTGGACGCGGTGGTCGACTTCCTGCCGTCGCCGCTGGACCTGCCGCCGGTGCAGGGCACGCTGACCGACGGGGAGACCGCCGACGAGCGCAAGCCGGACACGAAGGCGCCCTTCTCCGCGCTGGCGTTCAAGGTCGCGGTGCACCCGTTCTACGGCAAGCTCACCTACGTCCGCGTGTACTCCGGGACGATCCAGCAGGGTCAGCAGATCATCAACGCGACCCGCGGGCGCAAGGAGCGCATCGGCAAGCTGTTCCAGATGCACTCCAACAAGGAGAACCCGGTCGATGAGGCGCAGGCCGGGCACATCTACGCCGTGGTCGGCCTCAAGGAGACCGGCACCGGTGACACGCTCTCCGACTCGAACAGCCCGATCGTGCTGGAGTCGATGAGCTTCCCCGCCTCGGTCATCGACGTGGCCATCGAGCCGAAGAGCAAGGCGGACCAGGAGAAGCTGTCCACCGCCATCCAGAAGCTGGCCGAGGAGGACCCCACGTTCCGGGTGCACCGGGACGAGGAGACCGGCCAGACCATCATCGGCGGCATGGGCGAGCTCCACCTGGAGGTCCTCGTCAACCGGATGAAGACGGACTTCAAGGTCGAGGCCAACATCGGCAAGCCGCAGGTCTCCTACCGCGAGACCATCCGCAAGCCGGTGGAGAAGTTCGAGTACACGCACAAGAAGCAGACCGGTGGCTCGGGTCAGTTCGCGCGCGTGATCATCAACCTCGAACCGATCGAGCAGACCAACGACAGCGCGACCTACGAGTTCGAGAACAAGGTCGTCGGCGGGCGGGTTCCGAAGGAGTTCATCCCGTCGGTGGACGAGGGCGCGCAGGACGCCATGCAGTACGGGGTGCTCGCGGGCTACCCGCTGGTCGGCGTGAAGGTGACCTTGGTCGACGGCCAGTACCACGAGGTCGACTCCTCGGAGATGGCCTTCAAGGTCGCGGGTTCCATGGCGATGAAGGAGGCCACCGCCAAGGCCAGCCCCTGCCTGCTGGAACCCATGATGGCGGTCGAGGTGACCACGCCCGAGGAGTACATGGGCGACGTCATCGGCGACCTGAACTCCCGCCGTGGTCAGGTCCAGGCCATGGAGGAGCGCAACGGCACGCGGGTCGTGAAGGGCCTCGCTCCGTTGTCCGAGATGTTCGGGTACGTCGGCGAGCTCCGGTCCAAGACGCAGGGGCGCGCCAACTACACGATGCACTTCGACTCCTATGCCGAGGTTCCCGCGAACGTGGCGAAGGAGATCATCGCGAAGGCGACCGGGGAGTGACTCCCCCGTAGAAACCGGTGCGGCGGAGCACCGGTCCCGCACCCGGCGGTGGTGCCGCCGGGCGGTGGTTCCGGTGGTCCGCCTCCCACCACCCGACAGGACTCCGCCTGGCGCACCAAGGTCGTACGGCGGAAAGGTAACAAGTCCAGGAGGACATTCCAGTGGCGAAGGCGAAGTTCGAGAGGGACAAGCCGCACGTCAACATCGGGACCATCGGTCACGTTGACCACGGCAAGACCACCCTGACGGCAGCCATCACCAAGGTGCTGCACGACAAGCACCCGGAGCTCAACCCCTTCACGCCCTTCGATGACATCGACAAGGCGCCGGAGGAAAAAGAGCGCGGCATCACGATCCAGATCGCGCACGTCGAGTACCAGACCGAGGCGCGCCACTACGCGCACGTTGACGCCCCCGGTCACGCCGACTACGTGAAGAACATGATCACCGGTGCCGCCCAGATGGACGGTGCGATCCTGGTGGTCGCCGCGACCGACGGCCCGATGCCGCAGACCCGCGAGCACGTGCTGCTGGCCCGGCAGGTCGGCGTCCCCTACATCGTGGTGGCGCTGAACAAGGCCGACATGGTCGAGGACGACGAGATCAGCGAGCTCGTCGAGATGGAGGTTCGGGAGCTGCTCTCCGAGCAGGAGTTCCCGGGCGACGACATCCCGGTCGTGAAGGTCTCCGCGCTCAAGGCCCTGGAGGGCGACGAGCAGTGGGGCGACCGGATCATGGACCTGCTCAACGCCTGCGACGAGAAGATCCCGGACCCGGTCCGCGCGACCGACCAGTCCTTCCTGATGCCGGTCGAGGACATCTTCTCGATCACCGGTCGCGGCACCGTGGTCACCGGCCGTGTCGAGCGCGGCATGATCAAGGTGAACGAAGAGGTCGAGATGGTCGGCATCAAGGACAAGCCGATCAAGACCACCGTCACCGGCGTCGAGATGTTCCGCAAGCTGCTCGACCAGGGCGAGGCCGGCGACAACGTCGGTCTGCTGGTCCGCGGTGTGAAGCGCGAGGACGTCGAGCGCGGCATGGTCGTCGTGAAGCCCGGCAGCACCACTCCGCACACCGAGTTCGAGGCGCAGGTGTACGTCCTGTCCAAGGACGAGGGTGGTCGCCACACGCCGTTCTTCAACAACTACCGGCCGCAGTTCTACTTCCGCACCACGGACGTGACCGGTGTCGTGACCTTGCCCGAGGGCACCGAGATGGTCATGCCCGGTGACAACACCGAGATGTCGGTGCAGCTCATCCAGCCCATCGCGATGGAGGAGGGGCTGCGCTTCGCGATCCGCGAGGGCGGCCGCACCGTCGGCGCCGGTCGCGTCACGAAGATCACCAAGTGAGTTGACGGGGGCCTGCCCTTCCGCGCGGAGGGCAGGCCTTCTGCGGTTTGCGGGCGTTCCACGCCAACAAACCACCCCGATGAGCAGCGGCGTACTCCGGTATGTCATGCTGTTCGGGTTGCTCGTGTGGGGCGGTTGCGAGCACCGCACTCCGGTGCTCGCGGTCGCTCCGTTGCGAGGGCCTCGCGGCCCTGTCTCGGGCCGGGCCCACCCACCGGACCTCCTCGGTCCGCGGCGGTGGTGCGGCGATCCGGACCGGACTGGCAAGCAGGTGTACGGGTTTTCCCATCCTCTGCGGCGACGTTCGCGGGGGACCGGTGCGCGGCAGTGGGCCGACACGCCCGACCGCGTGTTCCGGGCACCAACAAGCTGAACAGGGTGAACCGAGGGCTGTGCGATCCGGGATCCGGCTCGCCGGCCGCGTCCTGTGCCGCACCGCGCAGCGGTGGCCCGGTACCGCCCGGGCGGGCACGGACGCGCCGGAGCCGGACGACGGTCGGGCTTCCCGGAGATCGGGGTCTGGCGGGCATCGGGGGCGACACCCGGCCGCCACGGCCAGGTGACCGCGCGGTGGGCGAACCGCCGCGGCCGGCGCACCCGGTCCCACAACGAAACCGCGGCACGAGACCAGAAGGAACGGCAAGCCACTATGGCGGGACAGAAGATCCGCATCCGGCTCAAGGCCTACGACCACGAGGCGATCGACGCGTCCGCGCGCAAGATCGTCGAGACCGTGACGCGCACCGGCGCTCGGGTCGTTGGGCCGGTGCCGCTGCCCACGGAGAAGAACGTCTACTGCGTCATCCGCTCCCCGCACAAGTACAAGGACTCGCGGGAGCACTTCGAGATGCGTACGCACAAGCGAATGATCGACATCCTCGAACCGACGCCGAAGACGGTGGACGCGCTCATGCGCATCGACCTGCCAGCCAGCGTCGACGTGAACATCCAGTAAGGCACGGCGACCAGAGGTAGCTGGAGAGAACGAGACCCATGTCTGAGAAGCAGATCAAGGGGATTCTGGGCACCAAGCTCGGCATGACCCAGGTCTTCGACGAGAACAACCGGGTGGTGCCGGTGACCGTCGTGGAGGCCGGGCCGAACGTGGTCACTCAGATTCGCACCCCTGACAAGGACGGCTACTCGGCCGTGCAGCTGGCGTTCGGCGGGGTGAAGCCGCGCAAGGTGAACAAGCCCCGCGCCGGCCACTTCGCCAAGGCCGGTGTCACCCCGCGCCGGCACCTGATCGAGCTGCGCACGGCCGATGCGGGCGACTACGAAGTCGGCCAGGAGATCACCGCCGAGCTCTTCGACAGCGGCGCGGTCGTCGACGTGGTCGGCACCAGCAAGGGCAAGGGCTTCGCGGGCACCATCAAGCGGCACGGGTTCCACCGGCAGCCGATGAGCCACGGTACGCAGGCCGTGCACCGCAAGCCCGGTTCGATCGGCGGCTGCGCGTACCCCGGCCGCGTGTTCAAGGGCATGAAGATGGCGGGCCGGATGGGCTCGAACCGGGTCACCACGCAGAACCTGAAGGTGCACCAGGTCGAGCAGGACTCCGGTCTGCTGCTGATCAAGGGCGCCATCCCGGGTCCCAAGGGCGGCCTGGTGCTGGTGAAGAGTCCTGCGAAGGGTGGTGCGTGATGGGCGCGACGCTCGACGTCCGTACCCCGGACGGCAAGACCGACGGCACGGTCGAACTGCCCGCCGCGATCTTCGACGTGCAGGCGAGCATTCCGCTGATGCACCAGGTCGTCGTGGCGCAGCTGGCCGCCGGCCGGCAGGGTACTCACGCGACCAAGACTCGCGGCATGCGCGCCGGCGGCGGCAAGAAGCCGTACCGGCAGAAGGGGACCGGCAACGCCCGGCAGGGCTCGACCCGCGCCCCGCAGTTCAAGGGCGGCGGCGTCGTGCACGGCCCGCAGCCGCGCGACTACGACCAGCGCACGCCGAAGAAGATGAAGGCCAAGGCGCTGTTCGGCGCGCTGTCCGACCGGGTGCGCGCCGACCAGCTGCACGTGGTCACGCACGTGGTCGGTCCGGAGAAGCCGTCCACGAAGCAGGGCAAGGCGGCGCTGCGCAACTGGACCGATGCCCGCAAGGTGCTGGTCGTGTTGGACCGCCAGGACGAGGAGAACTCCTGGCTGAGCCTGCGGAACCTGCAGGGCGTGCACCTGCTCGACGCGAGCCAGGTCAACACCTACGACGTGCTGAACAACGACGACGTGGTGTTCACCAAGTCCGCGTTCGAGCGGTTCGTCAGCCGCGCGTCGCAGCAGGGTCGTCCGGCCACGACCGCCGCGTCTTCCACAGAGGAGGCTGAGCAGTGAGTGCCGACCCGCGTGACGTGATCATCAAGCCGGTGATCTCCGAGAAGAGCTACGGCTTGATGGAGGAGAACCAGTACACGTTCTTGGTGGACCCGCGGTCGAACAAGACCGAGATCAAGATCGCCGTCGAGAAGATCTTCGACGTTCGGGTTTCCAAGGTAAACACGATCAACCGCGAGGGGAAGCGCAAGCGCACCCGCACCGGGTGGGGCAAGCGCAAGGACACCAAGCGGGCGATCGTCACGTTGTCCCCGGACAGCAAGCCGATCGAGATCTTCGGCGGTACGGCTAGCTGACCGCGTTGACGAGGACGAGGTTGCATTAGGAATGGGCGTTCGCAAGCACAAGCCGACGACGGCGGGCCGTCGCGGCTCCAGCGTGTCCGACTTCGCCGAGCTCACGCGGTCGAAGCCGGAGAAGTCGTTGGTCCGTCCGCTGAACAAGAAGGCGGGCCGGAACAACAAGGGCAAGATCACCACACGCCACCAGGGCGGCGGGCACAAGCGGATGTACCGCATCATCGACTTCCGCCGTCATGACAAGGACGGTGTGCCGGCCAAGGTCGCGCACATCGAGTACGACCCGAACCGCAGCGCTCGGATCGCCCTGCTCAACTACAAGGACGGCGAGAAGCGCTACATCATCGCGCCGAACGGCGTCCGCCAGGGCGACTGGCTCGAGAACGGGGCCAAGGCCGACATCAAGTCCGGGAACAACCTCCCGCTGCGGAACATCCCGCTGGGCACCGTGATCCACGCGATCGAGCTCGCCCCGGGCGGCGGCGCCAAGATCGCGCGGGCCGCGGGCACCCGGGTGCAGCTGGTGGCCAAGGAGGGCCGCTTCGCGCAGCTGCGGATGCCCTCCGGCGAGATCCGCAACGTGGACGCGCGCTGCCGCGCCACCATCGGCGAGGTCGGCAACTCCGAGCACTCCAACATCAATTGGGGCAAGGCCGGCCGGATGCGCTGGAAGGGTCGTCGACCCACGGTCCGCGGTGTCGTCATGAACCCGATCGACCACCCGCACGGCGGTGGTGAGGGTCGCACCTCGGGTGGTCGCCACCCGGTCAACCCGAACGGCAAGCCGGAAGGCCGCACCCGTCGGAAGAAGCCCAGCGACAAGCTGATCGTCCGGCGTCGTCGGACCGGCAAGAAGAAGCGCTGAGCAGGGAGGTAACAACGCATGCCACGTAGCCTGAAGAAGGGCCCGTTCGTGGACGACCACCTGCTCAAGAAGGTGGACGCGCTGAACGAGTCCGGCAAGAAGACGGTGATCAAGACCTGGTCCCGCCGGTCGACGGTCATCCCGGACATGATCGGTCACACCATCGCGGTGCACGACGGGCGCAAGCACGTCCCGGTGTTCGTGACCGAGGCCATGGTCGGGCACAAGCTCGGCGAGTTCGCTCCGACCCGGACTTTCAAGGGTCACGTCAAAGAAGACCGGAAGTCGCGCCGCCGCTGAGCGGGTCTGTGACACGAACGAGGAACAGCAAGGGGTAGCAGGATGACAGCCCGTACTGAGGACACCGCCGCGGCGAACCCGCGCGCGGTGGCGCGGGCCCGCTACGTCCGCGTGTCGCCGCGCAAGGCGCGCCGCGTGGTCGAGCTCATCAAGGGCCGGAGCGCCAGCGATGCCCAGGTCGTGCTCCAGTTCGCGCCGCAGACCGCCAGCGGTCCGGTGTCGAAGGCGCTCGCCAGCGCGGTCGCCAACGCGGAGAACAACCAGTCCCTCGACCCCGACACCCTGTGGGTGCACCGGGCGTATGTGGATGAGGGCCCGACTCTGAAGCGGTTCCGGCCGCGGGCGCAGGGGCGCGCATTCCGCATCCGCAAGCGCACCTCGCACATCACGATCGAGGTCGAGTCGCGGTCGAAGGCGGCGAAGGCCGGCAAGTCCCGCAAGAGCCAGAAGGGGAGGGCCCGGTAGTGGGTCAGAAGATCAACCCGCACGGCTTCCGACTCGGCATCACCACGGACTTCAAGTCCCGCTGGTACGCCGAAAAGCAGTACTCGGATTACGTGGCGGAGGACGTCAAGATCCGCCGTCAGCTCTCTCGCGGCATGGAGCGCGCCGGGATCTCCAAGGTCGAGATCGAGCGCACCCGCGAGCGGGTCCGGGTGGACATCCACACCGCGCGGCCGGGCATCGTCATCGGCCGCCGGGGTGCGGAAGCGGACCGGATCCGCGGCCAGCTGGAGAAGCTGACCGGCAAGCAGGTTCAACTGAACATCCTCGAGGTGAAGAACCCCGAGGCGGACGCGCAGCTGGTGGCCCAGGGCATCGCCGAGCAGCTGTCCAACCGCGTGTCCTTCCGGCGCGCGATGCGCAAGGCCATCCAGTCGGCCATGCGTTCGCCGCAGGTCAAGGGCATCCGCGTGCAGTGCGCCGGCCGTCTGGGCGGTGCGGAGATGTCCCGCTCGGAGGTCTACCGCGAGGGCCGCGTGCCGCTGCACACGCTGCGCGCCGACATCGACTACGGCTTCTTCGAGGCCCGCACGACCTTCGGCCGCATCGGCGTGAAGGTCTGGGTCTACAAGGGCGAGCTGCTCGGTGGGCTGAAGCAGAAGCAGCAGGAGTCCGAGGTTCGTCCGCCGCGCAGCGGCGAACGCGGTGAGCGCGGCGAGCGCGGCGAGCGCGGCGGCCGTTCGGAGCGCGGTGGCCGTCGGCGCGGCGACCGTTCCAAGGGCTCGGCGCAGAGCCCGCAGCAGGCGCGAACCGCAGGGGATGCGGCCACTGCCAGCGCTCCGGAGGTCGCTGAGCCGAAGGCCGATGAGAAGACGGAGGGCTGACACGTGCTCGTCCCACGCAAGGTGAAGTGGCGGAAGAGCCACGCGCCGAAGCGGAAGGGCTTCGCCAAGGGCGGCACCCGGATCAACTTCGGCGAGTACGGGATTCAGGCGCTGGAGCACGGTTACGTGACCAACCGCCAGATCGAATCCGCCCGTATCGCGATCAACCGGCACGTCAAGCGTGGCGGCAAGGTCTGGATCAACATCTTCCCGGACCGCCCGCTGACGAAGAAGCCGGCGGAGACCCGGATGGGTGCCGGCAAGGGCTCCCCCGAGTACTGGATCGCGAACGTGAAACCGGGCCGGGTCATGTTCGAGTTGACCTTCCCGAACGAGAAGACCGCTCTCGAGGCGCTTCGGCGCGCGGCCCACAAGCTCCCGATGAAGTGCAAGATCGTGTCCCGCGAGGGTGGTGACTTCTGATGGCTGCTGGTGTCACCGCGGCGGAGCTGCGTGAACTGAACGACGAGGAGCTCGTGCAGCGGCTGAGGGAAGCCAAGGAGGAGCTGTTCAACCTCCGCTTCCAGATGGCCACTGGACAGCTGCAGAACAACCGTCGGCTGCGCACGGTCCGCAAGGACATCGCCCGGATCTACACGATCATGCGCGAGCGCGAGCTGGGCTTGGTCGACTCGCCCGAGAGCGCTGAGGAGGGCGCTGCATGAGTGAAACGACGCAGGGCGCAACCCGCAATCAGCGGAAGGTCCGGGAAGGCTACGTCGTCTCGGACAAGATGAACAAGACGGTCGTCGTCACGCTCGAGGACCGCAAGCAGCACGCCCTCTACGGCAAGATCATGCGCATGAACAAGAAGGTCAAGGCGCATGACGAGGAGAACTCCGCGGGCGTGGGTGACCGGGTGCTGCTGATGGAGACCCGGCCGCTGTCGGCGACGAAGCACTGGCGGATCGTCGAGATCGTGGAGAAGGCCAAGTAGTGACAGGCGCCCAAGCATGAGGGGCACGCGGTCGGCCGGCCGCCGGACGGTCACCTGCGGTCGGCCGGAGTGCGTGTTGGCATGACCGCGCGTGTCAGGTCGGAAATTTGGCGCGCCAGAGTGTGCTCGGGCATTCCCCGGGCACTTAGGGTCAGGAGTCGGACGTGATCCAACAGGAATCGCGACTGCGTGTCGCCGACAACACCGGGGCTCGGGAGATCCTCACCATCCGAGTGCTCGGTGGTTCCGGTCGGCGGTACGCGGGAATCGGGGACATCGTGGTCGGCACGGTGAAGGAAGCGATCCCCGCCGCAAACGTGAAACGGGGCGATGTCGTCAAGGCCGTCATCGTCCGGCAGAAGAAGGAGAAGCGTCGTCCGGACGGTTCCTACATCCGGTTCGACGAGAACGCCGCCGTGCTGGTGAAGCCGGGCGGCGAGCCGCGGGGTACCCGCATCTTCGGCCCCGTGGCGCGGGAGCTGCGTGACAAGAAGTTCATGAAGATCATCTCGCTCGCTCCGGAGGTGCTGTGATGAAGATCAAGAAGGGCGACGAGGTCGTCATCATCTCCGGCAAGGACAAGGGCGCCAAGGGCAAGGTCATCCAGGCCTTCCCGCAGGACGAGCGCGTCCTCGTCGAGGGTGTGAACCGGATCAAGAAGCACACCCGGGTCTCCCGGAACGAGCGGGGTGCGGAGTCCGGCGGCATCGTCACGCAGGAGGCGCCGATCCACGCCAGCAACGTGCAGGTGCTGGACTCCGACGGCAAGCCGGCCCGGGTCGGCTACCGGTTCGATGAGAACGGCAAGAAGGTTCGGATCTCGCGTCGCAACGGTAAGGACATCTGATCATGACGACAGCAGAGAAGATCGTCCCGCGGCTGAAAACCCGCTACCGCGATGAGATCCGGCAGGGCCTGACCGAGGAATTCGGCTACGACAACCCGATGAAGGTCCCCGGCCTGGTCAAGGTCGTGGTGAACATGGGCGTCGGGGACGCCGCTCGGGACAGCAAGATCATCGAGGGCGCGGTCCGCGACCTCTCCGCCATCACCGGCCAGAAGCCGGAGGTGCGCCGGGCGCGCAAGTCCGTGGCCCAGTTCAAGCTCCGCGAGGGCATGCCGATCGGTGCGCGCACCACGCTGCGCGGCGACCGGATGTGGGAGTTCCTCGACCGGTTGAACAACATCTCGCTGCCGCGCATCCGCGACTTCCGCGGGTTGTCGCCCAACCAGTTCGACGGGCACGGCAACTACACCTTCGGCGTGAGCGACCAGTCGATGTTCCACGAGATCGACCCGGACGAGATCGACCGTCCGCGGGGCATGGACATCACCGTCGTCACGACGGCCAACACAGATGAGGAAGGTCGGTCGCTGCTGCGGCGGCTGGGCTTCCCGTTCAAGGAGAGCTGAGCCGATGGCGAAGAAGGCGCTGATCGAGAAGGCCAAGCGCAAGCCGAAGTTCGCCGTTCGTGCGTACACCCGTTGTGGCCGGTGTGGACGTTCGCGCGCGGTGTTCCAGAAGTTCGGCCTGTGCCGGATCTGCTTCCGCGAGATGGCGCACGCGGGCGAGCTGCCCGGCGTGAGCAAGTCGTCCTGGTGAGTCCCTCCTGCCGGGGGCCGGTGCAACGCCGGTACCCTCGGCGGGCGTGACCAGCGCGTTCGCTCGCGCTCCGCGTCGCGGGAGTCGTGTCGCACACGGCGTGCCAGAAGGGCCTGCCCTCCGGTAGGCGAACATCCACTGTTTCGTCCAGGCCAGGGTCCAGACCTCAGGGCGCCGGGCCGGCCCGCCGCCGGCCGGCGGCCGCGCGTTGGGGCCCGTCGGAACCAGACGAGAAAGGTTGTACAGGTCACCATGACGATGACCGATCCGATCGCAGACATGCTGACGCGTCTGCGCAATGCCAACTCGGCATTCCACGACGAGGTCGTGATGCCGCACTCGAAGATCAAGGCGAACGTCGCCGACGTTCTGCAGCGGGAGGGCTACCTGGCCGGCTCCCGCGTCGAGGACGGTCCGAAGAGCAAGCAGCTCGTCTGCGAGCTCAAGTTCGGCCCGAACCGCGAGCGGAGCATCGCGGGCCTGCGCCGGGTGTCCAAGCCGGGTCTGCGGGTGTACGCGAAGTCCACGAACCTGCCGAAGGTGCTGGGGGGTCTCGGGATCGCCGTGATCTCTACGTCCCAGGGCCTGATGACCGACCGGCAGGCCATGCGCAAGCGAGTGGGCGGGGAAGTCCTCGCCTACGTCTGGTGAGGGAGGAGGAACGGACATGTCGCGCATCGGAAAGCTGCCGATCACCGTCCCCTCCGGTGTCGAGGTCACCATCGATGGCCAGCAGGTCACGGTCAATGGCCCCAAGGGCACGCTGGAGCAGGTGATCCCCGAGCCGATCAACGTCGAACGCGACGAGGACGGCGCGCTTCTGGTCAACCGCCCGGACGACGAGCGCCGCAGCCGCTCGATGCACGGGCTGGCTCGGACCTTGGTCAACAACATGGTCGTGGGCGTCAGCCAGGGTTTCCAGAAGGACCTGGAGATCCAGGGCGTCGGTTACCGCGTCCAGCAGAAGGGCTCGAACCTCGAGTTCGCGCTCGGCTACAGCCACCCCATCGTGATCGAGCCGCCGCAGGGCATCGAGTTCTCGACTGAGGGCCCGGGCAAGTTGTCCGTCAAGGGCATCGACAAGCAGCTGGTCGGCGAGGTCGCCGCGCGGATCCGCAAGTTGCGTCGCCCGGACCCGTACAAGGGCAAGGGTGTTCGCTACGCGGGCGAGAACATCCGCCGCAAGGTCGGAAAGACGGGTAAGTGACGATGAGCGAGAACACCACGACGAAGCGCAGGCCGGTGGGCAAGAGCATCGCGAAGCAGCGTCAACTTGCCCGTCAGAAGCGGCACGTGCGCATCCGCAAGAAGGTCAGCGGTACCGCCGGGCGGCCGCGGCTGGTCGTGAGCAGGTCCCTGCGGAACATCAACGCCCAGGTGATCGACGACCAGCGGGGGCACACCCTGGCCTCGGCCACCTCGCTGGAGCACGACCTGCGCTCCTTCGAGGGGGACAAGACGGCGATGGCCACCAAGGTCGGCGAGCTCGTCGCGGCTCGGGCGAAGCACGCCGGCGTCGAGCAGGTCGTGTTCGACCGCGGTGGTCACGCCTACCACGGCCGTGTCGCAGCGTTGGCCGACGCCGCGCGAGACGGTGGTCTGGAGTTCTGACAAGTGCGTAAGACAGAGAACGGAAGGGACGCCTGATGCCTGGACGCACTCGGCGTGAGGGCGGGGAGTCCGGCGGCAAGGACCGTCGGGACCGCCGCGACGGTGGCCGTGGCGGGGCGGCCCAAGAGAAGACCCCGCAGTTCGAGCGTGTCGTGACCATCAACCGCGTCGCGAAGGTCGTCAGCGGCGGCCGGCGGTTCGCGTTCACGGCGCTGGTCGTGGTCGGCGACGGCGACGGCATGGTCGGTGTCGGTCACGGCAAGGCCAAGGAGGTCCCCTCGGCGATCGCCAAGGGCGTCGAGGAGGCGAAGAAGAACTTCTTCCGCGTCCCGCGCCTGGAGGGCACGATCACGCACCCGGTCCAGGGCGAGGACGCGGCCGGCAAGGTCCTGCTCCGCCCGGCCAGCCCCGGTACCGGTGTCATCGCCGGCGGGCCGGTCCGCGCGGTGCTGGAGTGCGCGGGCGTGCACGACGTGCTGAGCAAGTCGCTGGGCAGCGGTAACCCGATCAACATCGTCAAGGCGACGGTGCACGCGCTCAAGCATCTGCAGCGTCCGGAGGCGGTGGCGGCGCGGCGCGGTCTGCCGCTCGAGGACGTCGCCCCGGCATCCATGCTGCGTGCGCGTGCCGGTCAGGGAGCGTGATCGCGATGGCACAGCTGAAGATCACCCAGGTGCGCGGCCTCGTCGGAACGCGCCAGGCCCAGCGGGACACCATGCGTACCCTCGGCCTGCGCAAGATCCGCCAGTCGGTCGTGCGCCCGGACACCCCGGAAACCCGCGGCCAGATCAAGGCCGTCCACCAGTTGGTGGCGGTTGAGGAGGTCGACTGACATGGTCATCAAGATCCACGACCTGAAGCCGGCGCCGGGCGCGAAGCGCAAGCCGCTGCGCGTCGGCCGCGGCGAGGGCTCGAAGGGCAAGACCGCCGGCCGCGGTACGAAGGGCACCACGGCCCGGAAGACGGTGCCGCCGATGTTCGAGGGTGGGCAGATGCCCATCCAGATGCGCCTGCCGAAGCTGCGCGGCTTCCGCAACCCGTCGCGCATCGAGTACAAGGGCGTGAACGTCGGCCGGATCGCCGAGGTCTTCCCGCAGGGCGGTCAGGTCGGCCTGGCCGACCTGGTCGACGCGGGCCTGGTGAAGAAGAACGAGCTCGTGAAGGTGCTCGGTGACGGCGACGTCGACGGCGTCAAGCTGGACGTCTCCGCGCACGCCTTCACCGGCAGCGCCCAGGAGAAGATCACCAACGCCGGTGGTTCGGCGAACAAGGTGAAGATCACGCGCAAGCCCAACAAGTGATCTGCCGGTGACCACGCCGCGTAGGCGTGGCACTCGACCTGCGGGCCGGCCGTCAGCACCGACGGCCGGCCCGTTCGCGTGCGGCGGCCCCGAGCTCCGGGACGTCCTCGTGCGCTGCGGTGCTTCCCGCCGTTCGAGCCAGGGCGGCCACGGGTGCGCTGCCCGCGGCAGCGCGTCCGGGCAGCGCGTCCGGGGCTTGCGCAAGGTGCCGTGCTGGTCGCTGACGGTGGTCAATTCCCCGGCTGCTAGAGTGCCGAACGCAGTGTCGTGTCCGGACGCCCGTACCAGTGCGGCCGTACCAGTGCGCCCGTACGAGTGCGGCTCTACCGGTACGGGCCGCGTGCGGCCGCCCGCGTGTCGGCCTCGCGGTGCACCGGTTCCCGCGCAGCGGTCGTGCCGGTCTTCCCGCGCAGCGGTCGTGCCGGTCTTCCCGCGCAGCGGTCGTGTCGGTGCGGGCGTGGCGGGGCGGTACTGTGCACCTGTGCCCGGTGAAGCGGGCGTCCCAACCATCGCGCCGGCTGACGCCAAGCCGGCCACCGTCCCAGCCGGTTGCGACCGGTGTAGGAGGAGGTTCGCGTGCTCGGCGCCTTCCGCTCGGCTCTGACGACGCCGGACCTGCGCCGCAAGATCCTGTTCACGCTGGGCATGCTCGTGCTGTATCGGCTCGGCGCGCTGATCCCGTCGCCCGGGGTGTCGTACCCCAACGTCCAGCAGTGCATCGAACAGGTCCAAGGCGGCGACAACCAGAGCGTCTACTCGCTGCTCAACCTCTTCAGCGGCGGCGCCCTGCTGCAGTTGTCGGTGTTGTCGCTGGGCATCATGCCCTACATCACCGCCAGCATCATCGTGCAGCTGCTGCAGGTGGTGATTCCGCGCTTCGAGCAGCTGAAGAAGGAAGGCCAGTCCGGGCAGGCGAAGCTGACCCAGTACACGCGCTACCTCACGGTGGCGCTGTCGATGCTGCAGGCCACCGGCATCGTGGCGCTGGCGGTGCGCGGGCAGCTGTTCCCCGGCTGCACCGTCCCGCTCGTCCCGGACAACTCGGTGCTCAACCTCGTGACGATCGTGGTCGTGATGACCGCGGGCGCCATCCTGCTGATGTGGATGGGCGAGCTCATCACCGAGCGCGGCATCGGCAACGGCATGTCGCTGCTCATCTTCACCTCGATCGCCGCGCAGATCCCGAGCCAGGGCGGCCGCATCCTGAACTCGCACGGCGGGCTGGTCTTCGCCGTGGTGCTCTGCTTCGCCGTGGCGATCATCGCGACGGTCGTGTTCATCGAGCAGGCGCAGCGCCGCATCCCGGTGCAGTACGCCAAGCGCATGATCGGCCGCCGGATGTACGGCGGCACGTCGACCTACCTGCCGCTGAAGGTCAACCAGGCGGGTGTCATCCCGGTCATCTTCGGGTCCTCGCTGCTGTACCTCCCGCAGCTGCTCGGGCAGCTCGCCGGCGGGCAGGAGACCTGGTGGGCGACGTTCATCCAGACCTACATCGTCGACCCGTCCAGCTGGGTGCACATCCTGCTGTACATGGCGTTGATCGTGTTCTTCGCCTACTTCTACGTGTCCATCACGTTCAACCCGGAGGAACGTGCCGAGGACATGAAGAAGTTCGGCGGGTTCATCCCGGGGATCCGCCCCGGGCGGCCGACGGCCGAGTACCTGAGCTTCGTGCTCTCCCGAATCACGCTGCCGGGCGCCCTCTACCTCGGCATCATCGCGATCCTGCCGAACTTCTTCCTCGGCATCACCGGCGATGGCGGCGGAGGAGCGCAGAGCGCGCAGAACTTCCCGTTCGGCGGCACGGCCGTGCTGATCATGGTCAACGTCGGCTTGGACACGGTCAAGCAGATCGAGAGCCAGTTGACGCAGCGCAAGTACGAGGGTTTCCTGCGCTGAGCCCGGACGGGAGGCATCGGGCCGGTCCAGTCAATGGGATCGGACTATGAGATGTCGGGTGCGCACCTGTATACCTCGGTCCGGTGCGCGCCACGTAAAGTCGGCGCGACGCCGGCGGCGCCGGCGTGGTGAGGGCAGCGGGCGCGCGCCGCGATGCGCGCGTCAGCGATTGGATTCGGAGGCAAACCCTTGGTGCGATTGGTTCTCTTCGGCCCCCCGGGGGCGGGTAAGGGCACGCAGGCCGAGGTGCTCAGCGAGCGGTTGTCGGTTCCGCACATCTCCACGGGCGACCTGTTCCGCTCCAACATCGGGAACCAGACCCCGCTCGGGGTGAAGGCGAAGTCCTACCTGGATGCCGGTGAGCTCGTGCCGGATGAAGTGACCAACGAGATGGTGCGCGTGCGCCTGGCGGAGCCGGACGCGCGCGAGGGCTTCCTCCTGGACGGGTACCCGCGTACCACGCCGCAGGCGGACGTGCTCGGTGAGATCCTGGCCGAGCTCGGCGTCGAGCTCAGCGCGGTGCTCCAGTTCGAGGTCGGCGAGGACGAGTTGGTGCGGCGCATGCTCGAGCGCGGCCGGGAGGACGACAACGAGGACGTGATCCGGCGCAGGCTCGCGGTCTACCGGGAGGAGACCGAGCCGCTGCTGGACTACTACGGCGACAAGGTCGTCACGATCGACGCGGTCGGGACGATCGAGGAGATCTCCGAGCGCGCGCTGCAGGCGGTGCGCGCGCGCAGCTGAGGCAGCGGGCCGGACCGGGGGACTCCGCCGGTCCGGCCGTTCCGCCGGCGCCCGGGGTTCGGCGGCGCCCGGCGGGTACGAACGGGAGGGGAGCGCGACGTGTTGCGACGTGGTCGGGGCATCGAGTTGAAGTCCGCCGGCGAGATCGAGGCGATGCGCGCGGCGGGCCTGATCGTGTCCCGCACGCTGGCCGAGGTGACGCGGCAGGCGCAGCCGGGTGCGAGCACGGCGGAGCTGGACGAGGTCGCCGAGCAGCTCATCCGCGACGCCGGCGCGGTCCCCTCGTTCAAGGGCTACCACGGGTTCCCCGGGTCGATCTGCACGTCGATCAACGAGAAGATCGTGCACGGCATCCCGTCGGGCGGGGACGTCCTCGCCGACGGTGATCTGCTCTCGGTGGACTGCGGTGCGATCCTCGACGGGTGGCACGGCGACTCGGCCGTGACGATCGAGGTGGGCGAGGTCGCCGAGGGCGACAGGGCGCTCTCCGCCGCGACGCGCAAGGCCATGTGGGCGGGCATCGAGAAGATCCGCCCCGGCAACCGGCTGACCGACATCTCGCACGCGGTGGAGACGGCGGCGCGGGACGCTGCGGCGGTCGACGGCCTCGACTACGGCATCATCGCCGAGTACGGCGGGCACGGCATCGGTACGCAGATGCACATGGAGCCGTTCCTGCCGAACCTGGGCAAGCCGGGGCGGGGTCCGAAGTTGCGCGTCGGCATGGCCATCGCGGTGGAGCCGATGCTCACCGGGGGGACGGCGGAGAGCGAGGAGCTCGACGACGAGTGGACGGTGGTCACGCTCGACGGTTCCCGCGCGGCGCACTGGGAGCACACCGTCGCCGTGACCGAGAACGGGCCCTGGGTGCTCACCGCTCCCGAGGAGTGATCCGGCCGGCTCCTGAGGAGTGATCCGACCGGCCGACTGAGCTCCTCCTGGCAGCGAGGCCGCACCCGGGGTGACCGCTTGATGCACGCCCGATGGTGTGGTGATCGTTCGTCCCCCGGTCAGGTGGGGATGATTCACAATTTTCATGAAAATTGCGCTCTCTGGAACGAGTCCAGTTCGGCGGGGCCGGGGAGGACCGGTGAGCTGCGGCTGATCCCCGCCTCGCGGCATCAGCGCGGTCGGACCTTGGGGCGGCGGCAGACGTAGATCTTCGCCGGCGGGACGTTCCGCATCACCACGCTCCGCGGCAGCACTTCGTCGAAGGTCGCGCCGAGCAGCGCGAGGAAGTCGCGGGTGGAGCGGCGCCACAGCGTGGTGACGTAGGTGACGGTGGTGAACGGCGCCGAGGGTTCGAGCACGCGTGCGCAGACATCGAGCAGGCGGCGCTGGCGGTCCGCGTCGAGCAGCGTCCAGGGGATGCTCGTGACGAGCGCGTCGACGGTTCCGATGCCGCGCTCGGCGAGGTGCTCGGGCAGATCGGCGAGGTCCCCGTGGATGACGTCGAGCCAGGGCTTGTGCCGGCGCAGGTAGGCGACGAGCTCGGGGTCGACTTCGATGGCGAGTTGTCGGGTGGCCGGGCTGACGCGCTGCGCGATGCGCTCGCTGAGCGCTCCGGTTCCGGGGCCGGCTTCGACGACGACCGGGGCGCGTCCGTCGTCGGGGGCGGCGACGGCGGAGCTGGGGACCACGCCGGCCACGGCCGCGCCGACCCGGCCGCTGGTGGGCAGCACCGCGCCCACGGTGGCCGGTGCGCGCAGCGCCCGGCGGGCGAACGTCCAGTACTCGCGTGCTGTCTCCGCGGGGTGGTGCGATGCGGTGTTCACCGGGCCTCCCTGCCGGTCGGGAACGGGCTGCCCACCAGGAGCGTCCCGCCGCGGTCCTCGCGGGGCAATTCCGCGGTCGCCCCGCGGTCTCTCCGGGGCCGACCTCTCCGGGCCGCTTCTGCGGAGGCTCGGACGCCCGGAGGTCCGGTGCCCCGAGTCCTGGGACTTCCGAGCCCCGGGAGTTGCGCGTTCCGGGACCGCCGCGGTCCGGCGGTGCGCCCGGAGCGCTCGCGCGGCCGGGTGGCGCCGCCCCCGGCTCAGCGCAGGGCTGACTCGCCGGGCCCGGCCCAGTGCAGGAGCGCAGGCCCGGCTCAGCGCAAGGCCGGCTCGCCGGCCCGGCTCAGCGCAGGGGGCGGCGGCACAGGTAGTGCAGGATCGGCGGGAGGTTGCGCCACGTGGTGTGCGTGAGGACCTCGTCGAACGTGCGGTCGATCCGCTGGCGGAAGCGCCGGCCGCTGGAGCTCCGCGCCACCGGCAGGTAGGTGACGGCGGTGAACGCGCCGGCGCCGCCGAGGACCCCGGCGGCCTGGTCGAGGATGCGCTGCTGCTGCTCCTCGTCGAGCAGGGACCACGGGATGCTGCTGATCACCGCGTCGGCCCGCTCGACGCCGAGTCCGGCCAGCAGCGAGCCGAGCTCGCGGGCGTCGCCGTGCACGACCTCCATCCAGGGCTTGTGCGTGCGGAGGTGGTCGGCGAGCTCCGCGCCGAGCTCGATGCCGATGTGGCGGGCGCCGCCGGGCAGGCGCCGGTGGATGCCCTCGCTGAGCGAGCCGGTTCCCGGGCCGAGTTCGACGACCACGGGTTCCCCGGTGGTCGGCACCACCTGCGCGAC
This sequence comes from Salinifilum ghardaiensis, assembly GCF_054491345.1. Lineage (NCBI taxonomy): Bacteria > Bacillati > Actinomycetota > Actinomycetes > Pseudonocardiales > Pseudonocardiaceae > Salinifilum > Salinifilum ghardaiensis. Next base: position 4,573,024 of record NZ_CM137101.1, on the reverse strand, counting down.
CGTGGCGGCGACGGCGGACGAGGTCGGCGTGGCGGCCCCCATCATGCGGGGTTTCCGCACCGCGTTGTCCAGGAAGGTGCGGTACTCGCTGACCTTGTTCCCGAGCCCGGTGCTGCCGGGACGCGCGGTTGCGGCTCGGCGCGGGAGGGCGAGCGGGCGGGAGCGCTGCGGGCTGGCTGTCACTTTTCTCCTCGGTGTGTGCCGTGCGGACCGACGGTGGGGCGATCCTGGCGGGCGCGGCGGTGCGGGCACGGCCGCGCCCAGCGGGCGGTGGCGACCGCCCGCGAACCGGGCTCGGGCGGGGGCCGCCCTCCGCAGGTCACGACGCCGTGCCCGGCAGGAGCGGACCTTCGGCGCGGGTGCCCGGATGCGGGGCGTTGCGGACCCGATGCGCGGGACCCCGAGGCGCCGGGCCAGCGGTGCGGGCCGAGGGCGTCGGAACCGGTGTCGCGGACCGCGCGGCGAGTCCTGCATCGAACGTGATCGAACTTAGTGAGGGGGAGTGGCCGGGTGCAACCTGCGCGCCGCGCTGGTGATGCGTGCGATTCCCGGCCTGTACACTGTGTGGCGGTACGCGAGATGAGCAGCCCCGATGGCGGGGGCCGGAGCTCCGAGGCGTACGATGGAGCATCGGCGCACTCGTAGTGTCGGGAATGCATGTCCGACGCCTGCGTACGCCAGAATCTCAGTTGATCCGGTGTTGTTCCGGTCACGCCCGCTCGGGCTGCCCGGATGCGGCACCGGGCCGTGAGCGGCCCGCCCCGCGCGGGCCGCGGCGGTCACCGGCTCCATGATCGTAGTGGTTCCGCGCGGCGGGGCGCTGGGGTCATCGGGCAACCGCGGTCGCAGGGGCGTTTCGGCGGCAGCGGGGCGCGGACTGGGAACGGCGTGCGGGGTCCGGTCGGGACTTGCGTTCGGGTTGCGACCGCGTTCGCACCGGTGCTGCGCAGGGCGCTGTCGTGAGGTCGGCCCCGACCCCGCGGCGCGGACGACCGTCCGATCAACCGTCACCGTCACGAAACGCGGAGGACATGGGCAAGAAAGACGGGGCCATTGAGGTCGAGGGTCGGGTCATCGAACCGCTCCCCAACGCGATGTTCCGCATCGAGTTGGAGAACGGCCACCAGGTCCTCGCACACATCAGTGGCAAGATGCGACAGCACTACATCCGCATCCTGCCCGAGGACCGGGTCGTCGTGGAGCTTTCCCCGTACGACCTTTCCCGTGGGCGCATTGTCTACCGCTACAAGTAGTGACCTCCACGGTGTCCGGGAGCACCGGGCACGTGTCCGAGCAGGAGAGCAGCGGCCGTGAAGGTCAAACCCAGTGTGAAGAAGGTCTGCGACAGCTGCCAGATCATCAAGCGGCACGGCAACGTGCTGGTGATCTGCACCAACCCGCGCCACAAGCAGAAGCAGGGCTGACGCAGCTTCGCTCGCAGCGACAGCGAGAGAAGGCCTCCTCCGGCCTGCCGGCCCACGAGTCGGGCCGGCTGACCCCCGGGCCAGGCCGGGGCTCCGCGGATGCGGAGGCGGCGGAGGAGCAGACCTGGCCGAGATGAAGGGGACCCCGATGGCAGCACGGGTCGTCGGAGTCGATCTCCCCATGGACAAGCGTGCGGAGATCGCTCTTACGTACATCTTCGGGATCGGTCGCACTCGGTCCCGCGAGATCCTGAACGCGACGGGCATCGCGCTCGACGTCCGCGCGCGGGATCTCGACGACGAGCAGCTCGCCAAGTTGCGCGAGCACATCGAGAACAACTACCGGGTCGAGGGTGACCTCCGCCGCGAGGTCCAGGCCGACATCCGCCGGAAGATCGAGATCGGCAGCTACCAGGGGCAGCGGCACCGTCGTCACCTGCCGCTGCGCGGGCAGCGGACCAAGACCAACGCCCGCACCCGGAAGGGGCCGAAGAAGACGGTCGCCGGCAAGAAGAAGGCCGGGAAGAAGTAAGCCTCGCTAGGAGATCACGACACTTATGCCACCCAAGGGGCGCGCCGGCACCGTCAAGAAGGTGCGGCGCAAGGAGAAGAAGAACGTAGCGGCTGGGCAAGCCCACATCAAGAGCACGTTCAACAACACGATCGTGTCGATCACCGACCCGACCGGTGCGGTGATCAGCTGGGCCTCCGCCGGCCACGTCGGGTTCAAGGGCTCGAAGAAGTCCACCCCGTTCGCCGCGCAGATGGCCGCGGAGAACGCCGCCCGCAAGGCCGCCGAGCACGGCATGAAGAAGGTCGACGTCTTCGTCAAGGGACCGGGTTCCGGGCGTGAGACGGCGATCCGCTCCCTGCAGGGCGCCGGGCTCGAGGTCGGCACCATTCAGGACGTGACCCCGCAGCCGCACAACGGCTGCCGCCCGCCGAAGCGTCGCCGGGTCTGACGCGGGAAGGGAGAGTAGAGAACCATGGCTCGTTACACCGGTCCCGTGACCCGCAAGTCCCGCCGGTTGAAGGTCGACCTCGTCGGCGGTGATCAGTCGTTCGAGCGTCGTCCGTACCCGCCGGGGCAGCACGGGCGCGGTCGGATCAAGGAAACCGAGTACCTGCAGCAGCTGCAGGAGAAGCAGAAGGCGCGTTTCACCTACGGCGTGCTGGAGAAGCAGCTCCTCGCCTACTACAAGGAGGCGCACCGGCTTCAGGGCAAGACCGGTGAGAACCTGCTGCAGCTGCTCGAGACGCGGCTGGACAACGTGGTCTACCGGGCTGGCCTGGCGCGCACGCGCCGCATGGCCCGCCAGCTGGTCAGCCACGGCCACTTCCTGGTCAACGGCCAGAAGGTGGACGTCCCCAGCTACCGGGTCACCAAGTGGGACATCATCGACGTGCGGCCGAAGTCGCTGAGCATGACGCCGTTCGTCATCGCCAAGGAGACCCTCGGCGAGCGTCCCGCCCCGGCCTGGCTGCAGGTCGTTCCGTCGAACCTGCGGATCCTGGTGCACCAGGCACCGGAGCGCGCGCAGATCGACACGCCGGTCACCGAGCAGCTCATCGTCGAGTTCTACTCGAAGAAGTGACGCGCGGCGCCGGCGGTCCGCGGACCGCCGGCGGGCGCCTCGGTGGTGGAGAAGGAGGCCACCACCGGCCCGCTGCGGCGGGCGTGCCATCCCATCGGCGTCAAATGGCGGGCGCCGTGAGGAAAGGAAAAGACCAGTGCTCATCTCCCAGCGACCCGCGCTGTCCGAAGAGACAGTGTCGGAGACCCGGTCGCGGTTCTCCATCGAACCGCTCGAGCCGGGCTTCGGATACACCCTCGGCAACTCGCTGCGCCGCACCCTGCTCTCGTCGATTCCGGGGGCGGCCGTCACCAGCCTGCGCATCGATGGTGTGCTGCACGAGTTCACCACGATCCCGGGCGTGAAGGAGGACGTCACCGACGTCATCCTGAACATCAAGGAGCTGGTGGTCAGTTCCGAAGAGGACGAGCCGGTGACGATGTACCTGCGCAAGCAGGGGCCCGGGGAGGTCACCGCGGCGGACATCGTGCCGCCGGCGGGTGTCACCGTGCACAACCCGGATCTGCACATCGCCACGCTCAACCAGAAGGGCAAGCTGGAGATCGAGCTCGTAGTCGAGCGTGGTCGTGGCTATGTCCCCGCGATGCAGAACAAGCAGGCGGGTGCGGAGATCGGCCGGATCCCGGTCGACTCGATCTACTCGCCGGTGCTGAAGGTGAGCTACAAGGTCGAGGCCACCCGTGTGGAGCAGCGCACGGACTTCGACAAGCTGATCCTCGACGTCGAGACGAAGCCGTCGATCACCCCGCGGGACGCGGTGGCGTCGGCCGGCCGGACCCTCGTCGAGCTGTTCGGGCTCGCCCGGGAGCTCAACGTGGACGCCGAGGGCGTCGAGATCGGCCCCTCGCCGGCGGAGGCGGACACGATCGCCGCCTACGCGATGCCGATCGAGGACCTCGACCTGACGGTGCGCTCCTACAACTGCTTGAAGCGGGAGGGCATTCACACCGTCGGCGAGCTGGTCTCGCGCAGCGAGGCCGACCTGCTGGACATCCGCAACTTCGGTGCGAAGTCCATCGACGAGGTCAAGATGAAGCTCGCCGGTCTGAGCCTGTCGCTGAAGGACAGCCCGCCCGGATTCGACCCCTCGGCCGCTGCCGCGGAGTACCCGGCGGAGGGCTTCTCCGACGAGGGCGAGCAGCTGGGTCCGGTCGGTGGTGTCGGGGCCGAGGCCGCCGACTACATGCCGAGCTACGAAGCGTCGTACGAGACGGGCTACGACACCGGTTTCGAGAGCTACGACGACGGCCAGGACTACGCGGAGACTGAGCAGCTGTAGCTGTGCGTGCCCGGTTTCCGGGCCGCAGTGAGAGGAGCAAGCGATGCCCACCCCGACGAAGGGACCGCGTCTCGGCGCGTCCCCGTCGCACGAGCGGCTGATCCTGGCCAACCTGGCCACCTCGCTGTTCGAGCACGGGAAGATCACCACCACCGAGGCGAAGGCCAAGCGGCTGCGCCCGCTGGCCGAGCGGCTGATCACCAAGGCCACGAAGGGCGACCTGCACAACCGTCGCCAGGTCATGAAGACCATCCGCGACAAGGACGTGGTGGCCAAGCTCTTCGAGGAGATCGGTCCGTTCTACGCCGACCGCCCCGGTGGTTACACGCGGATCATCAAGACCGCCCCGCGCAAGGGCGACAACGCCCAGATGGCGATCATCGCCCTGGTGCAGGAGAAGACCGCGACGTCCGAGGCGGAGGCCGCCCGCGGCACCAAGTTCGCCAAGGACCAGCAGGCCGAGGCCGCGCCGGACACGGCGGAGTCCGCCGAGGCTCAGGTCGAGGGGACTGCGGAGGCCGCGGAGGCCGCCGAGTCCACTGACGAGTCCGCGGGCGAGAAGAAGGATGAGTCCTGACATCGCGCGTGACAACGGTGCGAACGAGCCCGCTGCCCCGACCGGGGGTGGCGGGCTCGTTCGTCTGCGCCTGACCGTCGCCTACGACGGGACGGACTTCGCCGGCTGGGCCCGGCAGCCGGGGCTGCGCACGGTGCAGGGGCTGCTGGAGGACGCGCTGGCGAAGCAGCCGCCGGGCCGCGAGGTGCCGCGGTCGGTGGTGGTGGCCGGGCGGACCGACTCCGGGGTGCACGCCACCGAGCAGGTGGTGCACCTCGACGCGGTGCCGCTGACCCAGGAGGAGACCCGGTTGCCGGTGGACGAGCGCGGGCTGCCGGATCTGGACCGGATGCGGCACCGGTGGAACCGCATCCTGCCGGCCGATGTGCGCGTGCTGTCCGCCGAACCCGCACCTCCCGGGTTCGACGCCCGGTTCTCGGCGTTGCGGCGCCACTACCGCTACCGCGTGTCGGACGCCCCGTGGGGCGCGGATCCGCTGCGCCGCCGGGACACGTTGGCGTGGCAGCACCCCCTGGACGTGGACGCGCTCAACGCCGCCTCGGCCGGTCTGGTGGGGTTGCACGACTTCGCGGCCTACTGCAAGGCGCGGGAGGGCGCGACGACGGTGCGCGAACTGCTCGAGTTCACCTGGGAGCGGGTGGAGCAGCACCTGCTGGTGGCGAAGCTCTCCGCGGACGCGTTCTGCCACTCGATGGTGCGCGGTCTGGTCGGCACGGTGCTGTTCGCGGGGGACGGGCGCCGCGGTGCGGACTGGCCGGCGCAGCTGCTCGAGTCCGAGCAGCGCACCAGCGCTGTGGCCCCGGCCCGCGGGCTCGTGCTCGTCGGTGTCGACTACCCGCCGGCCGCGGAGCTCGCCGCGCGCGCGGAGCACACCCGCGCCCGCCGCAGCCTGGGCTGAACCGGCCGCTGGCAGGCGGGACCGCTGGGAGGCGGGGCCGCTGGGAGCGGCACCACTGCTGGAAGCGACCCGAGCTTTCGGGCCTGCAGCGGGCCCGGGGTGGGAACATTTTCGAGGAATGCTCCCACCCCGAGCGTGTCGGGCCCCCGCGTGTCGGGTGCGGGCGTCGCGTGCTGTGCCGAGCACGATGAGGCGTCGAGCACGACGGGGCGCCGAGCACGACGGGGCGCCGAGCACGACGGGGGCCGAGCCGGAGGTTCCCCCACCCGGTCCGCTACGCCAGCCAATCCGCGGAGTCCCTTGGTCGCCGTGTCGCCCGGACCGCGCCGACCGGACCGCGCCGACCGGGGCGCGCCGGCGCGCCTCAGTCGCCGCGGCGGATCGGACCGAGGACTTCCTGCTCCTTCGTGTTCGTCACCAGGCGGATCGGCGACCACATCATGTTGCCCAGGGCGATGACGCCGTCGTCCTGCAGCTGGGTCAACTGCTGCACCTGCTGCGGGTGCAGGCTCCAGATGCGCTGGGCCAGCTGCGCCTGGTTCAGCGGCAGCCGCTGCATCAGCACCAGGTCCGCGGTGTTCGCGACGGCACCGCTGCTGATCTGCGGGTGCAGGTACGGCAGCACGTACATCGTCGTCTGCCACGGCGCGCGCGGCGGGAACAGCTCCTGCGGAACCGCACCGCCGTCGTGGATGAGCAGCAGCGGCGTGTCCTCCGAGGCGCCGGGCAGGTCGAACGGCGTGAGCCGCCGGATCTGCATCAGCGGGACCGGTTTGCCCTCGGGGGTCTGGCCGGCGGCGCGTTCCAGCACCTTCCACGCGGCGGGGCGCCCGGTGGCGATGATGACCCAAGCGCCCGTGGCGATGGCGCGCAGCGCCAGCTGCCGCGCGAAGTACAGCCCGCCCACGGTGACCATCCGCGTGGGGTGCGGCCGGAGGATGGAAGCGGCGATCGCCTCGCCCTGCGGGCCGGAGCCGATGAGCATGCCGCCCCGGTCGCCGGAGGGGCTCACCGCCTCCAGGGTTTCCGGCGGCACGAGGAACTCCGGCGCACTGCCCTGGTTGCCGGGGACGTCGATCGTCCTGCTGCGACTCATACGGCACCTCCCAGCGGCAACGTCGCCGCATATCCGGACAGCTGGTTGCCGCGCAGCGGCGTCAGCGTCATCCCCAGCCTGTTGCTGATGGTGCGCAGCCTGTCGTCGGCGGCGTCGAGCTCCTCGGGCGTGCGGGCGCTGACCCGGACGACGCCCCGCAGGGCCACCTCGTCCTCCTCGCCGGACGGCGCGATGGACAGCGTGATGGATGTGGACAGTGCCCGGATCCCGGTGAGCGCGTTGAGGCTGTGGGTGGTCTGCGCGGGCCAGCCGGTGATCGCGTAGCTGGAGTGTCCGACGCCACCCGCGGTGACGCCGCTCCAGCGCTCCTTGAGCCCGACGGAACGCTGCGAGCCGAGCACGCTGTGCAGCTCCGCCGAGGAGATCCCCGCCTGCAGCAGCTCGTCCGGGGAGAGCGGGCGCGCGGGCACGCCCTCGCCCTCGAGCGCGTTGCGCACGCGGGAGAGCGCACCGATGAGCGCGCGGTGCGCGCCGACGACGCCGCCGCCGCGTTCGCCCACGGCCTTGGGGCAGCGCTGCGGGTCGAGCCGCAGCGCCACCCACGTGGTGCGGCGCGCGGCGGCCGGCAGCGGGCCGAGCAGTTCCAGGTACGAGTCCAGCGCGGGGGAGTTCGACGGCAGCGCGGCGCTCCCCGGGTAGCAGTGCCAGATGACCTGGATCGCGTCGAGCACCACGCCGCGGTCCTCCAGGCACGGCGAGAGCACGCCGAGCGGCAGGTTGGGCGCGTTGTTCACCGAGTTCAGCAGCGACGGCGTCGGCTCCACCATGAGCACCGCGGTCCACTTGCCGTTGTGGAAGGCCATTCCCACGGGGTTGCGGTCGTGGTCCTGGCTGCGCGCGACGACGAGGTCGGGCAGCGCGAGCCGCAGCAGCGCGACGCGGTGGTTCTCGTCCGGGCCGATGATGCCGTCGCCGTCGAGGTCCTCGGCGGGCTCCGCGGCGTCGACGTTCGGCGGTTCGGCCACCCTGGTGTGGTCGCGCCCGCGGTAGTCGAGCAGGAGCGCGAACCACTGGGTGAACCAGCGGCCGCGGCGGCGCAGCACCGCCAGGATCAGGGCGAGCGCTGCCACCCCGATCGACACCGGCCACAGCACCGGGTCGATGAGCACGAGGACCAGGCCGATGGCGAGGCCGACCTCGATGAGCACGATGTTGGCCGCCGGCATGCCCCCCAGGGTCACGCCGTTCAACCGGCGCCGGCGCGCGCGGATGCGCGCACGCGGCGGGTTCGCGGACCCCTGCGCACTCGGTTGGGGCGCATTCGGTTGGGCCGGATGTTGTGTCGTCACGGACATCCGTTCGGTCTTCCCCCTCGCTGTTACGCGGCGCACGGCACGCGAGTAGGTGGTCGGATCGTTGGCGCGTGCAGAGAATACTGACGGACTTGGTCGAACCGCACCCATTCGGCATCCCCTGAGGACTATCCTGCGGAACCGTACCTCGGACGGGAGAGCTGTAGGCGAAGAATGGCAACAACACCCACGACGAAGTCGCAAGTTCAGGCGTACCGGTTCGTGCTGCGCCGCATGGAGTCCGCGCTGGTGCGCAAGGACGCGGTGATGCTGCACGATCCGATGGGCTCGCACAAGCGGGCCACGGTGGTCGGCGCGATCGTCGCCTGCGTCGGCATGATCGGGTTCCTCGTGTGGGGCCTGTTCGGCGGGAAGGGCAACGTGCCGGAACCGGGCAACGTCGTCATCGCGAAGGAGAGCGGCAGCGTTTTCGTCGTCACCTCCGATGACCGGGCGGACAAGCGGCTGATCCCGATGCTCAACATGACCTCGGCGAAGCTGCTGGTGATGGCCCAGGGCGGTGCGCAGGGCAGCGGGCCGGTCGAACCGACGACCGTCAAGGAGGCCGCGCTCTCGGAGATCCCGCGCGGTTCGCTGACGGGCATGGTCAACGCGCCCCAGTACCTGCCGGAAGGCGGCAACCAGGCCGCGCCGACCTGGGCCATCTGCGACGAGGGGCAGGTCCGCGACACCTTCAACGACGCGCGGGTGGAGTCCGCCACCGACGTGCGCACCACCGTCGTCGGCGGTCAGCGCGACCACGGCGCGGAACTGCGCCCGGACCAGGCGCTGTACGTGCAGGACCAGTCCTCCGGGGACCGCTACCTCGTGTACCGCGTCGGGGACGGGATCGCGGGCCACCCGCACGCGCGGACGGTCAAGGCGCTGGTCGACGAGGACGACAGCGCGGTGATGGACATGTACGGCCTCAACGGCACCACGCCGCGCACGATCAGCACGAACATGCTCAACGCGATCCCCAGGGTCTCCGAGCTGTCGGTCCCGCAGCTGCCGACCGGCCAGGTCGACTACATGACCGGGCAGTACGCGGCGGGCGACGTGGTCCGCCGCAGCGTCGCAGGCAACCCGGACGAGTTCTTCCTGCTGCTGCCGAGCGGCAAGCAGGAGATCTCCCAGGGTGCGGCCGCTGCGGTGCACGCGGCGAAGTACAGCAACGAGGAGCTGCCGAACGCGACCGGGGAGATCACCGAGGCGCCGGAGGCCGACGAGGCCGCCAAGCTGACCGCGCTGGACTCCTTCCCGGACGCGGTGCCCTCCCCGGTGAACTTCCAGCAGTCCGACACCTCGTGCTTGAGCTGGAAGAACGACCGCGGTGACCACGACATCACGGTGACGCTGAACAAGGGGTCGATCAGCCGGAGCCCGGTCAAGCTGGCGCAAGCCGACGGTTCCGGGCCCAATGTGGACAGGTTCCACCTGCCGGCGGGCCAGGCGGCGGTCGTGCGGGGCACGTCGAACGAGTCGGGCTCCGATTCCGGCCCGATCTTCCTCGTCACCGATCAGGGCGTGCAGTACGGCATCAAGGACGTCGCCACGGCGCGCGGACTGGGTGTGATCAACAGCGCGGCCGACATCAAGTCCGGCCCGTCCTGGTTGATGCGCAGCCTGCCGCAGGGCGACTTCCTCGACCCGGCGCAGGCGAGCTTCACCTACGACGCGGTGGAACCGGGCGAAGGCGTGAACCGCCCGCCGGAGAAGGAGGGGCAGGGACAGGGCTCGCAGCAGCAGGCCGGCTGAGCCGGTCCCTCCGACCGGGTTTCCGCCGCTGTGCGCGGCGGGACCCCGGCTGGTCGGGTGCGGAACGTTCTCGAGCACGTCCGAGGAACGCGGTCCCGCCGTCCCGAGTGGACGGCGGGACCGCGTGCTGTCCGCGGTACCGCCGGCGGAGCGGCGGGCCTCCGGGGCCTGCGGGTGCGGTGCACCGCAGCGCAGGTGAAGCGCTGCGGGGGTGCGCTGCCGGGGTGCGCTCCGGGATCGGGCCGGTGCGGGGCGCGGTCCGGTCGCACCGAGCTGGGGCGGAGGTCGCGGACGCGGTCGCCGCGCCCCGCCCCCGGACGAAGAGGGCACCGGGCGAAGACGGCCCCGCACAGCTGGCCCAGCACGACAGCAGCCCCGGGGACGACGGCGGGCCCGGGACGACAGGTGCCCCGCACGACAGCGGGTCCCGGACCGAGCCGGTCCGGGACCCGCAGTGCTCCTCGCGGTCCGCAGCGGGCGGTGCCGCTCCTGCCCGCGCTACTCCTGCGCGTTGGTGCGCTGCGCGTTCAGCCGCGAGCGGAGGTTGCGGCGCGCGTTGATGAGGAACGCGGTGAACAGGATGGCGGCGATGCCCGCCCCCGTTCCGCCGAGCGCGGTCAGCAGCGCCGGCCAGTCGCGCGGCGGCAGCACGTCGGCGTCCAGCCGCGCCGGCTGGCTGGTGTTCGTGGACACCCCGTGCTCGGCGGGCACGACGTCGTTGAGCGCCGCCATCGGGTCGATGACGCCGGCACCGACGATGTCGTTGCGCCCGTCCGTGCCGCCCGGGTGCAGCGCGGTCTTCTCGATGCGCTCCATGATCTGGCCGGGACCGAGCTCCGGGTGCTCCTGCTTGATCAGCGCGACCAGCCCGGACACGTACGGCGCGGCGAAGCTCGTGCCCATGATGGGTTCGGGCTGGCCCTGGCTGCTCTGCAGCTGGTTGGCCAGTCCGACGCCTCCCACCCCCGGGTCGAGGGTGGTGAGGTTCTCCCCGGGCGCGGCGACGTCGACCCACGGCCCGGGCACGGTGAACTCCGAGGGCGCGCCCTGCTGGTTCACCGAGCCGACGGTGAGCACGTAGTCGTCGAACCAGGCGGGCAGCACCGCGGTGGTGGGCGCGCCCGAGGGGTTCTTCTGGCACTGGTCGGTCGTGTTGCCCGCGGCGGCCACGACGACCGCGCCCCTGTCGTGGGCGTTCTTGACCGCCTGGTGCAGCTGGTTGTTGAAGCCGTACTGCGCCGAGGAGGGGTCGGTGGCCTCGGCGATGGCCTGGCAGGACGACTGCGAGATGTTGATGACGCTGGCACCGGCCTCGGCGGCGTGCTGCACGGCCTGCGCCATCGTCGCCGTGTTGCCGACCGTCTGGTCGTTGCCCTGGTTGACGAACTTCTGCGAGGACTGCCGGATGGACAGGATCGTGCTGTCCGGGGCCACGCCGACGAACCCGGTCTGCGGGTCGGGGTGCGCGGCGATGATGCCGGCCACGGCGGTGCCGTGGCCGTCGCAGTCGTCGTTCGCGCCCCCGCGGGGCACGGCGCTGCCGCCGCTGCCGTCCACGGCCAGGCGCGGGTGCGGGTTCACACCGGTGTCGATGACCGCGATCGTCTGGCCCCGCCCGGTCAGTCCCTGCTCGTGCGCCTGCTCGAAGCCGAGGAACCGCTGGCTCCAGGGCTTCTCCTCGATGGTCTGTCCACCCCGGGTGCCCTGCAGGCAGCCCTCCTGCTGCTGGAAGTCGCCGGGCTGCGGGGTGAGCGGACCGCCGGGGACCGTGGTCGGCGTCAGCTCCGGCGGTTCGAAGGAGGAGTCGGCGACCGCGGGTGCCGTCGGACCGCCGAGCACGAGCACGCCCAGGGCGGTGGACAGCGCGAGGGTCCGCCGGGGACCGCGGGCGCGGAGGAGTCGTTCGCGCATCGGCTGCCCCTTTAGAACAGGTTCAGGTTCAGGTCGCGGATCATCATGTACACGTCCATCACGGCCAGTGCCAACGGCAGCACCGCCGCGATGAGCACGGCTTCCAGGATGTCCACGGTGCGCCGCTGCACCGGCGAGAACCGGCGGTCGGGGAAGACCACGCCGAAGACGAGCGCGAGCACGGCCAGCACCAGCAGCGGCGGGAAGGACCACGCCACGGCCGTCGGCCAGAGCGCCACCTGCACCAGCAGGCCCGCGGTCACACCGGCGGCGGCGAGCAGCCCGTTGAGCAGCAGCGCCATCGCCTGGCTGCCGTTGGCGTAGTTGCGCCCGCGCAGCAGCAGCACCGCGGCGACCACGACCGCGTAGACGGTGCCCCAGACACCGCCGAACCCGGCCGAGATGACCGCGCCGAGCGCGGCGGTGAGACCGCAGCCGATGATGAGACCGGTCATGTACTGGTGCGCGACACCGGTCTGCCGCTCGATCGCCCGGTAATCGGGGAAGGTGGTGTCCTCCTTGAGGTCCTCGGCGGTGCCGGGGACCTGCGGCAGCGGCAGGCGCGCCAGCTGGATGGTCAGTCGGGGCAGCAGCGAGATGCCCGCGAGGCCGACGGCGGCGGCACCGGCGGCGATCCCGGGTGCCGGGGCCTGGCCGATGAGGGTGGCCACGAGGAACGACGCGGTGGCGAACGTGCCCACGACGGCCGCCGCGATGAACGTGATGATCCCGGTTCCGAGCAGCATCAGCGCCACCGCGGCGAAGATGAGCACCAGCGCGCTGGCCAGTAGCAGCCGGGGTTCGAGGGTGTTGCCGGGCACGATGTTGAACCCGGCGACGAAGGCCATGGACAACCCGCCTGCTGCGGCGATCACCGTGCCCGTGGTCGACGCCCCGTAGGCCTTGGTGACGATCGTTCCGACGCCGGTGGCGAAGATCGCCACGACGGTGGCGACCACGGCGGCCACGATCTGGAACACCAGCGGCTGCACACCGCCGACACCGGGGTGCAGCAGCACCACGGGCCCCGCCAGTCCGAGCGCGACGGCCGCGGCGAGGAACGCGAGCGCGCCCGCGACCTGGCCGATCAGCGCCGCCGTTTCCTTCGTCCACGGCCGGTAGCTACCGGGTTCGGCGTCCGCGAGCGCGTCCACCACGTCGTCGTACAGCGGTGGCGGCGGGTTGTCGGAACGTTTGCGCAGCTGCAACATGTCGCCGTCGACGATCCCCTGGGACGCCAGCGTCTGACTGGGGTCGAGCGGCTGGCTGTCGCCGAGTTTTGCCAGGCACCATCCGCCGTGTCGCGAGCCGCCGTCCTGGGTGACCTCGCGGGCCATCTCCAGAACCATCGGCAGCAGGTCCGCCACCGACACGTCCGCGGGCAGCGCCAGGTCGATGCGCGTGCTCGGCGCCACCACCGTCACGCGACTGAACACCGTGGTTCCGGTCGCCACTTGGGCCCCCTACTCCCTTGGTCGCCTTGCTGTCTGCGTGCGCGCGCCCGTGCCCGCGTGTCCGGACGCGGCGGCGCGCACTCTGTCCGTTCGATCCAACCAAGCGCGGTCTTTTCTTGCGAAACCGACCCACCCGGTCGGACAGCGCCCCTAGTATGGGCACACCAACCGCCATCGGGTGACGGGTTTGGTGCAACTCGTGGCAATCGGTTCGCACGCGGTCGAGCACGGCACGACGTGAGCGCGGTGCGCACGCGGTCGCAGGGGCCTGTTCGGCGATGGCGCGAGGACGGGACAGAATGCCGCGAGCCAAGCGTGCAGGCTCGTAGAGGACGGAAAGGTTGCTGCGTCGGTGAGTACGCTGCAGTTCAAACGCATGGCGCGCCTGGCGCCGCCGCGTCCGCCGGGTGGTGAGGTGCATCTCGAACCACCGCCGGAGATCCCCCGCGCGGTCCCCGGGAACATCGTGCAGAAGATCCTTCCGGCGGTCATGATCGTCGCCTCGCTGGGAATGATGGTCTTCATGCTCCAGCGGGCCAAGGACAACCCGATGATGATGATGATGCCGATGATGATGCTGGTCAGCACCGTCGGCATGATGGCCGGAGGGGGCCAGGGCGGCGGGCAGAAGAAGTCCGAGATGAACGAGGACCGCAAGGACTACCTGCGGTACCTCGGCCAGATGCGCGACCGCGCGCGCGAGGCCGCCGATGAGCAGCGGCAGGCCCGCGAGTGGGTGCACCCGGATCCGCAGACGCTGTGGTCGGTGGCGGGAACGCGCCGCATGTGGGAGCGCCGCCCCGGAGACAACGACTTCTGCCAGTTGCGCGTGGGCCGCGGTTCCCAGCGGTTGGAGACCCGGCTCGTGCCACCGCAGACCGGGCCTGTCGACGAGCTGGAGCCGATCACCACGCTCGCGCTGCGCCGTTTCGTGCGCGCGCACTCGCTGGTGCCGGACCTGCCGATCGCGATGTCGCTGCGCGGGTTCGCCGCGATCGGCCTGCAGGGCGAGCGGGAGCTCACGCGGTCCGTCGCCCGCGCGATGGTGGCCCAGCTGGCCACCTTCCACGCTCCGGAGGACGTGCGCATCGCCGTGGCCAGCGCCGGACGCGCGCGCGGCGAGTGGGACTGGGTGAAGTGGCTGCCGCACGCCCAGCACCCGACGGAGACCGACGGGATCGGTCCGCGCCGCCTGATGTCCGGTTCGCTGGGCTCGATCGAGGAGATGCTGTCCGAGCAGCTGGCCGACCGGCAGCGCTTCCAGCGCAACGCGGCGGCGCCGGAGGGCGAGCCGCACATCGTCATCGTCATCGACGACGCGGAGATCAGCCGCGAGGAGCACCTCGTGCTGGAGGGCGGCCTGGCGGGCGTGACGATGATCGACCTGTCCGAGTCGCTCGGCCGCGTCACCCAGCGCCGCGGCATGCGCATGGTGGTCGATCCCGACCGGATCGGTGCGCGCGGGGCCAGCGGCGTGGAGTGGTTCGGGGCGCCGGACACGCTCACCATGTCCGAGGCCTCCGCGATGTCGCGCCGCCTCTCGCCGTACCGGTTGGCCGGCGGTCCCCAGGCGGCCGAATCGGACAGCGGCGGGTACGAGCCGCTGACGACGCCGCTGAACTACGTCGAGCAGCTCGGCCTGGCCGGCGACGTGGTGACGTTCGACCTCAACGAGGCGTGGCGGCCGCGTTCGGTGCAGGACCTCTACCGCGTGGCGATGGGGCCGGGCGAGACCGGCGAGATCGTCCACCTGGACATCAAGGAGACCGCTTCCGGCGGCATGGGCCCGCACGGCCTGTGCATCGGCGCGACCGGCTCCGGCAAGTCCGAGTTCCTGCGCACGATCGTGCTGGGCATGATGGCCACGCACTCCTCGGACATGCTCAACTTCGTCCTCGTCGACTTCAAGGGCGGTGCGACGTTCAACGGTTTCGAGCCGGCGCCGCACGTCTCGGCGAGCATCTCCAACCTGGAGGACAACTCCACCCTGATCGACCGGATGTACGACGCGCTGTCCGGTGAGATGAACCGCCGCCAGGAGGTGCTCAACAAGGCGGGCGCGAAGAACGTCTGGGACTACCGGAAGATGCGCGAGGCCGGCGACGAGTACGCGCAGGAGCCGTTGCCCGCGCTGTTCGTCGTCATCGACGAGTTCTCCGAGCTGCTGGCCCAGCAGCCGGAGTTCGCCGAGCTGTTCGTGATGATCGGCCGCCTGGGGCGTTCGCTGCAGGTGCACCTGCTGCTGGCCTCGCAGCGGTTGGAGGAGGGCAAGCTGCGCGGCCTGGACGCGCACCTGTCCTACCGGATCGGGTTGAAGACGTTCAACGCCGCTGAGTCCCGCGCCGCGATCGGCGTTCCGGACGCGGCCGACCTGCCGGCGACGGGTGGTCACGGTTACCTGAAGCACCCCAACGGGGTCGAGCGGTTCCGCGCCGCCTACGTCTCCGGGCACCTGCACCAGACCAGCGGGCGCAAACCGTCCACGCAGGCCGCTTCGCCGGTGACCGGCGACAAGATGCCGCGCGTGTTCATCCCGGACTACGTCGAGAAGCCGCCGGAACCGGAGCAGCCCGAGGTCGTCGAGGAGGAGCCGGAGCAGGAGGAGCCCGACGCGCTGGCCCCGACCGACTTCCAGATCGTCATCGACAAGATCTGGCGCTCCGGCGGACCGCAGGCGCACCAGGTGTGGCTGCCGCCGCTGGACACGCCGCCCACTTTGGACACCCTGCTGCCGCCGCTGCAGCAGACCGACGACCGCGGTTACACCGCCGCCGGGTACGCGGGCAGCGGGCGCCTGCAGGTGCCGGTGGGGCTCATCGACGTGCCCTACCACCAGCGGCAGGACCTGCTCATGCTGGACCTGAGCGGTGCTTCCGGGCACGGCGCGATCGCCGGTGCGCCGCAGGCGGGCAAGTCCAACGCGATGCGGACGATGATCACCTCCACGGCGCTGACGCACACGCCGCAGGAGGTGCAGTTCTACTGCGTTGACCTGGGCGGCGGTTCGCTGGTGGCGCTGCGGGACCTGCCGCACGTCGGCAGTTTCGGCGGCCGCCGGGACCAGGACACGGTGCGCCGCACGATCGCCGAGATCAAGAGCCTCGTGGCGGAGCGGGAGGCGCGGTTCCAGCAGTTGGGCATCGACTCGATGGCCGACTTCCGCACCCGCAAGCGCCGGGGCGAGATCGAGGACGACCCCTACGGCGACGTGTTCCTGATGATCGACGGCTGGCGCACGTTCCGCGAGGACTACGAGTCGCTCGAGCAGGACGTCATGAACATCACCGCGCAGGGGTTGACGTTCGGCGTGCACGTGTTCATCACCGTCAACCGCTGGGGCGAGATCCGCCCGGCGATGAAGGACCTGCTCGGCACCCGGCTGGAACTGCGCCTCGGTGACACCTCCGAGTCGGAGATGGGCCGCAAGGTCGCGGACAACGTGCCGCAGGGGCGACCCGGGCGCGGTCTGCACTCCTCGCAGCTGCACTTCCTGACCGCGCTGCCGCGCGTGGACAGCGAGAACATCGGTGACCGCGAAGGTGCCGAGCGGGAGCGCGCCGAGCAGGAGCGGGACGCGCAGCGGCCGACATGGGAGCTGTACAACGACGACCTGGCCGACGGCGTGTCCGATCTGGTCAACCGGGTCCGCAGCTCCTGGAAGGGCGCACCCGCCCCCCAGGTCAAGCTGCTGCCGGACGAGCTGCCGTACGACCAGCTGCCGCGGCCGGAGCAGCAGCCGAAGAAGCGGCTGGTGCCGATCGGTGTCAACGAGGACGGGTTGAATCCGGTCTACCTGGACTTCGACGCCGATCCGCACTTCTACGCCTTCGGCGAGCGGGAGTCGGGCAAGACCTCGCTGCTGCGCGGGATCGTGCGCGGGATCACCGAGCGGTACACGCCGCAGGAGGCGCTGATCCTGCTGGTGGACTACCGGCGCACGATGCTCGGCTTCCTCAACACCGGGCACCTGCTGGAGTACTCGGTCTCGGCCGACCAGCTCAAGAACAACGTGGGCGACGTGACCAACGCGTTGAAGAAGCGGTTGCCGGGGCCGGACGTGACCCAGGAGCAGTTGAAGAACCGGTCCTGGTGGAGCGGTCCGGAGCTGTTCGTCGTCGCCGACGACTACGAGCTGGTGGCGCCGCAGGGCAGCAACCCGTTGGCTCCGCTGGCCGAGTTCGTCGCCCAGGCCCAGGACGTGGGGCTGCACATGGTGCTGGTGCGCAACTCCGGTGGTGCCAGCAGGGCGCTGTTCGAGCCGATCATCGGCAAGATGCGCGAGGTCTCGGCGCCGGGGCTGGCGATGTCGGCGAACAAGGACGACGGCCAGCTGATCGGCAACATCCGTTCGCAGACCCTGCCCGCCGGGCGGGGGACGCTGGCCAGCCGCTCCCTGCGCGGGGGTCCGCAGCTGATCCAGACGGCTCACCTGCCGCAGGAGTAGTCGCCCGCGCGTCGGGTGTGCGCAGGGGCCTTCCCCGCTCCGCCGGGAGCGGGGAAGGCCCCTTTCCGTCTACCGGGGCACCTCGCGGGAACTCGCCGGTCCGCTCGGCGCGGCGCGAGCTGTCAAGGACTCCGATCTCGGACCACTCGATCAGGTGTCATCTGTTCGGAGCGGGGAAGCGGGGCCTCTAAGGTGCTCCGGGGGACCGGCGCGGCGCGCCGGAAGCGGCGCCGGAAGACCGCTCCGGCGACGGTGAAGGAGTTTGCTGCGTGTCGCTGCACGTGTCCATCGACTTCGGAACCTCGAGCACCTGCACGGTGGCTTCCGTCGACGGCGGGGAACCGCAGGTCGTGATGATCGACGGGCAGCCGCTGGTTCCCTCGGCCGTGTTCTGCGCGCCGGAAGGCACCCTGTTCGTCGGCCCCGAGGCGGAACGGCAGGCGGCCGTCGACCCGGCGCGCTTCGAACCGCACCCGAAGCGGCGCATCGACGAGGGCGAACTGCTGCTGGGGGACAGCGTGGTCGGCGTGCCCGACGTGGTGCGCGCGGTGCTCGGCCGCGTCGTCGCCGAAGCGCGCCGCAACGCGGGCGGAGCGGCCGTCGACCTGCTCGTGGTGACGCACCCCGCGGACTGGGGCGCGGTGCGCACCGGCGCCCTCCGGCAGGCCGCGGACGGACTCGCGCGCGAGGTCGTGCTCGTCCCCGAGCCCGTCGCGGCCGCGGTGTTCCACTCGGCCGGGCACGGCATGCCCGACTGCGCGGCGCTGGCCGTGCTCGACCTCGGCGGCGGCACCATCGACGCCAGCGTGGTGCACAAGCAGAGCGGCGCCTTCCGGGTGCTGGCCACGCGCGGCGATCCGAACTTCGGCGGGTCCGACATCGACCAGCTGCTGCTCGAGCACATCGGCGGGCTCGTCGGCGGCGCCGATGCCGCGGGCTGGCGCAAGCTCGTGTCCGGCCGCGACATGGCCGACCGGCGCCGCCGCCGCGTGCTGCGCCAGGACGTCCGCGGTGCCAAGGAAACCCTCTCCCGGCACGCCTACACCGACGTGCCGCTGCCGCCGCCGTTCACCGACGCCCACGTCACGCGCGGCGACCTGGAAGGGCTCATCCACGACCCGCTGGCGGCCGCGGCGCGGTTGCTGACCGACACGCTGCGCGCCGGGGGCGTGCCGCACGACCGGCTCGCCGGGGTGTTCCTCGTCGGCGGTTCGAGCCGGATCCCGCTGGTGTCGCGGCTGGTGCACGAGCGCACCGGCACCGTTCCGACCACTTTGGACCAACCGGAGACGGTGGTGGCGCGCGGTGCGCTGCGCGCCGTGCGGCTGGATCCGGCCCGCGGCGCCGGGCTCGCGCCCACCGGCGACTGGGTCGGGCAGCGGGCCGCACCCGTCCAGCACGCCCCGGGCGCGCAGGGCCGCGCCGCGCAGCAGCCGCAGCCGTGGGCGGCGCGCCCACAGCACCCCGCCCCGCAGCGATCCGCCCCGCAGCACGCCGCTCCCGGAGGAGCGGCGCCGCGGCGCACCGCTGGGCCCGAGCCGCCGCCGGAGCGCCTCAGCGATGTGCGCACGATCGTCATCGGCGGTTCGGACCGCACGCGTCCGGTGGCACCGACCGGGCGCTCGCGCGGGGGCGCCCGGAAGCTCCGGCGCGGGCGGGCGCTCGCGGTCGGCGCGGCGTGCGCCGTGCTCGTCGTGGGGTTCGCCGCCGTGTTCGCCGGAGTGCTGCTCACCGGCGGCGCAGCCGAGGCCGGGCGGTACGGCTACGGCTTCCGGCAACCGGACCGGTGGGTGGTGGCCGACGAGGTGCCGGACGCGCGGCGGACGGTGCTCACCCCGGCCGTCCGGGAGGACGGGGTCGATCGGCTCTTCGTCGAGGCGGAACAGCTCACCTACGACAGCACCGCCGCGCGCGACCGGGCGGTGCGCGGCGTGCGCGCGCAGTACGACAGGCGTCGCGCCGCGGGGGAGGACCTCTCCGGCTTCAGCGCGCCGGCCAGTTTCGCCGGGCGGGACGTGGTGTACTTCCGCGAGCGGCGCGGCGGTCCGGTCGTCGAGTGGTACCAGCTGCACGAGGGCGGCACGCGGCTGCGCGTGGGCTGCCAGTACACCGCATCCGGCCGGGACGCGGTGCAGGCAGCCTGCGAGCGGGTCGTCGGATCCCTGCACGTGCGGTAGTTCCGCCACCTCTTCCCATTCGCGAATTGCCGGTGAGCGGCTGTTCCCGCGATCTTCGTTCACAAGCGCAATCACTTTCGGCGAAACGCGGGACAAGCGGGAACCGGGCATGGCAATGTCTGCGTCGCAGGAAGCGCGATCACGACCGAGACAGGAGGTCGACCCGCGATGGGTGGCGGATTCGGTACCGATACCGAGGTGATGGAGAAGGCCGTCAGCGAGGTGCAGCAGGTGCGCCAGGCCGTGGACTCGGCCGTGCAGACGCTGAACGGCGAGGTCGAGCCGGCGCTGGGGGGCTGGCAGGGCCAGGCCGCGCAGGTCTTCCGCAAGTTGATGGACCAGTTCAACCAGGAAGCCAAGACCATCACGCAGAAGCTGGACGAGATCGGCGAGAACATCCAGGGCTCCAGCCGCGACTACGCCCAGCAGCAGGAGGAGAGCGCCCAGGAGATCTCCAAGATCGAGGGCATGCTCAACGGCTGACGCGCGGGCGACCGCGGTGCGGCCACTGGGGTCCGGACGGCCACTGGGGGTCCGGGCGAGAACTGGCGAGTATTGAGGGGAGTACCACATGAGTGAGATCAAGGTCGATTTCGCGCAGCTTCAGCAGGCCGCGGACAGCCTGAGCCAGGCGTCGAACAAGATCGACCAGGAGCTGAACCAGCTCGAGTCGGCGCTGAAGCCGCTGATCAGTTCCTGGGAAGGTGCCGCGCAGGAGTCCTACTACGCCGCGCAGCGCGAGTGGGACCAGGCCGCGCAGAACATGAAGGAGATCGCGGCCAAGATGGGGATGGCCGTCAACGCCGCCAACGAGTCCTTCCAGTCCGGTGAGAAGCGCAACGCCGGTCGGTTCGGCGGCTGAGAGCGCCTGCCCGGCCGGTGCGGGTCACTCCGCGCCGGTGGTCCCGGTGCTCGGGGTACCGCGGACCAGCGCTCGAACGGCCCCGGTGCCCGCGCGGGCACCGGGGCCGTTGTGCTGGGGCGGGTGCGGGCCGGCGACCGCGCCGGGTTCCGCATCGCGGCCCCGCGCGGCGCCCCGGGCGGGGCCGCTGCCGCGCTGCGTCCGTGCGCAGCGGAGGATCGAGCGGACTCGGAAAGGCGCCGCCCTGAGGGGAAGCTGCTGCCGGTGAAGCTGCTGTGACCTCGGGAAGGGGCCGCCCTGCCGGGAAAGGCGCCGCGATCACGGGGAAAACGCCCCCGCGGGGCCAACCCCGGGTGCGGGCCGCCGAGCACCCCCGGGTACGCTGGTCGAGTCGATGACATGGTGAAGACGGGTCTCGGCGCTCGAGGGCGCTCCTTCCCGGTGCTTCTTCCGGGGTGCTGCCTTCCACGGCACCGCCTCGGGGCGTCCCGCTGCCGACGGGCCCCGTTTTGACCCTGTTATCGGCCACCGAGTACCCTCATTTTTTGTTGTGCGGTGCGCGCCGTGCGCAGCCGCGGCTGGGACGGACACGCCGAGGGCGTGCGCCCGGCCCGGCGCCACGTCTGCGGCGTACCGGTCTCGGGGGACGATCAGTCCCGAACGGCCGGTCAGCTCCAGCGGGCCCCGCACTCCGGATTCCGACGCGAACGACGACGAGGTAGACCCGTGCGCACGTACAGCCCGAAGCCCGGCGACGTGACCCGTGCCTGGCATGTGATCGATGCCGAGGACGTCGTCCTCGGCCGGTTGGCAACCGAGGCCGCGAGGCTGCTGCGCGGCAAGCACAAGCCGATCTATGCTCCGCACATGGACACCGGCGACTTCGTCGTCGTCATCAACGCCGACAAGGTTCGCCTGACCGGCAACAAGCGTCAGCAAGCGCTCCAGTACCGGCACACCGGTTACCCCGGTGGTCTGCGCAAGCAGTCCTTCGGCGAGGTGCTGAACTCGCAGCACCCCGAGCGGCTGCTGGAGAAGACGATCAAGGGCATGCTGCCGAAGAACAAGCTCGGCCGGGCCATGGCGAAGAAGCTCAAGGTCTACGCCGGGCCGAACCACCCGCACCAGGCCCAGGACCCGCAGCCGTTCGAGATCAACGCGAAGGGCAAGAAGTGACCGACGAACTTCACGAAGAGCAGGTGGGCGTCATCGCCCCTGAGGAGTCCGAGCCTCAGGACATCGCGCCCGTCCCCGCCGGACGTCCGGTGCAGACCGTGGGACGCCGGAAGGAGGCCGTGGCCCGGGTTCGCCTGGTTCCCGGTTCCGGCAACTTCGTCCTCAACGGCAAGTCGCTGGAGCAGTACTTCCCGAACAAGGTGCACCAGCAGGTCGTGCAGGAGCCGTTCCAGGCGACCGACCGTGTCGGCAGCTTCGACATCAAGGTCACCCTGAACGGCGGCGGCCCGTCCGGGCAGGCCGGTGCGCTGCGCATGGCGATCGCCCGCGCGCTCTCGACCTACGAGCCGGAGGACCGTCCCACGCTGAAGAAGGCCGGCATGCTCACCCGCGACTCGCGGGAGAAGGAGCGCAAGAAGTACGGCCTCAAGAAGGCGCGGAAGTCGCCGCAGTACAGCAAGCGCTGACGAGTCCCGACGATTCGCGGGAGCAGCCGTCCTACGGCACGGCTGCTCCCGCTGTCGTATGTGCGGCCCCTTCTCGCGGGGGCGTGGCGTTGACGGACTGGGGGATCGGCTTTCGCCGGGCGGAACGGGATCGATCAGACCACCGGGTGACCCGGCGTCGTGTGCGGCGGACGCCGTGCGGTCATGCTGTCCGCGGGTCCGCCGGTGGCGGAGCCGTGCGGCGAAGGAGGATCTACGGTCGATGTCCCGGTTGTTCGGCACCGATGGCGTGCGGGGGTTGGCCAACGCCGACCTGACTCCGGAACTGGCCCTGGCCGTGTCGGCCACCGCGGCCCGCGTGCTGTACGAGCACGACGACTCGCACCGCCGCGTGGCCCTGGTCGGGCGTGATCCGCGGGCCAGCGGGGAGATGTTGGAAGCGGCGGTGACGGCCGGGCTGACCGCGGCCGGGGCCGACGTGGTCCGCATCGGCGTCCTGCCCACGCCCGCTGTGGCGCAGCTGGTGGCGGCGACGGGGGCCGATCTCGGCGTCATGATCTCCGCCTCGCACAACCCGATGCCAGACAACGGCATCAAGCTGTTCGCCGCGGGCGGGCACAAGCTGCCGGACGCGGTCGAGGACGAGATCGCCGCCCGCTTGGGCGAGGACGTGCAGCGGCCGACGGGCGAGCACATCGGCCGCGTCCGGGACGACGCGGACGCGCTGCACCGGTACGTGGACCTGCTGCTGCAGGCCGCGCCGCAACCGCTGCACGGTTTGACGGTCGTCGTCGACTGCGCGCACGGCGCCGCGTCCTGGGCGGCTCCCGAGGCGTACCGCCGCGCGGGAGCTGAGGTGATCCCGCTGCACGCGGCGCCGGACGGGCTCAACATCAACGAGGCCGTCGGCTCGACGCACATCGACGGCCTCTGCTCCGCGGTGGTGGAGCACGGCGCGGACCTGGGCATCGCCCACGACGGCGATGCCGACCGGTGCCTGGCCGTGGACGCCGCGGGACGGGTCGTCGACGGCGACCAGATCATGGCGGTGCTCGCGCTCGCCATGCGCGAGGCGGGCGAGCTGACCGAGGACACCGTGGTCGCCACGGTGATGAGCAACCTCGGGCTGCGGCTGGCGCTCGGCGAGTGCGGTGTCGACATGCGCACCACGAAGGTGGGTGACCGCTACGTCCTGGAGGAGCTGCACTCCGGCGGTTGGTCGCTCGGCGGTGAGCAGTCCGGGCACATCGTGCTGCCGGACCACGCCACCACGGGTGACGGGCTGCTGACCGCGCTGCGGCTGATGGGGCGGGTCGCGCAGACCGGCAAACCGCTGGCCGAGCTCGCCGCGGTGATGCGGCGGCTGCCGCAGGTGCTGGTGAACGTGCGGGTGGCGGACAAGGCGACCGCCGTGTCCGCACCCGAGGTCACCGAGGCCGTGGCCGCGGTCGAGACCGAGCTGGGCGGGCACGGGCGCGTGCTGCTGCGCCCCTCCGGGACGGAGGAGCTGGTCCGGGTGATGGTCGAGGCGCCGAGCGAGGACGGAGCGCAGCGCGTCGCCGACCACCTGGCCGGCATCGTTGCCGCGATCCAGTGATCGTGTGATCTAGATCTCGTGATCGGCGGGGTTGTGTGCGACCCTCGTCACATGAGTGCCATAGTCACCGCTCTCACCGTGGGCGCGATCGCGCTCGGCCTCGTGGCGAGCATCGTCGTGTTCGCGGTGCTCGCGCTGGCCGGGTTGAAGGCGGTCAACGCGGCGCACGAGGGACGCACCTGGTTCGTCGATCACATCAGGCACCGCGGGGCCTCCTAGGAGGAGTTTCCACCTGGGCGCGACGTGGTAACCGGTGCCCGCGGCCGCCCGGCGCACCGGCGGGCGGCGCAGGCCCGAGCAGCCGGTCTCCGCGGGGCGGGGTCGTCGGTGTGGCCGCAGCCGGTTCGCGGGAAGTTCCGGGCAGGCCGCGGACTGCTGCGCGTTCGACGGAGGAGGGGTCATGCGGGCTCTCGGCGATCTGCTCTGGGGTCTTGTGCTCCCCTTGGTGCTGCTGTTCGTCACCGCGGTCCTCGCGGTCGTGCTGTCGCAGGGCTGGGGCCTGCCCGTTGTGCTGGGGTGAGCTCTACCGGTTCGGGTGCCGGTGCGGCTGCGCGCGGCCGCCGGCGCGGGGGTGAGCCGCGGGAGCGTGCGCTGGGGCGGTGCGACTGGGGGGTGTGCGCTGGAGCTGGGGGCAGTGCGCCGGGTTCTGTGTGCTGAACCTCTCTGTGTGCTGGAGCTGCCGGGACGCGCGGCGGGGGACGTGCCGGAGTGCCCTGCTGCCAGCAGTCTGGCAGGACTCCGGCCGGCCGGTAGGGCTTTGTGCGAGTGACGGGGATCGGCAACCGGATCCGAGTCTTGTCCGCGGCCTGGCGCTGATCTGTGGAAACGCGTGCGGCGCCCGACGCGCGGCGGCGTGTCGGGCCGGTGCGCACCGGTACCGTCGCGCCGTGGTGATTCTCCTCAACGTTCTGCTGGCCGTGCTCCTCGGCGCTCTTGGCGGCGTCCTCGGCGCGTTCATCACCGCCAAGCTGCTGGTGAAGCGCTTCGAGCGGCGGCTGGAGCAGACGCTGCAGCCCTCCGCGACGTGGTCCCCCTCGTGGGGTGCGGTTCAGCAGTCCGCGCAGCCGGGGCAGCCAGCCCGTCGTCGGCGGATACGGTTCGGCCCAGCCGGGCAGGCCGGGCACCCGCAGCAGGCGTGCCCCCAGCAGCCGTGCGGACCGCGGGACTGACCACCGGATCTTTCGCTTTTGCAAGCGGATCGCCCGGATCGCCCCGCGATGTCGATCAGAACTGCCAAGATGGAGCAGTTGATCGCACGCACGTCCGCGTCGCGCCCGCGGGTGCGAACCTCGTGATGGTGGCGCGGCGGACTGAGCGGAGAGGAGGGCGCGTTGTCGGGATTCGGGGCGAATGCCGGTGAGTTGAGTGCCACCGCGGGCAGCGTTCGCAGTGCGGCTGACCCCCTGCGCGACAAGCACAGCAAGGACGTCGCCGACATCGAGGTCGCCAAGGCCGACTTCGGGGAAGCGCACCAGGACCACTTCCAGGGCTTCGAGGAAGGCGTGCAGAAGCTTTCCAAGAGTCTCCGGAGCATGGCCGATGCGATGGATGATTTCGCGACGAACTTGGAACAGGCCAGTTCCGACTACGAGGCGACGGACGAGAGTGCGTCCGAGGACGTCGGCCAGTCCGGGGAGAAGTGATGAGTGGGGACGAAAAGCCGAGTTGGGAGGAAGTCGAGAAGCTACTCAACAACCCGGACGTCTCGGACGAGAAGAAGTATGAACTCGTCCGAGGGTACGAGCACCACGGCGAGGGTGGCGATACGAAGGAGTTGGTGGCGTATCGCGATCGTTACCGGGACGAGGACGAGTACACCACCTACGCCGGTGCCCCGCACAATCAGAACTACCAGGCGCACCGTTACGACCTGGACGAGGCGTACAAGGACGCGAAGGAGCAGGCGGACTCGGCGGCAGAGGAAAGGGAAAGGGAGGTCGAGAACGCCCGCGGGGCTCTGGAGGACAGCGAGCGGGCCGCGCAGAGCGGCGAAAACGGCGGTGCGGGGGTGAAGACCGCCGACGAGTTGCTGGAATCCGGGAAGCCTGGTTTGAAGTTTTTCGAGAACTGGGTTCCGCTGTATCACGATATCAAGAACGCCGTCAACGACAAGGAAAAAGTTAAGAAGCTTGAGAAGATAAAAGAGGAGTACCAGCAGCAGAGCGGTCTGGACTTTGCCAAGTTCGCTGGCTGCGCCGATGACCTGGAGGCTGCCGACAAGGGCGCCAGGGAGGCGCACCAGAAGATGGCCGGGAAGCTCGGCCAGTTGTGGGGGGCGTGGAGCGGACAGGCGGCTCAGGCTTCGGAGGGCTTCTTTCAGGAAAAGCTCACTCCCACGGCGCAGGAGAGGGTGGCAGCGCGGGCGAAGGACGGTGCTGAGTCGATCCGCGAGGCGAACAAGAGCGTTGCCGAGTTCGTGCGGAACAAGGTGAAAACCGTTCTTGGGTTCGCCGAACATGCGAGTCAGATCGACGGGAAGGGGAAGTCCGACTGGAAGATCACCATCGAGGTCGCCAACAACAGCCAGGACGACGACACGCTCAAAAGGGCGTGCGCGATCTGGAATGTCCAGATTGATAACGAGTGCTGGGGCAATGATCTGACGGACGAGCAGAGGCGGAAGATTCAGACGGACTGCCAGAGCGTGGTCCGCGATACCTTTGCTTCGATCGTCGAGAGTTCCTGCGCCGAGTTGCACGAGGCCTGCAAGGATGCGAAGGAGAAGATCGACGAGGCCTTCGGTGAGCTGAACAAGGTGCTCGGTGAGGCGGAGGAGGACCCGTTCAAGAACCCGGGGCCTGCGCCGGATTCGGAGGGCGACAAGGGCGGCGGTCCGCAGCAGCCGGACCAGGCGCCCGGTGGTGGCACGCCCGCGGGCGGTGGCGCTCCGCCCGGTGGAGGCGGTGCCCCCGGTGACGGTGGCGCGCCTGGCGGCGGTGGTGCACCTGGCGGTGGTCCGCCTGGGGGTGGTGCGCCCGGCGGGCAGGACGTTCCGAAGCCGTCGGACCCGCAGGAGGCGATGCCCGGAACTCCCGCCGGTCCCGGTGGGCCGGGGATGCCCGGAACGCCGGAGGGGCCGGGAAGTTCCACCGGCCCCGGTGCACCCGGCGGGACCAGGGAGGAGGTGACGCTCGGCCAGGGCGAACAGGCCGTGAGCCTGAGGGAGCCGGCACCGGACGGAACGGTGGAGGTCGAGGTCACCAGCGCGGACGGGGAGCCCAAGACCTACGCCCTCGCGCTCGGCCAGGAAGGGGACGCCCCGGCCGGGCCGGGGCAGATGCCGGTCCAGCAAACCGCAGGACAGCCCCTCCCGGGCCAGCAGGCTCCGGGCGAGCAGATGTCCGTACCCGGAGACCCCGGCCAGTCGGACGCTCCTGGCGGCCCCGGCAGCGTGTCCGGCCCCGGCGCCCCGGGGGAACCTGGTGCTCCGAGTGACGGCCCGATCCCGGTCCAGCCCGGTGAGGACGGCAAGGCCGTGATCGAAGAGGGCGACCGCACGATCACCGTCGAGCGGACACCGGAAGGCCGCCTCGCCGTCAGCGTGGACAACGGCGGGGATCAGCCGCCGCTGCACCAGACCGTCGGTTTCGGTGGCGACGACGGGGTCCCGGCGCCCGGCATGCCGGACGGCCCTGCGCAGTCCGCGGATCCGGGTACCGGCCCGGGTGGCCAGACGCCTCCCGCCCCTCCAGAGCCCGAGGCGCCTTCGCCGGAACCCCCGGGCGCGAGCAGCCAGGTGCCGACCGCGCCGCAGACCGCGGAGGCTCCCGCGGCAGCGCAGCAGGGGCCTGTCGGCGACCCCGCCGCGACTTCCGGCGGGCCCGAGGCCGCTCTCGGTCCGGCCGCGGCGACAGGTGCCCCCGAGGGGCAGTCCGGTGCTGCTCCGCAGAACGCGCCGGCCTCGACGACGCCGCAGTCCACGCTCGGCTCGGTGTTCAGCGCGAGCGTCGGGGGCTCGGTCGGCAGCATCGCCGGTGATCTGTTCGGCGGCTCCGGGCCTGACAGCGCGGCCGGACCGACGGAGCCGGGCTTCGGCGGCGATTCCAACCGCGGGGCCTCCGCGGTGAACGAGGGCGCCTCCGGGCCGCCGGGGGGTGCCCAGTCCGGCGGACCGGGCGGTGGTTCCTCCGGCAGCGCCCAGGGCTCCGGGGCTGCCGGAGGCGGAATGATGGGCGGCGGCATGGGAATGATGGGCGGCGGCATGGGCCAGCAGGGCGGTGACCAGGAACGCTCCAATGACAGCCCGTGGCGCACGGAGGGGCAGCTGTTCGACGACGGCATTCCGCAGTCGAACGTGCGGTACCGGTCCGTGATCGGTGAGGACGACAAGCAATCCGATCAACGCAAGAACACGTGACGGTGCAGCGGGAGGCGAACGTGAGCGGGGACAGCGAACGGGTGAAAGCGTTCCGCGAGCGGATGCGGACGCTGGTCGCCGAGAGCACGAGCAACCGGGAAGCCGCTGGCCAGCGGTGGCAGGAAACGCTCGACCAGGCCGGGAGGAAGGCCGACGAGCAGGTCGAGAAGGCGCAGAAGCTCGTCGAGCGCGTACGCGAGCGCGCCGCGTACCTCCGCCGCCAGGAGGAGTCGAACGAGATCTCCGTCGGCGAGGGGATCGACGAGGAGGACCGGGACCCGGAGGTCGAGCACTTCGCCCAGTCGCTGCGGGAGCAGCAGCGCGCGCAGGAGCAGGCTGCTGCTCCCGCAGCTGCGACCTCCGCTGCTGCGGAGTCCCCGGCTCCGGGTACCGCGTCGTCGGCGGGAGGTTCCGCTCCCTCCGGTACCTCCGGCCCCGGGGCCGGAGGTACCGCGCCGCAGGACACCTGGCAGGTGCAGGCGGGCCGGTTCGGTCGCCAGCGCACCGAGGACTCCGAGCAGTCCGCGTCGAAGCAGAAGCCGGCGTCACCGGCGAACCGCCCCGGGCAGCAGCCCGCGCCGGAACCGCCGCGCAAACCGGCACCTCCTCGGGAGCCGGTGTTCGACGAGGACGACGACGACTTCAGCAACCAGACCTGGCTGCGCTGAAGGTCGCCGCGGGCTCAGGGGCGGTGCGGCGGTCCGTGGTCCCGGCCTGCCGCCCGCGGTGGTCCGCTCGGCCACGTCGGGCCGGGCGCGGGCGGCTGGTCCTGCATCGCCCCGTGCTGTTGCGCCCCGCCGTGTACCGGTGGGCCGCGGCAGGACCAGCCGCTCCGCGCGGCATGTGCGGTGCAGCCCCTCCGAACTGACCGTCCTGCGGCCGGGCCGGGCGCGTGAGCGTGCGGCGCACGATCGGGAGGAACACCAGCCCCGCGAGGAGGATCGGGGTGAAGGCCAGCAACAGCCAGATCGGGCTCCGCAGCCACGCCGTCCAGAACGACGCTCCCACGCGGAGGAACTCCAGGACGGCCTGGTGCACGACGCTTTCGACCTGGACGAGCCCGTAGACGAGGTAGGCCCACAGCGCGAGGCGCCGACGGCGCAGCAGCAGGACCACGCCGGCGACGGCGGACGCCACGGACACCGCGAGTTCGAGGTAGGCGAGGGCCAGCTGCACGTTCGGTTCGGGCGGGCCGTAGAGGGCGAGGAGCCGCACGTTGATGATGACGGAGTAGGCCGGGAACAACAGCGCGAGCGCGCCCAGCACGATCGCGACGACGCGTCCGGCCTCCGGACCGCCCGGTGCGTTCGGGGGAGGAGCTGGCGCCCCGGGTGGCAGCTGCGCGCCCGGGGCCGGCTGCGCCCCGGGCGGCAGCTGGGCCCCGGCCTGCTGAGGTCCGGCTTGTGGAGGGCCGGGTTGCGTGCCGGGTGGGGGTGGTGGTCCTGGTGGGCCGAACGGTTGCGCGGGGCCCGGTTGTGCGGGCTGGCCCGGGCCCGGTTGGCCGTGCGGAGCAGGCTGCCCCGGTGACATCCCGGGGTAGCCGGGCTGTCCCGGTTGGCCCGGCTGCCCCGGTGACATCCCGGGGTAGCCCGGGTGCCCCTGCTGACCCTGCGGTGGTTGCGGCGTGTTCATCGCCGGGGAGTATGACCGAGATGATCGCTCCTGCGGGCGAGAACCGGCCTTCAGCCCGGCACATCGATCACGGGGCAGCTCCGGCCGATCAGTGCGGTTGCTGCGGTGGGTGCTGCCAGGGGAGTGCCTGAGGTGGTGGAGCCCGGTGCCCGGCTGGCGCCTGCTGCGCGGGCGCATCGGGCTGCACCGGGAATCCTCGCTGCCCGGCTGGTTGCCCTGCACCGAACGGTGCGCCGGGCCCTCCGGGTGCTGTCGGGAACCCGGCAGCTGGCGGCCCGTACGACGGGGCCGGATGCTTCTTCGCCTCTCCGCGGAGGGCGCCGCGCACCTGCGGCAGGAACACCAACCCCGCGAGAAGTGCGGGCGGAAGCAGCAGGAACAACGTCGGGCGGAGCAGTTCGCGCCCCACGGCGATGGCGGAGAACACGACGAATCCGCAGTAGGCGAGGTTGAGCGCTGCGGCCGTTGAAGCAGCCACGGGCGCCCAGTTCTTCCTGAGCAGGAGCAGCACCCCCGCTGCGCTGAGGGGAGCTGCGAGGACCAGGGCTTCGATCGTCAGCCACCACATCTGCTCGCCGTGGAAGAAGCCCGGGGACATCAGGGGCGAGATCGGCGGTAAGCCGAACTCGTAGACGGCGATCGCCAGGAGGTACCCCACGACGCGGTACGCCCCGAGGGCGAGCGCGATGGCACCGAGCGTGAGCGCGAAACCGCGGGAACCGTTCTGTGTTCCTCCCGGTCCGGTCTGCGGAGGGCCAGGTTGCGTGCCGGGTGGGGGTGGTGGTCCTGGTGGGCCGAACGGTTGCGCGGGGCCCGGTTGTGCGGGCTGGCCCGGGTCCGGTTGGCCGTGCGGAGCAGGCTGCCCCGGTGACATCCCGGGGTAGCCGGGCTGTCCCGGTTGGCCCGGCTGCCCCGGTGACATCCCGGGGTAGCCCGGGTGCCCCTGCTGACCCTGCGGTGGTTGCGGCGTGTTCATCGCCGGGGAGTATGACCGAGATGATCGCTCCTGCGGGCGAGAACCGGGCACGTGCCCGCTGCAGCCGCTGCCGCGGCCCCGGCTGACGCCCCTGAACACCGGCGGACGTCCCTGCGCACCCGGCGCCGCGGGGGAGCCGGCGCCGTCCCGCCTACGCCGCCGCGAGCTCCCCGCGGGTGTGCTCGGAGTCGAGCTCGGTGCCCTTGAGCTTCTCCGCCAGCAGCACCGCCCCGCGCTTGTCCCCGGCCAGCGTGCGCAGGAAGAACGCGGTGAACAGCGCTTTGGTGATCCGCTGCGTGCGGTGCTCCGGGCGTCCGTGCAGCAGCAGTTCCGACCAGTGCCGCCCCTCGGCGTAGCCGAGGTGGCTGGCCTTCGGCAGCGTGCGCAGCTGCACCGACCCTCCCCAGGCGCGCGCCAGCGGCATCGCGTGCGCGTTCGCGGGCGCGAGCAGGTCGTTTCCCCCGGCCAGGAACAGGCCGGGCGCGCTGACGTGCGGTGCTACGTCGAGCATCGACGGCAGCGTCTGCGCCGGAGCTGCTGCGGCGACCGCGCGCACCCGGCTGTCCGAGCCCGCGGCGAGCACGGAGCAGCCGCCGCCCATGGCGTGCCCGGAGAGCCCGAGCCGGCGCTCGTCGACGCTGATGCCGCCGTCGCCGAGCCGCACGTGCACGCAGATGTCCAGCGCGGTGCGCAGGTCGCCGGCGAACGACCGGTGCGAGGCGAACACGCCCCCCTGGGTGGCCGGTGCGGCGACGACGAAGCCCCACGAGGCCAGGTGCCGCAGCAGTCCGAGGTAACGCCGCGGCGGCTGCAGCCAACCGTGCCCGAAGGCGATCGCCGGCAGTCCGAGTCCGCTGCGCGGCGTGCACAGCACCCCGGGCAGGCCCACCAGCGACAGGTCGCCGTGCAGCACCTCGTGCGGCCCGCGGCGGGAGAGTTCGTCGAACGCGTTCGTCACACTGCGCCCCATGGGTCGCAACCGTAGCCCACTGCGCCGCGTGCGTGCGGGAGCCACGCCTCCGCGGAGGTGCGGCGCGCGAGCGGTAGCTACGCTGGGGCGAGTGTGCGGCATCGTTGGTTACGCAGGACATCGCCAGGCCCTGGACGTGGTGCTCGGAGGTTTGCGCCGCCTCGAGTACCGGGGTTACGACTCGGCGGGAGTGGCGCTGCTGGACGGGGGTGGTGAGCTCGCCGTGGAGCGCGCCGCCGGAGCGCTGTCGAACTTGGAAGAGCGGCTGGCCGGGTCGGACGGCTCGCGCTTCGCCGGCAGCAGCGGGATGGGGCACACCCGCTGGGCGACGCACGGCGCACCGACCGACCGGAACGCCCACCCGCACTGCGACAGCAGCGGCAAGGTCGGGGTGGTGCACAACGGCATCATCGAGAACTTCTCCGCGCTGCGGGCCGAGCTGGAGGCCGCGGGTGTGGAGATGGCCAGCGAGACGGATACCGAGACCGCTGCCCACCTCATCGCCGCCGCGTTCGACCGCGGTCCCACCGCCGGTGATCTCACGGCGAGCGTGAACTCCGTGGCCCGCCGGCTGGGGGGCGCGTTCACGCTGGTGGTCACGCACGCCGACGTGCCCGACACGATCGTGGCGGCGCGGCGCTCCTCGCCGCTGGTCGTCGGCGTGGGCGAGGGCGAGCACTTCGTGGCCTCGGACGTGGCGGCGTTCATCGAGCACACCCGCGACGCCGTCGAGCTGGGCCAGGACCAGGCGGTGACGATCACCGCGGACGGCTACCGGGTGACCGACTTCGACGGGGCGGAGGTCGCGGCGAAGCCGTTCACCGTGGACTGGGACCTGTCGGCCGCCGAGAAGGGCGGGCACGACTACTTCATGCTCAAGGAGATCGAGGAGCAGCCGGAGGCCCTGCGCAACACGCTGCGCGGGCACTTCCGGAACGGTTCGGTCGTCCTCGACGAGCAGCGCATGAGCGACCAGGACCTGCGGGACGTGGACAAGGTCTTCGTCGTGGCCTGCGGCACGGCCTACCACTCGGGGCTGCTGGCCAAGCACGCCATCGAGCACTGGTGCCGCATCCCCGTCGAGGTGGAGCTGGCCAGCGAGTTCCGCTACCGGGACCCGGTGCTGGGGCGCGACACGCTGGTGGTGGCGATCTCCCAGTCCGGCGAGACGATGGACACGCTGGAGGCGGTGCGGCACGCGCGCACCCAGCGGGCCCGCGTGCTGGCGATCTGCAACACGAACGGGGCGCAGATCCCGCGCGAGTCGGACGCGGTGCTCTACACGCACGCCGGTCCGGAGATCGGGGTGGCGGCGACGAAGACGTTCCTGGCGCAGATCGCCGCGAACTACCTCGTGGGTCTCGCGCTGGCGCAGGCCCGCGGCACGAAGTACCCGGACGAGGTGGCCCGCGAGTTCGCCGACCTGGCGGCCACGCCGGAGGCGGTGCAGCAGGCGCTGACCACGGTCGAGCAGACCCGGCAGCTGGCGCAGGACCTGGTCGGGTCGAAGGCGGTGCTGTTCCTCGGCCGGCACGTGGGCTACCCGATCGCCCTGGAGGGCGCGCTCAAGCTCAAGGAGCTCGCCTACATGCACGCGGAGGGCTTCGCGGCGGGCGAGCTCAAGCACGGCCCGATCGCGCTGATCGAGGAGGGCCTGCCGGTGGTGGTCGTGATGCCTTCGGCGAAGGGCCGGGCCCAGCTGCACGCCAAGATGGTGTCGAACATCCGGGAGATCCAGGCCCGCGGCGCGCGGACCGTCGTCATCACCGAGGAGGGCGATGACGCGGTGCGCCCGTTCGCCGACGAGCTGGTCGAGGTGCCCGCGGTGTCGACGCTGCTGCAGCCGCTGGTCTCCAGCGTGCCGCTGCAGGTGCTGGCCGCGGAGATCGCGCGCGGCCGCGGCTTCGACGTGGACAAGCCGCGCAACCTCGCCAAGTCGGTCACGGTCGAGTGACACCGCGGGGGCGGCCGTGATCATCGGCGTGGGCACGGACCTGGTCGGGGTGCGGCGGTTCGCCGAGTCGCTGCGCCGCACCCCGGAGCTGGTCGACCGCCTGTTCACCGCGGAGGAGCGGGTCACGTGGGAGGGGCGGGCGCGTTCGGTGCGCTCGCTGGCCTCCCGGTTCGCCGCGAAGGAGGCGGCGGCGAAGGCGCTCGGGGTGCCCGGGGGCACCGAGTTCACCGACTGCGCCGTGCACAGCGCCTCCGACGGGCGGCCGGTGCTGCACGTCACCGGCGGGTTGGCGGCGGCCGCCGCGCACCGGTCGGTGAACCGGTGGCACGTGTCGCTGACGCACGACGCCGAGCTGGCCTCCGCCGTGGTCATCGCCGAGCACGTCACCGAGGGCACCGCCGAGCGCGGCTCCGGGTACGCGGGCCGGCCGCCGTGAGCGGCGCGCGGCGGCCGCGGCGACAGCTCCGCCGCGGTCCCGGGGCCGCTCCGGGCGGAGGACGCTGCGCACCCGGGAACGCTGCGCACCCGGGGACGCTGTGCGCTCGGGAACGCTGCGCACCCGGGGGCGCCCGACGCGCCGCGGGCGCGTCGTGGTGATCGGTCGCTGCGGGCGGGTACGTATCGTGTCCGCCGACGGATTCGTGTCCGCCAACGGACGCCGGCGACGAGGAGGCCCCATGCGGGGAGCGTGGACACCGGAGCAGATTCGCGCTGCTGAGCAGAGCCTGTTCACCACCGTTCCGGAGCCCGCCGTGATGCGCCGCGCCGCCCACGCGGTGGCGGTGGCCGTCACGCGGGTCCTGACCGAGCGGACCGGGGGCGTTGCGGGCCGTCACGTGACGTTGCTGGTCGGCGCCGGGAACAACGGCGGCGACGCGCTGTGGGCCGGGGCCGAGCTGCGCCGCCGCGGCGCCGGGGTGACGGCGGTGCTGCTCGCGCCGGACCGCACGCACGCGGAGGGCCTGGCCGGGCTGCGGGCGCGCGGCGGCCGGGCCGTGCCGGCCGCGGGCGCGCACCCGGACACGGAGGGCATCGGCGCGTCCGCGGTCGATGCGGTGGGGCGTGCCGACGCGGTCGTCGACGGGATCGTCGGCCTGTCCGCGCGTGGCGGGCTGCGGCCGAGCGCGGCGCGGTTGGTGGAGCGCGTCACCGCCCCGATCGTCGCGGTGGACCTGCCCAGCGGTGTGGACCCGGTCACCGGTGAGGCCGCGGACGACGCGGTGCGCGCGGAGCGCACTGTGACCTTCGGCGGGAGCAAGCCCGGGCTGGTCGTCGGTCCCGGCGCGGTGCACGCCGGGACGGTCGAGGTCGCCCCGATCGGGGTGGACGAGCACCTGCCCGAGCCGGAGCTGTTCATGCTCGACGGCGTCGACGTCGGTGCGCACTGGCCGGTTCCGGGGCCGGAGGACGACAAGTACACCCAGGGCGTGGTGGGCATCGCCGCCGGTTCGGCCACCTTCCCCGGTGCGGCGGTGCTCGCCGCGGGCGCGGCGGTGCAGGCCACCTCGGGCATGGTCCGCTACGCCGGTCCCGCCGCGGACACGGTGCGCAACCACTGGCCCGAGGTCGTCACCACTGGAGCGGTGGCCGATGCGGGCCGGGTGCAGTCCTGGGCGATGGGCCCGGGCATCGGCACCGGTTCCAGCGGGCGGGACGTGGTGCGGCACGTGCTCGAGTCGGGCCGCCCGGTCTGCGGGGACGCGGACACGATCACGCTGCTGGCCGAGGACGCGTCGCTGTGGGACGCGCGGGACCCGGACGTGCCCGTGGTGCTCACCCCGCACGCGGGCGAGTTCGCCCGCCTGGCGGGCGAGGAGCTCGGGGCGGACCGCGTCGGCGCGGCCCGCGAGGTCGCCGCGCGGTTCGACGTGGTGCTGCTGCTCAAGGGCAACACCACGGTGATCGCCGCCCCGGACGGGCGCGTGATCGTCAACGACGCCCGCCACGCGTGGCCGGCCACCGCCGGTTCCGGGGACGTGCTCACTGGGTTGATCGGCGCGCTGCTGGCCAGCGGGATGGACCCGCTGTGGGCGTGCGGCTGCGCCGCGCGGGTGCACGCCATGGCGGCCGCGGGCGCAGCGCTCGGGCGGGGGACGGGCGGGGGCGTCCCGGTGGGGGCGCCGATCGGCGCGTCAGCGTTGCTGGCGGCGGTGCCGGAGGCCGTGCGCGAGGTGCGCGCCCGGGCGCTGCGCAGCCGGTGCGCGACGCTTGGTGCAGCTCGATGACCGGCGGTGATGCTGCGGCGCCGGACGCCCGGCGGCCGGTCTCGTGTGCGAGGATGATGCTGCGATGAGCGAGTTGACCGCCCTCCGCGCCGATCTCCGCGTGGACCTCGACGCCGTGCGGGGCAACGTGCGCCTCCTGACGGGGGCGGCGCGCGGGTCCGGTGCGGCGACGATGGTCGTGGTCAAGGCCGACGGGTACGGCCACGGGGCGGTGCCGGTGGCGCGGGCGGCGCTGGACGCGGGGGCCGAGTGGATCGGGACCGCCGCGCCGGGCGAGGCGCTGCAGCTGCGCGCGGCGGGCATCGCGGCACCGGTGCTGTGCTGGCTCTACACCGAGGGCGAGGAGTTCGCGCCCGCGCTGCGCGCCGGGGTGGACCTGTCGGTGTCCTCGTTGGACGAGCTGCGCGCGATCGCCGCTGCGGCCCGCGAGGTGGGTGTCACCGGCAGGGTGCACCTGAAGATCGACACCGGGCTGAGCCGCAACGGCTGCACGGAGGAGGAGTGGCCCGCGCTGGTGGACGCGGCGGCGAAGGCCGAGGTCGACGGGGACCTCGCGGTGCACGCGGTGTGGTCGCACCTGGCCTGCGCCGACGAGCCCGGTGATCCGTCGGTGGACGCCCAGGCGGAGCGGTTCCACCGGGCGTGGACGCGGGCGCGGGAGGCGGGGCTGCGGCCGATCCGGCACCTGGCGAACTCGGCGGCGGCGCTGACCCGGCCGGATCTGCGGTTCGAGCTGGTGCGCCCGGGCATCGCCGTGTACGGGCTGGACCCGGTGTCGGGGGGTTGCGAGCGCGGTCTGCGCCCGGCGATGACGTTCCGCTCCTCCGTGGCGCGGACCAAGCGGGTCGCCGCGGGGGAGAGCGTGTCCTACGGGTGGACGTGGACGGCGCAGCGCCCGACGACGCTGGCGCTCGTCCCGGTCGGCTACGCCGACGGGGTGCCGCGCGGGCTGTCCGGGAGCCTCTCGGTGTGGCTGGCGGGTCGGCGGCGCCCGGTGGTGGGGACCGTGTGCATGGACCAGGTGGTCGTCGACTGCGGTGACGCGGAGGTTCCCGCCGGTTCCGAGGTCGTGCTGTTCGGCCCCGGGGACCGGGGCGAGCCCACTGCCGCGGAGTGGGCCGAGGAGCTCGGCACGATCCACTACGAGGTCGTCACGGGCATGTACCGGCCGCGGGTGACGCGGACGGTGGTGGGCGGATGAGGCCGCTGTGGCAGACGCTGGCGTGGGCCGGCGGCCTCGCCGGCGCGGCGGGCGTGGTGCTCGGCGTGGTCGGTTCGCGCCGTCGCGGCGGGGGTGCCGCCGAATCCGAGGACCTCGACCAGCAGGAGCTCGGGGAGGAGGAGCTGCCGGGGAGGTCGCAGGCCTCGCGCAGCTCCACGGTCTCCACCGATGACGGCATCCCGCTGTGGACCTGGGAGTACGAACCGCCCGGTGGGGGAGCGGACGTGACCGCGGTGTTCGTCCACGGGTTCGCCCTGGACAGCCGGTCGTGGACGTTCCAGCTGCGCACGTTGGCCTCCGCGGAGGAGCCGCGGGTGCGGGCGGTGGCCTACGACCACCGCGGGCACGGCGAGTCCGGTTACGCGGGTGCCACCGGCAGCACGATCGACCAGCTCGCCGCGGACCTGGACGCGGTGCTGCGCGCGGTCGTGCCGCGTGGGCCGATCGCGCTCGTGGGGCACTCGATGGGCGGCATGGTGCTCATGGCGCTGGCCGAGCGGCGTCCGGAGCTGTTCCGCGAGCGGGTGCGCGCGGTCGCGTTCATGGGCACCGCCGCGGGCGCGCTCGAGGAGACGCGGGTGGTGCGTCCGTGGTTGTCCCGCTACAACCCGGTCTCGCGCGGTCTGACGGTGCTCGCCGACGTGCAGCCGGACCTGGTGGAATGGGTGCGTCACCGGGGTGATGCGGTGGC
The DNA here is from genome assembly GCF_054491345.1 of Salinifilum ghardaiensis. Classification (NCBI taxonomy): domain Bacteria; kingdom Bacillati; phylum Actinomycetota; class Actinomycetes; order Pseudonocardiales; family Pseudonocardiaceae; genus Salinifilum; species Salinifilum ghardaiensis. Next base: position 4,534,990 of record NZ_CM137101.1, on the reverse strand, counting down.
GCGGCGGATCACCCGCTCGCTGGCGTTCGGCGGGCGGGAGGTCGCCGCGGCCGTGGTCGACCTGGCGGCGGAGATGATCGGTTCGACCCGGGTGGAGGTCGTCACCGACTTCCTGCCGACGTTCGCCGCGCACGAGCGCACCGCCGCGCTGGCCGCGCTGGAGAGCTGCGAGGTGCTGGTGCTCAGCGGTGACGCGGACCGGCTCACGCCGTTCTCCTCCGCCGAGGCGATCGCCGGGGCCGTGCCGCACGCTCGGTTGGTGGCTGCGGAGGGCGCCGGGCACTTGGTGATGCTGGAGAGGCCCGAGCTGGTCAACGAGGAGTTGCGCCGCTTGCTGCGGCTCGCGCCCCCGCTCCGCGGGAGCGGCGCGGCGAGCGGAGCGGTCCGAGCTGAGAAGGTGACGTGCACGATGGAATCCGAGGCGAACGCGGCCGCCGCGGCGCTGGAACTGTCCACTGAGGACGCCACGTGGGAGTTCGGCCGGGAGCTCGGCGCGCGGCTGCGCGCCGGTGACCTCGTGCTGCTGGAGGGTCCGCTCGGCGCGGGCAAGACCGTGCTCACCCGCGGCATCGCGGCGGGCATGGAGGTGCGGGGGCCGATCACCTCGCCGACGTTCGTCATCGCCCGGGTGCACGATCCGGAGTCCGGTGCGGGCTCGTCGCTGGTGCACGTGGACGCCTATCGTCTGTCCTCGTTGGACGAGGTCGACGATCTGGACCTGGACACGGACCTGACCGAGGCCGCCGTGGTCGTCGAGTGGGGCGAGGGCGTGGCCGAGCGGCTCGCGGACTCGCACCTGCTGGTGCGGATCCGGCGCCGCCCGGACGACGTCCGCGAGGTGGGCCTGCACCCGCGGGGCCCCGGCTGGCAGGGCCGCGAGCTGCCCACCGCGGTGGAGGGGTGATCCCCGCCGCTCGGCGCTCCGCCGGGCGCACCGCCGCAGGGGTTCCCGCTCGCCGCGGCCGCTGTCACTCCTCGGCCTCCTCCGCCCCGATCTCCTCGGCCAGGTCCCGCGCCAGCCGCTGCATCAGCGGGATCACCTCGTCGGTGGCGATGCGGGCGATGCGTCCCTCCGGACCGCTGATGGAGATGGCCGCGCGCGCCGGGGTGTTCGGCAGCGCCACCGCGTAGCAGCGCACGCCCACTTCCTGCTCGCCGTCGTCGACGGCGTAGCCCTGTTGCTGGATGCGCTCGATCTCGCTCCACATGCCGTCGACGGTGGTGACGGTGCGTTCGGTGTGCGGGCGCATGTGCGTGCGCGTGAGCAGCTGGTGCACCGGGTCGGTGGGGAGCGTGGCGAGCACGGCCTTGCCGACGGCGGTGGCGTGCGCGTCGACGCGGCGTCCGACCTCGGTGAACATGCGCATGGAGTGCTGCGAGGGCACCTGCGCGACGTAGACGATCTGGTCGCCGTCGAGCACCGCCATGTTCGAGGTCTCGCCGGTGGCCTCGGTGAGCTCGGCGAGGTAGGGGCGCGCCCACGTGCCGAGGGCGCGACTGGCGGTTTCCCCCAGTCTGATGAGCCCCGGTCCGAGGACGTAGTGGCGGGAGGGCTGCTGCCGCACGTAACCGCGGGCGACGAGCGTGCGCATGATCCGGTGGATCGTCGGCAGCGGCAGCCCGGACTTGTCGGCCAGCTCGGAGAGCGTGACCTCCCCGCCCGCGTCGGCCATGAGCTCCAGCAGTTCGAAGGTGCGCTCGACCGACTGCACTCCTCCGCCCTGCTGTGCGCGGCGCGGGTCGGTGGTCATGAGCGTCGTCCTTTCGACCGGGGGTTCGTGCTGAAGTCTATCCCGTGTTCTTCGCGACCTCGTCTGTTGCTTCGAACGCGATGTGGAAACTAACATCCACGATGCAGAAAACAAGACAGCCGTACCGCTAGAAAGTGACGGCCGCCGGCGAGGGCCGCCGGCCCGCGTGGATGCGCACGAGCGCTCCGCGCGGCACTGTGAACGCTCACCACCATCTGGCGACCCGGCAGCGAAGAGAGGTGGACATCTCATGTCTCAAGGACAGGGCGTGCGCGTGCTCGGCGCACCTGTCGAACGCGGTGACGAGATCCTGACGGCCGAGGCCCTGGAGTTCGTCGCCGGATTGCAACGGGCCTTCGGCCGGCGCCGCGCGGAGCTGCTCGAGCGGCGGGCCGAGCGGCGCGCCCAGGCCGTGCGCGACGGCCGCCTGGACTTCCTCGAGGAGACCAGGCACATCCGCGAAGGTGACTGGCAGGTCGCCGAACCGCCGGCGGACATCCGCGACCGCCGCGTGGAGATCACCGGCCCCACCGACCGCAAGATGGGCGTCAACGCGCTCAACTCCGGTGCGCGCGTGTGGTTGGCCGACCTCGAGGACGCCAACACCCCGCACTGGGACAACGTCGTCTCCGGCCAGGTCACCCTCCACGACGTGGTCCGCAAGCAGATCGAGCTGACCACGCCGGAGGGCAAGCACTACGCGCTGCGGGACGACGTGCAGCACGCGGTCCCGCTGGTGCGGCCCCGCGGCTGGCACCTGGACGAGAAGCACGTGCTCGTCGACGGCGAACCCGTCGTCGGCGCGCTGCTCGACTTCGGGCTGTACTTCTTCCACAACGCCCACGAGCTGATCAGGCGGGGCAGCGGGCCGTACTTCTACCTGCCCAAGATGGAGAGCCACCTGGAAGCGCGGCTGTGGAACGACGTGTTCACGCACGCGCAGTCCGAGCTGGGCATCCCCCACGGCACGATCCGCGGGACCGTGCTCATCGAGACCTACCCGGCGGCGTTCGAGATGGAGGAGATCCTCTACGAGCTGCGCGACCACTCGGCCGGGCTGAACGCGGGGCGCTGGGACTACCTGTTCAGCGTCATCAAGACGTTCCGCGAGACCGGGCAGTACATCCTACCGGACCGCAACAGCGTCACGATGACCGCGCCGTTCATGCGCGCCTACACCGAACTGCTCGTGCGCACCTGCCACAAGCGCGGCGCGTTCGCCATCGGCGGCATGGCCGCGTTCATCCCCACCAAGGACCCGGCGACCAACGAGAAGGCACTGGGCAAGGTGCACGATGACAAGAAGCGCGAGGCGGGCGACGGCTTCGACGGCTCCTGGGTGGCCCACCCGGGTCTGATCGGGCCGTGCTACGAGGAGTTCGACGCGGTGCTGGGCGACAAACCCAACCAGATCGACCGCAAGCGCGAGGACGTGGCGATCACCGCCGAGGACCTGCTCAACGTCGCCGCCACGCCGGGCGGCAGGACCCGCGAGGGGCTGCGCGGCGCGGTCGACGTCGGCGTCCGCTACCTCACCTCGTGGCTCGGCGGCAACGGCGCCGCGGCGATCCACAACCTCATGGAGGACGCCGCGACCGCCGAGATCTCCCGCTCCCAGGTGTGGCAGTGGCTGCACAACGGTCTCGAACTCGACAGCGGAGAGAAGGTCACCAAGGAGCTCGTCCGCGAGATCCTCGGTGAGGTGCACGAGGAGCTGCGGCAGGAGTTCGGCGAGGACGAGAACCTCGCCCAGGCCGTGGAGCTGTTCGAGCAGGTCGCCGTGGCCGACGAGTTCGCCGACTTCCTGACCCTGCCCGCCTACGAGCGCATCGACTGACGGTTTCCGGTGCGTCCCCTCCCGGTGCCGCCTCGAGCGCGGTCGGCAGCCGGGAGGGGCGCACACCCCGATGAGAAAGAGGAGAGTGCTCCCGTGGTCCGGACCTCGTTGGACCCCGCCGCCGTGGACGACCGACTCCGGCTCCTGTCCTCCGTGGACGAATCGCTCGCCCAGGCCTACCCCGGTTCCGGTGCGGCGCGGCAACCCGTGCACACCTGCTACGTGCCGGCGGAGCAGGTCGACGGCGACACCGTGCGTTCGTGGGGACGACGGGCCCTCGAGGCGATGGACGGGCACGCTCCGCGACCGGCGGAGCTGGCCGAGGTCCTCGGCATGCCGGCCGAGCTCGCCGAAGCGGTGCACCCGCGGGTGCGGCAGCGCCTGGTGGACGCGCCGCTGGAGGACCTGCGCATCGACTTCGAGGACGGCTACGGGCAGCCGGGCGACGAGGCGGAGGACGCCGACGCCGCCCGCACCGCAGGAGTGGTCGCCGACTGGCTGGCCGCCGGCGCGGCACCGGCGACGTTCGGCCTGCGGGTGAAGTCCTTCGACACACCGGAGCTGCGGGCGCGTTCGCTGCGCACGCTCGACGTGTTCCTCACCGAACTGCTGGACGGGCACGGGCGGCTGCCGGACGGGTTCGTGCTCACGTTCCCGAAGATCATGGACATCTCCCAGGTGGAGGTGTTCGTCGACCTGCTGGCGCTGACCGAGCGCACCCTCGGGCTCGAGGAGGGCGCGCTGCGGTTCGAGCTGCAGGTGGAAACACCGCAGTCCATCGTGGACTCCGAAGGCCGGTTCGCGCTGCCGCGGCTGATCCGCGCCGGTGCCGGACGGGTCAGCGGGCTGCACTTCGGCACCTACGACTACACCGCCGCCTGCGGTCTGACCGCGGAGAACCAGCACATGGCGCACCGCGCCTGCGACTTCGCGCGGCACGCGATGCAGGTCTCCGCCGCGGGTACCGGGGTGTTCCTCTCCGACGGCTCCACCAACGTGCTGCCGGTCGGCGAACAGGTGCGGCACGGCTGGCGCACCCACTACGACCTGGTCCGCCGGTCCCTGCGGCACGGTTTCTACCAGAGCTGGGACCTGCACCCGGCGCAGTTGGTCACCCGCTACGCCGCGGTGTTCGCCGCGTTCCGGGAGATCGCCCCGCAGCAGGCGCAGCGGCTGGCCGACTACGTCTCCGCCGCCGACTCGGCCGTGCTCGACGAACCGGCGACCGCCCGTGCGCTCGCGGTGTCGTTCGCGCGCGCCCTGGACAACGGGGCCATCGACGCCGCCGAGGCCGAGCGGATGACCACGCTGCCCGAGCAGCGCCTCCGCGCGTTCGCTCGGTGACCCGTGTCCCCGGCGCTCCACGGAGGCTGCGAGAGCAGAGGAGGAGCACCGATGGAGCGGCGACCCGGTAGCGGTGGCCCGGAGCGGTGGCCCGGTAGCGGTGGCCCGGAGCGGCGACCTGGTAGCGGTGGTCGTCGCCCGGCGGTGGTGCTTCAGCGCTTTCTGGAACGCTTCCAGGAAGCGCAATTTTCATGAAAATTGTAAGTTATCCCCACGCGGATAGAGCACAATCTGTCCCCAAGGGGGCGAGTTGTCCACAGGGTGCCGGCGCGTCGGGGGGCCCGTTGTCGGGAGGACCCGGCGTGTCGGGCGGGGTCCGCGCCCCTTCCCCGCGCACCGCGAGTGGTGCGGGGCGAAGCCAGTACCCGGGCGGATCCGGCACCTGGGCGGATCCGGCACCTGGGCGGATCCGGCACCTGGGCGGATCCGGCACCTGGGCGGACCCGGCACCTGGGCGGACCCGGCACCCGGGCGGATCCGGCACCCGGGCGGATCCGGCACCCGGGCGGATCCGGCACCCGGGCGGACCCGGCACCCGGGCGGACCCGGTAGCCGGGTGGCTCAGGATCGGGGGAGCCCAGGACCCGGATGGGATCAGGACCCGGACGGGATCAGGACTCGACGGTGGCCGGGTCCACGCCGCACCACTCGGTCAGCATCGCCGAGACCTCGAGCACGTCCGGCCGCTGCTCCGCGTCGGCTTCCAGGCACGCGTCCACGACGCGGGCCAGCGGCCGCGGCCACGCCCGCTGCCCGGTCAGCGGTTCCGGCGACTCGTGCAGCTGGGGGTAGTAGCGATCGCCGCTGGCGGTGCGCTCGCGGTGCGGCACGTGCGCCCACGGCGGTGCGCCGGACAGCGCCTCGTACAGCGTGACGCCGAGCCCCCACGTGTCCGCGGTGGCCGCCATCTGGTCGCCGCGGGCCTGCTCCGGTGAGAGGTAGTCGAACGTCCCCGCCGAGCTGTGCTCGCCGATGCGGCAGGCCAGGCTCAGGTCGAGCAGCACAGCGCGGCCGCCGCTGGCGACGATGTTGGACGGCTTCACGTCGAGGTGCACCCAACCGCGCTGGTGCAGGTAGGCCAGCACCGAGCACAGCTGGATGCCCAGCACGGCCACGTCCAGCGGGGCGATGTGCTCCTCGTTCGCGATGAGGTACCCCAGCGTGTTGCCGCCGAGCGTTTCGGTGATCACCACCGGCCGAGCCGGGGCGGCGTGCGTCGCGGTGATCTCGTAGCCGCGCACCAGGTGCGGGTGGGTGAGCTGGGTGAGCATGACGCCCTCGTTGCGCAGGCACCCCGCCGCCTGGTGGTCACCGGCGCGTTCCGGGCGGAGCGTCTTGCCGACGCAGCGGCAGGCGCGCTCCGCGCTCCACAGGTCGTAGACGTCGAGCCGCGTGCCGCGGCGCAGGTGCGCGACCACGCGGTAGTTCGGCGCGAGTTCCGCGCCGGGTTCGACGACGGCGCCGGCCGGTTCGGCCGGCGCGTCCTGGTCGCGCGCGTGGGAGCTGAACGAGTCGAGGAGCACCACTGGTCACCGGGAGAGCACGTCAGCGGGTGTTCTGCGGCGTGTCGTGCGGGGCCCGCTTCTCCGGGGTTTCGAGCGCGCGGTGCGGAGCGCTGCTGGAGCGGCGGCGGCGCGCGTCATCGACCGGCCGGTGCCCGTGCCTGGCCGGGAACAGCGGTGTGAACAGCCTCGTCATGCGCGTTCACTCCTCGCCCGTCGCCGATGTTTCCCCGGTGGTTCCGCTACGATCATTGTCCGCACGAGAGGCGCCGAGGTCGAGGCCGGTGGGCATTTCCGGTGGAATCTCCGCATTCCGGAGGTCGGGTTTTCCGGAGGTTTGCCCCCGGCGTGGTGAGCAGTATCACGAGCTCGAGTCCGCGGTGAGCCGCGCGGGTGTTGCGAACCGGAATGGTCCCGATCGCCGTGACGGGGGCTGTGGTGGCGCACCGAAGTGTTGACGTTTTCAGCGCGAATCCGGCGTTGCGCCGTCAGTGATCGGTTCGCGAGCACGCGGCACCGGTCGATGGTGCCGATGCGGAAGAAAATGTTCCGGAATCCGCGAGCCTTTTCCGCCGCCGTTCTTGGAGTTCGAGGGTGCGGGTGGCGGTGCCGCAGTTGACGCCCTGGTAGCTCTTGTCACCGAGCTCGAGTTCCGGTGGTCCGCCCCGCAGCGGAGCCGGTCTCCTCGGGCAGGTCGGCGCAGCGTTCGCGGAGGAACGCGGCCAGGCCTTCGAGCGCGGCGGCGGTCCTGCTGCGGCAGCCGCCCGCTGCCGACGGAGTGGGCGGCGTCGTCGAGCATCCACTCGCCTCGGCGCGTGAGCACGGCCAGCGCGCGCTCGTCCACTGCGGACGGCTCCGGGTCAAGCACCTCATCCCACCGGTGGTTTTGCACATTTCGCGGGAAATGTGCAAAACCACCGCCCCGACGGGACAGCAGCCGAATCCGCCCGGACGGCAACCGCGCCCGGAAGGCCGCGCAGCCGGGTCCGGCGGGAGCACCGGACCCGAGAGCGCGAGGGCCTTGCTGCGCAGGGTGTTCCTCGTGCGCGTCCGCGTGCGGAACACCCGGCGAGCGGAGGAGCTCAGCGGAGGCCGTCGGTGGACGTCGCGTCCGTGGCGCCCTCCTGCAGCTGCTGCGGGACCGCGGTCGTGGTCCTCGCTCCTTCCGCCGGTGCCTGCGGTGAGCCGGCGTCCCCGGCAGCGGGGTTCCCGGCAGCGGCCCCCTCGGCAGCGGCGCGCGGGGACGGGGCTTCCACCTCCGCGCCCGGGGAGTCGTCACCGGAGGCAGCCGCAGTGGCCGGGCCCTCGGGGGAGGTCCCACCGTCCTGCCCGGTTCCGGAGCGACCGCGGAAGCTGTTGAACAGTAGGTTCAGCAGGATCGCGACGAGGCATCCGGTGCTGATGCCCGAGTCGAGGATGGTGCGCATCCCCGACGGGAAGTTCTCGTAGAACTCGGGCGCCGCCACGGGGATCATGCCGATCCCGATCGAGCCGGAGACCACCAGCGCGTTGAACGGATCGCCGACGTCCGCCTTGCTCAGGGTCTTGATACCGCTGGCCGCCACCGAGCCGAACAGCACCAGCGCCGCACCGCCCAGCACCGGCTGCGGCACCAGCGAGATGACCGCGCCGACGACGGGGAACAGCCCCAGCAGGATGAGCACCCCACCGGCTGTTGCGACGACGAAACGGCTGCGCACGCGGGTCAACGCGACCAGTCCGATGTTCTGCGCGAACGCGCTGCAGGTGAACCCGCCGAACACCGCGCTCAGCGCGCTGCCCGCACCGTCGGCGCGCAGCCCGGCGGCGATGGTCTTCTCGTCGGCGGGTTTGTCGACGATCTCGCCCAGCGCGATCATGTCCGCGGTGCTCTCGGTCATCGCCACGAGCATGACGATGCAGATGGACAGCGTCGCGGTGAAGCTGAACGCGGGCGTGGCCAGCTCGAACGGCACCGGTAGGTTGAACACGGGGGAGTTGTCGAACGTGGTGCTGTCCACCGCGCCGAGCGGCCAGGCCACGAGCGTGCCGGCGACGAGGCCGATGAGCAGCGAGATGCGGTTCCAGAACCCCTTGAGCACGCGGTTGAGGACGACGACGAGGGTGAACGTGGCCGCGCCGAGCGCGATCTTCTGGCCCGTGGCGTAGTTCGGGGCCTCCGGGTCGTCGCCGGCGATCCAGTTGATCGCCACCGGCATCAGCGACAACCCGATCAGCGTGATCACCGTGCCGTTGACCAGCGGCGGGAAGAACCGCAGCAACCGCGAGAAGTAGGGCGCGGCGAAGAACGCGAGCACACCGGCGATGAGCACCGAGCCGTAGAGCACGGGCAGCGGGTTCCCGGACTGCTGGTCCACGATCGCCAGCATCGGTGCGACGGAGGCGAACGTGACGCCGTTGACGAACGGCAGCCGCGCTCCGATCCGCCACACGCCGATGGACTGGAGCACGGTGGCGAGACCAGCGGTGAACAGGCTCGCGGCGATGAGCAGGGCCATCTGCAGCGGCGGCAGCCCGATCGCTTCACCGACGATGAGCGGGGGTGCGACCACGCCCGCGTACATCGCCGTGATGTGCTGCACGCCGAGCGCGGTCATCCGCCACCAGGGCAGGGTCTGGTCTACCGGGTGCAGGTCGGATCTTCCGTTGCGCGAACCGCGGTTCCGCCGTGTGGTGAACAGGGCCATGGTGCCCTCCTAGACGGGTGAGGAGCAGGTGAACCGAACCGTCGACGAGTCCCGGGCCGTGGAGGGGATTTTCGCGGAATCGTCGGCAGTGCTCGTGCGAATGCGCGCGGGGCCACCGGGAAATCCCGATGGCCCCGTGGCGTGCCGCGTGCGCGCACCGATTCCCGTTCGGGAAACACCGCGGTGAGCATCCGAACCACTCCCGACAGGACCAGTGAGGAATGTGCGGATCGCAGGAGACGAGCAGGTGTTCGTCAGAAATGGTGCGCGGGGGAAGCAGCACGCTGGCCCCGAACATCCCGGCATTCCGGTGCGTTCGCCCGGGGTGCGGAGTTCGGGACGGAAATCGCGGAAAACGGTGCGCGAGGAATGTTCTCGCGCCGAATCAGAACTCGGGCAGGCTGAACCAGGCTTCCGGGGCTTCCGGAACGTCGTCGCGGGTCACCGTGCCCTCGATCAACCCGTACGGGCGGTCGGCGGCGAAGAAGACCTCGTTGTCGTTCTCCAGGTCGCAGTAGGACAGATCCACGAGGAAGTGGTGCTTGTTCGGCAGCGACAGGCGCACTTCGGCGAGCTCGGAGTGCGCCTCCAGCGCCGACCGGCCCATCTCGTAGAGCGTCTGCTGCAGCGCGAGGCTGTGCGTGGTGGCGAAGGCCTCCAGCATCGTCGCGCGGATCGAGGAGAAGCTCTTGTCCCAGTCCACGTCGTTGTGCCGGTAGCGCCACCGCGCGGTGACCGCCGTGGCCAGCACGCGGTCGCTCGTCTCGGCCAGCGTGGTGTAGCGGTCCTTGGGGTAGCCCCAGAACTCGGAGCCGGTGGACTTGAGCACGACGAGGTCGGACAGGCCGGAGATCACGTGCGCCCGCCCCTGGTGCAGGGTGACCGCCGTGGTGCGCTTCTCCTCGGCGCTGCGCAGGAACGAGTGGTCGTGCCCCGTGCCGCCGACGGAGATCCGCTCCCAGGGGTGCTCCTCGGCGAGGATGCGCGCGCCGGTGACGGGTTCCTGCGTGTCCACGAAGTGGTGGCCGAGGCGCAGCGCGAAGTCCTCGAGCGCACCGACCGGCTGTTCCTTGGCGAAGGCGTAGACGGTGTTCTTCTGCGTGTCGGTGGGCAGCACGTTCGTGTTGTCACCGTCGGTGTGGGCGCTGGTGAAATCGCCGCGCAGCGATGTGCTCACGGTGAGGTCGCGCATGCGGTGGCGCGGTGTGGAGCGGTCCACCGCCACCATGCGCACCTCGGCCTTGCCGTATTGGTTGTGCCCGAGTACGACACCCATCGTCGGTCAGCTCCCTCGGTAGGTGGAAAATGCGAACGGACTGAGCAGCAGGGGAACGTGGTAGTGCTGTTCGGGGTCGGTGATCCGGAAGGTGATCTGCGCCTGGGGGTAGAAGGTCGCTGTTCCCTGCCGGTCGAAGTAGTCGCCGGTGGCGAAGGTGAGCCGGTAGTCGCCGGCGTCGAGGCGGTCCGGTCCGAGGTTCCGGATCCGACCGTCGGCATCGGTTTCCCCTTCGGCGAGGAGTTTCCACTCCGAGTCCACGAGGGATTCGAGGTGGATCGCGACGCCGGCTGCGGGTTGTCCGCGCGCGGCGTCGAGGACGTGCGTGGTCACGGCGCTCATTGTTCGATCACCTTGGCCAATCGGAGTCGTGCGATCTTGCGCAGTTCTGCGGCGACCACGTCGATTTCGGTCTCCGGGTCGTTGTCCAGCCGGGAGCGCAGGATCTCGAGCAGTTCCCGCCCGCCGCGCCCGCTGGCGCACACCAGGTAGACGTGGCCGAAGCGGCGCTCGTACTCCTCGTTGCCCTCGCGCAGCGCCCGCGTCAGCTCGTCGTCGGATGTGTCCACACCGGACTGCTCGGAACTGGAGAAGGAGCCCGCGCCCTCGGTGCGCTCCCCGATGCGGGGGTGGGCCGCGAGAGCGCCGTGGATTTCCTCGTTCGACAGAGGATCTGCCGCCTCGTCGGCGGCGGCGTAGAGCTCCCTCGTGCTACTGAACGGTCGCTGGTCGGCGATGTCGGTCGCCCAGCGGGGGACGTCCAGGCAGGCTTGCAATTGCTTGACGAGTTCCGGCCGGGGCAGACCGTTGAGTTTGGTCAGCCCCGATCCGGTGTCGGTGACAGGTGTCGACATCGCGCTCTCTCCGTTGTGCGCGGCTGCGCCGGGCGTTGTTCTCCTGTTCGAGAATTGCGCCGAGTGGCCGCGTGAAGGTTCTCCGTGCCGGTGCGGGTCAAGCTACGACCGGATTCATCCGGGTGTCAACACTTTGTTGAATCTCGTGGGCACGATGTTGTGCGCGGAGCACATCGCGTGTTGCCGCGGCGTTGCCCGCTCGTTGCCGGAGGTTGCGCGAGGCGGTGCGACGAGCCGGGAGATCCGGCGAACGTGACCGGCGCGCCGTGCGCGGGCCCCGCGGAGCGCCTCGCGCGGGCGAGCGCTCACCGCGGAAGGGGCGCGGGGCGCGGCTCAGTCCGCCCGGTTGAGGTAGTTGTAGACGGTGAAGCGGCTGACGCCGAGCGACCGGGCCACGGTCTCGACCGACTTGCGCAGCGTGAACGCACCGCGCTCTTCGAGCAGCCGCACGGCCCGCTGCTTGTCGGCGCGCGGCAGGTCGGGGAGCGCACCGCCGAGTTCGCGTTCGACCTGGCGGATGAGCCGGTCCAGCGCGGTGGTGATCTCCTCGCTGGGCAGCCGCACGGCGACGGCCGGGGCGCCGTCCCAGTAGAGCACGACGTCATCGGGTTCGCGCTGCTCGACGGGTACCGAGACGGCGCCGATCCGGTCGAGCAGCGGGGCGATCGCGGCGGCCAGGGGGTGCACGGCCCTCAGCTTACTGAGTCGGCTCACCGGTGTGTCCCGCGTGTCGAACACGTCGGGTGGTGACCCGGCTGTGCTGCGCGAGCGTCCGCTGCGGCGGGCATCGGTGACGTGCCGACGTGCTACTGGGGGGTGCCGGATGCGGGGTCGCCGGTCGCCGGCTCCGCCTCGTCCACGGTGATCTGCAGGGTCACCCGGTTCGCGCCGGAGGTGAGCGCCGCGTGCAGCACCTCGGCCAGCGCGGGCAGCACCGTCGAGTGGTCGCCGTGGACGGCCGTGCCCAGCGGGCCGAAATCCGGGTCGAGACCCGCCGCGAGCAGGACGTCGCGGGCGTTGACGGCGTGCGCGGGCGGTTCGCCCTCGCCCTGGAAGGGCTCGGTGGTGAACTCGGCGTTCAGGATCATCGACGACCTCCTGCGGCAACCGTAACCGGCGGTTCGCGGGCGCGCCGAGGCAGGCCGCACCGCGACCGGGCCGCCGCGGAATCTCCGCGATTCGGCGGAACGGGCGAAGCGCGCGGCGTTGACCGCTCCGCGCCCGCTCGCTTATTCTATCGCTGTACGAAATTTAGTTTCCGTAATACGAAAAGAGGCGTTGTCGGTGGACCCCACCCGTTTCGACGTCAACCTCTCGGTGCTCTTCACCGAGCTCGACCTGCTCGATCGTCCCGCCGCGGCCAAGGCCGCCGGTTTCGACGCGATCGAGTTCTGGTGGCCCTTCCCGGACCCGGTCCCCTCCGACCGGGAGGTGGACCGCTTCGTCCGCGCCGTCGAGGATGCCGGGGTTTCCCTGGTCGGGTTGAACTTCTTCGCCGGGGACATGCCGGGAGGCGACCGCGGCGTGCTCTCGCAGCCCGCCCGCGCGCAGGAGTTCCGCGACAACATCGACGTCACCGTCGACATCGGCAAGCGGCTGGGCTGCCGCGCGTTCAACGCGCTGTACGGCAACCGCGTGGAGGGCGTCGACCCGGCCGAGCAGGACGCGGTGGCGACCGAGAGCCTCGTGCGCGCAGCCGAGTCCGTGGGCGAGATCGACGGGACCGTGCTCGTCGAGCCCGTGAGCGGGACCCCGTCCTACCCGCTGCACACCGCGGGCGACGCCGTGGCCGCCATCGAGCGCGCGCGTGCCCGGGGCGTGCACAACGTGCGCCTGCTGCTGGACATCTACCACCTGGTGGTCAACGGCGACGACCCGTCGCGCGCGGTGCGCGACCACGGCCGCCACATCGGCCACGTGCAGATCGCCGACGCGCCCGGGCGCAACGAACCGGGCACCGGGTCGATCGATTTCGCCCGGCACTTCCGGGAGCTCGACGACCTCGGCTACACCGGCCACATCGGACTCGAGTACAAGCCGAGCGGGGCCAGCACCGACAGCTTCACCTGGATCAAGTGAGCGACCGCCGGGTCCTGTTGCGCAGGGCCAGGCTTTGCCGGACCAGCGGTCGTGAACCGCTCCGTTCGCCACCGCTGCGGAAGCAGCCTCCGCAGCAACGGCACATCCCGCGCGCACAACAGCGTTGAGGAACATCAGGAGGAATCGAATTGAGCCGCATCGGATTCATCGGGCTGGGCATCATGGGTGGCCCCATGGCGGCGAACCTCGTCGCCGCCGGCCACGAGGTCGTCGGCCACAACCGCAGCCGGGCCAAGGTCGACCGGTTGGTGGAGCAGGGCGGCACGGCCGCCTCCAGCATCGCGGAGGCGGTGCGCGGGGCCGACGTGGTGATCACCATGCTGCCCGACTCGCCGGACGTGGAAGAGGCGGTGACCGGTGAGGACGGCGTGCTCGCGCACGCCCGGCCGGGCACGCTGCTCATCGACTGCAGCACCATCCGGCCCGACGTGGCGCGCCGGGTCGACGAGGCCGCCGCTGACAAGGGCGTGCGCGTTCTCGACGCGCCCGTCAGCGGCGGAGAGCCGAAGGCCATCGACGGAACCCTGTCCATCATGGCCGGTGGCAGCGAGGAGGCCTTCGCCGCCGCGCGGGAGCTGCTCGACGTGGTCGGCTCGACCATCGTGCACGTCGGCCCCGCCGGTGCCGGGCAGACCGTGAAGGCCGCCAACCAGCTCATCGTCGCGGGCAACATCGGCCTGCTCGCCGAGGCGCTGGTCTTCCTCGAGTCCTACGGGGTCGACACCAAGGCGGGCCTGGAGGTCCTCGGCGGCGGACTGGCCGGCAGCACGGTGCTCGACGCCAAGGGCACCAAGATGCGCGATCGCGAGTTCGGCCCGGGGTTCCGGCTGGAGCTGCACCACAAGGACATGGGCATCGTGCAGGCCGCGGCCCGCGAGGCCGGGTTGACGATCCCGCTGGGTTCGCTGGTCAGCCAGCTCGTCGCGGCGGCGAACGCGCAGGGCGACGGGGCGCTGGACCACTCCGGCCTGCTGCGGCAGGTCACCCGCCTGAACGGCCGGGAGTGACCGCCCCGCGCACGCCTCCGGCCGGACCGCGGCCGGCGAGACCAACCGCAAGGTCGCGGGTGGCGGCCGAGTAGCCGCCAAGCGTTCCACCGCCACCCGCTCCCACCGGTGCGGGCCGAAGCGCCGCACCCGAGAGGAAGTCTCACATGATCCCAACAGTCCCCGCCATGCGGGCCGTCGTGGACGTGCTGGAGTCCGAGGGCGCGAGCACGGTGTTCGGCTGCCCGGGAGCGGCGATCCTGCCCCTGTACGCGGAGCTGGAGCACAGCCCGATCCGCCACCTCGTGGTGCGGCACGAGGAGGGCGCCACGCACATGGCCGACGGGTGGTCGCGCACCACCGGTGGAGTGGGCGTGGCGATCGGGACCTCCGGCCCGGCCGGGACGAACATGATCACGGGTCTGTACACGGCGCAGGCCGACTCGATCCCGATCGTGTGCATCACCGGGCAGGCGGTCTCCTCGAAACTGCACCAGGAGGCCTTCCAGGCCGTGGACATCGTCGAGGTCGCCCGCCCCGTCACGAAGTGGGCGGTGCGGGTCAACGAGGCCGCGCAGGCGCCGTGGGCCTTCCGCGAGGCCTTCCGCATCGCGCGGTCCGGCAGGCCCGGCCCGGTGCTGATCGACCTGCCGCTGGACGTGCAGAAGCAGCACATCCCGTGGGACTCCGGTGTGGACGCTCCGCTGCCGGTCCCCGCGGTGCCCCCGCACCCGCCGCGGGTGGGCAGGGCGCTGGACATGCTGCTCGAGTCGGAACGCCCGCTGCTGCTGGCCGGCGGCGGCGTCGTCGGTGCGGAAGCGTGGGGGGAACTGCGCGAACTCGCCGAACTGCTCGGCATCCCGGTGCAGGTGACGCTCATGGGCAAGGGATCCTTCCCCGAGGACCACGAGCTGTTCGCCGGCATGGCCGGGATCCAGACGGCGCACCGCTACGGCAACGAATCGATGCTGGAGTCCGACCTCGTGCTGGCGCTCGGCGCGCGGTTCGGCGACCGGCACACCGGTGATGTCGACGTCTACCGCGGTGAGCGGCGGTTCATCCACGTCGACATCGAACCCACCCAGCTCGGCAAGGTCTTCGGACCGGACCTGGGCGTCGTGTCGGACACCCGGCTGTTCCTGCAGGAGATGCTGCGGCAGGCGCGGGAGCGCGCGGCAGCGCCCGACTTCCGCGGGTGGAGCGCCCGCGTCGGCGAGCTCAAGCAGGCGCTGATCCGACCGGACGACTACGACGACGTGCCGATCAAGGCCCCGCGCGTGTTCCGCGAGCTCAACGACCTGTTCGGCCCGGAGACGTACTTCGTGACCGCGATCGGGCTGTACCAGATCTGGTCCGGGCAGTTCCAGCGCACGCAGCTGCCGCGGCGCTACCAGGTGTGCGGGCAGGCGGGCCCGCTGGGCTGGGAGGTGCCCGCGGCGATCGGGGTGAAGTCGGCCGAGCCGGACGCCGAGGTGGTGGCCGTGGTGGGCGACTACTCCTTCCAGTTCCTCGTGGAGGAGCTGGCGGTCAGCGCCCAGTACGACGTCCCGTTCGTCATCGTCATGCTCAACAACGAGTACCTGGGCCTCATCCGGCAGGCCGAGGGCGACGGCTACGCGATGAACACCGAGGTCGACCTGCACTACGACGAGTACGGCACCGACAACGTGGCGATCATGGAGGCCTACGGCTGCACCGGCCGCCGCGTGCGCGACCCCGGTGAGCTGACCGAGTCGATCGAGTGGGCCCGCAAGGCGGCCCGCGAGACGAGCCGTCCGGTGCTCGTCGAGGTGATGATCGAGCGGGAGGCCGACACGGCCCGCGGTGGCCGCATCGACGGGCTCATCGAGCCGGAGCCCGTCCCGTTCCCCGAGGGGGTCCCCGAGTCCGGCGGCACCGGCCAGGCGGGGCAGGAGGTCGGCGCGTAACGCGCGGCACCTGCAGCCACCCCTTCCGCAGGCCGGGGGTATCGGGTGGAATGGGCCCGGAACCCCCAGTGTTGCCCGTCGAGCGAGCCGGGCGTCTCGGCGGGCAACACACCCCATCGTCGTGATGACGGGAGCTGCTCCGTGGCAGTGCTGATCGCACCGGACAAGTTCAAGGGCTCGCTGCCCGCGCCGGAGGTGGCCGAAGCGGTCGCGGCGGGCCTGCGCCGGGTGCGCCCGGAACTGGGGGTGCGCATCGCACCGGTCGCCGACGGCGGTGACGGCACGGTGCGCGCGGCGGTCGCCGCCGGGTACCGGCCCGTTCCGGTGCGGGTCACCGGCCCGGTCGGCGAGCCGGTGGACACCGAGATCGCCGTGCACGGGTCGACCGCGGTGGTGGAGATGGCCACGGCCTCCGGACTGGCCATGCTCGACCCGGCCGAGCTGGCGCCGATGGCCGCGCACAGCACCGGCACGGGCGAGGCGGTCCGAGCGGCGCTGGACGCGGGCGCGCGCACCGTGGTGCTCGGCGTGGGTGGTTCGGCCAGCACCGACGGGGGAGCCGGCGTGCTCGCCGCGCTCGGCGCGCGGATCACCGATGCCGAGGGGAGGGACGTGCCGCCCGGCGGGGCGGGACTGCGCGAGGTCGCGGCGGTTGATCTGTCCACGCTGGATTCCCGTCTGCCCGGGACGGACATCGTGCTGGCCTCCGACGTGAACAACCCGCTGCTCGGCGAACGCGGCGCGGCGCACGTCTACGGCCCGCAGAAGGGCGCCGACGACGAGCAGGTCGACCGGTTGGACGCGGCGCTCGGCCGCTGGGCGAGCGCGCTGCGGCGGGCGGGCGGACGCGACGTGGCCGCCGAGCCCGGGGCGGGCGCGGCCGGTGGCGTCGGCTTCGCGGCGCTGTCGGCGCTCGGTGCGCGCATGCGCCCGGGAGTGGACGTGGTCCTGGAACTGGTCGACTTCGCCGGGGGCCTGCGGGACGCCCGGCTCGTCATCACCGGTGAGGGCTCGCTGGACGAGCAGACGCTGCACGGCAAGGGGCCCGCCGGCGTGGCGCAGCAGGCGCGCGCCACCGGTGTCCCGGTCGTCGCTGTCGCGGGCATGTGCTCGCTGCCGCCCGAGCGGTTGCGCGCGGCCGGGTTCGCCGGTGCGTACGCGTTGGCCGACATCGAACCCGAGGAGCAGCGGTGCCTGGAGCACGCGGCGGAGCTGCTGACCGAGCTCGGGGAGAAGCTGGCCCGCGACCACGGCCTGTGAGGGCCCGCTGCGCCGGGGTTTTGCCGTCCGCCGCGAGGGCGGAGCTTGACCGGCGCGCGAACAAGCATCAACATTCTGTTGAAACCGAGGAAGGAGTTCCAGTGGCGACGTCGACCCCCGGCACCCCGGACACCGTGTTCCGCGCCCCGCGGATGATCACCCCGGACGGCGAAGCAGCGGGCAGCGTGGCGGTGCGCGACGGCACCATCACCGCTGTCGACGCGCTCGACGCCCGGTGGGGCGGCGGGCACGAGATCGCCCTCGGGGCGGACGAGGTGCTGCTGCCCGGGCTCGTCGACGCCCACGTGCACGTCAACGACCCCGGACGCGCCGAGTGGGAGGGGTTCCCCACCGCCACCCGCGCCGCCGCGGCCGGTGGCATCACGACCGTCCTCGACATGCCGCTGAACAGCATCCCGCCGACCACGAGCGGCGAGGGGCTCGCCACCAAGCAGCGGTCGGCCACCGGCGCGGTGCACGTCGACGTCGGCTTCTGGGGCGGTGTCGTGCCCGGCAACGTCGCCGAACTGCGCGGTCTGCACGAGGCGGGCGTGTTCGGCTTCAAGGGCTTCCTGCTGCACTCCGGCGTGGACGAGTTCCCCGGGCTGACCGAGGACGACCTGGAGAAGGCCATGCAGGAGCTGGCCCGGCACGACGCCCTGCTGATCGTGCACGCCGAGGACGCCCACACCGTCGAGCACGCACCGCAGGCCTCCGGCAGGGGCTACCGGTCGTTCCTCGACTCGCGCCCGGAATCCGCGGAAGTCACCGCGATCTCCCGCGTCCTCGAGCTCTCCCGGTGCACCGGGTGCCGCGTGCACATCGTCCACCTCGCCGCGGCCGGCGCGCTCGACGAGCTGGCGCGGGCGCGGGCCGAGGGCGTGCCGGTCACCGTGGAGACCTGCCCGCACTACCTGTCGTTCTGCGCCGAGGAGGTCCCCGACGGCGCCACCGCGTTCAAGTGCTGCCCGCCGATCCGCGACGCGGCCAACCGCGAACGGCTCTGGCAGGGGCTGCACGAGGGGGTCGTCGACTACGTCGTCACCGACCACTCGCCCTGCGTGCCCGAGCTGAAACTGCTGGACACCGGCGACTTCGGCGGCGCGTGGGGCGGGATCGCCAGCCTGCAGGTGAGCCTGCCGGCCGTGTGGACCCAGGCCCGCGCCCGCGGGCACGACCTGTCGCGGGTGGTGCGCTGGATGGCCACCGAGCCCGCCCGGGTGCTCGGCGTGCCGCGCAAGGGCGCGATCGCACCGGGCAACGACGCCGACCTGTGCGTGTTCGCCCCCGAGGAGGCCTTCGTCGTCGACGCGCGGGAGTTGAACCACCGCAACCCGGTCACCGCCTACGACGGGCGTCCGCTGGCCGGGAGGGTGCACCAGACGTGGCTGCGCGGCCGGCGCGTCCACGGCGACCGCGAGCGCACCGCCCCCGAACCGAGCGGGCGGCTGCTGCGCCGCGACGGGTGAGCCGCGCCGAGCGGTCCGACCTCCCCTCGGCCGGGCCGCACCGGGGACCGCTCGCGCGCCGGGTGAGCGGAGCGGGTGGCGGGCCGAGGACCTCATCGCGCGGTGGCCGCTGGCCGGCACCGCGGAGCTCACCCGGCGCCGGGCGGGTGAGCAGGCGGGTCGCCCGGGGCGGGGAGCCGTCCCGGGCGACCCGTGTACCCGTGGTGACCAGCACTGAAGTACGCTGAGTAGCCGTGCTCGTCATCGCGTTGGACACAGCGACCCCCGCGGTCACCGCCGGGCTCGTCGAGCTCGGTGACACCCCGCGCCGCCTCGCCGCGCGGATCACGGCGAACCCCCGTGCGCACGGCGAACTGCTCGTGCCGCACCTGGTCGACGCCGCCGCCGAGGCCGGCTGCGAGCTGTCCGCGGCCGACGCGGTGGTCGTCGGCTCCGGGCCGGGCCCGTTCACCGGGCTGCGCGTGGGCATGGCCACCGCCGCCTCCCTCGGCGAAGCGCTGGGCGTGCCCGTGCACCCGGTGTGCAGCCTCGACGCGATCGCCCGCAGCTCCTCCGGCGCGTGCCTGGTCGCGACGGACGCGCGGCGCAAGGAGGTGTACTGGGCGGCCTACGACACCGCGCACGCCCGGGTCGACGGCCCGCACGTGCAGCGGCCCGCGGACGTCCCCGTCGCCGCCCGCGCGGCCGAGCACGCCGTCGGCGAGCTCCTCGGGGAGAAGGCCGCCGAGCTGGCGGCCCCCGCGGGGGTCCGCCTCCTCGAGGGCTCCGGCCCCGCCCCGGAGGGGCTGGTGGCGGCCGCGACGAGCCTGCGCAGCGGTGCCGAACCGGATCCGCTGGTGCCGCTGTACCTGCGGCGCCCGGACGCGGCCGAACCCGGGGCGCGCAAGCGCGTCGCGCCCGGGAGGGCCGCCCGGTGACCGGCGCGGACGTGACGGTGCTGCGGCTGCGGCGCAGCGATCTGCGCCGCTGCGCCGTGCTGGAGCAGGAGCTGTTCCCCGGGGACGACCCCTGGGCGAAGGAGATGTTCGAGTCCGAGCTCAACCAGGGGCACTACTACCTCGGCGCCTACGACGCCGACGACCGGCTCCTCGGCTACGCCGGCCTCGCCCTGCTCGGCTCCGGTGACGGCGCGGAGGCCGAGGTGCACACCATCGGTGTCGACCCGCACGAGCAGGGGCGCGGGGTGGGGGCGGCCCTGCTGCGGGCCCTGCTGGAGCGGGCGGACGAGCGGGGCGCCGCCACGTTCCTGGAAGTCCGCACCGACAACGAGGCGGCGATCGGCATGTACCGGGCGCACGGCTTCGAGATCGTCGGCACGCGGCGGCACTACTACCAGCCGTCCGGTGCGCACGCCTACACCATGCGGCGCGAGCGGGTCGCCGGTGCGCAGGACGCGAGGGAGGAAGCGGGATGACGGATCGGATCGTGCTCGGGATCGAGACCTCGTGCGACGAGACCGGCGCGGGGCTCGTCCGCCTCGGCGCGGACGGTTCGGTGGAGCTGCTCGCCGACGCGGTCGCGTCCAGTGTGGACGAACATGCCCGTTACGGCGGTGTCGTCCCGGAGATCGCCAGCCGCGCCCACCTGCAGGCGATGACGCCGATGGTGCGCCGCTGCCTGGAGCAGTCCGGGCACCGGCTCTCCGATGTGGACGCGATCGCGGTGACCTCCGGGCCGGGGCTGGCCGGTGCGCTGATGGTCGGCGTGGCCTCGGCGAAGGCCTACGCCGCGGCGCTCGGCGTCCCGCTGTACGGGGTGAACCACCTCGCCGGGCACGTGGCCGTCGACGCGCTCGAGCACGGCGCCCTGCCGGAGCGGTGCCTGGCCCTGCTCGTCTCCGGCGGGCACACGCAGCTGCTGCTCGTGGAGGGCATCGCGCACAAGATCACCGAGATCGGCTCCACGATCGACGACGCCGCCGGCGAGGCCTACGACAAGGTGGCCCGGGTGCTGGACCTGCCGTACCCGGGCGGGCCGCCGATCGACCGGTGCGCCCGGGAGGGCGATCCGCGCGCGATCGACTTCCCGCGCGGGCTGACCGGCCCGCGCGACGCGCGGTTCGACTTCTCGTTCTCCGGTGTGAAGACCTCCGTGGCCCGCTGGGTGGAGGGCGAGCAGGCCGCGGGCCGCGAGGTCCCGCTGGCCGACGTCTGCGCCTCGTTCCAGGAGGCGGTGGCCGACGTGCTCACGAGCAAGGCGGTGCGCGCCGCCGCGGAGCACGACGTGGACACGCTGGTGATCTCCGGTGGTGTCGCGGCGAACTCGCGCATCGCCGGGCTCGCCCGGGAGCGCTGCGAGCGGGCCGGACTGCGGCTGCGCGTGCCCCGGCCGCGGCTGTGCACCGACAACGGCGCGATGATCGCGGCGCTGGGCGCGCACGTGCTCGCCGCGGACGCCGAGCCGTCCCCGCGGGGGCTGTCGGCCGATCCGGGCCTGCCCGTGGAGACCATCGTCGCGCGCTGAGGGAAGGATTTCTCCAGTGATGCGCTGGAGCCGCCCGTCAGCGTGGCCTGCGGTGGACCGCCGCTACATGCGGAACGTACGTGCAGACTGCCGCCCTCGCCTCCGGTGGTCCGGCGCGGCCTGCACACTGAGCACGTGCGAACGATCAGCGTGGTGCTCGCCGGCCTCGTGCTGGCCGCGGCGGTCGTGTGCCTCCTCCCGTGCGCCTGGGTGCTGCTGCGGGTCCGCGGGCGGCTGCGCAGCCCCGGCGACGTCCCGCCCACGACGCACGCCCTCGTGCTCGGCGCGGGAGTGCGCAGCGACGGCCGGCCCAGCCTCATCCTGCGCGGGAGGCTGGAGACCGCGCTGGACCTGTGGAACCGGGGCGCGGTGCGCCGCGTCGTGGTCAGCGGAAGCCCGGTCTCGCGCGGGCACAGCGAACCCCTCGTGATGCGCGATCACCTCGTCGCGCGCGGTGTGCCGCCCGCGGCGATCATCCCCGACGAGTCCGGTGTGGACACGTGGCGCTCGTGCCTGCACGCGGCGCGGGAGCTGGGGCTGGACTCGGTGACCGTCGTCACCACGGGGTTCCACCTGCCGCGCTCGGTGGCGCTGTGCCGCCGAGCGGGCATCGAGGCCTGGGGGGTGGGGCACGACGCCGCGGCCGCGGGGCTGCGGCGCGTCGCGGCCCGCGGTGCCCGCCGGGAGGTGTTCGCCCTGATCAAGGCCTTCTGGTGGCGGCGCCGAGCGCGGTGAGCGCCGGAGCCGGTGGCCGTGCGGATCGGTGGCCGCTGCCCGGCCGCACCGGTCCGTCAGGTCAGCGGCGAAACCGCTTCCTCGGCATGTGCGCAGGCCGGCCGCGGTGCGAGCCCGTCCGCGGCCCCCTCAGTAGCGCGGCCGGGGACCGGAGCGGGTCGGGGGTCCGGTCGGCCCCGGCGGGCGGGACGGACGGGGGCGGCGTTCCCACGGGCGACTCGCGGGTTTGGTGCGGGCAGCCATGTGGGTGAACCTAGGGGACCGGGACGGCTCGGGGGAAATCCGCAGGGGCTGCGGTGACATTTCACGCATGCCGATCTGCCTGCGAAGATCACGCAACGTGGATCACCTGTTACCGCTCTCGACGGCTGTGCGCACGGGCTTCACCGCGCCGGGTGGGCGAGTGGGGGTCGCGCGGGCGGCGGCGCGGTAGCGTTGCGGCATGCGCGGCCCCGCCGTCGCCGAGGGCGCCGGCGCGGGGGAGCGCGGGCCGGGAGCGGGGTCGGCCGCTGCGCCGGGCCCGCCCGGCCACCGCTTCGAGCGAAAACGCGGGGTTCGTCGGCGGCGGTAGTTGAGTACTGGCACTCGTGTCGGTAGAGTGCTAGACGAACGGCGCCGGAGCGCCCCGGCACCCGCGACGGCGGGGAGCCACGGTAGCCGTCGTGAATCCAGCCAATGCTTTGAAGGCCCCAGAAGGTGGAGGTCACACCGTGGCGAGCATCAAGCCGCTTGAGGACAAGATCGTTGTCCAGGCGAGCGAGGCCGAGACGACGACCGCGTCCGGCATCGTGATCCCGGACACCGCCAAGGAAAAGCCCCAGGAGGGCAAGGTACTGGCTGTCGGTCCGGGGCGGATCGACGAGAAGGGCAACCGCATCCCGCTGGATGTCAACGAGGGTGACGTCGTCATCTACTCGAAGTACGGCGGCACCGAGGTCAAGTACAACGGGGAGGAGTACCTGATCCTCTCCGCCCGCGACGTGCTGGCCGTCGTCAACTGAAGCCGAGCACCGTGCGAGTGATGCCGCCCCGGAGGTCCCCGAGCGGGATCACCGGGGCGGTTCGCGTGCGTCAATCCGCAACCGCTCTTCCACGCGAAAAGGCTGAGAAACATGGCTAAGCAGATCAGCTTCGACGAGCACGCCCGCCGGGCGCTCGAAAGCGGAGTCAACCAGCTCGCCGACGCCGTCAAGGTGACCCTCGGTCCCCGCGGTCGGCACGTCGTGCTGGACAAGCAGTTCGGCGGGCCGCAGGTCACCAACGACGGCGTGACCATCGCTCGGGAGATCGAGCTCGAGGACCCGTACGAGAACCTTGGTGCGCAGCTGGTCAAGAGCGTCGCCACCAAGACCAACGACGTGGCCGGTGACGGCACCACGACGGCCACCGTCGTCGCCCAGGGCATGGTCCGCGAGGGCCTGCGCAACCTGGCCGCCGGTGCCAACCCGGCTTCCCTGAACGCCGGCATCGAGGCGGCCGCCGACGCGGTCGTCGAGGAGCTCAAGGCCAAGGCCACCCCGGTCAAGGGCCGCGACAACATCGCGCAGATCGCCACCGTGTCCTCGCGGGACGAGAACATCGGCGCGCTGGTCGGCGAGGCGATGGAGCGCGTCGGCGAGGACGGCGTGGTGACCATCGAGGAGTCCTCCTCGCTGGCCACCGAGCTCGAGGTCACCGAGGGCCTGGAGTTCGACAAGGGCTACGTCTCGCCGCACTTCGTCACCGACGCCGAGCGGCAGGAAGCGGTGCTGGAGGACGCGCAGATCCTGCTGCACCAGGAGAAGATCTCCAACATCCAGGAGATGCTCCCGCTGCTCGAGCAGATCGCGCAGGACAACAAGCCGCTGCTGATCATCGCCGAGGACGTCGAGGGCGAGGCGCTGTCGACCCTGGTCGTCAACGCCGCGCGCAAGACGTTCCGCGTGGTCGCGGTGAAGGCCCCGTACTTCGGTGACCGCCGGAAGAACTTCCTGGCGGACCTGGCCGTGTCCACCGGTGCGCAGGTCGTCTCCCCGGACGTCGGCATGAAGCTCTCCGAGGTCGGCCGCGAGGTGCTGGGCAGCGCCCGCCGCGTCACCGTGACCAAGGACAGCACCACCATTGTGGACGGTCGCGGCAACGCCGACGACGTGCGCGGCCGCACCGAGCAGATCCGCAAGG
The DNA here is from genome assembly GCF_054491345.1 of Salinifilum ghardaiensis. Taxonomy (NCBI): domain Bacteria; kingdom Bacillati; phylum Actinomycetota; class Actinomycetes; order Pseudonocardiales; family Pseudonocardiaceae; genus Salinifilum; species Salinifilum ghardaiensis. The sequence continues at coordinate 4,510,638 of NZ_CM137101.1, read as the reverse complement.
AGGTCGAGGCCAGCGACTCCGACTGGGACCGCGAGAAGCTGCAGGAGCGGCTGGCGAAGCTGGCCGGCGGCGTGGCGGTCCTCAAGGTCGGCGCGGCCACCGAGACCGAGCTCAAGGAGCGCAAGTCCCGCATCGAGGACGCCGTTTCCGCGGCCAAGGCCGCCGCGGAGGAGGGCAGCGTCCCCGGCGGTGGTTCCTCGCTGATCCACGGCGCCAAGGTGCTGGAAGGCGACCTGGGCAAGACCGGCGACGAGGCCACCGGCGTCCGCCTGGTGCGCTCCGCGCTGGAGTCCCCGCTGTTCTGGATCGCGCACAACGCCGGCCACGAGGGCGCCGTCGTGGTCTCCCGCGTGCGCGACATGGAGTGGGGCTCCGGCTTCAACGCGGCCGAGGAGACCTTCGGTGACCTGGTCAAGCCGGGCGTGGTGGACCCGCTGAAGGTGACCCGTTCGGCCGTGTCCAACGCCGCCTCGGTGGCGCGGATGCTGCTGACCACCGAGAGCGCGGTCGTGGACAAGCCCGAGGAGGAGGACAACGAGGGCGGCGGTCACGGCCACGGCCACTGATCACGCCTCGTTCCCGCTCGACTTCGAGCGCTCCCCGATCCCGGCGGCCCCGGTGGGCCGCCGGGATCTTTTTTCGCCCGCGGCGCGCGAGCGCGCCGCGGGCGTCCAGCTGCCGCGGCAACTGCACGTGCACCGGCGCGCTCGGACGGCGCTCGGCGCGGTGCGTCCCGCGGGGTCGCGCACCGGTGTCCGCGGGAGCACCGCACCTGCCGCGCGGCCATTGAGCAGGGCCCCGGTACGCAGGTCCCCGCCTGTCAGGCCCCCGGGGGAGCACCTCGGGCGGCGGGCCCCGCGCAGAAGGACCCCGCGCAGAAGGACTCCGCGCAGAAGGACTCCGGGCAGCCCGTGCCTGCCCGGAGTCCTTTCCGTCCGGTGTGGAGTTGTCGTGCGCGTGCGGTGGATGGCGCCCCTCGTCTGCGCGCGCTGTGCGCACTGCCATTCACCGCTGCCCGCGGGCGCGCGTGGTGGCGAACACCAGCGTCAACTCACCAACTGGGTCACGTCGTGCTCGGGCGCCGCCTGCTGGGGCACCTCGGGCGCCGCCTGCTGGGGCACCTCGGGAATCTCCTGCTGCTGACCTCCCTGCTGGGGGATCTCGTGCTGGGTCATCTGGTGCTGGCGCTTGCGGGCCTTGATGATCATCTCGCGTTCCGATTCGGACAAACCACCCCAGATGCCGTACGGCTCCTGCACCCTCAGGGCGTGGTTTCGGCACTGCGCGATCACTGGGCAGCGTTGGCACACTTCTTTGGCCTTGGCCTCGCGGCGCGCGCGTGCCGGGCCGCGCTCGCCGTCCGGGTGGAAGAAGTACGCGCTGTCCATTCCGCGGCAGGAACCCCGTATCTGCCAGTCCCAGATATCAGCATTGGGTCCTGGAAGACGTCGAGTGTCCGCCATTGCGACAACCACCTCCTACTGGTGGGTTCCCCTCCCTGTCGGGCACTGCCCGACCTCGCGAGATCCACCGTAAAACCGCGTCAAAGGTTGTTCAAGCATAATCGAGCCAAATATTGGTCAATCAAGCGAGTGGTGTCCGTTCGTGGGTGCTTGTCGCGGTTGCCTCGACTGAGTTGCTCTCGGCGTGCTAGAGCCGGAGCATGTCCCGCGTGATGACACGGCCGGAACGTGAGTACGACTCCGACGCCTCCCCGTCCCAGCCGGCCGAGCGCGAAGCGGCGCAGGTCGGCGAATCCGATTCGCCGGAAGGGGCGGACACCGCGCGGCGGCGTTCAGCGCAGGGCGGCGAGCCGGAGGGCGAGCGGTCGCGTTCCGATGCGGACGAGTCGGCGGGGAAGCCCCCGCAGCAGCCCCGCCTGACGGTCGCCGCCGTCGCGCGCCGGCTCGGCGTCGCGCCGGCCACGCTGCGCACGTGGGACCGCCGCTACGGGCTCGGGCCCAGCGAGCACGCGAGCGGGCGGCACCGCCGCTACGCACCCGAGGACGTCGCGCGGCTGGAGCAGATGCAGCGCGCGCTGCTGCGCGGCGCCTCCCCGGCCGAAGCCGCGCGGTTCGCGCGCAGCGTCGACATCGACCCGAGCGATCCCGCCGACGCGGTCCGCGCGGAGCCGAGGTCGGGTGGCCGCGAACCGGTGCTGCACTCCGGGGTGCTCGACGACGGGCCCGTGGAGCAGCTCGACACCACCAGCACCGGCGGGCAGGGGCTGCGCCTGGCGGGGGCGGGTCCGCGCGCCCGCGGCCTGGGGCGCGCCGCGCTGGCGCTGGACGCCTGGGCGGCGCAGGGGCTGCTCCGCGAGGCGATCGACGCCGACGGCGTGGTGTCCACGTGGGAGGGGGCGCTGCGCCCGGTGCTGCGCGCGATCGTGGAGCGGCGGCAGCGCACCGGAAGCGGCATCGAGGCGCAGCAGCTGCTGGTGGACTGCGCCTCGACGGCGCTGCGCGCGGTCATCGCCGCTGCGCCGGAACCGGTCACCCCCCGTCCCGTCGTGCTGGCTCCCGTGCCCGGCGAACCGCAGGGGCTGGAGTTAGTTGCGCTGGCCGCGGCGCTGTCGTCCGGGGGCGTGGGGCAGCTGCTGTTCGGCGCGGGAGTGCCGCGCGAGGGGCTGTGGGCGGCTGTGCGCCGGGCGGCTCCGGCGGCGGTGGTCCTGTGGGCCGACCAGCCGCACTACGCCTCGTCCCGGTTGCTCGCCGAGGTCCCCGCCACCCGGCAGAAGGCGCGGCTGTTCGCCGCCGGGGCCGGGTGGTCCACCGCTGAGCTCGCGGGTGGCACCGAGCACGTGGAGTCGCTGCGGGCCGCTGCCGACCGGGTCGCCGAGACGGTTCTCGCTTGATGTGACACAAATCACAATAACCGCTCTCATGTCGTACGAACGAGCGACAACAGGCCCCGAAAATACGTGCGAACGAGTGAGGATCGCAGGTAATCGGCTTGTGGGCGATCATGCGCCGGCGACGGGCGGCGCGATCGCGGGGGCGCGCTCTCCCGCGGCGGAGGGCCTCGAGGCGCGCGATGGACGAATTCGCCACCGGATCGGGTCAAGGTTTCCCGACCTCCCGCCGATAAGGGGAGGTGGAACGTCACTCGCCTGCAGGAAGGAGTTCCCGTGACGACGGTCCTGATCTGCGATGACCGACGGAGCGTCCGGGAAGGACTCACCCGCGTCATGTCCGCGGTGCCCGGGGTCAGCCGTATCGACTGCGTCGCTCACGGCGACGAGCTGCTCGCGCGCTACTCCCGGCAAGCTGTGGACGTGGTGCTCGTGGGGACTCAGCGCGCGGTGCCCAACGGCGTGGAAGCCACGCGGCGGCTCGTCTCGGCGCACCCCCAGGCCAATGTGATCGTGTTCGGTGCGCCGGACGACGCGGCGAGCATCGCCGCGGCGATCGCGGGAGGTGCGCGGGGCTACCTGCGTTGGGACGCCTCCCGTCCGGAACTGGTCGCGGCGCTCGCGCACACGCTCGCGAGCACCTCGGTGCCCACGCCGCGGCAGCCTTCCGACCCGGGCGTGCAGCTGACCGAGCGCGAGCTCCAGGTGCTGCGCGGCATGAGCCAGGGCAAGAGCAACGGCCAGATCGGCCGCGAGCTCTACTTGTCCGAGGACACGGTGAAAACGCACGCGCGGCGCTTGTTCCGCAAGCTCGGCGTGCGTGATCGCGCGCAGGCGGTGGCGCACGGCTTCCGGCGCGGTCTGGTGGCCTGAGAGCCCGCTCCTCGCCCTCGCGCACTTGCGGAGGAGGTCGAGGAGCAGGCTCTGACGTGCCAGTGACCCGGCCGGGCGAAGCAGGTCCCACCAGACCGGCCGGAGCCGCGCTCCTCGTGCGGCGACGGGCGTCCCCGAACCGCGAGGGGGCGCGGGCTCGGGAGTGGTTCCCGGCTGCCGCTTCGCGGTCCGCGCCGCTGTTGCCGGTGGTGCTGCCGCTGTTGCGGGTGGTGCTGGCGCCCGCTCGAAGCGTTCGCACCGGAGGTGGTTGCTGCGTCGGGGGCAGCGGCCGCTCCGGGAGGGCAGTGCCGGCGAGCGCCGTTTCCGAGGGTGCCGTGTCCGAGGGCGCCGGGTCGGGGAGCGCCTGTCCGCGGGCGCTGGTTCGGCCTGCCGCGAGCCCGGTGCGGCGCGAGCGGCCGGCGCAGTGCCGGAGGTCTCGTCGCGCACCGTGCGCGGGCACCGGAGCGACCACCGGGCGGCCGGAGATCACCGGCCTGCCGGTGCTTGCGGTGGTGTGACGCATGTCTCGGCCCGCGGTGGTGCGGGCGCTACGTCCGGAAAGCGGGATCTGCACGGCGCCGCTCGGGTGCGCGAAGCGGGAGGAATCGTGTGGCAACGCGGCGCGCCGCCGTCCGGGAACGAGGCGGCCGAGCGCGCGTGCCGCCGCCGTCCCGCGCCGCGCCCGGAGCTGGTGAGCTGCGGGAGATCGCAGCGCCGACCGGCGGGGCGCGTTCTCTGGTAAGTGTGAACAGGTGGTGGCGGCGGCTGCGCGCCCCGAGTCCCTGTTCAGTGGCCACTCGTGGCCCGGTACGGTGAATTCGGTGCGGCGTGCTGGAGACGACGTCCGCCGGAAATTCGAGTCGCTTAACGCGTAACACCAGGGCTGCTGTCTGCGATGACCAATGTGGGGGACGGGCTGGACGCTCTAGTAGGCGCCGCCGTCGACGGCGATCGTCAGGCGATCGAGCGCTTGCTGGCCGAAATCCGTCCTTTGGTGGTGCGGTACTGCCGCGCCAGAGTCGGACGCAACGAGCGGTCGTTCGCCTCGGCGGACGATGTCGCGCAGGAGGTGTGCCTCGCGGTGATCACCGCGCTGCCCACCTATCGCGACCAGGGGCGTCCGTTCCTGGCGTTCGTGTACGGCATCGCCGCGCACAAGGTGGCAGATGCGCATCGTGCATCCGCCCGCAATCGTTCGGAGCCCGTCGCGGACGTGCCGGAGACCCCGGAGTCGGAGGCGGGGCCCGAACAGCGAGCGATGCAGGATGAGCTCTCCGGCAGGATGGCGCAGCTGTTGCGTGTCCTCCCGGACAAGCAGCGGGAGATCCTGCTGCTCCGGGTGGTCGTCGGCTTGTCCGCTGAGGAAACCGCCGAGGCGGTCGGGTCGACGCCGGGAGCCGTGCGTGTTGCGCAGCACCGCGCATTGGCCCGGCTGCGCAAGACGCTGTCCGCGGAGGAGGTGGTCTGAATGGCTGAGCGGAAAGGGCCCGAAGGTGAGCGACCAGGGCACGAGCCCGTCGAATCCGGCCAGCAGGATGACCGCTCGCGCAGCGTGGGCGAGCGGAACGACGAACCGAACACCGAACCGAAGGGGACCGGCAGCACCGACCACGGTGACGGTGCCGCGGCGCGGGCAGTGACTTCCGAAGAGAACCCAGAACCCACGGGCCCAGACCCCGCGGGCGAGGACACCGCGGACGACTCGGCGACGGAGTCGTCCGACAACGTGCTGTCCTTCCGCCCGCCCGAAAGGACCCGGTCGGCCGAGGAGACCCGGTCGGCCGCGGACGCGGAGGAGGCCGCCTCGGAGAGCGGTGCGGCCTCGGAGCGCCCCGGGACGAGCGGCGAGACCGACGACGATCCCGAACTGCTCGAGCAGGACGAGATCGGAGAGTCCGTCGACCTCACCGCGCTGCGGGCCGATGACGCGTTACTGGACGCGCTCGGCGGCACGAACCCCGAGGTGCCCGAGCGCGCCGGCAGCGCACCGAACGTGGAGGAGCTCCTCGTCTCCTGGCGGCGGGACATCGATTCCGCCCCGGTCGAGGAGCTCGTCGATGCGGACCAGGCCGCGGAGGCGCTCGAGCAGGCCAAGAAGCCCCAGCGTCGCGGCTGGTTCCGCAGGCGCCACCTGGTGCCGGTGGCCACGGCCGCGGCCGTGCTCATGATCGGCTGCACCGGCGTGGGCGTGGCCGCGCGGGACGCGCTGCCCGGCGACATGCTCTGGGGCGTTGCCCAGGTGTTCTACTCCGACCACACGAAGGCCGTGCAGGCGGCCACGTCGGCCCGGGAGGACCTGCGCACCGCCGAGGACGCGCTGGACGGGGGGCGGACGAGCACGGCGGAGTCGGCGCTGCGCTCGGCGCAGGAGCAGATGGGCGCGGTGGACGACGAGCACGGGTTGTCGGACTTGCGGGCCGCGCACCGCTCGCTGAGCGCGCGCGTGGACGAGGGCGTCGGTGAGCAGGATCCGACGGCACCGCCGGCGACCTCCTCGCAGGAACCGCCGTCCAGTTCGGTGACGGCCCCGCCGTCGAGCAGGCCGGAGCACCCGCCGACCGAGCACCCGACCACGACACCGCCGACGACCTCGGAGGGGTCGACGACCCCGCCGACGAGTTCGAGCGAGCCGAGCGGGACGTCGACGTCGGAGTCGTCCACGTCGGAGCCGGCGTGGGACCCGAGCAACCCGTTCTTCTCCGGCTCCTCGGAGGGTGATCAGCCTTCGAGCTGACAGCCCGGCAGCTGGCGGGAACCACCTCCGCCGCCCCGGTCCGACCCGCTTCGGGCCGGGGCGGTGTCGTGCGCGGGTGTCCGTGCGGAAGGCGGCCGCGCGCCGGGGTTCGCGTGCCCGGGGTTGGTCGCGCGTCCGGAGTCCGTGAGCGGCGGGCTGGGCAGCGGGCGGGTCCGCCCGGTGGCCGCCGGAGGAGAGGAGCGGGGCACCGCGCGCGGCGCGGAGGATCGGGCACGCGGCGGGTGGTCAGCAACCGCGGAGGCGCGGCGATCGGTGGTTGCGACCGCCCGGAGGCGCGGTGTCAGGCCTTGGGGTAGTGGGTCAGGCCTTGGGGTAGTGGCTCTCGGACTGGCTGACGCCGTCGACGAAGCCGCGGCAGTACTCCCAGGTGACGTACTGGTTCGGGCTCGGGTCGTACGCCGGTTCGTGCGGGCGCATCTTGCCGTTGTGCAGCAGCTGCTCGAGGCTGGCGCGCAGCAGGTCCCAGTCGTGGTAGTGCGCCTCGCCGCAATCGACGCAGTCCACGACGATGCCGCGGACGCCGCGGGGCTCCAGCAGCGCCTGGTACACGGCGAGGTCGGCCAGATCCGCGAGCAGCTCTGTCTGCTCCTCGGCGCCGAGCGGCGGGTCGGTCGGGTCCGGGTCGTTCTCGCCGAGGGCCATGCTCGGGTCGTCCGGATCCCCCGCGAACGGGTCGGGTGGCATCTGGTCGTGCGGCACGCACCGCACGGTACCCACCCGCGCAACGCGGTTCGGCGCGCGGGGGCCCTTCGCCGTGCGGTGTTTTGCGCCCGTCACATCAGGCGCTCCGGGCGGCGGGCCGCAGCTGCGGGTCACTATCATGGAAGGAATCCCGTTTTCCGCAGGTCGTGGTGCACTCGCGCCCCGCACGGTGCTCGTCCGTCCGCCAGTCGCGTGTGGCCGGCCTGCCCGCACTCCTTCGACCCGATCGGTAGGAAAGGCACACCGCCGCCATGACCAGTGAACTGAGCGCATCCAGCCTCCCGTCGAAGTTCGCCGCGCTGGGGCTGACCTTCGACGACGTCCTGCTGCTGCCGGACGAAACCAACGTCATTCCCAGCGAGGTCGACACGACGACCCGGCTGTCGCGCAACGTGGCGCTGCGCGTGCCGCTGGTCTCCGCGGCGATGGACACGGTGACCGAGGCCCGCATGGGCATCGCCATGGCGCGGCAGGGCGGTGTCGGGATCCTCCAGCGCAACCTGTCGGTCGAGGAGCAGGCGGCGCAGGTCGAGGTCGTCAAGCGTTCCGAGTCCGGCATGGTCACCGACCCGGTGACGTGCTCGCCGGAGGACACGCTCGCCGAGGTCGACGCGCTGTGCGCCCGCTTCCGCATCTCGGGCGTGCCGGTCGCCGACGCCTCCGGCCAGCTGGTGGGCATCATCACCAACCGCGACATGCGGTTCGAGATGGACCACACGAAGAAGGTCCGCGACGTGATGACCACCTCGCCGCTGATCACCGCGCAGGTCGGCGTCACCGCCGACGTCGCGCTCGGCCTGCTGCGGCGGCACAAGGTCGAGAAGCTGCCGATCGTGGACAACGCGGGCAAGCTGCGCGGGCTGATCACGGTCAAGGACTTCGTCAAGACCGAGCAGTACCCGAACGCCACCAAGGACGCCGACGGCCGGCTGCTGTCCGGCGCCGCCGTCGGTGTCGGCACCGACTCGCACGAGCGCGCGATGGCGCTGGTCGACGCCGGGGCCGACGTGCTCATCGTGGACACCGCCCACGGGCACTCGCAGGCGGTGCTCGACACGGTGGCCACGTTGAAGAAGGAACTGGGCCAGTCGGTGGACATCATCGGCGGCAACGTCGCCACCCGCGCCGGTGCGCAGGCGCTGGTGGACGCGGGGGCCGATGCGGTCAAGGTCGGCGTCGGACCGGGGTCGATCTGCACCACCCGCGTGGTGGCCGGTGTGGGCGTTCCGCAGATCACCGCGGTCTACGAGGCGAGCCTGGCCTGCCGCCCTGCCGGGGTCCCGATGATCGCCGACGGCGGTGTGCAGCACTCCGGCGACATCCCCAAGGCCATCGCCGCGGGCGCGAGCAGCGTCATGCTCGGCAGCCTGCTCGCCGGCACGGCCGAGGCGCCCGGCGACCTCGTGCTCGTCAACGGCAAGCAGTTCAAGGTCTACCGCGGCATGGGCTCGCTGGGTGCGATGCAGACCCGCGGGGAGCAGAAGTCCTACTCCAAGGACCGCTACTTCCAGGACGACGTGCTCAGCGAGGACAAGCTCGTGCCGGAGGGCATCGAGGGGCGCGTGCCGTTCCGCGGTCCGCTGGAGCAGGTGATGGACCAGCTGGCGGGCGGTGTGCGCTCCGGCATGGGCTACACCGGCGCGCGCACGATCCCGGAGCTGCAGGAGGCGCACCTGGTGCGCATCACCGCGGCCGGGCTCAAGGAGAGCCACCCGCACGACGTCACGATGACCGCGGAGGCGCCGAACTACACCACGCGGTGAGACCGCGGTGCGGTGCCGGTGGCGCGGCCGACCGGGCTCCGGTGCCGCACCCGGGCTTCACCCCGGTGCTGCTCATCCGGGGGAGGCAGAGAGAATGTCCCGTCGGACATCTGGGTCGTTGAGAAGGGGACTGACGGTGCGGGATCAGGTTGAGATCGGCATGGGCCGCACGGCCATGCGCGGCTACGACTTGGACGACGTGGAGATCGTTCCGTCCCGGCGTACCCGCTCGTCGAAGGACGTCTCGCTGAGCTGGCAGATCGACGCCTACCGCTTCGACATCCCCCTCGTCACCCACCCGACGGACGCGATCGTCTCGCCCGCCACGGCGGTGCGGATCGGCGAGCTCGGCGGTCTGGGCGTGCTCAACGCCGAGGGGCTGTGGGCGCGGCACGACGACGTGGAGGACAAGCTCGCCGAGGTCGTCGGGATCGCCGAGGAGAACGGTGACCCCGAGGCGGCGATCCGGCGCCTCCAGCAGCTGCACGCCGCGCCGATCCGGCCCGAGCGGCTGGCCGAGTCGATCAAGCAGGTCAAGGACTCGGGCGTGACCGTCGCGGCGCGGGTGAGCCCGCAGCACGCGGAGGAGCTCACCCCCGACCTGATCGCCGCGGGCGTCGAGGTGCTCGTCGTGCAGGGCACCATCGTCTCGGCCGAGCACGTGGCGGAGGGCCGCGAACCGCTCAACCTCAAGCGGTTCATCGGCGACCTGGACATCCCGGTGATCGCCGGGGGCGTGGGCGACTACCGCACCGCGATGCACCTGATGCGCACCGGCGCGGCCGGTGTGATCGTCGGTTTCGGGCAGTCCCGCGCGGCCACGACGACGCAGGTGCTGGGCATCGGTGTTCCGATGGCCACGGCGATCTCGGACGCCGCGGCGGCGCGGCGCGACTACCTGGACGAGACCGGCGGCCGCTACGTGCACGTGATCGCCGACGGCGCGCTCGGCTACTCCGGGGACATCGCGAAGGCGATCGCCTGCGGCGCCGACGCGGTCATGCTGGGCGAGGCGCTGACCGAGACGCACGAGGCGCCGGCGCGCGGCTACTACTGGACGCCCGCGGCCGCGCACCCGAACCTGCCGCGCAGCGAGGTCATCGGCTTCGAGGGTTCGGGCGTGGACCTGGAGACGCTGCTGTACGGCCCGAGCAGCGACCCGTACGGCACGCTGAACCTGTTCGGCGCGCTGCGGCGCGCGATGGCCAAGACCGGCTACTCCGAGCTGAAGGAGTTCCAGAAGGTCGGCCTGATGCTCGGCCGCTGAGCCCCGCTCGCCCGCCGGGCACCCCGCGGTGGGGAACGTTTCCCGGGAAATGCCCCCACCCTCGCTCGGGCGGGTGGGGGGGTGTCCGCGGGGAGCTCGGAGCGCGGCGGGTGCTGTCCGCGCGCGGATGCCGCGGGTGGATCGATCAACCCGTGCTGTTCGGCGGTGATGTATGGCTACTCGCCAGTAACGACGTCTAGTCTGTCGCGCATGGCTGGCTCCCGCGACCGCGACACGGATTTCGATGTGGTCGTCGTCGGCTCCGGGTTCGGCGGCAGCGTGGCCGCCCTTCGCCTCACGGAGAAGGGCTACCGCGTCGCCGTCCTGGAGTCCGGCAGGCGGTTCACCGACGACGAACTGCCCAAGACCTCCTGGGACCTGCGCACGTTCCTCTGGGCCCCCGACCTGGGCTGCTACGGCGTGCAGCGCATCCACGTGCTGCGCGACTGCCTCATCCTCGCCGGGGCGGGCGTCGGCGGTGGTTCGCTGAACTACGCCAACACGCTCTACCGCCCGATGGACGCGTTCTACCGGGACGCCCAGTGGTCGCACATCACCGACTGGAAGACCGAGCTCGCGCCCTACTACGACCAGGCCAGCCGGATGCTCGGCGTGGTCACCAACCCGACCGAGACCCCCTCGGACACGGTCATCCGCCGCGTCGCCGAGGACATGGGATGCGCGGACTCGTACCACCACACCCCGGTGGGCGTGTACTTCGGCGAGCCCGGCGAGCAGGCGGAGGACCCGTACTTCGGCGGCGCCGGACCGGCGCGCACGGGGTGCACCGAGTGCGGCGCGTGCATGACCGGCTGCCGGGTCGGGGCGAAGAACACGCTCGTGAAGAACTACCTCTACCTGGCCGAGCAGAACGGCGCGCAGGTCTTCCCGATGACCACGGTCTCCCGGCTGGGGCAGGCGGCCGACGGCACGTGGCGGCTGGCCACGCACCGCACCGGCTCCAAGCTGCGCCGGGACTTCCGGATCTTCCGCGCCGACCAGGTGGTGCTGGCGGCCGGCACCTGGGGCACGCAGAACCTGCTGCACCGCTCGCGCGAGGCCGGCGACCTGCCGCACCTGTCCGACCGGCTCGGCGAGCTCACCCGCACCAACTCCGAGGCGATCCTGGGTGCGCAGGTCAGCCGGGTCGACCCCGACCGGAACTTCTCCGAGGGGGTGGCGATCACCTCGTCGTTCTACCCGGACCCGGACACGCACGTCGAGCCGGTCCGCTACGGCCGGGGGTCCAACGCGATGGGGATGTTGCAGACCCTGCCGACCAGGGGCGACGATCCGCGTCCGCGGTGGCGGCAGTGGTTGGGCTTCCTCGGCAGGCATCCGCTGAAGTCGCTGCGCCTGCTGCGGGTGCACCGGTGGAGCGAGCGCACCGTGATCCTGCTCGTGATGCAGAGCCTGGACAATTCGCTGCGCACGGGGCTGCGCAAGCGCTTCGGACGGCGCTGGCTGACCTCGCGGCAGGGGCACGGCGCACCGAATCCGACCTACATCCCGGTCGGTGAGGAGGCCAACGAGCGCGCGGCGGAGAAGATCGGCGGCATGGCCGGCGGCGTGTGGTCGCAGCTGTTCGACATGCCGATGACCGCGCACTTCATCGGCGGCTGCCCGATCGGGGACACGCCCGGCAGCGGTGTGATCGACCCGTACCACCGGGCCCACGGCCACCCGGGGCTGTCCGTCGTGGATGGTTCGGCGATCACCGCGAACCTGGGGGTGAACCCCTCGCTGACGATCACCGCGCAGGCCGAGCGCGCGCTGTCCATGTGGCCGAACAAGGGCGAGACCGATCCGCGCCCGGAGCAGTCCGCCGGCTACGTCCCCGTGCCCGCGGTGCCGCCGCGGAACCCCGCGGTTCCGGAGGAGGCCCCCGCGGCGCTGCGACTGCCTGTGGTCGCGGTCGGACCGGGAGCCGGGGCCGCAGGAGCGGAGGTCGAGCGGGGCGAGTGAAGCCCGGGCGGCCGCCGGGCGGGCGCGGTCGCGGCGTGACCGAGTTCGCCCGGGGTCGCTGCCCCCGCGTCGGCGAGACCTGGGAGAATGAGGGGCGGCAAGGCGCTGCGCGGGCATCGGCGGGACCTCACCGCGGGGCTCGGCGCCCCCGCTGGTGCGTTGCCGCCACGACATGTTCTGCAGGGGAGGTTGCCGCTCCGTGTCCGGTTCCGCCGGCCCCGGCCAGGGGCCCGTTCTGGTGCTCGACTACGGCGCCCAGTACGCGCAGCTCATCGCGCGCCGGGTGCGCGAGGCCCAGGTGTATTCCGAGGTGATCCCGCACGAGACCCCGGTCGACGAGATCGTGCGCCGCGATCCGGCCGCCGTGGTGCTCTCCGGCGGTCCGGCGAGCGTCTACGCCGCGGACGCGCCGCAGGTCGACCCCGCGCTGTTCGACGCGGGCATCCCCGTGTTCGGCATCTGCTACGGCTTCCAGGCGATGACCTCCGCGCTGGGCGGTTCCGTGGAGCACTCCGGGGTGCGCGAGTACGGCCGCACGGACCTGGGGGTCTCCGGCGACGGCGGCACGCTGCACGAGGACCTGCCGGCGCGCCACCCCGTGTGGATGAGCCACGGGGACTCGGTGAGCAAGGCGCCGGAGGGCTTCCGCGTGACCGCGGCGACCCAGGACACCCCGGTGGCCGCCTACGAGAACGTGCAGCGCCGGCTCGCCGGCGTGCAGTACCACCCCGAGGTGGCGCACTCGCCGCACGGGCAGGAGGTGCTGCGCCGCTTCCTGCACGACATCGCCGGCATCCGGCCGCAGTGGACGGTTTCCTCCATCGTGGACGAGACGGTGCGCGGGATCCGCGAGCAGATCGGCGACCGGCGCGCGCTGTGCGCCCTGTCCGGCGGCGTGGACTCCGCCGTGGCCGCGGCCCTCGTGCAGCGCGCCATCGGCGATCAGCTCACCTGCGTGTTCGTCGACCACGGGTTGCTGCGCTCCGGTGAGCGCGCCCAGGTCGAGCGGGACTTCGTCGCCGCGACCGGGGTGCGTTTGGTGACCGTGGACGCGGTCGACCAGTTCCTCGGCGCGCTGGAGGGCGTGAGCGATCCCGAAGAGAAGCGCCGCATCATCGGCCACGAGTTCATCCGCACCTTCGAGCGGACCGCGCGGGACCTGCAGAGCGGCGACGGCGCCGGCGGTCCGATCGACTTCCTCGTGCAGGGCACGCTGTACCCGGACGTCGTCGAGTCCGGCGGCGGCTCCGGCGCGGCCAACATCAAGAGCCACCACAACGTGGGCGGGCTGCCCGAGGACCTGCAGTTCGACCTCGTCGAACCGCTGCGCGCGCTGTTCAAGGACGAGGTGCGCCGCGTGGGCACCGAGCTGGGGCTGCCGGAGACGATCGTGCACCGGCACCCGTTCCCCGGGCCCGGCCTCGCCATCCGCGTCATCGGCGAGGTGACCGCCGACCGGCTGAGCACGCTGCGGGCGGCGGACTCCATCGCGCGCGAGGAGGTCACCGCGTCCGGTTTGGACAACGACATCTGGCAGTGCCCCGTGGTGCTGCTCGCCGATGTGCGCTCCGTCGGCGTGCAGGGCGACGGCCGCACCTACGGCCACCCGGTCGTGCTGCGTCCGGTGTCCAGTGAGGACGCGATGACGGCGGACTGGACGCGGCTGCCCTACGAGGCCCTGGAGCGCATCTCCACGCGCATCACCAACGAGGTCTCCGGTGTGAACCGGGTCGCGCTCGACGTGACCTCGAAGCCGCCGGGCACGATCGAGTGGGAGTGAGCGGCTGACCGGGCCCCCGAGCCCCGGTCAGCCGCGGCGCGGCCGCAGCGAGAGCACCAGCAGCAGCACTCCGACGGCCACGATCGTGGCCCCCAGCAGCCACACCAGGTGTTCGACGAGCCCGAGCAGCACGAACGCCGACAGCGCCAGGGCCAGGCAGCCACCGGCCAGCGCCACCGGGTCCACGTCCCGCCAGGGGGGCTCGCCACCGCGGTTCGACGGTTCAGTCACGGACGACCTCCACATGTCCCGTTTCCGTGCGCGCGGTGATCGTGACCAGGCGGCCGTTGCGCGCACCCCCTCCGGACTCGGTCACCGTCTCCCGGGCCGGCGCGCCCGAACGTTCGGTGCCGAGGCAGTCCACCGTTCCGGCCCGGCTGGTGCAGTGCGCGGTGACGTCCCACGCGGGCGGCACGTGCACGGTCACGCTGCCCGCCCCGGTGCGGGCCTGCACGTGCCCGACCCGGGAGGCCTCCTGCGGAGGCATGCCGCGCAGGTCGACCGTCAGGTTCCCCGCGTCGATGCTGTGCGCGCGGTTCGCCTCGGCGGCGGTGGTCAGCTCGAGGTGCCGGTTCGCCGCGACCGGCGGGGCGGTGTGCACGGACCCGCTGTGCGGTGCTGCGCCCGCGGCGAGCACGGTCAGCACCGCGACCGGGATGGCGAGCACCACGAGTGCGCGTCCGCGGTGCAGCACCGCGCCGCCGAGCATCCCGAGCCCGAGCACGCCCAGCACGGCGGCCAGGATCTGCGCCGGGGGCAGGGAGAGGTACAGCCCGCCCGCCGCGGTCAGCGCGGTCAGCAGCAGCGCGATCGGGGTGAGCATCCGGTCGAACCGGGGGCGCTCCGGCACGGGCTCGGCCGGGGGTGGTGGTTGTGGGAGTTGCGGTTCCGCGGAGCTCGCGGTGGCGGGGGGCGCGTTCCACGGGTCCACCGCGGGCGGTTGCCACGCGGTGAACCGGTCGGTCTCCGCCTCGGCACCGCCCGGCTCGGCGGTCCCCGCGCCGAGGCGGTCCGGTTCGGCGCGGGTGCCTTCCGCGGTCTCCGGTGCGGCAGCCCCCTCCTGCGGCGCGTCCGGCCGCGCGGTCCCCGGCTGCGGGCTGTCGCTCTCGGGGCCGGGGGCTGCCCGCGCCTCGTCGCCGGAGGCGCTGCCCACCTCGGCCTCGGCGCGCGCGGTCTCCACCGGGGCAGGTTCGGCGCGGGTGCCTTCCGCGGAGGGGGCGGTCGCGTCCGGTCGCGTCCCCGCGGCCGTGTCCCCGGAGGCAGCCGTGCCGCCGGAAGACCCCTCCCCGGGCGGCGGGGCCTCGGGTGCCGGCGCCCCCGAGGCGGGTTCCGCGGAGCCGGCCGCGCCGCCCGGGCCGCTGCCACCCCCGCCGGCGCCGTGCTCGGCGCGGTTGCGGTGCAGCAGGTACAGCGCCACGCAGCCGACCACCGCGCCGATCACGCCGGGCAGGTTGCGCAGCGCGTACAGCGCCGGGATCAGCAGCACCGCCAGCACCACGAGCACCGGCGTCGAGGTGGTCCGGGTGCTCACCTGCCCGGAGCCGTCCCGCTCTTCGCGCGGGAAGAGCATCCACCCCAGCAGGTACAGCAGCACCCCGGCCCCGCCGTAGAGCGCGGCGACCACGAAGGCGACGCGCAGCAGCACCGGGTCGACCGCGTAGCGGTTGCCGATCGCGGCGGCCACCCCGCCCAGCTTGCCGCCCGTCGCGGGGCGCACGGGTCGGGTCGCCCAGAAGTCCCGCACGGTGGTCTCGACGCTGCCCACCGCGCTCCGCGTCTCGCTCATGCCACCACTCTCCGCGCACCGCGGGGGCGGTGACATCGGGGACGACCCTGAGGCGGTCCCCGGTCCCCGGCCCGCACGCCCCGATGTGCCGGAGGGCGCCCGCGTGCAAGCATCGATGGTGTGAGACCCCGGTTCCGGGGGCGCCGGGGGCGCACAGCCTCCCGGGCCCAGCAGGCTCCCCAGCAGCAGGCGCCTCCTCCGGTCTCGGCGCAGCGGCCGGCGGCGGACGGCCCGCGGAGCGGTCAGCAGGCCGCTGCGCGCGGTGCACCGGAGGTGCCGCGGCTGCACCGGTCCCGCGAGGGGCGGCTCGTGGCGGGCGTGTCCGCGGGCGTGGCCGACCACCTCGGCGTCCCGGTGATGTGGGTGCGCGCCGCGTTCGCCGTGCTGGCGGGGTTCTGGGGCGCGGGCATCCTCGCCTACGCGCTGCTGTGGGTGTTCGTGCCGCAGGACGCCACCACCCCGCGCGGGCCCGCCAGCTCCCGCGAGCGGCAGCAGGGCGCGGCGCTCATCCTGCTCGGCCTGGGGCTGGTGGTCCTGTTCGGTTCGCTGGCCGCCCTGCCGATGTGGTTCACCGTGCCGCTGCTGGTCATGCTCATCGGCGCCGCCGTCGTGTGGCGGGAGGCCGACGAGCCGCGGCGGCGCCGGTGGTTCGAGGGGCGGGCCGGTCTGCTGCGTCTCCTCGTCGGCGCCGCGCTCGTCTTCGTCGGGATCTCCGCGTTCCTCGTCGGCAGCTCCTCGCTGAGCATGATCCCGTTCCTGCTGCTGGCGGTGCTCACCACGCTCGGCGGGGCTGTCGTGCTGACCGTGCCGTGGTGGATGCGCCTGGCCCGCGACCTCGACCAGGAGCGCGCCGGGCGCATCCGCTCCCAGGAGCGCGCGGAGATCGCCGCGCACCTGCACGACTCGGTGCTGCAGACGCTCGCGCTGATCCAGAAGCAGGCCGAGGAACCCCGCGAGGTGCGCCGGCTCGCGCGGGGGCAGGAGCGGGAGCTGCGGAGCTGGTTGTACGGGCCGGGCGGCTACCGCGGGGCGCGCTCCCGCGCGGAGGAGGCCACCGGTCCCGCCCCGGAGGGGGCGCAGCAGCCGGTGGTGCTCACCGCGGAGCTCGCGAGGATCTGCGGGGAGGTCGAGGACCGGTTCGCGGTGAGCGTGCAGCACGTCGAGGTCTCCGACTGCCCGCTCGACGAGCGCGTGCGAGCGCAGCTGGCGGCGGCGCGGGAGGCGGTGACGAACGCGGCCAAGCACTCCGGCGAGCGCGAGATCAGCGTCTACGCCGAGGTGGAGCCGGAGCGGGTGTCGGTGTTCGTCCGCGACCGCGGTGCGGGCTTCGACCCGGATGCCGTGTCGGCCGATCGGCACGGGCTCTCCGACTCGATCCGCGGGAGGATGGAGCGGTTCGGCGGGTCGGTGCGGCTGCGCACGGCCCCCGGTGCGGGAACCGAGGTGCAGTTGGAGATGCCGCGGGAGGCGGACGAGCAGACCCCGTCGCAGCGGTCCGAGCCGTCGGGGGGATCCGACCCGGCGGCCGATGAACGAGGAGGGCGAGCGGTATGAGCGAATCGACCGCCGGCGAGCAGGCGGCGCGTCCGGTGCGGGTGTACATCGTGGACGACCACGCCCTGTTCCGCTCCGGCGTGCGGGCGGAGCTGGCTTCCGCACCGGAGGAGGTCGACGTGGTCGGCGAGGCCGGTTCCGTCGGCGAGGCGGTCGCCGGGGTCGGCCACTACCGGCCCGCGGTGGTGCTGCTGGACGTGCACATGCCGGACGGCGGGGGAGCGGAGGTGCTGCGCCGCACCCGCGGCGAGTTCCCGGACGTGGTGTTCCTGGCGCTGTCGGTCTCGGACGCGGCCGAGGACGTGATCACGGTCATCCGCGGCGGGGCGCGGGGCTACGTCACCAAGACGATCTCCGGGCGCGAGCTCGTCGACGCGATCCTGCGCGTCGCCGGGGGCGACGCGGTGTTCTCGCCGCGGTTGGCGGGTTTCGTGCTGGACGCCTTCGCCGAGGGGCCGAACGCCGCGCCGGTGGGGGATCCGGAGCTGGACCTGCTGACGCGGCGGGAGCGGGACGTGCTGCGGCTGCTCGCGCGGGGCTACGCGTACAAGGAGATCGCTTCCGAGCTGTTCATCTCGGTGAAGACGGTCGAGACGCACGTCTCCAGCGTGCTGCGCAAGACGCAGCTGTCGAACCGCTACGAGCTGTCCCGCTGGGCCTCGGACCGCCGTCTCGTGTGACGGCGCGCTGCGGGGCACCGGTGCCGCGCGGGGCACCGGTGCCGCGCGGGGCACCGGTGCCGCGCGGGGCACCGGTGCCCGACCTCACTTCATCGGGTGGTTGCGGGCCAGCGAGGCGTAGGCCGCGGAGGTCCGCAGCAGGACACCGGCGATGCGGCGCAGCGCACCACGCGCTCCGGCTGCTCCGCCGGCGGGAGCGGGACCGGGGTCCGCCCCCCGCCGGGGCGGAGGTGGCTGCTGCGGCGGTGACGACTGCTGGGGTGCGGGGTGCTCGCGGCACGGGGTGCTGTTCATGGCATCGCTCCGGATGTGTCGGTCCGCAGGAACGGGTCGGTGAGTTCCGCGACCGGTGGCGCCATCCGATCCACCCCGAGACTGCCCGCCCCGTCGCACAACCACAAGCGAATTGTTGTGGACCGACGTTTAAGCAGTGCTATAAAGAAGGATGCTCGACGCTCGCCGCATGCAGATCCTGCGCTCGGTCGTCACCAGCGGCTCCGTGAGCGCGGCCGCGGCCAACCTGGGCTACACGCCCTCGGCGATCAGCCAGCAGGTCGCCGTGCTCGAGAAGGAGGCCGGAACCGCGCTGCTGGAGAAGCACGGACGCGGGCTGCGGCCCACCCCGGCCGGTTCCTACCTCGCAGAGCAGGCCGCGCGGATGACCGCGCTGCTCAACGACACCGAGGCCGAGCTCGCCGACATCCGCGCCGGGCGCACCGGGAGGTTGCGGTTGCGGTTCTTCCACACCGCCAGCACCGGGTTGGTACCGCGCGCCGTGGCGAAGTTCCGCGCCGACCACCCCGACGTGCACCTGGACCTGGAGATGTTCGAGCACGGGGTGCTCGACGCGCTCGCGGAGGGGGAGGCCGACGTCGCGGTCATCGTCCTCGGCCGTCAGACGCCCGCGCGGGAAGGCGTGCGGATCGTCCCGCTCGCCGAGGACCCGTACCGGGTGGTGCTGCCGCGCGGGCACCGGCTCGCCGGCGCGGAAGCGGTCGACCTGGCTTGGCTCGCCGAGGAACCGTGGATCGACAGCAACCCCAGCACCACCGACACCTGCGCGGAGTCCCTGCAGGACGCCTACGCCAGCGCGGGGTTCACGCCGCGGACGGTGATGCGGGTCGACGGCAGCTACACCGCGCAGGGCTTCGTCGCCGCCGAGCTCGGCGTGTCGCTCGTGCCCGCCCTCGGCATGGAGATGACGCACCCGGACGTCGTCGTGCGTCCGCTGCGCAAACCCGCCGCGGTCCGGCCGCTGCACATCGCCGTGCGGGAAACGGTGGCCGACCGGCCGGCGACCGAGGCGCTGCTGCGGACGCTGCGCGAGACCGCGCGGGCCGCGCTGGAGGCCGGGCAGGGGTGGTGAGCCGCTGAGAGCCCGTTCCTCGACAGACTCCTAAACGACGGAGTCGGTGTTGATGCGCAGGTCGCCGTTCTTCTCGACCAGGCCCAGCCGGTGCTTCTCGGTGCTGGTCTCCCCGTCGGTGGTGGTGAACTTCAGCTTCACCGCGACCGTCTTGCCGGAGGCCTTCGGCTTGCCCTTGACCTCGACCGACTCGATGGACTTCCAGAACTCGCGGTAGCTGTCCTCGCCTTGCGAGCGCAGCTGGGGACCGAGCATGGACCAGCCCTCGTCCACGTCGCCCGGCACCGCGTCGTAGTACTCCTCGACGAGCTCGACCGCGTCCTCGGTGGCGACCTCCGAGCTGGAGGTGGTGCTCCTCGGCGACGAGGACGTCGTGGTGCTCGTGGTCGTCGTGCTGGTGCTCGTCGGAGCGGTCGTGGACGCGGCGGTGGTCGTGGGTGCGGCCGCCGTGGTCGAGGTCGCCGCGGGGCCTGCGGGCTGCTCGGACGGGGAGGCAGCGGAGTCGGAGGGCCCGCCCCCGCCGCCGAGGGCGTTGGCGCCGAGGACACCGAGCAGCACGGCCGCGATCAGGGCGAGGGCCCAGAGCCCCGCCCGCACCGGCCGGGGCAGGCCCCTGCGCGACGGTGCGGAGGCGGCGGCTGGGGCGGAGGCGGGGGCGCCCGCTCCTGTCCGCGTGGGCGGGGGAGCCTTCGTCGCGGCCGGGCCGCCGACCCGGGTGGGAGGCGGGGCCGGGGCCGCCGCGGCAGCGGCGGGGCGTTGCCAGCCGGCCGTCGGGGTGGCGTTCGGGATCGGGCGGCCGTCCACCACCGCCTGCAGCAGGTCGCGCGCCTGCGCCATCGTGGGCCGTTCCACCGGGTCGGCGCGCAGCATCTGCATCAGCGCGGGTGCCAGCGACCCCGCCTGGCGCGGTGGTTCGACGTTGCCCTGCGCGACGCGGTGCAGCAGGCTGATGGCGTTCTCGTCCGTGCCGAACGGCGGGGCCCCTTCCACCGCCGCGTAGAGCGTCGAACCCAGGGAGAACACGTCCGAGGCCGGTGCCGGGTCGCGGCCGGTGGCGACCTCCGGTGCCAGGTAGGCCGGGGTGCCCGCGAGGATCCCGCTCTTGGTGACGGCGACGTCACCGATGGCGCGGGAGATGCCGAAGTCGGTGATCTTGGCCTGGCCGTTCTCGCCGAGCAGGATGTTGCCCGGTTTGAGGTCGCGGTGCACGATCCCCGCCATGTGCGCCGCTGCCAGCGCACCGGCAACCTGCACGCCGATGTGCGTCACGTGCATGGGGGGCAGCACGCCCTGGTCGGCGACCACCGACGCCAGGCTCTGCGAGGGCAGGTACTCCATGACGAGGACGGGCTGGCCCTCGTCCTCGGCCACGTCGAACACGAGGATCGCGTTCTGGTGCTGCAGCCGGGCGGCGATGCGGCCCTCCCGCATCGTGCGCTGGCGGGCCTCTTCGGTCTCCTCCCGCGTGTACCCGGGCTGCAGCAGCAGGAGTTTGACGGCGACGGTCCGGTGCAGCCGTTCGTCGACGGCTTGCCAGACCACGCCCATGGCGCCGCTGCCGATCCGCTCGACCAAGCGGTATCGGCCCGCGATGACCCGATCCTCGGCGCTCACCGGTGTCTCTCCCCTGGTGGCTGCTCCGACACGACTGACCGGACCCCCGTGGCCAGCTCTTCCGACTCACCGACACGTCGGTCCGAGGTTTCCGGACCGGCGACTCGTTTCACGGCATGCAACGTTACTGGGCGTTCCCAGGGGCACGACACACCGGGGTGCGCCCGCACCAGACCCGTTCACGCGCCGTGCACGGGGTGATGCCGTCACCGCGCCGGATCCCCGCGCCGTGCGCACGACGATTGCTGTGCAGCAGCGCTCCGCGGCGATCACGCGCACGACGCGTGTGAATACTCACACTACCGAGTGATATTGCGGTCCCGGCGAATCCGGCTGCGGTGCGGGACATTTCCCGCGAAAAGTTCAAAGCGCTCGAAGTGGTGAGGTGCTTGCCGAACCGGGCGAAGGGGCGGTAACGCGTTGCCTCCTGCGGAAGGCGCGCAGACCCCGCGCCCGTGAACGCGGAGCGGGGCCGGGACCCGCAGGTCCCGACCCCGCTCGAGCGTGCGACCGCGCGGGCCCGCGAGGGCTACGGCCCCGACGTCGAGGCCGCCTGCGACTCGGTGGAACCGCCGTCCGTGGTGGTCGGTTGCTCCTCGGTGGTCGTGGTCGGCTGTTCCTCGGTGGTCGTGGTCGGTTGCTCCTGGGTCGTGGTGGTCGGCTCCTCCTCGGTCGTCGTGGTCGGAGCCTCCTCCTCGGTCGTCGTGGTCGGAGCCTCCTCCGACGTCGTCGGCGCCGGCGGCGGCACGTTGTTCCGCGTCGGCGACGGCCGGTTGTTGGCGGGATCCGCGGGACCGTCGCCGTTGTTGCCGAGGAAGGCCGAGGTCAGCAGCACGCTGGCGACCGCGACCGCGAGCAGCGCCAACCCCGAGATCAGTACCGGGCGCTTGCGCTTGCGCGGCTCCTCGTACAGCGCGTCATCGCCCCGGGTGTCCGCACCCATGTAGGAGGTCGCGTTCTCGTACGCCTGCTCGGAGTACGGGTCCTCCTCGTAGGCGCCGCCCTCCGCCGCGACCGCCGTGGGTGCCGGGTCCTGCTGGCCGGCCGACTCGGGGGCGAGCGCGGAGGGGATCGGGGCCGCGGCCGTCGGCACCGACGTCACCGAGTGCCCGTCCGCGACCGTCTGCAGCATCTCCACGACCTGCGCCATCGTCGGCCGGTCCTCGACCCGGGCGTTGAGCATGGCCATGAGCGGTTCGGCCATCGGCCCGGCCTGCTGCGGCGGTTCCACGCGGCCGGCGGCCACGGCGTGCAGCAGCGCCAGCGTGTTCTCGTTCAGGCCGAACGGCGGCCGGCCCTCGATCGCCGCGTACAGCGTGGCGCCCAGCGAGAACACGTCGGAGGCGGGCGTGGGCTCCTGGCCCATGGCCACGTCCGGCGACAGGTACGCGGGCGTGCCCGCGAGCATCCCCGTCTTCGTGACCTGCACGTCGCCCTGCGCCCGGGAGATCCCGAAGTCCGTGATCTTCACCGTGCCGTCGTCGCCGAGCAGGATGTTGCCGGGCTTGATGTCGCGGTGGATCACGCCGGCGGAGTGCGCCGCCCCGAGCGCCGAGGCGACCTGCGACCCGATCCGGGCCACCTCGCGCGGAGGCAGCGGCCCGTGCTCGGACATCATCTTGGCCAAGCTGGTGGAGGGCAGGAACTCCATGACGAGGACGGGCTGGCCCTCGTCCTCGGCCACGTCGTAGACCGAGATCGCGTTCGGATGCTGGAGGCGCGCGGCGATGCGCCCTTCCCGCATGGCGCGTTGCCGTGCTTCGTCAGCCTCGCCGGGATCCAGCCCGGGTTCGAGCAGCAGCTGCTTTACCGCGACAGTGCGGTGCAGGCGCTCGTCCACACACTCCCACACCACGCCCATCGCGCCGCTACCGATGCTGCGCTGCACCCGGTAGCGTCCGGCGACCAGGCGACCTTCGTCGCTCACCGACGTCTCCCCGTACTGCTATCGATGCCCGGTGGGCCGGGGTCGAGCGGGCGGCCACGCCACCCGGACCCCGGTGCCACCGGCCAAACGGCGGTCTGCACGAACCGGCCGCACCGGTCCGCGATGTACACGTTGCTGGCGAGCCCTGCGGCGACCGCACAGCCTGTCACTGGGTCGTTGGTCGCGGTCGTCCGGGGCCGCGGTACGGCAGCCTAGCCGACGCGCGTGTCGCGTAGGTCCGAAGTCCGCAGATCCCGCACACTGATTTCGCCGCGATCCGTCACGGTGCGGATTCCCGCCGGAGCACACCGCCCGGTGCGCCCGTTTGTCCAGGTAGTGCTCGGAATCACCGGGTGCGCGCCCGCGCGTGGCCGACGGCGTTCGCACCGCGCGTCCACCAGCCTACGCGCCGGAGCGGGTCGAACGGAGAGTTCGGATCCGCGGTGCAGGTTGTTGCCGCATCGTTGTCTCGCCCCGGGCGGAGGGCCCTGACCGGCTCCGCGCCGCGCGGCTCACCGCTGTTGCGTGCGGCTGGCCGACAGCAGGCGCGCGTCGGTGATCCGCGGTGCGCCCGGCTCGTTGCTGACCGCGAACGACTGCCGGAGCGTGACGCGCGAGCCGTCCGCGCAGCGCACGACCGCACTGGCGACCACGCGGCCGTCCCGGTGCGCCCGCGCACCGGTGAGCCGGACCGCCTCGGCCCCGGACCACGCCGGCACGAGCTCGTGCTGCGCACCGGCCCGCAGCCGCGGGTGCAGCCACGGCAGGGCCGCTGCCGGCTCCGCCGCCAGGGCCCGGTAGAAGCTGCGCACGGTGCGGACCGCGGAGGCCGCGCTGCCCGCGGCCGGATCGGCCACCTGCCCGGGATCGCCGGGGGAGGCGGGCAGCGGTCGTTCCGCAGTTCCCCGTCCGGGTCCCGTGCACGACGCGCCCTCGGGGTGCAGCACGTCCGGCAGCAGTGCGGGCGCACCGGTGACCGGCGCGGCCTGCGCGGGCTCCGCCTGCGCGGGCGAGGTGGCGCTCGTGCCCAGGCGGAGGATCAGGGCCATCGCCGTCGTCGCCGTGCACAGCAGCGTGACGCCGACGATCGCGATGGTCGTGCGCGCGGGTCCGGGGGAGTGCGCGGAGCCGCCGTGCTCACCGCTGAGCACGGCGCGGGCGAGCCGTTCGTAGCGACCGCTGCGGCGCAGGAGGTCGGTCACGCGCACGCCGCCGGGGCGGTTGTGGCGGGGTGTCGAGTCGGAGTCCGGCACGGTGGCCTCATTTCCCCGGATCGCGCTGTTTCGCCGGATCGCGCGTCACGCCGCGGCGTCCCCGGCCGCGGTGGCCCCCGGTGCGGCGGTGTTCGCCGGTGACCAGCCGGGGCCGAGGCCGGGCTCCGGGAGCAGGGACGCCGGCAGGACTCCCCGCTGCGGCGGGAAGAGGGGCCGTGGAACGACGTCGACCACCGGGGGTTCGGGCACCGCGGGCGGTTCCGGTGCGATGGAGGGCGGTGGCGCGGGCTCGGGCCGGGGAGCCGGATCCGGTGCCGGGGTTCCGGGAGTTGGGGGCTCGGGCGCCGGGGGGCCGGGTGCGGCGCCGGGTGGCGCGGTGGGCGCCCCGATGCCGACCGGTGGGGTCGTGCCGGGGGCCTCCGCCGCGGGCTCGGCGGTGGCGGGGCTGTTCGCGGCAGGCGCGGGCGGGGCCTGCGCGGTGGCCGGGTGCTCGGGTTCCCCCTCGCGCACGACGGTGTGCGGTGGGCGCGGCCGGCCCGCCCGCTCTCCTGCCGGCGCGTCGTCCTGCGGTGCGGCGAGCCCGAGCTGCGGGTCGCCGTGCGGGAGGCTCGGGGGCGGCAGGTGCTCGGGGGAGGGCGTCCGGTTGTGCGCGGCGGTCGCCATGACCGACATGGCGCTGAGCACGACTGCTGAGGTGGTCACGGCGAACCAGGCGGCGCGGCGGGAACTGCGCGGCGGGGTCACCGAAGCGGGCACCGTGCCGAGGTCGAAGGCGCGGAGCCCGGCGGCTTCGGCCTCCGGGCGCCCGGAGGCCGGGGGCGGTGCTCCCGCCCGGAGCGGGGCGCTCCCCGCGGGCGGGGCGTGGGGCCCTGCCGGCGCGACCAGCGCGCGTCGCGCCGCTCCGGAGTGGCCCCCGGATCCGGAGTGACCTCCGGCTCCGCTGCAGCGGGATCGCCCGTCGGCCATCGGTACCGCCTTCCACCTCGGGACGGTCGCTACCCGGTGTTGACGACCTGGAACGACTCGGCCAGCCGTCCCGGCATGCCGTGCTGCTCGGCGATGCGCGCCAACCCCGGCCGCAGCATCCCGGCCAGGTCGGTCAGGTGCGACGTCTGCGACGTGTGCGCGGCCAGTGCTGCGACCTTCGTACGGAAGTGATCGGTGATGTCGACGGCGCGGTTGATCCGACATTCAGGTGAAGCGACCAGCCACAGCTCAGGCACGCTCCACGGCTGCAGGCCCTCGGACACCAGCTCGGGGTGGGCGAAGGCGTTGCGGGCGTCCGGGTAGACCGCCGCCAGCGCCGCTTCCCCGACGGCGCGGTGGTCGGGGTGCGAGGCGGGGATGTGCTCCCAGTTGATCTCCGGCGAGTGGGTGAGCACCCGGTGCGGCCGCACCTGGCGGATCACGCGGCTGACGTCCAACCGCAGCGCCATGTCCGGCTGCAGCGAACCGTCCCGGTGGCCGAGGAAGCGCACGTCGCGCACTCCGACGGCGGCCGCGGCCGCGCGCTGCTCCGACTCGCGCAGGTGCGGCACCGCCTCGCGCGGGGTGTCGTCGAAACCTCCGGCGTCGCCGGAGGTGCACACGCAGTAGGTGACGAGCTCCCCGGCCGCCACCCAGGAGGCGAGGGTCCCGGCGGCGGCGAAGTCGGCGTCATCCGGGTGCGCGGTCACCACCAGCACGCGATCTTGGTCCACGGCGCCCATGGTTCCCGGCACGCACCACCCGGGCAACTTGCGTCTCTACCCGGACCACCAGCGGAGCTCGCAAGTGCCGCTGGAGCACTGGCAGTGCTTTTTGCGCGACTGTCGGTCGCCGCCAGGGGGCTGCAAACGCTTCGCCATCTCGGCGCGACAGCTCGCAGCTCGCGGCTGCCTCGACCGCCGACCCCGCATCGCAGCCGGGCCCACTGCGGGTTCTCCTGTGCGGCTCTCGCGCGGAAGGCGAGAGTGGCTACTCGAGGTCGAGCACCCGGAGCGAGAGCCGTGCGGGAGGTTCCGCCCGGAAGTCCGCACGCAAAACGGTTTGACGATGCCCTCCTAGTTGAGCTCGCCGCGGCGGAACTTCGCCTGGCTGCTCTGCAGCGCCTTGAGCGAACCGAAGCCGGCCCCGCCGCCGAGCAGGATCGCGAAGATGTCCGCGCCGGCCCCGCCGCCGAGCGCGATCAGCAGCGCCACCGCCGTCACACCGAGGCCGAGCCCGGCCATCGGATAGCGCTTGCGCGCGAACTCGGCCGCGGGCTGACCGCCCGCGCGCTTCTTCGCCGCGGCGTTCAGCATCGCGAGGTAGCCCATGTGCCCGGCCGCGACGCCGAGCGCGGCCAGCGTGATCAACAACGCGACAACACCGATAACTGCACCCATGACTCCAGTCTGCCTCGCCCGCTGCGCTTCCGGTATGGGGACTTCTCCTGAGTTCGGGGGCGAGGGGTGGGAGCGCCGCGCCGAACCGGCAACGGGTACCACGTCCGGTGGGCGGGGGACGGGGTCGTCACCGCGGAGCGGAAAAGACGCCGCCCACGTCTGGATCACCGCGGCGATCGCGCATAGTTTCCCGGTCATGACCGATCGTCGGGACCCCGGCCCCGAACCCGCGGCACCGCCCGCCGCCGCGAGCCCCGCACCCGGCAGCGGGATCGCCGGGAAGCGCGTCGTCATCACCGGTGCGGCAGGCGGGATCGGCGCGGCTCTCGCCCGCCGCTTCGCCGCCGAGGCCGACGTGCTCGTGGTCGACCGCGACGCCGAGCCGCTGCACCGGCTCGCCGCCGAGCTCGGCGCGCAGGCGCGGGTGGTCGACCTGTCCGACCCGGACAACGCGAGCGGTCTCGGCGAGGGCGCCGACATCGTCGTCAACAACGCGGGTTTCCAGCACGTCGCCCCGATCCAGGAGTTCTCCCCGGACGTGTTCGACACGCTGCTGCGCGTGGTGGTCTCCGCCGCCTTCCGGGTCGTGCGCTCCGCGCTGCCCGCGATGTACGAGCGCGGCTGGGGGCGCGTGATCAACATCTCCTCGGTGCACGGACTGCGCGCCTCCCCGTTCAAGAGCGCCTACGTGGCGGCCAAGCACGGGTTGGAGGGGCTGTCCAAGACGATCGCCGTCGAAGGAGCGCGCCACGGCGTCACCGCCAACTGCATCTGCCCCGGGTTCGTCCGCACCCCGCTGGTGGAACGCCAGATCGCCGAGCAGGCGGTGCTGCACCGCGTTCCCGAGGAGGAGGTCCTCGAGGACGTGCTGCTGGACCGGACCCCCACCAAGCGCCTCGTCGAACCGGACGAGGTCGCCGATCTCGCCCTGTGGCTGTGCGCCCCGGCCGCGAAATCCGTGACCGGGGCCTCGCTGTCCGTGGACGGGGCGTGGTCGGCCAACTGACCGACGCGGGCGGCCGCCGAGGAGCAGCCGGTCGCCGAGGAGAGGTGTGAGTGATGGGTGTTTCGACGCGGAGCGCCGTCGGCACGGGGCGGTTCCGGATCGTCCTGGCGAGCCTGGTCGGCACCACCGTCGAGTGGTACGACTTCTTCCTCTACGGGTCGGCCGCGGCGCTGGTGTTCAACCAGCTGTTCTTCCCCGCGGGCGACGCGCTCACCGGCACCCTGCTGGCGTTCGTGACCTACGCGGTCGGGTTCGTCGCGCGGCCGCTCGGCGGCCTCGTCTTCGGCCACTACGGCGACCGCCTCGGCCGCAAGAGGCTGCTCGTGCTCAGCCTGACGCTCATGGGGTTGTCCAGCTGCCTCATCGGCCTCGTGCCGACGTACCAGGCGATCGGCGTGGCCGCCCCGATCGCGCTGACCGTGCTCCGGCTGGTGCAGGGCTTCGCCATCGGCGGCGAGTGGGGCGGTGCCGTGCTCATCGTCTCCGAGCACGAGGGCGCGAAGCACCGCGGGTTCTGGGCGTCCTGGCCGCAGTGCGGCGTGCCGCTGGGGAACCTGCTCGCCGTGGCGGTGCTGGCGGTGCTGGCCGCGGTGCAGAGCGAGGAGGCCTTCCTCGCCTGGGGGTGGCGCGTGGCGTTCCTGCTGTCCGGGGCGCTGGTGCTCATCGGGCTGTGGGTGCGGTTGTCCGTCTCCGAGTCGCCCGTGTTCCAGCAGGCCCAGGAGGAGGCGCGCGCCACCGGGGCGGAGGACAAGCCGCCGGTGCTGGAGGTGCTGCGGCGCTACCGCGGCGCCGTGCTCACCGCGATGGGGGCGCGCTTCGCCGAGAACGTCGTGTACTACGTGCTGACCTCGTTCGTGCTCACCTACGTGGTCACGCACCTCGAGCTGCCGCGGGCGATGGCGCTGAACGCCTCGCTGATCGCAGCGGTGATCCACTTCGCCACGATCCCCGCCTGGGGCGCGCTGTCCGACCGGGTGGGGCGCCGCCCGGTGTACCTGTTCGGCGCGCTCGGCACCGGGGCGTGGGCCTTCGCCTTCTTCGGCCTGCTGGACACGGGGTCGTTCGTGCTGATGACCCTGGCGATCACCGTGGGGCTGGTGCTGCACGGCGCGATGTACGGACCGCAGGCGGCGTTCTTCTCCGAGCTGTTCGGCACGCGGGTGCGCTACTCGGGCGCGTCGATCGGCTACCAGCTGGCCTCGATCGCGGCCGGCTCGCTGGCACCGGTCATCGCCACCGCGCTGCTGCGCGAGTTCGGCTCGTCCGCGCCGATCGTCGCCTACCTCGTCGTGTGCGCCCTGGTCACCGCGGTGACCGTGCTGCTGTCCGCCGAGACGCGGGAGCGCGACCTGACCGCGGACCACGGCGTGTGACAGGAGCGGCCGGGAGCGCACCGGCCGCTCCCGGCCGCCCGGCTGCTCGATGTCCGCCCTCCGGGGAGGGGCAACCGGAGCGCAGGAGGTTCCGCCGCAGGAACTCCGCACGCAGAACGACTCGGCGAGTTCCGCTGCTCGGCGGCCGGAACGCCCGCACCGGCCGCCGCGGCCGGTGCGGGCCGGCGGCGTCAGCCCTCGGACTCAGCGCCCTCGTGCCCGAGCCGGCCCCGACCCAGCCGCAGCAGGATCATCGCCAGCTCTCGGCCCTCCGGCCCGAGCTCGCGGTAGCGGGCGAGCACGTCCATCTCCCGGTTGTAGACGATGCGGGGGCCGCCCGCGGCCATGCGCTGCTCGCCGACCTGCCGGGAGATCTCGGCGCGGCGCTTGACGAGCCGGAGGATCTCCGCGTCGATGTGGTCGATCTCCTCGCGGAAGTCGGAGATCGCGGTGGCGGCCTGCTCCGGGGCGTCCGGTGCGGCGGGTGCGTTCTGCGCGGACTGCGGCGCCGAGCTCTCCGGCCGCCCCCAGTCACCGTCCACAGTGGTGTTCATGGCACGTCCTCCGGTTCATCGGGCCCGGAGCGAGCGGCCCGGATGCGCGAAAGCCCCGGGTCCGCGGACTCCGGGGCGTCGTAGGTGGTGAGTGCTCACGCGTCCACGGGCGCCGGAGCCTTCCGGTGCCCGTAGAAAAAGTAGTAGCGCGCCAGCACGGCGACCAGTGTGCCACACCTCCGCGCGGCCGGAACAGCGAGCACGCCTGTACGCCTCGCCACGAGCACCTGTTCGACTCCGCCGCGCCCCTGCCTGCCCGGCCCGCGGCGGCACCCGCGATCATCGGGGCGCACCAGCGGGCCGTCTGCGCGTGGACCGTCCGCCGCGCCCGGTAACGTGGAGGCACGATGAGCACCCTGTTCGACCTTCCGCACGAGTCCGAGGGTCCGGAGTCCGCCGGTCCGGCGCCGCGCGCGGAGCGGCCCGGGGCCGACACCGACGCCCTGCTGGCGGGGATGAACCCGCAGCAGCAGGAGGCCGTGACGCACCGCGGCTCCCCGCTGCTGGTCGTCGCCGGCGCCGGATCGGGCAAGACCCGGGTGCTCACCCACCGGATCGCGCACCTGCTGGCCACCGGGGCGCACCCCGGGCAGGTCATGGCGATCACGTTCACCAACAAGGCGGCCGCGGAGATGAAGGAGCGCGTCGCCGAGCTCGTCGGACGCCGCGCCGGCGCCATGTGGGTGTCCACGTTCCACTCGATGTGCGTGCGCGTGCTGCGCCGCGAGGCGAAGACCCTCGGGCTCTCGTCGAACTTCTCCATCTACGACGCCGACGACTCCAAGCGGCTGATCACCCTCATCACCCGCGACCTGGAGCTGGACTCGAAGCGCTACCCGGCGCGCACCCTCGCGGGGCAGATCTCGAACCTGAAGAACGAGCTCATCGGGCCCGAGCAGGCGGCCGAGCAGGTCGGCAGCGACCTGGAGCGCGTCGTCGCCCGGGTCTACGCCACCTACCAGCAGCGCCTGCGCGAGGCGAACGCGCTGGACTTCGACGACCTGATCATGCGCGCGGTCGAGCTGCTGCAGGACCACCCGGGCATCGCCGAGTACTACCGGCGCCGGTTCCGCCACGTGCTCGTGGACGAGTACCAGGACACCAACCACGCGCAGTACGTGCTCGTGCGCGAGCTCGTCGGCACGGAGCCGACGGACAGCGGCGTGGAGCCGTCCGAGCTGTGCGTCGTCGGCGACGCCGACCAGTCGATCTACGCCTTCCGCGGCGCGACGATCCGCAACATCGAGGAGTTCGAGCGCGACTACCCGCAGGCGCGCACGATCCTGCTGGAGCAGAACTACCGCTCCACGCAGACGATCCTGTCGGCGGCCAACGCGGTCATCCGCAGGAACCCGAACCGCTGGGACAAGCGCCTGTGGAGCGACGCGGGCGAGGGCGAGCCGGTGGTCGGCTACGTCGCCGACAACGAGCACGACGAGGCCGCGTTCGTGGCCTCCGAGATCGACCGGCTCGTCGACGAGGGGTCGGTCACGTTCAACGACATCGCGGTGTTCTACCGGACGAACAACCAGTCGCGGGTGTTCGAGGAGGTGTTCATCCGCCTCGGCCTGCCCTACCGCGTGATCGGCGGGGTCCGCTTCTACGAGCGGCGCGAGGTGCGCGACGCGCTGGCCTACCTGCGCGTGATCGACAACCCGGAGGACGCGGTCAGCCTGCGGCGGGTGCTCAACGTGCCCAAGCGGGGGATCGGCGACCGCGCCGAATCCCTCGTCGCCGCCCACGCCGAGCGCGAGCGCCTGTCCTTCGCGCAGGCGCTGCGCGCCGCCGCGGCCGGTGACATCGCCGAGCTGAACACGCGCGCCGCCCGCGCGATCAACGGGTTCGTCGCGCTGCTGGACGAGTTGCGCGAGCTGGCGGCCGAGGCCGATGTCGGCGAGGTCCTCGAGACCGCGCTGGAGCGGACCGGCTACCGCGCCGGGCTCGACGCCAGCGACGATCCGCAGGACGCCACCCGCGTGGAGAACCTCGACGAGCTGCTCACCGTTGCCCGCGAGTTCACCGAGGCGCGCTCCGGCGGCGGAACCGATGCGGAGGCGGCCGGGGGCGCGGTGGAAGCCCCCGCCGATGGGGAGCCCGCCGCCGGGCCGGTCGGCACCGAGGCCGCCGCGGCCGCGGAGGACGCGGCCGGTGACGACGGGCTGCCGCCGGAGGACTCGCTGGCCGCGTTCCTGGAGCGGATCTCGCTCGTGGCCGACGCGGACGCGCTGCCCGAGTCCGGCGACGGCGTGGTCACGCTGATGACGCTGCACACCGCCAAGGGGCTGGAGTTCCCGGTGGTGTTCAACACCGGTTGGGAGGAGGGCGTCTTCCCGCACAACCGGGCGCTGGGCGACGAGAAGGAGCTCTCGGAGGAGCGCAGGCTGGCCTACGTGGGCATCACGCGGGCCCGGCGGCGGCTGTACGTCTCGCGGGCGCTGACCCGGTCGGCCTGGGGGCAGCCGATGACGAACCCCGCGTCGCGCTTCCTCGACGAGCTGCCCGCGGAGCTCGTCGAGTGGCGGCGGGTGGAGCCGGAGCGCTCCGCTCCGCAGGCCCGGAGCACGTGGGGCGGGCGGGCCGCCGACCGCACCGGCGCGGACTCCGCCCAGGCGCGGCTCAGCGCGGGCGGCATGCGCTCGACCGGTGCGCAGGGCTGGAAGAACGAGGTGGCGATCAAGCTCGCCGCCGGCGACCGGGTCAACCACGACAAGTACGGCCTGGGCACCGTCCTGTCCACGGAGGGCGAGGGGCCGCGGGCGACGGCGACGATCGACTTCGGGGCGAACGGCACCGTGCGGCTGATGCTCATCGGCAGCGTGCCGCTGACCAAGCTGTGAGGGGCTCCGCGGAGGGCCTACACCGGGGAGATGCCGTGCTCCTGCATCCACGGGATCGGGTTGACCTTCGCGCCGCTCGGGTTCCAGACCTCGAAGTGCAGGTGCGTGCCGGTGGACAACCCGCGGTTGCCCATGGTCGCGATCTGGTCGCCGGCCTGCACCTGCTGGCCCTCCTCGGCGGTGATCGTGTCCACGTGGCCGTAGACGGTGATGGTGCCGTCGTCGTGCTGCACGCGGACCCACATGCCGAACCCGCTGGCCGAGCCGGCTTCGATGACCTCGCCGTCGGCGGCGGCGACGATCGGCGTGCCCGTGGAGTTGGCGATGTCGATGCCGTAGTGGGTGGTGCCCCACCGGCCGCCGAACCCGGAGGTGAAGTAGCCCTGCGCGGGCTGCGCGAACTTGGGCCGCGCGGCCTCGGCGGCCGCGGCGGCGCGCTCCTCGGCGATGCGCTCGCTCTTGGCGAGCTTCTCGACCTCGGAGCCGGAGTCGGTGGTCTGCTGCGCGGCCGGCAGCACCTCCGCGGCCGGAGCGGCGCTGCGCTCCGAGCGCTGCTGCGACTTCTGCGCCGGCCCCGCACCGTCCGAGGCCTCGTCGTTCGAGGCCTCCTCGGAGGTGGCGGTTCCGAACGAGGCGGCGATCCCGCCGGGGTCGAAGCCCTCGCGCTCGGCGGCGTGGCCCTCCTCGCTCGCGAGGGACTGCCCGGCGGCGGCGAAGGCGCCCGCGGCGACGGCGGCGACGACGATGCGTCCGCGCCAGACCGTGGCGGGCGTGCGCGCGGCCGTGCTCGTGCGGGTGTCCACGGCCTCGCCGGGATCACCGAACGGCTCGGCGGGGCCGCTGCGTGCTGCCGGGGACGCGGCCTCCGCGGTTGCCGGGGAAGATTGTTCGCCGCTGGGGGAGCGGTATCGCGACAATGCCTGCCCTTCCGTCTCGGGGAGTCCGAACACGTCGCCGGACGGGGGTTCCGGCTCGCCGGTCGGGGAACCGGCGCGGGGTGTTGTCGTGATCGGACTGTGACAACGGACCGGAGGAAGGTAACGAAGGTGATCGTCCGGGGGCAAGTCTCCATTCGTGTGCACGTGGCCGCGTTCGGTGATCGCCAGCTCTTCCGCCGGGGTGGGCGCGGTTTCGATTCAGCAGCGGTGCGCGCCCGGAAGGTGCCTCTTCCTGCGACTTCACGTGCGGGCGGGAGCCGAGCGGTGGTCCGGTGCGTGTCACTCCTCCGAGGTGCTGCACGTGCCAGCTCCCCGAAAAATGATGTAGATCACCCCGAAGGAGTGGGCGTGTCGGGTGGTGCGGTCGTACCCGGCCGCACCGGCCCGTGAGGCAAGCGGAAGACCGACAACGATGCGGCCGAAAGCGACACGCCGGCCCTGGGCGCGGCCCGGCGGAGCGGCGCTACTAGCGTTTGCGCGGTGACTGAGCGGTCTGCTTCCCCCGCCCGCGGTTCCGCCCAGGCGGAACGGAACGAGCCCCTCGGCCGCACGGCCTTCACCGCCGCGGTGGTGCTCGCCCTGAGCGGTGCGCTGCTGCGCGGACTCGGCCCGCTCGCGGGGCTGGTGGTCCCCGATCCCGCACCCGCCTATCCCTCGTGGCCGCTGCTGCTCGTGCTCGCACTGCTCGCCCCGGCCGCCTCGCTGTGGCTGCGGGCGCGCGGGCGGGACGTCGTCGCCGCCGCCGTGCTCGTCGGGCCCGCGGCGCTCGCCCCGGGGCGCGCCGTCCACGACGCGCAGCTGGCCCTCGACGCGAGCGCGCTCGCGCGCCCGGAGCTGCTGCGGCCGGAGCGCCTCGCCGCCTTCACCCCGGGAACCGGGATGTGGCTGCTGCTGGCCGGGCACGTCGCGGTGCTCGCCGCCGGTGTCCTCGCCGCGCGGTCGATCACGCGGGACACCGCCGGTGACGGACCGCAGCGCCAGGGCCTGCTCGCCGTCGGGCTCGTCGCCGGGGCGCTCGCCGCGGTGGCCGCGCTGATGGCCTCCTACAGCTCCGATGATCCGTACGTCGTGCCCACCTCGGCCGTCGACGGCCCGCCGGCCGTGCTCGCCGGGAGCCTGCTCCTGGCGCTCGCGGTGCCGGTCGCCGCGGGGCTCGCCGTCGGATCCACCGATCCCGACGTCGCGCGCGGCGGGCTGCTCGGGCTGGCGCTGGGGCTGGTCGGCGTGTTCGCGCCCGCGCCGGTGACGGCCGCGGTGCTCGCCGACTTCCAGGTGGGCTGGGGGCCGGTGCTCGGTTCGCTCGCCGCCCTCGCGCTGGCCGCGCTCGCGGTCCCGGCCGGGCGCCGGCTGCGCGCGGCGGGGGAGCGGCGCCGGGAACTGCAACTGCCCGCGCACGGCCGGCTCCTCGCGCTGACCGCGGTGCTCGCCTGCCTGTCCGGGGTGAGCTGCCTGGTCGCGGCCGCCACGAGCCAGCTGCGGCTGCCCGGCGGCATGGAGGACCCCGCGGAGTACCCGGCGCGCCTGCTCTGGGTCGCGGGCGGGTTGCTGCTCGTGCTCGGCGCGGCCGTGCTCGTGCGCGGCTGGGCCGAACGGATCCGGCCGGTCCTGGCGGTCGCCTGGGCGGTGGTGCCGCTGTCCTGCGCCGCCGTGCTCGACTCGGTGTTCACCGCCGTGCAGGTCGCCGACGCCGCGGCCGGTCCCGGCGCGTGGGCGTGCGGGGCCGCGCTGGTGCTGGCCGTGCTCGCGGCGGTGGCCGCGGCGCTGGCCGGGGCGGTGGAACGCGACGAGGTCGACCTCACCGAGATCGCGATGCGTCGGGACGTGCTGCCGCCGTGCCTGGTGGCGCTGGTGCTCGGCGCGGGCGCGTTCAGCTTCCCGGTGGTCGACGCCCCCGACTACACCCCGCCGGGGGTGTTCAGCGCGTTCGGGACGACCTCCTGGGGGCTGCTCGTCGCGGTGATCGCGGTCGTGGGGGCGAGCGTGGTGGCCCCGCTGTCGCGGCCCGCTCGGGCCGCGTCGCTGCTGACCGGAGCGGCCTCGGTGGTGGCGGTGCGCGTTGCCCAGTACCCGC
Organism: Salinifilum ghardaiensis; assembly: GCF_054491345.1. Taxonomy (NCBI): domain Bacteria; kingdom Bacillati; phylum Actinomycetota; class Actinomycetes; order Pseudonocardiales; family Pseudonocardiaceae; genus Salinifilum; species Salinifilum ghardaiensis. Next base: position 4,475,396 of record NZ_CM137101.1, on the reverse strand, counting down.
TGACCGTCGGCCGGCTCGAGGGTTCCTGGGCCGGTCCCGGACTGTGGCTCGGCCTGGCGGCGCTCGTGGTGCTGCTGGTCGCCGCGGGGCTCGCCGGGCGGGCGCAGCGCCCCGCGGCCGCGCGCCCGCCGGGGAGCTGATCGCCGGGGCGTGAGCGCGGGGCCTGGTCGCAGGCCGTGGGAGCGGGTTTCCGGCGCCGCCGCGGTGCGGGCGCGCCCGCCGGTGGGACACTGGCCCCGAAGGGGAGTGACCAGCACGGGGACCGGGGCGGTCCCGGTCGACCGGAGCAGGACCCGGGCGCGCCGCCCGATCGGGCGGCGCGCGGCTGTTCCGTTCGTCACGGACCAACCGCGGCGCGGCGCGTTCCGCTGCGGACTGCGCCCGCGCTGCATTGATTCACCCCCGGTAGCGGGGGCCTGCGGGTGAGGCAGTTCACCGGGTGCGCTGCCCCGTTCGTCGTCGCAGGTCGATATGGTCTTCACCGTCCGACACCGACGTCGCAGGAGACTCGAGTGGACCTGTACGAGTACCAGGCGAAGGAGCTCTTCGCCGACCACGGAGTTCCCACGCTGCCTGGCTCCGTGGCCACCGATCCGCAAGGGGCAAGGGCAGCCGCTGCAGAATTGGGCGGGCCGGTCGTCGTCAAGGCCCAGGTCAAGGCCGGAGGCCGGGGCAAGGCCGGCGGCGTGAAGCTGGCCGAGAGCCCGGACGAGGCCGAGCAGAAGGCCGAGGCCATCCTCGGGCTCGACATCAAGGGCCACACGACCCGCCAGGTGCTGGTGACCAGCGCTTCCGACATCGCCGACGAGTACTACTTCTCCTTCCTGCTCGACCGCGCCAACCGGAACTTCCTGGCCATGGCATCGGTCGAGGGCGGGATGGAGATCGAGGAAGTCGCCGCGACGAAGCCGGAGGCCCTGGCCCAGGTGCCGATCGACCCGATCGAGGGCGTGGACAAGACCAAGGCGCGGGAGATCGTCGACGCCGCGAACTTCCCCTCCGACGTCGCCGACCAGGTCGCCGACGCGGTCGTCCAGCTCTGGGAGACGTTCGTCGCCGAGGACGCCACGCTGGTCGAGATCAACCCGCTGATCAAGGACCCGCAGGGCGAGGTCATCGCGCTCGACGGCAAGGTCAGCGTCGACGACAACGCCTCCTTCCGGCACCCGCAGCACGCCGAGATGGCCGACTCCGCCGCGGAGAACGCGCTGGAGGCCAAGGCCAAGGAGAAGGACCTGAACTACGTCAAGCTGGACGGTCAGGTCGGCATCATCGGCAACGGCGCCGGTCTGGTCATGTCCACCCTGGACGTCGTCGCCTACGCCGGTGAGCAGCACAACAACGTCAAGCCGGCGAACTTCCTGGACATCGGCGGCGGCGCCTCGGCCGAGGTGATGGCCGCGGGGCTGGACGTCGTCCTGGGCGACCCGGACGTCGAGTCCGTGTTCGTCAACGTCTTCGGCGGGATCACCGCCTGCGACGCGGTCGCCAACGGCATCGTGCAGGCGCTGGAGATGCTCGGCGGCGAGGCCACCAAGCCGCTGGTGGTCCGCCTCGACGGCAACAACGTCGAGGAAGGCCGTCGCATCCTGGCCGAGGCCAACCACCCGGCCGTGACGATGGTGGACACCATGGACGGTGCGGCCGACAAGGCCGCCGAGTTGGCTGCGGGGGCGTGACGCGCGATGGCGATCTTCCTCAACGAGAACAGCAAGGTCATCGTTCAGGGCATCACCGGCTCTGAGGGGACCAAGCACACCGCCCGGATGCTGCGTTCCGGCACCAACATCGTCGGTGGCGTGAACGCCCGCAAGGCGGGGCAGACCGTGGAGATCGAGGGCCAGGAGCTCAACGTCTACGGTTCGGTCAAGGAAGCGATGGCCGAGACCGGCGCGAACGTCTCCGTCGTCTTCGTCCCGCCGAAGTTCGCCAAGGACGCCGTGATCGAGGCCATCGACGCCGAGATCGGCCTGGCCGTGGTGATCACCGAGGGCATCCCGGTCCACGACGCGGCCACGTTCTGGGCGCACGCGCGGGCCACGGGCAACAAGACCCGCCTGGTCGGGCCGAACTGCCCCGGTGTCATCTCCCCGGGCAAGTCCAACGCGGGCATCATCCCGGCCGACATCACCGGGTCCGGCAAGATCGGCCTGGTCTCCAAGTCCGGCACGCTGACGTACCAGATGATGTACGAGCTGCGGGACATCGGCTTCTCCACCTGCGTGGGCATCGGCGGTGACCCGGTCATCGGCACCACGCACATCGACGCGCTGCAGGCCTTCGAGGACGACCCGGAGACCGAGGCGATCGTGATGATCGGCGAGATCGGCGGGGACGCCGAGGAGCGCGCAGCGGACTACATCGAGGCGAACATCAGCAAGCCGGTCGCCGGCTACGTCGCCGGTTTCACCGCGCCGGAGGGCAAGACGATGGGTCACGCGGGCGCCATCGTCTCCGGCTCCTCCGGCACGGCGCAGGCGAAGAAGGAGGCCATGGAGGCCTCCGGGGTCAAGGTCGGCAAGACGCCGAGCGAGACCGCTCGCCTGATGCGCGAGATCGTGCAGGGCTGACGGCTCCGCCGTCCGGTTCTCACCGGGCCGGGTGCTCCGCGGGAGCGCCCGGCCCGGTTTCGTTCGGGGCGCCGGTTCGCGCCGCTGCCCGGTGTTCTGCCCGGCGCCCGGGTCGGGTCGAGATTTCTCACGGTGCTGTGCCGTGGTGCGCTCGCCGCCGAGCGGACTACTCTTTCGTTAGGCAACCAAACTAACGGGAGGTCTGCATGGCACCCACGGCTGATCTCGTGTTCACCGGCGGCACCGTGCGCACCATGTCCGCGGGAACCCCGGTGGCCACGGCGCTGGCCGTCGCGGACGGACGCGTCCTCGCCGTCGGCGACGACGCCGAAATCGCCCGGTGCGCGGGCCCGGGCACCGAGCGGGTGGACCTGGCCGGCCGCACCCTGCTCCCCGGCTTCGTCGAAGCGCACGGGCACCCGACCATGGAAATGGTCATCACCGGGCCCGACATCATCGACATCCGACCGGTCGTCCGCCCCACCGCCGGAGAAGCCCTCGCCGAACTGCGCCGGGCCATCGCCGAGGCCGAACCCGGCCGCTGGCTCGGCGCCTTCGGCTGGGACCCGCTGCTGCAGGAGGAGCTGCCCGCGATCAACCGCGCCCTGCTCGACGAGCTCGCCCCGGACAACCCGCTCACCGTCATGCACAACAGCGGGCACAGCGCCTGGGCCAACTCCGCGGTCGTCGAACGCGTCGGCCTGACCGAGCAGACCCCGGACCCGGTGGGCGCGCACTTCGAGCGGGACGCCGACGGGCGCCCCACCGGCGCCGCGTTCGAGAGCCCCGCCACGCTGCTGCTCATGAGCGGGGCGCTGCGCCGCCCCGAGGGCGAGGACTTCACCGAGCTGATGTCCGGCGAGCAGGACCGCCTCGCCCGGGTCGGCGTGACCACCACCTCCGACATGGCCTTCGACCCGGACACCCGGCGACCGCTGCGGAACTTCTACCGCACCGCCACCCCCAAGGTGCGCATGCGGGTGTACGAGAAGAGCACCGCCGAGATGCGCACCGGCGCCACGCCGGGCCAGGACGCCGGCGACCCGCTGCTGCAGCAGGTCGGCATCAAGATCTGGGCCGACGGCTCGCCGTGGGTCGGCAACATCGCCACCAGCTTCCCCTACCTGGACACCCCGCAGACCCGCGCGCTCGGGCTGCCCACCGGCCACCGCGGCTGCGCCAACTACACCCGCGAACAGCTGGAGGAGATCGTCGCCGCCTACTTCCCGCAGGGCTGGCAGATCGCCTGCCACGTGCACGGCGACGACGTCGTCGACACCGTGCTCGACGTCTACGAGAACGCGCTGCGCGCCCACCCGGAGCGCACCGACGCCCGGCTGCGGCTGGAGCACTGCGGCACGATGACGTCCGAGCAGTACCGGCGCGCCGCGCGGCTGGGCGTGACCTGCAGCCTGTTCGTCGACCACATCTACTACTGGGGCGACGTGCTCGTGGACGGCCTCTTCGGCGAGCGCGGCGAGTCCTGGACCGCCGCCGGCGCAGCCGTCGACGCGGGCGTGCCGATCTCGCTGCACAACGACCCGCCGGTCACCCCGGAGGAGCCGCTGCGCAACATCCAGGTGGCCGTCACCCGGCAGAGCCGCAGCGGGCGCGTCCTCGGTGAGCAGTACCGGATCTCGGTGGAGCAGGCGCTGCGCGCGCAGACCATCGACGCAGCCTGGCAGCTGTTCGCCGAGGAGGAGATCGGTTCGCTGGAAGCGGGCAAGCACGCCGACCTCGTGGTGCTCGACGCCGACCCGCACGCGGTCGACCCCGCCGCGATCGGCGACATCCCGGTGCACGCCACCTACCTCGACGGCGTCGCCACCCACCGGGCGGGGAAGTGATCGCCATGACCGCCACGGGCACCGGGAGCCCGGTGCCCCAGCGCTGGCCGCGCGCGGTGGTCGGGTTGCCGCACCGCCGCGGCCTCGCGCTGGTGGCGCTGTCGCTGCTGTCAGCGCTGCAGGTGCTCGACCCCAGCGTCAACTCGCTGGCCCTGCCCGCCGTGTCCGCCGAGCTGGACATGGACCCGGGCACCACGTCGTTCGCCTCCAGCATCGGCACGCTGCTGCTGGCCGCGGCCATGCTCGGTGTGGGCATCCTCGGTGACCTGCACGGCCGCCGCCGAGTGCTGCTGCTGGGCACGTGGGGCATGGTGCTCGGCGGGGTGCTGTGCGCGGCCGCCCCGCACGGGGCCGTGTTCGTCGCCGGGCGGATGGTGATGGGGGTGAGCACCGCGGCCAGCTTCGGCATGAGCCTGGCCATCCTGCCCGCGCTGTTCGGCCCCGGGGAACTGCCCCGCACCTTCGGCGCCTGGCTGGGGGTGCAGTCGGTGGTCAGCCTGCTCGGCACGCTCGGTGGCGGACTGCTGCAGTCCGCGCTGAGCTGGCGGGCGTGCTGCCTGATCATCCCCGTGCTCGGGGTGGTGTTCCTCGCGTTCGGAACGGCCACCGTGCCGGAGAGCCGCGCGGCGCACCACCGGCGGTTCGACACCGTCGGCGTCGCCACCTCCGCGGGCGGCCTGCTGTGCCTGATGGGTGGGCTCACCTTCGCCGGCGATGCGGGCTGGTCCAACCCGTTCGTGCTCGGTGCGCTGGGGCTGGCCGCGGTGCTGCTGGTGTTCTTCGGCGCGTGGGAGGCGCGCCGCCGCGACCCGGGATTCCCCGTGCGCCTGTTCGCCGTGCCCGCGTTCACCGCCGCCTGCGTGGTCGGGGTGGCGTTCAACTTCGGCAACGGGGTGGTCGCGGTGCAGCTGCCGCACGTCCTCGAGTCCGCGCTCGGGCGCTCCGCCTTCGTCGGATCGCTGGTCATGGCCGCGATGTCGGTGGGCATGCTGCTGGGCACGCTCTCCGCCGGGGAGGCGCAGAAGCGGTGGCGGGTCGGGGCGCGCGCCGTGTTCACCAGCGGCCTGCTGGTCATCGCGCTCGGCATCGGACTGCTCGCCGCGATCGGCAGCACGACCGGCTCGTGGTACTTCGGCCTCGCCGCCTTCCTCGTGGGATTCGGCATCATGTGGGCGCAGAACTCCGAGTCGGCCGTGATCATGTCGGCCTCGCCCGAGGAGATGCTCGGCTCCGTGGGGGCCGTCAAACCGGCCGTCGGGCAGCTCGGGATGGGATTGGGCATGGGGGCCGTCGGACCGGTCATCCTCGCCGTCACCCGCGCGACCTCGGACGGCGCTCCCACCACTGCGGACGCGGTGGACGGTTTCGCGCTCGTGATGGGCGGGGTGGCCGCGTTCATCGCGCTGTGCGCGCTCGCCGTGCACGTGCTGCTGGGGTGGGGCGAACGGCTGCAGAGCTCCGCCCCGCCGTCCGCCGACCCAACCCCGCCGTCCGCCGACCCCGCCCCGAGCCGGCCCGGGGTGCCAGCGGGAAATCTGGACTCGTTCCAGTGAGCGCAATTTTCCTGAAAATTGGAAGTTGTCCCCACACGAGTGGAGCACAAATCCTCCCCAGCCGATCGGGGGTGTGCCCGGTGCATCCGGGTTCCCGACTGCGTCCTCGGCTGCGTTCCCGACTGCGCTGGACGCGGAGCGCGCCACCCGCAGCGCGCGGTGGTCGTCCGGGAAGACCGGCAACGGCACCAGCGGCGGGGCGCGGTTGCTGGCGCGTCGCCGGCATCACCCGATCCGGTACCGTCGCGGTGGTCCCGACAATCGAACGCTCTCCGAGGAGACAGTCGACACCATGCCCGAGCCGTACCCGCCGCCCCCGAAGGCCACCGCGTCCGGACGGTTCCAGCTCGGAACCCCCGAGATCCTGCTCCTCGTGGCGTTCGGAGGAGGAGTCCTCGGCTACCTGATCGGCTTTTTCAACGACGCTGCGCGCGCCCACTTCGCCGGCCCCGCCGGCGCGGCGTCGCTCCTCGCGGCGCTGCTGTCCGGATTGCGACTGGCGGCGACCACGTTCGGCGGCGGCAAGAGCGCCCCGAACGTGCTGCAGGCCGCGGCGCCGCTGTCGGTGTACGCCTCGCTGGCCCTGGTGCACGCGCTGTTCGACAGCGGATCGGTGGGCATCACGCTCGTCGTGCTCGTGCTGAGCGCGGTGCAGAGCGCCGCCCTGGTCGTCCTGCTGCTCGATGAGCTGGGGGTCACCGCGGCCAGCGGGGCGGGCTCGGACAGCTCCCAGCCGCCGCCACCCCCGTTCGCCCCGCCCGGCCAGTTCCAGCAGGGATCCGGATGGGGACCGCAGGGCAAGCCCGTGCCCGGGCACTTCGGGCAACCGCCTGCCGCGTCGCAGGGCGGGTGGGGCTCCGGCGGTCAACCGCAGGGCGCACCCGGCCAGGGCGGGCCGGCCCCGTCGGCGTCACCGCAGCAGGCACCGGGCCAGCAGCAACCCGGCCAGCAGCAACCCGGCCAGGCACCGGCTCCGGGTGCGGGGCAGGGCGGCAACAGCGGCCCGCAGGGCACGCAGCAGATGCCGCATCCCGGGCAGTGATCCAGTAGTCCCGGCCTGATCTCCGCGGCCCGGGGTGGTTCCGCAGCGCGGCGCCACCCCGGGCCGCTGCGTGCGGGGCCGGCACCTCCATCTCCCGCATCGCCCGATCAGGAGACATGATCGACGGAGTGGCGTGTTGCCGCCCGCCCGGAGCGCGCGCGGTGCGAGATTCACGCCGTGTCCGAAGCCGATGCACTCGCGGAACCAGCCCGGCGCACCACGGATGCGGACCCGTCGGCCGAAACCGGAGCAACCGGGACCGGGGCAGCGGGGACCGGAGCAGCTCCGGCGCGCCGGCGCGGGACGCGCGGGTGGCTGCTCGTGGCCGTGTGCCTGGCGACCCTGCTGCTGAGCTACCTGCTCGTCGCCGCACTGCTCGCCTGCGTCGTGGGCGCGGCGGAGGGGGTGCAGTTCGAACCCCCGATGATCCTGCTCGGCGCCGTGGTGGCGTGGTTGTCCTGCTTCCAGGTCCCGCTCACCCTCGACGGCCTCGCCCTGGGCGTGCTGCCGCTGCTGCCCACCGCGCTCGTCGCGGTGCTCATCGCCACCGCCGCTTCCGCGTACGCGCGCCGGTGCCGCCTGCGCCGCCCCGACCAGGCAGGACCCGTGGTGCTGACCTTCGGCGTCGGGTACGCGATCCCGGCGGGGCTGGCGGCCTTCCTCATCGGCCCCCACGCCGCGCCTGCTCCGGCGTTCGCGTGCGCGGGCCTGCTGGCCACCGCCGCGGCCGCCGCCGGCGTCGCCCCCCGCTGCGGCCTCCTCTACCAGCTGTGGGCGCACGTCCCGGAGGACGTGTGGGCGGGCGTGCGCGCCGGGCTGCTCGGGCTCGGCGCGGTCCTCGCGGCCGGTGCGGGGGTCGTGCTCGTCGCCCTCGGCGCAGCGCTGCCCGAACTGGCCGAGCTCTACGGTTCGGGCACGTGGGGCGCCGGCTTCGGGATGACCGCGCTGTCGCTGGTCTACCTGCCCAACGCGGTCGTGGCCGGCTGGTCCTTCGCCGCGGGAACGGGATTCGAGATCGGCCGCGCCTCGGTGGGCCCGTGGCACCTGGCTACCGGGGACGTGCCGCGCTTCCCGCTGACGGACCTGCTGCCCGCCGGCGGGCCGCACGCGTGGTGGTCGGCGATGGTGCTGCTCGCGGCCGCTGCCGGAGTGCTCGTGGGCGTGCTCTGCCGCCGCGCGCTGCTGGACGTGGTCGAGCGGCTGCGCGCGGCGGGGGTCGCGGCGGTGGTGATCGCGCTCGGCGTGCTGCTGCTGGCCTGGCTCGCGGGCGGGACCGTGGCGGACGGTCCGCTCAGCCCCGTCGACCTCGGTCCGGTGGTGCTGGCGCTGGCGACGTTCGGCTGGACTGCGGTGCCCGCGGCGGTACTGGCGTTCCTGCCCCCGGCGCCGGAGCTCGCCGACCCCGAGCTCGTCGGGGAACCGGAGGGCACCGGCGAGGATCTGCTCGACGAGGACGCCGTTGCGGAGGGGCCCGGCTCCGGGGACTCCCCGGCGGAGGAACTGCGCGAGGCACCGCCCGAGGAGCTCGCCCCCGAGCTCGTCGCCGAGATCCCCGCGGACTCCGCGGAGGAGGTCGCCGCAGGACCGGGCACCGCGGACGAGCCGGCCGAGGGGCCGGGAGGTGCCGCGTCCCTGCGCGGTGAGAGGTTGACCACCCCGTCCGCCGCGGTCGAGCCGGAACCGGACGAACTCGATGCCGATCCGACCGATCGGCGCCTGAGCTGAGGCTTTCCGCCCCGGCGGGACCGCGACCGGTGAGACCCCTGCGCGTTCGCCCGGCGGTCGGCACCTACGCTGCATGCGGAGAACGCGTCGTGGAACGTCGTCAGGTCGCCGAAGAGGTCGGGAGTCCACGCTGAGCACCACGGTTGAACCGGGGCAGGGGAACGAGCCGCGGCGGTTGAGCACCGGAGCACCCGCGCGCGTGGTCGTGCTGGTGTCGGGATCGGGCAGCCTGCTGCAGGCGCTGCTCGACGCCGGGTCGGACCGCTTCCGCGTCGTCGCCGTCGGAGCCGACCGCCCCGGGGTCGAAGGGCTCGCGCGGGCGGAGCGCGCGGGGATCCCCACGTTCGTGCGACGCGTGTCCGATCACGGTGCGCGCCAGGAGTGGGATCGGGCGCTGACCGAGGTCTGCGCGGAGCACGAGCCCGACCTGGTGGTGTCGGCCGGTTTCATGAAGCTGGTCGGCGAGGCGTTCCTCGCCCGTTTCGGCGGGCGGTACCTGAACAGTCATCCGGCGCTGTTGCCGTCCTTCCCCGGCATGCACGGAGTGCGGGACGCGCTGGAATATGGGGTGCGGGTGACCGGCTGCACGCTGTTCGTCGTGGATTCCGGTGTGGACACCGGCCCGATCCTCGCCCAGGAGGCCGTCGAGGTGGCCACCGGTGACGACGAGTCGAGTCTGCATGAGCGGATCAAGGCCGCGGAACGGCGACTGCTGGTGGACACCCTGGATCAGCTGGCGGAGCACGGGTGGACCGTGCAGGGACGGAAGGTGAGTATCCCGTGAGTACGAACTCCGCGCATCGTCCGGTGCGGCGTGCGCTGATCGGCGTGTCGGACAAGTCCGGCCTGTTGGAGCTGGCGACCGGGTTGCACGGCGCCGGGGTGGAGATCGTGTCCACCGGGGGCACGGCCCGGGCGCTGTCCGATGCGGGGGTTCCGGTCACTCCGGTCGAAGAGCTCACCGGTTTCCCCGAGGTCCTCGACGGCCGGGTGAAGACGCTGCACCCGCGGGTGCACGCGGGGCTGCTCGCCGACACGCGCCGGCAGACCCACGCGCAGCAGCTGCAGGACCTGGACATCGCAGCGTTCGACCTGCTCGTGGTGAACCTCTACCCGTTCGTGCGCGCGGTCGACTCGGGCGCCGATGACGAGGAGGTCGTCGAGAACATCGACATCGGCGGCCCGGCGATGGTCCGCGCCTCCGCGAAGAACCACGCCAACGTCGCGGTCGTGGTCGACCCGAGCAACTACGACTGGGTGCTGGAGCAGGTGCGCGGCGGCGGTTTCACGTTCCAGCAGCGCGCCGAGCTGGCCGCGGCCGCCTTCCGGCACACCGCCTCGTACGACGTGGCCGTGGCCTCGTGGATGAGCCAGCGGCAGGACGCCGAGGCCGAGCAGTCCGCGGAGGGGAGCCCGTTCCCCGGCTGGATGGGGCAGACCTGGCAGCGCCGGTCGCTGCTGCGCTACGGCGAGAACCCGCACCAGCCCGCGGCGCTGTACGTCTCCGGTGGGGAGGCCACGGGCCTGGCGGCCGCGGCGCAGCTGCACGGCAAGGAGATGTCCTACAACAACTACGTGGACGCGGACGCGGCGTGGCGGTCCGCGCACGACCACGACGACCCCTGCGTGGCGATCATCAAGCACGCCAACCCGTGCGGCATCGCCGTGGCCGAGGACATCGCCGAGGCGCACCGCAAGGCGCACGAGTGCGATCCGGTGAGCGCGTTCGGCGGGGTGATCGCGACGAACCGCGAGGTCTCGGTGACCATGGCCGAGCAGATCGCGGAGGTGTTCACCGAGGTCGTGGTCGCCCCGGGGTATGCGGAGGGCGCCCAGGACGTGCTCATGCGCAAGAAGAACATCCGGCTGCTCACCGCGCAGCCGCCGAAGAGCGGCCGGGTGGAGATGCGGGCCATCTCGGGCGGTCTGCTCACCCAGGGCGCGGACGCGGTCGACGCCCCGGGCGACGACCCGGCGAACTGGGAACTGGCCGCCGGCGCAGCGGTGGACGCGGCCACCTTCGCCGATCTCGCCTTCGCGTGGCGGACGTGCCGCGCGGTGAAGTCGAACGCGATCCTGCTGGCGGCGGACCGGGCGACGGTCGGCGTGGGCATGGGCCAGGTCAACCGCGTCGACTCGGCGCGGCTGGCGGTCTCCCGCGCCGGTGACCGGGTGCGCGGGTCGGTGGCGGCCTCGGACGCCTTCTTCCCGTTCGCGGACGGGCCGCAGGTGCTCATCGACGCCGGGGTGCGGGCGATCGTGCAGCCGGGAGGTTCGGTGCGGGACACCGAGACGATCGAGGTCTGCGCGGCGGCGGGCGTGGCGCTGTACCACACCGGCACCCGCCACTTCGCGCACTGAACCGGCGGAGCCCTCCCGCACCGAACCGGCCCCTCCCGCCCCGAACCGGCGGAGCGCAGCAACGGCCCCGGCCCCGCGGCCGGGGCCGTTCGCGTGTCCGGGGCGGGGTGGCAGCGGGCGCGGTGGATCCCCGCGGGGACCCCGGCGCAGCCCGGAACCCCTCCGCCGGCCTCGCGGTTCACCGCTGGAGCGGCGCGGTGCGCACCGGAGATTGCGAATGCGTCGCAGGCGTCGGACCCGGTGACCGCGGGCCATACCATCTTGGCGTGGCCGAACGCGACATGACCGGTTTCGAGATCGGCAAGGACGGGCTGGGCGGCATCGTCGTCGGGATGGACGGCAGCCCGGCGAGCTTTCACGCCGCGGCGTGGGCTGCGGGGCTGGCGCGGCGGGAGCGGGCGCGACTCGTGCTCGTCTACGTCGAGGCCGTGGGCGGGGTGGCCTACTGGTCGCCCATGGGCGTGGCCGTCGCCAGCGAGGCGGCGGAGAGCCTCGTGGCCGAGTTGAAGGACGAGGTGGTCGAGCACCTGCGGGACATCGACATCAACTGGGACTTCGTGCACCACCGCGGCGATCCCGCGGTGGGACTGGAGCAGGTCGCCGAGCAGTACCGGGCGGATCTCATCGTGGTCGGCCGCTCCCGCCGCCGCGGCGGGTTGCTGGGGACCGTGCCGGCCACGCTCGTCGTCGAAGCGGTGCGGCCCGTCGTCGTCGTGCCCTGACGTCCTCGCCCCGGGTTCCTGGCGGTCGAAACGCCGCCGCCCGGCCGAGAAGAGGAGCACACCGCGGAGGTCCCGCGGTGTGCTCCGGAGGTGCTCGCGTGCTCGTCACTCCATCGGCGGGCGCGGAACCTCGGTGGGGGGCATTTCCACCAGCACGCCCTCCGCCAGCAGCTCCTCGACGGAGGCGGGCAGCACGTACGCCGTGCCCCCGCCGGGCTGCTCGAACCACGGCACAGCCGAACCGCGCAGCACCTGCAGCGGCCGCTGCACGCGGTAGGCGTAGTAGTTGCGGCTCGACCACTGCGGCGGCAGCGACCGGTTGCCGTACGGCGTGCGGAACGCGTAAGTCACGTTGCCGCCCGGTTCGCCGAAGCGGTCCAGCTCGGTGCCCGGCTGCAGCATGACCTGCCGGCGGTCCCGGTACAGCGTCAGCGGCGGTTCCCCGTTCAACGGCTGGATGTTCACCTGCGCGGCCGGGTTCTGCACCGGCTGTTCGCCCGACGAGGGGTTCACCGGCGGCTGGCCCGGTGCCTGCGGCGGCTGCTGCCCCGCCGGTTGGGCCCCCGGCTGCTGCGGACGCGGCGGCACCGGTGCCTGCCCCTGCTGCGGCGGAGCTCCCATCCCCGGCGCGCCGCCGGCGTGCGCCCCGTTCGGTTGAGCCCCGTTCTGTTGAGCACCGTTCGGTTGGACCCCGTTGAGCTGGGCCCCGTTCGGCTGCTGCGGAGCGGGAGGCACACCGCCGCCGTCCTGCCGCGGTTGCCGCTTCGGCAGCGGTGGAACCGGTGCACCGTTGTTCGCGGCCGGCGGCTGGCCCGGTGCCTGCGGCGGTTGCTGCCCGCTCTGCGGGGAGTGCGGCGCGGGAGGCTGGCCGCCGTGCGCGGCGGGCGCCTGCGGCGCAGGAGGCATCCCCGGGGCCTGCCCGGCAGCGGGCGGCTGCGGTGCGGGAGCTGGCGGCTGCTGGCCCTCCTGCACTCCCGGCGGGACCGGAGGACCGTCCGGGCGCGGCGGTTGCGCCGGGGCGTCGGTTTCCAGGGCTTCGGCGACGTTCCCGACCGGCTCCGGTGGTTCGCTCGGCTGGTTGGCGGTGAACAGCGGATTGCCGCCGGGGTGCTTCGGCAGTTCCGCACCGGTACCGCCGTCGACCGCCCCCGCCGGGTCCGCGGCCCCCGGCTCCGGACCGCCAGCCGGTTCCACCGGTGCGGACGCGGCCTCCGGGCCGTCCGGGCCCCCGGCGGTCCGGAGGAGGTCCGGTTCGCCGGTCCCGGCGGCGGGGGACTCACCCGGCTGCGGCGAGTCGTGCTGGAGCAGCAGGGTACCGAGCAGGAACGCGGCGGCGTGGTCGACGCGGGTGAACCGCACCTCGGCGTCCTCGTCGGTGACGACCCACGCCGGACCGTCGGCGAACAAGCAGCGCGCCGTGTCCACGCGGTTGCCGATCCGGTACTCCTCGCTCCCCGCGCCGTGGGCGTTCAGCTTGTCGTGCAGCTGCGCGAACACCGCCTCGGGGTCGAGGTCCGGCTCGTCCGGCTCCTCTTCCGCGGCGGTCGCGCCACCAGCGGCACCGTCGAACGGGGCTCCGTCCGCGGCTTCGCCGAGCTCCGCCGCTTCGCCGAGCTCCGCCGCTTCGCCGAGCTCCGCGGTTCCGCCGAAGGCCTCGTGGGCCGGTTCCTCGCGTCCGAGGATTCCCGGTTCCGCGAGCTCGCCGGTTCCCGCCTGCGGCGTTGCGGAGGAGTCCGCGGCGGTCGGGGCGCTTTCCGCGGTCTCGCCCGCGAGCGACGCGGCGGTCTCCGCGAGGTCGCCCTCCTCGGGGTGCCCCGCGCCGAGTTCCTCCGCGCCGAGTTCTCCCGCGCCGAGTTCTCCCGCTGCCGGGGGCTCCTGCACCTGCGCGCCCGCGTGCGCAGCCGGGGCCGGCTCGCCGTGCGCCCAGTCCTCCGATGCGGCCCAGCCCTCCGGCGCGGTCCCGTCCTGCTCCTCCGCGGCGGGATCCCCGGCGTGCGCGGTGGCGACCTCCTCGGCGGTTTCCCCGGCGGGGCCCGCAGCACCGTCGAGGAACCCGCGCACCGCGTCGAGCCGCTCCGGCGGCACCGCGGGCACGGTGAAACCGCGTTCGCGGATGTGCGCCAGCAGCTCCGGCTGCGGGGGGACGCCGTACTGGGCGAGGTAGTAGGGCACCGCGCCCGGCCAGAGCCAGACGCCGTCGGTGTGCCACGTGCCGGGCACGCTCAGCGAGCGCTCGGAGTCCAGTTCGTCGTGGTGCTCGTCCGTGCGCTGGACCAGCGGTGCGGTCTCCAGGTACTGCCGCAGCGAGGCGACCTCTTCCAGCGGCACCGGTGGGCGGCCGGAGAGCAGGGGGAGTCCCCGGTCGTCGATGTCGGCGAAGACCTCCGCGACGGCGGGTGCCCGCTCCGCGTCCGAGGAGCCCCGGTCCGCGGCGGGGGCGAACCCGGAGCCCTGCCCTGGTGCGACCGCGCCGGGTGGACCGGGGCCGTCCGCGACCGCGGCGGCGCCGTCCTGCCCCGGCTCGTCCGAGTCGGCCAGTTCCGCGGGCGATGCCGGAACGGCGAGCTGCTCGGCCTCCTCGCCGCCGGGCGCCTCGGTGCCCGCGGCTCCGTCACCAGCGCGCTCGGCGGGCTGCGGGGCGGTGGGAGCGGGCTCCGCGGAGTCCGAGCGCTCCGGGGCGTCCTCCTCCGCGGAGGCGTCGGAGCCGTCGAGCTTCGCCCACATCCACTCCGGGATGTTCTCCTCGGCGCGCGGGTAGCGGCGCAGTTCGTCCGCGTACGCCCCGCGCGGCAGCGGCTGGCGCCAGCTCGGCTCGGAGTCGAAGTTGATGTCGATGCGGTAGGACGACGGGCGCTCGACCACGTACAGCGCGCTCAGCCAGGTCCCCACGTCCGGGCGGTACATGCCGTCCCGCAGGTTCTCGAAGATCCCCGGCAGCTCGGTCGGCGGTTCCCACTCCTCGGAGGTGCCGTCCTGCTTGATGATCTCGCCGAGCAGGTCGTGGTACTCACCGGTGGCGCGGTACTCCACGGTGATCTGCTGCCAGTCGTCGGGCACGGCCTGTAACAGCAGGACCCCGATCTGACGGGCGACCTGTTCCTGCTCTTCCGGGCTGATCGCTGTCGGACGCGACATGGGTGACATCCTCCCCCTCTGGGCCAAGCACAGCGTCCCCACCCCGCACTAGACGCTACTCGACACGAGTGAAGCAGTGTGCCGCGTGTGCCGTTCCGATCGTCGGTGCAGGGCACGCGCGCCTCTTGTCGGGGATGGGCGCCCGTCGGGCCGGTCCGCGGCGCACAGCTTCCCCCGTGACCGGGGTGGAACAACATCACACCACCAGGTGGGATTCGATCACAAACCCCGTCGGCCGATGTGCACCGTCTCGCACGCGGCGCGCCGCGGAAAACCGCTGGCGGCGCGCGTTCGCCGCACGCCATGGTGGAGGTCGTGTCGCAACCCCGGCTGCTCCGCCCGTACCGCATCCTGACCGGCGTTCCGCACGCTCCGGGCCTCATGGCGTTCAGCCTGCTCGGCCGCCTGCAGATGCCCGCCGTGCCGATGGTGCTCACCTTCCTGGTCGCGGAGTGGACCGGTTCCTACGCCTCCGCCGGTGTCGTGGTCGGAGCCGTCACGGTCGGCCAGGCCGCGGCGGGGCCGGTGCGGGGGCGTGCCGCCGACCGCCGATCCGTCCCGCTGCTCCTGACCGTCCTGGGCGCGCTGTACGCGGCGGGGCTGGTCGCGATCGTGCTCGTCGCCGCCGCGGTGCCCGCGCAGCACTGGTGGGCGGTGATCCCGCTCGCCGGGGTGACCGGGATGGCGCTGCCGCCGGTGGGGCAGGTGGGCAAGGCCATCTGGCCGCGGATCGCCTCGGGGGCGGCCCTGGAGGCCGCCTACGCGGTGGAGGCCACGCTGCAGGAGCTGATCTACGTGGTCGCCCCGGTCTTCGCCGCGTTCGCCGTGACCCACCTCGGTGCGGACGTGGGCACGCTCGCGGTCGCGGCCGTGTCCGTCCTCGGGCCCGCGTCGTTCGCGCTGGCCCTGCGGCACGCGGGGCTGCAGCGCGCCCCCGCCCGCGCGGCGGGGGAGGCCGGGGAGGGGCGCAGCCTCCTGCGGACCCCGGGGATGCTGCGGCTGCCCGCGTTCGGCGCGGCCCTGATCGCCGGGCTCGTCGCGGGCGACCTGCTGCTCGTCGGCTGGTCCCAGGAACGCGGCACGCCGCAGCTGGCCGGGGTCCTCGCCGCGGTGTGGGCGCTGGGGTCGCTGACCGGCGGGCTCCTCGCGGGCGGGCTGCCCGGCCGGCCGGTGCTGTGGCGGCGCGGGATCGCGGCGGCGGTCGGGCTCGCCGTGCTCGTGCCCGCGCTCCCCCCGGTGACGGCGGGGTCGCCGCTGGTCGTGGCCGTGCTGCTGGGGCTGGGCGGGATGGCGATCGCGCCGAGCCTGGCCGCGGCGAACAGCGCTGTGGCCGAGATCGCCCCGCCCGAGCGGCGCAACGAGGCCTTCGGGTGGTTCTTCAGCGCCACCACCGCCGGTGCCGCGGTGGCCTCCCCGCTGTCCGGCGCGATGATGGATCTCGTCGGGCCCGCAGCTGCGGCCGGGGCCGCCGCGCTGCTCGTCGCCGGCGGGGTCGCGCTTGTCGCACATCACAGCCTGCACGGCTCGCGTTCCACGCGTGCGGCGGAGGAGACTGCCCGCACGTGACCGTGTCCTCAGAACGCTCCACCACCCCCGCCGGACGGACCGGCCGGCGCGCGATCGCCGGGGTCGCGGCCGCCGGCGTGGGCGTGCTGCTGGCGGTGCAGGCCCGGATCAACGGAACGCTCGGCGATCGGCTGGGCGACGGCGTGACCGCCGGTGTGATCTCGTTCGGCGTGGGGTTCGCCGTGCTGCTCGTCGCCGCCGCGGCCACGCCCGCGGCGCGGAGCGGAGCGCGCCGGGTCGCCGGGAGCGTGCGGGCCGCGGGAGGGCTGCGCCCCTGGGAGTGCCTCGGCGGCGTGTGCGGCGGCTACCTCGTCTTCGCGCAGGGCACCGCAGCCGCCCTGATCGGCGTCGCGTTGTTCACCATCGCGGTCGTCGCCGGGCAGGTGGTCAGCGGCATGGTCGTGGACCGGATGGGGCTGGGGCCGGCGGGCAAGCAGCCGGTCACCCCGCCGCGCCTGCTCGGCGCCGCGATCGCCGTGGTGGCCGTGGTGATCGCCATGTCCTCCGAGCTGGGGAGCAGCCACGGGAGCTGGCTCGTGCTGCTGCCCGCCCTCGCGGGGATCGGCCTCGGCTGGCAGGCCGCCGTCAACGGGCTGGTCAAGCAGACCGCGGAGTCCAACGTGGCGGCGACGACGCTGAACTTCGGGGTGGGCACGGTGGCGCTGCTGCTGGCGCTCGCGGCCACCGCCGCCGTGCGCGGCCTGCCCGGCGAGTTCCCGCCGGAACCGTGGCTGTACGTCGGGGGGTTGCTGGGGATCTTCGTCATCGGCGGTTCGGTGGCGCTGGTGCGGCACACCGGCGTGCTGCTGCTGAGCCTCGGCATGATCTCCGGGCAGCTCATCGGCGCGCTGCTGCTGGACCTGCTCGTGCCGGCCCCCGGCACGCACGTCGGGGCGTCCACAGTGGCGGGTGTGCTGCTGACACTGGTCGCGGTCGGGGTGGCTTCGCTGCCCACTCCCCGTCTGCCGCGGTGACCGGCGCTCTGCCAGGATGTCACTGTGAGCGCGACGATTCTCGACGGCAAGGCCACGAAGGACGCGATCTACGGGGAACTGGGTGCCCGCGTCGCCCGGCTCGCCGAGCACGGGCACACCCCGGGCCTGGCGACGGTGCTGGTGGGTGACGATCCGGCGTCCCACTCCTACGTGCGCGGCAAGCACAACGACTGCGCCAAGGTCGGCATCACCTCGATCCGCAAGGACCTGCCCGCCGATGCGAGCCAGGCCGATGTCGAGGCGGTGCTCGACGAGCTCAACGACGATCCGGCGTGCACCGGCTACATCGTCCAACTGCCCGTGCCCGACCACCTCGACTCGGGGGCGCTGCTGGAGCGGATCGCCCCGGAGAAGGACGCCGACGGGCTGCACCCGATCAGCCTCGGGCGCCTCGTGCTCAACGAACCGGGGCCGCTGCCGTGCACGCCGCGCGGCATCATCGAGCTGCTGCACCGCTACGACGTGCCGCTGAAGGGCTCGCGGGTGACCGTCGTGGGCCGCGGCATCACCGTCGGCCGGTCGATCGGCCTGCTGCTCACCCGGCGCAGCGAGAACGCCACCGTGACGCTGTGCCACACCGGCACCACCGACCTCGCCGCCGAGGTGGGGCGCGCGGACGTGGTGATCGCCGCCGCCGGCAAGCCCGGTCTGATCACGCCCGACATGGTGCGCCCCGGCGCGGCCGTGCTGGACGTCGGCGTGACGCGCACCGAGTCCGGGCCGGCCGGTGACGTGCACCCGGACGTGGCCGAGGTCGCCGGTCACCTCTCGCCGAACCCGGGCGGTGTCGGGCCGATGACCCGGACGATGCTGCTGACGAACGTCGTGGAGGAAGCGGAGCGCCGCCTGGGCCTGTGAGCGCGCCCGGTCGGCGCGTCGGCGCGGAAGGGGAGGTATGAGCGACCGGTTGTGGGACGACCCGCGGTTCCGCGAGCACCTCCCGTTCGCGTTCGTCGCGCTGATCGCGCTGCTCGGCTTCCTCCGCGTTGCGCTGCAGCACTGGCGGGAGGGCGCCGCGCTCGTGAGCGCGGCGCTGCTCGTGGCCGCCGTGCTGCGCGTGACCGTGCCCGAACACCGCGCCGGGTTGCTGGCGCTGCGCACCCGGGCGGTCGATGTCGCGCTGTACGGCGGGTTCGGCGTGGCGATCGGGTACGTCGCGCTGACCATCGAGGGCGGCCCGTTCGGGTGAGGCGCGGCCGGTGACCGCGCCGGTCATCCCGACCGCGCCGGTCACTCACACCCGCTCCGATCACTCACACCCGCGCCGGTCAATCCCACCAGAACGACCAGGTCCGCCGCCCGCGGATCTCGCGCGCGTACTCGGCGATGCTGCCGGATTCCTGCACGATGCGGTCCGGGCAGAACGTCCAGTGCTCGGCGGCGACGGCCGCTGCGTGCTCGGCGTCCTGCGGCGGGGCGGACACGCTCAGGTCCAGCCGGTCCGGGCCGAGCCGCAGCACGCGGGCGCCGAACCGCTGCTCCCAGCTGCGGGCCATGGCGGACAACCCGGCCGTGCGGGACACGTGGTTGGACGCGCCCGACCACCCCAGGGCGGTGAGCACGTCCGAGCCGTGCCGCACGGGGACGAGAGCGAGCTGGGACTGCTCGTCGACGAACCGGGCGAGCTGCTGGTTGGCCAGGATGTCGGGGTCGGCCAGCAGGTTGCCGGGGACGGCCGGCCCCGGGCAGGAGTGGTCGAACGGGGCGAGCGTGTCCAGGTCGTAGGCCGGCCCGAGCTCACCGTCGGCCTGCACGAGCCCGTCCCAGATGCGGGCCATGACGTCCTCGATGGTCCACCGGTCGATGTGCTCGAGGGGTTCCGGCGGGACGACGCCGATGGTGCAGCGGTCGCCGTAGGTCTCGGTGCTGTCGCAGACCAGCAGCGGCCACAGCCCGGTCCGGCGGTGCTCGCCGCGCAGGGCGGCCACGAGCTGGGGTGCGGGCGGTTCGTCGCTGAGCCAGCACAGGGCGTTGCGGGAGTCCGCGTAGGCGGCCTGCTCGGTCATCAGGCCGCCCGCGGGCAGTTCCGCCGACGGGGCCGCCCCGGCACCGAGGGCGGCGAACGGCCCGTCCGCCGCGTCGCCGTCGCCGTCGGGGAACTCGCCGACCCGCGGGTCGGCCGGCGTTGCCGACGCCCAGTTGTCTCGCACCTCTTCACCGCCTCCTCGCCAAGCGCCCCTCATCGCGACCTACTCTAGGAAGTCGATCGCGGTCACGCGCGTGGGTGGTGCCTTCCGTTCGCGCCGTTGCCCGCGCTGGCGTTGCGCGTCCTGCCGGCGCGATGCGGCGGCCCGGCGGGAAGCGGTCGGACGGACGACGGCACCGGGACGATACCGCCCGGTGCCGCATCTGTGGAGTCGGATCAGTCGGCCGTGCGGCGTCGTGCCGCACCGGGTCGGTCGCGCGGGAGGCACCGGCGCTCCGCCGGTGCTGCCGGGACGTGCCTCGCTCCCGGGTCTCCAGGGCGGGTCAGTCCCCTTGACGGGGGCGGGGTGGTTCGACGACGCAGTCCCCGCCGGGGAAGACCAGCCGTTCGTGGCCGTCGTCGAAGCGCACGAGGTACGGCGGCCCGCCGTCCTCGCCGCGGACCTCGATGATGACGCCCATGCGGTCCATCTCCGAGATGGTCCGGCTGTGCACGTGGAGTTGGTCGCCCACCGTCGCTTGCATGCCCATCACCTCCGCTGCCCAGAGTAGGTGACCGGCGCCACATTCCGCAGGGGGTGCGGGTGCCACTCGTTCGGGTGCGCCGGGCGGGGGCGTCCGCTGCTCGGGGTCTCCGCTGTTCCGCGGGGTTGCGGCCGGACGGGAACGCGGGCGGGCTCACCCCTCCTGCACGCGCGAGCAGGTGGTGCTGACCTCCTCGTAGTTCTCCGACTGCTGGTTCGCCCACTGCCCGCTGCTGTCGAGCGAGACCTCGCCGTCGGCGACCCGCTGCACCGAGGACCGCACGTCCTCCAAGTTCTTGCGCAGTTGTTCGTCGCTGGTCCGGGCCAGCAGACCGTTGATCTCGAAGAGCTTGTCGTGCGCGTCCGCGCGCGCCTGGCGCGGGTCGACGAAGTTGGGCATGAAGTTGGCGACGTTGATCGCGCGGGCGCACGCCGACATGTCCGCGGGGTCGACGCGCGGCGCGCCGTTCTGGCCCTGCTGCGTCCCGTGCAGCCCGCCGCAGGCCGCGAGAACCGTCAGCACCAGGGCGAACGGTGCGCTCGCGCGCGTGATCAGTTTCCGTGTCCGGTCGCGTGTACCGGCTCGCATGGTTCCTCCGAGCCTGTCCCAGCCAGTGCTGCCTGCCCGCCTTCTTCTTACCTTATCGGCCAGGCCGGACCGGATGGGTGGTTTGCCCGGACTCAATGCGGGGATTGTGGCGGGAGCCAAGCCGCGATCTGCGGCGGCAGGTCCAGCTCGGCCAGCCAGGGGGCCGCGCCGATGCGGTAGAGCGCGATCGCGCCGAACACGACCGCGCCGAACGTGAGCGCCGGGCCGACCAGGACCATCTCCACCTTGCCCCCGGTCGTCATGCGCAGCGGTTTCGGCGGTGCCACCGGGTACCAGGTCTGGCCCTTGAGCGGCAACGGCCACAGCATGGGGCAGCCCTTCTCGGTGATCGCGTCGCCGAGGAAGTGCGCGGTGCAACCGATCATCACGGCCACGCCGAACGCCGCCGCGTCGGTGGGCTGGTCACCGGTCCACGCCCAGCAAGCCACCGTGAGCAGCACGGACGTGGCCGCGATGAGCAGGGCGTCCTGCCGCGGGTTCCACTTGTGCATGATGCCGCGCACCGTCAGGCCGGCGAAGACGAACATGAGCACGGCCAGGGCCGCACCGTTGCTGGACTGCACGATCGCCGTGGTGACGAGCCCGGCGAGAATGGCGAACACGACGGTGTGGGTAAACCCGCGGTGGGTGCCCTCCCGGTCGCTGTCGTGCTTGGTGCGGGTGAGCCGGTACATGAAGCCGCTCAGCCCGCTCAGCGCGGCGGAGGCTCCCCGGGAGATGCCGCCGAAGGTGCTGGCCACCGTCGACTTGGGGTGGTCGATGTCCGGCAGCAGTGCGGCACCTGCGGACAGCGTCGCCCCGACCACCCACGTCTTCGGGCTGAGCTGTCCGATGGTGTGGCTGCCCGCCAGGGCGGTGACCGCCGCCCACGCGGTCACACCGCTCATTGCGTGCGTCGGTCCGGTAGACATGCCACTCCCAAGATCATGCGTTCGACGACTCAGCCTAGTAGGGCGTTCGCGGCGCGAGCGGGCGCGTCGGAGGATCGCCGCGTTGCTCGCGAGCCGGGCGGACCGCCGCTGCCCCGCGCTCGCGCGGGCTCCGGGGGTGGATTCCGGGAAGTGGCGTATCGCGCTGCCGACGGGGTGGTGGTCATCGTGGGCGGGCAGGCACAATCGAAAACTGATAGCAGTACGCTCGTACCGCTTGCGTTCTCGCGAGAGGAGCACCCCGCCACATGAGCAAAATCAAAGTACAGGGCACCGTGGCCGAGCTCGACGGCGACGAGATGACGCGGATCATCTGGTCCTTCATCAAGGACAAGCTGATCCACCCCTACCTGGACATCGACCTCGACTACTACGACCTGGGCATCGAGCACCGCGACGCCACCGACGACCAGGTCACCGTCGACGCCGCCCACGCGATCGCCAAGCACGGCGTGGGCGTCAAGTGCGCCACCATCACGCCGGACGAGGCCCGCGTCGAGGAGTTCGGGCTGAAGAAGATGTGGCGCAGCCCGAACGGCACGATCCGCAACATCCTCGGCGGCGTGATCTTCCGGGAGCCGATCGTCATCTCCAACATCCCGCGCTACGTGCCGGGCTGGACCAAGCCCATCGTGATCGGCCGCCACGCGCACGCCGACCAGTACAAGGCGCAGGACTTCAAGGTCCCCGGCCCGGGCACGGTCACCGTGACCTACACGCCGGACGACGGCAGCGAGCCGGTCCAGCTCGAGGTCGCGAAGTTCCCCGAGGACGGCGGCGTCGCCATGGGCATGTACAACTACCGCCGCTCCATCGAGGAGTTCGCCCGCGCCTCCATGCGCTACGGCCTGCAGCGCGGCTACCCGGTGTACATGTCCACCAAGAACACGATCCTCAAGTCCTACGACGGCATGTTCAAGGAGGTGTTCGAGGAGGTCTACGAGAACGAGTTCAAGGCCGACTTCGAGGCCGCCGGGATCGAGTACGAGCACCGGCTCATCGACGACATGGTCGCCTCCGCGCTCAAGTGGGAAGGCGGCTACGTGTGGGCCTGCAAGAACTACGACGGTGACGTGCAGTCCGACACGGTCGCCCAGGGCTTCGGCTCGCTCGGGCTGATGACCTCGGTGCTGATGACCGAGAACGGCACGGTCGAGGCGGAGGCCGCCCACGGCACGGTCACCCGCCACTACCGGCGGCACCAGAAGGGCGAGGAGACCTCCACCAACCCGATCGCGTCGATCTTCGCCTGGACCCGCGGCCTGCAGCAGCGCGGCCAGCTGGACTCCACGCCGGAGGTCGTGTCCTTCGCGCAGACGCTGGAGCAGGTCGTCATCGAGACCGTCGAGAGCGGCAAGATGACCAAGGACCTGGCCCTGCTGGTCGGCGGCGACCAGGGCTACCTGAACACGCAGGACTTCCTGAACACGCTGGACGAGAACCTGCAGAAGAAGATGGCCGAGCGCTGAGGCCTCCCGCGCGCTCAGCGGCGCGACCGGACGCACCCCCGCTGCGGGGTGCGCACCGCGCGCCGCTCCCGGCGCCGCGCTCCCCGTTCCGGGGAGCGGCGGTCGCCGACGGTCGAGCCGGTGTGCCCCGGGCACACCGGCTTTCGCCGTTCCGGGCGGGTTCTGCTGCGGCGGCAGGCGCGTGCGGCGGGCACGCGTGACGGGCAGCGCGGGCAGCTCCGGGTGCCGACGGCTCCGCGGGAACCGCCTGGAGCGGGCGGCCCTCCGCCTGCTTCGCACCCGGAGGGCCGCCCGGCGCGGCGAGTCCGTTCCGCGCACCCCGGTGCCGCACCGCGCGCGGGCGTGGGATAGGCTTTCCGTGCCGAGCCGGCGGCGGTCCCGCACCGGGATCGCGGGCATCCGGCACGCGCGATTAGCTCAGCGGGAGAGCGCTACCTTGACACGGTAGAGGTCGCTGGTTCGATCCCAGCATCGCGCACTGGTTCCCGGACTGCGCGAACCACCTGTTCCGAGGCCGCAGCCGCTGCGTGAGCGGCTGCGGCCTCGTCGTTCGTCGGGGCGCTGGTCGGGGCGTGGTCGCCGGTGGGGCCGCTCCGGATCCGGGTGCTCGCCGGCACCGGATCGTTCGCGACGTCGGGTCGCCCGCGACGCTCGGGCCGGCGGAACTCCGCGGTGCTCCGCTCGGCGCGCGGCAGCGACCGCGGCCGCGACCGAACACCCGCTCCTGCGCCCGATTCGTTTTTTCCCCGGGAACGGCGAGTGAATTCCCCGGTTCCGATATCGGAATCGTCAGTCCACTGCGGACTCCCAACGGAAATGATCGCGCCGGGGCCGCCCCGGAACGCGTGGTGGGCGCCGACGCCGGTACCGGGAGCCGACCTGCGGTGACTCCGGTGCCCGCACTGCCTGGTGGCGTGGGTAACACGCGCTGCCGAGCGGTGTGCGCCACATCGCACGCGCCTTCGCGGAATCGGTCGTTCGCGCCCGCTGCGGTTTTCCGTCGACTCCTGTGAAACGCGCCGAGACCGGTCGTTATGCTGTCCCGGCTTCTGCTTCGCGCGAGTCGCGAGCACCATCCGATCCACTTCCGAGGCCGGTACTGAGGGACACCTATGGCACCTGAATCCGGGCGGCTGACCGCGCGCGAGATCTACGACCGCGTGCTCGTCGACGCTCGTTCCGAGCTGAACCGCACGACCAGCGCGCTGGCCTTCTCCGGCGTGGCCGCCGGGCTGTTCATGGGACTCACCGGCCTGGGGGTGTCGGGCGCGCTGGCGGCGTTACCCGGGGACGGGGGCGCGTTCATCGCCGAGCTGTTCTACCCGCTGGGGTTCATCGCGGTGGTCATCGGGCGTGCGCAGCTGTTCACCGAGAACACGCTGTTCCCGGTCGTGCTGATCTTCGAGGAGCGGCAGCACGTGCTGGCCACGTTGCGGTTGTGGGTCGTGGTGCTGTGCGCCAACGTGCTCGGCGCGCTGGTGTTCGCGACGCTGGCGACGGTCACCGGTGCGCTGCAGCCCGAGGTGCTCACGGAGCTGGTGCAGCTGGGGACCGCGGCGACGCACCAGCCGGTGCTGCGCGTGTTCACCAGCGGCATCCTCGGGGGCTTCCTGATCGCGTTGATGTCGTGGTTGGTCACCAGCGCCCAGAGCACGATCGGGCAGATCGCGGTGATCTGGCTGATCACCTTCCCGGTGGGCCTGCTGGGCTTCGCCCACTGCATCGCCTCCAGCGGCTACATCCTGGCGTCCGTGCTCGCCGGGGAGGCCTCGGTGGGGGCGTACGTGGTGTGGCTGGGCGCGGCCACCGCGGGCAACATCATCGGTGGGGTCCTGCTGGTCTCGCTGCTCAACTACGGGCAGGTCCGCGCCGGGGTGCAGATGAGCCGCATGCGCGAGCGCCGCATCCTGACCAACGAGGAGGCCTACCACCGCTTCAGCGAACGGCTCTGGCAGCGCATGTCGGACAACGACGAGATCGAGGGCACGGAGCGGTTCACGTGCGAGTGCGCCAACTCCCACTGCTCCACGGAGATCACGATGAGCATCGGCGCCTACCGGCACCTGCGCAGCCACCCCCGCTGGTTCGCCGTGGTCAGCGGGCACCAGACCCCGGAGCTCGAACCCGTGGTGGGCGAGCGCGAGGACTACCTGATCGTGGAACGCGGGAACAAGGCCGGGAACCAGATCCTGCGCCCCCTGTCCCGGTGGGGGGCTCCTCGGGCGTCCCGCCGCAGCGCGGTGTGAGGCCGAACGAGCTCAGTCGTCGTCCTCGTCGAGACCGCCGGCGGCGCGCTCCTGCGGGGTGACGATCTCGACGCTGCCGAAGGCACCGCGGGTGTTCACGGGCACGGTGTTCGCACCGGAGCCGCCGGTGCAGGCCGCCGCGCACTCGGTGCTGCCGAACACCATCAGGCCGGACGTGTCCGCGTTGACGCCCTCGGGCACGACCACCTCCACCGAGCCGAACAGCGCGCCGACCTCGACGCGGTCGGCGCTCTCGGAGACCCGCACGGTCCGCTCGCCGAAGACGACCGCGCCGTCGGAGGCGGTGGCGACGTAGCCCACGCCGAACACCCCGGCGGCGACCGCGAGCGCACCGACCGCGAGGTCGAACACCCGGCTCGCGCGGCTCTTCTCCGCCGGAGCGGTCTCGGCGTCCTCCGCCTCGCCCGCTCGCGCGGGAACGGCCTCCTCGGCGGTTTCCGCGGGCAGGTCCTGGGTGAGGGGGTCGAGGTCGCGCTGGACGCGCGCCGCCCAGCAGCGACCGGAGCGCTCCTCGTACTCCGAGACGGTCAGCCGACCCTCGGCCAGGGCCTGCTGCAACCGCCGGTCCACCCGCCTGCGGTCCTCGTCGCTGATGCGCATCGCGCCGGGCTCGTCTGCCACGGGAACATTGTGCACGCGAACGGGAGGATTCGGTCGCGCGGTCGCGAAAACGGCTCGCGGTGACCGCGGGCGGGTTGTCCGCGCCCCCGCGGTCGTGTTCGCTGGACGGCACGGCCGACGCGGACGGAAGGGACGGGACATCGTGCTCGACGCACCGGAAACCCGGGAGAAGGTGGCGGCGCTGCGCGCGGACACCGCCGGGTGCGAGGCGGTCACCCACTTCAACAACGCGGGCTCGGCGCTACCGCCGAAACCGGTGGTCGACCGGGTCGTGCAGCACCTGCGCTCGGAGGAGGCCATCGGCGGCTACGAGGCGGCCGAGCAGGTGGACGAGGAGCTGGACGGCGCCTACCGGGAGCTGGCCGCGCTGGTGAACGCCGAGCCCGACGAGATCGCGATCACCGACAGCGCCACCCGCTCCTGGCTGGCGGTGTTCACGGCCGTGCCGTTCCGCTCCGGCGACCGCGTCCTGACCACGACCCCGGAGTACTCCAGCAACATCATCGCCATGCGCGCCGCAGCCGAAAGCCGCGGCGTGCGGGTGGAAACCGTGCCGAGCGCCCCGGAAGGGCAGCTCTCGACCGACGCGCTGCGCCGGGCCCTCGACGACGACGTGCGCGTGGTCGCGGTGACGCACGCGCCGACGAACGGCGGGCTGCTGCAACCGCTGGCGGAGATCGGCGAGCTCGTGCGCGACTCACCGGCGGTGTTCCTCGTGGACGCCTGCCAGAGCATCGGCCAGGTGCCGATCGACGTGCCCGCCGTCGGCGCCGACGCGGTGGCGGTCACCGGGCGGAAGTACCTGCGCGGGCCGCGCGGAACGGGGTTCCTCGCGGTGCGGCGCCACCTGCTGCCCGAGCTCACGCCCCAGCACCTGGACCTGCACTCGGCGGCGCTCGACGACGGGGGGTTCCGGTTGCGCGAGGACGCGCGGCGGTTCGAGCTCTGGGAGCGCAACGTGGCCGGTGTGCTGGGGCTGGGGACGGCGGCGCGCTACTACCGCGACACGGGCGTCGCGTGGGTGCACCGGTACGTGACCGGGCTGGCGGAGCGGCTGCGGGGGCTGCTCGCCGAACTGCCCGGCGTGCGGGTGGCCGACATCGGGGCGGAGCGCTCCGGCATCGTGACCTTCCGGCACGAGCGGATGCCCGCACCGGACCTGGTGGGGAAGCTGCGCGAGGAGGGCTTCAACCTGACGGTGTCGCGCGCCCCGTCCACGCCGTGGGACATGGGCGAACGCGGGTTGGACGCGCTCGTGCGCGCCTCGGTGCACGGCTACAACACCACCGCCGAGATCGAGCGGCTCTGCCGGAGCGTGCGCTCGATCGCGGCGTGAGAGTCCGGGCGTCGCACGGGAAGCGCGCAGGGGCGGGCGCGTTCAGGAGCGCACGAGGCGCGCGATCGCGTCGCTGGCCTCCTTGATCTTCTCCTCGGCGACCTCGCCGCCTTCGGTCATGGCCTCACCGACGCAGTGCCGCAGGTGTTCCTCGAGCAGGCCGAGCGAGACGGACTGCAGCGCCTTCGAGGCGGCGGCGGACTGGGTCAGCACGTCGATGCAGTACTGGTCCTCCTCGACCATGCGCTGCAACCCGCGGATCTGGCCTTCGATGCGGCGCAGCCGTTTGAGGTAGTTCTCCTTGTTCGCCGTATAGCCGTGCATCACCGCTCCCGTGTCGCGCTCGCGTACTGGAGGCATCGTACCCGCCGGGGCTGCTCATCCGACCCGATCGCGTGATGATCGGACCGGACGGAGCAGCCCCGCGGGGAGGTGGGCCCGTCGGCGTGCGGAGCCGCCCCCGGGGGGCGGGCTGCCCCGCGGCGGAGCGGACGCTGGCCCGACGGCGGTGCGGCACGGGCCGCGGATGCGACCGCGCGGCGCGGTGCCCGCCCGCCGGGCGTGCTCACTCCGCGCCGACCACGTCGTAGCCCGCTTCGGCGATGGCCTCGCGGACGGTGTCCTCCGCGGCGTCGCCGGTAACCGTGACGCGGCCGGTGGACAGGTCGACGTCGACGTCGCTGACGGCGGAGAGCTCGCCGAGCTCGCTGCGCACGGCCTGGACGCAGTGGTCGCAGCTCATGCCTTCGACGACGTAGGTGGTGCTCACGGTGCCTCCTGCTCGGTTCCGTTCCTGGATGCTTCCTCCGCCCGGGACGCCCGCCCGAGGGCGGTGGCCGCGCCGGACCGCCTCGGCGGCGATCCCACCAGGGACCCTCCCGGGATTCCGCTCGGGGGTGCCACCGGCGACCTCGCCGGGCTCCGCTCCGGGGGGCCAGGCGAGGTTCCGCCGGATCCCCTCGCACCGCATACACTACCCCCGTGGGGTATAAGCTTCAACGTGCCGCCTCGGCGGCATCCAGGATCAGCTCAGAGGTGCTCCGTCGCCTCGGGTGTCCCGTCGACCCGGGGCGGGCGCGGCGGGCTCGGCCGGCGCGGGCGGAATGCGGCGTCCGCGCCGTTCGGGGGTGCCGAGCCCGCCGCTCGGGGGCGCCGCGGGGCGCCGTCGGGGGCGGAGCGCAAGGGCGTCACCCGGGCCGGGAGGTCGGGGTTCCCGGTGGGGGTGCGCAGGAGGCGGCGCCGGCTCAGACCGATGCGGGCACCGGGCTCGTCGGGTGCGCCGGGGCGGGCGGCCAGTACCCGGTCGGCTGCATGTGGTGCCGGGCCGAGGCGCCGTCCAGGGCGAGGACCTCCTCGACCACCTCGTCCGCGGTGCCCGCGGCCCGCCACAGCACGCGGCCGGGGAACAGGATGTCGGCCTCGTCGCTGGGAACGCGCAGCGCTTCCGCGTCGTCCTCGCCGAACAGCTTGATCACGTCGATGGCTTCGTCGAGCACGCGCAGTCCGACGACGGCGACGAGGGCGCCACCGGCGTCCCGGGGGTGCGCGAACTCGAAGCCGCAGGCGGTCAGGCCCTGCAGGTCGCAGGTGATCTCGTTCATGGCGCCACCGTTTCCTCGGGCGGGGAGGGGCACGATCGGATGTCAGAGGACGAGGTCGTCGAACTCGCCGTCCTTGGCTCCGTGCAGGAATGCGGCCATCTCGGCGCGGGTGTAGACCAGAGCCGGGCCGTTGGGGTGCCGGGAGTTGCGCACGGCGACGCCTCCGTCGGTCAGTTCCGCCACTTCGACGCAATTGCCCACCGCACCGCTGTATCGGCTGCGTCGCCAGCTCGTGGGCAACAGCTCGGCCGACATGCCGTTGTGGATCTCTGCCATCGAGGTGCCTGTTCCTTTCCCGAACTCCCTCTGCACGCTCATCTGCACGTGCACGCGACGTACGCGACAGTAGCAGGGGGCAGTGCACGCGTGAATGCACGTGCACGCGGTTGAGATCGTGATCACTGACCGGGCCTAGTGGTGCTCCGCGCGGTGTGTGCGCTTGGTCAGCACGACCGCCGCGGTCTCAGCCGAACGGCCGCGTTGACGTGGGCGGATGCCGTTGTTCTCGGATCCGGGTACCCCGCGGGGGCATGGCGGAGCGGGTCAAAGCTCCCGCAGCCGCTGCGCGAGCAGTTCGCGGGTCTGCTCGGGCGTGCGCGCGTCGACGGCGAGGCGGTGGCTGGCCTTGCTGTACTCCTCCACCTCGTCCGGCTTGTCCAGGTAGAGCGCGCCGCACATGTGCTCGAGGTAGACGATGTCCGGCAGTTCGGGCTCGGCGAACCGCAGGATCGTGAAGGCCCCCTCGGCGCCCGAGCGGCCCAGGTCGAACGGCAGCACCTGCAGCGAGATGTGCGGGCTGCGCGTGACCTCGAGGAGGTGCTCGAGCTGTTCGCGCAGCACGGAGCGCCCGCCGATGGGCCGGTGCAGCACCGACTCGTCGATCACCGCCCACAGGTGCGGGCCGTCCTCCTCGGCGAGCAGCGCCTGCCGCTGCAGGCGCAGGCGCACGCGCCGGTCGATGTCGTCCGGGGGCGCGTCGGGGCGGCCGCCGAGCGTGACCGCGCGGGCGTAGTTCGCGGTCTGCAGCAGGCCGGGGACGAACTGCAGCTCGTAGGTGTGGATCCGCGAGGTCGACTCCTCCAGGCCCACGAAGTCCTGGAACCAGGAGGGCATCAGGTCGTTGTAGCGGTTCCACCACCCCGGCTCGTTGGACAGCCGCACCATGTCCACGAAGGACTTGTGCTCCTCCGCGGAGTCGACGCCGTAGAGGCGGAGCAGATCGGTGATGTCGCGTTCCTTGAACCCGACGCGCCCCAGTTCCATCCGGCTGATCTTCGAGCCGGACCCGCGGATGGCCTCGCCGGCCTCTTCGCGCGAGATGCCGCTGGCTTCGCGGAGCCGTCGCAGCTGGCTGCCCAGGACCAGCCGCCGCGCCGTCGAGCCGCCGCCCGCCTGGCCGGCGATGCCGCCCGTGGCCACGTCGTAACCTCCCGCGAAAAGACTGCCGGTGCGGATGTCGTGCGCCGACAACCGCGCGTTACCCGCGGGAATCCTAGTGCACGCCCGGCCGGATTCGAATCCCTTCTGCGGAGGACGAATTCCTTACTCGCAAGTAGGTCTTTTTCGCGCAGCGGCGGAATCCGCGTTGCACGCGCCGTGCTGAGGCGTGTTCGCGCGGTTGGCGCCGCCGTCCGCGCCGCACCGGCGCGACCAGAAAGTGAATGCAGCTCGCTTATGCCGGTAGCGTCCGGACGTATGGCAGTGGTTCTGGTAGTCGAGGACGACCCGGTCGTGCGGGCGGCGCTCATCCGCGACCTCAGCGCCCGCGACCTGGTGGTGCGCAGCGTCGGCACGGCGCTGGACTCGCTGCGCGAGATCGCGGAGCACGCCCCCGACCTGGTAATCCTGGACCTCGGACTGCCCGACCTGGACGGTGCCGAAACGCTGAAGATGATCCGCGGAGTCTCCGACGTGGCCGTCGTCGTCGCCACCGCGCGCGACGACGAGGGCGAGATCGTGCGGTTGCTGCACGCCGGAGCGGACGACTACGTCGTCAAACCCTTCTCCAGCGAGCACCTCAACGCGCGCATCGAGGCCGTGCTGCGCAGGACCCGCGGAGCCCGGCCCGCCCGAGTCCTCGGCGTCGGCGGCATCGAAGTGGACCTGGACAGCCGCACGGCGCACGCGGACGGTGCGGACCTCGACCTCACCCGCCGCGAGTTCGACCTGCTCGCCTACCTCGCCGCCCGGCCCGGCCGCGTCGTTCCCCGGCGCGAACTGCTGGCCCAGGTGTGGCACCAGTCCTACGGGGACGACCAGACCATCGACGTGCACCTGTCCTGGCTGCGCCGCAAGCTCGGCGAGAGCGCCGCCGAGCCCCGCTACGTGCACACGGTGCGCGGGGTGGGCGTGAAGTTGGTGGCCCCGGAATGAGGCGCGCCCTCGCGCTCGTCGCCTGCGCGGTGAGCTCGCTGATCGTGCTCGCCTTCCTCGTCCCGCTCGTCCTGCTGATCGGCGAGGTGGCCCGCGAGCGCGCCGTCTCCGAAGCCGAGCAGCAGGCCGCGGCGCTCGCACCGGTGCTGGCGGCCGGTCCCGACCGGGCCGCGGTGGAGCGCGCCGTGGCGCGCACGCGGGCGGGCGAGCAGGGGCGGTTGGCGCTGCACCTGCCGGACGGGGCGCTGATCGGCCCGAGCCGCGCCCCCGCCGGTGCGCTGCGTGCCGCCCGGGCGCGGAACCGGACCGAGCGGGTGGCCGTGCGCGGCGGTACCGCGGTCGTGGAACCGCTCGTGCTGGGCGGGCGCAACCCGGGCGGGGACGACGCGGCGCTGGCCGAGGTCTTCGTCCCGCGCGAGCAGCAGCGCGGCGCGCTGTGGGCGTGGCTCGTCCTCGGCGGGGTCGGCTGCCTGCTCGTCGGAGGGTCCGTGCTGCTCACCGACCGGCTGGCCGCCCGGGTGGTCCGCCCGGCCCGCCGGTTGGCGGAAGCCTCCGCCGCGCTCGGCGCCGGCGACCTCACCGCGCGGGTGCACCCCAGCGGGCCCGCCGAGCTGCGCGAGGCGGGGCACGCGTTCAACACCATGGCGACCCGGGTGGACCAGCTGCTCACCCAGGAGCGGGAACTGGCCGCCGACCTGTCGCACCGGCTGCGCACCCCGCTGACCGCGCTGCGGCTCAACGCGGGCGAGCTCGGTGACGACGCCGCGGCCGAGCAGACCCGTCAGGCCATCGACCAGTTGGAGCGCGAGGTCGACGCGGTCATCTCCGGTGCGCGGCGGGCAGAACCGGGCGAGGACTGCGACTGCGACGCGGCCGCGGTGCTGCGCGCGCGGCTCGAGTTCTGGTCCGCGCTGGCCGAGGACCAGCGGCGCTCGTGGTGCCTGCGCGGCGCCGACGCCGAGGTGCGGGTGCCCGTGCCGTGGGCCGAGCTCGGCGCCGCCGTCGACTCGGTCGTCGGCAACGTGTTCCGGCACACCCCGCAGGGCACCGAGTTCGTCGTGTCCCTGCAGCGCAACGATGGTGTTGTCGGCGTGGTCGTGGAGGACGCCGGACCGGGCGTGCCGGAGCAGGACGAGGCGCTGCGGCGCGGCCGCAGCAGCGCCGGGTCCACCGGGCTCGGGCTGGACATCGCGCGCCGCGTCGCCGAGTCCACCGGCGGGCGCATCGTCCTGGACCGGTCCAGCCTCGGCGGGGCCCGGGTGTGCCTGTGGTTGTGGCAACGCCCCGCGGCGCCGAAGCGGCGCTCCCGCCGCCGGTGGGGCAGGGGGTGGCACCGCGTGCGCGCCGACTCCGAGCGGTCGCCGCACCGCCCCTGAGCGCGTGGTCGGCGGGCGCGGCTGACTTCCCCGGTCGCACCAACCCCCTCGAGTGATCATCGTTGTCCCCTGCGCGAGTGCATTCCGCACCGCGGTGCATCTCGCGTGAAATGTGGAATCACCTGCGAAAACGTATCCACGTGCCTCGGTTTTCGGGGTGCTCGCCGGGGTCGTGGCGCCCAATTTTCATGAAAATTGCGCACACTGGAACCGTTCCAGTCAACTGGGGTGTCGCCCTCCGGGCTCGGAGCGCGGCACGCTACCGTGGGCGGCGTGCTGACTGTGTCGACCGTGAACGTCAATGGCCTGCGCGCGGCGGCGCGCAAGGGCTTCGTCGAGTGGCTGGCCGGGACCGGGGCCGACGTCGTGTGCCTGCAGGAGACGCGGGCGGAGCACGAGCAGCTGTCGAAGAAGGTCATCGAGCCCACCGGCTGGCACACCGTGCTCGCGCCGAGCTCGGACAAGGGCCGCTCCGGGGTGGCGCTGTACACCCGCGCCGAACCGGACGAGGTGCGCGTGGGCTTCGGCTCGGCCGAGTTCGACAGCAGCGGCCGGTACGTGGAGGCGGACTTCCCGGGGTTGACGGTCGCCAGCTTGTACCTGCCCAGCGGCGAGGTGGGCACCTCGCGGCAGGACGAGAAGGAACGGTTCATGAAGGAGTTCTTCAACCACCTCTCGGGCCTGCGCGAGCGCGCCGCCGCGGAGGAGCGGGAAGTGCTGGTGTGCGGCGACTGGAACATCGCGCACCAGGAGATCGACCTGAAGAACTGGAAGGCCAACCAGAAGGAGGCCGGGTTCCTGCCCGAGGAGCGGGCCTGGATGACGCGGGTGTTCGACGAGCTCGGCTACGTCGACGTGCTGCGCCGGTTGCGCCCCGAGGGGCCGGGCCCGTACTCGTGGTGGACCTACCGCGGCAAGGCCTTCGACAACGACTCCGGCTGGCGGATCGACTACGTCGCCGCCACTCCGGGGATCGCGGAGGCGGCCACCGACGTCACCGTCGAGAAGGCTCCCAGCTACGACCAGCGCTGGTCCGACCACGCGCCGGTGACAGCGACGTTCGATCTGTAGCGGAACTGCTCGCGGGTGGGCCTTCCGGCCGGGCAGAATCCCGGGTGGAAGGTGGAGGTCGTGCACGAGGTGATCGAGGAGAAGCGGCACGAGATCGAAGAGCTGTGCCGGGAGCTGTCTGTACGCCGGCTCGCTCTCTTCGGCTCCGCCGCTGAGGGCGCGTTCGACGCCTCCTGCAGCGACGTCGATGTACTCGTCGAGTTCGACGGTGGTCCGGGGTTCGACTACTTCGGCACCTACTTCGACCTGGAGGAGGGACTCGAGCGGATCCTCGGCAGTCGGTCGGTGCGGTGAGTGCTCCCAGCATCCGCAACCCGTACTTCAGGAAACGCGTTCTCGAGACGCGGGGACTCCTGTGCGCGGCCTGACCCCCGCAAGTACCCCGGGGCGCCGCGCGAGCCGCGGAACTGCTTCGTGATCCCGCCAGCGGGAGGATTTTCGCGGACTCCGCGGCCGAACGCACGAACGCCGATCCGCGCCTGCAACTGCGTCGCCGCCACTCCCGGAATCGCGGAAAGGCCGCCACCATCACCGCGGCGAAGGCACCGCACCGCCGAGTGTCGCCCCGCACCGGCAGCTGCTCCGGTCCCGCCACGTGGCGGGACCGGAGCACGCCGGGGTCAGGCGTTCGCCTTGGTCGTCTCCCCGTCGTCCGCCTCCCTGCCGTTCGAGCCGCTGCCGTTCGAGCTCTCGCCGGCCGGGGGCTCCTCGATGTCGTTGCCCCACTCGGCGCGTTCCGGCGTGTCCGGCTCCAGCGCCGCCATCGGCACGGGAGCCGCGACGCGTCGCGTCAGCGCGGAGACGAGCACGATCGTGGCCAGGGCGGCCAGCATGGACACCGTGCGGAAGGGGAACTGCACGGTGCCGTCCTCGATCCACGGCCAGGGCAGGAACGGGTCCAGCCCGAAGGTCGCCTCACCGCCGGAGAGCCGCAGCACCGCGGCCACGACGAACCCGCTCAGCGCGCCGATGCGGTTGGCGAACGGCACGAACAGCGCGCACACCAGCAGCGGGAACAGCAGCACGTAGATGAGGTCGCTGGCCAGGTACCACAGGTCGTAGACGCTGGCGACGTTGAGCGCGAGGAGCGTCGCCGCGGCGCCGATCACCACGATCAGCCTGCGGATCGTCTTCTGCACCCGGTCCGGGCCCGCGTCCGGGCGAATCAGGCGCCGGTACACGTTCCAGCCGGTCAGCGAGGAGGCCGACAGCACCGAGGAGTCCACCGACGACATCACGGCCGCGGCCAGCGCACCGAGCCCGAGCGCGGCCGCGCCGGTGGGCAGCAGGTAGCGCAGCACGTACGGCAGCGCCAGCGAGGGGTTCTCCAGCGGCGGAGCGCCCTCGGCCTGGAAGTCGGCCGCCGTGGCGATGATGCCGATCAGCACCGGCGGGATGGCCGCGAGCACGCACATCACGCTCGCGCCGAGCGACAGGCGCCGCGCGTTGGCCGGGCTGCTGGAGGACAGCACCCGCTGGAAGTAGACCTGCCACGGGATGCCGCCGAAGACCAGCAGCAGTCCGGAGTCCCACCACTCCCAGTAGGTGTGCCCCCACTCGGGGTCGTCCCAGCCGGTCAGCGGCGGGAACAGCGAGGAGTAGGAGCCGAAGTCGGCGGTGTAGCCCGTCCACGCCTCGCCGAGGCCGCCGACGGTGCTCGCCGCCAGCGGGACCGCCACGACGAGTCCGATGAAGATGACGATGATCTGGACGACGTCGGTGATCGCCACCGACCACATGCCGCCGACCACCGTGTAGGCGATCGCGATCACGGCCGAGAGGATGATGGAAACGTTGAAGTCCAGGCCGATGATCGTGCCGAACGTGGTTCCCAGGGCGGTGAGGATGGCTCCGGTCCAGAAGATCTCGCCGAGCACGGCGGGAATGGCTCCCAGGCCCGCCGCCTGCTTGCCGAACCGGATGTCGATCGGGTCCAGCATCGTGGTGAAGCGCCCGCGGCGCATTTTCCTGGCGAAGAACAATCCGCCGATCAGCAGGCTGGCCGCGTAACCCCACGGTGCTTGTGCCCAGGCCATGCCATCGTTGAAAGTGGATTCCGCGGTTCCGCTCACGTATCCGCCGCCGACCCAGGTGGCGGTCATGGTGAACACGCCGATCCACAGCGGCATGTTCCGACCCGCGACCATCGTGTTCGCCAGTCCGCCGCCGCGCCGGGCGGCGACGAAAGCGCCCAGCCAGTAGAACAGGGCGTAGAAAACCAGCATCGCGATCAGGCCGGGCCAGGAAACATCCGGTTCGGCGACCGCGACGTAGATCAGAGCCGCCGCCAGTACGACTGTGAAGACTCCGATCTTGACCATGCTCCGCGTGCCCGTTCGGGCGCTCGGTGGTCGGGGGTTCTCGTCGCCGTTCGTACGTGTTTCGGCAGGCACGTTCTTCCCTTCCGTGTCGCTGTCAGAACAGGTTCGGAACCATAGCCAGAAAGAGCGTCGATGTACAGATGTACATGTCACGTGCCGATAACGTCTCGACGTGGTCGGAACCCCTTCTGGGGTCGCCTCGCCCGAGCGGTTCCGCGGGGTTGAATTTCACCGAATGCGCAGCGCACCAACGTTTTCCCGACGGGTGGGCGAGGCAGGTTCCGCGGGCGGGGGCGCCGGTGGAGCGGCTGTGCGCGGTGTCACGCGGCACCTCGGGGGCGTTCCGCCGCGATGCGGGTGCCGCTCGGCGCCCCGATCGGTGACCGGTGCCCCGGCCCCGGGTCCGGGGTTCGGGCGGCGCCTGCTCGGCGCGCGGGGAAGCCCCGGCGAAACCCGGAATGCCGGCCGCGAGTCCACATTCCAGGAAGATCGTTGCGCATCCTGGGAGAGCGTTCCTACGGTCGGATCCGTGGCGGCGGAGCGGGAGTACGGGCAGGGGCACGCCGAGAGCGTGGTCCGCTCGCAGCAGTGGCGGACCGCGGCGAACTCCGCCGCCTACCTGGAGCCCGAGCTGCGCCCCGGCCGCAGCGTGCTCGACGTCGGCTGCGGCCCCGGCACGATCACCGCGGACCTGGCAGCTCGGGTCTCCCCCGGGCGGGTCCTCGGCATCGATCCGGCGGCCGCCGTGCTCGAGCAGGCCCGCGAGCACGCGGCGGGCCTGGACAACGTGGCCTTCGCGCGGGGCGATGCGACCGCGCTGGAGGTCGGGGCGGACGCGTTCGACATCGTGCACGCCCACCAGGTGCTGCTGCACCTGCCCGACCCGGTCGCGGCGCTGCGCGAGATGCTGCGGGTGGCGAAGCCGGGCGGGGTCGTCGCGGTGCGCGACACCGACTACGCGGCCGCGTTCTGGTACCCGGCGGATCCGCGCCTCGACCGGTGGCAGGCCGTCTACCGCGCCGTGTCGCGGGCCAACGGCGCCGAGCCCGACGGCGGCCGCCACCTGCTCGCCTGGGCGCACGAGGCGGGAGCGGTGGACGTGCGTCCCAGCGCCTCCATCTGGTGCCACTCCACCCCGGAGGAACGCGCGTGGTGGGGCGGCATGTGGGCGCAGCGCATCCTCGACTCGCGCATCGCGGAGCAAGCCGTGGCCGGCGGGCACGCCACCCGCGAGGAGCTCGCGGAGATCTCGGCGGCGTGGCGGGAGTGGGCCGCCCACCCCGACGGCTGGTTCGCCATCCCGCACGGCGAGGTCCGCTGCCGCCCGCCCGGGTGAGCCGCGGGACACCGGGGCCGTCCCGCAGGTGTCCGTGCCCGACGGCCCGGCTGCCCGGCTCCCTTGCCGGTGGTCCGCTGCGCAGGGACCGGGCTGTCGAGCAGCGGACCGGGCCGGCGCGTTCCGCGGACGTGCGGCCCACCCGCGCCGACCGGCCTCCGGTGGGGCGCTCGGCGGCCGGTCGGTCTCCGCTACGCCTGCTCCGCGGGCGGCTTGACCGCGAGGACGGGGACGGGCGAGTGCAGCAGCAGACGCTGGCTGATGCTGCCGAGCAGCGCCTTCCCGACCGGTGAGCGGCGGCGCAGCCCGATCACCAACCGCTCGGCGGCGCGGTCCTCGAGCTCGTCGAGCACCCGATCGGCGGGGTCGCGGTCGTCACGTCCCTCGCGGTTGACCACGTCGACGCGCAGCTCCGGCGGGAAAGCGGGCGTCTCGAGCTCGGTGAGCGCGAGGTTCACCACCACGAGGTCCGTCGCCCGGTCCCGGGCCTCGCTGATCGCGGCGTCGAGGGCTGAACGCCCCTCTTCGCTGTCCGGGACGGCGACCAGGATCGTCATCGCGAAAACCTCCCTGCGGAGTCGGTGCGCCCGTCACCCGTGCCGGGCGCGGAACTCGTCCTCGAACTGCTCGAGGGTCTTGCCGCGGGTTTCCGGCACGACGGCGAGGACGAACAGGACGCCCATCGCGGAGATCGCGGCGAAGATGAAGAACGTCGGCGTGATCCCGAGGGAAGCGACGACCGGCGGGAAGCCGAAGGTGACGCACGCGTTGGCCATCCACAGCACGAACACGCACACGCCGACGGCGAAGCTGCGGAGCTTCAGCGGGAAGATCTCCGAGAGCACGAGCCACACCAGCGGCCCCAGCGTGCCCTGCATGGAGAACACGAACCCGACGAGGCAGGCCAGGATGAGGTAGGGCTTGGCCGGGCTCTCCGGCAGCAGCGCCGCGGCCCCGGCCAGCACGTGGAACAGGGTGATCAGCCCGAAACCGCCGAGGAACATGGTGCGCCGGTTGAGCTTGTTGATCAGCATGATGCCGACGGTGATGCCGAGGAGGCTGAACAGCCCGTTGGCGGTGTTGGCGACGATCGCCCCGTCGCCGGAGAACCCGGCGGTCTGCAGCAGCTGCGTGCCGTAGTACATGATCGAGTTGATGCCGGTGAACTGCTGGAAGATCCCGAGCACCGCGCCGATGATCACCAGTCGTCGCACCCACGGCACCGCGAGGTCGGCCCATCCGCCGGTCTGCGCCTGCTGCTCCTCGCGGACGAGCTCGTGGACCTCGTCCATCTCGGCCTGCGCGCGCTCCGGGGAGCGGACCTGCTCGAGCACGGCCAGCGCGTCGTCGTCGCGGTTCTGCGCGGACAGCCAGCGCGGGCTCTCCGGCATCCGCAGCATGCCGATCAGCAGGGCGAACGCCGGGATCACGGCGACGACGAGCATGTACCGCCAGACCGAAGCGTGCTCGCCCCAGACGGTCATGATGATCGCGTTGATGACGAACGCCGCGAACTGCCCGCAGATGATCATGACCTCGTTGCGGGTGACCAGGCTGCCGCGGCGTTCCACCGGGGCGACTTCGGCGAGGTAGACGGGAACGGTGGCGGAGGCGCCGCCGACGGCGAACCCGAGGACGAAGCGGAACGCGGCGAGCACCTGCCACGTGGGGGACAGGGCGCAGCCGATCGTGCCGACGACGAAGATCCCGGCGAGCATGAGGATGTTGGTCCGACGGCCCTGCCGGTCGGCGAGCCGCCCGCCCACCGCCGCGCCGAAGGCGGCCGCGAAGATGAGGATGCTGACCACGAAGCCCTCGGTCACGGGGGTGAGTCCGAGGTCGGTGGTCATGGGCTCCACCGCACCGTTGATCACACCCGTGTCGTAGCCGAACAGCAGCCCGCCGATGGTCGCGACGAAGGCGACCATGCCCAGACGTTTCGTGTGCGGGCCCGGGCGGTCGGCGGGCAGGGTTCTGTGCGGGGGGCTCGTCGGGGCGCCACTCATGAGCGCTACCTCCACTCGGTCGGGCACCGCGGGGGCGACGCGTCGCGGTGCCGTCATCGGGCTTCGCTGCCGGCGCGGTTCGCGGGGAGTGCTCGGTGCCGGGCGCTGCGCACCGTCGATGCTGGTCCGGGCGAATCGCGGTTGCACGGACTGTGTCCCATGCCACGGTGCATGTCAAGACATAATGATGACTATGTTTTCCCTCCGGGCGGGACGGACCGGAGCGAGGGGTGCCCGCCGGGCGGAACATCTCCCGACCGGATGCGGGGTCCGGGAGGCAGTGGCTCCGGGTGCGGAGGAGGGCCGGGAACGTGGATGTTCCGAAACGCGGGGGCGGAGGTCGCCGGTGCGCACGCGCGCGCCGCGGCGGGCCGGAGTTCCCGGCGTGCCGCGGCGCGCGCGTGCTGCGAGTGCGGTGTTGGTGCGCGGTCCGCGGTGGTGCGATCGCGGACCGCGGGTGGTGCGGTTCGCGGTCAGCGCAGGTGGAGGACCTCGCCGGACCGGCTGCCGAGCCACTGCAGCCCGTCACCGTCCAGGACCTCGCGACGGTAGGCCTCGTCCTGGTTCACCGTGTGCACCGTGATCTCGGCGCGTTCGACGCACCACTCGTCGGACTGGTCGGAGAACCGGTGGAAGCGGAGGTACATCGGGTAGTTGTGGATGTCCTCGAGTTCCATCTCCCCGGGATCGTTGATGTCGGGATTGATGACGTTCGCGTCGCCCCCGAAAACGAAGAGATCGGTCGCTCCGGCGCGGAAGTCGTCGTTCTCCGTGGAGCAGGTGAACTCGCGTCCGCCCATGCCGAGGAAAACGCGGTTCTCCGCGTGATCGACGCCGGGTGCGGCGTCGAACGTGTCGGAGGCGCGGTCCTCCGTGGCCGTCTGGATCTCGAACTCGATCTTCGTGATGCGTCCCGACATCGTGGCTCCCTGGCGCGTCGCGGAATTCTGGACTGGCGGGAATCGCCGCGCCGGTGGGAATCGCCGCACCGGTGCGGATCATCGAAACGGGTGCTCCGCCGGGCCCGGTCGAAGCCGTGCGGTGATCATCACAAAACCCGCGCGCCGTGATCCAGAGCGGTGCCACGAAGGTGTTCTCCGGTTGCTCTTTCGGAGTTGCCGCTGCTCTTTCGGGGTCGCCGCGATCGGGAGACCGTGCGGGAATATTCCCGGAAGGCGCCGGACGCGGTGCGCATTCCGGAATTGTCGGCGCATCAGGCCCCCGCGATCTCCGCCAGCGGAACGTCCGGATCGGCCAACCGGTCCGGGCTGGCGTGCGTCCCGGAGCGCACCAGCGCCTCGATCTGCTCGCCGACGTCCCAGACGTTGACGTTCATCCCCGCCTGCACGCGCCCCTCCCGCAGCCAGAACGCGACGTACTCGCGGGCGGAGACGTCCCCGCGGAACACCACCCGGTCGTACTCGCGCGGCGTCACGTGCCCGGTGAACTCCATGCCCAGGTCGTACTGGTCGGTGAAGAAGTAGGGCAGCGCGTCGTAGCGGGCCTGCCGCCCCAGCATGCCCGCCGCGGCGACGGCCGGCTGCCTCCCCGCGTTCGCCCAGTGCTCCACGCGCAGCGAACGCCCCAGCAGCGGGTGGTGGGCGTTGGCCACGTCGCCCGCGGCGAAGACGTTCGGATCGCTGGTGCGCAGCGACTCGTCCACCGCGATCCCGTCGTCCACCCGGAGCTCCGCGCTCGCGGCGACCTCGGTGTTCGGTTCCACCCCGGTCGCCAGCAGCACCGCGTCGGCGGCGAGCACGTCGCCGTCGGACAGGCGCACCCCGGTGACCCGGTGCTCCCCGGTGGGGCCGTTCCCGCTGGTGCGCAGCTCCACCGCCGAGGTGCCGAAGCGGAACGCGACGCCGTGCTGCCGGTGCAGGTCGGCGAAGACCTCCCCGTTCTCCGGGCCGAGCGCCCCGGACAGCGGCAGGGAGGCCTGCTCCACCACGGTCACCGGGACGTCGTGCTGCCGCGCGGCCGCGGCGACCTCCAGACCGATCCACCCCGCGCCGAGCACCACGAGGTGCTCCGCACCGGTCACGGCCGGGCGCAACCGCTCGGCGTCCGCGGTCGAGCGCAGGGTGTGCACCCCGGCGGCCGCGCCGCCGCCCAGCGGAGGCACCCGGGGCCGCGCACCGGTGGTCAGCAGCAGGCGGTCGTAGTCGAGCAGCTCCCCGCCGGGCAGGTGCAGCGTCCGCGCGTGCCGGTCCAACCGGCCGACGGTGACGCCGCGGCGCAGCTCCACGTCGTGCTGCTCGTACCAGTCCCGCTCGAACACGCGGGCCGATTCGAGCGGGGCCGAGCCGAGCAGGTAGTCCTTCGACAGCGGGGGCCGCTCGTACGGCAGCTCCGGTTCGTCGCCGAGCAGCACCAGCCGCCCCTCGAACCCCTGCTCGCGCAGCGCCTCCGCCCCCATCGCCCCGGCCATGCCGGCACCGACGATCACGAACGTCCCCGAGCTCGCCATGCGTGCCTCCCGTCCGCGGAGTCGTGAGCTCCCTGGCCGTTCCCGAGCGTCGCGGCCCGCCCGGGCGGGGGCAACTCGGTACCGCCTCGCGGTGAGCTCGGGCGAGGACCGCGGACGGCGGTGCCGCGGAGCGGGCCGACCCGGGTGGTGCAACCGCTCTTCGGATGAGGTCGAGGGCACTTTTCAGGTGATGCCCGCGGGGCCGCCCAGACGCATACAGTCGGCGACATGTCAGCACACGAACAAGCCCCGGAGGATCCGGCTCCCACTGCCTCGGCGATGCGCCGCGCACTGCGTCGGGCCACCGACGGGGCCGCGCTCGACAGCACCGAAGCCGCGACGCTGATGCACGCCCGCGGCGACGACCTGGAGACGTTGCTCGGCGCGGCCTCCCGTGCGCGGGACGCGCACCTGCTCGCCGAAGGCCGCGCCGGGACCGTCACCTACAGCCGCAAGGTGTTCATCCCGCTGACCAAGCTGTGCCGGGACCGGTGCCACTACTGCACGTTCGTCACCGTTCCGGGCAAAGTGGACTCCCCGTACCTGGAGCGCGAGGAGGTCGTGGAGATCGCCCGCGAGGGCGCGCGGCAGGGCTGCAAGGAGGCCCTGTTCACCCTGGGCGACCGACCCGAGGACCGGTGGCAGGAGGCCGCCGACTGGCTCGAGGCCCGCGGCTACTCCTCCACTGTGGACTACCTGCGGTCGTGCGCGATCGCCGTGCTCGAGGAGACCGGCCTGCTGCCGCACCTCAACCCCGGCGTGCTCAGCTGGTCGGAGCTGACGCGGCTGAAACCCGTGGCCCCCAGCATGGGCATGATGCTGGAGACCACGGCCGAGCGGCTGTA
The DNA here is from genome assembly GCF_054491345.1 of Salinifilum ghardaiensis. Classification (NCBI taxonomy): domain Bacteria; kingdom Bacillati; phylum Actinomycetota; class Actinomycetes; order Pseudonocardiales; family Pseudonocardiaceae; genus Salinifilum; species Salinifilum ghardaiensis. The sequence continues at coordinate 4,432,583 of NZ_CM137101.1, read as the reverse complement.
CAGCGAGAAGGGCGGCCCGCACTACGGCAGCCCGGACAAGAAGCCCGAAGTGCGCCTGCGCACCCTCACCGACGCCGGGCGCGTGGCCGTGCCCTTCACCAGCGGCATCCTGCTCGGCATCGGCGAGACCACGACCGAGCGCGCCGAGTCGCTGCTGGCCCTGCGCAGCAGCGCCCGCCAGTACGGGCACCTGCAGGAGATCATCGTGCAGAACTTCCGGTCCAAACCGGACACCGCGATGCGCGGCATGCCCGATGCCGACCTGCACGAGCTCGCTGCCACGATCGCCGTGGCGCGGCTGCTCATGCCCTCCGGCGTGAGCGTGCAGGCACCGCCGAACCTCATCGGCGAGGAGCAGCAGCTCGTGCTGCGCGCGGGCATCGACGACTGGGGCGGTGTCTCCCCGGTGACGCCCGACCACGTCAACCCGGAGCGCCCCTGGCCGGAGATCGACGACCTCGCCGCCGAGACCGCGCGCGGCGGCTACGAGCTGCGCGAACGCCTCACCGCCTACCCGCGCTACGTGCGGCGGGGCCTGGCCGGGGACAGCACGCAGTGGCTGGACCTGCGCGTGGCCGCGCACGTCGACGCGCTCGCCGCCGCGGACGGGCTGGCGGACGCGGACGCGGAGGCCACCGGCCGCGAGTGGCAGGAACCGGACGGCGGTTTCGAGTCCATCGGCCGCACCGACCTGCACGCCGCCATCGACACGGTCGGCCGCAGCGAGGAGAAGCGCAGCGACTTCGACACGGTCTACGGCGACTGGGAGGAGCTGCGGGCGCAGGTGCCGACCGCGCGCGCACCGGAGCACCTCGACGCCGACGTGCGCGCCGCGCTGGACCGCGCCGAGGCGGACCCGGCCAGCCTGCTGGAGCACGAGCACGCCGATGCGGCCATGGCCCTGATGACCTGCGACGGACCGGCGCTCGACGCGCTGGCGGGCATCGCCGACCGGTTGCGCGCGGACACGGCCGGCGAGGACGTGACCTACGTGGTCAACCGCAACATCAACTTCTCGAACATCTGCTACGTGGGCTGCCGGTTCTGCGCCTTCGCGCAGCGGGAGCGCGACGCCGACGGATACCGCCTCTCGCCCGAGGACGTGGCCGACCGCGCGGAGGAGGCCTGGCGGCTCGGGGCGACCGAGGTGTGCATGCAGGGCGGCATCGACCCGCGGCTGCCGGTGACCGCCTACGCCGACCTGGTGCGCGCGGTCAAGCGGCGCGTCCCGGAGATGCACGTGCACGCGTTCAGCCCGATGGAGGTGGTCAGCGCCGCGGCCAAGGCCGGGGTGAGCATCGAGGAGTGGCTCTCCGAGCTCGCCGGGGCCGGGCTGGACAGCATCCCGGGCACCGCCGCCGAGATCCTCGACGACGACGTGCGCTGGGTGCTCACGAAGGGCAAGCTGCCCGCGGCCGAGTGGATCGAGGTGGTCAGCACCGCGCACCGGCTGGGCATCCCGTCGTCGTCGACGATGATGTACGGCCACGTCGACCACCCCGAGCACTGGCTCGGTCACTTCCGCACGTTGGCGCGGGTGCAGGACACCGCGGCCGAGCACGGTGGCGCGGGCTTCACCGAGTTCGTGCCGCTGCCGTTCGTGCACCGCAACGCGCCGATCTACCTGGCGGGCATCGCCCGTCCCGGCCCGAGCGCGCGGGACAACCGCGCGGTGCACGCCATGGCGCGGGTGCTGCTGCACGGCCGCGTGCCGAACGTGCAGTGCTCCTGGGTCAAGCTCGGCGACGAGGGCACGCTGCAGGTGCTGCGCGGCGGGGCCAACGACCTCGGCGGCACGCTCATGGAGGAGACGATCAGCCGCATGGCCGGATCGGAGCACGGTTCGCAGCGCACCATCGAGCAGCTGCACGAGCTGGCCGGGCGCATCGACCGCCCGGCGCGGCAGCGCGGCACGACGTACCAGCCGCTGCCCGCGGCCGCGTCCTGAGCACCCGCGCCCCAGCGCGGTGGGGCGGCGGGAACCGAACCGCGCGGGGTGCGCCGACGTGCCGGTCGGCGCACCCCGGGCTCCGCGGTTTCCGGCGGCGCGGTGGCGCGGTGCGCGGTGGCGTCACGTCGATCGCGGGGAGGAACACGGCGTCCACCGCGCTGAGCACGAGGGGTGCCGGCACCAGCAGTCCCGGCGCGAGCAGCCCCGGAACCGGCGGTCCGGTTCGCCGGCCGCGCCGGCCCGAGGCGGCGACACGCCGGGGAGGCCGGTGAACATCTGTGGAACATGTGGTGAACGGGGGGAGTCCGCGACGCGGTGCCGCGCTGACCGCGCTCGCCGGCGGGACCGCTGGAACGCGGCGGTGACCTGGAGCTCGCCGATCAGCGCGGCCCCCGGCAGCGGCGGCTGCCGGCGTCAATATCATCCGCGTGGCTGCGCAGTGGTGACCTCGCAGTGGTGACCTCGCAGCGGCGGCCTCACCCAACGGGGTCATTTCTTTAGCCCAGAAGAGTGTTCATCGAGTTCTGGTAGACACGACCAGTGTGCGAAGACTCGTCGAGGAGGCGTGCTCGTGCGAAGCCGCATCGCTCATCGGAGCATCCGGCTGTCCGTCGTGAGCGCCGGTGCGGCGAGCGTGCCCGTGGTCACCGCCACCACGGCCGCCGCCGCCCCCGTGCACGCGGCGCTGGCGCAGCAGCCCAGCCCGCTGGAGTCGCTGAGCACCCCGGTCGGCCTGGGCGCCGTCGGGCTCGGCGTCGCCGGCATGGTCGCCGGCGCCTTCCGGAAGAAGAAGGTCCACCCGGAGAACCAGCGCAAGCACTGATGCGGGCCGAACCCGGTGCCGCGGTCGGAACCTGCCTTGCGAGAATCGCTCCGTGAGCAGCGTCAGTTCAGTTCCGGCCGAACGAGCCGGCGCCCGGCCCCGGGTGTTCTCCGGCATCCAGCCCACCGCCGAGTCCTTCCACCTCGGCAACTACCTCGGCGCCCTGCGCGAGTGGATCCGGATGCAGGAGGAGTACGACGCGTTCTACTGCGTCGTCGACCTGCACGCGATCACCGTGCCGCAGGACCCGGCGGAACTGCGCGACCGCACCCGGCGCTCCGCGGCGCAGCTGCTCGCGCTCGGCATCGACCCGGAGCGCTCCACGCTGTTCGTGCAGAGCCAGGTGCCGGAGCACACGCAGCTGAGCTGGGTGCTGGAATGCCTCACCGGCTTCGGCGAAGCCGGCCGGATGACCCAGTTCAAGGACAAGTCGGCGCGCCAGGGCGAGGACCACGTCGGCGTCGGCCTGTTCACCTACCCGGCGCTCATGGCCGCCGACATCCTGCTCTACCGGACCGACGCGGTCCCGGTCGGCGAGGACCAGCGCCAGCACCTGGAACTCACCCGGACCCTGGCGCAGCGGTTCAACTCCCGGTTCGGCGAGGCCCTCACCGTGCCGGAGGCGCACATCCCCAGCGACACCGCGCGCGTCTACGACCTGCAGGACCCCACCTCGAAGATGAGCAAGTCCGTGCCGGGCGGGCTCATCGAGCTGCTCGAGGAGCCCAAGCGGCTGTCGAAGAAGATCCGCTCCGCGGTCACCGACAACGAGCGCGAGATCCGCTACGACCCGGAGGACAAGCCGGGCGTGAGCAACCTGCTGGCCATCCACTCCGCGCTGAGCGGGCGCGGGATCGCCGATCTCGAGGCGGCCTACGAGGGCAGCGGCTACGGTGACCTGAAGAAGGACCTCGGCGCGGTCGTGGCCGACTTCGTCACCCCGTTCCAGGAGAAGGTGCGCGGTTACCTCGACGACCCGGCGGAGCTGGACAAGGTGCTCAACAGGGGTGCGGAACGGGCCCGCGAAGTCGCTGCGCGCACCCTCGGCCCCGTCTTCGATCGGGTGGGCTTCCTCGTGTCGAGCAGCTGATCTGATCATCCCGCGGTAGCCTGCTGCGGCGAAGATGCCGCCGTGGGGAAGGGTGCTGCCGTGGCGACGAAGGACGGCCAGCAGGACGAGCCGGGGCGGCTGGCCGTCTGGCGCGCGCGGTACCCGTGGCTCGATCGCCTGGTCAACGCCTGGAACCGCTACCAGGAGCAGTACGGCGACTACTACGCCGCGGCACTGACGTACTTCAGCGTGCTCGCCCTCGTGCCGCTGCTGATGATCGTCTTCGCCGCGGCGGGGTTCGCGCTGCGCGGCGATCCCGAACTGCTGCGCCAGCTGCAGGAGGGGATCGCCACGGCCGTGCCGGACCCGGCGATCCGCACCATGCTCGAACGGGTCGTCGACGAGGCGGTGCGAAGTGCCGGTGCCGTCGGTCTGATCGGCCTGCTCGCCGCGCTGTACTCCGGGCTCGGCTGGATGACCAACCTGCGCGCGGCGCTGACCGCGCAGTGGACCCAGACTCCCACCCCGCTGCCCTTCCTCACCCGGATCGGCGCGGACCTGCTCGCGCTGGTCGGGCTCGGCCTGGCACTGGGCATCAGCTTCGGCATCAGCGCGCTCGGCGGGCTCAGCGGTGAGCTGTTCGCCCTGCTCGGCATCGGCGGCACGGCCGCGGCGAGCATCGGGGCGTGGGTGCTGGCGCTGCTCGTGTCGCTGGCGGCCAGCTGGCTGGTGTTCCTCTGGGTGCTGACGCGGTTGCCGCGGAAACCGGTGACCCTGCGCAGCGCCGTGTGGGGCGCTCTGTTCGCCGCCATCGGCTTCGAGATCCTCAAGCAGGTCGGCGTGTTCTACCTGGGCAGGATCACCAGCTCGCCCTCCGGCGCCGCGTTCGGCCCGATCCTCGGACTGCTCGTCTTCGCCAACCTCACCTCGCGGTTCGTCCTGTTCGTGACCGCGTGGACCGCCAGCGCGCGGGAGAACCTGGCACTGCTGCCGCCCGAACCACCGGGGCCGACGGTGATCCGCCCGGTGGTGTCCGCGCGCTCGGGAGCGCGGTGGACCGCGGGCGCGTTCGGGCTCGGCGTGCTCGCCGGCTGGGTCGTGCGCCGGCGCCGCCGCTGAGCCCTCCGCGGGCAACGGGACGACGGGTTCGGGGCGGAACGGCGCGGGACCGCTCCGCGTCGAGCACGCACCGACGCGCCCCCGGCCGGCCGCGCCCCGATGGCCCCGGAGGGGCGTCCCGGAGCGGGCGGGCTCCGCCGGCCCGGCCCGCGGAGTCGTGCTCCGGCGCTCACCGCGCGCGCCGGGACCGGCGCGCGCGGTGCTGGCGCACCCCCACCGCGGCGGCGACGGCGGCCGCCGCGACCGCGATCAACCCCAGCGGCCATGCCCAGCGCGGCGCCCCCGCGGATGCCGCATCGTGCGCCCTGGCGGTCGCGGCGGGGTCGTCCCCCGCCGGGGTCCGGCCGGTCGTCGTGGGCTTCGGCGTCGGGGTGGCCAGGGCACCCACCGGCTGCGTCCCGGTCATCCCGAAGCCGTAGTCCAGCAGCCGCTCCCCCTGCGTGGACAGCCGCACCGGGGTGTGCTCCCCGCGCATGAGCACGGTGACCAGCCGCCGCTCGCCGCGCTCGGCCGCGCCGATGAACGTGTGCCGCGCGTCGTTGGTGAAACCGGTCTTGCCGCCGATCCCGCCGGGGTAGTTCAGCAGCACCTGGTTGTTGCTCCACACCTCGATCGGCGGCTGGTCGGGCGCGCCGGGGATCCGGGTGTGCTCCGTGCCGATGATGCGGGCGAACTCCGGCTCCTCCATCGCCTTCCGGTACAGCAGCGCCAGGTCGTAGGCCGAGGTGCTCATCCCCGGTCCGTCGAGCCCGGACGGGGTGGCCGCGCGCGTGTCCCGCGCGCCCAGCTGCTGGGCCAGCCGGGTCATCTTCTCCGCGGCGGTGTCCTGGCCGCCGAGCAGCCGCCCCAGCAGGTGCGCAGCGTCGTTGCCGGACTGCAGCAGCAGCCCGGCGAGCACGTCCTCCACGGTGTAGGACACGCCCGGTTCCAGCCCGACGCGGCTGCCCTCCATGTTCGCGTCCTCCTGCGTGGCCACGACCGTCCGCGACAGGTCCAGCTCCCGCACCGCGAGCAGGGCCGTGAGCACCTTGATCGTGGAGGCCGGGCGGTGCCGCGCGTGCGGGGCGTGCGCCGCGAGCACGTCACCGCTGTCCAGGTCGGCGAGGACCCAGCTCCCCGCGGTCACCTGTTCCGGTGGTGCCGGGGCGCCCCGGGGAAGCACGGTGCCGCACCCCCCGAGGCGTTCGCCGCCGAGCGGCCGTTCGGGTACGGGGAGAGGTGCGGGGGACGCCTGCCCGGGCGGTGGTACTTCCGAGGAGTCCACCGCCGGCGGCGGGGCCGGTGCGGGGCACGGCGCTTCCTGCGCGGCCGCCGCGGTGCCGGGCAGCACGAGTGCGGTGGTCAGCGCGGCCGCCCCGAGAGCGCGCAGCACCGGGCGCGGTGCGCCGGCAGCAGGATGATCATGTGTGGAAGCGAGCACGGACCGAAGCGTAATCGGACGGGCGCGGACATCACCGGGCCGATCGGGCACTGCCACCCGAAACGGCGCGGAGTGCCACGCGTTCGCCCCACGGCCCGCCACCACGGCGGTGCGGAGGACACTGGGGAGCGTGAAAATCTCTCGTGGTGCAGCGCTGTTCCTGCTGGCGTTCGGGGTGTGGAGCTACCTGCTGTGGCCCACCTTCATCCGCAACATCTGGGCGAGCGACCGTTCGTGGGACCTCGCCGGGGCGCCGACGCCCTACCTGATCGTGCACCTCGTGATCGCGGTCGTCTCGCTGGTGCTGGGCACGATCATCGGTGTGCTCGGCTGGCGCGGGCTGCGCGCCGTCCGCACCGCCGCGCAGCGCGGCACCGGCCCCGCCGGCGGCAGTACCGGCGAGGACGGGCCCAGCGGTGAGGGCGGGTCCAGCGGGGACAGCACCGGCAGGCGGGCCAGAACAGCTGAGGCCGGTCGGTCCGGCGCCGCCGGCAGTGCGCCCGCGGCCGAGACCGCCGCCGACTCGTCCCCGCAGTAGGGAGCGCGCCCCGGGGAAGGCGCCCGGAGCTGGGAACATTTCTCGGGCGGGTGTGGGAATGCGAACGGCCCGGGGACGCGGAGCGGACCGCGGCCACCGGGCCTGCGCGTGTCGTGCGTGGAACCGGCCTCAGCGGTGCCGGACCCGGGACTCAGCGGCGGAACATCAGCGCCCGCTTGACCTCCTGGATGGCCTTGGTGACCTGGATGCCGCGCGGGCACGCGTCCGTGCAGTTGAACGTGGTGCGGCAGCGCCACACGCCGTCCATGTCGTTGAGGATGTCGAGCCGCTCCTCGGCGGCCTCGTCCCGGCTGTCGAAGATGAACCGGTGCGCGTTGACGATCGCCGCCGGGCCGAAGTACTGGTTGTTCGACCAGTACACCGGGCAGGACGAGGTGCACGCGGCGCAGAGGATGCACTTGGTGGTGTCGTCGAAGCGCTCCCGCTCGGCGACCGACTGGATGCGCTCGTGCGTCGGGTCGTTGCCCGAGGTCACCAGGTACGGCTTGATCGCCTTGTACGCCTCGAAGAACGGCTCCATGTCGACCACGAGGTCCTTCTCCACCGGAAGGCCCTTGATCGGCTCGATCGTCAGGGTGGTCTCGCCCTTCTTGGCGAACATGTCGCGCATGAGGACCTTGCAGGCCAGCCGGTTGTGGCCGTTGATCCGCACGGCGTCGGAGCCGCACACGCCGTGGGCGCAGGAGCGCCGGAAGGTCAGCGTCCCGTCCAGGTACCACTTGATGTAGTGCAGCAGGTTCAGCACCCGGTCCGTGGGCAGCGCCGGGACGCGGAAGGTGTCCCAGCGCATGTCCTCGTCGACCTCGGGGTTGTACCGCTCGATCTTGACGGTGACGATGGTCGCGCCCTCCGGCACCGGCGGCGCGTCCTCCGGCAGATCCACGGTGCCGTTGTTGGCTGTAGTGGTGGCGGCGGTCATCAGTACTTACGCTCCATTGGCTGGTACCGGGTCATGACGACGGGCTTGTAGTCCAACCGCAGGTCGGACTGGAAACCGGTCAACCCGAGCGGGGCGTTCGGGTCCTCCTCCTCGGGCAGCAGCTTGTACTGCATGCTGTGCCGCATGAAGTTCACGTCGTCCCGGTCGGGGTAGTCCTCGCGCGCGTGCCCACCGCGCGATTCCTTGCGGGCGAGCGCGGCGTTGACCAGCGATTCGGCGAGGTCGAGCAGGAAGCCGAGCTCGACCGCCTCCAGCAGGTCGGAGTTGTACCGGTATCCCTTGTCGTGCACCGAGACGCGGCCGTAGCGCTCCTTGAGCGACTGCACGTCGCGCAGCGCCGTCTTCAGCGTCTCCTCGGTGCGGTAGACCGACGCGTTGGCGTCCATGGTCTGCTGCAACTCGGTGCGGATGTTGGCCACGCGCTCGCCGCCGTGGGCGGTCCGCAGGTGGTTGACCATGCCCTCGACGAGCTGGGCGGGGTTCTCCGGCAGTTCCGCGTGCTCGCGCTGGAGGGCGTGCTGGGCGGCGGCGATGCCGGAGCGGCGGCCGAACACGTTGATGTCCAGCAGCGAGTTCGTGCCCAGCCGGTTCGACCCGTGCACGGACACGCAGGCGCACTCGCCGGCCGCGTACAGGCCGGGAACCACGTTCTCGTTGTCGCGCAGCACCTCGCCCTCGATGTTCGTGGGGATGCCGCCCATGGCGTAGTGCGCCGTCGGGTAGACCGGCACGAGCTCCTTGGTCGGCTCCACGCCCAGGTAGGTGCGGGAGAACTCCATGATGTCCGGGAGCTTCTCCTCGAGCAGCTCCTCGCCGAGGTGCGTCACGTCGAGGTAGACGTAGTCCTTCTCCGGACCCGCCCCGCGGCCCTCCAGGACCTCCAGGGCCATGGCCCGGGCCACGATGTCGCGCGGCGCGAGGTCCTTGATGGTCGGGGCGTAGCGCTCCATGAACCGCTCGCCGTCGACGTTGCGGAGGATTCCGCCCTCACCCCGCACGCCTTCGGTGATGAGGATCCCCAGGCCGGCCAACCCGGTCGGGTGGAACTGGTAGAACTCCATGTCCTCCAGCGGCAGCCCCTTGCGGTAGATGATGCCCATCCCGTCGCCGGTGAGGGTGTGCGCGTTGGAGGTGGTCTTGAAGACCTTGCCGAAGCCGCCCGTGGCGAACACGACGGACTTCGCCTTGAACACGTGGATCTCGCCGGTGGCGAGCTCGTAGGCGATGGCGCCGGAGGCCACCTGGTTGCCGTCCGCGTCCTCGCCGAGGGTGATGTCGAGGACGTAGAACTCGTTGAAGAACTCGACGCCGTGCTTGACGCAGTTCTGGTACAGCGTCTGCAGGATCATGTGGCCGGTGCGGTCGGCCGCGTAGCAGGACCGGCGCACCGGGGACTTGCCGTGGTCGCGCGTGTGCCCGCCGAAGCGGCGCTGGTCGATGCGCCCCTCCGGGGTGCGGTTGAACGGCAGGCCCATCTTCTCCAGGTCGAGGACCGAGTCGATGGCCTCCTTCGCCATGATCTCGGCGGCGTCCTGGTCGACCAGGTAGTCACCGCCCTTGATGGTGTCGAAGGTGTGCCACTCCCAGTTGTCCTCCTCGACGTTGGCCAGGGCCGCGCACATCCCGCCCTGGGCCGCGCCGGTGTGCGAGCGGGTGGGGTAGATCTTGGTCAGCACGGCGGTGCGCGCGCGCTGGCCGGACTCGATCGCGGCGCGCATGCCGGCGCCGCCGGCGCCGACGATGACCACGTCGTAGGTGTGGAATTGCATGGTCGTCTCCTCGGGCTGGTGGTGGCGCCGCCGCGGGGCGCCCGCCACGCTGCGGTTCGCGGTCAGCCGATGTTCGGGTCGAAGGTGAAGATCACGTACGTGCCCAGGACCACGATCAACAGCACTGCCACGTTGAGCAGCGTCTGCAGCCAGAAACGGGTTGTGTCCTTGCGAGCGTAGTCGTTGATGACGGTGCGCAAGCCGTTTCCGCCGTGCAGGGCTGCCAGCCACAGCATGACCAGGTCCCAGACCTGCCAGAACGGGGAGGCCCAGCGGCCCGCGACGAAGGCGAAGTTGATCCGCTGCACGCCTCCGTCCAGGAACAGCATGATCAGCAGGTGCCCCAGGACGAGGAACAGCAGCACGACGCCGGACATCCGCATGAACAACCAGCTGTAGAGCTCGAAGTTGCTGCGGCGGGCGGCGCGCCGGTGCGGCGAGCGCGGCTTGTCGACGGACAGCGGTGCATCGGTGACGGTCATCGCTCACAGCCCCCCGAGGAATTCCGTGACGGCCCGGCTCAGCAAGCTGATCGCCGCCGGGATGATCAACACCAGCCACAGCACCAGCACCGTCCACAGCATGGGGCGCTGGTACTTCGCCCCCCGGGACCAGAAGTCGACCAGCATGACCCGGATGCCGTTGAACGCGTGGAAGAGCACGGCCGCGAGCAACCCGAGTTCGAACAGGATCATGAGCGGGTGCTTGTAGGTCTCGATGACCGTGTCGTACGCGTTCGGCGACATGCGGACCAGCGCGGTGTCCAACACGTGCACGAACAGGAAGAAGAATGTGAGCACGCCCGTGATGCGGTGCGCTACCCACGACCACATGCCCGGATCGCCGCGGTAGAACGTCCCCTTGGCGCGCGGCCTGGAGACCGCGCGCGGAGGCGCTCCCGCGGAGGCGGTGGTGCTGGCCATGGTGAAAGGCCCTCCAACCTCGCTGGTGGACGAACGGCCCAGTTCGGTCACGGCGTGGTCCGGGTGGTCCGGGCCGCGTTCGCGCGCGGCGAGTGCGGCTGCCTGCTCGTCACCGGCCACGGAACTGGGGCCTTGACTTTCTGGGATGCTAGTCCCACGACATGTTCTCGGCCTACTCGCCTGTGCCGTCTGTGATCGAGCAGACAAAGCGTTCCGGCCTGTGGATCGGTTCGGAAAACCGATTCGGAACCCGCGAAACGTCCGCGCCGCTCCGTCAAGATAGCGGGCGGAGAGGCATGTCACCAACGAGCGCCGGTTCCGCGTTTCGCGAGTGCGCTGCCCACCGCCTCCGCGCGGTCCGACCCCGCGCGATCCGCCCCCGGGCGATGCCGGAAAGGATTGCCTTGCCTCACCGACCGTGCCGGGGCGGTCGTGCGCACCCGAGCGCGGAGTCCGCAGCCGCTCGGAACACCCCGCTGCGTTTCCGCGGAATCCTCCGCGATGCCGTGGAAAAGAGCTACATCACTCGATCGGGGTGTATCGAATCGGCGGCCGCGGCTCTCTTTATTGGGTGAGCGCAAAGGGAGGTCGAGATGACGCAACTGGAAGGCACCGCAACCCGCACCGAGGAGTTCACCGCCGTCGACGTCGTCCGCGCGAAACGCGACGGGGAAGAGCTCGACGACGCCCGCATCGCGTGGGTGATCCGCGGGTACCTCGACGGCCGGGTCACCGAGGGGCAGATGGCCGCGCTGCTCATGGCCGTGGTGTTCCGCGGCATGACCGAGCGCGAGACCGCGAGCTGGACCGCGGCGATGCTCGACTCGGGTCAGCGGCTGGACTGGAGCGATCTGGACGTCGTCACCGCGGACAAGCACTCCACGGGCGGGGTGGGGGACACGACCACGCTGGTGCTCACCCCGCTGCTGGCCGCGTGCGGTGCCGCCGTTCCCCAGCTGTCCGGCCGCGGGCTCGGCAGCACCGGCGGGACCCTGGACAAGTTCGAGGCGATCCCGGGCTGGCGCGCGGAGCTGTCCACCGCGGCCGTGCGCGAGCGCATGGCCGACCCGGGCGCGGTCGTGTGCGCGGCGAGCGAGCAGTTGGCGCCCGCCGACCGCGCGCTCTACGCGCTGCGCGATGTCACCGGCACCGTGGAGTCCGTTCCGCTCATCGCGAGCTCGATCATGAGCAAGAAGCTCGCCGAGGGCACCGGTGCTCTCGTGCTCGACGTGAAGTGCGGCTCGGGGGCGTTCGTGCGCGACCGGGAGCAGGCCGCGGAGCTCGCCCGCGCCGCGATCGCGATCGGACGGGCCCACGGGGTGCGCACGAGCGCGCTCATCACCGACATGTCGCGGCCGCTGGGCACCGATGTCGGCAACGCCCTGGAGGTCGCCGAAGCCGTGCGGACCCTGCGCGGGCAGGGGGCGGACGACCTCGTCGAACTCACCCTCGCCCTCGCGCGGGAACTGCTCGCGCACGCCGGGATCACCGACGCGGACCCGGAACACGTCCTCGCCAGCGGTCAGGCCCACGAGCGCTGGCGACGTCTCGTCCGCGCGCAGGGCGGCGACCCGGACGCCCCGCTGCCGGAGGCCGAGCACGTGGAAGCGGTCAGCGCACCGCGCGCGGGAACGCTCGCGCGCCTGGACGCGGCCGCGGTGGGCGAGGCGGCGTGGCGGCTCGGCGCGGGCCGGGCGCGGCAGGACGACGCCGTCGACCCCGCCGCCGGGGTGCGGTGCCTGGTGAAACCAGGAGAGCCGGTCGAAGCGGGGCAGGTGGTGTGCGAGCTGCACACGAACCGGCCGGAGCTCCTGCCAGCGGCGCGCCGCTGCGTGGCCGCCGGGATCGACGTCTCCGCGGAGGAGGTGGCACCGGGGCCGCTGGTCCTCGCCCGGGAACCGGCGTGAGGGCGAACCGCCGCCCGGCCCGTGCTCGGGCGCCCCACCCGGACGGCACCGCGTGGTCGGCCTCTCCGCGGATCACCGCGGACGCGGGCGAGCGGCTGCGGCGCCGCCCCGGAGCGGATCCGGTGCGGCGCCTCCGCGGAATCGGTCCCGGCGAGCGGTGCGTTCGCGGTTCAGGCGGTCTCGGCGACGTCGTCGCTGCTCTCCGCGGGCAGCGCCTTGTCCCCGGAGTCGCGCTTGGCGCTCTTGGAACGCCCGCGCCGCTGCTGGTTGTTCTGCCGCGGCAGCGCGGTGGGCGCGGACGCGGACTGCTGGGGCATCTGGCCGCCCCCGCCGAGGATGAGTTCGGCGAACGTGGCCATGGCCTCGTCCAGCTGGCCCGCGTGCCGCTGCTCGCTCTCCTCGTTGGCCTTCCGCACGAGGGAGTCCAGCGCCTCCGCGTCGGGGCGCGCGGAAACCGTGCCGCCGATCTCGGTGAGGTTCTGGTTCACCGAGGTGCCGAGCTCGTCCAACCCCGACTTGACGCCCTGCTCGGCGGTCTCGATGCGGCTGTGGACGTTGCTCTCCACGGTGTCGAGTCGGCCGGAGACCTGGTTGAGGCGCTCGGTGAGCTGGTCCAACCGCTCCGCCAGGGAGTCCAGCCGCTCGGTCGGATCGACCGCGGGGCGCTCGGCGAGCTCGTCGAGCTTGCCGGTGATCTGCTCGCGGGTTCCGGAGACCGTCTCGGACAGCGAAGCGCGCACGCCGTCGGTGCTCTCGGTGACCGAGCGCTGCAGCGATTCGCGCGTGCCGTCGAGGTGCTCGTGCAGGCCCTCGTCAACCTCGGCGACCCGGCCGCGCAGATTCGTCTCCAGCGAGTCGAGGCGGTCGCGCACCGGATCCTGGATCGCGGTCGGCAGCGACTCGAGCCGGTTGTCCTGCTTGTCCAGGTGCCCGCCCAGCTCGTCGAGCCGCTTGTGGATGTGGGCGAGTTTGTCCTCGAGCCCGTCCATGCGCCCGACCACGCCGTCCATGTTCCCGGCCATGCCGTCGAGCCGCCCGTTCAGCTGCGCGAACGGCGTGGCGAGCTTGTCGACCAGTCCCTCGACGGCGGTTTTCAGCTCGGACAGGGCGTTGTCCTGGCCCTCGAGCTTGGACAGCGTTTCGTCGAGCCGTTCGGCGAGCACGCCGACCTCTGTGCGGTCCGGCAGCTCCGACAGCCGCTTCCGCACCGGGCCCAAGGATTCCAGCGGAGTCAGCCTCGCGTGGATCTCGTCGAGCGCGTCGAAGATCTGCTGCTGTTCGCTCTCACGGATTTCAGCCGCACGCGTCAACATGGTGCGCATGCGATCGAACGACATGTTCTCGGTCACGGCTTCCGGAGTCCTTCGTCGTGGGGAGCTGAGGACTACGGAAGCCTAGCTACTCCGGCAGGTCGTGATCAGCCGCCCCCCAGGGCAAGATCACCCGATTGTTGCGCCGTGCGTGGCGCGGCCGCGTGAACCGCGTTCGTCACAGGGCGTGCATGAACACTGCTTCACATGAAGGGCCTCCGCGAGGCGATCTCGCGTTCGACAGGAGGACGGTCGACGCAGCGTGGTCGCACCGCGCCCTCGCGCACGAGGAGCGCGAGCGCGTGCCCGGTGGGTCGGCCGCGCCGGCGCACGCGCGGACTACGCCGCGTTGCCGACGGGCGAGCTCCGTCCTCGCCGGTCGGCGAGCTCGCCCCGTCACGGACCGGAGCGGGATGGTGACGGGGGAGGGCGCGGCCGGTCCGAGCCGGACGCGGCCGCGGTTCTTCCCGCCGCCGGGGAATCGTGCTCGAATCGATATCGGACTCGCCGCGATCGCGCTGGTCGAAGTGTCCGATCGGGGACGAAACGGGCCCCGTGCCGGGTATCGAGCGCGCCACCGCCGCGACCGCTCAGCGGCTGCGGAGCTTCTGCTCGAACTTCTCGACGAGCTCTCGCCACACGCGGACCTCGTCGTCGAACGGCGCGCTCGGCGGCAGGCGGTTCGGCGTGGGCTCCAGGATGAACGACACGAGCCAGCCGAGGCGCTGCGAGGGCCCCAGTTCCTCGGAGACCGTGTCGTCCCCGGTCCAAGCGGCGGCGTCGAGGAGCAGCTCCTCGGCGAGCTCCAGCTGTGCGGCGTCCACGTCGGACGGACCCGCTTCCAGGTCGGCATCGAGGCCGTTGAGCACGTAGGTGTTCGCCGGCTCGACCTCGATCTCCAGCTCCCCCGCCGTCGCCTTCTCGGTGACCTGCGGCCAGGTGGACACGCGGGCGAGGTCGGTGCCGTCGACTTCCTCGGCCTGGGCGAGGAACCGGGCCAGCGCCCGCGGGGAGCGGAACACGTCGATCAGCCCGTCGCGGCCGAGGAACACCGGCTCGTCGTCGAGGTAGCAGCGCAGCGTGTAGTACTCGGCTCCGGCCGTGACGATGCGGACCGGGTCGATGCCGATCTCGTTCCACCAGGTCGGCTCGGCTTCCTCGCCTTCCTCGTCCGCATCGGACTCCGCGGTGGCGGCCGCGGCCTCCGCGGAGTCGTCCGAGGTCTCGGCGAGCTCGGCTTCTGCGGTGGCCACCGCGCCCTCGTCCACCTCCGGAGCGGTCACCACGGCGTCGATCGCGTCGAGCAGCTCGTCCCAGCGGTCCGCCACGACGCGGCAGATCTCGTCCCAGCGGCGCTGCCCGTCGCGGCCGTTGAACGCCATCGGCCCCTGCTGCAGCGCGGAGAAGCCCGCGGCGGCGTCGAGCACCTCGTGCACCGCGTCCAGATCGCACACGTCGGCCAGCGAGCGGGCGATCTCGACGATCCCGGCGAGTTCGCTGACGGTCCACGTGTCCAGCGGCTCGGTCAGCAGTTCCGGCACGCCCACCAGGTCGTACTGGTGGTCCTCGTCCGGGTTCAGATCGGCCGCGGGCAGGTTCGGCACCACGTGCCACGCCGGGTGGTCGCCCAGGTCGTGCTCCTGCGCGGTGCGCGTGAACGCTGCCAGCCGCGCGGCGTCCGGGAAGGCGTACAGGTCCTCGTCGTGGCCGAGGAACGCCTCCCACTCCTCGCCGTCCTCCCGCCACTGCGGAGCCCAGAGCGTGACGACGTCGCCCTGCGGCAACCCCAGCTCGATGGGAACGATGTCGTGCGCCATCTCTTCCACCTCCGGTCACCGAACCAGACGTCGCGGAAGCCTACGGGGTCGGTACCCGCGCTCCGCTCGCCGGGCCGTGCCTCGCCGGCACCGCGCCGGTGGCGCGGCCGGGGCCTCCGGCGCGCGGTGCTCCCTCGTGCCCAACAGCGGCGTGCGCGCCGCGCTCCGCCGCTGTTGGGCCACCCGGTGCCGAACGGAGCTCACCTTTGGCGGTACCGGTGGAGGCCTCGGGTGCCGATCATGAGCGGCGATGAGCGTCACCGACTTGTGGACGAGAATTGTGCGCTGGTTAACCGACCACGCGCCGGTGACCGGGGGCGCGCTCCGCTCCCCGCTGTCCCCTCCGGTGTTCGGCTCGCTGGAGGCCGAGCTCGGGACCCAGCTGCCCGCGGAACTGCGGGAGTGGTGGAAGTGCTGCGACGGGACCAGCGGCGATGTGCTGGCCGACGTGCTGCCGCCGTTCTACACGCCCTACGGCGCCGCGAAGGCGATGGACTCCTGGCGGGCGCACCGGTACAAGCGCGGCGCCGAACGGGAGACCGGCGACTCCTGCGCGGGCGCGGCGTGCACCGGCTTCCACCCCGCGTGGATCCCCATCGCCGGGGACGGCTTCTCCGACGAGCTGCTCGTGGACCTGCGCCCCGGCCGGTTGCACGGGTGCGTGGTGGAGTGGGAGCACGAAGCCGGGCAGGTGCACCGCCCCGAGTGGTCCGGGGTGGGTGCCATGCTCACCGACGTGCACCGCTCACTGAGCGAGGGCACGCCCGCCGGGCACGCCTACCCGACGGTCACCGAGGACGGGCGGCTCGACTGGCAGATCCGGTGATGAAGGACCGCTGTTGCGGCTGGACCGGGGCTTCCGCAGCGGAACCTCCTGCGCGCCTCACGCGCCCACCGGGTGCCACGAGGTCGTCGTGCGCGTGCACGCGCGCAGCCGCGCCGGCCCGGCAGGGGCGGTGAAGTCCGGCTCCGCACCGGTGCGCAGGTCCGCGGCGGCCGCGGCCGCGACGTCCCGCAGCTGCGCGGCCAGCTCCGCGTCCGCCCCGGGGGCGTCCACGAGCGCCACGTCGTCGTGCCCGACGAGCCACGGCGCCAGCTCCGCCGGCGAACCGCTCAGCACGTTCACGAGCCCGTCGGGGACGTCCGAGGTCGCCAGGACCTCGGCCAGGGTGCTCGCCGGGATCGGGTCCGGCTCGCTGGCCAGCACCACGCACGCGTTGCCCGCGGCCAGCGCCGGGGCGAGCAGGCTGACCGCGGCGAGCAGCGGCGATGCGGCGGGGCAGACGACGCCGACCACGCCGACCGGTCGCGGCGCGCTCACCGACAGCAGCGGCCCGGCGACCGGGTTGGGCGAGCCCAGCACCGTCCCGATCTTGTCCGTCCAGCCCGCGTACCAGACCAGCCGGTCCACCGCCAGGTCCACGACCGCCGAGGTGTCCGGCGCGGCGAGCTCGGCGCCGGAGGCGTCGAGCAGGGCGGTGAACTCGGCGCGGCGGGACTCGAGCATCTCGGCCACCCGGTAGAGCACCTGCCCCCGGTTGTGCGGGCTCGTCGCCGCCCAGCCGCCCGCGGCCTTCACCGCCGCGGCGACCGCGTCCCGCACGTCCTTGCGCGAGGCCTGGGCCGCGTTCGCGCGGAACGCCCCGCCGGAGGAGTGCACCGGGTACACGCGGCCGGACTCGGAGCGCGGGAACCGCCCGCCGATCGCGAGCTTGTACGTCTTGGCCACGGTGAGTCGCTCCCGGGTGTCAGACATCGAGGTACGTCTCCAAACCGGAACGGCCACCGGTGCTGCCGGCCGCAGCGGCCGGGTCATACCGGTGGGTGGTGTTCGCCCAGGTCACCTCGGCGCGCATCCGCTCCGCGGCCCACAGGGCGCGCGAGCCCTTCTCCGTCCAGACGCCGGCGGCACCGCAGGCCGCGTCGCCCGCCCCGGCCACGGCCTCCTCCGGCGTGCGGAACGTGCGCACCGCCAGCACGGGCCCGCCCGGTGCCTCCCGCGCCACCGGCAGCGTCCCGTCGACCCCGGTGCACACTGCCGGCCGGACGAACCACCCGCGCTCCGGCAGCTCCGCGGCGGCCGCGTGCACCAGCGCGCCCGCGGCCGCCGCCTCGTCCACCAGCGCAGCGAACCGCTCCCGCCGCCGCTCGGTCACGAGCGGTCCGACCTCGGTGTTGCGGTCCAGCGGGTCGGCGACCCGCACCGCGTCCAACCGGGCCCGCAGGTGCTCGGTGAACCGCTCGGCCAGCGGCTCCTGCACGAACACCCTGGAGCCGATCAGCCCGGACTGCCCGCAGCCCCGCAGCACACCGTCCACGGCCTGGTCGAGCGCGGCGTCGTCGAAGATCACGTGCGCGGCCGGGGCGGTCGCGTCCACCCGCAGCGGCACCGCACCGGCCGCGCTGCGCACCGCCGCCGCGGCCGACGCCGAGCCGGACAGGAACAGCTGGTCCACCGCGGAGCCCGCCAGCGCCGCGCCGAGCTCGGCGTCGCCGGGCAGCACGTTGACCACGCCCGCGGGCAACCCGGCCTGCCGGCACACCTCGGCGAAGACCAGCGCGCTCAGCGGGGTGTGCGGCGACGGCTTGACCACCACGGTGTTGCCGCAGGCCAGCGCCGGCGCGGCCGCGCGCACCAGCGAGAGCAGCGGCGCGTCGGCGGACAGCAGCTGCGCGACGACGCCGAGCGGCCGCGGCCGCTCCCCGAACCCGGCGAACTCCAGCTTGTCGGCCCACCCGGCGTAGTGGAACAGCCACGCGGCCGCGCTCGGCAGGTCGCCCTCCCGCGTGTGCGCCACAGGACGCCCGGTGTCCAGCGTTTCCAGCACGGCCAGTTCCCGCGCGCGCTCCTGCAGCAGCCGTGCGAGGCGGAACAGGTGCTTGGCGCGCCGCGCGCCCGGCACCTCCGCCCACTCCGCGAGCGCGGTGCGCGCGGCCTCCACCGCCTCGGCCGCCTCCGCGGGTGCGGCGGTGGCGACCTCGGCGAGCGCTGCCTCCGTGGCCGGGTTCCGGTCGGGGCGCGCGGGTCCGCGGCCGCCGCGGAACTCGCCGGCGACGAACGGCCGGTAGCGCGCGGCGAGCTGCGCCGCTCCCGCCGACTCCGGCGCCGGGGCGTACTCCCAGGGGATCTCCGTCATTCACTCCACCGCCAGGTCGCGTTTCGTGCCGTAGTGGGACCGCACCCGCGCGCGTCCCGCACGGGTGCGCCGCTGCAGCAGCAGATCGTCCAGCAGGCTCGACGCGCCGAACCGGAACAGCTCCGGCGTGAGCCACGCAGCTCCGGCGACCTCCCGCACGGCGACCAGGTAGCGCAGCGCGTCCTTCGTGCTGCGGATCCCGCCGGCCGGTTTCACCCCGCACCGGCGGCCGGTGGCCGCGTGCCAGTCGCGGACCGCCTGCAGCAGCACGTGCGTGACCGGCAGGGTGGCCGCCGGGGAGGTCTTGCCGGTGGAGGTCTTCACGAAGTCCGCCCCCGCCAGCAGGGCCAGCCAGCAGGCCCGGCGCACCGCGTCGTACGTGCCGAGCTCACCGGTCTCCAGGATCACCTTCAGGTGCGCGCCGCCGCAGGCCTGCTTGACCGCGCGGATCTCCTCGTGCGCCCGGCCGCAGCGTCCGGCCAGGAACGCTCCCCGGTCGAGCACCATGTCGACCTCCTCGGCGCCGGCCTCGACCGCCTGCCGCACGTCGGCGAGCTTGACCTCCTGCGACGCCCGGCCGGCGGGGAAGGCCGTGGCCACCGAGGCGACCCGCACCGGAGACCCCCGGGTCGCGGCGACGGCGGTCGCGGCCAGGTCCGGGTAGACGCACACCGCCGCCACCGGCGGTGCCGCCGCGGGCGGGTCCGGGTGCCGCGCCCGCCCGCAGAGCCGCCGCACCGCCTCGGGCGTGTCGGCGCCTTCCAAGGTGGTCAGGTCGAGCATGCCGATGGCCGCGTCGATGGCCCGGTCCTTGGTGCCGTCCTTGAGCGCTCGGCCGGCGAGCTCGTCAGCGCGCTGCTGCAACCCCACCGCGTCGACGGCGGGCAGGCCGTGCAGGAAACGGCGCAGGGCGGATTCGCTCGCCGTGACCTCGGGCAGCGGTTCGTCCGGGGCGTGGACCATGCGGCGCAGTCTACGACCGCTTCCAACACCACGGCTCCGCCAGGAGGGCAGCGTCAGCGGTCGCGCGGTTCGGTGGCCGTGTGCTTGGCCGCAGCGGTCCGTCAAGGCAAGCGGTGCAGCCGCTTCCTCCCCACGCGCGCGGACCGACCCGACGGGGATTCCCCGCACGACCCGCTACACCAGCCAATCCGCGGACTCCCCCGGCCGGTCACCGCCAGGAGGGCAGCCACAGCTCCGCGTCCCAGTGGCCCTGGGTGATGGGCTCGGCGTTGAGCACCGGCCACAGCCACAGGAAGTTCGCCACGACCAGCCCGATGTACAACGACACCGCCAGCAGACCCGTGCGCCGGCGTTCCGCGGTGTCGGTGGCCCTGCCGAGCACCTCCCCGAGCACCAGCGTGATCCCCAGCACCAGGAACGGCGCCAGCGGAGTGGCGTAGAAGTAGTACATGGTGCGGTCGAGGTTGAGGAACCAGGGCAGGTACCCGCCGGAGTAGGCGACGAGCACCGCCGCGTACCGCCAGTCGAAGCGGGCCGCCGCGCGCCAGACCGCCCAGCCCGCCACGGGCAGCGCCGCCCACCACAGGGCCGGCGTGCCCAGCAGCATCGTGGCCTCGACGCACTCCGGGCGGCCGCAGCCGCTGGCGGTCTCGTCGATCGCGTAGGCCATCGGCCGCAGACCCATCGGCCACGACCACGGTTTCGACTCCCACGGGTGCGACGAGGTCAGTCCTTCGTGGAACTCCAGCACGTTGAAGTGGTAGTGCAGCAGCGAGCGGAACATGTCGGGCAGGAAGCCGAACCCGACCTGGTCGAGGTCCACCGCGTGCCGGTCCGTGGCCGTCTCGCTGGCGTACCAGCCGGCCCAGGTGCCGAAGTACACCACCAGCGGCAGCACGAGCAGCGCCCACAGCGCGGCGGGGGTGTCCCGCAGCAGCGCGCCCGCCCACGGTCGGCGCACCCCGGCGGTGCGCCGCGCCAGGGCGTCCCAGAGCACCGAGAGCAGACCGAACGCGGCGAGCCAGTAGACGCCGTTCCACTTCACCCCGCAGGCCAGGCCCAGCGACACCCCGGTGGCCAGCCGCCACCAGCGGAAACCGAGCCGCGGTCCCCAGTCGGAGGCGGTCGCGCGGCCTTCGGCGACGACCCGCTCCAGGCGCTGGCGGACCTGGTCGCGGTCGACGAGCAGGCAGCCGAAGGCGGCGAGGACGAACACCGCCTGGAAGACGTCGAGCATGCCCACCCGCGACTGCACGTGGCTGAGCCCCTCGCAGATCAGCAGCACCCCGGCGACCGCCCCGAGCAGGGTCGAGCGGGTCAGCCTGCGGCCGATGCGGACGATCAGCACGATCATCAGCGTCCCGGCCAGCGCCGCCGTGATCCGCCAGCCCCACGGGCCGTAGCCGAGCAGCCACTCGCCCACGGCGATGAGCTGCTTGCCCACCGGCGGGTGCGCGACCAGCTCGTAGCCCGGGTTGTCCTCGTAACCGCCGTTGCGCAGCATCTGCCACGCCTGCGGCACGTAGTGCTTCTCGTCGAAGATCGGCGTGCCGTCGTCGGTGGGGTGCCCCAGGTTCCACAGCCGCACCAGCCCGCCGAGCACCCCCAGCACGAGCGCGACGAGCCACCCCCGGAGGCGGTCGGGGGGCATGGCCACGCGCAGCGGCCCGCGCGGGTCGCGCTGCCCGGGAGCTCCGGGCGGCGGAGTCCGCCCGGCGGGAACCAGCTCGTCGGAACGGCCGGTGGATTCGGGCACGAGGACGCTCACACCCCCGGGATCGTAGGGGTGGGCGGTGACCGCCGGTGCACGGCCACCTCGGCCGACCGGGCGATCGCGCGCGGTCTAGGCTCGAAGGCGATGCCGGCACCTGACGCTTCGGGAACCCTGCTGCTCGCGGCGACCCCGCTGGGGGACGCGCGGGACGCCTCGCCGCGGCTGCGCGAAGCGCTGCGCACCGCCGACGTCGTCGCGGCCGAGGACACGCGCCGGGTGCGCGCCCTCGCCTCCAGCATCGAGGCGCTGCCCACCGGCCGGGTCGTCAGCTACTACGACGCGGTGGAGGCCGCCCGGACGGACGCGCTGCTGGCGGACCTGCGCGGCGGCAGCACCGTGCTGCTCGTCACCGACGCGGGCATGCCCAGCGTCTCCGACCCGGGCTACCGCCTGGTCGCCGCGTGCGCGGCCGAGGGGATCGCGGTGACCTGCCTGCCCGGGCCGTCGGCGGTGACCACGGCGCTGGCGCTGTCCGGCCTGCCCTCGGACCGGTTCTGCTTCGAAGGCTTCCCGCCGCGCAAGTCGGGCGAGCGGCGGCGGTGGTTCGACGTGCTGCGCACCGAGCGGCGCACCGCCGTGTTCTTCGAGGCCCCGCACCGGCTGGCCGACACGCTGGCCGACGCGGTGGACGTGCTGGGCGGGTCCCGCCCGGCCGCGGTGTGCCGGGAGCTGACCAAGACCTACGAGGAGGTCCGGCGGGGCTCGCTGGCCGAGCTCGCCGAGTGGGCCGCCGCGGGTGTGCGCGGGGAGCTGACCGTGGTGCTCGGCGGCGCCGAGGTGGCGCCGAGCGATCCGCGCGCGCTCGTGCCGCAGGTGGAGCAGCGGGCCTCCGCGGGCGTGCGGCTCAAGGACGCGGTCGCCGAGGTGGCCGAGCTGTCCGGTGTCCGCAAGAAGGAGCTCTACGACGCGGTGCTGGCCGCCCGCGAGCAGGAGTGAGCGAGTCCGCGGCGGAGATCCGGGCGCGGAACGCGCTGCGCGCGGCCTACCGTTCCGCGGCGCCGAGCACGGCCAGCTGGGGCGCGGCCTTGGTGAGGCTCTCCTGCCACTCGGCGTCCGGGTCGGAGTCGGCGGTGATGCCGCCGCCCACGCCGAACTCGTACTCACCGTCGCGGTGCTCCAGCGTGCGGATGGCCACGTTGAGCTCCATGCCGGCCGCGGGGGAGGCCATGCCGATCGCACCGCAGTAGAGGCCGCGCGGCTGCGCCTCCAGCTCGTCGATGATCTGCACCGCCCGGGGCTTCGGCGCGCCGGTCACCGAGGCGGGCGGGAACGTCGCCCGCAGCAGCCGCCCGTGGGGCAGGTCGGCGGGGACCTCGGCGCGCACCTCGGAGACGAGGTGCCACACGCCGGGGTGCGGTTCCACCTCGAGCAGCCGCGGCACGGTGACCGTGCCGACCTCGGCGACGCGGCCGAGGTCGTTGCGCGCCATGTCCACGATCATCACGTTCTCGGCGGTGTCCTTGGCCGAGGAGCGCAGCGCTTCCGCGTTGGCGTCGTCGGCGGGTCCGCGGCGCGGCAGCGTGCCCTTGATCGGCCGGGAGCGGACCTCGCGCCCGGTGCGCCGCAGGAACAGCTCGGGTGACAGGGACGCGACCGCTCCCCACGGGCCGGCCAGGTACGCCGCGCGGGCCGGGGAGAACCGGGCGCTGCCGTGGGCGAAGACCTCCCACGGTTCGGCGTCGGAGCGCACGCCGAACCGGCAGCAGATGTTGGCCTGGAAGATCTCCCCGGCGGCGATCTCGGCGACGCAGCGCCGCACCGCTTTGCGGTGCTGCTCGCCGTCCGGGTGCGCGGCCGTTCCGGTCCACCCGGCCGGGGCGGTCCGGTGGGCCGTCGCCGGTGCGGACGCGGTGCGCACGAGCCCGGCGAGCTCGGTGATCAGTTCCGCGGGCGGCGGTTCGGCGCCCAGCGCTTCGAACCACCACCGGCCGTCGCGGTCGCGGCGCAGCACGTGGTCGGCCCAACCCCACGCGGTGCGGGGCAGGCGCCGCGGCTGGGCGTGGCGGTCGGGGTAGCCGAGGTAGCCGATCCACCCGCCGCCGACCGCCCCCGGCCGGTCGCCGGACACCGGGGGGTCGGCCGCGTCGAGCGGGCCGAACTCGGACTCCCGCGGGGTGATCGCCACGGAGGGGGCCAGCACCGCGCTCGAGCCGAACCACTCGCCGGTCAGCGCGGCCGGGCCGGGCAGGTGGCGGCGCCGGGCGCGGGCGACGAGCGCCCGCAGCACCGCCGAGGGGTGGGCGTCGGCGTCCAGCGGCCGCGTGTACAGCTGCATCCCGCCGAGTATGCCGGGTGCGCACCACCGCTCCCGCCGCCGGAGGTGGCGGGGTGACCTGGCTCGCGTTCCCGCTGCTGCGCGTCGGGGCCGCCGGCGCGGGGCGCCGCCGCGCCCGCCGGTCTACGGTGGGCTCCATGGTGCGCGTGCTCACCAGCGTCCGGATCGGACGCGTGACCGGCGAGGAGTCGCGGAACCGGACCGCGAGCCGCTTCGGGGTCACCGCCACGGACCTCGGCATCCCCTGGCGCAGCGCCGACGGGGGGATGCTCGTCGCGTTCGGCGACACCTACGGCAGCGGTTGGGGCGGCTACGGGGCCGGGCCCCGCACGGCCGACTGGCGCTGCAACGTGCTCGCCCGCAGCGGCGCCGCCGACCCGGGGGCGGGGTTGCGGCTGGACTGGATGCTCCCCCGCGGGGACGGCGCGGCCGGCCAGGTGCTGGCACCGGACCGGGAGGTGCGCGCGGCGACGATCATCCCGACCTCGGGGATCTCCGTCGACGGGCGGGAGTACCTGCACTACATGTCCGTCCGGTGCTGGGGAGTGCCGGGCGTGTGGCACACGAACTACGCCGGTCTGGCCTTCTCCGAGGACGGCGGCCGGACGTGGACGAAGTCGCGCACGGCCGTGTGGCCGAACCGCAAGCAGCGGACGCTCGACCGGCTGCGCCGCCGCGACCAGGGCGGGCACCCGTTCCAGATGGTCGGGTTCGCCGGGGTCGTGGACGGCTGGGTGTACCTGCTCGGCACGCCCAGCGGGCGGTTCGGGGCGGCGCACCTGGCCGCGGTGCCGGCGGAGGACCTGCTGCAGGCGCGCGCCTACCGGTACTGGACCGGCGACGGCTGGGGCGAGGACCCGTACCGCGCCGCGGCGCTGCTGCCCGCGCCGGTCGGGGAGGTCTCGGTGGGGTTCCACGACTACCTGGGGGTGTGGCTGGCCACGCACCTGGACGAGCACCGCGCGGCGATCGTGCTGCGCAGCGCTCCGGAGCTGACCGGGCCGTGGAGCGCGGGGGAGGTCGCGGTGGCCGGCTTCGACTACCCGGCGCTGTACGGCGGGTTCCAGTGCCCGTGGCCGCGGGACCGGCCGGCGCTGTACTTCACGCTCACCCAGTGGGGCCCGTACAACGTGGACCTGTTCCGCGCCGACCTGGTCGGGTGAGGGGCGCTCGGCGGACGGGCCGCTGCCGCGCTCCACCCCCGCTCGAGTGACGGGAGGGACGCATTTCCCGGGAAAAAGTCCACCGCCCCGCCCTCCTCGGGACCCGGCGGCGCGCGGGGCGGGCGGTTCGAGCGGTTCCGGTGGTGCGCCGTAGGCTGGAAACATGAGCACCTCCGTGTTGACTGCCGTGGCCTGGCCCTATGCCAATGGTCCGCGGCACATCGGCCACGTGTCGGGTTTCGGTGTGCCGTCGGACGTGTTCACGCGTTACCAGCGAATGGCGGGCAACCGGGTGCTCATGGTGTCCGGCACGGACGAGCACGGCACGCCGATCCTGGTGCAGGCCGAGAAGGAGGGCCTGAGCCCGCGGGAGGTCGCCGACAAGTACAACCGCGTCATCGCCGAGGACCTGCAGGGCCTCGGGCTGTCCTACGACCTGTTCACCCGCACCACGACGAGCAACCACTACGCCGTGGTGCAGGAGATCTTCAAGGCGATGTACCGCAACGGCTACATCCAGCCGAAGACGACCACCGGGGCGATCAGCCCGTCGACCGGTCGCACGCTGCCGGACCGCTACATCGAGGGCACCTGCCCGCTCTGCGGGGCCGACAGCGCGCGCGGCGACCAGTGCGACAACTGCGGGAACCAGCTCGACGCGGCCGACCTGATCAACCCGGTCTCGCGGATCAACGGAGAGCGCCCGGCGTTCCAGGAGACCGAGCACCTGTTCCTGGACCTGCCCGCGTTCACCGAATCGCTCGGCAAGTGGCTGTCCACGCGCACCGACTGGCGGCCGAACGTGCTGCGGTTCGTGCGCAACCTCGTCGAGGACATGCGCCCCCGGGCGATCAGCCGCGACCTCGACTGGGGCGTGCCGATCCCGCTGGAGGGCTGGCGGGACCAGTCGATGAAGCGGCTGTACGTCTGGTTCGACGCGGTGATCGGCTACTTCTCCGCCAGCGTCGAGTGGGCCCAGCGCATCGGCCGCCCCGACGCGTGGCAGGCGTGGTGGACCGACCCGTCCGCGCAGGCCTACTACTTCATGGGCAAGGACAACATCACCTTCCACGCCCAGATCTGGCCGGCGCTGCTCATGGGCCACAACGGCCAGGGCGACAGGGGCGGTGAGACCGGCCCGTACGGCGAGCTGAAGCTGCCGGACGAGATCGTCTCCAGCGAGTTCCTCACGATGAGCGGCTCGAAGTTCTCCACCTCGCGGGGCACGGTCATCTACGTCCGCGACTTCCTCCGCGAGTTCGGCCCGGACGCGCTGCGGTACTACATCTCCGTGGCCGGGCCCGAGAACCAGGACACCGACTTCACCTGGGACGAGTTCGTCCGCAGGACGAACTTCGAGCTGGCCAACGAGTGGGGCAACCTGGTCAACCGGGCGATCTCGCTGGCCGCGAAGAACAACGGCGGCGTGCCCGCGCCGAACGCTCCGCGCGAGGAGGACGAGCAGCTGCGCCGGCAGGCCCGCGAGGCCTTCGACACCGTGGGCGCGAACCTGCGCGGTTCGCGGTTCAAGAACGCCGCGCAGGAGGCGATGCGCGTGGTCAGCGCGGCGAACAAGTACCTGTCCGACCAGGAGCCGTGGAAGCTCGGCGACGACCCGGACCGCCGCGATTCGGTGCTGCACACCGCGCTGCAGGTGGTGGCGGACGCCAACGCCCTGCTGACGCCGTTCCTGCCGCACTCGGGGCAGAAGGTGCACGAACTGCTCGGCGGGACCGGCGTGTGGTCGGCCCAGCCGGAGTTGCACGAGGTCTCCGACGCCGGTGACGGGTCGCAGTACCCCGTGCTCATGGGCGAGTACGAGCAGGAGCAGGCGAGCTGGGGCCCGCAGGAGGTGCCGGTGGGCCGTCCGCTGGCGAAGCCGAAGCCCCTGTTCGGCAAGGTCGACCAGGAGCTGGCCGACACCGGCCCGGAATGGGCGCCGATCCCGGAGTGACGCCGGCGGAGTGATCGGCGGCGCGTTCGAGGAGGCACCCCGCCCGGTCGCGGACCGGCGGCGGTGCCTCCGTCGTGTGTGGACGGTGGTGTTCCCGCACCACCGCTGATGTGGAGGGATGATGAGCAGCAAGCGGGAGCTGCCGCCGGTGCCCGAGTCGTTACCGGCGGCGGCGGTGGACGCGCACACCCACCTGGACGCCATCGGTGCGACGACGCCGGAGGGCGTGCGCGCGGCGGCCGACCGCGCCGCGCGGGCCGGGGTGGGCCGGCTGGTGACGGTCGCCGACGACATCGAGTCGGCGCAGTGGACGGTGCGCGCGGCCGAGTGGGACGAGCGCGTCGTCGCCGCCGTGGCGCTGCACCCGACGCGCACGGAGAAGTTCGACGACTCCGACCGCGAGGTGCTCACCGGGCTCGTCGACCACCCGCGGGTCGTCGCGGTCGGGGAGACGGGGCTGGACTACTACTGGGACTACGCCTCGCCCGCGGCGCAGCAGGAGGCCTTCCGCTGGCACATCGACCTCGCCAAGCGCTGCGGCAAGCCGCTGATGATCCACGACCGCGAGGCGCACGAGGACATCCTGCGCATCCTCGACGAGGAGGGTGCTCCGGAAACCGTCGTGTTCCACTGCTTCTCGGGTGACGCCGACGTCGCCCGGCGGTGCCTGGACGCGGGCTACGTGCTGTCCTTCGCGGGCACGGCGACGTTCCGCAACGCCAAGGGGGTGCGCGCGGCGGCGGAGATCGCGCCCGCGGAGCAGATGCTGGTGGAGACCGACGCCCCGTTCCTGGCCCCGCACCCCTACCGCGGGCGTCCGAACGAGCCGTACTGCGTGAATTACACTCTTCGGGATCTCGCCGAGCTGCGCGGCCAGCCGCTGGAGGAACTCACCGTGGCGACCACGCGCACCGCCGAGCGGACGTTTTCACTCGATCCCGTGGCCTGACACCTGGATCCGGACTCGTCGCGTGATGTGGTAAGAGCGGCGCGTCGTCGTCCGGCTTGCGGGGGAGTGCGCACTTCGTACCGTCCGAAGTGGAAGCCGGGATGAGGAGCCCCCGAACCGGGAGCCGCCGCGGCGCACCGAGCACCCGCGGTTCCCGCGTCCTCTGCCCGGACCCGCGAGAGTCAGGACGGTTATGCGCAACGACGGCGGTACGGCCGGTTCCTCCCAGCACGCCGATCTCCCCGAGCACCGCGCCCCCGTTCCCGAGCGCCGCGGCCCCGTTCCCCGGCACCGCGGTCGCGCTGCCCGCGCTTCCGGGCGCTTCGCCCTCGCGGCGGTGTTCGCGCTCGGCGCCGCGGCCGGTCCCGCGCTGGCCGCGCAGGCGGCCCCCGCGGGCGCCGAGGGCCGGCTCGTGTGGGACAGGCTCGCCGAGTGCGAGGCGGGCGGCAACTGGCAGGCGAACACCGGCAACGGCTACTACGGCGGGCTGCAGTTCGACGCGCGGACCTGGCGAGCCTACGAGGGCGACCGGTTCGCCGGATATGCCCACAACGCTTCGCGGGAGCAGCAGATTTCAGTCGGTGAAGCGGTCCGCGCCGATCGCGGCGGCTACGGGGCGTGGCCCGCGTGCTCCCGGAAGCTGGGGCTGCCGCGGTGACGCGAGCGCCGCTGCCGTCCTCCTGCGCGGTCGTCACCAGCGAATTCCGTTCGCGTTGAGCGCGCGGGCCGCGCCGGGGAGCACTGTGCGCGCTCGCCGGCCGTCGAGCGCGGGAGTACCGCTGAACGAGTGACGAACGGGAGCGCAGCTGCGGCGAAATGTCACCGCGCGTGACGGTCAGGTCCGCGATGTTGGGTAATACGAGTCACATAGCGATGTTGGTTCCTTGGTTCGGCAGCGGAGATCACGCTAAAGTCTCAGCGCCATAACCCACGTCAACGAGTGCCGTGGGAACGGATGCCCGCTAGTCGCCGCCGGAGCACGTCGGGGAGCCAATCCGCCGGATTGGCTGGGACGGCGCTCGGCTACGGGAGTCGAGTACACACGCGAAGCACGAAAGCACCGTGCTGACCCGGGACAGGAGTGTCCGGCATGCGCCCCACGGGGGAGAGTGCGGCTCGCCGAGTCCCGCAGGTACGGCTTTTGCGCCTTCGGGAGGTAGCGACCCGGTGAACGAAAGCGACGACCCCGGCAATCCCGCGCGCAGCGGTGTCGACCAGGCGACATCCGGGATACCGGCGAACACGATTCCGCGGGGCGGCAGGCGCGGTCCCGGCGGGGGCGCCGACCAGTGGCGGACCGGCCGGTTGGCCGGAGTGATCGAGGACACCGCCGCGTGGCACCAGCCGCGCAGCGCGGAGCGGACCTGGATCGACCCGAGCGAGGCGCAGTCCCGCCCCGCGGCGCGGGCGAGCGCCGTGGGCGTGCTGGACCGCCCGCGCACGGCCGAGGCCCCGGACCCGGTGCTGTCCACGCAGGACATCCCGGCGATCGGGAGCTTCCCGGACACGATGGAGCGCGCGCTCCGCGGTTTCCCGTCCGATGACTACCCGAGCATTCCGCCGGGCACCCTGGAGATCACCCCGCAGGACGTCTACGAGGCGCTCGGCTCGGACGCCGAGGACCTGCTGGCCACGGCGGACATCGACGTCCACGAGGTCATCCGGCTGATCAACGCCGAGACCACGGTGCTGCCCGCGGTGCCGCTGCCGGTGGTCCCGGACGAGCCGGCGGAGGCCGAGGCGCAGCCGGAAGCGCAGTCCGAAGCCGACCGGGAGGAGGGCGAGGAAGCGCTCACCGCCTGGAAGCGGCGCTTCGTCAAGGGCGCCGTGGCCGCGGTCGTGCTGTCGCTGACCGGTGGCGGCGCTGCCGCGGCTGCGATGGACAAGTCCGTCACGGTCGAGGTGGACGGCAAGGAGCTGTCCGTCAACACCTACGACTCCACGGTCGGCGAGGTCCTCGAGGACGAGGGCATCAACGTGGGGCCGCACGACGCGCTGAGCCCCTCCCCGCAGGCCGAGGTCAACCACGGCGACACCATCACGCTCGACCGCGGCCGCCTGATGAAGGTGTCCGTGGACGGGCAGCAGCGCGAGGAGTGGGTCCGCTCGGCCACCGTCGGCCAGGCGCTGCGGCAGATGGGCGTGTCCGTGCAGGACGCCCAGGTCTCCGCGGACCTCAACCGGGCCGTTCCGCGCGACGGCATGACCGTCAGCGTGCAGACGAGCAAGGACATCACGGTCGTCGACGGCTCCGGCCAGCCGCGTCCGATCACCACGCACGCGGTCACCGTCCAGGACCTGCTCCGCGAGCAGAACCTCGAGCTGGGGCCGCAGGACGAGGTCACGCCCGGCGGCGGCCAGAAGATCACCGACGGCACCGAGGTGCGCATCGACCGCACCGACCGCTCGGTGATCAACGTGCGCCAGCCGATCGAACCGCCGGTGCAGGAGATCGTCGACAACTCCATGCTCAAGGGCGAGGAGCACGTCGAGAACCCCGGCAAGGCCGGGGAGAAGATCCTGGTCACCCGCGTGACCGAGCACAACGGCGACGAGGTCTCCCGGGAGACCATCAACGAGAAGGTCGTCCAGCAGGCCGAGCCCCGCGTGATCCGCGTCGGCGGCAAGGAACCGCCGAACAGCGGTGTGTGGGACAAGCTCGTGCAGTGCGAGGCCGGCGGCAACTGGCAGATCAACAGCGGCAACGGCTACTACGGCGGGCTGCAGTTCGACAAGTCCACGTGGGACGCCTTCGGCGGCGACCAGTACGCCGAGTACCCGCACCAGGCCAGCCGCGAGCAGCAGATCTCCGTCGCCGAGAAGGTGCGCGACTCGCGCGGGGGCTACGGCGCCTGGCCGGCGTGCTCGAGCGAGCTCGGCCTGAGCTGAGTGGCTGCGCGGAATTGGCCGTTGAGGGCGGGTGGATGGGGGTAGCTGGGAGAACCCCCGGCGGGTCGGTCCGCGCACGCGGGCAGGAAGCGGCTTCGCCGCTCGCCTGACGGACCGGTGCGGCGGTGGTGTCTCCGGCCGCGACCGCGGTCTCGGCCGGAAACGCGGGAGAGCGGGTCGGATCCGTCGCGGACGCGTCCGATCGCCGCCGCCCCCGGCCGGTACATTGGTGCGCGTGGACCAGCAGGCGACACTGCTCGGCCCGGCCGATGTGCGCAGGCTGGCCGAGGAGCTCGGGATCCGCCCGACCAAGAAGCTCGGGCAGAACTTCGTGCACGACGCCAACACGGTGCGGCGCATCGTGTCCACCGCCGGTGTGGACGCCGGCGACGTGGTGCTCGAGGTGGGACCGGGACTGGGGTCGCTGACCCTGGGGCTGCTGGACCGGGTCCGCGCGGTCACCGCGGTCGAGGTCGACGCGGCGCTGGCGGGGCGGCTGCCGCGCACGGTCGCCGAGCGCGCCCCGGAGCGCAGCGAGCACCTGCGCACCGTGCAGGCGGACGCGTTGCGCGTGCGCGCGGAGGACTTCCCGGAGAACCCGAGCGCGCTGGTGGCGAACCTGCCGTACAACGTGGCCGTGCCGGTGGTGCTGCACCTGCTCGCGGAACTGCCGAGCGTGCGCAGTGGACTCGTGATGGTGCAGGCCGAGGTCGCCGACCGGCTCGCCGCCAGCCCGGGCGGGCGCGACTACGGCGTGCCGAGCGTGAAAGCCGCGTGGTTCGCCGAAGTGCGGCGCGCCGGTTCCGTTCCGCGCGGCGTGTTCTGGCCGGTGCCGAACGTGGGATCCGGGCTGGTGGCGTTCGAGCGCGTCGATCCGCCCTCGGCGGTGCCGCGCGAGGAGGTGTTCCGCCTCGTCGACCAGGCCTTCGCGCAGCGCCGGAAGACGCTGCGCGCGGCGCTGTCGCCGTGGGCGGGTTCGGCCGGGCGCGCCGAGGAGCTGCTGCGGGCGGCGGGCATCGACCCCGCGGCCCGCGGGGAGCGGCTGCGCGTGGCCGATTTCGCGCGCATCGTGGAGCGCGCCCGCGGCTGACCCCGTTCGGCGGTGCCCGTTCCGAGGTACCCGTTCCGCGGGATCAGCGCGAGGGTGCGAGCACCTCGCGCCCCGGGCCGAACGCGTCCGGAACGGGACTCCGCGGACGAACGCCTCCGGGTTGAACGCGAGCTGTGGCCACCCGAACGCGCGTCGTCGCCACTCGAACGCGTGGGCGCGACATGTCCGATCCGTTTCGTTACGTGGGCCATAACAGCTTGCGCGGGAGCGTGCCAGTAGGGTCTACTATTCGGGAAATCGCGAAGAACCCATCCTGAGCGGCCGAGAGACCTGGCTCGACGACGCCGCAGCAACCACCCCCGGGCAGGTGCTAACGCCAGGAACGATGGAGTTGTGGTGTCCATTTCCCTGCCTGCCAGTCAGCCCGGCCCGACCGGCGGAAGCGCACTCGCCGGACTCGACGCGGCGGAGCGCTCGGAGCGCTGCGTTCCCTCCCCGAGGCTGCTGACGCAACGGCGCGTCATCGATCACGGGCGGCGCACCACGACCGGCTGTCGAACTGGGATGTGATCCCCCAGCCGTCCTCCTTCCCACTCCGCCCCGGGCATTCGTGTGTCCAGGGCCGGTGCGAGCTGATCTGGAGCCGATCGTGATCACTGTTGAGAACCTGACGAAAACCTTCCCGCACAACGGGGAAACCGTGCGTGCCCTGGACAACGTGTCGCTCGAGGTGCCTGCGGGCAGCGTCTGCGGCGTGGTCGGGTCGAGCGGTGCCGGCAAGTCCACGCTCGCCCGGTGCCTCGCGCTGCTGGAGCGCCCCGAGAGCGGCGCCATCCGCGTCGACGGGACCGACCTGCTCTCGCTGCAGGGGCGCGACCTGCGCGCCGCCCGTCGGCAGATCGGCGTTGTGCCGCAAGGGGATTCGCTGCTGCGGCAGCGCACCGCGGCCGGCAACGTCGCCCTGCCGCTGGAGGCGGCGAAGGTGGGCGCACCGCAGCGGCGCAGCCGCGTCGCCGAGCTGCTCGACCTCGTCGGCCTGTCGGACAAGGCCTCGATCTACCCGGACCAGCTCTCCGGCGGGCAGCGGCAGCGCGTGTCGATCGCCCGCGCGCTGGCGGCGAAGCCCTCGGTGCTGCTGGCCGACGAGCCGACCTCCGCGCTGGACCCGGGCACGACCGACTCGGTGCTGACCGTGCTCGACCGCGTCCGCTCCGAACTGGGCGTCACCGTGCTCGTGGTCACCCACGACATGGCGGTGGTGCGCCGCGTCGCCGATGACGTCGCCGTGCTGGAGCAGGGCAGCGTGGTCGAGAACGGCAGGGTGCTGGACCTCGTCACCGAACCGGGCAGCCGGATCGGCACGACCCTGCTGCCGGAGACCGACCAGGCCGACCGCGTCGTCGGCGCCGTCGGCGGGCAGCACGACGTCGTCGCCGAGGTCGTGCTGGTCGGGTTCGCCGCGGTGGGGGCGCTGCTGCCGGAGGCCTCGAGCCGGTTCGACGTGGGATTGGACATCCTCGGCGGCGGACTGACCCGCCTGGGCGACACCCCGGTGGCGAAGTTCCGGATCGGGATCACCGGTGAGCGGTCCGAGTCCGCCCTGAAGTGGATGGTCGAGCGCGACGCGCACGTGCGTCGCAGCCCAGTGAGTGTTGACGGAGTTGCCGCGTGACTGATGTGACCCCCTGGGCCGAGGTGTTCGAACTCCTCGGCCCAGCGACGGTCGAAACCCTGTACATGGTGCTGGTGGCGACCCTGCTCGCAGTGCTCGGCGGGCTACCGCTCGGCGTGCTGCTGCACATGACTTCGCCGGTCGGGCTGAACCCGCGGCCGACGTTGTACAGGGTCCTCGGCGTGATCGTCGACGTGGTCCGCTCGGTGCCGTTCGTGGTGCTGCTGGTCGTGCTGGCGGCGTTCACGCGGCTGCTGGTGGGCACCTCCATCGGCAGCACCGCGGTGATCGTGCCGCTGACCGTGGGAGCCGTGCCGTTCTTCGCGCGGTTGACGCAGAACGCGCTGCGCGAGGTGAACTTCACCGTGGTGGAGGCCGCGGTGACGACCGGGTCGAGCCGGCTGCGCATCGTGTGGACGGTGCTGCTCGGCGAGGCCCGGGCCGCGCTGGTCGGCGCGGTGGGCGTCACCGCCGTGGCGCTGATCGGCTACGCCGCCATGGCCGGCGCGATCGGCGGCGGCGGGCTCGGCACCACCGCGATCCAGGACGGCTACCAGGGCTACGACGACCGGGTGCTCTACAGCTCGGTCGTGGTGCTCGGGGCCCTGGCCTTCGCCATGCAGCTGACCACCGACGCGGTCGCCAAGCTCGTGGACCGGCGCCGCGCCGCCAGCGGGTGACCGCGGGCGGCCGCCGGGGCCCGGTACCGGCCGCTGAGTTGTTTTCCGCAATCCCCTGACGCCTCCCGTCGGGGGCGGGCACCCCGCACGTCCGCGCGACGCGGGGACGGGTGTGCCCTTTTCTGTCCAGAAAGGACTGTTCATGCGTACGCGTTTCGCTGCGTTGCTGGGATCCGCCGTGTTCGCGCTGGCGGCCTGCGGCGGGGGCGGCACCCCCGCGCAGGAGGACCCGCAGGCGCCGCTGAAGATCGGCGCGAGCCCCACCCCGCACGCCGAGGTCCTCGAGTTCGTCAAGGACAACCTCGCCGAGGACGCCGGCCTCGACTTCGAGATCGAGCAGTTCGACGACTACAACCGCCCGAACGACGCGCTGCAGCACGGCGAGCTCGACGCGAACTACTACCAGCACAAGCCGTTCCTGGAGAAGTACGAGTCCGAGCGCGGCGGCGAGTTCTCCTGGGTCACCGACGTGCACAGCGAGCCGCTCGGCGTGCACTCGAAGAAGGTCGACGACCTGCAGGACCTCCAACAGGGCGCGACCGTCACCGTTCCGAACGACCCGGCCAACCAGGCCCGCGCGCTGAAGCTGCTGCAGGCCGAGGGAGTGCTGAAGCTCGAGCCGGGCGCCGGGCAGAACGCCGGCGTCCGCGACGTCGCGGAGAACCCGAAGAACCTCGAGCTGAAGCCGCTGGCCGCCGACCAGCTGCCGCGCACGGTGCAGGACGCCGCCGCGGCCGTGGTCAACGGCAACTACGCGATCAAGGCCGGCCTCGAGGACCCGATCGCGGTGGAGGACGTCAAGAACGACCCGTACGTCAACGGTCTGGTCAGCACCCCGCAGATGAAGGACGACCCGCGGGTGCGCAAGCTCGCCGAGCTGCTGACCTCGCAGCAGGTCAAGGACTTCATCAACGAGAAGTGGGGCGCGGCGGTCGAACCGGCCGCGTGATCGCGGCAGCACACCGCTGCGGGGCCGGGCGCACGCGCCCGGCCCCTCCTCGTGCTCCGCGCGCCGCGCCCTGCCCAGGCGAGTCGACCCTAACCCGGGGGCGGCACGTACGCTTTGAGTGTGCTCTCCGTGGTTCCAACGCCGATCACCGTCCGCGTGCCAGCGAAAGTGAACCTGCACCTGGCCGCGGGAGACGCGCGCCCGGACGGGTACCACGAGCTGGTCACCGTCTTCCAGGCGCTCTCCCTGGTCGACCAGGTCACCGTGGTGACCTCCGAGCAGTCCGGCATCGAGGTGTACGGGGAGGGCGCCGACGTGGTGCCCGCGGACGCGGACAACCTCGCCTGGCGGGCGGTGCGGGTCATGGCCGAGCGCGCCGAGCGGGACCCGGACGAGCCGGGCGTGCGGCTGTCCATCCACAAGGGCATCCCGGTCGCCGGGGGCATGGCCGGCGGCAGCGCCGACGCGGCGGCGACGCTGCTGGCGCTGAACCAGCTGTGGCGGCTCGAACTGGGCCGCGACGAGCTCTCCGATCTCGCCGCCCCGCTCGGCAGCGACGTGCCGTTCGCCCTGCACGGCGGCACCGCGCTCGGCACCGGACGCGGTGAGCGGCTCGTGCCCGTGCTGGCGCGGCACCCGTTCCACTGGGTCATCGCCCTGGACGACGAGGGCATGAGCACCCCCCAGGTGTACGCCGAACTGGACCGGCTGCGGGCGGAGAGCAAACCGCACCGGGTCGGCGACGTGGAACCGCTGCTGGAGGCCCTGGCCTCGGGCGACCCGCGGCAGCTCGCGCTGCTGCTGGGCAACGACCTGCAGTCGGCTGCGGTGTCGCTGCGCCCCGGCCTGCGCCGCACGCTGCGCGCCGGGGTGCAGGCCGGCGCCCTCGCGGGGATCGTGTCCGGCTCCGGCCCGACTTGCGCGTTCCTCTGCCTGGACGGGGACGAGGCGGTCCGCGTGGCCGCCGAGCTCTCCGGGGCCGGCGTGTGCCGCACGGTGCGCGTGGCGCAGGGCCCGGTGCCCGGGGCGCGGATCGTCACCGAGGAGCACACCGACCGGCCGACACCCCCGCAAGTGCACGCGTGAGCCGCCCCACCCCGCGGGATGCCGCGGCGGGGCGGGCAGTGTTGTGCCGGGCGGGCCCGACCGGAAGCCCCGGGGGTGCCCGGAAGTACCGAGGTTCCCGGAAGTCCAGGGGTGCACCGGAGCGCGGGCGCACCCACGAGAACGCGAAGTCGATGGAGCGGTTGAACCCCCGATGGTGAATATCGTCAATCTGGAGGCGGTGCACAAGAGCTACGGCGTGCGCCCGTTGCTCGACGGCGTCTCGCTCGGCGTGAGCTCCGGCGACCGCATCGGGGTCGTGGGGCTCAACGGCGGCGGCAAGACGACGCTGCTCGAGGTGCTGTCCCGGCTCGAGGAGCCCGACGAAGGGCGCGTCAGCCACGCCCGCGACCTGCGCACGGCCGTGGTCACGCAGCGCACCGAACTGCCCGCCGGGTCGACGGTGCGGGACGTGGTCCTCGAACCGCAGGGCTACACGGCCGAGCACGAGTGGGCCGCGGACGCCAACGTCCGCTCCGTGCTCGGCGGTCTCGGCATCACCCGCCTCGGGTTGGAAACCGCCGTGGACAACCTGTCCGGCGGCGAGCGGCGGCGCGTGGCGCTCGCCGCCGCGCTCGTGGCCGACCTCGACCTGATCGTGCTCGACGAGCCCACCAACCACCTCGACGTGGAAGGGGTGCGGTGGCTCGCCGAACACCTGCTCGGCCGGCGCACGTCGCTGATCGTCGTCACCCACGACCGCTGGTTCCTGGACACCGTCTGCAACCGCACGTGGGAGGTCGTCGACGGCCGCGTCGAGCAGTACGAGGGCGGTTACGCCGACTGGGTCTACGCGCGCGCGGAGCGCGCCCGGCTGGCCCAGCAGGCCGAGGAGAAGCGCCGCAACCTCGCCCGCAAGGAGCTGGCCTGGCTGCAGCGCGGCGCCAAGGCCCGCACCTCGAAGCCGAAGTTCCGCGTCGAGGCGGCCGAGGCGCTCATCGCCGACGTCCCCGAGCCGCGGGACACGGTGGAGTTGACCGCTTTCGCCAAGCAGCGGCTCGGCAAGACCGTGGTGGAACTGGAGAACGCCGACCTGCGGGTGGACGACCGCGCGCTGCTGAACGACGTCACCTGGCGGCTCGGCCCGGGCGAGCGGATCGGCCTCGTCGGCGTCAACGGCTCCGGCAAGACCACGCTGCTCAACCTGCTCGCCGGGGAGCGCGAACCGGACGCGGGTCGGCGCGTCCAGGGCAAGACGGTGCGGCTGGCCCACCTGACCCAGGAGCTGCACGACTTGCCGGAGCAGTGGCGCGTGCTCGAGGCGATCGAGAAGGTGGCGACCAGCGTCAAGCTCGGCAAGTACGAGCTGTCCGCCTCGCAGCTGGCCGAGCGGTTCGGCTTCGGCAAGGGGCGGCAGTGGACCCGGGTGCAGGACCTCTCCGGCGGGGAGCGGCGCCGGCTGCAGCTGGCGCGGCTGCTCATGGGCGAACCGAACGTGCTCGTGCTCGACGAGCCGACCAACGACCTGGACATCGACACGCTGCAGCAGCTCGAGGACCTGCTGGACGGCTGGGCCGGCACGCTCGTCGTCGTCTCGCACGATCGCTACCTGGTCGAGCGGGTCTGCGACAGCGTCCACGCGCTGTTCGGCGACGGCGCGATCACCCACCTGCCCGGCGGCATCGACGAGTACATCCAGCGGCGGGAGTCGCTGCTGTCCGAGGACAACAGCATCGGGCGCCAGGCCCGCGACGGCGCGGACGAGGACGGCGGTGGCCGGGAAACCACCGGTGGGCTGAGCGGCGCCGAGGAGCACGCCGCGCGCAAGGAGCTCGGCCGCCTGGAGCGGCAGCTGGACAAGCTCACCGAGCAGCAGAAGCAGCTGCACGAGGAGCTCGCCGAGGCCGCCACCGACCCGGAGCGGTTGCCGGAGCTGGAGGCCAAGCGCCGCGACCTGCAGGAGCGCAAGGACGAGGTCGAGGGGCGCTGGCTCGAACTGGCCGACCAGCTCGACTAGGAGCAGGTTCTTGGATTGCTTTACGTGCGGCCTCCCGTAGCGGAACCTCCGGGGCCGCTCATGTTCCGGGTGCTCGACATCGAGTAGCGACCTACACAACGTCTCGCCGTCCTCACATGAGCAGCCCTGGAGAACCCGCGAGGGCCCGGTTGCGCCGCGCTGATCGCGGACTTCGCGAGCGGAATGCACCGGGGGAGCTGGTACTGGCGCGTTGAAGTACGTGATCGGGAAGGGGGCTGGTGTGTTGGACCGGGAAAGCGGGGATCCGGTCGGCCCGCGAGTTGCCCCGGTCTGTGAGTTGCTTCTTCGGTGATCACCGCTGCGTGTGAACTCGTTCCAACGCCCGGTTCGAAGAGGCGCCGGTGCGCCGCCCGGAATCCGCCGACGCGGTGATCCGCGGGGCTGTGCAGAGCATCACAGCGGCCGTAAGCTGCCGGACATGAGCAGGTTCGTGGACACGTTGGTCGCCGCGGCGCGGGAGAACACGGCGGACGGGAGCACGGCAGGTGCTGGCACCGCCCGCGGGTTGGTCACGGGGGAGCCGGACGAGCCGGTCCGCCGCAGCTGGGGCGAGGTGCACGCCCGCGCCCGCGGCGCGGCCACCGCGCTGCGCGGCACCGTCGGCCCCGGCGACGCGGTCGCGGTGCTCGCCGCCGATCCCGGTCTGATCGCCTGCGCTGTGCAGGGGGTGTGGC
The DNA here is from genome assembly GCF_054491345.1 of Salinifilum ghardaiensis. NCBI lineage: Bacteria > Bacillati > Actinomycetota > Actinomycetes > Pseudonocardiales > Pseudonocardiaceae > Salinifilum > Salinifilum ghardaiensis. The sequence goes on along the minus strand of NZ_CM137101.1, from coordinate 4,393,782 downwards.
TCAGCGGCGGCAGCGCCACCATGCTGCACCAGCCCACCGCGCGCACCGACCTCGGCCAGTGGGCCGAGGACACGCTGCGCGTGCTGCGCATGATCGGTGCCCGCGTGGTGCTGCTCGGCCCGCCGTTCGACGAGCTCGGCGACGTGCTCACCGACAACGGCATCGCCTTCCAGCGGCTCGGCGAGCTCGTGGACACGCCCCAGGACCCGGAGTTCACCCCGGTCGACGCGGCGGAGGAGTCCGTCGCGCTGCTGCAGCTGACCAGCGGTTCCACCGCCGAGCCGAAGGCGGTGCGCATCACCCACGGCAACCTCGGCGCGAACCTGCGCGCGATCACCGAAGCCGGCCGGCTCGACCCCGAGCACGACGTGGTCGTCTCCTGGCTGCCGCTGTTCCACGACATGGGCATGGTCGGCTGCCTGGCGGTGCCGATGGCGCTGGGCATGGAGGCCGTCAAGGTCACCCCGGCCGACTTCGTCACCCGGCCGCTGCTGTGGCCCGACCTGATCACGCGCTACCGCGGCACCGTCACCGCCGCGCCGAACTTCGCCTACGCGATCACCGGGCGCCGCATGGCGCGGGCCGAGGAGGGCGACTTCGACCTGTCCTCGGTCCGGTTCACGCTCAACGGCGCCGAACCGATCGACCCGTCCGCGGTGCGCATGTTCACCGCTGCGGGTGCGCCGTTCGGGCTGCGCCAGGACTGCATGGTGGCCGCGTTCGGCATGGCGGAGGCGACGCTGGCCGTGTCCTTCGCCCCGCTGCACCGGGGGCTGGAGGTGGATGCGGTGGACGCGGACGCGCTGGAACGCGAGGGGCGCGCCGTGCCCGCCACCTCCGGGGGCGCCGGAGTGCGGCACTTCGCGCTGCTCGGCGAAGCGCTGCCCGGGCTGGAGGTGGAGGTCGTCGACGACGCGGGCGCGCGGCTGGACGACCGCGAGGTCGGACGCCTGCGCGTGCGCGGCGGGGCGGTCAGCCCCGGGTACGTGACCGTCGACGGTTTCGCGCCCACGCAGGACGCCGACGGCTGGCTGGACACCGGCGACGAGGGCTACCTGGTGGGTGGGCAGGTGGTCATCTGCGGGCGCCGCAAGGACGTGATCATCATGGGCGGCCGCAACATCTACCCGGTGGACATCGAACGCGCCGCCTGCGAGGTGGACGGGGTGCGCGCGGGCAACGCGGCCGCGGTGCGGCTGGACGCGGGCAGCAGGCGGGAGCGCTTCGCCGTCGTCGTCGAATCGGCCTCGGCCGGGGACGCGGAGGCCGAGCGCGAGCTGCGCAAGCAGGTCACGGCCCGCGTGGTGGACGCGGTCGGGCTGCGGCCCTCGGCCGTGGTGGTGCTCGCCGCCGGTGGTCTGCCGAAGACCCCGTCCGGCAAGCTCAAGCGCTCCGCGACGGTGTCGCTGGTGCCGCAGGACGTGGCGGCCCAGCAGTCGTGAGCGGCCACGTCGCCGTGCCCGCGGCGACTACGCGCAGTCCGCGGAGCGGTCGACCCCACTCGTGGACACCGTGACGTCGTGGTCCTCGAAGTCCGCGACGAGCTTCAGCGTGGCCCCCAGGGCGGTGATGTCGCGCCGGACGGTGCCGAGCCCGAGGTGGGCGAGATCGCCGCTCCCGGGGTTCAGTGGAAGCGGTTCTGGGCGGCCTCGAGCCCGTCGTTGACGAGCGCCTCCACGGCGTCGGCGCAGTGGTCGACGAAGTAGCCGAGCTCCTTGCGCTCGGCGGCGGAGAAGTCGCGCAGCACGTAGTCCGCCGGGTCCGTGCGACCGCTCGGCCGGTCCACACCGAACCGCACGCGCAGGTAGTCGCGGGTGCCGAGGGACTTGCTCACCGACCGCAGGCCGTTGTGCCCGTTCTCGCCGCCGCCCTGCTTGAGGCGGACGGTGCCGAACGGCAGGTCCAGCTCGTCGTGGATCACCGCGATCGACGTCGGCTCGATCTTGAAGAACTTCGCCACGGCCGAGACGGGACCACCGGAGAGGTTCATCAGCGAGCGCGACTTGGCCACCAGCGTGCGGGTGGAGCCCAGGTGCCCTTCGGCGAGCTCGGCACCGCTGCGGTGCGCCCGGAACTTCTCGCGCATGCGCTCGGCCAGCTCGTCGGCGACGAGGAACCCGATGTTGTGCCGATTGCCGGCGTAGCGCGGGCCAGGGTTGCCCAGTCCGACGACCAGGCGGGGGGAACCGGTCACGGGGTGCACTCCACGGGCTGCTGCGAGGAACGGCGGGCGGACGCGGCGCCACCCGGGCGGGCGGCGCCGCACCGGCCGATCAGGACTCGGAGGACTCGCCCTCCTCGGAGCTCTCCTCGGCGGACTCCTCGGTGCTCTCCTCAGCGGCCATCTCGGCCTCGCTCGGGGCCTCGGTGACGTTGACGACCAGCGCCTCCGGTGCGCTCTGCAGCTCGACGCCGCCCGGCAGCGGCACGTCGGCGGCGGTGATCTGCGTGCCGCCCTCGGCCCCGTCGACGGAGATCTCGAGCTGCTCGGGGATGTGCAGCGCCTCGGCGGAGACCTCGATCGCGGTGATCTCCTGGTTCACCAGGGTTCCCGCGTTGGCCTCGCCGGTGACCGAGACCGGGACCTCGACGGTGACCTTCTCGCCGCGCTTGACCACGAGCAGGTCGACGTGCTCGATGTAGGCCTTGATCGGGTGGGTGGTGACCGTCTTGGTCAGCGCCAGCTCGGTGCTGCCGCCGGTGACGTCCAGGCGCAGGACGGCGTTCTGGCCGTTCTCGCGGAGCGCGCGGGCGAACTCGACGGACGGCAGCGACAGGTGCTTCGGGTCGGTGCCGTGCCCGTAGAGCACGGCGGGGATCTTGCCGGCGCGGCGGGTGCGGCGGGCAGCGCCCTTGCCGAACTCGGTGCGCTGTTCGACGGGCAGGCGGACCTCGGACACGGTGGTGTACTCCTCAGGACGTCGGTGAACGTTGGGGCGGCCTGCGGCGGCGGGGCGCGCAACGAGCGAGTACGACGCGGGACCACCGGGGTCCGTGCCGGAGCCGCGGTCGGCGCCGCGGCACGGGGGAACGAGGGCGACGTGGCGACCGACCGGGACGACCGGTGCGGACGTCGCCCGCGTCACCGCGCCGATCACGCCAGGCACAGCGCCCGACCTCGCCGAGGCAACCAGCCCAGTGTAAGGGCCCCCGCCCGCGACCCCCGCGCGCGGGGGTGGGCAGCGGAGCGCGCCGCGGGCGGGCGGTGGAGCTCACGCTCGGATCAAGGTTTGGTCGCGTGCCCGATGCGGGGGCTCGCGCGTGTTACTGCCGGGGGGCCGCGTGTATTACGTTGCCCGCTATGGCGGCTGATGCGAAGGCTGAACAGAACTCCGCCCCCGGCGGAGCGGAACCGCCCGCGGGAGGAATCGCGCGGTTGAAGCAGATCGGTCCGGGGCTCGTGGCCGCGGCCACCGGTGTGGGAGCCGGTGACCTGGTCGCGAACATGATCGCCGGGTCCCGCTTCGGCTACGAGCTGCTGTGGGCGGTGGTGCTCGGCGCGGTGTTCAAGCTCGCGCTGGCCGAGGCGGTCGCGCGCTGGCACATGGGCTCCGGCCGGACGATGCTGTCCGGGTGGCGCACCCTCGGCCGGTGGGCGGTGACGTTCTTCGGCGTCTACATCGTCATCTGGGGCGTGATCTACGGGGCCACGGCCATGTCCGCCTCCGGGTTGCCGCTCAACGCGCTGATGCCGGGGCTGCCGGTGTCCGCGTGGGCAGCGCTGTGCGGGCTGGTCGGGCTGGTGCTCGTGTGGTTCGGCCGGTACCGCTTCGTCGAGCGCGTGATCACCGTGCTCGTCGGCGTGATGTTCGTGGCCGTGGTCGGCACGGCCGTGCTCACCGCGCCGCAGCTGTCCGGCCTGGGTGCCGGGCTCGTGCCGCGGATCCCGGAGGGCTCGGTGGCCTACGTGCTCGGCCTCATGGGCGGGGTCGGCGGCACGATCACCATGGCGGCCTACGGGTACTGGACGCTGGCCAAGGGGTGGGCCGCGCCCAAGTGGATCCCGTTCATGCGGCTGGACAACGCCGTCGGCTACGTCACCACCGGCATCTTCTCCGTGGCGATGCTCGTCGTCGGTGCCGAGCTGATGCTCGGCCAGGACATCACCGACAGCGACGAGGGGCTGCTCGTGCTGGGCGACACGCTCGGCGCGGAGTACGGGCAGTGGGCGCGCGTGGTCTTCCTCGTCGGGTTCTTCGCCGTGTCCTTCAGCTCGCTGATCGGCGTGTGGAACGGCGTGAGCATGCTGTTCGCCGACTGGTGGCGGACGTGGCGGATGCCGCGGGAGGCGCCGCAGGAAACGGCGCAGGAGTACAGCGCCAAGGCCGGGCTGCGCAGCTGGCCGTTCCGGCTGTACGTGCTGTGGCTGACCTTCCCGCCGATGCTGCTGCTGCTGTGGGGCAAGCCGTTCCAGCTGGTCATCATCTACGGCGTGCTCGGCGCGCTGTTCATGCCGTTCCTGGCGGGAACGCTGCTGTGGCTGCTGAACAAGCCGGCGCACATGCCCGCTGCGCACCGCTCGCGGTGGCTGTCCAACGCGCTGCTGGCGCTGTGCCTGGTGCTGTTCGTGATCGTCGGCGTCATAAAGATCATCGGTGAGCTCGTCTGATCAGCCGTGCAGGGCGAGGTAGGGCGCCACGGCGAGCAGGGCCACGACGAGGGCGTGCTTGAGCACCCGGGTGGGCAGCGACCGCGCCACGACCCAGCCGATGAGCACGCCCGCGAGCTCGGGCACCCCGACGAGGGCGGCCAGGCCCCAGTCGACCCCGCCGTGCGCCAGGTAGCCGAGCGAACCGACCCCGGCGATCACGACGGACTGGGCCTGGGCCGCGGCGAGCGCGGGCAGCACCGGCAGGCCGATCGCGATGAGCAGCGGCACCGCCAGCATGGGGCCGCCGAGGCCGAGGACGCCGCTGGCCACGGCCACGCCGCACCCCAGCGCCAGCACGGTCGGTGCCGACGGTGCGGCCGCGGCCTCCTGCCCGGGTTGCCGGCGTTCGCGGTACCACACCAGCCCGGCCACCAGCACGACGAGCACCGCCAGCAGCACGCCGAACACGCGCGCGGAGACGAGCGTGTTCAGCCGCACCCCCACCGGCGTGCCCACCAGGGCCGCCGCCGCGAGCAGGGCCGCGATCCGCGGCGCCGCCGGTGCGCGCAGCTGACCGGAACGCGCGTAGGCGCCCGTGGCCAGCAGGCCCGTGGCGACGTGCGTGACGATCGCGGTGCCGGCGATCACGGTCGGGGACAGTCCGGTCAGGGCGAACAGCCCGATCGTGGGCAGTACCCCGCCCGGGCCGAGCGCGGTGATGCCGACGCCGCCCGCCAGTCCGAACAGCGCCAGCGTCACGAGTACGGGCAGGTCCAGCCCAGCCATGTCCGCTCCGCAACGGTTCCTCGGTTCGCTACCGAGCGGACAGGTTACCGCCCGCGCACGCCGGGGCCGCGGTGCGCGCAGCACCGGGCCGCGGTGGCGCCTGGGCGCGGCGCCCACGGCCCCACCGCGACCGGCGCACGGCCGCTCGGAGCGGTGCCGGTCCCGCCGCTCACGCTGCCGCGAGCGCCGGTTGTTGCTGGACGCCGATGCCGGGGATGCCCTTGAGCTCTCCGAACAGTTCCCGGGTGAGGTCCACGGAGTGGTGGGGCAAGTACATCGTGATCTTGCCGACCTGCACGTACACCGGTGTTTGCCCGGCATGCGCGGCCAGCGTCGACTTCAGCTCGGCCACGGCGTCCTCGGTGACCCGCTGGGGATCGGCCCGCAGCAGGAACGGCTGCTCGCCCGCCGCGTCGGTGGGGTTGTGCTCCGCCTCGGAGATGTCGAGCCCCACCAGGCCGGAGGCGAAGACCGACATCGTGTCGTCGCGCCAGTTCACGCGCCCTTTCACCGCCACGGCGGTGTCGGTGACCAGCTCCTCGCCGAGGGTGGAGTAGGCCTTGGCGAAGAACAGCGTTTCGATCGTGTCGTCGTGGTCTTCGATCGTGACGATGGCCCAGGGCTGCCCGTTCTTGTTCACGCGGCGCTCGATGCCGGTGATCAACCCGGCGATCGTCACTTCACCCTCGCCGGGGGCGTCGGCCTTGAGCTGCGCGATCGAGCGGTGGGCGTGGGAGCGCAGGATGCCCTCGGCACCGTCGAGCGGGTGGGCGGAGACGTAGAGCCCGAGCATCTCGCGTTCGTAGGACAACCGCTGCTTGCGCGGCCACTCCTCCTCGGTGAACGCCAGGTGCGCCAGCGGCGAGGTCGTCTCGTCCGGTTCGGCGTCACCACCGCCGAAGAGGTCGAACTGGCCGGCGGCCTCGTGCTTCTTCAAGCTCGACATGGCTTCGACGGCCTCTTCGTGCACCGCGTTGAGCGCCATGCGGGTCACCCCGGACGAGTCGAACGCACCGGCCTTGACCAGCGACTCGACGACCTTCTTCGAGCACACCGTCGCCGGCACCTTCGTGAGGAAGTCGGCGAAGCCGGTGCAGGCGCCCTTCTCGGCGCGGACCTGGATGATCGTCTCGGCGACCCCGGTGCCGACGTTGCGGATCGCGCCGAGGCCGAAGCGGATGTTGCCGTCGACGGCGGAGAACCAGACCGCGGACTCGTTGACGTCGGGCGGCAGGACCTTCACGTTCATCCGCCGGCATTCGGAGAGGTAGACCGCGGTCTTGTCCTTGTTGTTCGAGAACGCCGTGAGCAGCGCGGCCATGTACTCGGCCGGGTAGTGGGTCTTGAAGTAGGCGGACCAGTAGGTGACGATGCCGTACGCCGCGGCGTGCGACTTGTTGAAGGCGTAGCCGGCGAACGGCAGCACCGTCTGCCACAGCGTGCTGATCGCTTCCTCGGAGTAGCCGTTCTCCCGCATGCCGGCGTGGAAGTGCTCGTACTCCTGGTCCAGCACCTCCTTCTTCTTCTTGCCCATGGCGCGACGCAGCAGGTCGGCTCGTCCGAGGCTGTAGCCGGCCACGCGCTGGGCGATGGCCATGATCTGCTCCTGGTAGACGATCAGGCCGTAGGTCTCGTCGAGGATGTCCGACAGCGCGTCCGACAGCTCCGGGTGGATCGGCGTGACCGGCTTCTTGCCGTTCTTGCGGTCGGCGTAGTCCAGGTGCGCGTTGACCTCCATCGGACCGGGGCGGTACAGCGCGTTGCAGGCGACGATGTCGGCGAACGCGGTCGGCTGCATGCGCTTGAGCAGCTCGCGCATGCCGCCGCCTTCGATCTGGAACAGGCCCAGGCTCTCGCCGCGCGCCAACGTCTCGTACGTGGCGGGGTCGTCCAGCGCCAGCTCCAGCGGTTCGATCGCCACACCGTGGTTGGCCTGCACGGCCTTGGCCGCGTCGTCGATGATCGTCATGAAGTTCAGCCCGAGGATGTCGATCTTCAGCAGACCGACCGCCTCGCACTGCGGACCGTCCCAGCCGGTGATGATCTCGCCGTCGTCGCGCTTCCACAGCGGCAGCACGTCCAGCAGCGGCTGGCGGCTGATGATGTGCGCGCACGCGTGCACGCCCGCGTTGCGCACCAGCCCCTCGAGCCCGCGGGCGGTTTCGAAGATCTGCGCCGTCGTGGGATCGTTCTCGATCATCGCGCGGGCCTCGGCCGCTTCCGCGTAGCGCTCGTGCTCCGGGTCGACGATGCCCGACAGCGGGATGTCCTCGGCTTCGGACGGCGGCGGCAGCGCCTTCGAGAACTGGTCGGCCAGCGCGAAACCGGGCTGGCCGAGGTGGACCCGCGCGGCGTCCTTGAAGGCCGCCTTCGTCTTGATCGTGCCGTAGGTGATGACCTTCGCGAAGGACTCCTCGCCGTACTTCTCCTTGGCGTAGGCGATGACCTCCTCGCGCCGGCGTTCGTCGAAGTCGATGTCGATGTCCGGCGGGGAGTTCCGCTCCGGGTTGAGGAACCGCTCGAACAGCAGCCCGTGCGCGATCGGGTCGATGTCGATGATGCGCAGCAGGTACGACAGCAGCGCTCCGGCTGCGGAGCCGCGGCCCGGGCCGACCCGGATGCCCTGCGACTTCGCCCAGCGCACCATGTCGCCGACGACGAGGAAGTAGGAGCAGTAGCCCTTCTCGGTGATGACCTCCAGCTCCCAGTTCAGCTGGTCCCGGTACTGCTGGGACAGCCCCTCGGGGAACCGGGTCGGGATGAACTGCTCGATCTCCTCGCGCAGGACCTCCTCTTCGGTCTTGCCGGCCTGGATCTTCGCCTGCGGCATCCGGTTGACCTCGGCGAAGGCCTCGTCGTACTCCTCGACCATCTCGGCGATGGCCAGCGTGTTGTCGCACGCGCCCGGGACCTCGGAGTCCCAGTACTCGCGCATCTCCTGGGCGGACTTGATGTTGTACCCCCCGCCCTCGAAGCGGAAGCGGTTGGTGTCCGCCAGCGTCGAGCGGGTCTGCAGGCACAGCAGCGCGTCGTGGTGATCGGCCTGGTCGGCGGTGACGTAGTGGCTGTCGTTCGTGGCGACCACGCCCAGGTCGAGCTGGCGGGCCACGTCCAGCAGCTCGGGCCGGATGTCGCGCTCCATCTGGATGCCGTGGTCCATGACCTCGATGAAGAACCGGTCCGGACCGAAGATGTCCTTGTAGTCGGACGCGGCCTGCAGCGCTTCCTGCTTCTGCCCCAGGCGCAACCGCGTGAGCACCTCGCCGGCCAGGCACCCGCTCGTGGCGATGACGCCCTCGGAGTGCTCCGCGATGAGCTCGCGGTCGCAGTTGTGCAGGGCGAAGTCGCTGACGTACGAGTGGTCGTCCTCCACCTCGATGTTGTAGACCGGGCCGTCGTAAGGCTCCTGCAGAACCTCTCGCACCGGCCGGTACACGTACTCGGCATCACTGGCGATCTGGCGGTTTCCGGCGTAGCCGTGCTTGGTGAACGAGCACCAGTAGGCTTGCGAATGGCGCTCCGAGTGCTTGGGTTGCTGGTACACGCCGGGGAAGTCGCCGCGCAGACAGGAACCGAGGGTGCGCATCTGCCAGATGAGGTTCTCCGAGACAAGGCTCAGGCGGACGATGTTCTCAGCGCTCTTCGACCCGTCGCCTGCCAGAACCCCGTCGTAGGCGCCGCGCATGAACTCGACGGGGGCTTCGAAGGTGAACTCCGGCAGGTGCTTGTTCGCCGCGCCTTTGCCGCACAGGGCTTCCACGAACTCCGCCAACAGCTGTGCGGACACGGTCGTGGTGATTCCTCGGTAGCCGTGTCGGTCCGGGCGGTGCCGCGTCGTCGCTTCCTTCCCGACGAGCTTCTGCGTCATCTTGGAGCAGAAGTCGGCCAGGTCGGTCTCGTCTTCGTGGAAGTGCCAGAGCACGCTGTTGCCTCGATCAATGCTGCCTTCCGAGGCGTACAGCCCGAGGAGGAAACCGAAGTCGTAGTCCAGGTCGACTGCTTCGGCGAGCTCCCCGTAGTGCCGTGTCGGGCCCATACCGGTGCGCTCGATTTCCTTGTGGAACTTGTCGCCCCCCTCGTGGGTCCAGGTGACGTAGTCCGCCGGGTTGACCACGGTCACCTGTGGCGCATCTGACTGGGCTCGGGGCAAGCAAACCCAGCTGTTCCAGCAGTCTGAGGCTTCTCGTGTACCGGTCCCGGGGCGGCCCGCAACGAGGTCACGCGCCTTCACCCAGTCCCGGTTTCCGTTCCGGAACCGAGTCAGCACCGGGTGCTCGTCGGTCATCCACGTGGTGCGCGTGTAGCGCCCGCTCAGTTGAACGCCGTAAATGGTTCCGGAGTAGTGGTTCTGCATGGTTTCCGTGACGCGGCGGAACCGACCGCGGTGAGTCAGGACCTCGTCGCCGACGCGGACGTCTTCGATGGGCTTGACTCCGTCGCGTGTGATGATTTCCTGCCCGGGGAGCAGACAGCGGGGCTTGCGGAAAAAGCCCTCGAAACTGGCGATGCTGGAGAGCTTGAACAGGTTCCGCAGGCCGGTGGAGTTCTGCGCGAGCAGCGTCATGTGGGTGTAGGCGCCGCCGCCGGAGACATCGCCGCCGACCTCCTTGTCACCGGAGTCGGACTTGCCCTTGCCGCGGCTTCCCCAGAACACCGGCTTCTTGTGGTGGCGACTGGCGGGTGCGACGTACGCCTCGATGCCGATGATCGGCTTGATGCCGGCCTTCTTCGCGTGGTCGTGGAACGACCACGCACCGAACATGTTCCCGTGGTCGGTCATCGCCACGGCCGGCTGCTCGAGCCGGGCGACCTCGCTGAACAGCTTCGAGTGCTTCGCCGCCCCGTCCAGCATCGAGAACTCGGTGTGCACGTGTAGATGCACGAAGTTGCTGCTCATCGCACCTCATCCCAGAACGGCCAGCTCGTCGGCGCCTTGATTCTCCCTCCGCGGGCCCCGTCCCCGCCCACCGGGGACGAGGCCCCTCGCTGCTGCGGGGGAGGCGGCGCCGGCGTGCTGCGGCAGCACGCCGAACGGGCGCACGCCCGCTACCAGCGGCGCGGACGACCCGGCTGGGAACGGCTCCCGACGGGGGTCCGCCGACATGCGCGAGGGCCCCGGTCCGGGGGGCGGATTCCAGGGATCGTCGCAACACGACTGATCAGTTGGTTGCTGCGAGGAGCTTAGCGAAGCGCTCGGCTGGGGTGTCCCAGCCGAGCGCTTCGCGTGCTCGGGGTCGGTCAGCGCTTGGACTGCATCGCTTGGGCCTGCATCGCGGTCTGCGCGACGAGCGCCATCGTCTGCGCCGCCTCGTGCCACTCCTCCGAGCCATCCTCGGCGGCGTCCCACTGCTTGTAGGTGTCGCGGTAGATCCGCCACATCCGGTGCTCCAGCTCGTCCGGGGAGACCCGCTGGGACGGCATGGTGATTCCTCCTTCTCCGTCGGGCCGGGGCTACAGGTCGAGCATGTGCGCCAAGGCGCGGCGCACCTCGGCGTACTCCTCCGCATCCGGGTCGAGCTCGGCCGCGCGACGGCGCAGTCGCCGGGTGGCGAGAGTTCGGACCTGCTCGGTGATCACCCAACTGGCCTGGCCGAGGCGGACGCGGTGCACCCACCCGGGCCGGCGGGTGGTGGTCAGCGGCAGCACGGTGGCCATGTCCCCGCCGGTCAGCTCGAGGTGGAACGAGCTGCTCACGATGAGCACGGGCCGGTCGCCGGCTTGCTCGTGACCGCGGGTGGGGTCGAGGTCGGCGAACCACACGGTCCCGGGCGCGAGGTCGCGTTGGCTCACGGGTTCCACCCGTCGGCGATGGCGGCGTCGGCTTGCGCGTCCGTGTCGACCTGGTCGACGTGGGCCTGCCAGTCGTCCGGGTCGCGGTCGCGGTCGCGGCGCACCGCGGCCAGGGCGGTGGCCTTCCAGTGCTCGTCGAGCAGCCGCTGGATCGTCTCGTCGGCAGAGGCACCGCCGAACTCCTCACGGCCGACACGCTGCACCCGGCGGCGGGTGTCGTCACTGACGCGGATCATGCGCGCTCACCTCCGTTCACACCTTCAGCATACACGTGTGTCTACGTGCTGCGTTCTCCTACGGCGTTTCCTTCGGTGAGTGTTGGTCACGGTGTGTCGACTTCCGCAGGGGTTCCGTGGACCTTCCGCAGGGGTTCCGACCGGGGTTCCGCACCCCTGCGGAACCCCGGCCCTCGCGCGCGGGCGACGCGCGTCGCGCCGCGTATCACCTCGGCCGGGGGCAGGTCATCGTGCAGCAGCTGGTGGGCGAGTTGGAGCCGAGCCTGCGGGGGGCTGATGCGCGACGACCGCCCATAACCGGCTTATGCGCGGTGCCGAGCACGACATTCCGGGCGCCCGTGTGAGGGGTCCCCGCCCGGCCACCCGGGGCGCACCCCGGCGCCATGGCGCTCGGGTGTCGGATCTCCGCCCCTGCCGCGAACGCGCGCCGACCAACCAGCCGGTTCGCGCTGGCCCCGGCGTCGCCGGCGGCGGGTCGATCCGTGATGACCGCGGAATCGTCCCAGTGCACAAGCCCTGCCGCGGGAGGCGTCGTCGCCGCGTGCTGAGCCGCTGCGCAGGGGGAGTACTCGGCATCGCCGCAGGGCTGTCCCAGTTCTCCGTGGTGCGGATGGTGTCGTGCGCCCTTGCTAAGTCGTGTCCGACACATCCCCGGTGGATACTGCGAGGAGTACTGGTGCACGTCCGGTACCCAGTCGGCGCGCCGGCACCGCATCGGCCGCGCCCGCGCCACGGAGGTGCTGGCCGCGCCGGTGGCGGTGCTTGCTGTGGCCGGCCCGTCCGGACGGGAGATGCGGATGGTCCTCGACGACGATCACACCGGCCGGGCCCTGGAGGTGGGCGTGCTCGACGGCGCCGACGGGGTGCTCGTGGTCGTGCACGTTATGGACCTGCGGGCCAAGTACCGGGGTTACTGCGAGCGCGGCAAGGAGGGGGAGGACGCATGAGCCGCACCGACGGCGAGTTCATCGACCTGGAGGCCGAGGTCGTCTACGACACGCACGGCCGGCGGATCACTGAAGCCGACGCCGAGGCCGCTGCCGACGCCTTCGAGGCTGATGACCTTGAAGCGCTGGAGGTGACCTACCCCCGTGGCGGGCGCCCGTCGCTGTCGAGTCCGGGTGCTCACTCGCCGCGGGTGGACGTGCGCGTGCCCCGCGGGCTCAAAGTGGCGCTCGACCGGCTCGCGCACACCCAAGGTCGACGGGAATCCGAGCTCGTCCGCGAAGCACTCGAGGAATACCTCGCCCGCCACTGACCGGATCACACCCGGTCAGCCGTGGGGTCGCACTCGCCCGTCGGTACCCGGAGGATGATCAGTTGCGGTGTGCTGGCCGGCGAGGTGATCGCATGTCCCGCATCGACCGGCACCATCGCTACGACGACCTCACCTTCGTGGCCCACGTCCTGGCCCGGCACCACGGGCGCCAGGCCGTGGCCGTGCCCGACATCGACGCGTGGCTGGGGGAGAACAAGCACCGCCGCACCCGCGCCCTGCTCGTGGTCTGGGACCGCACCGACGCGGCCATCCTCGCCCGCGAGCGCGACGACGTGGCGGTCCTCGCCGCCGCCCCGCGGCTCGACTGGGCCCGCCGGTGGGCGGCCGCGGTCGACGACATCCCCGACCAAGATTCCCGCTCGGACGGATAAACGGACCTCCCGCCCTCGTTTGGATAGCACGCTATCCAACAGGGAAGTATCGTCGCAGCGCAGCGGGCGTGGATCGCACATTTGCCGCGTGTCGGGCCGGTGCGCTCCGGCCGGAGTGAATGGCCGGGGACTGCGCGGCGGGAACCGGCCTCGGTGGCCGGTGCGGGCCCCGCGTGGGGTAGTGAGGGGTGCGTAGTCTGCCGGGCATGTGCCCGGGCCGCATGCGGTCGATACATCGTTCGCGGTCGCACTCCACCGACCGATGTGGCATTACGGCGAAGCTCGCGACTGATCGTCGAGGGGTATCGGCCCAGCTCCCGCGCGATCGTGCGGACCCCGGCCTTCTCCCGTCGCCGGTCGGCGATGTGGAGGCGCTCATCCTCGCTCAAGTAGCGGCCCGAGCCAGAAGCCGATCCCTGCCGGGTGATCGGCGAGATCGGCTTCTGGCCCTGGCCAGGCGAATGGTGCCCGTTGCGCCACTTCTTGCCCGTCCGCACGTTCACACCAACGATGCGGCAGGCTTCACAGCTGCTATAGCCCTGCTGCATGAGCTGGAAGTATTCCTCCCGCTCCCGGGAGAGCTTCTTCCGTCCCTGCGGCGACCGGTCCTTGCGGATCTCGAAGTCCATCGCACCCCTTCGGCCGGGGTGTTGCGACGACCACTAGAACCCAAGGGGTCGGACCGGGGCCCTCGCGCATCGGTGCGCAGCGCGCCCGCGCGAGCCGGCCGGGGCGCAGGCCCGCCCGCGCCCGTCGTCACGCGTCGCCGTCGAAGAGGCTCGTCACCGAGCCGTCCTCGAAGACCTCCTGGATGGTGCGGGCCAGCAGCGGAGCGATCGACAGCACCGTCAGCGTGTCGAACTTCTTCTCCTCCGGGATCGGCAGCGTGTTCGTCACGACGACCTCGCGCGCGCCGCAGTTCGCCAGGCGCTCGGAGGCCGGCCCGGACAGCACGGGGTGCGTGGAGGCGATGATGACGTCCTTGGCGCCCGTCTCCAGCAGCTGCTTGGTGGCCTTGGTGATGGTGCCGCCGGTGTCGATCATGTCGTCGACCACGACGCACAGCCGGTTCTCCACGTCGCCGACCACGCGGTTGGCCACGACCTCGTTCGGCTTGAGCGGGTCGCGCGTCTTGTGGATGAACGCCAGCGGCGTGCCGCCGAGGTCGTCGGCCCACTTCTCCGCGACGCGCACGCGGCCGGAGTCGGGGGAGACGACGGTGATCTGCTCGTCCGGGTAGGTCTCGCGGATGTAGTTCGCCAGCAGCTTCTGCGCGAACATGTGGTCCACCGGGCCGTCGAAGAAGCCCTGCACCTGGTCGGTGTGCAGGTCGACGGTGACCAGGCGGTCGGCGCCCGCGGTCTTGAACAGGTCCGCCATCAGGCGCGCCGAGATCGGCTCGCGGCCCTTGTGCTTCTTGTCCTGGCGGGCGTAGCCGTAGAACGGCATGACCACGGTGATGCGCTTGGCGCTGCCGCGCTTGAGCGCGTCCACCATGATCAGCTGTTCCATGATGGCGTCGTTGAGCGGGTGCGTGTGCGACTGGATCACGAACGCGTCGCAGCCGCGCACGGACTCGTCGTAGCGGACGAAGAGCTCACCGTTGGCGAACTGGTAGGCAGCCTGGGGCGTGACCGTCACGTCGAGCTGCTTGGCCACCTCCTCGGCCAGCTCCGGGTGGGTGCTCCCGGAGAAGAGCTTGAGGCTCTTCTTGGGTGTCGCGGACATGGCACTCACGGTCATCGTCCCTCCCCGTTGACGTGCGTCATTGCCGTCACTCGTCGGATTGGTGGATGGTTTCTGCATTGCCCAGGGCCCGTTGTGCGGCCTGGTCGGCGGCGGTACCCGGGCGGCGCTTGGCCACCCAGCCTTCGATGTTGCGCTGCCTCCCGCGCGCCACCGCCATGGCGCCCGGGGGGACATCTTCTGTGATCACCGAGCCGGCGGCGGTGTAGGAACCGTCGCCGACCTCGACCGGTGCGACGAACATGTTGTCGGCGCCGGTCCGGGCGTGGGAGCCGATCACGGTGTGGTGCTTGTCCACCCCGTCGTAGTTGACGAAGACCGTGGCAGCCCCGATGTTGCTGTGCTCCCCGATGGTTGCATCACCGACGTAGGTGAGGTGCGGGACCTTCGTACCGGTGCCGATGTCCGCGTTCTTCGCCTCGACGAACGAGCCCGCCTTCGACCGCGCGCGCAGCTGCGTGCCCGAGCGCAGGAAGGCGAAGGGGCCGACCTGGGCCTCCGGGCCGACCTCGGCGCGCTCGCCGTGCGAGCGCACGACCGACGCGCCCGCGTGCACGGTGCAGGCGGTGAGCGTGGTGTCCGGGCCGATGGTGGCGCCCTCGCCGACGGTGGTGCCCGCGCGCAGCTGCACGCCCGGTTCGAGCAGCACGTCGCGGTCGAGCACGACGTCGCAGTCCAGCCACGCGCTGGAGGGGTCGGTGACGGTGACGCCGCTGCGCATCCACGACTCGACGAGGCGGCGGTTCAGCTCCGCGCCGAGGTTCGCCAGCTGGACGCGGTCGTTGACGCCCTCCACCAGCCACGGGTCGGAGCAGACCAGCGCACCGACGCGGCGGCCCGCGCCGCGGGCGATGGCCAGCACGTCGGTGAGGTACCACTCGCCCTGGGCGTTGTCCGCGGAGAGCCGGGCCAGCGCCTCGCGCAGGACGAACGCGTCGAAGGCGTACACCCCGGAGTTGATCTCGGTGATCTCCGCCTGCGCGTCGGTGGCGTCCTTCTGCTCGACGATCCCGGTGACGACGCCGTGCGCATCGCGCAGCAGGCGGCCGTAGCCGGTGGGGTCGGCGACGGCGGCCGAGAGGACGGTGACCGCGTTGCCGGAGTCGTGGTGCTCCTCGAGCAGGGCGCGCATGGTCGCGCTGTCCAGCAGCGGCACGTCGCCGCAGGTCACCAGCACCGTCCCCGCGGACGTCCCGTCGAGGGCCTCGAGGCCGCGGGCCACGGCGTGCCCGGTGCCGAGCTGCTGCTCCTGCACGGCGGTGGCGATCGGGCGGTCGAGGGAGGTGGACAGCTCGTCCAGGTGCGGAGTCACCGCGGTGCGGCCGTGGCCGACGACCACGGCGAGCTCGCCCGGGTCGACACCGGCGACGGCGCGCACGGAGTGCTCCAGGAGGGGGCGTCCGGCGAGGCGGTGCAGCACTTTCGGCGTCGCGGAGCGCATCCGCGTGCCTTCCCCCGCTGCGAGGACGATGGCCTGCACGGAATCCGGCGAATCGGACCCGGCGGAGCTGTCGGGGGAAGCGGGCTGGGCGGCTTCGCCCTGGAGCATCGGCGCTCTCCCTTGGTCTCTCGACGCTGCCTTCGCGGCACCAGGCTTGAGTTCGTCGCGCTCGTCGGGGCTCCGGCGAGCGCGATTCGAGAAGTGCTCCCCGCACGCGTGTCAACGCTCGCACAGCGGTAGCGCCGTCCCTCCGCCGGAGCAGCCGATCGGCGCGGCCACTGCCACCGAGCGGGTGAAGGGTAACCGGAACGAACGGCCCCGGCGCGCACGGCCCCTCCGTGGTGCGAACCGGTCGGAGTTGTCGTGGTGCCCGCCCGATAATACCTGCTCAGCCTCTTCGGGCGGGGATGCGCGAGCGGTGCGAGCTGCGATTTCCGGGGTGCGGGCGCGAGCGGCACCCGCACTGCCGGTGCCGCCTGTCCCGCGGCGGTGCCGCTGCGGTGTCGCCGCGCGTGCCCGCCGGTCGGGTCGCGCGACGGGTGGTTGTCGCGAATCCCACTGCCCGCACCCGGCGGGCGCGCCCGAAGGGCCCGGAAGCGGCCGGAGCGCCGGAATAGTACGAAGTGACGGAATCCCGCCGGTCGTACGACCTCTCGCGCACCACCCCGTCGCGAACCGACCCGTCCTGAACCGACCGGATCAGGTGAGCGGTTCCGGCGGGGTCCAGAGCCGCCGCCCGCCCGGATCCTCGACCTCCGCGGCGGGTGCGGCGGCGTGCACGCCGCCGCCGCCCGCGCGCTTGGCCCGGTACATGGCCTCGTCGGCGCGCGCGAGCGTGCGCTCCGGTGATTCCTCGGCGCGGGTGGCCACCACCCCGATGGACAGCGTCACCCCGCGCGCGACGCCCGCGGGCAGCCGGCTCACCGCGCGGACGCTGCGCCGCAGCGCGGACTCGGCCGCCTCGAGCGCGACGCCGGGCAGCAGCACGACGAACTCGTCCCCGCCGTAGCGCGCGACGAAGTCGTCCGCGCGCAGCGTGTCCCGCAGCGAGTCGGCGATGGCGCGCAGCACGTCGTCGCCCTCGGCGTGCGAGGAGTGGTCGTTGACCTCCTTGAACCCGTCCAGGTCCACCAGCGCCACCGCCAGCGGTTGCGCCTCGGGGGAGGAGTGCAGCTGCTCGAGGCGTTCGTCGAGCGCGCGCCGGTTGTGCAGCCCGGTCAGCGAGTCCTGCAGGGCCTGGCGCGTGATCGCGTCGTGCTCGTTGCTCAGCCGCGAGTTCTCCAGCCGGGTCAGCAGCGTGGACACCCGGGTCTGCCGCATCGCCCACAGCTCGTTCTCCAGCTCGGCGGCGTAGCTGCGCAGCGCGGCGTCCCTCTCCTCGGCTCCCAGCGCGGTCATCCGCGTGCACTCGCGGGCGAGCGCGATGCGCAGCGTGGGGTCGGAGGTCTCCGCGGTCAGTTCCGCGCGCACCCGGGCCAGCAGCGCGCCCGCTTCCGGTTCGCGGTCGGCGCGCACGAGGCAGCGGGACAGCGCGACCGCGGTGAGGATCTTCTCCCGGGGGTGGATCGCGCGATCCAGCTCGAGCAGTCCGCGCAGCCGGGAGACGTGCTCCGGGCCGGGACGGGCCAGGGCGTGCGCGGTGCCCAGCACCGGCATCTGCTCCGCCGCGGGTTGTTCGGCCAGGCGGGGGAACAGCGACTCGTGCCACGGACCTTCGGCGGCCTCCGCGATGGCCGCGGCGGTGCTGTAGCGGCGCTCGGCCTCCTCGGCGTGCCCGACCCGCTCGAGCCGCATCCCCCAGCCGAGCAGCATGCGGCAGCGGTTGATCAGGTGCACCGCGATCTCGTGCGGACCGCCGCCTTCGCGGATGCGCTGGTGCGCCCGCGACATGACCTCGTCGGCCATCTCGTAGACGCCGAGCTGGGTGAGCACCAGGCCGAGGTCCACCAGGGCGGTGGCCAGCACCCGCTCCCAGGAGCGCAGTCCGAGGGCGTGGTCCGGGGCGGGGTCCTCGTCGAGCAGGGCCAGCCCGTGGGCGACCTCGGTCAGCGCGCTGTCCTCGGCACCGCTCAGCAGCGCGCGCTGGCCGCGCAGGGCGTGGCTGTCGGCCTGGAAGACCACGAGCCCGTGCCGCCGCGAGTGCGTGAGCAGCTCGTCGAGCAGCGGTTCGGCGCTGGCCGGGTACCCGGCGGTGGCCAGCCGGAGGGAGGTGCAGTGGCGCAGGACCTGCGCGATCACGCGGGGTTCGCCGCGGCGGCGGGCCTCCGCGAGCAGCCGGTCGGCTTCCCCGATCGCCTCGGACTGCCCCTGCGTGTCGCTGTACTGGCCGACGGCGTTGAGCTCGCGCGCCCGGGCCAGGAGCCAGGCCTCGGAGACCTCGCCCAGCGCGGCCGCGTCCTCCTGCGGTGCCTCCGTGTCCTCGTGCAGCGGCGCACACCCCCTGGTCGTGTGGCGGAGCCGGCGGAGTTCGCCGTCGTCCGGTTCGGGGGTCAGCACGGCAGGTCCGGGAAGGTCGCTCGCTCCGCCGCCAGGATTCGAACCTGGACCATCGGAACCAAAATCCGAGGTGCTGCCGTTACACCACGGCGGATCGGGCACTGCCGTGGATGTCCCTCGACAGTCGGAGCCGGGGTCCGGGACCGGAACCGGTTCCGATATCGCCCACGGCACATCCTGGCACGGCCGCGGCCGCCGGGGGGCAGTGGGGCCGCGCTCGCGCGGCGGCCGGGGAGTTCGGGTGCTGCGTCGGTCACGTCGGATCCGACGGTGCGCGCCGACTCGCGGTTGCGTGCTCCTCCTCGGTCGAACGGGTGAAGTTGGCTGGCGAGCCGGACCGCACCGAGGCCTCATGGGGGCGAGCGGCGACACGCCTGAGAGCGGCGACACGCCGTGATTTACCGAATCGGGATGACGTGTTCGCGGGGGAGAACTTACGCTGTCGTAGGTTACGGTTCCGTAGGTTGGACTCCTTCGCAGCACAACGGCACGCGCGAGTCTCGGAACTGCCACGGACAGTGAGGAAGAGAGCATGACCGCAACAACCGGGTACGCGACCCCTTCCGCCGCTTCCGCGGACTCAGGAACCCCGAACGGCCAGTCCGGGCGCAAGCCCCTCGTGGCCGAGACCCGGAACTGGGTGTCGCAGCTGTCGGTGTACATCTTCGTTCTCGTGCCCCTGATGGCACTGATCACGGCCGTCCCCTTCGCCTGGGGGTGGGGCCTCGGGTGGGCCGACATCGGCCTCGCCGTCGCCTTCTACGCCATCACCGGGCTCGGCGTCACCGTCGGGTTCCACCGGCACTTCACGCACGGCTCGTTCAAGACCAAGCGGCCGGTCCGCGCGGTCCTCGCGGTCGCGGGCATGATGTCCGTGCAGGGACCGCTCATCAACTGGGTCGCCGACCACCGGCGCCACCACGCCTACTCGGACCGCGAGGGCGATCCGCACTCGCCGTGGCGCTTCGGCGGTTCGCCCGTGGCCCTGGCCAAGGGCTTCTGGTACGCGCACATGGGGTGGCTGTTCGAGCGCGACGTCACCAACTCGCAGCGCTTCGCCCCGGACCTGCACAAGGACCGCACGATGTTCGGGCTCAACCGGCTGTTCGTGCTGTGGACCGTGCTGAGCCTGCTGCTGCCCGCCGTGCTGGGCGGCCTGCTCACCTGGTCCTGGTGGGGCGCGTTCACCGGGTTCTTCTGGGCCGGCCTGGTGCGGGTCTCGCTGCTGCACCACATCACGTGGTCGGTGAACTCGATCTGCCACATGATCGGCGAGCGGCCGTTCAAGAGCCGCGACAAGGCCGCCAACTTCTGGCCGCTGGCCCTGGTGTCCTTCGGCGAATCCTGGCACAACTCGCACCACGCCGACCCGACCTGCGCGCGGCACGGCGTGAAGCGGGGCCAGCTGGACATCTCCGCGCGCGTGATCTGGGCGCTGGAGAAGCTCGGCTGGGCCTGGAAGGTGCGGTGGCCGAACGCCAAGCGCCTCGCCCGCATCTCGGTCACCGAGTCGGGGAGCTGATCGACCGGCCCCGGCGAGGACCGGTGAGCGGTTTAGGGTTGTCCGAGTGGCACGGCGACGCGCACGTTCCAGCGAATCCAACAAGCGGGCCTCCCGCTCGGCCCGCCGCGCCGCGCGCGTGCGGATGAGCGGGGAGGAGCGGCGGCACCAGCTGCTCGACGTGGCGCGCGCCCTCTTCGCCGAGAAGGGCTTCGACGGGACCTCGATCGAGGAGATCGCCCACCGGGCCGAGGTGTCCAAACCCGTCGTCTACGAGCACTTCGGCGGCAAGGAGGGCATCTACGCCGTCGTGGTGGACCGGGAGATGCGGCACCTGCTCGACGAGATCGTCTCCGCCCTCTCGGCCGGGCACCCCCGCGAGCTCCTGGAGCAGGCCGCACGAGCACTGCTGGACTACGTCGACAACTCCACGGACGGGTTCCGCGTGCTCGTGCGGGACTCCCCGGTGGCCAGCACCACCGGGACCTTCTCCAGCCTGCTCAACGACATCGCCAGCCAGGTCGAGGACATCCTCGGCGTGCAGTTCTCCGCCCGCGGCTACGACCCGAAGCTCGCGCCGCTGTACAGCCAGGCGCTCGTCGGCATGGTGGCGCTGGTCGGGCAGTGGTGGCTGGAGGTGCGCAAGCCGAAGAAGGACGAGGTCGTCGCCCACCTGGTCAACCTGGCCTGGAACGGCCTGTCGCACCTCGAGGCCAAGCCCGAGCTGCGCACCACCCGAGGCCGCGCCGGCTCCCGCCCGTGAGGCCGCGCCGGCTCCCGCCGGGCGGGGACGGCAGCGGCGGTGCTCACCGCGCGGGGCGCCGGGAGATCGCCACACCGACCAGGCAGATCGCTCCGCCCGCGAAGCCGTACACCGAGGGCGTCTCGGACAGCAGCAGCCACGACAGCAGCACCGACAGCGCGGGAACGGCGTAGGAGGAGGTGCTGAGCTTGCCGGCGTCGGTGCGGCGCAGGGCGTAGGCCCAGGTGCTGAAGCCGAGAGCGGTCGGGGCCACGCCCAGGTACACCGCGGCGAGGACGTCGCTCGCCGACGCCGGGCCCAGCTCGGTGATCAGCTCCGGCAGCCACGGCAGCAGCGCCACCGCGGCGATCACGCATCCGAGCCAGGTGATGGTGAACCCGTCCGCGTGGCGCATGGTGCGCTTCTGGATCAGCACGCCCGCCGCGTAGAGGACCGCGGCCAGCAGGCACAGCACGACGCCGATCCCGTCGCTCCGCCCCGAGCTCCCGGCGGCGATGAGCGCGACCCCGCCGAACGAGACCCCCGCCCCCGCCAGCAGCGGCCGGGGGAAGCCCTCGCCCAGGAGGAGGCCCGCGCCGAACGCGACGAGCAGCGGGGCGACGTTCACCAGCAGCGCCGCCGTCCCCGCGTCGACGTGCAGCTCACCGGCGTTGAGCGCGACGCTGTAGGCGCCCAGCCAGAGCACCCCGTAGGCGGCGATCAACCCGAGCCCCCTGCCGGACAACCGCACGCGCAGTGCGCGCCCGGGGCGGGCGAGCGCGAACACCGACAGCGCCGTCGCCGCGACCGCGAGCCGGAGCAGCGCGAGCGGCGCGGGCGACAGCGCCTCGCCCGCCTCGCGGATGGCCACGAACGAGGAGGACCACAGCAGCATCGTGAAGGCCGCCGCCGCAGCGGCCTTCCGCGGTTCGGTGAGCAGCGTGGAGCGGGCGTCGGTGCGCGAGATCACGAGGCCATCCTCGAAGGGCCCTCGCGTCAGCACAAGCGAATAGTTCTGCAATGACCGTTAAGCTCCACTGCACACTGCCGTGTCCCGCCGGGACCCGACCGCCGGGGTCCGATCACCGGGGGCGGTCCCGTCGCGGACGCGCTCCGCGCGAGCGCGTGCGGGCCGCACCGGCGGGGCGCGGACCAGGTCGGTCGGAGCCCTCGCACGGCGCGCGGCGGCTCGTCAGAGCTCGCTCGGCGTCACCCGCAGCACCCGGTCGTTGGAGCCGTTCGAGGTCGTCACGTACAGCGCGCCGTCCGGTCCCTGCTCGGCGGCCCGGAGGCGGCCGAACGTGCCGTCCAGCGGCCGCGGCACGTGCACGCCCCGCACGTCCCCGGACCCGGTCACGTCGAACAGCAGCAGTTTGCTGCCCTTCAGCGCGGCCACCGCCAGCCGCCCGTCCAACGGGCCCCACTGCGCGCCGGACAGGAACGTCGCGCCGCAGATCGCCTCGGTCCGCCCGCCGGAGGACCACGCGGCCGGGACCGCGTTCGGGAACCGCTCCCGGTCGGTCATCGGGACCGACTCGTCGTAGCCGGTCGGACCACCGCGCGGAGCCCACCCGTAGTTGCGGCCGGGCCGGACCCGGTTGATCTCGTCGTCCGCGTCCGGGCCGTGCTCGGAGAGGAACACGCCCCCGTCGGCGCGCGTGGCGATGCCCTGCGCGTTGCGGTGCCCGAAGGTGAGCACGAGGCGCTGGCGCGGATCGGCCGCGCCGGCGAACGGGTTGCCGCGCGCCGGGCCGCCGGAGTCCGGGTCGACGCGCAGGAGCTTGCCGCCGAGGGAGGTCCGGTCCTGCGACACCCGCGGCGCGGCGCTGTCGCCGGTGGTGACCAGCAGGGCACCGGTGCGGTCCAGCTCCAGCCGGCAGCCGGCGTGCCGCCCGTTCGACCGCAGCGGGATGCCGGTGACCAGCGGATCACCGACCCGCCGCGCCTCCGCGCGGTCCGCGGACAGCCGCCAGCGCAGCACGCGGACGTCGTGCGCCCGCCCGCCGCGCTCCGCGGCCTGGCAGGTGAAGAAGGTCCGGTTCCGCGCGAAGTCCGGGTGCAGCTGCAGTCCCATCAGCCCCGCCTCGTTGCGGGCGAAGACGTCGCCGAAATCCGCGCGCACCGGACGCGGCCGCGTGCGGGAGCGCGGATCGGGCAGCAGCACCAGCTCCCCCGAGCGCTGGGTGACCAGGGCCGCGCCGTCCGGCAGGAACCCGATGTCCCACGGGTGCTCCAGCCCCTCGGCCACGACCTCCGCGGCGAGCTCGCCCGTCGGCGCGGAGGGGGTCGGGCCCGCGTCCTGCCGCACCGGTTGCCCGCCGCAGGCGGCCAGCGCCGCGGCGACCGCGAGGAGCACCAGGAACCGAACGCGCACGGGCTCAGTGTGCCAGCGCACCCGGTTCGGCGGGGGTCGCCGACACACCCGGCCGCGGACCGCGCCCCCGCGGGCACCGCGGCCGCACGTCGTAGGCTGGGTGGTGGTCTCCTGCTCCCGGTCGACCGCGTCGTCGATCCTCCGGCCGGTGGCGCGCCCGCCGCCCCGCGGTCCCGGGCAGGAACGTGTGCGCATGTCGTGACGTCGCTGCGAGGTACACCCATGACTCAGGCCGGTCCCCTGCGCGGGCTGCTGGACACGATGCTGGCCGACCCGGCCGTGGCGCGCGTGCTGCGCTCCACCGACCGCCCGCGCCTGGTGCTGGAGGGGCCGGCCGCCGCGCGCCCCCTCACCGCGGCCGCGCTGGCGGCCGGCGGGGGCAGCGGTGGCGCGGAGCGGCCGGTGCTGCTGGTCACCGCCACCGGCCGCGAGGCCGAGGAGGCCGCTGCGGCGGTCGGCGACCTCATCGGTGAGGACGCGGTGGCCGTGTTCCCGTCGTGGGAGACCCTCCCGCACGAGCGGCTCTCCCCCCGCGCGGACACGGTGGGCCGCCGGCTGGCCGTGCTGCGGCGGCTGGCCCACCCCGAGGAGCACGCCGAGGGGCCGGTCCGCGTGCTCGTCAGCACGGTGCGCAGCCTGATCCAGCCGATCGCCCCGGGCCTGGGCG
Source organism: Salinifilum ghardaiensis (assembly GCF_054491345.1). Classification (NCBI taxonomy): domain Bacteria; kingdom Bacillati; phylum Actinomycetota; class Actinomycetes; order Pseudonocardiales; family Pseudonocardiaceae; genus Salinifilum; species Salinifilum ghardaiensis. Next base: position 4,369,762 of record NZ_CM137101.1, on the reverse strand, counting down.
AGCTGCGCCCCGTGCGGCTGGGCGTCGCCGACGAGCACGACTTCGAGCAGCTCACCGCCCGTCTCGCGCACCTGGCCTACGAACGCGTGGACATGGTCGAGAAGCGCGGCGAGTTCGCCGTGCGCGGCGGGATCGTCGACGTCTTCCCGCCCACCTCGGAGCACCCGCTGCGGCTGGAGTTCTGGGGCGACGAGGTCACCGAGATCCGCCCCTTCTCGGTGACCGACCAGCGCTCCCTGCCGGAGGCGGAGTCGGCCGAGCTGTACGCACCGCCGTGCCGGGAGCTGCTCATCACCGACCAGGTGGCCGAGCGGGCGGCGAAGCTCGCCGAGCAGCACCAGCAGGACCCGCAGCTGGCCGAGATGCTCGGCAAGATCGCCGCGGGCTCGGCCGTCGACGGGATGGAGGCGCTCATCCCCGCCCTGTGCGAGGGCGAGATGCACCTGCTGACCGAGCTGGTCCCGGAGGGCACGCACGTGCTGCTGGCCGATCCGGAGAAGATCCAGGCCCGCGCGGCCGACCTGGTGCGCACCGGCGAGGAGTTCCTGCAGGCCTCGTGGATGGTCGCCGCCGAGGGCGGGCAGGCCCCGATCGACCTGGGCGCGGCCGCCTACCGCGGCCTCGGCGACGTCGCCGAGCAGACCCGGCAGCGCGGCCTGCCCTGGTGGAGCCTGACGCAGCTGTCCAGCGAGCACGACGAGGCCGACGACGAGACCCTGCGGCTGGGGCTGCACCCGGTCGAGCGCTACCGGGGCGAGATCAGCAAGGCCTTCGCCGACCTGCGCGCGCACGTCACCGCTGGCGGCGCGGCCGTGCTCGTCGTCGCCGGGAGCGGTACCGCGCAGCGGGTGGCCGCGCAGCTCGGCGAGGAGGAGCTGCCCGTCAAGCTGGCCACCGAGGAGCTGGGCAGCGCCCCGGAGGGCGGTGTGGTCACCGTGGTGCGCGGCGGTCTGGAGGACGGCTTCGCCGCTCCCGAGGTGCGCCTGACCGTGCTCACCGAGACCGACGTCACCGGCGGCCGCGGCGGCACCTCCACCCGCGACATGCGGCGCATGCCCTCGCGCCGCCGCAACGCGGTCGACCCGCTGGCGCTGAAGCCCGGCGACTACGTGGTGCACGACCAGCACGGCGTCGGCAAGTTCGTCGAGATGGTGCAGCGCACCGTCGGCGGCGCCACCCGCGAGTACCTCGTGCTCGAGTACGCCTCGAGCAAGCGCGGTCAGCCGGGCGACCGGCTCTTCGTGCCCACCGACCAGCTCGACGAGGTCTCCCGCTACGTCGGCGGGGAGACGCCCTCGCTGAACAAGCTCGGCGGCGCGGACTGGAAGAACACCAAGGCCAAGGCGCGCAAGGCGGTCAAGGAGATCGCCGCCGAGCTCGTCCAGCTCTACGCGGCGCGCCAGTCCTCGCCGGGGCACGCGTTCGGCCAGGACACCCCGTGGCAGCGCGAGCTGGAGGACGCTTTCCAGCACATCGAGACCGGCGACCAGCTCGCGGCCATCGACGAGGTCAAGCGCGACATGGAGAGCCAGGTGCCGATGGACCGGGTGATCTGCGGCGACGTCGGCTACGGCAAGACCGAGATCGCCGTGCGCGCGGCGTTCAAGGCGGTGCAGGACGGCAAGCAGGTGGCGGTGCTCGTGCCGACGACGCTGCTGGCGCAGCAGCACCTGAACACCTTCACCGAGCGGATGCGGTCCTTCCCCGTGCGCGTCGAGGGGCTGTCCCGGTTCACCACGTCCGAGGAGGCCGAGCGCACGCTGACCGGGCTCGCCGAGGGCGAGGTCGACGTCGTCATCGGCACGCACCGGTTGCTGCAGACCGGGGTGCGCTACCGCGACCTCGGGCTGGTCATCGTCGACGAGGAGCAGCGCTTCGGCGTCGAGCACAAGGAGCACATCAAGTCGCTGCGCACGCACGTGGACGTGCTGACGATGTCGGCCACGCCGATCCCGCGGACGCTGGAGATGAGCACCGCGGGCATCCGCGAGATGTCCACCATCCTCACCCCGCCGGAGGAGCGGCACCCGGTGCTCACCTACGTCGGGGCCTACGACGAGAAGCAGGTGGCCGCCGCGATCCGCCGCGAGCTGCTGCGCGACGGCCAGGTGTTCTTCGTGCACAACCGGGTCTCGGACATCGAGAAGACCGCCCGGCACCTGCGCGAGCTCGTCCCCGAGGCGCGGGTGGTCACCGCGCACGGGCAGATGAACGAGGACCGCCTGGAGAAGATCATCCAGGGCTTCTGGGAGCGCGAGCACGACGTGCTCGTGTGCACCACGATCATCGAGACGGGCCTGGACATCGCCAACTCGAACACGCTCGTCGTGGACCGGGCCGACCGGCTCGGCCTCGCCCAGCTGCACCAGCTGCGCGGCCGCGTCGGGCGCGCCCGGGAGCGCGCCTACGCGTACTTCCTGTACCCGGGGGAGACGCCGCTGAAGGACACCGCCTACGACCGGCTGTCCACGATCGCGCAGAACTCGGAGCTGGGCGCCGGCATGGCCGTGGCGATGAAGGACCTGGAGATCCGCGGCGCGGGCAACATCCTCGGCGCGGAGCAGTCCGGGCACATCGCCGGGGTCGGGTTCGACCTGTACGTGCGGCTCGTCGGCGAGGCGGTCGAGGCCTACCGGCAGCAGGCCGACGGCGGGTCCGGTGACGTCGAGGAGACCGAGCCCACCGAGGTCCGCGTCGACCTGCCGGTGGACGCGCACATCCCGCACGACTACGTCTCCGGTGAGCGGCTGCGGCTCGAGGCCTACCGCAAGATCGCGGCCGCGCGGACCGAGGAGGACCTGGACTCGGTGCGCACCGAGCTGGTCGACCGCTACGGGCCGGTGCCGGATCCGGTGACGCGGCTGCTGCACGTCGCGCGCTTCCGCCAGGTCTGCCGCGAGCACGGGGTCACCGAGGTGACGGTGCAGGGCTCCTCGCTGCGGTTCGCCCCGGTGGAGCTGCGCGATTCGCAGGCGGTGCGGCTCAAGCGGCTCCACCCGAAGGCGGTGCACAAGCCGGCCGTGCGCACCCTGTCCGTGCCGCGCCCCACCGAGGGCGCCGCCGGCGGGCGCATCGGCGCGCCCCAGCTGCGCGACGAGGCGCTGCTGGACTGGTGCACCGAACTGCTGAACTCGGTGGTGGCCGCCCCGGCGCCGGCGTGGTGATCTTCACCACGCGAGCGAGCCGTGCGAAGCTGTGCAGCTGTGAGCTTCGTCCTGTCCCGCCGCGTTCGCCCGGTCCTCGCCGCACTGCTCGTCACCGGAGTGCTCGCCGGCTGCGGCACGGCCGACCGCGCCGGCGCGGCCGCGTTCGTCGGCGGCACGCGCGTCCCGGTGGGCGAGGTGCGCGGCTGGCTGCACGAGACCCTGCGCGAGGAGCCGGGGCTGAAGCGGAGGTTGCAGCAGCGCGACGAGGTCGACGACCTCGGCCGGGAACTCGCCGCGCAGCTCGTCCGCGAGGAGCTCACCCGGCGCGCGGCGCAGGAGGAGGACCTCGCGGTCTCGGCGGCCCAGGTGCGCGAGCTCATCAGCGGCGCAGGGGGTGCGGCCGCGCTGACCGAGGGCACCCCGTACCAGCGGGACCAGCTGCCGCGGGCGGCGCGCTCGGAGCTGACGCTGGTGGAGCTCGGCCGCGAGTACTACGACCGCCTCGCGGTGAGCTTCGTGATGACCCGGGCCGACAGCCGCGAGGACGCCCGGCGCAAGGCCCGGCGGATGGCCGCGGGGCCGCAGCAGGCCCGCGACCTGCTCGCCGCGGACCGCCGATCCGGGCTGCCGGCGCAGCGCATCGACGGGCTGCGCGCGTCCGCCGCGCCGAGCACGGCCGCGGGGACCCCGCTGTTCGGCGCGCGGGCGGGGACCGTGCTCGCCTACGAGCCCCGCCCCGGCTCCGGGCAGTGGCTCGTTGCGCGGATCACCCGGCGCGACGAGCACGCCGAACCCGACCGCCGGGCCCGGCCCGCCGGCGAGCAGGTGCTCAGCCGGTTCGGCGAGCAGCTGCTCGGGTTGACCGCCGCGCGCGAGGGCGTGCGGCTCAGCCCCCGCTACGGCGTCTGGGACCCGATCGCGCTGACCACCCGCAGCAGCGAGGACGAGCTCCGCGGGTTCCGGATCGAGCCGTGACCCGGGGCGCCGAGCCCGCTGCTCGCCCCTCCGCGCCCACCCCGGAACGGGGGAAGTGCGCGCTCCGGGCAGAATCGAAGCGTGGTTGCTGAGTCGAAGCCCGCATCGGGCACTGCCGTGGTCGTGGTGGACGCGCGGCTCGGCGAGGTCCTCCCCGCGGCCGCCTTCCCGCTCCTGCGCGACGCCGCGGACGTGTTCGCGGCGGAATCGGTGCCGGAGGCCGCCCGCGCTGCGCTGGCCCCGCGCGGGGCCGACCGGGCACCCGCGCCACCGGCGGCCGCGGAGCTCGTGCGGCGCGCGACCGAAGCCCCGGTCGTGCTCGTGACCACCGACGCCGCCGAACCACCCGCGGCCGAGCTGCGCGCCGCGGGCGCGGACGTCGTGGGCGCGCCCCGGCCGGCGGGTGCCGAGCTGCTGGCGGCCGTGTCGGTGATGGACCGGCTGCGCTCCCCGGGCGGCTGCCCGTGGGACGGGCAGCAGGACCACGACTCGCTGCGGCGCTACCTGGTCGAGGAGACCTACGAGCTGCTCGACGCGATCGCCCAGCGGGACCGCGCCGCGCTGCGCGAGGAGCTCGGGGACGTGCTGCTGCAGGTGCTCTTCCACGCCCGGGTGGCCGCGGAGGACGCGGGTGATCCGTTCGACATCGACGAGGTCGCCGCGGACCTCGTCGCCAAGCTCGTCTCCCGTCATCCGAACGTGTTCGCCCGGGACGGCGAGGTGCTCGACCCCGAGGCGCAGCACGCCCGGTGGGAGGAGCTCAAGCAGAGCGAGAAGCAGCGCGAATCGATCGTGGACGGCGTGGCGCTGGGCCAGCCGGCCGCCGCGCTGGCCGCGAAGATCGCGCAGCGCGCCCATCGCGCCGGGGTGCCGGTGGAGGACCTGCCCGCGGGTGACGGCGCCGGCGGGCGGATGTTCGCGCTCGCGGCGCGCGCCCGCGTCGAGGGGCACGACCCCGAGGACGAACTGCGCGAGGTGGCCCTGCGGGCGGACCGGGCGATCCGCCGGGCCGAGCAGCGGTTGCGCGAGGAGGGGCGCGAACCCGCGCAGGCCGGCGGAGCGGAATGGCGCGCGGCGCTGTCCGGTTCGCCCGAGCGCACCGCCGCGTCCCGCGAGCGGTGAGGGAGACTGCAGGAGCACCGGCCGCGGACGGCGTTCCCGCGAACCGGCCACCAGCGGGACCGGGGCGACGGCGGCCCGGGACACGGGTCGCGAAAGGCGCGTGAACGCGCGGACGGAGGGGTGCTGTGCCGCGAGCAGGTGCGCGGAGGATGCTGGTGTGCGTCCCGGCGCTGGTCGTGCTGACCTCGTGCTCCGCCCTGCTGCCCCGGGAACCGTCCGCTCCGGAGCCGTTCGAACCGCCGCCGGCGTCCGCGCCGCCCGACCCCGGGGTGGCGCCGCCCGAGGTGCGGCTGCACGACCCGGCCGACGGGACCCTGCCGCCCGGCTCCCGGCCGCAGGCCCAGCTGGGGCAGTGGTCGGAGGAACTGGCCGATGAGCTGAACATCCCGCGCGCGGCCCTGCAGGCCTACGGCTACGCGGCGCGGGAGCTGGAGCGCGACCGGCCCGGGTGCCACCTCAGCTGGACCGCGCTCGCGGGCATCGGCGCGGTCGAGTCCGGCCACGGGCGGTACGGGGGTGCGCAGCTGGACGCCACCGGCCGGCCCGACCCGGAGATCCGCGGGGTCCCGCTGGACGGCAGCGACGGGGTCCGGCGGATCCCGGACACCGACGACGGCGTGTGGGACGGCGATCGCGTGTGGGACCGGGCGGTGGGTCCGCTGCAGTTCATCCCGGACACGTGGCGCGACTGGGGCGTCGACGCGGACGCCGACGGGCGCGCCGATCCGCACGACATCGACGACGCCGCGATGGCCGCCGGCCGCTACCTGTGCTCGGAGGGCGTGGACCTGGCCGATCGCGGGGACTTCTGGACGGCGCTGCTGCGGTACAACGCCAGCCGCGACTACGTCGACGACGTCGTGGCCTGGGCCGACCACTACGGCCGCACCAGCCGCGCGCAGCCGGGCGAGCAGCGCTGACCGCTCCTGCCGCGCACCGGTGGGAGCGTGGTGTTGGTCACGAGGGGCTACTGGCGCGTAGCCTGTCGCCGTGCTTCGGTCGATCCACCGGGGAACCGCCCGCTGCGTCCGCGCGTGCGGCGCCGCGGCGCGGTCCCTCCAGCGGCGCCTCGCCGCGCTCGCAGTGCGCGGACCCGGCGCGCGGGGACTCGGTGCGCGGGGACTCGGCGTGCGCGGGCGGGCCGTTGTGGCCGTGGGACTCGTCGCGCTCGTCTCCGGCGGGATCGGGCTGCTCGACGTGCTCACCCGGCCGCCCGAGGCTCCCCGCGCGGGCCCGCTGCCGCGCGCGCCCGTGCGGCCGGCCGAAGTGGAACCGGGTTCCGAAGCGCCGGCGCCGGAGGAGGCCGCAGGTCCGGAAGCGATGCCGCCCCCGCCGGAGGAGGGCGCGTGGCAGCGGCACGACGACCCGGTGCGCGCGCTGGCCGACACCATCGCGTCCGATGTGGACGTACCGGCGCGCGCCGCGGAGGCCTACATCAACGCCGAGCTGGGGATGCGCCGGTACCAGCCGGAGTGCGGCCTGTCCTGGGTGACCGTCGCCGGGATCGGTCGGGTCGAGTCCGACCACGGCCGGTACGGCGGCCGGGTGCTCGGCGAGGACGGCACCTCGTCCCGCCCCGTCGTCGGGGTGCCGCTGGACGGCGGTCCCGGCGTGCGCCACCTGCCGGACAGCGACGGCGGCGCCCTCGACGGCGACTCCCGGTTCGACCGGGCGGTGGGTCCGCTGCAGTTCATCCCGGACACGTGGCGCCGGTGGGGCACCGACGGCAACGGGGACGGGGCGGCCGACCCGTTCGACATCGACGACGCGGCGATGTCGGCCGCCCGCTACCTGTGCTCCGGCGGCCGCGACCTGACCACCGGCGAGGGCTGGTGGTCGGCGGTGCTGACCTACAACAACTCCGCGGACTACGGTCGCACCGTCTTCGGCCTGGCCGAGAGCTACGCAGCGGCCGGCAACCGGCGCGACTGAGCCCCGTTGCGGCTGTTGGCGCTGATCGCGTGCAGCGCCCGACAGGGGTGACATCCTCTGGTGCCGGGAGGTGCCTCCCGCCGTTTCGTCTCCGAGCACGGGTGGCCAGCTGCTGGGAGAGCTCCTCACCGGCCGCGGAGGGCGATGTGCGCGTTGATCTCGCCGAGCGCTTCCTGGTAGGTGGGCGTCGGCGACATCGTCGCCGCGAGCCGCAGCTGCGCCCGGGCCTCGGCGAGCCGCCCCTGGCGCTGCAGCGTCCGGCCGAGCGCGAGGCGGGCGTAGTGGTCGGACGGGTCGAGCTCCAGCACCCGCGAGAACGCCGATTCGGCGCGGCCGAGCTGCGCGGCGAAGTAGTACGCCCGCCCGAGCAGCAGCTGCACGCTCGGCTTGTCCGCGCCGATGTGCAGCACCGGTTCCAGCGCGGTGAGCGCCTCCCGCGGGCGCCGCTGGGTGACGAGGTCCTCCGCGCGCCGGAAGGCCGCAACGGCCTCGCCGCCGAGCCCCGACGTGTCCGGCCCCTCGCCGGCTGGACCGGTTCCGATGTCGTCGCGCCCGCCGTTGTCCGCAGGGGGCGGCTGCTCGGGGCCACCCCGGTTCGCCTGGTGTTCCTCGCTCATAGCGACCTCACCATAGGACGATTCGCCGTCGGAAACGACGTCCAAGCAGATGGTAGGTGGGCGGGCCGGCGGTGCGCCGCCTTCCCGCGCGGTGCCGCGGCGGCCAGGCTGGGCGGGCGGCACCGCGACGTGTCGAAGGTGACGGGAGTGCCCACGGACCCGACCCGAGCGCATAGGCTCGGGAGTGGCCGGGGCCGCCAGGGCGGGCGCAGCGCGCGCACCCGGGGTCACCGCCGCGAGGTCAGATCGTTGGAACGCTGGTAAGGAGCACACGTGGCGATCATCGAGCAGGTCGGCGCCCGCGAGATCCTCGATTCCCGGGGCAACCCGACGGTCGAGGTCGAAGTGGCGTTGGAGGACGACACGCTTACCCGCGCCGCGGTACCTTCGGGCGCCTCGACCGGTGAGCACGAAGCGGTCGAGCTGCGCGACGGGGACGCCGGGCGCTACGGCGGGAAGGGCGTGCAGAACGCGGTCACCGCCGTCCTCGACGAGATCGGTCCGGAACTGCAGGGGCTGGAAGCCACCGAGCAGCGCGTCGTCGACCAGAAGCTGCTGGACCTCGACGGCACGGCCACCAAGTCCCGCCTCGGGGCGAACGCGCTGCTGGGCGTGTCGCTGGCCGTGGCCAAGGCCGCCGCCGAGTCCTCCGGGCTGGACCTCTTCCGCTACCTGGGAGGGCCGAACGCGCACGTGCTGCCCGTGCCGATGATGAACATCCTCAACGGCGGTGCCCACGCGGACACCGGTGTGGACATCCAGGAGTTCATGATCGCGCCGATCGGCGCGGACAGCTTCGCCGAGTCGCTGCGCTGGGGCGCGGAGACCTACCACGCGCTGAAATCGGTGCTCAAGTCCAAGGGCCTGGCCACCGGCCTCGGCGACGAGGGCGGATTCGCCCCGTCGCTGAGCAGCAACCGGGAGGCGCTGGACCTGATCACCACGGCGATCGAGAAGGCCGGTTACAAGCCGGGCCGGGACATCGTGCTCGCGCTGGACGTGGCGGCCACCGAGTTCTGCTCCGAGGGCGTGTACACCTTCGAGGGCAAGCAGTGGACCGCCGAGCAGCTGTCCGAGTACTACGGCGAGCTCGCCGACACCTACCCGCTGGTGTCCATCGAGGACCCGCTGTCCGAGGACGACTGGGCCGGCTGGGAGCAGCTGACCCGGCAGATCGGCGGGAAGGTGCAGCTGGTCGGCGACGACCTGTTCGTCACCAACCCGGAGCGCCTCGAGGAGGGCATCAACCGGGGCGTGGCCAACGCGCTGCTGGTGAAGGTCAACCAGATCGGCACCCTGTCCGAGACCCTGGACGCGGTGCAGCTGTCCACCTCCTCCGGGTACAAGAGCATGCTCAGCCACCGCTCCGGGGAGACCGAGGACACCACGATCGCCGACCTCGCCGTGGCCACCGGCTGCGGCCAGATCAAGACCGGTGCGCCCGCGCGCAGCGAGCGGGTGGCCAAGTACAACCAGCTCGTGCGGATCGAGGAGCTGCTCGGCGACGCCGCGCGGTTCGCGGGCGAGCTGGCCTTCCCGCGGTTCACCCCGGTGGAGGACTGACGCATGCCGGTCGGGCGCGTTTCGCGCAGCACGGGCCGCCGCGGTCGGGACGACTCGCGGCGGCCGGCCCGCGCCCGTCGCGGCACGTTCCCGCGGCCGACCGGGGCCAAGCGGTCCCGGTCGGCCGCGAGCAGCACCGGCGGCGCGTTCAAGCTCTCCTCCACGCCCCGCGCCGCGGTGCTGGCGCTGGTCGTGTGCGCGATGGCGCTGAGCGTCGCGGTGCCGCTGCGCACCTACTGGAGCCAGCGCGCCGAGCTCGCCGCGCAGCAGGAGCGCCGCGCGCAGCTGGAGCGCGAGGTGCAGTCGCTGCAGCAGCGCAAGGAGGAGCTGTCCGACCCGGCGCACGTGGAGGCCGAAGCGCGCGAGCGGCTCGGCTACGTGCGCCCGGGGGAGACGCCGTACATGGTGCACGTGCCGTCCCCGGAGAAGGGGCCGGGCGGGGAGCGGCCCGCGGAGGCGGACGAGGACGCGCCCTGGTACGAGCAGCTGTGGACGTCGATTCGAGGAGAGGACGGAGCGTGACCGGCAGCCACGAGGCGGCGCGGCCGATCGACGAGCACGACCGGGAGACCGTCGAGCGGCAGCTGGGGCGCCGGCCGCGCGGGTTGCGCTCCGTCGCCGCCCGCGACACCGCGGGCGAACCCACCGTCGTGTGCACCAACCCGCGCCTGGAGGACGGCACCCCGTTCCCCACGCTGTACTACCTGACCGCGCCCGCACTGGTCAGCGCGGCCGCCACGCTCGAATCCGAAGGCCTCATGCGGGAGATGACCGAGCGGCTCGAGCGGGACGCGGAGCTGGCCGAGCGCTACCGCCGCGCGCACGAGGCCTACCTGGCCGAGCGGGACGCGCTGGAGTCGCTCGGCACCCGCGTCAGCGCCGGGGGCATGCCCGAGCGCGTCAAGTGCCTGCACGTCCACCTGGCGCACGCGCTCGCCGCCGGTCGCGGCACCAACCCGGTCGGGGACGAGCTGGTCGACCTCATCGCGCAGCGCTGGCCCCACCTGCGCGGCGCGCTCGGGCTCGAAGCGTGAGCCGGTCCGTTCACGACTCGTCCGGGTGACGCCGCGCTGCGGCCATCCGGCGATCTCCTCCGCCGTCCTGTAAGGAAGGAAATCGTGCGCGGGCTTTGCGCCCCTGGGGCACCGACCGCGGCGCCGACTCGCAGGCGGGGAGAGGCCAGTGGCGTTGGACGAGGACAGCCGAGCGCGACGCGGTCGCGGCGGCCACAACCCGTGGCGCCGTCGCAGGCGCGTCGAAACCGTGGTGGCCGCGCCGCTCGTGGCCGCTTCGGCGGCCGTGCTCGTGGTCACCGGGATGCTCGCGCAGCGGGCCGAGGACGTGCCGGAGGAGGCCGACGTGCCGCCGCGCACGCTCGGCGTCGCCGGCACGCTGCCGGAGCGGAGCGATCCGCGGTCGCTCGGCGGGGCGGGCGAGCAGCGGACCTCCCCGAACCCCGCGGCCCCGGGTGCGGCGGCTTCCGACCCCGCGCTCCCGGACGACGCGGCGCAGGCGGGGCTGCTGGACATCCCCGAGCCCGTGCTGCGCGCCTACCGGTCCTCGGCGCGGACCGTCTCGGACGAGCACCCCGGCTGCGGGCTGCACTGGTCGATGCTGGCGGCGCTGGGGCGCGTCGAGTCCGGGCACGCGCGCGGCGGCGCGATCGACGCGAACGGCACGACGACCGAACCGGTCCGCGGACCGGTGCTCGACGGCGACGGCGTGGCGGCGATCCCCGACACCGACGGCGGGCGGCTCGACGGCGACGCGCGCTGGGACCGCGCGGTCGGTCCGATGCAGTTCATCCCGCGGACGTGGCGCGCGGTCGCCGAACCGGGCATGGACCCGAACAACCTGCACGACGCCACCACCGCAGCGGGGGAGTACCTCTGCGCCGGCGGGCGGGACCTGAGCCGCACGCAGGAGCTGGCCCGCGCCGTGTTCGGCTACAACCGCTCCGCCGAGTACGTGCGCGCAGTCCTCGTCTGGGCGAACGCCTACGAGCGCGGCGTGCCGCCGAGCCCCGGTGCGCTGAAGCCCCCGGAGACCGCGGGCACGGACGTGGAGGGGCCGTACTTCCCGCGGATCGAGCCGGTGCCGCCGGCGCCCGCCGTCCCGCAGCCGCGGTTCACCCCCCGAGCCGGCAGCGCGCAGCCGGGCAGCTCCGCCGCGCCGGAGGGCACCGCCTCCGCACCCGCGCAGCCGCCGGCGGGCGAGCAGTTCCCGGAGGACTCCCCGCCGCCGGAGGGACCCGCCCGGCCGTCCGAGGAGACCCCGTCGCAGCCGCCGGAGTCGCAGCCGCCGGAGGCGGGATCATCGGGGGAGCAGGCGCCCCGGGAGGCCCAGACGTCCGCTGCCGAGGACCCCGCGCCGGGCGACATCGAGGTGCCGCTGCCGCCCGCGCACCCGGTCGGCGAGTCCTGAGCAACCCCGACCCGGCGGCCACGGACGCCCGTCACCCCGCGGCGGGCGGAGCGGGGCGGACGGTGAGGATCTGCTGCGCCTGCCCGACGGGTCCGTTGACGTCGTGCAGGCAGGTGCTGGTGAGGCCTTGGCCGGCGGGTCCGAAGGTCACCGCGGTGTCGAGCCCGGTCCAGCGGCCTTCGGGCTGGCGGTGGAGGTGGACGGTCAGGTCGACGTTGGGGAACATCCACTCGGCGGGCGACTGGCGCACGGCGATGCCGTTGGCGGTGTCGACGAGCGCGATGTAGGACGCGAGCGGGCTGGTGGTCTGCCCGGCGACGAGGTCGAGGTCGGTGGCGACCCAGGCTGCGGTGCGGCCCGGCTGCGGCGGTGCGAGCGGGCGGAAGTCCAGGGAGGCGATGTAGCCGCCGGGCCACACCGAGGTCATCGACCGGGACTCGAGCTGCTCCGGGGGAGTGAGCGGGTCGGCGCCGCCGCCGGCCACGGAGCCGGTGTCGGAGGGGTTGAGCAGCCAGGCCCGGGCCCGCACCGCGGTGCGGGCACCGATGAGCACCTCGGCTTCGAGCAGTTCGATGGTGCGGCCGGGGCGGATCGTCTCCACCCGGATCTCGCATTCGTCGAGGGCGAGGCGCCCGAGGATGTCGAAGCTGACCCTGGACAGGACCAGGTCGTTGGCCGGCCGCGCGGCCAGGTGGCGCTCGATGGCGTGGACGATGAGCCCCCCGAGCGGGCTGAAGTGCTGCTCGTCGGGGTCCCACGCCCCGCCCGCGTGGGGCGTGGGCTTGTAGCGGTGCTCGTCGATGGGCTCGTAGTAGCTGCCGGTGTGCAACGGGGCTCTCCTCCCGGGTGGGCGAACGGGCAACGGCGTGGCGACCGGTGGGGCGGGGAGGCGCGGCGCGCAGCGACCGCCCTCACCGCGCGGCCGGTGCGCTCCACGTGCGGCACGGGTGCTCAACTCGTGGAGACTGCTGCCGGGCCCGCTGGCGCGGACGTGCCGTCGAGGATGCTCAACGGCCGCGCTGCGGCGCCACCCCTGCGGGCCGGGGTGGCACGTGACCCGGCGCACCTCCCGGCCTCCCCTCAGCTGCCCCGGCCTCCCAGCGGCACACGAGCGCCGATCCGCGGATTCCCTTACTAGTGTGGTGACCGCACCCCTCACCGGGAGTGGTGCGCACCGACACCGCGAGGAGGAACGCCGATGGCACGGGTCGCCGCGATCGACTGCGGGACGAACTCGATCCGCCTGCTGATCGCCGACGTGACGGCGAGCGGGGACGGGCGGCGCGAGCTGCGGGACGTGCAGCGGGACATGCGCATCGTCCGGCTGGGCCAGGGGGTGGACGCGTCGGGGCGGCTCGCCGACGAGGCGATCGAGCGCACCCGGCTGGCCCTGGTGGACTACGCCGAGGCCGCGCGGCAGGCCGGTGCCGAGCGCGTCCGCATGGTGGCCACCTCGGCCACCCGCGACGCGGCGAACCGGGAGGACTTCTTCGGCATGGTCCGCGGCACGCTCGGCGTCGACGCCGAGGTGATCACCGGCGAGGAGGAGGCCCGGTTGTCGTTCACCGGTGCGGTGAGCGCCTTCGACCCCTCCGGCAGCCCGTTCGCGGTCACCGACGTCGGCGGCGGCTCGACCGAGCTGGTGCTGGGCACCTGGGACGGCGCGCAGGCGCGGGTGCAGGCCTCCTACTCGGCCGACATCGGCTGCGTGCGGCTGACCGAGCGGTGCCTGCCGTCCGACCCGGCGACGGCCGACGAGATCGCCGAGGCGGAGAAGCTCGCGCGGTCCGTGCTCGACGAGGCCTTCGCCGCGGTGGACGCCTCGGGCGCGCGCACGTGGATCGGCGTGGCGGGCACGGTGACGACGCTGTCGGCGCTGGCCCTGGGGCTGGAGGAGTACGACTCGACCCGCATCCATCGCTCGTCGGTGCCGCGGGACGGCATCGAGCGGCTGACCGGCGACCTGCTGCGCATGGGGCACTCCGAGCGCGCCGCGCTGGGGCCGATGCACCCCGGGCGGGTGGACGTGATCGGCGGCGGCGCGCTGGTGGTGAAGGCGCTCGCCGACGAGTTCGCCGAACGCGCGGGCATCGCCGAGATGGAGGTCAGCGAGCAGGACATCCTCGACGGCATCGCGCTGTCGATCGCGTGAACGGGCGGGCCGCATCTCACGGAGTGGGCAATTCGTCCGCCATTTAGGTGAATTGTCCGCTGCATCGAGAAAGTCGGCTACGTCTTTATGACATCCGAGCGGTGCAGACCACTTCTCGCCTAAATTGTTCGCACCACGCGGTGGAGCGCGCCGACCGCGGCCCGTGGCGCCGCGTGGATGCGCGTTAGCGGGAGGTGCACATGCGAAAGCGACGCTTGGCCGCCTGGATCGCGGCCCCGCTCGTCGTGGGGCTGGTCGCCAGCGGCTGCGGCGGCGGTGGTGCCGGCTCGGAGGACGACTACATCTCGGTCAACTCGACCGAGCCGGAGAACCCGCTGGTGCCCGCGGACACCACGGAAACCGGCGGGGGGCGCCCGGTCGACGCGATGTTCACGGGGCTGGTCGGCTACGACGGGGAGAGCAGCGAGCCCTACAACGAGCACGCCGAGTCGATCGAGACCGACGACAACCGCGTTTACACGATCACGCTCAAGCCCGGCTGGACGTTCCACGACGGCACGCCGGTGACCGCGGAGAGCTACGTGCGGGCGTGGAACTACGCCGCCTACGCCCCGAACGGGCAGTCCGCCGCGTCGTTCTTCTCGCACATCGAGGGCTTCGACGAGGTCAACCCGGGCGGCGGGGAGAGCGGGGGCCCGCAGCCCGAGCCGACGGCGGAGAAGATGTCCGGACTCGAGGTGCTCGACGAGCGCACCTTCCGGGTCACCCTGGACCAGCCCTTCGCCACGTTCCCCACGATGCTCGGCTACCCCGCCTTCTCCCCGATGCCGGAGAAGTTCTTCAACGACCCCGAGGGCTTCGAGAAGCACCCCGTCGGCAACGGGCCGTTCACGTTCGAGGAGCGGCGCCCGAACGCCTACATCAAGCTGGGCCGCTACGAGGACTACGCGGGCGAGCACAAGCCGAGCATCCGCGGTGTCGAGTTCCGCGTCTACAACGAGCAGGAAACCGCCTACCAGGACGTGCGCTCCGGCAACCTCGACTTCATCGACGCGGTGCCGCCCTCGGCCCTGGTCGACGACAAGTGGCGCACCGACCTGCAGGACCGCGTGGTGGAGAAGGAGATCCTGCGCAACACCGCGCTGCAGCTCCCGCTGTACCAGGAGAAGTACCAGGACCCGCGCGTGCGCAAGGCCCTGTCCATGGGCATCGACCGCGAACGCGTCACCGGCGTCGTGTTCAACGGCGCCTACACCCCGGCGAAGGGATGGGTGCCCGAGGGGGCCGTCCCCGGCTACGAGTCCGGCGCCTGCGGTGAGAACTGCGAGTTCAACCCGGACCGCGCCAAGCAGCTGCTCGAGGAGTCCGGCTTCCGCGGTCCCGTCACCATCACGTCCAACGCCGACGGCGGGCACAAGGAGTGGATCGAGGCCGTCTGCGGGCAGTGGAAGAACAACCTCGGCGTGGGCTGCACCTTCAACGCGGTGCCCACCTTCTCCGAGTTCATGACGATGCACGAGAACCGGTCCCACGATGGGCCGTTCCGGTTCGGCTGGGTCGGTGACTACCCCTCGGCGGAGACCTTCCTCGGCAAGATCTACCGCACCGGCGCCTCCTCGAACTACATGGACTACTCCAGCCCCGAGTTCGACAAGGCGATGGACGCCGCCGACCAAGCGCCCAGCGTCGAGGAGAGCAACAAGGGGTACCAGCAGGCCGAAGAGGTCCTCGCCCAGGACATGCCCTCCATCCCGCTGTGGGACCAGAAGGCCGTCTCCGGCTACTCCGACCGGTTGGAGAACGTGCACGTCCAGTTCGACATGAGCCTCGACCTGGAAACGGTGCGCCTCAAGGAGTGACGCGCGAACCCGCGGGTCCGGTCGCCACCCCGACCGGGCCCGCGGTGCGCGCTCACATCGCGCCCCGGCAGCTGCCGGGGCACCGTTGGCACACCACCGTTGTCGAGGAGGTTCGGCGTGGGGCGTTACATCCTGAGGCGCCTGCTCCAGTTCATCCCGGTGTTCATCGGGACCACGTTCATCATCTACGCGCTCGTGTGGGCGCTGCCGGGTGACCCGTTCGCCGGCCGCTGCGGCGAGCGAGCCTGCCCGCCCGCCTACGTCGCCGAGATGACCGAGAAGTACAACCTGGACGATCCGCTCGTCATCCAGTACGTCAAGTACCTCGGCCAGCTGCTCCAGGGCGACTTCGGCGAAACCTACTCCGGGCTGTCCGTCGGACAGCTCGTCGGCGACGCCTACCCGGTCACGATCCGCCTGGCCGTCGTCGGCCTCGCCTTCGCCGCCGTCATCGGCGTCGCCGCCGGTGTCCTCACCGGACTGCGCGGTCGCGGCCTCGTGGACAACCTCGTGCTCGTGTCCACGCTCTTCCTCATCTCGCTGCCGGTGTTCGTCACCGGCTTCGTGCTGCAGGTGCTGCTCGGAACCGAATGGGGGATCATCAACCCCAGCGTGAGTTCCCAGGCCAGGTGGGGAGAGCTCATCGTGCCCGGATTCGTGCTGGGCAGCCTGTCCATGGCCTACGTGGCGCGGCTGACCCGCACCAGCATCATGGAGAACAAGCGCGCCGACTACGTCCGCACCGCGCACGCGAAGGGCCTGGCGCCGCGCCGCGTGGTCGGGGTGCACCTGCTGCGGAACTCGCTCATCCCCGTGATCACGTTCATGGGCACCGAACTCGGGGCGCTCATGGGCGGCGCGATCGTCACCGAGGGCGTGTTCAACATCAACGGCATCGGCGGCCTCGTCTTCGACGCCATCCAGACGAAGGAAGGCGTCACCGTCACCGGCGTGGTGACGCTGCTGGTGCTCGTGTACCTGCTGATGAACCTGCTCGTAGACGTGCTCTACGCGGTTCTCGATCCGAGGATTCGCTATGACTGAGATGCGCTCGTCCTCCACCGAGCAGACGACGGAAACCGCGCAGCGCGCGGATCCGGCGGCACCGGCCCCGGGGCGGCCGGCCGGCGGGAGCGGGGAGAAACCGCGCGGGCTGTGGGGCGACGCGTGGCGCGACCTGCGGCGCAGACCGCTGTTCCTCATCGGCAGCGTCCTGCTGGTGCTGCTGCTGGTCATGGCGGCGTTCCCGCAGCTGTTCACCTCCGTCGACCCGACGCACCAGGACCTGCTCCGAGCCCGGGAAGGCCCGTCGGGCGAGGCGTGGTTCGGCTACGACTCCCAGGGGCGCGACATCTTCGCGCGCTGCATCTACGGGGCCCGCACCTCGATCATCGTCGGCATCCTGGCGACGACGCTGACCGTCCTCATCGGATCGGTCGTCGGGCTGGTCACCGGCTACTTCGGCGGTTGGCTGGACAGCCTGCTGTCCCGGTTCGCCGAGATCTTCCTGGGGCTGCCGTTCGTGCTCGGCGCGATCGTCATCCTGACCACGCTCAACCCGGCCGCCCAGCAACCCAGCGCGACGCGGATCATCACGCAGGTGATCGTGTCGATCTCGGTGCTGTCCTGGCCGATCTCGATGCGCATCATGCGCTCCGCGGCGATCTCGGCCAAGCAGCAGGACTACGTCAAGGCCGCTCGCGCGCTCGGCGCCGGGCCGCTGCGGATCATCCGCCACCACCTGCTGCCGAACACGATCTCGCCGGTGCTCGTCTACGCCACGATCGCGCTCGGCGGATTCATCGGCGCCGAGGCCACGCTGTCCTTCCTCGGCGTCGGGCTGCAGTCACCGGTCGTGTCCTGGGGCGTGATGATCGCCGACTCGCGGGACTACATCTCCGTGGCACCGCACCTGCTGTTCTTCCCGGCAGCGTTCCTGGTCGCCACCGTGCTGGCGTTCGTCATGCTCGGCGACGCGGTGCGCGACGCCCTCGACCCGAAGCAGAAGTAGGAGAAGATCGTGTCTACACAGGACAGCAACGCGCCAGGCGCGGATCCCCTGCTCGCGGTCGACGACCTGCACGTCGAGTTCCGCATGCGCGAGAGCACCGCCCACGTGCTCAACGGCGTGAGCTACCGCGTCCGGCCCGGCGAGACCCTGGCCGTGCTCGGCGAGTCCGGCTCCGGCAAGAGCGTCACCGCGCAGACCGTCATGGGCATCCTGGACATGCCGCCCGGCGTGGTCACCGGTGGTTCCATCCACTACCGCGGGGAGGACCTGCTCGCCGCGGGCGAGCAGCGGCGCCGGCAGCTGCGCGGCGAGTCCGTGGCGATGATCTTCCAGGACGCGCTGTCGGCGCTGAACCCCGTCTACACCGTGGGGTTCCAGATCGGCGAGCAGCTGCGCCTGCGGCGCGGCATGTCGCGGCGCGACGCGACCAAGCGGGCCGCGGAACTGCTCGACATGGTGCGCATCCCCAACGCGAGGCAGCGCGTGCGGGAGTACCCGCACCAGTTCTCCGGCGGGATGCGGCAGCGCGCCATGATCGCCATGTCGCTGGCGCTCGACCCGGAGCTGCTCATCGCCGACGAACCCACCACGGCGCTGGACGTCACGGTGCAGGCCCAGATCATGGACATGCTCGACGACCTCCGCCGCGAGCACGGCATGGGGATGATCCTCATCACCCACGACCTCGGCGTCGTCGCCGAGATCGCCGACCGCATCGCGGTGATGTACGCCGGGCGCGTCGTCGAATCGGCCGACGCGAAGGAGCTGTACCGGCGTCCCGCCCACCCCTACACCGAAGGGCTCATGCGCTCCATCCCGCGGGTGGACACCAAGGAGTCCGAACTGGACAGCATCCGCGGGATGCCGCCGAGCCTGTCCGCGATCCCCGCCGGGTGCCCGTTCCACCCGCGGTGCCCCCGCGCGGAGCAGCGGTGCTCGGTGGAGGTCCCCGCGTACCACGAACCCGAGCCCGGCCGGATCAGTGCCTGCCACTTCGCCGAGGAGTTGATGAGCCGTGCCTGAACCGATCCTCGAAGTGCGCGACCTCGTCAAGCACTTCCCGATCACCCGCGGGGTGCTGTTCCGCAGGACGATCGGCCACGTGCGCGCGGTCGACGGGGTGTCGTTCGACCTCAACCGCGGCGAAACGCTCGGCATCGTCGGCGAGACCGGTTGCGGCAAGTCGACCCTCGCGCAGGTGCTGATGCACCTGGAACGCCCGACGAGCGGGCAGGCCCTCTTCGAGGGCCGCGACATGTTCCGGATGAGAACCAGCGAGCTGCGCAGGCTGCGCCGCGACATCCAGATCGTGCTGCAGGACCCGTACACCTCGCTGAACCCGCGGCGCACCGTCGGCGACATCGTCGGCGAGCCCTTCGAGATCCACCCGGAGGTCGCGCCGAAGGGCGACCGGCAGCGGCGGGTGCAGGAACTGCTCGAGGTCGTCGGGCTCAACCCGGAGCACATCCAGCGCTACCCGCACCAGTTCTCCGGCGGCCAGCGGCAGCGCATCGGGATCGCGCGGGCGCTGGCGCTGCGGCCGAAGGTCATCATCTGCGACGAGCCGGTGTCCGCACTGGACGTGTCCATCCAGGCGCAGGTGATGAACCTGCTGGCGCAGCTGCAGTCCGAGTTCGGCCTGTCGTACATCTTCATCGCGCACGACCTCGGCGTCGTCCGGCACCTGTCCGACCGGATCGGGGTGATGTACCTCGGGCGCATCGTGGAAACCGGCACCGAGCAGGAGATCTACGAGCACCCGCAGCACCCGTACACGCAGGCGCTGCTGTCGGCCGTGCCCGTGCCCGACCCGTCGGTGCGCGAGCAGCGGGAGACGATCCGGCTCGTCGGCGACGTGCCGAGCCCGGCCGACCCGCCGTCCGGGTGCCGGTTCCGCACGCGGTGCTGGAAAGCGCAGGAGGTGTGCGCCGAGCAGGACCCCGCTCTCGAGCGGCAGGGCGGTCAGCACGACGTGGCCTGCCACTTCGCCGAGGAGCGGCCCGCGGTCGTGTCCTGACCGGCCGATCCGTCCTGCCCCGCGGTGCGCGGCCGCGGGGCAGGGCTGCGCGCGCCGGTCGGCTCGGGTGGCTCTCCTCGCCGCGCGGCTATCCTGACCGCGGGGAAACGACGGCGAGGGAGGCTGCGGCCGTGTCCGACCGAGCAGCGCGCGACGGCGAACCCGACGCGTCCGACACCGGGCCGATCGCGATGCCCGGGAACTCACCGGCCGCCGACACGGGACCGGTGCCGCCGGCCGCTCCCGGTGCGGAACCGCGGACCGCTCCCGGGCGGGCGCTGCCCCCGGCCGGCGAGCCCGCCGGTGCCGCGGGTCCTGGTGCCGCGGCGAGCCGCGCACCGCACCGCGGAGCGGGGCAGGTGCGTCCGCGCGCCGCGCTGCGTCCCGCCGCACCCGGCATCCCGCCCGTGCCGCAGCGCCCCGTGCCGCAGCGTTCGGGGCGCGCCCCGCGCACGCCGCGCAGCGCGGAGGCGACCGCGTTCGTGCTGCACCAGTTCCCGCTCGGGCACATGCCCGTCTCCGCCAGCGCCCCGGCGCGTCAGCACGCGGTGGACGAGGGGGCCGGGCAGCGGGGCGTGCCGCCCGCGGCGCCGGAGCAGGAGCCCGCGGTGCGCGCGGCAGGAGGGGGCCTCGGCCCGGAAGCCGCTGGGCGCCTCGGCCCGGGAATCGCGCTCCCGGCGGAGCTGTCCGCGGACGATCCCGGTGGCGGGCTCGAGCCGTCGGAGTGGGACCGCACCTACCGCGACAGCGCGGGCGGGTACGTCTGGCCCGAGCCCGGACAGCCGGGCTCGGCGGAGTCGCTGCCCGAGGGGGCCGAGGTGGACCTGCTCGGCACACCGGTGCGGCGCCTCGTGTTCGCCGCGGGCACGCCGTTCGCCGAGCGGGCGCAGCCGCCCGAGTACCGCGGGCGCTCCTACCGCCGGTTCCGCGTGCGGCTCGCGGTGCCGGTGGTGCGGGAGGAGGCGCAGGCGTGGTTCGGCCAGCCCGGTGGCGGGACCCGCTACGTGCTGCCCCGCTCGGTGGTCGAGCTCGTGGCTTCGGGGCATCTGGTCGAGGTCGCGGGGGACTGCGGCGCCGGGTCCTCCTCCGGGGAGGCACCCGGAGGGTCCGGTGCTTCGGCGCGGGCGGATACTCGGGGACAGGTGGCCGGTGCGAACGACCCGCTGGACCCCCTGACCGCGTCGACCGGAGTGCGGTTCGGCCCGGAGGGGGAGTCGGGTAGTCAGGAGGTTCGGTGAACGCCGAATCGGTGCTCGGGTGGCTGCGTGCCATGAACGTTCCGGCGGAGCTCGTGTCGGTCGGAGCGGAGGCCGATGACGCGTGGTGCCTGCTGCGTTCCGAGGCCGAAGGTGCGTCCACGTGGGACGTGTTCTGGCGGGAGCACGGAAACCGCTACGACTGGGCGCGTTTCGACGACGAGCAGGTGGCGTGCTTCTACCTGTTCGGCCGGTTGACCTGGACCCAGGCCCTGCGCGGTGTGGTCGGTCCGCTCGACACCACCCCCACTCCCGCCGGTGGTACCGAGCTCCCCCCGCCCGAGTAGCCCTCGTTCGGCCGCGGCTCCCGCCCTGCCCCTGTGCTCTGCCCCCGCTTTGTGCTGCCTGCCCCTGTGCGGCGACCGGCACTTCGTTCCCCGGGCGCCCCGCAATCTGGACTCGTTCCAGAGAGCGCAATTTTCATGAAAATTGTGAGTTGTCCCCACGCGGATGGAGCACAATCCATCCACAGGGGGTCGAGTTGTCCACAACTTTCCGCAGCAGTGAAGATTTTCGGCCGGTGCAGGCAGCAAGCTGGCGTCATGACGCCGTTGTCCCTGCCGAAGGTGAACGAGTCGGGGCTGTTCACTCGGGCTGAAGCTCTCGCCGCCGGATACACCGACCACGATCTGCGCGACCCGAAATACCGCCGGGTCATCCACGGGGTGTACGCGCTTCGCGAGGTGCCGCCCTCGCATGCGCTGACGTGTCGCGCCGCGAGCATGGTGCTCCCACCGGGCGCCGTGTTCATCAGCCGCTCCGCAGCCACGCTGCACGGCGTCGAACTCGCCCACGCCGGGGAGAACGTCGAAGTGCTCGGCGGCCGCCGCTACCGTCACCAGGGCGTCTACCCCCGGGATCTGCAAACTGCGCCGGATGAGCACGAACCGTGGTACGCCATGCGCCTAGCCACCCCGGTGCGCGCGGCTTTCGACCTGCTGGCCCGGTTTCCGCTGGAACGGGCGGTCGCGTACACCGATGCGCTGGTGCACAACCGCGTGGTGCGGGTGGACGAGATCGCGCGCTTCATCGCCGAGAGGCGGTACTACGGGGTGCGGTACGCGGAACGCGCCTTCCCCTGCCTGGACGGGCGCGCCGAGTCGATCCCCGAGTCCGTTCTGCGGCTCGTCCTGGTCCGCGAGGGGTTCGCCCCGGTCCCGCAGCATCCGGTGTTCGTGGGCGGGGAGTTCCTGGCTCGTCTGGATCTCGCTTTCCCGAAGCGGAAAGTGGCCGTCGAATACGACGGCATGTGGCACTCCGACGTGGTGCAGGCCCGTCACGACCGCGAGCGGCGCGCACGGCTCGCGGTGTACGGGTGGACTGTCATCGTGGTGAACGGGCACCGGCTCGCAACGGACCGCAAGGGCATCATCGCCGAGGTGCGCCACGCGCTCGGGGCGTAGGTGCGGGCGCACGAACGCTCGGAGGTGCGCAAAGCGAAATCTGGACTCGTTCCAGAGAGCGCAATTTTCATGAAAATTGTGAGTTGTCCCCACGCGGATGGAGCACAATCCTTCCACAGGGGGTCGAGTTCTCCCCAGGTGTGCTCATCGGATGGGGTGGTCGTGGGGCGCGACTGCATCGCGGGGCTCGCATCGGGTGGCGGGCATCGCGTGGGGCGCGACTGCATCGCGGGGCTCGCATCGCGGGGCGGGCTCGTGCGGTGGTCAGTCCGGGCGGAGCTCCGCGAGCGCCGCGTCGTGCAGGAGGCCGTTGGTGGACAGCGCGTTCCCGCCGTCGATCCGCGCGAGACCGTCGAGGTCGGTGAACCGCCCGCCCGCCTCCTCCACGAGCAGCCGCACCGCCGCGACGTCCCAGGTGTTCACGACGGGTTCCGCGGCGATGTCGAGGACGCCCTCGGCGACGAGGCAGTGGTGCCAGAAGTCGCCGAACGCCCGCGACTCCCAGCAGGCGTCGAGCAGCCGCAGGTACGACGCGCGGGTGCGGTGGTTGTCCCACTCGGCCAGGTTCGTGGTGGACAGGTAGGCGTCCGACAGCTCGCCCACGGCCGAGACCCCGAGGCGCTCGGCCCCGCCCGCCGGGGAGTTCGCCCACGCGCCCGCACCGGCACCGGCCCACCAGCGCCTGCCGAGGGCGGGAGCGCTGATCACCGCGACCCGCGGGATCCCGTCCTCGAGCAGCGCGAGCAGGCTGGCCCACGCGGGTACGCCGCGCAGGAAGTTCTTCGTCCCGTCGATCGGGTCCAGGATCCACGCGCGGCCGGCGCCGATCTCCCCGCCGCGCTCCTCGCCGACCACTCCGTCCGCCGGGCGCTGCTCGGCGAGCACGCCGCGCACCGCGTCCTCCACGGCCAGGTCGGCGTCGGTGACCGGCGTCCTGTCGGGCTTGCTGTCGACGGTGAGGTCGCGCGAGCGGAAGCGCTCCAGCGTGATCCGGTCCGCCCGGTCGGCGAGTTCCAGGGCCAGGTCGAGGTCGCGCTCGTCACCACTCACACGGATCACCCTACCGGGGTGCCGGCCGACCCGTGCCGCGGAGACCGCTCGGAGGTGCCCGAATGCGCTGCGCTTCCACCTCGCCACTCTCCGCGTGCGGGAACCCGCGGAACTTCCGGGCGAACGGAGCGTTGCGGCAGGAAGAACGCGCTGCGCAACACCGCGTGGTCAGCGCACCACCGACGCGGTCCGCAGTGGCCACTAGGCTGGAATCGTGAGTGTGGTCCTACTGGCGGAAGACGACCCGGCGATCGCTGAGCCGCTGTCGCGCGCCCTGCAACGCGAGGGTTACTCGGTGCAGGTGATCGAGGACGGGCCCGGGACGCTCGAAGCAACTTCCGCGGGAGGCGTCGACCTCCTCGTGCTCGACCTGGGTCTGCCCGACATGGACGGGCTCGAGGTGTGCCGGCGGTTGCGCGCCCAGGGGCGCGGCCTGCCCGTGCTGATGCTCACCGCGCGCACCGACGAGGTGGACTTCGTCGTCGGGCTCGACGCGGGCGCCGACGACTACGTGGCCAAACCGTTCCGGCTCGCCGAGCTCATGGCCCGCATCCGCGCGCTGCTGCGCCGGGGCGCCCCGGACACGCTCGAGGCGTGCGGCGTGCGGCTCGACCTCACCGCCCGCCGCGTCCTCGTGGAGCAGCAGGAGGTGCAGTTGGCCAACAAGGAGTTCGAGCTGCTGCGGGTGCTGATGCAGCGCGCCGGGCAGGTCGTCAGCAGGGAGGAGATCCTGGAGCAGGTCTGGCCCGAATCGGACCGCAAGGGGAGCAAGACGCTCGACATGCACATCTCCTGGCTGCGCCGCAAGCTCGGCGACGGCAACGGGCGCATGGACGAAACGCACATCGCCACCGTCCGCGGTGTCGGATTCCGCTTCAACACGGACTGAGCCATGCGCCGCCGGATCCTCCGCGCCACCCTGCTGGCGGTCGCCGTGACCGCCATCGTGCTGGGCCTGCCGCTCGGGTTCAGCGCGTTGAAGCTCGTGCAGGACATCACCAGCGCCGGCCTGGCCACCCGCGCCCAGCAGATCGCGACGCTGCTGGACGAGCAGATCGCCGCGCACCGGCCCATCAACCTGGACGCGGCGCGGTTGGCCGTTCCGGACGGGGCCCGGCTCGTCGTGCGCACGCAGCAGCACGACTACACCTACGGCCCCGACCCGGGGGAGAACCCGATCGTGGAGAGCGTGCCGATGGTGCAGAGCGGCACGGTGACGATCGCCGCGCCGAGCCAGCCCGTGCGCATGCAGCAGCTGCAGGTCGCCGGCCTGTTGTTGCTGCTGGTGGTGTTCTCGGCCGCGACCGGGATGATCGTGGCCACGGTGACCGCGCGACGGTTGGCCGACCCGCTCAGCCACGTCGCCGCCCGCGCCGCGCGCCTCGGCGCGGGGGACTTCCGCGCCGACCCCACCCGGCACCAGGTGCCGGAGCTCGACAGGGTCGCCGATGCCCTGGACGCCTCGGGGGCGGCGCTGTCGCAGCTCGTCCAGCGCGAGCGGGAACTCGTCGGGGACGTCTCGCACCAGCTGCGCAGCAGGCTGACCGCGTTGCAGCTGCGGCTCGAGGCGCTGAGCACGATGGAGGACCAGGAGGTCGCCGAGGAGGCGGGTGAGGCGCTGGAGCAGGCCGAGCGGCTCTCCGCGGTGCTGGACGACCTGCTGGCCGCGGCCACGGAAGCGCGGGCGCGGGAGGCGGAGCCGCTGGACGTCACGGCGCTGCTCGAGGAGGTCGCCACCGAGTGGCGCGAACCGCTGCACGCGGAGAACCGCTCGCTGCGCACGCGGGTCTCGGACGGGTTGCTCGCCCGCGCCACGCCGGAACGGCTCCGCGAGGCCATCGGCGTGCTGCTGGACAACGCGCGGCGGCACGGCAGGGGGACCGTGACGCTCACCGGGAGGCAGGGCAGCGGCACCGTGGTGATCGATGTCAGCGACCACGGTCAGGGCGTGCCCGATGATCTCGTGTCCCACGTGTTCGAGCGCGGATTCTCGGGAGCGGGCTCCACGGGCGTGGGGCTGGCGCTGGCGCGGGCACTGGTGGAGGCCGACGGCGGCCGGATGGAACTGAGCCAGTCGCGTCCGGCCGTGTTCACCATCTTCCTGCCGCTGGCCAGGGCCGACGACGTGCTCGGCGTGCCGTGGAACGCGGACCGGTCCACACCGCGGTGACGCCGCGCCGGCGAACGCGCTCGCCGGCGGCTCCGCCCGCCCGGGGCGCGGCGCGGATCAGCGGGTGAGCTCGTGCACCGGGGCGACCCCGCCCGCGGGGTGCGGCGCGGCGGTGCTGCGCGGGAAGACCCAGCGGCGGAACGCCCACCAGCGGAACAGCATGCCGAGCAGGATGCCGATGATCTGCCCGGAGGTGAAGTCGGCGAGCTCCTCGACCAGTCGCGTGGTGTACGGGGTGTGCAGGTGCAGCAGGTGCCGCGAGATCCACAGCGGGGCCGAGTACATCCCGACGGCGAGCCCGCTGACCACGAAGTACAGCAGCGCCTCGTGCGGGGTGCGGCGGCCGCCGCGCGTGCGGAACGACCACTCGCGGTTGAGCACGTAGGAAGCGAGCGTCGCGACCGTCACCGCGAGGACCTTCGCGGTGACGGGCTGCGCGGCCAGCACCGTGAGTTTCAGCAGGTAGAACAGCGCGGTGTCGAGCACGAACGTGGCCGCGCCGACGGTGCCGAACTTGAGGAACTCGCGGTGCCGGATCGCCAGGTCGCGCACGCGGCGGGGAAGTCGTCCCAGCGCCAACTCCACGGTGGACACGCCCCGAGTCTAGGAACCGGCCGGTGGGCCGGTGTCCTCGCCCGGAGCGGGCGAGGACGTGTGCCCTCCGTCACCCGCCATCCTCGGGCTCCTCGCCGTTCGTCGTGCTCTCCGGCGGGGCGTTCCCGCGCGACGGCCCGTCGGAGCTCGGCGGCTCGCCGGAGGTCTCCTGCGTCCCGCTGGTCGGGGTTCCGCTCTCCGGGTTTCCGCTGGTCGGGGTTTCGCCGGCCGAGGGTTGCGACGGCGTCCCCTCCGGATGTTCCGAGCTCGGCGTCTCCGAGGGGGACGGCCTCGGCTCGGAGGTCGTCGGTTCCGGGGGTGGCGTCGTCGGCTCGGGTTCCGCGTTGGGCGGTGTGCCCGACGGCGCCGAGGGCCGCGGCTCCGCCGGCGTCGACGGGGACGGTTCCGCCGGGCGGCTCGGTGTACCCGGGGTCGACGTGCCAGGGGTCGGCGGTGCCGGCCGCGCGGGCGTCGCCGGCGCGGGTGTGGTCACCAGCGGGCTGGAGGACGGAGTGCCAGGCGGAGTCGTCGGCTCCGGCGGGTGCGGCGGCATCGGAGGCCACGGCGACCACGCGTGCAGCGTGGCCGCGTCCTGGTCCTCGGCCGTGCCGAGCTGCGCCCGCGCGTGCACCGCCACCTCCCGGCCGGGCGGGGCCCAGTCGTGCGGCCACGACGCCGGATCCGCCGACGGCCGGTGCGGGAGGACCGCTTCGGTGCGCAGCCAGGCGTGAGCGCGGAACGACTCACCGGGGGTGAGCTCGTCCGAACAGCGCAGGCGGTGCTCGGCGATGCGGTCGCAGCGCGCCGACCACCCCGCGAGCTCGACTTCCTCCGGCAGCCGCACGAACACCTCGGCGCGGTCGGTGCGTTGGCCGGTGTTGTGCACCTGCAGGCTCGCGCGGCTGCTGCGCAACCAGGGGACCTCGTCCCAGGCGGTGATGCGCACGGCGACGCCGTCGCGCGGCGGGTCCGGTGCCACCACGACGGGCACGCTCGGGAGGGTGACGTGCACCTCGTCGCCGGAGCCGATGCGCGCCCGGATCTGCCCGCCCGCGGCCCCCTCCGCGGCCCGGACGCGGAAGTCGAAGCGCACCGACTCGCCGGGGTCGAGGCCGCGCGCGGTCGAGCACCGCAGTTCCGAGGCGGTCTCCGTGCAGGACACGTCCGAGCCCGCGCCCCGCGCGGGCACCGCGGCGGGGGAGGTGCTCGCCGGTGCGGTGGCGGCGGGCGTCACCGAGGCGGGGGCCGTCCCGGCGGGCGCGGTGCTGCCCGGGGACTGCGCGCCGGGCAGCTCGGCCGACACGCCGTCCGGCAGGGCGAGGGTCACGGTGACCGGTTCCGAGGTGCCGTCGCCGTCGTTGCGCACGGTGATCGGCAGGTCGGCCGGATCACCGCCCGCCACGAGCCGCACCGGCTCGGCCGGCCCGGTGGCCGCGAGGTCCTCCTCCGGCGGCGCCGGTTGCGGCGCGGGCGGTTCCGGCTGCGGTTGCGGTGGCGGCGGCTGCTCGGCCGGCGGCTGCGGTGCCGGCGGCTGCGGTGCCGGCGGCGGGTCCTGCGGTTCGGGCTCCGGCGGCGGAGGAGGCTCGGGCGCCTGCGGCCGCTCCACCGGTGGTTGCGGCGGTGGAGCGGCAGCGGGCCGGGGCATCTCACCGCCCCCCGCGGCCAGCGCCAGGCCGATCGCGGCGAGGAACCCGCCGGCGGAGAGCGCTGCCGTGGCCGTCTGCCGCGGCCCCGAGGTGACCGCCCCGCCGGCCCCTCCCGCGCCGGCCGCGGCGCCCGCGGTGACGCCACCCGCGGTGCCTCCGGCCGCCCACGACAGGTAGCCGGTCGTGGCGGCGAGGCCGAGCAGCGCCGGCGGCAGGGTCCCGCGCAGCGTGTCGTTGATCGCGACGAGCTCCCCGGCCCGCGCGTGGCAGCGCTCGCACTCGTCGAGGTGGGTCTCCACCTGGGTGGTCTCGCGGCGGGCGAGCTTGCCGCGGGCCCAGGCGCCGAGACGTTTGGCCGTGGAGCGGCAGCGCACCGGGGCCCCCTCGGTGTCCAGCTGGCCGAGGTGGACCTGGAGGTACTCCTGCCGCAGCCCCTCGCGGGCCCGGTAGACCAGGGCGGACACGCCGTTCGGGGTGAGCCCGAACTGCGCGGCGACGTCGGCGGGCGTCTGCTGCTCGATGACGACGTGCCACAGCACCGCCTGCCAGCGCTCCGGTAACCGCTGGAAGGCCTGGGTGATGAGCGTGCGCTCCAACCCGGCCACCGCGGTGTCGGTGAACGGCACGCTGATGTCCGCACCGGGCACCGCGCCGACGTCCTCGGCCGGGTGCTCCCGCGACTTGCGCGTCCGGTCGTAGGCGGTGTGCCGGATGGTGGTCAGCAGGTAGGCGCGGAACGCGTCGGTCGGCCCCCGGCCGGAGCGCAGCACGTCGAGCACGCGCGCGAAGGCCTCGGCGACGAGGTCGTCGGCATCGGTGGAGCTGCGCGCCACGGTCCGGGCCATGTTGTGCGCCGCTTCGACGTGGCGCTCGTAGAGCTGCGCGTACGCCTCGGTGGACCCGCTGCGCACGTCTTCGATCAACGTCGCGTCGCTGCGGTCCTGCACCTTCGTCGGGGGGCTCGCCACGCCGCACCTCCCTCGCCGCCGCTCACTTCGCCAGCGGGCAGTGTCCCCCGGGCCGCTCGGCGATCTCCGGGCCCCGCCTGCTTGCCGGGGCGCCATCTCGGGGCCGCCCGCTTCCGCCGACGCCGCCCTGCGCCCGGTCCGCGCACATTGTGATCGACAGTGTGCCGTGCGCACCATCCCGCCCGCCGAACCGGGTGCGTGTCGGCGGGTGCGTTCGGGTGAACACGGCTCGGCGTGAGGCATGTCGCGATGTGCGCTCCCCCATCCGGGCAGCGGCGCCGGGCCGCCTACGCTGGTCGCCGTGGACCAGCGCACCGGAACCCCCGTTGTCGGCATGATCGGTGGCGGCCAGTTGGCCCGCATGACCCACCAGGCGGCGATCCCGCTCGGCCAGTCGCTGCGCGTGCTGGCCGCGTCGCCGGACGAGTCGGCCGCGTCGGTGGCCTCCGACGTGCGGATCGGCACGCACACCGACCTGGACGCGCTGCGCGCCTTCGCCGCCGAGTGCGACGTCGTCACCTTCGACCACGAGCACGTCCCCGGCGAGCACCTGCGCGCGCTCATCGCCGAGGGGCACGCGGTGCACCCGGGTCCGGACGCGCTGGAGCACGCGCAGGACAAGCTGGTGATGCGCCGCCGGCTGGCGGACATGGGCGTGCCGGTGCCCGCGTTCGCGGAGATCACCGAGGTCGAGCAGCTCGTCGCGTTCGGGCAGGAGCACGGCTGGCCCTGCGTGCTCAAGGCCGCCCGCGGCGGGTACGACGGTCGCGGCGTGTGGGTGCTCGACGACGCCGACGAGGCGCGCCGCACCGCGGAGGAGCTGCTGGGCGAGGGCGTGCCGCTGCTGGCCGAGCAGCGCGTGGAGCTGCGCCGGGAGGTGGCGGCCGTGGTGGCGCGCTCCCCGTTCGGGCAGGGCGCGGCGTGGCCGCTGGTGGAAACCGTGCAGCGCGACGGCATCTGCGTGCAGGTCGTGGCGCCGGCACCGGACGTTCCCGCGGAGCTCGGCAACGAGGCCCAGGACCTGGCGCTGCGCATCGCCGAGGAGCTCGGCGTCACCGGGGTGCTCGCGGTCGAGCTGTTCGTCACCGGCGACGGGATCGTGGTCAACGAGCTGGCCATGCGCCCGCACAACTCGGGGCACTGGAGCATCGAGGGGGCCCGCACCTCGCAGTTCGAGCAGCACCTGCGCGCCGTGCTGGACTACCCGCTGGGCAGCACCGATCTGACGGCGCCGGTCGTGGTGATGGGCAACGTGCTGGGGGCGCCGGAGGCGCCGCGGATGAAGCTCGACGAGCGGCTGCACCACCTGTTCGCGCGGTTCCCGCACGCGAAGGTGCACTTCTACGGCAAGGCCGAGCGCCCCGGCCGCAAGATCGGGCACGTGACCGTGCTGGGGTCGGAACCGGATGCGGTGCGCCGCGAGGCGGACCTCGCGGCGCACTGGCTGTCGCGGGCGGAGTGGCCCGACGGGTTCAGCATCCACTGAGCGGGCCCATCCACCGAAGGGACGCGGAGAATGGGCCGCGACCGCGCGCGGCGCGGGAGCGGTGCGATCGACGGGAGCGGAACGTGGCGGACAACCCCCAGGTCGGCGTGATCATGGGCAGCGACTCGGACTGGACGGTCATGTCCGAGGCGGGAGCGGCGCTGCGCGAGTTCGACGTGGACTACGAGGTCGGCGTCTACTCGGCGCACCGCACGCCGCAGCGGATGCTGGAGTACGCGCAGGGCGCGGCCGACCGCGGGCTCCGCGTGCTCATCGCCGGGGCGGGCGGCGCCGCCCACCTGCCGGGCATGGTGGCCGCGGCCACCGTGCTGCCGGTGATCGGCGTCCCCGTGCCGCTGAAGTACCTGGACGGCATGGATTCGCTGCTGTCGATCGTGCAGATGCCCGCCGGGGTGCCCGTGGCCACCGTCTCGGTCGGCGGAGCGCGCAACGCGGGGCTGCTCGCGGTGCGGATGCTCGCCGCCGACGCGGGTGAGCGCGGTGCCCGGCTGCGCGGGGCGATGGCGCGGTTCCAGTCCGAGCTCGGCGACGCGGTGCTGCACAAGGACGCGGCGCTGCGCGAGCGCGCCGCCGAGCAGTGAGGACTTCGGGCCCTGCTGCCGCTTCCGCGGACGTGCGCGCTGGAGTGCTCGCTCAGCCGAGCACGGCGGTGACCTTCTCGGACTCCCGGCGGCGCTGCCACTGCGCGGAGTCGAGCTGTTCGGCGTGCGCGCATTGCACCAGTGATGCGCCGCCGGTGGCCAGCACGGACAGCAGCCCGTCGAGCACCCCGCCCGGCACCGACCAGTCGCGTGTGGACAGGACCCGGTCGGTGGCGCTCAAGCCGTGCTCGGCGGCCTTCTCCCGCGCTTCGGCCAGCACCTGCGCCACCGTGCGCCCGGCCAGCGCCGGGGCGTCGTCGCCGACGGGCGCCAGCGGCAGGAACTCGTCGCCGTGCGCCCGGATGTCGCCGATGTAGTCCACCGCGTCCGCGCGCAGGTCGCGCAGCGGCGCGCCCAGCGCGTCCAGCCCGACGGCCGCGATCGTGCGCGCGCCGACGCCGCGCTGCACCGCCTCGGCGGGGACGAACGCCACGTCCGCGTCCTGCACCTCCGGCACGACGTGCGCTCCGCACCACCAGGCGCCGAGGAACACGCCGACCGTCTGCCAGTGCGCGGGCAGGTCCACGGCGACGGGGGCTCCCGGTTCGACGTCCCACTCGTCGACCAACCAGTTCGCCGTTTTCGCCGCCCAGTTCGCCGTGGTCGCGCGGGAG
Organism: Salinifilum ghardaiensis; assembly: GCF_054491345.1. Taxonomy (NCBI): domain Bacteria; kingdom Bacillati; phylum Actinomycetota; class Actinomycetes; order Pseudonocardiales; family Pseudonocardiaceae; genus Salinifilum; species Salinifilum ghardaiensis. The sequence continues at coordinate 4,338,134 of NZ_CM137101.1, read as the reverse complement.
AGCTCCACCCGCGCTCCGGTGGCGTCGTCGTAGAAGGTGATCAGCGGTTTCGGTGAGCTCGCGCGCACGAGCGGTTGCAGCAGGGCGTCGGTGATCGTGGCCATGCGGCCAGGTTAGGGAGTCCGCGGACCGGTCGGCGTCGCGGGGCGGGTGGGGAACCGGGCAGCTCCGCCGCTCGCCCGGCTGGGCTGGTGCGGCGGCGCGGAGGCCGCGCCGCTCGCCCAGCAGGGGCGGTGCGCCGCACCGCGTTGATGCGGCGCACCGCTGTCCGCGGACGCAGCGGAGGACCGGGGCGGGAGCTCAGTCCACGCAGGGGATCTGCCCCGCGCTGATCTCCTGGTCCGGGCTGTCCGATCCGCCCGTCACCGGCTGCTGGGCGGAGCCGTTCTGCTGCGCGGCCGGGCCGCCCTGCTGCCCGTCGAGCTGGACGGTGCCCGCGCCGCCGATGCCGCTGGCGCCCGGACCGGAGTAGTCCGAGGCCAGGTAGACCTCCGTGCTGCCGGGGGAGAGGTTCTCGCTCACCTGCACGTCGATGCCGCCGAGCTGCTCGGACATCCGCTGGCCCGTCTGCTGCTCGCCGGGGGCGACGTAGATGACCGAGGAGTCCATGGACTCGGCGTTCGCGGTGCCGTTGACGGTGTAGCCGGCCTGCTCGAGCGTGTCGCCCACGCTGCCGGCCAGGCCGTCGATGCCGGCGGCGTTGTACACGCTGACCTGGACGTCGGCGTTGGCCTGCTGCTTCTTCTCGCGCTCGGCCCGCTCCTGCTCGCGCTTCGCCGGCGGCAGCATCATGTCCTCGGCGAACTGCTGCACCTCGGAGGGGTTGACCTCGACGTCCTCCTCGCCCGCCTCGCCGACCATGTGCACCGGGACGGTGTGGAACTCGATCTTGTTCGGGTTGATGCCCTGCAGCTTCTGGGCGAAGCCGAGCACGTCGGAGGCGAGCTGGTCGTCCAGGACGACCGACTTCTGCACCGATTCGATGAGGTCCGAGAGCTTGGCCGGGTTGGCCAGGGTGCCGCTGGAGATGACCTTGTTCGCCAGCGCCGACATGAACACCTGCTGGCGGATGCCCCGGTCGAGCTCGTTGGTCAGGCCGTGGCGCTGCCGGACGAAGGCCAGCGCGTCCGAACCCTGGATCGTCTGGCGCCCGGCCCGGAAGTGCGCTCCCGAGTAGGGGTCGTTGACGGGGTTGTTCAGGCACACCTCGACGCCGCCGATGGCCTTGGTGACCTCGTAGAAGCCGAACAGGTTCACCTCGGCGTAGTTGTCGACGGACACGCCGGTGAGTTCGCTGACCGTCTTGATGAGGAACCGCTGCCCGGCCAGGGTGGATTCGCGCTCGATCCTCTTCTGGTCGGTCACGCCCTGCTGCCGGAGCTCGTCGGCCTTGGCCGCCTTGGCGTTGGCCAGCGCCGAATTGATCTTGTTCTCGCCGAACGGGCCCTGGTCGACGAGCGTGTCGCGGGGGAAGCTCATGACCACGGCGCGCTGGCCGTTGTTCGGGATCCGCACGAGCATGATGGTGTCCATCAGGTCACCACCCTCGTCGTCGGTGGTGCGCAGCTTCTCCAGGACTTCCGGCGGGAGCGGGTTGCCCTCCGCGTCCGTGCGCGAGTCGTTGCCGGTCAGCAGGATGTCGGTGGAGCCGTCGGGGGAGTTGAACCCCGCTCCGGTCACGTTGCCTCCCGTCGAGCTGCCCATGAAGCTGCGGAAGTGCGCCCAGGCGAACCCGGTGGTGGTCAAGATCACGATGGACATCACCGCGACGATCGTGCGCACCGCGTAGCGCCACCGGCGGCCCCCGCCGGAACCCCCGCGGCCCCCGCCGGAGCCCCGGGGGCGCTGCCACGTGTCGTCCGGCGGAGCGCCGTCACGCGCGGCCTGCCGGCGGCGGCCCGACTCCCCCGGGCGCGCGGCTTCCGGCCGTTCCCGCGGCGCCCGGTCCTGGGGCGGCCGGTCCTGCGGCGGGCGTTCCCGGGGCGGCCCAGGGGGTTTTCCCGGGGCTTCGCGGCCGGGAGGAGGCTGGTCGCCGGCGCGCTGCCCGCTCGGCCGGTTCTGCGGGCGGCCGGCGGGGCGGCCGCCTCCCGGAGGCGGAGCACCCCCGCCGCGCGGGGGAGGGGCACCGCGCTGGTCGCCTGCGGGACGGGCGGAGCGCCCCGGGGGGCGCTGCGGATCGCCCTGTCCGTGCGGTCCGGCCTGCCCGTGGGGGCCGCCTGGCCGCCGAGGCCCGTCCTGCACGCATCCTCCTTGGCCTGGACGCCAGCAAATCGGAAAAAAGCCTGAAAGCATTACAGCTTTCAGGTGTGATTCGTGTCCTGGTCGAGTGCAGGCTAGCGGTGATCGGCCTCCCGCCGCCGCCCTCCCCGAGAGCCAGTGACGTCACTCATACTGATGAAAACCGGTGCCATGTGTCGACGGGGAGGCGGCCCGCGGGGAGTTCCGCCTCCGTGGCACACTGCCCGTGCTCGGGGTGCGCCAGCCGAATTCCCGGGGCACGCGAATCTTGTGAGGTGTCATGCGCATTCTGGTGACGGGCGGAGCGGGTTTCATCGGATCGCACTACGTGCGCGAACTGCTGAACGGTTCCTACCCGGCGTTCGCCGGGGCCGAGGTCGTCGTGCTGGACAAACTCACCTACGCCGGCAACGAGCAGAATCTGGGCGCGGTTTCCGGTCATCCGCGATTCGAATTCGTCACCGGGGACATCTGCGACCGCCCGCTCGTGGACGACATCATGCGCAGCGCGGACGTCGTGGTGCACTTCGCCGCGGAGAGCCACGTGGACCGGTCCATCGCGGGTTCCGACTCGTTCGTGCGCACCAACGTCCTGGGCACCAACACGCTGCTGGACAGCGCCGCCCACGCCGGGGTCTCCCGGTTCGTGCACGTCTCCACCGACGAGGTGTACGGGTCCACCGACACCGGCTCCTGGCCCGAGGACCAGCTGCTCGAGCCGAACTCGCCCTACTCGGCGGCGAAGGCCGGCTCCGACCTGCTCGCGCGGGCCTACCACCGCACCCACGGCCTGCCGGTGTGCGTCACCCGGTGTTCGAACAACTACGGGCCGCACCAGTTCCCCGAGAAGATGCTGCCGCTGTTCATCACGAACCTCCTCGACGGCGCGGCCGTCCCGCTCTACGGCGACGGGGAGCACACGCGGGACTGGCTGCACGTCGCCGACCACTGCCGCGCCGTCCAGCTCGTCGCCGAGTCCGGCCGGCCCGGCGAGATCTACAACATCGGCGGCGGCACCGAGCTCACCAACCGGGCGCTGACCGAGCGGCTGCTGGAGCTGTTCGGCAAGGACTGGTCGCACGTGCGCCACGTGCCCGACCGCAAGGGCCACGACCGGCGGTACTCTGTGGACGACGACAAGATCGCCCGCGAGCTCGGCTACGCGCCGAGCGTGGACTTCGACACCGGGCTGCGCGCAACGGTGCAGTGGTACGCCGACAACCGGGCGTGGTGGGAGCCGCTGAAGCGCCGCGCGGAGCTCGCGGAGGCACCGTGACCGCACGACTCGCCGTGCTCGTGCCGGGAGGGCGCGGGCAGCTGGGCAGCGAACTGCGCCGCGTCCTCGGCCCGCAGCAGCACTCCCTCGTGCACGCACCGGGCTCCGCGGAGCTGGACCTGACCGACGCCGAAGCCGTCGGCGACGCGGTCGACGCGTTCGCCGAAGCGGCCCGGGACGCCGCGCTGCGGCCCGTGGTCGTCAACACCGCCGCCGACACCGCCGTCGATCGGGCCGAGAGCGACCCCGAGCACTCCTGGGCCGTCAACGCCCGCGGCGCGGGCCTGCTCGCCGAGCGCTGCCGCGCGCGCGGCCTGCCGATGGTGCACGTCTCCACCGACTACGTCTTCTCCGGGGACGGCGAGCGCCCCTACGAGCCCGACGACGAGACCGGCCCGCGCACCGCCTACGGCCGCGCCAAGCTCGCCGGGGAGCGCGCCGTGCTGGCCTCCGGGGCCCGCGCCTGGGTGGTGCGCACCGCGTGGGTCTACGGCGCGCGGGGCGGCAACTTCGTCAAGACCATGGGCAGGCTCGCCGCCGAGCGCGAGACCGTCTCCGTCGTCGACGACCAGGTCGGCTCGCCCACCTGGGCCGCGGACCTCGCGGCGGGGCTGCTCGACCTGGCCGGGCGCATCGCCGGCGGGCGGGCGCCCGGCCGGAACGTGCTGCACTGCACGAACACCGGTCAGGTGAGCTGGTACGAGTTCGCGCGGGCCGTGTTCGGCGAGCTCGGCGAGGACCCCGCCCGCGTGCACCCCTGCAGCAGCGCCGAGCACATCCGGCCGGCGCCCCGCCCGGCGTACTCGGTGCTGTCCCCGCACGCCTGGCAGCAGGCCGGACTGGCGCCGCTGCGGGACTGGCGGGAGGCGCTGGCCGCGGCGTTCCAGCAGGACGGCGACGCCTTCACCACCGCGGGGTGACCAGAGCGGTTTCGCGGCTCGCCAGGTCGTCCCCTCCGTCGCGGGCGGCCGCCCGCGCGCCGCGACCTCGCCGTTCACCTCCGGAGCACCCGGAAGCAGCACCCGCGTGACCTCCTCGTCGCGCGCCTCGGGAAAGATCCCGGAGCGCACGCACCGGACCCGGTCGCCGCCCGCCGGCGACCGAACCCAGGAGGGCACATGACGATCCGGGGACGCCTGGCAGCGCTCGTCCTCGCCGGTACCGCGACGTTGGGGCTGGTCCACGTCCCCGCCGCAGCGGCGCCCGCCACCGGCTCGGCGGCCGGGGCGGAGGGAACAGCCGAGGTGTTCGGGCACCGCGGCGCGTCCGGGTACCGGCCGGAGCACACCCTGGTCTCCTACGCGCTGGCCGCGCGCACGGGCGCCGACTACATCGAGGTGGACCTGGTGTCCACGAAGGACGGCGTGCTCGTCGCGCGGCACGAGAACGAGATCAGCGGCACCACCGACGTCGCCGAACACCCGGAGTTCGCCGACCGCAGGACCACCAAGACCATCGACGGCGAGGAAGTCACCGGGTGGTTCACCGAGGACTTCACGCTCGCCGAGCTCAAGACCCTGCGCGCCCAGGAGCGCCTGCCCGGTTTGCGGCCGCGCAACACCGTCTACGACGGGCAGTTCGAGGTCCCCACGTTCGCCGAGGTCCTCGACCTGCGGGAGCGGTTGTCGCGCGAGCTCGGCAGGGAGGTTGGGATCGCGCCCGAGACCAAGCACCCCAGCTACTTCGGGAGCATCGGCCGGCCCCTGGAGCCGGGGCTGGTCACCGCGCTGACCCGGCGCGGGTTGAACACGCCGCGCGCCAAGGTCGCGGTGCAGTCCTTCGAGGTCGGCAACCTCGAGCGGTTGGACGAGGTGCTGCGCACCGACCTCGTGCAGCTCGTCCACCACGAGGGCGCGCCGCAGGACTTCGTCGAGTCCGGCGACCCGCGCAGCTACCGCGACATGGTCACCCCGGAGGGGTTGCGGGACGTGGCAGCGTACGCGGACTGGGTGTCCCCCTCGCAGCAGATGATCCTGCCCACCGACGAGGGCGGCCGGCTGACCGGTCCGACCGCGCTCGTCGACGACGCGCACGCCGCCGGGCTCGATGTCGCGCCCTACACGCTGCGCGCGGAGAACCACTACCTGCCCGCGGACTTCCGCTCCTCGGACGATCCGGCCGAATGGGGCGATGTGCGCGGCTACGGCGCGCTGCTGCTCGAGCAGGGCGTCGACGCGCTGTTCGCCGACCAGCCCGACGTGGCCGACCGGATCCGCGAGGGGGCCACCGCCGCGGCGGGGGCCTGATCCCGTCGCGGCCCCCGGGGCCACCGCGAGGAGCGGTCGCTGCGGTGCGCCTGCCGCGCGCAGGCGCGCGGTACTGCCGGCGCGCGGTTCCGCCGGCGCGACCGGGCGGGGACGCGCGCGCGGCGTTCGGCAGAATGTTGCGGGTGAGCGCGCGCGAAACCCGGAGCTACGGCGAGGACCTCGCCGTCGTCGTCGTGACCTACTCGCCCGGCGAGACCCTCGAGCGCATGCTGGACACGCTGCACGGGTCCGCCGAACACCAGGGGGCCACCGAATGCCGGGTGCGCGTGGTCCTCGCCGACAACGGATCCACCGACGGCGCCCCCGAGCGGGCTGCGCAGCGACCGGACGTGCAGCTCGTGCGCACCGGCGCCAACCTCGGCTACGGCGGCGGCGTCAACCGCGGCGTCGCCGAGCTCGGGGAGGAGTTCGGCTGGGTGGTGTTCGCCAACGCCGATCTCGAGTGGGCGCCGGGCTCGCTGGACGAACTGCTCGCCGCGGCCAAGCGCTGGCCGCGGGGCGGGGCGTTCGGACCGCTCATCCGCGAACCCGACGGCAGCGTCTACCCCTCGGCGCGGCTGCTGCCCTCGCTCGGCCGCGGTGCCGGCCACGCCGTGCTCGGCCGCGTGTGGCCGGGCAACCCGTGGACCCGGGCCTACCGCCAGGTCGCCGCGGGACGCACCGAGCGCACCGCCGAGTGGCTGTCCGGCTCGTGCCAGCTCGTGCGCCGCGAGGCCTTCGATTCGGTCGACGGGTTCGACCCGCGGTACTTCATGTACTTCGAGGACGTCGACCTCGGCGACAGGCTCGGCCGCGCCGGGTGGTTGAACGTCCACGTGCCCAGTGCGGAGATCACGCACATCGGCGGGCACGCCACCTCGCGGGTCTCCGCGCGGATGCTGGCCGAACACCACCGCAGCGCCTACCGCTACCTGGCCGACCGCTACCGCGGGCCGCTGCACGCCCCGCTGCGGGCGGCGCTGCGCGCGGGACTGGCGCTGCGCAACGAGGTCCAGGCCCGCGCTGCGCGCAGGTGATCCGGCCCGTCCCGGCAGACCCGGCACGGCGAGGGCGCGACGCCGGCCCGCCGCAGCGCGCCCGCAGCTGCAGATCCGCGGAGCGGGGCCCGCCGCAGCGGGGCGTGCCCGCCGGCGTGCGTCACCACCGGGGCGTGCGCTGCTCCGATGCCGGCGGGCCGAACTCGCCGGGCTCCCGCTGCACCCCGTGCGGGTTCTGCGGCAGCACGGTGCTCTCCTCCTCGGGCCAGTCCGGTGCGGCGTACGGGTCCTGCTCGGCCGCGCGGGGATCCGGGTGCGCGGCGTAGGGGTCCGGCCGGTCGTGCGGATCCTGGCCGTGCGGGGGCCGGTCGGAGGCGTCCCGCTGCGGGGAGGGGTGCTGCGGCGGCTGCGGGGGAGGCCAGGGCGCGGTGGCGGACTGCGGGGAGAACGGCTGCGTCCCGGGTGCCTGCGGTTGCCCGGCGGCCGGCCGTTCCGGCCCGGTCCGACCGCGCTGCTCGTGCTCCTGCCCGACCTGCCCCGCGCCGGGCTGTCCCGGTTCGGGTGGGGGCGCCTCGGGCTGGGTCGGCAGCTGCGGCGCCGTGGGAGGCTCCTCGTACAGGTGCAACCGGACCGTGGCCTCGGCGTCCATCGGGGAGGTCGCGTTGTCCGGGGTCACCACGCCGCCGTCCCGCGCCCGCGCGCGGGCGAGGGCCTCGTCGGCCCGATCGTGCGGGTCCATCGGGGTCCCACTCCGTCCTGCGCCGGGTTCCGCGTCACCGGTCCCGCCGCGCTCAGGCGGGCCCTGTGCTCATTATGACGCCGCAACTGTCAGAGTGTTCCCCCCAACGGGTTTTCGGGCGCGTCGCACGCGCGCGGTGCGGGCGCGAAGCCGCGTCCCGCCAGGTCGAAGGAGGAGAGTACCTGACATGTCCGCCGATGCGCAGGAGCTCACCGGCCGCGCCGGAGCGGGGGGACGCCGGCCGGAGGCGGCCGGAGCGGACGCCGTCGTGCTCGTGGGCGGTCAGGGCATGCGGCTGCGCCCGCTGACGCTGTCCGCGCCGAAGCCGATGCTGCCGCTGGCCGGTGTCCCGTTCCTTCGCCACCTGCTCGCCCGCATCCGCGACGCGGGCATCGAGCACGTGATCCTCGGCACCTCGTACCAGGCGGAGGTCTTCGCCGACCACTTCGGGGACGGCTCCGCGTTCGGCCTCGAGCTGGACATCGTCGTCGAGGACGAACCGCTGGACACCGCCGGGGCGATCCGCAACGTGTCCGACCGGTTGCGGCACGACGACGTGCTCGTGTTCAACGGCGACGTGCTGTCCGGGGTGGACCTGCCGGGGCTGCTGCGCAGCCACCGCGAAGCCGCGGCCGACGCCACGCTGCACCTGGTCCGCGTGGCCGACCCCAGCCACTTCGGCTGCGTGCCCACCGACGCGGACGGGCGCGTGACCGCGTTCCTGGAGAAGACCTCCGAGCCTCCGGTGGACCAGGTCAACGCCGGGTGCTACGTGTTCCGCCGCGAGGTGGTCGAGGCGATCCCGGCCGGCCGCCCGGTCTCGGTGGAGCGCGAGACGTTCCCGCAGCTGCTGGCCGCGGACGCGCACCTGCACGGCCACGTCGACTCCGCCTACTGGCTCGACATGGGCACGCCGGAGGCGTTCGTGCGGGCCGGTGCCGACCTGGTGCGCGGGGTGGCCCCCTCGCCGGAGCTGCCCGGGCCGCCGGGCGAGGCGCTCCTCCTCGACGGTGCGCAGGTGGACGCCGGGGCGGTCGTCGACGGCGGGAGCACCGCGGGGCGGTGCAGCCGCGTCGACGCGGGCGCGCGCGTGTCCGGCTCGACCCTGTTCGACGGGGCGCACGTGGCGCGCGACGCGGTCGTCCAGCGCTGCATCATCGGGGCGGGCGCGCGGGTCGGCACCGGTGCGGTGGTGCGCGACGCGGTCATCGGCGACCGTGCGAGCATCGGTGCCGGATGCGAACTCCTCGGCGGAGTGCGGGTGTGGCCGGACGTGGAGCTGCCCGCCGGCGGCGTCCGCTTCTCCGCGGCGTGAATCGAGCGCGATGACCCGACGAACCCGGCACCTCGACCAGGGGTGCGAACCGGTGCGCGTCCTCGCGCCGCTGCGGCGCGGCACCGGCGATCCGGCGATGCGCGCGGACGGCGGCGAGCTGTGGTGGGCCTGCACCACCGCCGCCGGCCCGGCGAGCCTGCGCATCGCCCGCGACGCGGACGGCACCGTGCGCGGCAGCGCCTGGGGCGAGGGCGCGGAAGCGGTGCTCGACGGTCTGCCGCGGCTGCTCGGGCGGCACGACGACGTCAGCGGTTTCCGCCCGCGGCACGAGGTCGTCCGCCGCGGCTGGCGCGCCGGGCGCGGCGTGCGGATGTGCGCCACCGGCCGCGTGTGGGACGTGCTGCTGGCCGCCGTGCTGGAGCAGAAGGTCACCACCCGCGAGGCGTGGCGGTCGTGGCGGGAGCTGTGCCGCCGGTTCGGCACGCCCGCGCCGGGGCCGGTGCCGGACGGCCTGCGCGTTCCGCCGACTCCGCGGCAGCTGCGGGACCTGCACGACTGGGAGTGGCACCGCGCCGGGGTGGACGGGATGCGGCGGCGCACGCTCATCGCCGCGGCCGCGGTGGCCGACCGGGTGGAACGCGCCGCGGAGCTCGGCGGCGGCGCCGGGCGCGACCTGCTGCGCCACGTGCCCGGCATCGGGCCGTGGACGGCGGCGGAGGTCGCGCAGCGCGCCTGGGGCGATGCCGACGCGGTCAGCCTCGGCGACTACCACCTGCCCGCGATCGTCGGCGCGGCGCTCCTCGGTGAACCCGTGGACGACGACGGCATGCTCGAAGTGCTCGCCCCGTACGCGGGGCATCGCCACCGCGCGGTGCGGTGCCTGCTCGAAGCCGGTGCGCGGCGACCGCGCTCCGCGCCGCGCGCGCCCGTGCGCGACTACCGCGCGATGTGACGAGTCCCGCCGCGTGCCCGCTCGGCTGCGCGTGCGTTTCGCGGGAAATCACGCACCCCCGGTCGGGTGGGGTGCGACTGGAAGGCGGCGGGGGAAGCGGAAGCAACCGCCCCGCGAGCTGTCCCCGCGGGGCGTCGCTCGACGACACGGCCGGGGGCGGCGGGGAGGCCCTCAGCCGGCTGCCGCGGTGCGCGCGGTGGCCGCGGCGACGGGCTCGGCGACGTCGGACTCCGCGGGCAGCGCGCGCACCGGCCACCAGCGCAGGTCCAGCGACTCGGCGCTGCGCGCGGGCCGGGCGCCCGCCGGCGCGCGCACCGCGAAGCGCACGTCGAAATGCCGCGTCGGCGCCCCCAGCGAGCAGGTGATCGGGTGCAGGTCCAGGTGCACCGGCCGCGGGTCGATCACCAGCCCGTCCATCCCGGACTCCTCGGTGGCCTCGCGCAGCGCCGCGCCGCGCAGCGTCGCGTCCCCGGGCTCGCAGTGCCCGCCGAGCTGCAGCCACCGGCCCACCCGCGGGTGCAGCGTGAGCAGCACGTGCTCCCCCGCGGCGTCGAACACCACGGCCGAGGCCGTGACGTGCCCCGGCGCGCACTCCCGCCGGCAGGCGTCCGCGCGCGCCTCCAGCAGCGCCAGGAAGGCCTGCCGCAGCGTCTCCTGCTGCGGCTGCTCGGGGCGCCACGCCCCGAGCACGTCCAGCGCGTCGCCGTGCGGTCCGCTCACTTCTCGACCAACCCCCCGTCGTCCGGGTCGCGGGGAGGTCGGGGTTCCGGAGCGGGTTCGGCCGGATGGCCGAGGGCCACGCTGCCCAGCGGTTCCCAACCGGGCGGCAGGTCGAGCGCGGCGCGCACCGTTTCCGGGCAGAACAGCGTCGAGGACACCCAGCACGAACCGAGGTCCTCGGCCGCGAGCGCCACCATGAGCCCCTGCACCGCAGCACCGGCAGCCACGGTGAACATGGACCGCTCGGCATCGGCGCGCCGCTCGTCCGGGTAGTCGTGCGCACCGTCGCGGACGAGGAACGGCACCACGATCTCCGGGGCCTCGTAGAGCAGGTTGCCGCGGTTCACCCGGCGCTGCGCGGCCTCCTCGCCGAGCCCGTCGGCGCGCAGGTCGGCCAGCCAGGCCTGGCGCATCGCGTCCAGCAGTTTGGTCCGCAGTGGACGCTCGCGCAGCCACACGAAGCGCACCGGCCGCGTGTGGTGCGGTGCCGGCGCGGTCAGCGCCGCCCCCACGGCGCGGCGCACCGCTTCCGGGTCGACCTCCGCGTCGGAGAACGACCGCACCGAGCGGCGCAGCAGCACGGCCTCCCTGCGCCCCTGGCGCAGCGCTTCCTGCGTGCCGAGGCGGAAGAGGTCGTGCTCGACCGGCCGCACCAGGTCGCGCGCGCTGGCCCGCTCGTCGGTCATCGACAGCCCGCGCACCACCGCCACGGGGGTGCCGCCGAGCTTGCCCTTGACCAGGTCGCCGGCGGCGGCGGCCTCGTCGGCCACGGCGACCTCGGTGACGCTGAGCGTGTTGCCCTGGGCGTCGACGCTGCCGGCGTACTGGTGCAGCGCCTCCACCCCGGCCGCGCCGATCGCCACGTCGGTCTGCCCGTTGCGCCAGGTGCGGCCCATCGTGTCGGTGATGAGGACGCCGACGCGCACGCCGAGCCGCTCGGCCAGCCCCTCCCGGATGCGGCGGGCGGAGGCGTCCGGGTCGGCGGGCAGCAGCGCGATCTGGTCGTCGGCCACGTTCGACGCGTCCACGCCCGAGGCGGCCTGCACGATCCCGAGCTGGTTGCGGGTGATCAGCGTGCGGCCATGGCGGGCGAGCACCGCGGTCGACTCGGAGAGCACGAGCTCCCGGCGGAGCGCGTCGCGCTGGTCGGGGTCGCGCGGGGCCTGCACGATCCGACCCTCGGCCTTGGACAGGATCTTGCTGGTGATGACGAGGACGTCGGCATCGGCCAGCCACGGCGCGGCGGCGGCGATCGCGGCCGCGACGTCGTCGCCCGGGGCGAACTCGGGCAGCCCCGGCACGGAGTGGACGGTGATCCCGCCCGGCGCTCCGTGGTCGCCGCTGGTGCCGTTCGCGGTCATCGCGGCACCTCCAATCCGGCGGCGTCGAACGCGGCGCGCACCATCTCCGCGGTGGCGTCCACATCGGACATCACCAGCGGGGTCTCGCGCACCCGCACCCCGCCGACCTCGCCGGCGTCGCCGGGGTGCACCAGCCACGTGTCCAGGATGCCCCCTTCTCCGCGCGCACCGTAGTGCGCGGCGACGGCGGTGGCCGTGGACTCCACCCCGATGGCGCGCAGGCAGGAATCGGCCATGCCGCGCAGCGGGCTGCCGCCGATGATCGGGGAGACGCCCACCACCGGAGCGGAGGTCTCCCGCAGCGCCTGGCCGAACCCGGGGACCGCGAGCAGCGTGCCGATGCTGACCACCGGGTTGGAGGGAGCGACGAGCACCAGGTCGGCCCCGCTGAGCGCCTCGCGCACGGCGGAGCTGGGGGCGGCCTCCTCGGCGCCGACCGGGACGATCGCGCGCGCCTCGGGGCGCGCGCCGTAGCGAATCCACCACTCCTGGAAGTGCACGGCGCGGGCCTCGCCGCTGTCCGGGTCCTCGATGGCCACGTGCGTCTCCACGCGGTCGTCCGTGGCGGGCAGCAGCTGCACTCCCGGCTGCCACCGGGTGCACAGCGCGCGCGTGACGTCGGTGAGCCCGTAGCCGGCGCGCAGCATGCGCGAACGCACCAGGTGCGTGGCGAGATCGCGATCGCCGAGCCCGAACCAGCTCGGTTCCGCGCCGTAGGCGGCGAGCTCCTCCTTGACCGACCAGGTCTCGTCGACGCGGCCCCACCCCTTCTCCGGGTCGATGCCGGAGCCGAGGGTGTACATGCAGGTGTCGAGGTCGGGGCACACGCGCAGGCCGTGCAGCCACAGGTCGTCGCCGACGTTGACCACGGCGGTGACCTCGTGGGCGCTGCTGCCGGCGTCCTCCGGTCGCCCGTAGGCGGGTAGTCCGAGCGCGGACTTCACTCCCAGCAGGAAGCGGGCGCCTCCGACTCCGCCGACCAGTACTACGACGTTCACGAGCGCGATCCTCGCACGAGTTCCACCCGGGCGGACCGCGAACCCGGCACGGGTCACAGTCCGGGCGGCGGGCCTACAGCCAGAAGCGGAACAGCTCCATGCCGGTGATCGCCAGGGTGGCCTCGCCGCCGACGAGGGAGTACAGCGCGAACGCGCCCCGGAAGAACAGGGTGCCCACGCCGGGGAGGAAGAAGATCGCCGCGACCAGGATCAGCGGTGCCCACGGGCGCGCCTGCGCGCCGAACCGCCGGGCCTGCGGGGACAGCCACGGCTCCCACAGGCCGTACCCGTCCAGCCCGGGGATCGGCAGGATGTTCAGCACGAACGCGATCACCTGGAGGAACGCCAGGTAGGACAACCCGGCCGCGGTGCCCCACGGCATCGGCGCGAAGATGACGATCAGCGACAGCGCGAGGCCGATCAGCAGGTTGGCCAGCGGCCCGGCCGCTGAGACCACCGATTCGGTGCGCCGGTCGCGCAGCGCGGCGTGGTTGATCCACACCGCCCCGCCGGGCAGCGGGATTCCGCCGAGCGCGACGAACAGCAGCGGCAGCACGATGCTCAGCACCGGGTCGGTGTAGCGGCGCGGGTCGAGGGTCAGGTAGCCCTTCAGCCGCACTTCGCGGTCGCCACCGCGGTAGGCGGTGATCGCGTGGCCGAACTCGTGCAGGCACAGCGAGCTCGCCCACCCGCCGATGACGATGAGGACGATGCCGGTGATGCGCACGGGCTGGTTGTCGACGGCGGCCAGCGCGCAGCCGAGACCGGTCAGCGCGAGCAGGCCGAGGAAGATGGGGCTGACTCGTACCGCGGGATTCATCACGCGGCCCAGTGTTGCTGTTCCCCCGCGACCGCGAGTGCGCGGGGCGGGTGTGCCGGCCTCGCCCCGCGGCGCGTGCGGCCGCTGAGTGCGCGCGGACCTCCCGTTGGGTCGGGTGGGCGAGTCCTCGGCCGTTGCGCGCGTGCGCGCGGGAAACTCCGCGGTCCGCCCGGACGAGTGGGAGAGGGCTGCGCGCGGGCGGGGCCGCGCGGAGCGCGCCGAGCCGATGCGCGAGCGCCGCTGAGGTGGACGTGCGCGGAAGCGGCGAGGCGCGGGTCGCGGAAGGCGGGCCGTGGTAAGGCGGGCCGTGGAAGACGGGGTGCGAACGGGCGGGGACCGACGCGCGCCGATGTGTCGGGATGCGGGCGCTCCGCGGGGGTCGGTGCTCGAAGTGCTGGGCACGGCACCGGTGGTGCGGCGGCGATGAGCGCTCGTCCCACCGGTCGTGGGTGCGGTGCTTTCTCAGACGGCATGCCGCGCCGAGCAATGATATGCCTTGATCATGCGGATCAGCGCTGCACGACCGAGCTGAGCTCTCGCCTCGCGCGAACCGCGGTGTGCGCCGCGGTGCTCGGCGGGTTCGGCGTTGTCCCCCTACGGAAGGTTGCCACTTGACCGCAAGGAGCTACCCGGGTGTAATCACAGCAATGTCATTCAACGTTCGGGCGACGTCCGCAGGGGTGACTCGGAACTAATCCGGGGCGGACGTGACGTCCACGACGGGCCGGATTGTGGGAGTAGTTCGGTCGCGCGTAGGTCGGTCGGATTTCGGAAACGGTCAAGCCGAACGGAGTGGCCGACGCGGCGTCATACGTGCCCGCTGCAGTCGTCGGTACCAGTGCCGCCGATGGGCGAGCGAGGAGAGAAGTCCAGGAGTGCGCCCGGGAACGCCCTCTGGGGAGAGGTGCGGGAACGGGAGAATGACGGGGGAGATAAGAATGGTGGAGTCGAGCGCGGACCGTTTGTTCGGTCAGGGGGATGCGCGCGTCGCTGAACTCGACGTCCTGTCCCAAATCGTGAACCTGCCCGGTGAGGAACCGCAGTGGCAGGAGCGCGCGCTGTGCGCGCAAACCGACCCGGAGGCGTTCTTCCCGGAAAAGGGCGGATCCACGCGGGAGGCGAAGCGAATTTGCCAGGGCTGCGAGGTCCGCGACGAATGCCTGGAGTACGCCCTGGAGCACGACGAGCGTTTCGGCATTTGGGGCGGATTGTCCGAACGGGAGCGCCGGAGGCTGAAGCGCCGGGCGAGCTGACCCCCTCCGGTCGGGCGGGGGTTCGCCGCGCGTCGAGCGGTCAGCCGCTGAACGGTCCACTGTGGAAACGCTGAGCCGGTTCGCAGCACTCGGTGCGGGTGGAGCTCGCCCGATGCGGCGCACTAGCCTGCGGCCGTGCCGTTCAGCCCGCGCCGCCGCGCACGCGAATTCCGCGCCGCCCCGCCCGT
The DNA here is from genome assembly GCF_054491345.1 of Salinifilum ghardaiensis. NCBI lineage: Bacteria > Bacillati > Actinomycetota > Actinomycetes > Pseudonocardiales > Pseudonocardiaceae > Salinifilum > Salinifilum ghardaiensis. The sequence continues at coordinate 4,323,069 of NZ_CM137101.1, read as the reverse complement.
GGTGCTCACCGCCGTCCTCGTCGCGCTCGCCGTGCTCGCGCACGGCGTGCTCGCGGCCGAACCGCGGTGGGATCCCGCGCTGCACGGTGGACGCCTGTCCCCGGTGGCGGACTGGTCGACGACCTGGCGGGACTACCTGGCCTCCTGGCACGCGTGGTGGGGCGGAACCGCCGCCCCGGCCCCGGTCTCGCTGCTCGTGCTCGCACTGCTCGGCACGGTGCTGGCGGGGCCGGCCACCGTCGCGGCGGGGCTGCTGCTGCTCGGGATGCCGCTGGCCGGCCTGTCGGCCTACCTCGCCGCGCGGGCGATCACCGCGGACGGCCGGCGGCGGGCCGTGCTCGCCGGCGCCTACGCCGTGTTCCCGGCGGCCGCGGTGTCGGCCGGGCAGGGGCGGCTGGACGTGGTCGTGGCCCACGTGCTCGTCCCGCCGGTGCTCGCCGGGCTCGCCACCGTGCTCGGCGCGGTGCGCCCGCAGCGCTCGTGGCTGACCGCGGCGTGCCGGACCGCCCTGGCGGCGGCCGCCCTCGGTGCGTTCGCACCGCTGCTGCTGCTCGTGCTGCTGGCCCTGGCGGTGCTCGCCTTCGTCCTCGTGCCCGCGGGCGGGCCGGACGGCGCGCACGAGTCCGCAGCGGACGTTCCCGCGGCGCCGCGGGGACGCGCGGCCGGGCTGGTCGCGGTGGTGGTGCTCTCGCTGGCCTGCTTGCTGCCGTGGTTGGTGAGCCTGCCGCGGAACCCGGGGGTGCTGCTGCACGGGCTCGGCACGCGGGTGCGGGAGCCGGAACCGGGGGGCTGGCTGCTGCTGACGAGCCCGGACGGTTCGGTGGTGACGTGGTTCGGCGTGCTGCTGCCGCTGGCCGCCCTCGCCGCGGTGCTCGGCCGGTCAGGGCTGCTCGGGCGGTCAGGGCTGCTCGGGCGGCGCGAGTCGCACGAGCGGGCCGGCCGCGGTCTGCTGCCGCCGATCCTCCTGCTCGGGTGCGGCTGGGTGCTGGCCGCCGTGGTCGGCGCGGTGTCCGCCCCGCTGGTCGGCTCCGCGCAGAGCTCTCCCGGCTGGACCGGGGGGCCGCTCGTGCTCGTGGCCGCGGGCAGCTGCTGGGCGCTGCTGCGCGCGTGGACCGATGCGGAGGTCCGCGAGCCGGGATCCTGCGAACTGGGGTCCTGCGAGCCGGCGCGGTCCGGCGTGCGGAGCGGGCTGCGCGGCTTCCCCGGCCCGCGGAGCGCGCTGCGCCGGGTGAGTCTGCGGCGGGCCGCGGGGGCGGCGGGGGTGCTCCTCCTCGGCGCTGCCGGGGCGGTCGCCGCCTCCGCGGGGCCGTTGCGCGCCGTGGAACCGCTCCACCGCGAGCTCGCGTCCGAACTGGCCGGTCCGGGATCGGTGCTGCTGCTCGACGCCGGCGGCGGCCCGCGCCTGGTGCGGGAGGTGCCCGCGCGGTACGGCGTGGACGGCACGGCACCGGTTCCCTCGACCTCGGAGTGGGTCGAGCGGGTGGAGCGCCGGGTGGAGCGGGCGCGGCCGCAGGAGCTGCGGGAAGCGGTGGCCACCGCCCGCACGCACGGGGTGGGCCACCTCGCCGTGCGCGATCCCGCACCGCTGCTGCGCCACGCCGGCGATCTCGTCAGCGCCCGCGGGAAGCTGCCGGACGGGCGGAGCGTGCTGGGGCTGGAGGGGGAGGTGAGCCCGGTGCGGCTGCTCGGCCCCGATCTGTCCCGGCAGTCGCGGCTGACCGACCGGCTCGCCCCCCGGGCCCGTCCGCGCGAGGTGCCCGCCGAGCTGGACACCGCGCTCGCCCCGGGCGTCACCCTGCGCGTCTCGGACGGCGGCGCCGGGCGGCAGCTGGTCTTCGCCGCGGCGGACGAACCGGGCTGGTGGGCGCGTGTGGACGGTGAACCCGTCGGGCTCGCCGGGGCGTGGGGCGGACAGCTCGCGGTGCCGCTGCCGGAGCACGCCGCCCGGGTGGAGCTCGGCTTCGCGCACGGCCCCCGCGTGGCGCTGCTCGTGGCGCAGGCCGCGGCGATCGCGTTCACCGCGGCGGGGGCGCTGCCGGAACGGCGCTCCCGCCGGGGGCCTCAGCGGCCTTCGATCACGTCCGGGTCGAGCCCCAGGTAGTGCGCGATCTGCTCCACGAGCACGTCGTGCAGCAGGTCGGCCATGTCGGTGCCGTCGCGCGCCCGCGTCTCCAGCGGGCGGCGGTAGAGCACGATCCGCGCCCGGGTCGGCAGGCCCCGCCTGTCCACACCGGCGGGCACCAACCGCGCCAGCGGCACGTTGGAGTCGACCACCACGTCGTCGTCCCACACGAGCTTGTCCGGGGCGGTGGTGGTCAGCTCCGGGACCTCGTCGACGGCCACGTCGAGCTCGGTGAGCTCCGCGTGCCAGCGCTTCTCGATCGGCTCGAGCGCTTCCAGCACGAGCGCGTCGAAGATCTGCGAACGGCTGCGCGCGATGGGGACGGAGGAGGGGTACAGCGGCCCGCGCAGTCCCCGCCCCCTCCTGTCGCGGCGGGCCAGCCGGCGACGTCGAGATCCACGTGCTGTCACCACGGGACGAGGGTACGCCTCCACCCGCTGTCGGGGAGTGACCCATCCGGAGGGCAGCGGGCCGAGCGGCACCGGTGCGGGCGTTTTGCGCGTGGCCTCCGGCGGGGACTGGACGAAGGGCGCTATCGTGCGTGTCGTGCGGAGCGTGAGGCGGTGTTCGCGAGCCGGGTGTGCGAACCCGGCCGTAGCCACGCTCACCTATGCCTACGCCGATTCCACCGCGGTGGTCGGTCCGCTCGCCACCTACGCCGAGCCGCACAGCTACGACCTGTGCGAGGAGCACGCGACGCGGCTGACCGTGCCGAAGGGCTGGGAGGTAGTGCGGCATGAGGGTGAGTTCGCTGCGGTGGAACCCACGGACGACGACTTGACCGCGCTGGCCGAGGCCGTGCGGGAGTCGGGGTCGGCGGATGCGGAGGTGGCGACGGCCGAAGCGGACACGCGGGTCGCTTCCCGGGGAAATCGGCGGGGGCACCTGCGTGTGGTGCCCGACCCCGCCGAAGAGGGCCAGTGATGCTGCCCGTGCGCGTCGAGGCCCCGCCGACGAGGGGCGTGGCCGGGCCGGGAGGCCCGGGAGCCGGTGAGCCCCCTCGGCCGGGAGTTCGTCCGAGCGGGGGAACGGCGGTTGCTGTGCGCGGAGCCGCGACGGACCGATCCGAGTGACGAACGGCTCGTGCCGTCCGGCGCGGACCACAGGTGGCGAACGCGCCGGTAGGCTTTGCCCTGGTCGTGGTGAACAACGCGGGAGGGTGAAGCGTGCGGGACCTGTCGGAGATCGTCAAGGCCTACGATATCCGCGGTGTCGTGGATGAACAGCTGGACACCGGCGTGGCGGCCGAGATCGGCGCCGCGTTCACGCGAGTCGTCGGAGGTTCGGCGGTGGTCGTCGGGCACGACATGCGCGAGTCCTCGCCGCGGTTGGTGTCCGCGTTCGCCGACGGGGTGACCGCGCAGGGCCTCGACGTGATCAACATCGGCCTGGCCAGCACCGACATGCTCTACTTCGCCTCCGGGCAGCTGGACCTGCCGGGGGCGATGTTCACCGCCAGCCACAACCCGGCGCAGTACAACGGCATCAAGCTCTGCCGCTCCGGTGCCGCCCCCGTGGGGCAGGACAGCGGGCTCTCGGAGATCCAGGAGCTCGTCGGGCGGGGCGTGCCGGAGTTCCTCGGCCAGCGCGGTTCGGTCACCGAGCGCGACATGGTCGCCGACTACGCCGCGTTCCTGCGCGAGCGCGTGGACCTCAGCGGCAGCCGTCCGCTGCGGATCGTCGTCGACGCGGGCAACGGCATGGGCGGGCGCACCGTGCCCCCGGTGTTCGAGGGGCTGCCGATCGAGATCGAGCCGCTGTACTTCGAGCTCGACGGCACGTTCCCGAACCACGTGGCCAACCCCCTCGAGCCGGAGAACCTGGTGGACCTGCAGCGGCGGGTGCGCGAGGTCGGCGCCGACGCGGGGCTGGCCTTCGACGGGGACGCCGACCGCTGCTACGTCGTCGACGAGCGCGCCGAGCCCGTGCCGCCGAGCGCGATCACCGCGCTCGTCGCCGCGCGGGAGCTGGCCAAGGAACCCGGCGCCACCGTCATCCACAACTTGATCACCTCGCGGGCGGTGCCCGAGATCATCGCCGAGAACGGCGGGAAGCCCGTGCGCTCGCGGGTGGGGCACTCGTTCATCAAGCAGACCATGGCCGAGACCGGGGCGATCTTCGGCGGGGAGCACTCGGCGCACTACTACTTCCGGGACTTCTGGCGCGCCGACTCCGGGATGCTCGCCGCGCTGCACGTGCTGGCCGCGCTGGGCGAGCAGTCGGAGCCGCTGTCGCGGCTGATGGCCGACTACGCCCGCTACGCCGCCTCCGGGGAGATCAACTCCACCGTGACCGACCAGCACGAGCGCATGCGTGCCGTGGCCGAGGAGTTCGGCGGTCGCCCCGGCGCTCGGACGGACGAGCTCGACGGACTTACCGTGGAGTTGCCGGGCGGTGCGTGGTTCAACCTGCGCCCGTCCAACACCGAGCCGCTGCTGCGGTTGAACGTGGAAGCCGGCGACACCGGGAGCATGGCCGCGCTCCGGGACGAGGTCCTCGCGATGGTCCGCGCGTGACGCGCGCCCGCGCTCCGGGGTGCTCCGGCGAGGTTGGGAGGAAACGTGGCCGTTGAACTGGATCCGCAACTGCTGGAGATCCTGGCCTGCCCGGGTGACCGCGGCCCGCTGCGCACCGGGGCTGGGCCCGGGGGTGAGGCCGATGCTCTGACCTGCACCACCTGCGGCGCGGTGTTCCCGGTCCGGGACGGCATCCCCGTGCTGCTGTGGGACGAGGCGCAGCTGCCGCCCGCAGTGGCCGGAAGCGGCGGGGAGCAGGGGTGACCGCCGTGCTGGACGACACGCTCTTCGAGGACCCGACGCGGCTGCTCGACGTGGACCGGCGGGAGCTGCTGCGGACTGCGGCGCTCGCCGGGGCGCAGGTGCGCTCCGCCGCCGAACGCGCGGCGAGCGCGGGCGTGCCGGACTTCGGCGGGGAACGCCCCCGGGCCGTCGTGCTGCTGGCCCGCCCGGGCCTGGGCATGCGGGTGTGCGAGGTGCTGGCCGCGCTGGCCGGGCGGGCGTCCGTGCCGATCGTGGTCGCCGAAGCGCTGCCCGCCTGGGTCGGCGCGCTCGACGCGGTGTTCGTGCACGCGGCCGACCAGGGCGACGCGGATCTCGCCGAGGCCGTGGACACCGCCTCCCGCCGGGGTGCGCGGGTCGTCGTGGTCGCCGAGGAGGAAGGCCCCGTCGCGGCCTCCGGTGCGGGTCGGGCGCTGCTCGTGCCGCCGACGTTCCCCGTGCCGGAGGAGCTGTCGTTCGCCCACGTGTTCGCCGTCGGGCTGGTGGTCTTCGCCGAGCTGGGGCTGCTCACCGTCGACGTGGAGGCCCTGGCCGCGGAGCTCGACAGCATGGCCGAGCAGTCCCACCCGGCCAAGGAGTCCGTGGTCAACCCCGCCAAGACGCTGGCGCTGCGGCTGGCCGACCGGACCCCGGTGCTGTGGGGCGTGGATCCGGTGAGCACGGCCGTCGCCCGGCACGGCGCGTTCGTGCTCGGCTGCCACGTCGGCGTGCCGTGCGCGGTGGCCGACTACTCCGAGGCGGTGGCGCAGCGCACGCTGCACCGCATGGCCGGTGAGGCCGGATCGGCGACCGCGCTGTTCGCCGATCCGGAGGAGGACGAGGAGTACCCGCTGCGGGTGTTCCTCGTCAGCGCCCGCCCCGATGAGCGCGGTGTGCACGCGGAGCTGGGCGCCACGCGGGACCTGCCGGGGGCCGACCTGGTGACCCCGGACGAGTCCGTCGCGGCCGATCCGGTGCTGCGGGCTGCGGTGCTGGCGGTGCAGCTCGACTTCACCGCGGTCTACCTGGGGTTGGCCGCGGGAACGCTGGACGGCCCGAGCTGGAGCACGGTGGCCGCCTCGTAGCAGGCGCCTCCGGGGCGAGCCCGGGACCGCGGGCGGTGCATGATGCGATGGCCAGGTCGGGCGCGGCGCGCGACCGCCAGCAGGAGAGGACGAGGAAGCGAGAGCCACTGTGGAGTTATTGCGGAACGCGGTGCGCCCGTATGCCTGGGGCTCGCGTACCGCGATCGCGGAACTGCTCGGCCGCCCGGCGCCCGCGCCGCACCCCGAAGCGGAGCTGTGGATGGGCGCGCACCCGCAGGACCCCTCCCGCGTGGTGCGCGCCGACGGGTCCGAGGTCTCGTTGCTGTCGCTGCTGCAGGACGATCCCGATCACCACCTGGGCGAGCAGTGCGTGCGCCGGTGGGGCGAGCGGCTGCCGTTCCTGTTCAAGGTGCTGGCCGCCGACGAGCCGCTGAGCCTGCAGGCGCACCCCTCCGCGGAGCAGGCGGCCGCGGGGTTCGCGCGGGAGGAGGCGGCGGGGATCCCGCGCAACGCGCCGAACCGGAACTACCCGGATCCCACGGCCAAACCGGAACTGGTGTGCGCGCTGACCGAGTTCCACGCGCTGGCGGGTTTCCGGGACGCGCAGCGGACGGTGCGGCTGCTCGACGCGCTGGACGTGCCCGACCTGCGCCCGCACCGGGACCTGCTGGCCGCCCAGCCCGGACCGGCCGGGCTGCGGGCGCTGTTCACCACGTGGATCACACTGCCCGAGCACTTCCTGCGGCAGGTGCTGCCGCAGCTGCTGGACGCCTGCGTGGCGCACGTGCGCCAGCACGGCGAGTTCGCCGCGGAGTGCCGCACCGTGCTCGAACTCGGCGAGGCCTACCCGAACGACGCGGGCGTGCTGGCGAGCCTGCTGCTGAACCGGCTGGTGCTGCAGCCGGGCGAGGCGATCTTCCTGCCCGCGGGCAACCTGCACGCCTACCTGCGGGGCACCGCGCTGGAGATCCTGGCGAACTCGGACAACATCCTGCGGTGCGGGCTGACGCCGAAACACGTGGACGTCCCGGAACTGCTGCGGGTGCTGGACTTCGGCTGCGGCGACATGCGGGTGCTCAAGGGGGAGTCGCTGGACGCGAACCGCATGGTCTACCCGGTGGGGACGGACGAGTTCGAGCTGTGCCGCCTGGACTGGACGGAGGCCGAGTCGAGCGCTGTCGAACTGGGCGCGGCGAGCCCGCAGATCCTGCTGTGCACCAGGGGCGGTGTGCGCCTGCGGCGGGCGGGCGCGCGCGGCGGCCACCGGGTCGACCTCCCGCGCGGGCGGTCGGTGTGGCTGCCGGCCGGTGACCCCCCGGTGGAGGTCCTCCCGGCGGAGCTGGACGCGGACGGGCAGGCGCAGGTGTTCCGCGCGGCGGCCGGAGTCGCGCCGATGCGGTGAAACACCCCGCCGGGTGCACTGCTGCCGGGCACACCGCCGGACGTCCGCGCCCCCACCGGGGCGCTGCTCCGAACGGAGGCCCACGATGCGGGAAGCGGGGCATCCGCCGCACCCGGGTGCGCACCCCCGCTGGAGCTTCCGCCGGCGCCGCGGCGCGCCTCGGCGAACGCGATCACAAGTAGCTAACGAAACACGCGGGGGAACCGACCGCCCGCATTTCTCCCACGTCGTTCGGGGGATAAGGTTCCCATCTGACCACTTGGGACGACAAAGGGAGGCGGCAGTGCCAGGCACGGGCCTGTGGCGCACCAAGTCGGTTGAACAATCGATCTTGGAGACCGACGAACCGGATACGAAACTACGCAAGAATCTCGGCACCTGGGACCTGATCGTCTTCGGTGTCTCCGTCGTCATCGGTGCGGGCATCTTCACCGTGACCGCGCGCACCGCGGGCGACGTCTCCGGCCCTGCCGTATCACTGGCGTTCGTCATCGCGGCGATCGCGTGCGGACTGGCGGGCTTGTGCTACGCCGAGTTCGCTTCCACCGTGCCGGTAGCCGGGAGCGCCTACACCTACTCGTACGCGACGTTCGGCGAGTTCGTCGCGTGGATCATCGGGTGGGACCTGGTGCTCGAGTTCGCCGTCGCCTCCGCGGCGGTGAGCAAGGGGTGGTCGAGCTACGTCGCCGAGGCCTTCGGCCTCATCGGGCTGGAGGTGCCCAACGCGATCGACCTGGGCCCGGTGCAGTTCGACTGGGCCGCGGTGCTGCTGGCCGGCGTGCTGACCCTGCTGCTGGCGGTGGGGACGAAGCTGTCCGCGCGGGTCAGCCTCGTGATCACCTCGATCAAGGTCGGCGTGGTGCTGCTGGTGATCATCGCCGGCATCGCCTTCATCAACGCGGCCAACTACACCCCGTTCATCCCGCCGGCCCAGTCGGAGACCGAATCGGGGCCGGCGCTCGAGCAGTCGCTGTTCTCGCTGCTCGTCGGTGGCGAGACGAGCACCTACGGCGTCTTCGGCCTGCTGGCGGGCGCTTCGCTGCTGTTCTTCGCGTTCATCGGGTTCGACGTGGTCGCCACCACCGCCGAGGAGACGAAGAAACCGCAGCGCGACGCGCCGCGCGGCATCCTCGGCACGCTGCTGATCGTCACCGTGCTCTACGTCGCGGTCTCGCTGGTGCTCACCGGCATGGTCCCGTACACGGACCTGGCCACCCAGGACGGTGAGCAGTCCACACTGGCCACCGCGTTCCAGATCAACGGGGTGACCTGGGCGGCCTCGATCATCACGCTCGGCGCGCTCATCGGTCTGATCACCGTGGTCATGGTGCTGCTGCTGGGGCAGGTGCGCGTGCTGTTCGCGATGTCCCGCGACGGGCTGGTCAGCCGCAAGCTGGCCAGGACCAGCGAGCGCACCGGCACGCCGGTGCGGGCCACGGTGCTCGTCGGCGTCGTCGTCATGCTCGCGGCGGGCTTCTTCCCGGCCGAACGGCTCGAGGAGATGGTCAACGTCGGCACGCTGTTCGCGTTCGTGCTCGTCTCCGCCGGCGTGATCATGCTGCGCTACAAGCGTCCGGACCTGCCGCGCGGCTTCCGCGCGCCCGGGGTGCCGGTCGTGCCGATCCTGGCGATCATCGCCTGCCTGTGGCTGATGCTGAACCTGACCGCGCTGACCTGGGTCCGGTTCCTGGTGTGGATGGCGGCCGGCATCGTCATCTACTTCCTGTACGGGTACCGCAACTCGCGCCTCGGCCGCGGCGAGCTCCGCGAAACGAGCTCCGACGGGGGCGGTTCGGCCAGCGGCGACTGAGCCCCGGCGACTGGGCCCCGGCGACTGGGCCCCGGCGACTGGGCCCCGGCGACTGGGCCCCGGCGACTGGGCCGCAGCGGCTGAGCTGCTGCGGCCGGGCCGCGGGAATTGGGCGGCGGGAACTGGCTCGCGGCCGGCACGTGCGGACGGCGCCACCGCTTCGGCGGTGGCGCCGTCGTCGTTTCCGGGGTTCCCGCGGGGAGCCCGTCCCCCGAACGGATTCCCGGAGATCGCCCCGATCGCGGCGACGCCCTCCGCGGGCTCCGGCGCCGCGGGCTCCGGCGCCACGCGGGCGCCGCCCGCGTGGCGCGCCGTCGCACCTCTGCGGGGATCCCGCCGCCGCGCCCGTACCGGCGCTGCCGTGCTCTGCTCCAGCGGGCTCTGCTCCAGCGGGGGTCTACTCCAGCGGGTGCAGGCCCTGCGCGCGCTCCCACGGCGCGGTGCGCCCGGCGGGCTCGGACACCTCGGGCAGGGGGAGCGGTCCCTCGGCTGCCGTCGTTCCCGGCCGCGCGGAGGAGTCCTCGGCGGCCGGTTCCTCCGGCGCGGCGAGCTCCTGCACCGGTCGCTCGGCCGGTCGCTGCGCACCGACCTCCTCCGCGGCGCGCTCGCGCTGCGGCACCGCGTCGACCGCACCGCCGGTGCCGGCCCGCGCGGTCTCCGGAGCGGGTGCGGCATCCACCGCAGCAGCGGCGTCCTGCCCGGGCGCTGCCTCGGCCGGTTCCTCGGCGGGCTGGGCGGGGGCAGCGCCGTCCTGCGCCGCTCCGTCACCACCGCGGACGGTCACCGCGGAGCGCCGCTGCGGGCCGCGCCCGGTGTCACCCCGCGGTCCGGGACCGGTGGCGCCGAGCACCGACTCGTGGAACGCCGGCCCGGCCTCGGCGTCGCCCGGTTCCAACCCGGCCGCCATGGCCACCGCGCGGTCCCACTCCGGATCGCCCGCGTAGTCGGTGTGCCGCAACACGCCCGGCACCCAGCGCCGGTGCGAGACGGGACCGCGCTGCGGGTCGGGCAGCCAGTGGTCCCCGCCCAGCACGAGCGCTCCGGTCGGCCCGCGCGCGGCCGGCGGCAGGGGCCCGGAGGTGCCGTCCGGGCGGTGCCCCACGCCGAGCAGCGTGCCGGCGTAGACGTGCCTGCCCCACGTGGTCACCGCGCCGCCCATCGGGTCGGTGCCGCGGCACAGCGCGCGCCAGCGCCCGCCGAGCGAGCCGGCCAATTCGCCGAGGGCGTCGTGCGAGACCGCCGCCGGGAACGCCCGCGGATAGGCCCACTGCAGCTGCGAACCCGCGGTGACCAGGCCGACGCGGTCGCGGTCGGCGGGGGGCAGGTTCGCCAGCAGCCGCGAGGTCGCCACGGCGACGAGCAGGCTGCCCTGGCTGTGCCCGACGAGCACGACGCGCGTGTTCGGGTCGGACAGGTGCTCCTGGGCGCGGGCGACCAGCTCGGGGATCACCTTCAGCGAGTAGCACGGCGGCACCACCGGGTGCGACTCCCGCGGCCAGAACAGCGTGAGGTCGCACAGCACGCCCAAGTAGCGCGCGGCGTGCCGCTCGGTGGCGGCGACGAAGACCATGCGCAGCAGCCCGGCGGCCAGCCCGGCGAGGGTCACCACGCCGAGTCCCGCGAGCCAGCCCGTCCAGGCCGCGTGCGGGAGCCCGGCCAGCCGCAGCGCCGCCGTTGCGGCCGCGGCGACCAGCAGCACCCCGGCGAGCACGAGGAACAGCGCGTACCCGTGGCGCCGCTGCACCCGCGCCCACAGCCACGCGGACGCGGCCGCCTGGCGGTCGCGGTAGCGGCCCGCGTGCAGCAGCCCCACCTCGGGCGGCACCGAGTCGCCGGAGAGCACGCACCGCCAGCGCCGCAGCAGCAGCCAGGGGACCCCGACCAGCGCGGCCACGCCCAGCAGCACCGCAGCAGTGCCCCACAACGTGGTCACGTCCTGGTACGGGCGGGGCAGCACGAGCCCCTCCGAGCCGAGGACGTGCCGCAGGCTCAGGGCGAGTCCGGCCCCGAAACCGGTGCCCAGCATCGCGGCGAGGAACAGCACGGGGGCGGCGAACCACCCGCCGGCCCACGGCCGCATCCGCCGCGGCAGCGGCTTCCACAGCGGTGCGGCCAGCCGTGCCGCCGGGACCAGCACCAGCGCCGCGGCCAGGCACGTGGCGCCGAGCAGCGCCGTGAGCGCGTCGATCGTCGGACCGGACCCGGGCAGCGGTCCGCTCGTGCCGGCCGGAGCGACGGCCGCGACCAGCACCAGCGCCGCGGCCAGCGCTTGCAGCGCACGCCGCGGGACGCGTCCGAGGAGCACGCGGCGGCGCGGGCTCGCGGACCACATGTCCTCCGGGTCGTCCAGCGCCGCGGCCCCGAGCACGCAGCACACCAGCACCGCGGCGCTCGCGACCCACCGCGGGTCGCTCCGCACCTCGAACGGGCCGCCCAGCAGCAGCAGGGCCACCGCGGACAGCGCGGCGCTGATGTGCAGGGCCCGCAGCGCGGGGGCTTCCGGATCGGCGACCACGTTGCCCCCGGGCAGTACCGGCGCGCGGGCGGACGGGCGCGGCGCGCCGTGCCGCGCGCCGGCGGAGCTGCCCGTCGTGATCGTCCAGTTCTTGCCGGCCAGGCGCTGCATGAGCAGGATCACCAGGCCGACCGGAGCCAGTCCCAGCCAGAGCCGCAGCAGGTCGAACTCGCGTGCTGCGGGCGGGACCGCGGCCAGGCACCCCGATCCCGGCCGCAGGCACTGCGCGGCGAACAGGTCCGCGGTGACCACGGTCAGCTGGGCGACGAACAGCATCGTCAGCGCGAGCGCCGCCACGCGCACGAGGGCCCGGGCGCAGTGCCCGGCGACGCGGCCGGCGCGGCTCTCCGGGCGGACCGGCGGCAGCATCCAGTGCGCCAGGTTCGCCAGCGCGAACGGGAAGAGCAGCGCCCAGGTGGCCTTGCCGAGGCCCCCGGAGGTCATGCCGCCCCAGACGTAGCCCTCGAGGACCCGCGGCACGGTGCGGTTGCCGTCGCGCAGCGCGGGACCGGGCACGGGCCGGCGCAGCCGGTCGGCCGGGCGGACGACACGGCCCACGCCGTCGCCCGCGACATCGACCGCGTCGACCGAATCGGTCAGCTTCGGGCCGGTGGCGCCGAGCACGCCGTGTACCCGCAGCTCCACCACGCGGGTGTCCTGCTCGGGTGCGTGCACTGGAATCCTCCCGCGTGGCCGGGGACTGCTGGTTCGTGGGCGCTCTCGTCCGGCACCACCGCTGCGCAGCGGCGGCGCTCAACCGCGGCGCCGCCGGAGCGCAGTGACGGGCACGGTGGGTGCGTGATCACGTCCGCAGTGATTCTGCACCCGCGTGCGGAGAACCGGCGACCGCCGCGCATCGATTGTGATCGTCGTCCGGGGCGCGTGTCCCGCATTTCCGGCCGCTCGTGTCCGCCCGCGCCGGGAACGCCGCGCTCGCGCACCGCAACCGGCTGGCCACCCGGGGTAGCATCGGGGTGATGTGCGTGGACCGCGGGGGGAGAGCGGCGGTGCGATGACTTCGGAGAAGACCAGCGCGACCTCGGACGACACCGGCGCGGGGCCGAACGAGCACCGCACGGAGAACGGGGTCGAATTCGCGGTCGCGGACCTCTCGCTCGCGCCGCGGGGGCGCGAGCAGATCCGGCTGGCCGAGCACGAGATGCCGGGGCTGCGCGCGCTGCGCCGGGAGTACGCCGAGGTCCACCCGCTGCGCGGGGCGCGGATCACCGGATCGCTGCACATGACGGTGCAGACCGCGGTGCTCATCGAAACGCTGGTCGCGCTGGGGGCCGAGGTGCGCTGGGCCTCGTGCAACATCTTCTCCACCGACGACGCGGCGGCGGCAGCGGTCGTCGTCGGCAGGTACGGCACTCCGGACGAGCCCCGCGGTGCGCCCGTCTTCGCCTGGGAGGGCGAAACGCCCGAGGAGTACTGGTGGTGCCTCGACACCGCGTTGAGCTGGCCCGGCGGCGGGCCGAACATGATCCTCGACGACGGCGGTGACGCGACGGCGCTGGTGCACCAGGGCGTGCGCTACGAGCGGGCCGGGGCGATCCCCACCGCGGACGAGAACGACCCCGAGGAGTACAAGGTCGTGCTGGAGCGGCTGCGCGCCTCGCTGGCGGCCGACACCGACCGGTGGACCCGCCTCGCCGAGGAGGTCCGCGGCGTCACCGAGGAGACGACGACCGGGGTGAACCGGCTCTACCGGCTCGCCGCCCAGGGCGAGCTGCTGTTCCCGGCCATCAACGTGAACGACTCGGTGACCAAGTCGAAGTTCGACAACAAGTACGGCATCCGCCACTCCCTCGTCGACGGCCTCAACCGGGCCACCGACGTGCTCCTGGGCGGCAAGACCGCCGTGGTCTGCGGCTACGGCGACGTCGGCAAGGGAGCGGTGGAGGCGCTGCGCGGGCAGGGCGCGCGCGTGGTCGTCACCGAGATCGACCCGATCAACGCGCTGCAGGCCCAGCTCGAAGGCCTCCAGGTCGCCCGCCTGGAGACCGTGCTGCACGAGGCGGACGTCCTCATCACCGCCACCGGCAACACCGGCGTCATCACCGCCGATCACCTGCGCCGGCTCAAGCACCAGGCGATCGTCGGCAACATCGGCCACTTCGACGACGAGATCGACGTGGCCGGTCTGGCCAGCGCCTCCGACGTGCGGAAGGTGCGGATCAAGCCGCAGGTCGACGAGTGGGTCTTCGACGACGGCCACTCGGTGCTGGTGCTCTCCGAGGGGCGGCTGCTCAACCTGGGCAACGCGACGGGGCACCCCAGCTTCGTGATGTCGAACTCCTTCGCCAACCAGACCATCGCCCAGGTCGAGCTGTTCACCAACTGGCGCGAGTACGACCGCGAGGTCCACCGGCTGCCGAAGTCGCTGGACGAGAAGGTCGCGCGGATCCACGTGCAGGCCCTCGGCGGCGAGCTGACCCGGCTGAGCAAGGAGCAGGCCGAGTACATCGACGTGGAGGTGGAGGGGCCCTACAAGCCCGACCACTACCGGTATTGAAGTCCGCGCGCACCGCTCGGACCCGGCGCTACTAGTCTCGGGCGCGTGGGTCGTCTCATCGTGATCGAGGGCGTCGACGGCGCCGGCAAGCGCACCCTGGCCGAGGGGCTGGACGCGGAGCTGCGGCGCCGCGGGTGCTCCGTGAGCCGCTTGGCCTTCCCCCGCTACGAGGCCGACGTGCACGCCGCGCTCGTCGGCGAGGCCCTGCGGGGGGCGCACGGCGATCTCGCCGCGTCGGTGCACGGCGTTGCGGTGCTCAACGCGCTGGACCGCCGCGCCGCCGTCGAGGAGCTGCGCTCCCGGCTCGACGCGCACGACGTGCTGCTGCTCGACCGCTACGTCGCGTCGAACGCGGCCTACGGAGCCGCGCGGCTGCGCGAGGACGCCCGCGGCGACTTCGTCCACTGGGTGGAGGATCTCGAGGTGCGGCGCTTCGCCCTGCCGGCCCCCGACCACCAGCTGCTGCTGCGGGTTCCCGTGGACGTGGCGGCGCAGCGCGCCGAGCACCGCGAGCTGACCGAAGTGGACAGGCAGCGGGACGCGTTCGAGTCGGACGACGCGCTGCAGCGGCGCTGCTCCGCCGTGTACACGCAGCTCGCAGAGAGCTCCTGGTGGTCGCCCTGGACCGTCGTGGACGGCGTCGCCGAGGTCGATTTCGCCGCGCTGGCCCGGAACTGCCTCGGCGAGGGCTGAGGAGCGCTCAGCCCGCCACGGTGATCCGCGGTTCGTGCCGCACCGGGAAGTTCACCGAGTTCGCGATGAAGCACTTCCGGTGCGCCTGGGCGTGCAGCTCCTCCGCGGTGGCGAGCACGTCCTGTTCGGACACCTGCACCTGCGGCCGCAGGAGCACCTCCCGGAACCGCCCGGAGCCGTCCCGCTCCTCGACCATCGTCCCGGACGCCGCGTCCCGGTAGGCGGTGACCACGACGCCGCTGTGCGCGCACAGCCCCAGGTACCAGAGCATGTGGCACTGCGACAGCGCGGCGAGCAGCATCTCCTCCGGGTTCAGCAGCTCCGCGTCCCCCAGGAACGACGGATCGGCCGAGGCGCGCAGCGCCGGCTTGCCGACCACCTCCACCAGGTGCTCGCGGCCGTACTCGCGGTAGTTCGCGGTGCCGCCGCCGGGGTTGCCCGTCCACGTGGCGGTGGCGGTGTAGCGGTGTTCGGGCACTTCCCCTCCATGCCGTGGACGACGGCCGCACCGGTACGCATACGATCCGTTCGCGGAGGTGCGGTACGCGACCATTCTCGCCCGCGTGTCGTCCACAGTGGCGCCTCCGGGTGCGGGATGCGGGTCACGCGTGGCTTGCTCCGAACGGCGGTACCGCCGGTCCCGACCCGGCGCGGGGGCGAGCGACCAGCGAAGAACCGGCGGAACGATGTGCGGGGATTGCAACGGGAGGGGAGTGACGAGTGCGACCATGAACGACATGAAGGCGCGCGTGCTCGTGGTGGACGATGATCCGGCCCTGGCAGAGATGCTGACGATCGCGTTGCGCGGCGAGGGGTTCGACACGGCCGTCGTCAGCGACGGCACCAAGGTGATGCCGGCGCTCCGGGAGCTCAAGCCCGACCTCGTGCTGCTCGACCTGATGCTTCCCGGGATGAACGGCATCGACGTCTGCAAGGCCATCCGCACCGAGTCCGTCGTTCCCGTGGTGATGCTCACCGCCAAGAGCGACACCGTGGACGTGGTGCTCGGCCTGGAATCGGGCGCGGACGACTACGTCGTCAAGCCGTTCAAGCCGAAGGAGCTCGTGGCCCGGCTGCGCGCGCGGCTGCGGCGCACGGACGCGGAGCCCTCGGAGGTGCTGGCCATCGGCGACGTGTCCATCGACGTGCCCGGCCACGAGGTCACGCGCGACGGCGCGGCGATCTCGCTGACGCCGCTGGAGTTCGACCTGCTCGTGGCCCTGGCCCGCAAACCGCGGCAGGTGTTCACCCGCGAGGTGCTGCTGGAGCAGGTCTGGGGGTACCGGCACGCGGCCGACACGCGGCTGGTCAACGTGCACGTCCAGCGGCTGCGCTCGAAGGTCGAGCGCGACCCCGAGCGGCCCGAGATCGTGCTGACCGTGCGCGGCGTCGGGTACAAGGCCGGACCGCCGTGAGCACCGGGCACCGGCGTCCGCCGCGCGCCGGTGCCCGGTGCCGCCCGGCGGGGCGGTGCGGGACCGCGCGGCGCGCACGGCATCCTGGACGAGCCCGGCTGCGGGATGCCGTGGCGGACCGGTCCGGTGCAGGTTGCCGGGTCGACCGGTGCTCGTGCGTGAGCAGAAGGCGGAGCACGTGAGCGTGTGGGCGCGTAGACCTCGGACGGCGCGGCAGTGGGTCCTCCGCGTCCGGGAGGAGATCCGCGAGCGGTGGCACCGCTTCGAAGCGGTGTGGCGGCGCTCGCTGCAGCTCCGCGTGGTCGTCAGCACGCTCGCGCTGTCGCTGGTGGTGGTGCTCGTGCTCGGCATGGTGCTGCAGACCCAGATCACCACGCGGCTGCTCGACGCGAAGGAAGAGGCCGCGATCTCGCAGACCGAGTACAGCCTGCCGGTCCTGGAGCGCGAGCTCACCGCCGTCGACCCGAACTCGGACAACGTGCACGAGCAGCTCGAGGCCGCGCTCAACCGGCTGACCACGTCGAACACGGGGCGGTCCACCGAGTCCGCCGCGGGCGCGTTCGACCCGGTGCTGGTGGACGGGCACGCGCTGGCCGAGCGCGGGCGGCAGCCCTCCGCCGGCCCCGTGCAGAACGTTCCCGAGGGGCTGCGGCGCAACGTGGAGCGGGGCCAGCTGGCCACCCAGATCACCACCGTCCACAACGAGGGCGAACCGGTGACCATGCTCGCCGTGGGCAGCCCGGTGGGCACCGCGACGCGCCCGCTGCAGGTGTACCTCCTCTTCCCGCTGACCGCGGAGCGCTCCACGGCCAACGTCGTGCAGAGCACGCTGCTCGCCTCGGGCGCCGTGCTGCTGGTGCTGCTGGGGGCGATCACCAGCCTCGTCACCCGCCAAGTGGTGCGCCCCGTGCGGCAGGCGGCGCAGAACGCCGAGGAGCTCGCCGAGGGCGACCTGGACAAGCGCATGCGCGTGATCGGCGAGGACGACATGGCGCGCCTGGCCGAGTCGTTCAACGAGATGGCCGACAGCCTCAAGCAGCAGATCACCCAGCTCGAGGAGTTCGGCCAGCTGCAGCGCCGGTTCACCTCCGACGTCTCGCACGAGCTGCGCACCCCGCTGACGACCGTGCGCATGGCAGCGGACGTGCTCTACGCCTCGCGCGAGGAGCTCCCGCCCGGCCTCTCCCGGTCGACCGAACTGCTCACCGACGAGCTCGACCGGTTCGAAGCGCTGCTGGCCGACCTGCTGGAGATCTCCCGCCTGGACGCGGGCGTGGCCGACCTCTCCTCGGAGCCGCTCGACATGGGGGAGGTCGCCGACCGCGCCGTGAACTCCGTCCGCGGCATCGCCGAGACCAGCGGCGTGCCGCTGCGCCTCGTCGTGCCCGAGGCCGGCGGCGAGCAGCGCGAACACCTGCACGTGCTCGCCGACGTCCGGCGGGTGGAGCGCATCCTGCGCAACCTCGTCGCCAACGCCGTCGACCACGCCGAGGGCGAACCGGTCGAGATCGAGGTGGCGGGCAACGAGCAGGCCGTCGCCGTGACGGTGCGGGACTACGGCGTGGGCCTGCGCCCGGGGGAGGCCGAGCTCGTCTTCACCCGGTTCTGGCGGGCCGACCCGGCGCGGAACCGGCGCACCGGAGGAACCGGACTCGGCCTGTCGATCAGCCACGAGGACGCCCGGCTGCACGGCGGGACGCTCGACGCCTGGGGGGAGCCGGGCCACGGCTCGTGCTTCCGGCTCACCCTGCCGCTGCGCCCCGGGGAGGCGTTCGAGGCGAGCCCGCTGGGCATGCCGGACCGGCGCAGCATCGCCGCCCCGGATGCGCTGCTGGCCGCAGGCGTCGACGCCCCGCGGGAGGAAGACACGTCCGCCGAAACCGATGCGCTCGAGGCCGAGTACCGCGACGAGGGGCCGGCCCGGTTGTCCGAGCAGGAACGGGAGTCGTCATGACCCGGCGCGCACAGCCCCGGCGCTCCGCTGCGGCGGGAGCCCGGACCGGGCTCCGCGCCCTGGCCGCGGCGCTGGTGCTCGCGGTGTCCGGGTGCGCCACCATCCCGGAGCACTCCGAGCCGCGCGGCGTGCGGTGGATGGAGGAGGGCAACACCTCCGGCCACGTGCAGAAGCCGCGCGAGGGCGCGGACCCGCTGCAGCTGGTGCGCAGCTTCGTCGGCTCGGCCGCCCCGGAGAACGAGCACGAGGCCGCGCGGCTGCACCTCGCTCCGCAGGCGCGCGCGGACTGGTCGCCGAGCGCGGGGATGCTCATCGTCGACCAGGTGGACACCGTCCCGGTGCCGAACGAGCGGCCGCTTCCGGAAGGGGTGCAGCTCGTCGGGCTGCGCGCGGAGAAGGTCGGCCGGCTGTTACCCGACCGGTCGTTCACCCCCGAGCAGGGGGAGTTCCGCACCCGGATGCGCGTCGAGCGGCAGGACGACGGGCAGTGGCGGATCGCCACGCCGCCGCCGGAGCTGGTCGTCACCCGCGACTCGTTCGGCGCCACCTACCGCTCGGTCTCGGTGTACTTCCTCGACTCCGAGGGCACCGGGGTGGTCCCGGACGTGCGGTACGTGCCGTCGCAGCCGGCCAGCACGTTGCCGCGCCGGGTGGTCGACCTGCTCATGATGGGGCCGTCGGAGTCGATGCGCCCCGCGCTGCGCACCGGCCTGCCCAAGGGGGTGCGGCCGAAGACGAACGCCAGCGAGTCCGCCGACGGGGCGCTCGAGGTCAACTTCAGCGACCTGGGGGGCGTCCCGCCGGAGACCCGCCGGCTGATCGCGGCCCAGGTGGTCTATTCGCTGCAGAGCGTCAGCAGCGCCCGGGTGCGGCTGAAGGAGGAGGGCACGCCGCTGCTGCCGGACCGCCCCGAGCTGCGCCCGGCCGATGTGCGCTCGTACGTGCAGGAGCGTTCGGACGCGGTGAACCAGCCGGGGCTGGCCGTGGTCGACGAGAGCCTGGTGCACCTCGACGAGCAGGCGAAACCGGTCGCCGGCCCCGCGGGCAACGGGGAGTACGACGTGGTGCGGGCGGGTGTGTCGCCGGACGGCAGCAGGCTCGCCGCGGTGACCCGCCGCCCCGGCGGTGTGGTGCTGCGCGCTGGTGGCGAGGGCTCGGCGCAGGGCGGGTCGCAGCTGTCCGAGCTGCACGTGGCCGGTGCGTTCATGAGCAAGCCGGAGTGGCGGGGCAGCGGCGAGGTCTGGACCTCGGTGGACGGCCGCCGGGTCGTCCGCGCGGTCGCCACCGACTCCGGCTGGGACCTCGGGCGGGTGGACGTGAGCGCGCTGGGGGAGGACCCGAAGATCAGCGACCTGCGGCTCTCGCCCGGCGGCGCGCGCGCCGCGCTCGTCAGCGACGGGGAGCTCGTCGTGGCCGCGGTCGCCGAGGTCGACGGGCGGATGACGCTGTCGCGGCCCACTCGCCTGCCCGCGCCGGGGGGAACGCGCATCAGGGATGTCGAGTGGCGGAGCAACGACGGGCTCGTGGCCACGACCGACAGCAACCGCTCCCCGGTCTACAACGTGTCCGTCGACGGGCTGTACTGGACTCCGTACACCGCGTCGAACCTGGGGCAGCCGGTGAACGCGGTGACGGTCGCGCCCGGCGGCCGCGTGATCGTGGCCGACCGCAGCGGGTTGTGGGAGTCGCAGGACTCCGATGACGTCTGGGGGCTCATGCCGGTACCGATCGGCGGTGCGTCGATCCCGTTCTACCCGGGCTGAGCGCTTCCAGCAGGACTGCGCCGGGGTGTCCTGCCCGACGCGCGCCGGTGAGTCGGGCAGGGCGGGACCCGCACCCTCGGCGGCATGCGTGGGAACGAGAACTCCGCCGGCCGCGGCTCGGCGGGCCGCGGCTCGGCGGGCCGCGGTGCCGCGCGCTCCGCACGCGCCCGGCCGCGGCTGCTCGACCTCGTCCTGCCCGTGAACTGCGCCGGGTGCGGACGGCAGGGGACGCACTGGTGCCTCCCGTGCGCGGGGGAGCTGTCCCGGCCGCACCGCGTGCGGCTGCCCGTGCTCGGGCAGCGGCCACCCGTGTACGCGCTCGGGGTGTACCGCGGTGCCGCGCGGCGGGCCGTCCTCGCCTACAAGGAACGCGGGCGGCGGGTGCTCGCCGGTGTCTTCGCCGAACGGCTGGCCGCGGGTGTGCGCTTCGCGCACGCGGGGCCCGGGCCGTGGTGGATCGTCCCCGCGCCGTCCCGGTGGTGGGCGGCGCGTCGCCGCGGTGGTGCGCACATGCTCCGGGTCGCGCGGGAGCTGGCGCGGCGGCTGCGGGCGGACGGGTGCGCCGCCGAGGTGCTCGACTGCCTGCGGTTGGGCCCCGGTGCGGTGGACGCCGCGCGGCTCGCGCACGCCGACCGCCCCGCGAACCTGTCGGGGCGGCTGCGGGCGCGTCCGCCCCGACGTCCGCCGCCGGGCGGGGTGCTGCTCGTCGACGACGTGATCACGACCGGAGCGACGGTCGCGGAATCAGCGGCGGTGCTCGACGGGGTGGAGTGTGCTCCGGAGCTGGTGCTGTCCGTGACCGCGGTGGAGCCCCGTGCGGCTGGGCCCGGGCGACCGCTGCGTGCTCCGGGTGGTCCGCCGCGATGACGAGCGTTCACCTCAGCAGTAGGCCTATCGTGTGGTATGGGACGCGTCCGTTCGTCCGCTCGGAACCCGGTTGACCGGGGCGACGTTGGCCGGGAGAAGCGCGGGCGCGATCCGTGCGGTGGCCCGGAACTCCGGAGTCCGCGACCGGGGAACGGGGGAACGCCCAGCCGTCGGGGGCGGGTGCCGGCGTCCGCGCGGATCCGCCCCCGTTCGCACCACCGGGTTACCGCGGGCAGTGGTCTCGAGCGCGCTCGGTGGTCGCTTGACATCGCCCGACTCGGGGGGTGTCACAAACCGATAAACCGAGATAGCGTGCCATCCATCACACACCACCGGCGGCGGAAGGAGTGACAACCCCATGTCCGTGGCGCCGGTCGCGTAGTGGTCTTCCCGGGGAGTTCGCTCCGCTCGAACCTCCCCGCCGTCCTCGCCGGCGCCGACCGAGCACACGTCTCCTGTGCCAGTGATGAACGGAGGTCGTGAATGGACATCGTGGTCAAGGGGCGCAACGTCGAGGTCCCCGAGCACTACCGCGAGCAGGTCGCGGAGAAGCTCAGCAGGCTCGAGAGGTACACGCGCAAGGCGATTCGCACCGAGGTGGAGCTGTTCCACGAGCGCAACCCGCGCCAGGCGAAGAACTGCCAGCGGGTCGAGCTCACCCTCGTGGGCAAGGGGGGTCCGGTCCGCGCCGAAGCGGCGGCGGGCAACTTCTACGCCGCGCTCGACGCGGCCGCGGGCAAGCTGGAGAACCGCCTCCGCCGGATGCACGACCGCAGGAAAGTGCACTACGGCCAGCGCAACCCCACTTCGGTCGCCGAAGCGACGTCCGCCATGGCACATCGCCGAGTGGTCACGGAACGCACACCGGGGGCGCCCTCGCCGGACGGAAGCACCGTCCTGCTGGAGACCCCCGAACACGCCGCCGAGAACAACCCCGAAGCCGTGCTCACGGAGGAAGCCGGCACCAAGCCGGAGGAGCGCGCAGCGGAGCCCGAGCTCCTCAGCGAGAACACGCCGGAGGTGGCCGCAGAAGTGCCGGAGCAGCGCATGGAGGCGGGCAACGGGTACTCCGCCGGAGGGTACGCAGCAACGCAGGAGTACGAACCGGGCCGCATCGTTCGCGAGAAGGAGCACCCGGCGAAACCGATGACGGTGGACGAGGCGTTGTACCAGATGGAGCTGGTCGGCCACGACTTCTACCTGTTCTCGGACGCCGACAGCGGCAAACCGAGCGTCGTGTACCGCCGGAAGGGCTTCGACTACGGGGTCATCCGTCTGGCCGAGTCAGCGTGAACGCGACGGCTGCACCCTGAGCGGATCGCAGCCGAGCAGCTTGTCCCCCGCGTACGGTGGTGCGCGGGGGACAGTTGCGTTCCGCGTCAGCTCGGGGCCCGACGCGGCAACCCGGGTCCCCCGTTGCTGGTGAGTACGATGGCCGTAAAGCGTCCGTGACGGGCGCGTCACGATCAGCGAGTGAGGTCGACCGGATGGTCCTGTCCCGACTGCTCCGCGCCGGCGAGGGCAAGATGCTCAAGCGTCTGCGCGCCATAGCAGCGCACATCAACGAGCTCGAAGATGACACCGTCGCGCTGTCCGACGCCGAGCTGCGGGGCAAGACCGACGAGTTCAAGCGCCGCCACACCGATGGCGAGTCCCTGGACGCCCTGCTGCCCGAGGCCTTCGCCGTCGTCCGCGAGGGCGCGCGCCGCGTGCTGGGGCAGCGGCACTTCGACGTGCAGCTCATGGGTGGTGCCGCGCTGCACCTCGGGCAGATCGCGGAGATGAAGACCGGTGAGGGCAAGACCCTGACCTGCGTGCTGCCCGCGTACCTCAACGCCATCGCGGACAAGGGCGTGCACGTCATCACGGTCAACGACTACCTGGCCAAGCGCGACGCGGAGTGGATGGGCCGCGTCCACCGGTTCCTCGGGCTGACGGTCGCACCGCTGCTGGCGGACATGACCCCGGAGCAGCGCCGCGGCGCCTACGAGGCCGACGTCACCTACGGCACGAACAACGAGTTCGGCTTCGACTACCTGCGCGACAACATGGCGTGGAGCCTCGACGACTGCGTGCAGCGCGGGCACAACTTCGCCATCGTCGACGAGGTCGACTCGATCCTCATCGACGAAGCCCGCACCCCGCTGATCATCTCCGGCCCGGCCGACCAGTCCTCCCGCTGGTACCAGGAGTTCGCGCGGCTCGCACCGATGCTCGAACGCGACGTCCACTACGACGTCGACGAGCGCAAGCGCACCGTCGGCATCACCGAGGAGGGCGCCCAGCTCGTCGAGGACCAGCTGGGCATCGAGAACCTCTACGAGGCCGCGAACACCCCGCTGGTCGGGTTCCTGAACAACGCCATCAAGGTCAAGGAGCTGTACAAGCGGGACAAGGACTACATCGTCCGCAACGGCGAGATCCTCATCGTCGACGAGTTCACCGGCCGCGTGCTCGCCGGCCGCCGCTACAACGAGGGCATGCACCAGGCCATCGAGGCCAAGGAAGGCGTCGAGATCAAGGCCGAGAACCAGACGCTGGCCTCGATCACGCTGCAGAACTACTTCCGCCTCTACGACAAGCTCTCCGGCATGACCGGTACGGCGCAGACCGAGGCGGCGGAGTTCCAGTCCACCTACTCGCTCGGCGTCGTGACCGTGCCCACGAACGAGCCGATGATCCGCAAGGACCAGCCGGACGTCGTCTACAAGACCGAGGCCGCCAAGTTCGACGCGGTCGCCGAGGACATCGAGGAGTGCTACGGGCGCGGGCAGCCGGTGCTCGTCGGCACGACCAGCGTGGAGCACTCCGAGTACCTGTCGAAGCTGTTGACCAAGCGCGAAGTGCCGCACAGCGTGCTCAACGCCAAGCACCACGAGTCCGAAGCGCTGATCATCGCCGAGGCGGGGCGCAAGGGCGCGGTGACCGTGGCGACCAACATGGCCGGCCGCGGTACCGACATCGTGCTCGGCGGCAACGTCGACCACCTCGCCGACGCGGAGCTGCGGCAGCGCGGCCTGGACCCGGTGCACACCCCGGAGGACTACGAAGCGTCCTGGCCGGGCGCGGTCGAGGAGATCAAGAAGCAGGCCGAGGACGAGGCCGACGAGGTCCGCGAAGCCGGCGGGATGTACGTGCTCGGTACCGAGCGGCACGAGTCCCGGCGCATCGACAACCAGCTCCGCGGCCGGTCCGGCCGCCAGGGCGACCCGGGGCAGTCGCGGTTCTACCTCTCCCTCGGCGACGAGCTGATGCGCCGGTTCAACTCGAACATGGTCGAGACCATCATGACCCGGTTCAAGGTGCCGGACGACGTGCCGATCGAGGCCAAGATGGTCACGCGTGCCATCCGCAGCGCGCAGACCCAGGTCGAGCAGCAGAACATGGAGATCCGCAAGAACGTCCTCAAGTACGACGAGGTGATGAACCAGCAGCGCTCGGTCATCTACTCCGAGCGGCGCCGGGTCCTGGAGGGCGAGGACCTGCGCGAACAGGTGCGCCTCATGCTCTCGGACGTCATCACCGCCTACATCGACGCGGAGACCTCCAAGGGCTACGCCGAGGACTGGGACTTCGAGAAGCTCTGGAACGCGCTGAAAACGCTGTACCCGGTCTCGCTGGACTGGGAGGAGCTGCTGGACACCGAGTCGGACCTCAACCGGGATCGCCTGCTCGAGCTCCTCGTCGAGGACGCGCGCGAGGCCTACGACAAGCGCGAAGCGGAAGTCGAGGGCAAGGTCGGCCCCGGCGCGATGCGGGAGCTGGAGCGCCGGGTGGTGCTGAGCGTGCTGGACCGCAAGTGGCGCGAGCACCTCTACGAGATGGACTACCTCAAGGAGGGCATCGGCCTGCGGGCGATGGCCCAGCGCGATCCGCTCGTGGAGTACCGCCGCGAGGGCTTCGACATGTTCCACGCCATGCTCGAGGCGTTGAAGGAGGAGTCCGTCGGGTTCCTGTTCAACGTGCAGGTCGAAGCCGCTGAACCGGAGCAGCCCCAGCAGTCCTCCGGGGATTCGGCCGCGCAGGCCGACGGTGCCGGCAAGGCGGCCGCGACCGCCACGGCCGCGCCGCCGCAGACGCAGCAGGAGCAGCAGGGCGGTCGGCACCAGGCCCGCGAACCCCGTGCGAAGCGGGCGCAGCCGACTTCGGCGGGGCCGGCGCTGAGTCAGCTCAGCAACCCCGTCGGGGGTGACGGGCAGCAGCCGGCCCCCGCGCTGACCGGCAAGGGTCTGGAGTCCCCGCAGCAGCAGGGCCTGAGCTACTCCGGTCCGTCGGAGGACGGTGGCGTGCAGCGCAGCGGCGGTGAGAACGCCTCGGCCGAGAACGGGGAGTCCGGGCAGGGCGGAACGCGCCGCGAGCGCCGCGCTGCCGCCCGGGCGGAGGCGAAGAAGAACAAGTCCCGCAAGCAGTAGTCCGCAGGCAGTAGTCCGCAGGGAGTCCGCGCAGCGGCCGGTGTGCTCAGACGAGTGCGAACCGGCCGCACCGCCACTGCTCGCCCCGGCGCTCCGCGGTGGAGATCAGGGCGCGGGTGCGATCGGTGGTGTCGACGATCCAGCACATCTCGACGCGCTGGTCGGTGATCAGCGAGGTGTGCACCGAGCGCAGGCGGTAGTTCGGCGGTGGGGCGGAACTGGTCGGACGCCGGGCTGCGATCCAGGCGAGTCCCTCGTGGGTGAGCAGGTCCCCGAGC
>NZ_CM137101.1:2860000-4292500 GCF_054491345.1 Salinifilum ghardaiensis | reverse complement strand
AAACACAGGTCCACGCGAAGCGTTGTTGCGAGGTATGTGGACTGACGCCTGCCCGGTGCTGGAACGTTAAGAGGAGACGTGAACCCCCGTGGGGGGTGAGGCGTTGAATTGAAGCGCCAGTAAACGGCGGTGGTAACTATAACCATCCTAAGGTAGCGAAATTCCTTGTCGGGTAAGTTCCGACCTGCACGAATGGCGTAACGACTTCTCCGCTGTCTCGACCACAGGCCCGGTGAAATTGCATGACGAGTTAAGATGCTCGTTTCGCGCGGCAGGACGGAAAGACCCCGGGACCTTTACTACAGCTTGGTATTGGTGTTTGGTGCGGCTTGTGTAGGATAGGTGGGAGACTGTGATGCGGGCACGCCAGTGTTCGTGGAGTTGTTGGTGAAATACCACTCTGGTCGTTCTGGGCATCTAACCTTGGTCCGTGATCCGGATTGGGGACAGTGCTTGGTGGGTAGTTTAACTGGGGCGGTTGCCTCCTAAAGGGTAACGGAGGCGTCCAAAGGTCCCCTCAGCTTGGTTGGGAATCAGGCGGTGCGTGTAAGTGCAGAAGGGGGCTTGACTGTGAGACTGACGGGTCGAGCAGGTGCGAAAGCAGGGACTAGTGATCCGGCACTTCTGTGTGGGTGGGGTGTCGCTCAACGGATAAAAGGTACCCCGGGGATAACAGGCTGATCTTGCCCGAGAGTCCGTATCGACGGCAGGGTTTGGCACCTCGATGTCGGCTCGTCGCGTCCTGGGGCTGGAGTTGGTCCCAAGGGTTGGGCTGTTCGCCCATTAAAGCGGCACGCGAGCTGGGTTTAGAACGTCGTGAGACAGTTCGGTCCCTATCCGCCGCGCGCGGAGGAGACTTGCGGAAGGCTGTCCCTAGTACGAGAGGACCGGGACGGACGGACCTCTGGTGTGCCAGTTGTCCCGCCAGGGGCAGGGCTGGTTGGCTATGTTCGGAAGGGATAACCGCTGAAAGCATCTAAGCGGGAAGCCTGTTTCAAGATGAGGTCTCCCTCCCCATGTGGGTTAAGGCTCCCAGGAGATGACTGGGTGGATAGGCTTGGCATGGAAGCGCAGTAATGTGTTTGTGAGTGGACGAGTACTAATCAGCCGAGTGACTTACCAACTCCCCTGTTTGTGGGCTGTTGGGTGGGGTGATGCGTGGGGTGTTCACACCTGCTGATCGGCTTCTCAAGCATCGTCCCCACCACGGTGGTGGTGGGGTGTGGGGTTGTCGGTGGCTATGGCGGGAGGGGTAGGCCCGGTCCCATTCCGAACCCGGTAGCGAAGTCTCCCTGCGCTGATGGTACTGCACTCGGTGGGGTGTGGGAGAGTAAGGCGCCGCCGACACAACACGAAAAAAAGAGGGGTGGGGTTGTTGAGCCCGTCCACGCTGGGAGGACCAGGGGGTTTTCCCGGGCGGGGGTGGGGGTTCCGACTCCACCCCTTTTTTTCGTTGTGTGTGGGCCTGTGTTGGGCCGTGTGGGGTGTGGGTGTGACTCCTGGGTGGGGGTCTCGCCCGCGCCCCTTTCTTTGTGTGTTTTCCCCCTTTTTTTGCCTTTGTTTCCGCGTCGTGTGGCCCCCGGGGGGTGGGGGTCTGGTGGGTGTTTCGGTCGTTGGTTGTCCTGTCCGGGCCCGGTTTCATGTGTCCGGACTTGGCGTGTGTCGGGGGTGCCCTGCGAGGCGTCGGGTGCTCTGCGGGGCGGGGGTGCTCTGCCGGTCCTGTCCGCCCCTCGACCGACATGCCGGTGCGAGCCGGGGGTGGCCCCGTCGGTTCGGTGAGTAGCTGGCTGCGGCGGGCCCGGGCCGGTGCCGCAGCACTCGCTGCGGCACCGGCCAACGGTGAACACCGATCGACGGTGGGCCTCGCCAGGTCAGGACCAGGTCAGGACCAGGTCAGCACCGGGTCAGGCGCCGATCCTGCCGCCGTCGGCGCGCGTGACGGTCACGACCGCGGGCCGCGCTCGGGAGGTACCACCATCGGGCCAGTGCGTCACCGGGTGCGGCGGAGCATTTCGAAGGCGAGCACGGACGCCGCGCTGGCGACGTTGAGCGATTCCACCGCCCCGCGCATCGGAATCCGGATCGTGCCGGCCACGTACGCGCGCACGTCCTCCGAGAGCCCGGCGGTCTCGCTGCCGAGGATGAACGCGGCGCGGTTGCCGAACTCGGCCTCGAAGATGTCCTCCTCGCCGTCGGCGGCCAGTGCGTACAGCGGGTAGCCGGCCTCGCTGAGCAGCTCCGCCGCCTCCCCAGCTGTTTCCGTGCGCAGCACGGGGGCGTGGAAGGCCACCCCCGCCGAGGCCTTCACCACGAGGGGGTCGATGCGCGCGGTGCCGCGGTGCGGCACGACGATCCCGTCGATGCCCGCTGCGGTCGCGGTCCGCAGGACCATCCCCACGTTCGCCGGCGTCGTCAGCCCGTCGAGCAGGAAGACGCTGCGCGGGGCGCGGGCCGGGTCCTCGAGGACGTCGGTGAGGCGCCGCATGCCGCGCGCCACGACGTCCGCGACGACTCCCTGGTCGTGCCTGCCGTTGCCCGCGAGCACCTTCACCCGCTGCGCGCTCGCGCGCTGCACCTTGACGGCGCGGTCCGCGGCGGCCTCCTTGATCTCCTCGACCACGCGACCCTGCATCCCTTCGGCGAGGACGACCTTGTCCACGCGCACGTCCAGGTCGCCGAGCGCTTCGAGGACGGGTTTGCGGCCGTAGACGGTGACGAAGCGGTCCTTGGGTGCCGGTGTCGTGCTCACTCGACCAGTGTGCAACCCGGTGCCGCCCGGTTCGCCCGGACCCCCGGCGAGCCCCCGCAGCGGGTCCGGGCGCGCCCGGCGGTGTGCCAGGATCACGGGCATGTCCGAACGGTTGACCGCTCTCGACGCGTCGTTCCTCTACCTGGAGGAGCGCACCACGCCGATGCACCTGGGCGGTGTGACGGTGTTCGAAGCGCCGGGGCTGGACTACGACACCGTGCTGGAGCTGATCGACCGGCGGCTCAACGCGGTGCCGCGCTACCGGCAGCGGGTCCGGCACGTGCCCGGCCGGTTGGCGCGGCCGGTGTGGGTCGACGACGAGGACTTCGACCTCACCTACCACGTGCGGCGTTCGGCGTTGCCGCGTCCGGGTGATGAGGAGCAGTTGCACGACCTCGTCGCCCGGCTCATGTCGCGGCAGCTCGACCACACGCGTCCCCTGTGGGAGATGTACGTGGTGGAGGGGTTGGCCGGTGACCGGGTCGCCGTGGTCACCAAGGCGCACCAGGCGCTGGTCGACGGTGTCGGCGCGATCGACCCGACTCAGGTGCTGCTCGACGACACGGCGCAGGGCGGCTCGGAGATGTGGGCGCCCCGGCCGGCTCCCGGGCCGGTCGGCCTGCTCGCGGACGCCGGGGTGGAGGCGGTGCAGCGCCCGGGTGCGGTCGTGGAGAACCTGCGCGCCACGGCGGCCGATCTGAACGCGGCGGCGGGCAAGTTCCGCCGCGTCCTCGGCGGGATCGGCTCGGCGGCGTGGTCCGCCGCGGTGCCCGCGCCGAACCGGCCGTTGAACGCGCCGACTTCGCCGCAGCGCCGCTTCGCCGTGGCGCGTGCGGGGCTCGACGAGCTGCGCGCCGTCCGCACCGAGCACGGCACGACCGTCAACGACGTGGTGCTGGCCGTGGTGACCAGCGCCCTGCGGAACTGGTTGCTCTCCCGCGGCGAGCTCGTCGGCTCGGGCGCGAGCCTGCGGGCGATGGTGCCGATGTCCGTCCGGTT
Source organism: Salinifilum ghardaiensis (assembly GCF_054491345.1). NCBI lineage: Bacteria > Bacillati > Actinomycetota > Actinomycetes > Pseudonocardiales > Pseudonocardiaceae > Salinifilum > Salinifilum ghardaiensis. Next base: position 4,288,752 of record NZ_CM137101.1, on the reverse strand, counting down.
CGGCGCGGAGAGCGGGCCGGATTCCGTCGCTCCGTACCTGGTGGACCTGCCGGTGGGGGAGCCGAACCCGACGGTGCGGCTGCACCAGATCAGCCACGTGCTGCGCAGGCACGTGGACTCGGGCCAGTCGGTGGCGGCGGACGCGCTGGTGGCCCTGTCCGGGTTCGCCCCGCCCACGCTGCACGCGCTGGGCGCTAGGGTGGCCAACGGGTTCTCGGATCGCCTGTTCAACGTGCTCGTCACCAACGTGCCGGGGCCGCAGGCCGCGCGGTCGGTGGCGGGCGCGACGATGCGGGAGATGTTCCCAGTGGTACCGCTGGCCAAGAACCAGTCGCTGTCGATCGGCGTGACGTCCTATCGCGGCGACGTGTTCTTCGGGCTCAACGCGGACCGCAACGCGATGTCCGATGTGGAGGTGGTGGCGACGATGCTCACTGAGGCCGTGGACGAGATGCGCGGGACGGTCGCCGGATGAGGGTGTACGTGCCGGCGACGCTGTCCCTGTTGCGGCGCCTCGTCGACGAGCGCCAGCTGTTCCCGCTGGGCGGCAACGCGTTCGCGCTGACCGCCGCGCTGCGCGAGGCCTACGCCAGCGGGGACACCGAGGAGTTGGAGTACGCCGCGCTGCGCGAGGCCGCGCGCGCGTCGCTGCGCCTGCTGGCCACCAACGAGTCGGACAGCTCCGAGGAGGACCACGAGCACCCGCGGCGCGTGGTGCTCTCGGCCGACGTGGACGACGTGACACCGCGGCCCGACCTGGACCACGCGGTGGTGAAGGTCTCCTCGGCTCTCGAGTGGACGCAGGTGGCCGCGGTGCACGTGGACACCGGCGAGGCCGAGGAGGCGGTGCGGGCGGCCGCGTCCGTCGTGGACGCGGCCGATCTCGGCGATGTGGACGCGGAGTTCCAGCTCGGCGAGGCCGAGGACCACGAGCTCGCCTGGTACGCGCCCCAGGAGGTCCCGTTCCTGCTCGAGCTCATGTGAACCGTCCGCGCGGAACCCCGGCCGGGGTTCCGCGCGGATCCGCTGCTGCGCCGGCCGGGTGCCGGGTCAGTTCGGCATCTGCGGCGTGTTGCCGCCCATGCCGGGCATCTCCTGGACCTGGTCGGCCGGCGGGACGGTGATGTCCACCGGCTCGCCCCACTCGCTGTAGTTCACGGTCGTGGTGGTCTCGGGGACCTGCTGGCCCATGATCTCCATGGGCGGCACGACGCTCTTCACCCGGATCGGCAGGTCGTCCTCGCCGACCCACACGGTCTGCCGCAGCTGGTCGACACCGGCGTCGGCAACCGGCTGCAGGATCTTCTTCTGCTGCTCGGGAGCTTCCTGCACGGCCTTGCGCACGTCGGTCACCGTCTCGTACTTGGTGGCCTGCTGCCCGTCGACCTGCTCCTCGCTCGTGTTCGCGATCTCGGTGCCGGGCGGCAGCATGCTCTGCAGGTCCTGGAACTTGGACACGTCGGCGCCCTGCTGCTGGGGCATGCCGGAGATGTCGGTCTTCATCCAGGGCTTGCCGGACTCGCCGCCGAGCTCGGCCATCTGCGGGACCTTCACGTAGACGGCGTCGCCGGTGCTGACCAATTCCTGGTCGCCGCCGCAGGCGACGTCCTGCTTGCCCAGGTCGACCTGGCAGTCGAGGTGCTGCCCGCCCTGCGGGCCGCCGGCGATGTCGATCGCCATGCGCGCGGTGTCCTTGCCGTTCATGCTCTGCGTCGACGCGTCGACGAGGGACGTGACGCTGTCGAACGCGCCACCGCTGGAGTTCTGCCCGCCGTCGCCGGACGAGGAGTCACCGGCGGGGGAGCCGCAGGCGCTCAGCACGGCAGCGGTCAGGGTGACCGCGGAGAGGGTCATCGTCGTACGACGCACGATCCGTCCTTCCTTCGGTGGAATGGCTACGCGGGGGAGCGTAGTCACCGGAGGGGGAGGTGCGTGTCGTTTCGGCGAATTTCACCCGGGTTGGACGCGCCCGGCGGAGCCCTCCGCTCGCCCGGCCCGTTGGGGAGGCGCCGGCCACCGCGGAGGGGCGGCGAGGCCGGTCAGGTCTCCTGGCCCGCGCGGGAGCGCAGCAGGCGGCGCAGGGAGGCCAGCTGGTCGCCGCGCTCCTCCTCGGCGGCGAACGCGTCGAGGTGGCAGTCCGGGTCGTCGATGTGGTCGCAGTGCGGCGAGCACTCCTCGGCGGCAGCGGCGAAGCCCTCGAACACGTCGATGACGTCCTCGGCGGTGACGTGGGCCAGGCCGAACGAGCGGATGCCGGGCGTGTCGACGACCCACCCGCTGCCGGGCAGCGGCAGCGCCACCATCGAGGTCGACGTGTGCCGGCCCTTGCCGACTTCGCTGACCTCGGCCGTGGCGCGCTGCGCGTCCGGGACCACCCGGTTGACCAGGGTCGACTTGCCGACGCCGGAGTGGCCGATGAGGGCGGAGACGCTTCCGGACAGGCAGGAGCGCAGCTCTTCCGGCTCCTCGTCCATCCGGGTGACGATGATCCGCAGGTCCAGCGCGGTGTAGTCGTCGAGGAACGAGCCGGGGTCGGCCAGGTCGGCCTTGGTCAGGCACAGCACCGGGGAGAGCCCCCCGGCGTAGGCGGCGACGAGCGCGCGGTCGACGAACCCGGCGCGCGGCGGGGGGTCGGCCAGCGAGCTGACGATGAGCAGCTGCTCGGCGTTGGCCACCACGACCCGCTCGTACGGGTCGGTGTCGTCGGCGGTGCGGCGCAGCACGCTGCTGCGCTCCTCGACCCGCACGATCCGGGCGAGCGTGCCGGGATCGCCCGAGGTGTCGCCGACGAGGTTGACCCGGTCCCCGACGACGACGGGTGTGCGTTTGAGCTCCCGCGCGCGCATGGCCACCACGGTGCGGTCCGGGTCGCCGTGCAGCGCGCAGGTCCAGCGCCCGCGGTCGACGGCCACGACCATCGCGCTCTCCGCGTCGGCGTGCCGCGGCCGCTGCTTGCTGCGGGGGCGGCTGCCCCGCCGGTTCGGCCTGACCCGCACGTCGGATTCGTCGAGGTCGCGCCAACCGCGGCTCATCAGGCGCTCCCCCGCGCGTCGGTGAGCATGCCGGACCACAGCGCCGGGAAGTTCGGCATCGTCTTGCGGGTGGTGGAGATGTCGTCGATGGCCACCTCGGGCAGCCGCAGGCCGAGGATCGCCCCGGCGGTGGCCATGCGGTGGTCGTCGTAGGTGTGCCAGGTGGCCGCGCGGGGGCTGCGCGGCGGGCCGTCGATGACCAGTCCGTCCTCGGTCTGCTCGGCGGTGCAGCCGACCGCGCCCAGCTCGCGCACGAGGGCGCCGAGCCGGTCGGTCTCGTGCCCGCGGAGGTGGGCGATGCCGCGCAGCTGGGAGCGTCCGTCGGCGAGCGCGGCCAGGGCGGCCACGGTGGGGGTGAGCTCGCCGACGTCGTGCAGGTCCGCGTCGGCCGGCTGCAGCTGTTGCGGCCCCGTCACCGTCAGCCCCGCCTCGTCGAGCCGCACCCGGCAGCCCATCGACTCGAGCAGGCCGCGGATCGCGTCGCCGGCCTGCGTGGTCCGCTGCGGCCACCCGGGCACGGTGACGCTCCCGCCGGTGGCGGCCGCGGCGGCCAGGAACGGGGTGGCGTTGGACAGGTCCGGTTCGACCGCGACGTCGGCGGCGGCGATCTCCGCCGGTGCGACGTGCCAGACGTCCGCGGTGGAGGTGTCCACGTGCACGCCGCGCTCGGCGAGCATGGCCACGGTCATGTCGATGTGCGGCAGCGACGGCACGGGCGGGCCCGCGTGCGTGACGGTCAGCCCCTCGCCGAACCGCGCGGCCGACAGCAGCAGACCGGAGACGAACTGCGAGGACGCGGACGCGTCGATGGTCACCGCGCCGCCCGCGAGACCGCCGGTGCCGTGCACGGTGAACGGCAGCGCGTCGCCGTCCACGTTCGCGCCGAGCGCGCGCAGCGCGGACACCATGGGGCCGAGGGGCCGCTCGCGCGCCCGGGGGTCGCCGTCGAAGCGGATCTCGCCCTTGGCCAGGGCGGCCATCGGGGGCACGAAGCGCATCACGGTGCCGGCCAGGCCGCAGTCCACGTCGGCGGGACCGTGCGGCGTGTCGGGCTCGACGACCCAGGAGTCCTCGTCGCCGTCCCGCACCGCCGCGCCCAGCGCGCGCACCGCCGAGGCCATGAGTTCGGTGTCCCGGCTGCGCAGCGGTCCGCGGATGGTGGACGGTCCGGTGCCCAGGGCGGCGAGCACCAGCGCCCGGTTGGTGATCGATTTCGAACCGGGCACGGGCACGGTGGCCTCCACCGGGCCGGTGGCGACGGGAGCGGGCCATGGCTGCGTCATGCCCGCAATGATTCCGTACTCGTGCGCTGAGGTGCAGCGGTGGGGGTGCGCGCGCGCCGCGCGTGCGGTTGCCTGGGGGAGGGCGCTCGTTCGCGCGGGCGGGCGCCGCCGAGGAGGTGGGGCGATGTGCGGCAGGTACGCATCGACGAAGGGCCCGGCCGCGTTGGCCCGGGAGTTCGCCGCCGTGGACGCCACCGGCGGTGCGGCCCCCGGCGCGGACTTCAACGTGGCACCGACCAAGGAGGTGCTCGGCGTGGCCGAGCGCCCCCCGCGGCAGGACGGCGGCGGGGGCGGTGAGCGCGAGGTCCGCGTGCTGCGCTGGGGGCTCGTGCCGCACTGGGCGAAGGATCCGGCGATCGGCAACCGGATGATCAACGCGAAGGCGGAGACGGTGACCGACAAGCCGGCGTTCCGGGCGCCGATCCGCCGCAACCGCTGCCTGGTGCCCGCCGACGGCTGGTACGAGTGGCAGCCCACCGGCGCGGGCAAGCAGCCGTACTTCATGACCACCGGCGACGGTTCCTCGCTGGCCCTGGCCGGAATCTGGTCGGTGTGGCGCGACCCGTCCGCCGCGGAGGAGGCGCCGCCGCTGGTGACGTGCTCGGTGCTGACCACCCGCTCGGTGGGGCGGCTGCGGTCGATCCACGAGCGGATGCCGCTCCTGCTGCCGGCCGGGGTGTGGGGCGAGTGGCTCGACCCGGACGTGCGGGACGTGTCCGACCTGCTGGGGCCTCCGGCGGAGGACTTCGTGGACGAGCTGGTCCTGCGGCCGGTCTCCACCCGGGTGAACAACGTGCGCAACAATGGCCCCGAACTCGTCGAGCGCGTCCGGGCGGCGGACGCCGGGTGAAGCGAAGGGAGCGGTGATGTGCGGTCGCTACGCCGTGCACCGCGATCCCGCCGCGCTGGCCGCGGAGTTCGCGGCCGCGGACAAGATCGGTGCGCACCTCGGCCCGGACTGCAACGTGACACCTGCCAGGACGGTGCCGATCGTGGTGCAGCGCGGTGCCGAGCGCAGTCTGCGGCCGGTGCGGTGGGGGCTGCTGCCGGAGTGGGCCGCCGAGGACGCCAAACCGCTGATCAACGCGCGCGCCGAGACGCTGACGCGCAAGCCCGCGTTCGCCGAGGCGGCGGCGCGGCGGCGCTGCCTCATGCCGGCCACCGGCTGGTACGAGTGGCAGCCCGGTCGGCGGCAGCCGTTCCTGTGCACGCGGCGGGACGGTGACGCGAGCCTGGCGATGGCCGCGGTGTTCACGGCCCGCCGGGTCGCCGACCGCAGCGATCCCCTGGTCACCTGCGCTGTGGTCACCACCGCCGCCGCGGGGGAGTTCGCCGGGATCCACCCGCGGATGCCCCTGGTGCTGCCGCGCCAGCGGTGGGCGGAGTGGTTGGATCCGGAGCGCACGGTGATCGACGAGCTGCTCGCTCCGGTTCCGGAGATGCTGGCGGACATCACGGTCCAGCCCGCGCCCGTCGAGGTGAACAACATGCGCAACAACCACGCCGGGCTGCTCGACCCGGCCGCCGCCGAACCGGACCCCGCTGTGCAGACCGCGCTGTTCGAGTCATGACGACGCTCGACCTGACCACCCCGCACGGCCCGGCGCGCGCCACGCTGCACTGCGCCTCGGAGGGCCGCGCCCTGCTGCTGCTCGGGCACGGCGCGGGCGGCGGCGTCGACGCGGCCGACCTCGTGGCGGTGACGCGCACGGCCACCGACGCCGGGGTGCACGTGGCGCTGGTGGAGCAGCCCTACCGCGTGGCCGGCCGGCGCGCCCCCGCCCCCGCGCGGCAGCTCGACGCGGCGTGGCTGGCGGTGGCCGAGGAGCTGGACAAGCGGCGGTTCAGCGACCTGCCGTGGATCTTCGGCGGGCGTTCCGCGGGGGCGCGGGTGGCCTGCCGCACCGCCGAGGAGGGCGGGGCCTCGGCGGTGCTGTGCCTGGCGTTCCCGCTGCACCCGCCGGGCAAGCCGGAGAAGTCGCGCCTGTCCGAGCTGGCGGAGGTGGACCTGCCGGTGCTGGTGGTGCAGGGCGAGCGCGACGCGTTCGGCCAGCCGCCGCCCACGCACGAGCGCGAGGTGGTGCTCGTGCCCGGGGACCACGCGCTGCGCGCCGACGTGGCCGCCGTCTCGCGCGCGGTCGACGAGTGGCTGACCCGGATCCTCCGGTTGATCGACTGACTAGCCCGCTCCGGTGATGTCGGCGACGCGGGCGTCGAGCAGGGCGACGAGGTCCTGCGGGGCGAGTTCGATCTGCAGACCGCGCCGGCCGCCGCTGCAGAGGACCGTCGCGTGCTCGAGCGCCCCGGCGTGCACCACGGCGGGCAGCCGCTTCCGCTGCCCGAGCGGGGAGATGCCGCCGGCCACGTAGCCGGTGGCGCGCTCGGCGGCCTCCGCGTCGGCCATCCGCCCCTTCTTGCCGCCGGCAGCCGCGGCGAGCGCTTTGAGGTCGAGCTGCTCGGCGGTCGGCACCACCGCGGCGGTCAGCGTGCCGTCCACGTCGGCGATGAGCGTTTTGAGCAGCCGCTCGGGTGCGACGCCGAGGCGTTCGGCGGCTTCGCGGCCGAAGGACTCGGCGCGCGGGTCGTGCTCGTACTCGTGCAGCCGGTGAGTGGTGCCGCGCTGGGAGAGCAGCTTCGTGGCCGGGGTGCCCTTGCCTGCCATGCCCGGCAGTGTAGGCCGGGTGATCGCGGCGGAGCCGGAAGAGCGCGGTGGGGTGCGGACGGTGCTGTGCGCTGCGCGGAGCTTCGCGTCACCGGTTCGGGCGTGGCGCAGGACACCGGCGCGGGAGCGGAATAGCGGACCGCGGTGGGCCGTTGAACGCGGTGTGAGACGCGATTCGACTTGCGTGCTGGACCGCCCCGACCGGGTCAGCGGTGGCGACGACTCGTCTTCCGTGCGCACTCCCGGGTCCCCGGTATCCTGGGAGACGGACCATGCGCGCGGGCGCATGGGATCATCGTCGACCCCGAGCTCGTCGCAGCGACGGGAAAGGAGCCCGGTGCCCAGCACCTCAGGCAACGAGACCGAATCCCGGGACGCCACGGGAACGGCCGCGCGGGCCGAGGACGCCCGGTCGGCGGTTTCCGGGCAGGAGTCCGCCGCGGAGGAGGAGAGCGATCAGGAACGCGCCGCGCGGTTCGAGCGCGACGCGATGCCGCTGCTGGACCAGCTGTACGGCGCCGCTCTGCGGATGACGCGCAACGCGCAGGACGCCGAGGACCTCGTGCAGGAGACGTACCTCAAGGCGTACTCCGCCTTCCGGACGTTCACCCGGGGGACGAACCTCAAGGCGTGGTTGTACCGGATCCTCACCAACACCTACATCAACGGCTACCGCAAGCGGCAGCGCCAGCCGCAGCAGCAGCCGACCGACGAGATCGCCGACTGGCAGCTGGCCCAGGCGGAGAACCACTCGTCGACGGGCTTGCGGTCCGCGGAGGTGGAGGCCCTCGACCGGCTGCCGGACAGCGACGTGAAGAACGCGCTGCAGCAGCTCGCCGAGGAGTTCCGCATGGTCGTGTACCTGGCGGACGTGGAAGGCTTCGCCTACAAGGAGATCGCCGAGATCATGGACACTCCGATCGGCACGGTGATGTCGCGGCTGCACCGCGGGCGCCGCCAGCTCCGCGACATGCTCGCCGACGTGGCCCGTGACCGCGGTCTCATGCGGGCCCGGCAGCAACAGGAGGTGAGCACGTCATGAACGGGCACGAGTCCCAGGGACGCGAGTCCCACGAGGCCTCTTGCGAGGACGTGCTCTCCGAAGTCTGGCTCTTCCTCGACGACGAGTGCGACGAGCAGCGCCGGGCCGCGGTGCAGCGCCACCTGGACGACTGCGGTTCCTGCCTGGAGCACTACGGCATCGAGGAGCACATCAAGGCGCTGCTGCACCGCAAGTGCCAGGGCGACCACGCGCCGACCGAGCTGCGGGAACGGCTGCGGTCCTCGATCCGCGACGCGGTGCTGCGGCAGGCGCAGGTCACCGTGGAGGAGGGGCCCAGCGGAACCTCGGTGGAGGTGCGGACGTGGGAGCAGTCCTCCGCGCGCTCCTGGGAGGCCTCGGGCGACTGACGGGGACAGCACTTCTCGCCGTCCTCGGGGGAGCCGCACGCGGGAACCCGCCGACGTGAAAAACCCCGGATGGTGACTCCAGCGGAGTCCGCATCCGGGGTTTTCTGACGTCGCGCACCGCTCAGCCGCGCCCGGCGTTGGGACGCTTGCCGTGGTTGGCGTTGTTCTTGCGGCGGTCCTTCTTCTTGCGGGCCCGCTTACCCATGGCCTCTCCCTCAGGTTGGCTTGCGTCACCAGCCGACCCTGGGCGTCGCGCGAGCGGCGTCTCGCCGATGAACACCCGGCCAAGCTGGGCTTTTCCGCCCCCCAGTCTGCCATGGCCACCACCTGGTGCCGTGGGGTGGTGGCGTTCGTGGTTTCCTTGTCGTGTCCGTTGTCGGAGGCCCGTCGGCTCGTCGGCTCGGAGGACGCGGCGGGTGCGAGGAGGGAAGCGATGGCCGAGGAGATCCGCGCTGAACTGGTCGCCAACGTCATGTCGGTGTCCGTGGTGACGGGTGACGCGGTGGACAGCGGCGACTCGGTGGTCATGCTGGAGTCGATGAAGATGGAGATCCCGGTGCTGTCCGAGTCCGCCGGAACGGTGCGCGAAGTCGCCGTGCACAGCGGTGACGTGGTGCGCGAGGGCGATCTGATCGCGGTCGTGGAGTGAGCCGTGCCCGAGCGAACGCCCCCGAGGAGCGAGGTCGCCCGGTGTCCACGCTGAGTGATCTGCTGGCGGAGCACACCCGGCTGTCCGGTGCGGCGGCGGACCACCTGCAGCTGGTCGTCGCCGAGTGGCAGCTGCTGTCCGACCTGTCGTTCGCGGACTTCCTGCTGTGGGTGCCGGTCGGGCCGGAGGAGGATCCGACGAACCGGTTCATCTGCGTCGCGCAGGCCCGGCCGACCACCGCGCCCACGGCCCACCCGGAGGACGTGGTCAGCAGCGAGGTCACCGAGGAGGAGCACCCGCAGCTGCGCCGCGCGGCGTTCGAGGGGCGCATCTGCCGCGAGGAGGACCCGCGGTGGCACCTGGGGGTGCCGGTGCGGCGCGAGACGATCCCGGTGCGCCTCGGCGACGACGTCATCGCGGTGCTCGGCCGGGACACGAACCTGGCGGTGCCGCGCGTGCCGAGCCCGCTGGAGATCTCCTACCTGGGCAGCGCCGCGGACCTGTGCCAGATGGTGGCCGACGGGACGTTCCCGACCCCGGAGCCGGCTCCGGACGTGCACACCAGCCCGCGCGTGGGGGACGGCCTGGTGCGGCTGGACAGCGCGGGCACCGTGGTGTTCGTCAGCCCGAACGCGCTGTCGGCCTACCACCGCATGGGGCACGCGGCCGATCTCGTGGGGGCGCAGCTGGCGCCGCTGACCCGGTCGCTGCTGTCGGACCCGTTCGACGCGGACGAGGTCGTCCAGCGGATGCGCCGCGCGGTCACCGGCGAGCCGAGCATGCGGATCGAGGCGGAGGCCCGCGGCGCCACGGTCCTGTTCCGCGCGCTGCCGCTGTACCCGCGGGGGCAGAGCGCCGGGGCGCTGGTGCTGGTGCGGGACGTCACCGAGGTCAAGCGGCGCGACCGGGCGCTGATGTCGAAGGACGCGACGATCCGGGAGATCCACCACCGGGTGAAGAACAACCTGCAGACCGTGGCCGCGCTGCTGCGGTTGCAGGGGCGGCGCACGGGCAACGCGGGTGCGCGTTCGGCGCTGGACGAGTCGGTGCGGCGGGTGACGTCGATCGCGCTGGTGCACGAGACGCTGTCCATGTCGGTGGACGAGCGGGTGGACCTCGACGACGTGGTCGACCGGGTCATCCCGGTGATGAGCGATGTGGCCACCGCGGACACCGGTGTGCAGGTCGCTCGGGAAGGCCGGTTCGGGGTGGTCGCGGCGGAGTTGGCCACGCCGCTGGTGATGGTGTTGACCGAGCTCGTGCAGAACGCGCTGGAGCACGCGTTCGCGGACGGTCAGGGCGGCGAGGTCGTCGTGCGGGCGGAGCGCTCGGCGCGTTGGCTCGACGTCGTCATCTCCGATGACGGGCGCGGGCTGCCGAAGGGCTTCTCCCTGGAGCGCGCCGAGCACCTCGGCCTGCAGATCGTGCGGACGCTCGTGGAGTCCGAACTGCGCGGCTCGCTGAGCCTGCGCACTCGGCAGCAGCAGAGCGGCACCGAAGCGGTGCTCCGGGTGCCGCTCAAGTACCGCCGGTGAGCGCCGCTCCGCGCGGGAACCCGGCGCCGGGTGCGGGCTCCGCCGGTGGATGCGCTGCTCGGTTGCTCCTCGACGGACCCTCGTCGAGGAATCCTCCGATGCAGCGCATCCGCGGGCGAGATCTCGGCTCCGCGGGTGCGGGGCCGGGCGCCCGTGCGTCCGGCGAAGCCCTGCGATGGCGGTCGCATCGCGGTCGGTGGTGCGTCGATGGCTGGTGCGCTCGGAACGGGGTGCGCACCGGAGACCGATCCGCCGCGGCAGCCGCGGCGTCGACGCTGATCGGCCGGGGGTGTGATCGGTTACGGGGGTTCGGTGCCGAGTTCCCTTCAGACGACGTGGGGTCGGGTGTGGACGTCGCGTCCGGCCCCACGTGGGGTGAAGGGACGGCTCAGGCGTTGCTCCGGGTGCGGGTGGTGCGCGAGTTGCGGCGCTTGAGCGCACGCCGCTCGTCCTCGCTCATGCCGCCCCAGACGCCCGCGTCCTGGCCGGTCTCCAAGGCCCAGGCAAGGCACTCGGAGACGACGGGGCAACGGCGGCACACGGCCTTCGCCTCGTTGATCTGCAGCAACGCGGGCCCGCTGTTCCCCACGGGGAAGAACAGTTCGGGGTCCTCGTCACGGCAAACCGCGCGGTCGCGCCAGTCCATCGTCCTTGCTCCTCGCTAGGCGCGCTTGCGCGCGCCGGTCGTCGTTCGGGGTGTTTGTGAATGCTTTCACGGAGTCCGTGCGCTTGTGAATGCTTTCACGAACTGCCGCGATGTCAAGGGGTCGATCTTGTCCGGTGAGCGAGCTCACTCGGATGATCGACGGTGCTTGACCAGGGGTTTGTTCGACGATGGTGCACACGTGGGAGCCCCGTGCGCACGTCGAAGCGCATCCGTTGCGGGAAGGTTATACGGCGACGCGGAGTGCGGCCGGTGCTGAGCGGAAGACCACCTCGGACCGCTCACCCGCGCTGTCGCCGTCGACCTGAAGCCGCGACGGCACATGACAGGTTACGCACAGACGTGCCACGTTCGCACGCCAAAATGAGTTTCTCCCGTGTGGTTTCCCTCTATCGCGGAGTGCTGTCGCGACACATGACAACACTGCGTGAGCACGCATGCTGCGCAGGCCGACGACACCGAGGCCGTCGTCAAAGCTCGTACCAGGAGAAATGCGCACAGGGCGGGAGCCGAGGTAGGTCCACGGGTCCGTGTTGGCCACGAAAACTGTGCGCAAGTCGTCCACCGGCGGAGTGTCATCAGCACGAACCGTGATCATCTCCGCGCGGCGGGCCACGTGGAAGTAGCGCTCCAGCGCGGTGCGCGCGTAGAGCCCGGGCGTGACCGGGCGTCCCCGCTCGCGGTGCCGTTCGACCGCGGCGACGACCTCGGCGTCCCAGCCGATGCCGGCGTTGAAGGTGAACCAGCGCTCGTCGGCGCGGCCCAGGCTCACCCAGCGGGTGCGGCCCTCGTGCAGCGCGCGCAGCAGCCAGTGCGTCGCCTCGATCGGATCGCGGGGCATGCCGAGCGCGCGGGCGAAGACGTTCGCCGAGCCACCGGGCACCACGCCGAGCAGCGGCAGCGCGGGGTCGCCCGGCTCGCGCTCGGCCAGCACGCCGTTGACCACTTCGTTGACCGTGCCGTCGCCGCCGTGGGCGATGAGCGCGTCCACGCCCTCGCGGGCGGCCGCCTGCGCCGTCTCGGCGGCGTGGCCCGCGCAGCGCGTCTCCACCACGTCCAGCTCGAGCTCGCTGGCCAGCGCGTGGGCGAGCACGTCGCGCCCCGCCGCGGTGGTGGCGGTCGCCTGCGGGTTGACCACGAGGATGGCACGCACGGGCAGCAGCCTATGCCAGCGCGCGTCGATCTCCGGGACCGGGAAGCGGGTGCCGGGGAAGCGGGCCCCGCAGACGGTGCTGGTGCCGGAGGGGCGGTGTCGGCGCGCGGCGGGCGGTGCACCCCGGAGCACGCCCGACGCGCGACACCCGACAACCCGGTCACGACGGTGCGGAACACCCCGAAAGCCCGCCTGTGCGCCGTGACCTTGCCCCCATCATGGACCGTGCGGACGCTCGCAGTCATGCGGCGTTCGGGCGTATTACCATCGAGGAGTGCGCACGTTCAGTGACCACCGGGCCCAGTGGTACCCGCGATCCAGTGGCCCCCGCGATCCAGTGGCACCCGGGCCCGGTGACCGCTGCGCCTCCCACCTCCGCGATGTCCGGAAAGGCGTGTTCCCGTGTCCGCTGAAGCATCCGCGCCCGGCCCCTCGATTCCGCGGAGCGTGCGGGTCGCCGGAGCGATCACGACCCTGCAGGCGCTCGTCGGGTGGGGGTTCGTCGTCGCCCTGCTGATCCGCGGCACGTCCGACGAGCTCGGCGCGGTCGGCACGCTGCACCGGCAGCAGACCTACGGCGAAGCCGGCTACTACGCCTTCCTCGCCGCCTGCGTGCTCGCCGCGGGGATCGGACTGCTCACGGGCAAGCACTGGGCGCGCACGCCCGCGCTGCTGCTGCAGCTGCTGCTGCTCGGCACGGCCTGGTACGCGATGGGGCCCTCCGACCGCCCGTCCGTCGCGTTCGCGCTGGCGGTGCCCGCCGTGGCGGTGCTGTACTTCCTGTTCAACCGCGACGGGCGCGCCTGGTCCTGGAACGCGGGGATGGCGCCGGACGCGGAGCGCTCCGAATCGGGGTAGGTGTTCGACGTGTCCGACCGGCACCTCCGCCCCGGCGCGCACGCCCCGGGGCGGCGCCACCCCGCACGATCGGGCCGCCCCGCGCGGGTGGGACCGCGGTGACCGCCCCCGGTTCGGACCTGCGCGTCGCGCGGCGGCTGGTGATCGCCCGCGGTGAGCTCGCCGAGCGGTTCACCCGCTCGTCCGGGCCGGGCGGGCAGGGCGTCAACACCACGGCCTCGCGCGTGGAGCTGTCGCTCGACCTCGCGCGTTCGCCGTCGGTTCCCGAGGACCTGCGGCAGCGGATCCTGGCGCGGTTGGCCCACCGGCTCGCCGGCGGGGTGCTGACCATCGCCGCGAGCGAGCACCGCGAGCAGCGGCGCAACCGCGAAGCCGCCAGGGCCCGCCTGGTCGCCGTGCTCCGCGAGGCCGCGGCGCCGCCGCCCCGGAAGCGCCGCCCGACGAAGCGCACGCGCGGTTCGCAGGAGCGGCGGATCGCGGCGAAGAAGCACCGCGGACAGCTCAAGCGCGGCCGCAGCGGCCGCTACGACGACTGACCGCCCTGCTCGGCGAACGCCTGCAGGGCCCGCCCGGTGAGCCGGTAGCCCGTCCACTCGTCGAGCGCGCCGGCCCCGGCGGCCTCGTAGAAGCGGATGGCGGGTTCGTTCCAGTCGAGCACCGACCACTCCAGCCGGGCGTAGCCGTGCTCGAGGCACTCGCGGGCGAGCGCCCGCAGCAGCGTCCGGCCGAACCCGTGGCCGCGGTGCTCCGGGCGGACGTAGAGGTCCTCCAGGTAGATGCCGTGCACGCCCTCCCACGTGGAGAAGTTCAGGAACCACAGGGCGAAGCCGGCGACCCGGCCCCCGTGCTCGGCGACGTGGCCGAACAGCGCCGCGTCCTCGGCGAACAGCGCGTTCTTCAGCGCCTCGGTGGTGAGGTGGCACTGCTCGGCGGCCCCCTCGTAGTGCGCGAGCTCGTGCACCAGCTCGACGACGGCGGGCGCGTCGGCCTCGGTGATCCGGCGAATCATGCTTCCCTCCGCGGTCAGTCCGCGCGTTCAGTCCACGGGCGGAACGTTGGCGTGCACGAGCTGCGGAACGCCGCGCTCGTGGCCGAGCACGGTGATGCAGGCGGCGTCGAGCGCGAAGCGGACCCCGTCGGGGACCGGGCGGTCCAGCCAGCGCGCGACCAGGCAGCGGCTGAAGTGGCCGTGCCCGACGAGGACGACGTCGGAGCCGGCGGTGCGGGCGCGGGAGAGCACCGCGTCGGCCCGCTGCGCGACCTGCTCGGCCGTCTCCCCGCCGGGCACCCCGTGCGTCCACAGCGTCCAGCCGGGCACCTCCTCGCGGATCTCCGGGGTGGTGCGGCCCTCGCAGTCGCCGTAGTCCCACTCCGCCAGCCGCGGTTCCACCGCGGAGGGGTCGAGCCCCGCCAGCCGGGCGGTCTCCTGCGCGCGCTGCCGCGGGCTCACCAGCACCAGCGCGGGGGCGGTGCCGCGCAGCGCGGCCAGGGAGTGGCCGGCGCGCTCGGCGGCCCGCTCGCCGGCGGGGGTGAGCGGGATGTCGGTGCGGCCGGTGTGCCGGCCGCTGCTGGACCACGCGGTCTCGCCGTGGCGCAGGAGGTAGATGCGGTGTTCTGCCACGCCCGGAGAGCGTAGAGAACGGCGCGGAGCGGAGCGTTCGGTGGCACCCGGTCCGCCCGCGGTGGTCCGCCGGGCGCGGTGCGAGGCGTCCCGCGCCGGCTCCGAACTCCGTCGCCAGTTCCTCCGGACGAGGGGCCGGAACGTGTTGACAGGTGCCCTCGTCCAAAGAGGACACTACGGGTGGTAGTCGGTTGCTACTGAGGGTGAGGCCCGTCATGACTACCTCCACTGCCCCGAATTGGCGGCTCAAGGGCGTGTGGTTCGACGCGTGCAAGTGCGAGATCCCCTGCCCCTGCTCCTTCGCCCAACCCCCCACCTACGGCGATTGCAGCGGCGTCCTGCTCTGGCACGTCCGTGAAGGCGCCTACGGCAGCACCGGGTTGGACGGTCTCAACGTCGTGATGCTCAGCTCGTTCGTCGGCAACGTCTGGAGCGGGGAGCACGAGGAGGCGTACGCGGCGGTGTTCCTCGACGAACGCGCGGACGAGGACCAGCGCGCGGCGCTGCACGCGATCTTCGGCGGCGAGGCGGGCGGCTGGCCCGCGCAGTTCGGAGCGATGTTGGGCCCGGAGATCCTGGGGATGGAAAGCGCGCCCATCGAGGCGGTGATCGAGGACGACCTCGCGCGGTGGAGCGTGCGCATCCCGGGCAAGGCCGAGGCCGCCGTCGAGGCGTTGAGCGGTCCGACCGCGACCGCGGGGGAGCGGGTGCAGGTGCACAACCTGCCCGGAGCCGAAGTGGGGCCGGGGCAGGGACCGGCGACGTGGGGCAGGGCCACCGCTGATCGCGCCGATGCGTTCGGCTTCTCGTGGGACCGCTCCGGCCGTTCCAGCAAGCTCATACCGTTCGAGTGGTCGGGTCCCGATACGCCGTGACCGCGCGGACGGGCGCGCGGCGGCCGCGTGCGCGGTCGGGCGCGGAACTGCTCCTGGTGGGAACGCTGCTCGTGCTCGCCGGGCTGGCCTGGCTGCTGACCAGCGACCTCGCCACGCCCGGCATGCGGCTCGGGATCCTCACCGGAGCTCGGCCCGTGCGGTCGCACGGGGCCGAAGGGATCCGGTTCGGCCTGTTCCTGGTGACGTGGGTGGTGATGATGGCGGCGATGATGCTGCCCGCCATCACGCCGTTCACCGTGGGCATCGGCCGCGTGATGCGGGCCCGGCGCGCGGGCACCGGCACCGCGGCCGCGTTGACCACCGGCTACCTGCTGGCGTGGGGCACGACGGGCCTCGTCGCGTACCTGCTGCTGCGCGGGTTCGACGCGGTCGCTGCCGCGGGCGGCACGACGGCCGTCCGGGCCGGTGCGGTGGTCCTGCTGGTCGCGGGCGCGTTCCAGTTCACCCGCTTCAAGCAGTGGTGCCTGGTGCACTGCCGATCGCCGATGGCCCTGCTCGTCCAGCACGGCGAGCGGGCCACCCGCAGCCGCGGCGGAGCGCTGCTGGTGGGTTCCGGTCACGGCGCTTACTGCATCGGTTGCTGCTGGGCGCTGATGCTCGTGCTGCTGGCCGCCGGGATGATGAGCCTCGTCTGGATGGCGGGCGTCGCGGCGCTGGTGACCCTCGAGAAGGTCCTCCCCCGCGGCCAACTGGTCAGTTTCGCGATCGGCGCGTTGCTGGTCGGCGCCGCTGTCGTCCTGCTCGCCGGCCCCGGGCTGGTGAGCGCCGCGAGCTAGGCGCGCTGTCCGGGCGCGTCGGGGCGGTCCGGCGCGCCAGTGGGGATCGTGAAACGGGTGAGGGCCTCCGGGGTGCCGGCGCCCCCACCGGGCCGGTGCGAGCAAGATCTCAGGCAATTGAGAAGAAGTTGCAATAATGTCTAACGTGCAGCTGTGCTGACTCGTCGAAGCCTGTTCGCCGCCCTCCCGCTGGCCGCCGGCGCCGTGGCCGCCGGTTGCTCGGCCCCCTCGCAGCCGGGCGCCCGGCGGGACTCGCTGCTGCTCGCCGACGGGTTCGAGCCGGAGAGCCTCAACCCGCTGCTGGGCTACGCGAGGCAGGGGGCCGCGAAGTTCTACGACGGCCTGCTGGCCTTCGACGGGAAGTCGCGGCTCGTGCCCGCGCTGGCGGCCGAACCCCCGCAGTCCACACCGGACGCCAGGACCTGGACGGTCAAGCTGCGCGAGGGCGTGCGCTTCCACGACGGCACCCCGTTCGACGCCGAGGACGTGGTGGCCACCTACCGCGCGGCCATCGACCCCGCCTACGCCTCGACGGTGAGCTCCGACTTCGACGTGCTCGCCGACGTCGAGGCGGTGGACCCGCGCACCGTGCGCTTCCACCTGACGATCCCGTACGCGGCGTGGCCGTCCAGGATGACCACGGGCATCGTGCCCGGCGAGGCGCTGGCCGGGCCCGCCGCGCTGGAGAACTCGCCGCTGAACACCGAACCGGTGGGCACCGGCCCCTACAAGCTCGTCGAGTGGCGCCAGGGCGACCAGATGGTCTGGGAGGGCAACCCGGACTACTGGGGCGGCGCCCCCGAGATCGGCAGGATCACGGTGGTGTTCGCCGAGGACGACAACACGCGCGCGCAGCGGCTGATCTCCGGCGAGTTCGACGGCACCGTGCTCCCGCCGGTGCTCGCCGAGCGCGTCGGCCGCGACGGCTACCGCACGGTGCACCACAGCACCGCCGACTACCGCGCGATCTCGCTGCCCAACGACCACCCGGTCGCGGGGGACCGCGCGGTGCGCACCGCGCTGAACCTCGCCGTCGACCGCGAGGGCATGATCAAGGCCCTGCTGGGCGGGCACGGCACGCCCGCCCACACGCCGATCCCGGCGATCATGGGCGACAACCACGAGCCGCGGGCCCGCTTCGCCTTCGACCGGGACCGGGCCCGCGAGGTGCTCGACGAGGCCGGTTGGCGCGCCGGGCCCGACGGCATCCGCGAACGCGACGGGCGGCGCGCCAGGTTCACCGTGCTGTACTTCGCGGACCGCTCGTTGCGCCGCGACCTGGCCACCGCGTTCGCCTCGGACGCCCGCTCCGTCGGCATCGAGGTCGAGCTCGCCGGGGTGGACACCTCCGCGGTCGAGGGCCGGCTGGGCACCGACGGCCTGGTGCTCGGCGACGGCAACCCGATCGACCCGGATCCGCAGGCCTACAGCAGCCTGCACTCCTCGATGATCGGGACCGGCACGTACAACAACCCCGGCCGGTACCGCAACGCCGAGGTCGACGCCGCTCTCGACGCCGCCCGGCAGGAGCTCGACCCGGCGAAGCGCGCCGAGCACTACCGGCGGATGCAGCGCGCCTACGTCGCGGACCCGGGCCTGGTGTACCTGGCCTTCATCGACCACAGCTACGTGCTGCGCGAGGGCGACTGGACCGGGTACCGCGGGCCGGTCGAACCGCACACGCACGGCACCACCTGGGGACCGTGGTGGAACATCGAGGACTGGAAGCGGCGGGACGCATGAGCGCCGCGATCGGACGTCTGGTGCTGCGCCGGCTGGCGTTCGCGGTCCCGGTGCTGCTGATCGTCTCGCTCGGGGTGTTCCTGCTGGCAGCGGCCTCCCCGTTCGACCCGATCACGCAGTACTTCGGGGTGCAGCTGTTCGACGCCTCCGCCGCCGACGTCGCCCGGGTCCGCGCCGAGCTGGGGGTGGACGAGCCGGTGCTGCTGCAGTTCTGGCACTGGCTGACCGGGGCGCTCAGCGGCGATCTGGGCGTGTCGCGGTCGATGCGGCAGCCGGTCGGCCAGGTGGTCGCCGAGCGCCTGCCGTGGACGGCGCTGCTGGCCGTCACCGGTCTGGCGCTGGCGGTGCTCATCGCCCTGGTGCTGGGCACCGCGGCGGCCTGGCGCCAGGGCGGGGTGCTCGACCGGTTCGTGACCGCCGTCGGGCACGCCCTGGAAGGGGTGCCGCCGTTCGTGCTGGCGCTGCTGGCGATCGCCGTGTTCTCCCTGGGGCTGGGCTGGCTGCCGGTGGCCGGGCTGACCGACGGCGGCGCGGCGGTCTCGGTCGGCGAGGTCGCCGAGCACCTGGCGCTGCCCGCGCTGGTGCTGGGGGTGTCGCAGTCGCCCTGGCTGGTGCTGCACGTGCGGCAGTCGATGCTCGCCTCGCTGGCCGAGGACCACGTGACCGGTGCGCGGTCCCGCGGGCTCGCCGAGCGCGTCGTCGTGCTGCGGCACGCGCTGCCGACGGCGCTGCTGCCGTTCGTCACCCTCATCGGCGCGCGCATCCCGGAGCTGGTCACCGGTGTCGTGCTGGTGGAGGAGGTCTTCTCCTGGCCCGGCCTGGCCGGGGCGGTCGTCACCGCTGCGACCGCCGTGGACTACCCGCTGCTGGCGACCGTGACGCTGGTGGCGACGGCCGCCGTGCTGCTCGGGTCGCTGCTGGCCGACATCGCCGCGATCCTCCTCGACCCCCGGGTGGCGACCGATGGCTGAGCCCACCGCGGCGCGCACCACCGCGTCCGACGAGCCCGGCCCCTGGCGGCCCGCGGGCCGCGCGCGGCGCACGCGCGCGCATCCGCGGGCGCGGTTGTGGGCCTCGGTGGCGGTGCTGGCCGCGCTGGTGGTGGGCGCGATCGCGGTTCCCGCCCTGCTGGGGGCCGAGTCGGTGCGCTACGACGCGATCCGGCTCGCACCGAGCCCGGCCCACCCGTTCGGCACCGACTCCGGCGGCCGGGACGTCTTCGTCCGCTCGCTGGCCGGGCTGCGGGTCTCCCTGCTGGTGGCCGGGTTCAGCGCGCTGGTGTCCACCGTGCTCGGTTCCGCGGTCGGCGTGGCGGCGGGCGGCCTGGGCGGCTGGCCGGACCGGCTGCTGATGCGCCTGGTCGACACCGTCAACTCGGTGCCGCACCTCCTGCTGGGCGTGGTGATCGTCGCGCTGTACCGGGGAAGCCTGACCGCGGTGGTCTGCTCCATCGCCCTGACCCACTGGACCACGGTGGCGCGCCTGGTGCGTTCCGAGGTGCTGTCCCTGCGGCAGCGGCCGTACGTCGACGCGGCGATCGCCGGCGGGTCCTCGCGGTGGCGGATCCTCGTGCGGCACCTGCTGCCGGCGGTCGTGCCGCAGGCAGCCCTCTCGGCGGTGCTGCTGGTGCCGCACGCGGTGTGGCACGAGACGGCGCTGAGCTTCCTCGGGCTCGGGCTGCCGCCGCACCTGGCCAGCATCGGCAACATCCTGGGCGACGGCCGCGAGGCCGTGCTGCTGGGCGGCTGGTGGATCGTGCTGTTCCCCTCGGCACTGCTGGTCGCGACCACGCTGGCGGTCTCCGGGCTGGCGGCGACCTGGCGCGACCGGATCGTGCCCCGGAGGCGATCGGAGTTGGCGCTGTGACGGAAGCGGACGTGCTGACCGGACCGACCGCCGCGACCGGGTCCCTGCTGTCGCTGCGGCGGATGTCGGTGCGGTTCCGGCTCCGGCGGCGCGCCGTCGTGCGCGCGGTCAGCGACGCGACGCTGCGGCTCGAGCGGGGCCGGGTGCTGGCGCTGGTCGGCGAGTCCGGGTGCGGCAAGTCGGTGCTCGCCTCCGCGCTGCTGGGGCTGCTGCCGGACAACGCCGAGGTGCGCGGCAGCGCGCTGCTGGCCGACGGCACCGACCTGCTCGCCGCGCCGGAGGGAGCGCTGTCCGGGCGGATCCGCGGCCGCAGGATCGGTCTGGTCCCGCAGTCCGCGAGCACCCACCTCACCCCGGTGCGCACCGCGCGCAGCCAGCTCGCGGAGACCGTCGCGGCGCTCGGCGGGCCCAGCGGCGCCGACGAGCTCGCCGAACGGGTCGGCCTGGCGCCGGCGGACCTGGACCGCTACCCGCACGAGCTCTCCGGTGGCATGGCGCAGCGCGCGGTGCTCGCGCTGGCGCTGGCGGGTGATCCGACGGTCCTCCTCGCCGACGAACCGACCACCGGCCTGGACCGGCCGCTGGTGCACCGCACCACCGACCTGCTGGCCGAGGCCGCCGCGGAGGACCGCGCCGTGCTGCTGATCACCCACGACCTGGCCGCGGCGCGGCGGGTGGCCACCGACGTCGCCGTGATGTACGCCAGCCGCCTCGTGGAGGGCGGACCCGCCGAGGAGGTGCTGGCCGACCCCTGGCACCCCTACACCGCGGGGCTGCTGGCCGCGCTGCCCGAGGGCGGGTTCACGCCGATCCCCGGCCACCCGCCGGCGTTGACCGAACTGGACCGCATCGAGGAGGAGTGGGGCTGCGTGTTCTGCCAGCGATGCCCGGACGTGCCCGGGTTCGCCCCGTGCACCGGCGATCCGGAACCGATCGAGCACGGCGACCGGTGGGTCGCCGCCCACCCGCCGTGCTGAGCGGCGCGGGCCTGGTCGCCGGTTACCGGCGCGGCGCGCCCGTGCTCGACGGCGTGGACCTGGACGTGCCTGCTGGGGAAGTCGCCGGTCTGGCCGGACCGAGCGGGTGCGGGAAGTCCACCCTGGGCAGGGTGCTGGGCCTGCTGCACCGGCCCTGGTCCGGGCAGGTGTCGCTGGACGGCGAACCGGTCGCGGAGTTCCGGCACGCCACGCCCAGGGGAGTGCGCACCGCGGTCGGTCTCGTCTTCCAGCACCCCCGGCCCGCGGTGGACCCGCGGTTCACCCTGCGCGAGGCCATCGCCGAACCGCTGCTGGCCACCGGCTCCGCGGGCGAGGTCGCCGAGCTGGCCGAGGAGACCGGGGTGACCACCGAGGTGCTGAGCAGGCGCCCGCACGAGGTCAGCGACGGCCAGCTCCAGCGGGCCTGCCTGGCCCGCGCGCTGGCGCCGGGGCCGCGGTACCTCATCTGCGACGAGTTCACCGCGATGCTGGACGCCTCGACCACCGCGGCGCTGGTCCGGGTCGTCGACCGGCGGGTCCGCGAGCAGGGGCTCGGCGTCCTCGCCATCAGCCACGACGAGGACCTGCTGGGGCACTGGGCGGGGCGCACCGTCCACCTCGACGGGGCCGGTCCCGGCGGGTCCCCGTGATGCGGGGCCGGCTCACTCCCAGGTCACGTCCGACTCCCCGAGCACGTCCGCGAGATCTTCGTCCCGCTCTCCTCTCCAGCGTCTCCTGCGGGCCCGCCGTTCACGCGCTCGGAGCCGGCGGGAGGAGCACCAGCTTTCCGGGGTGGGCCTTGTCGAGGAAGTCCTGCTGCGCGCGCGTGATCTCGTCCAGCGGATACGTCCGGGAGACGACCGGTCGCACCTCGTCGCGTTCGACGTAGGAGACCAGGTTCTCGAACACCGCGTCCTCCTGGAACGTGCAGCCGAGCAGGGACAGGTCCTCGAGGTAGAGCGTTCGCAGGTCGAGTTCCGCGAGCGGGCCTCCGATGGCGCCGGAGATGGCGTACCGGCCACCGGGTCGCAGCAGTTCCAGCAGGTGCGGGAACTGGGGACCGCCCACGAGGTCGATGACCACGTCGACGGATCCGCTCCCGAGGGCGCTGACGAGGTCCTCACCGCGGTCCACGGTCCGATCGGCGCCCTGCGCGATCACGTCGGCGGACTTCGCTGCCGAGCACACCGCGGTGACCGTCGCCCCGCGGCGTTTCGCCAGCTGCACCGCGGCGAGCCCCACGCCGCCCGAGGCGCCCGTCACCAGCACCCGCTCCGCGGTGGCGGCGGCCCGGTGCAGCATGTTCTCCGCGGTGGAGTAGGCGCACGGTACCGCCGCGAGTTCCGCATCGCTCCAATCGTTGCGGACGGCGTGCGCTTCCCGGGCGGGGGCGACGGTGAACTGGGCGAATCCGCCGTCGCACTCGCTGCCGAGGGTCCAGCACTCGAACGGCCGGTAGTCGACGGGGGTGCGCAGCATGTTCCGCACGAGGACCCGTTCACCGACGCGCTCGGGCGGAACTCCCGCGCCCACGTCCACAACGCGGCCGCAGACGTCCGCGCCCTGGATGCGCGGGAACTCGAGCGCGGCGCCCGACCACGTGGCGTCCCCCTCGTCGACGGCGTCGAAACCCGCTGCTCCGCCGTCGCCCGTCCCCGAGGTGACGGCCTTCGAGTACCACCCCACTCGGGTGTTCACGTCCGTGTTGTTGACCCCGGCCGCGGCGACCTGGATCAGCACCTCGTCCGGTCCGGGCCGCGGAACCGGCACGTCCGTGCGGTACTCGAGCTTGTCCAGTCCACCGTGGCCGGTGAGGAGAACAGCGGCCATCGTCCTCGGCAGCAAGTGCGAGCCCCCTTCTACTGAGTCGAGTCGGGTGCGGGCGCGCTCGTCCGGTGAAGCTCGATCGGCCCCGGAGCACCCCACGCCCACAGCGTGCCGCACAGGGCTGAAAAAACGATCAAACGACGTTCCGAGGATTCGTGCGAAGGCGCTGCACGGTCGAACGTGGCTGTTCCCTCCGCCCGGCGCTCGCTGCCGGGCGGGTCCGTCAGTCCGCTTTCGGCCGGGTGCGGCGGGTGTAGGCGCGGGCTGCGCGGGCGCGGTCGCCGCAGCGGGTGGAGCACCAGTGGCGGCGGCCGCGGCGGATCAGGAAGCGGTTGCAGGGGCTGGAGTCGCAGGCGGTGAGGCGTTCGGCGTCGGGGGAGGTGAGCAGGTCGGCGGCGTCGGCGGCCAGCGTCGCCAGGGCGTGGTCGACGACCTCGGTGGTGGGGTGCGGGCTCGCGCGGTACGGGCCGCCCTTGTCGTCCCAGCACAGCAGCGGGGCGGTGGGAACCCGGGTCAGGGCGTCGTTGATGGCGGACAGGGCCGCGGGCAGGGCGGGCAGTCCAGCGGTGCGGGAGGCGAACAGCGCCCGGATCTGCTCGCGCAGCGAGCGCAACTGCGCCGCGCACATCTCGCGCATGTCGATCTCGACCGATGTCAGGCCGTGCTCGGTCAGCCACTGGTTCGTCTGCGCGGGCGTGCCGAGAAGGTCGATCGTGTGCCCGCCGGGAAGGGCGAGGGCGCTGTTGGCCAGGGCGAGGGCGGGGTGGTGCTCCTCGCCCGGTGCGGGCGGGAGGGCGGTGTCTGCGGTCGTGGTCTCTCCCATGGTTCTCATGGTACTGCTTGCGCGCATCCGTGAGAACAGCTAGCGTGACTTCACGGATTAACCCATTAGAAACCGTGAGGAGCACTGCCATGTCCGCTGTCCCCACCGACCAGTTCCCCGTGCGCGTCTTCGGCGGCCCGACCGTCCTGTTCGAGTACGGGGGCCTGCGCTGTCTGACCGACCCGACCTTCGACGAACCCGGCGACTACCCGGCGGGCAACGGCTCGGTCCTGACCAAGACCGCCCCTGCTGCCGGCACCCCCGCCGACCTGGGTCGCGTCGACGTGGTGCTGCTCTCCCACGACGAGCACCCCGACAACCTCGACACCTCCGGCCGCGCGCTGCTCGCCGACGTCCCGCTCACGCTGACCACCCCCGGCGGCGGGCGACGCCTGGGCGAACGGGCCAAAGGACTGGACGACTGGGAGTCGATCGAGCTGGAGCGTCCCGACGGCGGCACGCTCACCGTCACCGGTGTGCCCGCCCTCCACGGCCCCGGAGCGCGCGAAGAGGTCGAAGCGATCACCGGTGAGGTCGTCGGCTTCGTGCTGACCGCCGAGGATCTGCCCACGGTCTACGTCAGCGGCGACAACGCGCAGCTCGCCCTGGTCGAACAGATCGCCGAGCGCTTCGCCCCGGTGGACACCGCCATCCTCTTCGCCGGCGCACCACGCTTCTCCGCCGTCTACGACGGCGAACCGATCGTCCTCGACAGCGCCCAGGCCGCGGAGGCGGCGACGATCCTCGACGCCCGCCGCGTCGTGCCCGTCCACTGCGACGGCTGGGCCCACTTCACCGAAGGCCGCGACGAGCTGGCGAGCACCTTCACCCGCGCCGGCCTCGCCGACCGCCTCGACTGGGGCCGGACCACCTGAACCGGCCGGCGTTTTCCGCCGCGCGGAGATCGATGACGTGCGCGGCGCGCAGCGCCTCCGCACGGGGTCGGTGAGCTCATCGGACGCGGGGTGCCCGTCGCGGCGCAGGGGGCCCGCCGGGCAGCAGCCGGGGGATGGCTCGCACGTAGGTCACCATGCCGATGACCTCGACGAGCGTCTGGGTCACCACGATGACAGCGGCGATGGCGAGCCCCTCCGGCAAGGCCAGCGCCAGGGGGAGCACGACGAGGGAGTTGCGCGTCGCTCCCGTGAAGACGATGGCTCGGCCGTCCGGGGCGTTCAAGCGGAACAGGCGGGCGACGAGGCGTCCAGCGACCGGCATGACCAGCAGGAAGAGCACGTAGAACGGAACGACGCGGGCGACGTCGCCCAGGTTGTCGCCCACCTCGGGCACCTGGGACGCGACGACGGTCAGCAACGTCGCCGCCAAGAGCGGGACCATGGCCGCGCCCACCGCATCAGCGGTCTTCCGCCCGCTCGGCCGACGAGCGGCCCAAGCCTGGGTCAGCCAGGCCAGCGTGAGCGGGATGACGATCAGCACGAGGAACGCCTCGAGGAACGGTGCCGGCTCGACGACGTCGGCCAGCGCCGAGCCCATGAACAGGTAGAGGTAGCCCGGCAGGAGAACCACCTGGGAGAGCAGCAGCAGCGGTGTAGCCGCCAGCAGTCGTTGGCTGCTGGCTCCGGCCAGGGAGCTGAAGACGATCACGTAGTCGACGCACGGCGTCAGCAGCACCAGCAGCACGCCCATCCGCACCGCCGGCTCGGCGGGGAGGAACGCGAACATCGCCGCCACGACCAGCGGCACCACGAGGAAGTTGACCACCAGGGCGGCGGCCATGAACCGGCCGGCGCGCAGCGAGCGGCCCAGCTCGGCAACGGGCACCTGCAGGAAGGTCACGTACAGCAGAGCCGCGAGCACCGGGTTGATCGCGTGCTCCAGGCCCGGCCCGAGACTCGGGGCGGACCACCCCGCGATGCCCCCGACCGCCATCGCCGCTACGTAGATGGCGACCTGGTGCCGCTCCATCCCCGCCACCAGTCGCGCGCCTGCCGCGGTCACGCGGTGTTCGCGGGTTCCTCGCGGCCGAACGCGGCGGCCAGCTCGGCGAGTGCGGGTGCCCCTTCCACCCCGCCGTCGGCGTGCGCGTAGAGGCGGCAGGCCAGGCCGAACGGTTGCCCCTCCCGCGCGAAGGGGTCGCGGCCGTCGACGAGCAGCGTGGGGGAACCGCGCATGCCCCAGCGCCGCGCCTCGGCGTCGTCTTCCACGATCCGGTGCGCGACGGCGACTTCCGCCCTGCTGGCCAGGACTCGGTCCAGCCGTTCGCGCAGCAGCTGAGCGTTCGGGCACCCCGGCACGGACAGCACGGTCACGGCAGGTGCTTCTCCGGTGCTCATACCTCGCCAGGGTAGACCCCGTACCGCGTGCGTCGTGGGCGCAGCAGCAATCCCGCGCAGAGGTGTTCGCCGCGGAGTTGCCGGGCCGACGCGGCGCTCCGAGCGGGGGAGGGGGGCGACCGCCCCGGCGCGTGCCGCGCGTGGGCACCACGTCAACCGGTCGTCGGTCCGTTCCGCCGGAGCGTGGACTGCAGCGTTTCGATCAGGTACTCCACCAGCTCGCGGAGCTCGGTGTCGCAGGCGCTGACCTGCAGGAGCCGGCGAGCCCGGAGGAGGTGGTCAGCAGCCGTGGTCGTCTGCCGCGCGGACACCGACGACTCCAGGTGGGAGGGGAGGATCCCGGTGGGGGTCAAGCCGACGCGTTCGATCCTGCGCAGCGACTCGACGATGGCTTGACCGAGGTAGGCGGCGTTGTACTCCACGTGGAGCGCGCCGCCCTCTTCGGATTCCCGGCTCGTCCACAACGCGTTGCTCCCGCCCGCCCGCAACGCGTCGAGGCTGCAAACTTCGACTTCTTCGCCGGTGTACACCGTGAACCGATGCAAGGACATCGCGGCCTTCTCGTGCTGTTGCGA
Organism: Salinifilum ghardaiensis; assembly: GCF_054491345.1. Classification (NCBI taxonomy): domain Bacteria; kingdom Bacillati; phylum Actinomycetota; class Actinomycetes; order Pseudonocardiales; family Pseudonocardiaceae; genus Salinifilum; species Salinifilum ghardaiensis. The sequence continues at coordinate 4,262,108 of NZ_CM137101.1, read as the reverse complement.
CCGGCGGCCAACGGAGTGCGCTCGGTCGGATCGCTCGGCGACACGGGTGCACGAACCCACTTTAAGCCGGACGGGGCCCGGGCGTCGGGTCTTTGTGCTCGGTCTGCGCGGCGTCGGCGAATCCCCATCGCTCGGTCGCCCGGTCGCAGCGGCGGGGTCCCTCCACGCGGGACGACCCCAGGTCGTCCGTGGCCGTCCGGGCCGTCTGCGGGCCGTCTCGGGACGCCAAACGACGAAAAAGGCGCTGACCGGCGAAGGGTCGTCCCCGCCGGTCAGCGCCCTGAAGAAGGCTGGTTCGCTCAGCCGTTCTTGGTCTCCCAGAAGATCTTGTCGATCTCAGCGATGTAGTCCAGGAGCTGCTGGCCGGTCGACGGGTCCATGGAACCCTTCGTGCCGGCGGCACCCGCGGCCTTGGTGGCCTTGTTCACCAGCTCGTGCAGCTGCGGGTACTTCTCGAAGTGGTGCGGCTTGAAGTAGTCCGTCCACAGCACCCACAGGTGGTGCTTGACCAGCTCGGAGCGCTGCTCGGCGATGTTGATCGCCCGGGTGCGGAACTCCTGGTCTTCGTTGTTCTGGTACTTCTCCTGGATCGCCTTGACCGATTCGGCCTCGATCCGGGCCTGCGCCGGGTCGTAGACACCGCACGGCAGGTCGCAGTGCGCGGTCGCCTCCAGGCGCGGGCCGAGGATCCGCGACAGTAGCCGCATTGTTCCTCCCTCACAGTGAGTGCTCCGACACCGCAGACCTTACTCTCAAAGATCTACGTTGACCTAGTGGAGGTGCCCCTTGAACTCCCTCGGGTGGCTGCCCTGGCGCAGGCTCCGCGTCCGCGGTCCCTCCATGGCCCCCGCCCTGCGGGACGGGGACGTGGCGTGGGTGCGGCTGCGCGACTTTCCCCGCTCGGGTGATGTCGTGCTGGTGCGCTGGGTCGGACGCCCGGGGCAGCTGTCGGTGAAGCGCGCGGTGCGGCGGGACGGCGCGGGCTGGCACGTGGAGGGCGACAACGCCGCGGGGTCGACCGACTCGCGCCAGCTCGGCCCGGCCGAGGTGCTCGGGGTCGTGCGGTGGCGGCTGTGGCCGCGCCCCGGGCGCGTGCCCTCACCCCTGCCGTAGCTGCGCGTACCGCGCCCGGCAGCTCTCGTAGTCGGGCAGCAGCCCCCGCTCGGCCGCGGCGCGCAGCCCGGGCGCGGCGCGGTCCTTCGCGGACAGCACCGGCTCGCCGCGCAGCCAGTCCGGCCAGGGCAGGCCGAGCTCGGGGTCGAGCGGATCGATCCCGTGCTCGGCGGAGGGGTCGTAGCCGGTGGAGCACAGGTAGACCACCGCGGTGTCCGGGGCGAGGGCGAGGAAGGCGTGGCCGAGGCCCTCCGGGAGGTAGACCGCGCGGTGTTCCTCCGCGTCCAACCGCACCGCGTCCCACCGGCCGAAGGTCGGTGAACCGGTGCGCACGTCCACGACGACGTCGAGGACCTCACCCCGCGCGCAGTAGACGTACTTCGCCTGCCCCGGCGGGACGTCGGCGAAGTGCACCCCGCGGATGACGCCGGTGGTCGAGACGCTGTTGTTCACCTGGGCGATGGTGAGCGGGTGGCCCGTGGCCGCCGCGAACGGCTCGTGCTGGAACGGCGCCACGAACTTCCCGCGGTGGTCGGGGAAGGACGGCGGGGTGAACTCGAGCGCGTCGTCGATGGTGAGTCTCCGTGTCCGCACGGCCCGAGCCTATTAGCGGGCGCCGCCCGACGGCCGGTCCGCTGACTCCTGGCGCCGGGTGCGGCGCGTGCGAGGTGGATGCTTTCAGCGGTGCGCACCGGCGGATTCGCGGCGCGTTGCGGGGGTTTTCGAGAACGCGGCCACCGTCCATGAGGTTGACAAAATGTTGAATAACCTGGTGATATGTGACATCGGTCGCAGACAGCGGGCGGCGCGCGTGTGGCAGACTGGCCGAACCGCAGCGTCCACCCGAGCCGTTGTCCCGCACCAGGGACGGCTGGTCTCGGAAACTCGACGCCCACCGCGCCGCCTACGCCCGGCAGGTCGGCCGCGTCGAGGGCGGTCCCCGGACCGCCCGTCCACCCGGGCCGGGGTCGCCCCGGTCACCGGCATGGCTATAGGAGGGACGCCGTGACCACCGTGAACGAAGGCACCAGCACGTCCGAATCCACCGGTGCCGAACTGACCAACGAGGAAATCTTCGCCGCCCACGAAGGTGGCAAGCTGGACGTCGAGCTCAGCGCCCGGCTGGACACCTCCCGGGACCTCTCGATCGCGTACACCCCCGGGGTGGCGCAGGTCAGCCGGGCGATCGCCAGCGACCCCGAGCTCGCCGACCGCTACACCTGGACCCAGCAGCTGGTCGCCGTGGTCAGCGACGGCACCGCGGTGCTGGGGCTCGGCGACATCGGCCCGCGCGCCTCGCTGCCCGTGATGGAGGGCAAGTCGGCGCTGTTCCGCAAGTTCGCGGGCCTGAACTCGATCCCGCTGGTGCTCGACACCAACGACGTCGACCAGACCGTGCAGACCCTGGTGAACCTGCGCCCCTCGTTCGGCGCGGTGAACCTGGAGGACGTCGCCGCGCCGCGCTGCTTCGAGCTGGAGCGGCGCCTCGTCGAGGCGCTCGACTGCCCGGTGATGCACGACGACCAGCACGGCACGGCGGTGGTCACGCTCGCCGCGCTGCGCAACGCCTGCCGCCTGACCGGCCGGGAGCTCTCCGAGCAGCGCGTGGTCATCTCCGGCGCGGGTGCTGCGGGCGTGGCGTGCGCGCGCATCCTGCGCGCGGCCGGGGTGAGCGACATCGTCGTCGGTGATTCGCGCGGCGTGCTGCACGAGGGGCGCGAGGGCCTGACCCCGATCAAGCAGGAGCTCGTCGAGTACACGAACCCGCGCGGTGTCACCGGTTCGGTCGCCGATGCGCTGCACGGCGCCGACGTGTTCCTCGGGCTGTCCACGGTGCAGGTGCCGGAGGAGCACCTGGCGCGGATGTCGCCGGAGGCGATCGTGTTCGCGCTGTCCAATCCGGACCCCGAAGTTCACCCGGAGGTGGCCGCGAAGTACGCCTCGGTGGTGGCCACCGGGCGCAGCGACTTCCCGAACCAGATCAACAACGTGCTGGCGTTCCCGGGCATCTTCCGCGGTGCGCTGCAGGCGGGTGCGCGGGAGATCACCGACGGCATGAAGGTGGCGGCCGCGGAGGCCGTCGCGGCGGTGGCCGCCGACGACCTCGCGTCCGACTACATCGTGCCGAGCCCGCTGGATCCGCGGGTCGCCCCCGAGGTGACCGAAGCGGTCGCCCGGACCGCGCGGCGGGAAGGCGTGGTGCGGTAAGCGGTTCCGCGGGGACATGTGACCTGATCGGGTGTACCCGGTCACCGCGCGCTGTCCTCCGTTGGGCGACGCCCGGTGATAATTACCCAAAATTGATCACACCGTCAGCGTAGATTCGGCGACTGGGACGCGCGTCCCAGTCGCCGAATGTGTTTCGGGTCCTACCGGTGGGTCCCTCGACAACCCGATCCGGGTGCGACGCGTCATACCCGGGTGCGCGGTTCGTCTCGTCCGGTGCGGTGCGCGACGCGTGGAGCGCGTCGTCGCCGTGGCGAGTATTCCGATGTGTACCGCCGGTAAGGTCACGCGACGGGGCGCTGTGTTGCTGGTCACGGGTCTGGGGATCCGCGGCCCCGGTCGACGTGACCCGGAGCGCAGGAGGTGCTGTGACCGAACGGAGCGAGCGGATGTGGCGTGCGGAGGACGGACCGCGGGGGGAGGCAGCCGGTCCCGCCGGGGGAGCGTACGACGTGCTGCCCGCCGCGCCCGCCCTGCTCAGCGCCGCTGACGGCGCCGTGCTCCGCGCGACGGGCGAACTGGCCGGCCTGGCCGGAGTGCCCTCGGCCGACGACCTCGTCGGCAGGAACCTCAGCCGTCTGCTCAGCGAGGACGGACCGGTCTCCTGGCTGCACGGGGAGCGGCGCCGCGTGCCGGTGCGCGTGGTCAGCTGGCCGCGCCCCGGGAACGCGGGGCAGCGGATCTCGGTGCTGGCCGACGTCTCCGACCTCGCGGTGCACCCGCCGGACGAGGACTCGACCGCGGACGCGCGCGAGCTCTCCGGGGTGGGGCGGTGGATGTACGACCCGCAGGCGGGGGAGATCCACCCCAGCCCGATGGTCGCCGAACTGCTCGGTTCGGACTCCTCGCGCCCGAAGTTCGACGTGCTGCTCGAGGTGACGCACCCCGCCGACCGGGGCAAGGCCGAGGAGTTCTACACGCGCCTGCTCAACGCCACCGAGGGCGTGCTCATCGAGGTCGAGCTGCGCGATCTCGCCGGCGAGCGCGTGTACCTGTGCACCGGCCGGGTCGAGTGCGGACCGGACGGCTGGATCGAGCGCGTGCAGGGAACGGTGCAGGACATCACCGAGCACCGCGTGCTGAAGCGCCAGCTGCACGACGAGCGCCGCAAGCTCGAGGACGCCGAGCGCATCGCGCGGCTCGGCACTTGGGAGTGGGACCCCCGCAGCGATGTCATCCGGCTCTCGGACACCCTGCACGCGCTGCTCGGGCGGCCGCCGAAGACGCACACCACGTTCTCCGGCTATCTCGAGCGGGTGCACGCGGAGGACCGCGAGCGGGTCAGGGAAGCGTGGATGCCGCTGCTGCAGCGGCACGAGACGGTCGAGGTCGAGCACCGCTACTTCTGCGGGGTCACCGGGAAGATCCTGGTGCTGCGGCTGCGCGGCAGCGCCGTGCGCGATGCCGACGGGCGCACCCTGCTGGTGGGCACCGCGCAGGACGTCACCGAGCAGCGGGCGGCCGCCACGCGGCTCGAGCGCTCCAGCCAGCGCTTCACCGACCTCGTCTCGGTCACCCCCGTCGGCATCGGCCTGTTCGACACCGGGGGGCGCCTGGTGGACGTGAACGAGGCGCTGTGCGACCTGTTCGGGTTCCGGGCCGAGCGGTTGCAGGGCAGGTCCATGGACGAGCTGGTGCATCCGGACGAACCCGCGCGCGAGCTCCCGGTTCCCGCGGAGGCGGAGGGGCGGCTGCGCGTGCCGCAGCGGGCGTTCCGGCGCTCCGACGGGGAGGCGGTGGACTGCGAGCTGCACGTGTCCTGGTCCGTGCAGGACGACGGCAGTCAGTTCTGGCTGGTGGTGTTCCAGGACATCACCGAGCGCCGCCGGGCCACCGAAGCGCTGCACTACCAGGCCACGCACGACGAGCTGACCGGGCTGCCGAACCGGGCCGCTGTCAAGGCCATGCTGTCCGGGCTGCTGCCGGCGACGACCGGTGGCGAGCTGCCGGACATCGCGGTGCTGTTCTGCGACATCGACAAGTTCAAGCGGATCAACGACGGCCTCGGTCACGACGCGGGCGACGAGCTGCTCGTGGCCCTGGCGCGCCGCCTGGAGCGCGGTCTGCCCGAGGGGTGCGTGGCCGCGCGCATGTCCGGCGACGAGTACGTCGTCATCTGCCGCGATCTCACCGCCGTCGGCGGGTTGGACGCGCTGGCCACCCGGGTCTCCCGACTGCTGCGCACGGCGGTACCGGTGCACGGCCAGCTCATCCGGGTCTCCGCGTCGATCGGGGCGGTGACCCCGCGCGGGGCCGCGGAGTCCGGTGCCGCGGGCTCGCTCGGCGCCGCGCTGCTGGGGCAGGACCTGCTCCGGTTCGCCGATGCCGCGATGTTCGAGGCCAAGAGCCGCGGGGTGGGCAAGGTGTCGTTGGCCAGCCCGGCGCTGATGGCTTCGGCCGACCGGCAGTTGCAGCTCGAGGGGCAGCTGCGGGAAGCGCTGCACAACGACGGCCTGTCGCTCGTGTACCAGCCGGTGGTGGCCACCGACGGCCGCGTGCTGGGGGCGGAGGCGTTGGTGCGGTGGCCGCACCCGGAGCGGGGGATGCTGGCCCCGGACACGTTCCTGCCCGTGGCCGAGCAGGGCGACCTGCTGCAGGAGCTGGACCGGTGGGTGCTGCGCACGGCGCTGCGGGAGGCCGCCTCGTGGCCCGGGTCCGGCGGGTGCCCGGTGTCGATCTCGGTGAACCTGGGCGGGATGGTGCCGGGGGCGCCGGATTTCGTCCGCAGCGTCACCGAGATCGTCGCGGAGACGGGCATCCAGTGGAACCGCGTGGTGCTCGAGGTGGTGGAGACGGCGCTGGTCGACCTGCCCGCGCACCCCAGGCAGGAGATGGCGGACCTCTCGGCGCGCGGTGTGCGGTTCGCCGTCGACGACTTCGGCACCGGGTACTCCTCGCTGGCCCGGTTGAAGGACCTGCCCGCGCAGATCATCAAGGTCGACCGCCGGTTCGTCTCCGGCGTGGGCGGCGACGCCTCGGACTTCGCGGTCACCCGTGCCGTGGTCGACATGGCGCGTGCGATGGGGCGGCGCTGCATCGCCGAAGGGGTGGAGCACGCGACCCAGTTCCACGTGCTCTCCGGGGTCGGCGTCGACGCCTACCAGGGGTGGCTGTTCTCCTACCCGCTGCCGGCGGCGCGGTTCCGGGAGTTGCTGGAGCGCAGTCCGCTGTCCACGCCGTGACTCGGCGGTGGGGCTCCGCAGCTGCTGAGCCGGGCGGTTGCTGAGCCGGGCGGCTGCTGAGCTGGGAGAGAACCGGGCGAAGTGCGTGCGCGGAACGTGATCAACTTGGCTGGTTTCACACGACCGGGTGATTGAGGGTGGAAGGGGCGGCTCATGCGCACAGCGCTCGGCATGCTGGTCGCCATGTGGGTGACGGCGGGCCGGGACGTCCTTCCGCGCGGCACCGCTCGTGCGACCCGCGGCGCCCTGACGGAGAAGAGGGAGCGAGTCCGTTGCCACGATGGATGGCCGGCGCGGACGAGGACGTGTGGCACAACCCGGTGTCCGGGGGAGAGCACCCGCGTACCGCGTGCGGCAAGAGCCTGACCACGCCGGTGCGCGCCCAGCGCGGTGATCTGCCCCTCGCCTCGGCTGAAGCGCCTCCCGGTGCCGGCGGTGCGGTAGCCGACGCGGGCGGTGCCGTCGTGTGCCCCGTCTGCGCGCGCAAGCTCGGTGTCGACCCGGTCGGTGAGCGGCGCACCCTGCGCGACGCGCGCCTGCAGCGCGCGCTGCAGCAGGCCGAGCACCGCCCCTACGGCCGCGAACGGCCCTGAGCGGCAGCGGTTCCCCGAGCCTGCGCAGCGCGCGCCCGCAGTCGTTGCCCTGGCGCGCGACCAGCGGTGCGGCGTGGGGCACCATGATCGTGATTTCTCCGCGCCCCGGAAGCGGTCAGACCGAGCAGTGGATGTGAGGAACGGCGTGCGCGAATCCGAAGACAGCCGCGAACGCGAGAGCGGTCGCGAACCCCAGGACCGCGACCCCGCGGGCAGTCGCGGAACCGGGCGCAGCGGTGCCACCGTGCGGTGGCACGCCTACGTGGAAGTCCGCGACGAGCTCGGGCTGGAGGAGGCCAGCACGCGCGCCGACCGGCTGGCCCGCACCCCGGAGGCCGTGTTCACCACGCCCGAGCAGGCGGCCCGGTGGGTGGCGGAGGAGACCGCGCAGCGGCTCGTGCCGCGCGCGGTGCACCTGTTCGGTTCCGAGGGCGGTACCGGGGAGCTCGGCGACGAGGCCCACCGCCGCCGCGACTACCGCCGCAACCTCGACGTGCTGGAGCGGGGCGACTCGCTGTACTACGAGTTCCCGAGCAACGGTGAGAGCGTGCGGCTGTGGCTGGAGGCGATCCACAGCGTTGCGGCGGTGCGCCTGCACCCGGACGGGCAGTCGGAGTCCTCGCCCCCCAGCACTCCCTGAGCGCTCCCCTCCCCGGAGCGGCGCTCCGCAGCCTCCCCGGGGACCCCGGGGCGGAAAGCCCGCAGCCTCCCCGGACCCCGGGGCGGAAAGCCCGCAGCCTCCCCGGACCCCGGGGCGGAAAGCCGGAGCGGTCCCCTGCTCGCCATGCCCTCGTCGCGCAAGAACCGTGTCCACACTCGATCGTGTGGGGACAGTTTGCCCCGCGGAGGTGTGGGGACGGAGCGCAATTTTCATGAAAATTGCGCTCTCTGGAAAGGTTCCAGAGAAGTCAGGGGCGTGTGCCCAGGGACGTGAGGAGCTCGGCGAGCCGGTGGCGCGGCAGGTCGACGACACGCAGCTGCGCGTCGTCGGCGGTGGGGAGCAGTTCGGCGGCGCGCTCCTTGGCCTGCCGCTTGGTCAACGGCTCCGCCGCGTGCGCGATGAGCGCCTCGCGGACGGTGTTGCCGAGCTTGCCGTGCGCCCGGCTGAGCACGTCCCGCGCCGCGGAGGGCTCGCCGGCCCGTTCGGCGAGCACCACCGCCGTGCGGTGCTCCGGGAAGCTGCGCAGCATCCGCAGCGCGTACTTCGCTCCGACCAGCCCGGTGAGGTCCTGCTGCGCCGCGGCGCTGGTGATGTCCGGGTGGTTGTTGTCCACCACGCAGGCGAGGCGCGGTGAGTTGCACGCCAGCAGCATCCGCAGCAACCAAGCGCCCGGGTCCGCGCGCAGGTCGAACACCGGGTCCCGCCCCCGGACCGGCTGGGACCAGTCCGCCTCGCGCAACTCCTCCACCGCCGTGCCCAGCCGCTCGCCGAGGCGGGCGCGGAACTCGGCCGACACCTCCGACGCGCCGCCTTCCACCGAGCGGGCGCCGTGCGTGTAGATCGCGGCCTGCTGGTGCCGACCCTGGCGCCGCCCCCGCGAGGTCGGTTGGCACACGTACAGGTCGCTGGCGCTGCCCACGGCCTCCGCACCGCGGTAGCGGTGGAAGTCCGGCAGCACCGCGGTGAACACGAGGCCCAACCGCAGCAGCTCCTGCTGCACCTTGTGACCCAGGGCGGGAGTGCGCTCGCTGAACCCGTAGGCCAGGTGCAGGCGGCTGTGCGGCCCGGCCGCGCTCTCCAGCCCGCGGGCCGCGAACAGCGCCATGCCCTCCGGCGTGTACGGCGGGTCGCTGAACACCAGGTCGGCCCACCCCTCCAGCGCGGGCGGCAAACCTCGGCGCAGGTCGGCGTGCAGCGTGCGCACCGGCAGGCCGTGCTCGGCAGCGGTCGCGTCGATGTGCCGCAGGATGCGGTCGTCCACATCGGCCACGGCCATCACCGCCTCCGGGGCGAGCAGCCCGACCGCCAGCGAGGTCAGGTCGTGGTCGCCGAGGCAGAGCAGGCGGGCCCCGGTGAGGTCGTAGGTGCCGTGCAACCAGCGCGCGCGGGCCAGCACGGTCTCCGCCGTCGCGGTGACGTGGTCCAGTTCCCGGTCGGGAGGCGGCCCCGCGGTGATGAACCCGCGCAGCAGCTCCAGCGGATCGCCGGCCTGCCCCGGACGACCCGCCGCCGCGGCCTCGGCGGACGCCCCGGAAGCGTCCGCCGCCGCGGCGTCCGCGGCCTCCGCGGTCGCTCCGGACTCCCCGGGAGGAGCGGCCTTCGCACCCGCCCCGGAGCCGCTCGCCGCCGCGGGCGAGGCCGGTCCGCCGGCCACCCGCGGGTCGTCGAGGCCGAACCGCGCGCGGTAGCGCCCCACCTGGTCGGGGTGCAGGAGCACCGCGTCCCCGTCGCAGCTCAGGTGCCCGTCCGCGGCGGCGAGCAGCTCGTCCACGGTGCGCCGGGGAGTGGCGGTGCACCGGACCAGTTCGGCGCGCGTGCGCCCGCCCGCGGCGAGCAGCGCGAGCACGCGGCGCAGCGCGAGGGCGTGCACCCCTGCCGCGGCGAGCCGGGCCTCGACCGCGTCGCACGGGTCGGTGGAGGTGCTGCGCCCGCCCGGCTCGGGCTCGCGCTCCGGCGCTCGGTGGGGCCGCTCAGGCTGGTGTGCTGCGGAGTCCATTGCGAGCAGCTTACGAGCCCGACGCCGCTCGCACGTCGGCGCACGGCGGGTGTGGGTGATCACGCGTCGGCTCCGAAACGTCGCACGCGCCGCCCGGGCGAACTAGGGTGTTCTCCCGTCCCGTGGCGGAAAGCAGCTCGCACCGCCCCCGCGGCAGCGGTGGGCGCCGGAGATCCAGGAGGAACCCGCGTGATCGAGTTCCGGGCCGTGAGCAAGGAGTACCGCGACGGCACGGTCGCCGTCGCGGATCTGGACCTGACCGCCGCTGCGGGCGAGATCACGGTTCTGGTGGGACCGTCCGGCTGCGGCAAGACCACCCTGCTGCGGACGGTCAACAGGATGATCGAACCGTCCTCCGGGGTGGTGGCCGTCGACGGCGTGGACGTGCGCGAGCGCGATCCGGCCGCGCTGCGGCGCGGCATGGGCTACGTCATCCAGCAGGCCGGGCTGTTCCCGCACCGCACGGTGCTGGACAACGTGGGGACGGTGCCGGTGCTCGCCGGGCTGACGCGGCGGCGGGCGCGGCGCCGGGCCACCGAGATGCTGGAACTGGTGGGGCTGCCCGCCGAGCTCGGCGACCGCTACCCGGCGCAGCTGTCCGGAGGGCAGCAGCAGCGCGTCGGCGTGGCGCGCGCCCTGGCGGCCGATCCGCCGGTGCTGCTGATGGACGAACCGTTCAGCGCGGTCGACCCGATCGTGCGCGAGTCGCTGCAGGACGAACTGCGCCGGCTGCAGGACGAGCTGCACAAGACGGTCCTGTTCGTCACGCACGACATCGACGAAGCGGTCCGGCTCGGGGACCGCGTCGCGGTGCTGCGCCAGGGCGGGCGGCTCGCCCAGTGCGCCGCGCCGGACGCGCTGCTGGCCGAACCGGCCGACGACTTCGTGGACTCGTTCGTCGGCAGGGACCGCGGTTTCCGCCGGCTGTCCTTCGTGGAACCCGACGGCGTCGCGCCGGAACGCGCCGCGACCGTCCGCATCGGACACCCGGTGCGCCCGAGTCCGCAGTGGCGACTCGCCCTGGACGGCGACGACCGCCCGCGCGGCTGGCTCGCCCCGGACGCGCCTGCCGGCACCGCGCTCACCGAGCAGCACCTCGTGGCGGGCGGCTCGTTGTACACCGAGCGCACCCCGCTGCGGGGGGCGCTGGACGCGGCGCTGTCCTCGCCGTCCGGTCTGGGCGTGGTCGTCGACGAGGCGGGGCGCTACGTGGGAGTGGTGACCGCCCGGCACGTGCTCGACGTGCTGGACCAGCGGCGGCCCGTTTCCGGAGGCGCGCGGTGATCGAGGCGCTGGCGCACTTCTTCAGCAGCCCGAGCAACCGCGAGATGCTCGGCGCGCAACTGGTCGAGCACGCCTACCTGGCCCTGCTCCCGCTGCTGCTCGGCCTGCTGGTGGCCGTGCCGCTCGGGCGGTTCGCGCTGCGCACGCCGTGGCTGCGCGGTCCGCTGCAGGCCGCGGCCAACGCCGTGTACACGATCCCGTCGCTGGCGCTGTTCGTGCTCATCCCCGGCATCGTGGGCACCCCGCTGCTCTCCCCGGTCAACGTGGTGCTGGCGCTGGGCCTGTACACCGCGGCGCTGCTCCTCCGCCCCGTGGTGGACGCGCTGGAGGCCGTGCCCGCGCACGTGCTCTCCGCCGCCACGGCACTGGGGTACCGGCCGGTGCGGCGGTTCTTCGCGGTGGAGCTGCCCCTGGCGCTGCCCGTGCTGGCCCCCGGGGTGCGGGTGGCGTCGGTCAGCAACATCAGCCTGGTCAGCGTCGGCGCGCTCGTGGGCGTCGGCGGGCTCGGCCGGCTGTTCACCGACGGGTACCAGCGCGACTACCTGGTGCAGATCGTCATCGGCATCCTCGGCGTCGTGCTGCTGGCGCTGGTCGTGGACCTGGTGCTGGTCGCGGTGCGGCGGGTGCTCACCCCGTGGGCCCGGTGCGCGGGTGGATCCGGGAGGGACGGCGGATGATCGGCGAACTCTGGGCGTGGCTGGCCGCCCCGGAGCACTGGCGCGGCCCGGACGGGGTCCCGGCGCAGGCCCTGCTGCACCTGTACTACTGCGTGCTCGCGGTGCTGGCCGCCTCGGCCGTCGCCGTGCCCCTCGGCGTCTACCTGGGGCACACCGGCAGGGGCGGGGTGTTCGTCCTCGGGGCGAGCAACGCGATCCGCGCCCTGCCCACGTTGGGGTTGGTGACCCTGCTGGTCCTGGTGTTCGGCCTGGGCACCGGCCCCGCCCTGGCCGGGCTGGTGGTCCTGGCGGTGCCCCCGGTCCTGGCCGGCACCTACACCGGGGTGAGCAGCACGCCGGCGGACGCGGTCGACGCGGCCAAGGGCATGGGGATGACCCCGCTGCAGCGCCTCTGGCAGGTGCGGCTGCCGAACGCGACGCCGCTGATCCTCGGCGGGGTGCGCAGCGCGATGCTGCAGGTCGTCGCCACGGCGGCCGTCGCGGCCTACGTCGGCCTCGGCGGGCTGGGGCGGTTGCTGCTGGACGGTCTGAAGATCAGCGACTACGCGCAGATGGCGGCGGCCGCGATCGCGATCGCCGTGCTCGCCGTGGTCCTCGACCTGGTGCTGGCCGGCCTGACGCGGCTGTGCGTGCCGCGGGGCCTGGTGGTCGCGACCCGGGGCGACCGGCGGTCCACCGGCCGGGCCCGGCCTGTGCGCGCGAAGGGGGTCCGCCCGTGAAGCGCTTGATCGGATGCCTGGCCGCGGCGGTGCTCGTGCTCTCCGGCTGCGCCGGGCACGACCCGTTGCGGGCCAGCAACAGCTCCGACGGCACGCTCGTGGTGGGCTCGGCGGACTTCGCCGAGAGCGAGCTGCTGATGAACATCTACGCCGAGGCGCTGGCCGAGACCGGTGTCGACGTGCAGACGCGTCCCCGCATCGGCGCCCGCGAGTTCTCCGTGCCCGCCGTCCGCCAGGGCGAGCTCGCGGTGATGCCCGAGTACACGGGGAACCTGCTCGAGTACGTCGATCCCGGGGCCGGGGCGACCGCCAGCGGTCCGGTCTACGCCGCGCTGTCGCGGGAGCTTCCGCGGGGGCTGCGGGTGCTGCGGCAGTCCCCGGCGGAGAACTCCGACGTGCTCACCGTATCGCGGGAAACCGCTGCGCAGGGCATCCACTCGCTGGAGGAGCTCGGGCCGCACTGCGGGCGGATGGTGCTCGCCGCTCCCGCGGAGTGGAAGTCGCGGTGGGCCGACACGATCGCCGAGGAGTACGGGTGCCGGTTCGCCGAGATCCGCGCGGTGGAGTCCTCGACGGTCACCGTGGACGCCCTGCTCTCCGACCAGGTCCAGGTGGCGAACCTGTTCACCACCTCGGCGCAGATCCGGCAGCACGACCTGGTGGAGCTGGCCGATCCGCGCGAGATGTTCCCCGCGCAGCACGTGGTCCCGCTGGTGCGTTCGGGGGTGCTGAACGAGCGGCAGGTGGCCGCGTTGAACAGGGTTTCGGCGCGGTTGGACACGGCCACGCTGACGGAGCTGAACCGGCGGCTCGAAGTGGACAAGGCCAACCCGCGGGATCTGGCCGAGGAGTTCCTCGCCGGGATCCGCTGACCCGCCGCGCGCCGGACCGGCTTCGCGGCGGGTGCGGTGCTGACCGCGGCCCGCGGTGAAGACGAGGCGGTCCGGCGGGTGTCGGTGCACCGCGCTCGCCGGTGGTGTGTGGCAGGGTTCCTGGTACCGGGGTGGTCGACGCTCGGTGGCCGGTCGAGCGCGGTGCGGAGCGGGAGCGCCTCGCGGCGGAGGAACGAGCGGGTCCGCGCCGGAAGCGAGCTCTCGCGGAGAGGAGTCCGTTGTGGCCACACCAGACGAGTTGCTGGCGGAGATCGCCGAGGTCGGTGCCGACCCGCGGCGGGGCGGCTACTCGCGGCACGCGTTCGAACCCGCCGAGCGGGAGCTGCGCGCGTGGTTCACCGCGCAGGCCCGCGCCCGCGGCATGCACGTGACCACCGACCGCAACACGAACATCTGGGCCTGGCTGACCGAGCCGGGCGACGACGCCGTGGTCACCGGCAGCCACCTCGACTCGGTGCCGGGCGGCGGAGCCTTCGACGGCGCGCTCGGCGTGGCGAGCGCGCTGGCGGCCGCGGACGTCCTCCGCGCCGAGCAGCTGCGACCGCGCCGGCCGATCGCGCTGCTGGTGTTCACCGAGGAGGAGGGCAGCCGGTTCGGCGCGCCCTGCCTCGGGTCGCGGCTGCTGACCGGTGCGCTGCCCGCCGACCACGCGAGCAAGCTCCGCGACGCCGACGGCACCGCGCTCGCCGAGGTGCTCGAGGACTTCGGTGCGGACCCCGGCGCGATCGGACGCGACGAGGACGCGCTGCGCCGCATCGGCCACTTCGTCGAGCTGCACGTGGAGCAGGGCCGGGCGCTGGCGGACCTGGCACGCCCGGTGGGCGTGGCCTCGTCGGTCCTCGCGCACGGCCGGTGGCGGTTCCGCTTCCGCGGCCAGGGCAACCACGCCGGTGCCACGCGGCTGGAGGAGCGGTGCGACCCGATGCTGCCCGCCTCCCGCCTCGTTTCGGCCGCCCGCCGCGCCGCGTCCCGGGTGGACGGTGGGCGGGCGACCGTGGGGCGCCTCGTGCCCACGCCGGGCGGGACGAACGTGATCCCCTCGAGCGTGGAAGTCTGGCTGGACGCGCGCGGCGCAGGCGACCGCGACGCCCGCGGGATCGTGCGCGAGCTGAGCCACCTGGCCGGCGAGTTCGCGGACGGCGAGGGCGCCACGGTGGAGATCAGCGAGGAGTCCTACGAGGACGCGGTCACCTTCGACGCGGATTTCCGCTCCCGGCTGTCCACCGTGCTCGACCAGGCCCCGCTGGTGCCTTCCGGGGCCGCGCACGACGCGGGGGTGCTCGCCGCCGAGAAATCCGCCGGCATGCTGTTCGTGCGCAACCCCACCGGGATCAGCCACGCACCGGAGGAGCACGCCGAAGCCGAGGACTGCCGGATCGGGGCGCAGGCGCTCGCCCGCGTGCTGACGTGGTTGGCGGGGTGAGGGGTGCCGACGTTCTGGTGCGAGTGGGCGTGGCTGCCCGGCGGTCCCCGCCGTTCCACCGTCTGCGAGGTCGACCAGGGCCGCATCGTCTCCGTCCGGCCGGAGGCCCCCGCTCCGGAGGGTGCCGAACCCCTGCACGGGCTCGTGCTGCCCGGCCTGGCCAACGCGCACTCGCACGCGTTCCAACGCGCGCTGCGGGGACGCACCGGCGCGGCGGCCGCGTTCGGCACGTGGCGGGAGACCATGCACCACCTCGCCGGGCAGCTCGACCCGGACAGCTACCACCGGTTGGCGCGGGGAGCGTTCGCCGAGATGGCGCTGGCCGGGTTCACCAGCGTCGGCGAGTTCCACTACCTGCACCACGCGCCCGGTGGCAGGCGCTACGCCGATCCGAACGCGATGGGCGAGGCGCTCATCGCCGCGGCGCGGGAGACCGGCATCCGGTTGACGCTGCTGGACACGTGCTACCTGCGGGGTGACTTCGACGGGGAGCTCGGCGAGGCCCAGCGGCGGTTCGCCGACGCCGACGTCCAGGCGTGGCTCGACCGCATCGACCGGATCAGCACGGACGGCCGCACCGTGCGGTTGGCGGCGGCGGTGCACTCGGTGCGCGCCGTGCCACCGGCGGCCATCCGGAGCGTCGCCGCGTGGGCGGAGGAGACCGACTCGCCCCTGCACGTGCACGTGTCCGAGCAGCGCTCCGAGAACAAGGACTGCCTGACCGCCTGCGGCCGCACGCCCACCCGGGTGCTCTCCGACGCGGGCGCGCTCGGTCCGCACGTGACGGCGGTGCACGCCACGCACGTCACCGACGCCGACATCGCCCTGCTCG
The DNA here is from genome assembly GCF_054491345.1 of Salinifilum ghardaiensis. Classification (NCBI taxonomy): domain Bacteria; kingdom Bacillati; phylum Actinomycetota; class Actinomycetes; order Pseudonocardiales; family Pseudonocardiaceae; genus Salinifilum; species Salinifilum ghardaiensis. The sequence continues at coordinate 4,246,509 of NZ_CM137101.1, read as the reverse complement.
GCAGCAGCGGCACGACCGTGTGCCTGTGCCCCACGACCGAGGCCGACCTGGCCGGCGGGATGGGTTCGGCCGAGGCGCTCAGCGCCGCGGGCGCACCGCTGTGCCTCGGTTCGGACGCGAACACGGTGATCGACCCGTTCCTCGAGGCGCGCACCGTGGAAGGGCTGCAGCGGTTGCGCCACGAGACCCGCGGGCACTTCGCCACCACCGAACTGCTCGCCGCGATCGGCGAGAACGGGCACCGCAGCCTCGGCTGGCTCGACGTGGGCTGGCTCGAAGTGGGGGCCCGCGCCGATTTCGTCGTGCTGGAGCTGGGCGTGCGGCACGCCGGGGTGCCCGTCGCGGAGGTTCCGGCGGTCGCCCGCGGCGACGACGTCCGGCACGTGTACGTCGACGGGCGGTGCGTGGTCCGCGGCGGCCAGCACCGCCACGTCCCCGACGTGGCCGGGGCGCTGTCCGAGGCGGTGGGTTCCCTGTTCGACGGCCCAGGCTGACTGCTCGACGGCCCCGCTGACCGGGCGGCCCGGCTCCGGGGAGCGAGGTGCTCGCCAACGGGGCCCGCCGGTTCGGCGGCACCGGGTGACCGCTCGAAGGTCGCCGGCTCGGCGGGCCCGTCGGCTCGGGGTGCTGGAGGCCCGCGGGTGCTGGGGCCCGCGGGCTCAGAACGGGTACTGGGCGTGGTCCTCGCGGAAGGTGATCCACCGGGTGTCGGTGAACGACTCGACGCCGTGCCGGCCGCCGAAGCGCCCGTAGCCGGAGTCCTTCACCCCGCCGAACGGCGCCTGCGGCTGGTCGCCGACCGACTGGTCGTTGATGTGCACGATCCCGGTGTGCAGGCGTTGGGCCACCGACCAGCCGCGGCGCGTGTCCTCGGTGATCACGCCGGCCGACAGCCCGTACGGCGTGTCGTTGACGACGTCGATCGCGGTCTCCTCCGAGTCGTAGCCGAGCACCGTGGTGACCGGCCCGAAGATCTCCTCGGCGTAGATCCGCTGCTGCGGGGTGACGTTGCTCAGCACCGTCGGCGGGTACACCGTTCCCTCGGCCTGCCCGCCGCCGCAGTGCACCACCGCGCCGTGCTCCACCGCGTCCGCGACGAGCTCGGCGACCCGGTCGGCGGCCGAGCGGTTGACCAGCGGGCCGATGACCGTGCCCGGGTCGGTCGGGTCGCCGGTGGCCAGCCCCCGCACCTTCTTGGCGAAGCGCTCGGCGAAGTCCTCGACCCGGTCGGCGGGGACGAGCACGCGGTCGGCGGACATGCAGATCTGGCCGGCGTTCATGAACGAGCCGAAGGCCACCGCGTCGACGGCGTAGTCCACGTCGGCGTCGTCGAGCACGAGGATCGAGTTCTTGCCGCCGAGCTCCAGCACGGCGGGTTTGAGGTGCTGCGCGGCCTGCACCCCGATCGCGCGGCCCACGCCCGTCGAGCCGGTGAAGTTCACCCGGCGCACCCGGCGGTCGGCGATGAGCGCGCCACCCACCTCGGCGCCGTCCTCGCGGGCGTTGGTGACCACGTTGAGCGCGCCGTCCGGCAGCCCCGCCTCGTGCATGACCTCGGCGAGGAACAGTCCGGCGGAGATCGGCGCCTCCTCGCTGGGCTTGAGCACCACCGTGTTGCCCGCCGCCAACGCGGCAGCGAAGGAGCGCGCGCCCAGGATCAGCGGGGCGTTCCACGGGGCGAACGCGGCGACCACGCCGGCCGGCTGGCGCACCGCGAAGCTCCACTCGCCGGGGTCGGAACCGGCCAGCACCTCACCGCGCGGGGCGGTGAGGCCGCCGGCGGCCTCCCGGAGGACGTCCGCGGCCAGCGCGGCGTTGAACATCGCCCAGGGGCGGGTGCCGCCGACCTCCTGCGCCAGCAGGTCGCAGGCCTGCTCGGTGCGCTGCTCCAGCAGTTCGGCGGCGCGGAGGAACACCCCGCGCCGGGTGGCGATGTCGGAGCGGGACCACTCGGTGAACGCGGCCTCCGCCGCGTCGACGGCCACCGCCGCGTCGGCGGTCGACGCGGCGGCCACCTCCGCGTAGACCTCGCCGGTGTAGGGGTTGATGTCCTGCTCCGCGCGCCGCCCCTCGGCGGGGCGCTGCGCACCGGCGATCAACAGCTGCTTCGTCAGCGGCGCCATGACACCCACTTCCCCGGGCCGCTCGGCCCGGTCGTCTCAGCAATGTGCGTGATGCGCACGCAACGCCGGCATGCGCACCGTTCTCCCGGGAGGCTACGCCGGTTCACAGGTTGAAGACCTTGCGCGCGTTCTCCCCGAGGATGTTCTGCTTGCCCTGCTCGGACAGGAACGGGATGCCCATGATCCGGCCCGGCACGTCGAAGTCCCAGTGCGGCCAGTCCGAGGAGTACATGAGCGTGTGCTCGGCGTCCATCGCCTTGAAGGTGCTCTCCAGCAGCGACATGTCGGTGATCTCCATCGGCTGGGAGGTGTAGTACATCTCGCGCATGTAGTCGCTGGGCAGCTTGGTCAGCAGCGGGGCGTCGGACTGGCGCATCAGGTACTGGTGGTCCAGCCGCTGCATCAGGAACGGGATCCAGGCCAGCCCGCTCTCGATCCAGATCGTCTTCAGCTCGGGGAAGCGCTCCGGGATGCCGTTGATGACCCAGTTCGTCAGGTGCGTCATGTTGCAGGTGGCGAACGACAGCGCGTGGGCCGAGAGGAACCGGTTCATCATCGAGGTCATCGAGTCGCCCTGGTTCGGCCCGGCGTGGAAGCCGATCGGCATCCCGCGCCGCTCGAGCTCGGCGTAGACCTTCATGTAGGAGTTCTGGTGCACCCGCACCGAGCGCTGGCTGGTGACCAGGAAGCCGATCACGCCCGGGTGGTCGGCGTACTCCCGGATGGTCTCCAACGAGGCGTCCGGATCGTCGAACGGCAACCCCAGCATCGTCTTGATCCGGCCGTCCGCGGACAGGATCGTCTCGGTGAACCAGCTGTTGTAGGCCTTCATCAGCTGGGTGGCCACCGACTGCTGCGGGTGCAGCCCGACTTCCAGCATCGGCTGCGGGAACACGACCTGGACGTTGATGCTCATCGCGTCCATCGCGCGGCGGACCAGCGTGACGTCCCGGTGCACCTCCTCGTCCGTCACCGGCTCGGCGAGGCTGGCCTGGTGCAGGATCCGGCCGCTGACGTCCTGCTGGGTCAACCCGGGCGGGTGGTTGCTCAGCGCGACGTTGCTCGCGTTCGGCCAGTTCCGCATCATCTGCTGGCCGCTGTCGCGCAGCACCGGGTCCTCGATGCGCTCGATGATCTGCGGCCACGAGTCGAGTTCGACGTGGTGCGAGTCCACGTCGACGATGAAGTAGTCGTCCAGCCCGTACCGCTCGGTGTCCAGGCGGGCGTTGGCCAGGATCTCCCGCGAGTCGGTGCGGGTGGTGATCTCCTGCGTCGCGCGCGGCTGCGCGGTGTTCGCGTCGGTCACGGCTCCTCCTTCCACCAGTCAGCCGGCCGTGCGGCTGCGGGAGAACCACAGCGCGAGGTCGAACGGGTTGAGGTCCTGGGCCTTGAGCAGCGCGGTGGCGAGCACGACCGCTTCGGTGGTGCTCACGCCGTCCTCGAGCGGGGGAGTCGCCTCGTCGGCGTCCTCGTTGGCCGTGGCGTACAGCCGCGTGGCCGCGCTGACGAGCGCGCGCAGGTCCTCCGCCGGGACGTCGGCCACCCCGCCGGTGCGGAGGAGCTCGTCGGCTCCGTCGCGCACCCGGCGGCACAGCTCGCCGAACTCGGACGCCGGCGCGGAGCCGGATTCAGACGGTGACATAAACGCGGCCCTCCTCCTCGGCGACCGGGACGTCGTGCAGGCGGATCTGCTGCTTGCCCGGGTGGCTGCCGGTGGTGACGTCGTACTCGAAGCCGTGCCAGGGGCAGACGATGTGCAGCTCGTCCTCGTCGAAGTCCATGCCCCGGCTGCGCCGCTCGTCGTCGAGCACTTCGCGGACGCGGGAGACGAGCCGCCCCTGGCACACCGGCCCGCCCTGGTGCGGGCACCGGTTCTCGTAGGCGTAGAGAGCTCCCTGGAAGCGGAAGATGCCGATGGTGGTGCCCGCGACGTCGACGACGTAGCGCCCCCCTTCGGGGACGTCCTCGCTGGTGCCCACCGGATACCGCGTCGCTGCGGTGGTCATGTGGCCTCCGGTCTTCGGGTCGTGCGGCAGTCTTCGGGTTGCCGGGCCCAGCGGGCCCGGTCCTCAGTCTGCGTCGCGGGTGAGGCAGGTCGCATCAGTCGGATGACTGGTCACCGCGGCGGTCCCCGCAGATCGCACGGGTGGGCTAACGTGTGCGCCCGGGAGGTCCTGCGATGAGCACCTTCGGTGACGAGATCCGGTACGCCCGGGACGCGCTCGCCGCGCCCGGCGGCGGTTGGCTCGTCGCCGGCGGCAGGGCGGTCGGCAAGACCGCGCTGCTGCGCGACGTGGCCGAGCACGCCCGCACCGCGCGCGGAGCGGAGGTGCTGTGGGCGGCGGGCGGCCCCACCGAGGCGCGCGCGCCCGGCGCGGTGGCCGGCGCCCTGCTCGGCGCTGAGGTGCGCCCCGGGGACCCGGTGCGGCAGCGGCTGGCCGAGCGCGCACCCGTGCTGCTCGCCGTCGACGACGCGCACCGCGTCGACAGCGCCTCGGCGGAGCTGCTGGCGCACCTCGCGCGCGGCGCGCGGGGCCGGCGCGTGTGGGTCGTGCTCGCCGCCGACGCGCGCTCCCGGCTGCCCGCCGGGCTGGCCCGCCTGCCGCGCCGCGAGCTGTCCGGAGTGGACGAATCCGGGGCCGCGGGGATCGTGCCCGCGGCGAGACCGGCGGTGCGCACCGAGATGCTGCGCCTGGCCCGCGGGAACCCGCTGGTGCTGCGGGAGTTCGCCGCGGAGCTGGGCGAGGCCGAACTCGCCGGGTCCGCGCCGCTGCCCCGGCAGGTCCGGCTCGGCCCGGCCGGGCGCGCCGTGTTCGCCCCCGACTGGGACGTGCTCGACGGGTCCGCGCGCACCTGGTTGCTGCTGCTGGCGCACGGCCCGCCCGAGTACGGCGCGTGCGCGCGGGCGGCGGCGGAGCTCGGGCTGGGACCGGACGAACTGGCGCCGGCCGAACGCGCCGGCGTGGTGCGCGGGGCCGAATGGGCGGAACCGCTGACCGCCGCCGCGGTGCGCCACGCGGGGACCACCGCCGAGACCGAGCGGGTCTGCAGCGCCCTGGTGCGCGCGCTCGACGCCGACGAGTGGCCGGTCGCCCGCGCCCGCGCCCTGGCGGGGGCGGTGCGCGCGCCGGAGCGGGCGGCGACCGAACTGGCCGCGGCGACCGTGCCGCTGGCGCGCGGCGGCCACCTGCTGGACGCCCACGCCGCGGCGGTGCGCGCGACCGAACTGGCCGCCGAGCGGTCCGACCGCGACCGGTACCGCATCATCGCCGCCGAACTCGCCTGGCTGGCGGGCTACAGCGAGCACGCGCTGCGCCTGCTCGACCGCGCGGAGCCGCGCGGCGCGGACGCGCGCACCTCCGCGGCGGTCATCCGCGCGGTCATCCACGGTTTCCGCGACTCGTGGACCCGCGGTTGGTGGCTGCTCCCCACCGAACCCGACCCGGAGCCGGGCGGGGCGGAGCACGCGTTCCGGCTGCTGGTCACCGTCATCAACGCCGGGTGGAACACGGTGTCGGTGGATTCGCTGCACCGGGCGGTGCGCCGCCTGCGCGGTGCCGTGGAACCCGGGTTCGCCGCTGCCGTCGGCGCGTTGGAGCAGGTGCTCGACGGCAACAGCGCACCGGTGCCGGAGCACAGCGCTGCGCTGCGCGAACTGGCCTGGTGGGCGCGCCCGTCGGATGCGCTGCACCCGAAGTCCTGGCCGCCGCCGCTGCTGCCGATGTTCCTCGGCGAGGAGGAGGACTACGCGCGGTTGTTCTCCGCGCTGCTGGACAGCGAGGCGGTGCTGGGCGCGCCGAGCACGCGGGCGCTGCTGCTGCTGAAGACCGCCGCGGCGGAGCTGGCGCTGGGGCGCTGGGACCGGGCCGCGGAGCACGCGGTCGCCGGCGCCGAGCTGGCCGAGGAGCTCGGCCACCACGCGCTGCGGGCGGATTCGCTGCTGTGCCGGGCGTGGATCGCGGCCGCCCGCGGTGCGGAGGAGCACTGCACCGGACTCGTGGACGCAGCGCTGCGCTGCGGCGAGGACGACGCGAACGTGCGCGAACCCGCCATGGTGCCGTGGGTCCGCGGACTGGCCGCGCTGACGCGGGGACGTCCCGGTGAGGCCTGCGAGCACCTGCGGTGGGCGGTGCGGGACCCGGCAACGCCGCAGCGGGCGACGCTGCGGCGCCTGGCCACCGCGGACTACGTGGACGCGGCGGTGCGCGCCGGCGCCGGGGACGAGGCCGCGGCGGCCGTGGAGGACTTCGCGGGCTGGGTGGAGCGCGGCGCGGCCGCGTGGGCGCGGCAGGACCTGGCGCTGTGCCGGGCCCTCCTCGCCGGCGATGACGCGGACGAGTGGTACGCCCGGGCCCTGGAGCTGGCCGCGGACAGCGGTCGGGTGCTGTGCACCGGGCGGGTGGAACTGCGCTACGGGGCGTGGCTGCGCCGCAGGAAGCAGGAGCAGCGGGCCCGCGCGTACCTGCGCGCCGCGGAGGGGCGTTTCGAGCGGCTCGGGGCGGAGGAGTGGCGCCGGGCGGCGCACGCGGAGCTGCGCGCCTCCGGCGAGACGCACCAGTCGGACCCCGGGGCCCCGCTGACCCCGCAGGAGCGGGAGATCGCGCTGCTGGCGGCGGAGGGGATGACGAACCGGCAGATCGCGGCGAAGCTGGCGCTGAGCCCGCGGACCGTGGGCTACCACCTGTACAAGGTCTTCCCGAAGCTCGACATCACCTCGCGGGCGCAGCTGGCGCACGTGCTGGACCGGGACTGAGAGCTCGTTCCTCGACCTCGCGTACCTGCTGCGCGGGGCCGGCGCGGCGCCTCGCAGCGCTGTCGCCGGTCACCGCGGCTCCGCCACGCTTCCCCCCTCCGCCTCGCGAGGCATCCACGCTGAACCCCGCTCGCAACGGAGGGGGTTCAGGAACAGGCTCTGGGGGAGTCCGCGGAGGGGAACCGGTCGCCCGACGCGGAACGGGCCGCCGGTCGCGGTGACCGGCGGCCCGTGCGGTCGCATCACCCGCCGCGCAGCGCGGGGCTCGGCGGCGGTGCGGTGCGGGTCAGGCGAAGGCGTTTTGCACGACCTCGGTCTGCTCGACCTCGTGCACCTTCGCCAGACCGGTGGCCGGGGCGGCCATCGGACGCCGCGACACCCGCTGCAGCTTGCCCTGCAGCTCGGGGAACAGCTCCGGCAGGGACAGGCCGAGGAACGGCCACGCACCCTGGTTGGCCGGTTCCTCCTGCACCCAGCGGACCACGTCGGCGTTGGAGTAGCGCTCCAGCATCTTGCCGATCTTGCGGTGCGGCAGCGGGTAGAGCTGCTCCAGCCGCACGATCGCCGTGTCGGTGATGCCCTGCTCGTCGCGGTGGGCGGCCAGCTCGTAGTAGAGCTTGCCGGAGCACATCACCACGCGCCGCACCTGCGCGGGGTCCGGCTGCGCCGGGTCGTCCAGCACGGAGGTGAACTTGCCCTCGGTGAAGTCCTCCACCGGGCTCGTCGCCGCCTTCATGCGCAGCATCGACTTCGGCGTGAACACCACCAGCGGCCGGTGGATGCCGTCGAGGGCGTGCCGGCGCAGCAGGTGGAAGTAGTTCGCAGGGGTCGACGGCAGCGCCACGGTCATCGAGCCCTCGGCGCACAGCTGCAGCCACCGCTCGATGCGCGCCGAGCTGTGGTCCGGGCCCTGGCCCTCGTGGCCGTGCGGCAGCAGCAGCACCACGTCGGAGCGCTGCCCCCACTTGGCCTCACCGGAGGAGACGAACTCGTCGATGATGGGCTGCGCACCGTTGAAGAAGTCGCCGAACTGCGCCTCCCAGGCCACCAGGGCGTTCGGGTGGGCCACGGAGTAGCCGTACTCGAAGCCGACGGCGGCGAACTCGGACAGCGCCGAGTCGTAGGCGAGGAACTTCGCCTGGTCGGCGGAGAGGTTCTGCAGCGGCGTGTACTCCTCACCGCTCTTGCGGTCGATGAGCACCGAGTGCCGCTGGCCGAACGTGCCGCGCCGCGAGTCCTGGCCGGCCAGCCGCACCGGGCGGCCCTCCACGGCCAGCGAGCCGAACGCGAGCAGTTCGCCGAAGGCCCAGTCGATGCCGCCCTCGCGGCCCATCTTGGAGCGGCGCTCCAGCACGGGCTTCACGCGCGGGTGCGGGGTGAAGCCCGCGGGCAGCTCGGTCTGCGAGTCGGAGATGTGCTCCAGCGTCTCCCGGGAGATCGCCGTGGACAGCCCCGTGGGCACCTGCTGCTCGGACTCCACCGAGGGGCTCGGTTCCGGCGGCTGCTTCTCCAGCTCGCGCACCTCGTTGAACACGTGCTCCAGCTGGCTGGCGTAGTCCTTCAGCGCGGTCTCGGCCTCGTCCACGGTGATGTCGCCGCGGCCGATGAGCGACTCGGTGTAGACCTTGCGGACGCTGCGCATCTGGTCGATCGCGTCGTACATCCGCGGTTGGGTCATCGACGGGTCGTCGCCCTCGTTGTGGCCGCGGCGGCGGTAGCAGACCATGTCGATGACGACGTCCTTGCCGAACGCGCGGCGGTACTCCACGGCCAGCCGGGCGACCCAGACGCAGGCCTCCGGATCGTCGCCGTTGACGTGGAACACCGGCGCGCCGATCGTCTTGGCCACGTCGGTGCAGTACTTGCTCGACCGGCCGTACTCCGGCGCGGTGGTGTAGCCGACCTGGTTGTTGACGATGACGTGCATGGTGCCGCCGGTGCGGTACCCGCGCAGCTTCGACAGGTTCAGCGTCTCGGCGACCACGCCCTGGCCGGCGAACGAGGCGTCGCCGTGCAGCAGGACCGGCAGGACGGTGAAGCCGTCGTTGCCCTTGTCGAGGATGTCCTGCTTGGCGCGGACGATGCCCTCGAGCACCGGGTTGACCGCCTCGAGGTGCGAGGGGTTGGAGGTCAGCGAGACCTTCGTCTCGCCGTCGCCGAACATGCGGAAGTACTTGCCCTCGGCGCCGAGGTGGTACTTCACGTCACCCGAGCCGTGCGCCTGGCCGGGGTCGAGGTTGCCCTCGAACTCGCGGAAGATCTGCGAGATCGGCTTGCCGACGATGTTGGCGAGCACGTTCAGCCGCCCGCGGTGCGGCATGCCGACGACGACCTCGTCCAGCTCGTGCTCGGCCGAGGCGTCGAGCACCGAGTCCAGCAGCGGCACGACGGTCTCCGCGCCCTCGAGGGAGAACCGCTTCTGCCCGACGTACTTCGTCTGCAGGAACGTCTCGAACGCCTCGGCGGCGTTGAGCTTGGACAGGATGTACTTCTGCTCGCTCTGGTCCGGCTTGTGGTGGGGCTTCTCCACCCGCTGCTGGATCCACTCCCGCTCGTCCGGCTCGAGGATGTGCATGTACTCCACGCCGACCGAGCGGCAGTAGGAGTCGCGCAGCACACCGAGCACGTCCCGCAGCTTCATGTACTCCTGACCGGCGAAACCGCCGACCGCGAACTCGCGGTCGAGGTCCCACAGGGTCAGGTCGTGCGAGAGGACGTCGAGGTCCTCGTGCCGCCGCTGGCGGTAGTTGAGCGGGTCGATGTCGGCCATGAGGTGGCCGCGGGTGCGGTAGGCGTCGATAAGCTCCAGCACCCGCGCGGTCTTGTCGACCGCGCCCTCGGGGATGTCCTGGGTCCAGCGCACCGGCTCGTACGGGATGCGCAGCGAGGCGAAGACCTCGTCGTAGAACCCGTCCTCGCCGAGGAGCAGTTCGTGCATCTTGCGCAGGAACTCGCCGGACTCGGCGCCCTGGATGACCCGGTGGTCGTAGGTGGAGGTCAGCGTGACGATCTTGCTGATCCCCATGTCGATGAGGGTCTTCTCGCTGGCGCCCTGGAACTCGGCCGGGTAGTCCATCGCGCCCACGCCGATGATGGCGCTCTGCCCCTTGGTCAGCCGCGGCACCGAGTGGTTCGTGCCGGACGGGCCCGGGTTCGTCAGCGAGATCGTCGTGCCGGCGAAGTCCTCGGCGGTGAGCTGGTTGTTCCGGGCCTTGCGGATGATGTCCTCGTAGGCCTGCCAGAACTGCTGGAAGCTCATCTCCTCGCAGCCCTTGATGGAGGCCACGACGAGGTTGCGCGAGCCGTCCTTGCCGGGCATGTCGATCGCCAGGCCCAGGTTGACGTGCTCGGGGGTGATCGCGGCGGGCTTGCCCTTGGCGTCCTCGCCGTAGTGGCGGTTCATGTTCGGGAAGTCCCGCAGCGCGCGCACCAGCGCGTAGCCGATCAGGTGCGTGAACGAGACCTTGCCGCCCTTGTTGCGCTTGAGGTGGTTGTTGATGACGATCCGGTTGTCGAACAGGAGCTTCGCCGGAACCGCCCGCACGCTGGTCGCGGTGGGCACGGTCAGCGACTGGTCCATGTTCTTGGCGATCGCGGCGGCCGGACCGCGCAGGGTTTGCACATCTTCGCCGGCCGGGGCCTCCTTCACCGGTGCGGCCTTGGCCGCCTCGGTGGGCGAGGGCTTCGCCGCGGACTGGGACGCCGCAGGCTGGGATGCCGCGGACTGGGACGCCGCGGACTGGGAGGGGGATGCGGATTCGCTCGACGCCGCGGACGGGGCGGTCCGGGCCGACTGGTCGGCGGGCTTGCGGCCGTCGGTCGACGTGCCCGTCGAGCCGGTGCTGCCGGCCGCACCGGAGTCGGCCGGACCGGAGGTCGTCGACGTCGAGGGAACCTGACCGTTCGTCCCCGTGCTGGCGGCGGTCGCTGTCGCGGTCTGCGCGCTTTGCTGCGTTGCCGAAGCGCTGGCCGCGGCTTGGCCGGCGGATTTCTCGGTGGATGCTTGGCCCGGCTTGTAGTCAGCGAAGAACTCGTGCCACGCAGAGTCTACGGAGGCGGGATCGCGGAGGTACTGCTCGTACATCTCCTCGATCAACCACTCATTGGGGCCGAACTGTGACGCAGGGCTGCTGCTGGACACGGCTGGCGTTCGCCTCGATCCATATGCTCGGGATTGACAGACACTCACGTACCAGGCTAACGGTCCGATCCGGGTGCGTGTCACACCGCGGCCACCGGGGCCGGGTGGTGCCGACGGAATCGTTCAGGAAACGGGACGTGTCGGGTTGCGCCGTTCTCCGCCTCGCGGAGCCGCGACGGGGAGCCGTCTGCTGTGCGAATCCTGCGCATGACCTCGATCACGTCGGCTGCTGGTACGCGCTGGTGTCCGATTATCGGCCATTCTGGGGGAGGGGTTTCAACAGCGCACCGGTGTGAGCCGGGCCTCCGCTCGGGTGAGGGGCGCACATGCCCGCCGGAATCGGTCCAGCACCCGTTCGGAGTACTGCTTCCGCCTCGGACGTGCCGGCGCGCCGGCACCCGCAGCGAGGCGACGCGGCGAGGCGACGCGGCGAGGCGACGCGGCGAGGCGACGCCGGAGGTTCCTCCCAGCTACCCATCCACCCGCCCTCAACAGCCGATCCGCGGGATCCCGAGTCCCCGGCTCCCGAGTCCCCGGCTACGCGATGTGGGACTCGTCCGCGGCCTCCTCGCCGGCTCCGGCGGTGTCGCTGCCGGAGGAGCGCCACAGCTGCGCGTACCGCCCCCGCCGCCGCAGCAGCTGCTCGTGCGTGCCCTGCTCGGCGATCCGGCCGCCGGCGACCACGACGATGCGGTCCGCCCGCGCCGCAGTGGCCAGCCGGTGCGCCACCAGGAACGTCGTGCGCCGCTGCGTCACGCGCCTGCTCGCGTCGGTCACCAGCGCCTCCGTGGCCGGGTCCAGCGCGGCCGTGGCCTCGTCCAGCAGCAGCACGTCGGGCTCCACGAGCTCGGCCCGGGCCAGCGCCACCAGCTGCCGCTGGCCCGCCGAGAGCTCCCTGCCGCGCTCCCCGGTCCGCTGGCGGAAGCCGCGCTGCAGCTGCGCGATGCCGGGCAGCGCGCCCACGTCGCGAGCGGCGCCCTCGATCCGCGCGGCGGGTGCGCCGGGCCGCCCGTAGGCGATGTTGTCGGCGACCTCCCCGGAGAACAGGTGCCCCTCCTGCGGCACGATCGCCGTCCTCCGGTGGAAGGCGTCCGGGTCGTAGCGCCGCACGTCCACCCCGTCGGCGAGCACCGCGCCCGCGGTGGGGTCGTAGAAGCGGGCGAGCAGCTTGATCAGCGTGGACTTGCCCGCACCGGTGGCCCCCACGAACGCCACCGTCTCGCCGGGGGAGACGTGCAGCGACACCTCGCGCAGCGCCTCCTCCGAGCTGCCCGGGTAGCGGAAGGACACCCCGCGCAGCTCGATCTCGCCGCGCAACTGCTCCGGCACGGGCACCGGGTCCCGCGGCCGCGGGACGGACGTCGGGGTGCGCAGCAGCTCGCCGATGCGCCGCAGGCCCACGCTCGCCTGCTGGTACTGGTCGAACACGCCGGACAGCTGCTGGATCGGGGAGAAGAACTGGGTCAGGTACAGCATGAACGCCACGAGCACCCCGGCCGTCATCTCGCCCGCGGCCACCCGCGTCGCGCCCACGCCGAGCACGACCGCCTGGGCCACCTCGGACAGGAACGCCACGAACGGGAAGTACGTGGCGATGTAGCGCTGCGCCCGCAGGCGGGAGCGGCGGTAGGCGTCGCTGCGCCGCGAGAACTGCCTGGCCGAGTGCTTCTCCCGGCCGTGCGACTGGGCGACCCGCAGCCCGGCCACGTTCTCCTGCATGTCCGCGTTGACCGTGCTCACCCGCTCGCGGGCCTCCGCGTAGGCCACCGAGGACAGCCGGCGGAAGATCACCGTGGCCACCACCAGCACCGGCAGCACCGCCATGGCCACCAGCGCCAGCTCCAGGTCCGTGACCAGCAGCGCGACCGCGATGCCCACCAGCGTGAACAGGCTGACCACCGCCGTGGCCAGACCGGTCTGCAGGAACGTCGACAGCGCGTCGACGTCGGTGGTCATCCGCGTCATGATCCGCCCGCCGAGCTCCCGCTCGTAGTAGTCGAGCCCGAGCCGCTGCAGGTGGGCGAAGCTGCGCAGCCGCAACGTGTACAGCAGGGTCTCCCCGGCGCGCGAGGCCGCGACCGTCTGCAGCTTGACGAACAGCCAGCCCGCCGCCACGAGCACCGCCCCGATCGCGGTGACCAGCCACACCACGTCCGCGTTGCCGCTGGTGACCCCGTCGTCGATGCCCACGCGCACCAGCGAGGGCAGCGCCACCGCTGTCAGCGCGTCGGCGGCGACGAGCAGCACGGTCAGCAGCAGCCCCCACCGGACCAGGCGCAGCGTGCGGCTCAGGCGGAAGTGCGGGTCGGGGGCCGTCGGGTCGGCACCGGGCAGCCGCGGCTCGTCGGTGGCCGCGGGCAGGCGGCGCAGCCCCCGCTCCAGCTCCTCGGTGGAGTGCCCGTCCGCCCCGGGCGCGCCGTGCCCGGAGGAGCCCCCGGCCCCGGCCGCACCCGCGGCCCGGACGGCCTCGACGGTCTCGTCCGGTTCCGGTTCCGGCCACAACCGCGGCGTCGTCCCGTCCGGCCCCGGCTCGTCGAGGCCCGCGGCGTCCTGGTCGTGGCGCGCGTCGAGCGCGCCGTGCGGGGAGGCGAGCAGCGAGCGGAACAGCGAGCACCGCTGCTGGAGCTCCTCCTGCGTGCCCACGTCGACGACTCGGCCCGCGTCGAGCACGGCGATCCGGTCGGCGAGGGCCAGCGTGGACCGGCGGTGCGCCACGAGCAGCGTCGCCCGCGTGCGCATGACCGAGCGCAGCGTGCTGTGGATGGCCGCTTCCGTCGTCGGGTCGACCGCCGAGGTGGCGTCGTCGAGCATGAGCACGCGCGGGTCGGACAGCAGCGCGCGGGCCAGGGCCACGCGCTGGCGCTGCCCGCCCGAGAGGGTGTGCCCGCGTTCGCCGACGACCGTGTCGTATCCCTCGGGCAGGGCGCTGATGAACTCGTGCGCCTCGGCGGCCTCGGCCGCGGCGCGGACCTCGGCGTCGGTGGCCTCCGGCCGCCCGTAGGCGATGTTGCCGCGCACCGAGTCCGAGAACAGGAACGCCTCCTCGAACACCACGCCCACCGCCGAGCGCAGCGAGGCCAGGCGCAGGTCGCGCAGATCACGGTCGCCCTCGCCGGGCGGGCCGAGGCGCAGCGCGCCACCGTGCGGGTCGTAGAAGCGGGGGAGCAGCAGCGAGACGGTGGACTTGCCGGAGCCCGCCGGCCCCACCAGCGCCAGGGTCTCGCCGGGGCGCACCCGCAGCGACACGTCGCGCAGCACCGGCTGGTCGCGGGTGTAGCCGAAGGTGACGCCGTCGAGCCGGACCTCGAGCGGTCCGTCCGGCACGTCGACCGCGCCGGGTCGGTCGGTGACCTCCGGCTGCGAGTCGATGATCTCGTGGATGCGCTCCACGCCCGCCCGGGCCAGCTGGGTCTGGATGATGATGCTGGACAGCATCCGCGCGGGCCCGGCCAGCATCGACACGTAGCCGGCGAAGGCGACGAACGTGCCCAGGCTGACCTGTCCCTGCAGCGCCATCCAGCCGCCGAGGCCGAGCACGCCGATCTGCCCGGCCGAGGGAAGCGCGGACAGGCTCGCCGCGGGCAGGGACGTCATGCGCGCGGCCCGCAGCCGCTCGGCGAACAGCCGCCGGGCGCGGGACTCCAGCGCCCCGACTTCGCGGGCCTGCTGCCCGAAGCCCTTGACCACGCGGACGCCGGTGACGTTCTCCTCGACCTGCTGGGCGATCTCGGCGGCGCGCTGCTGCGCCGACCAGGTCGCGGGGAACAGCGTCTTCTTGCTGCGGGCGGAGACCACGGCGATCAGCGGCGCCACGGTCAGCGAGACCACGGTCAGCAGCGGTGACAGCCACAGCATGGCCCCGAGGGAGATGACGCCGAGCACCAGCGAGCCCAGCGCCATCGGCAGCATGGACAGCAGCGCGTTGATCAGCTGCAGGTCGCTGATGGACCGGGACACGACCTGGCCGGTGCGCATCGCGTCCTGCTTGCCGCCGTCGAGGCGCTGCACCGCGCCGAACACGGCGCGGCGCAGGTCGTGCTGCACGTCGAGGGCGAGCCGGCCCGCGCTGTAGCGGCGGACGAAGGCCGCGCCGAAGCGGAACAGCCCCAGGCCGAGCAGCGCGCCGACGATCCAGGGCAGGCTCCCGGTGGAGCCGCGGACGGCTTCGTCCACGGCGCGCTTGGTCAGCAGCGGGACGAGGGCTTCCAGCCCGACCGCGGTGCCCGCCGCGCCCAGCGCGAGCACCAGCGCCGCGGGGTGGCGCCAGCAGGCGGCGGACAACCGGCGGATCCAGCCCCCCGCCGCCCGGCGCGGGGAAGCGGGTCCGCCGGACTCGTCCTGCGTGGTGTTCGTCGCCTCGATCTGCGCCGTGCCGGAATCCTTCACCTCGCCAGGTTAGGCCGCTTCGCCGACATCGGCGGCCGGCCCGCCGCGGCGGTGTGAGCTCGCCGACCGCGCGCAGCGGCACGGGGGTGCCGCTGGTCCGGGCAGCTGGGCCGCGGAAGCGGTGCGCGGGGAGGAAGTGGCAAACGCTTTTCAGAGGACGTCGCGGCGGCGGCTGGCGGCCCAGCCGAGCAGGACGATCGCCGCGGTGTAGGCGGCGAAGGTCAGCAGGCTCGCCCACCACGGGTGCCCGCTGCTGCCGCCGGCGAACAGGTGCAGCGTTTCGACGACCCCCGGCGGCACGGAGCCCCGCGCGGATCCGGGGAGCTCCGCGGTTCCGGAGAGCTCCGCGAGGAAGACCGGCACGGCGATGTTGCCCACCACGCCGCCCGCCGCGGAGGCGGGCAGGTACGCGCTGATCGCGTTCGCCGTGACGTTGCCGGAGCTCGTCAGGAACGAGGCCAGCATGGACTCCACCGGGAACCGGTACAGCAGGAGGACGAAGATCGAGGCCACGGAGTTGGCGATCAGCGCGCCGAGGCCGACGCCGAGCAGCGTCCACAGGATCATCACCAGCACGCCCGCGCCGCCGACGGTGAACCAGTCGAGCGGGCGGCCGAAGCCCTCCAGGCCCGCGCCGACCAGCGCGCCGATGCTGGAGCACAGGACGTTGACCAGCCCGTAGACCAGACCTGCGCCCGCGTAGACGAGCAGTTTGGCGCCGAGGACGGCGCCGCGCGGGTTGCCGGTGAGGAACGTGGTGGTGATGCTGCGGTTCCAGTGCTCGCCGGAGACGGCCATCGCGCCGAACAGGGCGGCGAAGATCGTGCTGAAGTTCGTCGCCATGGACACCGTCAGCAGCCCGAGCGGCAGCGTCCCCCCGAACGCCTGCTCCAGCTCGTTGAGCGTGCCGAGGGCCGTGCCGAGCCAGCCCGCGAGGAAGCTGAGCACCGTCACCGGGACGAGCAGCGCCCACCACAGGTGCGTGGTGGCGATCTTGCGGATTTCGGCGCGGACGAGCCCGCCCATCACGCGTTACCTCCGATACCGGGACCGTGCGGGGACTGGCCGGACGGGGGCGGTCCGGGAGGTCCCCACGCCCCGGCTCCTCCCTGCGGTGGCTGTCCTCCGTGCGGGGGCGGCCCGTGCGCACCTCCCGGCGGTTGGTCCCCCGCGTACTGGCCGCTGGTGAGCTGGAAGAACAGCTGCTCCAGGTCCACCTGCTCGGTGGCGGCCTCGTGCAGCGCGACTCCGGCGCCCAGGGCGATCTCGGCGATGGTGCGGGAGTCCGCGCCGGTCACGGCGATCCGCCCGTCGGGCAGCTGCTCCTGGCCCAGGCCGTGCTCGGCCAGCGCGGTGACGAGCGCGGCCGGGTCGGAGGCGCGCACGAGCGCGCGGGTGCGCTGCGCGGCGCGCAGCTGGTCGAGGTGCCCGTCGTAGACGCACTGGCCGCGGCTGATGATGACCACGTGGTCCACGGTGTGCTCCATCTCGCGGAGCAGGTGGCTGGAGGCGAGCACGGTGCGGCCGCTGGCGGCGAACGTGCGCAGGAAGTTCCGCAGCCACGCGATGCCCTCGGGGTCGAGGCCGTTGGCGGGCTCGTCGAGCACGAGGATCTGCGGGTCGCCGAGCAGTGCGGTGGCCAGCGCCAGCCGCTGCCGCATGCCGAGGGAGAAGCTTCCGGCCTTGCGCCGGGCGGCGCTGCTGAGCCCGACGAGGTGCAGCGCGTGCCGGGCCTGCTCGTCCGGGACGCCCATGGCGGCGGCGTAGCAGCGCAGGTGGTCGAGCGCGGTGCGCCCGGGGTGGAAGCTCTGCGCGTCGAGCACCGCGCCGACGACCGAGGCGGGCCGCGGCAGCCGGTGGAAGGGCAGCCCGTTCACGGTTGCGGTACCCCCGGTCGGGTTGACCAGGCCGAGGATCATGCGCAGCGTCGTGGTCTTGCCGGAGCCGTTCGGCCCGAGGAAGCCGGTCACGAGGCCGGGGCGGACGGCGAAGCTCAGGTCGTGCACCGCGTGGATCGGACCGAAGCTCTTCGTGAGTCCCTGCACCACGATCCGGCCGCTGTTGTCGTGCACACGCCCCTCCTTGTCCGGACCGGCCCGCGCAGCGGTGCGGGCCGGTGCCCATCCTGCCGGACCGCCGCGGAGTTCCCGGCGGGTGGCGCCGGTGTGTGACGTGCGCCTCACGGGAGGGGGCGCGTTTTCACCCGATAGAACCTGTATCGATTCTGAAGCAAAATCACGCCCCCGAGCGGTTGCTGATTCTCGGCAAACGCCGCCACGTGACCTACACTGAGTGGTGGCGGCCCGCTCCCGGTGACCCCCAGGCCGGTTGAGCGGGCCGCCCTCTTCGTTCCCCGCGTGTTCCCTCCGCAACTGCCGGAGGGGCGACATCACCCGGTGCCGGTGGGGCCCTGCGGTGCGCGCCCGCCGGCGCGGCGGGCCCCTACTCGAGCACGTCGCCCACCGCCGTCGCGGCGATCCCGTGGGCCGTTCCCACCGCCTCGTTCGTCAGCACGCCGTCGTGGGCGTTGAGGCCGTCGGCCAGCGCCGCGTCCTCCAGGCAGGCCTGCCGCCATCCCTGGTCGGCCACGCGCAGCACGTACGGCAGGGTGACGTTGGTCAGCGCGTGCGTGGAGGTGTTCGGCATCGCGCCCGGCATGTTCGCCACGCAGTAGAACACCGAGTCGTGCACCCGGTAGGTCGGCTCGTCGTGCGTCGTCGGGTGCGAATCGGCGAAGCAGCCGCCCTGGTCGATGGCGATGTCCACGAGCACGCTGCCCGGTTTCATCGCCGCCACGAGCTCGTTGGACACGAGCTTCGGCGCCTTCGCCCCCGGGATGAGCACGGCGCCGATGACCAGGTCCGCCTCGCGCACCGCCTGCTCCACGGCGTAGCGGTTGGAGGCCACCGTCGTGATCCGGCCGCCGAACGCCCTGTCGATCTCGCGCAGCTTGGCGACGTTGGTGTCCAGCAGTTGCACGTCCGCGCCCATGCCGAGGGCGATGCGCGCGGCGTTGAGCCCGGCGACCCCGCCGCCGATGACGACCACGCGGGCCGGCGGGACGCCCGGCACGCCGCTGGGCAGCATGCCGCGCCCGCCGCTCGGCCGCATCAGCGAGTGCGCGCCGACCTGCGGCGCGAGGCGCCCGGCCACCTCGCTCATGGGGGCGAGCAGGGGCAGGGTGCCGTCGGCCAGCTGCACGGTCTCGTAGGCGATGCCGGTGACGCCCGCGGTCAGCACCGCCCGGGTGAGCTCCTCCGACGCGGCCAGGTGCAGGTAGGTGAACAGCACCTGGCCCCGCCGCAGGTGCGGGTACTCCTCCGGGATCGGCTCCTTGACCTTGAGGACGAGCTCGCCCTCCGACCAGACGTCCTCGTGCTGCCGCAGCACCTTCGCGCCCGCGGCCAGGAAGTCGTCGTCCGGGATGGACGAGCCCGCCCCCGCCTCGGCCTCCACGAAGACCTCGTGCCCGCGGGTGGTCAGCTCGTGCACACCCGCCGGGGTGAGCGCGACCCGGTACTCGTTGTTCTTGATCTCGCGCGGTACAGCGATGCGCACGGTCGATCCTTTCCCTCGGTGTCGCGTGTCACGATCCGTCGCACCGCTGGGCGACGCATCATTCCCACACGATGAGCGTGCCCGCCTCCGTTTGTGCCGTCAGCACAAAACGCCTGCGCAAGGCGATGTGGGACCGCACGGGCGATGGCGTCGAAGAGGAGCGCGGACCGCCGGTACCGGTCCGCCGAGCGGCCGGTGCACCCGGTGGCGGTCCTCGTGGGGACCGGGGGACACGCGCTCCGCTGCGCACCTCCAGCGCGGAACACCTGCGCAAGAGCGGTGTGGGGCATGATCGGGGGGAGGCCGCGCGTCCGGGGCGCGTCCGCGCGAAGCGCTCGAGGAGGGTGACGATGGCAGAAGCAGGCCGAGGGTTCCGCGTCCGGCAGCCGCGCCCGTCCGACCTGGAAGCCCTCCTCGCCATCCACGGCGATCCGCGGACGAACCGGCACAACCCGCGCGGGCCGCTGCGCGACCGCGAGGAGGGCCGAGCCCTGCTGGAGGAGTGGATCGACGACTGGCGGCGCTGCGGCATCGGTTACTGGACGGTGACGGCCTCCCCGGATGTTCCGGGAGAGACCGGTGCGCCGGGAGAGGTGGGTGCGCGGGGGAACCCCGGAGGGGGAGGTCCCGGGAGCATCGCCGGTTTCGGCGGCCCGCGGTACCTGGCGGCCGGATCGGCGCGGGTGTTCAACCTGTACTACCGGTTCGCCCCGGACCGGTGGGGGCGCGGGTGGGCCTCGGCCCTCGCGCGGCACGCGGTCGGCGCAGCGCACCGCGCCGACCGCGGGACACCGGTGATCGCGCGGATGGAACCCGCCAACCGGGCGTCCGAACGCGTCGCGGAGAAGGCGGGGCTGGCCTTCGCCGGCCACGACCGCAACGGGCGCCGCGTCCTCGCCGACCGCCCGGTCGCGGAGGGGTTCCTCGCGGACCTGCCCCCGTGAGCGCGGGGGGTCAGCGGTCGCTCAGTCGTGCTGGGCCCACGCGCCGGCGAGCAGCTGGACGAGCAGCGCCGCGCGCACGTCCGGGTCGTCCAGGTCGAGCTGCAGGACCTCCTCGACCCGCCGCATCCGGTACCGGAAGGTGTTCGGGTGCACCCGCAGCTCGCGGCTGGCCCGCCGCGGCTCGGCCGGGTGCCGCAGCCAGGCGTGCAACGTGGCCACGTAGTCCGAGCCGTGCCGCTGGTCGTGCTCGCGCAACGCCGCGAGCGGCCCCAGCGCGCCCACGCCCGCGTCCGTGGCGGCCCCGGCCATCCGCGACAGCACCAGCGCTGGCCAGTGCTCCTCGTACACCACCACCCGCGAGCGGGTGAGCCCGCCGCGGGACAGTCCCACGAGCTCGTCGGCCTGGCCGCGGGAGGCGGCGAGATCGGCGACGCCGACGGCCGTGCCCACGCCGATGAGCGGACGCGGGTCGATGTCCCACCCGGCCAGCGCCTCCCGCAGCGTGCGCCACCCGCCGGGACCGGAACGGTCCGGAACCACCGCGTACAGCAGGTTGCCGATCTCCGTGACCAGCGGGTGCGGCCCGATCCCGCGGGTGATCCACTCCCAGATGCCCAGCCGGTGCCCCTCGTCCGGCCCCTCCGGGGCGGGCACCTCGATCGCCACCACCCGGTGCGGTTCGTTCGACACGGCCAGCTCCGTGGCGGCCGCGCGCCAGCCCTCGCCTCCCTGCAGCAGCAGGTGCACCTGCTCGGCCGAGCGCTGCCGCTCCGCGTCGGACACCGCGCGCCAGCGCAGCAGGCGCAGCGCCACGAGCGGGGCGGTGTCGGCGAAGGCGGTGGCGCGCTCCTCGGAGACCTCCTCCGGCACTACGGCCCACATCGATCCCAGCAGCTCGCCGCCCATCCGGATGGGCACCACCAGCCGTGGCAGCGTGCCGTCCTGCTGCGCGGGCACGAACACGGCCGAGCCGGACTTGCTCAGCTGCCGGAACGTGCCGCGGGCGCGGAACTTGGCCAGCACCTCGTCCGGCTGGCGCCGCCCCATGATCGTCGACACGCGCGCCGGGTCGATCCGGTCCTGCCGCGCCGAGTGCGCCAGCACCTGCGAGTGCGCGTCCTCGATCGTGACCGGTGCGTCGACGACATCGGCGACCGCGTCGGCCACGCGGAACAGGTCCCCCAGGCCCGGCAGCCCGGTGAACTCCCGCGCGGAGCCGCCGGCCGCGGGCACCTCCGGCTCCTCCCGGCGGCCGCCGGCCTCCGCCAGCGCGGCGCGCACCAGCCACACCAGTTGCGCCCACGAGGTGCCGGGCAGCACTTCCACGAGCGCGAGCCCGGCCTCCCGCGCGGCCGCGCGCACCGGTTCCTCGTCGGGCCACGGCGCCTTGCACAGCAGACCGGCCGCACCCCGCTCGGCGCACTCGGCGACGAGGTCGAGCGCCTCGCTGCGGTCGTGGCACGCCACACCGAGAACCAGATCACCTTCGGTGATCGTGATGTCGGCCTCAGCGACGACGACGTCGCCCACGCACGGGGTCGCGTCCGGCAGAACCGCTGCGCGCAGCAAAGTCGGGCCCACCCGCTGGACGAGCGCGGGGAGTTCCAACATGAGCTGCCTCACTGGTGCGCGGCCGGTGGTGCGGTGGGGCGTGTTGACAGCCCGCTGCGTCCGTTTATCGTGACCACACCGACAATCGCATAAGCCGATGATCCCGAGCGGGAGAGACCCCGAGTGCCCCTGGGCACCGGGGCGCCGAAGGAGCAAGACTCCCCGCAAACTCTCAGGCCCAGTGACCGCTCGGAGGAGGTGACTCTGGAAAGCGGCATCACCGCAGGTGCCGCACCCACGGTGCAAGTCGCGCACGCGGCGAAGCTCTCAGGTTCCGCAACAGAGGGGGAGGCCCATCCCGGGCAGTGCACTGACCGCGGCCTGCCCGGACGACGAACGGACGGAGCCTCCCGACATGACGTTGCCGAGCGAACTGCACTACACCGAGGAGCACGAGTGGCTCTCCGAGTCCGGTGAGATCACCCGGATCGGCATCACCCAGCACGCCGCCGACGCCCTCGGCGACATCGTCTACGTCCAGCTGCCCGAGGTCGGGGAGCAGATCGAGGCGGGGCAGTCCTGCGGCGAGCTCGAATCCACGAAATCGGTGAGCGACCTCTACGCGCCGGCGACCGGGGAGGTCACCGCCGTCAACGAGGCCGTGGTCGACGATCCTGCGATCGTCAACTCGGACCCGTACGGTCAGGGGTGGCTGCTGGAGGTGCGCGTCACCGAGATGGGCAAGGTGCTCACCGCCGAGGAGTACCAGCAGCTCATCGGTTAGGGCCTGTTCCGGAACCTCCTCCGTTGTGCGCGGGGGTCAGCGTGGATGCGCCGCGAGGCGGCGGAGAACGGCGTGGCGGAGTCCCCTCCGAAAGGGGCGGACGCTGCCCCGCGAGGCGCCACGCTCCCCGCGCAGCAGGTGTGCGAGGTTGCGGAACAGGATCTTGGATCCTGAGGGAGTCCGGGCGGGCGGCCGCCCGCCCGGAGCGACGAGCCCACCGGCCGCCGGTGCACCGTTCCCGCCCGCGTTCACCGCGGTGCCGCTGCACGGGAATGACCAGTGAGACGACACCGCGGTCGCTGGCAGGGCGCGGTCCCGCGGCCTGACAGCACACCAGGGGGACCGATCAATGGCGATCAGCGTCTTCGACCTCTTCTCCGTGGGAATCGGACCGTCGAGTTCGCACACCGTCGGCCCGATGAGAGCTGCCCGCATGTTCGCCGAACGGCTGGAGCGGGACGGCGCGCTGCCCGCGGTCGCGCGGGTGCGGGCCGAATTGTTCGGATCGCTCGGCGCCACCGGAACCGGCCACGGCAGCCCGAACGCGGTGCTGCTCGGCCTGGAGGGCAACGCCCCCGAAACGGTCGACCCGGCCGTCGGCGGCGAGCGCGCGGCGGAGATCCGGCAGAGCGGCAGTCTGCGGCTGGCCGGTTCCCGCGAGATCCCGTTCCCGGTGGACGACGACCTGGTGCTGCACCGGCAGGAATCGCTGCCGGTGCACCCCAACGGCATGCGGTTCTCCGCCACCGACTCCTCCGGTGCGGAGCTGGCCAGCGCCGACTACTACTCCGTGGGCGGCGGTTTCGTCGTCGACGAGCAGGCCAGCGGCACCGACCGCATCGCCCCGGACGCGACCGCCGTGCGGCTCCCGTTCCACAGCGGCGAGCAACTGCTGCACACGGCCGTCGAGCTGGGGCTGCCGATCAGCGAGGTGATGCGGGCCAACGAGATGTCCTGGCGCAGCCCGGAGGAGGTGCGCGAGGGCCTGCTGCACATCTGGCACGTGATGCGCGAGTGCGTCGACAACGGGTGCCGCGCCACCGGCCACCTGCCCGGCGGGCTGAAGGTGCGCCGCCGCGCGGCGGACCTGCGGGCGAAGCTGTCCGACGAGGACGACCCGACCGAGTGGGCGGGGCTGTACGCGCTGGCGGTCAACGAGGAGAACGCGGCCGGCGGCCGCGTGGTGACTGCGCCGACCAACGGCGCGGCGGGGATCGTGCCCGCCGTGCTGCACTACTACGCGCGGTTCGTCCGCGGTGCCGACGAGGACGGCATCGTGCGCTTCCTGCTCACCGCGGGCGCCATCGGCGCGCTGTTCAAGGAGAACGCGTCGATCTCCGGTGCCGAGGTGGGCTGCCAGGGCGAGGTCGGCTCGGCCTGCTCCATGGCCGCCGCCGGGCTGACCGAGGTCCTCGGCGGCACCCCGGCGCAGGTGGAGAACGCCGCCGAGATCGCCGTCGAGCACAACCTCGGACTGACCTGCGACCCGATCGGCGGGCTCGTGCAGATCCCGTGCATCGAGCGCAACGCGGTCGCTTCGGTCAAGGCGATCACGGCGGCGCGCATGGCGCTGCGCGGCAACGGCACGCACTTCGTGTCCCTGGACAAGGCGATCAAGACGATGCGCAACACCGGGCGCGACATGAAGGACAAGTACAAGGAGACGGCGCGGGGCGGCCTCGCGGTCAACGTCATCGAGTGCTGAAGGCCCGCTCGCAACGGAGGAGGTCGCGCACGGGCTCTCAGAGCACGATGTACAGCAGGGCAGCGGCGCCGGTGAGCACCACCGCCGCGGTGACCGCCGCGTGCAGCCCCGCACCGGGCAGCGGGCGGGCGGCGTGCAACCGGCGCTCCTCCTGCAGGTTCCGGCGCCAGGTCAGCCACGTGCTGCCCGCGACCAGCGGCACGAGCACCACCGCGCAGACGGCCGCGGCGAGCACGCTGTGCCAGGCGAGCAGCCGCAGCAGCACGAGGACGCCCACGGTGAACGCCAGCGTGGTGCGCAGCCAGGCCAGGGCGGTGCGCTCGGTCTGCAGCCCGGGGTCCCAGGGCTGCCGGGGGCGCGGTCCGTTCGCCGTCATCGCGGTGCTCCCTCCGCGGCGGGCGCCCTCTCCGCGTCGGGTGTCCGTTCCCTCGCGGTGCGCATCTCAGACGCCGGGCAGGAACATGAGCACGCAGGCGAGCACACCGGCCGCGACGAGGCCGTAGCCGAGCACGGGTCCGAGCCGCGGGGCGGGCAGGGTGCGTCCCGCGCGCAGCGCCCGCTCGGTGGCGAACCAGCGGTGGAACGCCCCACCGGCGCAGGCCACCCCGCCCGCCACGAGGAGCACCGCGAGGATCGTCCGCAGTGGACTCGCGGGTGAGTGCGGTACGACGTTGAGGGCTTCCACGCCGACGCCCGCCGCCATCAGCGCCAGCGCGGTGCGGATCCACGCGAGGAAGGTTCGCTCGTTGGCGAGGCTGAAGCGCGGGTCCGGGTCATCGCCGGTCGCGTACAGCCGCCGCGGCCAGCGCTCGCCGTCGGGTTCGGAGGCCATACCGCCAGGTTATCCGCTCGCACCGGCGGGCCTGCGGAGCAGGGAAGACCGCTCCGGGACCGGGAGCTGTGCTGGGGCCGCCCCGGTGGGGTCGATCCGGCGTGGGGAACGGTCCAGCGCGGGGCGATCCGGTGTGGGCCGATCCGGTGTGCCGGAGCGGACGACTGCGCGGGGCAGCCGGGACGCCCGGTACCGAGCCGGCGTCCCGGCGCGCGGCGCGGTCGTTCAGAACTGGAAGATCTTGCCGGTTTCGGCCTGCATCCGGCAGGAGTTCGAGTACTCCTTCTGGAAGCGCACCGGCTCACCCCTCCAGTCGCCGGTGGCCGTGGCGGTGACGGGGGCGTACTCCATCGTGCACCGCATCTCATCGCTCTTGAGCGTGTTGAGCTTGCCGTTGGCGCTGGCGAGCGAAGCGCACGCCTGCCGGGCCGCGGGATGCGATCCGCCGGCCGGGTCGCAGGTGAGCACCGCGGCGCTGCGCGCGGAGTCCTGCTTCTGAACGGTCAGCGTGAGCATGCTGTCGGCGGGCTCGGCCGCGGGGTCGGGGTTGGCGGCGGCGCTCGCGACAGCGGGGCTGAGTGCGAGCCCGGCAGCGGCGACCGAGCCGAGCACTGCCCGACGGAACCTGGTCATGTGCACACTCCTCTGCGAAGGTAGCGGACTGCCACCATCTTTATCGGCGTGCGCGGCGTTGTGTATCGGGTATGCCCGAATTTAACTTGATCGAGGTTTCGAGGCGCTGCGGTCGTGACGAGAAGTAACGATCAGCGGCGCTCTTTTCGCTCCGGTGATCACACCGTCGGGTGGTGTCCGCTGTGGTCTGATCACGAGCGGGGAGCGCGTCGTCCGGTCGTCACCGGCTCGGGCTCCGCGGCCGGGAGGACCGCCCGGCGTCCGCGCCCCCTTCCGCCGCGCCGGAGCCCTCCCCGGGTTCCCCGCGGGAATCCCCCGTGGACGCGGAGTGGTCCGCGCCGCGGTCCCCGTCGGCGGATCCGTCCACGTGCGACTCCTCCCGGCTCTCCCCCACGTGGTGCCGGATCACGCGGTTGACCGCGCGCTGGAACCCGTCCACGAGCACCCGCAGCGTCAGCGGCCGCAGTTCGTCGGCCACCGCCTGCACCCGTTCGCGCTCCTCCTCCGGACGTCCCCGCTGGCGGTACGGCCGCAGCACGTTCTCGGCGAAGAGCTCGCGCAGCTCCACGGCGATCTGACCGGTGTGCTGGTCCACGATCTCCTTGGCGCGCACCAGCATGTCCTGCGGCAGGTCGAACTCCAGGATGCGCAGGCCGACGTCGAGCATGGCCGGGACCAGCAGCCGCACCCGCCCGGAGCCGTCGTCGAGGCGCTGCACGATCCCCAGCTGGACGAGCTGGTCGATGCGCGCGTCGTCGAGGTGGCGCCCGGCCCGCTGGTCGAGCTCGTGGCGGTCGAGGTCCTCGGCCTGGTCGTCGGTCCACGGGGCGATCAGCGCGCGCTGCAGGGCCAGCTCCGCGGGGGAGGCGTCGTCCGGGATGCGGTGCAGCTGCCGCTCGATCGCTGCCAGGGTGAAGCCGAGCGCCTGCAGCTCCCGGATCAGGTCGAGCCGGGCGAGGTGCTCGCCCGAGTACATCCCGGTCCGCCCGCGCAGCCGCGGCGGGGGGAGCAGCCCGCGCGAGGAGTAGAAGCGGATCGTCCGCACGGTCACCCCGGCGCGGGCGGCCAATTCATCGACGGTGAGCTCGTCGTCCGCAGTTCGGAGCATGGCCGCACGATACTCCTTGACCTCTGTGACACCAACGGTGTAACACTGAGCACGTCACAATCTCTGCGGGGCGCGCCGTACCGGACGGGCCCGGGAACGAGGTGGTTCGTGACCGAATCCTCGCAGGCCGCGCGCCCGGCGGGGCCGCTGGCGGGCGTGCGCGTGGTGGAACTCGCCGGGATCGGACCGGCGCCGTTCTGCGGCATGCTGCTGGCCGACCTCGGCGCCGACGTCGTCCGCGTCGACCGGCCGCAGAACGCCGGGAACCCGGCCGACGTGCTCGACCGCGGCAAGCGCTCGCTGGCCGTCGACCTCAAGCACGCGGACGGGGCGGCGGCCGTGCGCGGCCTCGCCGACCGCGCCGACGTCCTGCTCGAAGGACTGCGCCCCGGGGTGACCGAGCGGCTCGGCATCGGCCCCGAGGACTGCTGGCGCAGCAACCCCGCGCTCGTGTACGGGCGGATGACGGGCTGGGGCCAGGAGGGGCCTCGCGCCGACCGGGCCGGGCACGACATCAACTACATCGCGCTCACCGGGATGCTGCACTCCATCGGCCGCGCCGGCGGTCCGCCGCAGGTGCCGGTGAACCTGCTCGGGGACTTCGGCGGCGGCTCCCTCTACCTCGCCGTCGGGGTGCTGTCCGCGCTGCTCGAAGCGCGCACCAGCGGACGCGGCCAGGTCGTCGACGCGGCCATCGTGGACGGTGCGAGCCACCTGGGCACCATGCTGTTCGGCATGCTCGGCGCCGGTCTGTGGACGACCGAGCGGGGGACCAACCTGCTCGACACCGGCGCCCCCTACTACGACGTCTACGAGACCGCCGACGGCGGCCACGTCTCCGTCGGCGCGCTGGAACCGCAGTTCTACGCCGAACTCATCGAGCGGCTCGGGCTCGCCGAGCGGTTGCCCGACCGCGACGACCCGGCCAACTGGCCCGAGATCCGGCGCGCGTTCGGCGACGTCTTCCGCACGCGCACCCGCGAGGAGTGGGAGGAGGTCTTCGCCGGCTCCGACGCGTGCGTCGCGCCCGTGCTGTCCATGACCGAAGCGGCCGAGCACCCGCACGTGGCCGCGCGGGCGGTGCTGCCCGAGGCCGGCGGCGTCCGGCAGCCCGCAGCCGCACCGCGGTTCAGCCGAACCCCGGCGGAGCCGCCGCGGGAACCCCCGCGCGCCGGTGCGCACGCAGCCGAGGTCGCCCGCGACTGGGCGCTCGACGACGACTTGCTCGAGTCCGAAGCCGTGGTGCGAAAGGAAGTCTGACGATGCGGCGGGAACTGTACGACACCGATCACGAGGCGTTCCGCGACACGGTGCGCACCTTCGTGGAGAAGGAGCTCGCACCGCACGCCGAGCAGTGGGAGCAGGACGGCGTGGTCAGCCGCGACGCCTGGCTCGCGGCCGGGCGGCAGGGCCTGCTCGGGTTCGCGGCCGAGGAGCGGCACGGCGGTGCGGGGGTCGACGACTTCCGGTTCAACACCGTCTTCGCCGAGGAGCTCGTCACCGCCGGGATCACCTCCTTCGGGGCGCCGCTGCACAACGACATCATCGCCCCCTACCTGCTGAAGCTCGCCACCGAGGAGCAGCAGCAGCGGTGGCTGCCCGGGTTCTGCTCCGGCGAGCTCATCAGCGCCATCGCGATGACCGAACCGGGGGCGGGCAGCGATCTGCAGGGCATCACCACCACGGCGGTGCGCGAGGGCGACCACTACGTGCTCAACGGGCAGAAGACGTTCATCAGCAACGGGATCCTCGCCGACCTGGTGGTCGTCGTGGCGCGCACCGATCCCGACGCGGGCCACGAGGGCATCAGCCTGCTCGTCGTGGAGCGCGGCGCGGAGGGCTTCGAACGGGGCCGCAACCTCGACAAGATCGGCCAGAAGGGGCAGGACACCGCCGAGCTGTTCTTCAACGACGTGCGCGTGCCCGCGGAGAACCTGCTCGGGCAGGAGGGGCAGGGCTTCGTCTACCTGATGGAGAACCTCCCCCAGGAGCGGCTGTCCATCGGCGTGGCCGCCGCGGCCGCCGCCGAGCACGTCCTCGACGAGACGACGCGGTACTGCCGGGAGCGCACCGCCTTCGGCCGCCCCATCGGCAAGTTCCAGCACGTCCGCTTCGAGCTCGCCGAGATGGCCACCGAGGTCCAGATCGGACGCACTTTCGCCGACCGGTGCGTGCAGGAGCACAACGCCGGTGAGCTGAGCATCCCCGACGCGGCCATGGCCAAGTGGTGGTTGACCGAGATGAACAAGCGCGTCGTGGACCGCTGCCTGCAGCTGCACGGCGGTTACGGCTACATGGCCGAGTTCCCCGTGGCCAAGGCCTACCTGGACTCGCGCGTCCAGACGATCTACGGCGGGACGACGGAGATCATGAAGGAGATCATCGGCCGCTCCCTCGGGATCTGAGGGCCTTTCCCGCTTCGCAGAGCGTTCCACCGCGCTCCGCCTGCTGCGCGGGTGGCGGGCCGGTGCTCCGGGAGCACGTCCTCCCGGAGGGCTGGCCGCGCACCCGGTCGCCGCGGGAGACTGGCGGGCGGTGTCCGCCGGTGCCGCGATCGGAGAGGCGTGCGATGGAGCGTTCGATGCCGTACCTGCCGGACTGGGTCGTCCCGCCCGACCCGGCCGGGCGCACGCTCGCCGCCGTGCTGCCGGGCCTGCTCGCGGCGATGGGCGCGCGCGGGCACACCGACGCGGTCGGGTTCCCGGAGTGCCGCAACGCGATCGTGCTGCTCGTGGACGGCCTGGGGCAGCAGCTGCTGGCCGAGCACGCCGCCGACGCGCCGTACTTGTCCGCGTTGCCCGCCGCGGAGCCGCTCACCGCGGGCTTTCCCACGACCACGGCCGCCAGCATCAGCTCGCTCGGCACCGGCAGGTGCGTCGGCGAGCACGGCATCGCCGGCTACACCTTCGCCGCACCGCCCGTGGGCGGGCTGCTGCACCCGCTGAGCTGGAGCACGCACGGCACGGAGGAGGACGCCGCGGGGCACCGCACCGGCCTGCTGAGCACCTGGCCGCCGGAAGCGGCGCAGCCGCGCCCCACGATCGCCGAGAGGTTGACGGGCTCGGGGATCGAGCTGCGCACGGTCGTGCCCGCCGAGTTCGCCGGCACCGGGCTGACCCGCGCCGCGCTGCGGGGGGCGCGGCTGCACGGGGTGCGCGCCCTCGGCGATCTCGCCGAGGGGATGCTCGCCGCGGCGCACGCCGATGCGCCCACGCTGTGCTACGCCTACCACGGGCACGTCGACCTGCTGGGGCACGCGCACGGTCCGGGTTCGGACCCGTGGCGCTTCCAGCTGTCCCAAGTGGACCACCTGGTCTCCTCCGTGGCCGAGCGGCTGCCCTCCGGGGTGTCGTTGGTCGTGGTGGCCGACCACGGGATGGTCGCCGTGGACCCGTCGGAAGTGTTCGACGTGGACACCGACGCCGCCCTGTCCGCGGGCGTGCGCCAGGTGGCCGGCGAGGTCCGCGCGCGCTACGTCTACCCCGAGCCGGGCGCGGCCGGTGACGTGGCCGAGGCCTGGCGGGGTGTGCTCGGCGAGCGCGGTGTGGTGCTCACCCGCGAGCAGGCGATCGACGAGGGGTGGTTCGGCCCGGTCGTGGACGACGAGGTGGTGCCGCGGATCGGCGAGGTCATCGCCGTGATGCGCGAGTCCGGCGTCATCCGGTCCACCGTGGAGCCCGGGGAGTCGCGGCTGCTGGGCCACCACGGTTCGGTGACCGCCGCGGAGCAGTGGGTCCCCGTCCTGCTCGGGCCGTAGCGCGGACTCGCTCAGTCGCCGAGCCAGCGGATCCACGCGCCGTGGCTGTGCACCTGCGCCAGCGGGCTGCCGTCGCGGGTGAGCGCGAAGTCCGTCCCGCCGTCGGCCGGTGCGTCGGCGATGCCGTCCAGCGCGGTCGGGGGTTCGTTCGCGATCCAGCGCGCCCCGAGTCCGCGCACGACCGCCGCGAACGCGCGCCTGCGCTCCGGGTCGACGTAGGGCAGCACCGCGGTGTGGAACACGACGAGCGTCGCCTCCGGCGGAGCCGCGCGGGCGAGCGCGGCGAGGTCGTCCACGAGGTCGCCGCGGTGCACCGGCGGTGGATCGCGGCGGGCGACGGTCACCGCGGCCTCCAGGCGTCGGGCCCGTTCCGGCTGGCCGGGCCAGACGAGCGCGCGGAGCCAGTCGGTGTCGGCGGTGTCGTCGACGCGCAGCGGATGCTGGTCGATCCCGGCGCGCCACACGACGCGGGGCGGTTGCGCGGGCAGCGGCACCGGTCCGCGCGGGCGGCAGGGCAGCACCGGCGCACCGGGCTCCGGCGGGTCGAGGCGGTGGCCGGCGTAGTCGTAGCCGTAGCGGTCCGGCAGCAGGGTCAGCCCGGCGCTGGCACCCACTTCGAGCAGGGCGAGCGGCTGCGGCAGCTGGGCCAGCGCGGGCAGCAGCACGGCGCAGCGCCCGGCCTCGTTGGTCTGCGTGCGGCGGGTGCGCAGCGCGCGCTCCAGTTCGGCGCCGCGCTCGCGCACCACCGCCCGCAGCGCGTCGAGGTCGGCGGGCAGCCCGGCGACCCAGCGCAGCGCCGCGAAGAACAGGGTGGGTTGCCGCCGGTCGGGCGGCAGCCGGTCCAGGAAGGCGAGGAGCTCGCCGTCCTCGGCGATGCCGCGCGCCCACTGCTCGTACCGCGGCGACTGCCCGCGCGCCGCGTGCTCGGCGAAGCTGCGGTAGTTCTCCGCGGTGGACCGCTCCGCTTCCAGACCGATCAAGGGCGCCTCCCCGTCCTGCCGGTGATGGTGGCACGTCGGACTCGCCAACGGCGTGTGACCGCGGGCACAATCGATCGGTGGCAGCGGTGCGTGGCAGCGGCTGCTCCGCGGGGCGCCGCGAGGACGGCGCGCGGCTGCATCGCCACCTCTTGTATCTATGTCGACTACAACCTAGGGTTCACGATCGAACCCGAAACCTGACTTCCGCTGAACGAAAATCCGCTGACGAGACTCCCCGGAGGCGGTCATGTCGGCCAGCACGACGCACGACCCGGCCGAGCGTCCCGGCGAGCAGCAGGACGTCGCCGGCGCCGTCCGGCGGTTCCGCGCGCTCCTGCCGGAACGCGCGATCATCACCGATCCGCAACAGCTGCGGACCTACGAGTGCGACGGGCTCGCGAGCTACCGCGCGACCCCCGCCGTCGTGGTCCTCCCGGAGACGGCCGAGGAGGTCCGGGCGGTCGTGCGCACCTGCCACGAGCACGGCCTCCCGTTCGTCGCCCGCGGCTCCGGGACCGGCCTGTCCGGCGGTGCCCTGCCGCACTCCTCCGGCGTGCTCGTGGTGACCTCGCGGATGCGGCGCATCCTCGACATCGACGTCGCCAACGAGCGCGCCGTCGTCGAGCCCGGCGTGATCAACCTCGACGTGACCAAGGCCGTCTCCGCCGACGGGTACTACTTCGCCCCCGACCCCTCCAGCCAGCAGGTGTGCTCGGTCGGCGGCAACGTCGCGGAGAACTCCGGCGGTGCGCACTGCCTGAAGTACGGCTTCACCACCAACCACGTCCTCGCGCTGGAGGTCGTCACACCGGACGGGCAGCTCGTCGAGCTCGGCGGGCCCGCGCGCGAAGCGCCCGGCTACGACCTGCTCGGCGCGTTCATCGGCAGCGAGGGCACGCTCGGCGTCGCCACCAAGATCACCGTGCGGCTGCTGCGCGCCCCGGAGAGCGTGCGGACGCTGCTGGCCGGGTTCCCCTCCACCGACGAGGCCGGGGCCGCGGTCTCGGCGATCATCGCCGACGGCATCACCCCCGCCGCCATCGAGATGATGGACGCCCTGTCGATCGAAGCCGCCGAGCAGGCCGTGGCCTGCGGCTACCCCGAAGGTGCGGGGGCCGTGCTGGTCGTCGAGCTCGACGGGCCCGCCGCCGAGGTGGAGCACGCCTTCCGGCTGACCACCGAGCACTGCGAGCGGCACGGCGCGTTCGAGGTGCGCGTCGCCGCCGACGACGCCGAGCGCGCCCGCATCTGGAAGGGGCGGAAGTCGGCCTTCGCCGCGGTGGGGCGCATCAGCCCCGACTACATCGTGCAGGACGGGGTGATCCCGCGGACCGCGCTGCCCGAGGTGCTCGGCCGCATCGCGCGGCTGTCCGCGGAGAGCGGGGTGCGCGTCGCCAACGTCTTCCACGCCGGCGACGGCAACCTGCACCCGCTGGTGCTGTTCGACTCCGCCGAGCCGGGCGCGGCCGAGCGGGCCGAGGAGGTCTCCGGGGCCATCCTCGACATCTGCGTCGAGCACGGCGGGTCGATCACCGGCGAGCACGGGGTGGGCGCGGACAAGGTCGTCTACATGGGCCGGATGTTCACCACCGAGGACATGGCCACGATGCAGGCGGTGCGCTGCGCGTTCGACCCGGCCGGGCTGTGCAACCCGGGCAAGGTCTTCCCCACGCCGCGGCTGTGCGGCGAGGTTCCCGGGCCGCGGCGCGGTGTGCATCCGTTGACCGAAGCGGGATTGGCGGACCTGTTCTGATGAGCACGAGCACCTCGGACGAGGCAGGAACGGCGGACCGGGCCGGAGCGGCGCTGCGGGCCGCGCTCGGCGCGGAGCGCGTCAGCGCGGCCACCGGGACCGACGCCCAGCTCGGCGCGCGCTGGCGCGTCGCGGCCGGCAGCACCGAGGAGGTCGCCACCGCGATGCGGGTGAGCTCCGAGCACGGGCTCGCGGTGGTGGCCCGCGGCGGCGCGACGAAACCGGACTGGGCCGCGGAGCCGGAGCGCGTCGACGTGGTGCTCGACGTGGCCGGCGTGCGCGGCGTCGTCGAGCACGCGGCCGGCGACCTCGTGGTGCGCGCCCGCGCCGGCACGCCGCTGGACGAGCTCAACGCCGAGCTGCGCCGGCACGGCCAGCAGCTCGCGATCGACCACCCGCTGCCGGGCGCGACGCTCGGCGGGGTGGTCGCCACCGCGGAGTCCGGTCCGGCGCGGCACTCCTCCGGCGGCGTGCGCGACCTGCTCATCGGCATCACCGCGGTGCTCGCCGACGGCACGGTGGCCACCTCCGGCGGCAAGGTCGTCAAGAACGTCGCCGGCTACGACCTCGGCAAGCTCTACACCGGCTCCTACGGCACGCTCGGCGTGATCACCGAGGTCGTCTTCCGGCTGCACCCGGTCAGCTCCGAGCACCGCTGGATCCTGGCCACCGCGGACGCGCCGGAGGAGGCGGGCCGGATCGCCGCCGCCGTCCGCGGCAGCCAGGCCATGCCCACCGCGATCGAGGTCGACCGGCCCGAACCGGACGGACCGCTGGCGGTGTGCGCCGAGCTCGAAGGCCTGCCGGAGGTGACGCACCGCCGCGCGGAGGAGCTCCGCAGCTCCCTCGGCCTGGAGGCGGAGATCCGCTCCCGGCCACCGGAGTGGTGGGGGAGTTACCCGTTCGACGCGAGCGGCGGCACCGGCCTGCGCGCCGGCGCGCCCCCGGCCGAACTGCCCGACCTGCTCGCGGCGGTGCAGCAGGCGGCGGCCGAGCACGGCGTCACCGCCGCCGTCCGCGGCGCGGCCGGTCTCGGCGTCGTCCACGTGGGACTGGACGGCGCAGCCGATCCGCACCGGGCGGCTGCCCTCATCGGCGAGCTGCGCCGGCGCTGCACCTACGCGGTCGTGCTGCGCGCCCCGCGGGAGGTCCGCGCGGCCGTGGACGTGTGGGGACCCGTCGAGCCCGGGCTGCACGCGTTGTTCGCCCGCACCAAGCACTACTTCGACCCGGACCGGCGCCTGGCGCCCGGGCGGTTCGCAGGAGGGATCTGATGACGCAGGGGACATCCGGTGAGGCGGCGGGCCCCGGCGCGTTCGACGCGCTGCACCCGCCGCAGCAGGAGCTGATCAACGACTGCGTGCACTGCGGTTTCTGCCTGCCCGCGTGCCCCACCTACGAGCTGTGGGGCGAGGAGATGGACTCGCCGCGCGGGCGGATCGACCTCATGGACCTGGGGCTGCAGGGCGAACCGCTCACCGGCACGATGGTCGGGCACTTCGACAACTGCCTCGGCTGCATGGCCTGCGTCAGCGCCTGCCCGTCCGGGGTGCGCTACGGCGAGCTCATCACCGACACCCGCGCCCAGGTGGAGCGCAACCACACCCGCAGCCGCTGGGAGCGGCTGCTGCGCGGCGCGATCTTCGCGCTGTTCCCGTACCCGCGGCGGCTGCGCGCCCTGCGCGCACCGCTGGCGCTCTACCAGCGCTCCCGGATCGGACCGCTGCTGCGCAGGACCGCGCTGTGGCGGCGGCTTCCGGCGAGCCTGCGCACCATGGAGTCGCTGACCCCGCCGGTGCGGCGGGCGGAGAAGCTCGGGAAGCGCCTGCCCGCGCGCGGCCGCCGGCGCGCGACCGTCGGCATGATCACCGGCTGCGTGCAGAGCGCGTTCTTCCCGGACGTGAACGCGGCGACGGCGCGCGTGCTCGCGGCGGAGGGCTGCGACGTGGTGATCCCGCCGTCGCAGGGCTGCTGCGGCGCGCTCAGCGAGCACTCCGGTCGCGCCGAGGAGGCCGTCGGGTTCGCGCGGCGCCTGCTGGACCTGTTCGAGCGGTCCGAAGTGGACTACGTGGTGATCAACTCGGCCGGCTGCGGCTCCACCCTCAAGGAGTACCCGCGGCTGCTGCGCGAGGACCCCGAGTACCGGGAGAAGGCGGAGCGCTTCTCCGCGCGGGTGCGCGACGTCAGCGAACTGCTCGCCGAGCTGGAACCGCGGGCCGCGCGGCACCCGCTCGAACTGGACGTGGCCTACCACGACGCCTGCCACCTCGCGCACGGCCAGGGCATCCGCTCGGCGCCGCGCGAACTCCTCGCCGGCATCCCCGGCCTGCGCCTGCGGGAGATCAACCGCGGCGAGCTGTGCTGCGGCTCGGCCGGGGTGTACAACCTGCTGCAACCGGAGGCCGCCGGCGAGCTCGGCGACCGCAAGGCGCAGAACGTCCTGGACACCGGGGCCCACCTGCTGGTCAGCGCGAACCCGGGCTGCTCGATGCAGATCCGCACCGCGCTGCAGCGCCGGGACGAGGAGCTGCCGATGGCGCACACGGTGCAGCTGCTCGACGCCTCGCTGCGGGGCGTCGACGCGCAGCAGCTGCTGCGTTGACGGAGTCCGCGGATCGGCCGGCGCAGCGGGGCGGGTGGGGGACCCCCGGCGAGTCGGCCTGCTCACGTGGGGAGGAAGCGGCTGCGCCGCTTGCCCGGCGGACCGCTGCGGCCAAGCACGCGGCCACCGATCTACGCGGTGGCTCGGGGTGGTTCGCGCAGTGATGTGCCGTCGAGGGCGGGCTCGTCGCTATTGACGATGACAGTCGCGCTGTCACACTCTGGTTGAAGCACCTGCCGCGCGACGAGGAGGCCCGCGACATGTCCGAGGCGTACGTCTACGAAGCGATCCGCACGCCGCGAGGGCGTGGGAAGAAGGACGGATCGCTGCACGGGACCAAACCCGTCAGTCTCGTGACGGGGCTCATCGACGAGCTGCGACGGCGGCACCCGCGGGCGGATCCGGAGGAGATCGACGACCTCGTGCTCGGCGTGGTCTCCCCGATCGGGGACCAGGGCGGCGACATCGCCAAGACCGCTGCCCTGTCGGCCGGGCTGCCGGAGACCGTCAGCGGCGTGCAGCTCAACCGCTTCTGTGCCTCCGGACTGGAAGCGGTCAACACGGCAGCGCAGAAGGTCCGCTCCGGCTGGGAGGACGCCGTCCTGGCCGGTGGTGTCGAGTCCATGTCCCGCGTGTCCATCGGCTCGGACGGCGGCGCGTGGGCGATGGACCCGGAGACGAACTTCGCCACGTCCTTCGTCCCCCAGGGCATCGGTGCGGACCTGATCGCCACGCTGGAGGGTTTCGACCGCGACGCGGTGGACGCCTACGCCGCCGAGTCGCAGACGCGGGCGAGCAAGGCCTGGGCCGACGGGCGGTTCGCGCGCTCGGTCGTGCCCGTGCTCGACCGCAACGGGAACGCGGTGCTCGACCGCGACGAGCACGTGCGCGCCGGCACCACCGCGGAGAAGCTCGGCGGGCTCACGCCCTCCTTCGCCGAAATGGGCGAGGCCGGCGGCTTCGACGCGGTCGCCCAGCAGAAGTACCACTGGGTGGAGCGCATCGACCACGTGCACACGCCGGGCAACTCCTCCGGCATCGTCGACGGTGCCGCGCTCGCCCTCGTCGGCAGCGAATCGTTCGGCGCGCGCCACGGGATGACCCCCCGCGCCCGCGTCGTCGGTGCGGCGCTGAGCGGATCCGACCCGACCATCATGCTCACCGGCCCCGGACCGGCCGTGCGCAAGGCGCTGCGCACCGCGCAGATGGGCATCGAGGACATCGACCTGGTCGAGATCAACGAGGCGTTCGCCGCGGTGCCGCTGAAGTTCATGCGCGATTTCGGGGTTCCGCACGAGAAGGTCAACGTCAACGGCGGAGCGATCGCGATGGGCCACCCGCTCGGTGCCACCGGCGCGATGATCCTGGGCACGCTCATCGACGAACTCGAGCGGCGCGAACTGCGCTACGGGCTGGCGACGCTCTGCATCGGCGGCGGCATGGGCATCGCGACCATCGTCGAGCGCGTCGCCTGAGCGCCGCGCCCGCGCCACCCGCAACACCCCCGCAACCCGGCTGACGAAGACTGAAGGGCAGCGCATGACCGAGGAGAGCACCATCCGGTGGGAGTCCGACGGCGACGGCATCGTCGTGCTGACCCTGGATGACCCCCAGCAGCAGGCCAACACGATGAACGAGCGCTTCCTGCGCTCGATGGAGGAGACGCTCGACCAGCTGGAGCAGCAGCGCGACCAGATCACCGGCGTCGTGGTCACCTCGGCGAAGAAGACCTTCTTCGCCGGCGGCGACCTGCGCGAACTCGTCCAGGCCCGCCCGGAGAACGCCGCCAGCGTCGCCGAGAGCACCGCGCGGAGCAAGCGCCAGCTGCGCCGGCTGGAAACCCTCGGCGTCCCGGTCGCGGCCGCGATCAATGGTGCCGCGCTCGGCGGCGGCCTGGAGATCGCCCTGGCGTGCCACCACCGGGTCGCGCTCGACCACCGCTCCGTGAAGCTCGGCTTCCCCGAGGTCACGCTCGGTCTGCTGCCGGGCGCCGGCGGCGTGGTCCGCAGCGTGCGGATGTTCGGCATCACCGACGCCCTGCTCAACCTCCTGCTGGAGGGGCAGCAGCTGAAGCCGCCCAAGGCCGCCGAGCAGGGGCTGGTCGACGAGCTCGTCGACTCGGCCGAGCAACTGCTCGGCCGGGCCAAGGAGTGGATCACCTCCGGTCCGGAGCCGACGCAGCCCTGGGACCGCAAGGGCTACAAGATCCCCGGCGGGGCGCCGGACAACCCCAAGTTCGCCGCGAACCTGCCCGCGTTCCCGGCGAACCTGCGCAAACAGCTCAAGGGCGCTCCGCTGCCCGCGCCGCACCACATCATGTGCGCGGCGGTCGAGGGGGCGCAGGTCGACGTGGACACCGCGTTCAAGGTCGAGGAGGAGTACTTCCTCGCCCTCGCGTGCGGGCAGACGTCGAAGAACATGAGCAAGGCCTTCTTCTTCGACCTGCAGCAGATCAACTCCGGCGGCAGCAGGCCCGACGGCCAGCCGGAGACGCGGGCGAGCAAGGTGGCCGTGCTCGGCGGCGGCATGATGGGCGCGGGCATCGCCCACGTGTGCGCCCGGGCCGGCATGGAGGTCGTCATCAAGGACGTCTCCGCCGAGGCCGCGGCCAAGGGCAAGTCCTACTCGGAGCAGGTGCTCGACAAGGGCGTGGCCAAGGGCCGCGTCAGCGAAGCCGAGCGCGCGGAGGTGCTGGCGCGGATCACGCCGACCGCCGACGTCGAACCGCTCCGCGGTGCGGACCTGGTCATCGAGGCGGTCTTCGAGGACCCGGACGTGAAGCAGCGGGTCTACGCCGAGATCGAGGACGTGGTCGACCCCGACGCCCTGCTGTGCTCGAACACCTCCACGCTGCCGATCACCGGCCTGGCCGAGGGCGTGCGGCGCAGCGAGGACTTCATCGGACTGCACTTCTTCTCCCCGGTGGACAAGATGCCGCTGGTGGAGATCATCCGCGGCCAGCGCACGAGCGACCGCGCGCTGGCGCGGGCGTTCGACGTGGTCCGGCAGATCAACAAGACGCCGATCGTGGTCAACGACAGCCGCGGCTTCTTCACCAGCCGCGTCATCGGCACGTTCCTCAACGAGGGCGTGGCGATGCTCAGCGAGGGCGTCCCGGCGCAGACCGTCGAGCAGGCCTCCGCGCAGGCCGGGTTCCCCGCGGGCGTGCTGCAGCTGTTCGACGAGCTGACGCTGACGCTGCCGCGCAAGATCCGCGAGGAGTCCCGGCGCGCGGTCGAGGAGGCCGGCGGCACGTGGACGCCGCACCCGGCCGACGCGGTGCTCGACAGGATGGTCGAGGAGTTCGAACGTCCCGGGCGCAGCGCGGGAGCCGGTTTCTACGAGTACGCCGACGGCAAGCGCACGCACCTGTGGCCCGGTCTGGCGGAGCACTTCGGCAGGTCCGATGTGGACCCGTCCGCGGTGGACTTCACCGCCCTGACCGAGCGGATGCTGTTCATCCAGGCGCTGGAAACGGTGCGGTGCTTCGACGAAGGGGTCATCGAGACCGTGCCGGACGCGAACATCGGGTCGATCTTCGGCATCGGGTTCCCCGCGTGGGCCGGCGGCGTGGTGCAGTACATCAACGGCTACCCGGGCGGGCTGCCGGCGTTCGTCGCGCGCGCCCGCGCGCTCGCCGCGCACCACGGGGACCGGTTCACCCCGCCGGCGAGCCTCGTGGCCAAGGCGGAGTCCCGCGAACCGCTGGACGCGGGGGAGCCGGACTCCCAGGTCGTCGCCGCCACCGCGGCGTAGACCCGGGAGTCCGCGGATCGGCTGTTGAAGGCGGGGATGGGGTAGCTGGGAGGGACCTCCGGCGGGGCCTCGCTGCGGATTACCCGACATCGGGGAACCACCTGCTCCCAGCTGCCCCGACCTCCCAGTTGCCCCCGACCACCCGCCCAGCTGCCCCCGACCACCCGCCCCGGACGGGAGCAGCCCCTTCGGGGCTGTCCTCGCGGGGCCAGCGCCGGAGAACCCCCGTCGGGTCGGTCTGCGTGCGTGGTGAGGAAGCGGCTGCGCCGACCACGTGGCGCAGCACAAGGTCACCGATCCGCGGGTCCTCGCAGAAGAGCATGCGGCCAGGCGCGCGGGGCGGTCGGCGGTGCAGCCGGCCGCCCCGGCGTGCGCGGCGGTGATCCCCGGCGGCGGGGCTGCGCGGGCCCGGCCCGCTCGGCCCGCCGGGGCAGGACCAGCTGGTCGGCCGGTCGGCGCACGTCGGGGCGCCGATCAGCCCTCCGCGAGCCGGTCCACCGCGTCCGGCAGCAGGCTCGGGTGCAGCAGGTCCATCAGGTGCTGCGCGGCCTCGTCCGGGGTCACCTCCGGGCGGCGCTCGCGCCACAGCGCGAGGCGTTCGCAGGCACCGATGATCGACTCGGCGAAGGCCTCCGCGCGCAGCTCGCTGAGATCGGGGCGCGTGGCCTGCAGCAGGCGCGCGGTGAAGTCCGTCTGCTGGGCGCGGATGGCTTCCAGCTCGCTGGTGACCGAAGTGCTGGCCACGGCTGACTCGTTGCGCAGCAGCGCCCAGGACTGCGCGTGGTCCTCGCCGAAGCGGAAGAACGCCAGCAGGCAGTCGTGCAGCAGCTGCTCGGGGTGCTGGGCGTGCTCGGCCGCGCGCGTGGTGGACTCCAGCAGCTCCCGCTTGGCGCGGTGCAGGCAGGCGATGAGCAGTCCCTCCTTGGAACCGAAGTACTCGTAGAGCATCGGTTTGGACAGCCCCACGCGGTGGGCGATGTCGTCCATGGACGAGGCCTGGTACCCCTCCGCCGCGAAGATCTCCTCCGCCGCGGACAGGATCTGCTGTTCGCGCTCCGCACGGGTGTGCCGCTTGCGCGCGCCGTTCGTCGTCTCCGCTCGCTGCCGTGTCACCACGGAACAAACCCTACCGCAAGTAGCCTACTCGTAGTAGCCTACTGCGTGGTAGCGCCGGATGGCGGTGAGAGGAGGGCCGATGACGCGGCAGAACAGCTCGGGTCGGCGCCGGTACGAGCACTCGGTGGTCATCGTGGGGACCGGGTTCTCGGGGCTCGGTGCGGCGATCAGGCTCAAGCAGTCGGGCATCCACGACTTCGTCGTGCTGGAGAAGAGCGACACCCTGGGCGGGACCTGGCGGGACAACGTCTACCCCGGGTGCGCCTGCGACGTGCCGTCGCTGATGTACTCCTTCTCGTTCGAGCAGAACCCCTCCTGGTCGCGGGCGTTCGCCACGCAGGACGAGATCTTCGACTACCTGCGCCACTGCGCCGACAAGTTCGGCGTGCACGAGCACATCCACTACGGCGTCGAGTTCACCGGCGCGGAGTTCGACGAACCCGCGCAGAAGTGGCACGTCGCCACCGCGGACGGCACCGAGTACGTCGGCCGCGCCCTGGTCTCCGGGGTGGGCGCCCTGCACATCCCCAAGTACCCCGAGGTGGCGGGGATCGAGCGGTTCACCGGCGAGGTCTTCCACTCCGCGCAGTGGAACCACGACTACGACCTGGCGGGCAAGCGCGTGGCCGTGCTCGGCACGGGCGCCAGCGCCATCCAGTTCGTGCCGAAGGTGGCCGAGGAAGCAGCGCAGGTGCACCTGTTCCAGCGCACCCCGCCGTGGATCCAGCCCAAGCCGGACGCGGAGATCCCGCCGAAGGTGCGGCGCTGGTTCCGCCGCGTCCCGGGGCTGCAGCGCGCGGCGCGCTGGGCGTTGTACTGGGTGCTCGAGGCCCGCTACCTCGGCGTGTTCAGCCGCCGGTTCGGGCGGCTCGCCGAGTGGCAGGCCAAGCGCTACATCCGCAGGAGCATCACCGATCCGGCCAAGCGCGAGGCCGTCACGCCGGACTACCGGATCGGGTGCAAGCGCATCCTGCTCTCCAGCGACTACTACCCGGCCCTGAACCGGGACAACGTCGACCTCATCACCTCCGGCGTGCGGGAGGTGCGCGAGAACTCGGTGGTCACCGGCGACGGGACCGAGCACGAGGTGGACGCGATCATCTACGGCACCGGCTTCCACGTCACCGACGCGTTCGACCACCTGTCCATCGTCGGCCGCGACGGGCGCAAGCTCCAGGACGCCTGGAGCGAGGGGATGAACGCGCACCTGGGCATCACCGTCTCCGGCTTCCCCAACCTGTTCTTCCTGCTCGGTCCGAACACGGGTCTGGGGCACAACTCGGTGGTGTTCATGATCGAGTCGCAGCTCAACTACGCGATGAGCTGCCTGCGCCCGATCTGCCGCGGCGATGTCGGCTACGTCGACGTGCGCCAGTCCGCCCAGGACGCCTTCAACGCGGAGGTGCAGGGCGACTCCTCGGCCGACGTCTGGGCCGACGGCGGGTGCTGGAGCTGGTACCTGGACGAGAACGGCGTCAACCGCGCCCTCTGGCCGGGCTTCAGCTGGAAGTACTGGTTGCGCACGCGCAAGGCCGATCCCGCCGACTACGAGGTGGTCGCCCCGGCGGGGCGGTGACGCCGCGCCCGCGCCCACCGCGCGTCCCCTCGTCGGCGGTACATTTCCGGCACGGGGACGCGCGTCGGCGTGTCGGGTGACCTGTCCACCCAGCTCGCACGCGCGTTCGATATCCTCCGCGACGGCGCGTGATGCGTGGTCCGCGATGTGCTCGGAGCACCGCTGCTGCACGGCCGCGGCACCGGACCCGGCGGCCCCGCGGGCACGCGCCGCACACCGAGTCGTACACCGGACGGGGTTCTCATGGGGCGCGCACTTTCCGACGACGAACTGGCCACCCTCCGTTCGGAGCTGGCCGCGGGCAACACGCCGACCGTGTGGTTCACCTCCGAAGCGGTCGGGGTCACCGAGGGGCGCTCCGGCAAGGTCATGGACCTGGGCGAGCCCGCGGAGGGCGATTTCATCCAGGTCCGGCCTGCCGGGTCGAAGGACGTGCTGTCGTTCTCCGCGGGGGAGGTGACCACCGAGCGGCCACCGCGCAAGCGCTCCTCGGGCGGGGACGGCGGTCGGGGAGGCTCCGCCGGATCCTCCGGCACCCCGGCGTCCGGGAAGGCGAGCACGGGGCGCTCCACCGCCGCGAGCGGGGCGCGCGGTTCCGGCGGAACGAGCGGCGCCTCGCGCGGCGCTACCTCCGCGGGCGCGTCCGGCAGCGGGGCGGAACGCGCCTCCGGCGGTGCGACGAAGCGCTCCGCAGCGATCTCCTCCGGCGCCGCCTCCTCCGGGGCTTCTCCCTCCGGAGCGGCCTCCGCGCGGTCCGGGCAGCAGGCAGCGGCGCAGCAGAAGACCTCGGCGAAGTCCGGCGGCCAGGAAGGCGGCGGGAGCAGCGGTGGCGCCCGTTCCGGGCAGCGCCGCCAGCGCTCCACGCCCGGGGCCGTCGTCACGCTCACCGCCGATGCCGAGGGGCAGTGGCACGTGGAGGTCACCAGCGGCAAGAAGCGCGTTCTGCGGGCCACTCCCGTGCCACCATCCGCGGTGGCGCAGGCGGCGCACGCGCTGCACGACGACGTCGCCGCCGCCGTCGAACCCGTGCTCGAGGCGGCGCGGGAGCGCCAGCGCGCTCGCGTCGAACAGCTCCAGCAGGAACTCGACAGCGCCCGCCGTCTCCTCGAGGATCTCGACGGGCAGCAGAGCTGAGCCCGGTGCCGCGGCACCGGGCCGCGGCCGAGGACGACGACGGAGCAGCGAGGCGCATGACCACACGCACATCGACCGCTCGCCCGCTGCGGAGCCGTTCCTTCGGCGCGCTGCTCGCGGTGACCGTCGGCGGGTTCGGCGGGTATGCGCTGCTGCTGTCGGTGGTGCCGCTGTGGGCGGTCACCCAGGGGGCGGGGAAGTTCGCCGCCGGTGCGACCAACGGCGTGTTCATGCTGGTCACGGTGCTGACCCAGTTGTTCGTGCCGTGGCTGCTGCGGCGCGTCGGGCACCGCGTCGCGCTCGCGGCGGGCACGGCGCTCATCGGGCTGCCCGCCCCGCTGTTCGCGCTCGCCGACGAGCTGTGGTCGCTGCTGCTCGTCTCCGGGATGCGCGGGATCGGCTTCGGGCTGCTCACCGTCGCCGGCAGCGCCCTCGTCGCGGAGATCGTCCCCACCGAGGTGCGCGGCCGGGCGGCCGGGCTGTACGGCTTGGCCGTCGGCCTGCCCAACGTGGTGTTCCTCTCGGCCGGGGTGTGGCTGAGCCACCAGATCGGTTTCGCGTGGGTGTTCCTCGTCGCCGGTGCCTTCCCGGTGGTGACCGCGCTCGCCGTGCTCGGCGTCCGACCGGTGCGCGCGGCCGAGCCGCGCGGCCGGAGCCGGGGCCTGCCGCTGGCTCTCGCGCCGCCGTGGCTGGTCATGACCATCGTCGCCACGACCGCGGGCGGGCTGCTCGCCTTCGTCCCGATGGCCGTGGGCGAGTCGGTCGCTCCGGTCTCGCTGGCCGCGTTCGGCGCCACCATGATGCTCGGCAGGTGG
The DNA here is from genome assembly GCF_054491345.1 of Salinifilum ghardaiensis. Lineage (NCBI taxonomy): Bacteria > Bacillati > Actinomycetota > Actinomycetes > Pseudonocardiales > Pseudonocardiaceae > Salinifilum > Salinifilum ghardaiensis. Next base: position 4,202,502 of record NZ_CM137101.1, on the reverse strand, counting down.
GCCGCCGGGCACATCGGCGACCGCTTCGGCACGCGCCGGGCGCAGCTGCCGTCGATCGCCGTGGCCGCGGTCGGGCTGGTGCTGTTCGCCGCGGGAAGCGCCGGTGCCGCCGGCTGGGCGGTGCTCGGCGCGGGCGTGTTCGGAGCGGGCTTCGGTGCGGTGCAGAACATCACACTCGTGGCGATGTTCGAGCGGGCGCCGTCGGGTGCGGCCAGCGCGGTGTGGAACATCGCCTACGACGCGGGCAACGGCCTGGGGTCGGTGGGTTTCGGGGCGCTGCTCAGCGCCGTGAGCTACCCGGTCGCGTTCGGGCTCGCCGCGGCGGCGGTGGTGGTGTGCGCACCGGTGGCCCTGCTCGGGCGGGCGAGTCGCGGGTGGTGGAGGAGCACCGGCTGAGCGGCCGCGCGGTGCTCCGGGGAGGGACTCCGCTCGGAGCCGCCGTGCGCGCAACCGCAGGCAGTGCGATCGCGCGCGGTGCTACTAGACTCGGGGCGTGTTGCGGCGCATGCTGACCCCGCGGTGGATCCTGGTTCACCTGCTGTTCCTCGCGGCCACCGTCGTCACGGTCCTCCTCGCCGCGTGGCAGTGGGACCGCGCGCACGCCGCCGGGGGCAGTTTCCAGAACCTCGGATACGCCCTGCAGTGGCCGCTGTTCGGTGCGTTCACCCTGTTCTTCTGGTGGCGCGTCATCCGCCTCTTCGGTTTCGGCGACGGGCCGGAGCAGCAGGCCGTCGCCGCCTCGGCGAGTTCCGCGCAGGCACGTGCCGCACCCGCGGAGGAAGCCCCCGCGGAGCGGGCCCGTTCCGCGGCGGGGGTCGGTTCCACCGGGCGGCGCCGCCGCCCCCTCGTGCCTCCGCCCGCCTCGCCGGTCGATCCGGACGAGGATCCCGAACTGGCCGCGTACAACCAGTACCTGCGCGAACTGAACGAACAGGACGGACGGGACGGCGGGCACCGGACGTGATCGACGCGCTGCGTTCCGTGCCGCAGCTGCGTCACCCCCGTGTGATAAGAACGAAGGTGCTGGCTGATTCTCTTCAGCGGATGGTGGGTGCGCTCTCGAGATCCACCGCCGAGCCGGTCTGTTCAGAGGAAGCGGAACGATTGGGGCGGGCGTGCGCAGTGGCGTACTGCTGAAAATGTTCGGGCTCTGCGTGCTCGCGGGTGTGCTGGTCGCCTGTTTGGCGCTGCCCGGGGCGACAGCCGCCGGATCGATGGTCAACCGGACCACCGACGCGATGGAGCAGATGTCCACCTCGCTGGCGAACCGCGACATGCCGCAGGTTTCCACGGTCACGGACAAGGACGGCGAGCCCATCGCGCACTTCTTCGAGGACTACCGCGTCGACACCGAGCCCGGCCAGATCGCGGACACGATGAAGGCCGCGATCACCGCTGTCGAGGACAAGCGGTTCTGGGAGCACGACGGCGTGGACTGGCAGGGCACGATGCGCGCCCTGGCGACGAACGTGGCCTCCGGCGGGACGACGCAGGGCGCCTCGACGATCACCCAGCAGTACGTGAAGAACTACCTCGTGCACGTCGTGGCGCAGACCGACGCCCAAGCGGCCAAGGCGCAGGAGACCACCATCGCGCGCAAGCTCCGCGAGGCGAAGATCGCCGTGGGGCTGGAGCGCTCGATGAGCAAGGAGGAGATCCTCACCGGGTACCTCAACGTCGTCCCGTTCGGCAACCAGACCTTCGGCATCGGCGCCGCCGCGCAGACCTACTTCAACACGACACCGGACAAGCTCACGATCTCCCAGTCGGCGCTGCTGGCCGCGATCGTCAACCAGCCCGGTTCGCTCAACCCGGAGAGCAACCCCGAGGAGGCGCTCCAGCGCCGCAACCTCGTCATCGACCTGATGGCCGATCCGCACAACAACATCCGGATCACCAAGGAGGACGCGGAGCGGGCGAAGAAGGAGCCCCTCGGGATCGCCTCCCCGCTGGGGCGGCCGCCGAACGGCTGCGTCGGGCTCGGCAAGGGCAAGACCGACGGCTTCTTCTGCAACTACGTGGTCGACTACCTCGAGCAGTTCGGCATCGACAAGCACGACCTGGAGACCGGCGGCTACACGATCCGCACCACGCTGGACCGCAAGGCCAGCGACTCCGCCAAGGAAGCCGCGGAGAAGCACGTGCCGACCCAGACCGAGGGCATCGCCAACGCGATGGCCGTGGTCGAGCCGGGGCAGGGCAAGCACGAGGTGCGGGCCCTGGTCGCCAACCGCGATTACGGCAACGACGCGAGCAAGGGGCAGACGGCCTACGACATCGTCAGCCGCGTCCAACCGTTCGGGGCGGGGTCGATCTACAAGATCTTCACCGCGGCCGCGGCCATCGACCAGGGGATGAGCGCCGAGGACGTCATCCCGGTGCCGCCGACGTACACCTCGCAGGTGTACAAGACGGGGGGCACGCCGTACACGGTGGGCAACGCGGACGGCGTGGATCCGGGACCGCGCAGCCTGCAGGACGCGCTGGCGACGTCGCCGAACACCGCGTTCGTGGCCCTGGAGGAGAAGGCGGGCCTGAACAACGTCGTGGACATGGCCTCCAAGCTCGGCATGCGCAAGAGCATGAACCAGGTCAACATGTCCGGGCAGACGCTGGAGCCGGACGGTTCGAACGGGCCGTCGCTGGCGGAGAGCATCAAGCGGACCAACAACGGCGCGTTCACCCTCGGGTTCACGCCGACGAGCGTGCTGGAGCTGTCGAACGTCGCCGCGACGCTCATGAGCGATGGGGTGTACTGCCCACCGACCCCGCTGGAAGGGGTGCAGGACCGGCGCGGCAACCCGGTGCCGATTGACGAGCCCTCCTGCGAGCAGGTGGTGTCCCCGCGCACGGCGCACGAGCTGCAGAAGGGGATGAGCAAGGACCACATGGCGGAGGGCACGTCGCACCACGCGGCGCAGCAGGCGGGCTGGAACCGCCCGCTCATGGCCAAGACCGGTACGACGCAGCAGCACCGCTCCGCGGCGTTCCTCGGCGCGAGCCCGCAGCTGGCCGGTGCGGTGCTGACCTACGCGGACGGCTCCTCGCCGGAGGGCATCTGCGACGGGGGTGGCGATGCGCCGCCGTACCTGTGCGGAGGCGGCGGCAACATCTACGGCGGCAAGGTGCCTGCGCGCACCTGGTACGACGCGATGATGCCGATCCACGAGGGTCTTCCGGCGAAACCCCTGCCGGGCGTGCAGCAGTAACCGGCGAGACCGGCCGGGCGACTCGGTCCCGGCCTCCGGGCTTCGCGCCCGGGGGCGGGACGGGCCTGGCGTTGGACGTGTCCGGTCTACCGCCGCTTCTCGGGGCGCGTGGGGCGGCGGACTCCGCGGGAGATGCCCTCCTGCGCCACCGGGACGTGCACGGGCAGGCGCTTGCGCAGGACGAGCAGTCCGATGAGCGCGGCCAGCAGGAGCCACCCGGTCCAGCCGAGCAGCCCCGTGGTCGCGTTGTTCACCGGGTGGCCTGCGGCGCTGAACAGCACCCCCATGCCGGCCGCGGCGTTGACGAAACCGTGCCCGATGGCCGCGGGCCACACGCTGCCCGAGGCGAGCCGCAGCCATCCGAGCAGCGTGCCGACCAGCACGCAGAAGCACATCATCATGATGATCGCCGCCACCGCGGGCACCGCCGGGTAGTTGTACCCCAGGAGGAGCACCGGTGTGTGCCACAGCCCCCACAGCACGCCGCTGACGAGGAACGCGCCCGGCTGACCGAGCGGCAGCAGCTCCGGCAGCAGGTAGCCGCGCCAGCCGAGCTCCTCGCCGAGCGCGGGCACCACGTTCAACCAGCCCACGAGCACGATCTGGGCGAGCTGCACCAGCGCCAGCGTCCGCGGCGCGGAGCCCGGGGTCTCCTCGCCGAGCACCGCGCCCTGCTGCTGCGCCAAGCCGGACAGCCCGAACCAGTCGGCCTGGTAGACGCCGAGCGCCCACCCCAGCACCAGGGCGAGCAGCATCACCAGGGGCGGGGCGAGCCAGGCGAGCAGCCCGTAGCGCCACCACTTCCGGACCCCGCCGCTGCTGGTGAGCCCGGTGCGGCGCAGCAGCGGCCCTCCGCCGGGGCTGATCCACTTGGCCACCACCAGCGCGGCCGCCGCGGGGGTGAGCATCATCAGCGGCAGCAGCACGACCGAACCGGCCCAGGACAGGCCCTGGCCGCTCAACCACAGCGGGAGGGTGATCAGCCAGGCCGGGACGTAGGCGAGCAGGACGAACGCGACCGTCCCGCGGACGTCGACGCGTTGCTGTGCGGTGCGCATGGCGCCCATTCTGCCAACGCCTCCCGGTGCCGGGACGTCTTCGCGGTCCGCGCGGCCCGCGTTCAGCGGTCGCGCAGCGGGTTTTCGCGCCCGCAGGGCTGAGGGGTGTTGCCAGCGGGGCGGTGCGGCGTCCAGGATGTGCTGATCACCGCCGTCGAGGGTGGGCGAACGGGGGCGGACGTGGTCGAGGACGAGCAGTTCCACCGGGTGCTGCGGCGCGCGGACGTGCTGGCGATCGGCGTCGGGTCGATGATCGGCTTCGGCTGGGTGGTGCTGGCCGGGGAGTTCATCACCGAAGCCGGATCGCTCGGTTCCGCGCTGGCGTTCGTGCTCGGCGGGATCGTCGTCGGGCTCGTGGGGCTGACGTACGCGGAGCTGGTCGCCGCGATGCCCCGGGCGGGTGGTGAGCACCACTACGCGTTGCGGGCGCTCGGCGCGCGGTGGGCGTTCGTCGCCTCCTGGGCGGTGATCCTCGGCTACGTCTCGGTCGTCGCGTTCGAGTCGGTGGCGCTGCCGGAGACCCTCGCCCACCTCCTCGACCTCCCCGACTGGACGGTGTGGACGGTTGCCGGGTCGCCGGTGCGGATCGCCTGGGTCGCGATCGGCGTGCTCGGGGCCGTCGTGGTCACCGCGGCCAACTACGTCGGCGTGCGTCCCGCCGGCCTCGTGCAGATCGTCGCCGTGGTCTTCCTGCTGTGCGTGGGCGCGCTGCTGGTGACGGGGGCGGCCGTCGGCGGTTCGCCGAGCAACGCCGAACCGTGGTTCACCGGGGCCACCGGGATCATCGGTGTCGTGGCGGCCACGCCGTTCCTGTTCCTCGGATTCGACGTGATCCCCCAGTCGGCGGAGGAAGTGCGCATGCCGCGCGCCCGGATCGGGCGCCTGCTGCTGTTCGCGGTGGCCTGCGCCACCGCCTGGTACGTGCTGGTGCAGCTCACCGTCGGATCGGGCCTGACCGCGGCGGAGTCGGCGGCCGCCGAACTGCCCACGGCGGAGGCGATGGCCGCCCTGTGGGACTCGCAGCTGATGGGCGGGGTGCTCGTCCTCGGCGGTGCGGCGGGGATCGTGACGAGCTGGAACGGCCTGCTGCTCGGGGCGAGCCGCCTGCTGTACGCCATGGCCCGCTCCGGCATGCTGCCGCGCTGGTTCGCCCGCGTGCACCCGCGGTACGGAACACCGAGCAACGCGATCCTGTTCATCGGTGCCATCAGCGTGGTCTCCCCGTTGTTCGGCGACCGGATGCTGACGTGGCTGTCGAACGCGGGCTCGGCCAACATCGTCATCGGCTACCTGCTCGTCGGCGCGGCGTTCCTCGTGCTGCACCGCAGGGAACCCGATCTGGAGCGGCCCTACCGCGTGCGGGCGCCCCGCACCACCGGCGTGCTCGCCGTCGCCGCCAGCGCGGCGCTGCTGCTCGTGTCCCTGCCCGGCATGCCGGCCGAGCTGGCCTGGCCCGCCGAGTGGATCATCGTGGCGCTGGCCTGGGGTGCGGGCCTCGTGCTGCTGCTGCGGGTGCCGCGCGTCGGGCCGGGGGCGGATGCCGAGACCCGGCTGCACGAGCGCGCCGCGCGCGGCTGATCGGCAGTTCGGGGATCGTGGCAGGATAGCTCCATGACCACGTTGTTCCCGGAAACCCGCCGAGCCCTGCTGCGTCGTCTGGCCGTGGAGCAGGCGAGCAACCGCGTCCCCTCGCTGACCGCGGGACTGCTCCGCGACGGCGAGGTGCTGTGGTTCGACGCGCGCGGTGAGGTCGGCGGCGCCGAACCCACGCGCGACACGCAGTACCGGACCGGGTCGATCACCAAGACGTTCACCGGCGTGATGGTGATGCGGCTGCGCGACGAAGGGCTGCTGGACCTGGCCGACCCGCTGGAGAAGTTCGTGCCCGGCACGGCGCTCGGCGACCGCAGCATCGGCGCGCTCCTGTCGCACAGCAGCGGGTTGCGCGCCGAACCCGCCGGTTCGTGGTGGGAGCGCACCGAGCGGGAAGCCGGCCCGGAGTTCCTCGAGCGGGTCGACGCCTCCGCGGTGCGCCCGACGCCGCGGCACGCGTTCCACTACTCCAACACCGGTTTCGGCGTGCTCGGCGAACTCGTCGCCCGGGTGCGCGGGTGCTCCTGGTTCGAGGCCGTGGACCGGGAGGTCCTGCGCCCGTTGGAGATGCGTCGCACCACGCCCCGGCCGGAGGCTCCGCACGCGCAGGGGTTCGCGGTGCACCCGTGGGCGGACGTGGTGCTTCCCGAGCCGGAGGAGGACGCCGGTGCGATGGGCGCCGCGGGCCAGCTGTGGTCCACGTTCGACGACGTGGCGCGGTGGATGCGGTTCCTGCTCGGCGACACCGGGGAGGTGCTGCACCCGGACACGGTGGCGGAGATGCGCGTGCCCGCGGCCGTCGACGAGGGGGACGAGTGGCGCGCCGGGTACGGTCTCGGGCTGCAGCTGTCGCGTCCCGGCGGACGCAGGTTGGCCGGGCACACCGGGTCCATGCCCGGCTTCCTCGCGACGGTGTGGGTGCAGCCGGAGGAGAACCAGGGCGTGGTGTTCATGGCGAACGCCACCAGCGGCGTGCAGCCCGCGCTGTGCACCGATCTGCTATCCATTTTGGACAATTGCGAGCCGCGGATCCCGGAGCCGTGGCGCCCGGACGGGGACGTCGACATGGGACTGCTCGAGCTGACCGGTGAGTGGTACTGGGGCCCGAGTCCCCACGTCCTGCGGGTCCTGCCGGGCGGGGTGCTCGATCTCAGCCCGATGCGCGGGGGCGGGCGCGCCTCGCGGTTCCGCCGGCTCGACACCGACAGGTGGATCGGGCTGGACGGCTACTACGCCGGCGAGACCCTCCACGTCGGACGGGACGCGGACGGCACGCCGCGCTACCTCGACCTGAGCACGTTCGTCTTCACGCGCATCCCCTACGACCCGCAGGCGCCGGTGCCGGGCGGTGTCGCCGGCTGGCGCAGCAGCTGCTGACGCCCTCCGGCAGCGCCGCGGGGCTGCGCTGCCCGAACCGCCCGCGCCGCGGTGTTTGCCCGTAGTCTCGGTGGGGAGCCCGGGCCTTCGGCCGGTTCGGGCCCGGGGCTCGACGAGAGGAGGGGCGGATGCCGACGGCATGGGTGCTGCCGGGCGGCTCCACGTTCGGGGCGATCCAGGCGGGGTCCGCGACCGCGCTGCTGCGAGCGGGGGAGCGGCCCGATCTGCTCGTGGGCACCTCGGCCGGTGCGCTCAACGCGGCGTGGCTCGCGCACGACCCGACCGAGCGCGGTGCGGAGGCGCTGCGCCGGCTGTGGACGACGATGCGCCGCGCCGACGTGTTCCCGGTGCAGCCGCTGCGGATCCTCGCTGCCCGGCTCGGCCTCGCGCACCACGTGATGAGCAGCTCCGGCCTGCTGCGCTGGCTGCACCGCAACCTGCCCTACCAGCGCATCGAGCAGACCGGGGTGCCGCTGACGATCACGGCCGCGGACCTCGAGCGGGGTACCGCGGTGTACTTCGACCGCGGGCCCGTGCTGGGGCCGCTGGTGGCCTCCTGCGCGATCCCGGGGATGTTCCCGCCCGTGCGGTTCGGCGAGCGCTGGCTGGTCGACGGCGGTGTCACGACGTTCATGCCGGTCACCAGGGCCGTCGACCTGGGGGCCGATCGCGTGTTCGTGCTCCCCTGCGGCGGGGCGGAACCGTTCCGGACCGGAAGCGGGGACAACGCGGGCGCGGTCGCGACGTGGCCGGTCCCCTCGACGCCCCCGCGGTCGGTGGCCGGGGTGAACGGCGCCTCCTTGGGGGCCGCGATGGTGGCCGGTGCGCGTTCGGAGCTGCGGTACGGCGCGGAGCGCACCGAGCTCTACGTGGCGCCCGCGCCGTCGACGGAGGGGTTGTCGCGGTACTCGTTCGACCACTCGGCGGCGCTCATCGACGCGACCTGGGAGGTCGTGCGCCACTGGTACCCCCGGGCTTCGCCGGTGCAGCCCGGGCCGGTGGACCTGACCGGTGCGCAGCCGGCCGCCGGGCGCACGGACGCGCCCTCGGTCTGAGAAGCGCGGGCGTGCGCTCCGGCGCCCGGGCTGGGCACCCCCTTTGAGCGTCCCCGGCTGGGGTGCGCTAGAGTGGAGATCGTCGGCACGGAGCCGATGCGGAAGAGCCCTCGTAGCTCAGCGGATAGAGCACTGCCCTCCGGAGGCAGGTGTCGCAGGTTCGAGTCCTGCCGAGGGCGCCCAGGTCAGAGATGTGCGAAGCGCCCCGGGAGCGGTCCCTGGGCGCTTTTTCGTGCCTCGTTGATCATTCCTGGGGCACATTTGGGGCACATGAGCCTCACGCGACCCCGCAGCCTCATCGCGAACGTGCCGGCGCTGCGCGTGCTGCGCGGACAGGCGCGGCAGCGTGCACTACTCTCTGTGCAGACGGTCGTTCTCACCGTGGTGCGCAGGAGGCGGCGATGGACGTCAACGAGGTCGTCGTCTGGATCCTGATGATCTGCATGGTCCTCGGCGGGCTCGATCGGGCGATCGGCAACAGGTTCGGGCTCGGCGAGAAGTTCGAAGAAGGCTTCATGGCCCTGGGCCCGCTGGCGTTGGCGATGGTCGGCGTGGTGTCCCTGGCGCCCGTGCTGGCAAAGGTCCTCGAGCCCGTCGTCGTCCCGGTCTACACGTTCCTCGGAGCAGACCCCGCGATGTTCGCCACGACATTGCTCGCGAACGACATGGGCGGTTACCCGCTCGCGGTGGAACTCGCGCAGACGGAGCAGGCGGGCCTGCTGGCCGGGCTCATCCTGGGCGCCATGATGGGCCCGACGATCGTCTTCACCATCCCGGTCGCGCTGGGGATCATCGAGAGGGAGGACCGCGGCTTCCTCGCCCAGGGGGTCCTCGCAGGCGTGATCACGATCCCGCTCGGCGTACTCGTCGGTGGTCTGGTCGCCGGCTTCGACCCGGCGATGGTTCTCGCCAACCTGGTGCCGATCGTCATCGCCGCCGTGCTCATCGCGCTGGGCCTGTGGTGGATCCCGGACAAGATGACCACCGGCTTCCTGTGGTTCGGCAAGTTCCTCGTCGCGCTCATCTCCGTGGGCCTGGTCATCAGTGTTTTCGAGTTCATGACGGGCGCGCGGATCATGCCGCCCGGCTGGGAGCTCGCCCCGCCCACGGAGGGTCTGGAGATCGTGGGTCTCATCGGCATGATGCTGCTCGGAGCCTTCCCCGCGGTGCATCTCATCATCACCTTCGCCGCGCGACCCCTGACGAAGGTCGGCACGCTGCTCGGCATGAACGACAAGGCCGCCGGGGGGATGATCGCCACGCTCGCCAACAACATCCCGATGTTCCAGATCCTCAAGGAGATGGACCCGCGCGGGAAGGTCCTCAACGTGGCCTTCGCGGTGAGCGCGGCGTTCACCTTCGGTGACCACCTCGGCTTCACGGCAGGAATCGAGCGGACGATGATCTTCCCGATGATCGTCGGCAAGCTCCTCGCCGGCATCACCGCCGTTCTCGTCGCCTTCCTCTTCTTCCGCCGCCGCTACCCGCCCGCCGAGCCGGAACATCGGACCGCGGAACCGGAGCAGGACCAGTAGGAGTCGGAGATGCTCATCGCTCGTGTCGTCCGTTCCGCGGTTCCGGCCCGGCGACCGGACGGGTCGGCGGGCCCCGTCGTCCGGGGGGATCCTCCGGGCGAGCTTCTCGTCGTCGACCTGCTCGGCGCCGGCAACGCACTGATCACGGCGGTCCGCAGCGCCTCCGGGCCCGGTGGCCGCCGGACCTCCGGGAAGTCCTGAGTGGTGGGCAGATGCACACGCGGGAGGTGCTCAGCGTCGGTATCGACGTGGGCACGACGACCTCGGAACTGGTCCTTTCGCGCCTGACCGTGCGCAGCGGTCACCGGGCGGGCGTCGCTCCCCGCCTCGAGGTGACCCCGGGCGCGGTCGTCCACCAGGGCGTCCCGCGCAGCACCCCGCTGAGGAGTCCGGGCGAGATCGACGTCGAGCGCCTGCTGTCGTTCGTCGAGCGGGAGTTCCGCGCCGCCGGGGTGCTCCCCGCCGACGTCGATACCGGAGCGGTCATCATCACCGGTGAAGCCGCCAGGGCGAAGAACGCGGAGAGCATCCTCGCGGCCGTCTCGGAATTCGCCGGCGACTTCGTCGTGACGGTGGCCGGACCGAACCTCGAGGCGCAGATCGCCGGGCGCGGGTCGGGTGCTGCGGCGTTCTCCGCGAAGCACTACACGACGGCGATCAACGTCGACATCGGCGGCGGTTCGGCGAACGCCGCCGCGTTCCGCTCCGGCCAGCACCTCGCCTCGGCGGCCGTCGCGGTCGGCGGTCGTCAACTCGCGCTCGATCCCAGCTCCGGGACCGTGACGAACCTGGCGCCACCGGGGCGGGCGCTGGTCGCCGATCTCGGCCTGGAACTCGCCGCCGGCCAGCAGGCGAGCGCGCCGGCGCTGCAGGAGCTCACCGACGCCATGGCGGATCGCATCGTCGACCTCGTGCACGGCTGTGACCAGCCGCTGCCCCCGGGGATCGCCCTCACGCCGCCGCTGCCGCGGTTCACCGGTGACGTTGCGGCCGTCTTCCTGTCCGGTGGCGTCGGCCGCGCCTACTACGACGGCGACCCGGCGGGGGACGTGGCCGAGATCGCCGCCTACGGGGACGTGGGCCCACTGCTCGCCCGGTCGCTGCGGGAGAACGCACGCCTCCGCGAGATGCCGGTGCGGGCTCCGGCCGATGCGCTCCGCGCGACCGTGCTCGGAGCGGCGAGCCAGACGGTGACCCTCTCGGGGTCGACGATCTGGACTCGACGGGCCCTGCTGCCGCTGCGGAACCTGCCCGTCATCGAACCGGAGGTCGGTGATCCGATCCCGGAACCCGCCACCCTGGCCGCCGAGCTCGGTCGCGCCGTGCGGCGTTGGGACCGGGAGGCGGAACCGAGCGCAGCCGTGGCACTGGACCTGCCCGCGGACCTGGACTTCCCCGCCCTGCAGCGGGTGGCGCACGGCGTGGCCGCCTTCGCGCGCCAGCGCCCGCGGGAGCAGGAGCCGGTGGTCCTGGTCAGCGAGCACGACTACGCCCAGGCACTGGGCCAGGCGATCAACGCCGTCCTCCCGGAGGTGCCGCTCATCGTCATCGACCAGATCGAGCTCGGGGAGGGCGATTTCATCGATATCGGACAACCGGTGCCGCACGACCGCGCCGTCCCGGTGTCGGTCAAGACGCTGGTCTTCTACGCAGGGGGCTGAAGTGCACGTTCGACGGCAGGAGGCGCTGGGATGTTGCTGAGAACGAGGTTGTTCGGCGACACGCACGAATTCGGCTCGATCAAGGAGCTGCTCGCCAAGGCCAACGAGGAGAAGTCCGGTGACCAGCAGGCGGGCATCGCCGCCCGCTCCGCCGCCGAACGTGTCGCAGCGAAGTTCGTGCTCGCCGAGGTCCCGCTGTCGGCCCTGCGGGAGAACCCCGCGGTCCCGTACGACGAGGACGAGGTCACCCGGGTCATCGATGACGCCGTCAACGAGGCGGTCTACGCCGAGATCCGGAGCTGGACGGTCGGTGAGCTGCGGGACTGGATCCTCGACAACACGACGAGCGCCGAGATGATCCGTCGGGTGAGCAACGCGCTGACCGGCGAGATGATCGCGGGCGTCACGAAGCTCATGTCGAACCTCGACCTCGTCGTGGCGGGGCGCAAGCTCCGGGTGAGCGCGCACTGCAACAACACCATCGGGCTCGAGGGCACCTTGGCCTCGCGGAACCAACCCAATCACCCGACGGACTCCGTCGACGGCATCCGGGCGACGATCTACGAGGGCCTGTCCTACGGCTCCGGTGACAGCGTCATCGGCATCAACCCGTCCGACGACTCCGTCGGCAGCGTCGCGCGGCTGCTCGAGATGACCAAGGAGGTCATCGACCACTGGGAGATCCCCACCCAGAACTGCCTGCTGGCCCACGTGACCACGCAGGTGGAGGCGATGAAGCGGGGCGCACCGGTGGGGTTGCTCTTCCAGAGCCTGGCCGGTTCGGAGAGGGCGATGGCGGCCTTCGGCGTCAGCGTCGATCTCATGGACGAGGCGCACGCGATGGTGCGGAAACACGGCTGGGCCACCGGCCCGAACTACACGTACTTCGAGACCGGGCAGGGCACGGCGCTGTCGGCGGACGCGCACAACGGGGCCGACCAGCTCGTCATGGAGGCGCGCATCTACGGCATGGCCAAGCGCTGGAACCCGTACCAGGTGAATACCGTCGTCGGTTTCATCGGGCCCGAGTACCTCTACGACGCCGTCCAGATCACCCGGGCCGGCCTCGAGGACCACTTCATGGGCAAACTCGCCGGCCTGCCCATGGGGTGCGACGTGTGCTACACCAACCACGCGCGGGCTGCGCAGAACGACCTGGAGAACCTCGCAGTTCTCCTCGCGTCGGCCGGCGGCAACTTCATCATGGGTGTGCCGATGGGCGACGACGCCATGCTCTCGTACCAGAGCACCAGTTACCACGACGCAGCGAGGCTGCGCCAAGCCCTCGGACTGCGCCCCCTCCCCGAGTTCGAACGCTGGATGGAGGAGGTCGGCCTCCTCGAGGGCGGCAAGCTCACGGACAAGGCCGGTGACGCATCGTTCTTCCTCAAGAGGTGAGAGGTCATGCTCGGCAGCGAAACCGAGAACAGCGCCCGGAGAGCTCCGGGCGAGCCCGCTCCCGACGCGGCTTCCGGCGCGTCGTCGCCCGCCCGCTCGGCCGAAGGCGAGCTCGTCATCGACCTGCCCGATCCCGCCGCGGAAGACCTGCGCCGGGTGATCGGCGTGGTGGATCCGGCGGACCCGGAGGGGTTGCGCAACCTGTGCGCTGCGACCAACGCCCGGCTCGGGACGGGGCGCGCCGGCCCGAGCCCGCGAACCGGCGCCCTGCTGCTCATGCAGGCCGACCACGGTGCTGCGCAGGACGCGATCTACGGCGAGGTCCCGGAATCCGTGAAGGACCACCTCGGCCTGTTCACCGTGCGCACCCAGGTCGCGGACCGCAGCGAGTACCTGGTGCGACCGGAGTCCGGGCGCCGGCTCACCGAGGAGGCGAAGCGCATGCTCGCCGAGCGCTGCGTGATGTCGCCCGACGTGCAGATCTGCGTCGGGGACGGGCTGTCCGCAGCGGCGATCGCGAACAACCTCGCCGACATCTACCCGGTCATCGAACAGGGGCTGAGTTCCGCCCGCCTGACCGTCGGCACACCGTTCTTCATCGAGAACTGCCGGGTCGGGGTGATGAACGACGTGAACACCGTCATCGGCGCCGAGGTGGTGCTGCTCCTCATCGGTGAGCGGCCGGGCCTCGGCATCGCCGACGCGATGAGCGCCTACGCGGGCCACCGCCCGGAGCCCGGCAAGACCGATGCGGAGCGCGACCTCGTCTGCATGGTCAGCCGGCACGGCGGCACCAACCCGCTCGAGGCGGGCGCGCACGTCGTCGAGCTCGTGCGCAAGACCCTCAGGTACCGGGCCTCCGGTGTGCGCCTCCGCGAACTGTCCGCAGTGGACGAACACGCCGCGCGGTGACTCGCGGCCGCGCGGGAACGGGTCCGTCCACCGCATCCCGCGGGAGTGCGCGGTGCCGAGGGGGCGAGCGGCCCCGTCAGCCGGTGGCGGTCGTCTGCGAGCGCCCGGCGTTGTGCGCGCGGACGAGGACTTCGGGGGTCGAAGGCGCGGGATGCTCCCCGCGCACCGGTGGCGGACTCACCGCCGGGATTCGGCGTGGGTGGGAGCGGTGGCGGGGGTGCGGAACCACCGCCGGGCGGCCAGGGACACGTACACCAGCCCGACCAGCACGGGGACCTCGATGAGCGGTCCGACGACGCCGGCCAGCGCCTGGCCGCTGGTGACGCCGAAGGTGGCGATGGCCACGGCGATGGCCAGCTCGAAGTTGTTGCCCGCGGCGGTGAACGCCAGCGTCGTCGAGCGCTCGTACGACAGGCGCATCCCCTTGCCGAGGGCGAACGTGCCGGCCCACATGACCACGAAGTAGACGAGCAGCGGCAGGGCGATGCGCGCCACGTCCAGCGGTTGGCCGGTGATGGCCTCGCCCTGCAGGGCGAACAGCACGACGATGGTGAACAGCAGCCCGTACGGGGCGATCGGTCCGATCCGCTCCAGGAACGTCGTCTCGTACCACCGGCGCCCCTTGGCGCGCTCGCCGATGCGGCGGGACAGGTAGCCGGCCACCAGCGGGACGCCGAGGAAGATCAGCACGTTCTTGGCGATGGACCACGCGGTGACGTCGAGGTCGGCGGTCGGCAGCCCGAGCCAGCCGGGCAGCACCGAGAGGTAGAACCAGCCCAGCCCGGCGAAGGCCAGGACCTGGAACACGGAGTTCAGCGCGACCAGCACGGCGGCGGCCTCGCGGTCGCCGCAGGCCAGGTCGTTCCAGATGATGACCATGGCGATGCAGCGGGCCAGCCCGACGATGATCAGCCCGGTGCGGTACTCGGGCAGGTCGGGCAGGAACGTCCAGGCCAGCGCGAACATCACGGCCGGTCCCACCAGCCAGTTGATGACCAGCGAGGAGACCAGCAGCCGCGTGTCCGAGGTGACGGACTCCAGCCGGTCGTAGCGCACCTTGGCCAGGACCGGGTACATCATCACCAGCAGGCCGATGAAGATCGGCAGCGAGACCCCGGAGATCACGTGCAGCGAGTCCAGCGCCGTGTTCAGGCCCGGGACGAACCGCCCCGCCAGCAGGCCCACCACCATGGCCGCGCCGATCCACACCGGCAGGAACCGGTCCATCAGCGGGAGTCGCTGCACCACCGAGGGGGCCTGCGGCCCCGTCGTCCCGGTCACCTCGTCACCTCGTGTCGTCCGTGCGTCGGTGCCGGCGGCGCGGGTATCCGCCGGCCGTGCTTCGTGCGGGGGTCGTGCTCAGGCGGGGTCGTGCTCAGGCGGGGTCGTGCTCAGGCGGGGGTCGCCGTGTCGGGCGCGGGGCCGAGCACCGCGCTCAGCTGGCCCAACGTCTCCGGGCGCACCCGGTAGTAGATCCAGGTGCCGCGCCGCTCGCCGGTGATGGCACCGGCTTCGCGCAGCACTTTGAGGTGGTGCGAGATCGTCGGCCCGGACAGCTCGAACGCGCCGCTCAGGTCGCACACGCAGGCCTCGCCGCCGGCGTGGGCGGCGATCAGCGACAGCAGCCGCAGCCGCACCGGATCCCCCAGGGCCTTGAAGACCGCCGCGAGGTCCGCGGCCTGGTCGGCCGACAGCGGCTCGCCGGTCGTGGGCGAGCAGCACCACTGCCCGGAGCTCCGTTCCGGGCCGAGACCCCGCTCCTGTTTCGACATGGATCTATCTTGACAGGTGTCGATACGAGGAGCAAGCTTCCTCCATCCTTTGTTTCGATTCTCGTCTAATCAGGAGGCGGTCATGCCCCGGATCCAACTCGCCCTGCGGGTCGGTGACCTGCAGGGGTCGATCGACTTCTACACCAAGCTGCTCGGCGTCGAACCCGCCAAGCTGCGCCCCGGCTACGCCAACTTCGCCGTCGCGGAACCGCCGCTGAAGCTCGTCCTGCTGGAGGGCGAGGCCGGGCAGGGGGCGGTGCTGGACCACCTCGGCGTCGAGGTCGCCGACAGCGGCGCGGTGCGCTCCGCCACCCGGCGACTGTCGGAGTTGGGCCTGTTCACCGCGGTGGAGGACGACACCACCTGCTGCTACGCGACCCAGGACAAGGTCTGGGTCCGCGGTCCCGGCGACGAGCCCTGGGAGGTCTACACCGTCACCGACGACGCCCCCGAGCTCGCCGGCGGGGACGCCGCGGAGCAGGCCGCCTGCTGCGACGGCTGAGGCCGCGGTGCCGAGCGGGCGCGGGGCCTCGCCGATGCCCCCGCGTCCGGCCCGGCGCACGTCCGGTCTGGCGCGCTCGCCCGGCGGTTCATCGGTGCCGTTGCCGGAGCGCGGGTCGTTGCCGGGGCGGGTGCCGCACCCGGCGGTCGCCCGGAGCTGACGGTTGGGCGCTCCCGGGGTCAGTGCTGGTCCTCGTGGGCGTCCAGCTCCGCTCCGGCGGCGGGGAACTCCCGTCCGCAGTGCCAGCACGAGCGCGAGACCCGGTCGACCCGCTGGCGCTCGGTCTCGCCGGGGCGGGCTCGGCGCCACCCCTCGGGGCGGGGTGTTCTCGGCGACGCCTGGCCGGTTCCGGGCTCTTGTTCGACGAGGTCGCGCACGCTGCCCATGGCTCTCCGCTCCAATCGCGATCAATCGTGTGCAAGTGCGACATATGTAATCATACATACTTATTCTGCTCTATAAGCGTTTAATTGCGTCATTCAGCTGGACGAGCGTGTGAACGCGTCAGAACGTAGGCGCATGTCCGGGTATGTGACGACAGCGCAGGCGGCGAAGGCGATCGGTGTGGACCGCAGGACATTGCAGCGGTGGGCATCTGAGGGGGCCGTGACGCCTGCTCTGGTCACCCCGGGCGGTCATCACCGGTGGGATGTCGAAGATCTGAAGCGTCAGCTTCGGGCGGGGCGCCAGTCCGGTTGACCCCGCCATTCACCTCGGTGACGAGTTGCGGCAACTCTCCGAACGGGAGCTCCCGGGAAGTCGCCTCCCGCTGCGGGGGGTGGGCCCGCGCACGCCGCGGGACCGGCGCGTCGCGGTGCTCGAGGGCGCTGCGCTCCGAGTTCCCGCCGGTGATCGCCCGGCGCACCGCGCCGGGCGTGGTAGCGGGGCGGTAGCTCCTCGAGGCGCGCCCCTTCGAGGAGGGCGAGCTCCCCGCCGGTTGTGGCGCGTCACCCAGACCCTGCCCGTCCCCAAAACTGCCCACCACCCGGACCCGGCCCGCCGCGCGGAGCAGCTGAGCACGCGTGCTCGCCGGCAGGACTGCGTCAGGTCGTTTCGCGCGCCCCTCGCGGGCGGAGAGCGGAAAGGGCGTCGACGGCCGTCCGCGTGCGGAGCCGCGCCGGGGGGCTCCGCGGGTGTTCCGGTGACCGGGGTGCACTTCCCGAGAAACGCCGCCGGCGAGCTGAGCACTCGGGGAGCGCCGGGCGTCCAGGTAGGAGGCAGCCGGGGCGACGGTCCCCGCCGCGGGCGGGGTCACCTCGTGCGGACCGGCTTCAGTTCTCCTCGCCCTTCTTGTCCTCGTTGCCCTTGTTGCCGTTGCCGCTGCCCTTCTCGTCCTTCTCGCCTTCGCCCCTCTTTCCCCCGTGGCCCTTCTCGCCTTCGCCTTCGCCCTTCTTCCGCTCGTCGCCGCCCCGCGACGGCTCCTCCTCGACGGGCGCAGGTGGTGGCGGCGGCGGAGGAGGTGTGCTCGTCTCCGCGCGCAGCACCGTGTCGGAGTCGATCAGCGGGGATCCGTCCGCGGTGATCACGCCGAGCTGGTGGCGCTCCCGCACCGTCACGCCGTTCGGGTAGACGAGTTCGATTCCCACGTGGACGGTCTTCTCGTCGGAGGCGCGCGGTGGCGAGGTGACCGCCAGGCTCGAGACCCGGTTCCAGGTGCTGCGGTACTGCTGCTGCCCCTGGGCGCGCATGCGCGGTCCGAGCCGCGTCCACGCGTTGCCCGGGTGCTCGGGCAGCAGCGCGTAGTAGTCCGAGACGACGCGCTCCAGCTCCGCCGGGGCGACCTCGCGCGTGGGCGCGGGCGGCGGGGGAGCGGGGTCCTCGCCCGTGAGCAGCGGGACGGTGATCAGGCCGGCGAGGAGCACCGCGGTGATGGCGGCCGCCAGCACGAGCGGCCGGCGCCGCCGCGCGTTCCCGCGGTTCGGGGCGACCGCGGCGGTCGTCCCCGGCGCCCACTGGCTGGCCGGGCGCGCGTCGACCCGGGTGCCGCCGGCCCCGGCGACCGCTCCCGCGGTGACGACGGCGGGCATGGGCTGCGTCGGCGGTTCGCCGGTGGGTTGGGTGGCCGAAGTCGGCGGCTGCTCGACGGCCGCGGTGCGCAAGGCGACGCCCAGCTGCTGCGGCCCGACCCGTGCTTCCGGGGCGGCCGCCATGGCCTGGACGAGCACCGGGGTGAGCGGACCCGCGCGCTGCGGGGGCGGGACGTTGCCCGCGGCGGCTTCGTGCAGAACCGCCAGCGCGTTGTCGGTCTGCTGGCCGAACGGGGGGTGCCCCTCGACGGCCGCGTACAGGGTGGCCCCGAGGGAGAACACGTCGGAGGCCGGTGCCGGGGGCTTGCCGCGGGCGATCTCGGGTGCGAGGAACGCGGGCGTTCCGTTGAGCATCCCCGTTTGCGTCACGGTGATGTCCCCGGCGGCGTGCGAGATGCCGAAGTCGGTGATCTTGACGGTTCCGTCTTCGGTGATGAGCACGTTGCCCGGTTTCACATCGCGGTGGACCACACCCGCCTCGTGCGCCGCCGCGAGCGCCTCCGCGGCCTGGACGCCGATCGCGGCCGCCTCCGCGGGGGCGAGCGTGCCCCGCTCGGTGAGCACGTCGGCGAGGCTGCGCGCGGGCACGTGCTCCATGACCAGCACGGGCAGGCCCTCGTGCTCGGTCACGTCGTGCACCGCGACGACGTTGGGGTGGTGCAGCCGGCCGGCGATGCGCCCTTCGCGCATGGCGCGCTGCCGCGCCTCCTCGGCCTGCTCGGCGTCCGCTCCGAGCTGCGGCAGCAGCTGCTTGAGCGCCACCGACCGCTGCAGCCGCTCGTCGGTCGCCAGCCACACCACGCCCATCGCACCGCTGCCGAGCCGCCGCTCCAACCGGTAGCGGTCGGCGAGCAGGTCCCCTGCGTCACTCACGAATCACACGTTCCTCCATCGCCCGGGCCGGTCGGCAGCCGCCCCGCAGGAGCCGGCACCTGCGGGTGGCAGGAGTGCGACCGTCCTCGCGGCAGGCGGCAGCAGCGGCGCGTCCTGCGGAGGCGCCGCAGCACCGCGGCAACCGCCCGCGGGAGAACCGCCCGCGCGACGAGGCCGGTCCTTCGTCCTGCCGGGACGGGCTGCGCCGCCGGTTCCGCTCAGCGCTGCAGCAGCTTGGCGACGTAGGTGCCGATGACCAGGTAGATCAGCGCTGCCAGGCCGTAGTTGAGCACCACCCCGAGCACGGCGTCATCGGGGGTGAACACGTCGCCCAGTCCGAGCACCAGCACCTGCGCCAGTCCGTAGACGAACGAGACGAATCCGTTTCCCTGATTGGCCTCGAAAACGGTGAAAAGGATGTGCAGTACGAAAGTCGCCACGACGACGCCGGTCACGACGCGCACGATGTTCGCGACTGCTTCGGAACCTCCGTCCCGGCGAGGATTTTCCTCGTGGTGGTAGCCGGGTGGCGGCGGGTAATGACCCGGGTTCTGCGGCGGATGCGGATTCGGTCCCTGCCGGGGGTGGTAATTCATGGTTCGTGATTGTGCAGAACTGCGTACGTGCACTACAACCCCGGTCGGACCACTGAGAGCGAGCGCGGGTGGGCGGACCGTGAAAGCGGTATCGAAGATTCCGTTTTCTCGTTGCGCTGGCCGGTGGCGATGGGCGAGCATTCCGGTGTGCAATGAAGTTACCCAACAGTTACCGGCGGGAGTTCGAATCGTTTTCGTTACTGTGGGATTCCCCCTGCAGGGAGATCGGCGGGGGATGGCATGCTGCGGTTTCCGCATGGTCGGGGGTCGCGCACCGGATTTGACCGCTTCGGCTCGTTGGCGAGCTCGTGCAGAAAAGGGACGAAACACCTATGACCTACGCGCAACCGCGTTATCGGGCGCAACCGCGCCCCCCGGCACCGCCGCCGAAGAAGCGGAGGTGGGGGCGCCGGGTGTTCGCGGTGCTGCTGGTGCTGCTGCTGGCGCTGGTCGGCTTCCTGGCCTACGTGGACTACTCGCTGAAGCGGGAGCCTGCGCTGCCGACCGGCGGTGATCGGCCGCAGGACGGCCCGGGCACGAACTGGCTGCTGGTCGGCTCGGACAGCCGCGAGGGCTTGGACGAGCAGCAGCGGGCCGAACTGGGCACGGGTGAGGCCGCCGGCCGGCGCACCGACACGGTGATGCTCGTGCACGTCCCGGAGGCGGGCGGCGAGCCGACGATGGTGAGCCTGCCGCGGGATTCGCTGGTGACCATCCCCGGCCAGGGCGAGGGCAAGCTCAACTCCGCCTTCGCCCACGGCGGCCCGCAGCTGCTCACGCGGACCGTGGAGGCCAACACCGGCCTCCGCGTCGACCACTACGCCGAGGTGGGCCTCGGCGGGTTCGCCGGCATCACCGACGCGGTCGGTGGGGTGGAGGTGTGCCCCGAGGAACCGATGCAGGACCCGAAGGCGAACCTGGACCTGCAGCCCGGTTGCCAAACCCTGCGGGGGCCGCAGGCGCTCGGGTACGTGCGCAGCCGCGCCACCGCGGAAGGCGATCTCGACCGCGTCCAGCGGCAGCGGGAGTTCCTGGCGGCGCTGACCGAGAAGGTCTCCAGCCCGCAGGTGCTGGCCAACCCGCTGCGGCTGTTCCCGCTGATCCTGGACACCTCGCAGTCGTTCCGCGTGGACACCGGTGACCACGTGTGGCACCTCGGCGCCCTCGGCTACGCGATGCAGGGCATCACCTCCGGTCGGGGCGTGACCACGACGGTGCCGTTCGGCGGCTTCGGCGAGACCGAGGACGGCGCTTCGGTCGTGGAGTGGGACACCGAGGCCGCCCAACAGCTGTTCGGCGCCCTGGCCGAGGACGCGCCGGTGCCGCCGGAGGTCGTCACCGACCCGGCGAAGGCGGGGTGATCCTCGTGTCCGACACGAGCGCGTGGGGCTCCTTCGGCGCGGATCTGGAGCAGGCGCTGCGCGCCTTCGAGCAGCAGCTCGCCCGCATCGCACCGGTCGGGCGCCGGCACGTCCACCCCGAGGAGGACGCCGGCGAGCTGCACCAGCAGCGGATGGTCGTGATCCGCTACGCCGAGGCGCTGCCGAGGGCGGAGTGGCCGCGGCCGGTGTGCGAGCACTGCGCGGGGCGGCGCGAGGTCGAGGCCGTGCAGGCCCGGCACGGTGCGGACGGCGCGCCGTCCGGGTTCGACACCGCTCGGCGCATGTGCCCGCGGTGCTGGGGAACGGGTCTGGTGCTCAACTCCTCCGGGGAGGGGTGAGGTCGCGGCCGGGGCGGTACCGGCCGCTGCGGGGAGAGGTCCGGGGCGCGCGGAGACCGCGCCCCGGACCGTCCGCACCGGTTGGCTGCCCCGGCCTGTTCCGCGGGCGGTTCCGTCGCGCGGGAGCTGTCAGCAGGAGCCCCGGTAGGTCCCGAGCGTCCAGAGGTTGCCCTCCGGATCCCGGGCGGTGAACGCGTACGACTCCGCGCCGTTGCCGAACGCGGTGGTGTGCGGTGGTTCGACGACCTCGCCGCCCGAGCGGAGCAGGCGCTCGTGGACGGCGTCGACCTCGGCGGTGGCCAGGTAGATCGCGCTGCCGCCGGGGCGCGTCCCGCCGTGCACTCCGCCGGTGTGCTTCGTGCCGCCGAGCACCAGCGCCCCGCCACCGGGCCAGACGAGTTCCGCGTGGGCGATGTCGCCCGCGTCGTCCGCGGCCGTCGTCGCTTCGCGGAACCCGAGGACGTCGACGAGGAAGCGCAGCGCTGCGCGGGTGTCGTCGTAGTGCAGGATCGGCAGCAGCCCGCTCCGGGACGTTCCGCTCATGGCGGGCAGACTACGCGCGGCGCCGGTACCGCATCGAGCGCTCCGCGGCACCGGGAAGTGCCCCCGGGCCGGCCCGTGGTGCTGGTGAGCTCCCCCGCCATCGCGGCTGGATGTTCGTCGAAGCCGGGTGGTCCACCGCACCGTCCACCGAGGACGCGCTGACCGGCGGTGCGAGGTGGACGCAGGTCTTCGGGAGCGTCGTCGAGTACTTCCTCGGCGGGCCCGGCGCGCTGCTCGGCCCGGTGCTCGGCGCCGTGCCGAGCTTCTCCTGGTTCATCGGGGCGGCCCTGGCCACCGCGCTCCACCTGGCCGTGGCCGACCGCGGTCCGCCGGTCGGGGACGTCGACGGGGAGGGGATCGCCGCCGCCAGCGGGTGAACCCCGCACTGGCAGAGTTGCGCCCGCGGCGGTGAGCGGTCCGCCCGGGCCCCGCGGCCTCCCCGCGGGGACGCCCCCGGAGCCCCGCCGCCGGGAGCACGCACGTGGCCGGGCCGCCGGGCGGCCCATCGACCGAGATCAGCCCACCACTCGAACGGAGGACGACAGCACGCATGCGCATCCTCGTGGTCAACGTGAACACCAGCGAGCAAGTGACCGAGGCGATCGGGCAGCAGGCCCGCGCGGTGGCGGCGGAGACGACCGAGATCGTGCCGCTGACACCGCCGTTCGGCGCGGAGTCCGTCGAGGGCAACTACGAGAGCCACCTCGCCGCGGTGGCGGTGATGGAGACGGTGCGCGCCCACGGCGGGCCGTTCGACGCGGTGATCCAGGCCGGTTACGGCGAGCACGGCCGCGAGGGGCTGCAGGAGCTCGTGGACGTGCCGGTGGTGGACATCACCGAGGCCTCGGCCAGCGCGGCCCAGTTCGTCGGCCGCACCTACTCGGTGGTCACGAGCCTGGACCGCACCGCGCCGCTCATCGAGGACCGCCTGCACCTGGCCGGCCTGGCGCAGCGCTGCGCCTCGGTGCGGGCGAGCGGGCTGCCGGTGCTGGAGCTCGAGCGCGACCCGGACGCCGCGATCGAGGCCATCGCCGAGCAGGCCGAGCGGTGCGTCACCGAGGACCGCGCCGAGGTGATCTGCCTCGGCTGCGGCGGCATGGCCGGCCTGTCCGAGCGGGTCGTGGCCCGCACCGGCGTGCCCGTGGTCGACGGTGTGGCCGCGGCGGTCACCACGGCGGAGGCGCTCGTGCGGCAGGGCCTGGCGACGTCGAAGGCCCGCACCTACGCCGCGCCGCGGCCGAAGCGCGTGGACAACTGGCCGCCGCGCGGGGCTTGAGAGGTGCCCGCGGGAGGGGCCTGCGGGGTCCGCCCGCCGGAGGGCACCGCTCGGGCGGGTGGTGGACGAGTGCCCGGCCGGGTGGAGTTCGATCACTCGTCCGGGCGGAACCGCCCGACTGCGCCCGGCGCCGCGCGGAACCGCGGGGTAAGCACGTCCGCGGTCCTGCCGCCCCGGCGGTCGCTCCGGGCGCGCCCGTGCGGCAGCCGGCCCCGGGCTGTCCTCGCGGGGCGCGCTCGACGGTCGGCATCGGGCGCCGGTTCCGCTGTGGGCCGCCCCGGCGGTCGTCGGGCGGCGCGCCGTCCGGTGCGAAGCGGCCGCGCGGAGCGCTGCCGCACCCGGACGGATGAGGCCGCAACAACACTTGCGCATATGCACATCTGACTATGTATTATCGGCGCCATGGGACACGAGCACGGCCACGGCCACGGGAGCGCCGCCGAGGCGGTGCACGCCTCCGGCCGCCACATCCGCCGGATGGGCCTGGCGTTCGGCATCCTGCTGGCGTTCTTCGTCCTCGAAGCGGTGGTGGGGTTCGCCACCTCGTCCCTGGCGCTGCTCTCCGACGCGGGGCACATGCTCACCGACGTCCTCGGCGTCGGCATGGCGCTGGCCGCGATCACCGCGGCCCGGCGGGCGACGAAGGACAACCGCACGTTCGGCCTCTACCGCATGGAAGTGCTCGCCGCGCTGGCCAACGCGGTGCTGCTGTTCGGCGTCGCCGGATACATCCTCTACGAGGCCGTCGGCCGCGTGCTGGAACCACCGCACGTGCCCGGGCTGCCGATGGTGCTCACCGCCGCGGCCGGGCTGGTCGCGAACCTGGTGGTGTTCGCCCTGCTGCGCCGGGGCTCGGCGGAGAGCATCAACGTCCGCGGGGCCTACCTCGAAGTGCTGGCCGACACGATCGGCTCCGTGGGCGTCCTCCTCGGCGGCGTGCTGACCTGGGCGTTCGGCTGGTACCTGGTCGACCCGATCGTGGCCGTGGCCGTGGGCGCGTTCATCCTGCCGCGCACGTGGCGGCTGGCGCGGCAGGCGCTGCGCATCCTCGTGCAGCAGGCGCCGGACCGCCTCGACGTCACCCGCATCCGCGCGGAGCTCGCCGCGCTGCCCGCGGTGGCCGAGGTGCACGACCTGCACGTGTGGACGCTGACCTCGGGCATGGAGGTCGCCTCGGCGCACCTGACGACCACGCCGGGGGCCGTGCACAGCGAGGTGCTGACCGCGGCGCAGCG
Source organism: Salinifilum ghardaiensis (assembly GCF_054491345.1). Classification (NCBI taxonomy): domain Bacteria; kingdom Bacillati; phylum Actinomycetota; class Actinomycetes; order Pseudonocardiales; family Pseudonocardiaceae; genus Salinifilum; species Salinifilum ghardaiensis. The sequence continues at coordinate 4,178,160 of NZ_CM137101.1, read as the reverse complement.
GCTGCTGTCCGAGCACTACCGCATCGAGCACTCGACGCTGCAGGTCGAGCCGGCCGAGTGCGCCCGGCGCTGCTCGGCGCTGACGTGGTGATCCGCTCCCGCGGGCCCGGGGCGCGTCGACCCAACCCGTTCGCTGAACAGCGCGGACGCCCGCCTAGACTGCATCAGGTGACTCCTGCCGCGCTTGCTGAACTCGTCCGGAAGACCGCTGTCGACGTGCTCTCCGCCCGCGGGCTCGACACGTCCGCGCTGCCCGAGTCGGTGACCGTCGAGCGACCCCGCAACCCGGAGCACGGCGACTACGCCACGAACCTGGCCATGCAGGTCGCCAAGAAGGTCGGCACGCAGCCGCGCGAGCTCGCCGGCTGGCTGGCCGAGGCGCTCGACGAGCTCGGCGAGATCGACACGGCCGAAGTCGCCGGACCGGGCTTCCTCAACCTGCGCCTGGCCGCGGACGCGCAGGCGCAGATCGTGCGCGACGCGCTGGGCGCCGGTGCGGAGTACGGCCGCGGCGAGGCCTACGGCGGCCGCCGGATCAACCTCGAGTTCGTCTCCGCCAACCCGACCGGGCCGATCCACCTGGGCGGCACGCGCTGGGCCGCGGTCGGCGACGCGCTCGGCCGCATCCTGAGCGCCCAGGGCGCGGACATCACGCGCGAGTACTACTTCAACGACGCCGGGGCGCAGATCGACCGCTTCGTGCGCTCGCTCGTCGCCGCCGCCCGCGGCGAGGAGCCGCCGGAGGACGGCTACGGCGGCGCCTACGTCACCGACATCGCCAGCGCCGTGGTGCGCCGGGAACCGGACGTGCTCCAGCGCTCCGAGCAGGAGCGCGACGAGGCGTTCCGCAGCCTCGGCGTCGGGCTCATGTTCGACGAGATCAAGCGCAGCCTGCACGAGTTCGGCACCGACTTCGACGTGTTCTTCCACGAGGACTCGCTGCACACCTCCGGTGCGGTGACCGAAGCGGTGGAGACGCTCAAGGCCTCCGGCGACGTCTACTTCGCCGACGGCGCCTGGTGGCTGAACTCGAGCGAGTTCGGCGACGACAAGGACCGGGTGCTGATCAAGAGCGACGGCGCCCCGGCCTACATCGCCGGCGACCTGGCCTACCTGCGGGACAAGCGCAGCCGCGGGTTCGACCTGTGCCTGTACATGCTCGGGGCGGACCACCACGGCTACGTCTCGCGGCTGAAGGCCGCGGCGGCCGCGTTCGGCGACGACCCCGACGTGGTCGAGGTCCTCATCGGACAGATGGTGAACCTGGTGCGCGAGGGCCAGCCGGTGCGGATGAGCAAGCGCGTCGGCACGGTCGTCACGCTCGAGGACCTCGTGGACGCGGTCGGCGTGGACGCGGCGCGCTACGCGCTGATCCGGTCCTCGGTGGACACGGCGGTGGACATCGACCTCGACCTGATCAGCCGCCGCACCAACGAGAACCCGGTGTTCTACGTGCAGTACGCGCACGCCCGGTTGTCCTCGCTGCAGCGCAACGCCGCGAGCCTGGGCATCGACCGCGGTGCCGTGGCCGACGCCGACCTGTCGCTGCTCGCGCACGACCGCGAGGGCGACCTCATCCGCACCATCGGCGAGTTCCCGCGCGTGGTGCACGCGGCCGCTCAGCTGCGCGAACCGCACCGCGTCGCGCGGTACATGGAGGACCTCGCCGGCGCCTACCACCGCTTCTACGACGCCTGCCGGGTGCTGCAGCCCGGCGACGACGAGACCGGCCCGCTGACCGTGGCGCGCCTGCACCTGTGCGAGGCGGCGCGGCAGGTGCTCGCCAACGGCCTGGCGCTGCTCGGGGTGAGCGCTCCGGAACAGATGTGACCCCGGGTGCCCGCACGCGCGTCGACCGGGGCGCCGGCCCGGGTGGCGCGGGCGCGGGTGCGCGGTCGTGGTCGAGCGCGTCCGCACCGCGGCCTCGCCGAGCGCCAGCACACACACGACAGGCCCGGGGCCGGGCGGCGTGCGCCGCACGGTCGCGCGGGCCAGCCCGAAGGAGCAGCCCATGCGTGCCCACCCCGCCGGACCCCGGCACGCCGACGTCGTGCCCGGTGGCGCGACCGCCGGCCCCGCGCCCGGGTCCGGAGCCGAACTGGACCAGCTGCACCCCCACGTGTGGCCGCGGAACTCCGCCCGCGGCGACGACGGGGTGGTGCGCTTCGCCGGCGCCGACGTCCGCGACCTCGCCGAGCGGTTCGGCACCCCGGCGTTCCTGCTCGACGAGGACGACTTCCGCGCCCGCTGCCGCGACTACGCCGCCGCGTTCGGCGACCCGGCCGCGGTGCACTACGCGGCGAAGGCGTTCCTGTGCACCGAGGTGGCCCGCTGGGTCGCCGAGGAGGGGCTGAGCCTCGACGTGTGCAGCGGTGCCGAGCTCGGCGTGGCGCTGCGGGCGGAGTTCCCGGCCGAGCGCATCGCCTTCCACGGCAACAACAAGTCGACGGCGGAACTGGTCCGGGCCGTCGAGGCCGGTGTCGGCACCGTGGTGCTGGACTCGTTCCACGAGATCGCGCGCCTGCAGCAGGTCGCCTCCGAGCACGGCGTGCGCCAGCGCGTGCTGGTGCGGGTCACCGTCGGTGTGGAGGCGCACACGCACGAGTTCATCGCCACCGCGCACGAGGACCAGAAGTTCGGCTTCTCGCTCAGCGGCGGCGCGGCGGCCGAGGCGGTCACCCGCGTGCTGCAGGCGGATGCGCTGGAGCTGTCCGGTCTGCACAGTCACATCGGCTCGCAGATCTTCGACACCGAGGGGTTCGAGCTCGCCGCGCACCGGGTGATCGGCCTGCTGGCCGACGTGCGCGACGAGCACGGCGACGAGGCGCTGGCGGCGGTGTCCACCGTGGATCTCGGCGGCGGGTTGGGCATCGCCTACACCGCCGAGGACGATCCGCTGCGCCCGACCGAGCTGGCGCGCAAGCTCCGCGAGGCCGTGGCGCGGGAGTGCGCCGACGCCGGGCTGCCGGTCCCGCACATCGCCGTGGAACCGGGGCGGGCGATCGTCGGGCCGAGCGCGGTCACGCTGTACGAGGTCGGCACGATCAAGGACGTGGACCTCGACCAGGGGGCCTCCCGGCGCTACGTCAGCGTCGACGGCGGGATGAGCGACAATGTCCGCACCGCGCTGTACGACGCGGCCTACGACTGCCGGCTGGTGTCCCGCGGCGCCACCGCACCCCCGGTGCTGTCCCGCATCGTGGGCAAGCACTGTGAGTCCGGTGACGTCGTGGTGCGAGACTGCTGGCAACCGGAGGACATTGCACCGGGCGACCTGATCGCGGTCGCGGCGACCGGTGCGTACTGCTACGTGATGGCCAGCAACTACAACCGGCTGCCGAAGCCGCCCGTGGTCGCGGTGCGCTCCGGGAACGCCCGGTTGCTACTGCGCAGGGAGACCGAGGATGACCTGCTCCGGCTGGAGGTGTGAGTGATCGAGGACCGCAAACCGATCAAGGTCGCGCTGTTGGGGTGCGGCACCGTCGGCGCCGAGGTGCTGCGGCTGCTGCGGGACCAGCCGGGGGAGTTCGCCGCGCGAACAGGTGCGCCGCTCGAGGTCGCAGGCGTCGCCGTGCGCCGTCCGCACAAGCACCCGGACGTCCCCGCGGAGCTGCTGACCACCGACGCCGAAGGGCTCGTGGACAGCGACGTGGACATCGTCGTCGAACTCGTCGGCGGCATCGAGCCCGCGCGTTCGCTGCTGCTGCGCGCGCTGCACGCGGGCAAGGCCGTGGTGACGGCGAACAAGGCGCTGGTGGCCGAGCGGGGCCGGGAGCTGCACGCAGCCGCCGACGCCTCCGGTGCCGACCTGTACTTCGAGGCGGCCGTGGCCGGGGCGATCCCGCTGCTGCGCCCGCTGCGGGAGTCGCTGGCCGGTGACCGCATCAACCGGGTGACCGGCATCGTCAACGGCACGACGAACTACATCCTCTCGGCCATGGACGCCACCGGCGCCGGCTACGCCGAAACGCTGGACGAGGCCGGGCGGCTGGGCTACGCCGAGGCCGACCCGACCGCGGACGTGGACGGCTTCGACGCGGCGGCCAAGGCCGCGATCCTCGCCTCGCTCGCCTTCCACACCCGGGTCAGCGGCGCCGAGGTGCACCGCGAGGGCATCTCCGGGGTCACCCCGGGCGACATCGAAGCCGCGCGGATGCTCGACCGGACGGTGAAGCTGCTGGCGATCTGCGAGCGCGTCGTCGGCGAGGACGGCAGCGAGGCCGTGTCCGCGCGGGTGCACCCGGCGATGATCCCGCGCGGCCACCCCCTGGCCGGGGTGGGCGACGCGTTCAACGCGGTCTTCGTGGAAGCCGAGGCCGCGGGCGAGCTCATGTTCTACGGGCAGGGCGCCGGCGGTGCGCCGACCGCGAGCGCCGTGCTCGGCGACCTCGTGGCGGTGGGGCGCAACCAGGTCGTGTCCGGTCTGGGGCCGCGGGAGTCGGCCTACGCCCAGCTCTCGGCGCGGCCGATGGGCGAGACCCCGACGCGGTACCACATCAGCTTGGACGTGGCGGACAAGCCGGGTGTGCTCTCCCAGGTGGCGGCCACGTTCAACGAGCACGACGTGAGCATCTCCGTCGTGCGACAGCAGGGTCGGGGCGAGGACGCGAGCCTCGTCGTGGTCACGCACACCGCGACCGACGCCGCCCTGCGGTCCACCGTGGACAAGGTCGCGCAGTTGCCGGTGGTGCGCGAGGTGGTCAGCGTGATGCGGGTTGAAGGTGAACGATCGTGACGTCTTACATGTCGGACGGGGCCGCGGCCCCGGGCAGCGTGCCGGGCTGGCCTGGTGTGATCGAGGCGTACCGGCACCGGATCGAGCTCGCGGGCAACGCTGAGGCGGTGACGCTCCGCGAGGGCGGCACACCGCTCGTGCCGGCTCCGCACCTGTCCGCGCAGACCGGCTGCGACGTGCACCTCAAGGTGGAGGGGGCCAACCCCACCGGCTCGTTCAAGGACCGCGGCATGGCCGTGGCCATCACGCAGGCCCGCGCGACCGGCAGCCAAGCGGTGCTGTGCGCCTCCACGGGCAACACCTCGGCCTCCGCGTCGGCGTACGCGGCGCGGGCGGGGCTGACCTCGGCCGTGCTCGTGCCCCAGGGCAAGATCGCCATGGGCAAGCTGGCCCAGGCCGTGGCGCACGGCGCGAAGATCCTGCAGGTCCAGGGCAACTTCGACGACTGCCTCGAACTGGCGCGCAAGACCACCGCGGAGCACCCGGTCACCCTCGTGAACTCGGTGAACCCGGCGCGGCTGGAGGGCCAGAAGACCGCCGCGTTCGAGGTCTGCGACGTGCTCGGCCGGGCCCCTGACGTGCACTGCCTGCCCGTGGGCAACGCGGGCAACATCACCGCCTACTGGAACGGCTACGCCGAGTACGCCCGGGACGGGGTGACCGGCAGCGCCCCGCGCATGTTCGGGTTCCAGGCGGCGGGGGCCGCACCGATCGTGCACGGCGAGCCGGTGACCGAGCCGGAGACCGTGGCCACGGCGATCCGGGTGGGCAACCCGGCGTCGTGGCAGAACGCGGTGAGCGCCTGCAGCGCCTCGGACGGGTTGTTCTCCGCGGTCACCGACGAGCAGATCCTGGCCGCCTACCGGCTGCTGTCCTCGAAGGAGGGCGTGTTCGTCGAACCCGCCTCGGCCTCCAGCATCGCCGGCCTGCTGGCCGCTGCCGGGGACGGTCGGCTGCCGACCGGCGCGACCGTGGTGTGCACGGTCACCGGGCACGGCCTCAAGGACCCGGACACGGCGCTGTCGGGGATGGTGGAAGTGGAGCCGCTGCCGGTGGACCCGTCCGCCGTGGCGACCGCGCTGGAGCTGACATGAGCGAACCGCAGCAGGCGCGGGCGGACGAGCTGCCCGTGCCCGCGGTGCAGGTGACCGTTCCCGCGTCCGCGGCGAACCTCGGCCCGGGCTTCGACGCCCTGGGGCTGGCGCTGGGCCTCTACGACACGGTGCACGTGCGCCAGGTCGACGGGCGGCCGGGCTCCGCCGCGGTCACCGTGGAGGGCGCCGGGGCCGGCGAGGTGCCCGAGGACGAGCGGCACCTGGTGGTGCGGGTGCTGCACGACACGTTGGCCGAGTTCGACGTGACCCCGCCCGCGTTGGAGCTGACCTGCCGCAACGCCATCCCGCACTCCCGCGGGCTGGGCTCCTCGGCGGCGGCGATCACCGCCGGGATCGCCGCGGCCCGCGCGTTGACGGGGCGCACCGGGTGGGACGCCGGGAGCCGGGCCGAGGTGCTGCAGCTGGCCGCCAGCCGGGAAGGGCACGCGGACAACGTGGCGGCGAGCCTGCACGGCGGTTTCGTCATCGCCTGGAGCGAGCAGGGCCGCTACCACGCGGTCTCGCGGGCGCCGCACGAGGCGCTCTCGCCGGTGGCGCTGGTGCCGGAGGAGGAGTCGTCGACGCACCGCACGCGCGGGCTGCTGCCGGAGAACATCCCCCACGGCGACGGGGTGTTCACCGCCGGCCGGGCCGCGCTGGCGGTGCACGCGTTCACCGCGGCCCCGGAGCTGCTGCTGCCCGCGACGCAGGACCGGTTGCACCAGGAGTACCGGGAGAGCGCCTGGCCGGGCACGGTCGCGCTGGTGCGCGAGCTGCGCGCGCGGAACGTGCCCGCGGCGGTGTCCGGGGCGGGTCCGACGGTGCTGGCCCTGCCCCCGGACGGGGACCTCGGCATGGTTCCCGAAGGGTTTTCGGTGCTGCCGCTGCCGGTGGACCGGCGCGGAGTGCGGGTGCGCACCGAGCAGTGACCCGATATGCGATCGGGCCCGGGGACGCGGGCCCGGGAATAGCGGTGGAAGCGGCGGCGTTGTGCCGGGCGAGTCGGGCCGTGCGGCGCAGCGCCGGCATGATTCGAACGGCGTGACTCGAACGGCGTGGTCCGCGCTCGCACGTGACGTGCCCGGCTCGGTGGCGGGTGCCCGGCGGGTTGTTACCGGGTGTCCAGCGGGTCGGTCCGGGTGCTCTGCGGCGGTGCGGAGGTCCGCACCGGTTCCCCGTTCTGCGGGAAATCCGCCCCAGGGCGTTCGGACACCGCGCCCGAGTGGTACAAAGGAAGTGTCACCGCGGGATGCGGTGGCGTTTCGATCCGCTGGACGCTGTGCACGGCAGGGACCGGTCGGACGGCGGCGCACCGGTTTCCGCTCCGAACAGGCGTCGGAACGGCGGTGTTCGGGCGGTGACACGTCCAGCGCAGTGATCGAAGTGGGGCGCGCGATGCGCCCTGGGGGTTGTTGCACCTGAATCACAGGGCGTCTACCCTCAAGGTCAATCAGTCACCGCGCGCAGGGCGCCGGTGTTGTATCCGGGACTTCCCGGGACGCATCCTTCGCTGTGTATTGACCTCACTCGTCCGTCGCGGGTGAAGATCAAGTTAGCGAGCCCACTGGCGGTGACCGAGGCAGGAGTCGTCAACTCAATGCACCGGGGCTACCGGCCGTCGACGTGACGCACGGCCGACCGCGAAACCTTCCGCGCGCAGGGCCTTTCGGCGCGGGTGCGCGGATGCGGGGCACGTGCGGGCGTGGTTCCCCGGAGCTCGGGCGGACCGCTCGCGGGAGCGGGGACGGTCCGGGACGGGCAGCAGGCCGAGTCGGTGATTCCTGGAAGTGGTGGCAGGGCGTGCATCGGCGAGTGTGGATCGGAGTGGATGCAACGCACGTGGACCACGGTTCGGGCGCGGCAGCGTGGCGAACGGGTTCCACGACCTCGCACTGGTTGAGTCACGCGAGCCGGGGACTTCTCCCTGCCCGGTGCTGCTGGTTCCCCGAGCTGTCCACGGCACGGGCCGTGGCGCGTACACGCATGGGACCCCACCGGCATCCGGACTGGTAGCACACATCGGTCGTCCGCGGAACGGACTGCGGGCGGGCAATCCGCTGGGCTGGGCGAGACGCACGGCCCGGTCAGGAAGGATATTCGTGAGCGACACCGAATTGTTGAGCAGCGAGGCAGCCAACAGCAGCGCAGCGGCTGACCAGCAGGGCTCAGGACAGTCGTCCACCGCGAACGGGTCGGCCAACGGCACCACGCGCCGACGCGGTGGTCTGTCCGGCATGGTTCTGCCGGAACTGCGCGAGCTCGCCCGTGAACTGGGGATTGAGACCAAGGGGCTGCGCAAGGGCGATCTGATCGCGGCCATTAGGGAACGTCAGGCTGCCAGTTCGAACGAGTCCGCGGGCTCCGCTTCCGGCAACGGCAAGCAGCGCTCCCGGGGCAACGGCAAGACCCGGGAGGCGAAGGGCGACGGCGCCGCCTCCGGTTCCGAAGTGGACTCCTCCGGCTCCGAGGCGGGCGGCTCCGCGCCGAACTCCTCCAAGGCGCACCAGCCGGCGCTCGACGAGCAGGAATCGGCGTCCGGCCAGCGCGGCAGCACCGGTGAGCAGACGTCGAACAACGGCGGTCAGCAGGGCGGCCGGAACCGCCCGCGCCGGCAGGACTTCGACTCCGACGACAACCGGCGCGGCGGGCGGCGGCGTCGCCCGTCCGGTGGCCGCGGGGGCAACGGCGCCGGGAGCCACCAGCAGGAGGAGGACCGCGCCTCCGACAAGAGCGACCAGAAGCAGCGCTCTGAGCAGCACGACTCGGACGACGACGGCAACCGCAACCGGCGGGGCCGCCGCTACCGGGACCGCCGGCGCAACCGCGGGCGCGGTGAGGGCGGCAGCGAGCCGGAGGTCCGCGAGGACGACGTGCTGCTGCCCGTGGCCGGCATCCTCGACGTGCTGGACAACTACGCCTTCGTGCGCACCTCCGGTTACCTGGCCGGTCCGAACGACGTGTACGTCTCCCTGTCGCTGGTGCGCAAGTACGGGCTGCGGCGCGGTGACGCCATCCAGGGCGTGATCCGCCAACCCCGCGAGGGCGAGCAGCAGCGGCAGAAGTTCAACCCGCTGGTGCGCGTGGACGCCATCAACGGGCTGGACACCGACTCCGCCAAGAAGCGGGCCGAGTTCCACAAGCTGACCCCGCTGTACCCGAACGAGCGCTTGCGGTTGGAGGACGACCCGCAGCACCTCACCGGGCGGATCATCGACCTGGTGATGCCGATCGGCAAGGGGCAGCGCGCGCTCATCGTGTCGCCGCCGAAGGCGGGCAAGACGATGGTGCTGCAGTCGATCGCCAACGCGATCACCGCGAACAACCCCGAGTGCCACCTCATGGTCGTGCTCGCCGACGAGCGGCCGGAGGAGGTCACCGACATGCAGCGGTCGGTGAACGGCGAGGTCATCGCCTCGACGTTCGACCGTCCTCCGTCGGACCACACCACGGTCGCCGAGCTGTCGATCGAACGGGCCAAGCGGCTCGTCGAGATGGGCCACGACGTGGTGGTGCTGCTGGACTCCATCACGCGCCTGGGCCGGGCCTACAACCTGGCCGCGCCCGCCTCCGGGCGCATCCTCTCCGGCGGTGTGGACTCGACCGCGCTGTACCCGCCGAAGCGCTTCCTCGGCGCCGCGCGGAACATCGAGGGCGGCGGTTCGCTGACGATCGTGGCCACCGCGCTGGTGGAGACCGGGTCCACGATGGACACCGTCATCTTCGAGGAGTTCAAGGGCACCGGCAACGCCGAGCTCAAGCTCGACCGCAAGCTGGCCGACAAGCGGCTGTTCCCCGCGGTCGACGTGGACGCCTCCAGCACCCGCAAGGACGAGATCCTGATGTCCCAGGACGAGCTGGCCGTCACGCACAAGCTGCGGCGCGTGCTCGCGGCGCTGGACACCCAGCAGGCCCTGGAGCTGGTCCTGGACAAGCTGCGCAAGACGAGCACGAACATCGAGTTCCTCATGCAGGTCGCCAAGAACACCCCGGGCAAGGACGAGGACTGACCGGAACGCCCGGCGGGCCTCCCGCCGGGCGGGCGGCTCCCGGGTGCCCGCGGTGCTTCCGCGGGCGGACCGGCGGGCCGTCCGCGCTCCGGAGAGCTCCGGCCGGGGGCGCCCGACCGGTGGTCGCCGGGAATAATCCGGGAACCCCCTCCGTTCCAGGTCACAGGCCTTGGTCTGGCACAATCGAAGGCTGGTTCACCGCGCCGGTTCACCTCCGCGGGCAGCAAGCCACCCCCGGGGGACCCGGCGTCGTCAAGGAAGGACAAGGCTTTGAAGAGCGGAATCCACCCGGAGTACGTGGTCACCGAGGTGACCTGCAACTGCGGCAACGCTTTCACCACCCGCAGCACGCGCACCAGCGGCAAGATCCACGTCGAGATCTGCGCCAACTGCCACCCCTTCTACACGGGCAAGCAGAAGATCCTCGACACCGGCGGCCGCGTCGCCCGGTTCGAGGCCCGTTACGGACGTCGTCCGCAGAACGCCCGGACCAAGAAGTAGGCGTTCGCACGGCGCCCGCTCCTGCCGCACCCGCGGTGAGCGGGCGCCGTTGCTGCGTTCGGGTCGGGTCCGCATCGTTCGGGAAGAAGGTCATCGCCGGTGGAAACGTCGAAGGTCGATGAACTGCTGGCCGAGTACGCCGAGCTGGAGCAGCGGCTGGCCGACCCGGACGTGCACGCCGACCACGCCGCGGCCCGCAAGCTCGGCCGGCGCTACAACCAGCTGAAACCGGTCGTGAACACCGCACGGGCACTGGACCGGGCGCGGTCCGACTGGGCGACGGCCAAGGAGCTGGCCGGGGAGGACAGCGGTTTCGCCGCGGAGGCCACCCGGCTGGAGCAGCGCGTCGGCGAGCTGGACGAGCAGCTCACCGAGCTGCTGCTGCCGCGCGACCCCTACGACACCTCCGACGTGCTCGTGGAGATCAAGGCGGGCGCGGGCGGCGAGGAGGCCGCGCTGTTCGCCGGCGACCTGTTGCGCATGTACCTGCGGTTCGCCGAGCGGCAGGGCTGGCACGCCGAGGTGCTCGGCGCCACCGAATCCGAGCTCGGCGGGTACAAGGACGTCACCGTGGCGGTCAAGGACGGCTCCTCCGATCCCGGCCCGGACGGCGTGTGGTCCCGCATGAAGTTCGAGGGCGGGGTGCACCGCGTGCAGCGGGTGCCCGTCACCGAGTCGCAGGGCCGCGTGCACACCTCCGCGGCCGGCGTGCTCGTCTTCCCCGAGCCCGAGGAAGTCGAGGTGGAGGTCGACGAGAAGGACCTGCGCATCGACGTGCACCGCTCTTCGGGACCGGGCGGGCAGAGCGTGAACACCACGGATTCCGCGGTGCGCATCACCCACCTGCCGACCGGTGTCGTCGTGGCCTGCCAGAACGAGAAGTCCCAGCTGCAGAACAGGCTGCGCGCGATGCACGTCCTGCGGGCCCGGCTGCAGGCCATGGCCGAGGAGGAGCAGGAGCGCGAGGCGGCCGAGGCGCGCCGCAACCAGGTGCGCACCGTGGACCGCTCGGAGCGCATCCGCACCTACAACTTCCCGGAGAACCGCATCTCCGACCACCGCATCAACTACAAGGCCTACAACCTCGACCACGTGCTCGACGGGGAGCTGGCGCCGGTCATCGAGGCGCTCGTGAGCGCCGACCGGCAGGCCCGGTTGACCACGGAGGCCTGAGCGGCCGCAGCGGGAGGTCGCGTGTCCCCACAGTCGTTGCGCACGGTCCTCGCCGAGGTCACCGACGTGCTCGCCGAGGCGGGAGTGCCCACGCCCCGCGTCGATGCGGAGCTGCTGGCCGCGCACGCGCTCGGTGTGGAGCGCGGGCGGCTGCTGCTCGTGCGCGAACTCGACGGGAGCACCGCCGAGCGCCTGCGCGAACTGGCGCGGCAGCGGGCCCGGCGCGTCCCCCTGCAGCACGTCACCGGTTCGGCCGTGCTCGGGCGCGTCGAACTGCGCGTGGGACCCGGGGTGTTCGTGCCGCGCCCGGAGACCGAGCTGCTGCTGACCCGGGGGTTGGCGCTGGTCGAAGGGGTGCGCGCGCCCGTGGTGGTGGACCTGTGCACCGGCTCGGGCGCACTCGCCCTGGGGTTCGCGCACGAACGCGCCGACGCGCAGGTGCACGCGGTGGACAACGCGCCGCGGGCGCTGGAGTGGGCGCGGCGCAACGCGGCCGAGCGCGCCGCAGCGGGGGACCCGCCCGTCGCGGTGCACGGGGGCGACGTGGGCGATCCCGCCGTGCTGGCGCACCTGGACGGTGCTGTGGATCTCGTGCTGTGCAACCCGCCCTACGTGCCGGAGGGGACCGAGGTGCCCGCGGAGGTGGCCGAGCACGATCCGGCCGCGGCGGTGTTCGCCGGGGCGGACGGGCTGCAGGTGATCCGGCACGTCGCGGCGTGCGCGGCGCGGTTGCTGCGACCCGGTGGCGGGGTGGCGGTGGAGCACGACGACACGCACGGCGACGCGGTGCCGGAGCTGTTCCGCGCCGCGGGGTTCACCGAGGTCTCCGCCCGGGAGGACCTGGCAGGGCGCCCCAGGTTCGTCACGGCCCGGTGGTCGGCTGCGCAGTAGAGCAGTTCCCGCGGTGGGCGGGCCCCGAGCGCCGGCGAGCCGTTGGTCACGCGCCGCGGTGGTCGTCCTGCCGGCGGATCTGCTCCTCCCGGCGCGCGGTGAGGTGGGTGGTGATCTCGGATTCCACGTCACGAGCCCGCATCGGCAGCATCGTGGCCGGGATGTTGACGGGCGTGGCCATCCTCCGCGCATTGGTGGTGAGCACGAGCCGGCGCAGGCCGGAAGCGCGGTCGACGACTTCCCGCGTGTCGCGCACGGCGATCACGAGCATGCGCTGCATGCCGAAGCTGTGGACGTCCACGGCGGCGATGTTCTCCCACGGGATCGTCCCGGCAGATGCGGTTCCCTCCGAGCTCAGTTCGCGCGGTCGCGAGCGCATTTCGCGCGAGTGGTGCGCAGTGCTCGGGTGATTCCGCGCCGCCGCCCGCGCGAACGGAGTTCCATAATTGGTTAGTGATCGTTCATCAGGAATTCACCCAGAATCCGGTTGAACTCCTCCGGCCGCTCCCGGTTCGGCCAGTGCCCCGCGCCCTCGATCACGTGCAGGGGGCAATCCAGCTCCGCGGCGCACTCCCGGGCGGCGGCGACGGGGACGAACCGGTCGTGCTCGCCGTGCACGAGCACCATCGGGCACGACACCCCCCGCAGCAGCGGCAGCAGGTTCGTGCGCAGCCCGCGGAACCCGACCGCCTCGCGGTGCCAGTGCCCGACCACCCCGCCCCGGTTGCGGCACTCGGCCCGGACCTCGCCGAGCAGCGCGCGCTCGTCGTCCGGCACCGCCCCCGGGGCGAGCAGCGTCCGCCGGAACAGGGGGCGGGCCACCGGTCGGGGCGCGCGCAGACCCCACGCCGCCAGCCTGCTGACCAGGGGCAGGTGCGCGGCCGCGTAGAGCGTGCGCTGTCGCCGGCGCCGCACCTGGATGCCCAGCGGGTCCACCAGCGCCAGGCGCCGCACCCGGCTCGGGTTGCGCGCGGCGAAGCCCGCGGCGGCGGCCGCGCCGACGGAGAGCCCGACGAGAGCGACCGAGTCCAGTTCCCACTCGTCGAGCAACCAGCGCAGCGTCTCCTCGAACGTGCGCTGGTTCGTCCGCCCGTACCAGGGCAGGCTGCCTCCCTGCCCGGGCAGGTCCGGCGCGTGCACCCGGTGCGCTCCGCCCAGCGCGGGCAGCGCGTGCCGCCAGCTGATCAGGGCGTTGTCCGGTCCGCCGCCGTGCAGCAGGACCACCGGCGAGCCGGTGTCGCCGCACCGGTAGTAGCGGACCACGCCTGCCAGGAACTCCGCGTGCGCGACCTCCACACCGGCGGGGGGACTGGTCATGGCCGAACTCTCCTCGTTCTCGCGCGTCTCCGGTCGAGGCCGGACCTCTCTCCGGTGCCGGGCCTCTCCGGTGCCGGGCGGCGGACCGGAGTGCCGCCGCGGTGCCGGGTGATCTTCCCGGATCGCGCGGCGCCGTACCACTCGAACGCGCCGGGAGGCGGCATGTCAGGATCTACTCGTGTGAGCACCGTGTACGACTGCGATCGGCCGGACAGCCGCGAGGCGGGACTGGCTGCGGCCGCGAATGCGATTCGAGCCGGTGGGCTCGTCGTCCTGCCCACCGACACGGTTTACGGCATCGGCGCCGACGCGTTCGACTCGAACGCGGTGGGCGCGCTGCTCGAGGCCAAGGGGCGCGGCCGGGACATGCCCGTCCCGGTGCTGGTCGGGTCCTGGTCCACGGTCGACGGACTGGTGCTGTCGACGCCGCGCCGCGCGCGCACGCTCATCGAGGCGTTCTGGCCCGGTGGGCTGTCCCTCGTGGTGCACCAGGCGCCCTCGCTGCCCTGGGACCTGGGCGACACCCGCGGGACGGTGAACCTGCGCATGCCGCTGCACCCGGTGGCGCTGGACCTGCTCCGCGAGGTCGGCCCGATGGCGGTCTCGAGCGCCAACCGCAGCGGTCAGCCACCCGCCGGCACGGCCGCCGAAGCGCAGCGCCAGCTCGACGACTCCGTGGACGTCTACCTCGACGGCGGGGACAGCGGTGAGACCGTGCCCTCCACGATCGTCGACCTCACGCACGACCGGCCGCGCGTGCTGCGCGAGGGCGCGATCAGCCGCGCCGAGCTGTCCGAGGTGCTGGACGAAGAGGTCGACCCCTCCGACTGACGCGCCCCCGGCGGGTGCTGTCCCGGCGGGCGCGGGAGCGCACCCGCGCCCGGAGCGCCCGGTCAGGTCCGGTGCCGGGGTGAGCCGCGCGCGGCGATAGCGTGGCGGGGTCAAGCAACTGCGGCAGCGACGAGGAGCGTCGAGTTTGGTCACGCCGTGCACCTGGCGGATCGGCGGCCTTCCGCGGGCCGGATCGCCCCGGAGGTGACCCATCGGGATGAACAACAACCCCTGGGCCTCGGCCGGGCTCCCGGCCCGGGAGTACCTGCTGGTGCTGTTGACGGCTGCGGCGGTGACCTTCCTGCTGACCGGGCTGGTCCGCCTCGTGGCGATGCGCGTGGGGGCGGTCGCGCACCCGCGCAAGCGGGACGTGCACGTCACCCCGATCCCCCGGATGGGCGGCGTCGCCATGTACGGCGGCGTGCTCGCGGCGATGTTCCTGGCCAACAACCTGCCCGCGCTCTCGCGCGGTTTCGACTACTCCAAGGACGCGCTGGCGGTG
This sequence comes from Salinifilum ghardaiensis, assembly GCF_054491345.1. NCBI lineage: Bacteria > Bacillati > Actinomycetota > Actinomycetes > Pseudonocardiales > Pseudonocardiaceae > Salinifilum > Salinifilum ghardaiensis. The sequence goes on along the minus strand of NZ_CM137101.1, from coordinate 4,163,109 downwards.
GTGCTCGCGGGCGGGCTGATCGTCCTCGTCGGCGTCCTCGACGACCGGTTCGAGCTGGACTCGCTGACGAAGCTGGCCGGGCAGGTCACCTCGGCGGGGATCCTGGTGCTGCTGGGGGTGCAGTGGTTCAGCATCTGGGTCCCGTGGGGCGGGGAGGACGGCGGTTCCCCCGGACAGCTGATGGTCCTGGGCAGCAACCAGGGGCAGCTGCTGAGCGTGCTGCTGGTCGTCGCCATGATCAACGCGATGAACTTCGTGGACGGGCTCGACGGCCTGGCCTCGGGGATCGGCCTCATCGCCGCGAGCGCCACGTGCGTGTTCTGCCTGAGCCTGCTGGACCGGCACGACGGGGACGTCACGGCGTACCCGCCCGCGCTCATCGCCGCGACCATCGCCGGGGCCTGCCTGGGCTTCCTGCCGCACAACTTCCAGCCGGCGAAGATCTTCATGGGCGACTCCGGGTCGATGCTCATCGGTCTGATGCTGGCCACGGCGAGCACCACGGCCTCCGGGAAGATGGACTACACCGGGCCGAGCCCGACCGACAGCATCGCCCTGCTGGCGCCGCTGCTCGTGGTGGCGGCGGTGCTGTTCATCCCGCTGCTGGACCTGAGCCTGGCCGTGGTGCGGCGCACGCGGGCGGGGAAGAGCCCGTTCCACGCGGACAAGATGCACCTGCACCACCGGTTGTTGGAGCTCGGGCACTCCACGCGGCGCGCGGTTCTGCTCATCTACCTGTGGGCGGCGCTGATCGCCTTCGCCGCCGTGTCGTTGACCCTGTTCAACGCGGTGGCGGTGGCATGGGTGTTCGTCCTGGGCGTGGTGGCGGCGGCTATCATTTCCGCGATTCCGCGGATACGCGCCCGTCGTGATCGTGAGGTGTGATGAGCGAAACAATTTCTGGTTCGGCCGGGGAGCCGGACGCGGCCGCTCCGCAGCGGAACCCGCACGCGGATTCGGTGCTGCGCCTGGCCTCGGCCATGCTGCGCACCGCCTGGCTGCCCGCTCTCGCGACGGTCGTCCTCGGCGCGCTCGCCTCGTTCGCCCTGGTCGGCTGGACCGGTTCGGTCTCGGCGCTGCTCGGCGGTGTCGTGGCCTTCGGGTCCTCGCTGCTGACCCTCTGGCTGATGCGATTCAGCGCGGGCATGAACCCGGCGTTCGTCATGGCCCTGTGCCTGGGCGGCTACATCGGCAAGATGCTGGTGCTGCTGGTGGTCATGACGCTGCTCGGCGCAGTCGGGTTCGTGCAGCGGGAGGCGCTGGCATTCACCATGCTGGCCACCATCCTGGTCTGGGCCGGGGCCGAGATTGTTGCATTCCGCAAAACGCCGATTCCTACTATCGTCCCGTCGGAGTAAACGCCCGACGCTCTGAGGTCACTGTCGACCAGGGTTCGTCGGTCTGCGTTACCCGTTGGTATGGTTCTGCCCGACCGTGCTCTCCTGCGTGCGGCGGGGGGTTCGCGAAGGTGCGAACTCCCGGGTGCGGACGAGGAGAGGGGGTCTGGCACGTACCTGGTCAGGTGTCAGGTACGTTAAGTGCAAAACGTGACGATTCCCCCGGGTGAGTGTTCTCGACCGGGAGAACCGGAAGGAGCCCAGTTGGGCGCGCTGACGTTGGCTCAGGGCGGATTTCAACCGCCGGGCGCCGATAGTTTCGTACTCCCGCCGATCTTCGGCGGTGTCACCAAGCCGATCGCGCTGGTCGTTCTCTCGGCGGTGATCATTGGCGCCTACTTCGTGATCGCCACTCGCAACCTCAAGCTGGTTCCCGGGCGGGGTCAGTTCGTTGCTGAGTTCCTTTACGAGTTCAGCCGGAACAAGATCGCCCGGGAGCAGATCGGGGCCAAGGACTTCCGGCCGTTCGTGCCGCTGATCTTCGCGCTGTTCACCTTCATCCTGGTGAACAACCTCTTCGGCATCATCCCCCTCATCCAGTTCCCCACGATGTCGCGCATCGGGTTCCCCCTGGCGCTGGCGCTCGTGGTCTACCTGGTGTTCCACGGAGTGGGATTCGCGCGGCACGGCTTCCTCGGGTACTTCAAGCACGTGATGTTCCCGCCCGGCGTGCCCAAGCCGATCTACCTCCTGCTGTCCCCGATCGAGTTCCTGCAGAAGTTCCTCTTCCAGCCGGTTGCGCTCGCGATCCGGGTCTTCGCGGCGATGTTCGCCGGACACCTGATCCTGCTGGTGTTCATGCTGGGGGCCGAATACCTCCTGCTGGAGGCGGGTGCGCTGTACGCGCCCGTCGGGATTTTCTCCGCAGCCTTCGCGATCGCCATGACGTTCGTGGAAGCCCTGATCCAGGTCCTGCAGGCGTACATCTTCGCCCTGCTGACCGCGAACTTCATCGGCGCAGCCCTCGCACAAGAGCACTGAGGAATTCCACGATCTCCGATCCGCACGGTAAGAGCGGACCGAGTGAAAGGTAGTGAAAGTGAGCAACATCGTTCTTGCGCAGGCCGCAGACGCTGCAGGCGCCATCAACCCCGGCCTGGCCGCGATCGGCTACGGCCTGGGCGCGATCGGTCCCGGCGTCGGTGTCGGGCTGATCTGGTCCGCGGTGATCAACGGTACGGCGCGCCAGCCGGAGGCCCAGGGCCAGCTGCAGGGCATCGCCTGGATCTCCTTCGTGCTGGTCGAGGTGCTGGCGCTGATCGGCCTGGTCATCTACTTCATCGCGTCCGCTGCCTGAGTTGTCGACCTAACCCACGTTGGGAGACGGTGTGGTGAAGACGCAGATGGTGCTGGCGGCGGAGAACCCGATCATCCCGGCGCCTGCCGAACTAGTAGTCGGCCTGGTCGCCTTCCTGCTGCTGCTGTTCGTACTCTGGAAGTACGCGGTGCCGCGCTTCGAGAAGATCTTCGCGGAGCGCACGGAGCGGATCGAAGGCGGCATCGCCAAGGCCGAGCAGGCCCAGGCCGAGGCCCAGCGCACGCTGGAGCAGTACAAGGCGCAGCTGGCCGAGGCCCGTTCCGAGGCGGCCCGCATCCGGGACGACGCGCGCGCCGAGGGGCAGCAGATCCTGGAGGAGATGCGCTCCCAGGCCCAGGCGGAGTCCGACCGGATCGTCAACCAGGGGCACGCCCAGCTGGCCGCTCAGCGGTCCCAGATCGTCGCGGAGCTGCGCGGGGAGCTGGGCCGGCACGCGGTGGAGCTGGCGAGCCGCGTGGTCGGGGAGTCGCTGGAAGACGAGGCCCGCCGCCGAGGCACCGTCGACCGGTTCCTCGACGAGCTGGAATCGACCTCCGCCTCGGAGGGGTCCGAGTCGACCAGTTCCGGGGCCTCCCGGGGCTAACCGAGTGAAAGGCGCTTGACAGTTGAGCACCCTCGTGCACGCTGCGAGCAGGGATGCGCTGGCGGCCACCGAGTTGCAGCTGCTGCAGGCAACTGACGGTGCGCAGCCGGCGGAGATCACCGAGCTCGCCGACGAGCTGTTCGGCGTGGCCGACCTGCTGGGCCGTGAGTCCACGCTGCGCCGGGCGCTCGCCGACGCGGCCACCGACCCCGGTGATCGGGAGCAACTGGCTCGCGGGCTGCTCGGTCAGCGGATCAGCGCCCGCGCGCTGCCGGTCGTGGTGGAGGCCGCGCGTGCCCGGTGGTCCGGGCCGCGCGACCTGGTCGCCGGACTGGAGCGGATGGCCCGCACCGCGCTGCTGGTGCAGGCCGAGCGGGCAGGTCGGCTGGACGCCGTGGAAGACGAGCTGTTCCGCCTCGGCCGCATCGTCGGGGCGAACGTGGAGCTGGACCGGCTGCTGTCGGATCCGACCGCGGTGGTCGACGGCAAGTACGCCGTCGTCGACCAGCTCGTCGACGGCAAGGTCGAACCGATCACGCACAGCTTGGTCCGCCGGCTGGTGGCGCAGTCCCACGGGCGGCGGGTCAGCGAGGGCTTGGTCGAACTCGCCGAGTTGTCGGCCAAGCGGCGCGAACGGTCCGTGGCCCGGATCCGTTCGGCGACACCGCTGGACGAGCAGCAGCAGCAGCGGCTCTCCCGCACACTGCAGCGGATCTACGGTCGCCCGATCGCCCTCCACCTGGAGATCGATCCGGAGGTGGGCGGCGGCCTGGTGATCCGGGTCGGTGACGAGGTCATCGACGGCAGCATCGCGGGACGTCTCCAGTCCCTTCGGCGCGACCTCACCGAATGAGGCGAGGCATCATGGCCGCAACGCGCCGGACGAGAACTCCTTTCCCAGAACGACCCGAGAGCAGGAACGAGACATGGCGGAGCTGACGATCTCGTCGGACGAGGTCCGCAGTGCTATCGAGAAGTACGTCTCCAGCTACTCCCCGGAGGTCAGTCGCGAGGAGGTCGGGGTCGTCACCGACACCGGTGACGGCATCGCCCATGTCGAGGGCCTGCCTTCGGTCATGACCGAGGAGTTGCTGGAGTTCCCGGGCGGCATCCTGGGTGTCGCGATGAACCTGGAGGCCAACTCCATCGGTGTGGTCATCCTGGGCGACTCCGAGAAGGTCGAGGAGGGCCAGGAGGTCCGCCGCACCGGCCGGGTCTCCTCGGTCCCGGTCGGGGACAACTTCCTCGGCCGCGTGGTGAACTCGCTGGGCGAGCCGGTCGACGGCCTCGGCGAGATCAGCGCGGAGACCGACCGGGAGCTGGAGCTCCAGGCGGCGTCGGTCTTGCAGCGGCAGCCGGTCGAGGAGCCGATGCAGACCGGGATCAAGACGATCGACTCCCAGACGCCGATCGGCCGGGGACAGCGGCAGCTGATCATCGGCGACCGCAAGACCGGCAAGACCTCGATCGCGGTCGACACGATCCTCAACCAGAAGAGCAACTGGGAAAGCGGCGACCCGAGCAAGCAGGTCCGCTGCATCTACGTCGCGATCGGGCAGAAGGGCACCACGATCGCCGGTGTCCGGGAGCGGCTGGAGGCCGCCGGTGCGATGGACTACACCACCATCGTCGCCGCTCCCGCCTCGGACTCGCCGGGTCTGAAGTGGCTGGCGCCCTACGCCGGGTCCGCCCTCGGCCAGCACTGGATGTACCAGGGCAAGCACGTGCTGATCGTGTTCGACGACCTCACGAAGCAGGCCGAGGCCTACCGCGCGATCTCGCTGCTGCTGCGGCGCCCCCCGGGCCGCGAGGCCTTCCCGGGCGACGTGTTCTACCTGCACTCCCGGCTGCTCGAGCGCTGCGCGAAGCTCTCCGACGACATGGGTGCGGGCTCGATGACCGGTCTGCCGATCATCGAGACGAAGGCCAACGACATCTCGGCCTACATCCCCACCAACGTCATCTCCATCACCGACGGGCAGTGCTTCCTGCAGTCCGACCAGTTCAACGCCGGTCAGCGGCCGGCCATGGACGTCGGTACGTCGGTGTCCCGCGTCGGCGGCGACGCGCAGATCAAGGCGATGAAGAAGGTGACCGGTAACCTGCGCGTCGACCTGGCGCAGTACCGGGAGCTGGAGGCCTTCGCCGCGTTCGCCTCGGACCTGGACGCCGCCTCCCGGGCGCAGCTGGACCGCGGTGCCCGTCTGATGGAGCTGCTCAAGCAGGACGAGGGCAACCCGCTGCCGGTGCAGGAGGAAGTGGTCGCGCTGCACCTCGGCACGGCCGGTCATCTCGACTCGGTCCCGCTCGAGGACGTGCAGCGGTTCGAGTCCGAGTTCCGCGAGCACTTCCGCCGCACGCACGGTTCGGTGCTGGACAGCATCGTGGAGACCGGCCAGTTCTCGGACGACACCGCCAAGGCGCTGGACGACGAGGTGGCGAAGTTCAAGAAGCAGTTCACCGCCTCGGACGGATCCTCGGTGGCGCCGCAGGACGAGGAGATCGGAGCGATGAACGCCGACGACGTGGAGCAGGAGACCGTGAAGGTCAACCGTTCCACCTCGAAGAAGTGACCGGGTAGGCCATGGCACAACTTCGGGAGATTCGCAACCGCATCCGCTCGGTCCAGTCGACGCGGAAGATCACCAAGGCGCAGGAGCTGATCGCGACCTCGCGGATCACGAAGGCGCAGGCGCGAGTGGAGGCGTCTCGCCCCTACGCCGAGGAGATCACGAAGGTCCTGACCTCGTTGGCCGACGTGAGCGCGTTGGACCACCCGCTGCTGACCGAGCGGACGAACCCGGAGCGGGTCGGTGTCCTGGTCGTCACCAGCGATCGCGGTTTCTGCGGTGGTTACAACGCCAACGTGTTCCGGGCCACGGAGGAGCTGCTCGCCCTGCTCCGCGATCAGGGCAAGACTCCGGTCCTGTACGTCATCGGCCGCAAGGGCGAGGCGTACTACCGGTTCCGGAACCGGGAGGTCGAGCAGTCCTGGGGCGGTTTCACCGACCGCCCCGAGTACGCCAACGCCTCCGAGGTGGGCGACTTCCTGGTGCGGGCCTTCATGGCCGGCTCCGGCAACCGCGTCGACGAGGACGACCCGAGGAGCCGGCTGGGCGTGGACGAGCTCCACCTGGTCAACACCGAGTTCCAGTCGATGCTGACGCAGCGGCCGAAGGTCACCCGGGTCGCACCGCTCGAGGTGGAGTACACCGAGTCGGTGCCGCGCTCGACCTACGAGTTCGAGCCGGATCCGACCGCGCTGCTGGCGGCGTTGCTGCCGAAATACGTCAAAACACGCCTGTTCGCTGGACTGCTGGACGCGGCGGCGTCCGAACACGCCGCCCGCCGCACGGCGATGAAGTCGGCGACGGACAACGCGGACGAGATGGTCCGCACCCTCAGCCGAGAGGCCAACCAGGCTCGCCAGGCGCAGATCACCCAGGAAATCAGCGAGATCGTCGGCGGTGTCGAGGCGCTCTCGTCCGCAGGAAGTGAGTGACATGACTGCTACTACCACGGCAACAGGCACCGGCCGTGTCGTCCGGGTGCTCGGCCCGGTCGTGGACATCGAGTTCCCGCGGGACGCGGTGCCCGATCTGTTCAACGCCCTTAAGGTCGACATCACCGCGGAGGGCATGGCCAAGACGCTGACCCTCGAGGTCGCGCAGCACCTGGGTGACAGCGTCGTGCGCGCCATCTCCATGGCGCCCACCCAGGGCCTGGTCCGCGGCGTGGAGGTCACCGACACCGGTGCGGGCATCTCCGTGCCGGTGGGCGACGAGGTCAAGGGCCACGTGTTCAACACCCTCGGCCAGTGCCTGGACACCCCCGGTCACGCGTCCGAGAACGAACTGTGGGAGATCCACCGCAAGGCGCCGGCGTTCGACCAGCTCGAGGGCAAGACGCAGATCCTGGAGACGGGCCTGAAGGTCATCGACCTGCTCACCCCGTACGTCCAGGGCGGCAAGATCGGCCTGTTCGGCGGTGCCGGTGTGGGCAAGACGGTGCTCATCAAGGAGATGATCACCCGCGTCGCCAAGAACTTCGGTGGTACCTCCGTGTTCGCCGGCGTCGGCGAGCGCACCCGCGAGGGCACGGACCTGTTCCTGGAGATGACCGAGGACGGCGTCATCAACGACACCGCCCTCGTGTTCGGCCAGATGGACGAGCCGCCGGGCACCCGCATGCGCGTGGCGCTGTCCGCGCTGACCATGGCGGAGTACTTCCGCGACGTGCAGCAGCAGGACGTGCTGCTGTTCATCGACAACATCTTCCGGTTCACCCAGGCCGGCCAGGAGGTCTCCACGCTGCTCGGCCGCATGCCCTCGGCGGTGGGTTACCAGCCGACGCTGGCCGACGAGATGGGCGAACTGCAGGAGCGGATCACCTCCACGCGCGGCCGGTCGATCACGTCGATGCAGGCGATCTACGTGCCGGCCGACGACTACACCGACCCGGCCCCGGCGACCACCTTCGCCCACCTGGACGCGACCACGGAGCTGTCCCGGAACGTGTTCCAGAAGGGCATCTTCCCGGCGGTGGACCCGCTGACCTCGTCCTCGACGATCCTCGAGCCGAACATCGTCGGCGACGAGCACTACCGCGTCGCGCAGGAGGTCATCCGGATCCTGCAGAAGTACAAGGAACTGCAGGACATCATCGCGATCCTCGGCATGGACGAGCTGTCCGAGGAGGACAAGCTCACCGTCAACCGCGCGCGGCGCATCGAGCGGTTCCTCTCGCAGAACATGCTCGTGGCCGAGCAGTTCACCGGCATGCCCGGTTCGACCGTTCCGCGGTCGGAGACCATCGAGGCGTTCGACAAGATCGCCCGCGGCGACTTCGACCACTACCCGGAGCAGGCGTTCATGGGCATCGGCGGTCTGGAGGACCTCGAGAAGGCCTACGAGAAGATCACCGGCCAGTGATCCTCGGGCTGTGACTCCGGTGGCCGCGCGGCGCGGCCACCGGAGTCGAGCGGAACGCCCGGGCGGCGACGTCGGGCAACGGCTCCATCCGGGAACCTTCCGTCCAGGGCGGACGGCGGGTTCCCGTCCTGTATCGACTCCCAGGTGGTCGGGTGGTCGTCCACCGCCTGCGCGCCACCTGCCGTCCGCAGGCCACCCCGCGGCCACCGGTGCCGGGGTGGCTAGACTGCGGGCACACACCCGACGAAGGAGACGCACGTGGCCAACATGTCCGTCCAATTGGTCGCTGTGGAGCGACGCCTCTGGGCCGGGGAAGCGTCCCAGGTCGTCGCGCAGACGACCGAGGGAGAAATCGGAATCCTGCCGGGTCACGAGCCGGTGCTCGGCCAGTTGGTCGAAGGCGGGGTCGTCAAGATCACCACGCCGGGGAACCACACGGTCACCGCCGCCGTGCACGGCGGTTTCCTGTCGGTGACGTCCGAGGGCGTGAGCGTGCTCGCCGAGTCCGCGGAGCTCTCCGACGAGATCGACGTCGCGCAGGCCCGCGAGGACGTGCAGCGCGGCGACGAGGAGGCCCGAGCACGGGCGCTGGTGCGACTGCGGGCGGCTGGACACTCGGCATAGCGGGGCCACCGCATGGGATCGGTGGTTGCCTGGGGCGCGGCAGTGGTCGGGCTGGTGCTCGTCCTCGCCGCGGTGCTCGTCGCGATGCTCGCGTGGCGTCGCCTGCGCACGTTGCGCGTCGGGGGTGTGGACGTCGCGCTGCGGCTGCGCAAGGACCAGCGCGGCCGCGGGTGGCACCTCGGAGTGGCCCACTACCGCGGCGAGGAGTTCGCCTGGTACCGCGCGTTGAGCCTGCGCTCCGGGCCCGATCTCGTGCTGAACCGCAAGAACCTGGCGATCGACGAGCGCCGCGATCCCACGACGGCGGAGAGCTACGCGGTGCCCGCGGGGTCCACGGTGCTGGACCTGGCGGGGCACTCCTCGGAGCTCGAGCTCGCGATGGACGGCGGCGCGCTCACCGGGTTCCTGTCGTGGATGGAGTCGGCGCCCCCGTCGGGGCGCTCGGTCCCGTGGAGCGCGAAGTGACGGGGCGGTCCCGGTAGCCGGATCTCGCCGGGGTGCTCACCTGCTCTAGCCTGGCACGCGTGCGCGTTCTCCGTGTCCCCTACGACCACCCCGACGCCTCTCGGCTGATCGCCGCGGTGCAGGCGGAGTACCTGCAGCGCTACGGCGAGCAGGACGTGTCCGCGGTGGATCCCGCCGAGTTCGCGCCGCCGCGCGGCGCGTTCTTCCTCGGCTACGTGGACGGTGCGGCCGCGGTGTCCGGCGGGTGGCGGCTGCGCACCGATCTGCCCGGCGGCAGTGGACGGGACGCGGAGATCAAGCGGATGTACACCGCGCCGTGGGCGCGCGGTCGGGGGTTGGCCCGCACCGTGCTGGGTGAGATCGAGAGCTCGGCCGGCCTGGCCGGTTGCAAGCGCGCCGTGCTGGAAACGGGCGTGCACCAGCCGGAGGCCCTGGCCTTGTACGACTCCGCCGGGTACGCACCGATCGCCCCGTTCGGCGCGTATGCCGCCGATGCGGAGAGCCGTTTCTTCGGCAAGGAGATCTGAGCGGCGGACGAGCACCCCGGCCTGCCGGTGGACATTTCCCGTGGGGGTTCATCGGCCTCGGCGGGGCGGTTGCTGCGGCGGAGCGGGTGCTCCGCGCCCGCGCGTCAGGCGTTGCCGCCGGGTCGCCACAGCACGTCGCCGTCCGGATTGGCCAGCCGCGCCAGGATGAACAGCAGGTCGGACAGGCGGTTGAGGTACTTCGCGGGCAGCTGCGAGGTGCGCTCGGCGTCCTCGGCGACCTGGCCCCACGCGCCGCGCTCGGCCCGCCGGGCGATGACGCGCGCCTGGTGCAGCAGCGCTCCGCCGGGTGTGCCGCCGGGCAGGATGAACGAGTCGAGCTTGCCCAGGCGCGCGTTGAACTCGTCGCACCACTGCTCGAGCCGGTCGACGTAGTCCTGGGGGACCCGCAGCGGCGGGAACTTGGGGGCCTCCTCGAGCGGGGTGGCCAGGTCGGCGCCCACGTCGAACAGGTCGTTCTGCACCGAGCGCAGGACCTCGGCGATCTCGGCGGGCAGTTCCGCGGTGGCCAGCGCCACGCCGATCGCCGCGTTGGTCTCCTCCACGTCGGCGTAGGCGACCAGCCGCGGATCGGTCTTGCTCACCTGCGAGTTGTCGGACAGTCGCGTGGTCCCGCCATCGCCGGCCCGGGTGTAGATCTTCGTGAGGTGTACGGCCATGCCGCCACCCTAGTGGACCGCGGCCGCGGAGGGCCGAAAACGGCCGCCGAGCACCGAGATCCGCCCATGAGCAGCACCACCCGCTACGGCGGGAGGCGGAGCGGGGCCGTAACCTCGGTACCCGTGAGCGAACATTTCCGGGTGCACGGCGGCGCGCGGTTGGTCGGCGAGGTCGACGTCGTCGGGGCGAAGAACAGCGTGCTCAAGCTGATGGCCGCGGCGCTGCTCGCCGAGGGGACGACGACGATCACCAACTGCCCGGAGATCCTCGACGTCCCGCTGATGGCCGAGGTGCTGCGCAGCCTGGGGTGCTCGGTGGAGATCGACGGCACGACGGTGCACATCACCACCCCGTCCGAGGTGGAGCACCGCGCGATCTCGCCCGCGATGGGCAAGCTGCGAGCGTCGGTGTGCGTCCTGGGGCCGCTGGTGGCGCGCTGCCGGCGGGCCGTGGTGACGCTGCCCGGTGGCGACGCGATCGGCTCGCGGCCGCTGGACATGCACCAGAACGGCCTGCGGCAGCTGGGTGCGAGCAGTCACATCGAGCACGGCGCGGTCGTGGCCGAGGCGGAGGACCTCAGCGGCGCGCAGATCTGGCTGGACTTCCCCAGCGTCGGTGCGACGGAGAACATCCTCATGGCCGCGGCGCTGGCCGAGGGCACGACCGTCATCGACAACGCGGCGCGCGAGCCGGAGATCGTCGACCTGTGCGTGATGCTGCAGCAGATGGGCGCGAAGATCGAGGGTTCGGGGACGTCGACGCTGACGGTGCACGGGGTGCCGAAGCTGGAGGCGGTGGAACACCGCGTCATCGGCGATCGCATCGTCGGCGCCACCTGGGCGTTCGCGGCGGCGACGACGCGCGGGGACATCACGGTGCGCGGGGTGCAGCCGCAGCACGTCAACCTCGTGCTGGAGAAGCTGCGCATCGCGGGCGCGGAGATCACCACTTCCGACGAGGAGTTCCGGGTGGTGATGGACCGGCGGCCGGAGGCGGTGGACTTCGTGACGCTGCCGTTCCCGGGGTTCCCGACGGACCTGCAGCCGATGGCGCTGGCGCTGTCGGCCGTGGCCGACGGGACTTCGATGATCACCGAGAACCTGTTCGAGTCGCGGTTCCGGTTCATCGAGGAACTGGTGCGGATGGGGGCCGACGCGCGCACCGACGGGCACCACGCGGTGGTGCGCGGCCAGCAGCGCCTCTCCAGCGCGCCGGTGTGGGCCACGGACATCCGGGCCGGTGTGGGGCTGGTCCTGGCGGGGCTGTGCGCCGACGGTGTCACCGAGGTGTGGGACGTGTTCCACATCGACCGCGGCTATCCGGACTTCGTGGAGAACCTCAGCCAGCTCGGCGCCACCGTCGAACGCGTCGGCGAGGACGGCTGACCGCGGAGGCGCACACGATGGCGTGGTGATCATTTGTCGCCCGTTCGTGTGGGGACAGCTTCCAATTTTCATGAAAATTGCGCTCCCTGGAACGAGTCCAGATTGTGCGCGGTGCGGCTCCGCCTCAGCCCTTGACGGCGCCGCTGGTGAGGCCGGAGACGACGAAGCGGCGGAACACGAGCACGAGCACGGCCACCGGCAGGGTCGCCGAGACGGCGCCGGCGAAGATCGTTCCGTAGGGCACCTCGAAGGAGGTGCCGAACAGCGAGATGCCGACGGGGATGGTCCGGTAGGCGTCCTGCGCGTTGAGCGTGAGCGCCATGAGGAACTCGGTCCAGGTCGCGGTGAAGGTGAAGATCCCGGCGGTGAGAACACCCGGCCGCACCACCGGCAGGATGATCTGCAGCACCGTGCGCACGGGCCCGGCTCCGTCGACGACGGCGGCGTCCTCGAGCGCGCTGGGCACCGACAGCATGTAGTTGCGCATGATCCAGATGGCCAGCGGCAGGTTGAACGCCACGTACGGGATGATCAGCCCCAGGTGCGAGTTGAGCAGCCCGAGCTGGCGCTCGGCCAAGTACAGCGGGGTGATCACCGCGACCGGCGGGAACACCGAGATCATCAGCAGTGCCATGAGCAGCGGCCCGCGCCCGCGCATGGGCAGGCGGGCGAGGGCGTAGCCGGCGAAGAGGGCCAGGGCGAGCACGAGCACCGTCGAGGACAGCGAGACGATGACGCTGTTGGTCACGTAGGTGCCGAAGTTGTCGGCGCCGAAGGCGCGTTCGTAGTGCTCGCCGGTGATCTCCGACGGCCACGGCGCGGGCGGGGTCGCGCCGATCTCGCCCAGTGGTTTCAGCGAGTTCACCACCATCCAGTACAGCGGTGCCGCCGTGATGACGAACATGAGCGCGGCGCCGGTGTTGACGAGGTTGAACACGCGGCGGAGGCGGCGCACCCGGGACCTCCGCCTCCGGTCCCCCCGCTCGCGGGGCGGTTGCTCGCTGGCCCCCTGCTCGCGGGGCGGCTGCGTGCGGGTCATGCCGTGTCCTCCTTGCCGACTTGGGCGCGGAAAGCGCGCAGGAACAGCAGGCAGGCGCCGACCACCAGCAGCGCGGTCGTGGTGGCGATGGCCGCCCCGGTTCCGATCTGCAGGTTCCGGAACAGCGTCTGGTAGGTGAGGATCGCCAGCGACTGGGTCGCCGTGCCGGGGCCGCCCTCGGTGAGCACGAACGGCAGGTCGAACACGCCGAAGGCCTGCAGGGTGCGGAACAGCACGGCCACGGCGAGCGTTGAGCGCAGCTGCGGCAGCGTGACCCGCCAGAACGTCGTCCACGCGCCGGCGCCGTCGACCTCGGCGGACTCGTAGAGCTCGCGGGGCAGCATCATCAGCCCGGCCAGCGCGATGACGGCCACGAACGGCGTGGTCTTCCAGATGTCGGCGACCATCATGCCCGCGATGGCCGGGGCCGGTTCGCCGAGGATGAGCGGGGTCGTGCCGGTGAGGGCCTGCCACGTCCAGGTGGCCGCGCCGTAGGTCGCGTCGTAGATGTAGCCCCACAGCTCCGCCGAGATGACCGTGATCATCGACCACGGGATGAGCAGGAAGGCGATGAACCAGCCGCGCGCCGCGCCGAGCCGTTCCAGCACGAGCGCGGCCAGGACGCCGAGCACGAGTTCGGCGAGCACGGTCACGACGGTGTAGCCGACGGTGAAGGCCACCGAGTAGTACCACTCGCCGGAGCGCAGCAGGGCGGCGTAGTTGTCCCAGGTGAAACCTTCCAGCCGGAACCCCCCGTAGGTCATCTGCACCTCGGTGAAGCTCAGCACCACCGAGAACGCGACGGGGAACAGCGTCACGGCAGCGACGACGGCCAGCGCCGGCGAGGTGTACAGCCAGCCCAGCCGGGCCAGCCGGCGTTCGCGCGACCGGTGTCGCGCGCCTCGCCGGGGCGCCTGCTCGGAGGCCGCGCGCTGCGAACTCGTGGGGGGCTGCGGACTGGCGGGCGTGCGCGCAGTGGTCACAGTGCCACCCCCGCCAGTGCCGAGTTGATCCCGGCGGCGACGTCCCGGGTCAGCCCGCCGGGGCCGCGCGAGCCGATGACGAGCGCGTTGAACGCGGTGCGGACGGCGTCGGAGATCTGCGGGTAGTAGGGCGTGCGCGTGGGGCGCGGGTGGAGCTCGAGTTCCGGGGCGACGCGGAACGTGGGCAGGTCGTCGCGCTGCAGCCGCGGGTGCTCGAGCGCGGTCTCCGAGGCGGGCACGTGCGCCGAGCGCGTGCACAGCAGCAGTTGTGCGGGGACCTCGGACAGCCAGCGCGCGAACTGCAGGGCCGCGCCGAGGTTGCGGGTGTGCGGGTTGATGTAGTTGTGCCAACCGCCCACTGTGGACACGTTCGCGGTGCGGGTGCCGGCGAACGTGGGGCGCGGGGCCACGCCGGTCCTCCCGGCCACCGCGGACTCCTCCGGGCTCGCGATCGTCGTCCACAGCGAGTCCCAGTTGCGCAGGAACGCGGCCTGGCCGGAGCTGTAGGCGGTGACGGACTCCTGCTCGCTGTAGGTGCCGACCGCGCGGGGGGAGACGCCGGTGCGCATCATCTCGTCGATGAACTCCGCGGTGCGGCGCCCGGCCGGGCCGTCGATCGCCGCGGCGCCGTAGTCCGCGGTGACGAAGCTGCCGTCGGCGTCGCTGAGGAACTCGGAGATGTTGGCGGTGATGGTCTCCGAGGGCGCGCCCTGCCACAGGAACCCGTAGCGCACGTCGCCGGCGTCGACGAGCTTCCGCGCCGTGCGCGCGAGCTCCTCCCAGGTGCCCGGAACCGCCAGGTCGTGCTTGGCTAGCAGGTCGCTGCGGTAGTACAGGAACGACTCGGCGAGGTAGAACGGGAACGCCCAGCGCCGGCCGTCGTAGGTCAGCGAGGTGACCACCGGTTCGGCGAAGTCCTCCCAGAAACCGGCGGGCACGAGTTCGTCCAGCGGCGTGGCGAGCGCGTTCTCGCCGAACTGGGCGGGCCAGGCGCAGTCGCCGAGGTAGACGTCGGGCAGTTCGGACCCGGCGGCGATCTGGGTGGCGAAGGTGGACCGCTGGGTGTCCGAGGTGGGCGGGGTCTTGGTGACCCGCACCGTGATGTCGGGGTGCGCGGTCTGGAAGGCCTCGACGAGCGCGGGGCGCAGGTCGCTGCCGTCGCGGCCGTCGATCGGGGCGGCTGCCCACTGGATCGTGACCGGTCCGCGCGGCGGGGCGGGGTCCTTCCCTGCGAGGGGGTCGCTGTCGGCCCGGGCGCAACCGGCGAGCCCGGCTGCGCTGAGCGCTCCGGCCAGCAGCGTCCGACGGGATAACGGCATGTGCGGCCTCCTCACTGGCACCGCGGTCCTCCGGTGGCGCGACCCGTTGCGGGGTGTTCCACGTCACCGCACGGCTGCAAACGTTTGCAGCAATCGACGCGATCGTCAACCTCCTGTTTCACGACGACTCCTGTGCGGTGGGATGATTTTCGCGATCACCCGTGTGGAAGCGTTGCCAACTGTGCGGGGGCGTCCGTAGGCTCACCGAGCATGACTGGGCAGTCGCACCCCCGGATGAGCGATGTCGCCGCACGCGCCGGCGTGTCCCTGTCGACCGTCTCCCGCGCCCTGCGCGAGGCCCCCGGGGTCGCGCACGAGGTGCGCGACCGGGTCCGGCAGGCGGCGAACGAGCTGTCCTACGTGGTCTCCCGGGACGCCTCGTCACTGGTGACCGGCGCGACCGGGAGGATCGCGGTGCTCGTGCCGTTCCTGCAGCCGTGGTTCTTCGGCGTCGCCCTGTCCGGACTGGTCAACCGCCTGCGGGCCGCGGAGCGGGACATGCTGACCTACGAGGTGGGCGACCGGCGCGCGGCCCGCGACGTGCTCGCCGAGCTGCCGCTGAAGCGCAACGTGGACGCGGTGATCGCGCTCGCCCTCGACCTCGGCGACGAGGAGATCGCCGTGCTCGACGAGATCGGCGTGCCCGTGGTGTTCGCCAGCCAGCGCGTGGCCGGGCGGCCGAGCGTGTTCGTGGACAACGCCGCGGCGACGGCCGCGGCCACCCGCCAGCTCATCAACCTCGGGCACACCCGCATCGGGTTCGTCCAGCCCTCCGACAGCACCGGGTTCAGCTGGAACTCGCGCACCCGCGCGCAGGGGTTCCAGCGCGCCATGGGCGAAGCCGGGCTCGCCGTGCCGGACGAGGCGGTCGTGCTCACCGGATCCGGCTCGCGAGGCGGTGCGGACGCGGCGGCCGAGTTCCTCTCGCGTCCGGACCCGCCCACCGCGGTGGTGGCCGAGTCCGACGACGTCGCCTTCGGCGTGCTGCGCACCGCCTGGCGCAGCGGTGTGGCGGTGCCCGGAGCGTTGTCGGTGGTCGGCTTCGACAACCACGACACGGCCGAACTGCTCGATCTGACCACTGTGGAGCAACCGGTCGCCGACCTGGGGGAGGGAGCGGCCGAGCTGGCCGTCCGCGCCACGGCCGAGCCGGAGGTGACCACCCACGTCGAACTGCCCACCCGCCTCGTCGTCCGCGGTTCCGCGGCACGACCGAGAACGACCAGGCGACTGGTCGACGCACCCGAGGATGAGGGGAAGAGATGAGCACCTGGTGGCGCAACGCGGTGATCTACCAGATCTACCCGCGCAGCTTCGCCGACGCGGACGGCGACGGGATCGGCGACATCCGCGGTATCACGAGCAGAGTGGACCACCTGGCACGGCTGGGCGTCGACGCCGTGTGGCTGTCGCCCTGCTTCCCGTCGCCGTGGGTCGACGGCGGGTACGACGTCGCCGACTACCGGGACATCGACCCGGTGCTCGGCACCCTCGAGGACTTCGACGAGATGGTCGCCGCGGCCCACGCGCGCGGTTTGCGCGTGCTGCTCGACATCGTGCCGAACCACACCTCCAGCGAGCACCGCTGGTTCCGGGAGGCGCTGCGCTCGGATCCGGGATCGCCCGCCCGCGAACGCTACGTCTTCCGCGAGGGCCGGGGCCCGGACGGCGACCAGCCGCCGACGAACTGGCTCTCCCGGTTCGGCGGTCCCGCGTGGACGCGCCTGCCCGACGGGCAGTGGTACCTGCACCTGTTCGACCCGCAGCAGCCGGACCTGAACTGGCAGCACCCGGAGGTGCGCGCGGAGTTCCGCGACGTCCTGCGCTTCTGGGGCCGCCGCGGAGTGGACGGTTTCCGCATCGACGTGGCCCACGGGCTCGTCAAGGACCTCGCCGAGCCGCTGCGGGACACCGACAACGACCACGCCGACCGCAAGATGGCCGAGTTCGAGGTGAACCCGGACCACCCCTTCCTCGACCGGCCCGGGGTGCACGAGGTCTACCGGGAGTGGAACGCGGTGTTCGGCGAGTTCGATCCGCCGCTGTTCGCCGTGGCCGAGGCGTGGGTGCCGAACTCCAGCCGCGTGCTCTACACCCGCCCCGACGAGCTGCAGCAGGCGTTCAACTTCGAGTTCCTGCAGGTGCGGTGGGACGCCGCGCGGTACCGCGAGGTGATCGACTCCTCGCTGGCCGCGGCGGCCGAGGCGGGGACCGTGCCCACGTGGGTGCTGTCCAACCACGACGTGGTGCGCCACCCCTCCGTGCTCGGGTTGCCCGAGGGGGTCGACCTGGCGGCGTGGCTCGCCTCGCGCGGGACCGCACCGCCGGCCGACCAGGAGCTCGGCACCCGCCGGGCGCGGGCTGCGCTGCTGCTGGAACTGGCCCTGCCCGGATCGGCCTACGTCTACCAGGGCGAGGAGCTCGGCCTGCCCGAGGTGCCCGATCTGCCCGACGAGGCGCTGCAGGACCCCCGGTGGGAGCGTTCCGGTCGTACGGACCGGGGCCGCGACGGCTGCCGCGTGCCGCTGCCGTGGACCCGCGCCGGCGTGTCCGCCGGGTTCAGCACCGCTGCCGGGTGGTTGCCGCAGCCGGACGGGTGGGGCGAGTACGCCGTCGAGGTCCAGGACGGTGATCCGGAGGGGATGCTCGAGTTCTACCGCGCCGCGCTGCGGGCGCGCCGCGAGTTCGGCGAGGACGAGCGGTTCGCCTGGGACGACAAGCACGACACCGGTGAGGTGCTGGCCTTCCGTCGCGGCGACGACGTGCTCGTGCTGGTCAACACCGGTGCGTCCGAGGTGCCGCTGCCCGCGGGGGAGGTGCTGCTGTCCAGCACCGGCCTGCCCGCGCGGGTGGACGGGGGCGAGCCGCTGCCCGGGGACGCGGCCGTCTGGCTGCGCACCGGGTAGGGATGTTTCCGCGGTGATCCGCGCAGACCCGCCGGCCCCCGGGCGCCGTCCCGCGGGGCCGGCCCGCGTCATCCGCCGAGCCGGGTCGCTCCTCGCCTCGGATCACCCGGAACGCAGGAAACCGCTGTTGTTGAGCGCCGAGCGGCGGTACCCGTAGAAGCCGTACACCGCCAGGCCCGCGGCCATCCAGAGCAGGAAGGCGTACCAGGTGACCGGCTGCAGCCCCGTGATCAGGTAGACGCACAGCGCGAGACCGAGCAGCGGGACGAGCGGCATCAGCGGCGTGCGGAACCCGCGCGGCAGCTCGGGGCGCGTGCGGCGCAGCACGATCACGCCGATGTTGACGAGGCTGAAGGCGACCAGCGTGCCGATGCTGGTCGCCTCGGCGAGCTGGTTCAGCGGCACGACCGCGGCGAGCACCGCCACGACCACGCCGACCAGCGCGATGTTCCGCCCCGGCACGGCCCGCCGGTTCACCTGGGAGAACATCTTCGGCATGAGCCCGTCGCGGGACATCGACACGAGGATGCGGGTCTGCCCGTAGAGCACGGTCAGCACGACCGAGGCGATCGCGACGACCGCGCCGAGCGCCAGCACCACCGAGGTCCACGTCTGACCGGTGACCAGGCGCAGCGCCACCGCCAGCGAGGCCTCCGACTCGCCCAGCGCGTCGGAGCCGACCGCTCCCACGGCGGTGAAGGCCACCGCCACGTACACCAGGGTGACGATCGCCAGCGACAGGATGATCGCGCGCGGCAGGTCGCGCCGCGGGTTCTTGGCCTCCTCGCCCGCGGTCGAGGCGGCGTCGAACCCGATGAACGAGAAGAACACCGCCGAGGCGCCCGCGGAGATCCCGGCGAAGCCCGCCGGGGCGAGCGGCTCCATGTTGCCCGACCGGAAGCCGGTGGCCGCGACGATGACGAAGAAGACGAGCACCGCGATCTTGAGCAGCGTGGTGACCGTGGCCGCGGCCGCGCTCTCCCGCACGCCCCTGAGCAGCACGCCCGTGGCCAGCAGCACCACGAGCGCGGCCGGGACGTTGACCAGGCCGCCTTCGCCGGGCGGAGCCGCCAGCACTTCGGGGATCGTCACGCCCAGCACGCCGTCGAAGAACTCGTTGAGGTAACCGCCCCAGCCGACGGCGACCGCGGCGACCGACACGCCGTACTCGAGCAGCAGGCACCAGCCGCAGATCCAGGCGATGAGCTCGCCGAGCGTGGCGTAGGTGTACGAGTAGGCCGAGCCGGAGACGGGGACGCTGCCGGCGAGTTCGGCGTAGGACAACGCGGAGCACAGCGCTGCCAGCCCGGCGAGGACGAACGAGAGCACGACGGCCGGGCCCGCCGCGGGCGCGGCCTCGGCCAGCACGACGAAGATGCCGGTGCCGAGCGTGGCGCCGACGGACAGGGCCACGAGCGGTACGAGTCCGAGGGAGCGCCGCAGGCGCGTGTGCGCCCCTTCGTCGTCCATCCGCTCAGCGGGCTTGACGCGGAACAGAGTTCGGGCGGTTGACACGAGTGCCTACCGTAGCTCCCCGTGTCGATCACTCGATCGACGGTCGCACGGGCCGGTTGTCGCGTAGTCGGTCGCCACGCGCGGACGCGCCGCGGGGCCGGTGGGTGACCGCCCGGGGTGTCCGTCCGATGATCCACCCGCCGTACCCTGAGGCGCGTGCGACTCGTCATTGCCCGCTGCCAGGTGGACTACATCGGCCGGCTCACCGCGCACCTCCCGATGGCGCAGCGGCTGCTGCTGATCAAAGCGGACGGTTCGGTCTCGGTGCACTCCGACGACCGCGCCTACAAACCGCTGAACTGGATGAGCCCGCCGTGCTGGCTGATCGAGGACCCGGGGCTGTGGACGGTGCAGAACAAGTCCGGTGAGAAGCTGGTGATCACCGTCGATGAGGTCGTGCACGACTCGCACCACGAGCTGGGGGCGGAACCGGGCCTGGTCAAGGACGGCGTGGAGGCGCACCTGCAGGAGCTGCTCGCCGAGCACGTCACCACCCTCGGTGAGGGCTGGTCGCTCGTGCGGCGCGAGTACCCCACCGCCATCGGCCCGGTGGACCTGATGTGCCGGGACGAGGCGGGCAACAGCGTCGCCGTGGAGGTCAAGCGCCGCGGTGAGATCGACGGCGTGGAGCAGCTGACGCGCTACCTGGAGCTGCTCAACCGCGACCACCTGCTCGCCCCGGTGAAGGGGATCTTCGCCGCGCAGCAGATCCGGCCGCAGGCCCGCACGCTCGCCGAGGACCGCGGCATCCGCTGCGTCGTGCTGGACTACGAGCAGCTGCGCGGGATCGAACCGGACGAGTACCGCCTGTTCTGATCCCGGTGACCCGCCCCGGACAGCGGGGAGGGAGCAGCATCGTCGGGGCCGCCCTCGCGAGGCGGCGCCGGAGAACCCGCGGCGGGTCGCTCCGCGCGCGTGGTGCGGAAGCGGCTGCGCCGCTTGCCTGACGGGCCGGTGCGGCCGAGCACGCGATCGCCGATCCGCGGGATCTCTTGTGGAACAGGCCGTAGCAGGACGTGCCGCAGTGCTCCGCGCATCACCTGTTCACGTGAGAAGTCGGCGACGCGTGCCGCGCTCCGCGCCGGGGACGTCCGGATGTCCCAGGATCAACGAATTGGTATCGGTCCGCCGCGCGGACGAGCGGTGTGGGTTACTGTTCGACGGCCTGCGTGGATGTGGTGACTGTCGTTCGACTCTGTTGCCTTCGCGCGGGGTTGGATGCTCGGTCAGGCCACCGGTGTGCGGGTCGGTTCGAAAGGTGGGGTAGCGGTGCAGTATCTGGCGCAGGGCGAACTGCGGCTCGACGCCAACGCCGTCGACTACGTGCTGCTTGCGCTGTACTTCGCGTTCGTGGTGGGCATCGGCTACCTGGCGCGCCGGTCGGTGTCCACGAGCCTGGACTTCTTCCTCTCCGGGCGCTCCCTGCCGGCCTGGGTGACGGGGCTGGCGTTCATCGCGGCGAACCTCGGCGCGATCGAGATCATCGGCATGTCGGCCAACGGCGCCCAGTACGGCATGCCGACCATGCACTACTTCTGGGTCGGCGCGGTGCCCGCGATGCTGTTCCTCGGCATCGTGATGATGCCGTTCTACTACGGCTCGAAGGTCCGCAGCGTCCCCGAGTTCATGCTGCGCCGCTTCGGCAGGGCGGCGCACCTGGTCAACGGCATCAGCTTCGCGCTGGCGCAGCTGCTCATCGCCGGCATCAACCTGTTCCTGCTGGCCAGCATCGTCAACGTGCTGCTCGGCTGGCCGCTGTGGGTGTCCATCCTGGTCGCGGCGGTGATCGTGCTCAGCTACACCGCGATGGGCGGGTTGTCGGCCGCGATCTACAACGAGGTGCTGCAGTTCTTCGTGATCGTGGCGGCGCTGCTGCCGCTGACCCTCGCCGGCCTGCACAAGGTCGGCGGCTGGCAGGGGCTGGTCGACAAGGTCTCCGCGAGCCCCGGTGGCTCCGCGCAGCTGTCGGCCTGGCCGGCCAACGAGCTCACCGGTTTCGGCAGCAACTTCCTCAGCGTGCTCGGCGTCGTGTTCGGCCTCGGCTTCGTGCTCGCCTTCGGCTACTGGACGACGAACTTCGTCGAGGTGCAGCGGGCGATGGCCTCCAAGAGCATGTCGGCGGCCCAGCGCACGCCGATCATCGGGGCGTTCCCCAAGCTGCTCATCCCGTTCATCGTCATCATCCCGGGCATGATCGCCGGGGTGGCGGTGCAGGACCTCGCCGCGTTCAAGGCCACCGGCGAGGGCAACGTCGACTACAACGACGCGCTGCTGCTGCTCATGCGCGACCTGCTGCCCAACGGCATGCTCGGCATCGCCCTGGCCGGGCTGCTGGCCTCGTTCATGGCGGGCATGGCGGCGAACCTCAGCTCGTTCAACACCGTGTTCACCTACGACATCTGGCAGGCCTACATCGTCCGCAACCGGCCGGACGACTACTACCTGCGGATGGGGCGGTGGGTGACCGTCGGCGCCACGCTCGCCGCGATCGGTTCGGCGTTCATCGCTTCCGGCTACGAGAACCTGATGGACTACCTGCAGCAGCTGTTCTCGTTCTTCAACGCGCCGCTGTTCGCCACGTTCATCCTCGGCATGTTCTGGAAGCGCATGACCCCCACCGCCGGGTGGCTGGGCCTGGTGCTGGGCACGGTCTCGGCGGTGACGGTGTTCGGCCTCGCCGAGGGCGGCGTGCTCGACCTGCCCGGGCAGGGCGCGAGCTTCGTCGGCGCCGGCACGGCCTTCGTCGTCGACGTGGCCGTCAGCATCGCCGTCAGCCTGGTGACCAGGCCGAAGCCCGAGGCGGAGCTGGTCGGGCTGGTGTACTCGCTGACCGAGCGCAGCTCGCTGCGCGCGAGCACGACGGGGGAGGACGCGGGCTGGTACCGCCGCCCGGGTCTGCTCGCGGGCATCGCCCTGGTCCTCGTGATCGTGCTGAACATCGTCTTCGGCTGAGGCCACGGGCGCGGCGACCCCCTCGCCGCGTCCCGGGAGCAACGTCCCAGTCGTCATCGAACGGAGGTGATCGGTGTGGCGGGCGGAACCGAACGGCGCACCGGCCGGAGGAGCACCGCTGGTGCCTTCGACGTGCGCACCGTGATCGCGCTGCTGTTCGCCATCTACGGCGTCGTCCTGGTCGTGATGGGGCTCGTCGGCACGACGCAGGAGGAGATCCTGCGGGCCGACGGGTTCAACCTGAACCTGTGGTCGGGACTCGGCATGCTCGTCTTCGCCGGGCTCATGCAGGGGTGGGCCTGGTGGCGCCCGATCGTCGTGAGCGAGGAGGAGGGCGGCCAGTAGTCCTCCGCCCCGGGGTGTCCCGTCGCCGGGCGGGGCACCCGGGCCCCGCCCGGCGAGCGGTGTCGCGAGCGTCGCGCGGACCCCTGCACCTACCGTCCGGTAACCGAGTGGAACACCGCCGTTCGGGCGAGGCGTATCGCACCGCTCGTCCGTTCACCCGCTGTTGGTCCGCGGCCCCGTTCCAGGCAAGGATTCCGTAGGCTGCACGATTAACGACGAGCGAGGTAGCAGGTGGGAGGCCCGGCATGACCCAGACCGTCGGTATCGCGGGTGAGAAGTCCGCGAACGCTGAGCCCGAGAAGTTCGACTCCCTCGACCCGCGCACCGGAGAGGTCGTCGGTCGGCACCCGGTGCACGACGCGGCAGCGGTCGGCGACACCGCGCGCGCGGCGCGCGAGGCGCAGCAGTGGTGGGCCGAGCTCGGGTTCGCCGAGCGGAAGCGGCGCCTCGACCAGTGGCGCAGGATCCTCGTCAAACGCCTCGACGAACTGGCCGGCCTGATCTGCGCGGAGACCGGCAAACCACTCGACGACGCCAGGCTCGAACTGGTCCTCGTCATCGACCACCTGCACTGGGCCGCGGCCAACGCGGAGAGGACGCTGCGCCGCAGGAAGGTGCCCTCCGGGGCGCTTATGGCCAACCACGCCGCCAGCGTCGAGTACCTGCCCTACGGCGTCATCGGCGTGATCGGCCCGTGGAACTACCCCGCCTTCACCCCGATGGGATCGATCGCCTACGCCCTCGCGGCGGGCAACGCGGTCGTGTTCAAGCCCAGCGAGCTCACCCCCGCCGTCGGGGAGTGGCTGGCCGGGACCTTCGCCGAAGTCGTCCCGGAACGGCCGGTGTTCTCCGTGGTCACCGGCTTCGGCGCGACCGGCGCTGCGCTGTGCCGGTCCGGGGTGGACAAGGTCGCCTTCACCGGCTCGACGGAGACCGGCAAGCGCGTCATGGCCTCCTGCGCGGAGGACCTCACCCCGGTGCTCGTGGAGTGCGGCGGCAAGGACGCGCTCATCGTCGACTCCGACGCCGACGTGGAAGCGGCCGCCGAGGCCGCCGCGTGGGGCGCGATGTCCAACGCGGGGCAGACGTGCATCGGCGTCGAACGCGTCTACGTCGTCGACTCCGTGGCCGACCGCTTCCTCGACGCGGTCAGCGCGCGCGCCGCGAAGCTCCGCCCCGGGGCGGAGCCGAACGCCAGCCTCGGCCCGATCACCATGCCCGACCAGGTTCCGGTGGTCCGCGAGCACATCGACGACGCGCTGCAGCGGGGCGGGCGCGCGCTCGTCGGCGGTTCCGACTCGGTGCGCCCGCCGTTCGTGGAACCGGTCGTGCTCACCGACGTCCCCGAGGACTCCGCGGCGGTCGCGGAGGAGACCTTCGGCCCGACCATCGTCGTGCGGCGGGTCGGCGACGCCGACGAGGCGGTGCGCCTGGCCAACGACACCCGCTACGGCCTCGGCGCCACCGTGTACTCCAAGTCCCGCGGCACGGAACTGGCGCGGCGGCTGCGCAGCGGCATGGTCGCGGTCAACTCGGTGATCTCCTTCGCCGCGGTGCCCTCCCTGCCGTTCGGGGGCGTCGGCGACTCGGGCTTCGGCCGCATCCACGGAGCCGACGGGCTGCGCGAGTTCGCCCGCGCCCAGTCGGTGACCCGCATGAAGTTCCGCATCCCCCTGAACCCGATGAGCTTCGGCCGGCCCAAGGGGACGGTGCGGAGCCTGGTGCGGCTCGTCCGCCTGCTGCGGAAGTGAGCAGTGGCGCGCACCGCTCGGGCAGGAGCGGGGACCCGCGGCGGGCCGCCGCCGAGCTGCAGGCCGGGATCACCGGCGCGCAGGGCCCCGGGAAGCTGGCAGGATGGTGCGGGTGTGACGGCGCGCACCCGGCCGCGGGCCCGGCTGCGGACGCGCCGCCCGCTGCGAGCGTTCCCGCCCGGTGAGGAGGCCATGGCGTGAAGAAGATCGTGGACGACCCGTCGACCCTCGTCGACGACGCGCTCCGGGGCATGGCCGCGGCCTGGCCGGACCGGCTGCGGCTGCGCACCGACCCGGCCGTGCTCGTGCGCGCCGACGCGCCTGTCTCCGGCAAGGTCGCCGTGATCTCCGGCGGCGGCTCCGGCCACGAACCGCTGCACGGCGGGTTCGTCGGCCCCGGGATGCTCGACGCGGCCGTGCCCGGCGCGGTGTTCACCTCGCCCACTCCGGACGCGGTCCAGCAGGCGGTGACCGAGACCAGCGCCGGTGCGGGTGCGCTCATGCTGGTGAAGAACTACACCGGCGATGTGCTCAACTTCGAGACCGCGGCGGAACTGGCGGACGTGGACGACGTCGCGGTGCGCAGCGTGATCATCGACGACGACGTCGCGGTGCAGGACTCGACGAACACCGCGGGGCGGCGCGGCGTGGGCGGCACGCTCATGGTCGAGAAGATCGCGGGCGCCGCCGCGGAGCGCGGGGCGGGACTGGACGAGTGCGCGCGGATCGCGCAGCGGGTGGTCGACGGCGTCCGCTCCATGGGAGTGGCGCTGACCGCGCCGACCGTGCCGCACGCCGGGGAGCCGAGCTTCCAGCTCGGCGCCGACGAGATGGAGATCGGCATCGGCATCCACGGCGAGCCGGGGCGGGAGCGCGTGCCGCTGGCCCCGGCCTCGGAGCTCGTGCGGGGGCTGCTCGACCCCGTCCTGGCGGACCTGCCGTTCGGCGAGGGCGACGAGGTCGCGCTGCTGACCAACTCGATGGGCGGCACCCCGCAGCTGGAGCTCTACGCCGCGCACGGCATCGCCGAGCGGATGCTGGCCGAACGCGGGATCCGCGTGGCCCGGCGGCTCGTCGGGCCGTACGTGACCAGCCTGGAGATGCAGGGGATGAGCCTGTCGCTGCTGCGGCTCGACGAGGAGCTCCGCGAGCTGTGGGACGCTCCGGTGGACACCCCCGCGCTGCGGTGGTGAGCTCGGGTCGGGCCAGCTCGGACCGGGGCAGCTCGGGTCGGGGGCGACTTCGGAAGGTGGGAACGATGGGTTGTTCGGCCCGTGACGTCGCCGCGGCGCTGCACGCGGCTGCCACGGCGATGAGCGAGCACCGCGAGGAGCTGATCGAGCTCGACCGGCACATCGGCGATGCCGACCACGGCGAGAACCTCGACCGCGGGTTCCGCGCCGTGGCGTCCAAACTGGACACGAGTTCGCCGGAGACGCCTGCCGCCGTGCTGAAGCTCGGCGCCACGGTGCTGATCTCCACCGTCGGCGGTGCCTCCGGCCCGCTGTACGGCACGGCGCTGCTGCGCGCGGCCACGTCCGCGGGCGAGGCCGCGGAGCTCGACGGGCAGGACGTCGCCGCGGCGCTGCAGGCCGCCGTCGACGGCGTCGCCGCCCGCGGCAAGGCGGAGGTCGAGGACAAGACGATGATCGACGCGCTGACCCCCGCCGCCCGCGCGGCCCGGGAAGCCGCCGAGCTCGGCTCGGGGCCCGCCGACGTGCTCGCCACCGCCGCGGAGGCGGCGCAGCTCGGCGCCGAGCGGACCGAACCCATGATCGCCCGCAAGGGCCGCGCCTCCTACCTCGGCGACCGCAGCGCCGGCCACCTCGACCCGGGGGCGCGCTCCACCGCGCTGCTGCTGCACGCGATGGCCGAAACAGCGAGGAAGCGCTCATGACCGTTGGACTGGTGATCGTCTCCCACAGCGCCCGGCTGGCCCGCGGCGTCGTCGACCTGGCGGGGCAGATGGCCCCGGACGTGGCCGCCGTCCCGGCCGGCGGCGGGCCGGACGGCAACCTCGGCACCGACTTCGACGCGGTGAACACCGCCGTCGACCAGGCCGAGGACGGGGCCGGCGTCGTGCTGCTGTACGACCTGGGCAGCGCGCGCATGGTGGCCGAGCTGGCCGTCGAGACGCGCGAGCAGCAGGCCGTGCTCGTCGACGCCCCCGTGGTGGAGGGGGCCGTGGCCGCCGCCGTGTCCGCCCAGGGCGGGGCAGCCCTGGGCGACGTGGCGCAGGCGGCCCGGTCCGCCGCGCACGAGCGGGCCGACGAGACCGCCACCGCCGAGGCGGCCCCCGCGGCGCCGCCGGCCGCGGCGGAGGGACCGCAGGAGCACGAGCTCACGCTGCGCAACGAGGTGGGGCTGCACGCGCGCCCGGCCGCGCTGCTGGCCCGCTGCCTCACCGGTCTGCAGGCGGAGGTGCACGTCGCGCTGGGCCAGCAGCGGGCCAACGCCGGCAGCGTGCTGGAGGTCATGGGGCTGGGCGCGCGGAAGGGCGACACGGTGCGGCTGCGCGCCGACGGTCCCGATGCGCAGCAGGCCCTCGACCGCATCGTGGAGCTCGCCGAGCGCGACTTCGACGAATGACCGCTGACCGCGCGGCCGGTGGCGGCCGCGGCCCGCTACCGTGGGGGCGTGCCACGCCGCAACCGAGTGCGCCGCCCGCGCGGAGGCGGCCCGCCTGAACTCCCCCTCGGCGGGATCGGCGCGTCCCGCGTGGAGAGCGGACCGGACGGCGACTGGGTGGTGCGCACCGTGCCGGCCGCGCAGGCGGTGAAGGAGTACCGCTGCCCCGGCTGCGACCACGAGATCCGCCCCGGCGTGGCGCACGTCGTGGCCTGGCCGGACGCGGAGTTCGGCGGGGCGGAGGTGCGCCGCCACTGGCACACCGGCTGCTGGCACCGCGGCGGGCCGCCCCGGCGCCGGTAGCGCCCCCGTGTCGCGGAGCACGCCGGCGACGACCGCGCATCCGGAGCGGCCCGGCCTCGTGGCAGGATCGATCCCGATGAGCACCGAGGAAGAGGCCCCGGCGGGCACGCGGATCGGGCCGAACACGATGCTGCCCGCGCGGCGGCGACCGATCACCCTGCACACGGCCGACGAGCTCCGGCTGATCGGCGAACTGGCGCTGCCGGAGTCCCGCCCGCCGCGGGCGACCCTGGTGTGCTTGCACCCGCTGCCGACGCACGGCGGGATGATGGACTCGCACATCTTCCGCAAGGCCGCGTTCCGGCTGCCGGCCCTGGCCGACGTGGCCGTGCTGCGGTTCAACACGCGCGGCACCGCGAGCGAGCAGGGCCGCAGCGACGGCGACTTCGACGGCGGTGCGGGGGAGAAGTTCGACGTGGCCGCCGCCCTCGAGTACGCGGAGTTCGAGGACCTGCCGAACGTGTGGCTGCTCGGCTGGTCCTTCGGCACCGACCTGACCCTGGTGCACGGCCTCGACCCGCTCGTGCGGGGTGCTGTGCTGCTGTCCCCGCCGCTGCGCTGGAGCACCGAGGAGCACCTGCGGGCCTGGGCCGGGTCCGGGAAACCGGTGCACGCGTTCGTCCCCGAGCACGACGACTACCTGCAGCCGGCGGAAGCGCGCCGCCGGTTCGCCGCGATCCCGCAGGCCGAGGTCGTCGGCTTCGACGGCACGAAGCACCTGTGGGTGGGCAAGGCGGAGGCCGCGCTGGACGGGATCGTCGGCGCGGTCGCACCGGAGGTGCCGACACCGCTGCCGCGCTCGTGGGACGGCCCGTCCGAGGAGCGCCGGGTGACGATCGTGAACTCCTGACCGCGGTGAGCGGGGCGGGCCGGATGCGCAGATGGGTGCTGCACGTGGACATGGACGCGTTCTTCGCGTCCGTGGAGCAGCTGACCCGCCCCACGCTGCGCGGGCGGCCCGTGCTCGTCGGCGGGGTCGGCCCGCGCGGCACGGTCGCCGGCGCCAGCTACGAGTCGCGCGAGTTCGGCGCCGCCTCGGCCATGCCCATGGCGGAGGCGCGGCGCCGCTGCCCGACGGCCGTGGTGCTGCCGCCCCGGTTCCGCGTGTACCAGGTGGTGAGCAGGCGGGTGCTCGGGCAGGTGCGCGCCGCCAGCGACGTCGTCGAGCAGGTCTCGGTCGACGAGGCCTTCCTCGAACCGGTCCGGCTGGGCGGGGTGCAGCCCGCGGAGGTGCGCGCGTTCGCCCGCGACCTGCGCGGGCGCATCCGCGCGGAGGTCGGTGTGGCGGCGTCGGTCGGCGCGGGCAGCGGCAAGCAGCTCGCCAAGATCTCCTCCGGGCTGGCGAAGCCGGACGGGATGCTCGTCGTGGAGCCCGACGAGGAGCGGGAACTGCTGTGGGCGCTGCCGGTGCGCAAGCTCTGGGGCGTCGGCCCGGTCAGCGAGGGGAAGCTGCACCGCATCGGCGTGCACACGGTCGGCGAGCTGGCCGCGATGCAGCCGCACGACGTCACCGCCCTGCTGGGGCAGGCGCACGGCACCGAGCTCTACCGGCTCGCGCACGGCGAGGACGAGCACCCGGTGGCCGAGCGCGCCGAGTCGAAGCAGGTGGGGGCGGAGACCACGTTCGACGTCGACATCACCGACCCGCGGCGGCTGGCCGGCGAGGTCGACGCGATGGCGCAGGCCGCCCACCGGCGGCTGGTGGGGGCGCAGCGCGCGGCGCGGACGGTCACCGTCAAGGTCCGCGACGCGGACTTCACCACGATCAGCCGCTCGGACACGCTCGCCACGGCGACGAGCGACCGGGCGGCGCTGATGAGCGCGGCGCGCCGCCTCGTCGCCGCCGCGGTGCCCCCCGGCACGCCGGTGCGCCTGGTGGGCGTGGCCTACACGGGGCTGGCGCACTGGGAGCAGGAACCGCTGTTCGGCGGGGAGGAGGACGAACGGCCCGCCGAACCCTCCGAGGAGGGTGCCGCCGAGCAGCGGCACCCCGGTGGTTCGCCGCAGGCCGGCCGCGGGTGGCGCGCCGGCGACGACGCCTTCCACCCGGAACTCGGCCACGGGTGGGTGCAGGGGGCCGGGCACGGGCGGGTCACGGTGCGGTTCGAAACGGCCGCGACCGGTCCCGGGCCGGTGCGCACGTTCGTCGCGGGCACGCCGGAACTCGTGCGGGGCGACCCGGTGGCCAGCCTCGGCTGGGACGCGGAGACGCTCGCGCGGTTCCACGACGGCTGAGCTCGGCGCCCCCACCGCCGGGCCGGTCGCCGAGATCGTCGATCGGTTCTCGCTGAACGGTCGGCGTGCTGCCGGAGGGGAGAGCCCCGTGTTGCGCAGCGCTCGGTTCCGCACGCGGTCAGTCCAGGCCGAGGACGGCCTGGAGGGCGATGTCGACGGCGCGCATCTCGGCGCTGTCCAAGCGGCCAGCGAACTCGCCGAGGCGCGTCTCCGGGTCGAGTGCGAGCAACTGCTCGACCATCACGCGGGTCTTGGTGCCGTTGATCTCGATCTCGGGGCGGAACGAGGCTTCCCGTCGTCCGGTCGAAGTGGGGGCCACGAGCCACGTGGACAGCGGCAGGTCATCGGATTGCACGATGACGGCGTAACGAGCACCGGCTTGTTCGTGCCCGCGGGTGCCCTGGGGTGCTTTGAGCCGGTAGAGGTCACCACGCACGGTGAGCGTCCATTTCGGCGGCCAGATCCCGCGATGCGGCGACGTCCTCGGGGTCGTTGCGCAGTGCTTCGGCTTCGGCTCGCAGACGCGCCCGCCGGTGCGCCCGTTCAGCTTCCAGGATTGCCATCCGGGCTGCCTCCGAACGGGAATACCCCTCCTGGGTCAGGAACTCCAGTGCGTGCTCCACCTCGGAGTCAGTGCGGATCGTAAGCGTATTCATACAACACAATGTACTACGCAAAGCACTACGCGTGGGCGTGACTGTCGTGATCGCAGGCAGTTCACTGAGTTCGGTCGACGGGGCACGGCCCGCCTCCGGGCGGGGTCTGGGGCGGCGACCTGGAGTATCGCTCCGATGGGCTCTGATCGCGGTTCCAGGACGGCTGAGCGCGGCGCCCCCCACCGCCTGGTCGGTCGCGTCGCGGGCGGCCGGCGCGGCCGCGGTCGCTCACTCCTCCTGCGGCGGCGGTGGCGGCAGGTGCCTGCGGTACTGGCCGATCCACGTGCGCGGGGCGATCCCCCGGACCGCGCGCTCCAGCTGCTTCGGCACGCGGCTGAACGGCGGCAGGTGGAACCGGTAGCGCTCCCCCGGCGTGCCGGACACCGAGGGCGGTTCGACCACGCGCCACCTCTCCCAGTCCGGGTGCCGCTCGGCGAAGCCCGGGTCGGTCGGGTAGAACTCCAGCGCCACCCGGCGCTCCGGGTGCACCGGGCGGCGGTTCTCCACCCACGGCAGCGCGCCCACGCCCACGGCGGAGATCTCCTGCCACGGCACGCCGAACACCTCGCCGCGGGTGCGCACGTACAGGCCGCTGTGGTCGAGCAGGAAGCCGCGGCTGTTGAGCATGCCGCGGGCGGAGATCACGAACCAGACGAACACGATGCCGAAGACGAGCTGCCAGATCCACACGCCCGCGCTGTGCCCGTCGAAGGCGAGGGCGGCCGCGCACAGCACGGTGAGCAGACCACTCGTGCCACCGCCGACGAGCAGCAGGCGGAAGGAGCTGGAGCTGACGTCCACGTCGCAGGCCTGCGGGCTGAGCAGGCTCGCGCGCGGCGGCTGCGCCGCCGGGGCGGGCGGCGACTGGTCGTGCCCGGCGGTGTAGCGGCGGGTCCCCTCCGCGGCGCCCTGCCGCTGTTGCTGCGGTGTCGTGGTGCGTTGCGGTTCGACCCAGTCGGCCCGGTTCCATCCCCCGCGGAGCCATTTCATGCCGCCAGGGTAAGTGCTCGCGGGCCGCTCGGCCCCCGTCGGTGGCGGATCTCCGGGGCGGCCGGGGGAGGAGTCAGGGCCTCCCCGGAGATCCGCGGACTCCCTCAACCCCGCAGCACGAGGGCGTCGCCCTGGCCGCCGCCCCCGCAGAGCGCGGCCGCGCCGACGCCCCCGCCGCGGCGCTGCAGCTCGAGCGCCAGGTGCAGCACGAGCCGGGCGCCGGACATGCCGATCGGGTGCCCCAGGGCGATCGCGCCGCCGTTGACGTTCACCCGCTCCTCGTCGAGTCCGAGCGCCCGGCCGGAGACCAGGCCGACGGAGGCGAAGGCCTCGTTGATCTCCACGAGGTCGAGCGCGGACGGGTCCGCACCGCCCTGGCGGGAACACGCCGCCCTGATCGCGTTGGCCGGCTGCTCGTGCAGGCTCGCGTCCGGGCCGGCGACCACGCCGTGCGGGCCGATCTCGGCGATCCAGGGCAGGCCGAGCGCCTCGGCGCGGTCGCGGCGCATCACCACGACCGCGGCCGCACCGTCGGAGATCTGCGAGGCCGTGCCCGCGGTGATCGTGCCGTCCGCGCCGAAGGCGGGCGGGAGCTTGGCCAAGCTCTCCTCCGTCGTCTCCGGGCGGATGCCCTCGTCCGCCTCGACCGTTTCGGTGGCGCCCTTGCGCTTGGGCACCTCGACCGGGGTGATCTCGGCGTCGAACAGGCCGTTCTTCGCCGCGGCGGCCGCGCGCTGGTGCGAGCGCGCGGCGAACGCGTCCTGCTCGGCGCGGGTGAGGCCGTGCCGCTCGTTGTACTCGTCGGTGGCCGCGCCCATCGCCTTGTTGTCGAAGGCGCAGAACAGCCCGTCGTAGGCCATGTGGTCGAGCAGCTGGGCCTCGCCGTACTTCACGCCTTCGCGGGACTTCGGCATGAGGTGCGGGGCCTGCGTCATCGACTCCTGGCCCCCCGCGACGACCGTGTCGAACTCGCCCGCGCGGATGAGCTGGTCGGCCAGCGCGATCGAGTCCAGGCCGGACAGGCACACCTTGTTGACGGTCAGCGCGGGCACGTCCATGCCGATGCCCGCTGCCACGGCGGCCTGCCGCGCGGGGATCTGCCCGGCCCCTGCGGTGAGCACCTGCCCCATGATCGTGTACTGCACCTGCTCGGGGGAGACGCCTGCGCGCTCCAGGGCCGAGCGGATGGCGGCGCCGCCGAGCTGCGCGCCGGAGAAGTCCTTGAGGGATCCCAGCAGGCGCCCCATCGGAGTGCGGGCGCCCGCGAGAATCACGGAGGTGCTCACTGCTGCCTCCCGTGTCGGTTGCGGGTCGGATGGTCCTGCCGCGGCGCCGCGCGCCGCGCTCGCCGTCCATCCTCGCCGCCCGGGGGCGGTCTTGGCCAGGTTCGGCGGAAGGGAGCGGTGTTCCTCGCCTTCCCCGCGAGAGCCGCGCAGGAGAACCCACCGGTGGTCCCGCTTGCCCGAGTGGTTCCTGCGACGCTGCAGCGTCGAAATGAGGAAGTTTACGGGTACACCTGCGGCGAGCGGCGGTGGCTGAGCGGAGTCCTCTAGGATGCTCGTATGCGCGAGGAACTGGGCGGCTTGGTCACGGCGGTCGACCACGTCGGCATCGCGGTGCCCGACCTGGACGAGGCGATCGAGTTCCACCGGAGCACGTTCGGGCTGGAACTGGCCCACCGCGAGCTCAACGAGGAGCAGCGGGTGCACGAGGCGATGCTGCGCGCCCCGGGGGACACCTCCGGCGCCGCGCAGGTGCAGCTGCTGGCTCCGGCCGACGAGACCTCCACCATCGCGAAGTTCCTCGACCGCAGCGGCCCGGGACTGCAGCAGCTGGCCTACCGGGTCACCGATGTCGCCGAGGCGGCGCGGGTGCTGCGCGACGAGGGGCTGCGCATGCTCTACGACGAGCCGCGCCGCGGCACCGCGGGCAGCCGGGTGAACTTCGTGCACCCGAAGGACGCGGGCGGGGTGCTCGTCGAGCTGGTCCAGCCTGCTGCGGAGCTGTTTTCCCAGTGATGTGGCGAGGTGGCCGCTTGGCGGAACCTCCTGCACGGCTCTCGCTCCGGGTGCTCGACCTCGAGTAGCCACCTACGCCACGTCGAGCCCTCCTCACGAGAGCCGCACAGGAGAACCCGCGGTGACTCGGGTGCGTCGTGGCTCCTTCGGCGCCGTCGCGCCGAAAACACGAGGACCGGAATCAGACCGACTCGTCAGTTGTCCCCGCGGCAACCGTCGTTGGCTGGAGAAACAGCCCTCGCGGTCGCTCGGTCGTGCTCACCGGCCCGCTCGTGTTCATCGGCCCTGGTGGGCCGAGGTGATGGAGGGCAGCGCGGCGAGCCCCAGCGCCACGGTGAGCACGCCGATCACCCAGGACGTCCACGCCACCCCGCTGAAGGCCGCGTAACCGAGCGGCCAGGGGGCCACGAACAGGATCACCCCGAGCAGGATGTGGGCGTACTCGCTGGTCATGGACCGCGGATCGGCCAGGGACCACAGGCTGGCCAGGATCAGCAGGATTCCCAGGATGAGCGAGGCGGAGAGGGCCGGCGCCGTCGTCGTCGTCCACAGCGGTGTCAGCACGAGGACGATCCCCAGGAGCACGGCCACCCAGTCCTGCCACCGCACCCACCGCTGCGCGCGGGCGGTCCGGCTCCCCGCGCCGTTCGCACCGGTCATGTCCTTCACCCCCGCTCCCCGTTGCACTCGAACGGACCTCGGTCCGAGGTGCCCGGGATGCGGATACCCGGTCCCCGGACGTCTCACACAGGTCATCCCACACCCGGTGCGGACCGGCGGCACGCTCGACGCGATCGACCGATCGGCCGAGATGCGGGCGGCCTCCCCCGCGGGGGCAGGACCAAGATCACCTCGGGAAATTTGGCTCCCGCCGTCGCCACACGTCGCACACGAACCGGGCGTTGCGGGTAGCTTGGAGAGCATGGGCCTTGCCGATGATCGCGATCTGCTGCCGATGGGATCAGGTTTCGACCTGGCGCGGAAGAACGGGTACGACCGTGCGCAGGTGGACGAGCACCTGGAGCGGCTGGACTCGGAGATCAAGCTGCTCACGTCCGACCGCGACGCTGCCGTGTCGCAGGCCAACGATCTGTCCAAGCAGTTGGAGGCGGCTCGCTCCGAAGTGGAGTCCCTGCGCGGTCAGGTGGAGCGGCTCGGGAAGCCGCCGACCACGATGGAGGGGCTCAGCGAGCGGCTGCAGCGCATGCTGCGCCTGGCGCAGGACGAGGCCGCCGACATCCGCTCCCGCGCCGAGCAGGACGCCTCCGCCACCCGCGAGCGCGCGGAGGCCGAGGCGACCGAGCTGCGCAACCGCTACGAGTCGCTGATCAGCGAGACGGACAACCGGCGCACCGAGATGGAGACCGAGCACCGCTCGGTCATGGAGGCGGCCAAGGCCGAGGCCGAGCGCATCACCCGCGAGGCCGAGGAGAACCGGCGGCGGGCGGACGAGGAGTCCGAGGCGCGGCGCGCGCAGATCGAAGAGGACTTCGAGATCGCCATGGCCGCCCGGCGCAGCGAGGCGATGCGCGCGCTCGCCGAGCAGGAGGCCGAGAGCAAGGCCGAGGCCGAGCGCCGGGTGCGCGAGGCCAACGACGAGGCCAACCGCCGCCTCCGCGAAGGCACCAACGAGGCCCACCGGCGCGTGCGGGAGGCCACCGACGAGTCGAACCGGATGGTCAACGAGGCCACCGAGAAGGCCCGGGAGCTCGAGCGCGAGTCCACCGCGGCGGCCGAGAAGCGCGAGGCCGACAGCAGGGCCGAGGCCGAGCGGATCGTCTCCGAAGCGCACGAGAAGGCCACCCGCATGGTTCGCGAGGCCACCGAGGAGGCCACGCGGCTCATCGACGACGGCACCCGCGAGCGCAGCCGGCTCATCACCACCGCCCGCGAGGACGCGAACGAGCGGCTGCGCGCCACCTCCGAGGAGGCGCAGCGCCGGCTGGACAAGGCCGACGAGCAGGTGCACGCGGTGACCCGGCTGCGCGACACCGTCGCGGGCAAGCTGCGCGACGTGGCGGATCTGCTCGGCCAGACCACGCCGCTGTTGGAGCGGCTCTCCGACGAGGACACCGAGGAGGAGCAGCTGCAGCAGGCCGCGGCCGAGGCCCGGGAGCAGGCGCACCGGCAGGCCGAGGCCGCCCTGGCCGAGGACCGCTCCGAGGGCACGTCCGCGGAAGCCGCCCGGAGCGCGGAGGCGGACGCGGCCAGTGCGGACGGGGGTGCCGGGGCGAGCGCCGCCGGGGCCGAGGACACCGGGCACGTCGAGGACACCGGGCACGCCGAGGACACCGCGGTGCACGCGCCCGCGGGTGGCCCCGGGATCGACGCCCCGACCGAGCGGATCGCGCGGGCGGACCTCGCCGCGTCGAACGGGCAGTCCGGCCGCTCCGGGCAGTCCGAGCAGGGCACCTCGCAGGAGGAGCACCAGGCCGCGGCCCGCAGCGGTGCCGCGGACGAGGGTGGATCCGAGCGGCCCGCCGCGAGCGGCTCCTCCGCCGACGGGCCCGCCGAGGACGAGCCCGCCGCGACGCGGACGAAGCAGTTCAGCGCCACCCGGGCGGACATCGCCGACACCAACTGACCGCGGGGACCGGCCGGCGGTGCCCGCACCCGAGCCGCGCCCTCACCCGAGCCGCTGCAACCAGGGAGCGACGACGTCGGCGAACCCGTCGGGGTCCTCCAGCGGGGACAGGTGCCCCGCGCCGGGGACCGAGCGGAACTCGCCGTTCGGCAGCTGCTCGGCGAGCGCGGCGGTGTCGTCCGGAGGGATGAGCGCGTCCTCGGTCCCGGAGACGAGGAGCACCGGTCCGGTGTGCGCGCGCAGCAGCTCGGTGTTGTCCGGCCGCGCCGCCATGGCCCGCTGCGCCCAGGCGACCCCGGCGCCCGACTGCGAGTCGATGATCGCGCGAGCGCGCTCCACCACGGCCGAGCGCGTTTCGTGCGTCGTCGTCCCCAGCAGGTTCGGCAGCGAGTCCCCCGCGAGCCAGCCGCCGACACCGCTGCTCTCCGCCCGCTCGGCGACGGACAACCGGTTCGCGCGCGCCTGCTCGTCATCGGCGGCGGCCTTGGTGTCCACCAGCAGCAGGCCGCGCACGCGCTCCGGGGCCGCGCGCAGCACGGCCATCGCCGCGTAGCCCCCCATCGAGCAACCGCCGAGCACCACGCGGTCCAGCCCGAGGTCGTCGAGCAGCGCGAGCACGTCGGCGGCCACGGTGTCCAGGCTCGGTCCGGCCCCTGAGGTGTCCGGGTCACCCGCACCGGCCAGCGGGCTCTCACCCAGCCCGCGCTGGTCCGGGGTGATCACGCGCGCCTGATGCTCCAGCCGGGCGCGAGCGCCGTTCCACATCCGGGCGTCCACGGGGAACGCGTGCAGGAGGACCAGCGGTCGGCCCGTTCCCGATTCGACGTAGTGCATCACTTCATCGTGCCGGACCGGCCGGGACCGCGCCGAGCACCGGGTGGCGGTGCCGTGCGGGGCCCGGTCAGCGCAGCTGCGCCCACGCGTAGTGCGTCATCGCGTCCCGCAGGTAGGAGGCCATGCCCTGGGGCTTCTTCCGCTCGATGCGCCTGCGGAACTTCGGCTGGTTGACGTACATCTCGGCCAGCCGCAGGTACGACTCCCGGTCGGGCACCCAGAAGTGGCAGATCCACCGGTAGTGCTCGTGCACGGTCTGCTGGGTCCGCGGGTCGTTCGCGCCGACGCCGGTGGCGAACAGCTCGGCGATCCGCGAGCTGATGCGCTTCCAGTCCTCGCCGATGCGCTGGGCGAGAGCGCGCTGTTCCGGGTCGAGGGCGCGGGTGTCGGACGGCGCGGGCTGCCCGAGCAGCGCGGTGCCGTCCTCAGTGGCCTCGTCGTTGTCGAGTCCGGAGTTCTGGATACCCGTGTCCGGCTGCACAGCCGCCCTTCCTCAGCCGCCGCGGCGAGCTCCGGGAGAACCCCGCATCTCGCCTGATCGTGTCACTTCCGCGGGGACCGTAGCTGAGAGAACCGGCCATCGGGGGCGGTATGGAGCAATTCGCGATCTCGCCGTGATGCGCTGCTGCGGGCAGTGGCCCGGCGCGGCGCGGACGCGGGTCGGGTGCGCAGGGATCCGGGCTACTCGGCGGCGTCCTCCGCCGCGGTGTCCGTGCCGGAGTCGTGCGGAGTCGCGTCCTCGCGCTCCGGCGGAGCGAGGTAGACCACACCGCTGTCGAGGTCCAGCGGGCCGCCCGGGTCGTGCTTCCGGCCGGCGCCGTCCTGATCGCCCTCGTGCTGCAGCTTGCGACCGGGGAAGAGTTCGCCAAGTCGGGCCATGCCGCCACCGTAGTCGTTCACGAGGGCCGTGTCCGTTGAGGCCGCGCGGGTGCGTCCCGCGGGCCTCCGGAGCGCTGCGCGGGCCGCTCAGTTCAGCGTGCGCAGCACGTAGCCGACGCGTCCCCAGAAGGTGGGGTCGGGCGAGTCGCTGCGCTCCAGCAGCCTCCGGCGCATCGCCCAGCGTTCGAACCACACGGTCGCCAGCGGCGGCACCGAGGCGATCAACGCCAGCACGAGCACGCTGAACTTCCAGCGCAGCGGGCTGAACACGACGAGGCAGCAGAGGACGTAGGCGGTGAAGACCAAGCCGTGGATCCAACCGAACACGGTCACGCCCTGCGGCATGTCCAGGCCGTACTTGAACGCCATCGACACCAGCAGGCCGAGCCACGAGAACGCCTCGGCGATCGCCACGATGCGGAACCAGCCGCCGTAGGTGCGCAGCACGGCACCCCACCTCCTCACGTCGTCCCACCCGAGTCTGCCCATGTGACCGGGAGCACAGATGCGCAGGGTGTCTCCTGCGGGAGGGGCCGCGGGTGGCGGCGCAGCGCGCGGGCACCGCGCTCAGTCACCAGCGCTCAGCTCCCAGCCCCTCGGCCGGCCGGTGCTGCCGGACCCGGCGCGGGTGCTCATCCGGTCTCCTCGTCGACCCAGGCGAGGTAGTCCTCGCTGCCACCGGTGACGGGCAGCGCGATGATCTCCGGCACGTCGTAGTTGTGCTCGGAGCGCAGGTGCGCGACCAGGTCGTCCAGCCGCTTGGCGGAGGTCTTGACCTGCAGCTGCCACTCGGGGTCGTCCTGGGCTTCGCCGTCCCAGACGTAGAAGCTGCGCACCGGGACGACCTGCACGCACGCGCCCAGACCGGCCCGCACGACGCCGCGCGCGAGCTCCGCCGCGGTCTCCTCGGAGTCGGTGGTGGTCACTACCTGAAGGTGATCGGCCATGCCCGCAGCCTATCGGGGGCGCCCACCGCTCAGGTTCCGGCGCCGGGGCCGTTCAGAAGTCCCCGCTGGAGTGCCGGACCTTGCCCAGCAGCGCGGCGAGCTGCTCGGTCTCCTCCTGGTCGAGCCCGTGCAGCCCGAAGTCGATGTCGATGACCGCCTCGGTCGCCTGCTTCATCCGGTCCTGGCCCTCCTCGGTGATCTCGACCAGGGTTGTGCGCCGGTCCGTCGGGTGCGGCAGCCGGCGCACCAGGCCGTCCTGCTCCAGCCGGTCCACGATGTTGGTGACGCTCGTGGGGTGCAGCTGCAGCCGATCGCCCATGACCCGCATCGGCAGGCTCCCCCGGCTGGAGAAGGTCAGCAGCACCAGGGCCTCGTACCGGGCGAACGTCAGGTTGTGCGGGCGCAGCGCGGTGTCCACGGCGGACTGGAGGATCTGCTGCACGCGCATCACGCTGGTGACCGCTGCCATCGTCGAGGACGGTCCTATCCGCTCGGCCCAGTTCTCGGCCGCGCGGGCGATGGGGTCGAACGGCAGCGGGCGGTGCGGGCTCATGACAGTCGACGCTAGCAGCGCGCACGACCGCGGGGGGTTGCCGAGGTGGTCGAAGCTGGGGAAGGCGCACCCCACGGTGCGGAGCGGACGAGGAGAGGAGCACTGACGATGCTGGTCGCGTTCAGCGTGGCGCCGAGCGGCGCCGGGGAGACGGACAGCGTCAGCGAGGCCGTCGCGGCGGCGGTGCGGATCGTGCGCGAGTCCGGCCTGCCGCACGAGACGACGGCGATGTTCACCACGATCGAAGGCGAGTGGGAGGAGGTCATGGACGTCGTCAAGCGCGCGACGGAAGCGGTCTCGGCGGTGGCACCGCGGACGAGCCTCGTGCTCAAGGCCGACATCCGGCGCGGCCACGACACCGGTCAGCTGGAGGAGAAGGTGCGGCGCGTCGAGGAGCACCTCGACGAGCAGTGACGGCGCGCGGGTGCCGGACGCGGTTCGGGGGCGACCACGGCAGCCGTGGTCGCCCCCGAGAGCGCTCGGTCCGCTGCGGACCCGGTGGTGCGGGAGCCCCGATCCGCCGCTCCGGGCGGCCGGGGCGGGGCCGGCACCACCGTGCGCGGGGCTTCCCGCCGGGTTCCCGGGCGGCAGGTCAGCCCTGCTGCGAGGGGTGGTCCACCACCGGCGCGTTGGTGCAGCTGGCGGTCTGCGGCGAGAGGATCGGCGCGGTGACGCCGATCGCGGCGGCAACGTTGTTGTTGCACAGGTTGACCGGAACCGCGCTGATGTTGTCGTCGTTGAGCAGGCCGACGCCGTCGTTGTCGGCACTGTCGGCGAACGCGGTCGCACCGAAGGCCATCACGCCGAGGGCTGTGGCGCCGGCGACACCGGCAACACGAGTAGCGATACGCACTGTTGTACCTCTCATCGGTTCGGGTCCGGAGGCCGCGGAGGGCCTCGTCTCAGGCCGCGTGGAGACAGTTGCCCCCTCGCGGATCCGTTGTTGTTTTCGTCGGGGTGATCGCGGGAACTGAAGAGTGCTCGGCATGTGCCACCTGATCGAGTGCGCCGAGATCGCACCTTCCGGAGTTGTTCGAGCCGCTCTCGGCGTGTCGCGTTGTTCGTGCCGACCGCGGGGGCTCGTCGGTGCGGCCGTGCGGCTCGGCAGGCCTGCGGTGGAGCTCGTCGGACCGGGGCGGAATCGGCGCTCGCCCGGGCGTCCAACACGGGGCGCCGGCGTGTCACGATGGGAGTGTGACGAGCCCGGAGCAGAACGCAGGGATGCCCGCCGCCATGGCGGGCGCGGTTGATCTGTCGAACCTGAAGAACAGGGCCGAGTCCGCCGGGAGCGCCCAGGCGCGCGGCGGGGAGGCCGCGGGCGGGCAGGGCGGCCCGAGCGCGGCGGTCGTGGACGTCACCGAGTCCACCTTCCAGAACGAGGTGGTCGAGCGGTCCAAGCAGGTCCCGGTGATCGTGGACCTGTGGGCCGAGTGGTGCGGTCCGTGCAAGCAGCTCTCGCCCGTGCTGGAGAAGCTCGCCGGCGAGTACGGCGGCGCGTGGGTGCTGGCCAAGATCGACGTGGACCAGAACCAGCGCATCGCGCAGCTCTTCCAGGCCCAGTCGATCCCCATGGTCATCGCGATCGCGGGCGGGCAGCCCGTCGACGCCTTCCAGGGGGTCCAGCCCGAGCCGCAGCTGCGCCAGTGGATCGACCAGCTGCTCGACCAGCTGCGCGAGCAGCTGCCCGGCATCGCCGCGGCCGAGCAGGGCGGCGGTGCCGCCGAGGAGGCGGAGGACACCCGCTTCACCGCTGCCGAGGACGCGCTGGAACGCGGCGACTACCAGCAGGCGGCCCAGGCCTACCAGGCGATCCTGGACGCCGAGCCGAACAACGAGCAGGCCCAGGCCGCGCTGGCGCAGGTGCGGTTCCTCGAGCGCGCCGAGTCGGCCGACCCGTCCGCCATCGAACGCGCGGACGCCTCCCCGGACGACGTGGACCTCCAGCTGTCCGCGGCCGACGCCGAGCTCGCCGCGGGCAAGGTCCCCGAGGGCTTCGACCGGCTGATCGGCACCGTGCGCCGCACCTCGGGCGACGAGCGGGACCGGGTGCGCCGGTACCTGCTGGAGATGTTCGACCTGTTCCCGGAGTCCGACGAGCGGGTGCTCAAGGCGCGGCGCTCGCTGGCCAGCGCGCTGTTCTGACTGGCCAGCGCTCTGCTCTGAAGCCGCGCGCCGACCCGAGCACGGGCGGCCCGGCGGTTCCCGCGGCCCGGTGCGCCTCGCGCACCGGGCCGCTTCCGCGCGGTGGCCCCCTCAGGCGCGGTACTTGGCGCCGCAGGCGCTGAACCCGCCCTGGAAACCGGTGCGGAAGGCCTCCACGCGGGCGAAACCCGCCGTGGCCTGCTCCCCGTCGGCGTCCGCGGCGATCAGGCCGTCGCGGCTGAGCAGCGCCGCCACGCCCTCGTCGATGTCACCGGGAGCCACGCGCAGCCGTCCGACCGGGTTGCGCTGCCCGATCGGGTCCTCCATGAGCAGACCGCTCCAGCCGCCCACGAAGCAGGCCGTGCGCAGCCCGGCCCGCTCGCCGCGCACCGGCATCCCGGCGGCCTGCTGCACGGACAGCGCGTACCGGGAGGCCACCTGGGCGTAGGCGGCGAAATCGCCGTAGCCGGCGGTCCCGGCGTTCCCGTCGGGCTGCTGGGCGAGCGCGCCGAGGCGCTCGAGGTCCACCGCGACGACGTCGTCACCCGGGCAGTACGCGGCGGCTGCGTCGGAGGTGGCCGGGGCGCACTCGGCCAGGTCCGTGGTCAGCTGCGGCGGGCGGGCGGCCGTGTCGTGGAAGACCGCCTGCAGGCTGTCCCAGACGCGCTGCAGGGACCTGCGGTCGACCGGCAGGTCCTCGTCCTGGCCGTCCTTCCAGTTCGCGAACTGCGTGGTGCGCTCGCGGACGCTCCGCTCGTCCATCGCGGTGCACCGCTCGGGCCCGCCGGTGAAGCCCTGCTGGAAAGCCGTGATGCGGTCGAACGCGCTGCCGTGCGCCCGCCCGTCGGTGAAGTTCCGCTGCCCCGGGGCGTCGCGGATGTAGTTCAGCACCCCGAGCACCTGGTTGAGGCCGTCCCCCGTGGACATCCGGAAGCGGCGGGAGTCCCCCTCGGCGACCCAGCGGAAGTACGAACCGGTGAAGCAGTCGGCCTGCTGCTCCCGCACGATCATCGGGGTGCCGCGTTCGGTCGTGCCCGCGCGCCGCTGCACCGCGTGCCCGGTCTCGTGCGCGAGCACGGCCACCACGCCCATCGGTCCGAAGCTGTTGCGCAACCCGGGCAGCAGTTCACCGCGGTCCCAGGCGATGCGGTCCTCGGCGGCGCAGTAGAAGGCGTTGGGGGTGCGCATGTGCTTGCCGCAGAACGGGACGCCGCGCCCGGTCGCGTCGAAGGAGACGAACCCGCGCATGGGGGTGAACCCCGCCCCGTCGAACGTCTCGGGGAACTGCTCGGCCCAGTACTCCTGCACGTCCTCCACGGCCCGCGCGGCCAGGCGGTCCGCCGGTCTCCCGTCCGCGCCGCGCACCGGCACCGTCGGCTCGGGGGCCTCCGCGCGGGTACCGCTCGGGCCGTCGACCGCGGGCAAGCCCGCCACCTCCGCGCTCGGGTCGCCGCCGGACACGGTGGGGACTCCGCTGATCGGCGGCGCGCACCCGGCCAGCGTGACGCAGGTGAGCGCGGCGCCGACGGCGCTCAGCAGCCGCCGCGGTCCCGGCCTGCCGGCGCGCGCCGGTCCGCTCCGGTCCGGTCCGGCCGGACGTGAACGTGGCAACCCCAACACTGGCGTCATCCCCACAAGTGCCGCAGCGGTCGTGTGCCCGCGCGTGCGCGGACCGGGGAAAGCCTAACGGTTCGGATCAGGGGCGTTGCGCGAGATCGGCGAGCCGGTGCGGGGGCGGGGAGCAGGACCTCAGCGGCACGCGGACTCCCCGCCGCGCACGCCGGCGCGGAAGGCGTCGAAACGCGCGGAGGCGGTGAGCCCTCCCCCCTGCTGCGCGCGGCCGAACACCTCCGCGTCGAGCACCGCCTCGACCGCCTCGTCGGCGTCCGAGCGGGTGAGCTCGCCGCGCTCGGCCAGGCCAGCGGTGTACGCACCGGTCAGGCACATCTCCGGCCGGGTGGGGGA
This sequence comes from Salinifilum ghardaiensis, assembly GCF_054491345.1. NCBI lineage: Bacteria > Bacillati > Actinomycetota > Actinomycetes > Pseudonocardiales > Pseudonocardiaceae > Salinifilum > Salinifilum ghardaiensis. Next base: position 4,119,657 of record NZ_CM137101.1, on the reverse strand, counting down.
GGCCGGTCCCGGCGCGTCCGCCGCCGGGCCGGACTTCGCCCCCGGCTCGGCGGCCCGCAGCGCGCCCCGCGCGTAGCGGGCGGCGAGCACGGTCTCCACGGCCTGGTCGCCGATGTCGTAGTGCAGGCGCTCCAGCATCGGCCGCCGCATCACCACGTGCGGGGCCTCGGTGCAGTAGCCGCTGGGGCCGGGGGCGACGCAGTCGGACCGGTCCGCGGACAGCGGCCGCGGCGGCGCGGCCCGGTACCGCCCGCCGGTCACCTCGCCGAAGAACTCCGCGAGGCGGGAGGCCCGCAGCACCTCGCGCAGCGGGCGCGGCGGGCGCTCCCCGCTGCCGAGATCGCGCGGTTGCGGACCGCCGCAGGCGTCCGGCCCCTGCCGGTACCCCGTGCGCAGCGCCGCGACCCGGGTGAAGGAGTCGCCGTGCAGGTTCTCCTCGGCGGGCTGCGCGCCCGTGGAGTCGCGGAACACCAGCAGCGCGCGCGGCGCGGCGTCCAGCTGCTCGTCGGTGAGGCGCAGTCGAGAGCTGCCGCCGTCGTGCACCCACCGCAGGAACGCCCCGGCCTGGCAGTCGGCCATGGTCTCCAGCGAGCTGCGCGGCAGGTCGGCCCCGTCGAGGTCCAGGCCCGCGCGCCGCTGCACCGCGTGCCCCACCTCGTGGGCGAGCACGACCGCCACGGCCGCCTCGCCGTAGCGCTCGCGCAGCACCGGCAGCAGCGCCGAGCGGTCCCACACCACCGTGTCGGCATCGGCGCAGTAGTAGGCGTTGCCCTCCACCTGGCCCAGGTCCCCGGCGCACGGCGGGGGCTGCTGGCCGCTGCCGGTGGTGGTGACCGCGTGGAAACCGCGCAGGTCGCGCCACGGTCCGCCGTGGACCTCGCCGAACCGCTGCGACCAGTACCGCTGGGCCTCGGCCGCGACCGTGGCCGCCAGCGCATCGGTGTCCCCGGCCTCGCCGGGCCCGCTGCGCACGAAACCCGGGTCGACCGGATCGGTGACCATCGAGTCCGGTTGCGGGCCCCGGGCGCACGCGCTCAGCAGCCCGAGCACCGTCAGCAGCACCAGCAGTCCGCGCACCCGGGCAGCTTCTCAGAGGCGCCGGGCGGGCGCGTGCGCGGCCTCGCGGACGGGGCTTCCGAGCTCGCGGGGACGAGATATGGTCCCCTCGCGTGAGAGCAGTCCACCGATTCACCGTGCGCGCCCACCTGCCCGAGGCGCTGCGCGCCCTGCGCACGTTGGCGACGAACTTCCGCTGGACCTGGCACCCGCCCACGCAGGACCTGTTCGCCGCGGTCGACCCGCGGGTGTGGAACGAGGTGGGCGGCGACCCGCTGCGGCTGCTGGCGGAGGTGCCGGCCGAGCGGCTCATCCAGCTCTCGCACGACGAGGACTTCCTCGCGCGCACCCGCGCGGTCGACGACGACCTGCGCCGGTACCTGTCGGTGCCGCGCTGGTACCAGCAGCGCCTCGACGAGGGCGCGGCGCTGCCCCGGTCGGTGGCCTACTTCTCGATGGAGTTCGGCCTGCACGAGACGCTGCCGAACTACTCCGGCGGGCTCGGCGTGCTCGCCGCCGACCACCTCAAGTCGGCCTCGGACCTCGGCGTGCCGCTGATCGGGGTGGGGCTGCTCTACCGCTCCGGGTACTTCCGGCAGACCCTCTCGGCGGAGGGCTGGCAGGTCGAGCACTACCCGGTGATCGACCCGCGCGGGCTGCCGCTGGAGCCGCTGACCGCCGAGGACGGCGAGCCGATGCGCGTGCGCGTGGCCATCCCCGCCGGGCGGGTTCTGCACGCGCGCGTGTGGAAGGCCAGCGTCGGGCGGGTCCCGCTGCTGCTGCTGGACAGCGACGTCCCGGAGAACGACGAGGACCTGCGCGGCACCACCGACCGGCTCTACGGAGGGGACGCCGAGCACCGCATCCGGCAGCAGATCCTCGCGGGCATCGGCGGTGTGCGCGCCGTGCGGGAGTACTGCGCCGCCACCGGGCACCCGCACCCCGAGGTGTTTCACACCAACGAGGGGCACGCCGGGTTCCTCGGCCTGGAGCGCGTCCGGGAGCTCGCCGGCGACCCGGGGCTCCGGTTCGACGAGGCGGTCGCAGCCGTGCGCGCGGGGACCGTGTTCACCACGCACACCCCCGTCGCCGCGGGCATCGACCGGTTCCCCGTGGAGCTGGTGCGCCGCTACTTCGACGACCGGGCGGAGGACCCGCTGCTGCCCGGGGTGTCCACCGACCGCGTGCTGCAGCTCGGTGCGGAGGAGAAGGAGGGCATGTTCAACATGGCGCACATGGGCCTGCGGCTGGCCCAGCGCGCCAACGGCGTGTCCGAGCTGCACGGCCAGGTCACGCGGAAGATGTTCCACGGCCTGTGGCCGGGCTTCGGCGTGGAGGAGATCCCGATCCGCTCGGTGACCAACGGGGTGCACGGTCCGACCTGGTCCGCGCGGGAGCTCGGCAAGCTCCTCGGCGAGTCCGAAATGGACAGCGGTGCGGGGCTGCGCGGCGTGGAACCGGTCAGCGACTCGCTGCTGTGGGAGCTGCGGTGCTCGCTGCGCCAGCGCATGATCGAGGAGGTGCGCCGCAGGCTGCGCCAGTCGTGGCTGGAGCGGGGCGCCTCGCACCTGGAACTGGGCTGGTGCGACTCGGTCTTCGACCCGGACGTGCTCACCATCGGCTTCGCCCGCCGCGTGCCGACGTACAAGCGCCTGACGCTGATGCTGCGCGACACCGACCGGCTGCGGCGGCTGCTGCTCGATCAGCAGCGCCCGGTGCAGGTCGTCGTCGCCGGCAAGTCGCACCCCGCGGACGAGGGCGGCAAGGCGATGATCCAGAAGATCGCCCGGTTCGCCGACGAGGCCGACGTGCGCCACCGCATCGTGTTCCTGCCCGACTACGACATGTCGCTGGCCCGCTACCTCGTGTCCGGCTGCGACGTCTGGCTGAACAACCCCGTGCGCCCGCTGGAGGCCTGCGGCACCTCCGGCATGAAAGCGGCGCTGAACGGGGTGCTCAACCTGTCCGTGCGCGACGGGTGGTGGGACGAGATGTTCGACGGGCACAACGGCTGGGCCATCCCGAACGCCGACGGGGTCACCGACCCCAACCGGCGCGACGACCTCGAGGCCGAGGCGCTGTACGAACTCGTCTCCGAGCACGTGGCCCCGATGTTCTACGAGCGCAACTCCGACGGCGTGCCCGGCAAGTGGATGTCGATGGTGCGGCACACGCTCGGTTCGCTCGGCCCGCGCGTGCAGTCCTCCCGGATGGTGCGCGAGTACGTCGACCACCACTACGGGCCGGCGATCCGCTCCGTGCGCGCGATGTCGGCCGACGGCTACCGCGGGGCGAAGGAGCTCGCGGAGTACCGCGCGAAGCTCGCCCGCTCCTGGGAGTCCGTGCGGGTGCGCGACACCGAGATGATCCTCGCCGACGGCGAAGCGCCCCTGCTCGGCGGCCAGGTGACCGTGCGCGCCCAGGTGGACCTCGCGGGGCTCGAGCCCTCCGACGTGGACGTCGAGGTCGTCGTCGGCAGGGTCGACGACGAGGACGGGCTGCACGACTTCGTCACCGAATCCATGCGCTGCACCGGGGATGGCCGCTACGAGGCGGAGGTGACGCTGCCGCACGCCGGCCCCGCCGGGTACACGGTGCGGGTGCTGCCGAAGCACGAACTGCTGTCCGGCTCCGCCGAGCTCGGCAAGGTCGTCCTCGCCTAGCGCGGTGCGCATGTCGCGCGAAATGCGCACCGCGCCGCTCGCTCAGGTGATGTCGAGGCGTTCGCGGGTGCGCCGCACGCGCGGCCACCAGGCGGCGCTCTCCTCGGCCAGCCGCAGCGCTTCCCGCGCTGCCGCGTGGTCGCGCCGCGCCATGCGGGCGCGCGCCAGCGTGGCGCAGTCGTCGGCGCGGGTCAGCGGCGAGGTCGTGAACTCGGCGCCGATCCGGGCCAGCCGCTCCGCCTCGTCGGGGTCCCCGTCGAGCAGCGCGAACACCGCGCGCGTGCCGCACAGCTGCAACTCCGGGTAACCCAGGCGGACCGCGTCGCGCAGCGCCTCCCGCGCGGTCGGCAGCAGCTGCTCGGCCGGGACCGTCCCGGCCTCCACCGCCGATGCGCCGGCGCCCGCGAGCCCGGCCAGCAGCTGCGACATCTCCCGCGGCGGTTTGTCCTCTTCGGACAGGCGGCCGAGCAGGAGCATCGCGGCCCGGGCCGGTTCACCGCGCGCCTCGGCGAGCGCGACGCGGCACCACAGGGCGGTGTCGAGGTCCGGGTGCTCCGCGGCGAGCCGTTCCACCTGCCGCTGCGCCTCGTCGAGCTCGCCGGACTGCAGCGCGTCGTGCACCGCAGCCGCCAGCGGGGAGGCGCGGAACTCGGAACGCCGGGGCTCGGGCATCCGCGGCAGGCCGACGAGCAGCCACCCGGTGGACGTGACGAGGGCACCGCGCCGCGGGACGAGCTTCGCCACCATCATCGCCGCGCCCGCCACCGCGAACCCGCGTCCGAGCGGCGCGCCGAGGCCCCACCAGGACGCGACCACCACGGCAGCACCGGCCAGCGCCGACAGCAGCCCCGCCAACCAGCTGCGCAGGACGACCGGTGGGCGCCACGGCCCGATCTCGGACTCCACGGAGACCGGCAGCGCCCGCACGGTCAGCGTCGTGCGTCCGATCCGGCGCCGCAGCAGGGCGCGCCGCGCGCCGATCGCGACGTGCCGCACGCGCAGCCCGAACAGCCCGGCGCCGAGCAGCAGGCCGAGCTGCGCGGCGAGCGGAACGGCGAGCACGCCGAGCAGCGCACCGGCCAGCGTCGTGGCCACGCCCGCGGCCCCGGTGCCCAGCACGAGCTCAGCGCAGGACAGCGCGGCCGCTGTGAGCAGTGGCACGGCCGCTCGGAGTGGTGCTCGCAATCGCAGGAGGCGCACGGAACGGGGACGGTACGCGACCGCCGCGCCGCCGTGTGCTGGTTCCGGCGAACGGCCGGCGGCGCCTCCGGGGGCGCGGCCCCGTGGACGCCGTGCCGGCACCGGAAGCGACAATGGCCCGCGGGAATGCGGCGGCGGTCGGGCACCGGCCGAGACCGAGGACGCGTCGGCACGGGCGCCGCGTGGCCGAGCACACGGGGAGGTTGACGTGGACGACCTGGTCATCCGAATGGACGGCGTCGGCGTGCGCCGGGGTGGTGCCGATCTGCTGTCGGACGTGAACTGGTCGGTGGAACTGGACGAGCGCTGGGTCGTGCTCGGTCCGAACGGCGCCGGCAAGACCACGCTGCTGAACCTGGCCAGCGCCGGGACGCATCCGAGCACCGGCACCGTGGACCTGCTCGACGAGCGGCTCGGTCGCACCAACGTCTTCGAGCTGCGCCCGCGCATCGGCCTGTCCTCGGCCGCGCTGGCGGGGCGCATCCCCACCGACGAGGTGGTGCGCGACGTGGTGCAGAGCGCCGGCTACGCGGTGATCGGGCGCTGGCGCGAGGAGTACGAGGACGTCGACACCGGACGCGCCCGCGAACTGCTGGAGATGCTCGGCATCGGGCACCTGGCCGAGCGCACCTTCGGCACCCTCTCGGAGGGGGAGCGCAAGCGCGCCAGCATCGCGCGGGCGCTGATGACCGACCCGGAGGTGCTGCTGCTCGACGAGCCGACGGCCGGGCTCGACCTCGGCGGCCGCGAGGACCTCGTGGCCCGGTTGAGCGCGCTCGCCCAGGACCCGGACGCCCCCGCCTCGGTGCTGGTCACGCACCACGTCGAGGAGATCCCGCCCGGTTTCACGCACGCCCTGCTGCTGCGCGAGGGCGGCGTCGTCGCCCAGGGCCTGCTCGACGACGTGCTCACCGAGGACAACCTCTCGAAGGCCTTCGACCAGGACCTGCGGCTGCAGCGCGCCGGGGACCGGTTCTTCGCCTGGCGCCGGTGAGCGGCGTTCTCCTGCGTGCGGTTCTGCTCGGGTCGTTCGGCGGAACCCCCTGCACTCCCAGCTGCCCAGACCACCCTCCCCGGGCAGCGGAACAGGCGCTCTGCCTCGCCTTCCTCGCGAGATCTGCCCAGGAGAAACCGCGGGTGGGCCGGTGACGCAGGTGGTATTCGGCACGTCACGTCAGAACGACTCCCTTCGCTGGAGCCGGGGCGGAGGACGGGAGCGCCGACCGCGCGAGGCCTCCCGGAGGCGCGGCTCGCGCGGTAGCGTTCCGCCGGAACTGTGTCACGGCGACGAGGAGGAAACCCCGTGGGCGAGCTCGTCAACCTCGAGGTGGAGGGCGCGGTCGCGACGCTGCGCCTGAACCGCCCCCCGATGAACGCGCTGAACCGGCAGATCGAAGGGGAACTCCGCGAGGCCGCGGAGGAAGCCGCCGAGCGCGCGGACGTGCGCTCGGTCGTCGTCTACGGCGGGGAGAAGGTGTTCGCCGCCGGCGCCGACATCAAGGAGATGGCCGACATGTCCTACGCGGACATGGCGGAGAAGGAGACCTCCGGCCTCTCGCGCGCGGTCGCGGCCGTGGCGCGGATCCCGAAGCCGACGGTGGCCGCGCTGACCGGCTACGCCCTGGGCGGCGGTCTCGAACTGGCGCTGGCCTGCGACCGCCGCGTCGCGGCCGACGACGTCCAAGTCGGACAGCCCGAGATCCTGCTCGGGGTGATCCCCGGCGCCGGGGGGACGCAGCGCCTCGCGCGGCTGATCGGACCGAGCAAGGCCAAGGACATCATCTACACTGGACGCTTCGTCGGGGCGGACGAGGCGCTGTCGCTGGGCGTGGTGGACCAGCTGGTCCCCTCCGGGGAGGTGCACAGCACCGCGCACGCGTGGGCCGGGCAGTTCGGCAACGGGCCCGCGCGCGCGTTGGCCGCGGCGAAGCAGGCCGTCGACGGGGGCCTCGACGTCGACCTGGACAACGGCCTGCGACTGGAAACGCAGTTGTTCGCCGGGACGTTCGCGACCGAGGACCAGGGCATCGGGATGCGCTCGTTCCTGGAGCACGGTCCGGGCAAGGCCGAGTTCCGCGGGCGGTGACGAGAACGTGCGGGTGAGCGGGCAGTGGCGTACGAGTTCGACCTGAGCGATGTGCACTACCTGCGCACCGCCGAGGGGCGGCGTGCCGTCGCCGGACTCGACGCCCGCCCGCTGACCGCCGCCTCCCGCATGGACGACGTGGCCGCCGCGCGGCAGCTGGCCGGCGAACACGCCGGGGCGGCGCTGGAAACGGCCGTGCTGCGGCGCCGCGCCGCCGACAAGCTCGACCACCCGCAGCGCTGGCTGCTCACCGACGCCGCGCTGCAGCAGGCCACGCCGAGCGCGGTGGCGCGGCACCGCGCCCGGCGGCTGGCCGGGCGGGACGTGCACGACGTGACCTGCTCGGTCGGCGCCGACCTGGTGGAGGTGGCGGCCGCGGCGCGGCGCTGCCTCGGCTCCGACCTCGACCCGGTGCGGTTGGCCATGGCCGCGCACAACCTGGCCGCGCACGACCCGGCCGGGCGCGGTGCCACCGCCGGCCTCGTCCGCGCCGACGCGCTGCGCCCGGTCAGCACCGGCACCACGGTCCTCGCCGATCCGGGGCGCCGGGACGGCGCCGGGAGGCGCACCTGGGACCCGGCCGCGCTGCAACCACCGCTGGACGAGCTGCTGTCCGCTTGTGCGGGACGTGACCTGGTCGTCAAGGCGTCGCCCGGCATGGATTTCGCCGCCGTGCCGGGAACGGCGGAGATCGAGGTCGTCTCCTGGCGCGGTCAGGCGCGCGAAGCGACCGTGTGGCTGGGCGGTGCGGCCGAGACCGGTGTGCGCCGCCGCGCGAGCGTGCTCGCGCCGAAGACCGCCGCGGGCACCGGTGCGGACTGGGAGGTCACCGACGCCGAGGACGACGACTGCCCGGTGCGCGAGGTGGGCGAGTGGATCGTCGAGCCCGATCCGGCCGTGGTGCGCGCCGGACTGGTCCGCCAGTACGCCGCACGCGCGGGGATGGGCCAGTTGGATCCGCGGATCGCCTTCCTCACCGGCGACGCCCCCGCCCGGGGCACGCGCGCGTTCCGCGTGCTCGACCACGGCCCGTACCGGGAGAAGAGCCTGCGCTCCGCGTTGCGCGAGCACGGGGTGGGCAGCTTGGAGATCCTCGTGCGCGGGGTGGACGTGGACCCCGACGCGCTGCGAAAACGCTTGAAACCGCGGGGCGATCGCCCCGCGACGGTGGTGCTCGCGCGCATCGGGGACGCCGCCACGGCCTACGTCTGCCGGGCCGAGTGGACGTGAGAGCTGCGCCGCGAGCGGCGCGCGGGTGCTCGGCGGCTGGGGCGGAGGAGTGCCCGAGCACCTGCGGCGCTGCCGCCAGGCAGGTCCGCGGGCCGTGGTCGCCGCGGACTGTGGCGCCCGCCACGCCGGTGCCCGTGCGCTCGGCCGGGTGCCCGGTGTCCGTGGGCACGCGGTTGCGGGACGCCTATCCTGGAGCCCGGTATGGAAACCTCGGCTGCCACCACCCCCTCCCTGCCCGAGCTGCGCGAACGCGTCGGCGAACTGATGACGCGGGACCAGCAGCGGTTGCGCAAGCGGTTGGACGGCGCGCGCAAGATCCGCGACGAGCGGAAGCTGCGCGCCGTCCTCGACGAGATCGTCGCGGACGTGGCCGAGTCGGAGCAGCGGCTGGCGCAGCGGCGGGCGCGCGTGCCCGAGCCGGATTACCCGGAGGAGCTGCCGGTCAGCCACCGCCGGGAGGACCTGCTCGAGGCGATCCGGGACAACCAGGTCGTCATCGTCGCCGGTGAGACCGGTTCGGGCAAGACGACGCAACTGCCGAAGATGTGCCTGGAGCTCGGGCGCGGCGTGCACGGGATGATCGGGCACACCCAGCCGCGGCGGATCGCCGCGCGCACCGTGGCGCAGCGCGTGGCCGATGAGGTGGGCAGCGACCTCGGCGACACCGTCGGGTACCAGGTGCGGTTCACCGAGCGCGCCGACGAGGGCACGCTGGTCAAGCTCATGACCGACGGGATCCTGCTGGCCGAGATCCAGCACGACCGCATGCTGCGCCGCTACGACACGATCATCATCGACGAGGCGCACGAGCGCGGGCTCAACGTCGACTTCCTGCTCGGCTACCTCAAGCAGCTGCTGCCGAAGCGTCCCGACCTGAAGGTCATCATCACCTCGGCGACGATCGACCCGGAGCGATTCTCCCGCCACTTCGGTGACGCCCCGGTCGTCGAGGTGTCCGGGCGCACCTACCCGGTGGAGGTGCGCTACCGGCCGCTGGTGGACGGCTCGGACGCCGACGAGGACGTCATGCGGGACCAGGCGCAGGCGATCAGCGACGCCGTCGACGAGCTCACCGCCGAAGGCCCCGGCGACATCCTGGTGTTCCTCAGCGGCGAGCGGGAGATCCGCGACACGGCGGAAGTGCTGCGCGGTCGGGAACTGCCGAACACCGAGGTCCTGCCGCTGTACGCGCGGTTGTCGATGGACGAGCAGCGCCGGGCTTTCGCCCCGCACTCCGGGCGGCGCATCGTGCTGGCGACCAACGTGGCCGAGACCTCGCTGACCGTCCCGGGGATCAAGTACGTCATCGACCCCGGAACGGCGCGGATCTCCCGCTACAGCCACCGCACCAAGGTGCAGCGCCTGCCGGTGGAACCGATCTCGCAGGCCTCGGCGAACCAGCGCAAGGGGCGCTGCGGCCGCGTCTCCGAAGGCGTCTGCATCCGGCTGTACTCGGAGGAGGACTTCCTGGCCCGGCCGGAGTTCACCGACCCGGAGATCCTGCGCACCAACCTCGCGTCGGTGATCCTGCGCATGACGTCGCTGGGGCTGGGCGATGTGGAGTCCTTCCCGTTCGTCGAACCGCCGGACCGGCGGCAGATCGCCGACGGCGTGCAGCTGCTCAACGAGCTGGGCGCGCTGCGGCAGACCAACAGCGGCGGTCGGAAGCTGACCGACGTGGGCCGCCGGGTCGCCGAACTGCCCGTGGACCCGCGGCTGGCGCGGATGGTGCTCGAGGGCGAGAGCAACGGGTGCCTGCACGAGGTCCTCGTCATCACCACCGCTCTGTCCATTCAGGATCCGCGGGAGCGCCCGGCGGAACAGCAGGAGGCCGCCGACTCCCAGCACGGGCGGTTCAACGACGCGGAGTCCGACTTCCTGTCCTACGTGCACCTGTGGCGGTACCTGCGCCAGCGGCAGCGGGAGCTGTCCGGCAACCAGTTCCGCAAGCGGTGCCAGGCGGAGTTCCTCAACCACCTGCGCGTGCGCGAGTGGCAGGACCTGTACGGGCAGCTGCGCCAGCTGGTCAAGGGCATGGACATGTCGCTGAACGACCAGGCCGCCGATGCCGACCGGGTGCACCAGTCGCTGCTGGCCGGTCTGCTCTCGCACGTCGGCGTGCAGGACGTGGAGAAGAAGGGCGCGCAGCGCAAGCGCGGTCCCCGCGAGTTCCAGGGTGCGCGCAACACGCGGTTCGCGATCTTCCCCGGATCGGTGCTGGCGAAGAAACCGCCGCAGTGGGTGATGGCGGCGGAACTGGTCGAGACCACGCGGCTGTGGGCGCGCACGTGCGCGCGCATCGAACCGGAGTGGGTCGAGCGGATCGCCGGGCACCTGGTCAAGCGCAACTACAGCGAGCCGCACTGGGAGAAGAGCCAGGCCGCGGTCCTCGCCTACGAGAAGGTCACGCTGTTCGGGCTGCCGCTCGTCGTCGACCGCAAGGTGAACTACGGCAGGATCGACCCGCCCGTGGCGCGGGAGCTGTTCATCCGGCACGCCCTGGTGGAGGGCGACTGGGACACCCGGCACGAGTTCTTCCACCGCAACCGGGAGACCCTGCGGTCCGTGGCGGAGCTGGAGGATCGCGCGCGGCGCCGCGACATCGTCGTCGACGACGAGACGCTGTTCGAGTTCTACGACCGCCGCGTCGGTGCGGAGGTCGTCTCGGGGCGGCACTTCGACACCTGGTGGAAGAAGACCCGGCGCAGCCAGCCGGACCTGCTCACCTTCGACAGGTCGATGCTCATCAACGCCGGCTCGCCGGAGATCACCGAGTACGAGTACCCCAGCGCGTGGCGGCGGGACGGGCACGAGTTCCGGCTGACCTACCAGTTCGAACCGGGCGCCGACGCCGACGGCGTCACCGCGCACATCCCGCTGGCCGCGTTGAACCAGGTCGACGGCAGCGGGTTCGACTGGCAGATCCCGGGTCTGCGCGAGGATCTCGTGGTCGCGCTGCTCAAGGCGCTGCCGAAGGAGCTGCGCCGCAACTTCGTCCCGGCGTCGGACTACGCGCGGGCGCTGCTGGACCGGATGCGCCCGTTCGACGGTGCGCTGGTGGATGCGCTGAGCTCGTGGCTGCGGCAGATGACCGGGGTGCTCGTGCCGCGCGAGGCGTGGGACTTCGACCGCGTGCCGGACCACCTGAAGATGACCTTCCGCATCGTCGACGAGAACGGCGCGGCCGTCGCCGAGGGCGGGGACCTCGGCGCACTGCGGCGGGAACTGGCCCCCGCGGTCTCCGCCGAGTTGTCCGCGGCCGCCGACGAGGTCCAGCGCAGCGGACTGTCCAGTTGGGACTTCGGAGAACTTCCGGGAACTTTCGAGCAGCAGCGGGACGGGCACCGGGTGCGGGCCTATCCGGCACTGGTCGACGAGGGCGAGACCGTCGGGGTGCGCACGTTCGGCACGGAGGCCGAGCAGCGGCGGGCGCACGCCCTGGGGCTGCGCAGGCTCGTGCTGCTGAACGTGCCCTCACCGGTGAAGTCCCTGCAGAAGGGGATGTCGCCCGCGCAGCGGTTGGCGCTCTCCGGCGGTCCGCACGACGGCCTCGGCGAACTGCTCGCCGACTGCGTGCGCTGCGCGGCCGACCGGATCATCGCCGAGCACCGCGAGCCCGTTGCCGACGAGGAGTCGTTCAACCGCCTCGTCGGCGTGGCGCGCTCCCAGCTCGGCCCCGTCACCGCGGGCATCATGTCCACAGTGGAGAAGGTGCTGACCGTTTTCGGCCGGGTTTCCTCGCAGTTGGACAGCGCTCCGGCGGGGGCGCGGCGGGAATCGCTGGACGACGTCCGGGAGCAGCTGGGCTCGTTGGTCCACCCGGGATTCATCGCCGAAACCGGTGCGGCGCGGTTGAACGACCTGGTGCGGTACCTGCTCGCGGTGGAGCAGCGGTTGGAGAAGCTGCGCCACCACCCGCTGCGCGATCTGGAGCGGATGGACGAGATCGATCCGGTCCGCGAGCGGTACGAGGACCTGCTGGACGCGGCGCAGCGCGGGGAGCAGGTGTGGGAGTCCGTGGTGCCGATCGGCTGGATGCTGCAGGAACTGCGGGTGGGCGTGTTCGCGCAGAACCTCGGCACGGCGCACTCGGTGTCGGTCAAGCGGTTGCACCGGGCCATGGACGGGCTCGCAGGATGAGCTGAGCGGTGGGGTGGTGCGCTGCGCCGGTCGCGCAGGGCTTCCGGAGCGGGACCTCCCGCCAGCTGCTGCGCGGCGGAGATGGTGGCTGGACGTCGACCGGTCAGCGTTCGGCGGGGGAGACGGTCACGCCGATGGCACCCGGCCCGGTGTGGGCTCCGAGCACAGCGCTGGTCTCGGCGATGCTGACGCGGCGCGCGAGCGGGGTCTCCCGCTGGATCCGGTGCAGCAGCTCCTGGGCGTCCTCCGGGCTGGTGAAGTGCTCGACGCCGATGTCGACCGGGCGCCCGCCCGCGTGCTCCACGGCCGTGCGCACCATCTTGCGCAGCGCGCGGTCGCGGCCCATGGCCTGGAGGTGCTTGTCGATCATGCCCTCGTTGACGGCGAGCACCGGTTTCACCGACAGGGCCCCGCCCAGCCAGGCCTGGGCGCGCCCGATGCGGCCGCCGCGCCGGAGGTGCTCGAGCGTGTCGACGTACAGCAGTTGCATCGAGTTGCGCATCCGGTGGTCGAGCACGTCCATGACCTGCGCTGCGCCGCAACCGCTGTGGGCGGCCTCGGCGGCGGCGATGACGCTGCAGCCGAGGCTCATGCCGACCAGCTGCGAGTCGACCACGTACACCGGCACGCCCACCTCCTCGGCCGCGACGCGGGCGGACGCGCAGGTGCGTGAGAGCTGTTCGGAGATGTGCACCGACAGCACCGCTTCGGCGCCGGCGGCCTGGGCGTCCGAGTAGTTCCAGAAGAACGCGGGCGGCGGGGGTTCCGACGTGTCCACGGGAACGCCGTCGGTCATGGCGCGCGCGAGGTCGGCGTGCGGCACGCGGCGCTCGTCGTTGGTTTCCCCGCCCACCGTGAGTTCCAGCTGCACCGGGAAGATGCCGAGCTGCTCGGACACTTTCGGCGGGATGGAGGCGGTCGAGTCGGTGACGACGGCGACGCGGTGGTTCATACCAACAGGTTAGACGTGCGCGGGCGCTCCCGTGCTGGGCCGGGTGGAGGCACTTCCGCGAGCGCGGCGCGGTGAGGTAGGAAACGGGGTGAACGATCGTTAGCCGGGGTGCGGTGCCGGCCTTTTCCCTGGGAGGGTGAGTACCGTCACTCCCGCCACCTGCTGGCGGATGTGCTACTGATAAGTAACATCCGGGGTGGTTGACAGCACCGGCGCTTCGCCCCGGCGGAGCGGCGGTTCATCGTCCCGGCCGCGCCGCCGGGACCACGCAGAGCAGCGTCGGTAGTCCGCGGGAGGTCGAAGAGGGCCCATGAACATTGTTGTCCTGGTCAAGCAGGTGCCCGACACGTATTCCGAGCGGAGGCTGTCCGCGGATCACACGTTGGATCGGGAGTCCGCGGACGCCGTTCTGGACGAGATCAACGAGCGCGCCGTCGAGGAGGCCCTGCAGGTGAAGGAGGCGCACGGCGGGGAGGTCACCGCGGTGTGCATGGGGCCGGATCGGGCCACCGACGCGATCCGCAAGGCGTTGTCGATGGGTGCGGACAAGGCGGTGCACGTCTCGGACGAGGCGCTGCACGGCAGCGACGCGCCGGCCACGGCGCGGGTGCTGGCCGCGGCGGTCGGCACGGTCGAGGGCGTGGACATGGTCATCGCGGGCAACGAGGCCACCGACGGTCGCGTGGGCGCGGTGCCGGCGATGCTGGCCGAGCTGCTGGGCTGGCCGCAGCTGACGTTCGCGCGGTCGGTGGCCATCGACGGTGCGCAGGCCACCATCGAGCGCGAGACCGACGCCGGGGTGAGCACGGTGCGGGCGAACCTGCCGGCCGTGGTGTCGGTGACGGAGAAGATCAACGAGCCGCGGTACCCGTCGTTCAAGGGGATCATGGCGGCGAAGAAGAAGCCGGTGCAGACCCTGTCACTGGCCGAGGTGGGCATCGACGCCGGTGCGGTCGGACTGGCCGGGGCGGCCTCGACGGTGGTCTCCTCCGCGCCGAAGCCGCCGAAGCAGGCGGGGGAGAAGGTCACCGACGAGGGCGACGGCGGTGTGCGGCTGGTCGAGTTCCTGGCCGGTCAGAAGCTGGTGTGAGTCGTCCGCGGGTTGTGTGAGGAGGCAGTGATTCATGGCTGAGGTGTTGGTCCTCGTCGACCACGTGGACGGTGAGGTCAAGAAGTCCACGGCGGAGTTGCTGAGCGCTGCGCGGCGCATCGGCACGCCGGCGGCGGTGGTCGTCGGCGAGTCGGGCGCGGCCGGCAAGGTGCAGGGCGCGCTGGCGGAGTTCGGTGCGGAGAAGGTTTACGTCGGCGAGTCCGCGGAGGCGAACCAGTACCTGGTCACCCCGCAGGTGGACGTGCTGGCCGCGCTGGTCGAGCGCACCAGCCCGGCGGCGGTGCTGCTGCCGGCGTCGATCGACGGCAAGGAGATCGCCGGCCGGCTGGCGATCCGCACCGGCTCGGGGCTGGTCTCCGAGGCGGTCGATCTGGACGGCCAGGGCGTGGCCGCGCACTCGCTCTTCGGCGGCACCTACGACGCGACCTCGCAGGTCGCGGTGGGCACGCCGATCGTGACGCTGCAGCCGGGCGCCGTCGACCCCGACGGTGTGGCCGGTGCGGCGACCGAGGAGCCGGTGGAGGTGCCGACGCAGGAGGCGGGCGCCGCCGCGGAGATCACCGGGCGGCAGCCGGTCGAGGCCGGTGACCGGCCGGAGCTGACCGAGGCGAACGTCGTCGTCTCCGGCGGGCGCGGTGTCGGCTCGTCCGAGAGCTTCGCCGTGGTGGAGCAGCTGGCCGACGCGCTCGGTGCCGCGGTGGGCGCCTCGCGCGCGGCGGTGGACTCGGGCTACTACCCGCACCAGTTCCAGGTGGGCCAGACCGGCAAGACGGTATCGCCGCAGCTGTACGTCGCGCTGGGCATCTCGGGTGCGATCCAGCACCGCGCGGGCATGCAGACGTCGAAGACGATCGTGGCGGTCAACAAGGACGCGGAGGCGCCGATCTTCGAGGTCGCCGATTACGGCGTCGTCGGCGACCTGTTCAAGGTCGCACCGCAGCTGACCGAGGAGGTCACCAAGCGCAAGGGCTGACGCTCCCCGCGCGGGGCCGGCGGTCGTACCGCCGTGACCCCCGCGCGAACGGGCGGGTGCCGCGCGCACCCGCCCGTTTTCGCGTGTCGTGCCGGGGCGCGGCTCGGGCGTCCGCGGCCGGTGCTCGTTGCGCCTCCGCGGTTCCGTCGGTGACTGCTGGCAGACTCCGCCTCGTGGAAGGTGCGGATCAGCACGCGGTTCCCCGCGACGACGACAGCGACGAAGTCTTGGTCGACTGCGACTTCTCCGGACGCGACCTGCGGGAGATGTTCGACCGCGGGGCGGAAGTGCCGCGGCGTGCGGAGGCCGCGTCCCGCCCTGCTCGGGTGTTCCGCCGGTGCGATCTCTCGGTGGCGGACCTGCGCGGCGCGGAACTCGCGGACGTGGTGTTCGAGCAGTGCACCCTCGCGGAAGCACGCCTGCGCGGAGCGAGGCTCGACGGTGCGCGCCTCGCAGGCGCCCGGTGCGCCGGCGTCGATCTCACCGATGCGGACCTGACCGATGCCGTCTTCGACAGCACCGACCTCGCCCACGCCCGGCTGCGCGGAACCCTGCTGGCGGACGTGCGTTTCCGTGGTTGCCGCATGATCGGGGTCGACCTGACGGCGGCGCGGGGGATCGCGGTCTCGTTCGACATCGCCGACTGCAATCTGCAGTTGGCGAACCTGTCCGAACTCCCGCTGCGGGGGGTCCACGTGACCGGCAGCGACCTCAGCGAGGCCGACCTGCGGGGGACCGATCTGCGCGACGCCGTGTTCGCCGGTTGCCGTCTCCGCGACCTCGACCTGTCCACGACCCGGTTGGACGGTGCCGACCTGCGCGGCAGCGACCTCGGCGAACTCACCGCCGACGCGCCGCGGCAGTTGCGCGGCGCGGTCGTCTCGTCGGCGCAGGCAGCGGAGATCTGCGCCGCCCTGGGCATCACCGTGCTCGAATGAGCGGTTTCCGCGGCGCGACGCCGCGCGCCCGTCCGCAGGCGGGGCGGTACGCCGGGAGCGGGGCGGTCCGGAGGCTGGACTTCCACCTGGGGTGAAGTTGCAGTGTGGAGCGCGTGAGTTCTTCGGAGCCCGAGCCGCACCCCGCGCAGGAGAGCCCCGACGCAGGCTTCCCGAGCGGGCCGGAACCCCCGCGCCGCCCGGCCGGCGCCGAGGACGCTGCCGCCGAAGCGGTTCCCGCCGATCCGCGGCGCGACAGCGCCCTGTTCAGCCCCGAGCGGCGCACCTTCACCTTCGGCCTGGTGCTGGTGATCACCCTCATCGCCTTCGAAGCGATGGGGCTGGCCACGGCGCTGCCCACGATCGTGGCCGACCTGGACGCGCAGCGCTGGTACTCCTGGCCCTACACCGTGTTCATGGCCACCAGCGCGCTCGGCACCGTCCTCGGCGGGCGCCAGGCCGACCGCACCGGCCCGGGCGCGCCGCTGCTGGCGGCGCTGCCCCTGTTCGCCGCGGGTCTGCTGCTCGCGGGCGCCGCCCCGAACATGGGGGTGCTGCTCGTGGCGCGGGCGCTGCAGGGCATCGGCGGCGGGGCGGTCATCGTCGCGTTGTACGTGCTGATCGCCCGCGTCTACCCCGAGCGGCACCGGCCGGCCGCGTTCGGCGCGCTGTCCTCGGCGTGGATCGTGCCGTCGCTGCTCGGCCCGGTCATCGCCGGCTTCCTCACCGAGCACGTCAGCTGGCGCTGGGTGTTCCTCGGGCTCGCCCCGTTCGTGGTGCTGGGCGCGCTGCTGCTGGTGCCCTCGCTGCGGCGGTTCGGGTCCGGCGCGGGAACGGGTGCGACACCCCCGCGGCGCGGCATGCCGTGGGCCGCGGCCGGTGCCGCGGGCGGGGTGATCGCGGTGAACTGGGCCGCGCAGAACCCCTCGCCGGCGGCGCTCGTGCTCGGCGCGGCCGGGCTCGCCGCGCTCGTGCCCTCGCTGCTGGTGCTGCTGCCGCGCGGCACCTTCCGCGTGGGCGCGGGCATCCCGGCCATGGTGGCCTCCCGCGGCATGCTCGCCGGGGTGTTCTTCACCGCCCAGGCGTTCGTGCCGCTGGTGCTGTCGGTGGCGCACGGCTACTCGCCGACCGCGGCCGGGATTCCGCTGACCGTCGGTTCGCTGGGGTGGGCCGCCGGGGCGCTGCTGCAGGGGCGCGCTCGGTCGGTGCGGCGCGAGCCCGTGGTCGCCGCCGGGTTCGGCATGGTCGCCCTGGGGGTCGCGGGGCTCGCGCTGGCCGCGCCGTCCTGGGGGCCGGCCTGGCTGGTGTTCGCCGCCTGGGCCGTGGCGGGCGCCGGCATGGGCGTCGGGATCGCGAGCACCTCGGTGCGGGTGCTGGCCCTGTCGCCGGAGTCCGAGCGGGGGTTCCACTCCTCGGCGCTGCAGCTGTCGGACATGCTGGGGCAGGCCGTGCTGGTGGGCCTCGGCGGTGTCGTCGTCAGCGCGCTCGCGACGCCGGGCGGTCCGGCGCGCGGGGTGGTTCCGGTGGACCTGGTCCTGGTGGGCACGGCCGCGCTGCTGGCCGTGCTCGTGCTGCGCTCCGCCCGCTCCTCCCCCGATGCCCCCACACGCGAGTGAGCTTCGGTACGCGTGCAGTACCCTGGGAAAACGATGACCTACCTGGACCACGCCGCCACGACCCCGATGCGGCCGAACGCGATCGCGGTGACCAGCGAGGCGCTGAGCCGGCTGGGCAACGCGTCCTCGCTGCACAGCTCGGGGCGGCGGGCCCGGCGTGCGGTGGAGGAATCCCGGGAGGACATCGCCGCCGCGCTCGGTGCGCGCCCCTCGGAGGTCCTGTTCACGGGCGGCGGCACGGAGAGCGACAACCTGGCGATCAAGGGCATCTACTGGTCGCGGCGCGCCGCGGACCCGCGGCGCTGCCGGATCGTCGCCTCCGGCGTGGAGCACCACGCCGTGCTCGACGCGGTCGAGTGGCTGGTCAAGCACGAGCAGGCCGAGGTGAGCTGGCTGGAGGTGGACGCCGCCGGCCGGGTGCTCCCGGACGAGCTGGAGCGGGTGCTGTCCGAGCACGCCGACGAGGTGGCGCTGGCCACGGTCATGTGGGCGAACAACGAGGTCGGCACGGTCAACCCGGTACGCGAGCTGGCCGCCGTCGCCGAGCGCCACGGGGTGCCGCTGCACACCGACGCGGTGCAGGCGGTCGAAACGGTGCCGGTGGACTTCGCCGCGTCCGGCGCGGCGGCGATGACGCTCACCGGGCACAAGATCGGCGGCCCCTACGGCGTGGGGGTGCTGCTGCTGTCGCGGGACGTGGACTGCACTCCGGTGCTGCACGGCGGCGGGCAGGAGCGCGAGGTGCGTTCCGGCACGCTGGACACCCCCGGGATCATGGGGCTGGCCAGCGCGCTGCGCGAGGCGGTGGACGAACGGGGCCGGCGCGCCCCGGAGCTGGCCGCGCTGCGGGACGAGCTGATCGCCGGGGTGCGCGCGGTGGTGCCGGACGTGGTGCTCAACGGCGACCCCGGCGGCGAGTTGGACGGCGGCCCCGCCCGGCTGGCGGGGAACGCGCACTTCACGTTCCCCGACTGCGAGGGGGACAGTTTGTTGATGTTGTTGGATGCCCAGGGCATCGAGTGCTCCACCGGGTCGGCCTGCACCGCGGGGGTGGCCGAGCCGAGCCACGTGCTGCTGGCGATGGGGGCACCGGCGCGGACCGCGCGGGGATCGCTGCGGTTCTCCCTGGGGCACACCTCGACCGCGGACGACGTGCGGGCGCTGACCGGGGCCATCGGCCCGGTCGTGGAACGCGCCCGCAACGCCGGGCTTCCCGGCCTGCGTCGGGCCGCGGAGGGGACGACCGCCGCTACGGAGGTGTGAGGCGTGCGAGTTCTGGCCGCGATGAGCGGCGGTGTTGATTCGGCTGTCGCTGCCGCGCGGGCCGTGGAGGCCGGACACGAGGTGGTCGGGGTGCACCTGGCGCTGTCGGCCGAACCCGGCACGCTGCGCAGCGGGGCGCGCGGGTGCTGCACGGTGGAGGACTCCCGCGACGCGCGGCGGGCCGCGGACCTGCTCGGCATCCCGTTCTACGTGTGGGACTTCGCCGAGCGGTTCACCGAGGACGTCATCGAGAACTTCGTCGGCGAGTACGCCGCGGGGCGCACTCCGAACCCGTGCCTGACCTGCAACGAGAAGATCAAGTTCCAGGCCGTGCTGGAGAAGGGCATGGCGCTGGGCTTCGACGCGGTGTGCACCGGGCACTACGCGCAGCTGTCCGTTGTGGACGGTCAGCCGGTGCTGCGGCGCAGCCGGGACGGGGGCAAGGACCAGTCGTACGTGCTCGCCTCGCTGACGGCCGAGCAGCTGCGCCACTCGATGTTCCCGCTCGGCCACTCGCTCAAGTCCGAGGTGCGCGACGAGGCCGCCCGCCGCGACCTGGCCGTGGCGTCCAAACCGGACAGCCACGACATCTGCTTCATCCCGGACGGCGACACCAAGAAGTTCCTCGACGAGCAGATCGGCCACAACCCCGGCGAGCTCGTCGACTCCGAGAGCGGTGCCGTGCTCGGGCACCACACCGGTGTGCACGGGTTCACCGTGGGGCAGCGCAAGGGCCTGGGCATCGACGCGCCCGCGCCGGACGGGCGCCCGCGGTACGTGCTCTCGCTGGAGCCGGTCTCCGGCACGGTCGAGGTCGGTTCGGCGGAGCAGCTCGACGTCACCGAGATCGACGCCGACCGGCCGATCTGGCCGTCGGAGCAGCCGCTGGAGGGGCCCACCGAGTGCGCCGTGCAGGTGCGCGCGCACGGGGAGGCCGTCGACGCCGTGGCCGAGGCGGACGAGGACGGCATCCGGGTCCAGCTGCGCCGGCCGATGCGCGGCGTCGCACCGGGCCAGGCGATGGTGCTGTACCGGCCGGACTCCGAGGCGGACGATCTCGTCCTCGGCAGCGGGATCATCGCCGGGACGCGCTGACGTCCCGCGTCCGGGGCGACCGCCGGGCCGGGCGCCGGCCTCCCCGCGCGGTTCCGCCGCGAGCTGGAATCCTCCGCTCACCGCCGGTAGTGTTCCGGGTCACAACCGGCGAACGGAGGCGGTCATGGAGGCTCTTCGGTCCAGCGCGGTGGCGGACGTGCTGCGGCGCAGCGCCGCGCGCCACCCCGAGCGGACCGCGCTGCGGTTCACCGACGACACCGGGGCGACGCGCAGCTGGACCTACGCGGCCCTCGACGACGCGGTCAGCCGGGTGGCCGCGTGGCTGACCGGGACCGGTGCGCGCGCCGGGGAACGGGTGGCGGCCTACGGCAAGAACTCGGACGCCTACCTGATCGGCTACCTGGCGTGCGCCCGGGCGGGGCTGATCCACGTGCCGGTGAACAACAGCCTCGCCGGGGCAGAGCTGTCCTACCTGCTGAGCCACTCCGGCAGCACGCTGGCACTGGTCGACCCCGACCTGACCGAGGCGGTCGCCGAGGTGCGCGCGGACACCGCGCTGCAGCGCACCCTGCCGCTGCGGGACCGCGAGGGGTCCCTGCTGGAGCAGGCCTGCTCCGGACCGGTTCCCGAACCGGGCGAGCCGCCGGACGAGAACGACGTCGTGCAACTGCTGTACACCTCGGGCACCACGTCGCGGCCGAAGGGCGCGATGATGACCCACCGCGCGCTGCTGCACGAGTACGTCTCGTGCATCCAGGCGCTGGACCTCGATCCCGACGACCGCCCGCTGCACGTGATGCCGCTGTACCACTCGGCGCAGATGCACGTGTTCCTGCTGCCGTACCTGATGATCGGGGCGACCAACCACCTGCGCGAGTCCCCGGAGCCGGCGGACCTGCTGCGGCGCATCGAGGAGGAGCGCATCGGGGCGTTCTTCGCCGTGCCCACGCTGTGGGTGGCGCTGGCCAACCACGCCGAGTTCGGCACGCGCGACCTGCGCTCCCTGCGCAAGGCCTTCTACGGTGCTTCGGTCATGCCGGTGCCCGTGCTGCGGCGCCTGCAGGGGGCGCTGCCGCAGCTGGCGTTCTACAACTGCTTCGGCCAGTCCGAGATCGGTCCACTCGCGACGGTGCTGCGGCCCGAGGAGCACGAGGAGCGGCCGGATTCCGCGGGGAGGCCGGTGATGTTCGTGGAAACGCGCATCGTCGACGAGGCCGGCGAGGAGGTCGCGCCCGGCGACCCGGGGGAGATCGTGTACCGCTCGCCGCAGCTGTGCACCGGCTACTGGGACGACCCGGAGGAGACCCGGAAGGCCTTCCGGGACGGGTGGTTCCACTCCGGCGACCTGGTGCGCGCCGACGCGGAGGGCTACGTCCACGTCGTCGACCGGATCAAGGACGTGATCAACACCGGCGGGGTGCTGGTGGCCTCGCGGGAGGTCGAGGACGTGCTCTACACCCACCCCGCGGTGCGCGAGGTGGCGGTCGTGGCCGTGCCCGACGAGCAGTGGGGCGAGGCGATCAACGCCGTCGTCGTGCTGAACTCCGCAGTGGACGGACGGGAAGTGGACGAGCAGGAGATCCTCGCGCACGTCCGCGGGAACCTCGCCGCCTTCAAAGTGCCCAAGCGGGTGCACGTGGTGGACGACCTGCCGCGCAACGGTGCCGGCAAGCTGCTCAAGCGCACCCTGCGGGAGGCCATCCGGGAGCACGGAACCCCCGCCCTCGACGGCTAGGGCGCCTGCGGATCGGCTGGTGAGGGGGCAGCTGGGGAAGCCGGGGCCGTCCCGCGGCAGCGGTCCTCACTCCTGCGACTCCGCGTCGGTGCCGCCCTTCCGCGCGGCCGCGTGCAGGCGCGCCTTGGCCGGGTCGCGGGGCCGCACGCCCGCGCGCGGCTGCCTCCCGGGCGGCACGTCCGGCGCGTGCCGGATGAACATGGTGACGGTGACGCTGTCGGTGAACCCGTTGCGGTGCATCACCTTGGCCGAGGCCGTGTTGCTGCGCTCCACGTCCGTGACGATGCGGGTGGCGCCCGCGGCGAACAGGGCGGCGCACGAGCGCTCCAGCAGCGCGTCGGCCAGTCCCCGCCCGCGGTTCGCGGGATCGACCGCGATCCACTCCACGTAGCCCCAGTCCGCCCGCTCGTCGTAGGACATCGAGGCGAGCACGAACCCGACGACCGCCCCCTCCTCCTCGACGACCCAGCAGGCCTCCGGCTGGGTGTCGAGGTGCGTGGCCGCGCTCGACAACGACCAGGAGGTGTACGGCATCGTGTGCACGTCGAACAACCGGAACCCCAGGTCCAGCACGCCGGAGAGGTGGTCCAACCGCATCGGGACGGGTACGGGGGTCTCGGCGTCGGTCATGCCTGTCAGCGTGCCGGACGAGCGGCGGCCGCGCACACCCCCCGGGGCCACCGGCATGTCGATCGTCCGGGGGGACAATGGGGTCGTGAGTGAAGCACCTTGGGGGGCAGGTACGGCCACCGCGCTCGGCTCGATGCCGGGAACCGACGCGGTGGAGAGCGCGCGCACCGTCATCGCGCAGCTGCCCGATCTGACGCCGTTCCCGGAGTTGCCCGAACGCGGCGTGGGCGCCGATGCCGTGGGGCGCACCGCGGGCATGCTCGTCGACCTCGCGGTGGAGGTGGTGCCCTCCGGCTACCGCGTGGCGCAGCGCCCGGGCCGCGACCACCGGCGCGCGGTGGACCTGCTGCGCTGGGACCTGGACGCGATGGAGCAGGCCGCCACCGAGCTCGGCGCGCCGCGCGCGGTGAAGGTGCAGGCCGTCGGACCGTGGACCCTCGGCGCGGGGGTGGAACTGGCCAGCGGCCACCGCGTGCTCACCGACCACGGTGCGCTGCGGGACTTCACGAGCTCCGCGCTGGAGGGGCTGGCCCGCCACATCGACGAGGTCGTCGCCCGCACCGGCGCGCCCGCGCTCGTCCAGCTGGACGAGCCGGTGCTGCCGCAGGTGCTGGCCGGTGACCTGCCCACCCCCTCGGGCTACGGCACGGTTCCGGCCGTGCCGGAGCCGGAAGCGCGGGCGCTGCTGTCCGATGTGCTCGACCGCGTGCGCGGGATGACGCAGCGGCCGGTGATCGTGCACTGCTCCGCTCCGCGCCCGCCGGTGACGATGCTGCGGCGGGCCGGAGCGGACGCCCTCGCGCTGGACCTCCTGCGGCTCGGGGAGGTCAGCGGGGAACTCGCCGACGCGTTCGGCGAGGCGTGGCAGGAGGGCACCACGTTCCTGCTCGGGCTGGTCCCCAGCGGGGGCGACCCGGCCTCGGACCAGGTGCGCGAACTCGCCATGCCCGCGTTCGACCTGATCGCGCGGCTCGGCTTCCCGAACGCGGTGCTGCGCGACCACGCCGTGCCGACCCCGTGCGGCGGGCTGGTGCGGGCGACCCCGTCGCGGGCGCAGCGCGCGTTGAAGCTCTCCGCCGCGCTGGCGCGCATGTTCGCCGAGGAAGCCGCCGCCTGACGGGCTCCCCGCTGCGCTGACCGGACCCCTCCGCTGCGCCGCAGCAGGGCGCGCTGCGCCACCGGGCGCGCGCCGCTCCTCGGAGCACTTGTCGCGGGACGCCAGCACTGCCAGAGTCGGAACCGAGGCACGACAAGCCTTGGGAGGTGGCTCCGATGCGCGTGGTGCGAACCCACGTGGTGAGCCAGCGTTCCTGCCCGTGCGGCGGTGAGCGCCCCGGGCCCCGGAACGCCCGGCAGGCGGCCGAGACCGGATCGGCCGCAGCGGGACTCGTTCCGACACCGCACCTGCCGCCCGCGGAACGCGGGGGCGCGGCGGTGCACGACGCCGCCGGCGGTTGACTCACCCTCCTGCTCGCTCCGACACCCGCACGCGTCCGGCGTCGCGGGCCTCCCGGTGCGCGCCCGGAGCCGCGCGCACCCGCATCCGCTCGAGCAACGACGAAGCACGGTGTCCGTCATGCGTTCTTCCCTGTGGCGACGACGTAGCTCCCGCCCGCACCGGCACGCGGCCGCGCTGGCCGACGCGCACCCCGGATCCCTGTGGCTGGACGCTTCGGAGCGTCCCGCACCCGCCTCGGCCCTGACCCGACCGACCTCGACCGACCTGCTCGTCATCGGCGGCGGCTACACCGGGCTGTGGGCCGCGTTGCGCGCGAAGGAACGCGACCCCGCCCGGGACGTGGTGCTCGTCGACGCCCGCGAGTGCGGCTGGGCCGCGTCCGGGCGCAACGGCGGGTTCTGCGCAGCCAGCCTCACCCACGGGCTGCACAACGGGCTGCGCCGGTTCCCGCGGGAGCTGGCGCGGCTGGAACGGCTGGGCCTGCGCAACCTCGACGAGATCGAGAAGGCCGTGCACGCCCACGGCATCGACTGCGACTTCGAACGCACCGGGGAGCTCGAGGTCGCCGTGGCCGACTGGCAGCTGCCCCAGCTGCGCTCGGCGGCGCGGCTGGCCGCCGAGCACGGCCACGACGCCCGGCTGCTCGACGCCGAGCAGGCGCGCGGCGAGGTGGACTCGCCGACCTACCGCGGGGCGCTGTGGATGCGGGATTCGGTCGCCCTGGTGGACCCGGCGCGGCTGGCCCGGGGGCTGCGCGCGGCCTGCCTGCGGGCGGGGGTGCGGCTGCACGAGCGCACCCCGGTGCGCGCGCTCGAGGACGAGCGCACCGGGGTGACCGCACGGACCCCGTACGCCGCGGTGCGCGCGCGGAGAGCGCTGCTGGCCACGAACGCGTTCCGCCCGCTGCTGTCCGGGCTGCGCCGGTACGTGCTGCCGATGTACGACCACGTGCTGGCCACCGAACCGCTCACCGACCGGCAGCTGGCCGAGGTCGGCTGGAACCGCCGGCAGGGCGTCAGCGACTCGGGCAACCAGTTCCACTACTACCGGCTCACCGCTGACAACCGGGTCCTGTGGGGCGGGTACGACGCCGTGTACCACTTCGGCGGGGCGGTGCGCGACGAGCTGGACCAGCGGCCGGAGACCTTCGCCGCGCTCGCCGACCACTTCTTCGCCACGTTCCCGCAGCTGGAAGGGGTGCGGTTCACGCACGCCTGGGGCGGTGCGATCGACATGTGCCCCCGGCTGTGCCCGTTCGTCGGCACGGCGCGCCGCGGGCGCGTCGGCTACGCCCTCGGCTACAGCGGCCTGGGGGTGGGGGCCAGCCGGTTCACCGCCGGCGCGGTGCTCGACCTGCTGGACGGGCGGCGCGGCGAGAACGCCGATCTGGAGCTGGTGCGCACGCACCCGCGCCCGCTGCCGCCGGAACCGCTGCGTTGGGCGGGCACGCAGCTGACGCGGTGGTCGCTGGCCGCGGCCGACCGGGACCGGGGGCGGCCGAACTGGTGGCTGCGCGCGTTGCGCAGCGCCGGCATCGGGTGAGCGGACCGCAACGGGTGAGCCGCCGTCGTCACCCGAACCGGCCCCGCCGCGGCGGCCGGAGCGGCACAATGGGGTCCATGCTGAACTTCTTCCGCCGCCGCGGTGCCGCGGCCGAGGCCGAGCGAGCGGACCCGGACGCGCGTGCGGCGGCGTTCTGGCAGCGCTGGGACGAGCTGCTGCCCGAGATCACCTCGGCGCTGGCCGACGGCCACCCGCAGCACGTCGAGCCGCTGGTGTCCGACCTGGTGCAGCGGGTGCACCCGGAGCTGGGCTTCTCGCTCGAGCACGGCTCCCGCGCCACCTACGCGCTGGTCGTCAGCGGCGAGGCCGATCCGGAGCTGCGCCCCTACACCGACGCGTGGATGCGGGCCGCTCCCGAACCGGACCAGGCGTGGGAGTACCACGACGCGATCCCACCGGTGCCCGATCCGATGCAGGTGACGGTGCACGTGCGCGAGACCCCGTACGCGCTGGCGGACGTGCGGGTCGTCACCCAGGTCGACAGCGCTGCCGGCGTGATCGACGTCGCCGTGCACCACCCGGGGTTCGCCGAGGCCGAGGAGCGCTCGCGCACGGCGCTGGCGCTGATGGCGCTCGACGCCGCGCTCGGGGAGCGCCTCGCCGCCGACCGGCTCGGACGCATCGAGACGGCCGAGTTCCCACCGGAGTCCACGGTCGACCTCGCACGATTGCGTGAACTCGCCGAGGGGATGGAGCGCACCGGTGCCGATCCCGACCACGGCGGGGCGGCCACCTCCTGACGGTGTCGGACGCGCTCGCTACTCTCGGGGTGACCAGGGCGGAACCGTGCGATCCGGGGAGTGCGCGTGAGCGAGCAGACGGCCAACGGCGCGGAGCGGGGCGAGGGGGAGGACGTCCCGCGCGACGCGGCGGCGGGCCAGAGCGCCGAAGGCGTGGAGGACGTTCCCGCCGCCGTGCGCGAGCAGCACGCCGAGCTGGCCGACGAGGTCCGCGCGCACCAGTTCCGGTACTACGTGCTGGACTCGCCGGTCATCACCGACGGCGAGTTCGACGAGCTGTTCACCCGGCTGCAGCGCGTGGAGCGGGAACACCCGGGGCTGGCGGTGGCGGACTCGCCGACGCGCGTGGTCGGCGGCACCTTCTCCACCGAGTTCACCGCGGTGGAGCACCTCGAGCGGATGCTCAGCCTGGACAACGCGTTCAACGTGGACGAACTGCGCGCCTGGGTGGACCGCGTGCAGCGCGAGATCGGCGGGGGTGCGCACTACCTGTGCGAGCTCAAGATCGACGGCCTCGCGGTCAACCTGCTCTACCGCGGCGGCAAGCTGGAGCGCGCGCTCACCCGCGGCGACGGCCGCACCGGCGAGGACGTGACGCTGAACGTCCGCACCATGGGCGATGTCCCGGAGCAGCTCACCGGCAGCGAGGACTACCCGGTCCCGAACCTGGTCGAGGTGCGGGGGGAGGTGTTCTTCCGCACCGACGAGTTCGACGTGCTGAACGACTCCCTGGTGCAGGCGGGCAAGGCGCCGTTCGCGAACCCGCGCAACGCCGCCGCGGGCTCGCTGCGGCAGAAGGACCCGCGGGTGACGCGCAACCGCCCGCTGCACCTGATCTGCCACGGCCTCGGCCGCCGGGAGGGGTTCGAACCGCAGCGGCAGTCCCACTCCTACGAGGCGCTGCGCGCCTGGGGGCTGCCGGTCTCCGAGCACACCGTCGTTCTGTCCAGTGTGGATGACGTCGTCGAGCACGTGCGGTACTGGGGCGAGCACCGGCACGACGCGGAGCACGAGATCGACGGCGTCGTGGTCAAGGTGGACGAGGTGCCGCTGCAGCGGCGGTTGGGCACCACCTCGCGGACCCCGCGCTGGTCGGTCGCGTACAAGTACCCGCCGGAGCAGGCGACGACGACGCTGCGCGACATCCAGGTGAACGTGGGGCGCACCGGGCGGGTCACGCCGTTCGCCGTGATGGAGCCGGTCAAGGTCGCCGGTTCCACGGTCGCGATGGCGACGCTGCACAACGCCGACGAGGTGCGGCGCAAGTCCGTGCTCATCGGGGACCGCGTGGTGATCCGCAAGGCCGGCGACGTCATCCCGGAAGTGCTCGGGCCCGTGGTGGACGTGCGCTCGGGCGGCGAACGCGAGTTCACCATGCCCGCGCACTGCCCGGAGTGCGGCGCGGAGCTGCACCGCGAGAAGGAGAGCGACGTGGACATCCGGTGTCCCAACGCGCGCTCCTGCCCCGCGCAGCTGCGCGAACGGCTGTTCCACCTCGCCGGGCGCGGTGCCTTCGACATCGAGGTGATGGGCTACGAGGCCGCCGGGGCGCTGCTGGAAGCGGGAGTGCTCACCGACGAGGGCGACGTGTTCGACCTCGACGAGGACGAGCTGCTGGGGGTGCCGCTGTTCCGCACCAAGGACGGCGGGTTGTCGGCCAACGGCACCAAACTGCTGCAGAACCTCCAGGTGGCGAAGGAGAAGCCGCTGTGGCGGGTGCTCGTGGCCCTGTCCATCCGGCACGTGGGTCCCACGGCCGCGCAGGCGCTGGCGCGGGAGTTCGGTTCGCTGGACGCGATCGAGGAGGCCTCCGAGGAGCAGCTGGCCGCGACCGACGGCGTCGGGCCGGCGATCGCCGAATCGGTGCGCGAGTGGTTCACCGAGCCGTGGCACCGCGAAGTGGTGCAGAAGTGGCGCGACGCGGGCGTGCGGATGGCCGACGAGCGGGACGAGTCGGTTCCCCGCAACCTCGAAGGCCTGTCCATCGTGGTGACCGGAACGCTGCCGACGTACTCGCGCGACGAGGCGAAGGAGGCCGTCATGGCGCGCGGCGGCCGCGCCGCCGGCTCGGTGTCGAAGAAGACCGCGTTCGTCGTCGTGGGGGACTCCCCCGGCTCGAAGCACGACAAGGCGGTGCAGCTGGGGGTGCCGGTGCTCGACGAGGACGGTTTCCGCGTGCTGCTCTCCGAGGGGCCCGACGCGGCGCGCGAGCGCGGCCTGTAGCCCCCTCCTGGTGCCCGGGCCTCTCCTGATTCCCGGCCGTCCGGGGATCGCCAGGAGGGCTCCGCGCTTTCTGGAACCATTCCAGGGAGCGCAATTTTCATGAAAATTGGAAGCCATCCCCACACGTCCGGGCGATCAATTGTCCCCACCCGATCGGTGGTGCATCAGGCCGCGGGCCTGCGGGCGACCCGCAGGCGTCGGGCGCAGCAGGCGTTGGTCGTGCTCGCGGGCTCAGCTGTCGAGGACGACGGCGACGATCCCGGCCAAGTGGGCCAGCCGGGCGACCTCGGAGGCGCGGAACATCGGCCCGCCCGGGCGTCCCGCCAGCAGCACCCGGTCGGGCTTGCCGATCGGCGTGGCGGCGAGTTCCGTGCCGAGCTCCTGCCACGTCTCCGGCACCCAGTCCTCGTCGCCGTCGAGCACCGTGGCGCGCGGCAGCGGCAACCACGGCAGCTCGAGATACCCCTCCTGGGGGGCGGAGGTGCTCGCGGACAGCTGTTCGGCCCCTCCGGAGTGGTGCCCGAACACGAGAGCCCACCCCGATCGGATGATCTTCGGCACGCCCTCGGCGAAGATCTCCAGACCCCGCGCCGGTTCGGCCGCGATCTCCTCGACGAGCTCGAGCTCGCGGTGCGTGTCCAGCACCCCCGCGTAGGGGCGGACCGCGTCGACCTCGACGCCCTCGACGGACTCCGCCGCGGTGATGAGCACGTCGGGCAGGCGTCCCGCCTCCATCTCCACGACCATGTCGTCGATCGCGACACCGCTGCCGCGCTCCACGACGTTGACGCCGAGGATGTCGGCGCCGATCTCGCCGAGCGCCGTCGCCACCGATCCGAGCGTGCCCGGTCGGTCCGGTATCTGAACCCGGATCAGGAAGGACACCGGACTCAACGCCTCCAGTTTCGTGCGCGGAACCTCGCCGTCCGCGCGTCTTCGCAGGCACGGGGCGGGCCCCGTGCGAACAACCGGCGCCGGAATTGTGGCAGATCCCGGCGTGTCGTGGTCAGCCCGCCGTCCGCGCAGTGGAACGATCGTTGCCTCCGGCGCCGCGGCGCCCGCCGGGGCGAACCCGGCGAACCGCTCGCGCTCCCGCCGGCGGACCGTACCCGCTCGACCCCGCCGCGGCCGGGTCCGCGGCGGCGCCCCCCACGGGTCGCAGGCCGGTAGCGCCATAGACTGGGAACGTCGAACGGTTTCGCCGCGTGCCGTCGGCCTGCGCCGGGAGTGGAGCGGCGTCGACGACCGGGACGACCGGATCGGGTGGCGCTCGGCAGCGCGAGCGGCCGCGGAGCGTTCCGGAAGGATCGGTTTCGCGCCCTCCTCGAGGTGCCGGGGCCGCCCGGGCGTGTACAACCGGACTGCGATCGGAGCGAGGAGCCCGCACAGTGTCCAAGATCTCCCGCGACGAGGTCGAGCACCTCGCCGGCCTGGCCAGGCTGGCCGTGAGTGCCGAAGAGCTCGACACGTTCGCCGGTCAGCTCGACGTGATCCTGGAGTCGGTGGCCAGGATCGGCGAGGTGGCCGCGGACGACATCCCGCCCACGTCGCACGCGGTGCCCACGACCAACGTGTTCCGCCCGGACGAGGTGCGGCCCGGCCTGACCCAGCAGCAAGCGCTGTCCGGTGCGCCGGCCGCAGAGCAAGACCGGTTCCGCGTTCCGCGGATTCTCAGCGAGGAGGCTTGATGACGTCGACCGCATCCGGTGGCGGTGAGCTGACCGGGCTCACCGCATCCGAACTCGCGGGCAAGCTCGGCAGCGGCGAGGTCTCGGCGGTCGAGGTCACCCGGGCGCACCTGGACCGCGTCGCCGCCGTCGACACCGGCGTGCACGCGTTCCTGCACGTCGACGCCGAGGGCGCGCTGGACGCGGCGCGGCGGGTGGACGAGCGCCGCGCCGCCGGTGAGCAGCTGCCGCCGCTGGCCGGGGTGCCGCTGGCGCTGAAGGACGTGCTCACCACCAGCGACATGCCCACCACCTGCGGCTCGAAGATGCTCGAGGGGTGGACCCCG
Source organism: Salinifilum ghardaiensis (assembly GCF_054491345.1). Lineage (NCBI taxonomy): Bacteria > Bacillati > Actinomycetota > Actinomycetes > Pseudonocardiales > Pseudonocardiaceae > Salinifilum > Salinifilum ghardaiensis. The sequence goes on along the minus strand of NZ_CM137101.1, from coordinate 4,089,012 downwards.
CCGTACGACGCGACGGTGACCGGCAAGCTGCGCGAGGCGGGCGTGGTCGTGCTGGGCAAGACGAACATGGACGAGTTCGCGATGGGCTCGTCCACGGAGAACTCGGCCTTCGGCCCGACCCGCAACCCGTGGGACCTGCACCGCATCCCCGGCGGATCCGGGGGCGGCTCCGCGGCGGCGCTGGCCGCGTTCGAGGCGCCGCTGGCGATCGGCACCGACACGGGCGGCTCGATCCGCCAGCCCGGCGCGGTGACCGGCACGGTCGGCGTCAAGCCCACCTACGGCGGCGTGTCCCGCCACGGCCTCGTCGCCTTCTCCTCGTCGCTGGACCAGGTGGGCCCGTGCGCGCGCACGGTGACCGACGCGGCGCTGCTGCACGAGACCATCGCCGGGCACGACCCGGCCGACGCCACCTCGATCGACCAGCCGGTGCCGCCGGTGGTGCGGGCCGCGCGCGAGGGCTCCGCGGCCGACCTCAGCGGCGTGCGGGTCGGCGTGGTGCGCGAGCTCTCCGGCGAGGGCTACCAGGGCGGCGTGCTGCGCTCGTTCCAGGCGGCGGTGGACCAGCTGACCGCGCTGGGCGCCGAGGTCGTCGAGGTCTCCTGCCCGCACTTCGACTACGCCCTCGCGGCCTACTACCTCATCGCGCCGAGCGAGTGCTCGTCCAACCTCGCCCGGTTCGACGCGATGCGCTACGGGCTGCGCGTCGGCGACGACGGCCAGCGCAGCGCCGAGCAGGTCATGTCCGCCACCCGCGAGGCCGGCTTCGGCGACGAGGTCAAGCGCCGCGTCATGCTCGGCACCTACGCGCTGTCGGCCGGCTACTACGAGGCCTACTACGGCCAGGCCCAGAAGGTGCGCACGCTGATCAGCCGCGACTTCGAGGCGGCCTTCGGCTCGGTGGACGTGCTGGTCTCGCCGACCGCGCCGACCACCGCCTTCCCGCTCGGCGAGCGCGTGGACGACCCGATGGCGATGTACCTCGGCGACGTGTGCACGCTGCCCGTCAACCTGGCCGGCAACCCCGCGATGAGCGTTCCCTCCGGCGTCTCCGACGAGGACGGCCTCCCGGTGGGGCTGCAGATCATGGCGCCGGCGATGGCCGACGACCGGCTCTACCGCGTCGGCGCGGCGTACGAGGCCGCCCGGGACGCCGCGCTGGGCGGCGCCTTCACCGATCGAATCCCCCGCCTGGAGGTCGCCTGATGAACCCCAAACTCAAAGCCGTGTTCCAGCTCGCTTCGACCGTCGGCGGCGTGGTGACCCTGCAGCGGCGGCTGCGGGAGGCCAAGGCCGACAGGGACAAGCTCGTGTTCGTCGACGTGGTCGTCACCGGACTCAGCTTGATCACGGGCACCGCGCTGGCCCTGCGGGAACTGCGCAAGGGGGAGGACAAGTGACCACGGCTACCGAGATCATGGACTTCGACGAGGTCCTCGCCCGGTTCGACCCGGTGCTGGGCCTCGAGGTGCACGTGGAGCTGTCCACGGCCACGAAGATGTTCTGCTCCTGCGCCAACGCGTTCGGCGCCGAGCCGAACACGCAGGTCTGCCCGGTGTGCCTCGGCCTGCCGGGGGCGCTGCCGGTGGTGAACGGCAAGGCGGTGGAATCCGCCGTCCGCATCGGCCTGGCCCTGAACTGCGAGGTCGCCGACTGGTGCCGGTTCGCCCGGAAGAACTACTTCTACCCGGACATGCCGAAGAACTTCCAGACCTCGCAGTACGACGAGCCGATCGTGCACGACGGCCACCTGGACGTGGTGCTCGACGACGGCGAGACGTTCCGCGTGGGCATCGAACGCGCCCACATGGAGGAGGACACCGGCAAGTCGGTGCACATGGGCGGGGCCGACGGCCGCATCCACGGGGCGGACTACTCGCTGCTGGACTACAACCGCGCCGGCGTGCCGCTCATCGAGATCGTCACCAAGCCGATCACCGGTGCGGGCGAGCGGGCCCCGGAGGTCGCCCGCCAGTACGTGACCGCGCTGCGCGACCTGCTGCGCTCGCTCGACGTGTCCGACGTGCGCATGGACCAGGGGTCGCTGCGCTGCGACGCCAACGTGTCGCTGGGCCCGCGGGGCACCGGCGAGTTCGGCACGCGCACCGAGACGAAGAACGTCAACTCGCTGCGCAGCATCGAACGCGCCGTCCGCTACGAGATGCAGCGCCAGGCCGCCGCGATCACCGAAGGCGTGGAGATCGTGCAGGAGACGCGGCACTTCGACGAGTCCACCGGCAGCACGGCCGCGGGGCGGCGCAAGGAGACCTCCGAGGACTACCGGTACTTCCCGGAGCCCGACCTGGTGCCGATCGCCCCGTCGCGCGAGTGGGTCGAACAGCTGCAGCAGACCCTGCCCGAGCTGCCGTGGGAGCGGCGCAAGCGCGTGCAGGAGGAGTGGCAGCTCTCCGACGAGCAGCTGCGCGACCTGGTCAACGCCGGGGCGCTCGACGTCATCGCCGAAACGGTCGACGCGGGCGCCTCCTCCGACCAGGCCCGCTCCTGGTGGGTCGCCTATCTGACCCAGCAGGCCAACGAGCGCGGTGTGGAGCTGCGGGACCTGCCGATCACCCCGGCGCAGGTGGCGCGGGTGATCGCGATGGAGAACGAGGGCACGCTGACGAACAAGCTCGCCCGGCAGGTCGTCGACGGCGTGATCGCCGGGGAGGGCGAACCGGACGAGGTGGTCAAGGCGCGCGGCCTCGAGGTCGTCTCCGACGAGTCGGAGCTGAAGCAGGCCGTGGACGAGGCCCTGGCCGCCCAGCCGGACGTGGCCGAGAAGATCCGCGGCGGCAAGGTCCAGGCCGCCGGTGCGGTCGTCGGCGCGGTCATGAAGGCCACCGGCGGGAAGGCCGACGCCAAGCGGGTCCGCGAGCTGATCCTGGAGGCCTGCCAGTAACGAGCGACCGTGCAGGTTTGCCGGCAGCGAACGCCCTGCGGCAAACGCGCTGCGGCAAACGCGCTGCGCTTATCGACAAGAAGGCCGGAGGCCCGCGCGGTCTCCGGCCTTCTTCGTGCGTTTCGGGACACGGCGCGGGATTCGCGTCATAGCATGCCGGTGATCAACAGATTGGGGGAGACACCATGGCGAACACGGGCAAGGAGTTCGGTGTTGCCGAGGTGACTTCGTTGTTGGTCGAGCATTGTCGCGCGCATGTCGCCGAGCTGAAGGTGCGGTATTACGGATGAGTGGTCGTGGGGTGTGGTTGGTCGCCGCGGTGTTGGTGCTGGCGGGGTTGGCGACGGCGTGTGGTTCCTCGGATCGCCCGCGGGAATTGTCCTTGGATGACGTGGGTGCATGCGATCTCGTTTCTCGGTCCGACTTCGCGGAACTGGGCGTGAACGCGGAACCGCTATCGATCGATGTCGTGGAAGGTGCGAATCAGGAAGGGGCGACCTGTGAGTACTCACCGCAATCTGCAACCGTTTCGGTTGCGGCCGTGACGAACCAGGGAATCGAGCGACGGACGAATGGTTCCATGGAGTCGTTCACGGCAACCGATGTTCCTCGGATTCAAGGATACCGAACGGTTCAGGTTCAAGTTGCCGATGTCCCAAGCGGGCCGCACGACATGTGCACGCTCTACGTGGACGCCGCGGAGAATCAGTCAGTGAAGGTGGTGGCTGGGTCCAATTCGGAAGGTGAGCCGCCGACTTGTGAGACCGCGCGTCAGTTCGCGGGGGCGGCGATTCGCACGCTGTCCGCGAGTCAAGCGTGATTCGTCGCGCGGGTCGCCGAGGTGGCCCCGTTGTTGATCGAGCGCTATCAAGCGCACGTCGCCGAGCTGAAGGTGCGGTACTACGGATGAGTGGTCGTGGGGCGCGGTTAGTGTCCACAGTGTTGGTGCTGGCGGGGTTGGCGACGGCATGTGGTTCCTCGGACCGGCCGCGGGAATTGTCCTTGGACGAGGTAAAGCCGTGCGACCTGATTTCGCAGTCGAAGCTGACTGAGTTGCAGGTGAAGGTCGCGCCGATTCCGGTTTCTATCGTGGAAGGTGCGGACGAAGAAGGCACCAGTTGTGACTACAAGCCCACCTACGGGGGTACGGTCTCACTGGGAGTGGTGACAAACCATGGAATCGATCGGTGGACGGGCGGGTCCATGGAGTCCTCGCGTCCGGTTGATTTGCCTCGGGTTGAGGGGCACCGCACGATCAGGCTTGAGTACGGTGATTCCCCGAGTGGGCCGTACGAACGCTGTACAGCATATGTGGATGTGGCGAGTGGGCAGTCGCTGAAGGTAGAGGTGGGTGAGCACGCGGAGGATGAGCCGCCCACTTGTGAGACCGCGCGTCAGTTCGCGGGGGCGGCGATCCGCACGCTGTCCGCGAACCAAGCGTGATGCGCACCCCGGTGCTCCCGGTCCGGGCGATGGCCGCACCGCGGTGCGGTCGTAGCGCGTGACGCGCCGCGCGGTGCCGTCGCCACGCACGACGACGGCACCGCGCGGGCGGGAACGTTGGTTCGGTTCCGATCCCGCGACCCGCTGCGCCCGGTCAGTCCTTGCCGGCGGCGCCGCCCTTCGGCGGTTGGATGCGCAGCACCCGGTCGTCGCTGGAGACCGGATCGCCCGCGTGGCGGTTGGCCGTGCCCGCCCACACGAGGCCGTCGCTGCCCAGCGTGGCCGCGGAGAACCGGCCGTAGGTGTCGTGCATGACCTGCGTGGGTTCGCCGGTGAACGTGCCGTCGCCCGCCGGGGTGAGCGTGTACAGCGCGCGGGCGTCCTGCAGCGCCACGACGACCGTGGAGGCGTCGGCGGCGCAGCCGCTCACCCCCGGGGCGTTGCGCCAGGTCCACTCGGGCGCGTCCAGGGGGCGGCCGAAGCGCACCTGCTGCAGCGCGTCCTGCGGGCCCCCGCGGTCGGTGACCCACAGGCCGCCCGAGTTGGCCGACCCGCACATCCCGCCGGGCTCCGCCAGGCCGGAGGTCACCACGGCCGAGCGCGGGTCCGGGTTGTCCTCCGGCGGTGCGCCGAGCCCGTCGATGCGCAGCACCTTGCCCGCCAGCGAGGAGCGGTCGGCGGCCCGACCCGGATCGCCGGCGTCGCCGGTGGCCACGAGCAGGGCTCCGAGCCCGTCGGTGCCGATCGCGCCCGCGTTGTGCTCGGGGCCCTTCGGGATGCCGGTGAGCACCGGTTCGGGCGGTTCACCCGGGGCGATGCGCAGCACCCGGTTGTCGGTGGGGGTGCTCGCGTAGGCGTAGACGAGCTCGTCCTCGGCGTAGCTCGGGGACAGCGTCAGGCCGGTCAGGCCACCGCCACCGGAGGTGTCCACGGGGACGCGGGCGATCTCGACGGGTTCGGTGCCGCGCTGCACGCGCAGCACGCGGCCGGTGGCGCGTTCGGCGACGAGGGCGCTGTTCCCGTCCGGCAGCGTCGTCACGGCGCCGACCGGTTCGAGGCACGTGGCCTGCACCGCCGGGTCCGGGTCGTGGCAACCCACGGGCTCGGCCGGTCGCCCGCCGTCCCCCGCGGACGGCGGGGGCGGTTGCGCGGTGAGCGGTGGGGCCTCGCCCTCGTAGGACGGTTCCGGACCGGCCTGCGGGTCGAGCCGGGGCTGCTCGCTCCACTGGCGCGGGTGCTCGTCCGGGAACTGGGCGCACCCCGCCAGGGTCAGGCCCAGCGCTGCCCCCGCGGCGAGCAGGGCGCGTCGCGTTCGGAACGGAACCGCCATACCGGTCGAGGATACTGGTGCCGGCCGCCCGTGCGGACCCGATGCGCGCTGGTGGTTCCGTGCCGGGAGGGGCCGCTCCTTCTACTGCTGCTGGTTGACCGGGGCGTTCGCCGGTTCCCCCTGCGCTTCTTCCCGTCCGGCTTCGGCGGTGTGAGGAAGACCAAGCCGCTGACGATGAAGAGGCCGATGATCAGGAAGAGCGGAGCCGAGAGCACCCAACCGAGCCAGGCCCACGGGCGGTCGACGTCGCGGGCCACAACATCCCGCGTCGTGCCGCCCTGCCCGTTGGAAACCTCGTGCAGGCTCGCACGCACGCGTTGTCCGATGTCCTCGCTGGCGAAGTCGCCCACTTCACTGGTCGCGGTGGTGCTTGTGCCGTCGTCCCGGGTGACCTCGAGGCGACGCTGTTCCTTCAGGTCGAGGTAGAGCAGGCCGGTCGACGAGCAGCGCGTGGCGGTGGCGTGGCCGGAGCGCAAGGTGTCGCCTTGAACGGTGGCACCAGTCCCGAGAGAGGTCGTGATGACCGCGATCAGCGCCCAACAGCACGCCGCGAGGAAGAAGCAGACCGCGGCGCCCAGGATGCGCGGCACGAGGGAGTTGTTGCCCGGGGCGGGACTTACTCGTGGCGGGCTTGCTCCTCCGTGCCCGCGACGCCGAAGGGGTTCTCGCTCACCCCGTGAAACCTCCCTCGGAGCGGAACTGCGCAACCGCACGACGACCGCGGGGGCGGCCTGTCGCGCTGAGCGTATTCGATCGCGGATCTCGCCGGTGCAGGTATGCGAATTGCCGGATGTGCCCGGATGTGGGCGGAGGTGCGCGCGTTCGCGGTTGTGCCGGCTGCGGAACGCCTGTCGCGGCCAGGTGCGGGTGCGGATCGGCGCAAGACCTCCGCGGGGTGCGGGGGTGGCCGTCAGCGCACGCTGGCGACTGCGCATCACCGGGGAGGTGCTCCATCCACGCGGGGAAGCTTCGCGCGAGCTCCGGCGTTGCCGGTGCCGGCAGTGGTGGAGGAGTGCTGATTTCCCCGCAGGGGTCGCACGAACGGGCGACATCACCTAACCTCTGCGCGCGTGAGGACGCGAGATGATCGCCCCGAGGATGCGGACTTCAGCGACCACGGTCCCGGTGCGTCCGGGGCGCAGACCCGGGTCGTGCCGGGCGGCGGAGCCCGCGGAACGCAGCCCGCGCCCACCGCGGAACCCGGTGGCCCTTCCGGTTACGACTACTACGACGACGACGGGTACACCGACGGCGAACCGCCCCTGCTGCGCGGGCGGGACGAGGACTTCTACGCGGAGGTGCCGCACCGGCCGGCGCCGTGGACCGCCGGCGCCGACCTCGGCCTGCTCGTGCTGCGGCTCGGTCTCGGCGCGGTGTTCGCGGTGCACGGCGCGCAGAAGCTCTTCGGCGCGTTCGGAGGTCCCGGCCGCGCGGGGTTCGCCGACGCGCTGCGCAGCATGGGATTCGCCGAGCCGGAGACGCTCTCGCTGGTCACGGGGATCACCGAAGTGGCGGCGGGAGCGCTGCTCGTCCTGGGCTTGTTCACGCCGCTGGCGGCAGCCGGTGTGCTCGGCGTCATGGCTTCGGCCGTCATCGCGAACCGCGGTTCCGGCTTCTTCGCGCCGGAGGGCGTGGAGTTCCCGGCCGTGCTCGGCGTCGCGGCGCTGGCCCTGATGTTCACCGGGCCCGGTCGGGTGGCGGTCGACAAGGGCCGGGTGTGGTTCCGCCGCCCGGTGCTCTTCGGCGCGCTGGGCCTGCTCGTCGCCGCCGGCGCCACGGCTGCCGTGTTCGTCCTGCTGTATCAGGGTTTGTGACCGAAAATCCCCGCCGACCTGCGGTTTCTTTTCTGGAACTCTTCCAGTGTGCGCAATTTTCGTGAAAATTGCGCACACTGGAACGAGTCCAATGTGGCGGCCGCGGCCGCTGAGCGTCACAGCGTGACGTCGCGCACGGCGCCGTAGGAGGCGGAGGTGGCGAACCGGGCGTAGGCCTGCAACGCGCGGGTGACCGGCCGCTCCCGGTCGACCGGTTGCCACGGGGCCTCGCTGGCCTGCATCTTCGCGCGCCGCTCGGCGAGCACCTCGTCGGGGACGAGCAGCTCCAGCTCGCGGTCGTGGGCGTCGATGCGCACGCGGTCGCCGTCCTCGATCAGCCCGATCGCGCCGCCGCTGGCCGCCTCCGGGGAGACGTGCCCGATCGACAGCCCGGACGTGCCGCCGGAGAAGCGCCCGTCGGTGATCAGCGCGCACTTCTCACCGAGGCCGGCGCCCTTGAGGAACGCCGTGGGGTGCAGCATCTCCTGCATCCCGGGCCCGCCCGAGGGGCCTTCGTAGCGGATCACCAGCACGTCGCCCGGCTGCACCTCGCGGTTGAGGATGACCGAGACGGCCTGCTCCTGGCTCTCCACCACGCGCGCCGGGCCCTCGAACCGCCACAGCGCCTCGTCCACGCCCGCGGTCTTGACCACCGCGCCCTCCTCGGCGATGTTCCCGCGCAGCACGGCCAGGCCGCCGTCGACGGTGTAGGCGTGCTCGTAGTCGCGGATGCACCCGGACTCGCCGTCGGTGTCGAGCGAGGACCACCGGTTGCTCTGGGAGAACGCCTCGGTGGTGCGCTGCCCGCCGGGGGCGGCGTGGAACAGCTCCCGGGCCTGCTCGGACGGCTCGGCCGCGCGGATGTCCCAGGCCGCCAGCCAGGAGTCGAGATCGGGGCTGTGCACCGAGCGCACGTCGCGGTGCAGCAGGCCGGCGCGGTCCAGCTCGCCGAGGATGGCGGAGATGCCGCCGGCGCGGTGCACGTCCTCCATGTGGTAGTTCGAGTTCGGGCTCACCTTGCACAGGCAGGGCACGCGCCGGCTGGTGTCCTCGATGTCCTCGAGCGCGAAGTCGATCTCGCCCTCCTGCGCGCCGGCGAGCGTGTGCAGCACCGTGTTCGTCGAGCCGCCCATGGCCATGTCCAGCGCCATCGCGTTCTGGAAGGCGTGGCCGTTCGCGATCGACCGCGGCAGGACGGAGTCGTCGTCCTCGCCGTAGTACTGCTTGGCCAGCTCCACCACCGTGCTGCCGGCCTGCTGGAACAGCGCGCGGCGCGCGGAGTGCGTGGCCAGGGTCGAACCGTTGCCGGGCAGCGCGAGCCCGAGCGCCTCGGTCAGGCAGTTCATCGAGTTGGCGGTGAACATGCCCGAGCAGGAACCGCAGGTGGGGCAGGCCGAGCGTTCGACCTCGGTCAGCCCCTCGTCGTCCACCTGGTCGCTGGCGGAGGCGGCGATCGTGGTGATCAGGTCGGTGGGCGCCTGCGCCACCCCGTCGACCACCACGGCCTTGCCGGCCTCCATCGGCCCGCCGGAGACGAACACCGTCGGTATGTTCAGCCGCATCGCCGCGTTGAACATGCCCGGGGTGATCTTGTCGCAGTTGGAGATGCACACCAGCGCGTCGGCCTTGTGCCCGTTGACCATGTACTCCACGGAGTCGGAGATGATCTCCCGCGAGGGCAGGGAGTACAGCATGCCGCTGTGCCCCATCGCGATGCCGTCGTCGACGGCGATGGTGTGGAACTCGCGCGGCACGCCTCCGGCTTCGCGGACGGACTCGGCCACGACGTCCCCCAGGTCGCGAAGGTGCACGTGGCCGGGCACGAATTGGGTGTACGAGTTGGCGATCGCGACGATCGGCTTGCCGAAGTCGTCATCGCCCATCCCGGTGGCGCGCCAGAGCGCGCGGGCCCCGGCGGCGTTCCGGCCGTGTGTCGTGGTGCGTGAGCGCAACTGGGGCATTGCCACACCAGCCTTTCCGAATGCGCTAGTCGTCGGCCGCCCGGTGCCCGGCCACCGCCACGCCGCCGTGTTCGACATCCGGCGGACGGGGAAACGCGCGGCCCGAGGTGCAGGTCCGCGTCCGACCGGTAGGGGCCACCGACCGGCGTGTGCGAGGTTCGCGCCTTGTGGGCGCACAACGTCGGCGGTGCCAGGAACACTACTCCTGCTGTTCAGGGTTGGGCAGCCGCCCACCGCTCATCAGCGCGAGCTTCGGCACGTCCCGCGTCCGCACGCCCGACAACCGCACCTGCCGCTCCGAGTCGAGCACGGCGCTGATCCAGCCGTTCTCGCGCAGCCGCAGCGAGCGCAGCTGCTCCCACGCGATCCGCCGGGTGCGCAGCGGGGTGCGCACGGTCAGACCGCCGGCGTCGACGGGGGTTTCGCTGCGCACGATCCACACCGCCAGCGCGATGGGGACGAGGTAGAGCAGCGGTGCGGGGCCTCCCGCGAGGGTGGCCACGGGCGTCGCGCACACGGCGATGGCCAGCGGTGCCAGCAGCGAGTCCCGGCTGACCCGGATCGCGAGGGATGCGGGGAGGTCCTCCGCCGGTGCGGCGCTCGTCTGCTGGTCCCGCTCGTTCCCGCCTGCGGATCCGGTCTCGGCGGCCTCGCCGCTCGCGCCTGCGGACCCGTCCTCCGCGGCCGAACCGCTCGCGCTCCGGTCGCGCGTCCCCTCGGCGCCGGGGTGCGCTGCGGGGGCGTCCGCGCCGCCGCCGGCGCCGGCCGTCCCGGTGGCACCGGACTCGTCAGCCCCGGCGGCTGCGCTCCCGGATGCGCTGGCCGCGTCGGCACCGCTTGCGGGAGCGCCGGCCTCGCCGGTGTCCGCGGCGGCCGCGGCGGAGGTGTCGTGCTCGTCGCTCACGCCTCCCATGGTCTCACCCCGGGCGGGTGGGTCGCGGAGAGCGTGCGGGCGGGCTGCCGCAGGTGCGCTCGTACCCGCTGCGCTGAGACCTCTCGTCCCGCGATGCGGGAGCTTTCTCCCGCAGGTTTGACCGCGTGCAGTGGAGCCGACTAATGTTCGCGGCATGCTGCGACCGAACGACATTCTCGTACTTCCGGGGCGCGTCGACGCCTAGGGAGTTCGCAGCGTCGACGCGCCCAACCCTCGCAAGGCCATGTCTCGGCCGGCGGGGGTTTTTTCGTGTTCCGGCCCACTCCTGATCGCGAGGCAGAGTCCATGACCAGCGCCAACACCCGACAGAAAGAGGACTCGGCGGCGTCGCCGAGCCCCCGTCCGAAACCCGCTCCTCCCGAAGGTGCTCCCGTGCGCACGACCGGGGCGCGTGCCCTCGTGCGCTCGCTGGAGGCCGTGGGCTGCGAGGTGGTCTTCGGGTTGCCGGGCGGAACGATCCTGCCTGCCTACGACCCGCTGTTGGACTCCGGGAGCCTGCGCCACGTCCTCGTGCGGCACGAGCAGGGCGCCGGGCACGCGGCGACCGGATACGCCCAGGCCACGGGCAAGGTGGGGGTCTGCATGGCCACCTCCGGCCCCGGTGCGACGAACCTCGTCACGGCCCTCGCGGACGCGAACATGGACTCGGTCCCGCTCGTGGCCATCACCGGTCAGCAGAGCACCGGGATGATCGGTACCGACGCCTTCCAGGAAGCCGACATCTGCGGTATCACCCTGCCGGTGACCAAGCACAACTTCCTGGTCACCGACCCCGACGACATCCCGCGCGTGATCGCCGAGGCGTTCTACCTGGCCTCGACCGGCCGTCCCGGCCCGGTGCTGGTGGACATCCCGAAGGACGTGCAGCAGGCGAGCGCGTCCTACTCCTGGCCGCCGGAGATGCGCCTGCCCGGTTACCGCCCGACGAGCAAGCCGCACAACAAGCAGGTGCGGGAGGCCGCGCGTCTCATGGGCCAGGCGCGCAGGCCGGTGTTCTACGTGGGCGGCGGCGTCATCAAGGCCGGGGCGCACGAGGAACTGCGGGCCGTCGCGGAACGCACCGGGATCCCGGTCGTGACCACGCTGATGGCGCGCGGCGCGTTCCCGGACTCGCACCCGCAGCACCTGGGCATGCCCGGCATGCACGGCACGGTCGCCGCGGTCGCGGCGATGCAGCGGGCGGACCTGCTCGTCGCGCTCGGCACCCGGTTCGACGACCGGGTCACCGGGCAGCTCTCCTCGTTCGCCCCGGACGCCACGGTCGTGCACGCCGACATCGATCCGGCCGAGATCTCCAAGAACCGGCACGCCGACGTGCCCATCGTCGGGGACTGCGCCGAGGTGCTCACCGAGCTCGACGAAGCCGTGGCCGAGCACCGGGCGGAGAACGGCAGCAGCGACCTGTCCGCCTGGTGGGAGCAGCTCGACGACTGGCGCTCCCGCTTCCCGCTGGGCTACCAGCAGCCGGCCGACGGCAGCCTCTCCCCGGAGCACGTGATCGAGCGGCTCGGCGCGCTCGGGGGTGACGACGCGGTCTACGTCGCGGGCGTCGGCCAGCACCAGATGTGGGCCGCGCAGTTCATCGGCTACGACGCCCCGCGCACCTGGTTGAACTCCGGCGGGCTGGGAACGATGGGCTACGCCGTTCCCGCCGCGATGGGGGCCCGGGCGGGGCGCCCGGACGCGCCGGTCTGGGCGGTCGACGGCGACGGGTGCTTCCAGATGACCAACCAGGAGCTGGCCACCTGCGCCATCGAGGGCATCCCCATCAAGGTGGCGATCATCAACAACGGCAACCTCGGTATGGTCCGGCAGTGGCAGAACCTCTTCTACGCCGAGCGTTACTCGAACAGTGACCTCGGCAGCCACCAGCACCGGATCCCGGACTTCAAGCTGCTGGCCGAGGCGCACGGGTGCGTCGGCCTGCGGTGCGAGTCCGAAGAGGACGTCGACAGCGTCATCAAGCGTGCGATGGAGATCGACGACCAACCGGTCGTGATCGACTTCGTGGTGGGCAAGGACGCCCAGGTGTGGCCGATGGTGGCGGCTGGCACGAGCAACGACGAGATCATGGCGGCGCGTGGTATTCGCCCGCTGTTCGACGAGGACAAGGGGTGAGCGCGCCGATGAGCCGACACACGTTGAGCGTGCTGGTGGAGAACGTGCCCGGGGTGCTGGCCCGCGTGTCCGGGCTGTTCTCCCGGCGCAACTTCAACATCGAGTCGCTGGCGGTGGGGCCGACGGAGCACCCGGAGATCTCCCGGATGACCATCGTCGTCTCGGTTGACGAGCAACCGCTGGAACAGGTCACCAAACAACTCAACAAACTGGTCAACGTGATCAAGATCGTCGAGCTCGAGGACGATTCGGCGGTGCGTCGCGAGCTGCTGCTGGTCAAGGTCCGGGGTGACGCCTCGGTGCGCAGCCAGGTCCTGGAGACCGTGCAGCTGTTCCGCGCCAAGGTGGTGGACGCCTCGCCGGAGGCGCTGACCGTGGAGGCCACGGGCACCGCCGACAAGCTCGACGCGTTGCTGCGCATGTTGGAGCCGTACGGGATCCGCGAGATGGTGCAGTCCGGCACCATCGCGATCGGTCGCGGCCCCAAATCGATCACGGCCACCGCCCCCGTGCGGTGACGAGCACAGCCGGAAAGGAAGAGGACCATTGGCAGCTGAGACTTTCTACGAAGCCGACGCCGACCTCGGCATCATCCAGAGCCGCAAGGTGGCCGTGATCGGCTACGGCAGTCAGGGCCACGCGCACGCGCTGAGCCTGCGGGACTCGGGCGTGGACGTGCGGATCGGCCTGCACGAGGGCTCGAAGTCGCGCCAGAAGGCCGAGGAGGACGGTCTGCGCGTGGCCACCGTCGCCGAGGCCGCGGCCGAGGCCGACGTCATCATGCTCCTGACGCCGGACACCAAGCAGCGCGAGATCTACGCCAACGACATCGCGCCGAACCTGAAGAGCGGTGACGCGCTGTTCTTCGGCCACGGCTTCAACATCCGCTACGACCTGATCCAGCCGCCGTCCGATGTGGACGTGGCGATGGTCGCGCCGAAGGGGCCGGGCCACCTGGTGCGGCGGCAGTTCGTCGACGGCAAGGGCGTGCCGTGCCTGATCGCCGTGGAGCAGGACCCCTCCGGGCGGGCCCAGGCGCTGGCGCTGGCCTACGCGGCCGGCATCGGCGGTGCCCGCGCCGGCGTCATCAAGACGACCTTCACCGAGGAGACCGAGACCGACCTGTTCGGCGAGCAGGCGGTGCTCTGCGGCGGCACGAGCGCGCTGGTGCAGAACGGCTTCGAGGTGCTCGTCGAGGCGGGCTACCAGCCGGAGATCGCCTACTTCGAGGTGCTGCACGAGCTCAAGCTGATCGTCGACCTCATGTACGAGGGCGGCATCGCCGGGCAGCGCTACTCCTGCAGCGACACCGCCGAGTACGGCGACCTCACCCGCGGTCCGCGGGTCGTCGACGACCACGTCAAGGAGTCGATGCGCAAGGTCCTCGGCGAGATCCAGGACGGCAGCTTCGCCAAGGAGTGGGTGTCCGAGGACGACAACGGCCGCCCGAACTTCAACCGGCTGCAGCAGCAGGGCAACGAGCACCAGATCGAGGAGGTCGGTCGCGAGCTGCGTTCGCTGATGTCCTGGACGATGAAGTGAGGGAGTCCGCGCGCTGAGCTCGTCCGCGACCCCGCCGCACTTCCCAGTGCGGCGGGGTCGCGGGCCGCGTTGCCCGGTTCCGCTGCGTGGGCGCTAGAGTTCGCAGCGTGCCAGAGGACGACGAGACCTACGACGACAAGGCGCACATCCGCGACGATCTCGATTTCAGCGCTGCGGAGTGGATTCCGAGCACCGACGACCCGGCGGAACCGGGAGTGGAGATCGCGTTCGTCGACGGTTACATCGGGATGCGCAACGGTGCCGATCCGGAAGGTCCGGTGCTGGTGTTCACCCCGGAGGAGTGGGACGCGTTCGTCGCGGGGGCCAAGGACGGCGAATTCGACGAGCCCTGACGGCCCCGCGGCTGATCCATTCGGGCGACACTCGAGTACCCGCGCGATGGCCTTGCTGACCTGCGAAGATTCACGAAAGAGCAATATTCTTCGCGGTGATCCGGGCTACACCCTTGTGAACGAGTTCTCAAATTGTCGCTAGACTGCGCCGCGTTCGGGACACAACGAGGTGCCCGTGCATCGACCGTGATCCCTCGCAATGGAGCTTTCTCGTGACCAATGCAAGCCGTCCTGTCGTGCTGATCGCAGAAAAGCTGGCGCCGTCGGTGATCGAGGCGCTGGGCAACGAGGTCGAGGTGCGCCAGGTCGACGGTACCGACCGCCCCGCGCTGCTGGAGGCAGTGGCCGACGCCGACGCGCTGCTGGTCCGCTCCGCCACGAAGGTCGATGCCGAGGTCCTGGCCGCGACCACCCAGCTGAAGGCGGTCGCTCGCGCCGGTGTCGGCCTGGACAACGTGGAGGTACCGGCCGCGACCGAGCGCGGCGTCATGGTGGTCAACGCGCCCACCTCGAACATCGTGTCGGCCGCTGAGCACGCCATCGCCCTGCTGCTGTCCGTGGCGCGGAACGTGCCGGCCGCGGACCAGAGCCTGCGCGGCGGCGAGTGGAAGCGCAGCGCCTACACCGGCGTCGAGCTCAACCAGAAGACCATCGGCGTGGTGGGCCTCGGCAAGATCGGCCAGCTGGTGGCGCACCGGTTGGCCTCCTTCGAGGCCAAGATCATCGCCTACGACCCCTACGCGTCCAAGGCGCGCGCCGCCCAGCTGGGCATCGAGCTGGTGAGCTTGGACGAGCTGCTCTCCCGCGCGGACGCCATCTCCATCCACCTGCCCAAGACCCCGGAGACGCTGGGGCTCATCGGCGCGGAGGAGCTCAAGAAGACCAAGCAGGGCGTCATCATCGTCAACGCCGCCCGCGGCGGGCTCGTCGACGAGGAGGCGCTGGCCGACGCGGTGCGCAACGGGCACGTCGGCGGTGCGGGCATCGACGTGTTCAAGGAGGAACCCACCACCTCCAGCCCGCTGTTCGAGCAGCCCAACGTCGTGGTGACCCCGCACCTGGGCGCCTCCACCGTGGAGGCACAGGACCGCGCGGGCATCGACGTGGCGAAGTCGGTGCGCCTGGCGCTGGCCGGCGAGTTCGTGCCGGACGCGGTCAACGTCCAGGGCGGTGCCGTCGGCGAGGAGGTGCGCCCGTACCTGCCGCTGACGCAGAAGCTGGGGCAGCTGCTGGCCTCCCTGGCGGGCACCACCCCCACCTCGGTCACGGTCGAGGCGTGCGGCGAGCTCGCGGACGAGGACGTCTCCGTGCTGCAGCTGGCCGCTCTGCGGGGCGTCTTCTCCGGAGCGGTGGAGAGCCAGGTCACCTTCGTCAACGCGCCGCAGATGGCCGAGGAGCTCGGCGTGTCGGTGGAGGTGCAGAAGAGCCCCGAGAGCCCGAACCACCGCAGCCTCGTGACCGTCCGCGCCGGCATGCCGGACGGCTCGATCGCCCGCGTGTCGGGCGCGCTGACCGGTTCGAACCTCGTCGAGAAGGTCGTCGAGGTCAACGGGCGGCACTTCGACCTGCGCGCCGAGGGCAACATCCTGCTGCTGGAGTACCCGGACCGCCCCGGTGTCATGGGCAAGGTCGGAACCCTGCTCGGCGAGGTCGGCGTGAACATCGACGCCGCCACGGTCAGCCAGACCACCGAGCGGGACAACGCCGTCATGCTGCTGCGCGTGGACCGTCCGGTGGACGCCGGCGTGTTGGAGCCGATCGGTAACGCGGTCGGCGCGCGCATCGTGCGTACGGTGAGCTTCGAGTGACGAGCGGGGCGGGCAGGTCGTCCCGCCGAGTGGGATATGTGAACCACTAGGTGGGTCGGCCTGCGGCCGCCGCCACGGGAACGAGTAGCCTTCGGCGCAACGGTTTCGAGGCCCCGCGACACGGGGTGTTCGCTCGGGAGGTGTGTAGATGCGGCTCGCTGTGATCCCCGGTGACGGGATCGGGCCGGAGGTGGTGACCGAGGCGCTGAAGGTCCTCGGTGAGGTCGTCCCGGACGCCGAGATCACTCGCTACGACCTGGGAGCCGCTCGGTGGCACGCGACGGGGGAGCTGTTGCCCGAGTCCGTCCTCGGGGAACTGCGCGAGCAGGACGCGATCCTGCTCGGCGCCGTCGGTGACCCCTCGGTGCCCAGCGGGATCCTCGAGCGCGGTCTGCTGCTGCGGCTGCGGTTCGAACTCGACCACCACGTGAACCTGCGCCCGGCGCGGTTGTACCCGGGCGTGTCCAGCCCGGTCAGCGATCCGGGCGAGATCGACATGGTGGTGGTCCGGGAGGGGACCGAGGGTCCCTACGCGGGCAACGGTGGGCTCCTGCGCAAGGACACGCCGCAGGAGGTGGCCACCGAAGTCAGCCTGAACACGGCGTTCGGGGTGGAGCGCGTGGTGCGCGACGCGTTCGCGCGCGCCAACGTGCGCCCGCGCAAGCACCTGACCCTGGTGCACAAGACGAACGTGCTCAGCCACGCGGGATCGCTGTGGTCGCGCGTGGTGGAGGAGGTGTCCCTGCAGTACCCGGACGTGACCGTGTCCTACGAGCACGTGGACGCGGCCACGATCCACCTGGTCACCGACCCGGGCCGGTTCGACGTCATCGTCACCGACAACTTGTTCGGCGACATCCTCACCGACATCGCCGGCGCGGTGACCGGCGGTATCGGTCTGGCGGCCAGCGGCAACATCGACGCCACCGGCCGGAACCCGAGCATGTTCGAGCCGGTGCACGGCAGTGCCCCGGACATCGCCGGGCACGGCGCGGCCGATCCGACCGCGACCGTGCTGTCGCTGGCGATGCTGCTCGACCAGCTCGGCGCGGCCGAGGCCGCGCGGCGGGTGGAGGCCTCGATCTCCTTCGACCTGGCCACGCGCGATCACGCCGCCCCGGGGACGACCCAGGCGATCGGTGACCGGCTCGCGGCGCTGGTCTCCTCGCGGGAGGTCGCCGTGTCGAGCAACAGCGCCTGACGCGCCCGCCCGCGGCCGTCCGGTCGTGCGCACCGCTGCCGTGTCGGGTGCCTTCCGCGGAAGGCACCCGACACGCGTGTGCGCGTCCCCGTTGGCGTCCCCGCGCTGGCGTCCCCGCGCTGGTGTTCTCGCGTCGGCGTTCCCGCTCGCGTGCCCGGTGGTCCCCGCCGGCGCTGCCGCGACCACCGCGGTGGTGTGACCGGACGCACAGCTCGAGCTCCGCGGTGGCGGCCGCTCGCGCCGCCGCGCGTCCTGAACTGCGCGAACGTCCGCGGGCAGCAGCGGACCCCGCGGGTCGGCGACGGTGCGCGAAGCGCTCAACATGCGGGAAGCGGCGCCCAACGAGTGATCCCGCTTGCCGGATGTGGCAGCATAGCGGCGTGGCTTACCGCATCACCATTATTGGCGGGCGCGCCGGGTAGGAGACTCCGCACTCCCCGGCGCGCAGACCTCTCGCATCCCGCGGGGGGTCTTTTTTGTTGCCACGGCCAGGCACGCAGTCAGCACGCAGTCAGCAACACTGAACCAGTCGAGGAGCAGGCAGTGACGCGCACGACCCCGGCAGCGACCCCTCTGGGCGACTCGTTCCACGTTTACGACACCACGTTGCGGGACGGGGCCCAGCGGGAAGGCATCTCCTACTCGGTCACCGACAAGCTCGCGGTGGCGCGGCAGTTGGACTCGCTCGGCGTCGGGTTCATCGAAGGCGGCTGGCCGGGCGCGCTGCCCAAGGACACCGAGTTCTTCCACCGCGCCGCGGAGGAGCTCGAACCGCAGCACGCCGCGCTCGTCGCGTTCGGGGCGACGCGGCGGCCCGGTGCCCGGGCCGAGGACGACCAGCAGGTGCGCGCCCTGCTCGACGCCCGGACCCCCGTGGTCACGCTGGTGGCCAAGGCCGACCGCAGGCACATCGAACGGGCGCTGCGCACCGACGTCGCCGAGGCCTGCGCCATGGTCTCCGACACCGTGCGGCACCTGGTCGCCGAGGGCCGGCGGGTGTTCCTCGACGCCGAGCACTTCTTCGACGGCTACGACCACGACCCGGACACCGCGCTGCGCGTGCTCGAAGCCGCGGGCGAGGCAGGCGCCGACGTCGCCGTGCTCTGCGACACCAACGGCGGGCAGCTGCCCATGCGGCTGGCCGAGACCGTCGGCGAGGTCATCGCGCGCACCGGTCTGCGGGTGGGGATCCACTGCCAGGACGACACCGGCTGCGCCGTGGCCAACAGCGTGGCAGCGGTGCAGGCGGGCGCCACCCACGTGCAGTGCACCGCGAACGGGTACGGCGAGCGCGCGGGCAACGCGGACCTGTTCGCCGTCGTCGGGAACCTGGCCACCAAGCTCGACATGCCGGTGCTGCCGGAGGGCAAGCTCGCCGAGATGACGCGCGTGGCCCAGGGGGTCACCGAACTGGCCAACCTCTCCCGGGACACGCACCAGCCGTACGTGGGGGACGCCGCGTTCGCGCACAAGGCCGGTCTGCACGCCAGCGCGATCAAAGTGGACCCGGAGCTGTACAACCACATCGACCCGGCCCTCGTCGGCAACGACATGCGCGTGCTCGTCACCGAGATGGCCGGACGAGCCAGCCTCGAGCTCAAGGGCGCCGAGCTCGGTGTGGATCTCGCGTCCAATCCGGACGCCGTGACCGGTGCGGTCCGCCGCGTGAAGGAGCTCGAAGCCCACGGCTGGTCGTTCGAAGCGGCCGACGCCTCGCTGGAGCTGCTGCTGCGCCGCGAGATCGCGGCCACCGAGACCGAATCCACCGGGAGCGAGCCGGAATCGGGGAGCCCGCAGGGCGAATCCCGCTTCGCCGCGCCGTTCTCGCTGGAGTCCTACCGGGTCGTGCTGGACCACCGCCCCGACGGCAACGTGGTCTCCGAGGCGACGGTGAAGGTCGTCGTCGACGGCGAACGAGTCATCGCGACCGCCGAGGGCAACGGCCCGGTCAACGCGCTCGACGCGGCGCTGCGCGAAGCGCTCGTGCCGCACCTGCCGTGGGTCGGCGACGTGGACCTGGTCGACTACAAGGTGCGCATCCTCACCGATGCGGCCGGCACCGACGCGGTCACCCGCGTGCTCGTGGAGTCCCGCGACGGCGAACGCGAGTGGAACACCGTCGGCGTGCACGGCAACATCGTCGAGGCCAGCTGGATGGCGCTGTGCGACGCGCTGGCGTACAAGGCGGCCCACCGCAACGCCCTCACGACCGGCTGAGGAGTGTGAGGTCGGGGCGCCCGCGCGGTTCTGCAGCCGAACCTCCGGGGGCACACCGCGTGGTGTACCGGCCACGGTGGGGGCGCGGATCCCGGTCCCCGCTGCCCGTGCGCGTGGAGCGGCTGCGCACGCGGGTTAGGCTGGGTGCTTCCGACTGTCGATTGTTCCCATCCCTGTCAGGGAGGTCGCTGTGCGCCTGGCTCGCGTAGCCC
This sequence comes from Salinifilum ghardaiensis, assembly GCF_054491345.1. Classification (NCBI taxonomy): domain Bacteria; kingdom Bacillati; phylum Actinomycetota; class Actinomycetes; order Pseudonocardiales; family Pseudonocardiaceae; genus Salinifilum; species Salinifilum ghardaiensis. The sequence goes on along the minus strand of NZ_CM137101.1, from coordinate 4,069,180 downwards.
ACTCCGACGGCGTGTCGTTCGTCGCGCTCGAACCGGATCCGCAGAACCCGCAGGAGAAGGTCCTCGCGGTGGAGATCGACCAGCACCCGTTCGGCGATCCCCAGTTCACCGGCCGCAAGTGGCCGATGTCCGAGGTCCGGTTGCTCGCGCCGATCCTGCCGACCAAGGTGATCTGCGTCGGCAAGAACTACGCCGAGCACGCGCGCGAGATGGGCGGGGAACCGCCGGCGAACCCGGTGATCTTCATGAAGCCCTCGACGAGCGTGACCGGGCCGCACGCGGCGATCAAGCGGCCGCCGAGCTCGAACCGCGTGGACTACGAGGGCGAGCTCGCCGCGGTGATCGGCCAGCCGTGCCGCAACGTCCCCGAGGCCCGCGGGACCGACGTGCTGCTGGGCTACACCATCGGCAACGACGTGACCGCGCGCGACCAGCAGCAGGAGGACGGGCAGTGGACCCGGGCCAAGGGCCACGACACCTTCTGCCCGATCGGTCCGTGGATCGACACCGCCGTGGACCCCGGTGATCTGGGCATCCGGACCGAACTGGACGGTGAGATCAAGCAGGAGTCCCGCACCTCGCTGCTGCAGCACGACGTGGGCGGCCTGGTCGCCTGGGTCTCCGCGGTGATGACCCTGCTGCCGGGGGACGTGATCCTCACCGGCACGCCCTCGGGCGTGGGCCCGATGGAAGCGGGGCAGAAGGTCTCGGTGTCCATCGACGGCCTGGGCACGCTGACGAACACCGTGCAGGACGCCTGACTCCGCGCCACGCTCGACCCAGCGCGCCCGGGACGCGGGCGGGCCGACCGCGCGGCGGGTCCGCGTCCGGGGTTCGTCCCGCTGGCCCTCGTGCACCGCGCACGAGGGGTGGACATTTCTCGCGAAATGTCCACCCCGGCCGGGTGTCACGTCTGCAGCGCGGCCGCGGGCGGGCGTTCCGGCACGGCCCCGTAGGCGATGATGTACGGCGGGATGCGGCGCAGCCGGGGCACGCGCCCGGCCAGTCGCAGCGGCAGCGGAGGACGTGCCGCGGACAGGTCGAGCTCGCCGCGCAGCGCCGGCCCGACCACGTTGTCGTGCGCGAGCCGCTGCAGCCGCTGCACCAGGGCGGTCGCGGGGTACCGGCGGCGCTGCACCGCCGCGACGTGCCTGCGCTGCAGCGTTCCGGTGCGCAGCGGTTCGGCGAGGTGGCGGGCGGCAGCTACGGCGTCCTGCACCGCCAGGTTGATGCCCACGCCGCCCACCGGCGACATCGCGTGCGCCGCGTCGCCGAGGCACAGCAGACCGGGGCGGTGCCACCGGCGCAGCCGGTCCAGGCTCACCCGCAGCAGCTTCACCTCGGACCAGTCGGCGACGAGCGCGCGGCCGTCGCCGAGCCACGGCAGCGCCGCCGCGAGGTCGGCGTTGAGCTCCTCGACGGGCACGTTCCCGCGGCGGTGGGCGTCGCTGTCCTTGGAGATGATCGAAGCGACCTGGTAGTAGTCGCCGCGGTCGATCAGCACGGTGAACCGGCGGTCGGCGATCGAACCCAGCCCCCCGGCCGGATCGGTGTCCCGCCGCGGCAGGCGGAACCACTGCACGTCCATCGGAGCGGGGAAGTCCCGCAGCGGCAGGTCCGGCAGGTCGCGGGCGAAGGAGTCGCGGCCGTCGCAGGCGACGGTGATGGTCGCGCGCAGTTCCCCGGTAGCGCCGTCGCCGGTGCGGTAGCGCACCCCGTTGACGCGCCCTCCCTCCCGGATCGGCTCGGTGACCTCGGTGCCCATCCGCAGCGTGAACGCGGGTTCCCGCCCGGCGGCGTCGGCGAGCAGGTCGAGCAGGTCCCACTGCGGGACCATGGCGATGTAGTTGTACGGCTCCGGCAGCGCGCGCAGGTCGCCGAGCACGCGGGGCTGCCCGTCGAGGAGGAGGCCGACCGTCTCGAGGCGCCGGTGCGGCAGCCGGGCGAAGTCCTCGAACAGGCCGAGCTCGTCCAGCAGGCGCAGCGTGGTCGGGTGCACCGTGTCCCCGCGGAAGTCGCGGAGGAAGTCGGCGTGCTTCTCCAGCACCGTGACGTGCACCCCGCAGCGGGAGAGCAGGAGCCCGAGGACGATGCCGGCGGGCCCGCCGCCGACGATGCAGCAGGTGGTTCGCTCCATTGCGATCCCCTCCAGCGTTCAACGCCTGTTGAATTCATGGCACCACCGGCGGTGCGCCCCCGTCAACCCGGACGGGCTCGCCCGACGCGGTGCTTCCGACGCCGCCGCGGCGCCCGCGGCGGTGAACAGCTCCCCGCACCCGCTCGGCGCCGCCGACTGGATACGCTGAAACCGTGATGAGCACGCCAGAAGCCGCAACGACACCTGTCCGCGCCCGGTTCTGCCCCTCACCGACCGGGACGCCGCACGTCGGACTGATCCGCACCGCGCTGTACAACTGGGCCTTCACCCGGCACCACGGGGGAACGCTCGTGTTCCGCATCGAGGACACCGATGCCAGCCGGGACAGCGAGGAGTCCTACGCCGCGCTGCTCGACGCGCTGCGGTGGCTCGGCCTCGACTGGGACGAGGGCCCCGAAGCCGGCGGGGAGCACGGGCCCTACCGGCAGAGCCAGCGCGGCGAGATCTACCGCGACGTCGCGCGGCGGCTGCTCGAGGCCGGCGAGCTCTACGAGGCGTTCTCCACTCCCGAGGAGGTCGAGCAGCGGCACCGCGCGGCGGGGCGCGACCCGAAGCTCGGCTACGACAACCACGACCGCGACCTGACCGAGGAGCAGAAGGCGGCCTTCCGCGCCGAGGGGCGCACCCCGGTGCTGCGGCTGCGCATGCCCGACCGGGAGATCGGGTTCACCGACCTCATCCGCGGTTGGATCTCCTTCCCCGCGGGCAGCGTGCCGGACCCGGTGCTGGTGCGGGGCAACGGCGATCCGCTCTACACCCTCACCAACCCCGCCGACGACGCGCTGATGCGCATCACGCACGTGCTGCGCGGGGAGGACCTGCTGTCCTCGACGCCGCGGCAGATCGCGCTGTACGAGGCGCTGCAGCGGATCGGTGTCACCGATTTCACACCGGAGTTCGGCCACCTGCCGTTCGTCATGGGGCCCGGCAACAAGAAACTCTCCAAACGCGACCCCGAGTCCGACCTGTTCCACCACCGCGATCGCGGGTTCGTCCCGGAGGGGCTGCTCAACTACCTGGCGCTGCTGGGGTGGTCGATCTCGGACGACCGCGACGTCTTCACGCTCGACGAGATGGTCGCGGCCTTCGACATCGGCCGCGTCAGCGCCAATCCCGCCCGGTTCGACGTGAAGAAGGCCGAGGCCATCAACGCGGCGCACCTGCGCCGGCTGGACGCGGCGGACTTCGCCGAGCGGGTGGTTCCGCACCTCGTCGGGGCCGGTGTCCTCCCCGAGCAGCCGACCGAGCAGGAGCGCGCTCTGGTGCACGCCGCCGCACCGCTGGTGCAGGAGCGGATCGCCGTGCTCTCCGAAGCAGCGGGCATGATGCGGTTCCTGTTCGCGGGCGGTGATTTCGAGATCGAGCAGTCCTCCGCGGACAAAGCGCTCACCGGTGACGCGGCGTCGATCCTGGACGCCTCGCTGTCCGCGCTCGACGAGCTGCCGGAGTGGACGGCCGCTGCGATCGAGTCCGCCCTGAAGAGCGCCGTCGTGGACGGACTCGGCCTCAAACCGCGCAAGGCCTTCGCACCGGTGCGCGTGGCCGTGACGGGACGCACGGTTTCGCCGCCGCTGTACGAGTCCATGGAACTGCTCGGCCGCGAGGTCTCGATGGACCGGCTGCGCGCCGCGCGGGAGCGCGTGCCGGCGGCGGAGTAGTCCGCGCACTGCTCAACCGAATCAGCGGCGGAGGATCACCGCGTTGGCAGAGTCGCTCCCGGCGGGTGAGCGCGTAGCCTCTCGGGGTGATCTCCGCCCCTGACGAACCCACGCGTGTGCCCAGGTCCCGCAGCGAGCGCGCGATCGCGGCGGTGAGCCTGGACATCGACGACACCCTGCTCGACAGCGAGAGCGCTGCACGCGCCGGATTGCGCGCCCTCGTCGGAACCGAGCGGGCGTGGCCGGTGTGGCGCTCGGTCACCGAGCGCCACGAGCAGCGCTACTTCGCCGGGGAGTTCGACTTCGACGCCATGCGGGTGCGCAGGACGCGCGCGTTCTTCGCGGAGTTCGGCGAGCACATCGACGACGCCGAGGCGGACCGCCGCGAACGCGTGCGGGCGGCGGCCATGCGGCGGGCCTGGCGGCTGTTCGGGGACGCCCGTCCGTGCCTGGACTGGCTGCGCGCCAACGGTATGCGCCTGGCCGTGGTCACCAACGCGCCCGGGCAGTACCAGCGCGCGAAGATCGAGGCGCTCGGCCTCGCGGGGTGTTTCGACGCGCTCGTCATCTCCGGCGAAATCGGTGTGCGCAAACCGGACCCGCGCATCTTCCGCGGGGCGAGCGAGGCGCTGGGACTGGCCCCGGAGCGGATCGTGCACATCGGTGACCGCCTCAGCACCGACGCCCTCGGTTCGGGCCGCGCGGGCATGCGCGGGGTCTGGCTGAACCGGGCGCGCGCGGGGCACCCGCCGCCCGCGGTGCCGATGATCTCCAGCCTGCGCGAGCTGCCGCTGCTGATCACCGGGTTCGCCGGCGGCGGCGGGTTGCCCGCGCAGCGGACGGTGCTCGCCGGCGCGCACGGCTGATCCGGCGGCGGCGGTGCCGCCCCCTCCGACCTCCCCGCCGGGGAAGCGTCCTCACCTGCGGGAACAGCGAAGGAGGGGGGTGGTTTCAGGGCGGCCTGCGGCGTGGTCTAAGATATTCACCAGACGGCGACGGGGAGCGCCGGGGACGAAAAACCCGCGGGTTGGAGGTCCTGGCAGCGCCCTGGAGCCGATGAACAATGGGGTATGGTGTAATCGGCAGCACGACTGATTCTGGTTCAGTTAGTCTAGGTTCGAATCCTGGTACCCCAGCTGGTCGGTCCGACTCCTTCGAAGTTCGGGCAGGACCGGGGTCCCGTCGTCTAGCGGCCTAGGACGCCGCCCTCTCAAGGCGGTGGCGCGGGTTCGAATCCCGTCGGGACTACGCTGAGCGCCGGCACCTCCTGGGTGTCGGCGCTTTCGCTTTCGCCGGCTTCGCGTTCGCTCGTTCCGCTTGCGGGCGTGCGCCGGTTCCACCCCGGCGGTACCGCGCTGCGGCCGTCCGGTAGGATTCCGCGCGGACACAGCGAGGTCCACTTGGTGCGGTCCCGTCGTCTAGCGGCCTAGGACGCCGCCCTCTCAAGGCGGTGGCGCGGGTTCGAATCCCGTCGGGACTACGGAGAACCCCGGTGCCTGCGGCGCCGGGGTCTTCTCGTCTCAGAGGCGGTTCTGCAGCGCGTCGGCCGCCGCGAGGAGGTCCGCGGCCCACCGCGAGCCCGGCCTGCGCCCCATGCGGTCGACGGGGCCGGACACGGAGATGGCCGCGATGACGTTGCCGCTGGCGTCGCGGACCGGCGCGGACACGCTCGCGACGCCGGCTTCGCGCTCGGCGACGCTCTGCGCCCAGCCGCGCCTGCGCACCTCCATCAGCGTGCGTTCGCCGAACACCGCTTCGGACAGCACCGCCCGCTGGGTTGCGGCGTCGGCCCAGGCGGCGAGCACTTTCGCCCCGGATCCCGCGTACATGGACACCGCGGTCCCCACGGGGACCGTGTCGCGCAGCCCCGAGGGCGGTTCGGCGGTCGCGATGCACAGCCGCTGCATCCCGTCGCGCCGGTAGAGCTGCACGCTCTCCGAGGTCGCGTCGCGCAGCTTCGGCAGCACCGTCGACGCCGCCTCCAGCACCGGGTCGACGGCGCCGCCGGCGAACTCGGCCAGGGCGGGTCCCGGCCGCCAGTTCCCGTCCGAGCCGCGCCGCAGCATCCGGTGGACCTCGAGGCCCACCGCCAGCCGGTGCGCCGTCGCCCGGGGCAACCCCGTGCGTGCGCACAGCTCGGCGAGGCCGCAGGGCTCCTCGGCGATGGCCGAAAGTACGGCCACGGCCTTGTCCAACACTCCGATACCGCTATGCTGTCCCACGTAACGATATTAACGTCTCGTCATATGGGATGTCCACTCTGTGGGAGGTTCCGCGACGAGCGTCACTCCAGTGGGAGCAGCAATGGGAAAGACACTCGCCGAGAAGGTCTGGGACGCGCACGTCGTCCGCGAGGGAGAGGGCAGCGAACCCGATCTGCTCTACATCGACCTGCACCTGGTGCACGAGGTGACCAGCCCGCAGGCGTTCGAGGGGCTGCGGTTGGCCGGGCGGCAGGTCCGCCGCCCCGACCTCACCCTGGCGACGGAGGACCACAACGTCCCGACCACCGGTACCGAACTGCCGATCGCCGACCCCGTTTCGCGCACGCAGGTCGACACGCTGCGCCGCAACTGCGACGAGTTCGGCGTCCGGCTGCACCCGATGGGCGATGACGAGCAGGGCATCGTGCACGTCGTCGGCCCGCAGCTGGGCCTGACGCAGCCGGGCGCCACCGTGGTGTGCGGTGACAGCCACACCTCCACGCACGGGGCGTTCGGCGCGCTCGCCTTCGGCATCGGAACGTCCGAGGTGGAGCACGTGCTCGCCACCCAGACGCTCCCGCTCAAGCCGTTCCGGACGATGGCCGTCAACATCGAGGGCACGCTGCGGCCCGGTGTGACGAGCAAGGACGTCATCCTCGCGGTGATCGCGAAGATCGGCACGGGCGGCGGCCAGGGCTACGTCCTGGAGTACCGCGGCGAGGCCGTGCGCGCCATGTCCGTGGAAGCCCGCATGACGATGTGCAACATGTCCATCGAAGCGGGGGCGCGCGCCGGCATGATCGCACCGGACGAGACGACTTTCGCCTACCTCGCGGACCGCCCGCACGCGCCCAAGGGCGAGCAGTGGGACGAAGCCGTCGCGTACTGGACCTCGCTGGCCACGGACGAGGACGCGCGCTACGACGCGGAAGTCACGATCGACGCCGACGCGCTCACGCCGTTCGTCACGTGGGGGACGAACCCGGGGCAGGGCCTGCCGCTGGGCGAGAGCGTGCCGAACCCGGCCGAGATGGCCGACGAGGCGGAACGAGCAGCGGCCGAAAAGGCGTTGGAGTACATGGATCTGCAGCCCGGCGCGCCGCTGCGGGAGGTCGCCGTGGACACCGTGTTCCTCGGTTCCTGCACCAACGGCCGCATCGAGGACCTGCGCAGCGCGGCGGAGATCATCGAAGGGCGCAGGGTTTCGGACGACGTCCGGATGCTCGTCGTCCCCGGGTCGATGAAAGTCCGCAACCAGGCGGAGTCCGAGGGGTTGGACGAGGTCTTCCGCGGTGCCGGGGCGGAGTGGCGTTCGGCCGGTTGTTCGATGTGCCTGGGGATGAACCCGGACCAGCTCTCCGCCGGCGAGCGCAGCGCCTCGACGTCCAACCGGAACTTCGAGGGCCGCCAGGGCAAGGGCGGCCGGACGCACCTGGTCTCCCCGCTGGTCGCGGCCGCGACCGCCGTGCGCGGCACGCTGTCCTCCCCGGAGGACCTGGACTGACCCGGCGCTCCGCGCGCCGTGCCCACCACGAACGACAAGGAGCAACCGCCGATGGAACCCTTCACCACGCACACCGGTGTCGGCGTGCCGCTGCGCACGTCCAACGTGGACACCGACCAGATCATCCCGGCCGTGTACCTCAAGCGGGTCGCCCGCACGGGCTTCGAGGACGCGCTGTTCTCCGCGTGGCGCGCCGACCCCGACTTCGTGCTGAACCAGGAGCCCTACCGCCGCGGCAGCGTGCTCGTCGCCGGACCGGACTTCGGCACGGGTTCGTCGCGCGAGCACGCGGTCTGGGCGTTGCACGACTACGGATTCCGGGTGATCATTTCGTCCCGATTCGCCGACATCTTCCGGGGCAACGCGGGCAAGCAGGGACTGCTGACGGCCCAGTGCGCCCAGTCCGATGTGGAGCTGCTCCAGGAGGAGCTGGAGGCGAACCCCGGTGCTGAGCTCACGGTCGACCTGCGCGAGCGCACCGTGCACGCGGGCGGCCGCACCGTGTCCTTCGACATCGACGACTACACGCGTTGGCGCCTGCTGGAAGGGCTCGACGACATCGGGCTGACCCTGCGCCACGTAGAGACGATCGACACGTTCGAGTCGCGGCGTCCGGACTTCAAGCCGACCACCGAGGAGTTGGACGCGAACTGACGCGCTGTTCGCACCAGCGGTACTTTTCGGCGCACAGCAGGAAGAACGAGGTTTTCCGGAACAACTTCAACACCTCCGCCGGAGCGAACGGCGGCCCCCTCGGGGCGACTTGATTGCCAGCCGCGCCAACGAAAAAATAGGCGTGGCGAATGGCATTTGTTTGTCATGGGCTTTACCGTTGACATTGAGTCGGCCCGAGGGGGCCGTTAGTCGTTGTCCTGGGAGGGACCTGAAGTGAACAAGGCCCAACTCATCGAGGCCCTGGCCGAACGGCTCGGTGACAAGAAGACCGCGAGCCAGGCCGTGGAAAACGTCGTGGACATCATCGTCCGCAACGTGAACAAGGGCGAGAAGGTCAACATCACCGGATTCGGCGTCTTCGAGAAGCGCGCTCGGGCCGCTCGCACCGCGCGGAACCCCCGCACGGGCGAGACCGTGAAGGTGAAGAAGACCAACGTGCCGGCCTTCCGCGCCGGTACGCAGTTCAAGGAAGTCGTCGGCGGACAGCGGAAGCTGCCGCGGGTGTCCGGGTCCAAGGCGGGCACGGCGCGGGGGCAGACCACGCGGACCACCTCGTCGCGGTCTGCGGCCTCCTCGTCGGCCACCTCGGCGAAGACCAGCCGTGCCACCACGAAGGCGAGCACCGCCAAGACCGGCACGAGCAAGGCCAGCACCGCCAAGGCGAGCACGGCCAAGACGGGCACCGCCAAGACGGGGACGTCGAAGGCGAGCACCGCCAAGACCGGCACGGCCAAGACGAGCACGGCCAAGGCGAGCACCGCCAAGACCGGCACGAGCAAGGCCAGCACGGCCAAGGCGAGCACCGCCAAGACGGGGACGTCGAAGGCGAGCACCGCCAAGACCGGCACGGCCAAGACGAGCACGGCCAAGGCGAGCACCGCCAAGACCGGCACGAGCAAGGCCAGCACCGCCAAGACGGGCACCGCCAAGACGGGCACCGCCAAGACGAGCACGACCAAGGCCGCGCCGAAGAAGTCGACGGCGAGCAAGTCGACGTCCGCGGCGAGCAAGTCGACGTCCGCGGCGAAGACGTCGGGGACGCGTTCCACCAGCACCAAGAAGTCGCAGTCCGCCGGCAAGACCACGCGGAAGTGAACGTGCTCGCCGTTGCGGTGAGCACGTTTTCCACCATCCGGCAACGGGCGGTGTCCTGACCCCTCGCGGGGAACGCGGACACCGCCCGTTCGTCGTGCGCGGGCCGCCTGCAGCGGCTTCTCAGCGCTTCGCAGGGCGCGCCGGGGTGTTTCCCCGCATCACCCGGGATCGAGCGGCACAGCGGCCGCTGCGGGCTCGTGACGGGGTTTCCGCGGCCTCATCCGGAGAAGCTCGGCATGCGGACGCGGGGCGACCCCGCACCGCGGGCCCGAACCCCGTGCCTCCGGGGCGCCGCCGCGCGCAGCGGTTCGCCCGCGCGGCGGCTGGCCCGCCGCACCGCCGGGCTCGCGGCGCGCGCCGCGCGGTGGAACTGGAGCCCTCCGGGGGATTCACCCGCGGGCCCGCGCGGACTCACGCGCGGGCCTCGGGGAAGTAGTCCGCGGCAACGAGCCGCGCAGCCGGACCGTGCCCGTTGTTCGGATGCCCACCCCGGCGGAACATCAAGCTCCACACGCTTCCCTTGGCGCTGCTGACGCCGTCGTCCAGCTGCACGCCCCCGGCCCGCGCCAACCGCGCCACGAGGTCCGGGACGACCCCGCCCTGGCTGCACACCACGACAGCGCCGGTCTCGGCCGCCAGCCGCGCCAGACGGCCGGCGGCCGCCTCCGGATCGGAGGCGTAGCCCTCCTCCGACAGCAGCGGTTCGTCGACGACGTCGGCGCCCAACCGTTCGGCCAGCGGTTCCACCGTCTGCGTGCACCGCACGCGCGGGGCCGAGTGCACGCGCGTCGGGCCGTACAGCGACAGCAGCTCGGTGAGCGCGTCGCGCTGCTCCCGGCCCGCCCCGGAGAGCGGCCGCAGGGCGTCGTCGCCGGTCCACTGCGCCCGGTCGCCCGCGTCGGCGTGGCGCACCAGCAGCACCATCACCGCATCCGTCGGGAGGCGTTCGAAGGCCGCCACCACCGGAACGTCGACGGGGTAGCTCAGCTGTTCCCGCGCCCGCTCCGGTGACATCCACCGGAGTTCGTCCACCTCCTCGTTGGCGGTGAACGCGCCGGGCAGTGCTTCCGCGGCGAAGTAATCGACCGTTTTGCCGCCGCGTTTGACCGTGTAGGCGATCTGCGTCAGAAAGCGGGAGAGGACGCAGCGAAAACCGGTCTCCTCGAGCACTTCGCGCACAGCGGCCACCGGTGCGATCTCACCGGGGTCGATCTTGCCCTTCGGCAGGGTCCAGTCGCCGTAGCGGGGCCGGTGCACCACGGCGATCTCCCGGCCCTGCGCACCCCACCGCCACAGCACGGCCCCCGCGGCGCGCGTCACCACCGCGGGCGGACGCTGGTCGCTCTCCTCGGCGGGCCGGTCCTCCGTCCTGTCCATGCTCCACGACACCTCGTGCTTCACGACACCTTCGCACCGTGCGTTCGCAGCATCTCCAACTGGTGGTCGCGCACGCGCTCCACGCCGCGCGGAGACGCCTCCCAATCGCCCTTCGCGTTGAGCACCCAGCAGCGCGTGGCCGGGTGCAGGGCGGAATCCAGGATCGAGTCCAGCTGAGCGGTCAGCCGCGGATCGGTCACCCGCACCTGCGTCTCGATGCGCCGGTCCAGGTTGCGGTGCATCATGTCCGCGCTGCCGATCCAGTGCTCCTCGCAACCCTCGAAGTGGAAGATCCGCGAGTGCTCCAGGAACCGCCCCAGGATGGAGCGTACTTCGATGTTCTCGCTCAGTCCGGCGACCCCCGGCCGCAGCGCGCAGATCCCGCGCACGACGACGCGGATCGGCACGCCCGCCCGCGAGGCGTGGTACAGCGCATCGATGATCTGCTCGTCCACGAGCGAGTTGACCTTCATGCGGATGCCGCTGCCCAGTCCCTGCCGGGCGCGTTTGGCTTCCGCCTCCACGCGCTCCACGATGCCGCCGCGGATCCCCTGCGGTGACACGAGGATCTTGCGGTAGGTGTCGTGCTTGGCGTAGCCGGTGAGCACGTTGAACAGGTCGGTGAGGTCCGCGCCGACCTCGGGCGAGGCGGTCAGCAGCCCCAGGTCCTCGTACAGCCGCGCGGTCTTCGGGTTGTAGTTGCCGGTGCCGAGGTGGCAGTAGCGGCGGATCGTCGAGCCCTCCTGCCGGACCACCAGGGCGGTCTTGCAGTGCGTCTTCAACCCGACGAGGCCGTAGACCACGTGCACGCCCGCGCGTTCCAGCGTGCGGGCCCACTGGATGTTGGCCTGCTCGTCGAACCGCGCCTTCAGCTCCACCAGGGCGACGACCTGCTTGCCCGCCTCGGCCGCGTCGATGAGCGCGTCGACGATGGGCGAGTCCCCGGACGTGCGGTACAGCGTCTGCTTGATCGCCAGCACGTTCGGGTCCGCGGCGGCCTGCTCGATGAAGCGCTGCACCGTGGTGGAGAACGCGTCGTACGGGTGGTGCAGCAGCACGTCGTCCTCGCGCAGCGTGGCGAAGATGCTCTTGGACGTCCCCTCGGCGAACGCGGGGTGCGTCGCGGGCACGAACGTCTGGTACTTCAGTTCGGGGCGCTGCAGCCGGTGCAGCTGGAACAGGCACGACAGGTCCAGCAGCCCGCGCCCCTCGACCACGTCGTGCCGGTCCACCTCGAGCTCGCGCAGCAGCAGCTCGAGCATGTTCTCGCTCATGGTGTCGGTGACTTCCAGCCGCACCGGTGGGCCGAACCGGCGTCGTGCGAGTTCCCGCTCCATGGCCTGCAGCAGGTCCTCGTCGCGGTCCTCCTCCACCTCGAGGTCGGCGTTGCGGGTCACGCGGAAGATGTGGTGCTCGGCGACCTCCATGCCGGGGAAGAGCTTGCCCAGGTGCGCGGCGATGAGCTCCTCCAGCGGCAGGAACGTGGCGCGCTCGCCGTTGCGCTCGGACTCCACCCGGACGAGGCGGGCGACGTTGTCCGGCACCTTCACGCGGGCGAACCGGCGCACGCCGGCCTCCGGGTCGGCCACGTTCACCGCGAAGTTCAGCGACAACCCGGAGATGTACGGGAACGGGTGCGCCGGGTCCACCGCGAGCGGCGTGAGCACGGGGAAGATGTGCTCCTCGAAGTAGGCCGACATGTGCTCCCGGTCCTCGGCGTCGAGCTCTTCCCAGCTGATGACGGTGATGCCGTGGCTGCGCAGCTCCGGCAGCAGCTCCTCGGTGAACACCCGGGACACCCGCCGCATCAGGTCCTGGTTGCGCGCCGCGATCCGCTCCAGCTGCTCGTGCGGTGTGAGCCCGTCGGCACTGCGCACGGCCAAGCCGGCTTCCTCGCGGCGCTTCAGGCCGGCCACCCGCACCATGTAGAACTCGTCCAGGTTGGAGGCGAAGATCGCGAGGAACTTCACGCGCTCCAGCAGCGGCTGCGAGGGGTCCTCGGCGTGCGAGAGCACCCGCGCGTTGAAGTCGAGCGAGGACAGCTCGCGGTTGAGGTACCGGTCGTCGGGCAGGTCGGTGCTGGCGGCGGCCCGCGTCGCGGCGGGCGGTGCCGACGGCACGCGCGCGTCCCCGTCGGATTCCGGCGGCGCGCCGTCGGCGAGGGACGGTCCCGCGGGCACGCCGGGCTCGAGCGCCCGCGGCGCGGCGTCCGCGCCCCGGGGCCCTTCCGGCGAGTCGACCGCCGAGGTGCGCGCCGGTTCGTTCGTCCGGTCCGTGCTGTCCGAGCTCACCTGGTCATTGTCGCTCATGCGGCGGGGGTTCCTCGACGGTTGAACGGGTTCGAAACGCAGCGGTCACTCCGCGGCCCCGGGTCGGCCGCGGAGTGTTCGGCCGCGCTTGGCGATTGTCCGCGACCAGCGGGTTCCCGGCGAACCCGGTGCGCTGCGGCGCGCTCAGCAGAGCGGGTCCGGCGCGGTGCTGCCCGGGGCCGCTGCACCGTCCGGTGCCGCGCCGCCCTGATTCGCGCCGCCCTGATTCGCGCCGCCCTGCGGCGCGTCCTCCTGCGCCGTTCCCCCGGGGGACGTTCCCCGCGGGCTCGCGTGCGCGGCCAGCGCCCGCCGCGTGCGCGTTCCGAGGCCGAGGCGCGCGGCGTGCTCGAGGTCCGCGGCCGTGTCCACGTCGCACCGCAGCGAGGGCCACGGGCCGGTGAGGGCCGGCGCGCCGGACCGCGCGTGCGCCGCGGCCGAGGACGCGCCGAAGCGCGGTTCCAGCGGTTCGTCGCGGCCCGCCACCAGCAGGGTCGTGCCGGTTCCGTGCCGGTCCGGGCAGAACGCCCGTCCGCCGCCGGAGGCGCGCAGCGCCGCGTCGAGCTCCTCCGGCCGCAGCGCGGGAAGGTCGGCCTGCAGCGCGCCCACGCGGCGCGCGCCCCGCCGCACCGCGAGCCGCGCGCCGTGCCGCAGGGCCGCGTTCAGGCCCGCGTCCGGGGCGTCCGCGCACGTTTCCACCCCGTGCTCGCGAAACAGCGCCCGCAGGGCCGGATCCGAGGTAACGACCGTCACATCCGCCACACCGCTCGCGGCGCGCGCGGCGAGCACCGTGTCCAACACCACCGCCGCGACCAGGGCGGTGTGCGCCGTCCGCCGCCCGGCACCCGCGTCCGCGGCGCCGTGCAGCCGTGTTTTCGCCAGGTCGAGCGGTTTGACCGGGACCACCAGATGAGCGCGGTGCTCGTCGACCGCGGAGCGCGTGCTCGCCGGGGGAACGGTCACCGAGCCCTCCCGGTTCCTCTGGCCGTGCGGGGAGTGGTCGCCTGCTGGGTGGTCGCCGCGGGCGCACCGGGCGCGCGGCACCCCCATTGTGCCGCCTCGACCGGAACCGGGAGGGTGCACCTCGGACGGCGGCGGGTAGGTTGACGTGGACCCGAAGCGGCCCGAGGCGGGCGAGGTGTGCGAAGGAGCTGTCGTGGCGGAACCGAGGAGGAGTCTCCGGCGTGAACGTCGCCGCACCCGCGAGGCGGCGCGGGGCGTCGGCAAGCTGTGGATCGGCCTGGCTCGCGCGGTGTTCTACTCGCTGACCGCCGCGCTGTCGCGCACCCGCGCGTGGGGGATGCGCAACGTCCCCGAGCGGGGTCCAGCGCTGCTGGTGCTCAACCACGTCTCGCACCTCGACCCGATCTACGACGCGGTGACCGTGCACCGCACCGGGCGCATCCCCCGCTTCCTCGCCAAGGCCGACCTGTGGCGGGTGAAGGTGGTGGGTTCGCTGCTCACCGGTGCGGAGCAGATCCCGGTCCCGCGCGGCACGGCCGACGTGGAGAAGAGCCTGCAGGCCGCGCACGAGGCGCTGCGCGAGGGCAAGATCGTGCTCATCTACCCCGACGGCACCATCACCAAGGACCCGGACGGGTGGCCGATGCGGCCGAAGAGCGGGCTGGCGCGGCTGGCGCTGCACCACGACGTGCCGGTGATCCCGGTCGCCCGGTGGGGCACGCGGGACATCTACGACCACTACGCCAAGCGCTTCCGCCCGTTCCCGCGCAAGCGGGTCACCTACCACTTCGGCGAACCGGTGGACCTGTCCGCCCTCCGGGAGGGCACGCCGGACGCGCACGCGATCCAGGAGGTGACCCTGCTCGTGATGGGGCGGGTCCGCGCGCTGCTGGGCGGACTGCGCGGCGAGCAGCCGCCCGAGGAGTACTACTCGCCGCGGCGCGGGGGATCGCGCGGCCGCTCGGGTGGTGCGGAGCGGAAGCGGGGCGATGACGGTGCGGCCTGAGCGGACTCCGCACATCGCCGTGCTCGGCGCGGGCTCCTGGGGCACCGCCTTCGCGAAGGTCCTCGCCGACGCGGGCAACGACGTGCTGCTGTGGGCGCGCCGCACCGAGATCGCCCGGGACGTCAACGACGAGCACCGGAACGCGGCGTACCTGCCGGAGATCGCGCTGCCGGAGCGGCTGCGCGCCACCACCGACGCCGCCGCGGCCCTGCACGGCGCCGAGGCCGTGGTGCTGGCCGTGCCGAGCCAGAGCCTGCGGGAGAACCTCGCCGGGTGGCAGCCGCTGCTGCCCGCCGGGGCCACCCTCGTCAGCCTCGCCAAGGGCGTGGAGCTGAGCACGCACAAGAGGATGAGCGAGGTCATCGCCGAGGTGGCCGATGTGCCCAGCTCGCGCGTGGCCGTGGTCTCCGGGCCCAATCTGGCGCGGGAGATCGCCGAGGAGCAGCCCACCGCCACGGTCGTGGCCTGCGCCGAGCACGAGCGCGCGGTGCGGCTGCAGCGCGCGTGCTCGACCGGGTACTTCCGCCCGTACACCGACACCGACCTGGTGGGCATCGAAATCGCCGGCGCGTGCAAGAACGTCATCGCGCTGGCGTGCGGCATCGCGGCCGGCCTCGGCTGCGGGCAGAACACCACGGCCTCGCTCATCACCCGCGGGCTCGCCGAAACCGCGCGGCTCGGCGAGGCGCTGGGGGCGGACCCGCTGACGTTCTCCGGGCTGGCCGGGCTGGGCGACCTCGTGGCCACGTGCGCGTCCCCGCTGTCGCGGAACCGCACGTTCGGCGAGCGCCTGGGGCGCGGGGAGAGCCTCGCCGCCGCGCAGGAGGCCGCCCACGGGCAGGTCGCCGAGGGCGTGAAGTCCTGCACCTCGATCCGCGCGCTCGCCGAGCGGCACGGCGTCGACATGCCCATCGCCGACGTGGTGCACCGCGTCTGCCACGAAGGCCTCGCCCCGGGGCCGGCGGCGGCGGAGCTGCTCGGCCGCGAGCGCAAACCGGAGAAACCGCGCACGACGTCCGAGCACGGCGGAACAGGAGCGCCGCGATGAGCCCGACCCGACCGGAGGAATTCGGCGACGGCACGCGCTGCGTGCACGGTGGACACCCCGTCCCGGAGCCCGGGGCGCCGCTGCACCCCGGGCCCGTGTTCGCCGCCCCGTACCACCTCGGCGAGCCCGGTGGGGGAGAGGACTTCTACGGCCGCGCGGGCAATCCCGCGTGGCGCGCGCTGGAGGCCGCGCTCGGCGACCTCGACGGCGGGCGCTGCGTCCTGCTGCCCTCGGGGATGGCGGCGGTGAGCACGCTGTTGCGCAGCGTCCTGGAACCGGGCGACGCCCTGGTGCTGCCCGATGACGGCTACTACGCCACGCGTGACTTCGTGCGCAGCGAGCTCGCCTCGCTGCGGCTCGAGGTGCGGGAGGTGCCGACACCGGGACCGTGGACCCCGGACGTCCTCGCCGGGGCGAAGCTGGTCCTGCTGGAGACCCCGTCCAACCCCGGCGGGGACGTCTGCGACATCGCCGCGGTGGCCGCGGCCGCGCACGCGGCCGGCGCGCTGGTCGCGGTGGACAACACGACCGCGACCCCGCTGGGGCAGCGCCCGCTGGAGCTGGGCGCGGACGTGACCCTGGCCAGCGACACGAAGGCCCTCGCCGGGCACAGCGACGTGCTGCTCGGGCACGTGTCCACGCGGGACGAGGAGCTGGCCCAGCGCCTGGAGCGCGCCCGCGCGTTGTCCGGGGCGATCCCCGGGCCGTTCGAGACGTGGCTGGTGCACCGCAGCGCGAGCACCCTCGATCTGCGGCTGGCGCGCCAGGCGGAGAACGCGGCGGCTCTGGTGGACGCGCTCGCGGAGCACCCCGCGGTGTCGGACGTGCGCTGGCCGGGGTCGCCGGCGGACCCGGCGCACGAGGTGGCCGCGCGCCAGATGCGGCGCTGGGGCGGGGTGTTCCGCTTCCGGCTGGCCGACGCCGCTGCCGTCGACCGGCTCGTGGAGCGCAGCGACCTGCTCGTCGCGGCGACCAGTTTCGGCGGTGTGCACAGCACGGTGGATCGGCGGGCCCGCTGGGGCGATCCGGTGCCGGAGGGCTTCGTCCGCTTCTCCGCCGGCTGCGAGGACCCGGCCGACCTCGTCGCGGACGTGCTCGCGGCGCTCGGGTGACGCGCGGCACGCCCGGGGTGCCGGGCGCACGCCGGTGATGCTGGGTACACGGGAGTGTGACCGGAGCATCTCCCGCTTGACGGGGCGGTCCGGGACTGGTTTGGTGCGTGGCGTGTTGCAGCGTGCGTGGACAGTCCGACGCCTCGATCTGGGCGTGCGCCGGGGTACCGGCCTGCGCGCCCACATCGATCTGCGCCGTGTCGCCAGCGCGCTGTGTCCGTGTCTTTCGCGCTGATCGGTTCCGCACCTGGCCGCTGCGCGTGCGCACCGCCGCCGCGCGCCCCTGCTCGCGAAGGATGCCCCTCCCGTGTTCGCCGTTCCGGAAAACACCGTGACTCTGCCTGCCGAGGCCTCCCCCGCCGATCCGGTGAGGCCCACCGCCTTCCGCCCGTCCACCGCGCACCCGGTGCGCCTGGCGCGGGAACTGGCCGCCGACCGCGCGCGCTGGGCCCACCTGCTGCGCTACGACCCGGACGAGCGCTGGGCGAAGCGCTTCCTCGTCACCGAGGACCACGAGGTCTGGCTGCTGAGCTGGCTGCCGGGCCAGGGCGCCGAACCGCACCACCACGGCGGCGCCACCGGCGCGTTCACCGTCGTCAACGGCACGATCACGGAAAACGTGCTGCGGGCCGGTTCCGAAGCGGTGCACGTGCTCGGTCCGGGCCAGTCCCGCGTGTTCGGCCCGGACTACGTGCACCAGATGCGCAACGAGGGCGCGGACCCGGCCGTGACGATCCACGTCTACAGCCCGGAACGCCGCATGGGGCGGTAGGCCCGCCGTGACTCGGACAGGACCGCACCGCCGGTGCAGCGCGGAGTCATCGCGGTGCAGCGCGGGGTCGCCGCGGTGGGGGGCGGGGAACCGGTGAACGCCTCCGCCGTGGAGCCGGCGATCGCGCTGTCCCGGGACAGCGCGATCCCGCTGCCCGCGCAGATCGCCGACGCGCTGCGGCAGGCGGCCGCCGACGGCCGCCTGCGGGGCGGGGACCGGTTGCCCTCGACGCGCGTGCTCGCCCGGCAGCTGGGGGTCAGCCGCACGGTCACCGCCGCGGCTTACGAGCAGCTCCACGCCGAGGGGTGGATCAGCGGTGTGCGCGGCTCCGGCACCTACGTCACCACGACCCCGCCCGCCGCGGCGTCCCGGCTCGCCGCGGCACCCGCGGCGCCGCGGGGACCGGGGCCGGAGCAGGAAACGCCGCTCGTGCCGGGCGCGCCGTGGGCCGAAGGCGTGGACACCGCAGCCTGGCGCCGGGCGTGGCGGGCCGCCGCGGACCACCCGCCGGACTGGCGCACCAGCCGGGCGGGTCTGCCGGAGTACCGCGCGGCCGTGCTCGAACACCTGCTGCGGCACCGGGGACTGGCGGTGACCGCCTCCGCCGACCCGGTCGGCAACGTGCTGGCGACCGGTGGCACGACCGCCGCGGTCTCCGAGCTCGCCGCGGTCGCGCTGCGGCCGGGCGACGTGGTCGCCGTCGAGGAACCCGGCTACCAGCGCGCGGTGGCGGCCTTCCGCGACGCGGGCGTGCACGTCGTCCCCGCGCCGGTCGACCGCGCCGGGGTCCTCGTCGAGGGAGTCCCGTCCGGGGTGCGGGCGGTGTACTGCTCGCCCGCGCACCAGTACCCGCTCGGGGGGCGGCTGCCCGCGGAGCGGCGGATCGCGCTGGTGGAGCGGGCCCGCACCGAGGGGTGGTTGGTCGTCGAGGACGACTACGACGGCGAGCTGCGCTACGACGTGTCGCCGCTGCCGGTGCTCGCCTCGCTGGCACCGGACGTCGTCGTGCACCTCGGCACCACGAGCAAGCTGCTCAGCCCCACGCTGGGGGTGGGGTGGATGGTCGCCCCCGCCGCGGTGCTCGCGGCGGTGCTGGACCACCGGGAGCGCACCGGCACCGGCCCCGCGCCGGCGGGGCAGCGGCTGCTGGTCGAGTTCGCCCGCACCGGGGACCTGGCGCGGCACCTGCGACGGCTGCGCCGGGAGCTCTCGCGCAGGCGTGCCGAGGTGGTGCGCGCTCTCGAGGAGTCCGGGGTCCCGGTGTTCGGCGACCAGGCGGGGGCGCACGTCGTGGTCCCGCTGCCCAGCGCCGAGGCGGAGCGCGACGTCCTGGCCAGGGCGCGGGAGGAGGGGCTCGTGCTCGACGGCCTGGCGCGGCACCACCAGGGCGAGCAGGTGTGGTGCGGCATCGCGCTCGGGTTCGCCGCGTGCCCGCGCGAGGAGCTGCACAGCGCGCTGTCGCGGCTGGTCCGGTTGTGCGGCGGGACGGCGGGAGCAGCGGGTTGAGGGGCCGCGCAGCGGGTGCACGTCCCGCCCGCGCGGCCTGCCGGGGCGCGGTATCGTCCGGTGCATGGCACAGCGCAAGACCCGGGTGGCGGTCGTTTTCGGTGGACGCAGCAGCGAGCACGGCATTTCCTGCCTGTCGGCCGGAAGCGTGCTGGCGCACCTGGACCGGGAACGCTTCGAGGTCGTCCCCGTGGGGATCACCGCGGAGGGCGGCTGGGTCCTCGGCACCGACGATCCCGCGCAACTGGCCCTGCACGGCCGGCAGGAGCCCAGCGTGGCCGAGGACACCGCGCTCGTGCTGCCCGCGGACCCGACGCGGCGCGAGCTCGTGCACCTCGACTCCGACCGCGCCGGGAGGACGCTGTCCGATGTGGACGTGGTGCTGCCCGTGCTGCACGGCGCCTTCGGCGAGGACGGCACCGTCCAGGGGTTGCTGGAGATGGCCGCGTTGCCCTACGTGGGCGCGGGCGTGCTCGCCAGCGCCGTGTCGATGGACAAGGAGTACACCAAGAAGCTCCTCGCCGCGGAGGGCCTCCCGGTCGGCGAGTACGCCGTCGTGCGCCGCGGGGCGCGCACGCTCGACGACGAGCAGCGGGCGCGCCTGTCGCCCCCGCTGTTCGTCAAACCCGCGCGGGCCGGTTCCTCGGTCGGCATCACCAAGGTCGCCGACTGGGGCGGGTTGGACGACGCCATCGCCGAGGCCCGCAGGCACGACCCCAAGGTGATCGTCGAGTCCGCCTGCAGCGGGCGCGAGGTCGAGTGCGGCGTGCTGGAGTTCCCCGACGGCCGGGTGGAGGCCTCGATGCCCGCGGAGCTGCGCGTGACCGGCGAGGCCGACTGGTACGACTACGAGTCGAAGTACCTCGACGACGTCACCGAGTTCGACATCCCCGCGAAGCTCCCGGACGAGGTGGCCGAGGGCGTGCGCGACGCCGCCGTGCGCGCCTTCCGCGCCCTCGAGGGCCAGGGCCTGGCCCGGGTGGACTTCTTCGTCGCCGAGGACGGCGCGCTCGTGCTCAACGAGGTCAACACCATGCCCGGGTTCACGTCGATCTCGCTGTACCCGCGGATGTGGGAGCACATGGGCGTGGACTACGGCGCGCTGCTGACCACCCTCGTGGACACCGCGCTGGCGCGCGGCACCGGTCTGCGGTGATCCCGCGACCCGGTGGGGATTCCGCTGGTCGGTTGACGCGGGGAGTCCGCGGATCGGCTGGTGCAGCGGCTCGGGCGGGGGAACCTCCGGCGAGGCCTCGCTGCGGGATCACCACCGGGTCGCCACCTGCTCCCCGCTGCCCCGGCCCTCCGCCCCGGACAGCGGACATCGGGCGCCCTCCTACTCCCAGCTGCCTCCGGCCGCCGCTCGGGCGCGGTCCGGCGGTTCCGGCGGCGGGTGCTTGACCACGAGCGCGAGCAGCAGCACGGCCAGCGGCAGTGCGCACATGGCCAGCAGTGCGGGCCGGTAGGACTCGGCCGCCGAGCGGCCGAGCGCCAGCAGCAGCGGCCCGAGCGAGGAGGCCCCCACGGTCACCGAGTGCACCGTGCCGCGGAGCGCCCCCAGGTGCCGCAGGCCGAAGCAGCGGGGGAAGGCCACGGCTTCGAGCGTGCGGACGCCGTTGATGCAGATGCCGAGCGCGCAGCCGTAGGCGAACGCGCTCCACCCGGGCTGCACCCAGCCGGCGCCGGCGGTCGCACCGGCGAGCACGGCCATGACGCCGATGATGAGCGCCCGATCGCCGATGTGGTCGGCGAGCCAGCCGAGCGCGAAGCTCGCGCCGAGCCCGGCCAGGGTCTGCGGGACGAACGTGGCGGCGGCCTCGGCCGGGCTGAGCCCGCGTTCGCCGAGCACGGACACGAGGTGGAACGTCAGGCCGGTGGATACCAGGCTGCACGTTCCGACGCCGCTGGCGACCAGCCAGAACATGCCGGTGCGCACGGCTTCCGCGGGGGTCCAGTCCACCGCGGGCAGGTTGCGGCGGCCGCGGCCGGAACCGCCGTCCCCGGACTCCTCCGCTCCGCGCGGCGCCCGAGGCGGTTTCCGGGGCAGCACGAACGCAGCTGCGGGCACGACGAGCAGGAGGACGGCCACGCCTTCCCAACCCCACACCGCGCGCCAGCCCAGCTCGGCGATCAACCGCTCCAGCAGCACCGGTGCCAGCGAGATCCCCGCGGTGCCCAGTGCCGAGGTCACGCCCATCGCGAAACCCCGGTGGCGGTGGACGTAGACGGCGACGGTCGTGGTGGCCACGAGGTTCAGCGCGCCCTGGCCGCCGACGCGGATGCCGACGAAGGCGGCCGTGAGCCCGACGACCTCGGTCACCGCGGTGGCCGCCAGTAGGACGCCGCCGAAGCACAGGCCGATCGCGAGCATGACGCGCCGCGGCCCGTACCTGTCGATGAGCCTGCCGAGCAGCGGCAGCACCAGCGCCCCGGAGAGCGAACCGACGAGGTAGGCCGTGGAGACCGCCGCGCGCGGCAGTTCCAGCGAGCGGATCAGCGGGTCGATGAACACCGAGATCGCGGCGGTCTGCCCCGGGGCGGTGAGGGCGAGGGCGATCGACGCCGCGGTGATCACCCGCACCCGGTCGCCGCGCCCGGTCCCCGGATCCGCGGTCGGCTGCGTCGGTGCTCTCGTCTCGGAAGCGGTGTGCACGCGGCTCCTTCTCCGCCCTCGCGTGTGCTGTCACTGCGGCCGGCGTACCGTGCTACGCCTCCGCGGGTGCGGCGGACACCGCGCGGTGACGCATCCCACGACAGAACGTTCGTGTTTCACACGAACGTTCGCAGTGCAGTGCTCCGCGTTGCGGTGGTTCTGCGGGGAACTCCGCGCCGAGCGGTTCCGCGCCGGACGAGCGCGAGCTCGGGCGTGCGCGGAACGCGGCCGCTCCGCCCGGAACCCTATCGCGACGTCAGGGTTGCCCGCGGCGCGCGGTCAGCGGCCGCGTCGCCGCCCCGGTGCGGTCGGTAGCCTCGGTGCGACGAGCGGACGCGGGCAAGCGGAGCACGACGTCACAGCGGTGCGGGGCGCCGCAGCGGGACGAGGAAGGACGCGGTGTGGCCGACGAGCGGATGCAGATCGGCGAGGTGGCGGAACGCACGCAGCTGTCCCTGCGCACGATCCGCTACTACGAAGAGGTCGGCCTGGTCGTGCCCAGCGCGCGCAGCCAGGGCGGGTTCCGCCTGTACACCGAGCCCGACGTGCAGCGGCTGCTGCTGATCAAGCGGATGAAACCGCTGGGCTTCCAGCTGGGCGAGATGCGCGAGCTGCTCGCCATCCTCGACCCCGCACCGGGCGGTCCCGAACTCGACGACACCGCCGAGCGGCTCGCCGAGTTCGCCGGGAACGCGGAGGAGTCCTGCGCGGACCTGCGCGAACAGCTCCGCGACGGCGAGGAGTTCGCCGCTCTGCTCAAGGCGTACGTGGAGATCGCGCGGCGCGGCACGTGGCCCGCGCACATCCACCGCGACTGAGGGGGTCCGCGGACTGGTCGGCGCAGGTGCCGCACCTCCCGGGCCGCTGTGACGCGGCTCGCGACGTGATCCGGCGCTCATCGGGCGGGTGGGGGAGTGCGCCGCCCCGCGAGCGTTGTCTAACGTCAGGGAAGAGTTGCGGCCGTTGCGGCCTCGCGCCGCTCGGCCTCTGGGGTCACCGACGCCCCCGGCCTTCGACCGCGAAACCGAGGAGCGTCCATGCGTACCGAGCAGGGTGTGATCCGGCCGATCTGAGCCGTCACCCGTGACCGCCCGGGTGGACGGGAGTCCCGTCCCCGTCACGTCTGCCTTCTCCCCGCGCGCCGCCGCGGTGGGCACATCGCGCCGTGAGAACGGCGCCCGAGCACGTCAGGTTGAGTTGTGTCGAACACTGTGTCTTTGTCCCGTCTGCGCGGGGTGCGCCCCGCGTGGTTGTCCCCGAAAGTCGCCCGCACCGAGATCCTCGCGGGGCTGGTCGTCGCGCTGGCGCTGATCCCCGAGGCGATCTCGTTCTCGATCATCGCCGGTGTCGACCCGAGCGTGGGGCTGTTCGCCTCCTTCGTGATGGCGGTGGTGATCTCCGTCGTGGGCGGGCGCAGCGCGATGATCTCCGCCGCCACCGGCGCGGTCGCGCTCGTGCTGGCCCCGCTCGTGCACGAGCACGGGCTCGGCCACCTGCTCGCCGCGGTGGTCCTCGGCGGGGTGTTCCAGGTGCTCCTGGGATCGATCGGGGTGGCGCGGCTGATGCGGTTCATCCCGCGCAGCGTCATGGTCGGCTTCGTCAACGCGCTGGCCATCATGATCTTCATGGCCCAGGTGCCGGAGCTCGTCGACGTTCCCTGGCAGGTGTACCCGCTGTTCACCGCCGGGCTCGCGCTCATGGTGCTGCTCCCGCGGCTGACCAAGGCCGTCCCGGCGCCGCTGGTGTCCATCGTGGGGCTGACCGCGTTCACCGTCGCCGCCGGCATCGCGGTCCCCGCGGTCGGCGACAAGGGCGAGCTCCCGAACTCCCTCCCGGTGCCCGGGATCCCCGAGGTTCCATTCACTGTGGACACCCTGACGACCGTCTCTCCCTACGCGCTGGCGTTCGCGCTCGTGGGGCTCATGGAGTCGTTGATGACCGCCAAGCTCGTCGACGACCTCACCGACACCCACTCGAACAAGACCCGCGAGTCCATCGGCCAGGGCGTGGCGAACATCGTCACCGGCGTCTTCGGCGGCATGGGCGGCTGCGCGATGATCGGCCAGACCATGATCAACGTGAAGAGCGGGGCCCGCACGCGGCTCTCCACGTTCCTGGCCGGGATCTTCCTGCTGATCCTGTGCCTGGCGCTCGGACCGGTCGTCTCGCAGATCCCGATGGCCGCGCTGGTGGCCGTGATGGTGCTCGTGGCCTTCGGCACCTTCGACTGGCACAGCATCCACCCGCGGACGCTGCGCCGGATGCCGCTCGGCGAGACCACCGTCATGGTGGCGACCGTGGTCGTCGTCGTCGCCACCCACAACCTCGCCATCGGCGTGGTCGTCGGCAGCATCACGGCCATGGTCCTCTTCGCCCGCCGCGTCGCCCACCTCGTCGAGGTCACCGCGAGCGAGGACCCCGAGGGCGGTCAGATCGTCTACGCGGTCACCGGCGAGCTGTTCTTCGCCTCCAGCAACGACCTCGTCTACCAGTTCGACTACGCCGGCGATCCGCAGCACGTGGTCATCGACATGACCGACGCGCACATCTGGGACGCCTCCACGGTCGCCTCCCTGGACGCGGTGACCACGAAGTACGAGGCGCACGGCAAGACCGTGGAGATCGTCGGGCTCAACGAGCGCAGCGAGGCCATGCACACCAAGCTCACCGGTGAGCTCGCCGGCAGCCACTAGCAGGAGGGGCGGGCATCGCGCCCCACGAGCGCGGTGCCCGACCCGCGGGGGCGGCGGTGCGCGGCCGCTCCCCCGGTCCTGCGCCTCAGCCGCGGGCGGGCCCGGTGGACTCGCGGACGACCAGGCCGGGCCGGAACACGCGACCGGAGCTCGGGGAGGACCCCGCCGGCTCGTCAACGTCGAGCTGGCGGGCGAGGTCGTCCACCGCCGCGGCGGCCATGTCGTCGATCGGCTGCGCCAACGTGGTCAGCGCGGGTTGGCAGTAGGAGGCCAGCGGGATGTCGTCGAAGCCGACCACCGACACGTCCTCCGGAACGGACGACCCGCGGTGGTGGGCTTCCCGCATCGCGCCCAGCGCCATCACGTCCGAGGAGCACAGCACCGCGGTCGGGCCGGAGCCGGACAGCAGTTCGCCCATCGCCGCGGCTCCTCCCGCGGCACCGAAGGGCGCGTGCGCGACGAGTCCCGGTTCCGGTTCCACCTCGGCCTCCTCCAGCGCGGCCGTCCACCCGGCGCGCTTCAACCGGGAGGGCAGCGCCCGCGCCGGTCCGCTGACCAACCCGATCCGCCGGTGCCCCAGCTCGAGCAGGTGGCGAGCGGCGGTGTAGCCGGCGAGCTGCTCGTCGACGGCGATGTCGGGGACGTCCACGGTGGGGGCGCCGCCGTTGACGAACACCATCCGCACGCCTTCGGTCCGCAGCTTCTCGTAGTACGTGCGGCTGCGGTGCTCGCCGCCGTCCGGAGTGGCGATCGCAGGGGACACGAAGATCATGCCTTCCACGCCGCGGGCGACCAGCATCCGCACGTGGTCCTTCTCGGACATCGCGGCGCGCGTGTTGCACAGCACCGAGGCGTAGCCCGCCAGTGAGGCGCGCCGCTCCAGGGCTTCGGCGAAGGCCGGGAAGACCGGGTTGGACAGTTCCGGCACCAGCAGGCCGATCACTCCGGTGCGCCGCAGCGCCCCGGAACCGCGCGCGGTGTGCGGCGTCCGGTTGACCACCTCGAGCACGCGTTGGCGCGTCTCCTCCTTGATCCCCGGACGCCGGTTGAGCACGCGGCTCACCGTGGAGGTGCTCACCCCCGCCTTCCGGGCGATCTCGGCCAAATCAGCCACGTTCCGCTCCCGTCGCACCGTCGCCGACCGCTCCCGCGCCGTTCCCGAGCGGGACGGTTCCGCGAGGGCTCCCCACCGGCCCGATTGTGCGGGTGCCGCCCTGCGCCGCGAAACGGCCTCGTGCTGAGCGGATTCCGGGCGTGCTCGGCTGGACCGCGGGGCGGTGGCCACGACCGGTTGCCGGCAGCGGCGCAGCCGTGCGCGCTCGCCGGGGCGCGGAGTCCGCTCCGGGCGGGGGCCGCAGCGGACGCGGGGCGCGCGGGCCGATCCGGCGGAACCGCCCGGAAGAGCCCGCGCGCCGCGGGGTCAGGCCGGCTTCTCCCCGGTGTGCAGCGCGATCCCGGAGTCGGGTGCGGCGGTGGCGGTGAACGTGCCGTCCGCACCGACCTCGACGGAGCGACCGGTGCACCGGCCTCCCGCGGCCTCACCGGTCATCACGTCGCAGTACGTCCCCGCCGGCAACGAGGTCTGGAACGTCCGCGACAGCTCGCCGGCCTCCCGGTTGAACACCGCGAAACCGGACTCGCCGCGCCCGAACGCGATCTGCCCGCCCCCGTTGTCCCACCAGTCGGTGAGACCGGTGCCCTGCACCTCGTTGTTGAATCCGACCGTTCCGGCGATGGTCCGCCGCCGCTGTTCGCACACCCACGCGTCGTCCGCGCAATCCGCGGGCAGCGTCGTCCCGTCGGCTCGCGCCGGCGGTCCGGCGTCGGGGTCGTCGAACGCGTAGCTGGACATCAGCCGCGGCGTTCCGTACGGGTAGGCCAGCGTGAAGGCGTTGGCCAGGTCGTAGGCGGCGCCGTCCTCGTAGGTCAGCGTCGGTGAGGTGCGCTGCGTGTCGTGGTTGTCGACGAAGGCCACGGCCTGCTCGCTCGGCAACGGCATCGAGTCGGGCAGGTTCGCCAGCTGCGCCAGCGATCCGTCCGCGAACGCGTTGCTGACCTCGCCCTGGTAGGCGAACTCGGTCACGTCGCCGTTGCCCGCGTACTCCCCGGCCCTCGTCGTGCCGTCCGCGATGACCTCCTGGTACACGTAGGGCTTCTGGCCGGTCCCCGGAACGTCCCGCAGGGAGCCGAAGACCGCTGCGACGTCCTCGGGCGGCATGTGCTTGGCACCGTCCACCCGGAACCCGGACACGCCGAGCCCCACCAGCTCGTCGAGGTAGTCGATCTGGGTGCTGCGCACGTGTTCGGACTCCGTCGCCAGGTCGGCCAGGCCGACGAGCTCGCAGTTGCGCACTTCCTCCTTGTCGTCGTAGTTCTCGATGTCCCGGCGGCAGGCGTGGAAGTCCTCGTCCCCGTAGGTGCCGGGGTAGTCGTACTTCTCGTAGGCCGAACCGCCGCTGCCCGGGCCGCTGTCGACCGACCCGGAACCGGTCATGTGGTTGACCACCGCGTCGACGTAGACCTCGACCCCGGCGGTGTTGCAGGTCCGCACCATCGAGGCGAACGCGGCGCGGTCACCGCGGCGCGAGTCCAGCTCGTAGCTGACCGGCTGGTAGTCCTGGTACCAGGGATGGCCCTCGTCCTCGAGCACGACGTGCTCCTGCGGCGGCGAAACCTGGACGGCGCCGAAACCCTCGGGGCCGAGGAAGTCCGCGCACTCCTGCGCGACGGACTCCCAGGGCCACTGGAACATCTGGATGATCGGCCCCTCCACCGGTGCGGTGGCGGGGGTCTGGCCGGGCTCGGGCTGCTGGGCGGTCGCGGCGGGCACCAGGGACGTGCCCGCGAGCGCGGTGGCGAGTGCCAGCAGGGGTAATCGCATGCCAACCTCCTCTGCTCCGAAGCGGTAGCGCACATCACAATTTCTTTCACCGATAAAGTCAATACTCCATTGGTGACAGCTTTGAGCTGCAACGAAGGATGCAATTTCTTGCAAATCAGATTGCAAGGAGCGTCGGTGCCGCCGTGCTCACCTGCGAGCTCAGCGGAGTTCCGGGAGATCACCGAAGCGG
The DNA here is from genome assembly GCF_054491345.1 of Salinifilum ghardaiensis. Taxonomy (NCBI): domain Bacteria; kingdom Bacillati; phylum Actinomycetota; class Actinomycetes; order Pseudonocardiales; family Pseudonocardiaceae; genus Salinifilum; species Salinifilum ghardaiensis. The sequence continues at coordinate 4,041,379 of NZ_CM137101.1, read as the reverse complement.
TACCGGCGACGGGCGGGACCGGGCGGAGGGTCGACCAGCGCCGGCGGGACGTCGGGGTGGCGGTGCTCGGCCGGTGCGGTCCGCGCTCTCCGCGCGGGCGCGGGACGGCGCTGCGCAGCTCCGCGGGGCGTTGCGCGGCACCGCGGACCGGCGCGGGGTGGGAGGGGCCTCGGCCCGCGGGTGCTACTTGAAGACCTCGCCCTCCGGCAGGCTCGAGCCGAGGACGTTCGCGAGGTCCTGCAGTGGAGCGCTGCCCGAACCGGCGGGCAGGGTCAGCGCCACGTAGACCGACCGGTCCACGGCGAGCCACGTGGTGTCTCCGGCCTGGTTGATCTCCAGCCAGCGCACCCCGTTGACCTCGACCAGCGGCGAGGTCGGCCGCAACTCAGCGGGAGCGGGAACCCCGCAGCGCAGGGTGATCGGGTCGTGGTCCGCATCGCCCCAGGCCACGGCGCCGTCCGGGGCGGGTTGGGCGATCGCGCGCCGCGGCACCTGCTGACCGCCGATCTCGAGCGACTCCGGCAGCGCCTCCACCACCCGGGCGCACTCGGGGCCGCCGGCAGCGGGCGCGGGCACGGGCGGCATCGCCAGCGGGCCGGAACGCCGCGCCTGCTCGGCCCGCTCGACGGCCTGCTGGCGCTGGTGCTCGGTGTATCGGGAGTAGGCGCCCAGCCCCGCCACGACCAGGGCCAGCACCGCGCTCAGCGCGATCGCCGCGATCAAGGCAGGTTTGGGGATTCCGGACACCGTCTGCTCGCGCACGCACCCACTACAGCATCGCAGGCCGGCCACCGCGCACACCCCCCGGACGGATGCGCGGTGGGCAACACCCCAGCAGCCGGCCGCCGGGCTCAGAGGTGGACGATCGGGCAGGTGAGCGTGCGCGTGATGCCGCTGACGTTCTGGATGCGCGCGACCACCATCTTGCCCAGCTGGTCGACGTTCTCGGACTCGGCGCGCACGATGACGTCGTACGGACCGGTGACGTCCTCGGCGGTGAGGACGCCGGGCATGCCGGCGATCTCCGAGGCGACGTCGGCGGCCCTGCCGACCTCGGTCTGGATGAGGATGTACGCCTGTACCACGGTGTGCCCTTTCCGCTCGTCCCTGCACTCGGGTAGGAAACTGGCAGCGTAGTACCCCACTGCCCCGAGCCGATACTCGAGGAAGGACGGTTTCCGTTGGGGCCCGATGCGACGGAGAACACGCGCACGATCGCTGAGCTCGGTGAGTTCGACCTGATCTCCCGGGTGGCGGCGGGGCGCTCCCAGTCGGAGGCGACCCTGCTGGGACCCGGCGACGACGCGGCCGTGCTCGCGGCCCCCGGCGGCAGCGTCGTCGCCGGCACCGACGTCCTCGTCGACGGCGTGCACTTCCGGCTCGACTGGTCCACGCCGCACCAGGTCGGCCGCAAGGCCGCGGCGGTCAACCTCTCCGACATCGCCGCGATGGGGGCCGAGCCGACCGGACTGCTCGTCGGCCTCGCCTGCCCCGCGGACACGCCGCTCGACCTGGTCGACGGCCTCTCCGCCGGGCTGGCGGAGGAAGGCGGGAAGGTCGGAGTCGGCGTGATCGGCGGGGACATGGTCTCCTCCAGCGTGCTCACCCTCTCCGTCACGGCCCTCGGCGACCTGCGCGGGCGGGAACCCGTCACCCGCGCCGGTGCGCGCCCGGGCGACGTGCTCGCCGTCGCCGGGCGGCTCGGCTGGTCCGCGGCCGGGTACGCGGTGCTCGCGCGCGGGTTCCGCTCGCCGCTGGCCGTCGTCGGCGCCCACCGCGTCCCCGAACCGCCCTACGACGCCGGTCCGCAGGCCGCAGCAGCCGGCGCCACGTCCATGGTGGACATCTCCGACGGACTGCTGGCCGACCTCGGCCACGTGGCAGCGGCGTCCGATGTGGCCATCGACGTGCGGTCCGAACTGCTCGACGTGCCGCACCGGTTGAGCGAGGTCGCCTCGGCGCTCGGCGCCGACGCGCGGACCTGGGTGCTCACCGGAGGGGAGGACCAGGCGCTCGCTGCCACGTTCCCCGCCGGGTCGGCGGTGCCCGGAGGGTGGCGCGTGCTCGGCGAGGTCGCCGAAGGCAGCGGGGTCACCGTCGACGGGGCGGAGTTCGACGCGGAATCCGGTTGGCAGCACTGGCGTTAGGGAGTCCGGTCGCGCCCAGCGCGAGGGCTCGCCGGGGTGCCCGGCGCTCCCCGGCCACCCACCCGCGACGGCCCGTCCGCGGACTCCCTAAGCTGGCGAGCATGGCAGCACGTCCTCTGCACGAACAGATCGAGGCCGGGTGGGCCGAGGCGCTCGAGCCCGTGGCCGACCGCATCGCCGAGATGGGCGCGTTCCTGCGCGACGAGGTCACCGCGGGGCGGACGTACCTGCCCGCCCCGGAGAACGTGCTCCGCGCCTTCCAGCAGCCGTTCCACGACGTGCGGGTGCTCATCGTCGGCCAGGACCCGTATCCCACGCCGGGGCACGCGGTGGGGTTGAGCTTCTCCGTGGCGCCGGACGTGCGCCCGCCGAAGAGCTTGGTCAACATCTTCCGCGAGTACGTCTCCGACCTGGGGCACCCGATGCCGTCGAGCGGCGATCTCACGCCGTGGGCGGAGCGCGGCGTGCTGCTGCTCAACCGGGCGCTGACCGTCGAACCGCACAAGCCCGGCTCGCACCGCGGACGCGGGTGGGAGGAAGTGACCGCCCAGGCCATCCGCGCGCTCGCCGGGCGCTCCGAACCGCTCGTCGCCGTGCTGTGGGGCCGGCACGCGCGCGAACTGCGCTCGCTCATGCCCGGCGTGGCCTGCGTCGAATCCCCGCACCCGAGCCCCATGTCGGCCGACCGCGGATTCTTCGGCTCGCGCCCGTTCAGCAAGGCCAACGAGCTGCTCGAGCAGCAGGGCGGCCGCCCCGTCGACTGGAAGCTCCCGTAGCCCCGGCGCGGGGGAGCCGAGCCCGCCGTTCAGGAGCTCGCCGCACGGCCCGGAGCGCAGCACCGCGCCCCGGTGCGCTGGGACGAACCGGGCGCTTGTCACCCGGTTCAGTGACTAGCGGGGCTGCGTCCGGCCAGTGCTGGAGGGAGGCTCCGTCCCGGACGTACATTGGAACAGACGGGGCCATCCGTAGCGTCAGTGCTGGTCACTGCGGGGAGAGGGCTCGTTATGGCAGCCGGGAGGACGCCCTTCGGCCTGCGGTTCCTGTTCCGCGGGGGGCGAGACCGCGCGAATCCGCTGTGGCGCGGCACGGACTGGTTCGAGCCGCTCGCGGTGGCGCTCCTGGTCGCGTTCCTCATCGGCGGCTTCGTCACCGCGATGTTCGTCGGTCAGCTGGAACTGGCCCGGGGGGTCGACCAGGCCCGGGCCGAGCAGAGCGCGAAGAACGAGGTCGCGGCGACGGTCGTCGCCCGCGCGCCGCAGGAGCGGGGCGTGGAGAGCGTGGCCGTACGGCTCGGCCGGGGCGACGACGCGCGGTTCGCCATCGTCGACGTGCCCCGCAACGTCGCATCGCGGCCCGAGGTGCCCGTCTGGGTCGACAGGTCCGGCGACATCACCAGCCCGCCCATGACCGAGGGCGATGCCGTCCAGGCAGCCGGGGTGACCGGCGCGTTCGTGGCCGTCGGCTTCGCGGTCACCGGTGCCCTCGGCTACGGCGCGGCGCGCTGGTACATCACGCGGCGGCGCCTGCACGCCTGGGAAGAGGAGTGGGAGAAGGTGGAACCGCGCTGGCGGGGTCAACCCAACTGACGCCCCGCGGACGCGAAAAACCCCGGGTCGGTCCGACCGGCCCGGGGTTTTTCGCACGAGATGCGGTTTCAGCCGCGCACGACCTTGCCCGCCTTCAGGCAGGAGGTGCACACGTTCATCCGCTTGCGCTGCGACAGACCGATCTTGGCGTGCACGGTCTGAATGTTCGGGTTCCACCGGCGCCTCGTCTTCCGGTGGGAGTGCGAGACCCAGTTGCCGAAGCCAGGTCCTTTGCCGCAGACGTCGCAGACGGCAGCCACGTCAGACACCCCTTCTTCGCGTTGACGGTTACAGCGATGAGAGCCACGCAAGCGACTCCCACTTGCGTGTGGTCTGTCACCCAGGGGTGACTGCGCTTGCTGTGTACCGCCGTTGGCGGCTAGGCGCCCCGAGTCCGGTTCCCACGGGAACGCGGTCGCCCTGGGTTTCGCCGCCCGGGACCGGATCAGTGTAGCTCACCGGGGTCCTCCCCCCGCGCGGCGGGTCCGTTGTCCCGGCGCACCGTGCTGTCCCGCGCAGCGTACCGCCCGCCCCGCCGCGGTGTGCAGCGGAGCGGTGCCACGTGCGAGCTGAGTCACTCGGTGCCGGCCTCCGACGGCTGAACGCCTGGCGCGGCCCGGCGGGCTACTAGGCTGCGGGGCGCACGACACGGACGAGGAGGGGCCGGTGCTGCGGACGCTGGACGTCTCCGCTGCTCGTCGCTGGATGGCGCGGACGGTGGGGCATCTCACCGACGAGCGTGCCGCCATCGACCGGATCAACGTCTACCCGGTCGCCGACGGGGACACCGGGACGAACCTGCTGCACACGGCCCGCGCCGGCTGGCGCGCCATGGCCCCGGTGGGGGCTGCTGACCTCGGGGCCGCCCTGGAGGCGGCGGCGAAGGGCGCGGTCGCGGGCGCGCGCGGAAACTCCGGCGTGCTGCTGGCCCAGGCGCTGCGCGGTTTCGCCGCGGCCTTCGGCGGGTGCGCCACCGGGGACGGAGCGGCGTTCGCCGCCGCGCTGCGGCAGGCGGACCGGGCGGCCGCCGCGGCCGTCGCGGAACCCGCGCAGGGCACGTTCCTGTCGGTGACCCGGGCCGCGGCCGAGGCCGCCGACCGCGGCGGTGAACTGGGCGGCGGCGAGCTGGCCGAGGTGGTGCGGGCGGCCACGGTGGCCGCGGTCGACGCGCTCGCCGCCACACCCGGCCAGCTGTCCGCGCTGCGGGAGTCGGGCGTGGTCGACGCCGGCGGGCGGGGGTTCGTGGTCCTGCTGGACGCGCTGCACGAAACCGTCTGCGACGGGCGGCGTCTCGCCGCCGAACCGCCCGGCGGTCCCGCTGCCGCGGAGGACGCGACCGAGGCGGGCGGGGCGGCGCCCGCCGGCGGTTTCGAGTACGAGGTGATGTACCTGCTGTCCGGGACCACCCCGGAGCGCGCCGAGCAGCTGCGGCAGCGCCTGGCCGAGCTCGGCGACTGCATCTCGGTGGCCGGGGACGGCGCGGAGTCCTGGGCGGTGCACGTGCACTGCGACGACATCGGCGCGGCGATCGAGTGCGGCATCGAGTCCGGCCGGGTGCACCGCATCTCCGTGACGCGGTTCGCCGACGCGACCCCGGCCGAACCCCCCGCCGGCGTGCGCAGCGCCGTCCTCGCCGGTGCGCCGAGCCCCTCGGTGGCCGAGCTGTTCACCGCCGAGGGCGTGCACGCGGTGCTCCTCGACGCCTCCGCGGGCGCCGCGCGCCTGGGCGCAGCCGTCCGGGAGACCGCGGCCACCCACGTGGTGCTGCTGCCGAACGACGCGGAGGTCGCCGCTGCGGCGGAGGCCGCGGCGCGCCAGGCCGAGCGCGAGGGGCAGGAGGTCGTGGTCGTGCCCACCGTCTCGCCGGTGCAGGGCTTGGCAGCGGTGGCCGTGCACGATCCGCACCGGCGGCGCTCGGACGATCACGTCGCCATGGCCGAGGCCGCCGCGGCGACCCGCCGCGGGGAGCTGCGCGTGGCCGACACCGAGGCGTTGACCTGGGTGGGCCGGTGCCGGCCCGGGGACGTGCTCGGCCTGGTGGACGGCGAGGTCGTGCTCATCGCCGCCGACCGGCTCAGCGGTGCGCGGGAGCTCGTCGACCGCGTGCTGGACACCGGCGGGGAACTGCTCAGCGCGCTCGTCGCCGACCCGGAGCTGGCGGAGGAGCTGGGCGGCCACCTGCGCCGGAGGCACCCCGAGGTCGAGTTCACCGCCCACAGCGCACCGGACCTGGACGCGGTGCTCCTGCTCGGCATCGAGTGAGGGCGCAGCTGCGGGGAGCGCGTTGGGCGGGGTCGGTCGCTGCGCGGCCGTGCCAGTGCTGCGTGGTTGCCCCGGAGGTGTACTGGTTCGCAGCTCAGTGCAATGTTCCCGGTGAGCACATGGCATCCATGAATGTGGCATCTGCGCTGGCAGAATGCCGGAAACGACCGTCAAGTTGAGCGAGCGAGGGCGCTGATCTTCGCCGCGAACTCGGTCGGGGTTCCGGTACCGAGCTCGTCGAGTACCGCGACGGCAGTCGGGTCGTCATCGAGGCCCGCCGGGACATGACGCGGCGCATGCAGGACATGGCAATCGCGGCGCGGGAGGAGGCCGGCGGTTCCGGCTCGGTGGTCGACGACCTCCTCGCGGAACGCCGGGCCGAGGCCGCGGAGGGATCCGCTGGCGAGTGCGCGGGGACTCGGCCTCGGTGACCGCGCTTTCCTCGCCGTGGGCGCGCGTCGGGAGATCGCGGTGGTGACGGCTGATCGTGCGTGCGAGCCGCTCGACGGGGCAGCCGTCGACGGACGCTGCGCTGCGCGTCGAGCTGCCGCTGGAGGGCGAGTTCCCCGCCGCCGGGATGTTCCCGCTGATCGTGTTCACCGGTGCCAACGCACCGACCACGGTGGCGCGGTTCCCGCGCGGCGAGGCGGTGCACTACCGGGAACGCGCGGTTGCCGGGTCGCGCGGTGTCGCAGCAAGGTCGGCAGCTGTTGGCGCACTTGCATGTTCCGGACGGCTCTGGTCGTGGTCGATGGTTGGCCAGGTGATCGCGGGACCGTCCAAGCGGAACTCCGGGACCTCCCGCGCGGTTCTGATACCGCTCCGCGCGCGCAGTTGCTCGAGCGTTGAGCCGCTGGTGCCGACGGCCTCATGTCTCGGTCGGAACTCCGAGTGCCACAGGCACAGCGTGAGCGCCGCGAAGAACGTGGCGGCCGCTGTGGTGAGTAGTACGTGTGCCGCGCTCAACGTGCACTCCTGTCGCAGTGGTCCTCGTGCCGATCCAGTTCACTGAGGTTGGCGGTGTACCAACCGCACCGGTAGCACGAGTGCGACAGCCGGCGGCGGTGCTCCTGTTCGGTCTCGTCTGGCCGTTTGGTCATGTGCGGTCGTGTTCCAGTAGTCATAGGTTCTCCCCGCATGCCGGAACTCTTGGAGGGATCGCGCTTCTGGTTACGGACTCGGGAATGCAAGCCGAATAGTTGTACATCTATTTGATGCGATCATGGCCGCGGCGTCAATAGATGTACATGTAATGCTTGTGTGGATCACTTGAAAGAGTTAGATCTATACTTATTCATGCGGAGTAGATGGAAGGTCGGCGCACATGGGAACCGGGTACAAGGAGGTCGCTGCGGATCTCCGCGCAGCGCTCGAGAGTGGGCAGTACCCACCTGGATCGACCCTTCCGAAGCAGCGCGAGCTTGCCGAGACCTACGGCGTGAACCTCGGCACGATCCGCAAGGCCGTTGCAGCACTGGAGTCAGAAGGGCTCGTCACGCCGGTGCGTCGCCGCGGCACGGTCGTGCGCAGCCGTCCCCCGATGCGCAGGCTCGGTGCTGAACGCTACGCGAAGAGCAAGTGGAAGTTCGGCGGAGTGGTTGCCTTCGCCGCTGACCGCGAGGCTTCCGGCCGAGCGTGGAAATCGGGCGACCAGACCAACGAGGTCCGGAGTACCAGTGCCGACAGCGCGGTCGCCGAAGCGCTCGACATCAGCGCCGGTGAACCCGTGTACGAACGGACGCGCCTCGTGAAGGACAACGGCAGGCCCACGCACACGCTCACGAGTTACTACCGGCCTGAGGACGTCGAAGGCACTCCGCTCACGGACCCGGCACCGGGGCCTGCGGGACAGGGCGGTGGCTTCGCGATCCTCGCCCTCCAGGGGCTCGAGCCGGATGTGGTCACCGAAACCGTGTACTCGCGGATGCCGACCCCGGAGGAATCGGAAATCCTCGAACTGCCACCGGGCGAACCCGTGATGATCCTGCACAGAACGACGGCCACGGCCGGGGGCAGGGTTGTGGAGTTCGCCCGCGGGGTGCACGCCGCGTCCCGGTTCGCGTGGACCTACACGTTCAACATCCCGGACTGATCGAGTTGTGCGAGGACGCCGTGGGGACACCGGTACCGGCCATTCCGGAGGAGCTGCGCGCGGACGTCGAGCGCCTGTGGCGCTATCACGACCTCGGGCACGAGCCGCGGCCGTGCGACGCGGGGGTCGGCCTGGGCAGCCACGACCCCGGGGTCGCCGATCATACCGCCGAGCTGTACGCCGCCGGGATGTTCCCGCTGATCGTGTTCACCGGTGCCAACGCACCGACCACGGTGGCGCGGTTCCCGCGCGGCGAGGCGGTGCACTACCGGGAACGCGCCCTCGCCCGCGGGGTGCCCGACTCGGCCGTGCTCGTCGAACCCGCTGCGACGAACACCGGGGAGAACATCGCGTTCACCCGCGACCTGCTCGCCGCGCGGGACCACCAGGTCGCTTCGGTGCTGCTGGTCTGCCGCCCGTACCAGCAGCGCCGCGCCTTCGCCACGGCCCGCGAGGTCTGGCCCGAGGTGGAAGTCGTGTGCAGCTCGCAGCGGCTCGCGCTGGACGACTACGTCCGCTCGGTCGGCGACGCCGAGCGGGTCGTGTCCATGCTCGTCGGCGACACCCAGCGGATCACCCGCTACGCCGAGCTCGGGTTCGCCGCGCCGCAGGAGGTGCCCGCCGAGGTCGACCGGTCGTACCGGCGCCTGGTCGAGGCGGGCTACACCGCACGGTTGCTCCCGTGAGAGGGCCCGGAAACCGCAGGGCCCCGTGGCCCGCGGCGGGGTCGTTGCGCTGCCCGCCGCACACTGCTCGACGAATGGGCCTGCGCCCAGCCCTGCAGCACCGAGACCAACGGCGCGCAGCCTTGCCCACCTGGCTGCACGGCTACAACCACCACCGCCACCACACCAGCACCGGCGGCCCACCCATCAGCCGCGTACCCGACCTCACGGGGCAGTGCCGCTACTCGTCCACCTCGACCGAGGTGCGGGGCTTCCCCTCCTGGCACTGCACGGACACGTCCACGTCCCGCTCGTCGGACTCGAAGGTGATCTCCGCCTCGTCGGCCGGGTCGTCCTGGACGTCGTCGGCCTGGAACCCCTGCGCCGGGCTCCAGGACAGCAGCGAGGCCTGCCCGGCCTCGTCGCAGCCGGCCACCACGGTCCCGCCCGGGGTGCGTTCGACGTGGCGCTCCTGCGGCCGATCGCTCGGCCCCTCGGGCGCGGGGTCCGCCTGCGCGGGCGGCGCGGGGCGGGCCAGCTCCGCTTCGACCTCGCTCGGATCGGTCATCGGCGGTCCCGGGGCGAGGATGCCGCGCCCGAGGGCGGAGACGGCGACGAGGCCGACCGCGACCGCGACAGCGGCGGCGGCCAACCAACCCACCACCGCCAGGGCGGTGCGCGCGACGCGGGTGGGGCGAGCCATGGTGTCCACTATGCCAAGCCGTGGCCCGCGAGCCGAGCGGGCTACGGTGCGGTGCGTGGCGCAAGTGTTGTTGGTCGAGGACGACGCGACCATTCGCAGCTCGTTGAGCAAGGCGTTGCACGAACTCGGGCACGCCGTCACCTCGGCGGCGACCGCCATGCACGGGCTGAACCAGGTGGTGGCGCAGAACCCGGACGTGGTGGTGCTCGACATCGGCCTGCCCGATCTGGACGGGCGGGAGATGCTGCGCATGCTCCGCGCGGTCAGCCGCGTGCCGGTCGTGGTGGCCACGGCCCGCGGTGCGGAGGACGAGATCGTGGAGGTGCTGGACTCGGGCGCTGACGACTACGTCGTCAAACCGTTCGGGGCCGGTCAGCTGGACGCGCGCATCCGCGCGGTGCTGCGGCGCGGCGGGGAGCGCCCGGCTCCCGAGGTCCTGGTCGTGGGCGGACTGCGCCTCGACCCCGCCTCGCGCACGGCCACATTGGACGGTGCGGTGCTGGAGCTGACCCCGCGGGAGTTCGACGTGCTGCACTACCTCGCCCTGCGCCCCGGGCAGGTGGTGAGCAAGCGGGAGCTGCTCACCGAGGTGTGGCAGCTGCCCTACGGCGGAGCGGACAAGACCGTGGACGTGCACCTGTCGTGGATGCGGCGCAAGCTCGGGGAGACCGCGAAGAACGCGCGGTACCTGCACACGGTGCGCGGGGTGGGCGTGCGGCTGGGCACCCCCGAGGAGCAGGGGGGTGCCTCCTGATGCGGCGGCGGATCGCGCTGCTCGTCGTGGCCACCACCGTGCTCGTGGTGGTGGCCTTCCTCATCCCGCTGGCCGTGCTGGCGCGCACCGTGGCCTTCGACAGGGCGGTCAACGACGCGACCGTGCAGGCGCAGGCGCTCACCTCGGTGGTGTCCACCGCGGATCCGCGCGTGCTGGAGCTCAGCGTCCAGCAGGCCAACGCCGAGGGGCGGTTCCCGGTCACCGTCTTCCGCGGTGACGGCACGCAGCTCGGCGCGGAGTCCGAGCGCACTCCGGCGGTGCGGCTGGCCGAGCGGGGCCGCAGCCTCACCGTGGACACCGAGGACGGCGTGGAAGTGGTGGTGTCGGTGGGCGACGCCGCCGGCGGTCGGGCGGTCATCCGCACCGCGGTCAGCGAGGCGGAGCTCATGCGCGGGGTGCACCGCGCGTGGCTGCTGCTGGCCGGTCTGGGCGCGGCGCTGTCGGCGCTGAGCGTGCTCGTCGCCGACCGGATGGCGCGCGGTCTCGTGCGTCCGACGCGGGAGCTCGCCGGGGTGTCGCACCGGCTGGCGTCCGGGGAGCTGGACGCGCGCGCCCGGGTCCAGGCCCCGCAGGAGATGCGCGACGTCGGCACCGCGCTGAACCACCTGGCCGCCCGGATCCGCGAGCTGCTCGCCGAGGAACGCGAGCGCGCCGCGGACCTGTCCCACCGGCTGCGCACGCCGCTGATGTCGCTGCGGCTGGACGCCGAAGCGCTGTCCGACCCGGACGAGTCGCAGCGGATCACCGACCACGTGGACGCGCTGCAGCGCGCGGTCACCAGGATCATCGATGAGGCGGGGCGGCGCAGCGGCACCTCCACCGGCGAGGTCGCGGAGCACTGCGACGCGGCCGCCGTCGTGTCCGAGCGGGTGTCCTTCTGGTCGGTGCTCGCCGAGGACACCGACCGCGAGGTGCGCACCGACCTCGCCGCGGGGCCGCTGCCGGTCGCGGTCAGCGGGGCGGACCTGGCCGCGTGCGTGGACGCGCTGCTCGGCAACGTCTTCGGCCACACCGAGGACGGGGTCGGGTTCTCCGTGACGCTGGCGCCCGGGGACGGCGTGGTGCTGCTGGTGGTCGACGACGAGGGCGCGGGTTTCCCGACCTCGGACACCGGTCCGCTGCGGCGCGGGGCCAGCGGGAGCGGGTCGAGCGGTCTGGGCCTGGACATCGTCCGCCGCGCCGCCGTCGACTCGGGTGGCGGTGTGCGCCTGGAGCAGGCGCCCGGCGGAGGTGCCCGCGTGACCGTCGAGCTCGGGCGAGCAGCTTCGTGACCTGCGATGACGCTTTTTAACTTTTTCTTAGCGCTCGAGTAGCGCCCGGTTAGTCGCACCGCTGGGAACGTCGTGGTCGACGGCGACGCGAAGACGCGGAGCCCGATGGAAGGACACGTGGAAAGGCACGGCGTGATGGGCAACAAGAAGCTGATCGGAGCGGTCGCGGTTACCGGCGGAGTGCTGGCGCTGGGCAGCACGGCGGTCGCGTTCGCAGGCGACGGGGGCCAGAACGGAGGTCAGCCCGCCGAAGTCCGCCCGGCGTCGGCGCAGCAGCAGTCCGACCAGCCCTACACCGGACCGGACCCCGATGAGATCTACACCGGCCCGGGCGAGCACTACACCGGGCCCGACCCGGACGAGATCCGCACCGGTCCGGACGCGGACCGGGCGCACCCCCACCGGGGCAACCCGTGGCCCGAGCACTGCTCGACCGGGCAGCCCTCGGTCGACGAGAAGCAGGCCGAGCGGATCGCGCTGAAGAAGGTGCCCGGCGCGAGCGTCACCGAGATCGACCTCGACCGCTGCTACGGCGTGGAGTGGGAGCTCGACCTCCGCAAGGGCAACACCGAGTACGAGGTCGAGATCAACGCGGACAACGGGCAGATCGTCTCCTTCGAGGAGGACACCGACGACTGAGCCGAACCGCCTCCGCCGCGCGGGGCGCCCGGGCGGGCGCCCCGCGCGGCGGCACGGCCCCGGCGGGACCGGTGGTGCGCACGGTGTCGGCCCGATCCGATAGCTTTCTCAGCGGGAGTTCGGATCGAAGCTGGTGACGTGCACGATGACCACGAATTCGGAACAGGGGCGGACGACCACCGGGGACACCCGGCTGGACCGCGTCCTGGGGCGCAAGACGGCCAAGGCGCTCGACTCCGCGCTCGGCTTGAGCACGGTGGGCGATCTGCTGCGGCACTACCCGCGCCGCTACGCCGAGCGCGGCGAGCTCACCAAGATCTCCGGCCTGGAGATCGGCGAGCACGCGACGGTGCTCGCCCAGGTGGAGCGCGTCGGCAAGCGGAACATGCGCTCCCGCCGGGGCACGATCGTCGAAGCGCGGATCACCGACGGGCAGCGTTCGCTGATCTGCACGTTCTTCAACCAGGCGTGGCGCGAGCGGGAGCTGCAGCCGGGGCGGCGCGGCATGTTCGCGGGCAAGGTCACCGCCTACCGCAGCCAGCTCCAGCTGGCCCACCCGGAGTACCAGCTGTTCACTTCGGACGGCGCCGACGCGGACTCGGCCGCCGAGGAGTTCGCAGCAGCGCTGATCCCCGTGTACCCGGCCGCGCAGGGGATGCCGTCCTGGTCGATCGCCCGCTGCGTCCGGCAGGTGCTCGACGTCTGGGACGGCACCGACGATCCGCTCCCCGCTGAGGTCCGCGAACGCCACGAGCTGTCCGACTTGGAATCGGCGCTGCGCCGGATCCACCTGCCGCAGGACCACGCGGACGTGGAGGCCGCGCAGGAGCGGCTCAAGTGGGACGAGGCGCTGGCGGTGCAGCTGGCCCTGGCGCGGCAGCGCGCCGACGTCGAGCACCAGCCCGCGCCCGCGAGCCCGCCCCGGGAGAGCGGGCTGCTGAGCCGCTTCGACGAGCGGATCCCGTTCGAGCTCACCACGGGCCAGCGCGAGGTGGGCGAGCACATCGCCGCCGACCTGGCGGCCGAGCACCCGATGAACCGCCTGGTGCAGGGGGAAGTGGGCAGCGGCAAGACCGTGGTGGCGCTGCGCGCGATGCTGCAGGTGATCGACTCCGGCAGGCAGGCGGCGATGCTCGCGCCGACCGAGGTGCTCGCCGCCCAGCACGCCCGCTCGCTCGCGGAACTGCTCGGCGAGCTGGCGCGCGGCGGCGAGCTCGGCGCTGACGACGAGGCCACGCGGATCGTGCTGATCACGGGCTCGCTGCCGGCGGCGCAGCGCAGGCAGGCCCTGCTGGACGCGACCTCGGGGCGGGCCGGCATCGTCGTCGGCACGCACGCCCTGATCCAGGACCAGGTGTCCTTCGCCGACCTGGGGATGGTGGTCGTGGACGAGCAGCACCGCTTCGGGGTGGAGCAGCGCGACGCCCTGCGGGGGCGCGCCGGGGCGGGGATGTCCCCGCACGTGCTGGTCATGACCGCGACGCCGATTCCGCGCACGGTGGCGATGACCGTCTACGGCGATCTGGAGACCTCGGCGCTGCGGGAACTGCCGCACGGGCGCCCCCCGATCAGCACGAGCGTGGTGCCGGCGGCGGAGAAACCCGCGTGGCTGACCCGGGCGTGGGAGCGCATCCGCGAGGAGGTCGGCACCGGCCACCAGGTCTACGTCGTCTGCCCGCGCATCGGTGATGATCCCGATTCCCGGCGTTCCGAGGAGTCCACATCGGATTCAGACGAGGAAGGGGCGAGCAACCAGTCCGATGAGGACGCCGCAGGTGACTCCGGGAACGGGCAGCGGCAGCCGCTCGCGGTGCTCGACGTGGCCGAGCAGCTGCGCCGCGGCCCGTTGTCGGACCTGCGCATCGGCGAGCTGCACGGGAGACTGTCCTCCGAGGACAAGGACGAGACGATGCGCGCCTTCGCCGCGGGGGAGCTCGACGTGCTCGTGGCCACCACGGTGGTCGAGGTCGGCGTGGACGTGCCCAACGCGACGGTCATGGTCATCATGGACGCCGACCGGTTCGGCGTGAGCCAGCTGCACCAGCTGCGCGGCCGCGTCGGGCGCGGCCGCGCCCCCGGGCTGTGCCTGCTGGTGACCGAAGCGCTGGCGGGGACGACCACGCGCGAACGACTGGACGCGGTCGCCTCCACCACGGACGGGTTCGAACTCGCTCGGCTGGACCTGCAGCTGCGGCGCGAGGGCGACATCCTCGGAGCGGCGCAGTCGGGGCGCCGCTCCGGCCTGCGGATGCTCTCGCTGCTGCGGGACGAGGACGTCATCGCCCGGGCGCGGGAGGAGGCGGAGCGGCTCACCAGCGACGATCCGCGCCTCCAGCGCCACCAGGGCCTGCGGCGGATGGTCGACGAGCTGGTCGCCGACGAGCAGGCCGAGTACCTGGAGAAGGTCTAGTGGTGCTTTGTTATGTCACTGACGCCTGCCGTCGCGGGGCAGCCGCGATTGCCTCCCCTTCGACACGGCAGTGTCGAAGCGCCACCTGAGCAACCGGACCATCGGCGGGTTCTCCTGCGTGGCTCTCGCGAGGAAGGCGAGACGTGGTGCAGGTCGCTACTCGAGGTCGAGCACCCGGAGCGAGAGCCGTGCAGGAGGTTCCTCCCATCTGCCCCCAGCCGCCCGCCCTCAACCGTGCGCAAAACGACCTGACGAAGTCCTTCTCGGCCCCTCGCGCGGCCCGCGCGCACGGATCCGTGCTGCTGTGGGCGACGGAGCGCAGCGGCGACTCCTGCGAGGTCGCCGCGAAGATCCGGCACGTGCCGGTGCTGTCCGGGGATTCGGCGTTGGACCGCACCGCGGGGCAGCCGGCGACCGGGAGCTCCCGGTGGTCGACCGCGTTCTCGCGGCCCGCGCGCACGTCCTCCACGGTGGTCGGGAAGGGCGTGCGGACCAGCTGCTCCACCGGGCCGCTGCCGGTGGATTCCCAGGCGCACGCCGAGTCGCCGTGCATCTTGGGCATGTTCGGCGCAGGCCCGGTGGGGACTCGGCGCGGGTTCGGCGAGCGCCGCGGGGGCGTGCGGCGGGCGGGTCCGCGCCCCGCTGCTCGCCCCTTCTTACCTGAACGAAAAATTTCCAAAAATTTTCTCCTCCTGCTCGCTTGTGTCGCTGGCGAGTCCGTGCAGGTCATGAAGCTGATGCGCGTTTCACCACGCGGGAGGTTCTCCCGCTCCGGAGAAATTTCGCGGTAATGTTCGAGCATCAACCGACACCCGCCCGTAGGAGGTAGCCGGCAATGTTCCGCAAGGTGCTCGTCGCCAATCGCGGGGAGATCGCGATTCGAGCCTTCCGCGCCGCCTATGAACAGGGGGCCGGGACCGTCGCGGTCTTCCCGCACGAGGACCGCAACTCCATGCACCGGCTCAAAGCCGACGAGTCCTACGAGATCGGCGAACCCGGCCACCCGGTGCGCGCCTACCTCTCCGTGGACGAGATCATCGCTGCGGCGCAGCGCTCCGGCGCGGACGCGGTCTACCCCGGCTACGGGTTCCTGTCGGAGAACCCCGAGCTCGCGCGCGCCTGCGAGCAGGCCGGCATCACCTTCGTCGGGCCGAGCCACGAGATCCTCCAGATGACCGGCAACAAGGCCACCGCCGTGGCCGCCGCCGCCGAGGCGGGCGTGCCGGTGCTCGACTCCTCGGAGCCCTCCCGCGACCGCGACGAGCTGCTCGCGGCCGCCGAGAACATGCCGTTCCCCGTGTTCGTCAAGGCCGTCGCCGGCGGCGGCGGGCGCGGCATGCGGCGCGTCGACGACCCCGCCGCGCTCGGCGAAGCGCTCGACACGGCGATGCGCGAAGCCGAGTCCGCCTTCGGCGACCCGACCGTGTTCCTCGAGCAGGCCGTGGTCAACCCGCGGCACATCGAGGTGCAGATCCTCGCTGACACGCACGGAAACGTCGTGCACCTGTACGAGCGGGACTGCTCGTTGCAGCGGCGGCACCAGAAGGTCATCGAGCTCGCCCCCGCACCGAACCTCGACCCAGAGCTGCGCGAGCGGATCTGCGGCGACGCGGTGCGGTTCGCCCGCCAGATCGGCTACCGCAACGCCGGCACCGTCGAGTTCCTCGTCGACGAGCACGGCCGGCACGTGTTCATCGAGATGAACCCGCGCATCCAGGTCGAGCACACCGTCACCGAAGAGGTGACCGACGCCGACCTGGTGCAGTCGCAGATGCGCATCGCCGCCGGTGCGAGCCTGCCGGAGCTGTCCATGCAGCAGGACCAGATCCGGCTGCGCGGCAACGCGCTGCAGTGCCGCATCACCACCGAAGACCCGGCCAACGGGTTCCGCCCGGACACCGGCATGATCAGCGCCTACCGCTCGCCGGGCGGCGCGGGCATCCGGCTCGACGGCGGCACCGCGATGGCGGGCAACAGCATCAACGCGCACTTCGACTCGATGCTGGTGAAGCTGTCCTGCCGCGGCCGCGACTTCTCCACGGCCGTCGCACGCGCGCGCCGGGCCGTCGCCGAGTTCCGCATCCGCGGTGTGGCCACCAACATCCCGTTCCTGCAGGCGGTGCTCGACGACCCGGACTTCGCGGCGGGGCGCGTCACCACGTCCTTCATCGACGAGCGACCGCAACTGCTCACCGCGCGGCACTCCGCCGACCGCGGCACTCGGATGCTGACCTACCTCGCCGACGTCACCGTCAACCAGCCCAACGGCCCGCGGCCGACCGCCGTCGAACCGGTGGCGAAACTGCCCAAGCTGCACGGCGGTGCCGCACCGCAGGCCGGGTCGAAGCAGCGGCTCGACGAACTCGGCCCCGAGGGGTTCGCCGGCTGGTTGCGGCAGCGCTCCGCCGTCGGCGTCACCGACACCACCTTCCGCGACGCGCACCAGTCGCTGCTGGCGACCCGGCTGCGCACCAGGGACCTGCTCGAAGCGGCCCCGCACGTCGCCCGCGCGACCCCGGAGCTGCTGTCCGTGGAGTGCTGGGGCGGCGCCACCTACGACGTGGCGCTGCGGTTCCTCGCCGAAGACCCGTGGGAGCGCCTGGAGAAGCTGCGCGCGGCGATGCCGAACATCTGCCTGCAGATGCTGCTGCGCGGGCGGAACACGGTCGGCTACACGCCGTACCCCACCAAGGTCACCGAGGAGTTCGTCCGCGAGGCCACGGAAACCGGCATCGACATCTTCCGCATCTTCGACGCGCTCAACGACGTCGAGCAGATGCGCCCCGCGATCGAGGCCGTGCGCAACACCGGGTCCTCGGTCGCCGAAGTGGCGCTGTGCTACACCGGCGACCTGTCCGATCCGAACGAGGACCTGTACACGCTGGACTACTACCTGCGGCTGGCCGAGCGCATCGTCGAAGCGGGCGCCCACGTCATCGCGATCAAGGACATGGCCGGTCTGCTGCGCGCGCCCGCGGCGGCCACTCTCGTGTCGGCGCTGCGCGCTGAGTTCGACCTGCCGGTGCACCTGCACACGCACGACACCCCCGGCGGCCAGCTGGCCACCTACCTCTCCGCCATCCAGGCGGGGGTGGACGCCGTCGACGGCGCCAGCGCCTCCCTGGCGGGCACCACCTCCCAGCCGGCGCTGTCCTCGATCGTCGCTGCCACCGACCACACCGACCGGGCGACCGGGATCGACCTGCGGTCGGTGTGCGACCTGGAGCCCTACTGGGAAGCGGCCCGCCGCATCTACCAGCCCTTCGAGGCCGGCCTGGCCTCGCCGACCGGGCGCGTGTACGAGCACGAGATCCCCGGCGGGCAGCTGTCCAACCTGCGCACCCAGGCGCGCGCCCTCGGGCTCGCCGACCGGTTCGAGGAAGTCGAAGCGATGTACGCCGCGGCCGACCGCATGCTCGGGCGCCTGGTCAAGGTCACCCCCTCGTCCAAGGTCGTCGGCGACCTCGCGCTGCACCTCGTCGGAGCGGGGGTCTCCCCCGAGGACTTCGAGGCCGATCCCCGCCGGTTCGACATCCCCGACTCGGTGATCGGTTTCCTGCAGGGCGAGCTCGGTGACCCGCCCGCCGGGTGGCCGGAGCCCTTCCGCACGCGCGCGCTGGAGGGGCGCACCGCCACCCGGGGCGTCACCGAGCTGTCCGAGGAGGACGAGCAGGGGCTGCGGGAGAACCCGCGCGCCACGCTGAACCGGCTGCTGTTCCCCAAGCCCACCGCGACGTTGGAGGAGCACCGCGCCGCTTACGGCGACACGTCGCTGCTGCGCAGCAAGGACTTCTTCTACGGGCTCCGGCCGGGGGAGGAGTACTCCGTCGACCTCGAGCCGGGCGTGCGGCTGATCATCGCCCTGGAGGCGATCAGCGAACCCGACCAGCGGGGCATGCGGACCGTCATGGCCACGCTCAACGGGCAGATGCGGCCGATCCAGGTGCGGGACCGCTCGGTGGCCTCCGAACTGCCCGCAGCGGAGAAGGCCGACCGCACCGACCAGGGGCACGTGGCCGCACCGTTCTCCGGGGTCGTGACCCTCGCCGCGGCCGAGGGCGAGAGCGTCGACGCGGGTCAGACCGTGGCCACGATCGAGGCGATGAAGATGGAGGCCGCCATCACCGCGCCGCAGTCCGGGCAGGTCAAGCGCTTGGCGATCGCCGCCGTGCAGCAGGTGGAGGGAGGCGACCTCATCGTCGAGCTCGGGTGACCCCGGCTCCCGGTGCCGTGCCGCGGCACCCGCCCGGCCCGAGCTGCGGTCCGGCCGGAGCGCCCCGGGGGTGCTCCGGCCCCTCGGCCGGTCCCCTCGGCCGGTCCCCTCGTCCGGTCTCCGCGGCCGGTTCGCTCGTCCGCGTGAGCGCGGACGCGGTCGGAGCCGGGGCAGGCCGGCCTGAGAAGCCCCGCGACCAGCGGTTGGGGCATTTCTCGTGGGGGTTCAAACCACTCGTTCGCGTGAAGTGCTGGCGCGGGACCCGCGCCGAGCCGGTCAGCTGCTCCGGTCAGCTGGTCCGGTCGGCGAAGCCCGCGGGGAGTTCCTCCGGAGCGCGGAGCGTGTGCCGATCTCCCGCTTCCAGGGCAGTCAACTGATTCCTTGGAAAAACTAGATTCATCGGGCCTCTCGTGCCGCACCCGAGGTCCGGTGCTGGCCTCGCTGCCGTCCCGGGCAGCGACCTGCTGCCCCGCAGGACCTATCCTGGAGGTGAGGTCGTGCCCGGTGGAACGAGGAGGCCTGCGCCCGGGGGTTCGGGCATCTCCCGGGGAATGTCCGACAGCTCGGGGCGTCCGCGGAGCGGTCCCGGCGCGGTTCCGCAGGGCTCCAGGGCTCCGCGGGCTCGCCGGGGCGGCGCGGAGGGGATCGGCGGCGCGCCGGTAGCGCAACGGAGGAGGGTGCTCGTGACCCGCATCGTGGCCGGCAGCCTCGGGGGCCGGCGTCTGCACGTGCCGCAACGGGGGACCCGCCCCACGTCCGAGCGGGTCCGCGAGGCGGTGTTCAACGCGCTGGAAGCGATGCTCGACCTCGACGGCGCGCGCGTGCTCGACCTCTACGGCGGGTCCGGTGCCATGGGTCTGGAAGCCCTCTCCCGTGGTGCCGAGCACGCCCTGTTCATCGAATCGGACCGCCGCGCCGCGGAGACGTTGCGTGGCAACATCCGCTCGCTCGGCCAGCAGCGCTCGGCCGCCGTCACCGTGGCCAAGGCCGAATCCGCGCTGGCGGCGCACGCGGACGCGCCCTACGACGCGGTGCTGGCCGACCCGCCGTACGCGCTGACCGGAGCGCACCTGCGCGAGGTGCTCGAAGCGCTGGTCACCGGCGGTTGGGTGGCTGCGGGCGGCCTCGTCGTGATGGAGCAGTCCACCCGGGGCGACGCCTGGGAATGGCCGGAGCCGCTGCGGCAGACGCGCGTGCGCCGCTACGGCGAAACGGTGGTGTACTGGGCCCTCCACGAACCGGCGGACACCGAAGCCCCGGCGGACACCGAAGCCCCGGCGGACGCCGAACCCCCGGGCAGCGCCGGGGGAGTGGCGGACGCCGAGGCCTCCGCGGCGAGCGGGAACAGCTGAGTGGGCGCGTGGTGAGCCACACCACGCGCGCGTGGGGGAGGGTGCTATGCGCTGTTACGGTTCCGCCTCATGAGGCGCGCGGTGTGTCCGGGGTCGTACGACCCGGTGACGAACGGCCATCTGGACATCATCGAACGAGCCGCGAAGCTCTTCGACGAAGTCGTCATCGCGGTGCTGGAGAACAAGAACAAGAAGAGCCTGTTCACCGTGGACGAGCGGATGGGGATGCTCGCCGACGTCACGGCGAGCTGGCCGAACGTGCGCATCGACTCCTGGCACGGGCTGCTCGTCGACTACTGCCGGGACAACGGCATCGGTGCGATCGTCAAGGGGCTGCGCGCGGTCAGCGACTTCGACTACGAGCTGCAGATGGCGCAGATGAACCAGCGCCTGTCCGGTGTGGAAACGCTGTTCATGTCCACCAATCCGGAGTACAGCTTCCTGGCCTCCTCCCTGGTCAAGGAGGTCGCCACCTACGGCGGGAACGTGACCGGGCTGCTGCCGCCGAAGATCGAGCAGCGGCTGCGCGAGCGCCTGGCCGAGACCTCCTGAGGCTCGGAGTCCTGCGGTACCGGAGCTCTGCGGTGCCGGGGCTCTGAGGGGTCGGAGCTCTGCGGTGCCGGGGCCTGCTGGAACCTCGTCGGACCGCGGGAGCGGGCAGGACCCTCGCCGGCGTTCCCCGGTGCCGGGAGGCTCGGCGGGACCGCTTCCCGTGCGCAGGGGGCCCTTCCCGTGCGGCGATCCGGACCTTCCCGCGTTATCGCCCGGGCGGGTGAGAGTCCGACGTGTTCACGTCAACGCCCCTTCGAGGTCATCGAGCGCGGCTACGGTCAGCGACCATGCGGTGGATCACACGGAACAGCACCAGCACGCGCCCCCTCGTCGCCGCGCTCTTCGCCGCGGTGCTCGTCCTGGCACCCGCCGGGGCGGCCGCGGCCGAAGCTCCCGCGGCCGGAACCCCCGCAGCCGCGGCTCCGCCCGCGCAGGTGGCGGCCGCGCCGTGCGGTGACACGAGCGAGTTCGAACGCGTCGACCTCTCCCAGCTCCCGCCGGAAGCCGCCGACACGGTGGAGCTGATCCAGCAGGGCGGCCCGTTCCCGTACCCGCAGGACGGCCAGACCTTCGAGAACCGCGAGGGCATCCTGCCGGACTGCGCCGAGGGCTACTACGAGGAGTACACGGTGGAGACCCCCGGTGAGGACGACCGCGGTGCCCGCCGGTTCGTCGTCGGGCGGGGCGAGGAGTACTTCTACACCGCCGACCACTACGAGAGCTTCCGGCTGACCGACATCAACGCCTGACCGACCGCTCCGCCGAGCCGCCCCGGGACGTGCTGCGGCCGTGGACACGCGGATCGCCGAAATTGCGGGACGCGGCGGCCGATCAGGGGCAGACTGGCGGGGGCACTACCCGTGATCGCCGGTCGCGGGTGCTCTGACATGCTTGTCCCGAGGCGGCGACGACGGCAGGGGGATCAAGGTGTACCGGGTGTTCGAGGCTCTCGACGAGCTGGTCACGATCGTCGAAGAAGCGCGCAGCGTGCCGATGACGTCCGGTTGCGTGGTGCCGCGCGGGGACGTGCTGGAACTGCTCGACGACGTGCGGGACGCCATCCCGCGCGAGGTCGACGACGCCCAGGACGTGCTCGAGCAGCGCGACGACGTCGTGTCCAAGGCCGAGTCGCAGGCCGAGCAACGGCTCACCGAGGCGCGCCAGCAGGCCGAGCGCACCGTCTCCGAGGCCCGCGCCGAGGCCGAGCAGCTCCTGGCCGACGCGCGCGAGCAGGCCGACCAGGTGAAGGCCGAGGCCCGCGCCGAGGCCGAGCAGGCCGCGACGTCCGGGCGGCGGGAGTACGAGGACTACATCAGCCGTGCGCAGGCGGAGGCCGACCGGATGGTGCAGGCCGGGCGGGCGGCGTACGAGCAGTCCGTGCACGAGGGGAAGTCGGAGCAGTCCCGCCTGGTCACCGACACCGAGGTGGCCCAGGAGGCCCACGCCGAGGCCAAGCGCATCGTGGACCAGGCCAACAGCGACGCCGAGCGGCTGCGCAGCGACTGCGACGCCTACGTCGATTCGCGCCTGGGCGAGCTGGAGGACCTCCTCTCGCGCACCCTGCGGACCGTGGGCCGGGGCAGGCAGCAGTTGCGCACCCCGCTGAACCAGCCGTTCGACTACGAGGACTGGCAGGAGTCCGCCTCCGACCGCGCGCCGGCGAACTGAGCGGCGCACCGGCGGGTCCGCCGTTGCGGTGCTCGCGCGGCGGCGCGGGCCCTGTGTCAGGTGCGCGCGCTGTTCGCGTAGCCTGGACGGGCTGGCCTCGGGTGACGCCGTCACTCGGGATCGTCGCATCCGACCGCCGGCCCACTCATCGACCGCGTACCGAAAGCACGACCGGATCTGTGATGCCTGAGCAAGCCGACGCGCACGTCCCCGGGGACTCCTGGATCCTCGATGTCCGGGAACTGGCGCACCAGCCGGGGAGCAGCCGCGCGTACTCCCGGCAGGTCCCCGCTCCGGAGGGGTTCGGCCTGGACCTGATCTCGGTTCCGGCCGGTGCTGCGGTGCGGCTCGACGTGCTGGCGGAGTCCGTGGTGGAAGGCGTGCTGGTGTCCGGCACCGCCGCGGCGGAGCTGGCGGGCGAGTGCGCCCGCTGCCTGGACCCGGTCGCGGAGGAGGTCGAGGTCGAGGTGCGGGAGCTGTTCGCGTACCCGGACAGCGCGACGGACGCCAGCACCGAGGAGGACGAGGTCGAACGGATCGCGGACGATCAGATCGACCTGCAGTCGGTGGTTCGCGACGCGATGCTGCCCGCGATGCCCTCGGCCCCGGTGTGCTCCCCGGACTGCCCGGGGTTGTGCGCCGGCTGCGGGGCGAAGTGGGTGGACCTCGCCGCTGACCACACGCATGAGACCATTGATCCGCGCTGGGCCGCGTTGCGTGAGCGGTTCGGCGGGACCGAGAAGGAGAGCTAGTCGTGGCCGTCCCGAAGTTCAAGAAGTCCCGCTCCAACACTCGCCACCGTCGTTCGCAGTGGAAGGCGTCGGCTCCCACGGTTTCGGAGTGCCCGAATCGTTCGTGCCGTCAGCCGAAGCTGCCGCACACGGTCTGCCCGGCTTGCGGCCAGTACAAGGGTCGCCAGATCGGGCAGCCTGCCTGATCGGCGGTTGAGCTGTGGGGGGAAAGCAATCTCGGGGCCGCAAGGCCGACCGAAGTGCACTGTTGCGGGCGCTCGGCATCGAGATCGATGCCGAGCTGCTCACCCTCGCGCTGACGCACCGGTCCTACGCGTACGAGAACGGGGGACTGCCGCCGAACGAGCGGCTGGAGTTCTTGGGTGACGCGGTGCTGGGACTGGTGATCACCGACCGGCTGTACAACGACCACCCGGATCTTCCGGAGGGGCAGCTGGCGAAACTGCGCGCGAGCGTGGTCAACCAGCACGCGCTGGCCGGTGTGGCCCGCCAGCTCGGTGACGGCGGTCTGGGCAGTTACCTGCTGCTGGGGCGCGGTGAGGAGCTCACCGGCGGCCGGGACAAGGCGAGCATCCTCGCGGACGGGCTCGAAGCCGTGCTCGGGGCCGTGTACCTGCAGAGCGGTATCGACACCTCCCGCGAGGTCATCCACCGCCTGTTCGACCCGCTGCTGAACGAGGCCCCGCAGCGCGGGGCGGGGCTCGACTGGAAGACCAGCCTGCAGGAGCTCACCGCCGCCTCCTCGCTCGGCGTGCCCGAGTACCACGTCGACGAGCAGGGGCCGGACCACCGCAAGGAGTTCCACGCCTCGGTGTCCGTCGGTGGTGACGTGCTCGGCCGCGGTGACGGCCGCACCAAGAAGGAGGCCGAGCAGAAGGCCGCTGAGACCGCGTGGCGCGCGCTCTCCGAGAGCCAGGTCGCCGCGGGGGCCGAGGACGCGGCCGGAGCGGGCGCTTCGGAGTAGCCCCCCGACCGCCGAGGACGTGTCGTGCCTGAACTGCCGGAAGTCGAAGTCGTCCGCAGCGGGGTGGACGAGCACGTCGCGGGACGCACCGTCGCCGCGGTCGAGGTGCTGCACCCGCGCGCGGTGCGGCGCCACGTCCCCGGCGCGGACGATTTCGCCGCCCGCACGGTCGGACGCCGCGTGCGCGGCGTGCGGCGCCGCGGCAAGTACCTGTGGTGCGAGCTCGGCGCGGAGGAGCAGCCCACCGCCGCCGACGCCGGTTTCGGCGACTCCGTGGTCGTGCACCTGGGCATGAGCGGACAGCTGCTCGTGCAGCCCTCCGGTGCTGCCGACGAGCGGCACCTGCGGGTGCGGTTCCGCTTCGCCGACGGCGGTCCCGAGCTGCGGTTCGTGGACCAGCGCACGTTCGGCGGCCTGCACCTGGCCGAGCTCGTGCCCGCCGCCGGGCTCGCCGTGCCGAAGCCGATCGAGCACATCGCCGTCGATCCGCTCGAGGAGGCCTTCGACCTGGCCGCGCTCACCGAGCGGCTCCGCGCGCGCAGGACCGGGGTGAAGCGCGCGCTGCTGGACCAGGGGCTCGTCTCCGGCATCGGCAACATCTACGCCGACGAGGCGCTGTGGCGGGCGCAGCTGCACTGGGCCCGTCCCACTGCGACGATGAACCGCCCCGCGGTGCACCGGTTGTTCGACGCGGTCACCGCGGTGATGCGCGAAGCGCTGGAGGCGGGCGGCACCTCGTTCGACGAGCTGTACGTCGACGTCAACGGCGAATCGGGCTACTTCGAGCGTTCCCTGTCGGTGTACGGCAGGACGGGCCTGCCGTGCCCGCGCTGCGGTGCGGCGGTGCGCCGCGACGTGTTCATGAACCGCTCGGCCTACAGCTGCCCCGCGTGCCAGCCCCGCCCGCGCAACGCGCACTACTAGCAGGCGCGCTACCAGCAGGGCGTCCGGCGCGGGCTGAGCTGGTGCGGGGGAGGGGCTGGCCCGCGGGAGACCGGACTCAGACCTTCACGGTCGGGGCGTGCAGCTCGAACCAGGTGGAGAAGTCCAGCACGTGCTCGAGCAGGTTCCGCCCGCCGGCGCTGAGCTCGGCCGGTTCGGTTTCGGCGGCCTGGCGCACCTGGCCGGGGTCGAACAGGTCGAACGCCGGCTCCTGCCCGCCGAGCAGGTCGTGCACCTGGTGCTGCAGCGCTGCCGCGTACTTCGCGTCCTGCGTGGACGGGTAGGGGCTCTTGACGCGGTTGGCCACGGACTCCGGCAGGACGTCCGCCGTGGCGCCGCGCAGCAGGCTCTTCTCCCGCCCGTCGTGGGTCTTCAGCGACCACGGCGCGTTGAACGCGTACTCGACGAGGCGGTGGTCGCAGAAGGGCACGCGCACTTCCAGGCCGACCGCCATGGACAGGCGGTCCTTGCGGTCCAGCAGCATCCGCACGAACCGGGTGAGGTGCAGGTAGCAGATCACCCGCATGCGCCGCTCGAAGTCGGACTCGCCGGGAACGGTGGGCACTTCCGCGACCGCGCTGCGGTAGGAGTCGGCGAGGAACGTCTCCGCGTCGACGGCGCGGCGGACGTGGGGGTTCAGGGCTCGGAGGTGCTCGTCCGTGTGCGCGGAGGCGGCCGCCATCCAGGGGAACGTCTCGGCTCGCTGCACCCGGGGGTCGTGGAACCAGCGGTACCCGCCGAAGACCTCGTCGGCCGATTCGCCGGACAGCGCCACGGTGGAGTGCTCGCGGATGGCCTTGAACAGCAGGTACAGCGACTGGTCCATGTCGCCGAGGCCGGCGGGGATGTCGCGGGAGCGCACGGCGGCGCGTCGCACGGCCGGGTCGGCCAGCGCACCCGGGTCGAGCACGATGTCGCGGTGTTCGGACTGCACGTGCTCGGCCACGTCGTGCACGTACGGGCCGTCCGGGGTGTCGCGCATCAGGTCGGGCACGAAGTTCTCGGTCTGCCCGACGAAGTCGACGGCGAAGGTGCGCAGGGCCTCACCGGTGCCGCGGAGCTGCTCGGCGGACAGCGCGGTCAGCGCGCTGGAGTCGAGGCCGCCGGACAGCAGCACGCAGCGGGGGACGTCGCTGACGAGCTGGCGCCGCACGATGTCGTCGAGCAGTTCGCGGACGTGCGCGGTGGAGGTGCTCTGGTCGTCGGTGTGCTCGGCGGGTTCCAGGCGCCAGTAGGTGGTTTCGCGCACCCCCGTGCGGTCCACCGCGACCACGGTGCCGGGCTGCACTTCGCGCATGCCCGACCAGATGCCGTGCCCGGGTGTTTTGGTGTGCAGGAGGAGCTCCCGCAGGCCGTCGGCCTCGACGGTCTTCTCGGCCGCGGGGTTGGCCAGGATCGCCTTCGGCTCCGATCCGAACAGCACGCCGTGCTCGGTGGGGTAGTAGTACAGCGGCTTGATGCCCAGCCTGTCGCGGACGAGCACGAGCTGCTCGGTGCGGTTGTCCCAGATGGCGAAGGCGAACATGCCGTTGAGCCGCTCGGCGAGCTCGGTGCCCCACTCCAGGTAGGCGCGCAGCACGACCTCGGTGTCGCTGTCGGTGCTGAAGCGGTGCCCGCGGCTGCGCAGGTCCTCGCGGAGCTCGGTGAAGTTGTAGGTCTCGCCGCTGTAGACGAGGGCGACCTCGCCGTCGCGGACCGCGTCGCCGCTGCGGCCGGGCGTTCCGACGGGGGCGCCTGCCGCGGAGTTGTCGGTGGGGTCGCAGGTCATCGGTTGGGTGCCGCCGGGCAGGTCGATGATCGCCAGGCGTCGGTGCATCAGGGCCGCGTGCTGGGACACCCAGGTGCCGGCGGCGTCCGGGCCGCGGCAGGCCATGGTGTCCGACATGGACTCGAGCGTCGGGGTGTCACCGCGAAGATCGCGGTGGAAATCGATCCAGCCGCAGATGCCGCACATCGTGCGCTCCCTCGTTGGTACCGGTTGTGTGCTCGTTTCGACCGGCCGGTCGGTACCTCGGTTCGTTGCCCTGGACAACTTGTTAGTGACGTTAACGAAGAACTTCCGGGGTGGCCATCCGAGGGCGGAGTGACCTCGCCCACTCCCGATGCGGAGGGGAGAGGCGTGCGGTGCGCACCGGAACGCCGCGGTGCCGTGGGCCTGCCGCTCGCCGTTGCGGAGGTGGTGCCGCGCACAGCGCTCCGCACGATAGGAAGGGAAGCCACCGCACCGAACCGAAGGAGAGGTATGCCGACGGTCGTGGTCATCGCGGAAGCCCCCGACGCCGCACGTGCGTTCCGGGCCGTGCTGTCCCCGCACGGCTACGAGGTGCTCGACGCCACCGCCCCCGAGGAGGCCGAGCCCGACGCGCGCATCGTCGACTTCGGCGCGACCGCGGACGCGGGCGCCGTGGCGCGGCTGCGCACCCGCAGCGACGCACCCGTGCTCGCCGTGGCACCCCGGGACAGCCCCGGCCTGCGCGCGGAACTGCTCAACGCCGGTGCCGACGACTGCGTGAGCAGGCCCTTCGACGTCGGGGAGTTCCTCGCCCGCCTGCAGGCGGTCACGCGGCGCGGGAGCGGTGGCAGCACCCCCGACGTCGTGCGCACCCCGTCGTTCGCGGTGCACCTCGACGCGAAGAAGGTCGCGCGCGGCGAGATCGCCGTGCGCCTGACGCCGACCGAGTGGGCCATCCTCGAGATCCTCGTGCGCGCGGACGGCGCGCTCGTCAGCCAGCAGGACCTGCTGACCCGGGTGTGGGGCTCCGACTACGCCCGCCAGACCCACTACCTGCGCGGCTACCTGGCGCAGCTGCGCAGGAAGCTCGAACCGGAGCCGGACAGCCCGCGCCACTTCATCACCGAACCGGGGCGCGGCTACCGCTTCGAGATCTGACGGCTTCGAGGCGTGGCTACCCGATGTCGGGGGATCCCGCAGCGAGGCCTCGCCGGAGGCTCCCCCACTCGACCTGCCGCGCCAGCCGATCCGCGGAGTCCCTTCGAGCCCCGCCGGGCCCGCGCGCCGCGCCCGCCGCCCGTAGCCTGGGGCCGTGATCGAATTCGACGCACTCGTGGACCGCGCCCGGACCCTCGCCGCGAGCGGTGAGCGGGAACTGCTCGGCATCGCGGGCGCCCCCGCCGCGGGCAAGGGACGGCTCGCGAAGCTCCTGCTCGGCGCGCTGGGCGAGGACGCGGCGCTGGTGCCGATGGACGGGTTCCACCTGGCCAACGCCGAACTGCGGCGGTTGGGCAGCCAGGACCGGAAGGGTGCGCCGGACACCTTCGACGCGGCCGGGTACGTGGCGCTGCTGCGGCGCCTGCGCGAACCGGGGCGGCGCACCGTCTACGCCCCCAGGTTCCACCGCTCGGTCGAGGAGTCCTACGCGGCGGAGATCGCCGTGCCGCCCGAGGTGCCGCTGGTGATCACCGAGGGCAACTACTTGCTGCTCGACCGCCCGCCCTGGGACGAGATCCGCGGCCTGCTCGACGAGGCGTGGTTCCTCGCCCCCGACGACGGCGCGCGCGTCCAGCGGCTCATCGACCGGCACGTGCGGCACGGCCGCAGCCCCGAGCAGGCGCGCGAGTGGGTCGAGCGCAGCGACGAGAGCAACGCCGCGCTGATCGCGCCGACGAGGGAGCGGGCCGATCTCGTCGTGGACCTGGGGTGAGGGGACCGCGGCGCTTGTTCACCCGGACGAGGGGCTGCTCGAATCCGGTTGCTCCGAGCTGGTCGTCGGTTCGGGAGGGTCCGTCGTGCCCGTGCTCGTCGGCGGTGTGCTCGGTTCCGTCGGATCCGAGGTCGGTGTCGGATCGCTCGTCGGCTCCGGATCGTCGGTGGTCGGCGGCGGTGCGGGCGTGCTGGTCCCGGTGTCCGGCGGTTGCGGAGGCGGCGCGGGCGGGCGGTGCGGCGCGTCCGGTTCCGAGCGCGGCTGCTCCTGCGTGGTCGTCCCGGGCGCGTCCGCGGACTCCGAGCCCGCGGTCGTGGTCCGCGGGTTCTCGGACGACGAGGGCGCGGGCGGTGGCGGCTGCGGCGGCCGCGGACCCGACGAGGTGCTGGACTCGACTGCCGAGGTCGGTTGCAGCGTGATGTCCGGTCCCGCCTCGTCCGGGCGTTGCGAGGTGGCGACCATCGCCGCCGTCGTGGCGAAAACGGTGGCCACGCCCACGCCGGTGGCGGCGAGCACCAGCAGGCGCCTCGGCCGGGAGTCCGGGTCTTCCTGGTCCATCGCGGTCCTCGCGGATTCGGGTGGTCGGAGCAACACCGTAGCGACCGGGAAAACCGGGATGATCCGCAGGTCCGCGGGATGCGGGCGAGCGCACCCCGCGCACCCCGCCGTGCGGCGGTGGTGTGCCGCCGCCGCGGCGGGTCAGGCATGATGCGGATGTGACCGAAGCAGAGCAGGCGCGAGTGACGGCGTGGGTGCACGGACAGGTGCAGGGCGTGGGTTTCCGCTGGTGGACGCGGGCTCGCGCGCTGGAGCTCGGTCTGGTCGGCAGCGCCGCCAACAAGCCGGGCAGCCGCGTGGAAGTGGTCGCCGAAGGACCCCGGCGGGCCTGCGCGGAGCTGCTGGAGGCGCTGCGGTCCGGCGACACCCCGGGACGGGTCGACAACGTCGTGGAGCAGTGGGCGGAGCCCCGAGGCGGGCTGACGGAGTTCGTCGAGCGGTAGCGCCGCGCGGGAGCCGATGCGGGCCCGGTTCGGCGGTCACCCGGTAGGCTTCCGGTGGTGAAGCGCCGTGACCGGCGGCACCTCGTCACGCGGGAAGGTCGATCGACGCCGTGCACCTGAAGAGCCTGACGCTGAAAGGGTTCAAATCCTTCGCCTCGGCCACCACGCTGCGCTTCGAACCCGGCATCACCTGCGTGGTCGGACCGAACGGCTCCGGCAAGTCGAACGTGCTCGACGCCCTCACCTGGGTGATGGGCGAGCAGGGCGCGAAGGCCCTGCGCGGCGGGAAGATGGAGGACGTCATCTTCGCGGGCACCTCCGGGCGCCAGCCGCTGGGCCGCGCCGAGGTCACGCTCACCATCGACAACGCCGACGGGGCCCTGCCGATCGAGTACACCGAGGTCTCGATCACCCGGCGGATGTTCCGCGACGGCGCCAGCGAGTACGAGATCAACGGCGACACCTGCCGCCTGCGGGACGTGCAGGAGCTGCTGTCCGACTCGGGCATCGGCCGGGAGATGCACGTCATCGTCGGTCAGGGCCAGCTGTCCACGATCCTGCAGGCCAAACCGGAGGAGCACCGGCGGCTCATCGAGGAGGCCGCGGGCGTGCTCAAGCACCGCAAGCGCAAGGAGAAGGCGCTGCGCAAGCTGGAGGCGATGCAGGCCAACCTCACCCGGTTGACCGATCTCACCAGCGAGCTGCGGCGGCAGCTGAAACCGCTGGGCAAGCAGGCCGAGATCGCCCGCAAGGCGCAGACGGTGCAGGCGGACCTGCGGGACGCGCGGCTGCGGCTGCACGCCGACGACCTCGTCTCCGCCCGCCAGGAGCTCGCCAAGGACGAGGCCGACCAGGAAGCCGCCCGCGCCAAGCGGGCCGAGGTGGAGACCCAGCTGCAGCACGCCCAGGCCACGGAGAAGTCGCTCGAGGAGCAGGCGGCGGCCGACGCGCCGCGGCTGAACGAGGCGCAGGACACCTGGTACCGGCTGTCCGCGCTGGAGGAGCGCCTGAGCGGCACGCTGCGGCTGGCCCAGGAACGGCACCGCCACCTCAGCGCCGCGCCCACCGAGGAGCAGCGCCCCGGGCGCGACCCGGAGGAGCTCGAAGCCGAGGCCGACGAGGCCGAGGAGCAGGAGGTCGAGCTCCGCGAGGAGACCGAGCAGGCCCGCGAGGCGCTGAACCGCACCACCGAGCGGCGCAAGGAGCTCGACACCGCGGCCCAGCAGGCCGAGCAGGAGCACCTCGCCGCCGTGCGCGCGATCGCCGACCGGCGCGAGGGGGTGGCCAAGCTCTCCGGTGAGGTGGAGTCCACCCGCAGCACCCTCAGCGCCACCGCCGACGAGATCGAGCGGCTCACCGCTTCGCTGCAGGAAGCCGGCGAGCGCGCGGAGGAAGCCGAACGCGCCCGCGCCGAGGCCGAGGACGCCACCGGGGAGGAGGACTCCGGTGAGGAGCACCTGCAGGAGAGGCTGAGCAGCACCACCCGGGGACGCGACGCCGCGCGGGAGCGCGTCGCCGAGCTCACCAGGTCCGAGCGCGCCGCCGAGCAGGAGATCGCCTCCTGGAAGGCGCGCGTGGAGGCGCTGTCCATGGGCCTGAACCGCAAGGACGGAGCGGGCGCCCTGCTGCAGGCCGGCGAACGCGTGCCCGGCCTGCTCGGTGCCGTCTCCGCGCTGCTGACCGTGGAGAGCGGTGCCGAGGTGGCGCTGGCCGCCGCGCTCGGCAGCGTCGCCGAGGCGGTCGCGGTGCGGGGCGTCGACGACGCGGCCGCCGCGCTGCGGCTGCTGCGCGGTGACGAGTCCGGGCGCGCCGCGGTGCTCGTCGGTTCGGAGGCGGCCACCACCGACCGCTCCTGCTGGCCCGCGCTGGACGGGGGAGCCCGCTGGGCGGTCGACCTCGTGGCGGCCCCGGAAGCGCTGCGCCCGGCCGTGCTGCGGGCGCTGGACCGCGTCGCCGTGGTGGACGACCTGGACACGGCCTCGGACCTGGTCCGGCGGCACCCCGAGGTGCGCGCGGTGACCACCTCCGGCGACGTCCTCGGGGCGCACTGGGCCAGCGGCGGCTCCGAGGACGCGCAGAGCGCGCTCGAGGTCCGCGCCGCCGTGGACGAGGCGGAGCAGGAACTCGCCGCGGCGCATCGCCGGCTGGAGCAGCACTCGGCCGCGCTGGAGGGCGCCCGCGCCGAGGAGGAGTCGCGCAACGCGGAACTGCGCGCGGTGCAGGAGGAGATCAACGAGACCAAGGTGCGCCGCGCCCGCAGCAGCGAGCGCATCAACAGCCTGCGCAAGGCCGCCGAGTCCGCCCAGGCCGAAGTGCAGCGGCTGACCAAGCAGCGCGCCGAGGTGGAGCAGTCGCGGGAGAAGTCCCAGATGCGGCTGGCCGCCCTGGAGGAGCAGCTGGCCGCGGTGCAGACCGAGCAGGAGGAGGCGCCCGAGCCGGACACCACCGAGCGGGACCGGCTCAACGAGGAGCTCACCCAGGTGCGCCAGCAGGAGGTGGACGCGCAGCTGACCCTGCGCACCGCCGAGGAGCGGGCCCGCTCGGTGCAGGGGCGCGCCGACCAGCTGCGCCGCGCCGCGCGCCACGAGCGGGAGGCCCGCGCCCGAGCCGAGGCCGCGCGCCAGGCCCGCGAACGCGGCGCCCGCGTCGCCCGCGCCGTGGTGGAGGGCGCCGAGCAGGCCGCGGAGCGCATCCGCACCTCGCTGCGGGCGGCCACCGAAGCGCGGGACGAGGCGCAGCGCAAGCAGGCGGAGAACGAGCAGGCGCTGAACACGGCGCGCCAGCAGGTGCGCGAGCTCGGCGGCGAGCTGGAGAAGCTCACCGACGCGATGCACCGCGACGAGGTCGTCCGCGCCGAGCAGCGGATGCGCATCGAGCAGCTGGAGAACAAGATCGTCGAGGAGTTCGGCGTCGCCCTCGACGACCTCGTCGCCGAGTACGGGCCGGACGTGCCGGTGCCGCCGAGTGCGGCGGAGATGGCCGAGTACGAGGCGGCGAAGGAGCGCGGCGAGCAGGTCAGCGAGCCGCCGTCGGTGCCGTACGACCGGTCCGAGCAGGAGCGCCGGGCCAAGCGCGCCGAGAAGGACCTGCAGCAGCTGGGCAAGGTCAACCCGCTGGCGCTGGAGGAGTACGCGGCGCTGGAGGAGCGCTACAAGTACCTCTCCAACCAGCTGGAGGACCTCAAGGCCACGCGGCGGGACCTGCTGGACGTGGTCAAGGAGGTCGACGAGAAGATCCTGGAGGTCTTCTCCTCGGCGTTCCAGGACGTCGCCGCCGAGTTCGAGAAGGTCTTCTCCGTGCTGTTCCCCGGCGGGTCCGGGCGGCTGACGCTGACCGACCCGGAGGACATGCTCACCACCGGCGTCGAGGTGGAGGCGCGCCCGCCGGGCAAGAAGGTCAAGCGCCTGTCGCTGCTGTCCGGTGGGGAGAAGTCGCTGACGGCGGTGGCGATGCTCGTGGCGATCTTCCGCGCCCGCCCCTCGCCGTTCTACGTGCTCGACGAGGTCGAGGCCGCGCTGGACGACACGAACCTGCGGCGGCTGATCACCCTGCTGGATCAGCTGCGCACCACCTCGCAGCTGCTCATCATCACGCACCAGAAGCCGACGATGGAGATCGGCGACGCGCTCTACGGCGTGAGCATGCGCGGCGACGGCATCACCGAGGTGATCTCCCAGCGGCTGCGCTCGGAAGCGGAGCTCGGCCAGACCGCGGGTGCCGACCCGGTCGAGGTGGCCGCGGGCACCGGTGCGGACGCGGCCGAGCAGGCGGGAACCGGGTCCCCGGATGCCGGGCCCTCGGATACCGGGCAGGAGGGCACCAGCTCGGCGGGCGGCGGGGACGACGCCGCGGAGTGAGCGCGTGCTGCGCCCGCCGCGGGCCCGCCGGAGCCAACGCGGCTACCGCGGCGGGTGGCTGGCCGCACCCCGCGGACCCGCGGCGGGCTCCCCAACCCCGGAGTCGCGTCCCGCGGGTGCACGCCCCTGCCCGCGGGTGCTCACTCGGTCCCGGAGCGCTCGCCGCGCCGCTGCGGCGCCGGGTGCAGCAGCGACAGCGCGGTGCCGACGAGCAGGGTGACGACCACGCCGGCCGGCGTGTACCAGGGGAAGGCCAAGCTGCTGGTGCCGCCCTCCCCGTCGGGCAGGCGCACGCCGTAGCCGAGCGCGGCCACCACGGCCAGCGTGACCACGAACGCGGCGATCGCGTCGGACTGGCGGGCGCGGCGCACGAACAGCCCGAGGGCGAACGCGCCGAGCAGCGCCCCGTAGGTGTAGCTGGCGATCGCCAGGCCGACCTCGACGACCGGGTTGTCGGTGCTGGTGAACATCACGCCGAACAGGACGAACACCGCCGCCCACACCAGCGTCCACAGCTTGCCGAGCCGCAGGACGCGCGCGTCCTGCCCGCCGGTGACCTTGCGGTAGATGTCGGTGACCGTCGACGTCGACAGCGAGTTCAGCGTCGACGACAGGGTGCTCATCGCCGCGGCGAGGATGCCCGCGATGAGGACGCCGGACAGCCCCGGCGGCAGCTCGGTGACGATGAACGTGGGGAAGAGCTCGTCATCGCTGGCCATGCCCATCGACTCGGGCGAGGCCCCGCGGTAGAAGACCCACAGCAGCGCGCCGACGAACAGGAACAGGGCGAACTGGAGGAACACCACCACGCCGCTGGAGATCAGCGCGCGCCGGCCGTCCTGGACGGTGCGGCAGGCCAGCAGGCGCTGCACCATCAGCTGGTCGGCGCCGTGCGAGGCCATCGCGAACAGCGCTCCGCCGAGCACCGCGGTGATCAGGGAGTACTGGTCGGTGAGGATCGGCGCGCCGGGGTCGAACAGCTGGAGCTTGCCCGCCTCGGCGAGGCTGCCCAGCCACCCGTCCGGCAGCCGGCCGACGAGGAAGCCGATCACGGCGAGGGCGCCGAGCACGTAGACGACCATCTGGATCACGTCGACCCACACGACCGCTCGGATCCCGCCGAAGTAGGTGTAGACGACGGTCAGCGCGGCCAGCGCCAGGATGATCTGCCAGTAGGACGTCCCCAGGCCGAACGCGTCGAGCATGACCTTGACCGGGATGGCGGTGGCGAACAGCCGCAGCCCGTCCGCGAGCAGCCGCGTCACCAGGAACGTCACCGAGGCGGTGGCCTGCAGCCCACCGCCGAAGCGCTGCCCCAGGAACGCGTAGGCGCTGACCAGGTCGCCGGCGTAGTAGCGGGGCAGCAGCCAGAACGCGACGACGACGCGGCCGATCAGGTAGCCGATCGCCAGCTGCAGGTAGGTGAACGAGCCCAGGTAGGCCACCGTCGGCACGCTGATCACCGTCAGCGTGGACGTCTCGGTGGCGACCACCGACAGGCACACCGCCCACCACGGCAGCGCGCGGTTGCCGACGAAGTAGTCGCGGGCGGTGCGCTGCCGTCCGCTGAGCAGCAGGCCGAGCGCGGGCATCGCCAGCAGGTAGACGACGATGATCGCGATGTCCACCGAACGCATGGTCACTCCTCGGGCAGGCCGCCGATGCGCAACCGCCGGGGCGGTTCGACGGGGGTGGGCAGGTGCAGGGGGCCCGCGCCCGGGGTGATGGAGCCGAGCACGCGCGGGCCGCGCGCGCCCGTTCCGCCCCGGAGCGTGCCGGGAAGGCCGTGCAGGGTGAGGAACCCGAGCAGCGCGGCCAGGTAGGCCTCCTTCGCCGGGGCGGGCAGGCCGAGGTCGTCGCTGTGCACGAGCCGTCGCCCGTGCACGTGGAGGTGCTCGCGCAGGGCGCGCACGAGCACGGGGTTGCGCACTCCGCCGCCGGAGGCCACGACCACGTCCACCCGGTGCCGCTCGCAGGCCTCGGCGATCGTGGTCGCGGTGAACTCGGTCAGCGTGGCCAGCAGGTCGTGGGGGGTGAGCTCCTCGAGCTCCGCCGTGGCCGCGCGCAGGTAGGTGGCGTTGAAGTGCTCCTTGCCGGTGGACTTCGGCGGCCTGCGGCTCAGGTACGGGTCCGCGAGCAGGCGGTCGAGCAGGTCGTGCCGGACGCGCCCGCGGGCGGCCAGCGCCCCGCCGGTGTCCCGCGCGGCGTCGGTGTACCAGGAGGCGGCGACGTCGAGCAGCGCGTTGCCCGGCCCGGTGTCGAAGGCCAGCAGGCGGTCCTCGTCGACGACGGTGAGGTTGGCGATGCCGCCGATGTTCAGCGCGGCGTGCACCTCCGTCCGGTCGGCGAGCCACAGCGCGTCGAGGGCGCTCGCCAGCGGTGCGCCCTGCCCGCCCGCGGCGATGTCGCGGGCGCGGAAGTCGTGCACCACGGGCAGACCGGTCGTCTCGGCGATCCACGCGGGTTGCCCGAGCTGGAGGCTGCCGAGCGCGGTGCCCTGCTCGACCCAGTGGTACAGCGTCTGCCCCAGGGAAGCGACCAGGTCGGCGCTGCCCCCGGCGAGTTCGACGCCGCGCCGCGCGGCGAGCGCGAAGCACTGCCCGACGGCGGTGTCCAGGTGGCACACCTGCGCGGCGGTCACCGGGGCGGGCGGCAGGGCGCTGGTGAGGTCGGTGCGCAGCGAGTCCGGGTAGTCGATCTCGGTGTGCCCGAGCGGCTCCAGGTGGAGCGTCCCCCCGCGCAGGCGCAGTGCGCAGGCGGCGACGTCCACGCCGTCCAGGGAGGTGCCGGACAGCACCCCGATCGCTCGCCAAGTGGCCACGCCCCGTGGTCTAGTCCACACGGCGTGCGAGGCGCAAGCGTTTCGCCCGTTTCGCCGCGGAATCGGTCGTAGCCGGGCGCCCGCGCTGCGGGGTGCGCGCCGGGCTGCGCCGTCGCGGGTGCGAGGATGGAGGCCGTGACCAGCTCAACCGTGATCGTGATCGTCGCCGCGGTCCTCGTGGCACTGGTGCTCGCCGTGACCGCCGGTCTGCTGCTGGCGCGCCGGCGCCGGATCAGCCTGGGCGAGCGGCAGGAACGGGACGAGGTCTCCTCGTCGGAGACGCAGCAGCGCACCGGCTACCGCACGGGCAGCGGCATCAGTCTGTCCAGCGGAGGACCGCCGCAGCAGGGCTCCGGTTCCTCGACGGCCACCGCCGAGCCCGAGCAGCCGGCGGAGACCCGCACCGAAGCGGACGGTGAACCCGCGCTCGGGGACGAGGCGGCCGTACCCCGGGACAGCGAGCGGCGCGGCATCGTCGACGTCGACCTGCCCGACACGGCGACCGGGGCTCCCGGCGTGCCGGACGCGCGCACGGCGCCGGAAGCGCCCGCCGAGCCAGCTGTGACCGAGCGGGAGATCGCCGAGCAGAAGGCTCCGGCGGAACCGGAGACCCCGGCCGATTCGGAGGGCGAGTCGGAGCAGGCGCTCGCGGACGGTGCCGCGACCGCGGAGGCGGACACCGCTGCGGCCGAGACCCCCGCGGCGCAGGAGACTGAAGCCACCGAGGCGCAGGAGACCGGGACGGGGGAGAGCACCGGCTCCGCGGGCACGACCGCGACTGCCGGAAGCGGCGCGGCGGCCCCGGCGGAACCGGTGGTGCCGGAGCCCGCCGAGCCTGCCGCGACCGAGCGGGAGATCGCCGAGCAGAAGGCCCCGGCCGAGCCGGAGACCCCCGTTGAGCAGCCCCCCGCTGCCGCCGCGCCGGACACCGCTGCTGGCGAGGCCACCGCTCCCGCGGCCGAACGGGAGGAGATCGAACCGACCAGCGGGCGGCTGGAGCGCCTGCGCGGCCGCCTCTCCCAGTCCCGCTCGACGCTCGGGCAGAGCCTGCTCGGTCTGCTCGGCGCCGGTGACCTCGACGAGGACTCCTGGGAGGAGATCGAGGACACCCTGCTGATGGCCGATCTCGGCGCGGCCACCACCACGGAGATCACCGAGCGGCTGCGCTCGGAGATCGCCACGCGGGGGGTGCGCACCTCGGAGCAGGTGCGCGCACTGCTGCGCGAGGTGCTCGTCGACGCGCTCGGCCCGGACATGGACCGCTCGGTGCGGGCGCTGCCGCACGGGGACCCGGTTGACGGCGGCAAATCGGCCGTGGTGCTCGTCGTCGGCGTCAACGGCACCGGCAAGACGACCACCACCGGCAAGCTCGCCCGGGTGCTCATCGCCGACGGGCGCTCGGTGCTGCTCGGCGCGGCCGACACGTTCCGCGCGGCCGCGGTGGAGCAGCTCGGCACGTGGGGTGAGCGCGTGGGTGCCGAGGTGGTGCGCGGCAACGAGGGCGCCGACCCGGCCAGCGTGGCGTTCGAGTCGGTCAGCCGGGCCGGGGAGACGGGCGTCGACGCGGTGCTGGTGGACACGGCCGGCCGGCTGCACACCAAGACCGGCCTCATGGACGAGCTCGGCAAGGTCAAGCGCGTCGTGGAGAAGAAGGCCCAGGTCGACGAGGTGCTGCTGGTGCTGGACGCCACGACCGGCCAGAACGGGCTCGCCCAGGCGCGCGTGTTCGCCGACGTCGTCGACGTGACCGGCATCGTGCTGACGAAGCTGGACGGCACGGCCAAGGGCGGCATCGTGTTCCAGGTGCAGCGCGAACTGGGCGTGCCGGTCAAGCTCGTCGGGCTCGGGGAAGGGCCGGATCACCTGGCCCCGTTCGACCCGGGCGCGTTCGTCGACGCCTTGCTGGAGTGACCCGCTCCCCGGAGTGATCCCGGCCCGCCGGGAGAACCCCGGCTTCCCGGAGCCCCGGGGCGAGTCTCAGCTCGCTTTGCGGGTCCCGGTGGCGGTGGACGTTTCTGGGGACATGTCCACCCGCCTGTGCCGGAGCCCTGCTCGCGGCCGGGGCGGGCGCATGTGCTGTGGCCGGGATCTCCGCGGCAAAAATTGTCTGATGACTGACAACTCTCCTAGCCTGGTCGAGTGAGGGCATCGACCCGCCCCCGCGGAGGCGAGCCGTCCGCGGGGGCGGGGTGCGGGTCGCGAACAGGGGGAGACATGCGCAGCGTGGGCAAGCGCTCCTCGGTGGAGGACGTCATCGCCCGGCTCACCGAGCAGCTCTCCGCCGGCGCGTGGCGCCCGGGGGAACGGATCCCGACGGAGCAGGAGCTCAGCGGTGAGCTCGACGTCAGCCGCGCCGTCGTCCGCGAAGCCGTCCGCGCGTTGGTGCACCTCGGCGTGCTGGAGAGCCGCCAGGGCTCCGGGACCTACGTCGTCAGCGCGACCGACCCGACACCCATGCTGC
Organism: Salinifilum ghardaiensis; assembly: GCF_054491345.1. Classification (NCBI taxonomy): domain Bacteria; kingdom Bacillati; phylum Actinomycetota; class Actinomycetes; order Pseudonocardiales; family Pseudonocardiaceae; genus Salinifilum; species Salinifilum ghardaiensis. The sequence continues at coordinate 4,002,584 of NZ_CM137101.1, read as the reverse complement.
GGCAGCTCAACCTGGCGCGGGTGCGCGAGGTGTTCGAGGTCCAGCTCGGCTACGACGTGACCGCAGCCCGGTTCGCCGCGGTGCGCCGCACCGACGAGGACATCGCGCGGCTGCGGGCCCTGCTGGAACGGCGCGACGAGGCCGCCACTCCCGACGAGTTCGGCTCCGCCGAGGTCGACTTCCACCAGGCCGTGGTGGAAACCGCCGGCAACCCCCTGCTGCTGGAGATGTACCGGTACCTGCTGAGCAGGTTGCGGGAGAGCCTCGAAACCCTGCGCGCGGCGCACGAGCTGGTCGAATCCGGCCCGCAGGCGCACCGCGCTCTGGTGGACGCCATCGCCGGTGGTGATGCCGACGCCGCGGCCCGCGCCGCGCAGGCGGTGATCGAGCCCGGACTCGATTCCCTGCGCAGTGCCCTCGACGAGGACCGATGACGCAACGCCGGGTGCACGCGCGGCGGAACCACCGGCTGCCGCACCGGTCGACCGGCGGCACAGCCGCGCGCGCAGAGAGGAATGCAGGAGAGCTGTGAGCATGCGAACCGAAGTGCACGACCACCAGCGGCGGAGGTCCAGCGCGGTCATCGCCACGATGGTGCTCGTCGTGCTGGTCGCGGTGGCCCTGCGACCGCCGTTCACCTCCGTCGCGCCGCTGCTGGAGGGGATTCAGCGCGACCTGGGCCTGTCCTCCTCGTTCGGCGGCGTGCTCACCACGCTGCCCGTGGTGTGCCTGGGGGCGTTCGCCTTCCTCGCGCCGAAGCTGCGGCAGCGGTTCGGCGACGAGCGCGTGCTGCTGGGCTGCCTGGTGGTGCTCGTCGCGGGCAACCTGCTGCGCGCGGCAGGACCGGTGTCGACGCTGCTGCTGGGCACCGTCGTGGTCGGTGCGGGCATCGCCGTGGCCAACGTGGCGCTGCCCGGGCTGATCAAGCGGGACTTCCCGGACAACGTTCCGGTGATCACCGCCGTGTACACGGTGTGCCTCACGCTCGGCGGTGCGGTCGCCGCGAGCGTCGTCGTGCCGATCTCCGAAACCACCGGATCGGCCTGGCGCGCCCCGCTCGGCCTGCTCGCGGTCCCGGTGGCGGTCGCGCTGGTGATCAGCCTGTTCGTGCTGCGCGGGCGCTCCGGTCCGGCGCCGCTGCCCTCTCGCCCGGGGCGGCTGTGGCGGTCGCCGCTGGCGTGGCAGGTCACGGTGTTCATGGGGTTGCAGTCGGCCATGGCCTACGTCGTGTTCGGGTGGCTGCCGAGCATGCTGCAAGGCCGCGAGTTCAGCGCGGGGACGGCCGGCCTGGCGCTCGGCGTGCAGGCCGCGGTGCAGGCCGTCGGGTCGATGAGCGTGCCGGTGCTGGTGCGCCGCACCCGCGACCAGCGGCTCATCGCCGTCGTCCTGGCCGTGCTCATCGCCCTCGGCTTCACCGGGGTCGTGTTCGGCCCGGCACCGGCCGGCGTGTGGGCGGCGGTCGTTCTGCTCGGCGTCGCCCAGGGAGCCGCGTTCGGCCTGGCGCTGACCCTGTTCGGGCTGCGTTCGCCGGACAGCGACACCACGGCGGCCCTGTCCGGCATGGCCCAGGGCGGCGGCTACCTCATCGCGGCCGCCGGTCCGCTGCTGATCGGCCTGATCCACGACCTGTCGGGCAACTGGACCGCACCCCTGGTGCTGCTGTGGGCGTGCTGCGCCGGGCACTTCGCCGCCGGGATGTTCGCCGGACGCCCGGTGCAGGTCGACTCCGTCACCGGGGGAACGAGCTCGTGACCGACCGCCGCGCCTGACCCGGGGCACGGCCCCCCGCGTGATTGGACTCGTTCCAGAGAGCGCAATTTTCATGAAAATTGTGAGTTGTCCCCACGCGAATGGAGCACAAGTTATCCCCAGGGGGGTCGGGTTCTCCCCAAGGGCCCTGCGCGTCGGGCGGGGTGTTGCCGTGCGTGTCGGGGCCCCGGCGCAGTCCGCGGCGCAGCCGTCCGCACGACGTCAGGGGCGGGTTGCCCGCGATCACGGCCGACCTCTCCGGCGCCCGCGTCACCCGTCTGGCACGGGCGCCGGTGCGCTTCGGCAGCTTCCCACGGGGGCGCTCCGGTGCGGGGGCTGCGCCTCCGCGAGTCGCGCGCACCGGGGCGGGTCTCACGTGTCCGGTGGGGCCTGCACCTCCGGGCGAGCCGCGCGTGTCCGGGTGGGCCCCACGCGTCCGGACGGTGTCTACGCATTCGGAATGCGTATCTCTACCTAGATCAACACACGGGGGTTCACGGTCTCGGCGCCCCCGCTCGGACCGGGAGACTCATTCGTGCACGGCGCAGAGGGAAGGCCGGGCGGTCAGGGCGAATCCCCGCCCGTTCTGGGGGTCGGGCGGGGATTGCTCAGCCGCCGTGCACGAGGGGAGCCGAGGGGGATCAGGGGGAGAGGCCGGAGCGGCCCGCACGTGGGGGAAGGGCCGCTCCGCGACCTCCGTCAATCCACCGGTGCGACGCGGATCAGGTTGCCGTCGGGATCGGCGACGACGAAGGTCCGCCCGAACACCTCGTCGCGCGGCTCCGCGACGACGTCGACGCCCTTCTCCGACCACGCGCGGAACTGCCGGTCGATCGCCTCGGGCCCACCGGGCAGGGCCACGCACAGCTCGCCGGTCCTCGTCAGCGTCCGGGCCGCGCGCTCCGGATCCCCGCTCCACAGGGCGAGCTGGACACCGCCGTCGAGGTCGAAGGCGATGAACCTGGGGGTTTCGAAGCTGGGAGCCATCTCGAACAGGTCGGCGTAGAAGCGGGCGGACGCCGGTGCGTCGGTGACGTGGACGATGAACATGTTCGGGCGCGTCACGGAAGACCTCCACGTGTTCGTGGTGTGCGGACACGCGGAGACTGCGCGTCATCGGTGACGAGTTCCGGCATGATTGATGAGATCCTCCGGTGGTGCCGCCGGATCGCTTCTTCTCCCTGCTGATCGCGCTGCAGAGCTGCGAGTCCACGACCACCGCCGAGCTGGCCCGCGAGCTCGGGGTCTCCGTGCGGACCGTGCTGCGCGACCTGCGTTGGTTGCAGGAGGCGGGTTTTCCGCTGCTGGTGCGGCGCGGCCGGTGGGGCGGGGTGGCACTGCTGCCCGGTGGAGCCCTGGACGCATCGCGGCTCGCACCGGCCGAACGCGACCACCTCGCGCTGGAGGGCCTCGACGACGAGCAGCGGGACCAACTGGGTACCGCTGTCGAGGCCCGGCGCGCCCGCAGCAAGGTGGCAGCCGTCCGGCGGTCACCGGAGCAGGACGCGCTGCCGCTGAGCGCGGTCGTCACCACCGACAACACGCCGTGGTTCGGACCCCGGCCGGGAGGGATCTCCCCGGCGGAGCTGCTCGGGGACCTGCGCCGGGGAGTGCGCCTGCGCATCCACTACCGCCGCTCCGAGGAGGGCGAGCCCGCCTGGCGGACGGTGGATCCCTATGGTCTGCTGGCCAAGGGCGGCCGCTGGTACCTGGTCGCCGACCGCGGCGGCTCCCCCCGCCTGTACTCGCTCGAGCGCCTCGTCGAGTGGCGGGCGCTGCGAACACCGCGCCGCCTGCGCGCGGGGGCGACGTTGCCCCGCGTCGCCGCGGAGCTCACCGAGCAGTGGGAAGCTCCCGCCCCGCTGCGGGTCGAGGCCGTGCTCGACTCCGCCCAACTCGACCGCGCGAAGCGCATCCTCGGCAGCCGGCTGACTGTGCGCTCCGCCGAGCAGTGCGACCGGGTGGACATCGCGGTGGCGTGCCGCGAGGTGGAGGACGTGCGCCAACTGCTGCAGTTCGCCGACGGCATCACCGTGACCGGGCCGCCCGCGGCGCGGGACCGCCTCCGCCAGCTCGCCGCCGACACCTTGCAGCAGTACCTCTAGCAGGGCTTCGTCAGGTCGTTTTGCGCACGGGGTGGCCGGGGGCAGGTGGGAGGACCTCCTGCACGTCCCAGCTGCCCCGAGCACCCGCCCTGGACAACGGAACCTCGAGCACCGACCCGCCAGCGGCGCGGGGGCGGTGGTCGGGCGCGAGCGATCAAGATCGACGCGTAACCTGTTGATGTCGTGGACCCCTCCGCGGCGCCTGCCGCCGACCCGCCGGTCATCAGCGTGCCCCGGCGCTCGCTCGTCGTCTTCGCCGGCATTCCCGGCGCGGGCAAGAGCACCGTGCTCGGCCGGTTGTCCACGCGCGCCGGCGCAGCCGCGCGTGCAACGCCCGGGGAACCGGTCGTGCTCGACTCGGACGAGGCGCGCGAGCGCCTGCGCTCGGTGCTGCCCGGCTGGGTGCGCTACGGCTGGTACCGCCCCCTGGTGCACGTGCTGCACGGGTTGCGCATCGTCCGCTGGTGCCTCGTCGCCAGCGGTCCCGTCGCAGCGCACGAGCCGGCCACCCGGGCGAGCAGCCGCGCTCTCCTGGCGTTGTGCGCGCGGCTGAGCGGAAGGGAGCGGGTGCTCGTGTGGCTGCGGGTCGATCCCGGTGACGCGCTCGACGGGCAGCGCGCCCGCGGCCGCCTCATCGGCGCGTGGTCCTTCGCCCGCCACGTGCGGCGCGCGGTGCGCATCGAGGGCCTGCTCGCGACCGGGGCCGGCCTGCGCGGCTGGCCGCGGGTGCACGCGTTCAGCAGGCACCAGCTCGACGGCGGGATCCGCGTGGACGTGTCCGAGCAGTGCTCGCGGTGACGTTCGTCCCCGTTTCCCGGGGTGGCGCGCGCAGCGGCGATCGTCCTGGTTAGGCTGGTGGACCGTGCGGCGGGCAGATTCCGCCGTTCCGGCTGAGATCATCGAGCTGCGAGTGACTGGCAACGGGGTGCTCATCCCGGTGCGTGGTGTGGCCACCCGCGGGATGTGCTGGGTGGCGTCGACACGTGGTCGACTGTGTGGTGCGCACTGCCGTGATGGCGCACTGCGTGATGACGCGCTGCGCTGTTTCACCCCGGACGTGCCGCGTAGGGCCGCTTCGGATCTGATCCAGCCCTGATCGACCTACGAGGAGACCCGCGTCCAGCATGCCGACTTTCGATGAGCTCGATCTCGACCCCGAGGTACTGAAAACTCTGGTCGAGCTCGGTTACGAAACACCGACCCCCATCCAGGAACGCACGATCCCGCCGCTGCTGGAAGGCAACGACGTCCTGGGCCTGGCCCAGACCGGCACCGGCAAGACAGCGGCGTTCGCCCTGCCCATCCTGTCCACGGTGAACGTGGCGGAGCAGCAGCCGCAGGCGCTGGTGCTGTGCCCCACCCGCGAACTCGCCATCCAGGTCAGCGACGCGATCCAGAGCTACGCCACCGGCCTCGACGGCCTGCGCGTGCTGTCCATCTACGGCGGTCAGAGCTACCGCCCGCAGCTGGAGGGCCTGCGCCGCGGCCCGCACGTGGTCGTCGGCACGCCCGGGCGCGTCATCGACCACCTCAACCGCGGCACGCTCGACCTCAGCGGCCTCGAGCACGTCGTGCTCGACGAGGCCGACGAGATGCTGCGCATGGGCTTCGTCGAGGACGTCGAGACGATCCTGAGCTCGGCGCCCGCCCAGCGCCGCACCGCGCTGTTCTCCGCGACGATGCCGCCGGCGGTGCGCCGCATCAGCCAGTCCTACATGCGCGAGCCGGTCGAGGTCACCGTGGAGAGCTCCACGCGGACGGCCGCCACGGTCAACCAGCGCTACCTGTCCGTGCGGGACTCGGCCAAGCGCGACGCGCTGACCCGGGTGCTGGAGGCGGAGCAGTGCGACGGCGTGATCGTGTTCGTGCGCACCAAGCAGCTCACCGAGGAGCTCGCCGAGTACGTGCAGGCGCGGGGCTTCCGCGCCACCGCCATCAACGGTGACGTGCCGCAGCAGCTGCGCGAGCGCACGATCGGCCAGCTGCGCGACGGGAAGGTCGACATCCTCGTCGCGACCGACGTGGCGGCGCGCGGGCTCGACGTCGAGCGCATCTCGCACGTGTTCAACTACGACATCCCTCGCGACCGCGAGGCCTACGTGCACCGGGTCGGCCGGACCGGCCGGGCCGGCCGCACCGGTGAGGCGATCCTGTTCGTCTCACCGCGCGAGCGCGGGCTGCTGCGCGGGATCGAGAAGTCCACGGGGCAGACGATCACACCGATGCAGCTGCCCACCGTCGAGGAGGTCAACAAGCAGCGGCTCGCCCGCTTCGCCGCGCAGATCACCGACACGCTCGGCAGCGGGGACCTCGAGGTGTTCGAGGACCTGGTGCGGGACTACCAGAGCGAGCACGACGCGGACCCGGTGCGGATCGCCGCGGCGCTGGCGAGCATGGCCCAGGGCGACCGGCCCCTGCTGCTGGACCCCTCCGACGAGCTGGAAACCCCGGACTTCGAGTCGAACAAGTCCGACAAGGAGACCTACCGGGTCGAGGTGGGGCGCCGGAACCGCGTGACGCCGAAGGCCCTCGTCGGGGCGCTGGCGAACGAAGGCGGGCTCGCCAGCAAGCACATCGGCAACATCGACATCCGCGCCGAGCACACGCTGGTCGAACTGCCCGCCGACCTGCCCGAGCAGCTGCTGCGCAAGCTCGGCCGGACCCAGGTCGCCGGGCGCGGGCTGCACATCAGCCGCGCCGATGACGAGGTCGTCGGGCGGCGCGGCGGGCGGCCGAACCGCAGCCGCGGCACCGACCGCGGGCGGAAGAGCGGCGCCGGACCGCGCAAGGAGGGTCGCGCGGGCCGGTTCGACAAGCGTCCGCGCCGCCCGCACAGCACCTCCTGACGCGGGCCTCCGGCCGGACGCGGGTGGCGCGGAACCGCCACCCGCGTCCGGCACTGGCGCACGCCGGTTACCCTTCAGGGGTGCCGAGGTACACGCATCGACTCTGGAGCCTGTGACCCCGTGTTCGACACACTTTCCGACCGGCTCACTTCGGTCCTGCAGAACCTGCGCGGAAAAGGCCGCCTGACCGACGCGGACGTGGACGCCACGGCCAGGGAGATCCGCATCGCCCTGCTCGAGGCCGACGTCGCGCTGCCGGTCGTCCGCGAGTTCATCAAGGGCGTGAAGGAGCGGGCCAAGGGCGCCGAGGTCTCGCAGGCGCTCAACCCGGCCCAGCAGGTCATCAAGATCGTCAACGAGGAACTGGTGAACATCCTCGGTGGCGAGACCCGGCGGCTGGACTACGCCAAGCACCCGCCCACGGTGATCATGCTCGCCGGTCTGCAGGGTTCGGGCAAGACGACGCTGGCGGGCAAGCTGGCCAAGTGGCTGTCCAAGCAGAACCACACCCCGCTGCTCGTGGCCTGCGACCTGCAGCGGCCGAACGCGGTCAACCAGCTCCAGGTGGTCGGTGAGCGCGCCGGCGTGCCGGTGCACGCGCCCGAACCGGGCAACGGTGTCGGCGACCCGGTCGCCGTGGCGCGGCAGGGCGTCGAGCAGGCCCGGCACAGCCACCACGACATCGTCATCGTCGACACGGCCGGCCGGCTCGGCGTCGACGAGGAGATGATGCAGCAGGCCTCGGACATCCGGGACGCGGTCGAACCGAACGAGACGCTGTTCGTGCTCGACGCCATGGTCGGTCAGGACGCGGTGACCACCGCGGAGGCCTTCCGCGACGGTGTCGGGTTCACCGGCGTGGTGCTGACGAAGCTGGACGGCGACGCCCGCGGCGGTGCTGCGCTCTCGGTCCGCCAGGTCACCGGCGAGCCGATCCTGTTCGCCTCGAACGGCGAGAAGGTGGACGACTTCGACGTCTTCCACCCGGACCGGATGGCCAGCCGGATCCTCGGCATGGGCGACATGCTCACCCTCATCGAGCAGGCCGAGCAGGCCTTCGACCAGGACCAGGCGGAGCAGGCCGCGGAGAAGCTCGGCACCGGTGACCTCACCCTCGAGGACTTCCTCGAGCAGATGCAGGCGGTGCGGCGGATGGGGCCGCTGCAGAACCTGCTCGGCATGCTGCCCGGCGCCAACGGGATGAAGGACCAGCTGGAGAACTTCGACGAGAAGCACCTCGACCGGGTTCAGGCGATCATCCGCGGCATGACGCCCGATGAGCGGTCCAACCCCAAGATCATCAACGCTTCGCGGCGGCAGCGCATCGCGCGCGGTTCCGGCGTGCAGATCAGCGACATCAACGACCTGGTCAACCGGTTCTTCGAGGCGCGCAAGATGATGCAGCAGATGGCCGGCCAGTACGGCATCGGCGGCGGCAGCGCGACGAAGAGCAAGAAGGGCAAGAAGGGCAAGAAGGGGAAGAAGGGCAAGAACAAGGGCCCCACGCCGCCGAAGGGCGGACGCGGGATGCCCGGTGGCATGCCCGGCATGCCCGGAGGCCTCCCCGGCGGCATGCCGGGTGGCGGCAACCAGGACATGTCCAAGCTCGAGCAGGGCCTCAACGACCTGCCCGCCGGGTTCGACCCCTCCAAGCTCAACTTCGGAAAGAAGAAGTGACGGCGCTCCACCTCAGCGGTGCGGTGCTGCCCGGCGGTGAGCACCGCGACCTGTGGATCAGCGGCGGTGCGGTGCGCGCCGAACCGGTCCCGGAGGCGGAAACCGTCTTCCGCGGCGGCTACGTGCTGCCGGGGCTGGTCGACGCGCACTGCCACGTGGGCATCGGCCCGCAGGGCCCGGTGGACCTCGTCGAGGCCGCCGAGCAGGCCGAGACCGAGCGGGACGCCGGGGTGCTGCTGCTGCGCGACTGCGGTGCTCCGGGCGACACCCGCCCGCTCGACGCGCGGGAGGACCTGCCGCGGATCATCCGCGCCGGGCGGCACCTGTCCAAGCCGAAGCGCTACATCCCCTCGCTGGCCGAGGAGCTCGAGGACGAGGCGCAGCTGCCCGATCTCGTGGCCAAGCAGGCCCGCGCCGGGGACGGGTGGGTCAAGCTCGTCGGCGACTGGATCGACCGCTCCGCGGGCGACCTCGCTCCCGTGTTCTCGGACGAGGTGCTCGTCGACGCGATCGCCGCCGCCCACGGCGAAGGCGCCCGGGTGACCGCGCACGTCTTCGGCGAGGACGCGCTGCCCGGGCTGCTCGACGCCGGGATCGACTGCATCGAGCACGGCACCGGGCTCACCGACGGGACCATCGAGCGGATGGCGCGCAACGGCACCGCGCTCGTGCCGACGCTGATCAACGTGGCGAACTTCCCCGCCTTCGCCTCCGCGGCCACGAAGTACCCCGCCTACGCCGCGCACATGACGGCGCTGCACGAGCGCGCGGACACCACCGCGGCCAAGGCGATCGAGGCCGGCGTACCCGTCTACGCGGGCACCGACGCCGGTGGCAGCATCAGCCACGGCTCGCTCGTCGACGAGCTGCACGCGCTGCACCGCGTCGGCATGTCCCGCGAGCGGGCGATCGGCGCGGCCTGCTGGGCCGCGCGCGACTGGCTCGGTGCCGCCGCCGGCGTTCCCGGCGGCGCGGCCGACCTGCTGTGCTACGACACCGACCCGCGCGAGGACCTCGCCGTGCTGCGCCACCCGCGACGCATCATCCTGCGGGGGCGCGTGCTGCGTTGATGCGCGCCCCGCGCGGGTCGGATGTGATTCCGGCGGACGCCGCCGTGCCGGGCGCGCGTCCGCGGTGGGTCGAGCGAGGAGTAGTGCGAGTGGTGCGAGAGGGACAGCCCTCCGAGGAATCCGACGACGCGCGGGACCCGCAGGGGGCGACTCCGGACGCGGGCGGGCCCGCCGGTGCGCCTCCGCCCGGCCCGCAGGCCGGGAACACCGGTGTCCCCGGAGGTACCGGGGCCGCGGGGGATGCCGGCTCCGCCGGGGGCGGGGACGCCGGAAGCAGCGGGGGGTCGGGCATCTGGAACATGCCGGCGATGGGCGAGGCCGATGACGTGCGCGACCGCGACCTGCACCGCTGGTTCTGGCAAGCGCAGCTCGAAACCGCGCGGCGGGGTTCGCTGGCCTGGGGGTTCGCCGCCTTCTTCCTCGGCTACGGCGGCTACTACCTGGCCGGGATGATCATTTCGCTCGTCCAGCGGACCCAGCAGAGCGGTTTCGACCCCGCGCAGCCGCCGAACGCCGGACCGGTCCTGCTGCTGGCCTTCGCCCCGAACGTGCTGCTCGGGCTGCTGCCCGCGCTGTTCTCCTGGCGCCGCGGCCACGGGCTGCGCTCCGACTTCGGGATCGTGCCGAAGTGGCGGGACCTGAAGATCGGCCTGGCCTGCGGCGGTATCGCCCTGCTCGGCTCCTGGCTGCTGACGATCGTGCTGATCAGCCTGAGCGGGCCGCCGCCCGACACCGAGATCAGCCGGCTGATGGGCGGGGACCGCACGGTCTGGCTGTTCGTCTTCGCGCTGTTCGCGTTCATCGGCGCCCCGCTGACCGAGGAGCTGCTCATGCGCGGCGCCCTGTGGGGGGCGCTGGAGCACCACCGGATCCCCCGCTGGGCGATCCTCGTGCTCACCGCGCTCGTGTTCGCGCTGATCCACCAGGAGATGTGGCGCACGCCGGTGCTGTTCTTCGGCGGGCTGGCCATCGGGGCGGCACGCATGATCACCGGCCGCGTGGGAGCGAGCGTCGTCGCGCACGCGACGAACAACTTCCTCCCGGCGCTGCTCCTCTTCGCCACCGCGGGGTCGTGAACGGCACCGATCGGGTTCTCGCTCCGGTGCGGTGCTGATCGCTAGGCTGGCAGGCCTGCCGCCGCGCCGGAGGGAGGAGCGACACCGCGTGAGCGCGTCCCCGGAGGAACCCGCAGCCAGCGGCGACGTGCGTCCGGACAGGCCCGCGCAGCCGGGCGGGGCGGGACGCTCGGGCGGAGCGGGACGGCCGGGCGGTTCCGCACCGCCGGCGGGGAGCGAGCGCGCCGAGCGCGAGCACCGCTGGGGGCTGGGCGCGTTCTTCCTCGCGCAGGCGGTGTTCGTGCTCGTGTCGGTGGTGCTGGCCGCGATGCTGGCCAGCCCGGACGAGCTGGAGCTCGTGCTCATGCTGGTGCTGCCCACGCTCGTGGCCGGCGGGGTGGCGGTGCTCATCACCGTCGTGCGCGGCAACGGACCGCGCGTCGACTTCGGACTGCGGTGGCGCCGGTCCGACATCGTGACGGGGCTGTCGATCGGCGGCGCGGGCCTGGTGACGACGACGATCGCCACCGGCCTGTGGACGCGGTTCGGTCCTTCCGAGGGGACCTCCGCGGTCACCGGGGTGCTCGACGAGCTGCAGCTGCCGCCCGCGCTGGCCGTGGTCATCTTCCTGTACATCTGGTTGGTGGCCCCGCTGTGCGAGGAGCTGATCTACCGCGGACTGCTCTGGGGCGCCATGGAACGGCTGCGGTGGAGCCGCCCGAACGTGCTGGTGCTGACCACGGCGATCTTCGCGATCGGGCACCTCGAACCGGAGCGCACCTGGCTGCTCGTGGTGATCGCGGTGCCCGTGGGCATCGCCCGCATGGTCACCGGCCGGCTGACCGCCAGCGTCGTCGCGCACCAGGTGAACAACTTCCTGCCCGCGCTGGGGCTGCTGCTGGTGTCGCTGGGGCTGCTGCCCGCGTGAGGGCCGTGACAGGGGGATCCCGACGAGGGCAGCCGGGTCCGTCTGGCACAATGGGCAGTTGTTCACCGCGAGCGGTTCCCTCTCACCGCCCGCGGTTGGTAGACCTACGAGCGTTCCATCCGTTCTCCCCACGCGGAGTGGCATGCTCGCCGACGCACGAACGTAGAGCTGAGGAGCACCACCAGCCGTGGCTGTGAAGATCAAGCTTGCGCGGATCGGCAAGATCCGCGAACCGCACTACCGCATCGTGGTCGCCGACGCCCGCACTCGGCGGGACGGCCGCCCGATCGAGACGATCGGCCAGTACCACCCGAAGGAGAGCCCGAGCCACATCGAGCTCGACTCCGAGCGGGCGCAGTACTGGCTGGGCGTCGGCGCGCAGCCGACCGAGCCGGTCCGCGGCATCATGCAGGTGACCGGTGACTGGCAGAAGTTCAAGGGCCTGCCGGGCGAGGAGGGCAAGCTCCAGGCCAAGGAGGCCAAGACCTCCAAGCAGGAGCGCTTCGAGGCCGCCCTGGCCGCCGCCTACGAGGAGCCGGGCGTCGAGGCCGTCACGCCGAAGAAGAAGGGCGGCAAGAAGGAGGACAAGGCCGAGTCGGCCGAGTCCTCCGAGTCCGCGGAGGACACCGAGGAAGGTCAGCAGTGACCACCACGGTCCTCGCGGACGCGCTGGAGCACCTGGTGCGGGGCATCGTCGACAACCCCGACGATGTCCGCGTCCAGGCCTCGACCAACCGGCGCGGCCGGACGCTCGAGGTGCACGTGCACCCCGATGACCTGGGCAAGGTCATCGGGCGGAGCGGTCGCACCGCGACCTCCCTGCGTACCGTGATCTCCGGCATCGGCGGTCGCGGTGTCCGGGTCGACGTGGTGGACACCGACCGGTGAGCTCCACCGGCGACACGACCGGGCGTGATTCCCTCGAGCTCGCCGTCGGTCGGATCGTCAAACCGCACGGCATCCGCGGCGAGCTCGTGGTCGATCCGCTGACGGACAGCCCCGAGCTGCGCTTCGCCGCGGGCTGCGCGCTCGAGGCGCGGCGCCGCGGTGGCAGGACGGCGCACAACGTGACGGTGGCATCCGTCCGCCCCCACGGCGGGCGGATGCTCCTGTCTCTGCGGGAGGTCGCCTCCCGCGACGAGGCCGAGCAGTGGCGGGGCGTGCTGCTGGTCGCGCACGTCGACCCGGACGAGGCCGCCGAGGACCCGGAGGAGTTCCACGACCACCAGCTGGAAGGCCTGCGGGTGGACGACCAGGCCGGCCGGCGGCTCGGTGAGGTCCGCGAGGTCGTGCACACCCCCGCCGGCGAGCTCCTCGCGGTGCGCACGCCGGACGAGGCGGAGGTGCTCGTGCCCTTCGTCGCGGAGATCGTGCCCGAGCTCGACCTGGAGCGGGGGTACGTCGTGGTGGCACCTCCGGAGGGCCTGTTCGGCGCTGAGTGATCAGCCCGGCACGGCACCGGTCCGCGGCCCGAGCGGCTTTCGGCACGACCAGCGCGGCGCTGCGGCGCCGCCCCGGCAGGCGGGACCCGACCATGCGCATCGACATCCTCACGATCTTCCCGGACTACCTGACGCCCCTGCGCGAAGCGCTGCTCGGCAAGGCCATCGACGCGGGACGCATGCGGGTGGACGTGCACGACCTGCGCGGCTGGACTCACGACGTGCACCGCTCCGTCGACGACAGCCCGTACGGCGGTGGGCCGGGGATGGTGATGAAGCCCCAGGTCTGGGGCGAGGCGCTCGACGAGGTCTGCGCCCCGGACGAGCGGGGCGCGGTGCCGCGCCTGGTCGTGCCCACTCCTGCGGGGCGGCCGTTCACGCAGGAGACGGCGGCGCGCTGGGCGCAGGAGCCGTGGCTGGTCTTCGCCTGCGGGCGCTACGAGGGGATCGACGAGCGCGTCGTGGAGGACGCTGCCGCCCGCATGCCGGTCGAGGAGGTCTCCCTCGGCGACTACGTGCTCGTCGGTGGCGAGGTCGGCGCGCTGGTGATGGTCGAGGCCGTGGCCCGGCTGCTGCCGGGGGTGCTGGGCAACCCCCGTTCGGCGGCGGAGGACTCGTTCTCCGACGGGTTGCTGGAGGGGCCCAGTTACACGCGCCCCGAGGTGTGGCGGGGGCGGGCCGTCCCCGACGTGCTGCGTTCGGGCAACCACGCCGCGATCGCGCGCTGGCGCCGGGACAGGGCCTTGGAGCGGACCTACCACCGGCGGCCGGACCTGCTGGAGCGGTTGTCCGCGCAGGACCTCGATGCGGCCGACCGGGAGCAGCTCGCTAGACTGGCCGAACCCGAGCGGTCCGGATCGACCGAGCCGCCCGCCGGGCAGCGGTGGGGCGGCCACCCGCAGTCCCCGGAGCAGGGGCAGTAGCGGACGGTCCCCCGGCTGCGCCGCGCCGGAAGTCCACCCCGGGGTAGGGCGGTAATCCGCGCGTGGCACACTGGAAGGGTTGCTGCCGCCGGGAACTGTTCCCGGCGTGCTGAGCACAAGTTCACCCCGTGTCAGACGGTTGCCCACCGTGCGGTTGGGTCACATGCGAGAACACGGGTGCCATCGACACGGATGAGGACGGACGACCGATGAATACCTTGGACGCATTGGACGCCAAGTCGCTGCGTTCCGATATCCCGGATTTCCGGCCCGGCGATACGCTGAAGGTCCACGTCCGCGTCATCGAGGGTTCGCGCGAACGGACTCAGGTTTTCCAGGGCGCTGTGATCCGTCGTCAAGGCGACGGCATTCGGGAGACCTTCACCGTGCGCAAGGTGTCCTTCGGTATCGGCGTGGAGCGGACGTTCCCGGTGCACACCCCGAACATCGCCAAGATCGAGGTCGTGACCCGCGGCGATGTGCGGCGCGCGAAGCTGTACTACCTGCGCGACCGGCGCGGCAAGGCGGCGAAGATCAAGGAGAAGCAGTTCGCGAAGTCCTGACCGCCGACCGGCTCCGCTGCGGCCGAACGACCCGGGTGTGCGCGCACCCGGGTCGTGGTGTGTCGGGCGGCTTCGTGCCCGGAGGGACGCCTCCCGGCGGGCGGCGCAGTGGTCCGGGTGGTTGTCCGCGGCCAGCGGGGCTGAGCTGGGGCGGGCTCGTCCCGCGCTCCGCGCTGTGAGCCCCGTCTCCCCGGTGCGAATCGGCTGGCGACCACTTTCGAGTGATCACAATGCGAGCGGCTTGCGCTTTTCGTCCGAAACGATGTTCCGGAATGGGCGAATGCGCACGTCAGCCGGGTTGTGCGTGCTCGGCGGCGCAGGGCGCCGGCGCGGGGGAGTTCGTCCGCGGCCCCGTCCGGTCCAGTAGCCTGGGCCGGTGGCCGATGTGATGCGCTCCGGTGGGCCGACCGGCCCCGAGGAACCCTCCGAGTCCGACGAGCGGGGGTCGCAGCAGGACGACCCCGCGCGCGAGCGCTCGGATCGGAAGAAGAGGAAGAACGCGAAGAAGGGCTCGTTCTGGCGCGAGCTGCCGATCCTCATCGGTACTGCCCTGGTGCTGACGGTGCTCATCCAGGTGTTCCTGGCGCGGGTCTACCTGATCCCGTCGCAGTCCATGGAGGAGACGCTGCACGGCTGCCCCGGGTGCAACAACGACCGGGTGCTCGTGGACAAGGTCACCTACCGGTTCAGCGACCCGCAGCCGGGTGACGTGGTCGTCTTCCGCGGCCCGCAACCCTGGGTGCAAGGCGAGCTCAGCAGTTCTGAACCGACGAACCCGGTGGTCAGCGCCGTCCGCTACATCGGATCGCTGATCGGCTTCGGCTCACCCAGCGAGAAGGACTTCGTCAAGCGCGTCATCGCCACCGGCGGGCAGACCGTCGAGTGCTGCGACCCGCAGAACCGGGTGATGGTCGACGGCGAGCCCCTGGAGGAGCCCTACATCCACTGGGAGGGCGAACCGCACCAGCGGTCGTTCGGCCCGGTGACGGTTCCACCCGGACACCTCTGGATGATGGGGGACAACCGCAACAACTCGGCCGACTCCCGGCTGCAGGGCGGCGGCGGTGCGAACGGCGCCGTGCCGGTGGACAACGTCATCGGCAAGGCGCAGGTCATCGTGCTGCCACCGACGCGCTGGCAGGGCATCCCCGAGCCGAACCCGCAGGAGCGGGCTCAGGCCATGGACGCCCCGGCGTGGCAGGGGGGCGCTCCGCTGGCCGTGGGGGCCGCTGCGGCGTTCCCCACCGTGTGGGCGGGTCGTAGGCTCGGTGGTGTGGTGACGCGCGGAGTGAAGCGGGAGCGGGAGCGGCACTGACGTTGGCGAGGCTGGCTTCGACGGCAGGACGCAAGCCGGGAGCGTGGCCACCGCGCGCGGTGATCCGCCGGGACAGCGGGACGTGGGCGCTGCAGAGCGCGCTGGACCGCACCGGCCTCGGCCCCGTCGCGGGCGTCGACGAGGCCGGTCGAGGGGCGTGCGCGGGGCCGCTCGTCGTGGCCGCGTGCGCGCTGCGGTCCGGTGACGCGCGGCAGTTCGACGGCCTGACCGATTCGAAGGCGCTCAGCCCCGCGGAGCGGGAGCGGCTGCACGACCGCATCACCAAGCGGGCGCAGAGCTGGTCGACCGTGGTCGTGCCGGCCGAGGAGGTCGACGCGCACGGCATCCACACGTGCAACCTCGAGGGGATGCGCCGCGCGGTGGCACGGCTCTCCGTCGACCCCGGCTACGTGCTCACGGACGGTTTTCGCGTGCAGGGGCTTCCCTCGCCGAGCGTGGCCGTGGTCAAGGGGGACCTCGTGGCCGCGTGCGTGGCCGCGGCCTCGGTGCTGGCGAAGGTGGAGCGCGACCGGATCATGGCGGAGCTGGACCGGGAACATCCCGGGTACGGCTTCACCGAGCACAAGGGCTACTCCACAGCGACGCACACCGCACGGCTCAACGAGCTCGGTCCGTGCCTCCAGCACCGGTGGTCGTACGCGAACGTGGTGAGCGCGGCGCGGGAGAACGGTGTCCGCTGCCCGCGCCAGTTGCTGGGAAAACCCGGTTTGCTCGATGCTGCCACGGGTAGCGTGGGGAATAATGGCAAGTCGTCCGATCGGTAACGGAGAAGGGCTCGCAGAGCGATGAGCGCCGAGGATCTCGAGAAGTACGAAACCGAGATGGAGCTGCAGCTCTACAAGGAGTACCGCGACATCGTCGGGCAGTTCACCTACGTCGTCGAGACCGAGCGGCGCTTCTACCTCGCGAACGCGGTGGATGTGCAGGTGCGCAACTCCGATTCGGAGGTGTACTTCGAGGTCGCCATGTCGGACGCGTGGGTGTGGGACATGTACCGGCCCGCTCGTTTCGTCAAGAACGTCCGCGTGATCACGTTCAAGGACGTCAACGTCGAGGAGCTGGACAAGCCCGACCTGCGGCTGCCCGAGGGCGGTCCGTTCGGCGGGTGACGCCCGCCCCTCGGAACCAGCGCCGCCCCTCGGAACCAGCGCCGCCCCTCGGGGCAGCGCCGACCTCCGGGTCCGGTGGCCCCGGGCGGTCGAGCGCTCGGACGGGTTCGGTGCTCGCACGACCGCGCCGCGGTGAGGCCTCGTCAGGCACTGCCGCGGCGCGGTCGCGCATCGGCCGCCGCAGCGGGGAACCTCCGCTGCGGCCATGCGGGTGCGGGCGCCTGATCGGTGCGGGCGGATCGGTTCGCCCGGCCTGATCGCGCCCGGCCTGATCGCGCCCGGGCGGATCCGATCGGCCCGGGCGCTCTCCGCACGTGAGTGCGGTCCCGCGGGAAAGCTCCCCCCGCTCGCGTGCACTCCCCTCGCGTGGTCGTGGGAGAACGAGCTCCCGACATTCTTCGGCGTGTCGGCGGATGTCCTCGGATCGTGGTTGCCGAACGAGTGAGGAAACCCGAGAAAAGGTTGAGTTGTCCCCAAGGGGGCGAGTTGTCCACAGATTTCTCGGACGTCGTGGTGCGGCACTTTTCCTCCCGGCACAGTGGGATCACGACGATCACCGATCCGGGAGGAAAGCACCGTGGTCAGCGCTATCACAGGAAACCTGTCCGATGACGACACGCGCGGTCGGCGCCACGAACTCGGCGCGGAAGGAGAACGCGTCGCCGCCCAGGCGCTGGAGCGGCACGGCCTGACGGTCCTCGAGAGGAACTGGCACTGCCGCCACGGCGAACTGGACATCATCGCCAGCACCGGTGATGCCGTGGTCTTCTGCGAGGTGCGCACGCGCTCCTGCACCGACTACGGAACACCTGAGGAGAGCGTCCGCGCGGACAAGATCCGCCGCGTGCGCGAGTTGGCCCGGCACTGGCTGCACGAGCGCGGGCTCACCGGATGCCGCGTGCGGTTCGACGTGCTCGCCGTGCTGTGGCCCCCGGGGCGGGCCCCGCACGTGAAGCATTTCCAGGGGGTGTTCTGAATGCTGCGGAAGACCTGGTCCGTGGCCCTGTTCGGAATCGACGGCGTGCTCGTGGAAATCGAGGCCGACGTCCGATCGGGTGGGCTTCCCTCGGTGCAATTGCTGGGCCTTCCGGATTCCGCGCTGCAGGAATCGAAGAATCGGGTTCGGGCCGCGGTGCACAACTGCGGGGAGAAGTGGCCGGACAGTTGTGTGACGCTCGCGCTGTCCCCGGCGGCATTGCCGAAGACCGGGACCTCGTACGACTTGGCGCTGGCCTGCGCGGTCCTGGCCGCCGCCGAGCGTGTGCCCGCGCACCGGCTGCCGGGAACCCTGCTGTTCGGCGAGCTCGCCCTGGACGGGCGGCTGCGGTCCGTACCCGGGCTGCTGCCAGCTCTGCTGGCGGCGCGGCGGGAGGGGATGCGGCGCGCCGTCGTGCCCGTCTCCGGTCTGGCCGAAGCCCGCCTCGTCGACGACCTGGAAGTTCTCGGTGCGGAGAGCCTCGACGAAGTCCTGGCGTGGTTGCGCGAGCTCGATGAGCTGCGGTGCGAGCCCGCGGACCCCGAATCCGGCGCGGAACAGCCCGTTCCGGAGCTCTCCGACGTCGTGGGGCAGCCGGAGGCCCGGTGGGCGCTCGAGGTCGCCGCGGCCGGCGGCCACCACCTGCTCATGGTCGGCCCGCCAGGTACCGGAAAGACCATGCTGGCGCGCCGCCTGTGCGGGCTGCTGCCCGAGCTGACCTGGCAGGAAGCCCTCGAAGTGACCGCGGTGCGCTCCGCGGCGGGTGATCTGATGGATGGTTTCGACGGGGCCGAGCGAGCCGTCAGCCGCACGCCGCCGTTCACCGCGCCGCACTCCTCGCTGACCGTGCCGGCGCTGATCGGCGGCGGTACCGGGTGGGCCCGTCCGGGAGCGGTCAGCCGCGCCCACCGCGGGGTGCTGATGCTCGACGAAGCCTGCGAGCTCGGGACGAAACGGCTGGAAGCCCTGCGCACAGCGATGGAGGAAGGGGAGGTTCGGCTCGCGCGCGGTGACGGGACCGTCCGCTACCCGGCCCGGTTCCAGCTCGTGCTCGCCACGAACCCGTGCCCGTGCGCACCCGTCCGCGACGTGGACTGCCAGTGCCCGCCGCAGGCGCGGCGCCGCTACCTCGGCAAGCTGTCCGGACCGCTGCTGGACCGGGTGGACCTGCGGGTGTCGATGCGCCCCGTCACCGCGATGGCGCGCACGGCCGACGCCGATCCCGAGTCCACCGAGGTCGTGCGGGAGCGCGTGGCGCGGGCGCGCGGTGCTGCGCGGGAGCGCTGGGCCGCGCACGGGTGGCGCTCCAACACGGAGGTGCCGGGTCCGGCGCTGCGGCGGGAGTTCGCACTGCCAGCGGAGGTGACCGCTCCGCTGGACCGCGGGTTGGAGACGGGCGCGCTGACCGCGCGGGGTGCGGACAGGTGCCTGCGGGTGGCCTGGACGCTGGCGGATCTCGAGGGCTGCGAGCGCCCCGAGGCCGACCACGTCTCCGCCGCCCTCGATTTCAGGGAGCGGAAGGGGCCGTGATGGCCGGGCGATGCGGAGCCGGGCAGCGGACGCCGCTCGGCAGGGATGCATGTCTGCGCTGGGTACATGATGCGTGGCACTGCCCCGGCGGGAGAGGAGGAGGACGATGAGCACGCGGGACGAGCGGATGCGCCGGGCCCGGGCGTACCTGGCCGCTGCGGCCGAACCGCCTGCGGCCGCGTTGGCCGCGTTCGTGGCCGAGTGCGGTCCGGTGCGGGCGGTGGAACTGATCGAGCGGGGGCGCGAGCCGGAGGAGGTCGGTGCGGACCTCACCGCTCGGCACGTGTCGGCCGACGAGGTCCTCGCGGCGACCGAGCAGGCGGGAGCCCGGCTGGTCGTGCCGGAAGACCCCGAGTGGCCGGAGGGACCGTTCGCCGTGCTGGCCCGTGCCCGTGCGGTGGGCGTGGCCAGTGAGACCGAACCGCTCGCGCTGTGGGCCCGCGGGCAGGGCACGGTGGGTGCGCTGCTGGAGCGCGCGGTGGCGGTGGTCGGTGCACGCGCGGCGTCCGGTTACGGCGAGCACGTCGCCGCCGAGATCGCGCACGGCGCGGCGCGTGCCGGGTGGACCGTGGTCTCCGGTGCCGCCTACGGCATCGACGGCGCGGCGCACCGGGGAGCGCTGAGCGCCGACCGGCGTACCGTGGCGTTCCTGGCCTGCGGCATCGACCGGGACTACCCGGCCGGGCACGGCCGCTTGCTGCGGGTGATCGCCGGGCAGGGCGTCGTGCTCAGCGAGTACCCACCGGGCACGGAACCGCGCAGGCACCGGTTCCTCGTGCGCAACCGGCTCATCGCGGCGGCCGGGCAGGCCGCGGTCGTTGTCGAGGCCGGGGCCCGCAGCGGTGCGGTGAACACGGCGAACCACGCGGACGCGCTGGGCCATCCCGTCATGGCCGTGCCGGGCCCGGTGACCGCGAAGAACTCGGTCGGCTGCCACGACCTGCTGCGCAGCGGCAGGGCAGCACTGGCCACCGGGGCGGGAGACCTGTTGGAGATGCTGGAGCCGCTGGGGTCGGTGGCCGAGCCGGCCGCGGGACCAGCGGAGGAGCCAGCGGAGCAGCGGGCGGGGCCGAACCGGAACCTGCTGCCGGCGCAGGCGCGGGACGTGCTCGACGCGCTCGAGTCCGGGACGGCCGGTGCGGACGAGGTCGCGCGGCGCTCGGCCGTGCCGTTGCGCACCGTGCGGGCGCTGCTGCCGGAGCTGGAACTCGCCGGGTTCACCCACCGCTCCGATCGGGGGTGGTCTCTGGCGGATTCCGCAGCCGAGCACGGTGACACGGACGCGGCGCGGTGACACGGGTGGGCTGGAAAAGCACGGACACGGCACGTGGGATGCGGACGAGGCAGGATGATGCGGACGCGGCGCGGTGATACGGACGCGCCGAGCCGTGGTGCTTGACGCGCTCCCGATCGGTCGCGAGCGTCGAAACCATGGTCCGCAAGCCTGCCCGAGCCGCGCGCCCGAACCTCCGTGCCGCCCGTGCGGAGCTGCCGGAGGCTCTGGGCGGGGCCGTGGATCGGTTCGAACGGCATCTGGCCGCGGAACGCGGCCTGTCCGGGCACACCGTGCGGGCCTACCTCGGCGATGTCGTGTCGCTGCTGTCCTACCTGTGCGAACGGCGCGGTTCCGCGGCGCAGCTGGGAGAACTGGACCTCGACGTGCTGCGCGGGTGGTTGGCCCTGCAGCACGAGGAAACCGCCGCGCGCTCGAGCGTGACGCGGCGGGCGGCCTCCGCGCGGAGCTTCACCGCGTGGGCCCACCGGACCGGGATGCTGTCCGCGGATCCGGGTCCGCGGCTGTCGGCACCGCGCGAGCGGCGCACGCTGCCGGCCGTCTCCCGCGCGGACCAGGCCGGCGAGGTCATGCGCACGGCTGCGCTGGGGGCCGAGCAGGGGGAACCGGCCGCGGTGCGCGATCACGCCCTGCTGGAGCTGTTGTACGCCACCGGCGTGCGGGTCTCGGAGCTGTGCGGTCTCGACGTGGACGACGTCGACAGCGAGCGCAGTGTGGCGCGCGTGCGGGGCAAGGGCGGCCGTGAGCGGTACGTCCCGTTCGGTCGGCCCGCTGCGCACGCGGTGGACCGCTGGCTCACCGCGGGGCGCCCGGCCCTCGCGCGGGCGGAGTCCGGGGCTGCGCTGTTCCTCGGCGTGCGCGGTGGCCGGATCGATGCCCGCGTGGCGCGGCGTGTCGTCCGCGCCGCGTTCGACGCGGTCCCCGGGGCTCCTGAGCTGGGTCCGCACGGTGTGCGGCACTCGACGGCGACCCACGTGCTGGAGGGCGGAGCGGACCTCCGTAGCGTTCAGGAGTTGCTTGGTCACGCTACGCTCGCTACGACCCAGCTTTACACGCATGTGACCGTCGAACGGCTGAAGGCGATTCATGAGCGAACCCACCCCCGTTCCTGACAGTGCCGGGGGCGGCGCCGATCCGGGGCCCGCGCGGCCGGGCTCGGCGCGTGCGGCCTCCCGCGGCGCGGACGGCCACTCGAACCGGCAGCGCGTCGTCTCCCCGCGCGGCGGCGACGGGGTGCAGGCGGACGCGATGGATGCCGGCTCCGGCGGCAGCAGATCGGGCAGGCGCGCAACGACCGCGGGACGCGCGGGGGCCGGCGCCCGCTCCGCTGCCGTGCGCACCGGGGAGGGCGCTGAGAGCTCGGCTGCCGCGTGGTTCGACACCGCCTCCGGGGGCGCCGGGGCCGGAGGGCTCGACCGCGAGTGCTCGACGGGACCGGTCGGTGGCACCGACACTGGCGGGGTGGACACCGGCGCCTTCGGGGTGGAGACCCTGGACCAGGACGGTGCGGAGCACGTGGATCCGCACGACGACGTGGAAGCCGGGATCGTGGCCCTGTGGCGCGCCTTCGGCGAGCAGCGCGACCAGCGGCTGCGGGATCGACTCGTGCTGCACTACGCACCGCTGGTGAAGTACGTGGCCGGGCGTGTCGGCACCGGCCTGCCGGCGCACGTGGAAGTATCCGACCTGGTGCAGTCGGGCATCTTCGGGCTGGTCGACGCGATCGAGAAGTTCGAGCCGGAGCGCGGGCTGAAGTTCGAGACCTACGCCATGCAGCGCATCCGCGGGGCGATCCTGGACGACCTGCGCGCGCTGGACTGGGTGCCGCGCTCGGTGCGCAGCCGTTCCCGCGACGTGGAGCGCGCGTTGGAACGCCTGGAAGCGCGTCTGCAGCGCACGGCCACGGACGCGGAGCTGGCCGAGGAAGTCGGGCTCGACGTCGCCGAGCTGCGCGAGCTGTTCGCGCAGTTGCAGATGACCAGCGTCGTGGCCCTGGACGACCTCATCGGCGGCGGGGGGGCCAGCCAGGTCTCCCTGGCGGAGACGCTGCGCGACGACCGCGCGGAGGACCCGGTCAACGCCCTGGTCAACCGGGACAGCAGGCGGCAGCTGGCCGAGGCCGTCAAGCGGCTGAGCGAACGCGACCGGGTCGTGGTGACGCTGTACTACTTCGAGAACCTCACGCTGGCGGAGATCGGCAAGGTCCTCGGCGTGACCGAGTCGCGGGTGTGCCAGCTGCACACCCGCGCGGTGCTGCGCCTGCGCGGCAAACTGGCCGAGCAGAACTGATGTGCCCGCCCCGGGCGGCGCCGTCCGGGGCGGGCACGTGCCGCTCGTTCAGTCCCGGCCCGCGTCCCAGGGCAGCAGCCTGATCTCGACGCGGTGCACCAGCCGCACCGGATCGATGTAGGTCTCCCCGCGGCGCGCACCCCAGTGCAGGCACGCCCGCTCGCCCTCCGGGCGGGGGTCGCCTGCTGCCGCGGTGGGCGGGCAGCCGGGGTGTCCCGGCGCCAGCCTGCCGATCCGGTCGCCGCGAGCGACGGCATCGCCCGCGGCGACCTCCGGCACGACGGGTTGGTACGTGGTGCGCAGCCCGCCGGGGTGCTCGAGGGAGACGACCCCGTGCTCGGCGACGGGGCCGGCGAAGGAGACGCGCCCGTCGGCTGCGGCCAGGACGGGCTGGCTCGCCGTTCCGGCGAGGTCGAGGCCCCGGTGTCCGGGACCGTACTCGGTGGCCGGCGGGTCGAACGGGCGCACCGGCCGGGGCGGCCGCAGCGGCCAGTCGAAGGGGGCGCCGCGCCGCTCGGTCGAGGTTCGGTGGGGCGCCGCCGGGGACGCTGCCGGGGGCGCTGCGCTCGCCGCGGCGGTTCCGGCACCGGCCGGCTGGAAGCCGGCCGGTGGGGCCGTCGTCAGCGGCAGCAGGGTGCTGAGCAGCAGGACCAGCGCGCCGAGCGCGCCGCGGATCCGCTGCGGTGCGTGCGACCTGGTGTGTGGCATCCCCTCAGCGTGCGCGCGGGAACGCGGCGGCGGTACTGACCGGCGCGCGGGTTGTGGACAGCCGGCGCCGTTGTGGACAACTCGGGTCCGCGATCGGGTCTCCGCCACTTGTCCAGTACACTCGGGGCGCGGTCGCCTGTGTCCGGTGTCCGCGGTACCGAGTCCCGAACAGCGGAGTCCCCACGGCGAGTCCCGGCGGTGCCGGGGCACCGGCGAGGGGTTCCCAGGGGGTCCCAGCGGCTGAACTGCCAGCGGCTGAGCCATCAGGGGCTGCGCTGCCAGCGGTGGTGCGGCCAGTGGTCGTGATCCCCGCGTCCGGGCCCGGTGCCGCCGCCGCGATGCGAGGCGAACCGACTTCGCGTGCTCCGCGCGGTCCTGAGCCGACCGCGGTGCCGAGTGCCGCGTTCCGCCCGAGGGCCGGATCTCCCCGGCCCGCCCGCGGAGCGAGTCCTGGTGCCGCGGGAGCGCAGAGGGCTGTCGGATCCCCGCTGGTCCCGTGCCTCGCACGGGTGGGGCGCCGAGGAGCACCAGGGCGGTGACCAGGCTTCACCGCGGCAACCGGAAATCCGCGCGCTCCGGCGCGCCAGACCGACGAGGTGCGAATCAGGCTATGGCCGTCGTCACCATGAAGCAGCTGCTCGACAGCGGCGTGCATTTCGGACACCAGACCCGGCGCTGGAACCCGAAGATGAAGCGCTACATCTTCACCGAGCGCAACGGGATCTACATCATCGACCTGCGGCAGACGCTGTCGTACATCGACACCGCGTACGACTTCGTCAAGCAGACGGTCGCGCACGGCGGGTCGATCCTGTTCATCGGTACGAAGAAGCAGGCGCAGGAAGCGATCGCCGAGCAGGCCCAGCGGGTCGGGATGCCGTTCGTGAACCAGCGTTGGCTGGGCGGCATGCTGACGAACTTCCAGACCGTGCACCGCCGGCTCCAGCGGCTCAAGGAGCTGGAGACCATGGAGCAGACCGGCGGTTTCGAGGGTCGCACCAAGAAGGAAATCCTGATGCTGACCCGCGAGAAGGAGAAGCTCGAGCGCACGCTCGGCGGTATCCGGGACATGGCCAAGGTCCCGAGCGCGGTGTGGATCGTCGACACCAAGAAGGAGCACATCGCCGTCAGCGAGGCCCGCAAGCTGGGCATCCCGACGGTGGCCATCCTCGACACCAACTGCGACCCGGACGAGGTCGACTACCCGATCCCGGGCAACGACGACGCGATCCGCTCCGCCGCGATGCTGACCCGCGTGGTGGCCGACGGCGTGGCCGACGGCCTCATGGCGCGGAGCAGCCGGGAGAACGGTGCGGCCGCGGAGAGCTCCGCCGAGAGCGGCGAGCCGCTGGCCGAGTGGGAGAAGGAACTGCTGGAGAGCGGCCAGGCGGAGGGCGCCTCCGCCGAGGCGTCGGCCGAGCAGGCCGGCGAGCAGCAGGCTGCGCAGTCCTGACACACGTCGAGCGTCGTCGCGCCCGCGCAGCGCGGGCGCGACGACGCACATGTCCGGGCGTGCACGACAGCGCCCGTGACCTTTTCCTACGCGTACACATTCCGGAAGAGGACGGACACACGCACGATGGCGAACTACAGCGCAGCCGACGTCAAGCGCCTTCGGGACATGACCGGCTCCGGCATGATGGACTGCAAGAAGGCGCTGGAGGAGAATGACGGCGACTTCGACAAGGCCGTTGAGCACCTGCGCATCAAGGGTGCCAAGGACGTGGGCAAGCGTGCCGAGCGCTCCACGGCCGAGGGGCTCGTGGCGGCCGACGGCGGTGTGATCATCGAGCTGAACTGCGAGACCGACTTCGTCGCGAAGAACGACGAGTTCGTCGCCCTCGCCGACCGCATCGTCACCGCCGTCAAGGAGGCCGGTGCCACCGACCTCGAGTCGGCGAAGGCGCTGCAGGTGGACGGCAAGACCGTGGACCAGGCCGTGCAGGACCTGGCCGCGAAGATCGGTGAGAAGCTCGAGCTGCGGCGCGTGGAGAACCTGGACGGCCAGGTGGCCACCTACCTGCACCGCCGCGCTTCCGGCCTGCCCCCGGCCGTGGGTGTGCTGGTGCAGTACACCGGTTCGGACGAGGAGGCCGCGCGCGGTGCGGCCATGCAGGTTGCGGCGCTCAAGCCGAAGTTCCTCAACCGCGACGAGGTGCCCGCGGACACGGTGGAGAACGAGCGGCGGATCGCCGAGGAGACCGCCAAGTCCGAGGGCAAGCCGGAGCAGGCCCTGCCGAAGATCGTCGAGGGCCGGCTGAACGGCTTCTACAAGGACCAGGTGCTGCTGGACCAGCCGGCGGTGCAGGACAACAAGAAGTCCGTCAAGGACCTGCTGGACGAGGCCGGCGTCACCGCCACCCGCTTCGTCCGCTTCGAGGTCGGCCAGGACTGAGCGGCGCTCGAGCCGGCGGTGGTCGGCTCGGCCCGGTCCTGCGGACTCGCGGCTTCCCGCTGCGGATCGGGTGGCGGGAAACCCGTGTTGACGTGGTGCGATCGGCGCCCCGCCTTGTGCCAAGGCGGGGCGCTTTCGCGGGTCGCCCGGGTGCCGTCGGCGGCGGTACCGGGCACGATCGACCAGGCCGGCCTGCTCGTCGGCGAGTGGCGGCCGTCAGCTGATCACCGCAAGGAGGATTCCAAGTGAGCGACGAGGAACCGGCCCACCGCGGCTACGGCCGAGTTCTGCTGAAGCTGGGTGGCGAGATGTTCGGCGGCGGTGACGTGGGGATCGACCCCGACGTCGTCGGCGCGGTCGCCCGCCAGATCGCCGAGGTCGTCGGGGACGGGGTCGAGGTGGCCATCGTCATCGGCGGGGGGAACTTCTTCCGCGGTGCGGAACTGCAGCAGCGGGGCATGGAGCGCGCCCGCGGCGACTACATGGCCATGCTGGGCACGGTGATGAACTGCCTGTCGCTGCAGGACTTCCTCGAACGGGAGCACGCGATCGACACGCGCGTGATGACGGCCATCGAGATGGGGCAGGTGGCCGAGCCGTACATCCCGCGCCGGGCCATGCGGCACATGGAGAAGGGGCGCGTGGTCATCTTCGGTGCGGGTACGGGGATGCCGTACTTCTCCACCGATACCACCGCTGCGCAGCGGGCGCTGGAGATCGGCTGCGAGGTGGTGCTCATGGCCAAGGGCGTCGACGGGGTGTACTCGGCCGATCCGCGCACCACGCCGGATGCCGCGCTGTTCGAGACCATCACCCACCGGGAGGTCATCGAGCAGGGCCTGAAGGTGGCCGACTCTACGGCGTTCAGCCTCTGCATGGACAACCACCTGCCGATCCTGGTGTTCAACCTCCTGCAGGAAGGCAATATCGCCCGGGCGGTGGGTGGTGAGAAAATCGGGACGTTGGTGCGGACCCCGGCGGCACCGTCTGCCTAGGTCAGCTGCGATCCTGATTGGGCAGAACCGATACCTGCGGTCGCTCGGTGCAGCGGGCGGCAGCTGTCATGTCCACCGGTGGCCAGACTCGAAGGAGCAGCCGTGATCGACGAAGCTCTTCTCGGCGGCGAGGAGAAGATGCAAAAGGCGGTGACGGTGGCCAAGGACGACTTGGCGACCGTCCGCACCGGCCGTGCCAATCCCGCGATGTTCTCGGGGATCGTGGTCGACTACTACGGTTCCCCGACGCCGCTGAACCAGTTGGCCAGCATCAGCGTGCCGGAGGCGCAGCTGGTGGTGATCAAGCCGTACGACCAGAGCCAGCTCAAGGCGATGGAGACGGCGATCCGGGACTCGGACCTCGG
This sequence comes from Salinifilum ghardaiensis, assembly GCF_054491345.1. Taxonomy (NCBI): domain Bacteria; kingdom Bacillati; phylum Actinomycetota; class Actinomycetes; order Pseudonocardiales; family Pseudonocardiaceae; genus Salinifilum; species Salinifilum ghardaiensis. The sequence continues at coordinate 3,975,229 of NZ_CM137101.1, read as the reverse complement.
CGTGAACCCGTCCAACGACGGCAAGCTCATCCGCATCGCGATCCCGCAGATGACCGAGGAGCGGCGCAAGGAGATGGTCAAGCTCGCCCGGCACAAGGGCGAGGAGGCGCGCATCAGCGTGCGGAGCATCCGCCGCAAGGTCAAGGACGAGATCGACAAGGCGGTCAAGGACAGCCAGGTCAGCGAGGACGACGGTGCCCGCGGGGAGAAGGAGCTGGAGAACCTCACCCAGCGCTACGTCGGCAAGATCGACGACCTGGTCAAGCACAAGGAATCCGAACTTCTCGAGGTCTGAGCGGTGACGACCGGCCAACGCGAGGGTGAGTCCGGAATGTCCAGTTCACCGCTGGGCTCGTCTTCGCATTCGGAACGGGCCGGTCGTGATCTTCCCGCGGCGATCGCCGTCGGCGTCCTGCTGGGCGCGGGCATCGTCGCCGCGCTGCTGACCGTGCCCGTCCTGTTCGTGGTGATCGTGGCAGTGGCCGTCGCGATCTCCACGGCGGAGTTCGCGGGCGCGCTGCGCCGCGGTGCCGACGTGCGGGTGAGCCGGCTGCCCGTCCTGCTCGGCGGCCAGGCGATGCTCTGGTCCGCCTGGTTCCTCGGCCTGCGCGGACTGCTGCTGTGCTTCGCGATCACCGTCCTGGTGTGCTTGGCGTGGCGGTTCCGGGCCGGGGCGGAGAACTACCTGCGCGATGCGTCCGCCTCCGTGCTGACCGCCGCCTACCTGCCGCTGTTCGCCTCGTTCGCCGCACTGCTGGTGCGGCCGGAGGACGGCGCGTTCCGGGCGCTGTGCTTCATGATCGGCGTGGTGGCTTCGGACACCGGCGGCTACGCGGCCGGCGCGTGGTTGGGCCAGCACCCGATGGCCCCGCGGGTGAGCCCGAAGAAGTCCTGGGAGGGCTTCGCCGGCTCACTGGCGACCGGACTGCTGGCCGGGGCGCTGTCGGTCACCTTCCTGCTCGGGGGCCAGTGGTGGGAAGGCATGCTCTTCGGCGCCGCGCTGGTGCTCAGCGCCACGGTCGGCGACCTGATGGAATCGCTGATGAAGCGCGATCTCGGCATCAAGGACATGGGCACCCTCCTGCCGGGGCACGGGGGGCTCATGGACCGGATGGATTCGCTGCTGCCCTCGGCCGCCGTGGCCTGGATGATGCTGTACTGGCTCGTGGCGTAACGACTGGTGCTCGTCGGTGCCGGGCTCAGCGGTGGCCGGGCGAGCGGGTGGGAGTGGAGCGTGTTCACGCGCGAGCGGCCGGCGGGTCGCGACGATCAGGTCCGGCCGAGCCCGAACATCTGGAACTGGCCCGAGGTGTACGAGGCCGAGAACCGGGCGCAGGACAGCACCGGGGCGATCTGGCGGACCCTGAGCACCCGCGTCGACTGGGTGGGCGGTGACGTGGTGGACCTCGGCTGCGGCGACGGGTTCCACCTGCCGCTGTTCGCCGCGACCGCGCGCAGCGTCATCGGCGTGGAGCCGCACGCGGGGCTGGTCGAGCGCGCCCGCCGCCGCGTCGCCGGCGTGCCCGGGGTCGACGTGCGCGCAGGGGCGGCGCACGAGCTGCCGCTGGCGAGCGCGAGCGCGGACGTGGTGCACGCGCGCACCGCCTACTTCTTCGGCCCGGGCTGCGAGCCGGGGCTGGCCGAGGTGGAGCGGGTGCTGCGCCCCGGCGGTGCGCTCGCGATCGTCGACCTCGACGCGACGTGCCCGCCGTACGGCACGTGGATGCGGGCCGACCTGCCGGACTACGACCCGGACGCGGTGGAGCGGTTCTTCACCCGGCAGGGGTTCGACAGCGTCTCGGTCGACACGCTGTGGCGCTTCACCGACCGCCGCAGCTTGCAGAGCGTCCTCGGCATCGAGTTCTCCCCGCGGGTGGCGCAACGCGCGTGCCGGGAGACGCCGGGGCTGACGATCCCGGTCGGCTACCGGGCGCGGTTCCGGCGCTAACCCGCCGGTCTGCGCGCTCCCTGAGCGCACAGGCCGGTCACTCGCCGGTGCGGGTGGCCGTGTCGATGAGGAAGAACGGGGCGCCGACCACGTCGCGCACCAGCGCGATGCGTCCGTAGGGCGAGTCGGAGGGCGGGCGCAGTTCCGCACCGCCGAGCTCGCGCACCCGCGCAACGGCCGCGTCCGCGTCCTGGGCGGGGTTCACCTGGAAGTAGAGGTGCCACTGGCCCGGGTTGAACTCGGGCACCGCGGCGGTGGTGACGAACCGGCCCAGCGTGGGCAGGTCGTCGAGGTACCAGACCGCGTAGTCGATGTCGGAGTTCATGTCGCCGATCGGTTCCTGCCGGTAGCCGAACAGCGCGGTGTAGAACGAATCGACCCGGGAGCTGTCCCAGGTGTGCAGCTCGGCCCAGCTGAGCATGCCGTCGTTGTCGTGGCCGAGGTCACCGTCCGGGGGCGCTTGCCAGAGCCCGAGCACCGCGCCCGCCGGGTCGCGGGCGACGGCGAAGACCTCGTCGCCCGGTGTCCCGGTGGGCCCGATGACGACCCGGCCGCCGAGCTCCTGCACGCGGTCGGCGGTGCGGGCCGTGTCCCCGCACTCCACGAACAGCGTCCAGTGCGCGGGCACCGGCGGGTCCGAGGGCGCGGGAACCCGGACGCCGGCGACGGGTGCGCGGTGCTGGAACGCGATGTTGTACGCCGGCCGCTCGAGCCAGCTCCAGCCGAACAGCCCGGTGTAGAAGTCGCGGGTGGCGGCGGCCTCCTGCGTGGGCAGTTCCACCCATCCCGGGGCGCCGACGGGGCGGGCCATGCGCACCTCCGTACCGGCTTCGCGGGTGCCGGTCTGACGGTCCGACGACCGGCGCGGGACCACCCCGGGGGTGTCCGCAGCGGCGGCGCGGGAAACGCGGCGCCGGTCCGGGACCGCGCGTCCGGTGCGCCCCGGTGCCCGGCGCCGGCGTGCGCGCTCCGCGCGCGAGTCCGCCATCGCCGCGGTCTTGAACACCGCGCAGCTTCGTGATCGACTGCCAGGTTCGGGGGAGTGAATGAGGTGAGGGCATGGCTCAGCGCGCAGCACAGCCGGTCACTGCGGGACTGCACCGGCTCGCCGAGCTCGACCGCCGCGAGCGGGCCCGCATCGTGCGCCACCTGTGCGCGCACTACCCCGCGTTCCGCTCCCTGCTGCGCAAGGTCACGATCGCGCGCGGCGTCGTGTTCGCCTCGAGCGTGGTGGTGCTGCTGGGTGTGCTGCTGCTCGCCGACGGTGTGGCGCAGTGGGCCGTCACCGCCCTGGTGCTGACCGGGCTCGCCGGTTTCGCCGCGGCCACCGTGGTGCTCACCAACAACCGGTTCGACCTGCTGCTGGCGGTGCTCGGCGCGCACCGCACGGACGAGCTGCACCAGCACCTGCTCGCCGAGCAGATCTACGGTGCCGATCCCGCGACCGCCGAGACCGGGCGGAACGACGAGGCCGCCTGAGCGGGCTGCGGGGCGGGTGAACGCGTGGCACCTCACCGGTGCACGTCGATGAGCAGCGCTGCGGCGATCTCGGTGCCGAGGAAGAGCGTCTCGTCCGCGTCGTCGTCCCCGACGCGCACCACCAGCGGGCCGCCGAACGGTTGGCGCTCCACGAGTTCGATGCGCGTGCCCAGCGTCAGGCCGTTGTCCGTCAGGTATCGCAGCAGTTCCGGGTCGGTGTCCCACACGCGCGCCACCGTGCCCACGGTTCCGGGCTCGACCTGGTCGAGCAGCTGGGTGGGCGGGGTGTGCACCGTGCCGTCGGAGGCGGGGATCGGATCGCCGTGCGGGTCGTGCGTGGGGTGGCCCAGCTTCGCCGCGAGGTGTTCGACGAGGTTGTCCGACACGGCGTGCTCGAGGGTGTCGGCCTCGTCGTGGACCTCGTCCCAGGTGTAGCCGAGCTCCTCGACGAGGAACGTCTCGATGAGCCGGTGGCGCCGGAGCACGTCGTGGGCGAGCTTGCGGCCCTGCTCGGTGAGTTCGATGCTGCGGTACCGCACGTGGGTGACGAGCCCGAGCTGGGCGAGCTTGTTGAGCATCCCGGAGATCGACGAGGGGCTCAGCCCCAGCCGTTGCGCCACGGTGGTGTTCGTGATCGCGGCGCCGCGCTCACCGAGCCCGTGGATGGTGCGGAGGTAGTCCTCCACGGACGGCGAGGGGCGTGCGGTAGTGCTCATGTCTTCACGATACGGGCGGTGCGGTGGGAACCGCCGAACGGTCGTGGCGGGTCCGGCGGCGCAGCAGCCGCGGCACGAGCCCGTGCCGCGGGGCGCCGAGGTAGACCGCGGTGAACAGCGCGGCCTGGCACAGCACGATCATGCCGCCGGTCGAGGCGTCCACGTGGAAGCTCAGGTACACGCCGAGCACGGAGCTGGACACCGACACCCCGGCCGCGGTGGCGAGCATGGCCGGGAACCGGCGGTGGAGCAGGAACGCGGTCGCGCCCGGCGTGATGAGCATCGCGGTGACGAGGATGACGCCGACCGCTTGCAGCGCGACCACGACGGTCAGCGCCAGCATCGCCAGCAGCAGCGCGCCGGTGCGCCGCGGGTTCAGCCCGATCGCGTGCGCGTGGGTGGGGTCGAACGCGTACAGCGTGAGGTCGCGCCGCTTGACCAGGGCGGCGGTGAGCACGCCCGCGGCGATGAGCGCGACCTGGAGGATGTCGGCGTCGGTGACGCCGAGGACGTTGCCGAACAGGATGTGGTCCAGGTCCACCTGGCTCGGCGTGCGCGAGAGCAGCACCACGCCGAAGGCGAACAGCGCGGTGAACACCACACCGATGGCGGTGTCCCCGTGCAGGCGGGTCGTGCCGCGCACCCCGGCGATGAGCGCGACCGCGAGCATCCCGAACAGGAACGCGCCCACCGAGAACGGCAGGCCGAACAGGTGGGCCAGCACCACGCCGGGCAGCACCGCGTGCGAGACGGCGTCGCCGAGCAGCGACCAGCCGATGAGCGTGATCCAGCAGGACAGCACCGCGCACACGAGTCCGGCCAGCAGGCTGACCAGCAGCGCGCGGCGCATGAAGCCGAACTGGAGCGGTTCGAGCAGCCAACCGGCGAGGTCGGTCACGGTCCCTCCACGGGTGCGGACGGCGGGGTGCCGAAGGCGCGGGCGAGGACGTCGGGCGCGACGACGTCCTGCACCGGGCCGTGCGCGAGCACGCCGCGGTGCAGCAGCACGGCCTCGTCGCAGAGCTCGCCGACGCCGGCGATGTCGTGCGTGGACACGAGGACCGTGCGGCCCTCCCCGCGCAGGGCGTGCAGCAACTCGGTGATCGTGGCCTGCGAGGAGCGGTCGACCCCGGCGAAGGGTTCGTCGAGCAGCAGCAGCTGCGCCCCCTGGGCGATGCCGCGGGCGACGAAGGTGCGCTTGCGCTGTCCCCCGGAGAGCTGGCCGATCGGCCGCGCGGCCAGCTCGGCCAGTCCGACGCGCTCCAGCGCGTCGTGCGCCGCGGCCCGGTCCGCGCGGCGCGGGCGGCGCAGCGGGCCCATGTGCGCGTACCGGCCCATGAGCACCACGTCCCGCACGGTGACGGGGAAGCGCCAGTCCACCGCTTCGGACTGGGGCACGTAGGCGATCGACGCGTTCGCGCGGGCCCGCCGCTGCGGCCGGTCGAGCAGCCGGACCTGGCCGCGCTCGGCGGGGACGAGGCCGAGCAGGGCTTTGAACAGGGTGGACTTGCCGGAGCCGTTCGTGCCGAGCAGCCCGCACACGCGGCCGTCGCCGACGCGCAGGGACACGTCGTCGAGCGCCAGGGTCTCGCCGTAGCGCACGGTCAGTCCGCGGGTGTCGACGGCGGTCATCGCGCCTCCTGCCGGAGCCCGGTGACGATGGCGCGCGCGTCGTGGCGGAGCAGTTCGAGGTAGGTGGGCACGGGCCCGCCGGGCGCGGACAGCGAGTCCACGTGCAGCTTCGGGCCCAGCCGGGCGCCGGTCTCGCGGGCCACCTGCCGCTGCGCGCGGTCGCTCACGGTCGATTCGCAGAACACGGTCGGGATGTCGTGCTCGCGCACCAGCCGCGTGGTGGCGGTGATGCGCTGCGGCGTGGCGCCGGACTCGGAGTTGACCGGCCACAGGGAGGCCTCCCGCAGCCCGGCGTCGCGGGCGAGGTAGGAGAAGGCGCCTTCGCAGGTGACGAGCCAGCGGTGCCGTTCGGGGATGCGGGCCAGCTGCGCGCGCAGGTACCGGTCGACGGTGTCGAGGCGGGCGGTGTAGCGCTGCGCGTTCGCGCGGAAGTCCGCCGCGTGGGCCGGGTCGAGCCGGGTGAGCGCGTCGCGGATGGCGGCCACGTAGGTCTTGCCCTGCCGGGGTGACATCCAGGCGTGCGGGTTGACCGCGCCGGGTGCGCCGCCGTGCAGCGGCACCGGGTCGACGGCGCCGGTCAGCGTCACGTGGCGGGCCTCGCTGCGCTGCACGAACCGCTGGAACCAGCGTTCGAGCCCGAGACCGTTGTCGAGAACCAGGTCGGCCTTGGCCGCGGTGAGCATGTCGCTCGGGGTCGGCTCGTAGTCGTGCACCTCGGCGCCGGGTTCGAGCAGCGAGTGCACGGCGATGTGCCCGCCGGCGACGGCGCGCGCCATGTCGGCGATCACCGTGAACGTGGTGACCACCTGTTTGCGCTGGTCGTTCCCGGTGTCCGCGGGAAGCGCGCAGGCGCCCGCGACGAGCAGGACCGTCGCGCCGAGAGCAATGTTTCGCCATGCCGATGACGCAAGTTTCGCCACGGCGAAAAACAGTACCTGTGCGGGGGAAGGCGTGCCACCCCCGGGTGGTGCGTATGGGACACTGGTGGCGCTATGACTGCGACTACCCTTCCGCTCGCCTTCGAAGCTCCCCGGCGCGGCATGCCTCCGCGCCACCTGGCCGACCTCTCGGCCGAGCAGCGCGAGGAGGCCGTCGCCGAGCTCGGCGAGAAGCCCTTCCGGGCGCGGCAGCTGGCCCGGCACTACTTCGCGCGCCTGACCGGGGACGTCGCGCAGATGACCGATCTGCCCGCGAGCAGCCGGGAGGTGCTCGGGGAGCGGTTGCTGCCGACCCTGCTCACCCCGACGCGGCACGTCGACACCGACGAGGGCGCCACCCGCAAGACGCTGTGGCGCGCGCACGACGGCACGCTGCTGGAGAGCGTGCTCATGCGCTACCCGGACCGCGCCACCGTCTGCATCTCCAGCCAGGCCGGGTGCGCCATGGCCTGCCCGTTCTGCGCCACCGGCCAGGGCGGTCTGCAGCGCAACCTCTCCACCGCGGAGATCGTCGACCAGGTGCGCCAGGCCGCGGCGATGATGCGCGACGGCGATGTGCCGGGCGGGCCGGGGCGCCTGTCCAACGTCGTGTTCATGGGCATGGGCGAGCCGCTGGCCAACCCGAAGCGCGTGCTCGCAGCGGTGCGCCGGATCTGCGATCCGGAGCCGGGCGGCCTCGGGCTGTCGCAGCGCTCGGTGACGGTCTCCACCGTCGGCGTCGTGCCGGCGATGCGGCGGATGATCGAGGAGGACCTGCAGGTCACCCTGGCGGTGTCGCTGCACACCCCGGACGACGAGCTGCGCGACACCCTCGTGCCGGTGAACAACCGCTGGAAGGTCGCCGAGGTGCTGGAGACCGCGCGGGCCTACGCCGAGCACACCGGCCGCCGGGTGTCCATCGAGTACGCCCTCATCCGGGACAAGAACGACCAGCCCTGGCGCGCCGACCTGCTCGGCCGGCTGCTGCACGAGCACCTCGGCCGGTTCGCGCACGTCAACCTCATCCCGCTGAACCCGACCCCGGGCAGCGAGTGGGACGCGAGCCCGAAGCACGTGGAGCGGGAGTTCGTCCGCCGCGTCCAGGACGCCGGCGTTCCGTGCACCGTGCGCGACACGCGCGGGCAGGACATCTCGGCGGCCTGCGGGCAGCTCGCCGCCGACGAGGAGTGACGGCCGCCGGGAACGGGCGAGCGGTTCCGCCGCCGGCGGGTTGCGGGTGGCGCTTCGGCCGGCGCGATCGAGCACGAGGGAGGACACGCCGCGATGACGGGGTTGCGCTATGACGGGGACGCCGCGATGACGGGGACGCCGCGATGACGGGAGACGCCGCGATGGCGGGGCCCGCACTATGACGGGCCTCGTGCGAAGGAACCGCACCGGCGCCGCGGCCGTGTTCGCCGGCGCCGCGCTGCTGCTCGGCGCGTGCGCGAACGAGGCCGGGCCGACCGCCACGCAGCAGCAGCCCGCGCAGGAGATCTCGCTGGCGGACGTGGCGCACAAGGTCGAGCTGGTGCAGCACGACCCGTGCTACGAGCGGCCCGTGCAGCACGGCCCCACGAACTGCGAGCGCTATCTCGTCGAGGTGCGCAACATCGCCGATTCGGCGGCCGACTCCCCCGTCGCGAGCCCGGAGGTCCGCTCCGCCGCGCGCGATCTGGGCGGTGCGGTGCAGACGCTCTACGACGACCAGTGCCTACCGCCGAGCCCGGAGGACGAGCAGACCTGCAACGAGGACCTGGCCGCGATCGCGCGGGCGATGGACGGCCTGGCCGAGGTGCTGCCCCGCTGACCGCTCCCGCCGGGGCCGCTCGGCGGCCCCGGCGCAGGCGGTCTCAGCCGAGCGAGGGCGCGACGCCGCCGTCGACGCGCAGCGCCGCACCGCTGGTGGCCGCCCCGGCCTCCGAGGCCGCGTAGAGCGCGAGGTTCGCGACCTCCTCGGGGCGGATGAGCCGCTGCAGCAGCGAGGTCGGGCGCTCCTCGGCGACGAACCGCTTCTCGGCCTCCTCGAACGGCACGTCCGGGATGCGGGTGGTGATGAACTCGCGGACGCCGGGGGTCAGCGTCGGGCCCGGCAGCACGCTGTTGACCGTCACCCCGGTTCCCGCGACCTCCTGGGCCATGCCGCGCGCGGCGGCGATCTGCGCGGACTTCGTCGTGCCGTAGTGGACCATCTCGGTCGGGATGAGCAGCCCCGACTCGCTGCTGATGAACAGCACGCGGCCCCAGCCCCGCCGCACCATGCGCGGGGCGTAGTGGCGGGCCAGGCGCACGCCGGAGAGCACGTTGGTCTCGAAGAACCGCTGCCACTCCTCGTCGCTGATCTCGAAGACGGGCTGCGGTTCGAAGATCCCCGCGTTGTTGACCAGCACGTCCACGTCCTCGACGGTCTCGGTCAACGCAGCGGCCCCTTCCGCGGTGGCCACGTCGGCGGCCACGGCGCGGAAGGCGTCCAGGCCGGTTTCCCGGCGCAGTTCCGCGGCCGCGTCCTCGGTGCGGTCCGCCTGGCGCCCGTTGACCACCACCTCGGCGCCCGCCCGGGCGAACGCGGCGGCGATGCTGTGGCCGATGCCGGCCGTGGATCCGGTGACCAGCGCCGTCCGCCCGGTGAGGTCGGTGTTCATGGCGGTGTCCGTCACTGCCGTGTTCCTCTCGTGCGACGTCCTCGTGCTGTCCGGTGATCCGGCTGGTGCCGGGCATCCCTCGGGGGACCGGCATCCCTCGGGGGACCGGCATCCCTCGGGGGACCGGCATCCCTCCGGGGGCCGGACAGCACCACTCCGCTTGGTCCGAACGGCGCGCGCGGCACCGGCTATTCCCTCGTGCGGGGGATGTGATCGCGGGAACCACGCGGAGCGCGCGCTGCCCGTTTTGTCTTTCACGACGGGTGGCGTCCGTAGAATCGTCCGCGTGGACGCGCCCGTCGACGCCGCGCAGCAGCGCGCGGAGCGGCTCGAAGAGGTGTTGCACGTCCCCGTGCTCATCGCGGCGGCGATGTCCGTGCCCGGCGTGTTCCTCAGCGCGCTGGACGGCCCCGCGGGGATCACCGGCACCGTCGTCAACTGGCTGTCCATGCTCGTGCTCACCGGCGAGTCGGCCCTGCTGTTCCTGGCCAGTCCCGACCGGCTGCGCTGGCTGCGGGAGCACTGGTGGATCCTCGCCGTCACGCTCGTGAGCATCCCCGCCGTCGTGTTCGCCGTCGGACCCGCGCAGGTGCTCCGGCTCGTCCGCGTGGTGACCGCCGTGCAGGTGCTCAAAGTGGGGCGGCTGCTCAAGGTCGCGCGGGTGGTGCTGCGCCGCGGGGTGCGGTTCGGCCGCGCCCGCGGGGTGCTGGCCGGCGCCACCGTGCTGCTGGCCGCGGCGCTCGTGGGCGTGCTGCTCGCCGATCCGGACACCGCCGTGCGCCAGGTCTGGGACGCGGGTGCGCAGCACTGGGGGTGGGGACCGCTGCTCGGTGCCGTGGTCCTCGCCGGGAGCGCGGCCGTCGCCGCGGGCGGCCTGCTGCACCGCCGCTTCCGCCGCTAGCGGGACTGCGCTGCTGGCAGGACTGCGGGCTGCTGGCAGGACTGTGGTGAGTCGTTCTGCGCAGGTGCCGGTGGCGTGCCGGAACACCACCGGGGCTGCGCACACGTGACGCGGGGGAGCGCGGCGCGAAACGGCGCCCCGCCGGGGACGAGGTGCCGGGAGGTGGCGGGCGGGGCGCCGCCCGCGGTGGTCACCGGCTGCGCCAGGACCTCTTCTTGCGGCGCAGGTCCACCAGCAGTCCGAGCACCATGAACGCGGCGATGATGATCAGGAAGTACTCCGCGACCTTCATCTGACCGGTCATGAGCACGCCTTGATGGTTGCCGATGAGCATGAGCAGGACGGCGGCCGTGCAGAACCAGCCGGCGATCTGAGTGCCCTTCGGGAAGCCCCCGTGCCAACCCCACTCGACCGACGGTTCCTCGGCCGGGTCGATGGCCTCGCTGGGCTTCTTCTCCAGCTCGGTGTTCGCCACGTTCCCCTCCTTGCCACGTCCGGCCGTGCGGACCGGTGCCCGCGTGCCCCGCCGGCTGAGCCACTGCTCGAAAACCCTGCTGGAGGACGCTCTCGGGCACCGCAGGCGCTGCCGGCAGCTCAGCGGATCATCTTCGCGCGGGCTCATCTTCGCACACCGCCGCCCCGCGGCGGCACGCCCAGGGCAGTGGGCCGCGCCACCGGGCCGACCGCGCGCCACCGCGGGGAGGGGCCGCGGGACAATGGTGCCGATGCAGCCCGATGATCTCCCCTCCGGCGAGGCGCGCAGCGTGCTCGTGCTCGGTTCGACCGGTTCGATCGGTACCCAGGCCCTCGACGTGGTGCGCCGCAACCCCGGCCGGTTCCGGGTCGCCGGCATCGCCGCGGGCGGCGGCGACCCGGCTGCGCTCGCCGCGCAGGCCTGGGAGTTCCAGGTCGGGGCGGTGGCCGTGGCGCGCGGCACCGCCGTCGAGGACGTGCAGCTCGCGCTGTACGCGGAAGCGCAGCGGCACGGTTACGACGAGGGCAACGTGCGGCTGCCCCGAATCCTGGCCGGACCGGACGCGGCGACCGAGCTCGTCGAGTCCGCCCCGGTCGACCTCGTGCTCAACGGCATGGACGGTTCGCGGGGGCTGGCGCCGACGCTGGCCGCCCTCGACACCGGGGCGACGCTGGCGCTGGCCAACAAGGAGTCGCTCATCGCGGGCGGCCCGCTCGTGCTCGACCGCGCCGCACCGGACCAGATCATCCCCGTCGACTCCGAGCACTCCGCGCTCGCGCAGTGCCTGCGCGGGGGTCGCGGCGCCGAGGTCGACCGGCTCGTGCTCACCGCCTCCGGCGGTCCGTTCCGCGGCCGCGGCCGAGCGGAGCTGGAGCAGGTCACCGTCGAGCAGGCGCTGGCGCACCCGACCTGGGCGATGGGCGACGTCGTCACCATCAACTCGGCGACGCTGGTGAACAAGGGGCTGGAACTCATCGAGGCCCAACTGCTGTTCGGCGTACCCTATGAGCGGATCGACGTCGTGGTGCATCCGCAGTCGATCGTGCACTCGATGGTGACGTTCGCCGACGGGTCCACGTTGGCGCAGGCCAGTCCACCGGACATGCGGCTGCCGATCGCGCTGGCGCTGGGCTGGCCCGACCGCGTGCCGCAGGCGGCTCCGCAGCTGGACTTCACCGAAGCGATGTCGTGGACCTTCGAGCCGCTGGACCACGCGGCGTTCCCCGCCGTGGAGCTCGCGCGGCACGCCGGCAGCACCGGCGGTTGCCTCCCGGCCGTGTACAACGCGGCGAACGAGGAGGCGCTGGCCGCGTTCGTCGACGGAGGTCTCGGGTTCCTCGGCATCGTGCACACTGTCAGCGGAGTACTCGCCGATGCCGACCAGTGGCGGAAGGCGCCTGCGGACGTCGACGAGGTTTTCGCGGCCGAACGGTGGGCGCGGCAGCGCGCCCACGAACTGCTCGGGAGGGCAAACTAGATGCTGGTCGTCGTGGGCATCGTGATTTTCTTCCTCGGCCTGCTGTTCTCCATCGCGTGGCACGAGCTGGGGCACCTGGCCACGGCGAAGATGTTCGGCGTCAAGGTCACCCAGTACATGGTCGGCTTCGGCCGCACCCTGTGGTCGCGCAGGATCGGCGAGACCGAGTACGGGATCAAGGCCGTCCCGTTCGGCGGTTACATCCGGATGATCGGCATGTTCCCGCCGAAGAAGGACGAGGAGCACGGCCGCACCGCCTCCTCGGCGCCGTGGCGGGTGATGATCGAGGACGCCCGGCAGATGTCGGCCGAGGAGGTCGCCCCCGAGGACTCGCACCGGCAGTTCTACCAGCGCAAACCGTGGAAGCGGATCATCGTCATGCTGGCCGGGCCGGCGATGAACCTCATCCTCGCGGTGGTGATCTTCGCCGCGCTGCTCATGGGTTACGGCATCCCCCAGCCCACCACCACGGTGCAGGAGGTCAGCGAGTGCGTCGTCTCCGCCGACGTGCAGGACACGAGTCGCTGCCCGGAGGGCGCGCCGCCCTCGCCCGCCGCCGCGGCCGGCATGCGGGCGGGTGACCGCATCGTCGCGTTCAACGGCCAACCCGCCGTGTCCTGGCAGCACCTGCAGCAGGAGATCCGCGACTCGCGCGGCAGCGCCACCGTCGTCGTCGAGCGCGACGGCCAGCGCGTGCCGCTGCGGGCGAACCTGATGCAGTCCGAGCAGCCGAGCCTCGACGACCGGGACGAAACGGTGCGCGTCGGCTTCCTCGGCGTGAGCCCCACCCAGCACTACGTCCGGCAGGACTTCGGCGAGGTGGCCGGTGCGATCGGCCAGTACGTGTCGTTGACCGCCGAGAAGGTGGTCCAGCTGCCGCAGCGCGTGCCGGACCTGGTGCAGGCCATCGGCGGCGGGGAGCGCGAAAAGGACTCGCCGGTCGGCATCGTCGGTGCCAGCCGCCTCGGCGGGGAAGTGCTCTCCTCGGACCAGTTCGACCGCCAGGCGCGCGTGGTGCTGCTGTTCAACCTGCTCGCCGGGGTGAACCTCTCGCTGTTCGTGTTCAACATGCTGCCGCTGCTGCCGCTGGACGGCGGGCACGTGTTCGGCGCGCTGTGGGAGGCGGTCCGGCGCCGGTTCAACCAGCTGCTGCGGCGCCCCGACCCCGGTCCGTTCGACACCGCCAAGCTCATGCCGATCGCCTACGCGTTCACCGTGGTGCTCATCGGGTACTCGCTGCTGCTGGCGGTGGCCGACCTCGTCAACCCCGTCCGCCTGTTCTGACCCCGTGCTCCGGACCGGCACCGCCCGTTGCCGGATCCGGTCCGCCCGCACCGGGAGCAGCGCCCCTCCGGCGTGCGGATCACCTCTTCGTGTGGGATATGTCATGGGGCGCGCGTGCGTGGCGCTGCCGTGGGAGTTCGGCGGCGGCGCGGCGACGCGCGGGTGTCCCCGGTGTGTCCGGCGAGCGACGGGCGTGCGGACGCACGTCGTTCACGCGGGTAAGGCGGCCTCGCTCCGAACGAGCAGTGCATCACGCTCCGTCACCGGTCGGGGAGTCGCTGCCGTCCGGCCGGATGAGCTGCGATGGGTATCGTGGAGTGCGGCGGCCAACCTACGAGGCGGAGAGGAATCGATGACGGTCGATCTCGGCATGCCCGCGAACCCCGCGCCGACGCTGGCGGAGCGGCGCAAGACGCGACAGCTGCACGTCGGCCCTGTGGGAGTGGGCAGTGAGTACCCGGTCTCCGTGCAGAGCATGACCACGACGAACACCACGGACATCAACGGCACGCTGCAGCAGATCGCGGAGCTCACCGCGAGCGGCTGCGACATCGTGCGCGTGGCCTGCCCCAGCGCCGACGACGCGGAGGCGCTGCCGATTATCGCCCAGAAGTCGAAGATCCCGGTGATCGCCGACATCCACTTCCAGCCGAAGTACGTCTTCAAGGCCATCGAGGGCGGCTGCGCCGGTGTGCGGGTGAACCCGGGCAACATCCGCAAGTTCGACGACCAGGTCAAGGAGATCGCGCAGGCGGCCAAGGACCACGGCACGCCGATCCGCATCGGCGTCAACGCCGGCTCCCTCGACCCGCGGCTGCTGGCCAAGCACGGCAAGGCCACCCCGGAGGCGCTGGCCGAGTCGGCGCTGTGGGAGGCGGGCCTGTTCGCCGAGCACGACTTCCACGACATCAAGATCTCGGTCAAGCACCACGACCCCGTGGTGATGATCCGCGCCTACGAGCTGCTCGCCGAGCAGTGCGACTACCCCCTGCACCTCGGCGTGACCGAGGCCGGTCCGGCGTTCCAGGGCACGATCAAGTCCTCCGTCGCCTTCGGCACCCTGCTGCGGGAAGGCATCGGCGACACCATCCGCGTGTCCCTGTCGGCCCCCCCGGTGGAAGAGGTCAAGGTCGGCCAGCAGATCCTCGAGTCGCTCAACCTCCGCCCGCGCAAGCTGGAGATCGTCTCCTGCCCGTCCTGCGGCCGCGCCCAGGTCGACGTCTACAAGCTCGCCGACGAGGTCACCGCGGGCCTGGAAGGCATGGAGGTGCCGCTGCGCGTGGCCGTCATGGGCTGCGTCGTCAACGGGCCCGGTGAGGCCAAGGAAGCCGATCTCGGCGTCGCCTCGGGCAACGGCAAGGGGCAGATCTTCGTCAAGGGCGAGGTCATCAAGACCGTGCCGGAGGACAAGATCGTCGAGACGCTGATCGATGAGGCCAACCGCATCGCCGAGGACATGGAGCCGCAGGAGGGCGCGGAGCCCGACGTCACCGTGGGCGGCTGACCAGCTCCTCCGCGGCGGGCTCCCGCGGACCGGTGCGCCGCCGCGAGCGCGTCCGGCGGCCGCGCACCGGGCGGAGATCACGTCGCCGGAGTCGGGGAAGCCGAGCGCGGGCGGTGTCTGGCACCCTTGGCGCGTGCTCAAGCTCGCCGGCGCCAGGCTCCTCGACGACCGCGACGCGGTCGAGGTGGAAGCCGTCCTGTCGTCCATGCCCCTGACCGCCTGCATGGTGGCTTCCCGGGTGGAGCACGTCGGTCTCCACCCGGTGCGGCTCGGCGGCGAGATGTGGGGCTACGGGGAGGCTCTGGAGGGCCTGTGCTTCTCCGGGGCCAATCTCGTCCCGCTGCGCGGCAGCGCCCGCGCCTGGGACGCGTTCGCCGACCGCGCGCTGCGTCGCCGCCGCCTGTGCTCCTCGCTCGTCGGTCCCGTCGAGCAGGTGCTGCCGCTGTGGGAGCGCCTCGCCCCCTACTGGGGTCCTGCTCGCGAGGTGCGCGACGACCAGCCGCTGATGGTCTGCTCCGACGTGCCGCCGGTTCCGGGCGATCCGCTGGTGCGGCAGGTGCGGCCGGAGGAGCTCGACCGGTACCTGCCCGCCGCCGTAGCCATGTTCACCGAGGAGGTCGGTGTCGACCCGAACCGGGAAGCCGGCGCGGCGGCCTACCGGGCCCGCATCGACGAGCTCATCCGCGCCGGGCGCGCGTTCGCGCGCTTCGAGGACGGGCACGTCGTGTTCAAGGCGGAGATCGGGGCGATGTCCCGCGGTGTCGGCCAGATCCAGGGCGTGTGGGTGCACCCGGACTACCGGGGTCGCGGTTTCGGCACCCGCGGGATGGCCGCGGTGACCGAACGCCTCGTGCGGGATTTCGGGCGCACGGCGAGCCTGTACGTCAACGACTTCAACGTCGCCGCGCGCCAGGCCTACGACAAGGTCGGCTACCACCGCGCCGGAACGTTCAGCACCGTGCTGCTGAGCTGACGGGCCGCACGGTGGCGATCGCGCTCGGCGCGGCCGCCGGGCCCGAGATCGGACGTAGCCGCCATCCGGGCGCGTGTCGGGATTTCGTGCACCGCGGACCCCGCGCCCTACACTCGCAGGATGCGTTCGACCGGAACTCGGCTCTGGCGGACCGCGGCACGCTCCCTCGGAGTCGGCGCGGCGCTGCTGTTAGCGATCCCCCTCGCCGGCTGCGGCCCGCTCGGCGGCCCCTCGGAGGAGGACGCCGCGCGCGCCTTCCTCACCGCGATGACCACGGGCAAGCCGGCTGACGCGGCGAACCGGACCACCGACCCGGACGCGGCTCGCACGGCGATCGCGCAGAGCAGGCAGGGGCTCGACGCCGAGTCGGTGCGGGCGCAGCTGCGCGAGGTGACCGAGAACGACCGCGGGCAGACCGTCGCGCACTACGGACTGCGCTGGGACTTCGGGCAGGGCGAGGTGTGGCGCTACGACGCCTCGGCGCTCCTCGTCCCCGACGAGGAGCAGGGCTGGAAGGTGCGCTGGTCACCGAAGGCGCTGCACCCGCGGTTGGCGCAGGGGCAGTCGCTGGCGTTCCACGAGGAGCGCCCGGATCCGGCCCCGGTGTACGACCGCTCCGGGGACGAGCTGATGACGCCGCAGCGGGTCGTCACCGTGCAGCTGGACCCGCGAGCCGCGGGGGACGTCCCCGCCGTGGCCGGTGAGCTCGCCGGGGCGCTGGGCGGGGTCGCCCCGGGGGTCACGCAGCAGTCCATCACCGAGGGCGTCCGCCAGACCCCGGAGGGGCAGCCCTACACCGTTGTCTCGCTGCGCGACGCGGACTACCGGCAGGTGCGCGACAGCATCCACGACCTGCCCGGGGTGCGGTTCCCGTCCCGCACCCAGCTCGTCACGGTCGACCGCAGCATGGGAACGCAGACGCTGTCCGGGATCACCGAGCGCGTCGACGAGCAGGTGAAGGCCAACGCCGGCTGGCGGGTGGTCGCGCAGCAGCGGAACTCCGGTGCGCGGGCCGCGACGCTGCACGAGGTGCGGCCGCGGCCGGTGCAGCCGGTGCGCACGACGCTCGACGCGGCGACGCAGCGCGCGGCCGAGGGCGTGCTCGACCAGCACGGCAAGTCGGCGATGCTCGTGGCCATGCGCCCGTCCGACGGCGAGATCGTCACGATCGCGCAGAACGACGCGGCCGACGCGTCCGGTCCGGTGGCGCTGACCGGCCAGTACCCACCGGGTTCGACGTTCAAGATGGTGACCGCCACCGCGGCGCTGTCCGCGCAGGGCGGCCGCCTCACCCCCGACACGCCCGTGGCGTGCCCGCCGCGGAAGACGTTCAACGGGCGCGTGCTGCCGAACGAGGACGAGTTCGACCTCGGTCGCGTGCCGCTGCACACGGCGTTCGCGCAGTCCTGCAACACCACGTTCGCGCAGCTGGCGGCCGATCAACCGGCGGACGCCCTGCCGAAGACCGCGCGCAAGCTCGGGGTGGGCGCGGACTTCCGGATCCCGGGTGCCACGACGATCACCGGTTCGGTCGAGGCCTCCGAGGAGGTGGTCGGGCGCGCGGAGAACGGCATCGGGCAGGGCACGGTGCTGGCCAGCCCGTTCGGCATGGCGCTGGCGACCTCCACGATCGCCGGTGGTGAGATGCCGACGCCGAAGTTGGTGCGCGACGCGCCCACGGAGACGACGAAGCCCGCCGGCGAACCACCGCCGCCCCAGGTGCTCGACCAGGTGCGCGGCATGATGCGCGAGGTCGTCACCTCCGGCACGGCGAGCGGGCTGTCCGGCTCCGGCGAGGTCCACGGCAAGACCGGTACGGCGCAGTACGGGGACGGGTCGCACGCCCACGGGTGGTTCACCGGTTACCGGGGGGACCTCGCGTTCGCCGTGCTGCTCACCGACGCGGGTTCCTCCAAGCCCGCCGTGAGCGCGGCCGGCGACTTCCTCGGCGCGATCGGATGATCCCGCGCCGCTGATCTGTCACCACCCGCGATCACCGTGCTACGTTCCGGCGCTTGAAGCAGCGCGACGGCGGTGCCGGAGGGGGCGGTCCGGCACCGCCGTCGCGAGAGGTGTTCCCTCGGCACTCACGCGGACCGGGAGGAGTGGGCAGCGGTGATGATCTATCTGGATTCCTCCGCGCTGGTGAAGCTGATCGCGCCGGAGACCGAGAGCGCGGCGCTGAGCGAGTGGATCCGGGCGCGCTGGGAGCACTCCCGGGCCACCAGCGCCCTGTCGCGGGTGGACGTGCTGCGCGGGTTCCGCGAAACCGGGCCCGCGGCGGAAGACCTGGCCGCGATCGTGCTGGACAAGATCGAGTCGCTGGCCGTTTCACCGGACGTGCTCGCCGCGGCCGCGGACCTGCCGGTGGGGGTGAGCACCACGGGCGCCGTGCACCTGGCGACGGCGCGCGCGTTCGACGTCGAGCTGCTCGCCTACGTCAGCTACGACGCCGCGCTGCTGGAGGAGGCCGCGCGGGTCGGCCTGCCCACGGCTTCCCCCGGGCTGGAACAGCCGACCACCCCGCTCGGGTGACATGCCGCCGCCGCGGCGTGTGCGCTTCGCCATAGCAGCGCCGCGCGGGCCCCTGGGGCGCGACGTCACCGCGACACGACGTTCTAGAGTGAGGGCATGCCCGTTCGATCCCCCCTAGAGCCAGGTGTGCAGACGCCGCGTCGGCCGGTGCCCGCGCACATCGCGCGTCCCGAGTACGTGGACAAGCCCGCTCCGGCCCGGAACACGGATCCGGACGTGCAACCGCCCGAGGTCATCGAGGCGATGCGCGTCGCGGGCAAGCTCGCCGCGCAGGCCCGGGTGGAAGCGGGCAAGGCGGTCCGCCCCGGGGTGACGACGGACCACGTCGACTCCGTGGTGCACGAGTTCTTCTGCGATCACGGCGTGTACCCCTCCACGCTCGGGTACCGCGGGTTCCCGAAGTCGTGCTGCACCTCGTTGAACGAGGTCATCTGCCACGGGATCCCGGATTCGACGGAGATCCGGGACGGCGACATCGTCAACGTCGACGTCACCGGCTACGTCGGGGGCGTGCACGGCGACACCAACGCCACCTTCATCGCCGGTGAGGCCTCCGAGGACGTGCGGTCGCTCGTCGAGCGGACCCACGAGGCGACGATGCGCGGGATCCGCGCGGCCAAGCCGGGGCGCCAGCTCAACGTGATCGGCCGCGTCATCGAGTCCTACGCCAAGCGGTTCGGTTACGGCGTCGTCCGCGACTTCACCGGGCACGGGATCGGGCGCTCGTTCCACAGCGGGCTCGTCGTGCTGCACTACGACGAGCCGTCGGTGCAGACCGTCATCGAGCCCGGGATGACGTTCACCATCGAGCCGATGATCACCCTCGGCGGCATCGACTACGACATCTGGGACGACGGCTGGACCGTCACGACCAAGGACAAGAGCTGGACCGCCCAGTTCGAGCACACGATCCTCATCACCGAGGACGGGAACGAGATCCTCACCGAGTCGTGACCCGCCCCGCTCCGCCTGACCGGTCCCCGGGGTGCGGCGGCAGGTCGGGGCACGAGAGGACCGCGCTGCCCGGAACGGCTCCAGACGGTGTTCGCGGGTGGCGGGGCGCTGCCGGTGGGACGGGGCACATTTCCCGCGCGCGCCCCGCTCGCGGGCGATCGTCTGCGGTAGGAAAGGCCCGTGTCCGCACTGTTGGTAGCCGGGACGACCTCCGACGCCGGGAAGAGCGTGCTCACCGCGGGACTGTGCCGCTGGTTGACCCGCGACGGCGCGCGGGTCGCACCGTTCAAGGCCCAGAACATGTCGAACAACTCCGCCGTCACCCTCGACGGCGGGGAGATCGGGCGCGCGCAGGCGTTGCAGTCCGCCGCGTGCGGAGTCGAACCGTCGGTGCGGTTCAACCCGGTGCTGCTCAAGCCCGGCAGCGACCGCAGCTCCCAGGTCGTGGTGCTCGGTCGCGTGGCCGGGGAGGTCACGGCGCTGTCCTACCGCGAGCGCAAGTCCGCGCTGCTGGACGTCGTGGTGCGCACCCTGACCGAGCTGCGCGCCGAGCACGACCACGTGATCTGCGAGGGCGCGGGATCGCCCGCGGAGATCAACCTGCGCGAGCACGACATCGCCAACATGGGGTTGGCGCGCGCGGCGCAGCTGCCGGTGCTCGTCGTCGGCGACATCGACCGGGGCGGGGTGTTCGCGCAGCTGTACGGCACGCTCGCGCTGCTGGACCCGGCCGACCAGGCGCTGCTGCGCGGGTTCGTGGTCAACAAGTTCCGCGGTGACCGGCGGCTGCTCGACCCCGGGCTGGAGCAGCTGCGGCAGTTGACCGAACGCCCCACGATGGGCGTGCTGCCCTGGGCCGAGGACCTGTGGTTGGACGCGGAGGACTCGTTGTCCTACGTGGCCGACGGGGTGATCGGCAGGCCCCGGTCACCGGTGGGGGAGGAGTGGCTGCGGGTGGCGGTGGTGCGCCTGCCGCGCATCTCCAACGCGACCGATGCGGAGGCCCTGGCCGCGGAACCGGGTGTTTCCGCCCGGTTCGTGACCGAACCCTCGCGCATCGCGGATGCCGACGTCGTCCTGCTTCCCGGGTCGAAATCCACTGTGGATGACTTGGCGTGGTTGCGCCGGACCGGGCTGGCCGAGGCGATCACGCGGCACGCGCGCGCCGGCAAGCCGCTCGTGGGAATCTGCGGCGGATTCCAGATGCTCAGCCGGCGCATCGTCGACTCCGTCGAATCCCGCGCCGGCGAGGTCGACGGGCTCGGGCTGCTCGACGCGGACATCGCGTTCTCCCCGGAGAAGACGCTGGCACGTCCGCACGGGACGGCCTGGGGCGAACCGGTCAGCGGCTACGAGATCCACCACGGCCAGGCCCGCCGCGGCGATCTGCTCCCACTGCTCGAGCACTCCGACGGCACGGCCGAGGGCGGCGTGTCCGGCGCCGTGTGCGGAACACACTGGCACGGGCTGTTCGAGAACGACGGGTTCCGCCGGCGGTTCCTCGGCACCGCCGCGGAGCGCGCGGGACGCGACGGGTTCCGACCGGCCGCCGACGTCTCCTTCGCCGCGGTGCGCGAGCAGCAGCTCGACCTCCTCGGCGACCTCGTCGAGCAGCACCTGGACACGGACGCGGTGCGGCGGTTGCTCGGCGAGTAGCGCGGTCGGGTGCGGGCCGCGGGGTGCTCGCGGTGGCCGCGAACACCCCCGGGCATCAGCGGGCCTGCTCGTTCAGCGGCAGGTTCAGCAGCGCGTTCTCCAGCAGTTCCGGCATGGCCGGGTGGATCCAGTACTGGCCGCGCGCGAGCTCGCGCGCGTGCTGGCCGAACACCATCGCCTGGATCAGCGGCTGCACCAGGGTCGGCGCCTGCGGGCCGATGATGTGCGCCCCGAGCAGCGCACCCGTGTTCGGATCGGCCAGCAGCTTGCAGAAGCCGGTGGTGTTCTCCATCGCCCAGCCGTAGGCGATGCCCGCGTAGTCCTGCTGCGAGGTGACGTAGTCGACGCCCTGCTCGCGAGCGGCCTGCTCGGTCAGCCCGACCGAGGCGATCTGCGGCGAGCTGAACACGGCGTGCGGCACCCAGCGGTGGTCCGCCTGCTGCGGGGAGTTCGGGTGCAGCAGGTTGTGCTGCACGACGCGGGCTTCGTGGTTGGCGACGTGCTTGAGCTCGTGCTCCGAGCTGATGTCGCCGAGAGCCCACACGCCGTCCTGCGGGGTGGCCTGGGTGCTGTCGACCTTCACCAGGCCGTCCGGGTGCAGTTCGACCCCTCCGGTCGCTGCGTCGATCATGTCCGTGTTCGGGATGCGCCCGGTGGCGATGAGCAGCTGGTCGGCTTCGACCGCCTCCCATCCGGCCTCGGGGCTGTCGAGGTACATGCGGATGCACTCGTCGTCCTGCTCGACGCTGCGGACGGAGCGGTTCAGCCGCAGGTCCCACTGCCGGGAAGCGATCTCGGTGAACCGCTCGGAGACCGACTCCTCCTCGGCGCGCAGCATCCGGCCGGAGCGGCCGACCACGGTGACCGCGACGCCGAGGGAGTGGAACACGTGCGCCAGCTCGGCGCTGATGAATCCCGTGCCCAGGATGATCATCCGCTCGGGCAGGGTCTCCAACCGCATGACCGTGTCGCTGGTGTGGTACCAGACCTCGTCGATGCCGGTGATCTCCGGAATGCTCGGCCGGCTCCCCGCGGCGAGCACGATGTGATCGGCGGTGAGCGTTTCCGGCCCCTCGAGGCCGTAGACGGTCAGCTCCTTCTTCCCGGTGAACCGGCTGTAGCCCTGGTAGAGGGTGACGTTGGCGTTCTCCTCGGCGCGGTAGCGGCGCCCGCCCTCCGCGATCGCGTCGATCCGGCCGAAGATGCGGTCGCGGATGTCCTGCCAGCGCACGTGCGGGTCGGCGAGATCGACGCCGAGTGCGCCCGAGTGCCGCGGAGTCGCAGCGACGTCGGCGGCGTGCACGAACATCTTGCTGGGGATGCACCCCACGTTCAGGCACGTTCCGCCGTAGGAGTCCTCCGGACCGATGCCCTTCTCCACGATGGCGACGTTCCAGTCCGCGAACCGTTCGTCCACGATCGTGTTGCCGGATCCGGAGCCGAGGATGATGAGGTCGAAGTGTGGCACTGCTCCAGCCTGCCTTACCGCTCGCCGCGTTGGGGTGCTCGTGCGTCGACTACGGACAACAGCGCGTGCTGCGCGGGCATTCCGCGTCGTGGCTCGATTCTCGGTCGTGCCCGCGGCGTCCCCGCCGCCGGGTCGGGCAGTGCCGCCCCGCCGGCCGATCCCTCCCGGCCGTGATCGCGCCGCGGGGGTGTGCGCAGGCGCAACGACAGGCCGCAGGCGTGCAG
This sequence comes from Salinifilum ghardaiensis, assembly GCF_054491345.1. Lineage (NCBI taxonomy): Bacteria > Bacillati > Actinomycetota > Actinomycetes > Pseudonocardiales > Pseudonocardiaceae > Salinifilum > Salinifilum ghardaiensis. The sequence goes on along the minus strand of NZ_CM137101.1, from coordinate 3,952,444 downwards.
CACGTGCCCGGTCGCCAGCACCGGTGCGTGCCACGCCGGCGCGACGAGCCCGGCGACGCCCTGGGTGACCGCCAGCACCCCGGCCCCCGTCGCCCAGTGCACCACCGCACGGGCGAGCGGTGCCGGTCCGCGCAGCCGCAGCAGGACCGCCCCGTGCCCGGGGGTGCCACCGGTGCAGGCGGTGTGCACCAGCAGCAGCGCCGCGGGGGCGAACCACAGGGCGGTGGCCTCCGCGAGCCGGGACCCGGCGGGCGGGAACGCGCCGGTGTCGCGCAGCAGGGCGAGCGCTGCGAGCAGGGCACTGCCCGACCACCACAGCGCGAGGAGGTCGCAACAGCGCGCGAGCAGCCGCCGCGCAGGTGTGGCCGGGCGGGGAGCGGCTCGGTCCGCGGTCGGCCCTCCGGATCGCTCCCTTCGCGGCAGCGCGCCGACCAGCCGTGCCCCGAGCGCCGCACCGAGGGTGTTCGCCAGGAGGTCGTCGACGTCGAACACGCGGTGGGCGCAGGGTGCCCACCCCCACATGCCGGTGAGCTGGGTCGTCTCCACCAGCAGCGAGCAGGCCGCGGCCCACGCCGCCGTGCGCGGCAGGCGGTGGCCGGCGAGCGCGAGGAACGCGCCGAACGGTGTGAACAGGGCGATGTTGCAGAGGAACTGCAACAGCACCGGGTCGGTGACCGACGGGCTCAGCCGGCCGAGCGGGATCCAGCGCGGACGGCGGCAGGGCGCGTCGGGTTCGGGTGGTAGCACGTAGCAGGCCACCGCCGTGGCGTAGAGCAGCACCGCCGCGCGCATCAGGCTCGGACCGGGGCGCAGTCGGCCGTGCCGCCGGTGCTCGGCTGCCACGTACGGGGCGAAGAGGCAGGTCACGAGCACTGCGGTGAGCACGGCGGCGGAGCCCGCCGGTGCGATCGCGATCATTGCTGCCTCCTTCCCCGTGCGTGGCACGGGGAAGGAGGGCTCAGCCGGCGTTGCAAATGCACCCCGGACGGGTGATCTTCGTGCGCGTCAGCGGAGGCCCATCCCCCATCCGCGTGGGGACAACTCACAATTTTCATGAAAATTGTGCTCTCTGGAGGAGTTCCAGATAAGTGGGCGCCTGCGCCCCGGGCACGAGTGCGCCCCGGTGCTCCGCGGGGGTGCACCGGGGCGGGAAGAGCGGGTCGCGAGAACCGCGGAAGAGCTCGGCTCAGATCTGGTAGGTCGGGGCGATGACCGCGCGGCCCACCGTGTGGAACGCGAGCATGAAGTTCACGACGGCCGGGCTGGCGGTGTCGTCCACGCCCAGCTTCTCGGTGTCCGCGGCGATGACCGCGAAGTAGTACCGGTGCGGCCGGTCGCCTTCCGGCGGGGCGGCGCCGCCGAAGGCGCGCTCGCCGAAGTCGTTGGCCACGTGGAAGGCCCCCGCCGGGACGCCCTGGCCGTTGCGGTTGCCGGCGTCCGCGGGCAGCTCGGCCACCGAGGCGGGGATGTCCACCATGGCCCAGTGCCAGAACCCGCCCGGGATCGGCGCGTCCGGGTCGAAGCAGGTCACCACGAAGCTCTTCGCGGATTCCCCGAAACCGCTCCAGCTCAGCTGGGGCGAGAGGTTCCGGCCGCCCATGCCCATGCCGTCGTAGGCGTGGGTCTGGTCCATGGGCTGCCCGTCGGTCACGTCGGTCGAAGCGAGGGTGAACTGCGGCACCTCGGGCAGCAGCGAGTACGGGTCCGGGTCAACCGGGCGCTGAAGGCTCATGAGTGCTCCTTTGCCTGCGGACGGTGAGTCGTGATCGCCCCGCCCCAGCGTAGAGGTCGGCTCCACCTCCGCGCCGTGTGGATCGTTTGCACCATGTGCACGGTCGCTGTGGATCGCGCACGCCGGGTGGGTAGCGTGTTCCCGGTCGGCGCGTCCGGCCGCACCGCCGCGGGCCGCGCCGGACGTGAGCAGAGAGGGGAGTGCCGCATGACCGCCGAACTGCCCGGGGCGTTCGAGGCGCTGTGCGTGGGCGAGACGATGTCGCTGATCGCGCCGGAGCAGCCGGTCGCCCTCGAGAACGCCGCGCGGTTCACCCTCTCCGCAGGGGGTGCGGAGTCCAATGTGGCGATGCACCTGGCCGGGCTGGGACACCGGGTCGGATGGGCGAGCAAAGTGGGCGACGACCCGCTCGGGCGGCGCCTCGTCGCCGACATCTCCGCCGCGGGCGTGGCCACCGACCTCGTCGCGACCGAATCCGCCGCGCCCACCGGGGTCTACTTCAAGAACCCCGGACCGGACGGCACGCGCGTGCACTACTACCGCTCCGGGTCCGCGGCCTCCACGATGGACGAGGGCTTCCTCGGCGACGGAGTGCTCGACGCCGTCGAGGTCCTGCACGTCAGCGGCATCACCCCCGCCCTGTCGGCGGCCTGCGACCGGATGGTGCAGCACCTGCTCGCGCGTCCACGCCGGCACCTGCTGTCGTTCGACGTGAACCACCGCCCCGCGATGTGGCCGGCCGAGCAGGCGGCGCCCCGGTTGCGGGAGCTCGCCGACCTCGCCGACATCGTGTTCGTCGGCCTCGACGAAGCAGCCGCGCTGTGGGGCGCGCGCACCGCGGAGGAGGTGCGGGCGATGCTGCCGCGCCCCGGCACCGTCGTCGTCAAGGACGCGGCGAACGCGGCCTGGGAGCTGGGCGCCGAGCCCGTGTCCGTTCCCGCGCCGCACGTCGACGTCGTGGAACCCGTGGGGGCGGGGGACGCCTTCGCCGCGGGGTACCTCGCGGGCGTCCTCCGCGGCTTCGACCCGCAGCGGCGCCTGCGGTTCGGCCACCTGCTCGCCGCGCACAGCCTGCTCAGCACCACCGACCAGACCGCGCCGCCGGAGGAATCCGCGCTCGCCGGCTGGTTGGACCGCTCCGATCAGAGCTGGCGCGCGCTCCGGTTCGGGGAGGGCTGAGATGCACACCTTCGACGAGCTGTTCACCGTCCCGGTCATGGCGATCCTGCGCGGGATGGATCCGCAGCGCACGGTCAGCCTCGCCGAGCGGGCGTGGGACCTGGGGATCCGCGCGGTGGAAGTGCCGATCGAAACGGGGGAGGCCGAGCCGTCCCTGCGGGCCGCCGTCGAAGCGGGCAGGCGGCGCGGACGCCCCGTCGGCGCCGGCACAGTGGTCGGCCTCGACCAGCTGCACGCGGCGCACGCCGCCGGCGCGGCGTTCACCGTCGCTCCCGGCCTGGATTCCGAAGTGCTGCGCACCAGCGAGGAGCTGCGAGTGCCGCACCTGCCCGGCGTGGCCACCCCGAGCGAGATGCAGTGGGCCCAACGGCTGGGGGTGACCTGGGTGAAGGCCTTCCCCGCCGCCGAGCTCTCCGCCGGGTGGTTCCGCGCGATGCGCGGACCGTTCCCGAGCATGCGCCTGGTCGCCACCGGCGGCGTGCACGCGGGCAACGCGGAGGAGTACCTCGCGGCCGGGGCCTCGGTGGTCGCCGTGGGTTCGGCGCTGGAGGACTCCGCGCAGCTGGCCAGGCTGGCCGACCTCGTCGGTGGCGCGGGCGCGCCGGGCTGAGCCGCCCTCCGGTGTGGCCCAGCACACCCGCGCGCCGCGCGGCGCTGCCGACCGCTGGTCACCTGCGACGATCGCGCGCGCTCCCGCTGCGCGGCGCTGCCCGGCGCCGTTGCGGGGGAGACGGGTGAAGCAGCTCATGGCGCCGCGTGCCGCGCCCGTTAGGATGGGCCGGCAAGCCTGCGGCGAAATCGGAGGAACCCGGTGCGAGTCCGGGGCGGTCGCGCCACTGTGACCGGGGAGCTGCCCCTGAGATGCCACGGCCCGGAACGGGCGGGAAGGCGGGGGAGGTGCGGTGATCCGGGAGCCAGGAGACTCCGAGCGCCGCAAACCCCCACCCGGGGCGCGCACCCCGAGAGAGAGGACGAGGCGTGACCGAATCCGCCAGTACACGTGTGCTGCTGCTGTCCACCGCCGACACCGACCTGCTCGCCGCACGTGCCTGCGAAGCGGACTACCGCGTGGCGAACCCGGCCCGCGTCTCTGCTGAGGAAGTGCCCGACCTGGTGTCCGGTGTGGACATCGTCGTTGTGCGGCTGCTCGGCGGCAAGCGCGCCTGGGAGGACGGGCTGGACGCGGTCCTCGAGACCGGTGTCCCGACCGTCGCGCTCGGCGGCGAGGCGACTCCGGACGCGGAGCTGATGGCCCTGTCCACCGTTCCCTCCGGTGTGGCCACCCAAGCCCTGTCCTACTTGGCGGAAGGTGGTCCGCGCAACCTCGCGCACCTGGCCTGGTTCCTCTCGGACACGGTGCTGCTCACCGGGACCGCGTTCGAGCCGCCGGAGAAGACCCCCGAGTTCGGTGTGCACGGCAGCCGGGAGCACGACCCCGCCCGCCCCACAGTCGGCGTCGTGTTCTACCGGGCGCACGCCCTGGCCGGGAACACCGCGTTCGTGGACGTGCTCGCCGACGAGGTCGAAGCCGCCGGTGCCAACGTGCTGCCGGTGTACTGCGGGTCGCTGCGCGGCCTGGCGGACGCCGAAGGGCTGCGCGAACTCCTCGGCGAGTGCGACGCCCTGATCGCCACGGTGCTCGCCGCGGGCGGTTCCGTGGCCGCCAACGCCAGCGCGGGCGGCGACGAGGACTCGTGGGACGCCGGCGCTCTGGCCGAACTGGACATTCCCGTGCTGCAGGGGATGTGCCTGACCAGCAGCCGTGCGCAGTGGGAGGAGAGCGACGCCGCGCTGTCCCCGATGGACGCCGCCATGCAGGTGGCCGTCCCCGAGTTCGACGGCCGCCTGATCAGCGTCCCGTTCTCCTTCAAGGAGTCCGGTGAGGACGAGATCCCGGTCTACGTCGCGGATCCGGAGCGCGCGCGGCGCGTCGCCGGGACAGCGGTGGCCCTGTCCCGGCTGCGCGGAACCCGCAACGGGGACAAGCGCCTCGGCGTCGTGCTGTCGTCGTACCCCACCAAGCACTCCCGCGTCGGCAACGCCGTCGGACTCGACACCCCCGCCTCGGCCGTGGTGCTGCTGCGCGCGCTCGAATCCGCCGGCTACGACCTCGGTGGTCTCGACACGTCCGGACTGGACGGCGACGCGCTGATCCACCGGCTCATCGCCGCGGGCGGGCACGACGTCGAGTGGCTCACCGAGGAGCAGATGTCGCAGGCCGCCGTCCGGATCCCGGCGACGCGCTACCGCGAGTGGTTCGACGCGCTGCCCAAGCCGCTGGCCGACAGCATGGTCGAGCACTGGGGAACGCCGCCGGGCGGCCTCTACGTCGACGAGGAAGGCGCGATCTACGTCGCCGCTCTGCGGTTCGGCAACGTGGTGCTGCTGATCCAGCCGCCGCGCGGCTTCGGCGAGAACCCCATCGCGATCTACCACGACCCGGACCTGCCGCCGTCGCACCAGTACTTCGCCGCCTACCGGTGGTTGGAGGAGGAGTTCGGCGCCGACGCCGTGGTGCACCTGGGCAAGCACGGCACGCTGGAGTGGTTGCCCGGCAAGGGGATCGGGCTGTCGGCCGACTGCGCCCCCGACCCGGTGCTGGGCGACATGCCGCTGGTGTACCCGTTCATCGTCAACGACCCGGGCGAGGGCACGCAGGCCAAGCGGCGCGGGCACGCGACGGTCATCGACCACATGATCCCGCCGATGGACCGGGCCGATTCCTACGGCGACATCGCGAAGCTGGAGCAGCTGCTCGACGAGTACGCGTTGGTGTCCGACATGGACCCGGAGAAGAAGCCGGCGCTGCGCGACCAGATCTGGGAGCTGGTCACCTCGGCCGAGCTGCACCACGACCTGCACCAGCAGGAGCAGCCGGACGCGGATTCGTTCGACGACTTCGTGATGCACATCGACGGCTACCTCTGCGAGATCAAGGACGTGCAGATCCGCGACGGGCTGCACGTGCTGGGCAGGGCCCCGCAGGACGAGGAGCTCGTCAACGACGCGCTCGCCGTGCTGCGCGCCCGGCAGGTCTTCGGCGGAGCGGTCGGCGCCGTCCCGGGGCTGCGCTCGGCGCTGGCCGAGCACTTCGGCATGGACGAGCAGGCGCTGCTCGCCGACCCCGGCAGCCGCGCGTCCGTGCCGAGCGCGCTGACCGACCTCGTGGACGGGCCCGCCGCCTCCGGGGCGGACGCGGTGGATCTGCTGGAGTCGCTGGCGCGGCGCATCGTGGAAGCCGTGGCCACCACCGGCTGGGACGCCGACCGCGCCGCCGCGACCGCGCAGGAGGTGCTCGGCGGCAGCGTGCCGCAGGTCGAGAAGGTCGCGCACTTCGCCTGCGCCGAACTCGTGCCGCGGCTGGCGCGCACCACCGACGAGATCGACAACGCGGTGCACGCCCTCGACGGCGGATTCGTCCAGTCCGGACCGTCCGGTTCGCCCACCCGGGGACTGGTCTCCGTGCTGCCGACGGGGCGGAACTTCTACTCGGTCGACCCCAAGGCCATCCCCTCGCGCAACGCCTTCGACGTCGGTTCGTCCCTGGCGGATTCGCTGATCGCGCGGCACGTGGCCGACCAGGGGTCCCACCCCCGCTCGGTCGGGCTCACCGTGTGGGGGACCTCGGCCATGCGGACGCAGGGCGACGACATCGCCGAGATCCTGTGGCTGCTGGGCTGCCGCCCCGCGTGGGACGACGCCTCGCGGCGCGTCACCGGGTTCGAGATCGTCCCGCTGGAGGAGCTCGGCCGTCCGCGCATCGACGTCGTGATGCGGATTTCCGGCTTCTTCCGGGACGCGTTCCCGCACGTGGTCAGCCTCGTCGACGACGCGATCCGCGCGGTCGCGCAACTCGACGAGTCCGATGCGGACAACTACGTGGCCGCGCACTACCGCGCCGATCTCGGCGAGCACGGCGACGAGCGCCGCGCCAGCTCGCGGATCTTCGGCTCGAAACCGGGGGCCTACGGCGCCGGCCTGCTGCCGCTCATCGATGCGCGGAACTGGCGCAGCGACGAGGACCTCGCCGAGGTGTACGCCACCTGGGGCGGCTACGCCTACGGGCGGGGCCTCGACGGGCGGGAGGCCCGCGCCGAGATGGAGACGGCGTTCAAGCGCATCCAGGTCGCCGCGAAGAACGTCGACACCCGCGAGCACGACATCGCCGACTCCGACGACTACTTCCAGTACCACGGCGGCATGGTCGCCATGGTCCGCTCGCTGTCCGGGCAGAACCCCGAGGCCTACGTCGGGGACTCGGCCGTGCCGCACGCGGTGAAGACCCGCACCCTCGGCGAGGAGACCAAGCGCGTCTTCCGGGCGCGCGTGGTCAATCCGAAGTGGATCAACGCCATGCGCCGGCACGGGTACAAGGGCGCGTTCGAGATGGCGGCCACCGTGGACTACCTTTTCGGCTTCGACGCCACGGCCGAAGTGGTCGACGACTGGATGTACTCCAAGCTCGCCGAGACCTACGTGTTCGACGACGAGGTCCGGCAGTTCCTCAACGACGCCAACCCGTGGGCGCTGCGCGGCATGACCGAGCGGCTGCTGGAGGCCGCCGACCGCGGTCTCTGGGAGGAGCCCGACCAGGAGAAGCTGGAGGAGCTGCGGTCGATCTACCTCGAGCTCGAAGGCGAGCTCGAGGAGTAGCCGATCCGGCGGGAGACGGCGCTTCCCGGGACGCGGGTCCTCGAGCACGGGGGTTCTCGAGCACGCGGGCCCTCGAGCACGCGGGTCCTCGAGCACGCGGGTCCTCGAGCACGGCCTGCTGCCCGACATGCCGGGACGTGTCGGGCAGCAGGCCGGTCCGAGTTCTGCGACGTACGGCATGCGCGTGCCGTGTTCGATCGTTTTCTGCCGTGTGCCAGTGGATCTGGATGTCCACTGTGTCCTGACGCGCAGTGTTCTCCGCCGGCCAACTTCACCGGATCGAGTGGTGGGGGACGGGGGTGCCGAAAACCTCTCGCACTGTGACCCTGCTGAGTGGGGACACTCCGGTGCGGATGCGAACGGTCCGCTCCGGGAGCGGTAACACCAGGGAGGAGAGGGAGTCATGGCGCGAGGCAGTACTCCGCGGAGGAGCAGGCACGTCACGGCCGTGCTGTCCGCGGCCGCGGTGGTGTCGGGGTCGATCGCTGCGGCCGGGATCGCGGGCACGGCGCACGCCGCTCCTGAGCAGCCCGCCGCCGCGGCCTCCTCGGCCGCGGCGCAGGCACCGCCGATCGTGGGCGGCGAACCCGCCCCGATCGCAGCGAGCCCGTGGGTGGTGTACCTGAGTGATGGCCAGGGCAACCAGTTCTGCGGGGGAACGCTCGTGCGCTCGAACAAGGTGGTGACCGCGGCGCACTGCGTGGAGGGGGAGTCCGCGGGTTCGGTCGAGGTCGTCTCCGGACGTGCGGACAAGAACACGGACGCGGGAACAGTGTCCGAGGTCACATCAGTGTGGACACATCCGTCCTATCGGAACCCGCAGGCGGGGGCCGACATCGCCGTGCTCACGCTCGCAGGTGAGCTGCGGCAGCCGACGCTGGACCTCGCCGCACCGCAGGACGAGCAGCTCTACGCGCCCGGCACGCCCGCCACGGTGTACGGCTGGGGGACGACGAGCGAGGGCGGGCAGTCCTCCGACGTGCTGCGCAGCGCCGAAGTGCCGCTGGTCGGCGACGAGAAGTGCGGCGCGGCCTACGGCGGCGACTTCGACGCCAGCGCGATGGTGTGCGCGGGCCTGCCCGAAGGCGGTGTGGACAGCTGCCAGGGCGACTCCGGAGGTCCCCTGGTCGCCGGTGACCGGCTGGTCGGGATCGTCTCCTGGGGCAACGGGTGCGCCCGGCCGGGATCGCCGGGGGTCTACACCCGCACGGCCGCCTACCAGCAGGACGTGGTCGCCCAGCTGAACGCGTGAACCGCACCCGCTCGCCGGCGGCGCGGCAGCGCGGAGGGCGCGGAGACGGGTGCGCGGCGCGGCCCGCCGACCCGCGGCGGAGGGTGGACGCGGCGGTGCGGGAACCGCCTCGCGCCGCCGCACCTCCCCGCTGGCGGCAGGTGCTCAGCCCGCCACCAGGCCGATCGAGATCGTGACGAAAGCGGTGGCGCTGACGAGGTCGAGGGTTCGACCGACCCGGGGGTTGCGCAGCCGGTCGGCGATGTGCCCCGCCCCCAGGACGATCGCGAGCTCCCAGACGGCGGCGAGGGCGAGGAACAGCACGCCGAGCACGACGAGCTGCGCGGCGGGGTAGGCGGCGGAGCCGACGAACTGCGGCAGGAAGGCCAGGCTGAACAGCAGCATCTTCGGGTTGGTGATGTTGCTGAGGAAGCCGCGGGTGAACGGTTTCGCCGTCTCGGCGTGCCGCGCGGGCAGCCCGCTGCGGGCCTCCCGTCGCGCCAACCAGAGCCCGCGCAGGATGCTCCCGGCCAGGTAGAGCAGGTAGGCCGCGCCGATCCACTTCAACGTGGACAGCACCGCCGGCTGCTGCGTGATGAGCGCGCCGAGCCCGGAGATCACCACGGTCATCTGCACCGCGCTGGCGCTGTGGATGCCGAGCAGGGCGCGCAGGCCGGCGCCCCGTCCCTGGTGCAGCGAGGTGCGCAGCAGGAGGAACGTGTCCACGCCCGGGGTGAGGATCACGACGAGGCTGGCGATCAGGAACGCGGGCACCGTGCTGAGATCCACGAACACGTCCTCCTCCTCACACGATCAGGTTCGATCTGCCGGTGGCTACCGGCACGGGTCGGGACGCGTCGGGTGCGCCCCGTTCGATGCAAAGCCCCCAGTGCGCACATCCATGTGCTCAACATGCCCATGGAGAGGAAAATTTCCGCGCTTTATCCATGGTAACGGGATTTTTTCCGGGAACCATGTGAGTTGTGCCTCCGCCCGGCGAGCGCGCGGGGGCACTACGGTGATCGGCTGGCGCAACCCGGTGAGAGGAGGCACCCCGTGGCGAGGTGCGACGGGAACGGAGACGCCGCCGGCGCCCCCGGTGCGGAGGCGGGTGGGCGCGGCCGGCTCGTGCGCGGTGCGGGCGTGCTCGGCGGTGTGGTCACCGTTCTGGCCGGGATGTCCCCGGCCGCGCAGGCCGTCACCGCCGAGCCGAAGGTGCTCGGCGGGGAGCGGAGCGACACGAGCCGGGCTCCGTGGGTGGTGGCGCTCACCGACGCCGAGGGGCGGCAGTTCTGCGGCGGCACGCTCGTGCGCCCCGGCAAGGTCGTCACCGCGGCCCACTGCACCGTCGACCAGCTCACCGGCGTCGAGCGCCCGTCGGAGGACCTGCACGTGGTGGCCGGGCGCAGCGACCTGCGCACCGACGCCGGGAGCGAGGCCACCGTCGCCGACGTGTGGCGCCACCCCGACTACCGCGACGTGCAGCACGGCGACGACATCGCGGTGCTCACGCTGCGCGACCCGCTGCCGCAGCCGACGATCGACCTCGTCGAGCCGGGTGATGCGGAGTCGTACCGCCCCGGCACGCGCGGCACCGTGTACGGCTGGGGCCGCACCGCCGAGTCCGGTCCGTCCTCACCCGTGCTGCGCTCCGCCGAGGTGCCCGTGGCGGCGAACGCGGAGTGCGCGGAGACCTACTCCGAGTACGACCGGTCCGCGATGTTCTGCGCCGGAGTTCCCCGGGGCGGCGTGGACTCCTGCGCCGGGGACTCCGGTGGCCCCTACGTGGTCAACGGGCGGCTGGCCGGCGTCGTCTCCTACGGCGACGGGTGCGGCCGCCCGGACACCCCGGGGGTGTACACCCGCACCTCGGGCTACGTCCCGCTGCTCGAGGGGCAGCTGTGAGCCCGCCTGCGAGCCGCCTGCGCGGTGCTCCGGCGCAGGCCGGGGCGCCCAGCGGCGCGCCCCCGGCGGGGTGGCGTGCCTAACGGTGCGGCGGGGTCGGGCGAACCGGGCGGGCGCTGCTGTGGTATCCACGAACAGGTGATACTTCAGCCGCTCGCGACTGCTGTCCACCGGGCGTACACCGCCGATCTGGACGCGACCGATTTCTACCGCATGCTGCGCCTGCGGGTCGACGTGTTCGTCGTGGAGCAGAACTGCCCGTACCGCGAGCTGGACGACCGCGATCTCGAGGAGACCACCCGGCACTTCTGGATCGACTCCGCCGACGGAGTCGTCCTCGGCTACCTCCGGCTGCTGGAGGAGCCCGACGGCACGTACCGCATCGGCCGGGTGTGCACCGAGGCGGGCGCCCGCGGCATGGGGCTGGCGCGCAAGCTGATGCGCGCCGCGCTCGCCGAGATCAGGCGCAGTCCGGCCGTGCTGTCCGCGCAGGTGGACAAGGCCGGCTTCTACCGCTCCTTCGGCTTCGTCGAGAGCGGTCCGGTCCACGACGAGGACGGCATCCCGCACGTCGACATGCGGCTGGCCGAGTGAGGCCAGGCCCCGGCCGGGTCGCGGACCTCCTGCGCAGCTCGGGTGGAGCGCCGCAGCGCGGAACGGCCCGGTGAGCTCCCGCGGGCTCCGTGGGACTTCTCTCCGATCGGGCCCGCTGTGTTGGATCCGTGATCGCGCTCTGCCAGGATGCTGGTGGACCTGCAGGAAACGGTTCCACGAGGGGGCGCCAGGGAAGCCGGTGCGAATCCGGCACGGCCGGCGCCACTGTGACCGGGGAGCGGACCTCCCGCGCGGGCCACCGGACCGCGGCGCACGGACGCCGCCCCGGGAAGGCCGGAGGGACGCGAGGATCCGGGAGTCAGGACACTGCCGCCCCTCGCCCCGACACCCCGGGCGTCCGAGACCGGAGGAAGGAAGACCTTGGTATGACTGCCTCGCCGCAGGCCTCCCGCGTGAGTCCGCGCTTCCCGTTTTCCGCCGTCGTCGGGCACGACGACCTGCGGTTGGCGTTGCTGCTGAACGCGGTGCACCCCCGCATCGGCGGTGTGCTGGTGCGCGGTGAGAAGGGCACGGCGAAGTCGACGGTGGTGCGAGCGCTGGCCTCGCTGCTGCCGGTGCTGGACGTGGTGCCGGAATGCCGGTTCGCCTGCTCCCCCGCGCAGCCCGACGCGCAGTGCCCGGACGGTCCGCACGCCTCCGCGGAGGCGCAGCACCGCGCGGCGCGCCTGGTGGAGCTGCCCGTCGGCGCCACCGAGGACCGGCTGCTCGGATCGCTGGACGTGGAGCGGGCGCTGTCCGAGGGCGTCCGCGCCTACCAGCCCGGCCTGCTGGCCGCGGCGCACCGGGGCGTGCTCTACGTCGACGAGGTCAACCTGCTGCACGACCACCTCGTGGACGTCCTGCTGGACGCGGCGGGGATGGGGCGCGCGCACGTCGAGCGGGAGGGCGTGTCCGTCTCGCACGCGGCGTCGTTCGTCCTGGTCGGGACGATGAACCCGGAGGAGGGCGAGCTCCGGCCGCAGCTGCTCGACCGGTTCGGGCTGGCGGTGGAGGTCGGTGCCGACCGCGAGGTCGGGACCCGGTCCGAGGTGATGCGCCGCCGCCTGGCCTTCGAGGACGACCCCGAGGGGTTCGCCGCGCGGTGGGCCGCCGAGGAGGCCGAGCTGGCCGAGCGGATCGCGCGGGCGCGCGACCAGGTGGGCAAGGTCGTCCTGCCCGACGCGGAACTGCGCCGCATCGCTGCGCTGTGCGCGTCGTTCGAGGTGGACGGGATGCGCGCGGACCTCGTGCTGGCGCGCACCGCGGTGGCGCACGCGGCCTGGCGCGGTGCGGACGCCGTGGCCGCCACCGACGTGGAGACGGCGGCGAAGCTCGTGCTGCCGCACCGGCGGCGCCGCGATCCGTTCGACGAACCGGGTGTGGACGACGACCAGCTGCAGCAGGCGCTCGACGACGCCGCGCAGCACGCGGACGAGCCCGGTGACGACCAGGGCGGCGGTTCGGACGGCGACGGGGACGACTCGGGCGGAACGGACGGCGACGGAGGGCCGGACGACGAAGGGCCGGACGACGGTGGTCCCGATGACGACGGCCCCGGCGGCGGCGCGCCCGAACCGGAGGAGCAGCAGGCCTCGGCGCCCTCCTCGCAGTCGCAGGGGCAGGAGTCCGAGGACTCGGACGGTTCCTCGCCGGCGCCGCAGGAGCGCCGCGCGCCGGCGCCCGGGTCCGAGTTCCGCGCGCGCCTGCTGGAAGTTCCCGGCACGGGGGAGGGAGCTCCCGGCCGCCGCAGCCGCGCCCGCTCGCGCACGGGACGCGGGGTGCGCGCCTCGTCCCACGAGGGGTACGGGGTCCACCTTCCGTCCACTGTGGTCGCTGCTGCTCCGCACCAGCACGCGCGGGGGCGCAGCGGCCCCGGTCTGGTGGTGCGCAACGAGGACGTGCGCCGCACGGTGCGCGAGGGGCGCGAGGGGAACCTCGTGCTGTTCGCCGTGGACGCGTCCGGCTCGATGGCCGCGCGGGAGCGGATGTCCGCGGTCAGCGGCGCGGTGCTGTCACTGCTGCGGGACGCCTACCAGCGCCGGGACAAGGTCGGCGTGATCTCCTTCCGCGGGGAGTCCGCCGAGGTGGTGCTGCCACCGACGTCCTCTGTGGACGTTGCTGCGGCGCGGATGCGCCAGCTGCGCACCGGTGGCCGCACGCCGCTGGCCGACGGACTGCTGCGCGCGCAGCGGGTGGTGGACAGCGAGCGGGTGCGCGATCCGCAGCGCCGCCCGTTGCTGGTGCTGCTCACCGACGGCAAGGCGACGGTCCCGGCGAACGCGGCGACCGCCCCGAGCGGATCCCGGCAGCGGGCGCGGCAGGCGAGCGCCGATGCGGTGCGCGCGGCCGGCGTGCTCGCCGAGCGGGAGGTCGCCGGTGTGGTCGTGGACTGCGAGCAGGGGCCGGTGCGGCTCGGACTGGCCGGTCAGGTGGCCGCTGCGCTCGGTGCTTCCGCGCTGCGGCTGGAGGAGCTCTCGGCCGATGCGGTGGCCGGCGTGGTGCGCGCGGCGCAGCAGCCGGCGGGGGCGGTTCGGCGCGCCGCATGAGCGCGCCGTACACGAATTTTTATCGTGTTTTGGGAAACGCCGCATGGTTGCTACGGTGATCACCGTCCACCTGACCCCCAGGGGTGGACCCGCGAAGTGCCCCTGCGCTCCCGGTGACCCCCAGGCCGGTTGAGCGTGGGGGCCTTCTTCACGCGGAACCGATCGCTCCGCATCCGATGCAGTCCGGAAGTGCGTGAGCGGCAACCGCTCCCGCGGTGCTCCCGGTAGGAGGCGGCGCGCGGACCGGTGCCGCCAACCGCCCGGTTCGTCGGAGAAAGTGAGCCTTCTCCTGCGCGCATCGGCGCGCAGGGGGAGGTTGGTTAGGGTCGGACTATGCCACAGGGACAGCCAACGACAGTGCCCGACGACGGGCTCACCACGCGCCAACGGCGCAACCGCCCGCTGGTCGTGGTGCACACGGGGGAGATGAAGGGGAAGTCCACGGCCGCCTTCGGTCTCGCGCTGCGCGGCTGGAACCAGGGCTGGTCGATCGGCGTGTTCCAGTTCGTGAAGTCCGCGAAGTGGCGCGTCGGCGAGGAGAGCGCCTTCCGCGCCCTCGGGCGCGCGCACGAGGAGACCGGTGAGGGCGGTCCCGTCGAGTGGAACAAGATGGGCGAAGGCTGGTCGTGGACGCGCAAGAAGTCCACGACCGAGGACCACGCCGCCGCCGCGCTCGAGGGCTGGGAGGAGATCGAGCGGCGCCTGCAGGCGCAGCAGCACACCGTCTACGTCCTCGACGAGTTCACCTACCCGCTGCACTGGGGCTGGGTGGACGTGCAGCGCGTCGTCGAGGCGCTGCGCACGCGCCCCGGGTACCAGCACGTCGTGATCACCGGCCGCAACGCGCCGCAGGAGCTCGTCGACGCCGCGGACCTGGTGATGCGCACCGACAAGGTCAAGCACCCGATGGACGCCGGGCAGAAGGGGCAGAAGGGCATCGAGTGGTGAACGACGCACGCGTCGTGGTTGCCGCTCCCGCGTCCGGCCACGGCAAGACGACGGTGGCCACAGGACTGCTCGCTGCGCTGCGGCAACGCGGTGCGCAGGCCGCGCCGTTCAAGATCGGCCCCGACTACGTCGACCCCGGGTACCACCGGTTGGCATGCGGGCGGCCGGGGCGCAACCTCGACCCCGTGCTGGTCGGCGAGGAGCGCATCGCCCCGCTGTTCCGGCACGGCTCCGCGGACGCGGAGCTGTCCGTCATCGAGGGCGTGATGGGGCTGTTCGACGGGCGCATCGCACCGACCGGTGGCTCCGCCGCCCCGGAGGGCAGCACCGCGCGGGTCGCCGAGCTGCTCGCCGCCCCCGTGGTGCTGGTCGTCGACGCGCGCGGGCAGGGGCACAGCCTCGCCGCGCTGCTGCACGGGTTCCGCACCTACCGCGCGGACGTGCGCCTGGACGGGGTGATCCTCAACCACGTGGGCTCGGCGCGGCACGAGCAGGTGCTCACCGACGCAGCGCACGCGGCGGGGGTGCGGGTGCTGGGCGCCATCCCGCGGGAGGAGGCGCTGCGCGTCCCGTCCCGCCACCTGGGCCTGGTCACCGCGGTCGAACGCGGAACCGAGGCGGCCGAGGCGGTCGAGGCGATGGGCGAGGTCGTGGCCCGCTCGGTCGACCTGGAGGCGGTGCGCGCGCTCGCGGCCGGCGCCGCTCCGGTGCGCTCCTCCCGCTGGACCCCGGCGGAGGAGGTGACCGCGCACGCCGGTGCTCCCGTGATCGCCGTGGCCGGGGGGCCGGCCTTCACCTTCGGCTACCCGGAGCACCTGGAACTGCTCGAGGCGGCGGGTGCGCGGGTGCGCGTGGTGGATCCGCTGCACGCCGAGGCGCTGCCCGAGGGCACCGCGGGCCTGGTGCTGCCCGGGGGGTTCCCCGAGGAGCACCGCGCGCAGCTGTCCGCCAACACCGCGCTGCGCGAGGAGGTCGCGCGCTTCGCGGGCGCCGGCGGGCCGGTGCACGCCGAGTGCGGCGGCCTGCTCTACCTCGGCGAGGAGCTGGACGGGCACCCGATGTGCGGCGCGCTGCCCGCGCGGGCGCGCATGTCCGAGCGCCTCACGCTGGGCTACCGCTCCGCCGTGGCCGCCTGCGATTCCAGTGTTGTCGACGAAGGAGCACACGTGAACGGGCACGAGTTCCACCGCACGGTCCTGGAACCGGCGGGTGGTGATCCGCCCGCGTGGCAGTGGCGGGACGGCGCGGGGCGCCTCCGCCGCGAGGGCTACGTCATCGGGGGTGTGCACGCCTCCTACCTGCACGTGCACCCGGCCGGGGCGCCGGGGACGGTCGAGCGGTTCGTCGCGGGGTGTGCTCGGTGAGGCTGGTCGGAGTCGGCGTCGGCCCGGGCGATCCGGACATGCTGACGGTGGGCGCGCTGCGCGAGATCGAGGCGGCCGGGACCGTCTTCGTGCCGGTGCTGGACTCCGGCGAGCAGGGGCGTGCCGAAGCGGTGGTGCGCGCGCACCTCGATCCGGCGGACGCGGACGAACGGGTGCAGCGCCTCGTGTTCGCGCTGGCCGATCCCGTCGACGGGTCGCAGCAGCGGCGGCACCGGCACTGGGACGGGGCGGCGACCGCGGTCGCGGAGGCGCTGCGCGAGCGCGGTGGGACCGCGGTGTTCGCGACCCTCGGCGACCCCTCGGTGTACTCCACGTTCAGCTACCTCGCCGGGGCGGTGCGCGAGCTCGTGCCCGGCGTGGAGGTCGTCGGTGTCCCGGGGATCACCGCGATGCAGGCGACCGCCGCCCAGGCGGACGTCGCCCTGACCGAAGGCGCCGAACCGCTGACGGTGATCCCCGTGATGCGCGACGTGTCCGCGCTGCGGGACGCGCTGCGCGGGCGCGGTACGGTCGTGGCCTACAAGGGCGGGAGGCGGCTCGGCGAGCTGCGCGCGGCGATCGAACAGGCCGGCGCGCTGGACCGCGCGATCTACGCCGAGCACGTGGGAACCCCGGACGCGCGCGTTCTCCCGCTTTCCCAGGTAAATGTGTCCGATGTGGATGACGGTGCTGCGGCGCCGTATCTGTCCACTGTGGTAGTGCTTCCACCCCGAGGCGGGAGAGGAGAGCAATGGTGAGTGGCCGGATCTCGTTCATCGGCGCCGGGCCAGGCGCGGCGGATCTCATCACGTTGCGCGGAGCCAATCGGATCGCCGAAGCCGACATCGTGGTGTGGGCGGCGAGCCTGGTCACCCCGGAGTGCGTGCGGGACCACGCCCGCAGCGACGCGGAACTGGTGGACTCCTCGCGGATGACCCACGAGCACGCCCTGGAGATCTACCGGCGCGCCGAGCAGGAGAAGCTCAAGGTGGCCCGGGTGCACTCCGGGGATCCCTCCCTCTGGGGGGCGGTGCAGGAGCAGTACGACGCCTGCGTGCGGATGAACGTCGAAGTGGAGATCGTGCCCGGCGTGGCCGCGTTCTCCGCGGCGGCGGCCGCGGTCGGGCGGGAGCTGACCGTGCCGGAGGTCGCCCAGTCGCTGGTGCTGACGCGCCTCGAGGGCGGCAAGACGCCCATGCCGGAGGGGGAGAAGGTCCGCGAGTTCGCCAAGCACGGCACGACGATGGCGCTGTTCCTGTCCGCGGCGCGGACCGGGCAGCTCGTCGACGAGCTGCGCGCGGGCGGCTACTCCGACGACACGCCCGTGCTCGTCGCCTACAAGGTGACCTGGCCGGACGAGCTGCTGCTGCGCACGACCATCGGTGAGCTGGAGGCCACGGTCAAGGAGCACAAGCTCTGGCGGCACACGCTGTACCTCGTCGGCGAGGGGTTGACCGCCGGAGGCACGCGCTCGCACCTCTACCACGCGGGGCACTTCCACACCTTCCGGCGCGCCGATCGCAACGCCCGGCGCGAGCTGCGGGAGCAGCGGAAGCAGCGCTCCCGCGGCGGTGCGGAGGCGACGGCCGGGCGGCAGGAGGGCTCCGCTGCCGCGGAATCCGCCCCGGCCGCCCGGCAGGTCGAGTCCGCCGCCCGGCAGGTCGAGTCCGAAGAGGCGACCGCCCCGGCGGCCGAGACCGCCCCGGTGACCGGAACCGCCCCCGCGGAGGGGAAGGCCGCCGCGGGGGGGAAGACCACCGCCGAGGCGAGCGCGGAGAACCGCGCGGTGGATCCGGACGTCGCCTGGTGGGCGGTGCGCGAGTGGCAGGAGGAGGCGCGCTCCGGGCAGTCCTCCGCCGCCCGCGGGAACCAGAACCGCCCCCGCGCGGCCCGGGCGGACGAGGCCCAGTCCGAGCTGTTCGGTGTGGGCGCCGAGGAGGGGGGTTCCACCGCCGCGGACACCGCGGCGGTCGCGGACACCGCGGCGGGCTCCGGAACGGCCGCGGAGGCCGCGCCGGAGGTGCGAGCGGAGCGGGGAGGCGCCACCGGGTCCGAGGAGGCGTCGGCTTCCGGCGCCGCGGACGCGGCGGGCTCGACCGCGCGGACCGCCGGCTCGGGCAGCTCCGCTCCGGGCAAGTCGACCAGGACGGGCAAGGGCGGCCGCTCGACCAAATCGGGGGGCGGCAAGAGCGGCAAGCGCCGTTCCGCTGCGAACTCGGAGGCGAACAGCGCGAAGCGGGATGACCAGTAGCGACAGCGGGAGACCGCACGAGCAGGGGGCCGATGCGCAGCCCCGGCCGCGTGACCCCGACCTTCCGCGCACCGCCAAGGAGCGTCCGAAAGCGCTGCGCACCGGGTTCACCACGGGTGCGTGCTCGGCGGCAGCCGCGCGGGCCGCCGCCGAGCTGCACCGCACCGGAACAGCACCGGCCACTGTGGACATCGAGTTCCCGGACGGCGAGCGGCGCCGGTTCGCGGTCGACTCGGCCGCCGCGGAGCCGCCCGCCACCGCGGTCGTCGTCAAGGACGCCGGCGACGACCCGGACGCGACGCACGGCGCCCGCATCACGGTGACCGTCCGCCCCCGCACCGACGGTGCGGTCGAGCTGCACGGCGGCGAAGGCGTCGGCACGGTCACGCAGGCCGGCCTCGGCCTGCAGGTCGGCGGGCCCGCGATCAACCCCGTCCCGCGGCGGATGATCACCGCTGCGGTGCGGGAGGGGCTCGGCGACGAGGGCGCTGACGTGACCGTCGCGGTCCCCGGCGGTGAGGAGATGGCGCGCAGGACCACCAACCGGCGGCTGGGGATCATCGGCGGCATCTCCATCCTCGGCACCACCGGCATCGTGCGCCCGTTCTCCACCGCCTCGTGGCGCGCCAGCGTGGAGCAGGCCGTGTCGGTGCTCGCCGCGCAGCGCGGCAGCACCCTCGTGCTCTCCACCGGCGGGCGCACCGAACGCGCCGCGATGCGGCTGCTGCCCGACGAGCCCGAAGCGGCCTTCGTCGAGGTGGGCGACTTCACCGGCGCCGCGTTGCGCCGCGCCGTGGAGAACGAGCTCGGTGAGATCGTGTTCATCGGCATGATCGGCAAGCTCACGAAGCTGGCCTCCGGGGTCGTGATGACCCACTACACGCGTTCCAAAGTGGATACCGACCTGCTCGCGCGGATCACCACCGAGTTCGGCGGCAGCGAGGAGGACGCCGAGCACGTCCGCGCCGCTCCGACCGCGCGGCGCGCCTACGAGGTCTGGCAGCGCACCGGCGTGCTCTCGGCGTGTGCGGAACGGCTGTGCGGGCAGGTGGCCGCAGTATTGGAGCAGTTCACCGCGGACTGCGGTCGGCGGCTGCCGGCGCGCGTGGCGATGGTGGATTTCAGCGGCGAATACGTGGTAGCGGCGACAGAGGCGAGGTGGGTGACGTGGCCGTCACAGTGATCGGCGTCGACGGAGCGGAGCTTCCCCGGGGCGGCGCGGAGCTCGTCGACTCGGCGAAGCTCGTCATCGGAGGGCGGCGGCACCTGCGGTCGCACGCCCCGGAGAGCGCGCGCACCCTCGAACTGGGTCCCCTGGAGCCCGCGCTCAACGCGCTGTCGGCCCTGGCCGCCGACGAGGAGGCCGTGGTGCTCACCTCGGGCGATCCCGGGTTCTTCGGCGCGTTGCGGGCGTTGAAGGAGCGCGGCGTGCACTGCTCGGTGCTGCCGGCGACCTCGAGCGTGCAGCGGCTGATGGCGCGCGCGGGGCGACCGTGGGACGACGTGACCGTGGTGAGCGCGCACGGCCGGGAGCTGGAGCGCGCGATCAACGTCTGCCGCGCCCGCCCGGCCACGGCCGTGCTCACCGCTCCCGGTGCGGGGCCTGCGCAGATCGGTTCCGGCCTGACCGGCTGGCGGCGCACCATGACCGTCGCCGAGGACCTGGGCGGCGAGTTCGAGAACGTGGTCACGCTCGACCCGGCCGAGGCGGCCGCCCGCACGTGGCAGGAGCCGAACATCGTGCTGTGCCTGGCCGACCAGGACGCGGTGCCGCAACGGGGCTGGTTCGCCGGTGGCGAGCCGCTGCCCCCGGACGGGTGGGGCCTGCCGGAGGAGGATTTCTCCCACCGCGACGGCATGATCACCAAGTCCGAGGTGCGCGCGGTCGCGCTGTCGAAGCTGGCACCGCGACCGGGGACCCTCGTCTGGGACGTCGGAGCGGGCTGCGGCTCGGTCGCCGTGGAGTGCGCGCGGCTGGGCTCGGCCGCCATCGCGGTGGAGTCGGACGAGGCGCAGACGGTGCGGATGATCACCAACTCCGCCCGGCACGGGGTGGACGTCCGCGTGGAGGAGGGGCGGGCGCCGCAGGCGCTGCGGCAGCTGCCCCGGCCGGACGCGGTGTTCGTGGGCGGCGGTGGCAGCGAGGTGGTCACCACGTGCGCGAACGTCGGGGCGAACCGCGTGGTCGTCGCCCTCGCGGCGCTGGACCGGATCGCCCCGGCGCGCGATGCGCTGCGCAGCGCGGGCTACGCGGTCGAAGGCGTCCAGGTCGCGGCGAGCAGGCTCGCCGACCTGCCGGACGGATCGGCGCGGTTGGAGGCGGCCAACCCCGTCGTGCTGCTGACGGGGAGCACGCGGGGCAGTGGTGGTACCCGGTCGGACGGCGGCCGGGGTCGGACAACGGACAAGGAGCAGTCGTGATCGGTTTGTTCGCGGTGACCGCGGCGGGACGCCGTGCCGCGGCCGAGCTCGCCGCCCGGATGGGACCGGAGGCGGTCGTCGCGGACGGCCCGGTCTCCGCGGCGGTGCGCCGGTTGTGGGACCACCTCGACGGCGCGGTGTTCTTCCTCGCCAGCGGGGCCACGATCCGCCTGGTGGCGCCGCTGCTGCGGGACAAGCACACCGACCCGGGCGTGGTGTGCGTCGACGAGGCGCGGCACCACGCCGTCGCGCTCCTCGGCGGGCACTCCGGCGGGGCGAACGCGCTGGCCGAACAGGTCGGCGACGTGCTCGGTGCGACGCCGGTGGTGACCACGGCCAGCGACGCCACCGGCAGCACCCCGCTGGACGAGGTGGTCGAGGCGCTGGACGCGGTCGTCGACGGCGATCTCGCCGGTTGCGGGGTCGCCGTGCTCAACGGCGAACCGGTGCGGGTGGTCAACCCGCACGGCTTCCCGCTGCCCGCGCTGCCGGAGAACGTCCGCACCGACGTCGAGGAGCCGCGGTGGACGGTTCTGGTGGACGACCGGCACCGCCCGGACTTCGACGAGACGGACAACGTCCTGCGGCTGGTGCCGCGGACGCTCGTGGTCGGTGTCGGTTCGGCCAGCGGGGTCTCCCGCACCGCGGTGGTCGAGACGCTCGCCCGGCTGGAGTCCGAGCACGACCTCGACCCGCGCGCGATCCGCGCCGCGGCCAGCGTCGACCTCAAGGCCGAGGAGACCGGCATCCTGCAGGCGGTGCAGGACCTGGGCTTCTGGCACTCCAGCGACGGCGGTGACGAGCTGCCGCTGCTGACCTACCCGGCCCAGCAGCTCGCCGAGGTCGCCGTGCCCAACCCGAGCGAGACCGTGCGGGCCGAGGTCGGCACGCCCAGCGTCTCCGAGGCCGCGGCGCTGACCGGAGCCGCCGAGCTCGCCGAGGGCGGGGAGGTGCAGCTCGTCGCGGACAAGATCAAGGGCGCGGACGTCACCGCCGCCGCCGCCCGGATCCGCCCCCGGGGGCGGCTGGCGATCGTCGGCCTGGGCCCGGGGACCCCCGAACTGCGCACCGCGCGCGTGGAGGCGGAACTGCGCCGCGCCTCCGTGGTCGTCGGGCTGGACCAGTACCTCGACCAGGTGCGGCACCTGCTGCGGCCGGGCACCGAGGTCCGCAGCAGCGGCCTCGGCCAGGAGGAGGCCAGGGCCGAGGAAGCCGTGACGCTGGCGCGGACCGGCAACGCCGTGGCGCTCATCGGTTCCGGCGACGCCGGCGTGTACGCCATGGCCAGCCCCGCGCTGGAGAAGGCGTCCTCGGACATCGAGGTGGTGGGCGTTCCGGGGGTGACCGCGGCGCTCGCGGCCTCGGCGCTGCTCGGCGCGCCGCTCGGCCACGACCACGTGCTCATCAGCCTGTCCGACCTGCACACGCCGTGGGAGATCATCGAGCGGCGCGTGCGCGCCGCGGCGGAGGGCGACCTCGTGGTGTGCTTCTACAACCCGCGGTCGGTGCAGCGCGACTGGCAGCTGGGGCGTGCGCTGGAGATCCTCGCCGAGTCCCGACCGGCGACCACGCCGGTCGGCGCCGTGCGGCAGGCCTACCGGCCCGACCAGGGCGTTTGGTGCGCACCGATCGCCGAGTTCGATCCGGGTTCGGTGGACATGCTCACCACCGTGATCGTGGGCTCCTCGCAGTCGGCCGTGCTCAGCGACCGCTTCGTCACGCCGCGCGGCTACCGGTGGATGACCAGCGATGCCTGAGGACCCGCTGGTGATCACCACCGACTGCACCGCCTGCGGCGCGTGCCTGCTGACGTGCCCGGAGCACGCGCTGCGCCCCGCTCCGGGGCGCCCGCGGGTGGTGGCCGACCGGTGCACCGCCTGCGGCGAGTGCGTGGAGATCTGCCCGGCCGATGCCATCCGCCTGCTGGAGTAGGTTCCTGCCCGGGCAGGGTGCCGCGCCCGCCGCAGCGGCAGCGGGCGCGACCGGGAGCTCTCCGGCCCCGGCCGCGCCGCCCCGCTCGGGGCCGTCCCGCTCAGGCGGGCAGCCGCACGCGGCGGTTCAGCTGCTGGCCGATGTCGGACGCCGCCGTGTCCAGCAGTTTGTGCGCCAGTTCGAACAGCGCGCGGGCCGTCGCGATTTCGTCCCCGATCTGGGGGACCTCGGGATCGTCGGGATGCCGCCGCGCCGTGCCGTGGCCGTGTACGACCTGGCCGCTCGGCGTGGTGAACCCGACATCGCACGTCGTCTTCGAACCCTGTTCGACGACTTGGAGATCGAGGGTGATCGTGTGCGTCTCGTTCATGGTCGCCTCCCGGGCCGTGCTGGGCAGAGCGCCACCACGGTGACTCCAGGATGGAGGTCGCGCTGGCGGAACGGAACCCGACGCGTCACCCACACGGGGTGGAACCGGACCCCTGCACGCTCTGTGATCGAATTCACCGGGTTTGACCTCGCGGGGTTCGCGGGCGAAGATGCGGCGGTCGGTGACAGAGGAACCCGGTGCGAATCCGGGACGGACCCGCCCACTGTGACCGGGTGAGCGGGCGCCGCGCAGGAATGGCCACGGCCGGAGACGGCGGGAAGGCCGACGGCGCTCGCGATGATCCGGGAGTCAGGAGACTCAGCACCGACCCCGCGCCGCACCGCGGCGCGCGGCGCCCTCGCCGGCCCCTCGGGCGGGAAACCCAGGAGGTTCGTGGACCGATGTCTCGCGTGCTGCGTCCGCCGCGCGGACGAGCGCGGCCGCAGCGCTGCGGAGTGCGGTTCGGCGCGCCGCGGTGGCGCGCGCGTGCCCGCGCAACCGCGGGCGAGCGCGCCCGCGCCGCCGTCCGGTGCCCCCGGCGCGGTCCCGGGGAGCGGGCGCGCCGCGGAGTCGAACGCGCGCCCGGCGCGGAGCGGCCGGGCGCGCCGAGCCCGATCTCATGCGAAGGATGACCGTGCGCAGGAAAGTGCATCCGATCGAAACCGAGTCCTACCGCATCATGCGGCAGCGCGCCGATTTCGCGCACCACCCGCCGCTGGCGCGCGCCGTCGTGGAGCGCGTGGTGCACACCACCGCCGATCCGAGCTGGGTGGGCGAAGTCGTCACCACCGAGTCCGCAGCTGAGCAGGGTCGGCGCGCGCTCGTGGGCGGCGCGCCGCTGGTCTGCGACGTGCGCATGGTCGCCGCGGGAGTGACCGCCCGCGACTCGCGCGTCGGCCTGGACCACCCGTCGGTGGCGGAAACCGCCGGACAGGCGGAAATAACCCGATCGGCCGCGGGAATCCGTTGCGCCGCAAGGGATTTTCCCGACGGTGCGGTGTGGGCCATCGGGAACGCCCCCACGGCGCTGACCGAGCTGCTGCGGTTGGCCGCCGGCGGCGAGGTGCGCCCGGCGCTCGTCATCGGGGTGCCGGTGGGTTTCGTCGGCGCCGTCGAGTCGAAGGCCGCGCTGCGCGGGAGCGGACTTCCCGCGGTGAGCACGCTGTCCGAGCGCGGCGGTGCCGCCATCGCGTCCGCTGCGGTGAACGCGTTGTTGTACTGGCAAGATTGACGAATCCGGAGGTAACCAGTGAATCGACCGCGACCACTCCTGCTCGTCGGACACGGCACAGTGGACGAAGGCGGGGTGGGTGAGTTCCGCGCGTTCACGCAGCGGGTCGCCGAGCGCGTCTCCGCCGCGGGGATCGACGTCGGCGGAGGGTTCATCGAACTGTCCGCGCCCGCCGTGAACGAGGCGTGGGACGACCTCGCCGAACGCGGCCACGCCGAAATGGTCGCCGTGCCACTGGTCCTCGTCGCCGCCGGGCACGGCAAGGGCGACATCCCGGCCGCGCTGGAGCGCGAGGTGAAGCGCAACCCCGCCACCCGCTACGTCTTCGGCCGCCCGCTCGGCCCCCACCCGACGCTGCTGTCGGTGCTGTCCGAACGCATCGAGGCGGAGGTTCCCCGTTCGGAGTGGACGGACACGGCCGTCGTCCTCGTCGGCCGCGGCTCCACCGACCCGGACGCGAACTCCGAGGTGTCCAAGGTCTCACGGCTCTTGCAGGAAACCGGCGGTTTCGCCACCGTGGAGACGTCGTTCATCTCGCTGGCACCGCCGGACGTTCCCGGCGGTCTGGAGCGCGCTCGCCGGCTGGGTGCGAAACGGGTCGTGGTGGCGCCGTACTTCCTCTTCGACGGAGTGCTGCCGCAGCGGGTCGTGACGCAGGCGCACGAGTACGGCGAGCGGAATCCGGACATCGATGTCCGGGTCGCCGGGTACCTGGGCAACACCGACGCGCTGGCCGACCTCGTCGTGGAGCGCTACCACGAGGCCCTGCACGGCGACATCCGGATGAACTGCGATACCTGCGCGTATCGCGTGCTGCTGCCCGGGTTCGAGGACAAGCTGGGCCAGCCGCAGACACCGCACCACCACCCGGACGATCCGACCGGACAAGGTCATGGCCACGGACACGCACATGGGCACGCGCACTGACACACCGACAGAGCACCACTACCTCGCCGGGTTGGACCTGCGCGGGCGACGCGTCGTCGTCGTCGGCGCGGGCACCGTGGCGCAGCGGCGCCTGCCGCGGCTCGTCGGCGCGGGGGCCGAGGTCGAGGTGATCGCACCGGAGGCCACCCCCGCCGTGGAGTCCATGGCCGATCGCGGCGAGGTGCGCTGGACGCGCCGCGCCTTCGCCGCGGGCGACCTCGCCGAGGCGTGGTACGCCGTGGCGGCGGCCTCCGACGACGCGGTCAACGCAGCCGTCGGCGCGGAAGCCGAGCGCAACCGGGTGTTCTGCGTGCGCGCCGACGACGCCCCCGCGGGCAGCGCCGTCACCCCCGCCGTGGGCGAGCACGACGGGCTGCTGCTCGGGGTGCTCGCAGGGGGCGAACCCCGGCGGTCGGTGGCGGTGCGCGACGGCCTCGTGGAGGCGCTGCAGTCCGGCGTCGTCGACGAGCACGCGGAACCGCCGTCCCCCGGCGTCGCGCTCGTCGGCGGCGGGCCGGGCGCGCCCGACCTCATCACGGTGCGCGGGCGGCGCCTGCTGGCCAAGGCCGACATGGTGCTCACCGACCACCTGGCGCCGCGCGAGCTGCTCGACGAGCTCGGCTCGCACGTCGAGGTCGTGGACGCTTCCAAGATCCCGTACGGACGGGCGGCGAACCAGGAGGTCATCAACCGGACGCTCATCGACGGCGCCCGCGCCGGGAAGTTCGTGGTGCGCCTCAAGGGCGGCGACCCGTACGTGTTCGGCCGCGGTTTCGAGGAGCTGCTGGCGTGCACCGAGGCGGGCGTGCCGGTGACGGTGGTGCCCGGCATCACCAGCGCGTTCTCCGCCCCCGCGGTCTCGGACGTGCCGGTCACCCACCGCGGCGTGGCGCACGAGGTGGTCGTCGTCTCCGGCCACGTGCCCCCGGACGACGAGAAGTCGCTGGTGGACTGGCCCGCACTGGCGCGGCTGAGCGGCACGCTCGTGCTCATGATGGCGGTGCGCCGGCTCGACGCGTTCGCCGACGTGCTGCTGCGGCACGGGCGCCCGGCCGACACCCCGGTGGCGGTCATCCAGGAGGGAACCATGCCGGGGCAGCGGACGGTGCGCAGCACGCTCGGCGCGATCGCCGAGGACGTCGAGCATGCGGACGTGGCCCCGCCGGCGATCGTCGTCATCGGACCCGTGGCCGGGCTCAAGTGAGGGTCGAGTGCGGGTCCCGCTCCTCCCGGCGGTCCCGGCCGTCCCCCGGAGCCCGGGCGACGGCCGAGTCCGGACTTCCCGTCACCGCACGATGAGCGCGAAGCGCTGCTCCCCCTCGCGCTCCACCGCGAAGCCGTCCGACCGCACGAGGTCCAGCAGGTCGTCCACTGTGGCGGGTTCTGCGGCGGTCGCGGCGAGGCTGCGCGCCAAGCGCCCCTTGTAGGACTTGTTGTGGTGGCTGACGACCTTGCGCTCGCCGCGGGAGTCCTCCGAGAGCACGCGCACACCCGCGGCGGCGGGAACGCGCGCCAGCGCGGCGTAGGCGCCCGAGCGCAGGTCGACGACGAGCTCGTCCAGCCCGCCCAGCACCGGCTCCAGCACGGGGCGCCACACCGGCCGCAGCTTCCCCGCACCGGGCAGCCGCGCATCGGCCGACATCCGGTACGGTGGGATCTCGTCGGTGCCGCGCACCAGCCCGAACAGCGCCGAGGCCACGGCCAGGCGCCGGTCGGCCCGGCCGCGCTCGTGCCCGTCCAGCGAGCGCACGTCGAGCGCGTCGTAGAGCACGCCGGTGTAGCGCTCCAGCGCGGGCGCCGTCGGGGCCTTCCACAGCTCCGCGTTCAACCGCACCTGGTCCACCTGGCGCTCGGAGATCCCGAGCGCGGACAGGCTCGCCGGGACGTCTTCGGCCAATGTGGACAGTTCGGTGGCCAGCGCGCGGCGCGCGTCGTTCAGCTCCGGGAACGACAGGGACTCCAGCTGGAGCGGAGCGCCCTCGCCGCCGGTCGTCTTCGTCTCCGAGGGAGGCAGCACGATGAGCACGGCCCCAGGGTAGGCGCCCGCACGCACCGACCGGTCCGGCGGGCGCGCCCGGCTGTCACGTCCGCGCGGCGGTGGTGGACCGGCTGGCGCCTCCGGCGCGCACCGGCAGCGCGGACAGGCCGTGGATGATCGAGCTCGCGCGATGGCGCACCGGTCCCGCCCGCCGCAGGTCCGGCAACCGCATCGCCAGGGTCCGCAACGCGACCTCACCCTCCAACCGGGCCAGCGGAGCTCCCAGGCAGTAGTGCCGGCCGCCGGCGAAGGCCAGGTGTTCCCCGCGGTCGCGGCGGGTGATGTCGAAGCGCTCCGCCTCGGCGTGCTGCCGCGGGTCGCGGCCCGCAGAACCGAGCAGCACGAGCACCGTGCCGTTCACCGGCAGCGCACACCCGCCCAGCTCGACCGGCTCGTGCGCCACCCGAACCGTCGCCTGCACCGGGGCGTCCCAGCGCAGCGTCTCCTCCACCGCGGCGGGCGCGCGCTGCGGCTCCGCGCACAGCCGCTCCCACTGCTCCGGGTGGTCCAGCAGCGCGGCCGTGCCGTTGCCGATCAGGTTCACAGTGGTCTCGAAACCCGCCACGAGCAGCAGGTTGCACAGCCCCACCAGTTCAGCGCCCGTGAGCCGCTGCTCGTCGGTGGCGCGCACCAGGTCCCCGAGCACGTCCTCGGTGGGCTCGGCGCGGCGCTGCGCGATCACTCCGTCGAACAGCTGCGCCAGCGCGGCGGTCGACTCCCGCAGCCGCCGCAACTGGCGCACCGACCGCACACCGTCCAGCGCACCGCCGAGCACGCGTCCGTGCCGGGCCAGCCGCTCGGCGTCCAACGGCGGCACTCCCAGCAGCTCCTGGATCACGGCGATGGGCAGCGGCGCGGCGAAGTCCCGGATCAGGTCGAACTCGCCCCGCCGACGGGCCGCATCCACCAGGTCCTCGGCAACGCGGGTGATGCGTTCCCGGTAGGTCTCGAGCCGGCGCGGCCGGAAGGCGGGCGCGACCAGCCGGCGCAGCCGCGCGTGGTCGGGCGGGTCGAGCTCCAGCAGCGACAGGTCCTGGCCCAGCTCATCGGCGAACGGCTGGGACGCGGCGCCTTCCGCGGTGCGCACACCGAAGCGGCCGTCGCGCAGCACCGCGTCGCACATCCCGTGCGTGGACGCCACCCACATGCCCAGGCGGCTGCGCACCAACGGCCCGCGCCGCCGCAGCGTGCGGTACACCGGGTACGGGTCGTCCCGCCACGGCCGGTGCAGCAGGCGCGCCACCGGCTCGCCGAGCCGGGCCTGCGCCCACCCGGCCGCGCCGTAGGCCACCAGCTGCGCGCGCAGGCCGAGCTCGCGGGCGGTGCTGCGAACGCTTTCGTCGACGGGCATGCGGCACCTCCGTGGGGCTCCTCCCCGGAGTACCGCCCCGCGCGGCCGCCGGCAAGCCGCCGTCGGGGGCTTTGCGCACCTCCGAACGGCGGGTCGCTACGCTTCCGGTGTCGGATTTCAAACCCCGTCGAGAGCGAGCAGCCGTGATCACGAGGATGTCGACGTTGTTCCTGCGTACCCTGCGCGAGGATCCGGCCGACGCCGAGGTGCCGAGCCACAAGCTGCTCGTCCGCGCCGGCTACGTCCGCCGCGTCGCGCCGGGGATCTACTCGTGGCTGCCGCTCGGGCTGCGGGTGCTGCGCAACGTCGAGCAGATCGTGCGCGAGGAGATGGACGCCATCGGTGGCCAGGAGATCCACTTCCCCGCGCTGCTGCCGAAGGAGCCCTACGAGGCCAGCAATCGCTGGACCGAGTACGGCCCCGCGCTGTTCCGGCTCAAGGACCGCAAGGGCGGGGACTACCTGCTCGGCCCGACGCACGAGGAGCTGTTCGCGCTCACCGTCAAGGGCGAGTACAGCTCCTACAAGGACTACCCGGCGGTGCTGTACCAGGTGCAGACGAAGTACCGCGACGAGGAGAGGCCGCGGGCCGGCATCCTGCGCGGGCGCGAGTTCGTCATGAAGGACTCGTACTCGTTCGACCTCGACGACGAGGGCCTCGCCCGCTCGTACCAGCTGCACCGCGGGGCCTACATCCGCATCTTCGACCGGGTGGGCCTGCGCTACGTGATCGTCGATGCCATGTCCGGCGCCATGGGAGGTTCGGCCTCCGAGGAGTTCCTCGCTGAGACGGAGACCGGCGAGGACACGTTCGTCCGCAGCAGCGAGTCGGGTTACGCCGCCAACGTGGAGGCCGTCACCACGCCCTCCCCGGACCCGCTGCCCGTCGCGGGCCGCCGGCCGGCCGAGGTCCACTACACGCCGGACACACCCACCATCGACACCCTCGTCGACCACCTCAACGAGCACACCGACCGCGCCTTCACCGCCGCGGACACGCTGAAGAACGTGCTCGTCAAGACCCGCCAGCCCGGCGCCGAGGAGTGGCAGCTGCTCGCCGTCGGCGTGCCCGGCGACCGCGACGTCGACCTGAAGCGGCTCGAGGCCGCGCTCGAACCCGCCGAGGTCGCCCTGCTCGAGGAAGCGGACTTCGCCGCCAACCCGTTCCTGGTGAAGGGCTACGTCGGCCCGAAGGCCCTGCAGGACAACGACGTCCGCTACCTCGTCGACCCGCGCGTGGTCAGCGGAACCGCCTGGGCCACCGGTGCCGACAAGCCCGACCACCACGTCGTCGACCTCGTGTGCGGGCGCGACTTCACCCCGGACGGCACCGTCGAGGCCGCCGACGTCCGCGAGGGCGATCCGTCCCCGGACGGGAAGGGCGTCCTGCGCGCCGCGCGCGGCATCGAGGTCGGGCACATCTTCCAGCTGGGTCGCAAGTACTCCGACGCGGTGCAGCTCGACGCGCTCGGTCAGGACGGCAAGCCGAAGCGGATCACGATGGGCTCCTACGGTGTCGGGATCTCGCGGCTCGTCGCGGCCATCGCCGAGCAGTCGCACGACGAGCAGGGGCTCGTCTGGCCCCGCGCCGTCGCCCCCGCCGACGTCCACGTCGTCATCGCGGGCAAGGACGAGAGCGTGTGGTCGGCGGGCGAGCGCCTCGCCGCGGAACTCGACGAGGCGGGCGTGCGGGTGATCCTCGACGACCGCGCCGCCTCGCCGGGCGTGAAGTTCGCCGACGCCGAACTCGTCGGCGTGCCCACGATCCTCGTGGTCGGCAAGGGCGTGGCCAACGGGGTCGTCGAGGTGCGCGACCGGCGCAGCGGCGAGCGCGCCGAGGTCCCCCTGGAGGAGGCCGCTCGGCACGTCGCCGACCTCGGCCGGTGATCCCGGGTCCAGGTCTCGCCGCTCCGGGCGGTGGACGCCCGGAGCAGCTGCTCCGATCACGGTGACGCCGAGCGTGGTGACGCTGCGGCCGAGCGGCCCGTGCGCTGCGGTTCGCACGTTTCTCGCGACATGCCCAGAACCCCGTTCGGGTGAGGTGCTCGAGGCGGCGGCCGGAGCGTGCTCAGCGGTGCGGGCAGTCAGTCGGAGAGGGCGCGCAGGAGCGGTTCCGGAGCGGTCAGGTCGTCGAGGACGACCTCGGCGCCCGCGGCCCTGAGGTCCGCCGCGCTGCTGCCGCCCGTGGCGACGCCGACCGGGCGGGCTCCGCAGGCCAGCGCGCCGGTGACGTCGTGCGGCGTGTCCCCGGCGACGAAGACCTCGGCGTAGGTCGTCCCGTGCTTGTGCTCGGCCTTGGCCACCGCCTCGGCGACGAGCTCCCGCCGGTGCTCGGTGTCGCTGCCGAAGCCGCCGATGTCGAGGTCCACGTGGCGGTCGAGCTCGAACGCGCCGAGCTTGTTCCGGGCCACCGCGGGCAGGTTGCCGGTCACGACGCTCTGCGTCAGCCCCTCCGCGGCGGCGAGCTCGGCCAACAGCGCGGCAGCTCCGGGGAGGGCGCGCCCGCCGCGGCCGAGCTCCTCCCGCGTGTCCAGCACGGCCCGCGTCAGCGCGGCGAACATCGCCTCGACCGCCTCCGCGGTGACCGGGGCGCCGTGCAGCCGCAGCACGTCCGCGGCGATGGCCCGTTCGGTGCGACCGGCGGTCTCGGGCATGCCTTCCAGTTGCCGTCCGGCGACTTCGGACAGCGCGCGCGTGTACCAGCGGGTGCCGAAGCCCTGGACGTTGACCAGCGTCAGGTCGACGTCCCACAGCAGGAGTCGTTGCGTGCTCACCCGCGCCATCCTGCCAACGGCGTCCCGCCGCCGACGCGGTACCCGCGGAACCGCGCCGGCGGACCCCGCTGCGAGCGCCCGCCGCCGGTCCGCGGGGCGGCGGTCAGCCGGCGAGGAAGCTCAGCCGCACGTTCCGCGCGGGGTTGTCCGCGTTGGTGTCCACGAGGCACACGGACTGCCACGTGCCCAGCGCCATGCGCCCGTCCACCACGGGCACCGAGGCGTACGGCGGGACGAACGCGGGCAGCACGTGGTCCCGGCCGTGCCCGGGCGAGCCGTGGCGGTGCCGCCAGCGCTCGTCCTTCGGCAGCACGTCCTGCAGCGCGCGCAGCAGGTCCTCCTCGCTGCCCGCGCCGGTCTCGATGACCGCGAGCCCCGCCGTCGCGTGCGGCACCCACACGTGCAGCAGCCCGTCGGCCGCCCGGGCCGAGCGCAGGAACTCCTGGCACTCGCGGTTCAGGTCGCGGACGGTCTCCCGGTCGCCGGTGCGGATCTCGATGACATCGGTGTGCATGCCCCTCACCGTAGGTGCCCGGGCGGTGCGGGGCCGGGCCCAGGCGTCTTCCGGAACACCACCGCCAAGCCGCGGGGGCGCGCGCGAGGTGGCGGTGATCACCACCCCTCCGGCATGATCGGAGCATGCGCGAGGCGTTCGGGGCGCTGTTCGACGTCCCCACCGGGTACGTGAACACGGCCAGCATCGGCGTCCCGCCCGCGGAGGCGCTGCGAGCGGTGCGCGAGGCGGTCGGGGACTGGGGCTGCGGGCGCACCGAACCGGGGGACTTCGACACCGCCGTCGCCACCGCGCGGGCGGCCTTCGCCGAGCTCGTCGGGACCCGCCCGGAGCACGTGGCGATCGGCGCGACCGCCTCGCAGCTGGTGGGGATGGTCGCCGCGAGCCTGCCGGGCCGCAGCAGCGTGCTGCTCGCCGAGGGCGATTTCACCAGCGTGGGCTTCCCGTTCGCGGCGCAGCGCGAGCGCGGCGTGCAGGTCGGTGAAGTCCCGCTCGAACGGCTCGGCGAGCACGCCGCGCAGCACGACCTGGTGGCGGTCAGCGCGGTGCAGTCCCGCGACGGGAGCGTGGCGGACCTGGCCGCGCTGCGCGCCGCGCGGCGGTCCGGGACCCGCGTGCTGCTCGACGTCACGCAGGCCGCCGGGTGGATGCCGCTCGGGCTCGACTGGGCCGACTGGGTCGTCGCCGCCGGGTACAAGTGGCTGCTCTCCCCGCGGGGTGCCGCGTGGATGGCCGTGCACCCGGACGCGCCGGCCCTGCTGCCGCACAACGCCAACTGGTACGCCGCGGAGGATCCGGCGGAAGCGCTCTACGGACTGCCGCTGCGGCTGGCGGCGGGAGCGCGGGGGTTGGACCTCTCCCCGGTGTGGCTGGCGCACGTCGGGGCGGGCGCGGCGCTGAGCTGGCTCGCCGGGCAGGACCGCACCGCGGTCGCGGAGCACTGCGTCGGCCTGGCGAACCGGCTGCGCAGCGCGCTGGAGATGCCACCTGGCGATTCGGCGATCGTGAGCGTGCGCCGGCCGGACGCCGGGCGGCGGCTGGAGGAGGCCGGTGTGCGGGCCTCGGTGCGCCAGGGCGGTGCGCGGCTGGCGTTCCACCTGTACAACACCGCCGAGGACGTGGACCTGGCCGCCCGGGCCCTGCGCGGGTGACAGCCCTGCGCGGGCGGTAGCAGCGCGGGCGACCCGCTGCAGGGGTGGCGCGGTGGGCGTGTGGCGGTGCTGACACCGTGATCTGACGGTTGCCCGGCCCCGCTACTGTTGTTTGCCGTGTCGGAAACACCACGTGGAGCGGGCGAGGCCTCCCCAGCGGACCCGGACGCGGGCGCGCAGCGGCACACCACCCCGTTGCGCCGGGACAACTCCCGGATCGCCGCGGATGCGGACGGCGGAACCGGATCGGAGGCGGTGCCCGCGGAGGGGAGTGCGGACTCCGCGGACGCGACGGAGGTGTCTGCGCCACCGGCCGGCGCCGGTGCGGCCGCGGCGCAGCCGGCCGCCGGGACGCCTCCCGCGGCCGGTGCGGAGGAGGCGGAACCGCACACCGACCAGTTCCCCGCGGTGCCGCCGGCGCCCGCGCAGCAGGACCAGCGGCCCGGCCCTCCGCAGCCCGCGGCGCCTCCCGCTGCGGGCCCTCCGGCCGCACCTGCGCAGGGGCCGCCGCCCGCGGTGCAGCCCGCGCCGCCCGCCCCGCCACCGGCGCAGCAGGCGCCGGGCGGCACGGCGCTCGCCCAGCAGCAGCCCGTGCCGGCGATCCGCGGCAACCCGCATCCCGGCCCGCCTCCCGGCGCCGGGCAGAACCCCGGCACGGCCCGGCAGGCGCCGTCGAGCCCCCACCGCCCCTCGTCGAGCCCCCGCCGCTCCTCGGCGTGGACGTGGGCGGTGCGCGGTCTGGTGCTGCTCGGCGTCGCCCTGCTCTCCGGCGCGGCCTGGTGGGCGTTCGGTCTCGGCGGCCCCTCCGGGCAGGAGCGGGCGCAGGACCGGGGGGAGCCGATCGAGCAGCGGACGAAGTACCAGTTCGACATGCTGCAGAAGGAAGGCTGGTTGCCCGGCTGCGCCCAGGTGTCGACGGCCCGGATCGCCGAGTTCTTCGGGCGGAACGAGTGCGTGCACCGCACGCGTGCGCTGTACACGACGACGCTGCCCAACGGCGACCGGGTCGTGACCACCGTGGTCACGGTGCTCATGCACGACGAGCAGCAGGCCGCTCAGCTGGACCGGCTGCTCACCCGGGACGCCACCGGCAACATCAAGGACCTGGTCGACGAGGGCATGGAGACCCACGGCGACCTGCCGGGGCTCAACGACAAGGCCTACGGTTCGCAGCAGCAGGGCGAGCTCGTGGTCATCGGCGACTCCGCCTACATGGACGGGGACACCCCGAAGGACGATCCGCGCCTGCTGGACGTGACCGGCGAGGCGCTGCGGCTCGGCTGGCCCCAGGACCGCGACCAGGGGTGAGCCCGCGGCGATCTTCCCGGCTGCTGTTGGCCGTCGCTCCCCGAGCTCGGGGATCCCGGGGCGAGGCGCCGTCGGAGGTTCCTCCCGGCCGCCCGCCCCCGTCGGTCAGTCCGCGGACCCGCTACGGCTGGCCGGGGAACTCCGGTGCCGCCGGGGAGCGGCCGAGCGCCAGCCGCCAGCGCGTGGTGCGGGTGGCCGCGGTGGTGAGCCCGTCCAGGGCGGTGCGGCGCAGCTCAGGCGAGTCGGTGTTCTCCAGCACCGAGCGCCATCCGACCTGGCAGTCGCGTTCGACGAGCAGGGCCGCGCGGATCGCCGAGGTCTGGTCGCCGACGTCACCGCCCACGTCGTAGGCCAGGGCGGGGGGAGGGGCCTTCTCCCCGGAGCGCCGCAGGGCGCGGTCGGCGGTGTTGCGCATCCGCTCGTGCTCGTCGAAGGCCTCGTCGACGGCCTCGGCCGCGGACCGGTCGGTGACGTGCGCCCGGGCGAGGCCGTACAGCCACACCGCGGCGTGCTCGGCCTCCAGGGCGCTGCGCAGGGCCCGAGCTGCCCTGTCGGACAGGGCGGCCCGGTCGGACGGTCGGCTCACGTCAGCACCTCCAGCAGGCTCGCGCAGCTGGCCGAGACGGACCCGGCCAGACCGGCGCGGTTCGACGGCGCGTTCGGGACGAACTCGGCCGCCCGGTCGCGGGCGCGTTCGAGCTCCCGGCGCAACCGCTGCCGCCCGGTCGCGGCGTCGGCGGACACCTCGGGCGCGGGCACGTCCGGCAGCGTCGGCGGTGCGTCGGCCTCGGGCGGGTGCACCCGCTCGATCTCGCGCCGCAGGGCGCGGGCGTGCGCGCTGCGCGCGTCGGCGACTTCCGCCGCAGCCGCGGCGAGCTCGGAGTGGCGCTCGCCGAGGGCCCGGGCGAGCGCGGCGTCGGACTTCGCGGCCTCGGCGAGGGGGAGCAGCGGGTCGGGTTCGTCCTCGCCGGAGCAGCCGGTCGCCGCGGCGGAGGCGCCGAGCACGACCGCGGGCAGGGCGGCGGCGGCGCGCAGGACGCCCCGGCGGTCGGGCTGTCCCGGGGAGCGCGGGGGAACGTTCACGAGGTTCCATCGTGCCAGCGCCGCTCGGCGGTGATCGGTCGAGGGGAACCGCAACGGCGATTCGTCGACACTGGACGGCCACACGTCGACGGACGGGTCCCGCGGCGCGCCGCGCCACCGGGCGACGCGCTACGCTGGGCGCCCGCGGCCGGCACGTGCAGCACTGGTCGTGAGTTCCGCGTTCCGCCGGCGTGGCGCCGACCGGGCGGGGAACGTCAGCGCCGCGAACGCACCCGCAGCCCCCGGGGTCTCGCCGAGGCCCGATGACGAAACCGAGGAGTGCCCGACGTGTCCAGCCCGCCGAGTGGTGCGGTCACTGCGCAGCTGGAGCCCGTGGTCGCCGAAGCGGTGGCGGCGATGGGCTTCGACCTGGAGGAGCTCGACGTCCAGCCCGCGGGCCGCCGCAAGCTGATCAAGGTCGTCGTCGACGCCGACGGCGGAGTGGGGACCGACGCGATTTCCGAGGTCTCCCGCGCGGTGTCGAAGGTGTTGGACGGGTACGAGCACGTGCTCACCGGTTCGTACACCCTCGAGGTGACCTCCCCGGGGGTGGACCGGCCGCTCACCCGCGCGCGCCACTGGCGGCGCGCCCGGTACCGCCTGGTCAGCATCACCCTGACGAGTGGCGAGTCGTTCACTGCGCGTGTCGGCGAAGCCGATGACGAGGGTGCGTCGGTGCTGGTTGGCGGGAGCGTGCGCCGGGTGGCTTACCGTGAGGTTGAGCGCGCGGTGGTCGAGGTGGAATTCCAGCAGCCACCGGCGCAGGAACTGGCAGAACTCGAGCGGGCTGCGGGCGGCGTTTCCGGGCACGGGGACGACCGGGAGGACACGGAGGAGTCGAGGTGAACGTCGACATCGCGGCGCTGCGGGCGATCGAGCGGGACAAGGACATCCCGTTCGAAACGGTCCTGCAAGCAATCGAATCAGCACTGCTGACCGCATACCGGCACACGGAGGGGCACCAGCCGCATGCCCGCGTGGAGGTGGACCGCAAGACCGGCATCGTCCGGGTGATCGCGCACAGCCTGGCCCCGGACGGTTCCGTCGCGGAGGAGTGGGACGACACCCCGGAGGGCTTCGGCCGCATCGCGGCCACGACCGCCCGGCAGGTCATCCTGCAGCGGTTGCGGGACGCCGAGCACGAGAAGACCTACGGCGAGTTCTCCACCAAGGAGGGAGAGATCCTCGGTGGTGTGATCCAGCGCGACGCGCGGGCGAACTCGCGCGGCATGGTCGTCGTCGAGTTCGGCGAGAGCGAAGGCGTCATCCCGCCGGCCGAGCAGGTGCCGGGGGAGAACTACGAGCACGGCACGCGGATCAAGTGCTACGTGATCGGGGTCTCGCGCAGCGCGCGGGGGCCGCAGATCAACCTCTCGCGCACGCACCCGAACCTGGTTCGGCGGCTGTTCGCGTTGGAGGTCCCGGAGATCGCCGACGGCACCGTGGAGATCCCCTCGGTGGCGCGGGAGGCGGGGCACCGCTCGAAGATCGCGGTGCGCTCCGCTCTCGAGGGGGTCAACGCCAAGGGCGCGTGCATCGGTCCGATGGGGCAGCGTGTGCGCAACGTCATGAGCGAGCTGGGGCAGGAGAAGATCGACATCATCGACTTCTCCCAGGACCCGGCCGCCTTCGTCGGGAATGCGCTGTCGCCCGCGAAGGTTGTCTCGGTGGAGGTCGTCGACGAGCAGACGAAGACGGCGCGCGTGATCGTGCCGGACTTCCAGCTCTCGCTGGCGATCGGCAAGGAAGGGCAGAACGCGCGGTTGGCCGCGCGGTTGACCGGGTGGCGCATCGACATCCGCAGCGATGCCGACCCCAGCTCGCCGACCACGACGGCGGGACAGGTCCCGGTCACGCCGGACGAGGCGGCGAGCTTCGACCCGGGCGTGGACGAGATGCCCACCGTGGGTTCGGCGGAGTGAGTGCGAGGGGTTAGAATCGCCGCAGGATCGACACGAGGGAGCGCATGATCCGCACGGGCAGGTCCGGCCACCGGATGACGGGGCCGGTCCGTACCTGTGTGGGTTGCCGTTCCCGGGAGTCGGTTGATGCACTCTTGCGAGTGGTGGCGGAGAGCGGCGGTGCCGGAGTGGTCGCCGTTCCCGATCCACGACGTCGGCATTCGGGTCGAGGAGCGTGGTTGCACCCCGATCCTGACTGTTTGCAACGTGCGGAGCGCCGCAAGGCGTTCTCCCGGGCGTTGCGGGTGCGAGGTGCCGTCGACGCGTCGGCGGTGCGGGAGCACCTGAGCACCCGCCTCGGGCGGGCGACTCATCGTGTGACCGACGTGGGGAGATCCCCGCGCCAGGCGACGGACAGAAAGCAGGTCGACCCGTCATGAATCAGCCGTGAAGCTGAAGCCATGAACGCGCATCGGCGATAGGACGAGGTCGTGCGGGACTGCCGCCCGGCCTCACCCAGACGAGGAGAGCAGTGGCAGGCAAGGCCCGCGTACACGAGCTCGCCAAGGAGCTCGGTGTCACCAGCAAGGAAGTACTGAACAAGCTCGCGGAGCAAGGCGAGTACGTCAAGTCGGCGTCGTCGACGGTGGAGGCCCCGGTGGCCCGGCGGCTGCGGGACGCGTTCGGTCCCTCCGATTCCGGAGGCGGCAAGAAGGCGGCATCGGGCAAGGCGACGCAGCAAGCGGCCGAGGCCGGTCAGGGAACCGGGGACGGCGCGACGAAGTCGACCCCGCCGAAGCCGTCGGACCTGGCGCCCAAGCCCGGCCCCAAGCAGCCCGCGTCCGAGCAGCAGTCCCCGTCCGAGCAGCCCGCTGCCTCGGCGGGGCAGGAGCAGGCCAAGCCCGCGCCGAAGCCGGGCCCCAAGCCCGGTCCGAAGCAGGGCTCCAAGCCCGCTGCCCAGGACGGCGGCAAGACCGAGCAGCAGGACAACAAGGGCCGCAAGCAGGCGCCCAAGCCCGGCCCGAAGTCCGGGCAGTCCCAGGGCGGTGACGGTGAGGCCGGCGTGGTGCCGCCGAAGCCGCAGGCGCCCAAGCCGGGGCCGCGTCCGCCGCGCGTCGGCAACAACCCGTTCGGCGTCGGCAGCGGCGCGCCGCAGCAGCGCGGCGGTGGCGGCGGCCAGGGCGGCGGCCGCGGTGGCCGCGGCGGCCAGCGGCAAGGCGGCCAGGGCGGCGGCAAGCCCCAGCAGGGCGGCGGCCAGCAGGGCGGTCAGCAGGGCGGCGGCCAGCAGCAGGAGAACACGGCTCCCGCTGCCGGTTCCGAGTCGAAGTCCGAGGGCGGTTCGCGTCCGAACCCGGGCATGATGCCCTCGCGCCCGAACCCGGGCATGATGCCGCCCCGCCCGCCGCGCGGCGGCGGTGCCAGCACCGGCGGCGGCCGCGGTGGCGGCGGCCGCGGTGGCGGCGGTCGCAGCGGTCCCGGCGGTGGCGGCGGTGGCCGCGGCGGTCCCGGGCGCGGTGGCGGCGGTGCCCCGGCCGGCGGTCCGCCCAGCAGTGGCGGCGGCGGCGGTGGTTTCCGCGGTCGCCCAGGCGGTGGCGGCGGCCGCGGTCGCGGCGGTGCCGCGGGTGCCTTCGGCAAGCCGGGCGGCCCGAGCAAGCGCGGTCGCAAGTCGAAGCGCCAGAAGCGCCAGGAGTACATGGAGAACATGCAGGCGCCGTCGGTGGGCGGCGTGCGCCTGCCGCGCGGGCACGGTGAGCCCGTGCGCCTGCGCCGCGGTGCTTCGCTGACCGACTTCGCCGAGAAGATCAACGCGAACCCGGCGGCCCTGGTCCAGGCCATGTTCCACCTGGGCGAGATGGTCACCGCGACCCAGTCCGTCTCCGAGGACGTGCTCGAGCTGCTCGGCCAGGAGATGAACTACAAGGTCGAGATCGTCAGCCCCGAGGACGAGGACCGGGAGCTGCTCGAGTCCTTCGACGTGAACTTCGGCGATCCGGGCAGCTCCGAGGAGGACCTGCAGCACCGGCCGCCGGTGGTCACGGTCATGGGTCACGTCGACCACGGCAAGACGCGCCTGCTGGACACGATCCGCCGCAGCGACGTGCAGACGCGCGAAGCCGGCGGCATCACCCAGCACATCGGCGCCTACCAGGTCCTCAGCGAGCTCGAGGGCAACCCGCGGCCGATCACGTTCATCGACACCCCGGGCCACGAGGCGTTCACCGCCATGCGTGCCCGCGGTGCGAAGGCGACGGACATCGCGGTGCTCGTGGTGGCCGCCGACGACGGCGTGATGCCGCAGACGGTCGAGGCGATCAACCACGCCCAGGCCGCCGAGGTGCCGATCGTGGTCGCGGTCAACAAGGTCGACGTGCCCGGTGCGAACCCGTCCAAGGTGCGGCAGCAGCTGACCGAGTACGGGCTGGTGGCCGAGGAGTTCGGCGGCTCGACGATGTTCGTGGAGATCTCGGCCAAGCAGGGCGAGAACATCGAGTCGCTGCTCGAGGCGATCCTGCTGACCGCGGACGCCACGCTGGACCTGCGGGCGAACCCGAAGCTGCCGGCGCAGGGCGTGGCCATCGAGGCCCACCTCGACCGGGGCCGCGGTCCGATGGCGAGCGTGCTGGTGCAGCGTGGAACTCTCCGCGTCGGGGACTCCATCGTCGCCGGCGGCGCCTACGGCCGCGTGCGGCGCATGACCGACGAGAAGGAGGACGACGTCCGCGAGGCGGCGCCGGCGCGCCCGGTCCAGGTGATCGGGTTCACCTCCGTCCCGCGGGCCGGGGACACGTTCCTGGTCGTGGAGGAGGACCGGGTGGCGCGGCAGATCGCCGACCGCCGGGTCGCCCGGATCCGGGAGGCGCAGAACGCCGCCAACCGCAAGCGGGTCAGCCTGGAGGACCTGGACAAGGTGCTGAAGGAGACCAGCCAGCTGAACCTGATCGTCAAGGGCGACAACTCCGGTACCGTCGAGGCGCTGGAGGAGTCCCTGAACAAGCTCGACGTGAGCGACGAGGTCCAGCTCCGGGTGATCCACCGCGGCGTCGGCGGCATCACCGAGAGCGACATCAACCTCGCCACGGCCGAGAACACGATCGTGCTGGGCTTCAACGTCCGGGCGGAGGGCAAGGCCGCCGAGGTCGCCAACCGCGAGGGCGTGGAGATCCGGTACTACTCGGTGATCTACCGGGCGACCGAGGACATCGAGCAGGCCCTCAAGGGCATGCTCAAGCCCGAGTACGAGGAGGCGCAGCTCGGCCACGCGGAGGTCCGCGAGACCTTCAAGTCGTCCAAGGTGGGCACGATCGCCGGCTGCATGGTGTCGGACGGCATCATGCGGCGGAACGCGAAGGCCCGCCTGCTGCGGGACAACGTGGTGGTTACCGAGAACCTCACGGTCAACTCGCTCAAGCGGTACAAGGACGACGCGACCGAGGTGCGCGACGGGTTCGAGTGCGGTCTCACCCTGGGGTCGTTCAACGACATCAAGGTGGGCGACATCATCGAGACCTACGAGATGCGCGAGAAGCCGCGCACCTGATCCAGCGGTCGGGGGTCACCGGGGCTGCCGGTGACCCCCGAGTCCTGTTCGACCCGTCCCCGGGATGCCGTCATGTTCGTCGGAGCCCTCGAACTCGATGTCCTGTTCGGCGACGTCCGGTCGCTGAAGCAGAAGCGCTCGGCCGTGCGGCCAGTTCTGGCTGAGCTGCGCAGGCGTTTCGACGTCGCAGCGGCGGAAACGGGCAATCAGCGGCTCTACCGCCGCGCCGAGCTCGGCATCGCCGCCGTGGCCGCGGACGCCGGGCACGTGCACGAGGTGCTCGAAGCGTGCGAGCGGCTGGTCGCGGCGCGGCCCGAGCTCGACCTGCTCGCGGTGCGGCAGCGCATGCTCGGACCCGAGGACTGACCATTCGCAGTGAATTCAGCATTTCTCACGAAGGAGGTGCGCCGTGGCCGACAGGGCGCGCGCCCGCAGACTCGCCAAGCGCATCGCCCAGATCGTGGCCTCCGAGCTGGAGCACCGGGTGAAGGACCCCCGGCTGGCGAGGGTGACGATCACCGACGCGAAGCTGACACCGGACCTGCGGGACGCCACCGTGTACTACACGGTCTTCGGTGAGGAGGCGGAC
The DNA here is from genome assembly GCF_054491345.1 of Salinifilum ghardaiensis. Classification (NCBI taxonomy): domain Bacteria; kingdom Bacillati; phylum Actinomycetota; class Actinomycetes; order Pseudonocardiales; family Pseudonocardiaceae; genus Salinifilum; species Salinifilum ghardaiensis. The sequence continues at coordinate 3,910,914 of NZ_CM137101.1, read as the reverse complement.
TACTCCGGTGCCGCCGCGGGGCTCTCCCGCGCCACGGGGGTGCTGCGGTCCCGCGTGGGGCAGCAGACCGGGGTGCGGTTCACCCCGACTCTGACGTTCGTGGCCGACGAGGTGCCGGCTCAGGCGAAGCGCCTGGACGAGCTGCTGGCGCAGGCGAAGGAGGCGGACGCCGAAGTGGCGCGGTTGGCCTCGACCGCCAGCCCCGCGGGCGATGCGGACCCGTACCGCTCGGAGGAGGAGACCGAGGAGGCCGAGTCCGAGGAGGCGGAGGCCGCCGCCGAGCAGGCGCAGGCTGCTGAGCAAGCGCAGGCGGAGCGGGAACCCTCACAGGAAGGTTGAGGTTCGGCCCGCTCTCCGGTGAGGTGGAGTGGCACGGAGGTGACCCCACCCTGGAGGTGACGCTGTGAGCGGGCTGAGCGGGCATCCGCCGGCCGCAGCGGACGACGTGGAGCGGGCGGTGGTCGCGGCCGCCCGCGTGCTGCGCGGCGCGTCCGATGTCACGCTGCTCGGGCACCTCAACCCGGACGCGGACGCGCTCGGCAGCGCGCTCGCCCTGGCCGGCGCGCTGCAGGCCCCCCACCGGACGGTGCGGGTCTCGTTCGACGCGGTCAACGAGCTCGCACCCGCGCTGCTGGCGCTGGACACCGATGGCGTCGTGGTGCCCGCGGAGCAGGTCCCGGCCGCGCCGCCCACCCTGGTCGTCTGCGACACGGGCGCCGAGCACCGGCTCGGCGCGCTCGCCGATCGCGTCCGGGCGACCCGCGAAACCGGCGGTGACGTGCTCGTCATCGACCACCACGCGGGCAACGCGGTCCACGGCACGGTCCACGTGGTCGAGGACCGCGCCGAGTCCACGTCGCTGCTCGCGCTGCGCGTGCTGGACGCGCTGGGATTCCCGCTCGACGAGCCGCGCGCGCGCTGCGTCTACGCCGGGCTCGTGACCGACACCCGCGGCTTCCGCAACGCCGGTGCGCAAGCGCACCGGGTGGCGGCGCGGTTGCTTGAGGCCGGCGTGGATCCGGCCGCCACGACCCGCGCGCTCATGGACAACCACCCCTACCGCTGGTTGGGCATGCTCTCCGACGTGCTGGCCGGCGCCGAGCTCGAGCCGACCGCGGCGCAGGGGTGCGGGCTGGTGCACTCCGCGGTCCTCCGCTCGGCGGCTGAGGGGATGCACGGCTCCGACGTGGACAGCGTGGTCGACCTGCTGCGCTGCGCCGAGGAGGCCGAGGTCGCGGCGGTGCTCAAGGAGATCGGGGACGACCGCTGGATGGTCTCGCTGCGCGCGGACAGCGCGCTCGACGTGGCCCACGCGGCGCGCACCTGCGGTGGGGGCGGTCACCGGTTCGCCTCCGGGTTCACCATGGAGGGCTCGCGGGCCGAGGTGCTGCGGCGGCTGCGCGCGGCCCTGGAGCGGGCACCGCGACTGGGGTGAGGTCCGGAGCCCACTGCGCGAGCGCCAGCCCCGCGGGGGCGGTGCGGGGGGATGCTGCCGCCGGGGCGGGAGCGCCGGGCGGCCTCGCCGCTCGTGCGCGACGGGCGCGACATCCGCCTGCCCGTTTCGGCCCCGCGGGAGGGCCGGGCTGCGAGGGGCCGCCGCGGGCACTGCGGGTGGCCCGCTGGAGACCGACACGTCGTGTGGAACGGAGATGGGTGTGACGGACGCGGAGCAGGGCACCGCCGCGGGGCGGGAGACTGCTGCTGATCGGGGCGCCGGGGCTGATCGGGACCCCGGGGTGGATCGCGAACTCGAGAGCGGCCGCGTGTCCCCGCGGCGCATCCTGGCGCTGGCGGTGCCCGCGCTCGGGGTGTTGGCGGCCGAGCCGCTGTACGTGCTCGTGGACACCGCGGTCGTGGGTCACCTGGGGGCCGTTCCGCTGGCCGGTCTCGCGCTCGGCGGCACCCTGTTCACGCTCGTGTCGAGCCAACTGACGTTCCTCAGCTACGGCACGACGGCGCGGGCCGCGCGGTTGCACGGGGCCGGTCGGCGCGGTGCCGCGATCACCGAGGGCGTGCAGGCCACGTGGCTCGCGCTGGGCGTCGGCCTGGCGCTGCTGCTGGTCGCGCAGCTCGCCGCCGGACCCGTCGCCGGTGCGATGGCCGGTGCCGGTCCGATCGCCGAGGCGGCCACGAGCTGGCTGCGCATCGCCGTGCTCGGCGCGCCGATGGTGCTGGTGACGATGGCGGGCAACGGGTGGATGCGCGGCGTGCAGGACACGGTGCGGCCGCTGCGGATCGTGCTCACCGGCAACGCGCTCTCGGCGGTGCTGTGCCCGCTGCTCGTCTACGCGGCCGGGCTCGGGTTGGAGGGGTCCGCGCTGGCCAACGTCGCGGGCCAGACGGTCAGCGCTGCGCTGTTCCTGCGTGCTCTGGCGGTCGAGCGGGTCCCGCTGCGCCCCGACCTCGGCACGATGCGGGCGCAGCTGGGGATGGCCAGGGACCTGGTGCTGCGTTCGCTCGGGTTCCAGATCTGCTTCGTCTCGGCGACCTCGGTGGCGGCCCGGGCGGGCGCGGACACGGCCGCGGCGCACCAGGTCGTGTGGCAGCTGTGGACGTTCCTGTCGCTGGTGCTGGACTCGCTGGCGATCGCCGCGCAGTCGCTGGTGGGGGCCGCGCTCGGTGCGGGCAGTGCGCGCAGCGCGAAGGGGATCGCGCGGCAGATCGCCGCCTACGCGCTGGGCTTCGGCCTCGCGCTGGGGGTCGTGTTCGCCGCGTTGTCCGGTGTGCTGCCCCGGCTGTTCACCGACGACGCGAGCGTGCTGGCCGAGGTGCCGCACGCGTGGTGGTTCTTCGTGGTGCTGCAGCCGGTCGCGGGCGTGGTCTTCGGGCTGGATGGTGTGCTGCTGGGTGCCGGGGACGCCGCGTTCCTGCGCACGGCGACCCTGCTGAGCGCGGGGATCGGGTACCTGCCGATGATCTGGCTCTCGCTCGCGTTCGGTTGGGGGCTGTCGGGGATCTGGACCGGGCTGAGCCTGTTCATGCTCTTCCGACTGGGCACGCTGCTGGCCCGCTGGTGGTCGGGGCGCTGGGCGGTGGTGGGCGTGGCCCCCGCCTCGACCGCGACCCCGTAGAGAGTCCGCGGGTTGGCTGGCGTTGTGGGGCGGGTGGGGGAACCTCAGGCGCTGCCTCGCTCTGGGATCCCCGACATCGGGTAGCCACCTACACAACGTCGGGGCTGTCCTCGCGAGGCAACGCCTGAGAACCCCCGGCGGCTCGGCCTGCCTGCGCGGAAGGGAAGCGGCTCCGCCGCTTACCTGACGAACGGTGCGACCAAAGCACCGACCACCAATCCGCGACCCCGTAGTGGGCTCCTGACCACGCCAACGGGTGACCGAGGCTGGTGAATCCGCCGGGCGCAGGCTCAGGCCGGTTGCCAGAACCAGTCCTGTCCGCGCACCTGGCGGTAGGCCTCGCGGCGCGTCCCGGCGTCGAGCCGCTGGAGGTAGACCATGCCGTCGAGGTGGTCGACCTCGTGCTGCAGGCAGCGCGCCATGAGGCCCTCGCCCTCGACGGTCACCGGTTCGTCGTTCAGGTCCACGCCGCGGACGACGGCCCGCTGCGCGCGGCGGGTGGGGAAGCTCAGGTTCGGCAGCGACAGGCAGCCCTCCTCATCGTCCTGCTCCTCCGCAGAGAGCTCGGCGATCACCGGGTTGACGACGTAGCCGAACTGCTCGTCGACGTTGTAGCTGAACGCCCGCACGCCCACGCCGATCTGCGGTGCCGCGAGCCCGGCCCGCCCGGGCTGGTCGACGGTGTCCAGCAGATCCGTGATCACGCTTCGCAGCCGGTCGTCGAAGACCGTCACCGGCGCGGTGCGTTCGCGCAGGACCGGATCACCGAACGTGCGGATGGGGCGGACAGGCACGCGTGCACTCCTCTGCTCTGCGGACCGATGCTGACCGGGAGGCCACTCTACGATCCGCCGGTGCGCCCTCCGGAAGCGCGTGCTGCCCGGCCGGAGCCCTGCCGGCCGGAGCGGTGGGACGTTTCCGGTGGTTTCACTGGGTGGGTGCAGCACCGTGCAGGACGTTCACGGCGGAGGTGGTGCACCGCGGTGCCGGTAGAGCAGGTGGGGGAAGCGCGGCGGCTGCGGCAGCAGGAGGGGTCGTCCGCGGCGCGCCCGAGCGAACAGCTCTGCCTCGCCCCCTCGCCGGAGCCCCGGTGGCGTGCGGGAAGATGGATGCTCGTGTCCGCCCGCAGTTCGCGTTCCCAACGGCCCGCCGTGCCGCCCGGCCTGCTCGTCGTCGACAAGCCCGGCGGCATGACCTCGCACGACGTCGTCGCCCGGACGCGGCGCCTGCTCGGCACCCGCAAGATCGGGCACGCGGGGACCCTCGACCCGATGGCCACGGGCGTGCTCGTCCTCGGCGTGGAGCGGGCCACCAAGCTGCTCGGGCACCTGGCCATGGACACCAAGGCGTACTTGGCCACGATCCGGCTCGGCGTGACCACCGGCACCGAGGACGCCGAGGGCGAGGTGCGCTCGCAGCAGGACGCCTCGGCCGTGCCGGAGGAGGCGATCCGGTCCGGGGTGGCCGCGCTGACCGGTGAGATCGAGCAGGTGCCCAGCGCGGTCAGCGCGGTCAAGGTCAACGGCCGCCGCGCCTACGAACTGGCCCGCGAGGGCCACGAGGTGGAGCTCGAGGCGCGCCCGGTGACCGTCTCGCGGTTCGACGTGCTCGCCGTGCACCGCGAGGAGCGCACGACCGACATCGACGTGCTCGTCGAGTGCTCCTCGGGAACGTACGTGCGCGCGCTGGCCCGCGACCTCGGCGCCCGGCTGGAGGTGGGCGGTCACGTGGCGCAGCTGCGCCGCACCCGCGTGGGCCCGTTCGGCCTGGCCGCGGCGCGCACCCTCGACCAGCTGGCGGAGCGGCCGGAGCTGTCGCTGGACCTGGACCGCTCGGTGGAGGCCGGGTTCGAACGGCGCAACGTGGACGCGCGCACCGCGCGCGCCCTCGCGCACGGGCAACCGGTCCCGGCCGCGGAGGTCCCCGGCACCTACGGCATGTTCGACCCCCAGGGCTCGGTGGTCGCGCTCGTCCGCGACGAGGGGCGCAAGGCCAAACCGGTGCTCGTGCTCAACCCGGCCTGAGGAGGCCGCGGAACCGGCTCCCGAGGCATCCTCGCGGGGACGCGGAGCAGCGGCTCGCCGGCGTCCCGGTGGGCGCAACCGCGGCGCGCGGTGCCGCCCCGGTGCGCTCGGCGATCCGGGCCGGGTGGCGGGACCGCCGCCGATGCCCGGTCCGGCCGCGCGGTGCGGCTCTCCGCGCGCACGGGCGGCGCTCCGCCGCGCGCAACGCCGCGACGGTGCCTCCCCGGCGGCGTGCGGAGGACCGGCGATAGGCTTGCGAGCCGTGCAGCGATGGCGTGGTTTGGAGCAGATCCCCGCAGGTTGGGGCCGGTGCGTTGTGACGATCGGCGTCTTCGACGGGGTGCACCGGGGGCATCAGAAGCTGATCCGCCACGCGGTGCACCGCGCCCGCGAGCGCGGTGTGCCGTGCGTGCTGCTCACCTTCGACCCGCACCCGATGGAGGTGGTGCGCCCGGGCAGCCACCCCGCCCAGCTGACGACGCTGCGGCGGCGCGCCGAACTGGTCGAGCAGCTCGGCGTGGACGTGTTCTGCGTGCTGCCGTTCACCCAGGAGACGGCGCGGATGTCCGCGGAGGACTTCGCGCACCAGCTGCTCGTGGAGCGGTTGCACGTGGCCGAGGTCGTCGTCGGGGAGAACTTCACCTTCGGGCACAAGGCCGCCGGCACGATCGACACGCTCGCGCAGCTCGGGGAGCGGTTCGGCTTCGACGTGGCCACCGACAGCCTGCTGTCCGGGCCGACGCCCCGCGACGAGGCGGGCACCGCGGAGGTGACCTTCTCGTCGACGTTCATCCGCTCCTGCGTGGACGCGGGTGGTGTGGGGGCCGCGGCGGCGGCTCTGGGCCGCTACCACCGGCTGGAGGGGATCGTGGTGCGCGGCGTGGGCCGCGGTGGTTCGGAGCTCGGCTTCCCCACGGCGAACCTGTCCATGCCGGAGTTCGCGGCGGTCCCCGCCGACGGCGTGTACGCCTGCTGGTTCACGCACCGCCGCGACCGCGAGGCGGACGGCAGCGAGCCGCTGCCCGCCGCGGTCTCGGTCGGCAGCAACCCGACGTTCTCCGGGACGGAGCGCACCGTCGAGGCGTACGTGCTCGACGTGTCCGAGGACTTCTACGGCGAGCACGTCGATCTGGACTTCGTGCGGCGGCTGCGCCCGATGGAGAGCTACGACTCCGCCGAGGCCCTGGTGGCCCAGATGCGGCAGGACGTCGCCGACACGCGGGCTGCGCTGGGCGAGGGGTGAGCTCCGGACCGGCGCGGCGCGCGGTGGCCGAGTGCGGTGCCGCCCGGACCGATGTGCCGATTCCGGACCTTCTCGACCTGCCGGGCTGGCAGGATCCAGGTCCGGGAACCGCGTCCGAGCGCGGCGGGAGCAGTCGATCCGGGGGAACGATGGCCAAGCGCGACACAGTGCGGCGGAACCGCGAGTTGCAGCGGCAGTGGTACGGGGAACCGCTGGGTGACCGGGTGCGCCGGCTCGTCGTGGCCTTCCGGATCTCGCAGGCGCAGCTGGCGGGGGTGCTGGGGATCAGCCCCGCGATGCTCAGCCAGGTCATGAGCGGCAGCCGCGCGAAGATCGGCAACCCGTCGGTGCTGGCGCGCCTGGTGATGCTGGAGCGCAAGGTGCTCATCCCCGGGGTGGCCTCCGGGGACGCGGAGGCGATCGAGCTGGCCCTGCATGACGTGCGGAGCTCCCGGCCGACCGTGGGCCGCGACGACTTACCGGTCTCCAGCAGCGCCCGGGAGGAGATCGCGTGGTCGGTGCTGCGCGACGTGGCCGAACCGCAGGAGCTGCGGTCGGCCGCGCGGCTGCTGGCCGCCCGGCACCCCGAGCTGGCGGACTTCCTGCGGCGCGCGGTGGGCCCGGAGCCGGGCGCGCGGTGACGGGGCGTCGCGCCGGCGGAGGAGGCGCGGCACGATGGGGACCGCACACGGAAGGAGACGCGTCCGCCCGCGGTCGTGCTGGCCGCGCCCGGGGCGGAGGTGGTCATCGAGCTCGCGACGAGACACGGAAGGCGTATGCGGCTGTTCACCGCGCTGTGGCCCGCGGAGGTGGCGGTCGACCACCTGGCGGCGGAGATCGCGGAACTCCCGGAACGGCAGGTCGCCGAGTTGTCCCGGGGACTGCGCCGGTTCCGCTTCGTGCCGGCCGACCGCTGGCACTTGACGCTGTGCTTCCACGGCGAGGCCGCCGATCCGGACGAGATCGCCGAACGGCTGGACAGGGAGGCGGCCGACCTGGTGAAGGCCGAGGTCGTGCCGCCGCGGCTGCGGCTGGCCGGTGCCGGCGTGTTCCGCAGCGTGCTGTGGATCGGGGTGGAGCCCGCCACGAACGCGGACGCGGCGGTGCTCGGCGAGCTCGTGCGCATCGCCGGCGGGGATCCGGAGGGGTACCGCGGACACCTGACGGTCGCGCGCTGGAGCAACGGCAAACCGACCCGGGCGCTGGCCGAGTTCTTCGCGGAGTACGCGGGCCCGCGCTGGGACGTGCCCGAGATCACCCTGGTGCGCAGCGTGCCCGGGGAGTCCGGTCCGGAGTACCGCGTCCTGCACCGGGTCCCCGCGGGTGCCGCGTCCCCCTCGGGGTGAACGCCGCGGGGCGGTTCGCCGCGGTGCGCGGCGCTTCGGCCGCTGGGGGCAGCGCCCCTGATACCCTGACAGCGGGACGGCTGCGGTCCGTGGCGGCCGCCCCCTGCGACGGCGTGAACCACGACCGCGCGGAGCTCCGCTCCGCGGGTCGCGGCTCGTGGCGCGCAGGTCGACGGAAACCGCGGGACGTTTTGACAAGGAGTGCACTCGTGGCTTTGTCCACTGCGGAGAAGAAGCAGGTCCTGGCCGACTACGGCCTGCACGAGAGCGACACCGGCTCGCCGGAGGCCCAGGTCGCGCTGCTGACCAGGCGGATCACCGGCCTGACCGAGCACCTGAAGTTCCACAAGCACGACCACCACTCGCGACGTGGTCTGCTGCTCATGGTCGGGCGCCGCCGCCGGCTGCTCAACTACCTGATCAAGGTGGACATCGCCCGCTACCGCTCGCTGATCCAGCGACTCGGTCTGCGGCGCTGAACCGCGGGAGGGGAGCGGCCGCGGCCGCTCCCCTCCGCATGCGGGGCCGTGCGCGACCGCCGCGATCCCGCGGGGGTCGCGGCGGTGCGCACACGGTGCGAACAACGGAACACCGCCCCCAGAATGGGGGTGTCCGGCGCCGCGCTGCGCCGGATGCGTGAACAGAGTGCTCACGGTGCCAGCGGAAGGCGTTCCGCCGGTCCTCGGTAGTGGCTCTCGGACGACGAGTCCTCCGGGGGCTTCGATCGATGGCCGGCCCTTTCGGACCGCACTCCAGCTGCTCGCCGTGAGCCTCGCGAGGAGCAAGGAGTCATCAGAGTGACCGAGACCCAATCGCCCGAAGAGGGCGTGTACGAAACCACGGCCGTGCTGGACAACGGCGCGTTCGGCAAGCGGACGGTCCGCTTCGAGACCGGTCGGCTGGCCAAGCTGGCCACGGGCAGCGCCGTGGCCTACCTGGACGACGAGACGATGCTGCTGTCGGCGACGGCCGCCTCCAAGCAGCCCAAGGAGCAGCTCGACTTCTTCCCGCTGACGGTCGACGTCGAGGAGCGGATGTACGCCGCCGGGCGCATCCCCGGGTCGTTCTTCCGCCGGGAGGGGCGTCCCTCCACCGACGCGGTGCTCACCTGCCGGCTCATCGACCGCCCGCTGCGCCCGTCGTTCGCGGACGGCCTGCGCAACGAGGTGCAGGTGGTGCTCACGGTGATGAGCCTGGCGCCGGGTGACCTGTACGACGTGCTGGCGATCAACGCCGCCTCCGCGTCCACCCAGCTGTCCGGCCTGCCGTTCTCCGGCCCGGTCGGCGGCACCCGCATGGCCCTGATCGACGGGCAGTGGGTGGCCTTCCCGACGCACGAGCAGCTGCAGCGCGCCGTGTTCAACATGGTCGTCGCCGGCCGCGTCGTCGGTGACGACGTGGCGATCATGATGGTCGAGGCCGAGGCGACCGACCACACCGCGGAGCTGGTCGCCGAGGGCGCCCAGGCCCCGACCGAGGGCGTGGTCGCCGAGGGCCTGGAGGCGGCCAAGCCGTTCATCCGCACGCTGTGCGAGGCGCAGCAGCGCCTGGCCAGCGCCGCGGGCTCGGCCGCCGAGGAGTACCCGGTCTTCCCGGCCTACGAGCCGGACGTCTACACCGCCGTGGAGCGCGCGGTCTCCGACGAGCTCGCCGAGGCCCTCAAGATCGGGGGCAAGCAGGAGCGCGAGGAGCGCCTGGACGAGCTCAAGGCCGCGGCCCTGGAGCGCGTCGGCGTCGGCGAGGGCGAGGAGTTCGCCGGCCGGGAGAAGGAGGTCGGCGGCGCCTTCAAGGACCTGACCAAGCAGCTGGTGCGGCAGCGCATCCTGCGCGACCAGGTGCGCATCGACGGCCGCGGCGTGGCCGACATCCGGGAGCTCTCCGCCGAGGTCGGCGTGGTGCCGCGGACGCACGGTTCGGCGCTGTTCGAGCGCGGCGAGACCCAGATCCTCGGCGTGAGCACGCTGAACATGCTGCGCATGGAGCAGACGATCGACTCGCTCTCGCCGGAGACGACGAAGCGGTACCTGCACCACTACAACATGCCTCCCTACTCGACCGGGGAAACCGGCCGCGTGGGCACGCCGAAGCGGCGCGAGATCGGCCACGGCGCGCTCGCCGAGCGGGCGATCGTGCCGGTGCTGCCGTCGCGGGACGACTTCCCGTACGCGATCCGGCAGGTCTCCGAGGCGATCGGGTCGAACGGCTCGACCTCCATGGGCTCGGTCTGCGCCTCCACGCTGTCCCTGCTCAACGCCGGTGTGCCGCTGAAGGCCCCGGTGGCGGGCATCGCGATGGGCCTGGTCTCCGACGAGGTGGACGGTGAGCGGCGCTACGTCGCGCTGACCGACATCCTCGGCGCGGAGGACGCCTTCGGCGACATGGACTTCAAGGTCGCCGGCACGCGCGAGTTCGTCACGGCGCTGCAGCTGGACACCAAGCTGGACGGCATCCCCTCCGAGGTGCTCGGCCAGGCGCTGGAGCAGGCCCGCGACGCGCGGTTCACGATCCTCGGCGTGATGTCCGAGGCCATCGGCGAGCCGGACGAGATGAGCCCGCACGCCCCGCGCGTGACCTCGGTGAGCATCCCGGTCGACAAGATCGGCGAGGTCATCGGCCCGAAGGGCAAGATGATCAACTCGATCACCGAGGAGACCGGCGCCGAGGTCACCATCGAGGACGACGGCACGATCTACGTCGGCGCGGCGGACGGCCCCTCGGCGGACTCGGCGATCGAGAAGATCAACTCGATCGCGAACCCGCAGCTGCCGAAGGTCGGCGAGCGGTTCCTCGGCACCGTGGTGAAAACGGCCGCGTTCGGCGCGTTCGTCTCCCTGCTGCCCGGCAAGGACGGCCTGGTGCACATCTCCAAGCTGGGCAACGGCAAGCGCATCGGCAAGGTCGAGGACGTCGTCAACGTCGGCGACAAGCTGCGCGTGGAGATCGCCGACATCGACAGCCGCGGCAAGATCAGCCTCGTCCCGGTCGACGAGGGCGAGGGCGACGCCGAGGGCGATGCCCAGGCCGGCGCGGCGGAGGAGCAGTCCGGCGAGACCGCGGAAACCGCGCAGTGATCGGCTGACCCCGACGTGACCGGTGGAACACCGGACGGAACGGCCCGCTCGGAGCATCCGGGCGGGCCGTATCGTTCGACGGGACGATTCGGGTGAGCGCCAACCGCGGTGGACGTGACGGGACGATGGGGCGAGAAGAGCAGCGACCTGGCAGCGCACGGGTTGTGGTGCGCTCGGACACCGCCGCGGTGCGCCGCACCGTGCTGCCGAGCGGGTTGCGCGTGGTCACCGAGCAGGTGCCCGGTTCGCGGTCGGCCGGTGCGGGCCTGTGGGTCGACGTCGGCTCCCGGGACGAGACGCGCCCGCAGGCCGGCGCGGCGCACTACCTGGAACACCTGCTGTTCAAGGGCACCGAGCGGCGTTCCGCGGCCGGCATCGCCGCCGAGGTGGACGTGGTCGGCGGTGAGCTCAACGCGTTCACCGCCAAGGAGCACACCTGCTTCTACGCGCAGGTGCTCGACGAGGACCTGCCGCTGGCGGTCGACGTGCTCTGCGACGTCGTGTTCGCCGCCCGCAACACAGCGCGGGACGTGGAGCTGGAGCGCCGCGTGGTGTTCGAGGAGATGGCCATGCGCGACGACGACCCGGAGGACGCGCTCGGCGAGCTGTTCACCGAGTCGCTGTTCGGCGGCCACCCGCTCGGGCGCTCCGTGCTGGGCACGGAGGAGTCGGTGCAGGGCATGAGCCGCGCGCGGGTGCACGGCTTCTACCGGCGCCACTACCGGCCGGAGCGGATGGTGCTGTCCGCGGCGGGCAACGTCGACCACGAGCGGCTGGTCCGGCAGGTGCGGCAGGCCCTGGGCGAGCGCTTCCCGGCGGGGCAGGTCCCGCGGCCGCTGCGGACCGGTGGCGGCAGGTTCCCGCGGCAGCGCCCGCTGGCCCTGCAGCCCTCGGACACGGAGCAGGCCCACGTGCTCGTCGGCTGCCGCGGCCTCGACCGCTACGACGAGCGGCGCTACTCCCTCGGCGTGCTCAACGCCGCGCTCGGCGGCGGCATGAGCTCGCGGTTGTTCCAGCAGGTGCGGGAGCGCCGCGGCCTGGCCTACGCGGTGCACTCGGACAGCACCGCGTTCTCCGACAGCGGGATGTTCTCGGTGTACGCGGGGTGCGCGCCGGACCGCCTCGGCGAGGTGTGCGCCCTCGTCCGCGAGGTGCTCGGTACGGTCGCCCGGGAAGGGCTGTCCGAGGAGGAGGTCCGCCGCGGTCGCGGGCAGCTGCGCGGCGCGCTCGTGCTCGGCCTGGAGGACACCGCCGCGCGGATGGTGCGCGTCGGCAAGCGCGAGCTCAACCACGGGCAGCACGAGAGCGTGGAACGCGCGCTGGAGCGCATCGACGCTGTCACCGCCGAGCAGGTCGCCGCACTCGCCGGGGAGCTGCTCACCCGTCCGCTGGCGACGGCGGTCGTCGGTCCGTACGAGCGGGAGGCCGACCTGCCGGACGGGGCGGTGGGGCCGGCGCGGGGCGGTCGCCGCGGTGCGCGGCGGCAGGGCGCGGGAACAGCGCAGGCAGGACGGGTCAGCAAAGGAGACGTGACGTGAATTCCCCCCTCAAGGTCGGCGTGCTGGGTGCCCGCGGGCGCATGGGTTCGGAAGCGGTCCGGGCCGTGGGCGAGGCGCCCGACGCGGAGCTCGTCGCCGCGATCAACCGCGAGGACCCGCTGTCCGGACTGGTCGACGCGGGCGCGCAGGTGGCCGTGGAACTGACCCGCCCCGAGTCGGTGCTGGAGAACGTGCGCTTCTGCGTCGACAACGGCATCCACGTCGTCGTCGGCACGAGCGGGCTCGGCCCGGACGAGCTGGAGGCGGTCCGCGGCGTGCTCGGCGAGAACCCCCGGGTGGGCGTGATCGTCGCGCCGAACTTCGCCATCGGTGCGGTGCTGTCCATGCGCTTCGCCGAGATCGCGGCGCGCTACTTCGAGTCGGCCGAGATCGTCGAGCTGCACCACCCGAACAAGGTGGACGCGCCGTCGGGCACGGCCACCCGCACGGCGCGCCAGGTGGCGCAGGCGCGCGCCGAGGCGGGCGTGGGGCCGGCCCCGGACGCGACGAGCAGCCAGCTGGACGGCGCCCGCGGCGCCGAGGTGGACGGGGTTCCGGTGCACGCGGTGCGCATGGCCGGGCTCGTGGCGCACCAGGAGGTGCTGTTCGGCACGGACGGCGAGACGCTGACCATCCGGCACGACTCCTACGACCGGCGCTCCTTCATGCCCGGCGTGCTGCTGGCCGTGCGCGAGATCGGGCAGCGCCCGGGGCTCACGGTCGGCCTGGACGCCCTCATGGGGCTGTGAGCGGGGGATGCGCGTGAGTGAGCAGCAGGTGGGGCAGCGCCGGTGGTGGACGCCGCGGACGGCTGCTTTCGTCGCCGCGTTCGCCCTGGTCGTGTACCTCGTGCTCATGGGTGAGCGGGCGTTCGTGCTCATCACCAGCGGGCGCTGGGCGTTCGCCCTGTTCGGGGTGGGCGTGCTCGTGCTGCCGCTGATCGGTGCGCTGCTCGTGTACGACCAGCTGCGCTTCGGCGTGCGCACCGAGCGGCTCGCACGGCGGTTGGACGCGGAGGACGCGCTGCCGGACGTCTCCCACCTGCCCCGCCGCCCGTCCGGCCGCGTCGAGCGCGAGGCCGCCGACGCGTGGTTCGAGCAGAAGCAGTCCGAGCTGGAGCAGGACCCGCAGGACTGGCGCCGGTGGTACGCGCTGGCCGAGGCCTACGACCTGGCCGGTGACCGCAACCGCGGCCGGCGGGCGATGCGGCGCGCGATCGAGCTGGAGCGCGGCTCGTCCGAGCGGTGAAGTGGCGCGGCCCTCCGGGACGTGCGCCGCTCGGGGTGGTCGCGGAGCGCGGTGCCCTCGGGGCGCGCGTCCTCACGCCGCCGAGCCGTGCACCAGCGCGGGGGCGGCGGTGAGCACCCCGAACCGGACCAGGCGGCCGGTGAACCCGGTGACGAGGAACAGCGCCAGGGACACGCGCGCCCAGCCGGCGACCGCCGCGGTCGCGGCGAACGGCGGGACGCTGGCCGCCGCGCTGGCCAGCAGCACCCCGCCGCTCCAGGCCGGGCGCTGCCGGCAGGTGTCCCGGAACCGCTCGAGCAGCGCGGCCGCGCGCGTCCGCGCCCGCCGCCGGGGGAAGCGGCCGGTGCGGCGCAGCAGCCCCGGCAGGCGCACGGCGCCGCGGGCGGCCCCGTAGTGCAGCGTCTTGCCCGCGATCTGCCCGACAGCGATGACCAGCGCCAGCGCCCACCACGGCACGTCCGCACCGCCGAAGAGCACCCCGAGCGCGAAGATCTCGACGCTGATCAGGGGGAACACGGCGGAGACGACCGCGACGCCGAGGGCGGCGCCGAGCAGCCCGAGCACCGCGGCCACCGCACCCTCCTCACCTCGCGCCGCAGCGCCGAGCCCGCCGGGCGCGGCGCGCGGACCGCGTTCAGCACGCGCCGCCGCTGCGGCGGCGAGCACACCGCGGTGCTCACTGGCCGGGCAGGTCGAACAGGTCCTGCGCCGCCCCGACGGCGTCGATGTCGGCGGTGCCCGATGCCGCGGGGTTCCCCTCCCGCAGCGGGACGTCCCACCCGCCGGACAGGCGCATCTCCCGGACGATCTGGCCGTCGGCCTCCAACGTACGCACGGTACCGTCCGGCGCCCAGCCGAGGCGGCGGAAGAAGAACATCGACGCCGAGTCGGACTCGGCCGTCCACGTGATGCCGCGGGTGATCCCCTCCTGCCGCAGCACCTCGCCCGCGCGCGCGACGAGGCGCCCGCCGTGCCCCCGCCGGCCCCAGCGGGGTTCGACCAGCAGTGCGCTGAGCAGGGCCACCGCGGAGGCGTCCGCGGCCGGCGTGCCGTCGGCCGCGGCGGACTCCGACTCGGGGGCGGTGCCGGCGGCGCAGAACCCGACGGCCCACGGCCCTTCGGTGGCGAGGAGCACGTGGGCGGGCCCGTCCGCGATCGTCTCCGCCCAGTGCTGCGCGACCTCCTCCTCGTCGAGGCGTTCCCACGCGGTGGCGGGCAGCAGCTCGGCGTAGGCGGTGCGCCACGTCGACAGCTGGATGCGGGCGATCTCGGCGGCGTCCGCGGTCGTGGCGGTACGCACCTCGGCATCTGCCATGTGGTGAACCTAACGCGGACGGCCTCCCCGCGTCACCGCCCGGTCACCCCGGGTGCACCGCGGGGTGTCGGTGGACGGTGGCACGATCTGCGGCGTGCAGACGATGAACACCGGCACCGCGCGCCGCACCGCGCTCGCCGCGCAGGGGTTCGCCGATCGCCGCCCGTCCGGCTCGGTGGACCGGCGGCACCTGCGCCGGGTGCTGTCGCGGATCAAGCTCATCCAGCTCGACTCGGTCAACGTGGCCGTGCGCGCGCACTACATGCCGCTGTTCAGCAGGCTCGGGGCGTACCCGGGCGAGCTGGTGGACGGGGCGGCCTGGGCGCACTCCGCGCGCCGCCCGCGGCTGCTGGTGGAGTACTGGGCGCACGAGGCCTCCCTGGTGCCGGTGGAGGACTGGCCGCTGCTGCGGTGGCGGATGCGGGAAGCCGGCGGGGCCTGGCGCACCCGCCTGGCGGAGGTCGCCGATCGCGAGCCGCAGCTGGTCGACGACGTGCTCGCCGCGGTCAAGGAGCGCGGGCCGGTCGGGGCGGGCGAGATCGAACGCGAGCTGGCCGGGCAGCAGCGGCCCCGGCGCGGCACATGGTGGGACCGCAGCGACACGAAACAGGCCTGCGAGCTGCTCTTCGCCCGCGGGGAGCTGACCGCGGCCACCCGCACCGGCCGGGGTGCGGGCGAGGCCGCGGGTTCGGCGGGCGGGTTCGAGCGCAAGTACGACCTGCCCGAGCGGGTGCTGCCGCCGGAGGTGCTCACCCGCGAGGTCGCCGAGGGCGAGGCGGTGCGTGCGCTCGTCGACCGCGCCGGGCAGGCGCTCGGCGTCGGCACCGAGACCGACCTGCGCGACTACTACCGGCTGCACCCGGAGCAGTCGCGCCGCGCCGTGGCCGAGCTCGTCGAGTCCGGGCGGTTGGAACCCGTGGCGGTGCGGGGGTGGCGCAACCGCGCCTACCGGCACACCACCGCGCGCGCCCCGCGGGCGATCACCGGCCGCGCCCTGCTCGCGCCGTTCGACCCGGTGGTGTGGGAACGCGCGCGCACCGAGCGGCTGTTCGGCTTCCGCTACCGCATCGAGATCTACGTGCCCGCCGACCGGCGCGAGTACGGCTATTACGTCTTCCCGTTCCTGCTCGACGGCGAGCTGGTGGCCCGCGTGGACCTCAAGGCCGACCGCCGCGCCGGCGCGCTGCGGGTGCCGGCGGCCTTCGCCGAACCCGAGCGGCGGTGCGCCCGCGTGGCCGGTGAGCTCGCCGCCGAGCTCCGCACCATGGCCGACTGGCTCGGGCTGGAGCGCGTCGCGGTCGGCGGGCGCGGGGACCTCGCCGGTCCGCTGGCCCGCGAGCTGCGGGATGCGGTGCAGTGATCCGCCCAACTGCGCCAGAGCACCCACCCGCAGCGGGCAGAACGACTCGACAACGTCCCGATCAACAGACCGCGGAGCGGCGGTCGCGTGCTTGGCCGCAGCGGTCCGCCGGGTAAGCGGCGCAGCCGCTTCCTCCCTCGCACGCAGACCGACCCGCCGGAGGTTCCCCACCCGACCCGCGGCGCCAGCCGATCCGCGGACTCCCCAACGCTCACAGCGCCGAGGTGAGCACGGCGTCGCCCGTCCCCGTCCGCCCGTACACGTGCAGCTCCGGGGTCGTGGCGGGCGGTTGGTCGCGCACGTCGAGGTCGCTGCGCGCCGAACCGGCGCTGGAGGTCAGGTCGACCTCGGCACTGCGCCCGCGGCGCAGGGCCACCTGGATCTCCCCGGATCCGGTGATCAGCTCGAGCTCCCCGGCGGCGGCGTCGGTGACGCTGAGGTCGCCGCTGCCGGAGCGCACGAGCACGTCGGCGCCGACCTCGCCCAGCCACACGTCCGCGCTGCCGGTGACCACCGAGGACGCGGCGAGCACGCCCGCGATCTCCACGTCGCCGCTGCCGCTGCGCGCGTGCACCCCGCCCTTCATCAACCCGAGGCGGAGCTGGCCGGAACCGGTGCGCACCGTGGCGCGTTCGGTGGAGCCGGCCAGCGAGACCGCGCCGCCGCCGGAGTGCACCTGGGCGCGCACGGCGGTGCCGGTCACGGTGACGTCGCCGGAGCCGGCCTGCACGGACAGCTCGGAGTGCGCCGGGGCCCGCACCCGCACGGCCACGGGGACGTTGCGCAGCGGGGCGCCGCTGGGGGTGCGCACGACCAGCCGGTTGCCGGTGAGCTCGACGCGGGTGTTGCGCACCGCTTCGGTCGCCGGTTCGCGCTCGCGACCGCGCTCGGGGTCCCGGCCGGTGCGCGCGCCCGCCTCGCCGAACTGCTCGGTGACCCAGTTGAGCAGGCCCGCGAGGCCGCCGCGCCAGTCGGGCGCGTCCGCGTCGGGATCGTGCCGCACCTCGACCTGGGTGACCGCGGTGTCGGTGAGCTCGACGGTGACGGGACCGTGGTTGTCGCCGATGTCGAGGGTCAGCGGCTGCGGCGTGTCGAAGTCGAGGCTGCGGACCAGGCCGGGGGACTCGCCGGCGTCGTCCGCGCGCGCCCGCGCGTCCTGCGGTTCGTCCGGGCCGGTGGGGTCTTCGTCGGTCATGGCCGTGTCCTTCCGTCTTCCCGGGGATTCCGCCGTCCCGGCGTCAGTTCTCCACCCAGCCGTGGATGCGGGAACCCGCGCCGTCGGAGCCCTCGTTCCACCAGGTGCGGTCGGTGTGCGGGGCCCGCGCGGGGCGGCGGCCGGGACGGTGGTGGTCCCACGGGCCGCGGGGGCGGCCGCCGTGCAGCGCCTCCTGGACCGCCTGGGCGACCCACGCGTTCAGCGAGACGCCCTGGCCTGCGGCGGCCTGCTCGGCCTGCGACTTGATCTCGTCGAGCAGCCGCAGCGTGATCCGGCTGACGTCGCCGCCGTCGGCGCTGGGCGGCGGTGGCGGCGGTTCGCCGGGTCCGTCCTCCTCGGCCGGCCCCGCTCCGCTGACGACGACGCGCACGTCGCGGCCGTCGAGGCGCAGCTCCACCACCGGACCGTCGAGCTGGGTGGTGATCTCGGCGGCGAGGTCGGACAGCGCGTTCATGATCGCCAGGCGCGCCGCGGGCTCGAGGCTCGCGGACAGCGCGGCGGCCGCGTGGCGCGTGTGGTCGTCACCGGCCGAGGCGGCCGAGCTGAGGTCCTCGCGCAGCTGGTTGATGTACGGGCTGAGGTCCATGACATCACTATGACGCTGCTCGTGACACCGCACAATCCCGCGGCGGCGTCACCGGGCCGGTGCGGGCGGTCCTCGGCAACCGCGGCGGTGCCCGCCGCACGAGCAGCGGCGCGCGGTGGGGACCGGCGGTGCACCGCGATGCGGGCGGTCCCGGGAGCCGCCGGTGCGCCGCGGGGCCTCCGCCCGCGGCGGTTACCCTCGACGAGGACGAAGGGGAGTCGACGCGCCTGCTCCTCGGGGGCGGCGCGGTGCCGTTGCGCCGCGCCTCCCCGGCAGCCGCAGCGAAGGAAAGGGGTCCGCCCGCCGTGACCGAAATCGTGCCGCCGAAAGTGCAGCTCATCGGCAAGACCGAGTTCTTCCCGCCGGAGGACGTGGACTGGTCGACCGATGCCGACGGCGGACAGGCCCTCGCGGAGTTCGCGGGCCGGGCGTGCTACCAGTCGTGGCACAAGCCCAACCCCGCCACCGCGACCAACGCCGGGTACCTGCAGCACATCCTCGAAGTGGGGCACCTGTCCGTGCTGGAGCACGGCACGGCCACGTTCTACCTCACCGGCATGTCGCGTTCGCTGACCCACGAGCTCATCCGGCACCGCCACTTCTCCTTCTCGCAGCTGTCCCAGCGGTACGTCCCGGAGCGGGACGCGGCGATGGTGGAGCCGGACGTGATCGCCGAGGACCCGGAACTGCACGCCAAGTTCGAGGCGGCCACCCAGGCCAGCGTGGACGCGTACACCGATCTGCTGCGGGCGCTCAACGAGAAGTTCGCCGACGAGCCCAAGGCCACGTTGCGGCGCAAGCAGGCCCGGCAGGCCGCGCGGTCGGTGCTGCCGAACGCGACCGAGACCCGCATCGTCGTCAGCGGCAACTACCGCGCCTGGCGGCACTTCGTCGCGATGCGGGCCACCGAGCACGCCGACGTGGAGATCCGCGCGCTGGCCGTGGAGTGCCTGCGGCAGCTGCAGAAGGTCGCGGGCAACGTGTTCGGCGACTTCGAGATCACCGCGCTCGCCGACGGCAGCGAGGTGGCCTCCAGCCCCTACGTCAACGAGGGCTGACGCCGCTCGCGGCGGTGCCGTTGCCGGGGCGCTGACCGCGGTGGCCGGTGCGCCGTTCCTCGAGGAGCCTCGCGCGTGCAGCGGGGCGGAGGAGCCGCGTGCGGGGCTGACCGCATCGGGCTGCGCCGGTCCCCGACACGCCGGGTGGCGCCGGTGCGCTGCTGGTGGGGGCGGCAGCGGTGATCACCTGCGGCGTCCCGGTGGTGGTGCTGGCTACAGTGGTCCCATGGGTGTGGCCAGTGACGAACGTCGACAGCTCTGCGATCTCCTCGAACAGGTCGGGCCGGAGGCACCGACCCTGTGCGAGGGCTGGGCCACCAGGGACCTCGCCGTTCACCTGGTGGTGCGGGAACGGCGTCCGGACGCGATGGCCGGACGCGTGGTCAAGGCGCTGGCCGAGCGGGGCCAGCGGGTGGAGCGCGAGCTCCACGACCTGCCGTGGCACGACCTCGTCGACCGGGTGCGCGGGGGAGCTCCGAAGTGGCACCCGTTCGCCGTCGGCGCGGTCGACGAAGCGGTGAACTCCGCCGAGTTCTTCGTGCACCACGAGGACGTGCGGCGGGCCCGGGAGGGGTGGCTGCCGCGCGCGAGCGACCCCGAGCGGGAGGAGGTGCTGTGGAAGGCGCTCGGCCGCGTCGCCCGCGTCTTCTACGGGCGCAGCCCGGTCGGTGTGGTGCTGCGGCGGCCCGACGGCACGGAGATCGCCGCCAGGCAGGGCCCGCGCACCGTGCGGCTGCTCGGTGAGCCGGGCGAACTGCTGCTGCGCGCGTTCGGGCGCAAGCAGGCGCAGGTGGAGTTCGAGGGGAACGAGGCGGACATCGCCGCCGTCGAGGACCTGCGGCGCAGCTTCTGAGCGCCCCGCCGGCCGATGCGGGCGCGTGCCCGCTTCCGGGGGCGCGGTCGTCGCGGTACCGCCACCGGGACGCCGGTGCCGCGCCCCGGCCCGCCCCGCGGGTGCCGCGCGGAAACCTGCCGGACGAGGACGGTTGCGCCGCAAGAGAATCCGCGGTCGGGGCCGCTCGCCCGCGGAGTTTCCGGTGTCCCCGGGCAGCGGCCCCGGATCGGTCGACGCGGGTTGAGACGGGCGCGCTGACCTGCGGCCCGACCAGGTAGCGTCAGGAGTTATGACCGACAGCTCCACTACCACTCCGAGTGCGACCGCGGGGCGGCCGTTCGGTCGCGTGCTGACCGCGATGGTGACCCCGTTCGACCAGGACGGAAAGCTCGACGTTCCGGCTGCCCAGGAGCTCGCCACCTACCTCGTGGACCGGCTCGGCAACGACGGGCTCATCGTCAACGGCACCACCGGGGAAAGCCCGACCACCTCCGACGAGGAGAAGGAGCGCCTCGTGCGCGCCGTGGTCGAGGCGGTCGGTGACCGGGCGTCCGTCGTCGCCGGCGCGGGGACGAACGACACCGCGCATTCGGTGGCTCTGGCCAAGTCCGCCGCGAACGCCGGCGCGCACGGGCTGCTCGTGGTGACCCCGTACTACTCGCGTCCGCCGCAGGAAGGGCTGTACCAGCACTTCTGCGAGGTCGCCGATGCGACCGACCTGCCGGTGATGCTCTACGACATCCCGCCGCGCTCGGTGGTGCCGATCCAGGTGGACACGCTCAAGCGCCTCGGTGAGCACCCGCGCATCGTCGCGGTCAAGGACTCCAAGCACGACCTGCTCGCCGGCAGCGAGGTCATGGCCAACACGGACATCGTCTACTACTCCGGTGAGGACCCGCTGAACCTGCCGTGGCTGTCGGTCGGTGCGGTCGGCGTGGTCAGCGTGATCGGTCATGTCGTGGCGGACCGGCTGCGCACGATGATCGACGCCCACGAGGCGGGCGACGTGGCCGGGGCGCGCCAGGTGCACAACGGCCTGCTGCCGGTGTACCGCTCGATGAGCGTGGCCGGCGGCGTGCTGTTCGCCAAGACCGCGCTGCGGTCCTGCGGAGTGGAGACGGGGCAGCCGCGGTTGCCGATCCCGGTGGCGACCGACGACCAGGTTCGCCTGATCACGAGCGACCTGTGGGAAGCTGGTCTCGTACTGGTGAATCCGGACACGGCGGCAGAGGGGACCCAGCGGTGAGCGAGAAGTCCACGGAGAGCGGCCAAACCGCGGCCGTGTCGAAGTCGGCGTCCGCGCCGGGCCCGCTGACCAGCGGGGGGCTGCGCGTGGTGGCGCTCGGCGGGATCGGCGAGGTCGGCAGGAACATGACGGTCTTCGAGCACGAGGGCCGCCTGCTGATCGTCGACTGCGGTGTGCTGTTCCCGGAGGACGACGCGCCGGGCGTGGACCTCATCCTGCCCGACTTCGGGTTCGTCGAGGAGCGCCTCGACGACGTGGAGGCGATCGTGCTCACCCACGGGCACGAGGACCACATCGGCGCCCTGCCGTTCCTGCTGCGGCTGCGCCCGGACATGCCGATCGTGGGCTCGAAGTTCACGCTGGCCCTGGTGGAGGCCAAGTGCGCCGAGCACCGGCTCGACCCGGTGCTCGTCGAGGTCGCCGAGGGGCAGCGCGCTCAGCGCGGGGCGTTCGACCTCGAGTTCTTCGCGGTCAACCACTCCATCCCGGACGCGCTCGCGCTGGCGATCCGCACGCCCGCCGGGACGGTGCTGCACACCGGCGACATCAAGCTCGACCAGCTGCCGCTGGACGGCCGGCTGACCGATCTGGCGGGTTTCTCCCGCATCGGTGACGAGGGCGTGGACCTGTTCCTCGTCGACTCGACCAATGCCGAGGTACCCGGCGTGGTGACCCCCGAGCGGGAGATCGGCCCGGTGCTCGACGGGGTCATCGGCAAGGCGCAGCAGCGCGTCATCGTCGCGTGCTTCTCCAGCCACGTGCACCGCGTGCAGCAGATCCTCGACGTGGCCGCGGCCCACGGCCGCCGCGTGTGCCTGGTGGGCCGGTCGATGATGCGCAACATGAACATCGCCGCGGAGCTGGGGCTGCTGCACGTGCCCAAGGGGCTGCTGGTGGACCTCGACGAGGCCATGGACATGCCCGAGCAGGAGGTCGTGTTCGTCTCCACCGGTTCGCAGGGCGAACCGCTCTCGGCGCTGTCCCGCATGGCGCGCGGCGAGCACAAGCAGATCAGCATCCGGTCCGGGGACACGGTGGTGCTGGCCAGCTCGCTCATCCCCGGCAACGAGACCGCGGTGTTCGCCGTCGTCAACGGGCTCGTGCGGCTCGGGGCGCAGGTGGTGCACCAGGGCGGTGCGAAGGTGCACGTGTCGGGGCACGCCTCGGCAGGCGAGCTGCTGTACCTGTACAACGCGGTGCGCCCGGGCAACGTCATGCCGGTGCACGGCGAGTGGCGGCACCTGCGGGCCAACGCCGAGCTCGCCGAGCTCACCGGCGTCGGCAGCGAGCAGGTGCACATCGCCGAGAACGGCGTGGTCCTCGACCTGGTCGACGGCACCGCCGGCATCGCCGGGCGGGTCGAGGTCGGCCACGTCTACGTCGACGGGCTCTCCGTCGGCGACGTGGGCGAGTCCACCCTGTCCGACCGGCTCATCCTCGGCGAGGGCGGGTTCATCTCGATCACGGTCGCGGTGGAGTCGGGCACCGGTCGCGCGGTGTCCTCGCCGACGATCGCGGGCCGCGGGTTCTCGGACGACCCGAAGGCCCTGGACGAGGTCGTGCCGATGGTGGAGATGGAGCTGGCGCGCACCGAGGCCGAGGGAATCACCGACACGCACCGCATCGCCCAGGCGGTGCGCCGGGTGGTCGGCCGCTGGGTCGCCGAGGCCTACCGCCGCCGCCCGATGATCGTGCCGAACGTGCTGCCCGTGCACGAGTGAGGCCTCGCCCGCCTCGCGGTGGCCCGCCGCTCGTGGGCGCGAGGTCCGGGCGCCAGGCGGTCGTGCTCACGGATGGTTCAGCGCACCGAGGGCGTGCCGCAAGCGGTCGAGCGCCTCGCTGATCCACGGCAGCGCGCACGGGTCGTCGCTGCGCAACGCCTGCCAGCGCTGCTCGGTCGTGCTGCCGTAGAGCAGGCTCGTGGCCGCGCGGAAGCGCAGCGCTCGGTCGGTGTCGCCGAACTCCTCGCCTGCGAGCACGCCGATGCCGTGCTCGGTGAGCAGGTGATCGGCCAGGTCCCGTCCCGTGCTGACCCCCCGCGCGGCCAGCGCCGGGCGCAGCGGTTCCAGGTCCGGGTAGAGGTAGAAGGCGGCGCGCGGGGAGCGGCAGTGCGCCCCGGCCTCGAGGAAGAGGCCGTGGACCCGGTCGACGACGCGTCGGTGGAGCGCCCGGGAGGCGGCGACGTGCTCGGTGATCTCGGGCGGTTCTCCGAGAACCCACGCAGCCACTTCCTGCATCGGGGCGGCCAGGCCGGACCACACCTCGCTGGCGAGCCCGACGAGGTCGTCGCGCACGCCGTCCATGTGACCGGTGCGGGGAATGCGGGCGAAGCCGATGCGGTAGCCGCCGAGCGCCGTGCTCTTGCTCAGGCCGCTGGTGACGATGGTGCGTTCGGGCAACATCCACGCTGGGTCGGGGAAGTCCGGTGCGTCGGAGAGGTCCCGGTAGATCTCGTCCGCGAGGACGGTCAGCCGGTGGCGCGCGGCGACGTCGCAGACGCGGGTCACCAGCGTCCGCTCGGCTACCACGCCGGTGGGGTTGTCCGGGATGGTGAGCACGAGGCAACCGGGCGCGTTCCCCTCCCGCTCGGCGGTGCGGAGGACCTCGTCGAGCCGCTCGGGGTCGGGGACGCCGCCGCTGCCCTCGGCGACGGGCACG
Organism: Salinifilum ghardaiensis; assembly: GCF_054491345.1. Lineage (NCBI taxonomy): Bacteria > Bacillati > Actinomycetota > Actinomycetes > Pseudonocardiales > Pseudonocardiaceae > Salinifilum > Salinifilum ghardaiensis. The sequence goes on along the minus strand of NZ_CM137101.1, from coordinate 3,887,099 downwards.
TCGAGCACGTTTTTGCCGGCCAGTGCGGACTGCGCCGCGTAGCTCACCCAGGAGGGGCGCGGCAGCGCGACGTCACCGGGAAGAACGGACAGCAGGCCGAACAGGAGGGCTTTGCTGCCGGGGGCGAGCATCACCTCGTCCGGTTCGGTGGGCAGGCCGCGGCGGGCGAAGTACCCGGCTGCAGCCGTGCGGGCGGTCACCGAGCCGGCTACGGGCCCGTAGGCGTTGTGGCCGGACGCGCCGGCGAGTCGAGCGGCCACGTCGGGGTGCACGGGCAGTCCGGCTTCGCCGAAGCCCAGGTGCAGGACGTCCTCTCCCGCTTCCCTGCGGGCGCGGAGCCGTTCATCGAGGGCGAGCGTCGCCGAGTGCCGTACCACCGTGCACCTCCCGCGCGTATCGTTCGCGCCGAGCGTTGCACAATCTTATTTGCGTTTCAATAAATAAAAGCAACTACGGTTGCGTCAACGCTCCTCTTCGTAGGCGCCGAAGGTCTCCAACAACTGCTCGTCCTCCAGCAGCTCGGAGCGGCTGCTGGTGCCCAGTTCGATGGCCGTGGCCGTGGCCAGGGCTTGCACGACGGAGGTGAACCCGGTGAGCGAGCGGAAGAGCGTGACCCCTTCGCATTCGACGAGGAGTACGTCGTCGGCGACCGCGGCCAGCGGTGAGGCCGCGTCGTCGGTCAGCGCCACCGTGTGCAGGCCGCGCTGGCTCGCCACCTCGAAAGCGCGCACCGTATCGGCGGTGTAGCGGCGGATCGAGGCGGCCAGGAACAGCTCCCCGGCGGCCAGATCGCGCACTTCGTCCACGAGGCCCCCGAGCGCCGGTGCCACGAGGTGCACGTCGCGCCGCACCATGTGCAGCAGGTAGCTCGCCAGTTGGGCCACCGAACGGCATTTGCGCAGTCCCATCACGTGCACCCGCGGAGCCTGCGCCAACCGCGCGACGATCCGCTCCCACTCCGCGGGGTCGATGCGGGAGAAGGTGCGGGTGAGGTTGTCCCGGTCGTGCTCGACGACGGCGGTCAGCAGCTCCTCGGCGGAGGTGTGCCGGCTGGCCTGTTCGAACCGGGTGACGAGGTGGGCCTGCTCGGTGAGCCGGTCGCGGCAGAGCTGGACGAGGTCGGGGTATCCGGCCAATCCGAGGGAGTTGGCGAAGCGCACGAGCGAGGACTGGTGCACCTCGGCGGCGCGCGCGGTCTCGCTGATGCTGCGGAAGGCCGTGCTCTCCGGCTCGGTCAGCAGCACGCGGGCGATGCGCTGCTGCCCGGGGGCGAGGGAGCTCATCCGGGTTTGCAGGGCCTCGCGCAGTTCCGTGTAGTTCCGCGGGGCGGTCACGACGACCTCCAGGGCTGTGCGCGCTGATCGTTCCAGCCTCGCACAGCGGTCGCGGGTGTCCGCGCCGCGCTTCCTCCCGGCGGGCGCAACCGAATCAGAGCGAGGCACCTGTTGTTGCATATCTCATGCTTAAGGCAACCTGCATTGCATGCCTGAGACGACTTCCCCCGACGCGCCGCCGGGCGAAGCCCGGCTCGTGCGGGTCATGGGGCCGAAACTGCTGCTGCTGTTCGTCGTGGGCGACATCCTCGGCGCGAGCATCTACTCGCTGACCGGGAAGGTCGCCGGCCTCGTCGGAGGCGCCCTGTGGGTGCCGTTCGTCGTGGCTTTCGTCGTGGCGTTCCTGACCGCGTTCAGCTACTTGGAACTCGTCGGCAAGTACCCGCGAGCCGCGGGGGCTGCGCTGTACACGCACAAGGCCTTCGGCGTGCACCTGCTCACCTTCCTCGTGGCCTTCGCCGTGATGTGCTCCGGGATCACCTCGGCGGCCTCGGCCGCCGACGCGTTCAGCGGTGACTACCTGCAGGAGTTCATCAGCGCACCGGAAACGCTGGTTTCCTGCGCCTTCCTCGCGTTGCTGGCGTGGGTGAACTACCGCGGCGCGAACGTCTCTGTGAAGCTCAACGTGCTGCTCACCTGCGTGGAGATCACCGGTTTGCTGATCGTCGTCGCCCTCGGTCTCGGCGCGATCGCGCAAGGAGCGGGCGAACCGCACCGGCTCGTCGAGTTCAACGGCGAGGCCGGGGCGTTCTTCGGGGTCACCTCGGCCACCGCACTGGCCTTCTTCTCCCTGGTCGGCTTCGAGGACTCGGTGAACATGGTCGAGGAGACGCACGATCCCGTGCGCACCTTTCCCCGCGCCGTCCTGCTCGGCATCGCCGTGTGCACCGGCGTCTACGTGCTCGTCGCCACCACCTCCGCGGTGCTCGTGCCCACCTCGGTGCTCGACGGCTCGACCGCGCCCCTGCTCGAAGTCGTGCGCGCGAGCGCGCCGTGGTTCCCGCTGCTGGCGTTCGCCGCGATTGCCCTGATCTCGGTCGTCAACTCCGCGCTGATCAACATGATGATGGCCAGCCGACTGCTCTACGGGATGGCGCGCGAGCATCTCGTCCCCCGCCAGTTCGGGCTCGTGCACCGGCAGCGCCGCACGCCGTGGGTGGCGATCCTGTTCACCAGCCTGCTCGGCGTCGGACTCGTCGCGGCGTTGGACATTTCCGTGCTCGGCGGGACCACCTCGTTGTTGCTGCTGATCGTGTTCACCGTGGTCAACGTCGCGGTGCTCGTGCTGCGCCGAGACCCGGCGGAGCACGAGCATTTCCGCGCCCCCACCGCCGTGCCCGTGCTCGGTGCGGTGTGCTGCGCGTTCTTCGCGAGCCCGTTCACCGGCCGCGACACCACCGAGTACGTCGTCGCCGGTGTGCTGCTCGGTTCGGGGCTGGTGCTCTGGGTGGTCAACAACCTCGTGCTGCGGTGGTGGCCCTCCGCGCGCCCGGCCGAGCCCGCCGCCCCGGAGCGGATGCCCTGAGCCGGGCGGCAGCGGCCCCGGCGTCACTCCCGCCAGGGGCAGGGTTTCCCGGTGGCCGGCCGGGTGGGATCCCGGTGGCGCGGCCGTTCGGGTTCGTCCGCGCGCAGCCGCGCCACGCCCGCGGTGAGCGCGCGCATGATCCGCGCGTGCGCGCGGGCGGCGTCGCCGGCCCGCCCGGGGTCGAGCCCCTCGAGGTCCACCGCGGGCCCGAACCGCACGCGCAGCGCGGGGCGCCGGCGCACGCCGCGCAGCCAGCTGCGCACCACCGTCCAGGCTTCGGCGGCGGTGGCGACGTGCGGGAGCTCGTAGGGCAGGATCTCGTGCGCGCCCCACTGGCTGACCGGCACGACCGTGGCACCGGTGGCCAGGGCCGTGCGGGCCGCGCCGGTCTTGCCGCGTTCCGGCCACATCCCCGGTTCGGTGGTGATCCGCCCCTCCGGGTAGACCACGATCGGACGCGGGTCCCGCCGCAGCGTCTCCACCACGACCGCCAGCGCGGCGGTGACGTGCCGGCTCCCCCGGTCGGCGCGGACGTGCCCGCAGCGCCGGAGCACGGTGCCGAGCACGGGGAAGTCGAACAGCCCGCCGGTGGCGAGGAACCGCGGTGCCAGTCCGCGTCGGTGGCAGGCGGCGAGCACGACCAGCGCGTCGGCGTTGCCGATGTGGTTGGGCACGAGCAGCAGCGGCCTGCCCGGGGTGGGTTCCGGCGGGGAACCGGTGATGTCGAGCCGCCCGGTCGCGGCGACGATCCCGCGGTCGAGCCGGGTGAGCGCCCGCCACAGCAGCGGCGCCTCGGCACGGCCCCGCGCTGCGCGGCCGGGGCGGCTCCGGTGCTGCTCGTCCGCCGCCGGGCGGGTCGGTTCATCCGGTGCGGGTGGAACGGCCACCATGCCCACAGGATCGCACGCCGGCCGGCTCCGGGTGACCGGCCAGCCGGGGTCCGCGGCCGACGTGCCGCGGCGCGGTCCTCCGCGCGCTGGCGCGGTTGCGGTGGTCGACGAACCCCGCAGCCTGCTCCCACCGGGCACCTCCGCGCGGGCGGGGTTGTGGAGCTGCCGCAACGCCGCCGCGATCCGTTCGGGCTGGCACCTCCGCGCGGGCGGGGTTGTGGCTGGTGTGACGGCAGTGGTGCAGCGGGATACCGTGTGGGGCATGGCGAGCCGAACTTCGGGAAGCGCGACGCGTTCCACCGGCTCCCGAGCGAAGGGCACGGGGCCGTCGAAGAGCGCGGGGTCGAAGAGCACCGGCGGGAGCGGCGGATCCGCGCGCGGCCGTTCCACCGGTGCGAAGGGCGGCGCGTCGAAGGGCGGTGGCTCGTCGTCGAAGGGCGGCTCGTCGTCGAAGGGCGGCTCGTCGGCGCGGAAGTCCCCGCCGAAGAACTCCTCCGCGAAGTCCTCCGCACCGAAGAAGTCCCCCGCGAAGTCCTCCGGGGGCGGTGGGCGGTCGCGGAGCTCCGCGCCGAAGAGGACGCACCGCCCGAGCGGTGCCGCGCGCGCCGCGGGCCGGGTGCTGCGCGCGCTCGGCCGCACCCGCGACATCGACCCGGCGCACCGCCGGGACGGTCTGGCGCTGCTGTTCCTGACCGTCGCCGTGATCGCGGCGGCGGGCGTGTGGGCGCACGCGGGCGGACCGGTCGGCGAGTGGATGGATGGCGGTCTGCGCGCGGCCGTGGGCTCGGCGGTCGTGGTGCTGCCGATCGTGCTGGCGCTGACCGCGGTGCTGCTGATGCGCACCGAGACGGACCCCGAAGCGCGCCCGCGCGTCGTGGTCGGCTCCGCGGTGCTGGTGCTGCCCACCCTCGGCGTGCTGCACATCGTCCGCGGCAACCCCTTCCGGCCGGAGCTGTGGCCCGAGGCGGGAGGTGCGCTCGGTTTCGTGGCCGGCGGCCCGCTGGCGCGCGGGCTGTCCGGGTGGGTGGCCGTGCTCGTGCTCGTGCTCATCGGCCTGTTCGGACTGCTCGTGCTCACGGGAACTCCGGTGCGCGAGGTGCCGCGTCGGCTGCGGCAGCTGGCCGAGCCGGAGGAGGGGACCGGTGGTTCGCCGCGCCGCCGGGACGGCGGGCGCGGTGAGCTCGAGGAAGCCGACCCCTCCGCGGTCTCGCTGCGCCGCCCCTCGCGGCGCCGCCAGGCCGCCATGGCCGAGGACCGCGAGGGCGCCGGGGACACCGCCGCGGCCGAGGAGCACGCGGCGACCGCGCGCACCGCTGCGGCGGAGGACGCCGGAGCGGCCGCGGCGAAGGGGAAGCAGAGCGCACCCGTCGCCGAGGGCGCCGGTGCCGAGGGGGCCGGTGCCGCGGACGGCGGCGCGGACGACGGGGGCAGCAAGCTCCGCATCAGCCGGACGGTCGAGGGCGACTACCAGCTCCCGCCGCTGGACATGCTCGAGGAAGGTGCCGCGCCGAAGACGCACAGCAAGGCCAACGACGCGGTGATCGAGGCCATCACCGGGGTGCTGCAGCAGTTCAAGGTGGACGCCCAGGTCACCGGCTTCACCCGGGGGCCGACGGTCACCCGCTACGAGGTCGAGCTCGGGCCGGGGGTGAAGGTCGAGAAGATCACCCAGCTGACGAAGAACCTCGCCTACGCGGTGGCCAACGACAACATCCGGCTGCTGACCCCGATCCCCGGCAAGTCGGCCGTCGGCATCGAGGTGCCCAACTCGGACCGCGAAGTGGTGCACCTGGCCGACGTGCTGCGCTCGCCCGAGGCCGCCAAGGACCCGCACCCGCTGGTGATGGGCCTGGGCAAGGACATCGAGGGGCAGATGCTCACCGCGAACCTGTCGAAGATGCCGCACCTGCTCGTGGCGGGCTCGACCGGTTCCGGCAAGTCCAGCTTCGTCAACTCGCTGCTGGTGTCGTTGCTGGCCCGGGCCACCCCGCAGGAGGTGCGGGCGATCCTCATCGACCCGAAGATGGTCGAGCTGACCCCCTACGAGGGGATTCCGCACCTGATCACGCCGATCATCACCCAGCCGAAGAAGGCGGCGGCCGCGCTGGCGTGGCTGGTCGAGGAGATGGACCAGCGCTACCAGGACATGCAGGCCAACCGGGTGCGGCACATCGACGACTTCAACGCGAAGGTCCGCTCCGGGGAGATCACCGCGCCGCCCGGCAGCGAACGCGAGTACCGGCCGTACCCCTACATCCTCGCGATCGTCGACGAGCTGGCGGACCTGATGATGACCGCGCCGCGCGACGTGGAGGACGCGGTCGTGCGGATCACGCAGAAGGCGCGCGCCGCCGGGATCCACCTGGTGCTGGCGACGCAGCGGCCGTCGGTGGACGTGGTGACCGGTCTGATCAAGACGAACGTGCCGTCGCGGCTGGCGTTCGCGACCTCCTCGCTGACCGATTCGCGCGTGATCCTGGACCAGCCGGGAGCGGAGAAGCTCATCGGCATGGGCGACGGGCTCTACCTGCCGATGGGGGCGTCGCGTCCGATCCGCGCGCAGGGCTCCTACGTCTCCGACGAGGAGATCAACCGCCTGGTGGCCTTCGCCAAGGACCAGGCGGAGCCGGACTACGCCGACGGCGTCACCACCGCCAAGGCGAGCGGGGAGGGCAAGCAGGTCGACTCGGACATCGGCGAGGACCTGGAGGTCCTGCTGCAGGCCGCGGAACTGGTGATCACCAGCCAGTTCGGGTCGACGTCGATGCTGCAGCGCAAGCTGCGGGTCGGGTTCTCCAAGGCGGGGCGGCTGATGGACCTGCTCGAATCGCGCGGTGTCGTCGCCCCTTCCGAGGGGTCGAAGGCGCGCGAGGTGCTGATCAAGCCGGAGGAGCTGGACAGCGCGTTGACCGCGATCCGCGGCGGCCCGGCCGAGGACTCCGGGGAGTGAACCGGAGGTCGGCCGGGCCCGCCGTGCGGTGGCCTCAGCGCGCGGTGAAGGTGACGGGATCGCCGGACTCGTCGACGGCCCGGAAGCCGACGATGCGGCCGTCGGCGTGCACCGGCCGGATGCGCGCCCGCTCGACGGCGTCCGATGTGGACGTGGCGACGTCGCCGAACTCCCGCACCGCCCAGTAGTAGACCTGCGCGGTGCCGTGGCACAGCGGGTTCACGCCGCACGTGCCGGTCATGTCCGCGCGGAAGTTCTCGTCGATGCGGGCGCGGTTGTCCTCGCTGAACCGCTGCTGCAGCTGGTAGTTGCGGTAGCCGAAGTCGTGGCGCCAGCAGCTGGCGGTGAAGTCGAAGCCCAGCGGCTCGTCGGGGGCCACCGAGCACCCGTCCGAGGACCAGTCGAGCTGGTCGGCGTGCGGAGCTCGTTCGTGCGCGGCGGCGAAGTCGTCGAGTCCGGTGTGGAACAGGTACTCGTCGGTGGCGGCCCGCAGCTGCGGCGGGTCGAGGGCGGCGGAGGCGACGGGGCCGGTGACGGGCAGGCTCGCGGCGGCGGCGACGGCGACCAGGCCGCGGCGGAGGCGTCCGCGCGTGCGGGTGCTTCGCTGAGTGGTCGTGATCACGGACGGTGTTATACCGCGTCGCGATCATGCTGTCTGCGTGTTCGCGGCCGAGATCGCCGGAACGCGGGATGCGCGGCCGCGTCGAGCTGGTCCGCCCGGGTGATCGCGCGGTTCCGCGCTCACCCGCCGTCGAGGTCGAGCAGCATGCGCGTGTTGCCGAGGGTGTTGGGCTTCACGTGGGCCAGGTCGAGGAATTCGGCCACGCCCTCGTCCTGGGAGCGGCGCATCTCGGCGAAGACCTCGGGGCTGACCGGGGCGCCCTCGATCGGCCGGAAGCCGTGCCGCGCGAAGAACGCGGTTTCGAAGGTGAGCACGAACAGGCGGGGGAGGCCGAGTTCCTCGGCCAGACCGATGAGCCGTCCGACGAGGTGGTGGCCCACGCCGTGCCCGCGGGCGGCGGGGCTCACCGCGACGGTGCGGATCTCCGCGAGGTCCTCCCAGAGCACGTGCAGGGCACCGCAGCCGAGGAGGGCGTCGCCGCGCTCGGCGACCCAGAACTCCTGGACGTCCTCGTAGAGGGTGACGAGCTCCTTGGCGAGCAGGACGCGACCGGCGTAGGAGTCGACGAGGTCCTTGATCCCGGGGACGTCGTGGATCCGCGCACGCCGGATGTTTATGTCTGACCCTGCATAGTCATTCATGCGCTCATCGTAGACCTCGCGTCGAGCCTCCTCCCGGCGCGTCCCGGCACGCGCTCCGGTGCGGGGGTCTCGGTGCGCGTCCCGACGCGCGGGCGGCCCCGTGCGGATGTGGCCCGGTGCGCGCGCTCCGGGGCCTTCGGAGATGGCAGGGGTGCGCCTGCCGCGCGGCCGCTACGCCGCGTCGAGTTCGAGCAGCATGCGCGTGTTGCCCAGCGTGTTGGGCTTGACGCGGGTGAGGTCGAGGTACTGCGCCACGCCTTCCGAGTGCGCGGGCTCCGTGGCGCCGTCGGCGGGCAGCGGCGTTTCGCGCACGGACTGGAAGCCGTGCCGGCCGAAGAACCGGGTCTCGAAGGTGAGGGCGAACAGCCAGCGCAGGCCCCGTCCGCGGGCGCGCTGCAGCAGCAGGTCCAGCAGCGCGCGCCCGATGCCGGCGCCGCGGTGCTGCGGGTCGACCGCCACCGTGCGGATCTCGCCGAGCTCGGGTCGGAGCACGTGCAGCGCGCCGCAGCCGACGAGGGTGCCGCGGAGCTCGGCCACGGAGAACTCCCCGAGGTTCTCGTGCAGCGTGGCCAGGTCCGCGCCGAGGACGGCCGTGCCGGCGTAGTGGTCGACGAGCCCCTTCACGGCCTCGACGTCAGCCGCTCGAGCTGGCCGCACCTGTACCGATTCATTCACGTTTTTCCAGGGTAACGTGCCGAATGGCGGGCGATGCGGGTGGTCGGAACTGCGGCGGCGGGCCCCGCGCCCGGCAGCGGCGCGGTCCGAGGAGGACCCCGACGTGGACGCTCCGGGACCCGTGCTCGATCCTGGGAGGGTCGCCGATGGGCGAAGTGTCACGCTGCCGCGTGATCGCCGGCGACGCGGCGTGATCACGGAAGGGCGAGCGGCACCCGTCGGAGCACGAGTGGTGACCGCGGTCCCAAGAGCACGGTTCGGGGAGTGACGATGACGGCCGACCGCGCGGCATCCGACCCAGCAGCCGGAGGGGCTGGTGGGTCCGGGGCGTCTCCCGTGCCGCTGCTCAACATCGCCAACGTGCTGACCGTGGTGCGGCTCGTGCTCGTACCGGTGTTCCTCCTCGCGCTGTTCTGGGCGGGCGGGCACGACGCGCTCTGGCGCGTCGTGGCCACGGCCGTGTTCGTGCTCGCCGCGGTCACCGACCGCGTCGACGGCGACCTCGCCCGCAGGCGGGGGCTGGTCACCGACTTCGGCAAAGTGGTCGACCCCATCGCGGACAAGGCGCTGACCGGTTCCGCCCTGCTCGGGCTCAGCGTGCTCGGCGAGCTGTGGTGGTGGGCCACCGCGGTGATCATCGGGCGCGAGGCGCTGGTCACGGTCCTGCGCTTCTGGGTCATCCGGCACGGTGTGATCCCCGCCAGCCGGGGTGGCAAGCTCAAGACGCTGCTGCAGACCGTCGCGATCGTGCTCTACCTGGTCCCCGTGGACGCGCTGGACCCCGCGCGCTGGGCGCTGCTCGCGGCCGCGTTGCTGGTGACCGTCGGCACGGGCGCCGACTACGCCGTGCAGGCGGTGCGCCTCCGCGCCGCGAGCCGGCGGGGCGGGGAGGGCCGATGAGCCCGGAGGCCCTCGGGCTCGACCCCGCAGCGGTGGCGCGCGTGCTCGACCGGTTGCGCGCGCGGGGCGAGACGGCGGCCACCGCCGAGTCGCTCACCGCGGGACTGGTGACCGCGGCGCTGACCGGCGTCGCCGGTGCGAGCGAGGTCGTCCGCGGTGGACTCGTGGTCTACGCGACGGACCTGAAGGCCGAGCTCGCCGAGGTCGACCGCGCGGTGCTCGACGAGCACGGCGCGGTGCACCCGCAGGTGGCCCGGATGCTCGCGGCGGGAGCGCGCCGTCGCTGCGCAGCGGACTGGGGAGTGGGGCTGACCGGGGTGGCCGGCCCGAGCGAGCAGGACGGCGTCCCGCCGGGCACGGTGCACGTCGGCGTGGCAGGTCCGGACACGAGCGCGGTGCGCAGCGTCCGCCTGCCGGGAGATCGGCACGAGGTCCGCGCTGCCGCCGTTCGGGTGGCGTTGGAACAGCTGGACCGGTCGGTGCGTTCTACCCAGTAGTGTGGGCGGGACGGGGCACCGCCTCCGCCGCCGTGCCGAGGTGGTGGGGCCTGCCGAGGTGGTGCCGTGCGGAGTCGACCGACGCCGCAGCGAGGATCGCGAGACGGAAGGGTTGTGCACGCGTGCGAGTCGTTCGCCCTCGGCGGACTTGGCTTGGATCGTTCTCGTTAAGGCCGCTGGATGAGTAACGTAGGGTGCGTTCACACGTCGCGACGGAGGCGACGGACGAAGGGAGGCGCGCGATGACCGTGATGTTGCGGGAAGCGGTCGGAGAACGGCTGCGCCGCGCCAGGGCCGCTCAGTCCCGCACCCTGCGGGACGTCTCGCACGCGGCTCGGGTGAGCCTCGGCTATCTCTCCGAGGTGGAGCGAGGACGCAAGGAAGCCTCCAGCGAGCTCCTCGCGTCCATCTGCGACGCGCTGGACCTCCCACTTCCGGAACTCCTGGTGACCGTCGCCGGCGATCTGGACAAGGGCGTGGTCGCGCCGGAGGTCGTCGGCCAGGGCGCCACCGGGGGCGACCAGCTCGTGCCGAGCCTGCTCGGTGCGCAGCTGCCCGAGGGGGAGCTGGCCGGCGCCGCCGCCCGGTCCGGAGCGGCCGGTTCCGACTGGGCCGACGAGCTCGTCGATGCGGAGCCACGGGCCACCGCGGACGGGAGCGCCGGAGACCTGTACCTCCAGTCGATGCTCAGCCACCGCATCGACGCACCGGTGCGCAAGGACGTCGTCGTCGCCGCCTGAGCGGCGGCACCCGGCGCGGGGCGCGCTGCGTCCCGCGCCGGGAAGCGCCCGTGCCGGGCGTGCGTTCCGCCCGGGGCGGTTCCTGCGGGGAGTTCGGCGGGCCTTCGCGCTGCGGGCTGTCGCTCCGCGGTGCGGGGCTGTCGCACTGACGAGCGAAACGAGGCCCCTGCGGGCGCGCAGTGGTGATCCTCGTTAAGCTCGCGGCAAATTTCCGAAGATCTTCCCGGCTCGGTGGAAGCGGTGGCGGTCACCTGACACGATGGACACGTGGGGCAGCCCACGTGCACGGGGTCGTGCTGTGGTCCGGCGACGGCAGCCGAGCAGGGGACAGAAGGCAGGCGGAGGAGATGGCCAACCCGTTCGTGAAGTTCTGGAAGTACCTGATGGCGTCGTTCTCGTCGAAGGTCGACGAGCACGCCGATCCGAAGGTGCAGATCCAGCAGGCCATCGAGGAACTGCAGCGGCAGCACCAGGACCTCTCGCAGCAGGCCGCCTCGGTCATCGGCAACCAGCGGCAGCTGGAGATGAAGCTCAACCGCCAGCTCGGCGAGGTGGAGAAGCTCCAGTCCTCGGCCAAGCAGGCGCTGCAGATGGCCGAGGACGCCCGGGCGCAGGGCGACGAGGAGCAGGCGCAGAAGTACGAGCAGAGCGCGCAGCAGTTCGCGAGCCAGCTGGTCAGCGCCGAGCAGAGCGTCGAGGACCTCAAGTCGATGCACGACCAGGCCCTGCAGGCCGCCGAGCAGGCCAAGCAGGCCGTGGAGCGCAACTCCCAGCAGCTGCAGCAGAAGATCGCCGAGCGGACGAAGCTGCTCAGCCAGCTGGAGCAGGCCAAGATGCAGGAGCAGGTCTCGTCCTCGCTCAAGCAGATGAACAACATGAACACCGCGGACAGCAGCACGCCGACGCTCGACGAGGTGCGGGACAAGATCGAGAACCGCTACAGCACCGCCCTCGGTGAGGCCGAGCTGGCGCAGAACAGCGTCGAGGGCCGGATGGCCGAAGTCGAGCAGGCCTCGATCGACGCGGCGGGGGCGAACCGGCTCAACCAGCTGCGCGCCTCGCTGGGCAGCAGCGGGACGAAGGACCAGCAGCAGGTCACCGGTGGCGCGAGCGGCGCTGCGGACGAGCCCGCGGCGCAGCCGCAGCAGCGGCAGAACCCGCAGGCCGACCAGGCCTGAGGGGAGTCGTCGTGGGCCGGGGTAAGCGCGAGCTGGTCGAGTGGGGGTTCTCCACGGCCACCCGCGTCGGCCAGGAGGTGCTGCCCGAGGTGCGCAAGCGGGTCGCGCGGTGGCGCGACCCCCGCGCGCGCTTGCTGCGCAAGCGCCGCTGGGCCAAGCGCACGGCCACCGGTGGCGGTCTCGCGACGGGTGTGTTCGGCGCGGGCGCGGTCGGTTCGGGGATGGCCGACTTCGTCCCGGCCCTCCTGCAGTACTCCGCGGCCACGGGTTTCGGCGGTCTGGCCGTGCTCAGCGGCGCCGGTGCCGTGGGGGCGGGCCTGCGCTACCGCAGGCTCAAGCGCGAGCCGCTGCCCGAGGCCGCGCCGGAGCCGGTGGAGCTGCCACCGAGCGACTCCGCGGCGCGGGAGCCGATGCGCCGGCTGCGCGACGCGGAGCAGAGCCTGCACCAGGCCCTGGAGCGGTTGCGCGGGGCCGCTGTCGTCTCCGACAGCGTCGCGGTCACCGAGGCGCGGGGCACGGCGGACGCCACGGCCCGGGAGTTGCGGCACGGTGCGGACCGGCTCGTCGCCGTGGAGGCCGCGCGCGAGCACGTCCCGGACGAGCAGCGGGCGCAGCTGGACGAGGACGTGCGGCGGCTGCGCGGCGAACTGGACGAGGGCGTCGAGGAGTACGGCAAGCTCGTGGCCGCGGCCGGGCGCGCGGTCGCGGCCAGCGACGCGCCGGAGCAGCGGGACCTGCTGCAGGACGCCACCGACCGGTTGGCCGGTCTCGCCGCGGGGTTGCGCGAGGTCCTCGGCGATGCGGGCGCGGGAGGAACCGCGCCACCGCTGGAGCGTCCCCCGCAGGGGGAGCCGCTGGAGCGGCCCTCGCAGGAGGACGAGTCCCGCTGAGTCGCCGCAGGGGCTCCGGCACCAGGGCCCCGGCATTCGGAGGCCGACCGCGCTCGGTCACTCGTCGTAAACCAGTGTGGTTCTCCTCGCCTACCTCAATGGCTTGATTGTGTGAGCTGATCGAGTAATCTCCCCGATGTCGCTACTAGGCGTGACAGCTCGTCGTTCTGATGCCTGGAATGTGTCGGGGGAGGCAACGTGGCGTTGTGGACCGTGCACGGCAACGGTCGGCGCCCGCTGCGCGATGCTGTCGTCGCTACCGAGGAGCGGCTGAGCTGGCCGGTCACGATCGGTTTCGGGATCCAGCACGCGGTGGTGATGTTCGGCAGCACGATGCTGGTGCCGCTGCTGACGGGCTTTCCCGCGTCCACCGCGCTGCTGTTCTCCGGACTGGGCACGCTGCTGTTCCTGGTCCTCACGCGCTACCGCGTGCCCGCCTACCTCGGTGCCTCGCTGGCGTTCGTCGTGCCGCTGAACGCTGCGGTGGAGCACGGGCGGGCCAGTCCGGCGGCGCTGCTCGGCGGCATCGTGACGGTGGGGCTGGCCGTGGTCGCCGTGGGCGTGGCCGTGAAGGCGCTCGGGGTGCGTCTGCTCGAAGCCGCCCTGCCACCGGTGATCACGGGGACCGTGGTGCTCATGTTCGGGGCCAGCCTCGCCCCCCGCGCGGTCTCCGCGTTCGACGGCCGCGCCGCTCCGGGAGTGGTCACCGTGGGCACCATCGTGCTCGTCACCGCGTGCAGCCGGGGCGTGCTGCGCCGCAGCGGCGTGCTGCTCGGCGTCGCGGCGGGCTGGGCCCACGGCGCGCTCACCGGAGCGGTCCCGGCCGAGCGGGCGGCGCGGCTGGACGCGGCGCCCTGGGTGGGGCTGCCGGAGTTCGTCGCGCCGGAGATCCACCTGACGGTGATGCCCTACCTGCTGCCGCTGGTGATCGTCCTCGTCGCCGAGCACGTCGCGCACATCAAGGCGGTCGCGGTCAGCAGCGACCGGGACCTCGACCCGCACATCGGCAACGCGCTCATCGGGGGCGGGGCGGCCACGGCGCTCTCCGCAGCGGGCGGTGGTGCCGCGCTGAGCAACTCCGGGCCGAACGTGGGGCTCATGGCGGCCACGCGCGTCTACTCCACGGCCGCGTGCTTCGCCGCGGCGGTCGTGGCGGTGCTCGTGTCGTTCTGCCCGAAGGTCAGCGCGCTGCTGAACACGATCCCGCCCGGCGTGGTGGGAGGCGTGCTGCTCGCGCTGGGCGGTCTGCTGGCGCTGGTCGGGGTGCGGGTGCTCGCCGAGTCCGGAGCGGACCTGGCCGATCCGGTGAACCTCCTCGTGCTCGGGACGGCGCTGCTCGCCGCGGTGGGCGACCTGACGCTGTCGCTCGGCGGGCTGCGCATCCCCGGACTGGTGTGGGGCTCGGTCGGCATCGTCGTGCTCTACCCGCTGCTGCGCCGGATCGCCGACCTGCGCGGCTGAGCCGCACCGCCCCCTCGGCGTCCCGGCACGTCAGACCTCGAGGTCCTCCTCGTCGGGTTCGTCGTCCTCCGGCGCGGCCTCGGAAGCGGGCCGGCCGCCGGCGCGCAGGGTCCGGGCGAGCAGCAGGTTGAAGCCCAGCGCGATCTCCCGGGCCCCGGGGGTGTCCCAGCGGTGGATCGGCACGCAGGCGCCCTGGGTCTGCTGCACGGCGAGCCGGTCCGGCAGCGACACCGGCATGACGAGCGGGCCGAAGATCTCGCGCAGCTCCTCCACGCGGAACTGGTGCTCCTGCGAGCGCGCGCGGATCCGGTTGACCACGACCCCGAGCGGCTGCAGGTCCGGGTTGCGCGCCTCCCGCTCGGCCTGCACCGCTTCGAAGGCGCGCTGGACCCCGGACACGGCGAAGATGGTCGGTTCGGTGACGAGCAGCGCGCGGTCGGCGGCGACGAGCGCCGCGCGGGTCGTCCGCTCCAGCGAGGGAGGGCAGTCCACCAGGACGAGCTGGTAGGGCGGTTCGTCCTGCTCGGCGGCCAGCGCCGACAGCGCCGCGGTCAGCCCGGTGAGGTGCGCGCCGCCGTCGCCGTCGTGCTGCGCGCCGCCCTCGGAGCCGACGAGGACGTCGACGTCCTCGTCCCACGAGGTCGGGCTGATCGCGGCGCGCAACGTCGCCGCGCCGGGGTCGGCGAGGACGTCGCGGAGGTCGGCCTCGGTCTCCCCGGGTTCCAGGCACGCCGTCGCGTTGCACTGCGGGTCGAGGTCCACCACGAGGGTGCGCACACCGCGGCGCATCGCGGCCGAAGCCAGTCCGAGCGTCACGGTCGTCTTGCCTACGCCGCCTTTGAGGCTGAGCACTGCCACCGTCTGCACGGTTCCGCAGCCTACGGGCCGCTCGGGAGTGTTGGGCAGGCGTCGTGATCGCACCGGCACGCCGCCGCGAGGTGCGCTGCGGGCTCGGATTACGCTCGGGCCATGCGATCCGACGCAGTCCACCGCGTGCTGGAAGACGAACTCGCCGAGGCGCGGCACCGCAGGGGAGGTGACCCGCCCCAGGTGCTCGACGTCGGTGGTGGCAGCGGCGTGTGGGCCGTGCCGCTCGCAGCGACGGGCTGCGTGGTCACGGTCGTCGACCCCAGCCCGAACGCGCTGGCGATGCTGCAGCGCCGCGCGGCGGAGGCGGGCGTCTCCGAGTGGATCAACCCGGTGCAGGGGGACACCGATGCGCTGGAGAACCCGCCCCTGCAGGGCGGGGCGGACCTCGTGCTCGGCCACGGGCTGCTGGAGTACGTCGACGACGTGGCTGCTTCGCTGCGCACCATGATCGCGGCGACCGCGCCCGCGGGTGCGGTGTCGGTCCTCGTCGCCAACCGGTACGCGGCCGTGCTGGGGCGCGCTCTCGCGGGGCGCCTGCCGGACGCGCTGAGCCTGTACCGCAATGCCGACGGACGGGTGCCGGACTCGGCCGAGCCGCTGCAGCGGCGGTTCGACACGGAGAGCCTCACCGCGGCGCTGACGGAGTCGGGGCTGGACGTGGAGCTGATCCAGGGGCAGGGCGTGCTCAGCGACCTGGTCCCGGGTTCCACCGTTGAGACCAACCCGAAGGCGCTCGAGGCGCTGCTGGAGCTGGAGCGCGCGTCCTCGGCGCAGCCCCCGTTGCGGGACATCGCGACCCGGTTGCACGGCATCGGACGCGTGGTCGGCTGATCCCGGGCATCCCCCGGTTGCGCTGGCGTACCGCCGCGATGGCAAGATCATTGCCCCGAGGGGATGATGTC
This sequence comes from Salinifilum ghardaiensis, assembly GCF_054491345.1. NCBI lineage: Bacteria > Bacillati > Actinomycetota > Actinomycetes > Pseudonocardiales > Pseudonocardiaceae > Salinifilum > Salinifilum ghardaiensis. Next base: position 3,871,024 of record NZ_CM137101.1, on the reverse strand, counting down.
GGCAACCTCGCACCGCCTCGGCACCGGGACCGGGTAGTCGTCGCGTCGCGGGCACCGTATCCTCGTAAATGACGCCCCCAAGCGTTCGCCGGACCGGCTCGCACCCAGGTGGTGGTGCGGGTTCCCGGCGCCACCGACAGACCTGTGCCGGAGGAGGAGCCATGCCACTCTCCGAGCACGAGCAGCGAATGCTCGACCAGATCGAGCGCGCGCTCTACGCCGAAGACCCGAAGTTCGCGTCCACCGTCCGTGGACGAGTGCACCGGCCGTCCCGCCGGCGCCGCCTGCAGGGCGGCGTCGTGTTCGCGCTCGGCCTGGTGCTGCTGGTGGTCGGTGTCGTGATACCGGTCAAACCGGCAGACATCCCCGTCGTGAGCGTGGTCGGCTTCCTCGTGATGTTCGCCGGAGCGGTGTTCGCCTTCACCGCCATGCGCGGTGGTGGCGACGAGGAGAACGGCGCACAGGGAACAGGTGAGCGAGAGGGCGGGGGTGGACGAAAAAAACGTGAGCCACGTGCTCGCGGTTCGCTCTCGCAGCGGATGGAGGACCGCCTCCGACGGCGGTTCGAGCAGTAGGGCCCCGGCGGCAGCAGGAACCCCGACGACAGCCCCAACGACAGCAGAGCCCCGGTGACAGCGGAGTCCCGGTAGTGCCGTCCTCGCCGGCCGCGCCGAGTCGCGGCCGGCGAATTCGTGCGCGCGGCGAGCGCTCCAGCACCGCGGGAGGCCGGCACCGCGGGAGGGATCAGCGCCGGGGGAGGAGGCCGCGCCGTCCCACCAGCACCGACCGGGGGAACAGCCGCCGGTGCCACGGCAGCGGTGCGGCCCGGTGCAGCCCGTCGAGGACCGCGTCCACCGCGGTCCGCAGCTCGTCCGGGGCGGGCTGCGGCACGGCGGGCGTTCCGGCCGGGGCGTACCAGGCGTGCTCGGTGACGTGGACCAGCTGCCGCAGCGCGCGCCGGCTCGGCTCGTCGAGCCCGTGCTGCTCGGCGAGCCGAGCCGCGGCCGTCCGCGCCGTCTCCGAGGAACCGAGCACCGACCCGCGGTCGGCGAACGCGTCCTCCACCTCGCGCCACGCCTGCCCCGCGGCCTCGGCACCGCCAGCTGCGGCGTCGCGGCGCCGCCGCTCCCGCCGCAACCGCCGCACCCCGGCGGGAACGCCGCACGCGGCAGCGGCGAGCACGAGCACGCTGGCGAGCACCGCAGGCCAGGCGGGCGCGTCGCCGCGCCCGCCCGCGGCGTCCGGCTGCGGAGGCTCGGGACGGTCCTGGGGTGCGGGGGTGCCGGTCTCCTCCGGTGGGGGGGAGTCCTCCCCGCTCGGCGGGGTGCCGTCCGGCGGGGGCGGCGGCTGCTGGTCGAGATACTGCGGCACGTCGGTGCGCCCGTCGTCCAGCGGTGTCGGGTCGAACGTCTGCCACCCCCAGCCGGGGAAATAGGCCTCCACCCAGGCGTGCGCGTCCTGCGTGGTGATGCTGCGCTCACCCTCCCCGTTCGGCGTTCCGGGGGTGAAGCCGACGGCGACGCGCGACGGGATGCCCACTTGCCGCAGCATCGCCGCCATCGCGGAGGCGTACTGCTCGCAGTAGCCGCGCCGGTTGCGGAACAGGAACTCGCTCAGACCGTCGGTCCCGGAGGCCGGTCCGGTGCTCTCGTCGTAGGTGAAGCCGTTCCGCGAGTCGGTGAAGAACCGGTTGAGCGCGACCGCGCGGTCGAAGTCGGTGGGCGCGTCGGCGGTGATCCGCCGGGCGAGGTCGCCCGCCCGGCGCGGGATCCCGCGCGTGTCCAGGTACGCGGGCGCGACCGCCACCGGGCCGTCGGCGTTGCGCAGGTCCTCGGCGCTGGGAGCGGGCAGCACCATCCGCTCGGTGTAGGCCTGGCTGTCCTGCTTGCGCTGGGTGAACACGATCCCGGCGGCGGGGTCGTAGCGCCACCCGGGCCCCATGCCGGACACGCCGGTGGGGGTGCCGAAGACCGGCAGCCACGGGTCGCGGTAGCTGACCGGCTGGATCCGCACCCGGGCCCGCTCGCCCTCGGTGATCGAGGTGCCCTCGGGCGTCGGCAGCTGCGGGCCGGCCGGGACGCCGCGGGTGAGCCCCGCCAGCGACCAGCCCCGGCGCGGGTCGAAGTTGCGCAGCGTCATCGCGCGCAGGTACGTGCCCTCCGGAAGTCCGCGCACGCGGAACAGCTCGGTCGGGTCGTCCTGGGTGAGCTGGCCGCGCAGCGAGGTGAACGGGCGCAGCCCGATGCCCTCGGTGCGGGTCGTGCTGTTGGGGCCACCGACGGGGAACCGGCCCTGCGTGCCCACTCCGGTGAACACCACGCCGCTGAGGAGGCCGAGGACGGCGGCGATCGCCACCGCGCTCAGCCCGGCGGGGCCGAGCAGGCCGCGGAGCACGCGACCGGGGCGCTCCCGCGCGCGCCAGTGGTGCTGCCGCGGGTCGGCGGTGAGCAGCAGGGAGAACCCCGCGGCGGCCAGCGCGAAGGTCCACCACGGCAGCAGGTCGCCCGACAGCGCCGAGGGGATCGCGAACACGCACAGCAGCACCAGCCCGGCCACGGCCGCGGAACGGGCGGCGACGACGATCGCGTCCACCGCGACCGCCACGATCCCCAGGCTCAGGCACAGCAGGCAGCGCAGCGCGCGCTCCGCCGGGACCGGGGGTGTTCCGGTGCGCACCACCTCGCCCGCCCGGCCGAGCAGCTCCGCGAACTCGCCGAGGCTGTCCGCGGTGGGCACGAACCCGAGCAGCGCGCGGTCGGAGAACAGCGCGCTCAGCAGCAGCGCCAGCCCGACGAGCTGGGCGAGCACGACCAGCGCCGGGTGCCAGTGCAGGGCGCGGGCGAGCACGCCGACGAGCACGACGCCGAGCACGGTGCCGAACGCCGGGGCCACCCAGGAGACGTCGGCCAGCACACCGGCGAACGCCGCCGAGGCGCACAGCACGGCCGCCGCGCCGGCGAGCGCGGCCAGCAGCGACGTGTCCAGCCGCCACGAGCGCGGGTTCACAGCGTCACCCCTTCCGCGGCCTCGGCGCCCTCGGCCGAGCACAGCAGCTGCCACGCCGCCGCCACGGACGTGCCGGGCGTGGCGACCACCGCGGTCCAGCCGCTCGCCCGCAGCCGGTCCGCGGCGCGGTACGGATCGGCGCCGCCGAACGGCTGCCCGGACCAGCGGCCCACGTCCAGCAGCAGCGCCAGGCTCTGCGTCCCCTCCGGGCGCAGCCGGCTGAGCTCGGCCACACCGGGGGCGGTGAGCTCGCCGAGCACGGCGATGAGCTCCTGCCCGTCACCGGGGTCGTCGGTGAAGCCGAGGTCGCGGTGCGCGCTGGTGCGCACCCCGGCCAGCGCGTCGAGCACGCGGTCATCGCCGTTCGGTCCGGCGGCCGCGGTGTCCAGCTGCTGGTCGTCCTCGGTGATCAGCTGCACCGGGCGGCCCGAGGCGCGCAGGTGCAACCAGATGCTCGCGGCGGCCGAGACGGCCCACTCGACGCTCGACTCGGCGCCGCTGCCGCGGTGGGCGGGGCCCCGGCGGTCCAGCAGGACGGTGGTGCCGCCGTGCCAGGGGTGCTCGTCGACCCGCACCATCAGCTCCTGGCGGCGCGCCGTGGACTTCCAGTGCACCCGGCGCATGTCGTCGCCGCGGCGGTACTCGCGCACCATCGCGTCCTCCACGCCCTGCCCCGGGTGCGGGCGGCTGCGCCCGCGGGCTCCCTGGCCGTGGCCCGCGCCGGGCGACATCCCCCGCAGCGGCACGGTCCGCGGCAGCACCGTCAACCGCGAGGGCCCGGCGATCTCCTCGCGCGCCTCGGACATGCCGAGCGGGTCGGCCACGCGGGTGGTCAGCGGCCCCAACCGGTAGTGGCCCCGCAGCCGGGGGTGCACGGTGTAGTGCACCGCAGCGGGGGCGTGCCGGGGCAGCGCGTCCAGCCGGAAGTGGCTCGCCGCGGGCAGGCCGTGCGGGGTGTGGTCGGACAGGACCAGTCCGCCGGAGGGCAGGCGGCTGGTGGCGGTGATCTCCAGGCGCACCCGCACCGGCTGCCCCGCTTCCACCCGCGCCGGTGCGACCTCACGCCGGGCGCGCAGCGCGCGCCGGGTGCGCAGGGTCCACGTCGCGGCCAGCAGCGGGAGGGCGAGCACGAAGGCGGCCACGCGCAGCAGGTCGCGCTCGTCGAGCAGGAGCGCGCTCACCACCGCGGCCAGTCCGGCCGCCAGCAGGCAGCGCCCGCGGAGCGTCAGGCCCGACAGCATCAACGATCAGTCTCGCCCCTCATTCGGATCGCACGCGGTGGGATGGTGGTGACGCCGCCGGAGCCCGGCACGCGCACTCTATCCCGCGTTGCGCGGCACCGGGACGTCCCGGAGCAGCCGCCGCACCAGCTCCGCTGCCGACTTGCGCGCGGAGCGGGCCTCGCTGGTGAGGACGAGCCGGTGCGCCAGCACCGGCACGGCGATCTCGTGGAGGTCGTCGGGGATGACGTAGGAGCGCCCCGACAGGGCGGCGTGCGCGCGGGCGGCGCGCACGAGGTGCAGCGTGGCGCGGGGGGAGGCGCCCAGGCGCAGCTCGGACAGCGACCGGGTGCCCGCGACGAGCTCGACGGCGTAGCGGCGCAGCTCGGTGCTGATGTGGATCACGCGCACGGCCCGCGCGAGCTCGTGCACCCGCTCGGCATCGGTCACCGGCGAGAGCTCCTCGAGGGGCTGGTGGCCGGAGTGCTCGTCGACCATGGCCAGTTCCGCCTCGGCGGTCGGGTAGCCGACCGACACGCGGGCGGTGAACCGGTCGCGCTGGGCTTCGGGCAGCGCGTAGGTGCCTTCCAGCTCCACCGGGTTCTGCGTGGCCACCACCATGAACGGCGCGGCCAGCGGGTACGTCTGGCCGTCCACTGTGACCTGATCCTCCTCCATGCACTCCAGCAGCGCCGACTGGGTCTTGGGGGAGGCGCGGTTGATCTCGTCGCCGACGACGATGTTCGCGAAGACCGCACCCGGGTGGAACTCGAAGGAGTCCGAGTTGCGGTCGTAGACCGATACGCCGGTGACGTCGCTGGGGAGCAGGTCGGGTGTGAACTGGATGCGGCTGACCGAGCAGTCGATCGAGCGCGCCAGCGCCTTCGCCAGCGAGGTCTTGCCGACCCCGGGCACGTCCTCGATGAGCAGGTGTCCTTGGGAGAGCAGGGTGATCAGGGCGATGCGCACGACCTCGGGCTTGCCGACGACGACGCGTTCCACGTTCGCGGCGATGCGGTGGATCGTGTCGGCCAGGGCCGCCGCGTCCGGTTCGACGCCCCGGTCGGTGCGGCTGCTGCCGGTCCCGGTGGTGCTGCCGGACTCCGCGTTGTGTCCGGACCCGGTGCCGTGCCCGGACCCGGCGAGGGGTTCGGTGCTCTCGCCGCGGGCGCGACCGCCGGAGGGCGCCGACTGCCCGCTCGTCTCGGCGAGACGGGAGGGGAACGGGTCGCGCATGGGTGGCCTCCAAGGACGGGTCGGACTCGGGCGGTCGTGCTCGGCGAGGGGCGCTCGCGGCCGCGCTGGTGCACCGGGCGTGCTGCGTTGTGCTGTTGCTCGGCCGGTGGCGCGGCGTCCCCGCCGTCCGCCGGCGACCGGTCCGAGGGCGACAGCCGAGCATAACCGCCGGAGGTGCCGCCCGGATCATGCCGTCGGCTCCGCGCGGGCGCGGCGCTCGGGTCCCGCGCCCGCGGTCGCGACGCGCCGGGCGGCGGAGCTCCCCACCGCCGCCCCACTGTCTCCCACCTGCTTTCACCAGCACAAATGCCTCGAAGGAGTGCGGTCGTGCCGCGGTGTTTCGTGTTGACGGTGGAGCGAAGTGGGGTACTGTGGTGCGCAGTGGGGAGATCGAATCGCAGGCTGTCGGTTCACGGGGTGGGTGCCGGTTCACGAGGTTCCGGTCCAACCGGGAGTGATCGAGGTTCCCGCGGACGGTAGCCGGTGCGTCCGCCGTGCTCGGGTCGTCCGGGGCGCCCCGGGTGGTCGGCGCGTTCGTCCGGAGCGGTGCGGAGTGTCCTCACTGTGGGGAGGTGGCCCGGGATGTTCCTCGGAACCCACCACCCACGACTCGACGACAAGGGCCGGCTCACGCTGCCGGCGAAGTTCCGGGAAGCGCTCGCAGGGGGGTTGATGGTCACCAAGGGGCAGGACCACTGCCTGTTCGTGTTCCCCCGCGCGGAGTTCGAGCAGATGGCGCGCAAGCTCGCCGAGGCCCCGTTCACGAACGAGACCGTGCGGGCCTACCAGCGCTACCTGTTCGCCGGGACCGACGAGCAGCAGCCCGACGGGCAGGGCCGCATCTCCATCGCTGCGGAGCTGCGGCGCTACGCCGATCTCCACAAGGAGTGCGTGGTGATCGGCGCGATCAACCGCCTCGAGGTCTGGAACGCCGAGCGCTGGCAGTCCTACTTGGACGAGCACGAGGAGGCGTGCGCGCAGGCGCAGGAGGAGGTGTTGCCCGGCGTGTTCTGAGGCCGGGACTTCCGGCGCGGCGCCACCGTTTCGGGTGCCGTTCGGCCTCGGTCCGCTCGGTTATCGCACGCCTGACGCACCTTCCCCGGCGTCAGGACGCGACGAGCGGGCGGGGACCTGGCGGTATCCGTCACGCGAGGACGAGGGCGCCGGCACGCCATCGGCGTGCGCGCAGGTGGGAGGTTCCGCGTGCAGGCGTGTTCGGTGGGTTGCGCGGCTCCGGGTGCAGCGTCCCGCGAGCACGCCGCGGAGCACGTCCGGAAGTCGCGCCCGCCGCGCGGGAGCGCCGCGGCAGGGCGCGTCCGCGAGCCCGCGGGGGAGCGTCGCGGGCCGAGCCGAACAACAGCGCACCGCACCGGCGAGGGGCCGGCAGGTGCACCGCATTCCGGCGCACGGGAGAGAAGGGGGACAGCCGTGGCCGAACGACGCGACGAGGGGGGATCCGGCGCCTCTCCTGCGGACCGGCACGTTCCGGTCCTGCTGGAGCGCACGCTGGAACTCCTCGCGCCGGCGCTGCGGCGGGAGTCCGCCGTGGTCGTCGACGCGACCCTGGGCATGGGCGGGCACGCCCTGGCGCTGCTGCAGGCGCACCCCGGTGTCACGCTGCTCGGGCTGGACCGCGACCCGGCGGCGCTGCGGATGTCCGGGCAGCGGTTGCGCGGCTACGCCGACCGGACGCGCCTGGTGCACGCCCGCTACGACCGGCTGGCCGAGGTGCTCGCCGAGCACGAGGTGTCCACGGTGGACGCCGTCCTGTTCGACCTCGGCGTGTCCTCGCTGCAGCTCGACGAGGCCGAGCGGGGTTTCGCCTACGCCCAGGACGCGCCGCTGGACATGCGGATGGACACCACGGCTGAGCGCACCGCTGCGGAGGTGCTCAACACCTATTCCGCCGGGGAGCTCACCCGCGTGCTCAAGACCTACGGCGAGGAGAAGTTCGCCGCGCGCATCGCGCAGGCGATCGTGCGGGGGCGCGCCGAGGAGCCGTTCGAGCGCAGCGAGCGCCTCGTGCGGCTGATCTACGACGCCGTGCCCGCCGCAGCGCGCCGCACCGGTGGCCATCCGGCGAAGCGCACGTTCCAAGCGCTGCGCATCGAGGTCAACGGCGAGCTGGAGGTGCTGGCCGACGCGCTGCCGGCGGCCGTGGACGCGCTGGCGCCGGGCGGTCGGATGGCAGTGCTGTCGTACCACTCGCTCGAGGACCGGGCGGTCAAGCGCGAGTTCGCCGAGCGCTCCCGGTCCCGCACGCCGGTGGACCTGCCCGTCGAATTACCGGGGCACGGCCCGGAGCTGCGGTTGCTGACCCGCGGCGCCGAGCAGGCCGGCGAGGAGGAGAGAGCGGCCAATCCACGAGCGGCGTCAGTGCGGCTCCGTGCTGTCGAGCGCATTCCGCCGGACGCCGACGACGCTACGGAGGCGTGATGACCGCACCGACGCGGAACAACCGGACCGGGCAGAAGCGCTCCCAGTCAGCCCGGAGCGCCACCGAGGACACCGCCCCCCGCGAGGAGCGCCGGTCCCGCGCGAACGCGGGGCAGCGCACCTCGCGCCGCGGCGGGCGGAGCGCGCCCTCGGGGAAGGGGCAGGGCACCAAGTCCGCGGAGCGGACGGCTCAGGGCACCAAGTCCGCGGGGCGGACGGGGCAGGGAGCCAAGTCCCGGCAGGCGGTGAAGGGGACGCCGCAGGGCGCGCAGCGGTCGGCGCGGTCCCAGCGCGCGGCCCCGCAGTCCTCCCCCGCGGTGCTGCGGCTGCGCAGCGCGGTGGACCGCATCCCGCTGGTGGGCGTGGTCATGACGCTGCTCGGCGTGGGGCTGGCCGCCACGCTGTGGTTGTCGATCGCCGCGGTCAGCGGCAGCTACCACCTGCAGCAGGGGCAAGCCGAGTTGAACTCGTTGAGCGAGCGCAAGGAGGAGCTGGTGCGCGAGGTCAACACGCTCAACTCGAGTCCGATGATCCAGCGCCGCGCCGAGCAGCAGGGCATGGTTCCCGGTCCGATGCCGGCGCACCTCGTGCAGCGCCCGGACGGTTCCGTGCAGGTGATCGGTGAGCCGGAGCAGGCGCAGGCCCCGGCACCGCCACCACCTCCGCGCGAGCCCGCCGGTCAGCGGGGCGAGCAGAACGGTCGCGGGGGCGGGCCGCAGTCCGATCAGGACGGTGGACGAGCTGCGCAGGACGCGCCGGACCAGGCCGCCGGGCTCGCCGGCGAGGGCCGGGGCGCCGACGGCGGGAACGCGCGGGGCGCTGCGCAGTCCGCCTCGGGTGCGCAGGAGACCCCCGGGACGCGTTCCGCGGGAGTTCCGTGATGGCGCGTGGCAGGCGGGGTTTCCCGCGGCGCAAGAAGTCCGGCCGGCCCGAGGTCGGGGGCAGCCGGCTGCGGCTGCGCACCGCGTCCGTGGTCATGGTGACGCTGCTCGCGCTCACCACGGTCAAGCTCGTGCACGTGCAGGCCTTCGAGGCCAGCGCGCTGTCCGAGCAGGCCGAGCAGCAGCGGGTCAGCAAGCAGGACGTCCCGGCCGAGCGCGGCACGATCAGCGACCGCCACGGCGCGGTGCTGGCGTTCAGCGGGGAGAGCCAGCAGCTGTACGCGAATCCGCAGCAGCTGACCGAGACGCTGCGCGAGGAGCGCGCCAAGGACCCGTCCTCGCCCACGCCGAAGCAGTACAAGGACGAGATCGCGCGGTTCGTCGCGAAGGTGACCGGCGGCCGGATCCCGGCGAAGGAAGTGCGCACGGCGCTGTTCAGCGATGACCAGTTCACCTACTTCGGCACGCCGATCGACTCCGGCCAGGCCCGCAAGATCACCGAGGAGTACCCGCAGATCGGCTCGGAGTACCGGGCTTCGCGGGAGTACCCGGCGGGCAGCGTGGCCGGGGACATCATCGGTGGCGCGAACTGGCGCATGGACGAGCGCAAGATCCGCGGGCTGATCGGGTTGGAGATGTCCCTGGACGACGAGCTCGCGGGCAAGAACGGGGTGCAGATCGCCGACACCGCGCGCGGCACGTCGGACGTGGTCATCCCGGGGACCCAGGAGTTGGAACCCGCGGTTCCGGGGTCGGACTTCCGGCTCACGATCGACGCGGACCTGCAGTTCATGGTGCAGCGCAAGCTCGCGGACTACGCGCGGCGGGTGCAGGCCGAGAGCGGCAGCGCGGTGGTGCTGGACGCCAAGACGGGGCAGGTGCGCGCGCTGGCCAACGACCGCACCTTCGATCCGAGCTCGAACGACTGGGGCGGGGACGGCCTGGGCAATCCGGCGGTGAGCTCGCCGTTCGAGCCGGGATCGGTGAACAAGGTGATCACGGCGGCGGCGGCGATCGAGAACGGCATCGTCCGCCCGAACCAGGTGCTGCAGGTGCCGGGGAAGATCAAGGTGGCGGACCGGACGATCGGCGATGCCTGGCAGCACGGCACGATTCCGCTGACGTTCACCGGTGTGCTCGGCAAGTCCTCCAACGTGGGCACGCTGCAGGTGGCGCAGGAGCTGGGGCCGGAGCGGTTCAACGAGATCGCCGAGAAGTTCGGGCTGGGGCAGAGCACCGGCATCGAACTGCCCGGCGAGTCCGCGGGCACGTACCCGGACCGCGAGGACTGGTCGGGCACCACGTTCGCCAACCTGCCGATCGGGCAGGGGTTGTCGATGACCGCGCTGCAGATGGCGAGCATGTACCAGGCGATCGCCAACGACGGGGTGCGCGTGCCGCCGCGCATCATCCGCTCCGAGGAGAAACCGGACGGCACGACGGTGCGGCACCAGCCGCCGGAGGGCGTGCGCGTGGTGAGCCCGCGGACGGCGAGCACCGTGCGGGACATGCTGCGCGCGGTCGTGCAGTCCCCGAACGAGGTGCAGGAGGGCACCGGGTCGGACGCGGCGCTGCCCGGCTACCAGGTCGCGGGCAAGACCGGTACCGCGCAGCAGGTCGACCCGGAGTGCGGCTGCTACAGCCAGTCGAAGCACTGGATCACGTTCGCGGGGATGCTCCCGGCGGACAACCCGCGGTACGTCATCGGGATCATGCTCGACAACCCGCGAGCGGGCGGCCACGCCTCGACGACGGCCGCGCCGCTGTTCCACGACATCGGCGCCTACCTGGTGCAGCGCCACCACCTGCCGCTGTCACCGCCGGCGCCGGAGCAGAAGCTGCGCGCGGACAAACCGCTGTGAGGCCCGGTCGCCGCGGCGGCGGGGCTCGGCCCTCGTCGCCGAGGTAGCGAGGTCGGCACATCGCGGGATCCGGCAGCCCGTGCTGCCGGCACCGTTCCCGGCTCCGCGGCGCATCGGGGAAGGGACCCGGGTGGTGCAGCAGCGTGCCGTCCCCGGTGGACAGCTGGTTCACCGGGGCGTCGAGCTCGTGCTCGAGGCGCTGCTGCCGCGCGGCCAGGCGGTGGGCGGTCCCGCCGCCCGCCGCCTCGCTGTTCGTGATCGCGTTCAGCATCCGAGGACACGAACATTTTTGCCGCGAGCTCTTGCCGCGCCGGGTGCGCTCCTGGTTGTCTCGCCGTGCACAACGGGTCCGCCGGAAGCAACGGAGAGGCAACGGATGAGCACCTCGCGGCGCAGCGCGGAATGGTTCGGCGCGTTCGGACGTGCCGGGATGCACGCGCGGTCGTGGTTGAAGAACCAGGGCCACACCGACGACGTCTTCGACGGCCGCCCGGTCATCGGCATCGCCACCACCTGGTCCGAACTCGCGCCGTGCAACGCGCACCAGCAGCGCATCGCCGAGTCCGTCAAGCAGGGCGTGTGGCAGGCCGGCGGGTTCCCCCTCGAGTTCCCGAACATGGCCCTCGGCGAGACGCTCATGCGTCCCACCGCGATGCTCTACCGAAACCTGCTGGCCATGCAGGCCGAGGAGACCATCCGCGCCAACCCGCTCGACGGTCTGGTGCTGCTGTCCGGTTGCGACAAGACCACTCCCGGGCTGCTCATGGGTGCGGCCAGCGTCGACCTGCCCACGGTCGCGCTCACCGGCGGGCCGATGCTCAACGGCAAGTACCGCGGTGGCGAGGTCGGCTCCGGAACGGCCGTGTGGCAGGCGGAGAACGACCTCATCGCCGGGCGGATCACCCAGCAGGAGTGCTACTTCCTCGAGGGGTGCATGTCCCGCTCCAACGGGCACTGCATGACCATGGGGACCGCCTCGACCATGGCGAGCATCGTCGAAGCGCTCGGCATGCAGCTGCCCGGCGCCGCGGCCTGGCCCGCCGTCGACGCGCGCCGCTACGCCACGGCCCGGCGCACCGGCCAGCGCATCGTCGACGCGGTCGACGAGGACCTCAAGCCCTCCGACCTGCTGACCCGCAGCGCCTTCGACAACGCCGTCCGCGTCAACGCCGCGATCGGCGGCTCCACCAACGCGGTCATCCACCTCATCGCCATCGCGCACCGCGTCGGCGTCGACCTCGGCGTCGACGACTTCGACCGCCTCGCCCGCGAGGTGCCCACCCTGGTGAACCTCATGCCCAGCGGCGAGCACCTCATGGAGGACTTCTGCTACGCGGGCGGCGTGCCCGCGGTCATGCGGGAGATCGAGGACCTGCTCGACACCGGGGCGCGCACGGTGACCGGAGCGACGATCGCCGAGAACATCGCCGACGCCGAGGTCCACGACCGCCGGGTGATCACCTCGCGCTCCGAGCCGTTCCAGCCGGAGGGCTCCGGCACGGCCGTGCTGCGCGGCAGCCTCGCCCCGGACGGCGCGGTGGTCAAGCAGTCCGCCGCCTCGCCGCGGTTGCTGAAGCACGAGGGCGCGGCCCTCGTCTTCGACGACGTCGACGACTACTACGCCGTCTGCCGCGACGACGACCTGGACGTGGACGAGAACAGCGTGCTCGTCGTGCGCAACCTCGGGCCGAAGGGATTCCCCGGCATGCCCGAGCTCGCCAACGTCCCGGTGCCGAAGAAGGTGCAGGACCGCGGGTTCGACGACATCGTGCGGATCTCCGACGGGCGCATGAGCGGGACCGCCTACGGCACCGTCCTCCTGCACGTCGCGCCCGAGTCCGCAGCGGGCGGTCCGCTGGCGTTCGTCCGCACCGGTGATCGGGTCGTCATCGACGTGCCGGGCCGCACGCTCGACCTCGACGTCCCCGCCGAGGAGCTCGAGCGGCGGCGGGCCGCGTGGCGCGCTCCGGAGAACCCCTACCCCCGCGGTTACCAGCGGCTGTACTGGGACCACGTGATGCAGGCCTCCGACGGCGCCGACCTGGACTTCCTGCTCGGCGGGTCCGGCAGCTACGTCCCCCGCGACGGGCACTGAGGCGGCACCTCGCTCGGGTGATCCCCGGTGACTTCTGCGGTGACCTTGCGCAGGTGCTGCCGAGGTCGACCGGTAGTCTTCCCAGACGTGCCATCCCCGGTCGCGACAGCCCCGCCCAGGCCCCGTCACGTCGTCCCCGTCGACGTCTCGGCCCTCGCCGAGACCGTCGGCGCGCGCCTCGTCCCGCCCGAGGGCGGCCCGGCCGGAACCGCGCGCGCCGTCACCGGGGCGACCCTGCGCGCCCAGCACGTGCAGGGCGGCGATCTCTTCGCCGCCCTGCCCGGCTCCCGCGCGCACGGGGCGGACTTCCTCGCCGACGCCGTGCGGGCCGGCGCCGCGGCGGTGCTCACCGATCCGGCCGGCGCCGAACGCGCCCGCGGCAGCGACGCGGTGCGCTCGGGCGAGGTCGCGCTGCTGGTGCACGAGGACCCGCGCGGCGTGCTGGGACGCGCCGCTTCCGCCGTCTACGGCGACCCCTCGCACCGGCTGAGCGTGGTCGGTGTCACCGGAACGTCCGGCAAGACCACGACGACATACCTCGTGGAGTCCGTGCTGCGGGCGGCCGGGCACACCACGGGGCTCGTGGGCACCGTGGAGACCCGGGTCGCAGGCGAGCGGTTGGACAGCGCGCTGACCACGCCGGAAGCACCGGACCTGCAGGCGCTGCTCGCCGTCATGGTCGAACGCGGGGTGACACACGTGCCGATGGAGGTCTCCAGCCACGCGCTGGCGCTCGGCCGCGTGGACGGAACGCGCTTCGCCGTCGGCGCGTTCACCAACCTCTCCCAGGACCACCTGGACTTCCACCGCGACATGGAGGACTACTTCGCCGCGAAGGCGCTGCTGTTCGACGGCCGCGCCGCCCGCGAGGTGGTCGCGGTGGACACCGGCTGGGGCCGCAGGCTCGTCGGGCCGGAGACCACCACCGTCACCGCGCGGGCCGCGGAGGGGCCGGAGGACGACGGCCGGACGGCCGACTCCCCGGAGGGCTCCGCCCCGCGGGCCACGTGGTCGGTCTCCGACGTGACCGCCTACCCCACCGGGGAGCAGACCTTCACCGCGCACCACCGCGCGGGCCGCTCCCTGGCGGTGCGCCTGCGGCTGCCGGGGACGTTCAACATCGCCAACGCCGTGCTGGCCGTGGCGGTGGTGGACGCGCTCGGCGTGCCGTCCGAGGCGGTCGCCCGCGGGCTGGCCGAGGTCGACGTGCCCGGCCGGATGGAGCGTGTCGCGGTCGGGCAGGACTTCACCGCGGTGGTGGACTACTCGCACAAGCCCGGTGCCGTGGCCGCCGTGCTCGAAGCCGCGCGGGCGCAAGTGGCCGGGCGCGTGCTCGTCGTGCTCGGCTCGGGCGGCGACCGGGACACCGCGAAGCGGCCGCTGATGGGCGAGGCGGCGGCGCGGCGGGCCGATGTGCTCGTGGTGACCGACGACAACCCCCGGGGGGAGGACCCGGCCGCGATCCGCCGCGCGGTGATCGACGGGGCGCACGCGGTGCCGCGGGCCGAACGTGGTGAAGTGTGGGAGATCGGTGACCGGCGCGCGGCGATCGCCGAGGCGGTCGAGCGCGCCGCGGCCGGCGACATCGTGGTCGTCGCCGGCAAGGGACACGAGACGGGGCAGGAGGTGGCCGGCGTGGTGCACCCGTTCGCGGACCGCGATGAGCTCGCCGCGGCGCTGCGGCGAGCCACCGACCCGGCGGCCCCGCACCCCGCCGGGGACGGCCCCGAGCTGCTCACCCGGGGGCAGGGCGATGAGGAGGCAAGGTGATCCGGCTCAGCCTCGCGGAGATCGCACGGGCGGTCGACGGAGAGCTCGTGCACGCGGACGGTTCCGAGACCGTCACCGCGAGTGTGGAATTCGACTCCCGCGAGATCCGGCCCGGCGGCCTGTTCGTGGCCGTGCCGGGTGAACGGGTCGACGGGCACGACTTCGCCGCGCGGGCGGTGGCCGACGGCGCGGCCGGGGTGCTCGCCGCGCGCGCGGTGGATGCTCCCGCCGTGCTGGTGCCGCCGGTGCCGTCCGGCAGCGCGGACGTGATGGCGCTGGCGGGGGACGCCGATGGTTCCGGCGCGGCCGTGCTGCACGCGCTGGCGAAGCTGGCCCGGTACGTGGTGGACCGGCTCGACGAGCTGACGGTCATCGGTCTCACCGGTTCGTCCGGGAAGACCTCCACGAAGGACCTGGTGGCCCAGCTGACCGAACCGCTGGGGCCGACCGTGGCCCCGCCCGGCTCGTTCAACAACGAGCTCGGCCACCCGTGGACCGTGCTGCGCTCCGACGAGGACACGCGGCACCTGGTGCTGGAGCTGTCCGCGCGCGGCGTGGGGCACATCGCGGCGCTGACGCGGGTCGCGCCGCCGAAGATCGGCGTGGTGCTCAACGTCGGTCACGCCCACGTCGGCGAGTTCGGCTCCCAGGAGGCGGTGGCCCGCGCCAAGGGGGAGCTGCCCGAGTCGCTGCCCGCCGACGGCGTGGCGGTGCTCAACGCCGACGACCCGCTGGTCGCGCCGATGGCCGAGCGCACCGCCGCGCGGGTGGTGCTCTTCGGCGAGTCGCCGCAGGCGCGGGTGCGCGCCGAGGACGTCCGCATCGACGAGCAGGCGCGGCCGCGGTTCACGCTCGTCGTCCCGGACGGCCGGGCCGCGGTCGCGCTGCCGCTGCACGGCGAGCACCACGTGAGCAACGCGCTCGCCGCGGCGGCGGTGGCCACCGAGCTCGGTGCGAGCGCGGAGTGGATCGCGCAGCGGCTCGGCGAGGTGCGCCCGGTGTCGGCGCGGCGCATGGAGGTCGTCGAAACGCCGGGCGGGGTGACCGTCGTCAACGACGCCTACAACGCCAACCCGGAGTCGATGCGGGCCGCGCTGAAAACCCTCGCGGAGATGACGCGGCACGGTCCGGGCCGGTCGTGGGCGGTGCTCGGACCGCTGGCCGAGCTCGGCGAGGAGGAGACCGAGGCCCACGACGGGATCGGCCGGTTGGCCGTGCGGCTCAACATCGAGCGCCTGGTCGTCGTCGGCGAGCAGGCCCGGGCGATGCACCAGGCCGCCTGCCACGAGGGGTCCTGGGGAGAGGAGTCCGCACTGGTGCCGGATGTCGACGCGGCACTCGAGCTGCTGCGCAACGAACTGCGCCCGGGTGACGTCGTGCTCACCAAGGCGTCGAACTCCGCCGCGCTGTGGCGGGTCGCCGACGCGCTGCTCGCGAACCAGGAGGGCTCGGCGTGAAGGCAATTCTGGTCGCCGCCGCGGTCTCGCTGGTGGTGTCGATCCTGTTCACCCCCTACCTGATCCGGCTGTTCTCGAGGCAGGGCTTCGGGCAGGAGATCCGGGAGGAGGTGCAGGCCTCGCACTCCTCCAAGCGGGGCACGCCCACGATGGGCGGCATGGCGATCATCGTCGCCATGTGGGCCGGCTACATCGTCACGCACCTGAGCGTGAGCATCGAGCCGCCCAGCGTGACGGCGCTGCTCGTGCTGGGGCTGACCACCGCGCTCGGCCTGGTCGGCTTCCTCGACGACTTCATCAAGATCCGCAAGCACCGCAACCTGGGGCTGAACAAGACGGCGAAGCTCCTCGGGCAGCTGGCGGCCGCGGTGCTGTTCGCGGTGCTGGCGATGCGGTTCCCGGACGCCAACGGGGTGACCCCGGCCTCGGAGCACCTGTCGTTCATCCGCGACATCGCGGTGATCTCGTTCGGCGCGGTCGGCTTCGTCATCTTCGCCTACGTGGCCATCAGCGGCTGGTCGAACGCGGTGAACTTCACCGACGGCATGGACGGGCTGGCCGCCGGCACCGCGGCGATGGTGCTGGCCACCTACGTGCTCATCTCGTTCTGGCAGCTGCGCAACTCCTGCTCGCCGCCGTCCGGGCCGATGCCCGCCTGCTACACGGTGCGCGACCCGCTGGACATCGCGATCGTGGCGGGCGCGGCGATGGCGGCGTGCGTCGGCTTCCTGTGGTGGAACGCGGCGCCGGCCAAGATCTTCATGGGCGACACCGGCTCGCTGGCCCTCGGCGGGCTCATGGCGGGGCTGTCCATGGTCACCCGCACCGAGCTGCTGATGATCATCATCGGCGGGCTGTTCGTCGTCGAGGCCCTGTCGGTGGTGCTGCAGATCGTGGTGTTCCGCACCACACGCAGGCGGTTGTTCCGCATGGCGCCGTTCCACCACCACTTCGAACTCGCCGGGTGGGCCGAGACCTCGGTGATCATCCGGTTCTGGATCCTCGCGGCGATCAGCTGCATGTTCGGCGTGGGGCTGTTCTACGCCGACTGGTTGGCCGGGGCGGGCGCGACGTTCTGACCCGGGCTGCGGCCCGCTCGGCGGGAACGCCGGGGCGGTGGCCGGGCTCGCTGATCCACCCGGCACCATGGCGGTGCGGGCGGCGCACCGGCGCCGCACCGGGGGCCGGGCGTTCCCGGCGCCGCGGACGGCGACCGCGCGGCGGTCGCTCGAACCCCGCCGCGTGCTGCGGCGCGAGCACGGTACGAGGAGGCGACGAGGTGGCGAGTCTCAGCGGCAGCCGGGTGGTGGTCGCCGGCGCGGGCATCTCCGGCAGGTCCGCGGCGGAAGCGCTGGTCGCGGCCGGGGCCTCGGTGACGGTCACGGACGCGTCCAGCGAGCGGCTCGCCGCGCTGGCCTCGCTGCACGCGCAGGACGTCCGGCTGGAGCCCGGGTTGGGCGAACCGCCCGCGGGCACCGACCTGGTGGTCACCAGCCCCGGCTGGCGCCCGGACGCACCGCTGCTGCACGCGGCCGCGCAGGCCGGCGTCCCCGTCTGGGGCGAGGTGGAGCTCGCCTGGCGGCTGGACCGCGAGTCGGCGCAGCCGGCCACGTGGCTGGCGGTGACCGGGACCAACGGCAAGACCACCACCGTCGGCATGCTGGAGGCGATCCTGCGCGCCGCGGGGGTCGACGCGGTCGCCTGCGGCAACGTGGGCCTGCCCGTGGTCGACGCGGTGCGCTCGGAGCACCGGGTGCTGGCCGTGGAACTGTCCAGCTTCCAGCTGCACTGGTCGCAGAAGCTCGCCCCGCGGGTCGGCGCGGTGCTCAACCTCGCCGAGGACCACCTCGACTGGCACGGCACGCTCGCCGAGTACGGCGCGGCGAAGGCCCGGATCTACCGGGGCAACGACGTGTCCGTGCACAACGCCGACGACGCGCGCGCGTCGCAGCTGGCACCGGTCCCGGACGGGGGGCACGCCGCCGGGGTCACCCTGTCCGAGCCGGAGCCCGGCATGCTGGGCGTGCTGCCCGGCGGGCGGGACGGGCGCGGCCTGCTCGTCGACCGCGCCTTCGGCGACGGAAGCGTGCTCGCCGACGTGGCCGATGTGCACCCGCCCGGGCCGCACAACGTGGTCAACGCCCTGACCGCGGCCGCGCTCGCCCGCGCCCACGGGTGCGCGCCCGCGGACGTCCGCGCCGGGTTGCGCGCGTTCGACCCGGGGGCGCACCGCTCGGTTCCGGTCGCCGAGTCCGGGGGTGTGTCCTACGTGGACGACTCCAAGGCGACGAACCCGCACGCCGCGGATGCCGCGCTGCGGGCGCACCCGCGGGTAGTGTGGATCGCGGGCGGGCTGCTCAAGGGCGCCGAGGTGGACGACCTCGTCGCGGCGAACGCGGAACGGCTCGACGCGGTCGTGCTGCTGGGCCGCGACCGCGCGCGCTTCGCCGAGGCCCTCGCCCGGCACGCGCCGGACGTACCGGTGCGCGAGGTGGCAGAAGGGGGCGAAGCCGGCATGGCGCAGGCGGTGCGGTTGGCGAGCGAGCTCGCGCGGCCGGGGGCGGTCGTGCTGCTCGCACCCGCGGCCGCGTCGATGGACATGTTCACCGACTACGCCCACCGCGGCCGGGCGTTCGCCGAGGCGGTCCACGCGATCGCGGGTGCCCCTGACGAGGTCGCGCGGCCGGCGCACGGCGGGTGAGTCCCGTGGTGGCCACCGGCACCGACTCCAGCAAGCGCCGCCGCTCCGCGCGCGGCGTGCTCAACCCGCTGACCGCGTGGCTGACCCGGCCGCTGGCCTCCTTCCACCTGCTGCTGGCCGTGTTCGGCCTGCTGACGGTGTTCGGGCTGCTGATGGTGCTCTCGGCGTCCAGTGTGGATTCGTACACTCAGGACGGTTCGTCGTACACCATGTTCGGCAAGCAGGTGCTGTACTGCGCGGTGGGGCTGGTCCTGTTCTACGCCGCCCTGCGCACCCCGGTGCGGATCGTCCGCAGGCTGAGCCTGCCGCTGCTGGTGGTGTGCCTGGCCCTGCTGGTGCTCGTGCTCACGCCGCTGGGCACCAGCGTCAACGGTGCGCAGAGCTGGTTCGTCGTCGGCGGTGTGTCGTTCCAGCCGGTGGAGTTCGCCAAGATCGCCTTCGCGCTGTGGGGCGCGCACGTGCTGGTCACCAAGCGGGCGCTGCTCAACCAGTACCGCCACCTGCTCGTGCCCGTGGTGCCCGCGGCGCTGGTGATGTTCACGCTCGTGGTCATGCAGCCGGACCTGGGCTCGACGATCACGCTGTTCGTCGTGCTGCTGGCGCTGCTGTGGTTCGCCGGCGCGCCGCTGCGGCTGTTCGGCGTGACGCTGCTCGGCGGGCTCACCGGCACCGTCGTGCTGGCCCTGCTGGAGGACTACCGCGCCGCGCGGCTGACCACGTTCCTCAACCCGGCCTCGGACCCCTCGGGCAGCGGCTACCAGTCGATGCAGGCGCTGTTCGCGCTCGCCGACGGCGGGTTCGTCGGCCGCGGCCTCGGCCAGGGCTGGTCGAAGTGGCAGTACCTGCCGTACGCGCACAACGACTTCATCTTCGCGGTGATCGGCGAGGAGCTCGGCTTCGTCGGCTGCGCCGTCGTCATCGCCCTGTTCGCCACCACCGGCTACGTGGGCATGCGCATCGCGCGGCGCAACACCGACCCGTGGATCCGCATGGTCGCCGCGACGCTGACGCTGTGGTTCGTCAGCCAGGCGGCGATCAACATCGGCTACGTCGTGGGCCTGCTGCCCGTGACCGGCCTGCCGCTGCCGCTGATCTCCTCCGGGGGTTCCTCGGTGGTGACGAGCATGCTCGTGTTCGGGTTGCTGGCGAACTTCGCCCGCAACGAGCCGGAAGCGATCGCCGCGCTACGGTCCCTGGGACCGGGCCGGGTGGGCAAGCTGCTGCGACTGCCGACTCCCGAGCCGTACCGGCCGCCGGCCCGGCGGCGGCAGGGACGCGCCGGTGCCCCCGCCCGCCCCGGCTCCGGTGCGAAGGCGCGGCCCGGTGGCGAGCGGCGACCGCGCAACGGCCCCGGGACCCGGACACAGAAACGAGGAGGACACCGGTGACCGGTGACGACACGGTCAGGATCGATACGGGTGCGGCGGTGCGGAAGGCCCCGTCCGTCGTCGTGGCGGGCGGTGGGACTGCCGGGCACATCGAGCCCGCGCTGGCGCTGGCCGACGCGGTGCGGCGGCAGCGGCCGGACGCCCGCGTCACGGCGCTGGGCACCGAGCGGGGCCTGGAGAACCGCCTCGTGCCCGCCCGCGGCTATCCGCTGGAGCTGGTGCCGCCGGTGCCGATGCCGCGCAGGCCCACGCCGGAGCTGCTGCGGCTGCCGTGGAAGGTGCGCGACGCCGTGCGGCGCACCCGCGAGGTGCTCACCCGCGTCGAGGCCGACGTCGTGGTCGGCTTCGGCGGGTACGTCTCGCTGCCCGCCTACCTCGCCGCCCGGGGCAAGCTGCCGATCGTCGTGCACGAGGCCAACGCGCGCGCCGGGTTGTCCAACAAGCTCGGCGCCCGCGTCGCCGAGCGCGTGCTCGCCGCCACCCCGGACAGCGGCCTGGCCGGTGCGGAGGTCATCGGAATCCCGCTGCGGGAGACGATCACCCAGGTCAACCGGGCCCAGCTGCGGGCGCAGGCCCGCGCCCACTTCGGGCTGCACCCGCACGCGCCGACGGTGCTCGTGTTCGGCGGCTCGCAGGGCGCGCGCACGCTGAACACCGCGTTCTCCGGCGCGGCCGACGCGCTGGGACGCGCGGGGGTGGGCGTGCTGCACGCGCACGGCCCGAAGAACACCGTCGCGGTGCAGCAGGTGCCCTCGGCCCCGCCGTACGTCACGGTGCCGTACCTGGAGCGGATGGACCTGGCCTACGCCGCCGCGGACCTCGTGGTCTGCCGGTCCGGGGCGATGACCGTCGCCGAGGTCTCCGCGGTGGGGCTGCCGGCGGTGTTCGTACCGCTGCCGCACGGCAACGGCGAGCAGGCGCTCAACGCGCAACCGGTGGTCTCCGCGGGCGGCGGGCGCCTCGTCCCCGACGAGGAGCTGACGCCGCAGCGCGTGGTCGACGAGGTGCTGCCGCTGGTGCGGGACCCGCAGCAGCTGGCGGCGATGAGCCGGGCCACCCTGGGCAGCGGGCACCGCGAGGCGGATCAGGTGCTGGCGCGGACTGTGCTGGAGGTGGCGGGACGGTGACTGCTGACACGCCGGTGGGGGCGGAGAACCTGCCGCGGACCCGGGACGGGGCCGCGGAGCTGCTGCGCCGGGTGCACCTGGTGGGCATCGGCGGCGCCGGGATGAGCGGCATCGCCCGCATCGCCCTCGCTCGCGGGTGCGCGGTGTCCGGTTCGGACGCGCGGGAGAGCCGCACGCTGCTCGCGCTGCGCACCCAGGGGGCGCGCATCGCCGCGGAGCACCGGGCCGAGAACCTCGACCAGTTCGACGCGCAGGAACCGCCGACGGCGGTGGTGACGTCGACGGCGATCCGCGCGGACAACCCGGAGGTCGCCGCGGCGCGCCGGCGCGGCATCCCGGTGCTCGCCAGGGCGGAGGCGCTGGCGACGCTCATGCTGGGCCACCGCGTGGCCTGCGTGGCCGGCACGCACGGCAAGACCTCGACCACCTCGATGCTCACGATCGCGCTGCAGCACTGCCGGTTCGACCCGTCCTTCGCCATCGGCGGGGACCTCAACGAGTCCGGGGCGAACGCGCACCACGGCGGCGGGGACATCTTCGTCGCCGAGGCCGATGAGAGCGACGGGTCGTTCCTCGTGTTCTCGCCCTCGGTGGCCGTGGTGACCAACGTGGAACCGGACCACCTGGACCACCACGGCACGGCCGCTGCCTACACGGACGTGTTCGGGGAGTTCCTCGAGCGCATCGATCCGGGCGGGGTGCTGGTCGCCGGCGCGGACGATCCGGGGGCGGCGGTGCTGGCCGACCGGGCCGAGGCCGCGGGGCTGCGGGTGCGCCGCTACGGCAGCAGCGCCTCCGGGGACGGGGACGCGCGGGTGGTGGACTACCGCACCGAGGACGGGACCGGCGTGGTGACGGTGCTGCTCCCCGCGCTGTCCGAGGAACCGGTGCAGGTGCGGGTCGCCGCGCCCGGGCGGCACATGGCGGACAACGCCGTGGCGGCGCTGCTGACCGGCCTCGAGCTCGGCGCCGATCTCGACGGGTTGCGCGCCGGGCTCGTCGCGTTCGGCGGGGTGCGGCGCCGCTTCGAGTACAAGGGGCGAGCGGGCGGTGTGCGGGTCTTCGACGACTACGCGCACCACCCGACCGAGGTGGCCGCGCAGCTGGCCGCGGCCCGGTCGGTCGCCGGGGCGGGCCGGGTGGTCGTGCTGTTCCAGCCGCACCTGTACTCGCGCACCCAGGCGTTCGCCGAGCAGTTCGCCGAAGCGCTCGGCGCGGCGGACGAGGTCGTGGTGCTCGACGTCTACGGCGCCCGCGAGGACCCGGTTCCGGGGGTGAGCGGTGAGCTCATCGCCGAGCAGGTGCCGCTGGCGCGCGAGCGCGTGCACTACGTGCCGTCCCTGGCGGACGTGCCCGGCAGGACCGCCCGGCTGGTGCGGGCCGGCGACCTCGTCGTCACGATGGGCGCCGGGGACGTGACGATGCTCGGGCCGGAGCTGCTGGCCGAACTGGACCGGGTCGGGGACGAGGACGCCGTCGAGGAGGAGCGCGGGTGAGCGAGGCGCCCCGCCGCAGCACGAACCGCCCCGGCGCCCGCACCACGCGCGGGCGGCCGGTGCGGGGAGGATCCCAGCGCGGCCCGTCGTGGCGGCGCTGGGTCGTGGTCGGCGCGCTCGCCACCGTGACCGCGCTGGTCCTGGTCGGGTACCTCACCCCGGTGCTGGGGGTGCGCGAGATCCGCGTCACGGGCACCCGTGCGCTGTCGGAGCAGCGCGTGCTCGCCGCCTCCGGGGTGCGCACGGGGACGCCCATGCCGCGGGTCGACGTCAGCGGGGCGCAGCAGCAGGTCGCGCGGCTGTCCCGGGTGGCGGGCGCCGAGGTGTCGCGGCAGTGGCCGTCCACAGTGGATATCCGCGTGCGGGAGCGCCGGGCCGCGGCGTACCAGAAGCGCGGCGGGGCGGTCGACCTCGTCGATCTCGAGGGGGTGCGGTTCGCGCGGGAGGACCGGCCGCCGCCCGGTCTGCCCGAGTTGCGGTTGCCCGCTGCGCGGGAGGGCAAGACCCGCGCGGTGATGGGGGTGCTGCGCTCCCTGCCGCAGGACCTGCGGGGCGAGGTGCGGCGGATCGTGCTGCGCAGCCCCGGTGACCTGCGGATGCGGTTCGCCGACGGCCGCGAGGTGCAGTGGGGTGCGCCGCGTGACTCGGCGCGCAAGGCCCAGGTGCTGGTGCCGCTGCTGACGCAGCCCGGTCGCGTGTACGACGTCGCGACGCCGGATCTGCCGACCATCGCCGAATGATCCTCTCTTCACTCCAAGGTGTGATACCTAGTGGAGCGAGAGGGGGTTGACGTGATCGAACCGGTTGATCTCGGCGAGGCCGAGGAGTTCCTCCGGCTGTTCTACGCCGAGAGCCGCAGCCCCGGACCGCTGTCGCTGGGCGACCGCCTCGCACAGGTCCGCAGCGCCGTCGAGGAGGACGGCTGGTACCGGCACACGCCGGAGGAGCTCACCTTCGGCGCCCGCGTGGCCTGGCGCAACAGCGCCCGCTGCATCGGCAGGCTCTACTGGCAGAGCCTCGTCGTCCGCGACCTGCGCCACGTGCACGGCGTCGACGACGTGGCCCGCGAGTGCGTGCGGCACCTGCGCCGGGCCACCAACGGCGGCAAGATCCGCCCGGTGATCAGCGTCTTCCCACCGGAAACGCCCGAACGGCCCGCCCCGCGGATCTGGAACGAGCAGCTCATCCGCTACGCGGGGCACGAGCGCGACGACGGCGGCGTGCTCGGCGATCCCGCCCACAGCGAGTTCACCGCCGCGGTGCGCGCCTACGGCTGGCGACCGCCGGCGGAGCCCAGCGCTTTCGACGTGCTGCCGCTCGTGGTGGAAACCGCGGCCGAAGGTCCGCACATGTACGCGCTGCCGGACAGCGCGATCACCGAAGTCCCGTTGCACCACCCCGACCACCCGTGGTTCGCCGAGCTCGGACTGCGCTGGCACGCCGTGCCCGTGATCAGTCACATGCGGCTGACCATCGGGGGCGTGTCCTACCCGGCCGCGCCGTTCAACGGCTGGTACATGGGCACGGAGATCGGAGCGCGGAACCTCGCCGACACCGACCGCTACGACCTCGTCCCCGTGGTGGCCGAGCGGCTCGGCCTGGACACCTCGCACGCCGACACGCTCTGGCGCGACCGGGCGCTGGTGGAGCTCAACCGCGCCGTGCTGCACTCCTTCCGCGCCGCGGGCGTGACCATCACCGACCACCACACCGAATCGCACCGGTTCCTGCGCCACCTCCAGCGCGAGGAGGACGCCGGGCGGCGCTGCCCGGTGGACTGGAGCTGGATCGTGCCGCCGATGTCCGGTGCGCAGACACCGGTGTTCCACCGCTACTACGACACCGAGCCGCAGCGCCCGGACTTCCTGCAGGACGACGACGCGGTGCAGCGCGCGCAGCGGGGCGGTCCGCCCCGGTTCGAGGTGGCCGGCGCCGCGACTTCCGGCGCCGCGACTTCCAGTGCGGGGGCCTCCAGCGCGGGGGAGGACGGCCTCCGCTGAGCGCGTCCGCCGGGAGCGCACCGCGAGTCCTACCGCCCGCTGGCCAGCGCCCGGCGGATCGTCTCCACCGGCGCCGGCCCGTCCGGGGTCTCGTGCTGCACGCCCTCCGCCGCGTGCCACCAGCGCAGGGGGAACGGCCCCGAGTCGGGGAACCGCTCGATGAGGCCGGTGTGCGAGACCTCGCCACCGGCCAGGTACCGGTGCTTGTGGTCGGCGGGGGAGCCGGTGTCCACAGCGGAGCCACCGCGGACGTTGACGTCGGAGTCCGAGCCCACGAGCGTCCAGTCGGTGCCGGACGCCCACGCGCGGTCCAGGAGGTTGGCCGGCTCGTGCAGCCTCCTCAGCAGTTCGGAGCCGGCGTGCATGGATTCCCACTGCACGTCGCGGGAGCGGTTCGGATCGGTCACCCCGCGGTGCGGCGCGCCGAGCGCGACGATCCTGCCCACGCGCAGTTCCCCCTCGGGGAATCCGCGCCAGTCGCGGGCGGTTCCGAGCACGGCCAGCCGCGCGAGGAGGCCGCCCATCGAGTGGCCCAGGACGTCCACCGCCTCGCCGTTGCTGGTGTAGCGGCGGTGGATGTGCCGCGCCAGGCGCGCGGCGAGTTCCGGGATCGGCGTGCTCGTGGTGGCGCGGGCGATGCCGGTGTCGCAGTTCCGGTCGCCGCGGTAGTACCCGATCGTGCGCATCGACTCCCGCGGGTGCCCGTGCTCGGCGAGGTGCTGTTCGGCGCGCCCCCACACGGCGGTGCAGTCGAGCCCCGCGTCCGCGGCGTGCCCGTGCACGAGCAGCGTGGTCCGGTGGGCTGGTTCGGGCACGGCGCTGCCGGTGAAGATCCCCAGGCAGAGCACGACCGCCGCGGCCAGCGCACCCGCGCGGCCCCTTCCGTTCCGTGCCATGTTCCCCTTCCCCGCTCGGTGTTCGGCCGTCCGATCTCCGCCGCCGCGGTGTCTTCCCGCCGCGGTTCCTCCCGCTGCGGTGCCCCCGGCGCTCCGGGCGGCGCCCGGAGCTCATCGTGCGCGAACCGGGGCGATCCTGGCGGGTCCGACACGTCCCGGCGAGTCGGTCACCACCGGCCGATCCGCGCTCCGATCCGCGTTCGGGTGGCGAGTGGCTCCACCGCGCTGGGATGATCGCGATACGGTGTGCGGTGTGATCACGTTCGTGTGATCGGAACGTGATCACGCTGCAAGGGGAGGAACTGTTCTGTTCGGTGTGCCGCTGGGGGTTCGGCAATCCCGGACCGGCGGCGGTCCGGGCGGGGAGCTGCAGGGCGGGAACGGCGCGACACGCCGGGAGAACCCATCGGCGTGGCTGCTGGACGCGGGGCCGAGGACGTGCCTACGGTCCGCTAGCAGGCTCGGTATCGTTCACGCAGGCGACGCCGCGGGCGACCCCTCGGCGGGTCGTCGACGTCACCGAAGCGCGCGAGTGCCCGAAGCCCCACCGTGATCGTTCCGGCGGTCGCAGTACAGAGCACAGAGCCAAGATCAGGAAGGCGGATCCGATGACGCCCCCGCACAACTACCTCGCGGTGATCAAAGTCGTCGGCATCGGAGGCGGCGGCGTCAATGCCGTGAACCGCATGATCGAGGTCGGGCTCAAGGGTGTCGAGTTCATCGCGGTGAACACCGACGCGCAGGCCCTGCTGATGTCCGACGCCGACGTCAAGCTCGACATCGGCCGCGAGCTCACCCGCGGCCTGGGTGCCGGCGCGGCGCCCGAGGTGGGGCAGAAGGCCGCGGAGGACCACCGCGAGGAGATCGAGGAGGTCCTCAAGGGCGCCGACATGGTCTTCGTCACCGCCGGCGAGGGCGGTGGCACCGGTACCGGTGGGGCGCCGGTCGTCGCCTCCGTCGCGCGCAAGCTCGGAGCGCTGACCATCGGCGTGGTGACCCGCCCGTTCTCGTTCGAGGGCAAGCGGCGAGCCACGCAGGGCGAAGAGGGCATCAAGACGCTCCGGGACGAGTGCGACACGCTCATCGTGATCCCGAACGACCGCCTGCTGCAGCTCGGCGACCTGGGCGTGAGCCTCATGGACGCGTTCCGCGAGGCCGACGAGGTCCTGCTCTCCGGTGTCCAGGGCATCACCGACCTGATCACGACTCCCGGTCTGATCAACCTGGACTTCGCCGACGTGAAGAGCGTGATGTCCGGTGCGGGCAGCGCGCTGATGGGCATCGGTTCGGCCAGAGGTGAGGGCAGATCGGTGCAAGCGGCGCAGAAGGCCATCAACTCACCGCTGCTGGAGGCCTCGATGGAAGGGGCCCACGGGGTGCTGCTGGCGATATCGGGCGGTTCCGACCTGGGCCTGTTCGAGATCAACGAGTCGGCTTCGCTCGTGCAGGAGTCGGCGCACCCCGAGGCCAACATCATCTTCGGCACGGTGATCGACGACTCCCTCGGCGACGAGGTGCGCGTCACGGTCATCGCAGCCGGTTTCGACGCGGGAACGCCGACGCACAAGAAGCTCGACCCGACCAAGGTCGGTGGCCACGAGGACGAGTCGGCCGCCGAGGCGGGCCAGGTCGACGGCGAAACCCTCGGCGAGACCAGCGTCACGCGGGAGGCCACCCGCAGCGCGGCCACCGGGCCGACGGCTGAGCAGGGCCGCCCGGCAGCGCCGAGCACCGCGGAGCAGCCCCGGCAGGACGCCGCGCAGGCACCGGGGCAGAGCTCTCCGGGGCAGGCCGCACCGGGCCAGGCCGCACCGGGGCCGCAGCAGGCGCCGAGCGCTCCTGCCGCCCCCGGCGAGACCGCCGCGCCGCAGCCGACCGCGCAGAACCCCGAGCCCGCCCCGCGCAGCGATGCGACCGCGCAGCACCGCCGTGCGGACCAGGGCCAGCAGGGCCCGATCGGCGGGGACGGTTCCGCCGTCGGGCAGCACCCCACCTCGGTTCCCGCCGCGCCGACTCCGCACAGCGGGCAGGAACCGGCACCGGACAACAGCGGCCCAGCCGGGGACGCGGGCAGTCCGGCCGGTGGGGCGAACTCGCCGACCTCCCCCGTGTCCGGGTCGAACCCGATGCACTCCGCACCGTCCGGCGGTTCGCCGCGCGGATCCGGCTACCCGACGCACACCGGCACGAACCAGAGCACCTCCGGCTCGCTGCCGAACCGCGGGATCCCGGTGAGCGACGACACCGACGACGACGTCGACATCCCGCCGTTCATGCGGCGCTGACGCCCCGCACCGGCTCCGGGCCGCGCTGCCGTCGGAGCCGGAGCGGGCATGCGCGAGAATCGACACCGGAAGCGCCGCGGCGCTTCCGGTGTCGAGCCATGTCGAGCGGGCGTGCCGCGGTGCGCGGCGCACCGCGGAGAAGGGGCAGCAGTGCGGATTCGACGCGTGTTCACCACGCGGGAAGGTGGGAGCTCCCGCCCACCCCTCGACTCGTTCAACCTGGGCGGCGCGGTCGGCGACGATCCGGAAGCGCTCGCGGCGAACGAGCGGAAGCTCGCCGACGGCATCGGGCTGTCCACCGACCACGTGGTGTGGATGGAGCAGATCCACGGTCGCACCGCGACGATCGTGGACGGACCGCGCTCCGCACCGGTTGAGGCCACTGACGCGCTGGTCGCGGCCCGCCCGAACCTGGCCGTGGCGGCGCTCGTCGCGGACTGCGTGCCGGTGCTGCTGGGTGATCCGCAGGCCGGGGTGGTGGCCGCGGTGCACGCGGGACGCGTCGGAGCCCGCGTGGGCGTGCTCGTGTCCGCGCTGAAGGGCATGCAGCGGGCCGGAGCCCGCATCGACCGCGTCGAGGCGGTTCTCGGCCCCGCGGCCTGCGGCAAGTGCTACGAGGTACCCGCCGAGATGCGCGCCGACGTGGAGGAGCACCTGCCCGGCAGCGCCTGCACCACGCGCAGCGGAACGCCGGGCCTGGACCTGCGGGCGGGGCTCGCCGAGCAGCTCGCGGGGGCGGGGGTCGCGGCCATCGGCGCGGACCCGCGCTGCACCGTGGAGTCGTCCGAACTGTACAGCCACCGGCGCGACCGGGGGCGCACCGGACGTTTCGCGGCCGTGGTGTGGTGCGAGCCGGACGAGGACGCCGCTGGGCAGGGGGAGCAGGCGTGAGCGAACGCGGTGCGGAGCTGGCCGCGGCACTGCGGGACGTGCGCGGCCGGGTGGACCGGGCGTGCAGCGCTGCGGGCCGCGCGCCCGGTGAGGTCGAGCTGCTCGCGGTGACCAAGACGTTCCCGGCCGCGGACGCGGCGCTGCTGGCCGACCTGGGGCAGTGCGCGTTCGCGGAGAACCGCCACCAGGAGGCCGCGCCGAAGGCCGCCGAGCTCACCGCGTTGCGCCCGGAGGCGGCGGTGCGGTGGCACATGGTCGGGCAGCTGCAGCGGAACAAGGCCCGCCAGGTGGCGCGGTGGGCCGACGTGGTCGAGTCCGTGGACAGCGTACGGTTGGCGGAAGCACTGGGGCGAGCCGCGGCGAACGCGCTCGAGGCGGGGGAGCGGCGCGATGTGCTGGACGTGCTGGTCCAGGTCGGACTGGACGAGGAGCAGGGGCGCGGGGGGTGCGCTCCGGAGGACGTGCCGGCGCTGGCGGAGGTGATCGCCGGTTCCGAAACGCTGCGGCTGCGTGGTGTGATGGCGGTGGCTCCGCTGGCCGGCGATCCCGATGTGTCCTTCGGCACACTTTCGCGGGTTGCGGAGCACCTGCGGCGTGATCACCCCGAAGCTGTGGATGTGTCCGCGGGGATGAGCGGTGACCTCGAGAGTGCTGTGGCGCACGGCTCCACGCGCGTGCGTGTCGGAACAGCGCTGCTCGGCGGCCGCCGGTTAACCTCGCCGTAGCCGCCAGCCGGCGGTCGTGTGGTCGGCCGCCTCGCGCTCGGTACTAGGGAGTCGCACAGGAAGGGCATGCCGATGAGTGCTTTGCACAAGCTGAAGGCCTACTTCGGCATGGTCCCGGCCGACGAGGTCGACGAGTACGACGACGAGGTCGATTACCGTGACCGGTACGCGGACTCGGACGCCTACGACGTTCCCGCCGACCGGATGGGCGGGCGGCGTCGGACGACCGGCGTGCGCGGAAGCTACCAGCCGGAGACCGATGGTGATGAGAACGGGTACGAGGAGTACCGCGATGCGGGGCGCTCGCGCCGCCAGTGGTCCGGCGAGCAGTCCGGACGCGCGGGGGGCGCCGAGGTGTCGCGCGAGTCGGTGTCCCGGCTGCGCGCCGTCACCGACACCGGGACCCAGTACAACTTGAGCAAGATCACAACCCTGCACCCCCGCTCCTACAGCGAGGCGCGCACGATCGGTGAGCAGTATCGCGACGGGACTCCGGTGATCATGAACCTGACCGAAATGGACGAAGCCGACGCCAAGCGGCTCGTCGATTTCGCGGCGGGGCTCGCCTTCGGGCTGCGCGGCTCGATCGAGAAGGTCACCAACCGCGTGTTCTTGCTCTCGCCGCCGAACGTGGACGTCGCTGCGGAGGACAAACGGCGTCTCGCGGAGGGGGCGTTTTTCAACTACGGGTGAAGGTGGCACAGTTGACGCGTGTATCCCGTGCAGATCGTCCTGTTCTACGTTCTGTTCTTCTTCTGGCTATTCCTGGTAGCCCGTATTGTGGTTGAGCTGGTACGTGTGTTCGCGCGCGATTGGCGACCCGCCGGGGGGGTTGCGATCGCGTTGGAGACCATCTACACAGTGACCGACCCGCCCGTCCGGCTGCTGCGTCGGATCATCCCGACCGTGCGGATCGGCGGTGTCGGATTGGACCTGTCGATTATGGTGCTGATGCTGGTTGTGTTCATACTGATGCAACTGGTTCGGCCCGGGTAGCGGGGAACCCGGGAAGGCGCAGCCGAGGAGTGCGTGAGGTGATCTTGTGGGTCTGACGCCCGCCGACGTGCACAACGTCGCGTTCAGTAAGCCCCCGATCGGGAAGCGCGGCTACAACGAGGACGAGGTGGACGCCTTCCTCGATCTCGTCGAAGCCGAGCTGGCCCGACTGGTGGAGGAGAACAACGACCTGCGCAGCCAGGTCGAGCAGCTGGAGTCCCAGCTGCAGACGGCCCAGTCCGACCTGGAAGAGGCGCGCAACCAGGCGCAGACCCAGGCGCAGCCGGCGGCGCAACCGGCCCCGTCCTCGACTGCTGCTGCGACGGCGCAGGAGGAGCCGCGCCGTCTCGCCCCGGTCCCCGCTGAGGCGCCGTCCGGCTCGAACGAGCAGGGCGGCTCGGGTGGCGATCACCACGTGCAGGCCGCCAAGGTGCTCGGGCTCGCCCAGGAGATGGCCGACCGGCTCACCGGCGAGGCCAAGACCGAGGCCGACGGCATGCTGTCCGAAGCGCGGACGAAGTCCGAGCAGCTGCTGTCCGAGGCCCGGACGAAGTCCGAGAGCATGGTCAACGACGCGCGCAGCCGCGCGGAGACGCTGCTCAACGATGCCCGGACCCAGGCGGAGACCCTGGAGCAGCAGGCCCGCGAGAAGGCTTCCACGCTGGAACGCGACGCGCAGCGCAAGCACGCCGAGGTGATGGGCAACATCACGCAGGAGAAGAACGCGCTGGAGAAGAAGATCGAGACGCTGCGGACCTTCGAGCGCGAGTACCGCACTCGGCTGCAGACCTACCTCGAATCGCAGCTGCGCGAACTGCAGGACCGCGGTTCGGCGGCTCCGGCCGCCGAGGACGGGGAGGGCCGCTCGTCCGGCCACTCCGCCTCGACGAGCCACTCGGCGTCCGGTCAGCAGAGCTCGGCCAGCTACAACTTCGGTGCACGCGCAGAGGCGGGCTGAGGGCGCGGGCGCACCTGCCCGGCGGAGGCCGCGCTCCGGTGCGGCCTCGCCGGTGACGGTGCCCGCGTCAGCGCGCTCGGTTCGCCCGATCGGGGAGTGACGCCACGTGCTCGTCGTGCTGCTGCTCGTGGTGCTCGCCGCCGGAGTGCTCGTCGCGGCGGTCGCGTTGCACACGCCCGAGCTGGCGTGGGGCTCGCTGCTGCTGGCCGTGCTCGGGGGCCTGCTGCTCCTGCTGCTGGAGAAGCGCAGGCGCCGCGCGGGCGGTTCGGGGCTTGCGAGCGGGCGGCACCGCGTGCGGCGCTCCGAGAACGCGGGGTCGCAGTCGACATCTCCGCCGGGGGAGTCGGGGAGCGGCCGCGGCCCGCGCAGCTCGGAACCGGTCGGCGGCACCGCCGCTCCTGCGGGTAGAACCGCGCTCATCGCTCCTGCTAGCAGCGCCACGCTCACCGCACCGGACAGCGCCGTGGCCGCGGACGGCGCCGCGGCCACGGCTCGCGGTGGGAGCGCGCGCATGTCCGGGTCCCTCGCGGAGTCCGCAGGTTCCGCCGGTTCCGGGGGTCGCTGGGCGTCCGCCACGCCCGATCCGGGCGTGGAGCGCGTCACCGTGGGCGTGCACAGCCGGGCCCAGCTCAACGCGCGGGTGCTCGTCGTCGACGGACGTCCGCGCTACCACCTCGAGGGCTGTCCCTGGTTGGCCGAGCAGGCAGGACCGCAGCCCATGGGGCTGACCGTGGAGAAGGCCCACGAGCTCGGCTTCACCCCGTGCGCGCGGTGCGGTCCGGACGAGCACCTCGCGCGTCGTCACCAGGCCGGATGAGGACCACCGGGCCGGGGCCGCGGGCGGGGTCCGCCCGGACGCCGCGGTGCCCGCCTGCCGGGCCGGGGGTGCGGCGGCTGCGCTATGCTGGCACGACAGCGGCGATGATCCGGCCATCACCGGGGAGCTTTCGGAAGAACGGGTGCGCGGCACCTCAGTAGAACCGAACGGGAACGGCCCGTCACAGCCGGCAACGAGCGGCCGTTCCGCGGGCACCGCGGAACGGCAAGCGGGGTGGTACCGCGGACCGGTGCGCAGCCGGCGCCGTCCCCGCCCGGGCGACCGCGGGTCGCCGTGTTGGCGGAGCCGAGGACACCACCGCGAGGAGCACAGCCGCGATGACCTATCCGAAAGTGCAGTTCAGCGGCGCGGAAGCGCCGGACACCGGGGTCGCTTCGCAACCATCCTTCCCGGAGATCGAGCGCGGGGTCCTCGACTACTGGGAGGCCGACGACACCTTCCGCGCCTCCGTCGAAGCGCGCGAGGCGGGGCACCACGGGGCCAACGAGTTCGTCTTCTACGACGGCCCGCCGTTCGCGAACGGCCTTCCGCACTACGGGCACCTGCTGACCGGCTACGTCAAGGACGCGGTGCCCCGCTACCGGACGATGCGCGGCAACCGGGTGGAACGCCGCTTCGGCTGGGACTGCCACGGCCTGCCCGCCGAGGTCGAAGCCGAGAAGCAGCTCGGCATCACCTCGAAGGCCGAGATCGAAGCGATGGGCGTGGCCGAGTTCAACGAGGCCTGCCGCTCCTCGGTGCTGCGCTACACCCAGGAGTGGCGCGACTACGTCACCCGCCAGGCCCGCTGGGTGGACTTCGAGAACGACTACAAGACGCTCGACCTGGACTACATGGAAAGCGTCATGTGGGCGTTCCGGACCCTGTGGGACAAGGGCCTGGTCTACCAGGGCTTCCGCGTGCTCTGGTACTGCTGGCGGTGCGAGACGCCGCTGTCGAACACCGAGACCCGCATGGACGACGTGTACCGGCAGCGGCAGGACCCGGCCGTGACCGCCGGATTGCGGCTGCGGGCGCCCGGCAAGACCTACGACGGCGCGCTGGCCCTGGTGTGGACGACCACGCCGTGGACGCTGCCGTCCAACCTGGCCGCAGCGGTAAACCCGGAGATCGAGTACGTCGTCGTCGCCCCGCCCAGCAGCGGTGAGCGCTACGTGCTCGCCGCGGCGCGCCTGCCTGCCTACGAGCGCGAGCTGGGCGAGGACATCGCCGACCACGTCCTCGCGCGGTTCTCCGGGACCGAGCTGCTCGGCACCGGCTACGAACCGCCGTTCGACTTCTTCCGCGGGCGGGAGAACGCCCACCGGGTGCTCGAGGCGGACTACGTCAGCACCGACGACGGCACGGGCATCGTGCACATCGCCCCCGCCTTCGGCGAGGAGGACAAGGTCGTCACCGACGCCGCCGGCATCGAACCGGTCGTGCCGGTCGACTCGCACGGCCGGTTCACCGCCGAGGTGCCGCCGTACGAGGGGCAGCAGGTCTTCGAGGCCAACCGCGACATCACCCGCGACCTCAAGGAGGCCGGGCTGCTGCTGCGGCACGAGACCTACGACCACCCGTACCCGCACTGCTGGCGCTGCGACAACGCGCTGATCCAGCGGGCCGTGTCCTCCTGGTTCGTCGCCGTGTCCCAGTTCCGCGACCGCATGGTCGAGCTGAACCAGCGCATCGACTGGGTTCCCGAGCACATCCGGGACGGCCAGTTCGGCAAGTGGCTGGAGAACGCCCGCGACTGGAACATCTCCCGCAACCGGTTCTGGGGCTCGCCGATCCCGGTGTGGGTCTCCGACGATCCGGACCACCCGCGGGTCGACGTGTACGGCTCGCTGGACGAGCTGGAGCGCGACTTCGGCGAGCGGCCCACCGACCTGCACCGGCCGAACATCGACCGGCTCACCCGGCCCAACCCGGACGACCCGAGCGGGCGGGCCACGATGCGGCGCGTGCCCGACGTGCTCGACTGCTGGTTCGAGTCCGGGTCGATGCCGTTCGCGCAGGTGCACTACCCGTTCGAGAACGCCGAGTGGTTCGAGCACCACTACCCGGGCGACTTCATCGTCGAGTACAACGGCCAGACCCGCGGCTGGTTCTACACGCTGCACGTGCTGGCCACCGCCCTGTTCGACCGGCCCGCGTTCGAGCACGTCGTCGCGCACGGCATCGTGCTCGGCCACGACGGCATGAAGATGTCGAAGTCCAAGGGCAACTACCCGGACGTCAACGAGGTCTTCGACCGCGACGGAGCGGACGCGATGCGCTGGTTCCTCATGTCCAGCCCGATCCTGCGCGGCGGCGACCTCGTCGTCACCGAGCGCGGTATCCGCGACGCCGTGCGCCAGGCCGTGCTGCCGCTGTGGAACTCGTGGTACTTCCTCGCGCTGTACGCCAATGCGGAAGGCCTGTCCGGCCAGCGCCGCACCGGCAGCACGCACGTGCTCGACCGCTACGTCCTCGCCAAGACGCACGAGCTCGTCGGCGACGTGCAGTCCAGCATGGACGCCTACGACCTGGCGGGCGCATGCGCGAGCGTGCGGGAGTTCCTCGAGGTCCTGACGAACTGGTACGTCCGCCGCTCCCGGGAGCGCTTCTGGAGCGGTGACCGCGACGCGATCGACACGCTGCACACGGTGCTCGAAGCGACCTGCCGCGTGGTCGCCCCGCTGCTGCCGCTGACCGCCGAAGCCGTGTGGCGCGGCCTCACCGGCGAGCGCTCGGTGCACCTGGCCGACTGGCCGCTGTTCGACGAGCTGCCCGCCGACCCGGCGCTCGTCTCCGCCATGGACCAGGTGCGGCGCGTCTGCTCGACCGCGCTCGGCCTCCGCAAGACGCACAAGCTGCGCGTGCGCCTGCCGCTGTCCCGGTTGGTCGTCGCCACGCCCGACGCGGAGGCGCTGCAGCCGTTCGTCGACCTCGTCCGCGACGAGGTCAACGTCAAGGAGGTCGAGCTCACCGAGGACGTGGCCGCGCACGGGCACTTCGAGGTCTCGGTCAACGCGCGTGCCGCCGGGCCGCGCCTCGGCCGCGACGTGCAGAAGGCCATCAAGGCGGTCAAGTCCGGTGAGTGGTCCCGCACCGCGACCGGCACGGTGCTCGCCGCCGGCGTGGAGCTGCGGGAGGGCGAGTTCGCCGAGCACCTCGTCTCCACCGGCTCCGGCGCCGCCTCCGCCCTGCCCTCGGGCACCGGTCTGGTGGCGCTG
Source organism: Salinifilum ghardaiensis (assembly GCF_054491345.1). Classification (NCBI taxonomy): domain Bacteria; kingdom Bacillati; phylum Actinomycetota; class Actinomycetes; order Pseudonocardiales; family Pseudonocardiaceae; genus Salinifilum; species Salinifilum ghardaiensis. The sequence continues at coordinate 3,835,560 of NZ_CM137101.1, read as the reverse complement.
GACACCGACGTCACCCCGGAGCTCGCCGCGGAGGGGGTGGCCCGGGACGTGGTCCGCGTGATCCAGCAGGCGCGGCGCGAGGCCGACCTCGACGTCTCCGACCGGATCACCGTCACCGTGTCCGCACCGGAGGAGGTGCTCGCCGACGTGTCCGCGCACCGCTCCTTCATCGCGGGGGAGACCCTCGCGCGCGTCGTCGAGTCCGGTCCGGTCGAGGACGGGTTCGCCGGCAGCGTCGGGGACGGCACGCAGATCAGCGTCCGGGTGGCCAGGGCGCAGGCCCCGGTGTGAACGCCTCCGCGCCCCGTTCCCGGCCCCGGGTGTGCGTACGTTTCTCGGGAGATGTACGCACACCCGGTGGTACGTCGAATTGATCACCGCTGCTGCGGAGACCGGGGAGGCTGCCGGATACTGTCCGGCATGGCAGTAGTGATGCGCATCGACGAGGTTCCGGACGACGTCTACCGGCAGCTGCGCGACCAGGCGCGAGCCGCCGGGCAGCCCCTCGGCGACTACCTCCGCGAGCGGCTCGGCGACCTCGCCCGGGCCGCGGCGGACCCCGCTCCGCGCACGAGCGCGGACGCCGCGCGGACCGCGGCGAGCGTGCCGCTGCAGATGCGGCGCCGCATCGAGCGGGAACACACCGCCCCGGCCCGCTCGACCGAGTAACCCGTGCACTGCGCGACAATGGCGCGGTGAGCACACAACAGCCCCCCTCGGAGCAGCCGCACGACGCGGACGGCTCCTCCGCGGAGCCCGAGCGGTCGCAGGACGGGGACGAGCGGGCCGCCGAGCCCGGCGGCACCGGTGCGGGCGATGAGCGCGCCCCCCGCCCCCGCGGATCGCGGCGCCTGCTCGCCCTCCTGTTCGGCATCGCCGCGGGCGTCCTCGTCCTGGACGCGCTGACCAAGATCGCCGTGGTCGCCACGCTGGAGGGCGGCCCGCCGGTGCGGTTGCTCGGCGGGTTGGTCTACCTGGACGTGCTGCGCAACCCGGGTGCCGCGTTCTCCCTGGCCACCGGCATGACCTGGCTGCTGGCCCTGCTCGCGATCGGGTTCGTGGCCGGCATCGTCTGGCTGGCCCCGAAACTCCGCTCGACGGGGTGGGGCATCGGGCTCGGCCTGGTCCTCGGCGGTGCCTGCGGCAACCTGGGCGACCGGCTGTTCCGCGAACCCGGACCACTGCGCGGGCACGTGGTCGACTTCATCTCCGTCTTCGCCCCGAACGGCGCCTACTTCCCGGTGTTCAACATCGCCGATTCCAGCATCGTCTGCGGTGGTGCGCTGGTGATCCTGCTGTCGCTGCTGGGGCGCGACTACGACGGAACGGTGCAGCGCAAGCGAGGAAAGCGAGCTGAGGACGACACGTGAGCGACCTTCGATCCTTACCGGTGCCCGACGGGCTGGACGGCATGCGCGTGGACGCGGGGCTGGCCAAGCTGCTGGGGCTGTCCCGCAGCGCCGTGGCGTCCATGGCCGAGTCCGGTGACGTCGTCGTCGACGGCGCGCAGCTCGGCAAGTCCGAGCGGTTGATCGCCGGCAGCTGGTTGCAGGTCAGCCTGCCGGAGCCGGAGCGGCCTCCGGAGGTCGTCGCGGTGCCCGTCGAGGGGCTGGACATCCTCCACCAGGACGACGACATCGCCGTGGTGCACAAGCCCATCGGGGTCGCCGCGCACCCGAGTCCCGGGTGGGAGGGCCCGACCGTGATCGGCGGGCTGGCCGCGGCCGGGGTGCGCATCGCCACCTCCGGCCCGTCCGAGCGCCAGGGCGTGGTGCACCGCCTCGACGCCGGCACCACCGGGGTCATGGTCGTGGCCAAGAGCGAACGCGCCTACTCCGCGCTGAAACGCGCCTTCAAGGAGCGCACCGTGGAGAAGCGTTACCACGCGCTGGTGCAGGGGCACCCGGACCCCACGCGCGGCACGATCGACGCGCCGATCGACCGGCACCCCCGGCAGGACCACAAGTTCGCCGTCGTCACCGGCGGCAAACCCAGCGTCACCCACTACGAGACGGTGGAGGCGTTCCGGGCGGCCTCGCTGCTCGACGTGAAGCTGGAAACGGGACGCACCCACCAGATCCGCGTGCACTTCGCCGCGATGCGCCACCCCTGCGTCGGCGACCTGACCTACGGCGCCGACCCGGTGCTGGCGCGCAGGCTCGGACTGGGCCGCCAGTGGCTGCACGCGCGCACCCTCGCGTTCGAGCACCCCGCCGACGGCACGTGGGTGTCCTTCGACAGCCCCTATCCGGATGATCTGCAGCGCGCCGTGGACCTGCTGCGCGAACCGGAGGAGTAGGCTGCGGCGGATCAGCGAGACCGCCGGGCCGACCCGGGTGGGTCCCGGCCGGACCGGCCGGCGGGCGGACCGCGGACGGAGGGACGATGAACCGGCCGAACCCCGAAGAGCCCCAGGACTTCCCGCGCGGGGATTCCGCACCTCCCGAGGACGAGACCGCCACGCCGCCGGCGGGCATGTCCGCGCTGGGGAGCCTTGCCGTCCCGGAGGGGGAAAACCCGGCCTCCGGGGCGGACAACCTGGCCGACGTGATCCGGGCCGAGGACGTGGGCTCCGGGGCACCGAGCGTGCTCGGCGCCGCGCCGGAGCCGGACTCCTCCGGAGATCCGGGGGAGTGGCCCACGTTGCGGCGCGAACGCTCCCGGAGCGAGGACGAGTCCTCCCGCAGCGGTCCGCTCGGCCGGTGGTTGCGCAGCGAATGACCGGTGGGGCGGGTGAGCGGGCATCGCCTCTCAGAGGTCGGTGACGTCCCAGGTGAGGCTCCACCACGTCTCCTCGGCGGTGGGCGACCACCGCACGGCGACCAGCCGCGTCGGTTCGGGCACCACGTACACGGTGTGCCCGCCGGCGGTGGCGCCCGGCTGCACCGGGGCGCTGTGCGGGGGGCGCGAGGTCAGCGTCGTGCCCGACTTGCCCAGCGTCGTGCCGTCCTCGGCGACGAGGACGAGGTGCTCGTCCGGAACCTGCTGGTAGGTGACCGGGCTGCGGTTGGTGAGCTCGGTGTGCACCACCACGGCGCGCTCCCCCTCGCCGAGCTCGTGCCCGGCGGCGCTGAAGAAGTAGTCCGCGGGGTCGACGACCTCCACCAGCTGGATCGCGAGCTCCCCGCCCGGGCCGGCGACCTCGAGCGTGCTGCCGATCTTCCCCTGCTGCGGGTTCATCGCGGGCCGGGTGCGTTCCGCCGCGAGCGGGTCGACGGTGTTGCCGCCTCCCCGCGGGCCCGAGGGGGAGTGGTCACCGCGCGCCCAGGCCGCCGATCCGGCGGGCGGGCCCCACGTGTGCATCGGGTCCGGTGGCGCACCGCCCGTCTGCTGGGGCCCCGAGGGCTGGGGTCTCGATGGTCGGGGACCCGACGGGTGGGGGGAGGAGTGCGGTCCCGACGGGGACGGCGGCGCCGGCGGCACCGGATACCCCCCGCTGGGGTGTTGCGGTGGCAGCGCCCCGGGCGGTGGTGCGGGGTAACCACCGCTGGCGGAACCGGGCGGCGCGGCCGGCGGCTGCGGTGCGTTCGGCGGCATCGCCGGGCCGGGTGGGGCGGCGGTGAACGCCTGCGCCTGGGCGACCGCGTTGCGCAGCCCGCGCTGGTCGCAGTCCACCTGCACGGTCAGCGGAAGACCGGTCGTGGACAGCGCGGCCAGTCGCGCCGCGACGTCGCGCACGTCCATGCCGAGGTGTCCGGCGAGCTCGGGCACCGTCGTGTCGCCCGCGTCCGCGAGGGCGCTGAGCAGTCGTACGTCTACCGGATCCGGACCAGCCACGTCGTGCCACGCTACCCGTTCGGCGCGCGGCGGTGGGTGAGGGAGGCCGGGCCCGCGTCCCCTGCCGCCCCCGTCCGGCTGTCCTCCACCGCGCCCTCACACGATGGCGTGGTGATCAATCGTCGGCCAATCGTGTGGGGACAACTCGCAATTTTCAGGAAAATTGTGCTCTCTGGAACGAATCCAGAAAAGTGGGCGGGGTCCCGGGGCCTCGGTGGACCTCAGTGCCGCACGATGACGCGGTACTGGCCGACGTCGCGGTACTCGAACTCGGGGGAGTCGAAGACGGCCGGGTCGAAGAACACCTGGTAGTCGTGCACGTTCGGATCCCGGGGGAAGGCGTCGGCCTTGAGCTCCAGGCTCAGGTCCCCGGAGGTGCTGCCGGAATCCGCGGCCGCGCCGTCCTCGGGCAGGCGGAGCACGAGCGCGTTCGGCGCGGCGAACGCGCTGGAGTCGAGCATGCGCGCCAGCTGCTCGCCGCTGCGGGCGCCGGACCAGCGCTCGATCTCCGCGGCGCGCCGGTCGTACTCGGCCAGCGGGTTGGCGTAGTGCGGCGTCTCCTGCTGGAAGCCCCAGTAGGGCCGGAACGACATGATCTTGTAGTCGGTCGTCAGGAGGATGTTCTCCTGCGGCGCACGTCCGGTCATCGAGCGGATCGCCCGGTCGACCGCGGCGGTTTCGGCGCCCGGCTGCGAGCGGTCGGAGCCGCCGAAGGCGTTGGTGCCGTTCGGGTAGTAGTCCTCGTGGGCGGTCGTGACGGAGTCGGCGAGCTCGTCGCCCACCGCGGTCTGCGCGAGCGTCATCGCGCCGAAGAACGCCGCGGCGAAGCTGACCGCGCCGATGCGGACCGCGTACTGCGCCGGCGCTTTCCGGCGCACCCGCGCGATGACGTCGACGAGTGCGAACACCCCGGTCACGGCGAGCGCGGCGTCGAGGACGACGTTCAGCCGGAACGCCAGCAGCGTCGTCTCGGCGACCAGCGCCAGGGTGGACAGGGCGAACCAGGCGTACACGGCGAGCACGACCGTGAGCATCGCCGCGGCGATCTCGTTGCTGCGGCACCGCAGGATGAGCCACACCAGCCCCACCAGGGCCAGCACCCCGAGCGCGTCGGCCTCGGTCATCGGGATCGGCAGGTACGCGCCGGATTCCGGCAGGTAGTGCTGGGCGGCGCTGCGGGGGCTGTTCAGCAGGAAATCTGTGGCGATCAGGTACGGCGTCCACACGAGCAGGGCGAGGACGAGGCTGATCAGCCCGATCGGCAGCAGCCGGAGGAAGAGCCGCAGGGCGGTGGCGCCCCGGGGGTGGCCGGCGCGGACGCGGAACGCGCCGATGATCACCGCCATGGTCACCACCAGCAGCACCGCGAAGCCGAAGTGCAGGGTGTAGGTGACGGCGGCGAACCCGACGTAGCAGCCGATGAGCCCGTAGACCCACCGCGGCGAGGGGTGCTCGTGCCGCAGCACCTGCCAGGTCAGCGCGGCGATCGGCAGCAGCCACGCCGCCGACGGCCAGGCGTAGGGCTCCTCGATGCCGTGCAGCATGCCGGTCAGCGCGGTGACGAGCGCGGCGAGCGCCGCCAGCCGCCGCCGCACGACGATGCTCCACAGGGTGAACGCGACGACCGCGGTGACCGCCACCCAGGTCAGCGCGTACGGCTTGTACGCCGCCCAGCCCTCCCAGCCGATGAGGTTGGCGAAGCGGCCGCCGAGCCAGAACCAGCCGGCGGGGTAGTACGGCGCCAGGTGCGCGTAGTTCATGTCGACGAGGCCGGTGTTCTCGGCCATGCGCGTCATGTACTGCAGTCGGAACCCGTTGTCCACTGAGGACCCGCCGAAGTAGAAGCGGGTCGAGTGCAACGGGATGGCGAGGACGAAAGTGACGAATGTGGACAGTCCTGCCCAGATCCCGCCGAGGCGCAGCCACCGCGGTCGGTGCCGCCGTCCGAAGACGAGCGCGCCGAGGAGGGCCGCCAGCACCAGCGCCCCGCTGACGACGGCGAGCGCCTCCGGGGCGTTGCTCGGTTCGATGATGCTGAACCGGGTGATGGCGAACTGGATCAGCAGGCTCACCACCGCGCTCACCGCGGTGCCGAGGAGCAGTTCGGCGATCGTGGTGCGCAGGGTCAGGCGGACGGCCGCGCCGCGATGGGGTTCGTCGACCGGGCCCGGCCCGGTCAGCAAGGAACTCGGCAGGATTCCGGTCACTTTCGGGTCCTTCGCGTCAGGCACGGGGAGTGGGCGCAGAATAGTGGATGTCGGTGCGCCGTCGGGATCACGGGTGCGCGGCCCGGCGGGGGCGGGCGGTTAGGCTGTGCGGCCGCAGCGGAGCTGTGCTCCGGGAGCGCTTCGTGCGGGCGCCTGCCGCCACGGTCGTGCGGACCGCGTGCCGGGGACGCCGGTGCGGGTTCACCGGGTGCCCCGCCGCCTCCCGCGGCACGGCTCGTTCAGCGATACGACGCGTTTCCACCCCGGAGGAGGTTGGCGGGTGCCCGAGGAACCGGAGAACGGCTCGCGCGCCGCGTCGTCCTGGGCCGCGCCGACAGGCCCCGCCGACGACGCTTTCCTGCTCGCCGCACCCGCGCCGCGGCCCCGCGCGGTGGTCAAACCGGACCTGCTCCCCGGGCTCAGCGCGGCCTCGCTGGTGGCGATGCTCGGGGTGCCGCTCGGGTTCGTGTGGTCGCTGCTGGCCCCGCCCCGGCAACGCGGGGTCGCGCCGAGCGGTGATCTGGTGCCGCTGCTGACGGACAACTACCACGCGTTCGACGCGATGGCGATCTTCGCGCTGCTGGCCGCGACCGCCGGGGTGTGGACGGGCGCGGTGATGTGGATGGTGCGCCGCCGGCGGGGGCCGGTGTACGCGCTCGCCGGCGCGCTGGGGTCCGTCGGGGCCTCGTGGCTGGGCACGCAGCTGGGTGTGACGTTCGCGGCCCTGTGGTTCCCCTCTCCTGATCGGCCGCGGCCGGGGGACGTGCTCACCATGCCGCCGGAGGCGCCGACGGCGTGGGTCGTCCTGGTGCAGCCGATGGCGTTCGTGCTGGTCTACGCGCTGGCCGCGGCGTGGAACGGGCGGGACGACCTCGGCAGGCGCACCGGTTGATCACCTCCTCGTGGGAACGGGGAGGGGTTGCGCTTCGGTTATCGTGTTGCTGATGCCTGCGTTCAGCCTGTCGGACGTCGCTGGTGCGGTCCGGTGCGGCGGACTGCGCCCCGCAGGGCCTCCGAGAGCAGAGCATCCGACCGCGTAACGATTCGTCCTTCGGTGTGATGTGCGAGGCCACTGTGGATCTTCCGCTGTTCCCGCTCAACAGCGTGCTGCTGCCCGGCGGCTCCCTCCAGCTCCGCGTGTTCGAGAAGCGCTACCGCGAGCTCGTCAGCGACCTGTGCGAGCACGTGGTGCCGGACTCCCTGTTCGGGGTCGTGGCGATCCGGCAGGGGTGGGAAGTGGGTACCGACAACGTGGACGCGATGTACGACATCGGCGTCACCGCCCGGCTGTCCAGGACGACCTCGCTTCCCGCCGACCAGTACGAGATCACGGCTGCGGGGGAGCAGCGGTTCCGCCTGCTGCAGGTCGACTACCACGCCGCGCCGTACCTGATGGGGCGCGTGGAGCCGCTGCCCGACACCGAGGCGGAGTCCGATTCACCGCAGCGGCGCGCGCGGCTGGCCGAGTCGGCCCGCCGGGTGCGCCGCGACTACCGGGCCGTCGCGGAGTCCGCGGGCCGGTCGGGTGATCCGGAGCCGGCCGGGGCCTCCGCGGGGGAGGAGGACCCCGAGGACGTCGCGCTGCTGTCCTACCGGCTCGCCGACGACTGCGTGCTCAGCCCCGAGGACCGCCAGGACGTGCTGTCCGAGACGGATCCGCTGGCGCGGCTGCGGCTGGCGTGCCGGCTGGTGCGGCGGGAGACGTTCTTCCGGCACCGGCTCGGTGCGGTGCCCGCCGCCCTGGCCGAGTTCGCCCAGGAGTCGAGCTCGAACTGATCCCGCTCGCGGTGCGGCGAGCGCGCCGGCCGGTCCGCGGACTCCTTCAGTCCGGGGCGGGCCGCGAGTGGTTCGCGGCCTCCGGCGGGCGGAACACCGCGAACGGGTCGGTGACCTCGAGCTCGTGGTGGGTGAAGTGGAACAGCGCGGGCGGGCGGCCACCGGAGCGCCCCGCCGGCACGGTGCGACCGGTGGCGGTGATCGCGCCGCGGCGGGTGAGCACGCGCTGCAGGTTCGTGGCGGCCACCTCGTAGCCGAGGGCCGCGGAGTACAGCTTCCGGAGCTCGGTGATGGTGAATTCGCCGGGGGCGAGGGCGAAGCCGAGGTTGGTGTAGGACAGCTTGGCGCGCAGCCGCTCGCGCGCGGCGTAGATGATGCGGTCGTGGTCGAACGCGGTGCGCGGCAGCGCGTCCACGGGGTGCCACTGCGTGTCGCCGGGGATCTCCGGGCAGGTGTCGCTGGGCACGAGGCCGAGGAAGGCGGTGGCGAGCACTCGTGCCCCGGGCACGCGTCGCGGGCAGCTGAAGACCTGGAGCTGCTCGAGGTGGCTGAGCGTGCGCACGTCCACCTTGTCGGCGAGCTGGCGGCGGATCGAGCTGGCCACCTCCTCGTCGGTGGCCAGCCGCCCTCCGGGCAGTGACCACCGGTCCTCGTGCGGCGGGCGGGCGCGCCGCCACAGCAGCACGTGCAGGCGCGCGTCGTGCACCTGCAGCACCGCGGCCAGAACTTCGTGACGTATCTCGCTCCCCGTCGCGTTTGCGCCGTTGCTAGGATGAGGCACGTTTTCGATTATAAGGCGAAAACTTGCGGCGGCGAAACGGCGCAGTGCAGGAACCGGCCGACCGGCCGGGGGCGTCGTTCGGGACGGGAGGTTCGCATGGCCGCTGACGCCCAGCTCCGGGACCGGGCCGCGGAGGCCGACGTGGTGCCGGACGAAGCGTGGGCGCGGGAGATCCGCCGGCTCGTCGAGGAGCGCGACGCGGTCGTCCTCGCGCACAACTACCAGCTGCCCGAGATCCAGGACATCGCCGACCACACCGGCGACTCCCTGGCGCTGAGCCGCATCGCGGCCAGCAGCACCGCGAGCACCATCGTGTTCTGCGGAGTGCACTTCATGGCCGAGACGGCGAAGATCCTCGGTCCGGACAAGACGGTGCTCATCCCCGAGGAGCGGGCCGGGTGTTCCCTGGCCGAGTCCATCACCGGCGAGCAGCTGCGCGAGTGGAAGGCCGACAACCCCGGTGCGGTGGTCGTGTCCTACGTGAACACCACGGCCGAGGTGAAGGCCGAGACGGACGTCTGCTGCACCTCCTCGAACGCGGTGGACGTGGTCGGCTCCGTTCCGGCCGAGCAGCCCGTGCTGTTCTGCCCCGACCAGTTCCTCGGCGCGCACGTCCGGCGCGTCACCGGGCGGGAGAACATGGCCGTGTGGGCCGGCGAGTGCCACGTGCACGCCGGCATCAACGGTCCGGAGCTGACGCGCCGGGCCGAGCAGAACCCGGACGCCGAGCTGTACGTGCACCCCGAGTGCGGCTGCGCCACCTCGGCGCTGTACCTCGCCGGCGCGGGCAGCGTGCCGGACGAGCGCGTGAAGATCCTGTCCACCGGGGGCATGCTCGAGGCCGCCGGGAAGGCCGAGGCGCCCTCGGTGCTCGTGGCCACCGAGGTCGGCATGCTGCACCAGCTGCGCCGAGCCGCCCCCGAGGTCGACTTCCAACCGGTGAACGAGCGGGCCAGCTGCCGCTACATGAAGATGATCACGCCGGGCGCCCTGCTGCGCTGCCTCACCGACGGCACCGACGAGGTGCGCGTGCCCGCCGAGACCGCGCGACGCGCGCGGGGGGCGGTGGAGCGCATGGTGGCGATCGGCACGCCGGGAGGTGGCGAGTGACCTGGGAGACCCGGTGCGACCTGGTCGTGGTGGGCAGCGGCGTGGCCGGGCTCACCGCCGCCCGCACCGCCCGGCAGGCGGGCCTGCGGGTGCTCGTCATCAGCAAGGCCGAGCTGACCGAGGGCAGCACCGCCTGGGCCCAGGGCGGCATCGCCTGCGCCGACGGCGCGGCCCCCGGCGGGGACAGCGTGCAGCGGCACGCCGCGGACACCCTGACCGCGGGAGCGGGCCTGTGCGCACCCGAAGCGGTGCACGGCATCCTCGCCGACGGCGGCGCCGCGCTGCGCCGGCTGCAGGAGACCGGTGTGCGGTTCGACCGGGACGCCGGCGGCGGGCTCGCCCGGACCCGCGAAGGCGGGCACACCGCGTTCCGCGTCGTGCACTGCGGTGGTGACGCCACCGGTGCGGAGGTGCACCGGGCCCTGAGCGACAGCACGCGCGGCGCGGGAACCCCCGTGCTCGAGCGGCACTGCGTCGTGGACGTGCTGCGCGGTGAGGACGGGGCCGTGGTCGGAGCTCTCGTGCTCGACGAGCACGGCCGCCCCGGGACGGTGCGCGCCCCGGCGGTGCTGCTGGCCACCGGCGGGATCGGCCAGCTGTACGCGGTGACGACGAACCCGGAGATCGCCACGGCCGACGGGCTGGCGCTGGCGCTGCGGGCCGGTGCCTGCGTGGCCGACGTCGAGTTCGTGCAGTTCCACCCGACCGCGCTGTGCGCCCCCGGCGCCCCGGACGGCAGCCGGCCGCTCATCACCGAAGCGGTGCGCGGCGAAGGCGGCGTGCTCGTCGACGGGGCGGGGCGGCGGATCATGGCCGACAAGGACCCGCGGGCCGATCTCGCACCGCGCGACGTGGTCGCGGCCGCGCTCGACGAGCACCTGCGCCGCACCGGCGGGCAGGCGTTCCTCGACACCACGGGCGTGGACCGCTTCGCCGAGCGGTTCCCCACGGTCACCGGGACCTGCCGCGCAGCGGGCATCGACCCGGTCGCCGAGCCGATCCCGGTCGCGCCCGCCGCGCACTACGCCTGCGGCGGGGTCGTCACCGACCTGTCCGGGCGCACCAGCGTTCCCGGGCTCTACGCCGCGGGCGAGGTGGCCCGCACCGGTCTGCACGGGGCGAACCGGCTGGCCTCGAACAGCCTGCTGGAAGGACTCGTCGTGGGCGAGCGCGCTGCGCGCGCGGTCGCCCGGGACACCTCCGGCCAGCACCGCCGCTGCCGCGTGGAGGACCCGGCCGTGCCGGCGCACCCCGTGGTGGACCGCGGGCTGCTGCAGCGCACCATGGGCCGGCACGCCGCGCTGGAGCGATCGGCCGGCGGGCTGCGGGAGGCCGCGGAGGTGCTGGACCGCACCGCCGTGGTGCGGCCGCTGCAGGACCGCCGGGCCGTGGAGGAGTCCGCGCTGGCCCTGGCGGGGCAGACCCTGTTGACCGCGGCGGAGCTGCGCACCGAGTCGCGCGGGTGCCACCGGCGCGGCGACTTCCCGGAAGCCGACGGGCAGCAGGCCCGCAGCGTGGTGCTGCGGCTGGACGTCTCCGGCGCGCTCATCCGCACCACCGGTCCGGGCCTGGCGAGGGCGGCGGCATGACCGGGAGCGGTGCGGGACTGGACGCCGAGCACGTGCGCGCGCTGGTGCGCACGGCCTTGGACGAGGACCTGGCCGAAGGTCCCGACGCGACGACGCGCGCCACCGTGGGGCAGGCGCCGCTGGAGGCGGCGATGCACGCGCGCGGCGACGGGGTGCTCGCGGGTCTGGAGTTCGTGCGCGAGGTCTTCGACCAGGTCCTGGGTGCGGACTACGAGTGGGACCGCGACCTCTCCGACGGGGACGCCGTCGCCGCGGGGGACCGCGTGCTGCGGGTGCGCGCGGCCGGGGCGGGGCTGCTGACCGCCGAGCGGACCGCGTTGAACCTGCTGTGCCACCTGTCCGGAGTGGCCAGCGCGACCGCCGAGTGGGTGCGGGCCGTGGCCGGCACGGGCTGCCGCATCCGGGACAGCCGCAAGACGCTGCCGGGGCTGCGCGCGGCGCAGAAGTACGCGGTGCGCTGCGGCGGCGGGGTCAACCACCGGATGGCGCTCGGCGACGCGCTGCTGGTCAAGGACAACCACATCGCCGCGGTCGGTTCGGTGGGCGCCGCGATCGCCGCGTGCCGCCGCAGCGCGCCCGAACTCCCGCTGGAAGTCGAAGTGTCCACACTGGATGAACTCGCCGAGTCCCTCGAGGGGGAGCCGGAGCTGGTGCTGCTGGACAACTTCACGCCCCAGGGGTGCGCGGCGGCGGTGCACCGCGCGCGCAGCAGCGCCCCGCAGGTGCGGTTGGAGGCCTCGGGGGCGCTGACGCTGCAGCGCGCCCGCACCTACGCCGAGACCGGTGTGGACTTCCTCGCCGTGGGGCGGCTGACGCACTCCGCTCCCGCGCTGGACGTGGGCTTGGACATGTGACCGCCTCGGCGGCGCGTGCGCGGGCCCGGTGCGGCGGCGGGCACCCGCGGACGGCATGATCACCGCTGTGCGGTCGTGCGGGACGCGGCCGCGCAGCACGTGGCCGGAGAGGGGGATCTGCCGTGGTGAACGCGGTCGAGCGCGGCAACGCGCTGCTGGACGGGCCGGAGCGGGGGCGCAGGAGCACCGGCCCCGCCCTCGGCGCGGTGGTCGTGCTCGCGTGCCTGCTGGCCGGGCAGTACCTGGCCGGCCTCGTGCTGTTCCCGCTGCTGGGGGCGTCCCCGCTGGCCGTGCTGCGCGGTGACGTCGGCCCGGTCGACCAGGCGGCGATGCTGCTCACCGGTGCGGGAGCGCTGGTGCTGCTGGCGCTGTGGCTGCGGTTCCGGGAGGTGCGCCCGTTCGGCAGTCTCGGCTTCCCGCTCGCGCGGCGCGTCCCGGCGGTGCTGCTGGGCGGTGCCGCGGTCGCCGCGGTCGCGCTGAGCCTGCCGGTCGCGATCAACCTCCTCAGCGGGCAGTACGAGGTGCGCGCAGCGGGCGCCTCGGCGGTGGTGCTCGCGCTGCTGCCGGTCTTCGCCGTGCAGGCGAGCACCGAGGAGGTCCTCACCCGCGGGTACCTGCTGCAGGTCACCCACCGGCGCTGGGGATTGCCCGCGGCGCTGGCGGTGCAGGCGGTGCTGTTCGCGCTGCTGCACGTGACCAACCTCGAGATCAGCGTCATCGCCCTGGTCAACATCCTGCTCATCGGCGTGCTGCTCGGGCTGTGGGCCGTGGCCGAAGGAGGGCTGTGGGGCGTGTGCGCCTTCCACACCGTGTGGAACTGGGCGCAGGGCAACGTCTACGGCATCGAAGTGTCCGGGATGGACCTCGGAACCACCTGGTGGGACGTCTCCGCCGACCCCGCCGGTGCCACCCCGATCACCGGCGGCGGCTTCGGCGTCGAGGGCAGCGCGATCACCACCCTCGTGCTCGCCGCGCTGCTGACCGCGGTGGTGCTGGTGCTGCGCCGCGCCCGCCCCGCGGCCGCCGGGCAGTCCCGGTGATCCCGGAGCGGGCTCCGGGAGCGGCTGCCCGATGTCGGGGGCCCCGCAGCGAGGCCCCGCCGGAGGTTCCTCCCAGCTACCCCCATCCACCCCAGCCCATCCGCGGACTCCCCTAGTTCGCGGTGCTGCGCGGGGTGGTGATCGCCGACAGCCGCTCCAGCCCCTCGGCCGCGGGATCCCGGTTGTACGGCAGCAGCGCCAGCAGGCGGGCCATGCCGCAGGTGTTCGTCACCGCCGAGAACACCAGTCCGCCGCCGACGGCGGCGGCCAGCCACTTCGCCTTCGGCGCGACGGCACTGCCGAGCACGCCGGTGAGCACGAGACCCCCGGCGGCGAGGCGCACCTGCCGCTCCATCGCCCACTTCTGCGCGTCCCGCTCGACCGGACCGCCCTGCTGCCGCCAGGCGGCCATGCCGCCGTCGAGCACGACCGGATCGCCCAGGTCCGTCTCGGCCAGCAGCCTGCGGGCCTCCTCGGCCCGCGCGCCCGAGCTGCACACCAGCAGCAACGGGTCCTCGTGCGCGCCGCCGAGGTGGCCGCGGTGCGCGCGCAGCAGGTCCAGCGGCACGTTCCGCGCGCCCGGGATGTGCTCGGCGCGGAACTCGCCCGGCGTGCGCACGTCGATGACCCGGGCGTTCGGCGCGGAGGTGAGCAGGGCGCGCGCCGCGCCCTGGTCGAGGGCCTCGGGAAGTAAACGGCTCATCAGGTCTCCTCGCAGTGGTCGGCCGGAGGAATTCTTCCAGAGAGCGCGCCTTCACCGGGACTGCGCCGGTTCGGATTCCGCGGGCTCCGCGGAGGTGAGCGGCACGCCGGCAGCGGCGGCCCCGTCGAACCGGTCGTCCACGACCACCGCCGCGCGCCCGGCCGCCTCCAGCAGCGAGGCCGCCGTGGTCGCGCGGTACCCGCTGCCGCAGTGCACCCAGATCATCCCGCCCGGCAGCTCCGGGATCCGCCGGCGCAGCTCGTACAGCGGCACGTGCACCGCCCCGGTGACGTGCGCGGCGCGGAACTCGCCCGGGGTGCGCACGTCCAGCACGACCTCGGCCGGGGGCAGGGAACCGGGATCGCCGCGCAGCGCGGCGGCGAGCGCGCCGAAGTCGGCGGTGCGGGTGCTGCGCACCGGGCTGCGCTCGGTGGCGAGGTCCGCGGGCTCCCCGGTGGCCGCACCGGCGAAACCGTCGATGCCGATGCGGGCCAGCTCCCGCTGCGCGGCGGCGACCTGCTCGCGGCTGCGCCCGAGCAGCGTGATCGGCGCGCCCCAGTCGACCAGCCACCCCAGCCAGGTGGCCAGCGACCCGTCCAGGCCGAGGCTGACCGTCCCGGCGAGGTGCGCGGCCGCGTAGGCGCGGCGGTTGCGCAGGTCGACGATCCACTCGCCGCGGGCCAGCCCGTCGGCCAGGTCCGCGGGCGAGGCCGCGGCGGGCGGTCGCAGGTCCACCGGTTCCGGCCCGGCGAGGTTCCGCACGCCCATGTGCGCGTAGTAGGCGGGGTAGGTCTCCAGCCCGGACAGCACCGTGTCGACGAAGTCCTGCTCGGCCAGGGTGAACGCGGGGTTGGTGCCGCGTTCGTGCCCGAGCGTGGCGGAATCACCCCCCGCCGGGGTGGCCGAGCAGAAGCTGCCGAAGCCGTGCGTGGGCCAGATGCGCGCGCCGTCCGGCACCTCCTCGGCGAGGCGGTGCGCCGAGGCGTGCTGGTGCCGGGCCAGCGTCGTGCTGTGCTCCGGGCCGAGCAGGTCGGTGCGGCCGGTGGTGCCGAACAGCAGCGAGCCGCCGGTGAACACGCCCACCGCGCCCGCCTCGGATTCGAGGACGTAGGACAGGTGGTGGAAGGTGTGCCCCGGCGTGGCCAGGGCGCGGACCCGCAGCGCCGCGGAGACCGGCACGACATCGCCGTCGCGCAGCGGGGTGTGCGGGAACGGCGCCTCGTCGGCGGCGGCGAGGCCGTAGTCGGCGCCGGTCAGCCGGGCCAGGTCGAGCCCGCCGGAGACGTAGTCGTTGTGGATGTGGGTTTCCAGCACGAGCGCGATCCGCGCACCGAGCTGTCCGGCGAGGGCGAGCACGCGGTCCACGTCCCGCTGCGGGTCGACCACGACGGCGCGCTCGCCGTCGGTGGCCAGGTAGCTGCGGTCACCGAGCGAGGAGGTCTCGATGATCTCCACGCGGACGTCCCGGTCGGATCCGGTCGTTGCCATGGCGCACCCCCGGTCGCGGCGGTTTCGCACCATTGTCGGGGTCGGGGCGCGCCTGCCGCATGGCAGCGTCCCGCGGCGGTGCGGCCGCCGGCCCGGGGCGCTCCCCGCCCGGGCCGGCGGCCCGGGCCGCCTCCGGCACCGTCAGAACCGGCGGTTGGCGAGCACGGGCAGGCTCGAGCGCGCTTCCTCGACGGTTTCCCGGTCGACATCGGTGACGAGCACCTCGGGGGTCTCACCGGCCTGCGCGCGGATTTCGCCGAAGGGCGTGGCCACGAGGCTGTGGCCGATGCCGGTGGGGGCCTTGTCGCTCGGTTCGCGCCCGATGCTGCGCGGGTTCGCCTGGCCGCAGGCCACCACCCAGGTGGTCGAGTCGAGCGCACGCGCGCGGGTGAGCAGTTCCCACTGCTCCCGCTTGCCGGGACCCGCGCCCCACGAGGCCGCGGTGAGGACCACCGTCGCGCCGCGCTCGGCCAGCGTGGTGTACAGGCCGGGGAAGCGCACGTCGTAGCACGTGCTCAGGCCGAGGGTGGTGTCGCCGACGGTGATGGTCGCGGGTTCCTCGCCGCCGGTGACGGTGCGCGACTCGGCGAAGCCGAACGCGTCGTAGAGGTGGATCTTGTCGTAGGAGGTGTCCACGTCCGGGCCGGTGGCCAGCAGCGTGTTGCGCACGCGGCCGTCCTCGCCCGGGGTGAACATGCCCGCCACCACGGTCAGCCCCGCCTCGCGCGCCGCGCGGCGCACTTCGCCCGCCCACGGGCCGTCGAGCGGTTCGGCCAGCGGCGCCAGGCGCACGCCGAAGCACGCCATCGTCGCTTCGGGGAACACGGCGATCTGCGCCCCGGCCTCGGCCGCTTCGCGCACGCCGGCGCGGACGAGGTCGAGGTTCTCGCCGGGGTCGGGGGTGGACACGATCTGGCACGACGCGATGCGCATGTCGCTCCCTCTCTTCGCGGGCTTCCCGGCGTGTATACCAGCACGTCCGGCCCTCGGGGAGGGGAGCGCGGCCGGTGGTGGCGTGCGCACGGGGGCGGTGCGCGTCCACAGTGGGCGCGCCCAGCGGGAAACGCGCTCACGCGAACGTATTTCGCGTCCGTGGCCGCGCTGCGCCCCGCGGACGCGGTCGGGACGCGGTTTTGGCAGCATGCGGAGCGGTGGTGGCCGGCCCGGTCGCGCGCGTCACTGAATGCGGTGGCACGGTTGCGTCACGTGTCAACGCTCGCGGCCTCCGGACGATATGTCAGGCTGGAAGGACCGCGTGCGGCGAACAGCGCGGCGACCCCGCGCACGACGAGAACGAGGAGTCGGTTCATGAGCGAGGGCGACGGCACCACCTTCTTGCAGTGGAAGGAGCGGGCCCAGTCCGAGGCGCGCGAGGACGCGCCGCGATTCCGGATGATCCTGGTGACCGGGGTGGTCGTGGTGGTCGCCGCCATCGTGGTGGGTGCGCTGGTGCTGCTGCTCAGCTGACTGCTGCTCAGCTGCGGCGGCCGGTGCTCACTCGCGGTCCGGCTGCGGCGGAGCGGAGGCGTCGAGCGGCCGGATGTGCAGGCGGGCGATGCGGTGCCCGTCCATGGCCCGCACGGTGAAGCGGTGCCCGAGCGCGTCGAGGGCGTCCCCGGCCGCCGGCAGTGTGCCGAGCCTGCTGAGCACGAAACCGGCGACCGTGTCGTAGGGCCCCTCGGGCAGGCTCAGCCCCACCTGCTCGGCGAGGTCGTCGCGGTGCAGCAGGCCGTCCACGACGTACCCGCCGGCGGGGACCGGGCGCACCGGGGCGGCGCTCGGGTCGTACTCGTCCCAGATGTCCCCGACGACCTCCTCGACCAGGTCCTCGACCGTGACGATGCCCGCGGTCCCGCCGTACTCGTCGATCACGACGGTGAGGTGGCCGTGCTGCCGCATCAACGACAACGCCTGCAGCACGGGTTTGCTGCTCGGCCGCGAGGTGACCGGACGGGCCAGCTCGCCCACGCGGCGCCCCCGGCCGGTCGTCGCGGAGGTCCCGGCCAGCAGCAGGTCGCGGACGTGGACGAAGCCGATGACGTCATCGGCGGTGTCCCGCAGCACCGGGTAGCGCGAGTGCGGTTTGCCGCGGATCTCGGTGATCGCCTCCTCCAGGGGCAGCGCCTCGTCCAGGAAGTCCACTTCCGTGCGCGGCACCATGACCTCGCCGAGGACCAGCCCGCTGGCGTGGAACGTGTCGGTGAGCAGGCGCCGCTCCTCCACGCTGAGCTGCTCGTTGGTGCGCACCATGTCGCGCAGCTCTTCCTCGGAGACCGCTCCCGCCGCCGCCTTCGGGTCGAGCCCCAGCAGGCGCACCACGGCGTTCGTGGACACCGAGAGCAACCAGATCAGCGGGCGGGTCAGCGTGGCCGTGCGGTCCAGCACCCCGGCGGTGGCCAGGGCGGTGGTCTCCGCGCGGTGCAGCGCCAGCCGCTTGGGGACGAGCTCGCCGAGGACCAGCGAGAGGTAGGACACGAACAGCGTCACCGCGACCAGGGCCAGCGACGCGGCCAAGCCCACCGGGAGCCCCCACCCGGTCAGGGCCGGTTGCAGGCGCACGGCGATGGTCGCGCCCCCGTAGCTGGAGGCGAAGAACCCGGCGAAGGTGACACCGATCTGCACCGCCGAGAGGAACCGGTTCGAATCGGCCCGCAGGTTCGCGACCCGGGCTCCCCGCTTGCTGCGCTGCTCCAGCTGGTGCAGCTGGCTGTCGCGCAACGAGACCAGCGCGATCTCGGCAGCGGCGAAGTAGCCACCGATCAGGACGAACACGAGCACGAGTAGCAGGTTCCACGCGACGCCGCTCATCCGCCGAGTCTCGCATCGCGGGGAGATCCACACCGGACGTTCGAGCCCGTGCGCAGCTGCGCAGTTCGGCCGCGCTCCTCGCTCACCCGTCTCACCCCTGGAGCGGTAGGTGGTGGACGTTTCTCGAGAGATGTCCACCGCCCCTGCGTGATGCGCGCTCGCGCACACTCGATCGCGTGGTGTGCGCGTGCGGTTGTCAGCATGTGACAACGGGCTTCCCGCGCGGGTCGCGTCCGGGCAGGCTGTGAACTGCGACACAGAACGTCGCTTCGCTGCAGTCGGACGAAGGAGCCCGAGGTGAGAGCGGTACGAGTGCACGCCTACGGCGAACCGGCGAAGCTGGACACCGTCCCGGACCCGGCTCCGGCGGGGCCGCTCGACGTCCTCGTCGAAGTCGGCGCGGCCGGGGTGTGCCGGACGGACCTGCACATCATCGAGGGGCAGTGGGCCGACAAGAGCGGCGTCGCGCTGCCCTACATCATCGGTCACGAGAACGCGGGCACGGTCCGCGAGGTCGGCTCGGCCGTCACGAACGTCTCCCCCGGCGACAAGGTCATCCTGCACCCGCTGGTGACCTGCGGGCTGTGCCGCGCCTGCCGCTCCGGCGACGACGTGCACTGCGCGAACTCGCGGTTCCCCGGGATCAACGCGGACGGCGGCATGGCCGAGCTGGTGCTCACGCACGCCCGCTCGGTGGTCAAGCTCGACCCGGGCCTGCCACCGGCCGACGTCGCCGCCCTCGCCGATGCCGGGCTGACCGCCTACCACGCGGTGCGCAAGGCCGTGCCGCTGCTGCACCCCGGCGCGCACGCCCTCGTCATCGGCGCGGGCGGACTCGGCCACATCGGTGTGCAGGTGCTGCGCGCGCTCACCGCCGCCGAGGTCACCGTCGTCGACCGCTCCGAGCGGGCCCTGGACCTGGCCGCCCAGCTCGGCGCGGACCACACCGTGCTCGCCACCGGCGGTCACGTCGACGCGGTCCGCGAGGTCACCGGCGGAGCGGGCGCGCACGTGGTGTTCGACTTCGTCGGCGAGTCGGGCACGGAAGCCGAAGGGGTGGCGCTCACGCGCGACGCCGGTTCCTACTTCACGATCGGTTACGGCGGCCGCGTCGACGTTCCCACGATCGACATCATCTCCCGCGAGATCAACATCATCGGCAACCTCGTCGGCTCCTACAACGACCTCGACGAGCTCATGACGCTCACCGCCCGCGGCGCGGTGTCGCTGCGCACGCACACCTACCCGCTGGACGACGCGGTGGCCGCCCTCGACGACCTCGACCGCGGCCGGATCCCCGGCGGGCGGGCGATCCTCGTTCCCTGACCGCGCTCCCGCGAGCAGCAACGGAAAGGACGGAGCCAGCATGTACGAGAAGGACGGCGAGAAGTACTTCATCGTCGACAGCCACGTCCACTTCTGGGACGGGACGCCGGCCAACCAGGCCAACCGCTACGGCGAGGGATTCATCAACTGCTTCTACGACTACCACCGCAACCTCAGCCCGGAGTCCGAGGTGTGGTCGTTGGAGCACTTCCAGAAGCAGAGCGAAGCCGACGTGCTGCACGACCTGTTCGAAGTCGGCTACGTGGACAAGGCGATCATGCAGCCGACCTACCTCACGGACTTCTTCATCAACGGGTTCAACACCACCGAGCAGGACGGGGCGCTCGCCGAGAAGCACCCGGACAAGTTCCTCGTCAACGGCTCGTTCGACCCCCGCGACGGGGAGGCCGGCCTCGCCGCGCTGGAGCGCCTCGTGGAGCGCTGGCAGCCGCGCGGGATCAAGCTCTACACCGCCGAGTGGAAGGGCGAGTCGAAGGGTTGGAAGCTCTCCGACCCGTGGTCGTACCGCTACCTGGAGAAGTGCCGGGAACTCGGCATCAGCAACATTCACGTCCACAAAGGACCAACGATTTACCCGCTCAACCGCGATGCTTTCGACGTGGCCGATGTGGACGACGTGGCGACGGCCTTCCCCGAGTTGAACTTCATCGTCGAGCACGTCGGTCTGCCGCGCCTGGAGGACTTCTGCTGGATCGCCACGCAGGAACCCAACGTCTACGGTGGACTCGCCGTGGCGATGCCCTTCATCCACTCGCGGCCGCGCTACTTCGCCCAGATCCTCGGGGAGCTGCTGTTCTGGCTCGACGAGAACCGGATCACCTTCGCCAGCGACTACGCGATCTGGACGCCGAAGTGGTTGGTCGAGGAGTTCGTCGACTTCCAGATCCCGGAGGACATGCAGTCCGAGTACGGCGCGCTCACGCCGGACGTCAAGCGCAGGATCCTCGGGCTCAACGCGGCCCGGCTCTACGACATCGAGGTGCCCGCGGAGGCCGCGGTGCCGCAGCAGCGGCCGGGCGAGCAGGCCGGTTCCCCGGTGGTGATGAACGCATGACCCGCCTGGACAGCGACACCGCGGCCTGGCGCGCGCTCGGCACCGTGCTCGACCCGGAGCTCGACGAGTCGATCACCGAGCTCGGGTTCGTCGCCGGCCTGGTCGTCGACGGCGGCCGGGTCGACGTGGAGCTGCGACTGCCGACGTACTTCTGCGCGCCGAACTTCGCCTACCTCATGGTGGCCGACGCGCACGACGTCGTGGGCGAGCTGCCCGGCACCGAGCAGGTGCACGTCCGGCTGCTCGACCACTTCGCCGCCGAGCAGATCAACGCGGGCGTCGCCGCCGGCGACGGGTTCGACGCCGCCTTCTCCGGGCTCAGCGCCGGTGAGCTCGACGAACTGCGGCGCACGTTCCTGGCCAAGGCGCACGCGGTGTACCAGGAGCAGCTGGCCACGCGGCTGCTCCGGCAGGGCTTCGGCCACGGGGACCTGCTGCGGGCGCGGCTCGGCGACCTGCCCGCGGACGCCGAGCGGGAACGGCTCGAACGGCGCCGCGAGCGCCTCGGGCTGCCGAACGGGCCGGACGCCCCGCTGCTGCTCGACGAGCACGGGCAGCCGCTCGAGGAGGAGACGCTGCCGCTGCGGTTGCGGCTGGCCCGGACCACGCGGGTCAGCATCGAGGCGAACGCCGGATGGTGCCGCGGGCTGCTGGACACGCGGTACGCGTCCTGCCCGTCCGAGCGCAGCGACCTAACGTCGGAGGTATGACCACGCAGTCGCACACCCCGCGGGACCCGGCACCGCCCGCCGCGAGGGGCAGGTCGCCGGGTCCCGTCCTGCAGTCGGTCGACCGCGCGCTGCGCGTGCTCGAAGCCATCGCGGAAGCGCCCGGCGGGCTCAGCGCCAAGCGGATCGCCGCCGACCTGGGGCTGACGCTGTCCACGACGTACCACCTGCTGGCGACGCTGATCCACGCCGGGCACGTGGTGCACCTCAGCGACCAGCACGTCTACGGGCTCGGGTACAAGGCCCGCTACCTGGGGCAGGCGCTGTCGGAGCAGCTGGCCGTGCCCGCGGAGATCGCCTCGTGCGTGCGCGGGCTGCACCACCACGCCGATGCCGCGGCGTACTACGCGATCTACCGGGGGACCGAGGTCGTCATCGCCCACGTCGAGGACTCCCCGCAGCGCCCGCGGGTGCAGCCGCTCGACGTCGGCTTCCACCGGGCCCCGCACGCCACGGCGTTCGGCAAGATCATGCTCGCCGCCATGGTCCCGGAAACCCGGGAGCAGTACCTGGACAACGCGGGGCTCCTGCCGCTGACCGCGGCGACGATCCGCGACCGGGAACGGCTCGAGTCGCACCTGGCGCACGTGCGGCGTTCCCGCATCGCGCTCGAGGTCGGCGAGTTCCAGGACGGCCTGGCGTGCATGGCCGCCCCGGTGCACGATCCCACCGGCGCCGTGGTCGCCTCCGTGGCGCTGTCGTTCACCACGCACGACTTCCGCACGCGGAGGTGGAACCTCGAGCACGCCGTCCGGCAGGGCGCGGCGCGCGCCACGCGGGCGCTCGCGCGCGGGTAGGCGTCGTGCGGCCAGGTGTCGTGCGGCCCGGGTGCGCTGCCGGGCCTCGGGCCGGCTGATCTGCCCGGTCAGCTCCCGCCGAAGCCGAACAGCCGCAGGCGCATGGCGTCGCGGAGGGCGGGCACCGAGCTGTAGGCGCGGTAGGTCGCCCGCAGCAGCGGGTTGCGCGCGGCCGCGGTGGCCAGGCCGGTGACGCTGCGGTCGTCCCACCTCCGCAGGTCGGGGTGCCGGGAGGCGAACTCGTGCTGCCGGTACACCCAGGAGAAGCGGATGTCCTGCGGCAGGAAGTACTTGGTGAGCCCGGCGGCGCGCGCGGTCCACGGGGCCACGGTGTCGAAGGCGAGCCGCCCGGACGGGAGCGCGCTCACCGCCCGGTCCAGCAGCGCGTGCACCTCGTGCGGATGCAGGTACATCAGCAGGCCCTCGGCGATCAGGAGCGTCGGGCGGTCGGACGCCACCCGGTCCCACCAGCCGGGATCGGTGACCGAGGACGGGACCAGCTCCACGGGGGGAGGCAGGTCGTAGAGCCGCTCGCGCAGGTCGATCACGTCCGGGTAGTCGACGTCGACCCAGCGCACCGCCGCCGGCGGTGCGACGCGCAGCGGGCGGCTGTCCAGACCGCACCCGAGGTGCAGCACTTGCCCGCGCGGGTGCTCGGCGAGGAACCGCGCGGTCCAGGTGTCCAGGCACCGCGCGCGAGTGCAGACCAGCGGCGCGTCGCCGGCGGCGAGGCGCAGGCGGTGGAAGTCGTAGTCGATGCGTCCCATCACGTCGGCCGCGTAGCGGTCGCCGAGGATCGGGCGCGGCGATCGCGCGTCCCGCGCCCGCATGTACAACGTCACCAGCAGCGTCGCCGCAGCGCCGCGCAGGTCGGCCCGCTCGGTGGTCATGTCGCCGCCTCCCCGGACCGGGCTTCGGCGAAGCGCCAGCACTGCTCGCGGCCGCGGTCGCGCACCACCACGTCGAGCTCGCGCAACCGCACGCGCAGCGCCTCCGGGTCGGCGTGGTTGTTCGGCCGCAGCGCCCGCTGCCGCTCGGCGAGCAGCGCGTTCACGCGCAGCGGCAGGTCCGGGTCGTCCGCGTCCCACCGCCGGTACCGGCCGGCGTGCGGGTCCTCGGCGGCCCACCGGTAGCCGTGCTCCTGCAACGCCAACCGCAGCTGCCGCGCGTCGAGCTTCGTCGCGTACCGGGCGAGCTCCGCGCCGCGCGGGGTGAGCAGCACCAGCTGCCTCCCGTCCAGGAACGCGGTGCCCACCGCATCCGCCTCGAACCGCCGGGTGCGCGCGCCCTGGTGCACCGCCACGGCCTCGCGGGAGGCGGTCAGGCTCACCCGTTCCCGCGCCCACAGGCCGGGAAAGCCCAGGCCGATCGCCGCCCCGACCGCGGCGGCGGTGGCGCTCGCCCACGGTTCGTCGAAGTACACCGCCAGCTCGAACACGCCCTGGAACGGGAACCACTCCAGCGTGGTGATCCACTCGGCCGCCACCCGGACGAGCAGGGCGATCACCGCGCCGACCACCGGCATCAGCACCCACGCGCCGCGGCGGACCCACGCGGAGGCCCGCACGGTGCGCCCGGCCGCGGCCTGCCCGCCTGCGGCTGCCGGCTCGGAAGCGGAAGTGGGGGACCCGGTGCTCATGACGCCAGTATGGGCGTCCCGCCCGGCAGGGCGGTGCGGCCCCGCGGACCGGGTGCGTGTGAGCTGCGTCTCCGCCGCGCGCCGCGCAGCCGAGGTGGAACCCCGCGCAGGCCGGGCGGCGGTGTGGCGTGCGCCGGGAGCGTGACCGGCGCTGCTCGCCGACGACTACCCTGAGCGGGGACGGTCTTCGGTTCTGGAAGGATGCCCATGCTTAGCCGCTCCGACCTGCGCGGTCGTGTCCCGTCCACCGTCGAGCTGCGCGCGGGCCTGCCGCGCGCCGAGGTGGACGTCGAACACGTGGGGGAGAAGGTCGAGCCCGTGCTGCAGGCGGTCCGGGAACGCGGGTCCGAGGCCGCGCTGGAGCTGACCGAGCGCTTCGACGGGGTGCGCCCCGAGGCGGTCCGCGTACCCGCCGAGGCGATGCGCCGCGCCCTCGACGAGCTCGACCCGGCGGTGCGCAAAGCGCTGGAGGAGTCCATCGCCCGCGCCCGCGCGGTGCACCGCGAGCAGCGCCGCAGCGACGTGCGCACCCAGGTCGTGCCCGGCGGCACGGTGACCGAGCGCTGGGTGCCGGTCGGCCGCGTGGGGCTGTACGCACCGGGCGGGCTGGCCGCCTACCCGTCCAGCGTGGTGATGAACGTCGTGCCCGCGCAGGAGGCCGGGGTCGAGTCGCTGGTGGTGTGCAGCCCGCCGCAGGCCGCCTTCGGCGGACTGCCGCACCCGACGGTGCTCGCCGCGGCGCAGCTGCTCGGCGTCGACGAGGTGTGGGGCGTCGGCGGGGCGCAGGCGGTCGCGCTGCTGGCCCACGGCGCTCACGACACCGACGGCGCGGAACTCGCCCCCGCCGACATGGTCACCGGCCCCGGCAACGTGTTCGTCACCGCCGCCAAGCGGCGGCTGCGCAGCGTCATCGGCATCGACTCGGAGGCCGGCCCGACCGAGATCGCGATCCTCGCCGACGACGGTGCCGACCCGGTGCACGTCGCCGCGGACCTGGTCAGCCAGGCCGAGCACGACACGCTGGCCGCGAGCGTGCTGGTGACCACCTCCGAGCGGCTCGCCGACGCGGTCGACGCGGAGCTGCAGCGCCAGGTGGCGCGCACCCGGCACGACGAGCGGATCCGCACCGCGCTGACCGGGCAGCAGTCCGGATGCGTGCTCGTGTCGAGCATCGACGACGGGCTGCGCGTGGTGGACGCCTACGCCGCCGAGCACCTGGAGATCCAGACGGCCGACGCGGAGGACGTGGCCGCGCGGGTGCGCAACGCGGGTGCGATCTTCGTCGGCCCGTACGCCCCGGTCTCGCTGGGCGACTACTGCGCCGGGTCGAACCACGTGCTGCCCACCGGCGGCTGCGCCCGCCACTCCTCCGGGCTGAGCGTGCAGAGCTTCCTGCGCGGCATCCACGTGGTCTCCTACTCGGAGCAGGCGCTGCGCGACAGCGCCGACCACGTGCTCGCGCTGGCCTCGGCCGAGGACCTGCCCGCCCACGGGCAGGCCGTCGCGCTGCGCTTCCCGGCGGAGTACCGGGCGCTGGCCGGGGAGCTCGACCCCGCACTCGAAGGCCGCGGCGAGCAGTGAGGCGCCGCGGGTGAGCACCAGCCGGCCCGGTGCCCGCGCGGGCACCGGGTGCCGCAGAACAACCCGAGGATTGAACCCATGAACGACCTGCCTGGCACGGACCTGCCGGGAAGCGGCACCGCCCTGTCCGACCTGCCGCTGCGCGAGGACCTGCGCGGGCGCAGCCCCTACGGCGCGCCGCAGCTGGAGACGACGGTGCGGCTGAACACGAACGAGAACCCGTTCCCGCCGCCGGCGGAGCTCGTCGCCGACGTGGCCGAGTCGGTCCGCGAAGCGGCGAGCGCGCTGCACCGCTACCCGGACCGCGACGCGGTCGCGCTGCGCGCCGACCTGGCCGCGTACCTCACGCGGTCCACGGGCGTGTCCCTGGGCACGGAGAACCTGTGGGCGGCCAACGGGTCGAACGAGGTGCTCCAGCAACTGCTGCAGGCCTTCGGCGGTCCGGGGCGCACCGCGCTCGGTTTCGAACCGTCCTACTCGATGCACCCGATCCTCGCCTCCGGCACGCGCACCGAGTGGGTGTCCGCGCCGCGCCGCGCGGACTTCGGCCTCGACGGGGAGCGGGCCGCCGCGCTGGTGGCCGAGAAGCGGCCCGACGTGGTGTTCGTGACCAGCCCGAACAACCCCACCGGCCAGTCGCTGGGGTTGGCGGAGCTGCGGCGGGTGCTGCAGGCAGCTCCGGGCGTGGTCATCGTCGACGAGGCCTACGCCGAGTTCTCCTCGGAACCCAGCGCGCTGCACCTGCTCGCCGAGTTCCCCGCGAAGCTCGTCGTCAGCCGCACCATGAGCAAGGCGTTCGCCTTCGCCGGCGGGCGGCTCGGCTACCTGGCAGCTGCCCCGGCCGTGATCGAGGCGCTGCTGCTGGTGCGGCTGCCGTACCACCTGTCGGTGGTCACCCAGGCCGCCGCGCGCGCGGCCCTGCGGCACGCCGACGCCACGCTCGGCTCGGTGCGGCGGCTCTCCGACGAGCGGGACCGGGTCGCGACCGCGCTGCGCGGGATGGGCTTTTCCGTGGTGCCCAGCGACGCCAACTTCATCCTGTTCGGGCGGTTCGCCGAGCAGCACCGCGCCTGGCAGCGGTACCTCGAGTCCGATGTGCTCATCCGCGACATGGGCATCACGCACTACCTGCGCACGACCGTCGGCACGCCGGAGGAGAACGACGCGTTCCTGGCGGCGAGCAAGGGCGTGCTCGACGAACTGGAACGAGGTGCACAGTGACGACTTTCGAACCCGGAACCCGCGTCGGGAAGGTGGAACGCACCACCAAGGAGTCCTCGGTCCTGGTCGAAGTGGACCTGGACGGCACGGGAGCGGCCGATGTGGACACCACGGTGCCGTTCTACGACCACATGCTCACCTCGCTGGGCACGCACGCGGCGTTCGACCTGACGGTGCGCGCCGGCGGGGACACGCACATCGACGCGCACCACACCGTCGAGGACACCGCGATCGTGCTGGGGCAGGCGCTGCGCCAGGCCCTGGGCGAGAAGAGGGGCATCCGGCGGTTCGGCGACGCGTGGATCCCGATGGACGAAACCCTGGCGCACGCGGCCGTCGACGTCTCCGGCCGGTCGTACTGCGTGCTGGACGGCGAGCCGGAGAAGTACGACGCGTTCACCATCGGCGGCAACTACCCGTTCGTGCTCAACCGGCACGTGTTCGAGTCGATCGCCTTCCACGCGCAGATCAACCTGCACGCGCGGGTGGTCCGCGGGCGGGATCCGCACCACATCACCGAAGCGCAGTACAAGGCGATCGCCCGCGCGCTGCGCGCGGCCGTGGAGCCGGACCCGCGGTTCGCGGACGCGGTCCCCTCCACCAAGGGCAGCCTGTGAAGCGGCGCCGCTGAGACCGCGAGAAGCGCGCGATGCGAGATTTCCTGCCGATCCTGCTGCTGGGCCTGGCCGGGTTCCTGGCCGGGGGCGCCTACGCCACGTGGAAGACGTCGCGGGGGTTCGCGGTCGTCCTGGTCGTCGCCGCGGTGATGGCGCTCGCGGGCGGTCTCGGCTGGCTCGTCGGGTAGGGGCGCTTCCCGGGAAACGCCCCTACCCGACGAGGTGCCCGGTGGGCCTAGCGGGAGGTCCGGGCCGGTGCGGACGCCGAGGCGGGTGCGGAACCGCCGGTGCCCGCCGGGCTCCCGCTGCTGTCCGCGCTCCCCTCGTCGGGGCTCCCGCGGCTTCCCGGATCCGCCTCGTGCAGGGACTCCCCACCCGGTGAGTCCTCGCCGTCGGCGGCCGCGGAGTCCTGCATGGTGGCCTCGTCGAACGGTGCCTCGCCGGTGAGCACCGCGTTCATGCGGCCGCGGTCGACCTCCTTGGTCCACGCGCCGACGAGCACGGTGGCCACGGCGTTGCCGGTGAAGTTCGTCAGCGCGCGGGCCTCGGACATGAACCGGTCGATACCGACGATCATGCCGACGCCGTCGACGAGCTCCGGGCGGTGCGACTGCAGGCCGCCGGCCAGGGTGGCCAGCCCCGCGCCGCTGACGCCGGCGGCGCCCTTCGAGGCGATGACCATGAACAGCAGCAGCGACACCTGCTCGCCGACCGCCAGCGGATCACCCATCGCCGAGGCGACGAACAGCGAGGCCATGGTCAGGTAGATCGCCGTGCCGTCCAGGTTGAACGAGTAGCCGGTGGGCACGGTGATGCCCACGACCGGCTTGCTCACCCCGAGGTGCTCCATCTTCGCGATCAGGCGCGGCAGCGCGGCTTCCGAGGACGAGGTGGCCACGATGATCAGGTACTCGCGGGCGAGGTACTTCAGCAGCGCGAAGATGTTCACCCGGGCGACGAACCACAGGATCGGCCCCAGCACGACGAACACGAACAGCACGCACGTGACGTAGAAGCCGAGCATGATCACCGCGAGGCCCTGCAGCGCGTCCACGCCGGTCGCGCCGACCACGGCCGCGATCGCGCCGAACGCGCCGACGGGGGCGACCCACATGACCATCGACAGGATCTTGAACACGAGCTTCTGCAGGTGTTCGATCCCGCGCAGGATCGGTTTGCCCGCGTCGCCGAGGGCCTGCAGCGCGAAGCCGGTCAGCAGCGCCACGAGCAGGGTCTGCAGCACTTCGCCCTCGGTCAGCGCGGACACCAGCGAGGTCGGGATGATGCCGAGCAGGAACTCCGTGGTGGACTCGCCGCCCTCGCCGGCCTGCTGCGCGCCCTGGCTGGCCATTTCCTGGGTCATCTGCATCCCCTCGCCGGGGTGCAGCACGTTGCCCACGAGCAGGCCGATGATCAGCGCCACGAGCGACATGACCATGAAGTAGGCGAGCGCGAGCCCGCCGACCTTGCCGACCTTGGCCGCTTGCCGGATGCTGCCGACGCCGAGCACGATGGTGCAGAAGATGACCGGCGAGATCATCATCTTGATCAGCTCGACGAACCCGCTGCCCAGCGGTTTCAGCGCCATGCCCACGTCGGGGGCCGCGAATCCCACCGCGATGCCGCCGAGCACGGCGAGGATCACCGCGATGTAGAGGTAATGCGTCCGGTCCCGACGCCGCGCGGGCGCCTCTGCACGCGCAGTCATGCACACTCCTTTGCCGCCGAAGAGGCTCGTGACCCGCTGCGCCGGGGAGCGTGGCGCGGGTCACGGCGTAAACCGGAGGAAACTATCGGAGCCGGTTGTCCCCGTCGTCACGGTTGTGTTCATTGAGTTCACGTTCGAGTTACTTTGCTGACGCCTTCCGGTCACGCAGCGTGCGGGATCGTCCGGCGCGGCTGCGGCGGTGGAGCCTGGCGCGCCGCCTGTTCGTGCTGCAGGTGGTCGTCGTCGCCTTCGTCGTCCTGGCCGGTGCCGGTTTGGCCTGGTACGACGCGTCCCGGCGCACCCACCGCGAGGCCACCGAGGAGGTCACGGCGGTGGCGCGCACGCTGGCGTCCCTGCCCGAGGTGCGGCGCGCCGTGCGCGGGCCGGATCCGAGCCGCGCGCTGCAACCGCTGGCGGAGGAGGCGCGCGCCGAGACCGGGGTCGCCTTCATCACGATCATGTCGCCGGAGGGCGTGCGCTACACCCATCCCGATCCGCGGCGCATCGGCGAGCACTTCGTCGGGCACATCCCGCAGGGCGGCGGGCACCTCACCGAGACCTACACGGGCACGCTCGGGCCGTCGGCGCGCGCGGTGGTGCCGGTCAACGACGACGAGGGCCGGCTGCACGGCTTCATCTCCGCGGGCATCAAGCTGAACGTGCTGAGCAGCGAGCTGCGCGCGCAGCTGATCGCCCTCGGTGCCGTGGCGGTCGGCGCGCTGGCCGCGGGCGGCGCGCTCACCGCGCTGGTCAGCGCCCGGCTGCGCCGCCACACCCACGGGCTGACCCCGGAGGAGCTCGCGCGGCGCGCCGAGTTCCACGAGGCCACCCTGCACGCGGTGCGGGAGGGGATGCTGCTGGTCTCCGCGGACGGGCGGATCCTGCTGTGCAACGACGGCGCCGCCGAGCTGCTCTCCCGCCCCGTGGAGCGGCTCGGCGGGGCGCGGGTGCCCGACCTCGGCCTGCCCGGGCAGCTGACGGAGACGCTCACCGGCGGCGGACAGGTGCGCGACGAGGTGCACGTGACCGACGACCGGGTGGTCGTCGTCAACGTCTCCCCGGTGCGCAGCTCCGGGATGCAGGAGGGGACCGTGGTGACCCTGCGCGACCACACCGAGCTGCAGGCGCTGAGCGGCGAGCTGGACTCGGTGCGCGGGTTCGCCGAGGCCCTGCGCGCGCAGGCGCACGAGTCCGCCAACCGGCTGCACGCGGTGGTCTCGCTCATCGAGCTCGGCCGCACCGAGCGGGCCGTCGAGTTCGCGACGGCGGAGCTCGCCGCGGCGCAGGAGCTCACCGACCGCGTCGTCGGGGCGGTGACCGAACCGGTGTTGGCGGCGCTGCTGCTGGGCAAGAGCGCCGATGCCGCCGACCGCGGCGTGGAGCTCGTGCTCGCCGAGGGGATCGAGGTCGACGATGCCACCATCGAGCACGTCCGGCGGGGTGACCTGGTCACGATCGTCGGCAACCTCATCGACAACGCGGTGGAGGCGGTGCAGGACCGGCCGGATCCGCAGGTGACCGTGGACGCGCGGTCCGAACCGGACGGCGTGTGGTTCGAGGTCGCCGACAACGGCCCCGGCGTCGACGCCGAGTCCGTGCGCAGCGTGTTCCAGCGCGGCTGGTCGACGCGCGGCGGGTCCGGTCGCGGCCTCGGGCTGGCCCTGGTGGGGCAGGCCGTGCGCCGCCACGGCGGCAGCGTCGACGTGCAGCACGACGAGGGGGCGGTGTTCACGGCGTGGCTGCCGGCCGCGGAGCGCACCGGAGCGGAGCGCGGCAGCGAGGGGGGACAGGTGTGATCTCGGTGCTGGTGGTGGAGGACGACCCCGTGGCGGGACAGGCGCACGACAGCTACGTGCGCCGCATCGACGGGTTCACCGTCGCGGGCAGGGTCACCACGGGGCAGGAGGCCCTGCAGTTCGTCGAGCGGCACCCGGTCGATCTCGTCCTGCTGGACGTGCGGTTGCCGGACATGGACGGGCTGCGGGTGGCGCGGGCGCTGCGCACCACCGGCAGCGGTGCCGACGTGATCGCGGTGACCTCGGCCCGCGACCTGAAGGTGGTGCGCGCCGCGGTCTCCAGCGGCGTGGTGCAGTACCTGCTCAAGCCGTTCACGTTCGCCGCCATGCGGGACAAGCTGGAGCACTACGCCCGGTTCCGCGCCACGCTCGGCGACGACCGGGACGTCAGCGGGCAGGCCGAGATCGACCGCGCGTTCGCCACCCTGCGGGAGGAGAGCCCGACCGCCCTGCCCAAGGGCATGGGCGAGGAGACGCTGGACGCGGTGGTCGCCGTGGTGCGCGCCCACCCGGAGGGGGTTTCCGCCGGGGTGGTCGGGCGGGAGACCGGCACCTCGCGGGTGACCGCCCGCCGGTACCTCGAGTACCTCGTGCAGCAGGGCACGGCGGTGCGCGCACCGCACTACGGCGGCGTGGGCAGGCCGGCCGTGACCTACCAGTGGACCGACGCGGAGTGAGCCGGTGCGGAACGAGCCCGCAGGGGTGCCTCGAGTTGTTGTGCGTTCCGTTCAGGGCGGGCGCTCGGGGCGGCCGGGAGGCCGCGAGCTGGCACGTCGAAGCGGGGAACACGTGCGACCGGCAACGGCCAGTGACGAAGCGGAGCGCTGTTGCTCCTGCTGCTGCGCGCGGGGTCAGCAGGGGCGCGGATGTGCCGCGGTGGGCTCACTCGCCGGTGCGGCCCCGGCGGTCGGCGCGGGGCTGCAGCACCGGTGAGCCGGGGCCCTGCGCGGCGAGCGCGTCGTCCGGGTTGTGCAGCGAGCAGGCGCGCAGCGACAGGCAGCCGCAACCGATGCAACCGGTGAGCCGGTCGCGCAGCCGCTGCAACCCGTCGATGCGCGCGTCGAGCTCGTCGCGCCAGCGCCGCGACAGGCGCGCCCAGTCGGCCTTGGTGGGCGCGTGCTCGTGCGGCAGGGTGTCCAGCGCTTCGGCGATCTGCTCGAGGCTGAGTCCGACGCGCTGGGCGGCGCGGATGAACGCCAGCCGGCGCAGCACCGCGCGTTCGTAGCGGCGCTGGTTGCCGCTGGTTCGGCTGGAGGTGATCAGGCCGCGGTCCTCGTAGAAGCGCAGCGCCGTCTGCGGGATCCCGCTGCGCCGGGCCACCTCGCCGATCGTCAGCTGCTCCGCTCGTTTGACCATGCCCGCAGCCTACGCGAACTTCGACCTTACTTCAGAGATGTGCGGGCGGGCCGCCTGCGCCCGGGGGCGGGGCGGTACGCTGGCGCTCGTGGCACGAGTGGTCGTACTGGATTACGGATCGGGCAACCTGCGCTCCGCCGAGCGCGCGCTGGAGCACGTCGGCGCCGAGGTCGAGGTCAGCTCCGATCACCGTGCCGCCGTGGAGGCCGACGGGCTCGTCGTGCCCGGGGTGGGCGCGTTCGCGGCGTGCATGCGCGGCCTGCTCGCCGTGGGCGGTGACAGGATGATCGACCAGCGGCTGTGCGGCGGGCGGCCGGTGCTGGGGATCTGCGTCGGCATGCAGGTGCTGTTCGAGCGCGGTGTCGAGCACGGCATGGCCGTCGACGGCTGCGGCCAGTGGCCCGGCACGGTGCAGCGCCTGCACGCCGAGGTGCTGCCGCACATGGGGTGGAACACGGTGCAGGCCCCCGCCGGCAGCACCCTGTTCGCCGGCCTCGACGCGCGGACGCGGTTCTACTTCGTGCACTCCTACGGCGTGCTGGGCTGGTCCTCCGAGGGGTCCTCCTTCTCGCGCGCGCAGGTGACCTGGGGCGAGCACGGTGCTCCGTTCGTGGCGGCGGTGGAGCAGGGACCGTTGGCGGCCACCCAGTTCCACCCCGAGAAGTCCGGTGAGGCCGGAGGGCAACTGCTGCGGAACTGGGTGGCGGGACTGTGACACGACGCTACGGGTTGATGGGCCAGGGCAAGGCGACCCGCGTGGTCGCGGTGCTGCTCGTGTTCGGCCTCGCCGCGGGCTTCGGGCTGCCCCACCTGTCCCAGGCGGGTGTGCCGATGTGGGGCGTGCTCGTGCTGGCGATGCTCGTCATCGGCCTGCCGGTGTACGCGGTGGCGCGCTCCGAGCGCCGCTGACCGCCGCGGGCGGACCGCGCGTCGGGCGGCGGCCGCGGGCGTCGTAGGCTGGGCCCGTGAGCTTCACGTTGCTTCCCGCAGTCGATGTGGCCGACGGCCAGGCGGTGCGCCTGGTGCGTGGCGAGGCCGGAACCGAGACGTCCTACGGCGACCCGTTCGAGGCCGCGCTGACGTGGCAGCGGGCCGGTGCCGAGTGGATCCACCTGGTGGACCTGGACGCGGCGTTCGGGCGGGGGAGCAACCGCGAGCTGCTCGCCGACGCGGTGCGCCGGTTGGACACGCGGGTGGAGCTCTCCGGCGGCATCCGTGACGACGACTCGCTGCGCGCCGCGCTGGACACCGGCTGCGCGCGGGTCAACCTGGGCACGGCAGCGCTGGAGAACCCCGAGTGGGCCGACCGCGTCGTCGCCGAGCACGGCGAGCGGGTCGCCGTCGGGCTCGACGTGCGCATCACCGAGCAGGGCCACCGGCTGGCCGCGCGCGGCTGGACCTCCGAGGGCGGTGACCTGTGGGAGGTGCTGGCCCGGTTGGACGCCGCCGGCTGCCGCCGCTACGTGGTCACCGACGTCAGCAAGGACGGCACGCTCGGCGGTCCGAACACGGAGCTGCTGCGCGCGGTCTGCCGCAGCACCGACGCCGCCGTGGTCGCTTCCGGAGGTGTCTCCAGCGTGGATGATCTGCGCGCGCTGGCGCGGCTGTCGGACGAGGGCCTGGAGGGCTCGATCGTCGGCAAGGCCCTCTACGCCGGCAACTTCACGCTGGCGGAGGCCTTCGCCGCCGTCTCCGGTTAGGAACCGCTTCACCCGCAGCGATGGTTGCCGCGGGGATGGTGCACACGTCGAGGTGCTTTCCCGCGCCCCGCTCCACCAGCTCCCAGCGGCACCCCACCTGGCCAGGGGCGCGTGCAGGTCGCGGGAAATGTGCCCGCGGTCGGCCGGGCACCTCCCGGCCGGGACCACCGCGGGCCCTCCGGTGCGCGCGCTCGGCCGGGTATTCTGCGGCCATGGCCGTCGCGGTGCGCGTGATCCCGTGTCTGGACGTCGACGCGGGACGAGTCGTCAAGGGCGTCAACTTCGCCGATCTGCGGGATGCGGGCGATCCGGTCGAGCTGGCGCAGCTCTACAACGGGGAGAGCGCGGACGAGCTGACCTTCCTGGACGTGACCGCGTCCTCCGCTGACCGCGAGACCACCTTCGACGTGGTGCGCCGCACCGCCGAGCAGGTCTTCATCCCGCTGACCGTCGGCGGCGGGGTGCGCAGCACCGACGACGTGGACCGGCTGCTGCGCGCCGGGGCGGACAAGGTGAGCCTGAACACCGCCGCGCTGGCCCGCCCGGAGCTGCTGCGCGAGGCCTCGGAGCGCTTCGGCGCCCAGTGCGTCGTGCTGTCGGTGGACGCGCGCCGCGCGCAGGAGGCGGAGACGACCTCCGGGTTCGAGGTGACCACGCACGGCGGCCGCAGGGGCACCGGCGTGTGCGCCGTCGAGTGGGCCCGCCGCGGGCAGGAGCTCGGCGTCGGCGAGGTCCTGCTGAACTCGATGGACGCCGACGGGACCAAGGCCGGGTTCGACCTGGAGATGATCCGCGCGGTGCGCGAGGTGGTGAACGTGCCGCTGGTCGCCAGCGGTGGTGCGGGAGCGGTGGAGCACTTCGCCCCCGCGGTGCACGCGGGGGCCGACGCGGTGCTCGCCGCCAGCGTGTTCCACTTCGGACAGATGCGGATCAGCGAGGTCAAGGCGGCCATGGCGGCGGAAGGGATCACGGTGCGATGAGCGGGCTCGACCCGGCGGTGGCCGACCGCCTCAAGCGCAACGAGCAGGGGCTGGTGAGCGCGGTCGTGCAGCAGCGCGGCAGCGGCGAGGTGCTCATGTTGGCGTGGATGGACGACGAGGCGCTGCACCGCACGATGACCACCCGGCGCGCCACCTACTACTCCCGCAGCCGCGGCAGCCACTGGGTCAAGGGCGAGACGTCCGGGCACACCCAGTACGTGCACGAGGTGCGGCTGGACTGCGACGGGGACGCGGTGCTGCTCGTCGTCGACCAGGTCGACGGCGCCTGCCACACCGGGGATCCCACCTGCTTCGACCAGGACGTGCTGCTGGCGCCCGAGAGCTGAGGCCGGGGTGGCTCGCGGGCCCCGTGGTGGCTCGTGCCCCTGGATGCCCACCCGCCTGCGATGAGTACCACCCCTCTGCCCGACCGCACCGCCGCGCGGTGCGTCACTCGGGGGCGTTCGCGGAGGTGCCCGCGACGGTCTCGGCGGGCAGTTCGCCGGTGAGGTAGCGCTGCAGGTTCGGGGCGATCGAGGCCACCACCGCGTCGTGCCCGGCCGTGGCCAGCGGATCCAGCCGCAGCACGTAGCGGGCCATGCCCAGACCGATCATCTGCGTGGCGCACAGCGCCGCGCGCAGCTCGGGGCGGTCCGCCCCGAGCCACGTGGTGACCTGCTCGAACAGGGCGGTCTGCAGGAACTCGCGCAGCATCGCCACCGCCTGCTCGTGCCCGGCCAGGCTGCGCACCAGCGCCGCGAACGCGCCGCCGCCGGCCTCGTCCCAGGCGGTGAGGAACCGGCGCACGATGCGCTCGCCGATCCGCTCCGGGTCCCCCTGCAGCACGCGGGAGACCTGCTCCGCCGGGTTGACCGGCAGCGCCACCGCGGCGGTGAACAGCCCGTCCTTGCCGCCGAACCAGTGGTTGACCATGGCGGGGTCCACCCCGGCGCGCCCGGCGATCAGCCGCACCGTGGCGCGGTCGTAGCCGTGCTCGTGGAACACCGCGCGCGCCGCCTCCAGCAGTGCGGCGCGCGTGTCCTCCTCGCGACCGCGCCGCCCGCGGCGCGCCTCGCGGTCCCGGGACTCGGAATCGTGCACGGGTGCATCCTCGCCGGGCGAACGCGGGTGGGCAACGGCCTCCCCGGCGCGGGGTGCGCGGGGGAGCGGTGCCGCCGGGGTCGGCCTGCTCGGCGGAGCCGCCGCCGAGCGGGACCGGGACGGCAGGCACAATGTTGCCATGGTCGGCGACGGCGACATCGGCAGCGTCAGCCCGGGACGCGAGGAATTCCGCGAGCTGGCCACCGACCACCGGGTGATCCCGGTGGTGCGGCGGCTGCTGGCGGACGACGAAACCCCGCTGAGCGTGTACCGCAAGTTGGCGGGGGACCGCCCGGGCACGTTCCTGTTCGAATCGGCGGAGAACGGGCGCTCCTGGTCGCGGTGGTCCTTCATCGGCGTGCACAGCGCCGCCGCGCTGACCGTGCGCGAGGGGCAGGCGCACTGGACGGGCACGCCGCCGGTCGGGTTGCCCGCCGACGGCGATCCGCTGGCCGCCCTGCGGGAGACCGACCGGCTGCTGCGCACCGAACCGCTGCCGGGACTGCCCCCGCTGACCGGCGGCATGGTCGGCTACCTCGGCTACGACATCGTGCGGCGGCTGGAGGACATCACCGCGGACACCACCGATGACCTGCACATCCCCGAGATGGGCATGCTGCTGGCCACGGACCTGGCGGCGCTGGACCACCACGAGGGCACGATCACGCTCATCGCCAACGCGGTGAACTGGGACAACAGCCCCGAGCGGGTCGACGCCGCCTACGACGACTCGGTGCGCCGGCTCGACGAGATGACCGAGCGGTTGTGCACCGCCAGCGAACCGACCGTGGCGACGTTCTCCCGGCCCCGCCCCGATTTCCGGCGGCGGCGCACCCGGGAGGAGCACTTCGGCGCGATCGAGCGGGCCAAGGAGGCCATCCGCGCGGGCGAGGCCTTCCAGGTCGTCGTCTCGCAGCGGTTCGAGATGGACACCGGGGCCGACGGGCTGGACATCTACCGCGTGCTGCGCACCACCAACCCCAGCCCGTACATGTACCTGCTGCGCATGAGCGACGAGGGCGGGACGCCGTTCGACATCGTCGGCTCCAGCCCCGAGTCGCTGGTCACCGTCCGGGACGGCCAGGCCACGACGCACCCGATCGCCGGCACCCGGTGGCGCGGCGTGGACGAGGACGAGGACCTGCGGCTGGAGAAGGAGCTCGCCGGCGACGAGAAGGAGCGGGCCGAGCACCTCATGCTCGTCGACCTGGGGCGCAACGACCTCGGGCGGGTGTGCGAGGCGGGATCGGTGCGCGTCACCGACTTCTTCCGGATCGAGCACTACAGCCACGTCATGCACCTGGTCTCCACCGTGACCGGGGCGCTGGCCGAGGGGGCCACGGCGTTCGACGCGGTGACCGCGTGCTTCCCCGCCGGAACCCTGTCCGGCGCGCCGAAACCGCGCGCGCTGCAGCTGATCGAGGACCTCGAGCCGACGCGGCGCGGCCTGTACGGCGGGGTCGTGGGCTACCTCGACTTCGCGGGCAACGCGGATACGGCCATCGCCATCCGCACCGGGCTCGTGCGGGACGGCACGGCTTACGTGCAGGCGGGCGGCGGGATCGTCGCCGACTCGGACCCGGCGGCCGAGGACGACGAGTGCCTGAACAAGGCCCGGGCGGTGCTGAACGCGGTGGCGACCGCGGAGACCCTGCGCCTGCCCGCGGACTCCGAACTGCCCGCGGACTCCGAACTGCAGGGAGGACGAGGTTGAGCACCGGCTCGGCGCCCCGGACGGCGAGCCGCGGCCTGCTGAGCGCGGTCGTCCTGCTCGCGCTCGCCGCGGCCGGGCTGCTCTGGGGAGCGAGTTCCACGACCTGGGTCGAGCAGGCGTACCGGGACACCTTCGGTCGGCAGGACGCGGTCACCGCCGACGGCGCGCGGCTGTTCCCGGAGCTGGTGCCGATCGCGCTGGCCGCGCTGGCGGCGGTCGCGGCGGTGCTGGCGACGGCCCGGTGGCTGCGGCGCCTCGTGGGTGTGCTCGTCGCCCTGGCCGGTGGTCTGCTCGTGTGGCGGGTCGCCGCTCGCGTGCTCGGCGGGGCGCTCGGCGGCGACCGCGTGCCCGCGGGGACGACGCCGCTGGGGCGGCCCGAGGTTCACCCGCTCGGTGCGCTGCTCGCGCTCGCCGCGGGAGTGGTGCTGCTCGTGGCGGGCGCGCTCGTGCTCGGTTGGGCGCACCGCCTGCCCGTGATGGGCGCGAAGTACTCGGCCCCCGGCGCGGCGAAGGAACGACCGAAGGACCCCGATCGGGTGTTGTGGGACGAGTTGGACGAGGGGCGCGATCCCACAGTCCGGGACGAGGACGATCGCCGCTGAATCGGTCAGGAAGCCCGCAGCAGGACGGATCGGACGGCCCCCGGTCGTGCCGCCGCGCCGGCGCGGCGCGCGGAACCGCAGGGCTGCGGTGCGGGCGCGGTCCCGCTCGCGGAGGGCACTCGGGTGCGGACGACCACTGCGAAACACGGACCAAGGTCCCTGGTGTGCTGGGACGTTCGGGCGACCCCTGGGACGGGCCGGCGGTGCGCGAGGTTTAGCATCAGCGATGCGACGGCACGGCGGGAAGGGGAGTGTCGTGATCTGGCGCAACGAGTTCGTCAACGCACAACCGCGGGTTCTTCCGGAATCGGCCTGCGAGGTGTTCGCGTGAGCGTGTTGGAATCCATCATCGACGGCGTTCGCGAGGACCTGGCCGAGCGGGAGGCCGCGGTCTCCTTCGAGGAGATCAAGCGGCTGTCCGCTCTGGCGCAGCCGCCGCGCGACGCGCTCGCCGCGCTCGGCGAACCCGGCGTGGGGGTCATCGCGGAGGTCAAGCGGCAGAGCCCCTCGCGGGGCGAACTGGCCGACATCGGCGAGCCCGCGGACCTCGCCGCGGACTACGCGGCCGCGGGGGCGCGCGTGATCAGCGTGCTCACCGAGCCCCGCAAGTTCGGCGGCTCGCTGGCCGATCTCGACGCGGTCCGCAGCCGGGTGAACGTGCCGATCCTGCGCAAGGACTTCGTGGTCACGCCGTACCAGGTGCACGAGGCGCGGGCGCACGGCGCGGACATGGTGCTGCTCATCGTCGCCGCGCTGGAGCAGAACGTCCTCGAGGCCCTGCTGGACCGGGTCGAGTCGCTCGGCATGACCGCCCTGGTGGAGGTGCACACCGCCGAGGAGGCCGACCGGGCCATGGAGGCCGGTGCGAAGATCGTCGGCATCAACGCCCGGAACCTGCACACGCTGGAGGTCGACCGGGACGTGTTCGGGCGGATCGCGCCCGGCCTGCCGCTGGAGCTGCTCAAGGT
Source organism: Salinifilum ghardaiensis (assembly GCF_054491345.1). Taxonomy (NCBI): domain Bacteria; kingdom Bacillati; phylum Actinomycetota; class Actinomycetes; order Pseudonocardiales; family Pseudonocardiaceae; genus Salinifilum; species Salinifilum ghardaiensis. The sequence continues at coordinate 3,796,518 of NZ_CM137101.1, read as the reverse complement.
CGCCGAGTCCGGGGTGCGCGGACCGAGCGATCTGATGGCCTACGCCGGTTCCGGGGCGGACGCGGTGCTGGTCGGCGAAGGCCTGGTGACCAGTGACAGCCCCAAGACGGCGGTGACGCAGCTGGTCACGGCGGGGTCGCACCCCGCCTGTCCGCGGTCGAGCCGCTGACCGGACGAGGAGAGCAGGAGGCAGCAGCGATGAGCGGCGCGGACATCGGCCGTACGCACCAGCCGGGCAAGCCGGTCCCCGAAGGTCACGACCCCGATGCGGCCGGGCACTTCGGCGAGTACGGCGGCCGGTTCCTCCCCGAGGCGCTGATCGCCGCGCAGGACGAGCTGGCCGAGGAGTACGCCAAGGCGCAGCGGGACCCGGAGTTCCTGGCCGAGCTCGACCGGCTGCTCCGCGAGTACGCGGGCCGCCCCTCGCTGCTGACCGAGGCGAGCCGGTTCGGTGAGCACGCGGGCGCGCGGGTGCTGCTCAAGCGCGAGGACCTCAACCACACCGGATCGCACAAGATCAACAACGTGCTCGGGCAGGCGCTGCTCGTCCGGCGGATGGGCAAGCGCCGCGTCATCGCCGAGACCGGCGCGGGCCAGCACGGCGTGGCCACGGCCACCGCCTGCGCCCTGCTCGGGCTGGACTGCGTGATCTACATGGGCGCGGTCGACACCCGCAGGCAGGCGCTGAACGTGGCCCGCATGCGGCTGCTCGGCGCCGAGGTCGTCCCGGTCGAGAACGGCTCGGCCACGCTCAAGGACGCGATCAACGAGGCGCTGCGCGACTGGGTCGCCAACGTCGACTCCACGCACTACCTGCTGGGCACCGCCGCCGGCGGGCACCCGTTCCCGCTCATGGTGCGCAACCTCCACCGGGTCATCGGCGAAGAGGCCCGGGCCCAGAGCCTCGAACGGCTCGGCCGGCTGCCGGATGCGGTCGCCGCCTGCGTCGGCGGCGGGTCGAACGCCATCGGCATCTTCCACGGCTTCCTCGACGACCCGGACGTGCGCCTGGTCGGCTGCGAACCCGCCGGGCACGGAATCGACAGCGGGGAGCACGGCGCCACCCTCAGCGAGGGCAGCGCCGGCACGCTGCACGGCGCGCGGTCCTACCTGCTGCAGGACGACGACGGGCAGGTCACCGAGGCGTACTCGATCTCGGCCGGGCTCGACTACCCGGGCGTGGGGCCGGAGCACTCGTACCTGAAGGACAGCGGTCGCGCCGAGTACCGCCCGGTCACCGACGACGAGGCCATGCACGCGTTCCAGCTGCTGTGCCGGACCGAGGGCATCATCCCCGCCATCGAGTCGGCGCACGCGCTCGCCGGCGCCCTGCGGATCGGCCCGGATCTCGGGCCGGACGGGGTCGTGCTGGTGAACCTCTCCGGACGCGGCGACAAGGACATGGACACCGCCGCCCGCTACTTCGGGCTGGTCGACGGGGAGGAGACGGCGTGAGCCTGCACGCGATGTTCCACGAGTGCCGCGAGCAGCGGCGGGCCGCGCTCATCGGCTACCTGCCCGCCGGTTTCCCCACGACCGCCGAGTCGAAGCGGCTGCTGGCCGCGATGGTCGAGGGCGGCTGCGACCTCGTCGAGGTGGGCCTCCCGTTCTCCGACCCGGTCATGGACGGGCCCACGATCCAGGCGGCCACCACGACGGCGCTGCGCGCCGGTTTCCGCACCGCGGACGCGTTCGACGTCGTCTCCGCGGTGTCGTCCGCGGGCGGACGCGCGGTCACGATGACCTACTTCAACCCGGTGCACCGCTACGGCCAGGACGCCTTCGCCCGCGACCTCGCCGCCGCCGGCGGGCTCGGAGCGATCACCCCGGACCTCGTCCCGGACGAGGGCGAGGAGTGGATCACCGCCACCGACGCGCACGGCGTGGACCGGATCTTCCTCGTCGCTCCGTCCTCCACCGAGCAGCGGCTGGCGCTGACCACCAAGGCCACCACCGGCTTCGTCTACGCCACCTCGGTCATGGGCGTGACCGGCGCCCGCGACAGCGTCGGCGCCGCGGCCTCCGGACTCGTCACCCGCACCCGGGCGCACACGGACCTGCCGGTGTGCGTGGGACTGGGCGTGCGGTCGGCGGAGCAGGCGGCGGAGGTGGCCGGCTTCGCCGACGGAGTCATCGTCGGTTCGGCGTTCGTCGACCGGGTCCGCGCTGCCGGCTCCACCGAGGAGGCGGTGCAGCGCGTGCGCGAGCTGGCCGCCGAGCTCGCCGGGGGCGTGGCGCGCGGCCGCGAGGTCGTGCGCGGCTGATCGCCCGTTCGAGCCGCCGCGGTGGGAGCTCGCGGTGGCGCAGCACCGGCGCGGCAGCGGTCCCCGAGCCGGGCTCGGGGGGCGGCGGTGCAGTGCACCGCCCGTTGGCGCACCCGCGCCGACCCGCTTCCGGAGCGCTCCGCGCGGAGCCCGGCCGCTGATCACCGACTGCGGCCCCGGACCCGTGCGGGCGGTCCGGGGCGATACGGTGTGCCTCGTGAGTGCCCCGGTTGTCGCCTCGGCGAACGCGCATCTGGCCACCATCCCCAGCCCGGATCGGGGGGTCTGGTACGTACCGATACCCGGACTGGACGTGTCGGTCCCGATCCGCGCGTACGCGCTGTGCATCGTCGCGGGCATCATCGTCGCCGTCTGGTGGGGAAGCCGGCGCTGGGTGGCGCGCGGCGGCCGTCCGGGCACGGTCCTCGACGTGGCGGTGTGGGCCGTTCCGTTCGGCCTCGTCGGCGGACGGCTGTACCACGTGGCCACGGACTACGACAAGTACTTCGGGCCGGGGCAGAACCCGCTCGACATCCTCAAGGTGTGGCAGGGCGGCCTCGGCATCTGGGGCGCGGTCGCGCTCGGCGCGCTCGGCGCGTGGCTCGGCTGCCGCAGCCGGCGCATCCCGCTGCCCGCCTTCGCCGACGCGGTGGCCCCGGGCGTCGTCCTCGCCCAGGGCATCGGCCGGCTCGGCAACTGGTTCAACCAGGAGCTCTACGGCGCGTCCACGGACGTGCCGTGGGGGCTGGAGATCTACCGCCGCATCGACCCCTCGACGGGGCTGGCCGACCCGATCGGCGGGGTGGCGTTGGACCACACCCCGATCGCCGTGGTGCACCCCACGTTCCTGTACGAGCTCGTGTGGAACGTGCTCGTCTGCGTGGCCGTCGTGGTGGCCGACCGCGCGCTCCGCATGGGCCGCGGCCGGGTGTTCGCGCTCTACGTCGCGGGCTACACCTTCGGCCGGTTCTTCATCGAGATGATGCGCACCGACGAGGCCACGCACGTCCTCGGCGTGCGCATCAACGTGTTCACCTCGGCCATCGTGTTCCTGCTCGCCGTCGCCTACCTCCTCCTCGTCCGTGGCCGGCGGGAGGACCCGTCCGAGCTGCGCGGACTGCCGGCGCCGGGCGAGGAGGACGAGCAGGACCTCGCCACCGCGCGCAACGGCGACGCGGCGGAAGGATCCGCCGGGGGGTCCGAGCAGGAGCGCGGCGGCTCCGCCGAGGACGAGCGGCCCTCCGGAGGGGGCGGCGGCGGTTCCTAGCAGGGTTCGAGGGCGACAGGGTTCGAGGGCGACGGAGTCCCGGCGCCCGTGACGAACCGCGCGCGTCCCGGGTGGCTGCACCATGTTCGGCTCTCCTCCGGGGGGTGTGTCATGACCGAGCAGGTGCGCGCCCTCGCCCGCGACACGTTCCGCCGCCGGGCCGCCGAGCTGGACCCGGACGACGAGGAGATGGCGGAGATCCGCTCCGCGCTGGCGCGCATGCTGCACATGTGACCGAGGAACCCGGTTGGTGCCGCGGTGCTGCGCGCGGCCGGCCCGGCCTGCTCCGCGGCGGGCTCACCCCTCCGAAGGCAGGGGGCTCTCCGACCGAGCGGACTCGTCCGGGCGCACGGGCGCGACCACGGGCGCTCCCTGCGGGGTGTGCAGCACGGTCACGCGCGCCGCGTAGCGCTCGCCGAGCGTCTCGGCGGTGAGCACCTCCCCGGGCGCGCCCGCGGCGGCCACACCGCCCTCGTGCAGGAACAGCACCCGCTCGGCGTACTGGGCGGCCAGGGTGAGGTCGTGCAGGGTGGACACGACCGTCGTGCCCAGTTCGCGCCGCAGCTCGTCGACGAGGTCCAGCAGCCCCTGCGCGTGCCCCACGTCCAGGCCGGTGGTGGGTTCGTCGAGCAGCAGCACCCCGGCTCGTTGGGCCAGGGCGCGCGCCAGCACGGTCCGCTGCCGCTCGCCGCCGGACAGCGTGGACAGCCACCGGTCGGCCAGTCGTGTCAGGTCGAGCCTGTGGAGGAGCTCACGCACCAGCTCGAGGTCCGCGGGCCCCTCGCGGCCGAGCGGTCCCAGGTGGGGGGTCCGGCCGAGCAGCACGTAGTCGGTGACGGTCAGCCCGATCGGCAGCTGCGGGATCTGCGGGGCGTAGCCGAGCACGCGGGCGCGCTGCCGGCGGGACAGCGCGTCCACCGAGCGCCCGTCCACCGCGACCTCGCCGCCGTGGCGCACCAGCCCGGCGATCGCCTTCAGCAGGGTCGACTTGCCGGAGCCGTTCGGTCCGATGACGCCGAGCCAGCCGCCCGCGGGCACTTCGGCGGACACGCCGGACAGCACCGGCGTGCTGCGGTACCCGGCGGTGAGGTCGGTGACGCGCAGCTCGCTCAAGAGCCCCTCCGGTGCAGCAGCACGGCGAAGAACGGGGCGCCGGTGAACGCGGTGATGACGCCGATCGGGATTTCCGCCGGGGCCAGCAGGGTGCGCGCCAGCATGTCCGCGCACACCAGGAAGATCCCGCCGATCAGCAGCGACAGCGGCACGATGATGCGGAAGCTGCCGCCCGCGGCCAGCCGCACCAGGTGCGGCACGACGAGCCCCACGAAGCCGATCAGCCCTGCCACCGACACAGCCGCGGCCGTGGCCAGCGATGCCGCCCCCAGCACGAGCAGGCGCACCCGCCCGGGGCGCACGCCGAGGGCAGCGGCCTCCTCGTCCCCGGTGCCCAGCAGGTCCAGCAGCCGGGCGCTGGGCAGCAGCACGGCCGCGGCCACAGCCAGGTACGGCAGCACGATGAGCACCTCGCTCCAGCCGGTGGTGCTCAGCCGGCCCAGGATCCACAGGTAGACGGCGTCGAGCGATTCCAGGTTGAGCTGCTGGGTGAAGCTCTGCACCGCGGTGAGGAACGCGCCCACGGCCACCCCGGCGAGCACGAGCGTGCCCGTGTCCCGGCCGGCCGAGCGGCCCACCAGCCAGGTCAGGCCGACACCGGCGAGCGCGCCGGCGAAGGCGACCAGCTGCACGAGACCGGAGGAACCCGCGGCGGGAGCGGTGGTCAGCACGACCGTCACCGCCAACCCGGCACCCGAAGCGGCCCCGAGCAGGTACGGGTCGGCCAGCGGGTTGCGGAACACGCCCTGGAACGCGGCGCCGGACACGGCCAGCGCGGCGCCGACGAGGACCCCGAGCACCACGCGCGGGGCCCGCAGCTCCCACAGGATGGCGGCTTCGCGCTCGGACAGCGGGGAGACGCCGCCGGTGAGCTGCGCGCCGATCTCGGCGAGAACGCGGTCGGCGCCGAGCTCGGCGGCACCGAGCACGAGCGAGGCGAGCACGCTCACCGCCAGGGCGGCGAGCGCGATCACCAGGTGACGCGGGCGCAGCCGCGAGCGCCGGGCTGCAGGGGCCTGCGGGGCGGTCGTGCTCGCGCCGTGGCGGGAACGCGCACCGTGCGCGCTCACTCCGCTCGTGCTCGCCCTGCGTGTGGACACGGCGACCACGGTGCCCGCGCCGCGGGCGGCGCCGCCCACCGGGGGGTGCGCCGGGTCGCCTGGCTCACGGGGAGCCGTTCCCGCCCTGGCCCGGCTCCTCGCCGGATCGCTGCTCCTCGCTGGGCTGCTGCGTCCCGCTGGCGTTCCCGCTGCCGGGGCTCCGCGTGGTGCTCGGCCCCTGCGCCTCGGTCACGGCCTTGCCGATGCTGCGGACCAGGTCGACCACCCTCGGCCCCCACCGCGAGGCGACGTCCTCGTCGAGTTCGACGACGTTGTCCCGCCGCACGGCTGTGAGCGTGTTCCAGCCCGGTCGGTTGCGGACGCCTTCGGCCGTGGCCGGGGTGGACTTCGTGTCGGCCAGGAAGACCAGGTCCGGGTCGGCCTGCACCACGCGCTCCTCGGACAACTGCGGGAACTTCCCGGACCCCTCGGCGATGTTGCGCAGCCCGAAGCGCTCGTAGATGCTGCCGACGAAGCTCTCCGGCCCCGCGGTGTAGCCGTCGGGGCTGACCTCGTGGTAGAAGCTCAGCTGCCGGTCGGGTTTCGGCGTCTCCTCGACGATGCGGTCGATCTCGGTGCGCATCTGCTGCGTGAGCTGTTCGGCCCGCTGCCCGTGCCCGGTGGCACGCCCGAGCACCTCGATCTGCTGGAACGCCTCGTCGAGGTCGTTGGCGGAGGGGGTGAGCAGCACCGGGACGTCGGCCGCGCGCAACCCCTCGGCCAGGTCCTGCGCGCTGTCCGGGGCGATCACCAGGTCCGGGTCGTGCCCGGCCACGGCGGCCGCGTCGGTGGTGAGCGCGGACATCTCCGTGCGCGGAGCCCGCTGCGGGTGGTTCGAGTGCTCGTCCGCGGCCACGACCTCGCTGCCCGCACCGATCTCGTACAGCGTCTCGGTCGCGGTCGGCGACAACGAGACGATGCGCTTCGGCTGCTGCGGCAGGGTCACGGGGTCCTGGCCGGGCAGCTCCACGCGGACCGGGAACGCGGACGCCGGATCGTGCGCCGGGGGCTGCGGGTCCGAGTGCGGCCGGCTGGCACAGGCGCCGACTCCGAACAGCAGCGTCAGGGCGAAGAGCAGTGCGAACAGACGGCGGAACCGGGTCATCTCATTCCTCGGATCGGTTGCGATCGTGGCCACCCGGATGCGGGCCGGCCGGGGCGGCCTCTTGCGCACCCGTGACAACGAGTGTCTGAGCTGGAAAGATATCAGGAGACGATCGGTCAGTCGCGTCCGCTGGTGACGCGCGGGAAGGTGTGCGGGTCCCGCGGGGCGCGGGACGAGTAGCAACCCGTCCGAGTGAAACCGCGTCGCAGCTCCGCCGACGCCCCGCCGGTGGCTCCCGCGGGGACGCCACCGGTGGCGGGATTCCCGACGACAGGTGCGGCGACCGGGATCCGCCGTCAGGGCTCAACGCCGACGGGATCAGCCGGGACGGTCGGTCCGCGGAGCAGGCGGTCAACGGGGACGGTCGGTCAACGGGGACGCTGTCAACAAGAGGTGAGTATCACTTCTCCGTGAGTGCTCGAGAGTGGTGCGGGCTGCTAAAGTTTCGAAACGCTCTCGGTTTTCGCCGGGGGAAATCAGCCGGGTATTTCTTCTTCGGCAGCTTCTGCCTGCCGAATCACGTGTTCTCGCGGGCCAGTGCCGTCCCGTGTGCTGTCCATTGACTGGAAGCTCCCAGCACGCGCTCGTCACAGGGAGGTCTGCGCAGTGGTCTTCTCCGCCTTCCCACCAGCCCGAGGGCTGTACGACCCCTCCGCGGAACGCGATTCCTGCGGTGTCGCCGTGGTCGCCGACGTCCGGGGCCGTCGTTCGCGCGGCATCGTCTCCGATGCGCTGACCGCGCTGGAGAACCTCGAACACCGCGGGGCCGCCGGGGCGGAGCCGACGAGCGGGGACGGTGCCGGAATTCTCGTGCAACTGCCCGACGAGCTGCTGCGGGCGGAGAGCCCGGTGGCGCTGCCGCAGCCTGATCCCGCCGGGCAGCACCGGTACGCGACGGGCCTGGCCTTCCTGCCCGCCGCCGCCGACGAGCGCGCCCGGGCGGTCGAGCTGGTGGAGGACCTCGCCGCTGAGGAGGGCCTGCGGCTGCTCGGGTGGCGCGAGGTCCCCACCACCCCGGACCTCGCCGGTGTCGGTGAGACCGCGCGCCGCTGCATGCCGCACTTCGCCATGCCGCTGCTGACCGGTCCGGACGGGCAGGCGGGCCGCGAACTCGACGCCCGCGCGTTCGCGCTGCGCAAGCGCGCCGAGCACGAGGCGGAACGGCTCGGTCTCGAGCTGTACTTCTCCTCCCTGTCCAGCCGCACGGTCGTGTACAAGGGCATGCTCACCACCGGGCAGCTCCCGCACTTCTTCGGCGACCTCACCGACGAGCGCACCGCCAGCGCCATCGCGATCGTGCACAGCCGGTTCTCCACGAACACCTTCCCGTCGTGGCCGCTGGCCCACCCGTTCCGCTACGTCGCGCACAACGGGGAGATCAACACGATCCGCGGCAACCGCAACCGCATGCGCGCCCGGGAAGCGCTGCTGCGGTCGGACGCGATCCCGGGCGAGCTCTCCCGGCTGTTCCCCATCTGCACCGAGGAGGGCTCGGACTCGGCCTCGTTCGACGAGGTGCTGGAGCTGCTGCACCTCGGGGGGCGCAGCCTGCCGCACGCGGTGCTGATGATGATCCCGGAGGCGTGGGAGAACCACGACGAGATGGATCCGAAGCGCCGCGCCTTCTACGAGTTCCACGCCAGCCTGATGGAGCCGTGGGACGGTCCGGCGTGCGTCGCGTTCACCGACGGCGCGCAGGTCGGGGCCGTGCTCGACCGCAACGGCCTGCGGCCCGGGCGCTGGTGGCGCACCCGCGAGGACCGAGTGGTGCTGGCCAGCGAGAGCGGCGTGCTCGACGTCGAACCGTCCGACGTGGTCGCCAAGGGGCGCCTGCAGCCGGGGCGGATGTTCCTCGTGGACACCGAGCGCGGCCGCATCGTCGACGACGACGAGATCAAGTCGGAGCTGGCCGAGCAGCACCAGTACGCGGACTGGCTGCACGCGGGGCTGCTGCGCCTCGAGGAGCTGCCGGACCGGGAGCACGTGGTGCACAGCCGCGCCTCGGTGCGGCGGCGCCAGCAGGCCTTCGGCTACACCCAGGAGGAGCTGGACCTGCTGCTCACGCCGATGGCGCAGGACGGTGGCGAGGCCCTCGGCTCGATGGGCTCGGACACGCCGCCCGCGGCGCTGTCGCAGCGCCCGCGGATGCTCTACGACTACTTCGTCCAGCAGTTCGCGCAGGTCACGAACCCGCCGCTGGACGCTATCCGCGAGGAGGTCGTCACCTCCATGTCGCGGGTCATGGGCGCCGAGCAGAACCTGCTGGACCCGTCCCCGGCGTCGTGCCGGCACATCGCGCTGCCGCAGCCGGTGATCGACAACGACGAGCTGGCCAAGCTCATCCACATCAACGACGACGGCGATCTGCCCGGGTTCGACAGCGCCGTGCTGTCCGGGCTGTACGAGGTCGGCGGTGGCGGCGCCGCGCTGGCCGCGGCGATCGACCGCGTCTGCGCGGAGGCCTCCGCGGCCATCGCCGGCGGGGCCCGCGTGCTGGTGCTGTCCGACCGCGACTCGGACCACCGCAGGGCGCCGATCCCCTCGCTGCTGCTCGTCTCGGCCGTGCACCACCACCTGGTGGGCACCAAGGAGCGGCTGCGCGCGGCCCTGGTCGTCGAGTCCGGTGACGCCCGGGAGGTGCACCACGTCGCGGCGCTGCTGAGCTACGGCGCGGCCGCGGTGAACCCGTACCTGGCGTTCGAGTCGATCGAGGACCTGCTCGCCGATGAGCAGATCACCGGCGTGTCCGCAGAGGTCGCCGTGCGCAACTACATCGGTGCGCTGGTCAAGGGCGTGCGCAAGGTGATGTCCAAGATGGGCATCTCCACCGTCGGCGCCTACACCGCCGCGCAGGTGTTCGAGGCCGTCGGCCTGTCCGAGGACGTCGTGTCGGCCTACTTCGCCGGCACCGCCTCGAAGCTCGGCGGGGTCGACCTGGACACGCTCTCCGAGGAGGTCGCGCAGCGGCACCGGTTGGCCTACCCGCAGAACCCGAACGCGCGCGTGCACCGCGAACTCGAGGCGGGCGGCGAGTACTCCTACCGCCGCGAGGGCGAGCTGCACCTGTTCTCCCCGGAGACCGTGTTCCTGCTGCAGCACTCCACCAAGTCCGGCCGCTACGACGTGTTCCGGCGCTACACCGCCGAGGTGAATCGGCTGTCCGCGGAGGGCGGCACGCTGCGCGGCCTGTTCCGGCTGGCGCCGCAGCGCGAACCCGTCCCGGTCGAGGAGGTCGAACCGGTCTCGGAGATCGTGCAGCGCTTCTCCACCGGTGCGATGAGCTACGGCGCGATCTCCGCGGAGGCGCACGAGACCCTGGCCGTGGCGATGAACCGCATCGGCGGCAAGTCCAACACCGGCGAGGGCGGCGAGGACGCGGACCGGTTCACCCCGGACAGCAACGGCGACTCCCGCCGCTCGGCGATCAAGCAGGTGGCTTCTGGGCGGTTCGGGGTGACCAGCGAGTACCTGGTCAATGCCGATGACCTGCAGATCAAGATGGCGCAGGGGGCCAAGCCGGGCGAGGGCGGTCAGTTGCCGGGGGGCAAGGTCTACCCGTGGATCGCGGGGACGCGGCACTCCACGCCGGGGGTGGGGTTGATCTCGCCGCCGCCGCACCACGACATCTACTCGATCGAGGACCTGGCGCAGCTCGTCCACGACCTGAAGAACGCCAACGACCGCGCGCGGGTGCACGTCAAGCTCGTCAGCGAGTTGGGCGTGGGCACGGTGGCGGCCGGTGTGTCGAAGGCGCACGCGGACGTGGTGCTCGTCTCCGGCCACGACGGCGGCACGGGCGCGGCACCGCTGACCTCGATCAAGCACGCGGGCACGCCGTGGGAGGTCGGTCTGGCCGAGACGCAGCAGACGCTGCTGCTCAACGGTCTGCGCGACCGGATCGCGGTGCAGGCCGACGGCGGGTTCAAGACCGGCTGGGACGTCATCGTCGCCGCGCTGCTCGGCGCCGAGGAGTACGGCTTCGCCACGGCGCCGCTGGTGGTCGAGGGCTGCGTGATGATGCGGGTGTGCCACCTGGACACCTGCCCGGTGGGCGTGGCCACGCAGCAACCGCAGCTGCGCGAGCGCTACGCGGGCCAGGCCGAGCACGTGGTGAACTTCTTCGAGTTCATCGCCCAGGAGGTGCGGGAGTACCTGGCGCAGCTGGGTTTCCGGAGCCTGGACGAGGCGATCGGCCGGGTCTCCGCGCTGCGCACCGACGAGGCGGTGCGGCACTGGAAGACCGCGGGCCTGGACCTCGCCCCGGTGTTCGCCGAGCCGGAGGCGCCCTGCGGAGCGGATCGGCGGAAGACCAGGGAGCAGGACCACGGCCTGGACCAGGCGCTGGACCGCACGCTGATCCAGCTGTCCGAGGCCGCGCTGGAGGACGCGCACCCGGTGCGCCTGCAGCTGCCGGTGCGCAACGTCAACCGCACCGTCGGCACCCTGCTCGGCGCCGAGGTCACGCGCCGCTTCGGCGGCGAGGGCCTGTCCGAGGACACCATCCACATCGGACTGAACGGATCGGCGGGCCAGTCGCTCGGCGCGTTCCTGCCGCGCGGCGTCACGCTGGACCTGCGCGGCGATGCCAACGACTACGTCGGCAAGGGCCTGTCCGGCGGGCGGATCGTCGTCCGGCCGCCGGAGGACGCCGGGTTCGCCGCCGAGCAGCAGGTGATCGCGGGCAACGTGGTCGGCTACGGCGCCACCGGCGGGGAGCTGTTCCTGCGCGGGCAGGTCGGCGAGCGCTTCGCCGTGCGCAACTCGGGTGCGCTGCTGGTGTGCGAGGGCGTCGGCGACCACGCGTTCGAGTACATGACCGGTGGGCGCGCCGTCGTGCTCGGTGGCACCGGGCGCAACACGGCGGCCGGCATGTCCGGCGGCACCGCCTACGTGCTCGACCTGGACCCGATCCGGGCGAACACGGCGATGGTCGACCTGCAGGCCCCGGACGCCGAGGACCTGGAGTGGCTGCGGGAGGTGGTGCGGCGGCACCGCGACATGACCGGCTCCGCGGTGGCGGCCTCCCTGCTCGGGGACTGGAAGCGCCGCTCCACGGCTTTCACGAAGGTGATGCCCCGCGACTACCGGCGGGTCCTGGAGGCGACGCGACTGGCCCGGAACGAGGGCCGGGACGTGAACGAGGCGATCATGGAGGCTTCCCGTGACTGACCCGAAGGGCTTCCTGGAATTCCAGCGCGCCGAGGCTCCCAAGCGCCCCACCGACGAGCGGCTGGGCGACTGGCGCGAGGTGTACGCCGCGCTGTCCACATCGGAACGCGATGAGGCGGTGCGCACCCAGGCCTCGCGCTGCATGGACTGCGGGATCCCGTTCTGCCACTCGGGGTCCGCGGGCTGCCCGCTCGGCAACCTGGTCCCCGAGTGGAACGAGCTGGTCCGCCGTGGACAGTGGTCCGAGGCGGGGGAGCGGTTGCACGCGACGAACAACTTCCCCGAGTTCACCGGGAAGCTGTGCCCCGCGCCGTGCGAGTCCGCCTGCGTGCTCGCCATCTCCCCGGAGGCCGGCGGACCCGTCACCATCAAGCGCGTCGAGGAGACGATCGCCGAGGTCAACTGGGAGAACGGCACCGTCGCCACCCGCGGACCCGAGGACGACACCGGCTTCCGCGTCGCGGTGGTCGGCTCGGGACCGGCGGGGTTGGCCGCGGCGCAGCAGCTCACCCGCGCCGGCCACGAGGTCACCGTGTTCGAGCGGGACGACCGCATCGGTGGCCTGCTGCGCTACGGCATCCCCGAGTTCAAGATGGAGAAGTCCGTCGTGGACCGGCGGTTGGCCCAGATGCGCGCCGAGGGGACGAAGTTCGTCACGAACTGCGAAGTCGGCGTCGACCTGCCGGTGGACCGGCTGCGCGCCGAGCACGACGCGGTCGTGCTCGCCGTCGGCGCGCTGCGCGGACGCGACGACGCGAGCATCCCCGGCCGCGAGCTCGACGGGGTGCACCTGGCGATGGAGCACCTCGTCCCGGCCAACCGGGAGTGCGCCGGTGACGGCGCCGCGCGGATCACCGCCGCGGACAAGCACGTGGTGGTCCTCGGCGGCGGCGACACCGGTGCCGACTGCTACGGCACCGCGCTGCGGCAGGGCGCGCGCGACGTGGTCCAGCTGGACAACTACCCGCAACCGCCGACCGAGCGCGACGACGAGCTCTCGCCGTGGCCCACGTGGCCGCACGTCCTGCGGACCTACCCCGCGCACCAGGAGGGTGGTCAGCGCAGGTTCGCGGTGGCGATCGAGGAGTTCGTCGACGACGGCGAGGGCCGGGTCCGGGCGGTGCGGCTGCGCGAGGTCGAGGTGCGCCGCGACGGGGTCGGCCGGCGGGAGGTCGTGCCGGTCTCGGCGGAGGCCGAGGAGCTGCCGTGCGACCTGGCGCTGCTGGCGATCGGTTTCGAGGGCGTCGAGCGGATGCCGGTGCTGGAGCAGTTCGGCCTGCAGCTGTCGCGCCGCGGCACGCTCGGCGTGGGCGCGGACTGGCAGACCACCGAACCGGGCGTGTTCGCCTGCGGTGACGCGCACCGCGGGGCGTCGCTGGTCGTGTGGGCCATCGCCGAGGGGCGCTCGGTGGCCAGCGCCGTGGACTCGTACCTGACGGGCGCCTCGGAGCTGCCCTCGCCGGTGCACCCCACCGCGCTTCCGCTGGCGGTGTGAGCGGGCGGGCACGTCCCGCCTGCCGCAGCGCGGTCACCGGTGCGGCAGTCCCACCGCGAGCTCGCGGGCGGCCTGCTGCAGCACCGGCAGGTGCGCGTGCAGTTCCGCGGTGGTGCTGCGGAACGAGGGCACGGCGGTGGACAGCGCGGCGGCGGCCACCCCGCTCGCGCCGAGCACGGGCACGCCGATGGCCAGGATGCCCTGCTCGTGCTCCTCGTCGGCGAGGGCGTAGCCGTCCCGCCGGACCGCGTCGATCTCCTCGCGGAACCGCGCGCGGTCGGTGATCGCCTTCGGGCCGAGCTCGGTGAGCTCGAGTTCGGAGAGCAGTTCCCCGCGCACGTCGTCGGGGGAGAACGCGATGAGGCACTTGCCCATGGAGGTGCAGTGCAGCGGCCCGCGCCTGCCGGGCTGGCCGGTGATCTGCACCTGGCCGGCGCCTTCGACGAAGTGCACGTACAGCTGGTGCTGTCCGTCGAGGACGGACAGGAGCGTGGATTCGCCGGTGTGCCTGGTGACGCGCTGCAGCACCGGTTTGGCGACGTCGGCCAGTCCGCGCGCCTGCAGCACCCGCTGGCCCATCTCGAACATGCGCAGTCCGAGCGTCCAGCGGCGCTGCTCGTCGAGCGCGGCGAACCCCTCGCGCGCGATCGTGGTGAGCAACCGGTGGGTGGTGCTGACGGGGTAGCCCGCCTGGCGGGCCAGTTCGGACAGCGTGACTCCGCGCGGCTGTTCGCTGAGCAGCGCGATCAGGCGCAGCGCCTTCGCCGCCATGTCCCCGCGCGGGGGTTCCGGCGGCTCCGGACTCCCGGACGTGCCCGTCAACTGTTCCTCCTCGCCTCGTCGGCCGCCGCGCATCGTATCGGTGCGGGTGGTGGTGTTGACCGCGTTGTGGCCGCTTCGTAAAGTCAGCACAGGTTTTCATCATACAGGAAAGTTTCCCGTATTGCGGAAACTGGCGACGAAGGAGTCGGCCCGTGCACACTTCCGCGGCAGAACCGGCCGAGCTCGGCAGGCAACGCTGGTTCCGGTTGCTCCCGGTCGCGTTCGTCACCTACTCGCTGGCGTATCTCGACAGGTCCAACTTCGCCATCGGCGTCGCCGGCGGGATGGAGCAGGACCTGCAGCTCAGCGGTGCGGTGTCCTCGCTCATCGGGGCTTCGTTCTTCCTCGGCTACTGCCTGTTCCAGATTCCCGGCACGCTGTACGCGGAACGCCGCAGCGTCCGCGAGCTGATCTTCTGGTGCACCCTCGCCTGGGGCCTGCTCGCGGCGGCGCAGGGGCTGCTGCACAGCGCCTGGCTGCTCGTCCTCGTGCGCTTCCTGCTCGGTGCGGTGGAGGCCGCCGTGCTGCCGGCGATGGTCGTGTTCCTCGCGCGCTGGTTCACCAAGCGGGAGCGCGGCAGCGCCAACGCGGTGCTCATCCTGGGCAATCCGATCACCGTGATGTGGCTCAACGCCGTCTCGGGCTACATCGTCGAGCTCACCAGCTGGCGCGAGATGTTCATCATCGAGGGGCTTCCCGCCGTGGTGTGGGCGTTCGTCTTCCGCGCCCTGGTCACCGACCACCCGGAGCAGGCCCGCTGGCTCAACGAACCCGAACGGCGCGGGCTGACCGCGGAACTGGCCGCCGAGCGCGGCGGCAGGACACCGGCGAACTCGTTCCTCGCCGCGCTGCGCTCGCGGGTCGTGGTGGTGCTCTCGCTGCAGTACCTGCTGTGGAGCATCGGCGTGTACGGGCTCGTGTTCTGGCTGCCCAGCATCGTCACCGCCGGCACCGGACGGGGCATCGGGATGAGCGGACTGCTGTCGGCGATCCCGTTCGGCGTCGCGGCCCTGGCCATGGTGGTGAACTCGCGCGCCTCGGACCGCTCGGGCAGCCGTCCGCGGTACGTGTGGCCGTGGCTCGCGCTCGGCGGTCTGGTCTTCTTCCTGTCCTACGCGGTCGGCCCGGAGCACTTCTGGATCGCGTTCGCCCTCCTCGTGGTGGCGGGCGGCGCGATGTACGCGCCGTACGGGCCGTACTTCGCCTACGTCTCCGAGAGCCTGCCGGCGAACTTCGCCGGTGCCGGGGTGGCCGTCGTCAACACGGCCGGTTCCGTCGGCGGGTTCGCGGGGACCTACCTCGTCGGCTGGCTCAACGACACCACCGGTGGCAACGCCGCGTCGTTCGTGCTCATGGCGGGCACCCTCGTGCTCTCCGCGGTGCTGACACCGCTGGTGCGCGCCGGCTCGTACGAGCGCGCCGGCGGCCAGGAGGAGGTGGCGCACCGGTGACCGAGGTGCTCACCTTCGGCGAGGTCATGGCCATGTTCGTCGCCCGCGACGGCGGAGATCTGTCCGAAGTGGACCATTTCGACGCGCGGCTGGCCGGGGCCGAGATGAACGTCGCGGTGGGGTTGAGCCGGCTCGGCCACCGCGTGCGCTACCTCGGCGTGGTCGGCGAGGACCCGTTCGGCCGGCGCGCACGCGCGCGGTTGCGGGACGAGGGGGTCGACGTCTCCGCGCTGTCCACCGATCCCGCGGCCCCGACCGGTTTCCAGCTCAAGGAGCGGGTGTCCGGCCGCGATCCGGAGGTGGTGTACTTCCGCCGCGGATCGGCCGGTTCCCGCTTGCGCTGGAGCGCTGCGGCCGAGGACGCGGTCCGCCGCACGCGGCACCTGCACCTCACCGGCATCGCCCCGGCGCTGGGCGAGCGGACGCGGGAGTTCGCCTTCCGCGCGGCGGAGGTGGCGCGGAGCTCGGGTGCGACCGTGTCGTTCGACCCGAACCTGCGGCCAGCACTGTGGACGGACGGGGCGGAGATGAGCGCCGTGCTCAACGATCTCGCCGCGCGCGCCGACTGGGTGCTGCCGGGCGCCGGGGAAGGGCGGATCCTCGCCGGCACCGATGATCCCGGCGGGATCGCCGCGTTCTACCGTTCCCGCGGGGCCTCGCACGTCGTCGTCAAGCTCGGTGGGGACGGTGCCGCGGTGCACGGCCCCGCCGGGGTCGTGCGGCAGCCGGCGTTCCCCGTCGACGTGGTCGACACCGTCGGCGCCGGGGACGGGTTCGCCGCCGGGTGGATCAGCGCCCGCCTCGACGGTGCCGACGACGCCGACGCCCTGCGGCGGGCCTGCGTGGTCGGCGCGCTGGCCACCACGAGCGAAGGGGACATGGACGGACTGCCCGCACGCCGCACCCTGGACGAGCTGGCGGCGGCCGAGAGGGGATGAGGATGCAGCTGCAAGTCGCGCTGGACCGGATCGCGCTCGACGAGGCGGTGCGCATCGCCGGCGCGACGGCGCCGCACGCCGACTGGGTCGAAGTCGGCACCTCGCTGATCAAGCGCTACGGCATGCGCAGCGTCTCCGAGGTCTCCGCGGCGGCCGGGGAGGTGCCGGTGCTGGCCGACCTGAAGACCGCCGACGACGCGGCGACCGAGTTCACGATGGCCTTCGACCACGGGGCCCGCGCGGCGACGGTGCTCGGAGCCGCCGCCGATGCGACGCTCGACCGGTGCACCGAGGTGGCGGAGCAGGCCGGGGCGCAGGTCGTCGTCGACCTGCTGGCCGTGCACGGGGCGCGCCGCGTCGAGCTGCTCGACCGCCTGCCCGGGCACGTCGTCTTCGCCGCGCACCTCGGCAAGGACGTGCAGGGCGGCGGAGCGGCCGCCGCGGAGGCGCTCGGCACGTGGGCGCGGCACCGCCGCGTCGCGCTGGCCGGCGGGTTGCGCCGCGCGGACCTGCCGGGACTGCGCGGGTACCCGGACCTGCGCGTGATCGTCGGCTCGGCGATCACCCGCGACGCGGACCCCGCGGCGCGGGCGCGCGAATTCACCGCAGCCATGGGAGGAGTGTCGTGACCACCGATCCGTTGGAGCTCATCCGCGACGAGATCGCCGGCGTGCTCGCCGGAACCGACCGGGAGGCGGTCGACCGCTTCGCCACCGAGATCGACGCCGCCTCGCGGGTCTTCGCGAGCGGAGCGGGGCGGTCCGGGTTCATGGCGAGCGCCTTCGCCATGCGCCTGGTGCACCTGGGACTCACCGCGCACGTCGTGGGCGAGGCCACCGCACCGGTCGTGCGCCCCGCTGACGTCCTCGTGGCGGTGTCCGGTTCCGGGGGCACCGCCGGAACCGTGCGCGCGGCCGAGGACGCGGCCGGCCGCGGGGCGCGCGTGCTCGCCGTGACCACCGACGAGGACTCGTCACTGGCCGCTCTCGCGCGGGACGTGCTGCTCGTGCCCGCCGCGACCAAGCACCGGCGTGCGGGCGAGGCCGCGACGGCGCAGCCGCTGTCGAGTCTGTTCGACCAGTGCACGCACGTGCTGTTCGACGCGGTGTGCCTGCGCCTGGCCGCGCGGCGCGACGTGGACAACGCCGCCGCCAAGGCAGCGCACGTCTCCGGCGAGTGACCGCGCCCCGAGCGCGCACCCGGGTGGGTGGACATTTCCGCGGGCCCGCCGGGGTGTGCGCGCGGGCCCGGGTGAGCCCCGCCGGGATCATTCCACCTGCAGCTCCGCGGGCAGGTCGCCGGTGTGCACCAGGCCGAGGCGCTGGGTCGCGCGGGTGAGCGCGACGTAGAGGTCGTTGTGGCCGCGCTCGGACTCCTCCAGGATCGCCGCGGGTTCGACGAGCACCACCGAGTCGAACTCCAGCCCCTTGGCCTGCTCCACGCTCAGCAGCACCGTCGGGGACTGGAGGTTCTCCGGCTCGGCGCCCACGCTCGCCTCGCCGAGCGCCGCCGCCAGCGACTCGCCGTGCTCGGCGAGCAGCTCGCCCGGCATGAGCACCGCGAGCTTGCCGTCGCCGAGGACTTCCCGCTCGGCCGCGAGCACCGCGGGCAGCTCCGCGACCAGCCCGCCGGCGGCCGGCCGCCGGAACCAGGGTTCGTGACCGCTGCTGCGCACGGACATCGGCGTGGAGGCGTCCGCGTCCGCGGCGGCGAGCACGTTGCCGGCCATGTCCATGATCTCCGCGGGCGTGCGGTAGTTGACCGTCAGGTCGGCCAGCCGCCACCGCCGCTGCACGTAGGGGTGCAGCACCTCGCCCCACGAGCTCGCGCCGCCCAGCGCCCCGGTCTGCGCGGTGTCGCCCACCACGGTCATCGAGCGGCTCGGGCACCGGCGCATGAGCACGCGCCAGGCCATGGGCGACAGCTCCTGAGCCTCGTCGATGATCACGTGCCCGAACGTCCACGTGCGGTCCTGGGCGGCGCGCTCGGCGGCGCTGAGATCGCTGCTCGTGCGGTGCCGCTGGGCCAGCAGCTCCGCGTCGAGGACGTCCTTGACCCGCAGGCGCTCCTCGTCGCGGATCTCGTCGTCCTCCTCCATGATGTGCAGCACGCCCTCGGCGTAGGCGAGCTCCTCGCGCTCCTGGCGCTCCTGCTCGGCGCGGGCCGCGCTGTCGTCCTCGCCGATGAGCTCGGCCAGCTCGTCGAGCAGCGGCACGTCCGCCGGTGTGACCGCGGAGCCGGCTTCGCGGAGGAGTTCGGCGCGCTCGTCCTCGTCGAGCTGCTTGCGCACCACCCGTTTGAGCCGCGCGGCGTCGGAGAACAGCTCGTCGAGCACGCGGGTCGGTTCCAGCTGCGGCCACAGCCGCTCCAGCGCTCGGTCCACGGCGGAGTCGGCGCGGAGCTCGCGATCGATGTCGTCGAGGTCTCGGCTGTCGAGCAGGTCGCGCCCGAGCCGGTCGGCCACGCGCAGCGTCAGCGCCGAGTACATCTCGTTGCGGAAGGTCTTGCGCGCCACGTTGTGCGGTTTGCGGGTGCGCCGGGCCTTGGTGCGCGCGTTGCTGACCTCCTTGCGGTCGACGCGCACCGGTTCGCGGTCGAAGGTGACCTCGAAGTACTCCTTCGGCACCTGCTGGTAGTCCCGCACGGCGCCGGTGAGGACCTTGACCATGGACTCGCGCCCCTTGATCTCGGCGGCGCGGGGCGAGTCCTCGGCGGTGGCGGTGACTCCCGGGTACAAACCGCCCACTGTGGACAGAAGTACGCCGGTCTCGCCGAGCGAGGGGAGGACCTGCTCGATGTAGCGCAGGAACGTCTGGTTCGGGCCGACGACGAGCACCCCGCGCTTGGTCAGCTGCTCGCGGAAGGTGTACAGCAGGTAGGCCGCGCGGTGCAGGGCCACCGCGGTCTTGCCGGTGCCCGGGCCGCCCTGCACGACGAGCACCCCGTTCAGCGGCGCGCGGATGATCTCGTCCTGCTCGGCCTGGATCGTGGCGACGATGTCCTGCATCTGACCCGTGCGGCGGGCGTCCAACCGCGCCAGCAGGGTGGCCTCGCCGGCCAGCCCGAGATCGCTGCCCTCCTCGGCCGCGTCCAGGTCGAGGACCTCGTCCTCGAGGTCGCGGACCCGGCGCCAGCCGGTGTGCAGGTGCCTGCGCCGCCACACGCCGTCGCGGGAGGTGGCGGTGGCGAGGTAGAACGGCCTGGCCGCGGGGGCGCGCCAGTCGACCAGCAGGGGTTCGTACTCGTTGTCCTCGTCGAACAGGCCGAGACGTCCGATGTGGAAGCGCTCACCGCTGTCGAGGTCGATGCGGCCGAAGCACAGGCCGTGCTCGACCGCGCTGAGCTGGTTGAGCCGCTCGGTGTACATGCGCGCGGAGATGTCCCGCTCGGTGCGGGCCTGCGGCGGCCCCCCGGTTTCGGCGAGTGTCGCCTTGAGCCGCCGCGTCGTGTCCTCGCGCACCGCGTCGAGCTTGTCGTAGAGCATCGCCACGTACTCCTGTTCGGCGGCGATGTGCTGCTCACGTGCGGAGTCCCGGTCCTGGGACGATACGGGTTCGGGCGATGCTGTCACGGTTTACTGGAGCTCCAGCTCGGCAACGAGGGTGCGGTCACCGGGCCGCTCGGCGCGGCGTCCGACCAACCAATATACCGCGGTGCTCCGCGGTGCCCGTTTCCGCGAGCGGAGCACGGCCTCCGGGGCGGAGCGCGGTGGCGGGCGGTGGGGACGCGGGCCGAACGTAGCGGGGCACCCCCGCCGAGCGGCGGAGGTGCCCCGTGTGACACGGAAAACTCGAAACCCCGAACCGATCTGGGGTGGCATGGCTCGTCCACCCCGTTCCCGTGCCGGGTCCTGGTGCGATCAGTAGCCCTGGTACGAACCTCCGGAGCGGACGCCGTCGACGCCGGGGACCTCGGAGACCGATCCGTACCGGTCGATCGCGTAGCGCGTGGCGGCCACGATGTTGTCCACCGGGTGGAGGATGTTGCCGTGGCCGGGCGCGGCGTACTGCCGGAAGGTCGGCTCGATCGTCTGCATCAGCCCCTTGGAGGGGGTGCCGGCCGAGGCGTTGGAGTCCCAGTTGTTGACGGCGTTCGGGTCGCCGCCGGACTCCTTTTCGATGATCATCCGGATGGCCTCGTGGTCGAGCTGCTCGCGCGGCACGCCGTTGCGCTCCAGCACGGTCGTCGCCTGGTCGATCCAGCGGTCGATCCGGTCCTCCGGCGGGCCGGCGGGAGCCTGCGAGCGGTCGCCGCCCCGGTCGCCGGCCTCCTCGTCCTCATCGGTGCCGCCGCTCCTGCCGGAGCTCTCGCCCTCGCCGGCGCGGTTCTCCTCGTCGGAGCTGCCACCCCTGCCGGAGCTGTCGCCCTTGCCGGAGTCACTGCTCTCGTCGCTGTCGTCCTCGCGGTGCTCCGCGTCCCGCTTCCGGTCACCGCCCTGCTTCGCGCCACCCCCCTGCTGGGAGGCGTCGCGCTGGGCCCAGGGGTCCTGCGAGCGCTGGCGCGGGTGGTGGGACTCGCGGTGACCGCCGCTGTCGGCGGCCGCGCGGGTCTGGGCTGCGGAGTCCGCCGACCGCCCCGCGTCGGCGGAAGCGGTACCGGCGGAAGCACTGCGCTGCTCGGGGGCGCTCAGCGGTGCCGCCTCGGCCGCCTGGTGCACGGCCGCGCGCTGGGTACCGGCCTGCGGCTCGTGCTCGCTCGGGGTGGCGAACACGCCCAGCACGCCGATCGCGACGGCGGCGGTGCCGACCTGCACCGAGCGCATCCGGGGCGGCACGCGGTGCTGGCCGTGCTGGTCGGCGAGCGCGGAGCGGAACCAGTCGCACGTCCGCTGGGTCGTCTGAATCGCGGGGTGCGCCACCCTCTCCCAGAAGCGCCGTCCCGCTCGACCGGACGTCCGACCCTCGTCCTCGGGGGAATGAGATGAATCGGGGGCCATGCCTCCGAGACTCCCGATACTCACCGTGTACGCACATGGAGGTTTCTACGTGCATCTGTACCTAGATGTGCACCGAGGGATTACGGAGAACGGCAAAACGACTGCGCAGTGTTTCAACGATCTTGTGACTCTGTGTGGCTCGCCTCATCCGCGCGCTGCCCGGCGACCCAACCGGCGATCTGCGCCCGCGAGGTGAAGTCCAGTTTGGTGAGGATGTTCTGCACGTGCCCCTCGACCGTGCGCTGGGCGATCACCAAGCCCTCGGCGATCTCCTTGTTCGTCTTGCCCTCGGCCACGAGGTCGGCGATCTGCCGCTCCCGGCGGGTCAGCGGCATCGGGTGCACGTTCTCGCTGCGGGCGCGGGTGTGCTTCTTGCTCTCCAGCGCCAGATCGATCGCCTGGCCGTGCGGCGTGTGGTACCCGCGGTCGAAGGCCTCCTGGAACGCCGTCTCCCCGAGGTCCTGCCGGGCGGCGTGCTCCTCCTCGGCGTGCGTGCGGGCGAAGGTCGCGTAGAAGCCCGGCTGCGCCCGCACCGCTTCCCACGCGGCCGCGGCCGCGCCGAACAACCGCGCGGCACGTGCGCTGCGCCCCTGCCGCCTGGCGATCCAGGCCAGCGTGTCCAGCGCGAACGCCATGCCGAGCCGGTTGTCCATGCGGCGCTGCATGCGCAGCGCGTCCTTGGCCGCCTCCTCGGCCCGTTCCCGCTTGCCGCGCTGGAAGTTCACGTGCGCGGCGGCCCACAGGGCGTAGGAGCGCCAGAACAGCTCGCCGCGCTCCGCGCTGATCTGGATGTTCTCCCCGATGAGGCCGAGCCCGCGTTCGACCTCCCCGCGCAGGCCGCGGGTGAGGCCCAGCAGGAACAGGGCCGAGAGCTGCCCCGCGACGAGCTCGCCGCGCCGGTAGCCGGACAGCGACTGCTCCAGCTGCGCGGCAGCCCCGTCGAGATCGTCGCCGGACAGCAGCCGCAGCCCGCGGATGAGCGCCAGGTGCGCCCGCGGAGCGCTCGACTCGTCCCCGCCGAGCAGGTCCTCGGCCTCGTGCAGCAGCCCGTCGGCCGCGGCGGTGTCGCCCTGCAGCAGGGCGAACCAGGCCGTCAAGCGCAGTGCCGGCCCGCGCTCCGGGTCGTCGGCGGGCGCGCCCTCCAGAGCGATCTGCAGCCAGTGCCGCGCCTCGCCCACCAGGCCCCGAGCGGCCCAGTACGTGCTCAGCTCCGCGGCCATCCGCAGCGCGGTGGACGTCGTCGCCGCGTCCCCGGCGGCGGTGTGCAGCGCCACCCGCAGGTTGCTCTGGTCCCGGCGGATGCGCTCGACCCACTCCACCTGCTCCGGGCCCACCCACTCCGCGGCGAAACGCGCCGCCAGCTCCTGGTACCAGGCCCGGTGCCGATGGGCGATGCGCTCCTGCTCGCCGCTCTCGGCGAGCCGTTCCTGCCCGTACTCCCGCAGCGTGTGCGGCAGGCGGTAGCGGACCACGTCGCCCACCTCCTCGCGGGCGAGGACCGACTGGTCCACCAGCGAGTGCAGCGTGCGCAGCACGTCCGTCTCGGACCACCCGTCGCCGCAGACGTGCTCGGCGGCCTCCAGGTCGAACCCGCCGGAGAACACCGAGACCCGGGACCAGGCCCGCTGGTCGGCCTCCGAGCACAGCTCCCAGCTCCAGTCGACGAGCGCGCGCAGCGTCCGCTGGCGGGGCGGGGCGCTGCGGCGTCCCTCGGCCAGCACGTCGTAGCGCTGCGCCAGCCGCTGCTCCAGCTGCTGCGGCGACAGCGAGCGCAGCCGCACGGCCGCCATCTCGATCGCCAGCGGGTTTCCGTCGAGGTGGTGGCACAACCGCATCAGCGCCGGCGCGTTGTCCGAGTTCACCTCGAACTCCGGCACCGCGGCCCGGGCGCGGTCGACGAACAACCGCACCGAGGCGAACTGCTCGTAGGCCTCCGGCGGCGGCAGGTGGTCGACGTCCGGGACCTGCAGCGGCGGCACGACCATCGTGCTCTCCCCGGCGATCCCGATCGACTGGCGGCTGGTCGCCAGCACCCGGACCCCCGGGCACCAGCGGATGACGTCGCTGGTCAGCTGCGCCACCGCGTCGACGACGTGCTCGCAGTTGTCCAGCACCAGCAGCGCCTCCCGGTGGCGCAGGTGCTCGACGACGGTGGTGGCGACGTCGGAGGTGGACGGACCCCCGAGGCCGAGCTGCTCGACCACCGCGTCCGGGACGAGCGCACCGTCGCGGAGGTCCTCGAGCTGCACGAACCAGGCCTTGTCGCGGAACGTGCGGCGCATGTTCGCCGCCACGCGCAGCGCCAGGCGCGTCTTCCCGACACCGCCCGGGCCGGTGAGCGTCACCACGCGGGACTCGGCCAGCAGCCGCTTGGTCGCGGTGATCTCACGACGCCGGCCGACGAACGTCGTGACGTCGGCCGGGAGGTTGCCCGAGGACTCGCCGGGGCGGGCGCGCGCGATGGAGACCACGCCCCGAGCGTAACCCGGTTCGAGCCCTGTGACCTGCGATCTTGCGGTGACATGGGCGGGCGCGTGAGCTCTCGCACGTCTGGTGGTGCCCGAGGTGCGGAGGAGGCGCCGCCCCGGAGGAACGGGTGGTCGAGCCCTTGGCAGACTGGGCCCCGGACGGACCGGGCCCGGGCAGGTGGGGCGTGGTCCGGTGGTGCCGCGCAGTGCGGCGGAAGGCGCCTCCGGGGAGGTGCCGCGGCGGCGCGGGGTGCACGGCGATGCGGGAGGTGCGGTGGCCGGCGACGCCGAGCAGCGGCGGTTCGAGGGCTTCGGCGAGGGGGCGGTCGACTTCTTCGAGGGCCTCGAAGCGGACAACTCCAAGGCGTACTGGAACGACAACCTCGCGCTCTACCGCGAGCACGTGCGCCGCCCCGCGGAGGCGCTGCTGGCCGAGCTGGAACCCGCCTTCGCCCCCGGCTTCGGCGCGGGCAAGGTGTTCCGCCCGCACCGGGACGTGCGGTTCAGCAACGACAAGTCCCCGTACAAGACGCACTGCGCCGCCGTCGTCGAACCGGGCCGGGGCGGAGGTGCGTTCTACTTCGAGATCAGCTCCGCGGGGATGCTCGTCGCGGGCGGCTGCCTGCACACCGAACCCGACCAGCTGGCGAGGTTCCGCGCGGCCGTGGACGCCGAGCCGCACGGCGAGGAACTGCGCCGGCACGTCGACGAGCTCACCGGTCGGGGCTGGCACCTGGCCGGGGACCGGTTGGCGACCCGGCCGCGCGGCGTCCCCGCCGACCACCCGCGGTTGGAGCTGCTGCGGCACCGCACGCTCCACGCCTGGTGGGCGTGGGAACCGGACGACGCGCTGCACAGCCGCTCCTGCCTGGAGCGGGTGCGCAACTCGTGGGAGCAGCTGCGCCCGCTCAACGACTGGTGCGCAGCGCACGTCGGCGTCACCGAACGCCGGCGCCGGTGACGGCTCCCGGGCGCGCCGCGGAGCCGGAGGGCGCGGATCCGGCGCGGTGCTGCCGTCCCGCGGGTGCGGTGGGCGCACCTGATCCGGGAAGGAATAGGATGAACGGGCTCGCCACCGCGGTGCTGGAGAACGGGATTCGCCCGGCGGCGGGCGCACTCGATCGGCTCGGATCGAGGCGGCGGAGTGCTGCGGACATCGGTCAACGGACTAGGCTGGAACAACGTGAGTCGACGAGCGAAGATCGTTTGTACCATGGGCCCCGCCACCGCCACGAAGGAGAAGGTGGCTGAGCTCGTCAGCAGCGGGATGAACGTGGCGCGCATGAACTTCAGCCACGGCTCCCACGAAGATCACCAGCACGTGTACGACCTGGTGCGCGCCGAGGCCGAGGGGTCCGGACGCGCGGTCGGCATCCTCGGCGACCTGCAGGGTCCGAAGATCCGGCTGGGCACGTTCGCCGACGGTCCGGTGGAGTGGCGGACGGGAGAGGTCGTCCGGATCACCGTGGACGACGTCCAGGGCACGCACGACCGCGTGTCCACCACCTACGAGGGGCTCGCCGAGGACGCCAAGCCCGGCGACCGCCTGCTGGTCGACGACGGCCGTGTCGGGCTGACCTGCACCGCCGTCGAGGGCAACGACGTGGTCTGCGAGGTCACCGAGGGCGGGGAGGTCTCCGACCACAAGGGCCTCTCGCTGCCGGGCATGGACATCTCCGTGCCCGCGCTGTCCGCGAAGGACGTCGAGGACCTCGAGTTCGCGGTGCGCCTGGGCGTGGACTTCATCGCGCTGTCGTTCGTGCGCAGCCCCGCGGACGTGGACCAGGTGCACCAGGTCATGGACCGCATCGGCCGGCGCGTCCCGGTGATCGCCAAGCTGGAGAAGCCGGAGGCGGTGGACAACCTGGAGGCCGTCGTGCTGGCCTTCGACGGCGTCATGGTCGCCCGCGGCGACCTGGGCGTGGAGCTGCCGCTCGAGCACGTCCCGCTGGTGCAGAAGAAGGCCATCCGCATCGCGCGGGAGAACGCCAAGCCGGTGATCGTGGCCACGCAGATGCTGGACTCGATGATGCACGCCTCGATGCCCACCCGGGCCGAGACCTCCGACGTGGCCAACGCGGTGCTGGACGGCACCGACGCCGTCATGCTCTCCGGTGAGACCAGCGTCGGCGAGTACCCGGTGGAGACGGTGCAGACCATGGCGCGGATCGTGGAAGCGGTCGAGGCCGGGTCCACGACGCCGCCGCCGCTGAGCCACGTCCCGCGGACCAAGCGCGGCGTGCTCTCCTACGCGGCCCGCGACATCGGGGAGCGGCTCAACGCCAAGGCGCTGGTGGCCTTCAGCCAGTCCGGCGACACGGTGCGCCGTCTCGCGCGGCTGCACACGCACCTGCCGCTGTTGGCGTTCACCCCGGAGGAATCCGTGCGCAGTCAGCTCGCTCTCACTTGGGGGACGGAGACCTTCCGGGTGCCTAAGGTGGACACGACGGACCAGATGGTGCGCCAGGTCGATCAGGCGATGCTCTCGCTGGGGCGGTCCCAGCGCGGCGACATGGTGGTGATCGTGGCCGGTTCCCCGCCGGGGACCGTCGGCTCCACCAACCTGATCCGGGTGCACCGGTTGGGCGAAGAAGACCACGTGTGAACGATCGACAGTAGCCGGCGCGGCGCGAGCGCCCGGTCGCGCCGCTCGGTCGCACCGCGTCGACCGGGGCGGTGCGACCGGGCGTTTCGCGTTGCCGGGCCGGCGGCGCCCGCGCGGCGCCCGAACGCAAGGAGTCCGCAGTGACCGAGGCAGCGCGAGCCGCGGCTGCTGATCTGGCAGCGACCGGTCAGACCGAGGACGTCCCCCGCGACGTGAACGGGATGCCGTGCGGCCAGCCGGTGGTCGACGGCCTGGTCGCCCTGCTCGACCTGGAGCGGATCGAGGAGAACATCTTCCGCGGGGTCAGCCCGCCCGGTTCGCCGGTGCGCGTGTTCGGCGGCCAGGTCGCCGGGCAGGCGCTGGTGGCCGCGGGGCGGACGGTGCCCAGCGACCGGCACGTGCACTCGCTGCACGCCTACTTCATCCGCCCGGGCGACCCCGACATCCCGATCGTCTACCAGGTCGACCGCACGCGCGACGGGCGCTCGTTCACCACGCGGCGCGTGGTCGCCGAGCAGCGCGGCGAGACGATCTTCTCGCTGTCCGCCTCCTTCCAGGCCGCCGAGGAGGGCATGGAGCACGCCGACGAGATGCCGGACGTGCCCGCGCCCGAGTCGCTGCCCTCGTTCGGCGAGAGCATCGGCGACCTGGTCGAGAAGCTGGGGCGCGACCAGCCCCGCCCGATCGACGTCCGCTACGTGACCACCCCGCCGTGGGTGCGGCGCGAGCAGGACGAGCGGCAGGCGAAGAGCCAGGTGTGGATGCGCGCCGACGGCTCCCTGCCCGACGATCCGCTGCTGCACGTGTGCGTCGCCGCGTTCGCCTCGGACATGACCCTGCTCGACTCGGTCCTGGGCCGGCACGGCGTGTACTGGGGACTGGACGACGTCTCCGGCGCGAGCCTCGACCACGCCATGTGGTTCCACCAGCCGTTCCGCGCCGACGAGTGGCTGCTCTACGACTGCTCCTCGCCGGCCGCCTCCGGCGCGCGGGGGCTGGCCACCGGCCGGTTCTTCACCCGGGACGGGCGGCTCGTGGCCACCGTGGTGCAGGAGGGACTGCTCCGGGTCAAGGACTGAGACGCCGCTCGAACACCGGCCCCGGTGCGGGAAGGCCACTTCCGGCACCGGGGCCGGTGCGCGTCTGAGCACCTACTCCGCGAGGAACTCCGTCGTGCCGTCCGGGGCGAAGCGCAGCCACGGGTTGTGGCAGATTTCCCAGAGCACGCCGTTCGGGTCGGTGACGTGGCCGTGGTAACCCCCGAAGTTCGCCCGCTGCGGTGTTTTGACCAGCGTTCCCCCGGCCTCGACGGCCGCGCGCACCGTCGCGTCGACCTCCTCGGTGCTGTCCACGTTGTGCGCCAGGCTGATCCCGGTGGCACCTGTTCCCGGGGTCGCGGAACCGATGTCGCCGTGGAACTGCCCGGTGTCGAACAGTCCGAGCAGCATGCCGGGTGCGGTCTGGAAGAAGATGATTTCGCCGGGGACGTCGAGCGCTGGTTGCCAGCCGAGCCCGTCCACGTAGAACGAGCGGGCCGCGTGCAGCTCGTCGGTGGCGAGCGTGATCACGTGCGTGCGCTGGTCCATGGCGGTGCAGTGTTCCAGAGCCCCGCGCACCGCACGCGGAGTTCGCACGCACCGCGGTGCGCGTGTCGGTCGGCTCCGGAGCGGCGCTGCTGGCCGGCCCGGCGCCCGCGTGCGCACGCCCGCGCGATGACCCCGCTCGCCGGCCGCGGTCCCGCGGGTGGGTGCGGACCGGCACCCGCCGGGAGCGGTCGTGGTTCCGCGGGAGCTCACTCGCGGCGGCGCCGCTGCGGGCGCAGCTGCGGCGGGGGCGTCAGCGCGCGGGTGTGCACCTGCTCGAGCACGATCGAGCTGGTGAAGTGCCGGACCTCCGTGCGGCCGGCGAGCTTGTCCACGAGGAAGCTCTGCAGGTGGGTCGTGTCGGCCACGGCCACGTGCAGCAGGAAGTCCGCCTGCCCGCTGACGTGCAGCAGCGAGCGCGTCTCGGGCTGGGAGAGGACGAACTCGCGGAAGCTGTCGACGACGTCCCGGGTGTGCGGGCGCACGTTGACCGAGACGACCGCCTCCAGCGGCAGTCCGGTGGCCGCCGGGTTGACGTCGATGTGCGAGCCGGTGATCACGCCGCGCTCGCGCAGCCGCCGCACGCGCTGCAGGCAGCTGGAGGGCGCGAGGCCGATGCGTTCGGCCAGGGTCCGGTTCGGCAGCGTCGCGTCGTTCTGCAATTCCTCCAGGATCCGCCAGTCCACCGAATCGAGTTCCACTGCTTCGCTCATTGCCGAACATCGTATGCGGCGAGTGGAAGTTCGGCGAACTGGAGGGGCACGATGGGATTACTGCTCGAACGAATGACTACCTGGAGGTGTGGTGACTATCGACTGGGGGCCGTTCCTGCTGGCCCTGCTGGTGATCGTGATCGTGCCGGGACCGGACTTCGTGCTGGTCACCAGCAACGCGGCGACCAGCAGCCGCTGGGGGTGGCTGGCGGCGATGGGCGTGACGGCGGGGCTCGTGCTGCACGCCACGGCGGCGACGCTCGGCCTGTCCGCGCTCGTCGCGGCGGTTCCGGCCGCGCTGTGGGTGGTCAAGGGCCTCGGCGTGGCCTACCTCTGCTGGATGGGCCTGCGGATCCTGCACAACGCGCGGCGAACGCGCTCCGGCGGAACCGTCGACAACGCCGTTCCCCCCACCAGCGGCAACGGTGCCGTGCACGCGGCGCAGACCGGCCGCGCGGTGTTCCTGCGGGCACTGCTCACCGACGTGCTCAACCCCAAGGTCATGCTGACCTTCCTGACCCTGCTGCCGCAGGCCATGGACCCCGGCGCAGCGCCGATGCCGCAGGCCGCCCTGCTCAGCGCGGTCGCGGTGAGCGCCTTCGCCTCGTGGTGGCTCGTCGTCGTGCCCTCGGTGCAGCGGCTCTCCGCGCTGCTGGCGAAGCCGCGGCGGCGGCGCGTGTTCGAACGCTGCTGCGGCGGTGCGCTGCTGGTGATGGCCGGGTCCATCGCCATGGGCTGAGCGGCCGCCCCGGGCCGGCGGCGCCGTTCGCGGCGCCGGCCGGTCGCTCCGCCGCGGATGCGACCGCCCCGATCCGCGGGAGCTCCCGCGGGGGCTGCTGGAACGCCGCACCCGCGCGGGCGCTCCCGCGGGCTCCCCGACGCGGTGGTGGCCGTGTTGTTGACCACGCTCCGGGGACGTGCTTCGGTGAGTCGCCGACGGTGGCGGGCTCCTCGGAGAGGGTGTGCGATGCGAACGCGGTGGAACTGGGCGGGGGTCGCCGGTCGTTCCCCTCGTGCGGCGGAGGGCGCGGTGCGCGCGAAGAACGGGCTGCTGAGCGGGGTGTCGGCGTTGCCCGGCTGCGTCGCGGCGGCACGCGGACGTGATCCGGTGTTCGCGGTCGTGCTCAACGACTTCGTCACACCGCGGGCGCCGAGCGAGGCGGAAGACGCCCTCGCGCCCCGGCCCGCTGCGTACGGTGGAGAGCGTGACCGCCTCGCCTCCCCCGCGGTCTCCGGGCACCGTTCGGAAGTGGAGAGGGGCGAGGAGGTGCGCGCACCCGTGCCGTGAGGGCACCGCGAGCCGCGCCACCGCGGCCGCACAGCCGGAGAAAGTCGGGAACGTTCCCCGTGCGCGGTGTCCGGGCGGATCCGTGCCCAGGTGGGGGACATCCCTGAGTGTGCTCGAGCACGTGGCCGGTAGCGTTGCGGGAAGATGCCTGCCGGTGTGCTCCCCGAGGTGATTGCGTGGCGTTCATCAGCGACTTCCTGGCCCTCGTCGCCGGGTTGCCCAGACCACTGCTGGTACTGGTGACAGGTGGGCTGGTCCTCGCCGAGTGCACGCTGGGCCTCGGGTTCCTCGTGCCCGGGGAGAGCGGGCTGCTCATCTCGGCGGCCACGGTCGACAGCTGGGGCTTCTTCCTCACCCTCGCGTTGGTGGTGACCCTCTGCGCCGCCGTCGGCGACAACATCGGCTACTGGCTGGGCAGGCGCTACGGCATCCGCGTGCGCGAGACCAAAGCCGTGCGCAAGCTCGGCCAGCAGCACTGGGACCGGGCCACCCGCCTGCTGCGGCGCTTCGGCATCGGCGCGGTGCTCGTGGCCCGCTTCCTGCCGGTCGTGCGCACGCTCGTGCCCGCCGCCGCGGGCACGAGCCAGCTCGGCTACGGCCGCTTCCTCCTCGCCTCCGTGGTCGGCGCCGCCGGCTGGTCCGGGATGCACGTGGGTGTCGGCTGGGCGGCGGGCACCTCGGTCAAGGCGATCGAGCACGCGCTGGGGCAGGCGAGCTGGCTGTTCGCCACGGTGCTGGTCGTCGGGGGCGTGTCGATCTGGTACTGGCGCCACCGGCGCGCCCGCAAGCAGGAGGCCGCGCTGCAGCAGGAGACCGGTGGACCCGTCGCGGCCGACGAGGACGTCGAGCAGGCCGCCTGAGCGCGGTGCCCGCCGCTGCGCTTCGGCCCCGTTCAGCTGGGACGCACGCCGCGCGTGCGGACCGCTCGCGGGCGCGACCCCACCGGCCGGCGCGCCTCGGGCGGGTCGACCGCCGGCCGAGCTCTGCGAGGAGCTCGCCTGATCAGCTCTTGAGCCGCGCCGTGTTGCCGCTGAGCTGCATCAGGGTTCGCCGCAGCTCGTGCGGTGGTGGTGCGTCGGCGCCCAGCGGCACGAACAGGCCGTTGCACCGGGCGCTGCCCCGCGGGGCGTTCAGCCGCACGTGCAGGGAGGTGCCGAGCACGGGCCGGTGACCGAGGCGGATCCAGCGCACGTCCGGCCAGCGCACGGTCCGCCGGGTCTCCCGCGTGCGGTAGGTCAACCCGCCGGCGGTGAACGTGATCGACAGGTCCCGCATCCGCAGCACCGGCAGCCACGCGACGGCCTGCAGCACGGCTGGCAGGGCGGTGCAGAGGAAGGCGAAGATGCCGAACCACCACCCGTACGACCAGGTCTCGCCCTGCTGCGAGGTGATCAGCAGGCTCGCGGCGAAGCAGGCGGCCAGAGCGGGTCCGCCGACGGCCGTTCCCGCCAACCACCACATCCGCCGCGCGGCGGAGGGCTCGCGCGCGATTCGCACGTCGGGGGTGATCGTCTCCATGGCGCGTCAGGATGGCACCCGCGACCACGTCCGCGGGGCGTTTCGCGGGCGATGTCGTCGAATCGTCCCGCGATCGAGGCCGCGCCCCCGGTCGGGAGCGCGGCCCCGCCACGATCGGGCCGCGGTCCCCTCCGGTGGAGCGGAGGGGACCGGCAGATCAGCAGCTGTTGCTCACGGCCTCGGGCGGATCACAGGCCCGGGTAGAGCGGTTTGGCCGCGGCGAGGGCCTCGACGCGGGCCCGCAGCTTCTTCGTGCTCGCCTCGTCGAGGTTCGGCTGCAGCGCTTCGGCGATGACGTCGGCGACCTCGCCGAACTCCTCGGCGCCGAAGCCGCGGGTGGCCAGCGCGGACGTGCCGATCCGCAGCCCGGAGGTCACCATCGGCGGCCGCGGATCGTTCGGCACCGCGTTGCGGTTGACCGTGATCCCGATCTCGTGCAGCCGGTCCTCGGCCTGCTTGCCGTCCAGCTCGGCGTTGCGCAGGTCCACCAGCACCAGGTGCACGTCGGTCCCACCGGAGACCAGCTGCACCCCCGCGGCGGTCGCATCGCCCTGCTGCAAGCGCTGCGCCAGGACCTGCGCCCCCTCGACGGTGCGCCGCTGCCGG
This sequence comes from Salinifilum ghardaiensis, assembly GCF_054491345.1. Classification (NCBI taxonomy): domain Bacteria; kingdom Bacillati; phylum Actinomycetota; class Actinomycetes; order Pseudonocardiales; family Pseudonocardiaceae; genus Salinifilum; species Salinifilum ghardaiensis. The sequence continues at coordinate 3,764,077 of NZ_CM137101.1, read as the reverse complement.
TCGACGAACTCCTCGCCGCGTGCGGCCTTGAACAGCACCGCCTTGCCCGCGATCACGTGCTCCAGCGGACCGCCCTGCTGCCCCGGGAACACCGCCGAGTTGAACTTCTTGGTGAGCTCCTCGTCAGCAGAGAGGATCACCCCGCCCCGCGGACCCCCCAGGGTCTTGTGCGTGGTGGTGGTGACCACGTGCGCGTGCGGCACCGGGTTGGGGTGCAGCCCCGCGGCGACCAGACCGGCGAAGTGCGCCATGTCCACCATCAGGTACGCCCCGACCTCGTCGGCGATCTCCCGGAAGCGGGCGAAGTCCAACTGCCGCGGGTACGCCGACCAGCCGGCGATGATCATGTTCGGCCGGTTCTCCCGCGCCAGCCGGGCCACCTCGTCCATGTCGATGCGGTGGTCCGACTCGTCGACGTGGTACGGCACGACGTTGTAGAGCTTGCCGGAGAAGTTGATCCGCATGCCGTGGGTGAGGTGGCCACCGTGGGCCAGGTCCAGCCCCATGATCGTGTCGCCCGGCTTGAGCAGCGCGAACATCGCAGAGGCGTTGGCCTGCGCACCCGAGTGCGGCTGCACGTTCGCGAACGACGCGCCGAACAGCTCCTTGGCCCGGTCGATCGCCAACTGCTCGATCACGTCGACGTTCTCGCAGCCGCCGTAGTAGCGCTTGCCCGGATACCCCTCGGCGTACTTGTTCGTCAGCACCGACCCCTGAGCCTCCAGGACGGAGCGCGGTGCGAAGTTCTCCGAAGCGATCATCTCCAACGTGTTCTGCTGGCGACGCAACTCAGAACCCACCGCAGCAGCGACCTCCGGGTCGACCGCGGCAAGCTGGTCGTTGAACAGGTCCGGTGTGGACATTTGGTGTTGCCTCCTGTTTTCTGTCTGCGACGGCCCTGCGGATCGGTCGAACGGCGCGGTTGTCACGTGCCGCGGCGGTAGAACGGCAGTTCCACCACCTCCACCGGCAGCGACCTGCCGCGCACGTCCACGTTCAGCGCCGTGCCCGGTTGGCTGTGCGCGCGGTCCACATAGGCCATCGCGATCGGGTGCCCCAGAGTGGGGGAGGGCGCACCGCTGGTGACCTCGCCGATCTCGTTGCCCCCGGGGTCGAGCACGGAGTAGCCGTGCCGCGGCGCGCGCCGCTGGTCGGTGCTCAGCCCCACCAGTGTCCGGTCGGTGGGAACTTCGGCGACCTTCGCCAGCGCGGCCTTGCCCACGAAGTCGTCGGGTTTGTCGAGCTTGACCACCCGGCCGAGATTGGCGTGGTACGGCGTCAACTCGGCGCTGAGCTCGTTGCCGTACAACGGCATACCCGCTTCCAGCCGCAACGTGTCCCGGCAGGACAGTCCGGCGGGCTTGAGGTCGTGGTCCGCGCCGGCCTCGGCGAGCGCCCGCCAGATCGGCTCGGCGTCCTCCGGCGCGGTGAACAGTTCGAAACCGTCCTCGCCGGTGTAACCGGTGCGGGCGAGCATGACCTCGCGACCAGCCACGGTGCTGTAGTACCCGGCGAAGTACTTGACGGTCGACAGGTCGGTGTCGGTCAGCGGCCCGAGGATCGCCGCCGCGTTCGGCCCCTGCAGCGCGATGAGCGCGTACTCGTGCGAGGTGTCGTGGAACTCGACCTCGAAGCCGGAGACGCGGTCGGCCAGCGCTTCGGAGACGGTGCCGGCGTTGGCGGCGTTGGCGACGACGAGGTACTCGTCCTCGCGCAGCCGGTAGACGATGAGGTCGTCGAGCACGCCGCCGTCGCTGTTGCAGATCATCGTGTAGCGCGCGCGGCCGGGCGTGATCGCCGAGGTGTTGGCCAGCAGGGCGTAGTCCATGGCCTCCGCGGCCTGCGGCCCGCGGATGTGGAGCTCACCCATGTGCGACAGGTCGAACAGGCCGGCGCTGTTGCGCACCGCGTTGTGCTCGGCGGTGTCACTGGTGTACCGCACCGGCATGTGCCAGCCGGCGAAGTCGGTGAACGTCGCACCCAGCTCCTCGTGGACCTGGTGCAGGGGCGTCTGCCTCGGTGAGGTCATCGTGTCTGACTCCTCCTGGGGGCGGCGCCGGTCGGCGGTCGCGGGTCCGGAACTGCACGCAATCGGATCCTGCCAGCGTAGCCGGACCACTTCGATCGCCACCCGCGCGGTCGTACGCACGTCGGGCGATCTCCCCTGGAGTCATGGGCCTGAGAGTTTCACCGTCGCTGGACGGCTTGCACCGTGGGCGAGAAGCGGTCCGCTCCTGCTTTCCTCCCGTTCCGCCTCGTACCGTGCGGTAGGTGGTGCCTGAGAGTTTGCTGGGGAGTGCTTGCTCCTTCGGCGTCCCGACGGGCCGGGATCTCTCCCGCACGGAGTCAACGGCGCGGTATTCGGTTGTGCGGTCTGCTGTCCGCTGCTGTCCGGTTGTGGCCTGGTCAGAGCGTGACGCTACGGAGGACCCCGCGGGCAGTCAACCGCAACGCGAGGCTGATCTCACTCGGTTGCGCGTGCAGGTCAGCGCGGGGTGTGCGGCATCGCCGCTCCGCCCTCGCGCGCCGCTGCGGTGAGGGTGCGGTGGACCTCGCGCAACCCGTCGATGAGCGCTCCGAGGGCGAGTTCGAAGCTGTCCGCGTCGATCTCGGTGTGCTGCGGCAGCAGGTGGGCGCGGTCGAGGTGGGGGAACCGCTCGTCGTAGACGCTCGCGTCGGCGGGGAAGCCCTCGGCGAACGAGGCCATGGCCGAGCCGACGACGAGGTACTTCGTCGACGCGCCGATCATCGTGGCGTACCGCTGCGGCCAGCCGGCGCGCACGAGGCCGCCGTGCACCCGGTCGGCGCGGCGCAGCGCGTTCTCCCGGCGGGCCGGTCCGCCGGCCAGGAACGGCACGAGGTTGGGGTGCGCGCGCAGGGCGGCGCGGTAGGACCGCGCCCACGTGCGCAGGCCGGTGGGCCAGTCGACCTCGAAGCCGGAGACGTCGACCTGGGCCATGACCTCGTCGGAGATCGTGTGCAGCAGGTCGTCCTTGTTCGGCACGTGGTTGTACAGCGACGCCGCGCGGACGTCGAGGCGCTCGGCCAGGCGGCGCATGGACAGCGCCTCGAGCCCCTCGGCGTCGATGATCTCGAGGCCGACCCGGGCGATGCGCTCGGTCGTCAGGCGGGGACGGCTCGGACGGGGCACGGTTTCTCCACGGTCGGGACGGGGTGGCCTGGGGTGGACGCCTCTTGCGAAGGCTGCGCGGCCGACTCTAGGCTGCCATAAAACTAACGTTGTTAGTTAGTAGCTCACGCGGAAGGGTGCAGGTCAATGGTCGACTTCTCGTTGTCCGATACCGAGCGCGACGTGCGCGACTGGGTGCGCCAGTTCGTCCAGCGCGAGCTCATGCCGCTGGAGCAGCAGGTGCTGCACCGGGAGCGCGCCGGTGAGCGGGGGCTGACCGAGCAGGAGCAGGCGGACCTGCGGAACAAGGCGCGCGAGGCGGGGTTCTGGGGCGTGCAGACCCCCGAGGAGTACGGCGGGATGGGCCTGCCGGCCGTGCTGACGGCGCTGATCCAGATCGAGCTGGGGCGCACGTTCGTGCCGTTCCAGTTCGGCGGTGACGCGGACAACATCCTCTACCGCGGCAACGAGGAGCAGCAGCGGCGCTACCTGCTGCCCACCATCGAAGGCACCCGGAAGTCCTGCTTCGCCATCACCGAGCCCGGTGCCGGATCGGACGCGAAGAACATCCGCACCACCGCCCGCAAGGAGGGCGGCGAGTGGGTGATCAACGGCGAGAAGACCTTCATCACCGGCGGCATCGACGCCGACTTCGCCATGGTGTTCGCCGTCACCGACAAGTCCAAGGGCGCCGACGGCGGAGTGACCTGCTTCCTCGTCGACCGCGACATGGGCTGGACCTCCGAACCCATCGACATCATGGGCGAGTGGGAGCGCCAACCCGCCTCGCTGGTGTTCGACGAGGTGCGCGTGCCCGAGGAGAACGTGCTCGGCGAGGTCGGTCAGGGCTTCCAGCTCGCGATGCAGTGGATCGGCCGCGGGCGCTACATGCTGCCCGCGCACGCGCTCGGCGCCTGCGAGCGGCTCGTCGGGATGGCCACCGAGTACGCCAACAACCGCCAGACCTTCGGCGCGCCCATCGCCGACCGGCAGGCCATCCAGTGGATGATCGCCGACTCGGCCGTGGAGATCGAGGCGCTGCGGTGGCTCGTGCTGCAAGCGGCCTGGCAGGTCGACCAGGGGATGGACTCGCGGCACGCGCAGTCCATGGCCAAGCTCTACGGCGGGACCCGCGCCAACGAGATCGTCGACCGCGTGATGCAGATCCACGGCGGCATGGGCTACACCCGCGAGCTGCCGGTCGAGCGCTGGTTCCGCGACCTGCGGTTGCTGCGCATCTTCGAGGGCACCGACGAGATCCAGCGCCGCACCATCGCCCGCAACATCCTCAAGGGGCACAGCTCGGTCAGCGGGGTGCTCGGCTGAGGTCCCCGCGCCGGGGCCCGCCGCGCGCGGTGTCGTCCCCGCGATCACCTCGGTAGGCTGGTGGACGCCTGATCCCCAGGTGACGCGCCGGTCTGCCGTTCGACGGGCAGGACTTCGGCGGACAGGCCGCGTGCTGAGGACCGACCAGGAGCGGACATGTCGCTGATGAAGAAGATCGTCGGACTCGCCAGCAGCCCCCAGGGGCGCCGGGCGATCCGGCAGGCGAAGAAGTACGCCCAGGACCCCAAGACCCGGGCCAAGATCGACGAGGCGAAGAACAAGCTGCTCAAGGGCAACAAGCCGAGCCGGTGACGCCCTGCGGCCCGCCGTTCCCCGCGGATCGGCGGGCCGTTCTTCCGCGCGGGCAGCGCGGACGTGACCGGTGCCGCGGCCGTGTTCCCGGGCGCTTCCGGGCACGGCACCATGGGCGCGATGTCATCCGAGACCGTGCGCTCCGAGAACGCGGGGAGCGCCGCTCCTCCACCGCTGGCGAAGTGGGAGCAGCGCACCGAGTGGCCGCTCATCGCGCTGTCGGTGCTGTTCTTCGCGCTGTACGCGTGGACGGTGCTCGAACCCGGCATGCAGCCGGGCGTGCGCCGCGGCGTCGGAGTGGCCATGTGGGTCACGTGGGGCGCGTTCGCCGTGGACTACGCCGTGCGCCTCGCCCTGGCCAGGCAGCGCGGCCGGTTCGTGCTGCACAACCTGTTCGACCTGGTGGTCATCCTCGTCCCGGTGCTGCGCCAGCTGCGCGTGCTGCGGCTGGTGACGGTGCTGGTGCTGATGAACCGCAGGATCCAGGCGCGGGTGCGCGGGCAGGTCGTGCTGTACGTCTCCGGCGCGACCGCGCTGCTCGGCGTCTCGGCCGCCCTCGCCGTGCTGGACGCCGAACGCGGCGCCGGCGAGGCCACGATCACGAGCTTCGCTGATGCGCTGTGGTGGACCATGGCGACGATCACCACGGTCGGCTACGGCGACTACTACCCCGTGACCGGGCAGGGCAAGCTCATCGCCGTGGGGTTGATGCTCGCGGGCATCGCCCTGCTCGGCGTCGTCACCGGCAGCATCGCCTCCTGGTTCGTGGAGAAGTTCGGCGGTGTGGAGAACTCCGTCGAGCGCGCCGGCCGGGCCACGGCCGACAGCGCCGCGGAGGCCGAACGGCTGCGCGGCGAGGTCGCCTCCCTCAAGACCGAGATCACCGCGCTGCGCGCGCAGCTGCCCGCCGTCCCGGACGAGGGCCGGTCGTCGTGAGCCGCTGACGCGGCGGACGCGCGCCTCTGGGCAGAGCAGGCGCTGGCGCAGTAGCATCCGCGATGATCACGCAGCCGTGTACGGAGGGCGCCGTGACCGGAGGGCACCGCACGCCGAGGGCCTACGTGGTGGGCACGTTCGACACGAAGGGGGACGATCTGCGCTACGTGGCGGAGCTGCTCGCCCCGCACTGCGCCGTGACCACCGTCGACGTCGGCACCGGCCCCGCTGCGCGGAGCGCGGCACCGGACGTCCCCGCCCGGGACGTCGCCGCGCACCACCCCGAGGGGGCGGACGCGGTGTTCACCGCCGACCGCGGCACGGCGGTGGCCGCCATGGCCCTCGCGCTCGAGCGCTTCCTGGCCGAGCGGCCGGCGGACGGGGTGCTCGGCCTCGGCGGCTCCGGCGGCACCGCGCTGATCTCCCGCGGTCTGCGCGCCCTCCCGGTGGGCGTGCCGAAGATGATCGTGTCCACAGTGGCATCCGGTGACACCTCCTCCTACGTGGACTCCTCGGACCTGGTGCTGTTCCCCTCGGTGACCGACGTCGCCGGGCTGAACCGCATCTCCCGCCGCGTGCTCGGCAACGCCGCGCACGCGCTGCTCGGCGCGCTCACGCACGAGGTCCCCGAAGCCGAGCACGAACCCGCGCTCGCGCTGAGCATGTTCGGCGTGACCACCCCGTGCGTGACCGCCGTCGCCGACAGGATGCGCGCCACCCACGACCCGCTGGTCTTCCACGCCACCGGGACGGGCGGGCGGGCCATGGAGAAGCTCGTCGACGACGGCTACGTCGAAGCGGTCGTCGACATCACCACCACCGAGATCGCCGATCTGCTCGTCGGCGGTGTGATGAGCGCCGGCGAGCAGCGCCTCGACGCGATCGCGCGCACCCGGGTGCCCTACGTCGGCTCGTGCGGTGCGCTGGACATGGTGAACTTCGGTGCGCGCGGCACCGTGCCGGAGGAGTTCCGCGACCGGTTGCTGTACGAGCACAACCCGCAGGTGACGCTGATGCGCACCACCGCCGAGGAGTGCGAGCGCATCGGCGAGTTCCTCGCCGGCAAGATCAACGCCTGCGCGGGGCCCGTGCGGTTCCTGCTGCCCGAGGGCGGGGTGTCCCTGCTGGACTCCCCCGGTGCCGCGTTCCGCGATGCCGCCGCCGACGAGCGGCTGTTCGGCGCGATCGAGCGGAACGTGCGCGACGCCGAGCGGGTGCGGCGCGTGCCGCACAACATCAACGACGCGGAGTTCACCGACGCCGTGGTGGCCGCCGCGGCGGAAGTGGGCATCGGTACCGCTCCGCGGTCGTCGTGAACGACCGAGGCACCGGCCCGCGCGGGGACGCCCCCCGGGGGATGACCCGTGCACGGGGAGGGAAGGGGATATGACGAAGCGTGTCGAACGCCCGGAACTGCTGTCCCGGCTGCGCGGCAAGGTCGACCGCGGAGAGCCGGTCGTCGGCGGCGGCGCGGGCACCGGCCTGTCCGCCAAGGCCGAGGAGAGCGGCGGCATCGACCTGATCGTGCTGTACAACTCGGGGCGCTACCGCATGGCCGGGCGCGGCTCGCTGGCCGGGCTGCTGGCCTACGGCAACGCCAACGACATCGTCGTGGAGATGGCGCGGGAAGTGCTGCCGGTCGTGCGCAGCACCCCCGTGCTCGCCGGTGTCAACGGGACCGACCCGTTCCTCATGCCCGAGCGCTTCCTCGGCCAACTCGCCGACCTCGGCTTCTCCGGTGTTCAGAACTTCCCCACGGTGGGGCTCATCGACGGCACGTTCCGGACCAACCTCGAGGAGACCGGCATGAGCTACGACCGCGAGGTCGAGCTCATCGCCACGGCGCACGAGGCCGGCCTGCTGACCACGCCGTACGTGTTCTCCGCCGCGGACGCGCGCGAGATGACCCGCGCCGGCGCCGACGTCGTCGTCTGCCACATGGGGCTGACCACCGGCGGCAGCATCGGTGCGGAGACCGCGCGCACCCTCGACGACTGCGTCGCCGACATCGACGCCTGGGCGCGCGCGGCCCGGCAGGTGCGCGAGGACGTGATCGTGCTCTGCCACGGCGGCCCGATCTCCGAGCCGGAGGACGCCGCGTACGTGCTGTCGGCGACCAGCGGTTGCCACGGCTTCTTCGGCGCCTCGAGCATGGAGCGGCTGCCCGCGGAGAAGGCGATCGCCGAGACGACCCGGTCCTTCACCCGCCGGAGCGGCGAGTAGCTCCGGCCCGATCCGAGGAGGAAACCCCATGGCGCGTTCGTACGCCAGTGCCACCGTCGACGCCCCGGCCGACGCGGTGTGGCGGGTGGTGCGCGACTTCGACGGGCTGCCGCAGTGGCACCCGGCGATCGCGACCAGCCGCATCGAGGACGGCAGGCCCGCCGACGCGGTCGGCTGCGTCCGCCACCTGACGATGCCCGACGGGTCCGTCGTCCGGGAACGGCTGGTGGACCTCGACGACGTGGCGCGCTCCTACACCTACGAGATCGTCGAGGGGCCGTTCCCGGTGCGGAAGTACCGCGCGACCCTGCACGTCGCCCCCGTCACGGTCGACGACGCCTCGTTCGTCGAGTGGTACGCGGACTTCGACGCCGAGGCGGCCGACGAGGAGGAGCTCGACGGGACCTTCAGCCGCGACGTGTTCGCAGCGGGGCTGCAGGCCCTCCGCGCGCACTTCGAGCGGTGAAGTGCGCGCGGAGGGCGGATCACACGCCGAGGACGAGGTGGGCCATGAGGAAGTAGATGATCAGCCCCGTCGCGTCCACGAGGGTGGTGACCAGCGGAGCGGAGACGACCGCGGGGTCGATCCCGACGCGCTTGGCCAGCAGCGGCATGGCCGCGCCGACCATGGCCGCCCACGTGCAGATGACCACGATGGACAGCGCGACGGTCAGCGTGACCTGGAAGCCGACCAGCAGCGTGCCGATGACCAGGCCCACGGTGGCGAGCATGACGCCGAGCAGCACCCCCACGCGGCACTCGCGCCAGACCACCCGCAGCACGTCGCCGGTGCGCAGCTGGCCCACCGCCAGTGCGCGGACGGTGGCCGTGGCGGCCTGCGCCCCCGCGTTGCCCCCCGTTCCGGTGAGCAGCGGGATGAACAGCGCCAGCGCGGTCACCTCCGCCAGCGTCGCCTCGAAGAACTGCATCACGTTGACCGTGAGCGTGGCGGCGACCAGCAGCAGCAACAGCCACGCGATGCGCGAACGGGCGATCTGGAAGACGCTGGCGGCCACGTAGTGGCCCTGCCACGGCGTGGTCGCCGACTGCCGCACGAAGTCCTCGGTCTCGGCCGATTCCAGCACTTCCATGGCGTCATCGATGGTGAGCAGCCCGACAACGCGCTGTTCACTATCGACGACGGGAAGGGCCAGCAGGTTGGACTCGCGCATCAGCCGCGCTGCCTGCTCGGCGTCGTCGGTGGCGGTGGCGGCCACCGGCTCCTCGCCGAGGAGCTCCTGCAGGGGCCGTCCGGGGGCGCTGAGCACCAGGTCCCGGAGGCTGACGACGCTGACCAGGCGCCGCTCGTCGTCCACCACGGGCAGGGTGTAGACGGTCTCGGCGCTGAGCCCCTTGCCGCGGACGACGTCCAGGGCCTGGCCGGCGGTGAGGTCGTGGCGGACGATCACCACCTCCGGGCTCATGTACCGGCCGACCGAGCCCTCCGGGTAGCCGAGCAGCTCGGCCGTGGTGTCGCGTTCCCGCTGGCTGAGCCCGGCCAGCACGCGCTGGGCCACCTTGGCGGGGGCCTCGCCGAGCAACCGCACCCGGTCGTCGGGGTCCATGGCCTCGACGAGCTCGCGGAAGGCGTGGTCGCGCAGGCCGTCGAGGATCTTCTGCTGGGCGATCGGGTCCAGCTCCTCGAAGACCTCGATGGCCTCGTCCTTGCTCAGCAGGCGGAACAGCAGCACCGCCTCGACCGCGTCCTGGCGGCCGATCTCGTCGGCGATCTCATAGGGCCTCCGTTCGGAAATCCAGTGCTGCATTCCCGCGATGTCGTTGCGATCGAGCAGAGTCTGCAGCGACTCGGTGGACATGGGGCAACCTCCCATCCGGCGGCGCGCGTCCGGCGGCACCGGGGCGGGCACCGCTTCGCGCCGTGCCCGCATTCGCCGGAGGCGCTGCCGCCCTGTTGCGACCAACAGCGGTTAGAGTTTGGCCGTGCCAACCATGAATCCGTCCAAAACTGACACCCCCCAGGCAAGCCGCGTCGTGGTCACTGGTGGTTCCGGGTTCGTCGGACGTGCCGTTGTGCGCGCCTTCGCCGAGCGCGGCACCCCGGTGACCCTCGTCGACCGCGTGGAACCACCCTGCCTGGAAGGCCGGGGTGACGATCCGGAGCGTCCCGGAAGTGATCTCGTCACGTTCCTCCACGGCGATCTGCGCGACCCGGAGGTCCGCGAGGCCGCCGTCACCGAGGACACCGCGGGTGTGGTGCACCTCGCGGCGATCACGTCCGTGCTGCGTTCGATGGATCACCCGCAGGACACCTACGAGACTAACGTGGCCGCTACCCAGGGGTTGCTCGAGGTGGCCCGACAGCGCGGCGTGGGGCGGTTCGTGCTGGCCTCCACGAACGCGGTGGTCGGCGACATCGGGCACGGGACCATCTCCGAGGAGCTGCCGGTGCGTCCGCTCACCCCGTACGGCGCGACCAAGGCCGCGGCCGAGATGCTGCTGGCCGGTTACGCCGGGGCTTACGGGATGAGCACCTGCGCGTTGCGATTCACCAACATCTACGGCCCGGGGATGGGACGCAAGGACAGCTTCGTGCCCCGGCTGATGCGCGCGGCGCTGGCCGACTCGGGCGTCGAGGTCTACGGCGACGGCGGGCAGCGCAGGGACTTCGTCCACCTCTCCGACGTCGTGCGCGGCGTCCTCGCCGCGTGGGACCACCAGTACAGTGGTACGGCGATCATCGGGGCCGGCCGGTCGGTGTCGGTGCTCGAGCTGATCGACGCGGTCCGCGCGACCACCGGGCGCGCGGTGCCGAGCACGCACGTGCCCGCCAAGCAGGGCGAGATGCCGGCGGTGATCGTGGACGTCGGCCGGGCGCGGCGGGAACTGGGGTTCGCTCCGGTGACCCCGCTGAAGGAAGGGCTGCGCACCGTCTGGGACGACTTCACCGCCGCGGAGTAGCGCCGGGCCGCTCGTCCGGTGGTCGCGCTCGGCGCCGGCGGTGTCGACGAGGAGGAGGGCTGGATGCTGCGACGGCACTGGTTGCTGGGTCTGCTGCTGCTCGCGGGACTGGCGCTCCGGGTGGTGGCGCAGCTGGCCTACCAGCCGGCGCTGCTGTACATCGACTCCTTCCGCTACCTCAACGACCTCGGCGTCTTCTTCCCCGGCGGGATCAACCCCATCGGCTACGAGGTGCTGCTGCTCGGGCCGGTGCTGCTGGTGGGCGACCTCGCCGGGGTCGTCGCCGTGCAGCACCTGCTCGGGTTGGCCCTCGGTGCGGGGATCTACGCCCTGCTGCGGCGGCACGGCGTGCGCACGTGGCTCGCCGCCGCGGCCGCCGCACCGGTGCTGCTCGACGCGTACCAGCTGCAGCTGGAGCAGATGGTCATGTCCGACCTGCTGTTCCAGGTGCTGCTGCTGCTCGCGGTCTACGTGCTGACCTGGTGGGGCACTCCCGGGCCGCGGTTGGCGGCGCTGGCGGGCGTGGTGCTCGCGGTGTCCATGATCGTGCGCATCGTGGGGATCACGCTGGTGGTGCCGGCGGTCGTGTTCGTCGTGCTCGCCGCGGGGCTGCGCCCCGCGGACGGATGGGGGCGGCGGCTGCGCGCCGGCGGTGCGCTGGTGCTCGGCTTCGTCCTCGTGGTGGGCGGGTACGGGGTGTACCACCTGGCCTGGACGGGGTTGTTCGCCTTCGGCGGCGGCACCGGCAACGTCGTGTACGGGCGGACCGCCGTCGTCGCGCGCTGCGAGCAGCTCGACCTCACCCCGCGGGAGCAGGTGCTGTGCCCGGACGAGTCCGTGCCCGAGCGGCACGCCCGGGGCATCGACTACTACATCCACCACTACAAACCGGTCGAGGAGTTCCACAGCGCGCCGGGCGCGGAGTCCCTCGTGCAGGCGCAGGGCACGTTCGCGCGCAAGGTCCTGCTGCACCAGCCGGGGGACGTGATCTACGGTGCGGCGCACGACTTCCTCAAGGGGTTCGCGCCGCTGCGCACGCAGGTTCCCGGGGACGTTCCGCTGGAACGGTGGCACTTCCAGGCGGAGTACCCGATGTACGGCGAGGAGTGGTACGTGGCCGAGTGGGTGGAGGTCGCAGGCGGCGGCCCGATCACCGCGGATCCCGGCCTGGCCGCGTTCCTGCGCGGATACCAGCTCAACGGTGGTTACACGCCGGGGATCCTGCTCGGTGGGATGGGAGTGCTCGCGGTGGTGGCCGTGTGCGGCGCGGGAGCCGCCCGCGGATCCGGCCTGCGCGGTGCCTGTCTGCTCACGGCGGGGTTGGCGGTTACCGTTGTCGGCACTGCCGCGGGGATGGAGTTCTCGTGGCGGTACCAGCTGCCCGGGCTGGTGCTGCTGCCGCTCGCCGGGGCGTTCGCGCTCACCGCGGTGACCGGCTACCGCGATCCGCGCGGGAGCGGTGCGCCGACCACGGCGGTCGGGAGTGCGGAAGGGGAGAGGGATGCTTGAGGAGTTCCCGGACACCGTGGACCGCGAGGCTCTCGACGAGTACGAGCGCAGCCACGGCGCGCACCGGTTCGGGCCGGTGGTGGTCGTCATCGCCGCCTACGACGAGCAGGACGCGATCGGCGGCGTGCTCCGGCAGCTGCCCGAGCAGTGCTGCGGCCTGCCCGTCGAGCCGCTCGTCGTCGTGGACGGGGCCACCGACGCGACGGCCGAGGTGGCGCGGAGCTGCGGCGCGCAGGTGTGCGTCGCACCGGTGAACCGCGGTCAGGGGGCCGCGCTGCGCCTGGGTTACCACATCGCCGCCACTCGCGGGGCGCAGTACGTCGTCACCACCGACGCGGACGGGCAGTACGACCAGGCCGAGATCGCCACGCTGCTGCGGCCGCTGATCGCCGACGAGGCCGACTTCGTCACCGGTTCGCGCCGGCTCGGCCGCAACGAGCGCCCGGCCCTGCTGCGCCGCATCGGCACGCACGTGTTCGCCGGCTTAGTCAGTCTGCTCACCAGGACGCAGCTGACCGACACCACGTTCGGGTTCCGCGGCATGAAGGCGGAGGTGCCGATGAGCGTGGCGCTGCGGCAGGAGCAGTACCAGGCGTCCGAACTGCTCATCGGCGTCCTGCTGCGCGGCTACCGGGTGGCCGAGCAGCCGATGACGATGCGCCCGCGCGCTGCCGGCGAGAGCAAGAAGGGCGGTGACCTGCTGTACGGCGTCCGGTTCGGCCGGGTGGTGCTGGCGACCTGGTGGCGGGAGAGCCGGGCCGCGGGGGTGCGTTCTAGCGCGTCGAGGACTCCGAGCGCTGCGCACGGCGACCGGGGAACACGAGATGGTCGATGAGCAGGAACTTCACGACGAACATCGCGGCGTAGGTGCCGGCGAAGGCGCTCCAGACGATGGCCACGCGGATGGCGTGGGCATCGGACAGCCGCACCGCGAGCACCTCCGCGCCGCTGGTGGCCAGGGCCGCCACAACGGCGGTCGCCGCGGACACGAGGGCGAAGCGCAGGACTTCCCCGCCCAGCGCGCCGCGCCCGCCGCCGCCCCACGTGCGGCGGTTGAGCAGGAAGTTGGGCACGGCGCCGGAGATCTGGGCCAGCACGGTCGCGACGGCGGGCGCTGCTCCGAGGGCGTAGCTGCTGAGGAAGACCAGCTGGCTGATCGCGGTGGCGAGGAGGGAGGCCGCGGCGAAGCGCGTGACGAGCCGGCGGTAGCGACCGCCGCGTCCGCGAGCGGTTCCCGCCCCGCCAGGACGCGGCGTGCTGCCGGTGCTGTCCTGCGCCATCATTGTCCTCTCAGGGTAGGGAGGGCACGTGCTCGTCGCACCGGAGGGTGTCGTGCCGGACCTGCTGGGACGGTCGATGCGAGGGGAGTGCCCGCACAGGCCCGCGGGGATGAGATTATCTTCCCGCCTCATCTGATCGGCGAGGGCATGTCGGGTGCTCGGGGAATCACGCACCCGGTGTGCGGGAAGCCGCATTACGACGCGAAGGAGTAGGCGTGCGAATTCTCGTTCTCGGGGGAGACGGTTATCTCGGGTGGCCGACCGCTCTCCACCTGTCCGACTGTGGTCACGAGGTCGCGATCGCGGACAACTGCGCCCGGCGCGGTTACGATCACGAGCTCGGTGTGCAGAGCCTGGTGCCGATCGAACCCATGCGCACGCGCGTCGACGCGTGGCACGAGGTTTCCGGCAAGACCATCCAGTGCTACTACGGGGACCTCGTCGACGACGAGTTCACCGTCGAGTTGCTTCGGGATTTCCGCCCGGACACAATTGTGCATTTCGCGGAGCAGCGGGCTGCGCCCTACTCCATGATCGACCGCAAGCACGCGGTGTACACGCAGCACAACAACGTGATCAACACGTTGAATCTGCTGTTCGCGATTCAGCAGGTGGACCCCGAAATCCATCTGGTGAAACTGGGGACGATGGGGGAGTACGGCACCCCGAACATCGACATCGAGGAGGGCTGGCTGGAGGTCACCCACAACGGGCGGACCGACCGCGTGCTCTACCCGAAGAAGCCGGGGTCCTTCTACCACCTGAGCAAGGTGCACGACAGCCACAACATCGAGTTCGCCTGCCGCATCTGGAACCTGCGGGCCACGGACCTGAACCAGGGCATCGTCTACGGCCAGGAGACGCCGCAGACGACGCGGGACGCCCGCTTGACCACGCGGTTCGACTACGACGCCGTGTTCGGCACGGTGCTGAACCGCTTCGTCATCCAGGCCGTGCTGGGACACCCGCTGACCGTCTACGGCAGCGGCGGGCAGACCCGCGGCATGATCGACATCCGCGACACGGTGGAGTGCATCCGCCTGGCCGCGGAGAACCCGGCTGACCGCGGCGAGTTCCGGGTGTTCAACCAGATGACCGAGAGCTTCTCGGTCGAGGAGATCGCCAAGGTCGTGGCCGAGAGCTACGGCAGCGAGGTCAAGATCGAGTACCTGGACAACCCGCGCGTCGAGCAGGGCCAGCACTACTACAACGTGCGGCACACCGGCCTGGTGGACCTCGGTCTGCAGCCGCACCACCTGTCGAACACGCTCATCGACTCGCTGTTCGGCGTCGTGGACAAGCACCGGGACCGCGTGGACCTCGCGGCGATGCGTCCGACGGTGAACTGGCGGAGCGCCTCGAGCCCCGTGCGCGAGGAGGGCTGACCGTCCGGGCGGACCGCGGCAGCGGTGCGCGGGCCGCCGTCGGCGGCCTCCAGCGCTGAACCCGCCTGCGCTGCGTGCGCGGCCGGTTCCCGCGCGGCGCACCGCGCCGCGGGTGTCCGCCGTTCGGTGCAGAGCGCACCCCCGTGCGCCGGTGAGCCTGACTCCGGCGCGGGGGAGCTGTGTGCGCCGGCCGGGGGACTGGAATATTCCACAGGCCCGGGGCAGACTGACGTCACGGCCGCAGCCCGCGCTCGGCCGGCGGCCGGTGGTCACGCGGTACGGGGAGCGGTGTCCCGGGCACGGACGGCGGTCCGGTACCCGGGGCGCCTACCGCGGCCGGACCGCTCCAACTCCTCTTCCCCCGTCCGCAGCGGACGAGTGCTGCCCTGCGAATCCTCTTGTCACCACGGCTTTTTCGCCGCCCGCTCGGTCTGTTCTGCGATGTCGCCGGGCCGGGTTTCGCCCGATCGGGCAGATTCTCCGAGCGGTTCCGTTTCCGGTTGCCGCCGGCTGCGCGCCGTGATCCGATGTTCCCCACGACGGCAACTCTGAGTAGTTGATCTGTCGTCGCGAGTGGGCGTGATCTGCATCAACATTGATCAGTTTGCGCTAGTTGATAACTCTCAGCTACTTTCACGACGCGATATCACGGTTCGGTTACGAATGCGTCTCGATCCCCCGCGAGGCGCGCCCGCCTCCCCCGACGGGTAGTGGCCGGCCGTGCCCCCGAAATCGAAAGGTGAACATTGGGCAAGCACCGGATGGAGGCGGACCATCCCCCGACTGGCCGCCTCCACGTCTCCGAGCTGACAGGAACAACCGACGGTGCCCGCGAGCGGACCCCCGGGTCCCGGCGCGGCCGCAGCGGGCTGCCCGCGCGCAACAAGCTCATGGCCGCCGTCGTCGCCACCGGTGCCTTCGCGGCGATCGGGCAACCGTTCGCCCACGCCGCGGGCGGCTCCGCCGAGGGCGTCGAGCGGCAGGCGCACGAGCAGCAGGCCCAGGCCGAACCGCAGCACCAGCTGCAGGACGCGGTCACGGGCAACCGGTACGGACCAGGTTCGGTGCGGCTGCTCGCGCTGCAGCAACCCACCGACGGCAACTTCGAGCTGCAGCGCCTGGTCAAGAGCAAGGCCGTCCAGCAGGAGCGGGAACGGGCCGCGGCCGAACGCCGCGCCCGGGCCGAGGCCGAGCGGAAGGCGCGGGCCGAGGCCGAACGCCGCGCCGAGCAGCAGCGGCAGGCGGAGGCCGAGCGGCAGGCCGCCGAGGAGCAGGCCGCCGAGCAGAGCAGCGCCGAGTTCGTCAAACCGACGGAGGGCGAGCTCACCTCCACCTACGGCATGCGGGGCGGCAGCATGCACAACGGGATCGACCTCGCCAACTCGATCGGCACCCCGATCCACTCCGTCGCCGCCGGCGAGGTCATCAACGCCGGTCCGGCCAGCGGCTTCGGCCAGTGGGTGCGCGTGCAGCACGACGACGGCACGATCACCGTCTACGGGCACGTGGCGTCGTTCACCGTGAGCGTCGGCGAGCGCGTCGAGGCCGGTCAGCAGATCGCCACGATGGGCAACGAGGGGCAGTCCACCGGCCCCCACCTGCACTTCGAGGTGATCGAGGACGGCACGAAGATCGACCCGCTGCCGTGGCTGGAGGAGCGCGGCATCACCGTCTGACGAAGCGGGACGGGACTCCCGGAACGCGGGGCGCGCACCTCGCACGAGCGGTGCACCCCGCGTTCCGCCCCCGGTGCCGGGCGTCGAGGAGTGCGGCTGCCGGGCAGCGGCAGGCCGGCAGCGGCAGGGGCCGGCAGCAGGGCGGGCTCGGCCGCCGGGCTCAGTCCTCGGCCGGGGCCGGCGTCTCCTGCTCGAGCCGCTGCCGCAACCAGGCGAGCGTGCGAGCCAGCAGCCGGGAGACGTGCATCTGCGAGATCCCCACCTGCTCGGCGATCTGGGTCTGGGTCATCCCCCGGAAGAAGCGCATGAGCACGATCCGGCGCTCCCGCTCGGGCAGTTCGCGCAGCAGCGGGCGGATGACCTCCCGGGTCTCGACCTCGGCCAGCTCGGCGTCATCGGTGCCGATGGCCGAGCCGAGCGGGATCTCGTCGGTGTCGCTGAGCAGCTCGTCCAGCGATGCGCTGCGGTAGGCGTCCCCGGCCTCGAGCCCCTTGTAGACCGCGTCGGTGCTCAGCCCGAGATGGGTGGCGATCTCGCTGGGCGTGGGCGCGCGCCCGAGGTTCTGCGACAGCGTGGCGATCGCGGCGGAGACGGACAGGTGCAGCTCCTGCAGGCGCCGCGGCATCCGCACGGCCCACCCCGTGTCCCGGAAGTGCCTGCGCACCTCGCCCATGATCGTGGGCACCGCGTAGGACAGGAAGTCCACCCCGCGGCCCGGGTCAAAGCGGTCGACCGCGTTGATCAACCCGAGGGTGGCGACCTGCATGAGGTCCTCGTGCGACTCCCCGCGGTGGCTGAAGCGCCGCGCGATGTGCTCGGCCACCGGCAGGTGCTCGGTGACGAGCCGGTCCCGCAGCTCCTCGTAGCGGGAGTCCTGCCTGCTCAGGTCCGAGAGCTCCCGGAACAGGGGGACCAGTTCGTCGTAGCGTTCGTCGCGCGAGTGAACAGCTGGTTCTGAATCCGCTCGCTTCACACGTGCGCCGTCCGTCCCTTGGTCAGCTCGATGCGTACCCGGTACCGACCGTTGGTGCTGGTGTCGGCCTCAACCGAGGCTGACACACTGTCGGCCAACGCGCTGAGTACGCGCCAGCTGAACGTGTCCTTCCGCGGTCCGAAGCCGTCCTCGCTGGCGACTTCGGCGCTCAGGGACAGGGCGTCCTCCCAGGTGCGGAACCGGCAGTGCAGCTGGGTGTCGCTGTTGGCCAGCCGAACCAGGCAGGAGCAGGCTTCGTCGACGGCGAGGCGCAGGTCGGCGACCGAGTCGACGTCGAAGTCGGCGCGCATCGCGAGGTCGGCGACGACCGCCCGCAGCACGGGCAGCTGCGTCGGGTCAGCGGCCACCCGGACCTCGACGAGGTTCGTCGTCGACTCCGGTTCGACCTGCACGGTCTCCCGTTCCACGCTCATTCCCGGGCCACCTCTACCTCGGTCGTGGCGAAGGTGCTCGCGCACCTCACTCGCAGTCATCTGGTACCCATCGTGAACATCGGACAAACGAAGATCGTCGACTCCGTCGTCCGCGCCACATGATCCACGCCGAGTGGGCCGAGTTGAAACCGGGCGCGCGAAGCGCCCGGCCGCCGGGTGTCACACCAGGGTGATCCAGAAGTCCCAGAACCGCTGCAGGATCAGCACGACGATCACCAGGAACCACACCGCCAGCACCAGGCTGTGGAACCGGGCGAGCACCGCGCCCGCGGCGCGGCCGCCGCCGAAGTTCCCGGCGCGCAGGTTGTGCAGCGTCGTGTACCAGAAGGTCGGGATGACCACGACCCACACGACCATGCAGTAGGGGCACAGCGCGCCGATGCTGTACAGCGTGCTCCAGATCAGCCAGTGGATGAAGACCAGGGCCAGCGTCGTGCCCGCCTGCATGCCCAGCCAGAACCACCGGGGAGCGGCGTAGCCGGAGAGCAGGGCCACACCCGCGGTGACGACCACGGGGAACGCGGCGATGCCGATCAGCGGGTTGGGGAACCCGAACAGCGCGGCCTGCGAGCTGTCCATCACCGAGCCGCAGGAGACGATCGGGTTGACGCTGCACGAGGGCACGTAGTCCGAGTTCGTCAGCGAGTGCAGCTTCTCGATGATCAGCGCGAACGAGGACACCAGCCCGATCGCGCCGCCGACCACGTACAACCAGCCGAGCCCCGCGGGCCGCGCCGGCGGCGTGGCCGGCGCGGCCTCCGAGCGGGCGGACGTCGTCATGCTCGCGGTCACTTCTGCAGCTCCTGGTCCAACCGGTCGGTGAAGGACTGCTTCAGCTGCTCGTAGTTCTGCGCCTGCGGTTCGAACTTCTTGCCGTTGATGAATATCGTCGGCGTGCCGCTGACCTGGGCCTTGTTCGCGTCGGCGAGGTCGGATTCGATGCGCTGCTTGACCTCGTCGGACTTGCGGTCGGAGTTGAAGCGCTGCACGTCCAGGCCGATGCTCTGCGCGTACTGCGTGAACTGCTGGTTCGCGCGCGCGGCGTCACCGGAGGGCTTGCCGTCCGAGCCGACGGCCCAGGACTGGTAGTTGTCGAACAGCTGGTGGTACATCTCCGTGAACTTGCCCTGCAGCGCCGCGGCCTCGGCGGCCTGCGCGGCCGGGCGCGCCAGCGGGTGCATCTGGTCCATCGGCTTGTTGCGCACGACGAAGGTGATCTTGCCGTCGTACTCCTGCTCGATCTGCTTGGTCAGGCCCCGGTAGTACTGGTAGCAGGCGGGGCACTGGTAATCGAGGAACTCGGTGACGACGACCTTGTCGTCCTGCGAATCGAGGACCTTGTTCGCGTTCGGCGGGTTGAGCACTTCGGAGGAAACGGTCTCGCCGTTCGCGCCGCCTCCCCGGTTGAACAGCAGGATGCCACCGATCACCAGCACCGCGACCACCACGACGATCACGGTCAGGAGGATGTTGGTGGACAGGCCGCTCTTCTTCGTCAGCGGGTTCGTCGTTTTCGACATCGGGGACTACACCTTCGTCTGTCGGCTCGCGCGGCGGACGTCCACGCGGGGTGACAAGAGCACGTTCAGTCTCGCGCACTCACCCGATCGGTGATGGCACTGGGGTGCGGTTTCACAGGTGATGCACAGCGAAATCTCAGGAAACCGGATTCCGGGGCGAAACGGGCTCGTTCCGCCTCCGCCGCGCGCCCGGGCGTGATCGCGGAGCGTGGTGGTTCCCCGGGCGATCGGCAGCGCGTTCCGCGGCCAGCGGCGGCGCGGCGGGTCGTGTCGGGCGGGCGCCCGCACCCGGGAGCGTTCACCGCCGGGCGGGCGCCCGTTCACCGGGGCGGCTCGGGGGGCGTCAGGAGGCCCAGAAGCCGCTGAGGATCGTCAGGGCGACCATCGACATCGTGCCGATGATGGACAGCGCCGTGCTGTTGAACCGCGCCATGACAACCCCCGGGATGCGACTCGCCGGTCTCCGCCGGACCTCTCACCGTTGATGTCGCCGCGCCGGGGTGCGGCGTTACCGCCGCGAGGGGCGAGAAGGAGCGGATCTCGGCCGTGCCGACCGGTACCGTGGGAGGGGTGAGAGCGGAGCGCGCGAACGACGAGGACGCGGGTGGGGACGCGGTCGCCGGTGCCCTGCCCGGTGCGGCTGACGGGGTTGTCCGCGCGGCTGACGGGGTCGCCCGCGCGGACGGTGTGACCCACGCGCTCGCCGCGGCTCGGCTGGACGACGTGGAACCGCTGACCGAGCAGCTCATGGCGGCGATCTTCACCGACAACCCGGAGTGGACGGACTACAGCCCGGTCCCCCGCGAAGAGCTGTGGGAGGGCTGCCTGCACTACCTGGAGCGGGTGCTGCAGATCCTCTCCGGCGAGGCCCGCGGCCCCGAGGGCGACGACGTGGCCGCGGAGATCGGCCGGCGTCGCGCCGAGCAGGGGGTGCCGCTGGAGGTCATGCTGCGCACCTTCCGCCTCGGCGGGCGCATCGTCTGGGAGGCGCTCGTCGAGCAGGCCCACCGCGACGGCGCCGACCCGGATGCGGTGCTCGGGGTCGCCACGGCGATGTGGACCGTGATCGACGGGCTGTCCTCGACGCTGTCCACCGCCTACCGGACCACGGAGCTGGAACGGCTGCGCCGCAACGACCAGCGCCGCCACGCCCTGGTCGAGGACCTGCTCAGCGGGCGCGCCCGGGACACGGCGTTCGCGCAGCGCACCGCGAAGGAGCTCGACCTGCCCACCGGGGGGCGCTACCTCGCCGTGGTGGCGGAGATGTGCGGGGACGGCGGGTTCGCCCTGCGCGGTCAGCAGGACGCGCTGACGGCGGGGCACGTCCGCTCGGTCTGGCAGGTCCGCGCCGACACCCTGGTCGGTCTGGTCGCCCTGGAGCAGCGGGAGCCGCAGCAGGCGCTCGACGTGCTGCGCCCGCTCGCCCGCGGGCGCGTGGGCGTGTCACCGCAGGTGCGCGGTCTGGCCGAGGTGGGGCTGGCGCACCAGCTCGCGCTGACCGCTCTCGGCACCCAGTCGTACGGCGACGTGGGCCTGGTGGCGTTGGAGGAGCGCTTCCCGGAGGCGCTGCTGGTGCAGTCGCCGGACCTCGCCCAGCGGTTGCTCGAGTCCCAGCTCGGCCCGGTGCTGCGGCTCCCCGTCAAGGAGCGCGAGATGCTGCTGGACACGCTCAGCGCGTGGCTGGAGGAGAACTGCTCCACCGCGAACGCGGCTGTGCGGCTGCACTGCCACCGCAACACGGTGCTCAACCGCCTCAACCGCATCACCACCCTCGTGGGGCGACCGCTGCACGGGCGGGCCGCGTACGTGTCGCTGTCGCTGGCCCTGTCGGCGCTGCGGCTGCGCGAGTGACCCGCGGCGCGGACGCGCTCCGCTGAGCAGGGGGTCCTCTCCTCCGGCGCTGCCCGCGCGGCGGTCGCGCCGGCTGTTCCGGCCCGCGCGGAGGTCCGGTGCCCGGGCCGCGCGGTGTGACGAGACTCCCGCCCACGGTGCGTGGCGGATCGGCGCCGCGCCGGGCCCGGCTCCGGGGCGAATGTGCGTTCTGCACAGTTGCGCCGCCCGAACTCTGGGCGAGCGGGCATGGCGCGCACGTGGGCGTTGTCACGACACTCGTCCCGAGGATCGCCCGGCTGCGCGCCGGGTCGGAGCGCAAACGACGCGTGCGGCACAAAAGGAGCACAGCGAAGTGCAGGAGTTCGACCTTCTCGTGGTGGGCGGCGGCCCCGGTGGGTACGTCGCCGCTATCCGGGCCGCGCAGCGCGGCCTGTCGGTCGGGGTCGTGGAAAAGGAGCGGCCCGGCGGTGTGTGCCTGAACTGGGGGTGCATCCCGACCAAGGCGATGTTGCGCTCGGCCGAGGTGTACGAAACCGTGCTGCACGCGGCCGAGTTCGGTGTGCAGGTGGACGGCGTCAGCCTCGACTACGGCACCGTCACCAAGCGCAAGGACAGCGTCGTCAAGGGCCTCACCGACGGCGTGGCCGGGCTGCTCAAGGCCAACGGCGTCACCGTGATCAACGGCCACGCGCGGTTCACCGGACCGACCACGGTGGACGTGCACGACGTCGGTGAGCCGGAGTCCGGCCCCGACGCCCCGCGCTACGCCACCGAACCGGCCGGATCCGTGAAGGACCGGGTGCGCGCCTCCGACGTGATCATCGCGACCGGCTCCGTCCCGGTCCGCCTGCCGCTGCCCGGTGCGGATCTGCCCGGGGTGATCACTTCGGACGGTGCGTTCGGGCTCGAGGAGGTGCCGCGGCGGATCGCCGTCATCGGCGGGAGCGCGGTCGGCGCCGAGTGGGCGAGCCTGTTCGCCACGCTCGGCAGCGAGGTCAGCCTCATCGAGATGCAGTCCACCCTGGTCCCCGCTGAGGACGCCGAGGTCGGCAAGGCCCTCGGCCGCTCCTTCAGCAAGCGCGGCATCAAGGTGCTCACCGACTCCACCGTTTCGCGCATCGACGAGGGCGAGGACGGGCTGCGGGTTTCCGTCGACGGCAAGAAGCCGCAGGCGGTGGACGCCGACGTGGTGCTCGTCGGTGTGGGCCGCAAGCCCAACACGGCGCAGCTGGACCTCGAAGCGGCCGGCGTGGCGACCGACGAGCGCGGTTTCGTCCCGGTGGACGGCGCGCTGCGCACCAACGTCGAGCACGTCCACGCGATCGGCGATGTCACCGGCAAGGCGCTGCTGGCGCACGTCGCCTCGCACCAGGGCGTGGTGGCCGCCGAGACGATCGCCGGCAACCACGCGGCGATCGACTACGGCGTCATTCCCGCGGCGACGTTCACCCACCCCGAGATCGCCAGCGTCGGGCTGACCGAGGCCCAGGCGACCGAAGCGGGCCACGAGGTGGTCACCGCGCGGTTCCCGTTCGCCGCGCTCGGGCGGTCCCAGACCTTCGGCGACACCGAAGGATTCATGAAGATCGTCGCCGGCAAGCAGTACGGCGAGGTTCTCGGCGTGCACATCATCGGCCCGTCGGCCAGCGATCTGATCACCGAGGGCGCGCTCGCGCTCACGCTCGAGGCCACGTTGGACGAACTGGCCGACACCATCCACGCCCACCCCACGCTCGGCGAGGTCGGCATGGAGGCATCGATGGCCGCACTGGGACTTCCCATCCACACCGCGCCGGCCAAGCAACGCTGAGGCGAGCTCACCGAAAAGGAGCGATCCGAGATGGCACAGACGGCTACTCGCAGCAAACCGTCCTCCACCCGCTCGAAGAGCCGCCGCAGCGGCTCGGCTGCCCGCTCCGGCGGCCGGTTCACCGGTGAGTCGCCGGAGATGCTGCAGGACTACTACCGGGAGATGGCCCTGATCCGGCGGTTCGAGGAGCGCGCCGCGCAGGGCTACACCCAGGCCAAGATCGGCGGCTACTGCCACCTCAACCTCGGTGAGGAAGCCACAGTCGTGGGGCTGATGCGCACGCTGCGCAAGACCGACCTGCTGTTCACCAACTACCGCGAGCACGGCTACGCCATCGCCAAGGGCATCGCCCCCGGCCGCGTGATGGCCGAGCTGTACGGCCGCACCACCGGTACCTCCAAGGGCTGGGGCGGCTCGATGCACATGTTCGACGTGGACAACGGACTGCTCGGCGGGTACGGCATCGTCGGCGGCCAGATCCCGCTGGCCACCGGCGCGGCGATGGCCGTGGACTACCGGGGCGGCGACCAGGTCGTGATGTGCCAGATGGGCGACGGCACGACCAACATCGGTGCCTTCCACGAGGCCCTGAACATCGCGTCGCTGTGGAAGCTGCCCGTCGTGTTCGTCGTCGTGAACAACCAGCTCGGCATGGGGACCACCGTGGACCGCTCCTCGGCCGAACCGGAGCTGTTCAAGCGCGGCGAGGCCTTCCGCATGGAGGGCGAGCGCGTCGACGGCACCGACCTGCTGGCCGTGCGCGACGCGTCCAACCGGCTCGTGGAGAAGGCCCGCAACGGCGGGGGACCGGTGCTGCTGGAGACGGTGAGCGACCGGATGAAGGGCCACTCGGTCGTCGACCCGCAGAAGTACCGGGACGAGGATGAGGCCGCGCGGGCCCGCGAATCCGACCCGGTGGCGAAGTTCCGCGCCGAGCTCGTCGAGGCCGGCGTCCTCGACGAGGACACCGCGGCGGAGATCGAGAAGTCGGCGGAGGCCGAAGCGGACGAAGCCGTCGCGTTCGCCGACGGGAGCCCGCACCCGGACCCGGCCACGCTGTTCGACTACACCTACGCCACGCCGGTGAACAACGATTCCCGGCGCCTGCCCGCGGATCCGGTGTTCTGACCGCCGACTCCCCGTGCCGCGCCCGCCGTTCGCCCCCGCGCGCCGAACGGCGGGGCGCGGAACCGTCCACTCGCAACGACACCGCGGGCCGCGCGTGCACCGCGCGCCGGCCCGCAGTCCATCCTGTCCAGGAGAACGATCTTGGCCGTCATCACGTACCGCCAAGCGTTGCACGACACGCTTCGCGAAGAGATGCTGAAAGATGAGGAGATCTTCCTCATCGGCGAGGAAATCGGGGTCTTCGAGGGCTCCTACAAGATCACCGCCGGATTGCTGCAGGAATTCGGCGAGAAGCGGGTGCGCGACACCCCGATCGCCGAGGAGGGTTTCGTCGGCGCTTCGGTCGGCGCCGCCATGATGGGCCTGCGGCCCGTCGTGGAGCTCATGACGATCAACTTCTCGCTGCTGGCGCTGGACCAGATCGTCAACCACGCGGCGAAGATCTACGGCATGTTCGGCGGGCAGACCAGCGTGCCCATGGTGATGCGCACGCCCGGCGGCGGCGGGCAGCAGCTCGGCGCGACCCACTCGCAGAACATCGAGCTGTACTACGCGTTCGTGCCGGGTCTGAAGGTCGTCGCCCCGAGCACGCCGGCCGAGGCGAAGTCGCTGCTGCTGGCGTCCATCCGGGACAACGACCCGGTGCTGTTCCTGGAGAACCTCGCGTTGTACAACACCAAGGGCGAGGTGCCGGACGAGGTCGAACCGGCCGAGATCGGCAAGGCGAAGGTCACCCGGCAGGGCAGCGACATCACGATCATCGGCTACTCGCGCATGGCGATGATCGCCGACCAGGTCGCGGACAAGCTGGCCGAGGAGGGCATCAACGCCGAGGTGGTCGACCTGCGGAGCCTGCGGCCGCTGGACCGGCAGACGCTGGTGGAATCGGTGCGCAAGACCGGGTGCGCAGTCATCGCCGAGGACGACTGGCTGACGTACGGTATCGGGGCGGAAGTCGCCGCTTCCATCTCGGACGGTGCGTTCGACCACCTCGACGCGCCCGTGCGGCGCGTGGCCTCGGCCGAGGTCCCGCTGCCCTACGCGAAGCCGTTGGAGCGCGCCGCACTGCCTTCCGCGGACTCGCTGATCGAGGCCGCGCACCAGACATTGGACGCCGTGGGGCACCGTCGTTGACGCCCTCTTCGCAGCCGAGGAATAACCGATGACCGAGATCCAGATGCCGAGGCTCTCCGACACGATGGAGGAGGGCGTCATCTCGACCTGGCGCAAGCAGGTCGGGGACGCGGTCGACCGCGGAGACGTGTTGGCCGAGATCGAGACGGACAAGGCCGTCATGGAAATGGAAGTCTACGACGCCGGCGTGCTGGAGAAGATCCTCGTCGGTGAGGGCGAGACGACGCCGATCGGCACGCCCATCGCCGTGCTCGGCGACGGCTCGGGCGCCGCGGCCGAGGCCGCGGCCGGCGGTGGGGGGACCGCATCGGCCGCACCCGCGCAGGCCGAGGAGCCCGCCCCGCAGCAGGGCGCGGCCGCGGAGGAGCCGGCCCCGGCCGCCGCCTCCGAGCAGGACGGCGAGCGGACGGTCAACGGGCAGAAGCCGAAGGCCTCGCCGCTGGCCAAGGCCATCGCCCGGGAGCAGGGCGTGGACCTGAGCACGGTGCGGGGCACGGGCCCCGGTGGGCGGATCATCCGCGTCGACGTGGAGGCCGCGGCGAGCTCCGCCGCGGAGAGCCCGGCGCCCGCCGCCCCCGCGGCGGAAGCCCCGGCCGCGCCGCAGCAGTCCTCCGCCGCGCCGCAGACCGCGGCCGACGAGGACGTCGAGGAGCTGCCGCTGAACCAGATCCGCAAGGTCACGGCCAAACGGCTCACCGAGAGCAAGCAGAACGCGCCGCACTTCTACCTGACCAGCGCGATCGACGTCACCGACCTGGCCGCGTTCCGCGCCGACCTCAACGCCCGGCTGCAGGCCGTCGGCGGCAGCAAGGTCAGCATGAACGACCTGGTCGTCAAGGCCGTGGCGGGTTCGCTGCGGGCGCACCCGGCGGTGAACTCCTCCTTCGGCGGGGACAAGATCCTGCAGCACAAGCGGGTCCACCTGGGTGTGGCCGTGGCGATCGACTCCGGCCTGGTGGTGCCGGTCGTGCGCGACGCGGACCGCAAGAGCGTCTCGCAGATCGCCGAGGAGAGCCGGGAGATGGCCGGGCGCGCCCGGGAGGGCAAGCTCAAGCCGGACGAGATGTCCGGCGGCACCTTCTCGATCTCGAACCTGGGCATGTTCGGCGTGGAGCAGTTCTCCGCGGTGATCAACCCGCCGGAGGCCGGGATCCTCGCCGTGGGCGCGGCCAAGGACGAGGTGCAGGTGCGCGACGGCGAGTTCGTCGCCCGCACGATCCTGCGGGTGACGTTGTCGGCCGACCACCGCGCGGTGGACGGTGCGGTCGGTGCGGCGTTCCTGCAGCACCTCACCGCGCTGCTCGAGGACCCGATCCGGATCGTGGCCTGAGAGCCCGGTCCCTCCGCCGGCCCCGGCCGCCGGTCCGGGGTGCCCGCGGTACCGGTCCGCGGGGCCGGTCTTCGGGCGGTGCGGGCGCTGCCGTGCCGCCGCGCAGGACGACCCCTCCCGCGATGACGCGGCCTCTCGCGGGAGGGGTTCTTTTCCGTCCGCTGCTGCTCCGGCCGGGGGGCAGCAGCGGACGGAGCCGCGGTCACCCCAGCGCCCGGGAGAGTCTCCGCGGCAGCCGTTCGAGCACCCACGGGATGCTGGAGACGGTGGCCGAGCCCAGCGCCATGGTCAGGTCGTAGTCCTCCAGCAGCACCAGGGAGCCGCGCTTGGCCGCCGGCAGGTTGTTCAGCAGCGGGTCCGCGCGGACGGTCGCCACGTCCGCGGGCTGCGCGGTGGTCACCACGACGACGTCCGCGTCCAGCAGCGAGACCTGCTCCTTGGAGATCTTGACGTTGAACTCGCCCCCGTCGTCGAGCTGCTGGATCGCGGGGGAGAGCGTCAGGCCGAGCTGCTCCAGCAGGGCGGTGCGCGCGTCCTGCCGCGTGTAGGCCGCGTAGGTGCCCTGGGCGTCGGTGCGCACGGTCACGTGCGTCCTGCCCTCGAACTCGGGGTGCTGCTCGCGGGTCCGGTCGAGCGCGCCCTGCGTGTCGGTGATGAGCCGGGAGGTCTCCCCGCGCATGCCGACGGCCCTGCCGATGGTCTCGGCCTGCTGCTTCCACGGCACGCCGTAGTCGATGCTGTTCGGCGGCTGGGCCACGACCGGGTTGAACGAGCTCAGCCGCTGGTACTCGTCGCGGGTGAGCGCGCTCTGCACGCCGATCATCACGTCGGGCTCGAGGCCGATGACCCCTTCCAGGTCGAGTTCGCTGCCGAACAGGCGCGGTTCCTCGCCGCCGTTCGCGAGCTGGTTGTCGAGCTCGTCCCGCACCCACGGCCCGACACCGCTGTCCCACGGGCCCCACCGGGTCAGCCCGGCGGGCAGGATGCCGAGCATGAGCAGCACGTCGTGGTCGGTGATGCCGAGGCTGGCGATCGTGCGCGGCCTGCCGGGGATCTCCGCCCGGCCGTAGCGGTTCGGGATCGTCACCGGAAAGCCCGGTCCGCCCCGGGGCGCCTCGCCGGAGCCGCTGCCCCCTGCGCAGGCAGCGAGGCCCGCGGCTGCCGCGCCGACGGTCCCGGCGAGGAACCCGCGGCGGCTGAGGGAGGGGGCCGGGGAGCGCGCCGCCCGCGTTGAGGAAAGACTCATCACCGCATCCTTCTGCGTCGATCACCGGAAAAGCAAGGCTAACCTTAGTAATCGGGCGGAGGCGTGCCCAGTCCGGTTCGCGGCGCGGTGAGAGGGATCACGAGTGCGCCGCACGGCCTCTCCGCGCGGCCCCGAAGTGGTCACGATGCGTCATCCGGCGAGGTACCGTGGGTGGTGCGGCGCCACGCGATGCACCCGGAGGCCGTCATGAACGACGAGGGCGTGTTCGAACGACGCTGGCAGCTCACCGAGGACGAGCTCCTGCGATTGCTGTGGGAGTGCCACGCGGGGGAGAACCCGGACGTCGCGCTGCTGCGCCTGCACGCCTCGCGCCCGGCCGAGCAGGAGTGGGGGAGCACGCGGCGGGCGCGCAGCGGCGCCGGGGCGACGCGCGTGACGCGCCACGTGCGCCGCACCCGCCGCGTGTCCAGGTGACGTGCCCCGCTCTGCGGGGTGACCCCGCCCTCTGCGGGGCGACCTCGTTCTCGGGGCAGGCCT
Source organism: Salinifilum ghardaiensis (assembly GCF_054491345.1). Classification (NCBI taxonomy): domain Bacteria; kingdom Bacillati; phylum Actinomycetota; class Actinomycetes; order Pseudonocardiales; family Pseudonocardiaceae; genus Salinifilum; species Salinifilum ghardaiensis. The sequence continues at coordinate 3,735,454 of NZ_CM137101.1, read as the reverse complement.
CGTTCTTGGGGCAGGCCTCGTTCTCGGCGTGATCGCGTCCGCCCCTTCCGGCAAGACCACCCCGCACGACGCGCCGATCCTCGATCGGGTGGGGAGCATGTTTACTGCGGACGTGTGGGGACAACTTCCAATTTTCATGAAAATTGCGCTCTCTGGAACGGATCCAGAAAACCGGGGTGCGGTCGGGTCCGGCGCGTGCGTGGGGGTAGCGGCGGGGGTCCGTGCTATTAGAGTCGAGTCCGTGCGACGCGAACCCACCACGCCCGACGACTCGTACCTGCGCTCGGTCCGCGCGGCCACCGAGCGGGCGGCAGCCGAGGCCGAACCCGTCCCCTCCGCCTTCACGGGCGTGTCCGAGGCCACGCGGTCCACGGTCGAGCGCTGGATCGACCGGCACGCTCCGGAACTGGTGCAGCTCAGCCACACCATCCACGAGCACCCGGAGGAGGCCTTCGGCGAGACCGAAGCGATCGCCCGCATCGCCGATGTGCTGCGGCACTACGGATGCGCGGTGCACACCGGGATCGGCGGGCTGGGCACGTCGCTGCGGGCCGCGGTGGGCAGCGGGCACCCGCACGTGGCCGTGCTCGCCGAGTACGACGCGCTGCCGGGCATCGGCCACGGCTGCGGGCACAACATCATCGCCTCCAGCGGTGTCGGCGGGTTCCTCGGCGCGGCCACGGCGGTGGACGACCTGGGCGGCCGGGTCAGCCTCATCGGCACGCCGGCCGAGGAGGGCGGCGGCGGCAAGGAGCTGCTGGCCCGCGAGGGCGTCTTCGACGACGTCGACGCCGTGGTCATGCTGCACCCGTTCTCGCACGACATCGGCGCGCACCCGTTCACCGGCCGCCGCCAGGTCGAGGTCGTGTTCCACGGCATCGCCGCGCACGCCGCTGCGGAACCGTTCATGGGCCGCAACGCGCTGGATGCGCTGGTGGCGACCTACCAGGGCGTGGCAGCGCTGCGGCAGCACCTGCCGCCGTCGGACCGCGTGCACGGGGTGATCACCGACGGCGGGCGGCGCCCGAACGTCGTCCCGGACCGGGCGGCCGGGCTGTTCTACCTGCGCTCGGCCGAGCTGGGCGCGCTGCAGGACCTCGCCGCCCGGTTCACCGCGATCGCGGACGGTGCGGCCGAGGCCACCGGCTGCGGTGTCGAACTGCGCTGGGACCCCCAACCGGGCTACCTGCCGATCCGGCACAACCACGCGCTCGTCGGCCGGTGGGCCCAGCACCAGCGGCGCCGCGGGCGGACCGCGCTGCCGCAGGGCGTCGTGCCCGAGTACCTCACGGGCTCGAGCGACCTCGGCAACCTGAGCCACCGCGTCCCGGCGATCCACCCGATGATCGGCCTCGCCGGCGACGGGCTCGCCCTGCACACGGAGGCCTTCGCCACCGCGGCCCGCGGTGAGTCCGGGGACCGCGCCGTCGTCGACGGCGCCGTCGGCCTGGCCCTGACCGCGTTGGACTACCTCGCCGACGAGCAGCTGCGCCGGGCGGTGGACGCCGAGTTCCGCGCCGGCGGGGACGTCGACCCCGCGGGCGTCTTCGACGCGTGAACGCGCACCGCAGCGGGACACCGGCCACCGGAACCGCCGGGGAGGCCGGACCGCCGGAACCCGCCCGACCGGAACGATTGAGTGCCTGAAGTGGATGATCCCGTGACCGGCCTGCTGTCGACAGCGGGCCTGCCCGAACTGCTCACCGGACTCGTCGCGCTGGTCATGGTGACCTACCGCGCGCTCTGGCTGGTGCTGCGCAACGTCGTCACCATCGCGCACGAGGGCGGGCACGCCCTGGTCGCCCTGCTCAGCGGCCGCAAGCTCAACGGCATCCGGTTGCACTCCGACACCTCGGGGCTGACCGCCTCCACGGGCAGGGGCACCGGCCCCGGCATGGTGTGCACGCTGCTCGCGGGCTACCCGGCGGTGTCGCTGCTCGGGCTCGGCGGTGCGTGGCTGGTCGGCGAGGACCGGGTGCGGCTGATGCTGTGGATCGCGATCGGCGGCCTGGCCCTCGTGCTCGTGGCGGTGCGCAACGTCTACGGCGTGCTGTCCGTGCTCGCCACCGGAGGGGCGCTGTTCGCGCTGTCCTGGTACGCGAGCCCGGTCTGGCAGGGCTGGTGCGCGGCGGTGCTCGCCTGGTTCCTCCTGTTCGGCGGGATCCGGCCGCTGCTCGAGCTGCAGCGCAAACGCCGGCGCCGGCGCGCACCGGACTCCGATGCCGACCAGCTCGCCCGGCTGACCGGGGTGGCCGGCGGTGCGTGGCTGGCGCTGTGGGGCCTCATCGCCTGCGCCGCGCTCGTGCTCGGTGCGCGGTTCCTGCTGCTGGCCCCTACCGTTTAGCGGAAACGCCGGGAAACGATCTGACCACGCCCCGTCGATGCCGGAGTGTTCGCGCAGTAGGGTGATCACCGCACACCGAAGTGAGGGTGAGGACTCGAGCGATGAGCGAATCCGTGACGACCTGGGAGTCCGCCGGCGTGGATGAGGAGACCCCGTGCGCTGCACGCGTCTACGACTACTTGCTCGGCGGTCGGCACAACTTCGCCTCCGACCGCCGACTGGGTGACAAGTTCCTGGGGGCCCTGCCGAGCGCGCGGGACGTCGCGCGGCTGAACCGGGCCTTCCTGCGCCGCGCCGTCGTGTTCATGGCCGAGCAGGGCGTCCGCCAGTTCCTGGACGTCGGTTCGGGCATTCCCACGGTCGGCAACGTGCACGAGATCGTCCAGGAGATCGACCCCGCCGCGCGCGTGGTCTACGTGGACTACGAGTCGGTGGCGGTGGCGCACAGCGAGATGCTGCTGGCCGACAACGACGACGCGACGATCGTGCAGGCCGACATGCGCGATCCCGACGCGATCCTGCAGGCGGCGGAGACGCGACGGCTGCTGGACTTCTCCCGGCCGATCGGTCTCATCATGGCGGGAGTGTTCCACTTCGTCCCGCGGGAGCAGGACGCCCCCGCCATCATGGCGCGGTACCGGGAGGGTCTGGCCCCGGGCAGCCACCTGGCGCTGTCGCACTTCACCGCGGACATCAGCCCCGCGGAGATGGAGGGCGTCGTCGAGGTCATGCGCAGCAGTGCCGATCCGGTGCACACCCGCAGCTACGCCGAGGTGAGCGAGCTGTTCACCGGTTTCGACCTGGTCGAACCGGGCATCGTGGGCACGGCGATGTGGCGCCCGGAGTGCGCGGACCTGGCTCCGCACGAGCCCGGTGGCAACCAGATCTACGCAGGCGTCGGAGTCCGGCGGTGAACACGCGGGGTGGACCGGGACACGGGTGATCCCCGACTGGCACAGTGGTGCCGGTCGCTGCGAGGTGGAGCAACGGACAGGTGAGGTGACGGTGGGCGAACCGCGCAACCCCGTCGCGGGGTTCGACGACCGGCGGCGCGAGGAGATCGCGCGCCGCTGGGCGCGGCTGCTCAGCACCACGGCCTACATCCCCCTCTCGCGTCGGGATCTCGAGAGCGCGCTGCGCGAAGTGCTGGACGCGCTGCTGGCCGCCCTGGACGGCGAGTCCGAGATGGACGACATCGGTTCCTGGGTCGGCAAGCGCCTGGTCGGGATGCACGCCACCGGCGAGCGCTGCCTGTCCTCGAGCCTGGGGCTGCTGCGCGACGAGCTGGTCCCCGGTGCGGACAGCCGCAGCAGCGCGCTCATGGCGCTGCTCACCTCGGTCGCCGCGGGCTACGTCTCCGCCGACCGGGAGAGCACGTTCCAGCAGCAGGAAACGCTCAAGCGCGCGCTGCTGCGGTCGAAGTTGCAGGCCGACCGCAACCTGGCGGCCAGCGAGGCGCGGTTCACCGAGGTCTTCCGCAGCACGCCGGTCGGCGTGGCGATCTGCCAACCGGACGGGACGTTCCTGCAGGCGAACGCCGCCCTGGTGCGGAACCTCGGGTACTCCCGCGAGCGGCTGCGCACGATGCGCATCCACGACTTCTTCCACGAGGAGGACGCCGAGCAGCTGGGCGCCGTCTACGGCGAACTCGTCGAATCCGGCGGATCGGCGCGGCTCGACGACGACCGCCACCGCCTGGTGCGCGCCAACGGCGAGCTGTCCTGGGTGTACCTGGCGCTGTCGGTGCTCGCGCAGGACGACGGACCGCAGGTCGTCACGATCGTCGAGGACGTCACCGACCTGCACCTGCTGCAGAAGCGGTTCAAGGACCAGGCCCTGCAGGACCCGCTGACCGGCCTGTCGAACCGGCAGCACTTCACCACGCAGCTGCAGGAGCAGCTGGCGAACCTGCCGGCGAGCGCGCACGTCGTCGTGTACCACCTCGCGCTGGACAGCTTCGACCTCATCAACGACGGTCTCGGCTACGAGAGCGGTGACGAGGTCATCAAGGCGGTGGCGCGGCGGCTGAGCGGTCTCCTCGCGGGCGAGGACGCGGTCGTCGCGCGGTTCGGCGGCAACGAGTTCGGCGTCTTCGTGGTCGAGGGACCGGACACGGCGCCGGTCTCGGAGTTCCCGGCGATCATCAACCGCGTGCTGGACGATCCGATCTACCTCGGCGACCAGGGCGTCGCGGCTTCGGCGAACATCGGCGTGGTGCGCCGCAGCGTGGCCGAGGCCGACCACACGGACATGCTGTGGGCCGCGGACGTGGCGCTGCGCCGGGCCGAGGCCACCGGCAAGCGCCAGTGGGCGCTGTTCGACCCCGACCGCGCGTCCGAGGAGCGGATCCGGGCCAAGCTCGCCGCGACGATGCCCGGCGGTCTCGCGCTCGGCGAGATCGACGTGCTCTACCGGCCGCTGCTGTCGCTGGACTCCCGCGAGCTGGAGGCCGTCGAGGCCGAGCTCGTGTGGGAACCGGCCGAGGACGGGCCGGTGGACCACCACGAGTGCCTGCGGCTGGCCGAGCGCTCCGGTGCGAACCTCTCGCTGCGCGACTGGTTGCTGCGCGCGGTCACCGAGCAGCTCGGCGACTGGCACGCGGAGGGATCGCCCGTGCAGGTCGTGGTGTCGCTGAGCGAGAACCAGGCCGTGGACCCGGACCTGGTGCGCGTGGTGCGCGGCGTGCTGGAGGCCGACGGGGTTCCGTCCGCCGCGCTGCGGCTGAGCGTGCCGACCGACGCCCTGCTCGGCGAGAGCCGCGACGAGGTGCGGGAGAACTTCGGCCACGTGGGTTCGTGCGGAGTGCAGACCTCCGTGCACGGTTTCCGCGGAACTCCGGAGGAGTTCCGGATCCTGCGCGAGTTCCCGGTCGGAGTGGTGCGGCTGGGGAGCGAGTTCGTCCGCGTCGCCAACGAAGCCGAGTCGAGCGGGGCTCCGGAAGTGCGCCTGGCGCGGAGGCTCGTGCCGCTGATCCGCGAGATGGGCCCGCGGGTGTGGGTCGGCGACCTCGCCGCGGAGCAGCACGCCGCGCGGTGGCGGGACCTGGGCTGCGACGTCGGCGGTGGTGACCTGTTCGGCCCCGCGGTGCTGTCGTTCGACGTGCCCGAGCTGCTGGAGAGGATGCGGCAGGCCGAGCCGAGCCGCTCCGAACAGGGGTGATTTTCGAGCGCCCTCCTGCGAGAGCTGTCGTGCGTGCGGAATGCTGCGGCGCACCGCCCGGAGGCGGTGCGCCGCCCCGCCGGCTGGGCGCGGGGGAGTGCGCGTCCGCGCGTCGCCGGCGGTGGTCGCCGCTGACCAGCTCGCCGCTGATCAGTACACCGGCTGCGTCTGCGGGTTGAACTGCTCGTAGGTCACGTCCTCCGCCGGGTCGGTGCGCCGGTCGTCGAGTTCGAGCACGTCGAGCCCTTCCTGGATGCCGCTGGAGTAGATGCGGCCGTTGTAGTAGTACGCCGACCAGGAACCCGCCGTGTGCAGCTCCTCCCGGTCGTAGGGCACGCGGTCGAAGTGGGCGATCTCGCGCGGGTTGCGCGGGTCGGTGAACTCCCACACGGACACGCCGCCCTGGTACCAGGCCTGCACCATGATGTCCCGCCCGGGGACGGGGACGAGCGATCCGTTGTGCGCCACGCAGTTCTCGGTCTCGGCCTGGTGCCGCGGGATCTTGAAGTAGCTGGCGAACTCCAGCCGGGCGTTGCTCCCGGATCCGGTGAGGCGGTAGATCCCGTTGGCCCCGCGCTTCGGCCCGACCTGCTCGTTGCAGGTGGCCGCGGTGCCGCCGCCGAGCTCGTCGGTGAACACCACGCGGTCGCCGCTGTTGTTGAACGTGGCCGAGTGCCAGAACTCGAAGTTGCGGTCGTCGCGGGTCCGGTGGATCACCCGCGGGTTGTCGCGTTCGGAGATGTCGAGCAGGATCCCGTCGCCCATGCACGCGCCGGCGGCGATGTCCTTGTCCGGGAAGGCCGTGATGTCGTGGCAGCCGGTGGTTTCCCGCGAGGCCGTCTCACCCGGGTTGCCGCCGCCGGGGAACAGCACCGGTGCGTCGACGAGCTCCGCGGCCGCCGGGTCGGCGTGCGGCACTGCGACGACGGAGATCCTGTCGTGCGGTGGCCGGCAGTTGGGGAACTCCTCGGCCGGTCCGTAGGAGGAGACGTACAGGTAGTCGGTCCTGCCGTCCTCGCCGGGCACGAGCGTGTGCGTGTGCGAGCCGCACGCCGTGGGCACGGCGGAGACGTACTGCGGCCGCGCGGGGTCGCTGATGTCGAACACCCGGATGCCCGCCCAGCCGCCGGGGTCGGCTTCGGTGGTCTCCTCGCCCTGGCACGTGTTGTCCGTGCGCGGGTAGTCCACGGACAGGTACAACCGGTCCCCGGAGACCGAGACGTCGCCCTGCCCGCCGGGGCAGTGCACCTGCGCCACCGGGGCGGGGTCGTCCGGGTCGGAGATGTCGACCACGCTGAACCCGTCGTAGTTGCCGATGTAGACCAGGTCGCCCTGGAAGGCGAGGTCGGTGCCCCACGCCTCCTCCCCGTCGAACGGCGGCTGCTTGGGCAGTTGCGCGGTCTGCTCGATGTTGTCGCTGGAGAGCGTGTCGCGCTCCACGGCCGAGTCGGGGACGCGGTGCTCGTCCGGCGCGTCCCCGCCCGCGGCGGGCTGCCGCGTCGTGGACGGGGCCACGACGAGCACGATCAGCAGCGGAACGGCCACCACGAGGCTGACCAGGAGCCGTGCCCGGCGGCTGAATCGGCTGCGCATGCCACCACCTTGTCTCCGGCATCCGTGGGGTCCGCCCGTGCGGAGGTACCCGGGCGGGCGTCATCCTCAGTATCGTGACGACGCGCCGCCTCACCAATCGACCGGGCGGGCGTATTTGTCCTTCGACAGGAGGCGCGGATGCGGGGCGGACGGATCGCGGCGGTCGTGCTGGCCGGTGCGCTGCTCGGCGGGTGCGGGGGCCAGTCGGCTCCGGTGGTGCAGCCCGGTGCCCCGGGCGGGGAGTCGCGGGTGGTCGACGAGGCCGAAGTGGACCGCATGTACGAGCCGTCCGAGGCCGGTGCGGAGGAGGTGGGCTACCTGCGCGGCATGATCCCGCACCACCAGCAGGCGCTGGAGATGACCGCCCTGGCGCGCGAGCACGCCGAGAACGAGCGCGTGCGGACGATGGCCGCGCGCATCGACCGCGCCCAGCGCCCGGAGATCGGCATGATGCGCGCGTGGCTGGGCAACCACGGCATCGAGCACGGCGGCGGGCAGGACCACGGCTCGCGCGAGCGGATGCCGGGCATGGCCAGCACCCGGCAGATGGAGCAGTTGGCGCAGGCGCGCGGCGGTGATTTCGACCGGATGTTCCTGCGGCTGATGATCCGGCACCACGAGGGCGCGCTCGTCATGGCCAAGGCCTACCTGGAGGAGGGCAAGGTCGAGCAGGTCAAGGCGATGGCCCAGGACGTGCTGACCACGCAGACCGGCGAGATCGCTCAGATGCACGAGATCGACCGGGAACTGGGTGCGTGAGCAGCGCGTTCGCGGCGTTCTCGCGGAGTTTCGGCGTCGTCCTGCGGTGCTTCGCCGCTCCGCGCGACGGTGGCTTCGCGGTGCTGTTCTGCGGTCGCGCTGGGATCGCCGTGGTTTTCGGACGAGGGGGAGTCCACTGCGGATCCCTATCGAACGCGGCGAGACCACGCCGGGGCCTGCCGAAGTGATCGCTCTGGCGACCGTCTACCGAGTCGACGAGTCCGGGCGCGACGAATGTGCGGCGCTCGCAGCCCAGGTGCGGCAGCGCGGCTGGTGGAAGAAGTACGGTTCCGATGCTGCGCCGACGGGCTTCGAGGAGTACATCGGACTGGAGTCCGAAGCCGTGTCGGTGCGGAATTTCGAGATCGACCTGGTTCCCGGTCTCCTCCGAACCTCCGCTTACATGCAGGCTCTCGGTCGAGGCTGGCTTCCGAGCGCGGGCGAGGAAGCGGTCCGCCGCCGGTGGCAGCTCCGTCGCTCCGGTCCCCGCGGAGACGATGAACGTGCTCGAGAACAGGATCGACGAACTCGCGAGCGAGTGAAGGAGCGAAAGAGATGGCGGAGTTGGACGCCGTGTCCAGTGCGGTGTGGTGCAAGAGCAGTCGCAGCAACGGCGGAGGCGCTCAGTGCGTCGAAGTCGGCTTCGCATCCGAGGCACGTGGGGTGCGCGATTCCAAGCTCGGCGAGGACAGCCCGGTGGCTCGCCTTCGAGCGTAAGGGGATCAGCTCGAATTCGACCTCGACGAGGCTGGTGTCGTCACGGTCCGCGGAACGACCACGATCCCGGCCGATCAACGGTGGTTCTGGCAGGCCGATTGGCAGGCCGGGGAGCGGGAGGCCTCCGAGCAGATCGCCGCAGGCGAGACCACGACCTACGACGACGTCGAGGCGATGTTCGCCGACCTGGATCAGTGACCGCCCGTGCCGACGTTCGAAACCGCGCCGCGCTTCGCCCAGGACTGCGAAAAGCTCACCGATGAGCAGCGAGCGCGGTTCCAGCGGGTGGTCGAAGACCAGTTCGTGCCTGATTTGGAGGCCGGCCGGTTCCGGCCGGGCCTGCGAGTCGAGCGTGTCCAGGCGGCCCCCGGGGTCTTCGAGGTGAGCTGGCACCGGACGGGCGGGCCACCTGGCAGTACGGCTCTGCGAAGCATGCTGGCGTGCCGCACGTGACTGGCGTCGAGTCAGTGCGCACGCCATTTTCGACCCTGGCCCACCCTGACGGGCAGTCACGTCGTCCGGAAGGACGTGCGACGTGGCGGACGCCATCGATCCGATCGCGCGGAACGTGGGACGCGCTCGAGGTCGGTTCGTTGCCGTCCTCGCCGGTCCGCGCCACGCGCGCGGGACGGTGCGTCGAGGGAAGGTGGCTTGCGATGGCGAACCAGCCGGCACTGCTGGATCCGGACGAAACCGACTCCAGGTCGGAGCTGGTCTCCGTGGTCTGCCGTCCCGAAGCCGCGCCCGCCCCGGATCACCGCGCCGCTTCGGGGGCCGGCTCAGCGACCGCGCGCCGCGCGGTCGCGGCGCGCTGCGCGACGTAGGCCCCGACGAGCACGAGCGCCCCGCCGGTGAGCTGGACGGCGCCGAGGTGCTCGCCGAGCAGCCACCAGGCGAGCACGGTCGCGACGACGGGTTCGAGGTAGGCGATCGCACCGGCGACCGGCGCGGACAACCGGCGCACGGCGATGATTCCGGTGAGGTAGGCGAGCGCGGTGCACAGCAGCACGATCCACGCCACGGCGAGGACCGCGGGGAAGTTCTGACCGCTCAGGGTGACCGCGCCGCCGAGCGCGGACCAGTCGACGGACCAGGGCCGCACGATGAGCGTGACCACCGCCGCTCCGACGAGCAGGCCGTAGGCGGCCAGCCCGCGCGGATCCACGTCCGCGCTGGTGTCGGCCAGGACGAAGTAGGCCGCCTGGCAGCACGCCGCACCGAGGGCCAGCAGCAGCCCGACCGGGTTGAAGCTCAGCCCGGACCAGACCTCCACCACCCCGGCCAGGCCCGCCACGGCCAGTGCCACCCCGATCGCCGCGCTGCGGGATACCGGTCTGCGCAGCACGAAACGGGTCCAGCCGAGGACCATCACCGGGCCGAGGAACTCGATCAGCAGCGCCACGCCCACCGGGATGCTGGCGATCGCGGCGAAGTAGAAGCCTTGCACGCCGGCGATCGCCACCAGGCCGTAGGCCAGCAGCAGTTTCGGTGCGCGCCGGACCACGGAGGCGTGCCGGACCGCGAACGGCAGCATCAGCAGCGCGCCCCCGGTGATCCGCAGCCACGTGACGCTGAGCGGGCTGAGGCCGGCTTCGATCAGCGGTTTGGCGAACGGGCCCGAACCACCGAAGCAGCAGGCCGAGGCGACGGCGATGAGGACGCCGGCGAGCTTGGGGTCGCGGGCGCTCAGCGATGCCCCGGACCGCGCCGCGTGTTCGCGTGAACCAGCCCGCATGCCGTGTCCTCCCGTCCGCTCCGCAGGGCTTCGATGATCTGCTGGTGCTGGTGGTGCGACTCCAGGCCCGGTCGCCGGTCCTGGAAGTAGGTGGTTTCGAGGCGGCGCGCGTGCAGGGCGATCACGTCCAGCGAGGCGCTCAGGTACGGGTTGTCCGCCCGCCGGACGAGCACGGCGTGGAACTCCTGGTCGGCCTCGCGGGCGGCGGTCGCATCGCCGGAGTCGATGGCGGCGCGCATCCGGTCGTTGGCCGCCTGCATCTCGTCGAAGTCGGCGGTCGTCAACTGCGGCAGGGCGCAGCGCGCGGCGAACTCGTGCAGCACGCCCAGCAGCGGGAAGACCTGCGCGGCATCGGTTTCCTGCACACCGGTGACGCGGGTGTGGCGGCCGGACGCGGTTTCCACGGCGCCCTGGTCGACGAGCCTGCGCAGCGCCTCGCGGACCGGGGTGCGGCTCACCCCGAGCTCCGCGGCCAGCTCCCCGTCGGCCAGCTGCTCCCCGGGCGCCAGCGAGCCGTCCTCGATCTTGGCGCGCAGGATGCGGTAGACCTGCTCGGCCGCGCTCTGTCGGGAAACCGACTGCCCCAGCTTCGCCATGGCCGCTCCCTCCTCCGGAATGCAATATATTGCATCCTGGACGCCGGTTCAACACCCAGTGCGTCCGGTACATCCCCCGAACGTGGTCGGACGAGATCGTGCGGCAGACTGCGGCGGCGCGCAGCCGCTGATCGCAGCGCAGGCAGCAGCACCGCGAACAACAGGGAGGACCCGCCATGACCGCACCCGCCTCCGCCGAGGCCCCGGCAGTACCGCGCCACGTGCGCACCACGCAGTGGATCTGGCTGATCGGCACCGCGCTGACCGTGCTCAGCAGCCTCTACCTCGTCGTGCTCGCCGCGACACCGGTGACGCTCACCGCCCTGGTGGTCACCCTGGTCCAGGCCGCCCTGGCGGTGCCCGCGGCGCTGGCCCTGCCGCGCGGCAAGCGCTGGGCGCGGATGGTGCTGCTCGTGCTCGCCGCCATCAGCATCGGCTCGCTGTACAACGCGCTGAAGATGCAGGCCTGGGCCACGCTCGTGATCAACCTCGCGCTCGGCTCCACCCTCGGGCTGCTGCACGAGGCGGGCGTGCGCGCGTTCTTCGGCCTGCCCGCCGAACCGTGGCTGCGGCGGCGCGTGCGCGGGCGCAGCTGAGCGGTCTCAGGAACGGCCCCACTCGGCGTCCAGGGCCGCGGTGGCGATGTCGCCGGCCTGCTGCCGGTCCAGTCCCAAGCTGCGCGCCCACCGCGCGTACTCCGCGGCCGCCTCGGCCGCGCGGCGCCGGCTGCTGTCCTCGGCCGCTGCGACGAACGTGCCGGACCGCCCGCGGGTTTCGATCAGCCCGGCCTGCTCCAGCTCGCGGTAGGCGCGGGCCGCGGTGTTCGCCGCCACGCCGGTCTCCGCGGCCAGGGCCCGCACCGTGGGCAGCTTCGCACCCACCGGCAGCCGGCCGTCGTTGATCCGCTCGGCGATGCCCGCCCGCAGCTGCTCGAACGGGACGACGGGGGAGTCGGGGTCCACTTCGACGAGCATGCGTCAATCCTGCCGGAAGGCGTCGAGCAGCCGTTGGGCGGCCGTGCCCGCGTGGATCCGCCCCGCCCGCACCTGCTCCTCGACCTCGCCGAGGATCGCGCGCACCCGCGGGTGCGCGGTCAGCTCGCCCATCAGCTGCTCGGACACCAGGCTCCAGGTCCACTCCACGCGCTGCTCGCTGCGCTTGCGGTCCAGCTCGCCGCTGTCCGCCAGCGCCGCGCGGTGCTCGCGCACCTTCTCCCACACGGCGTCCACAGCGGACCCCTCCAGGCCGCTGCAGGTGAGCACCGGAGGTGTCCACGTCGGATTCGCCGGCGTGAGCATCCGCATCGCGCTGCGCAGCTCGCGCGCGGCCTTGCGCGCGCGGTCGGCCTGCTCGCCGTCGGCCTTGTTCACCGCCACGATGTCGGCCAGCTCCAGCGCGCCCTTCTTGATGCCCTGCAGCTGGTCCCCGGCCCCGGCGAGGCTGAGCAGCACGAAGCAGTCCACCATGCCCGCCACGGTGACCTCGGACTGGCCCACGCCGACGGTTTCCACGAGCACCACGTCGTAACCCGCGGCCTCGAGCAGCACGATCGTCTCGCGCGTGGCCCGGGCGACGCCGCCGAGCGTGCCCGCCGAGGGGGAGGGGCGCACGAACGCGTGCGGATCGCTGGCCAGCGCGCTCATGCGCGTCTTGTCGCCGAGGATGCTGCCGCCGGTGCGCGTCGACGACGGGTCGACGGTGAGCACGCCGACGCGGTGCCCGGAACCGGTGAGCATGCCGCCCAGCGCCTCGATGAACGTGGACTTGCCGACACCGGGCACGCCGGTGATGCCCACGCGGTGCGCACCCCCGCTGCGCGGCAGCAGCCGCGTGACCAGCTCCTGGGCCTGTCGGCGGTGGTCCTCGCGGGTGGACTCGACGAGCGTGATCGCCCGCGCGAGCATCGTGCGCGACCCGGCGAGCACGCCGTCGGCGTACTCGCCGATGTCGATGGAACGGGGCATGGAGCTGTTTCACCTCACCAGTGGGGTGCGTGCGCGGCCGCGACGGCCCGCCGCGGCCGGGGCCGGCGCCGGGCGCCGCGCGGCAGGAGCAGCCCGCGGACTCACCCGCCGGCGAGCTGCGCGCGCAGCTGCACCAGCACGTCGCGGGCCGCATCGGCGATCACGGTGCCCGGGCCGAACACGGCGCTCGCCCCGGCCTGGTGCAGCGGTTCGTGGTCGGCCGGCGGGATCACGCCGCCGACGACGATCATGATGTCGGAGCGGCCGACCGCGTCCAGCTCCTCGCGCAGCGCGGGCACGAGCGTCAGGTGCCCCGCGGCGAGGCTGGAGACGCCCACCATGTGCACATCGGACTCGGCGGCTTGCAGCGCGACCTCGCCCGGGGTCTGGAACAGCGGCCCGACGTCGACGTCGAAGCCGATGTCGGCGAACGCGGTGGAGATCACCTTCTGCCCGCGGTCGTGGCCGTCCTGGCCCATCTTGGCCACCAGGATGCGCGGGCGGCGCCCCTCCTCGGCCGCGAACTCGTCCACTTCGGACTGGGCGCTCTCCAGGGAGCGGGTCGGGCCGGACTCCTCGCGGTACACACCGGAAATCGTACGCACCTGGCCCGAGTGCCGGCCGAACGCCGCCTCCAGCGCATCGGAGATCTCGCCGACGGTCGCCTTGGCGCGGGCCGCGTCCACCGCCAGCGTCAGCAGGTTGTGCTCCAGGTCGTCCGGCCGCTGCCCGTCCACCGCGGCCTCGGCGGCCGCGGTCAGCCGCCGCAGCGCGTCGGAGCAGGCCTCGCCGTCGCGCTCGGCGCGCAGCCGCTGCAGCTTGTCCACCTGCTCCTGGCGCACCCGGGCGTTGTCCACCTGGAGCACGTCGACGGGCTCTTCCCCCTGGAACGGGTACTTGTTCACACCGATCAGCGGCTGGCGGCCGGAGTCGATGCGCGCCTGGGTGCGGGCGGCGGCCTCCTCGATGCGCAGCTTGGGGATGCCCGCGTCGATGGCGGCGGCCATGCCGCCGGCCTCCTCCACCTCGGTGAGGTGCTGCCAGGCCCGCTCGGCCAGGTCCTGGGTGAGCCGCTCCAGGTAGTAGCTGCCGCCCCACGGGTCGATCACGTCGGTGGTGCCGGACTCCTGCTGCAGCACCAGCTGGGTGTTGCGGGCGATGCGCGCGGAGAAGTCCGTCGGCAGCGCCAGTGCCTCGTCGAGGGCGTTGGTGTGCAGCGACTGGGTGTGCCCCTGGGTGGCGGCCATGGCCTCCACGCAGGTGCGGACGACGTTGGTGAACACGTCCTGCGCGGTCAGCGACCACCCGGAGGTCTGCGAGTGGGTGCGCAGCGACAGCGACTTCGCGTCCTGCGGGTCGAATTGCCCCAGCAGCTTCGACCACAAAAGCCGGGCGGCGCGCAGCTTCGCGATCTCCATCGCGTAGTTCATCCCGATGCCCCAGAAGAACGACAGGCGCGGGGCGAACGAGTCGATGTCCAACCCGGCCTGCCGCCCGGCCCGGACGTACTCCAGCCCGTCGGCCAGCGTGTAGGCCAGCTCCAGGTCGGCCGTCGCGCCCGCCTCCTGGATGTGGTAGCCGGAGATCGAGATGGAGTTGAACTTCGGCATCTTCGCCGAGGTGTAGGCGAAGATGTCGGAGATGATCCGCATCGACGGCTGCGGCGGGTAGATGTAGGTGTTGCGGACCATGAACTCCTTGAGGATGTCGTTCTGGATGGTCCCCGCCAGCTTCTCCGGAGCCACGCCCTGCTCCTCGGCCGCGACGATGTACAGCGCCAGCACCGGCAGCACCGCGCCGTTCATCGTCATCGACACGCTCATCTTCTCCAGCGGGATGCCGTCGAAGAGCTGCCGCATGTCGTAGATCGAGTCGATCGCCACACCGGCCATGCCCACGTCCCCGGACACCCGCGGGTGGTCCGAGTCGTAGCCGCGGTGCGTGGCCAGGTCGAAGGCCACCGACAGGCCCTTCTGCCCGGCGGCCAGGTTGCGTCGGTAGAACGCGTTCGACTCCTGCGCCGTGGAGAAGCCGGCGTACTGGCGCACCGTCCACGGCTTGTTCACGTACATCGTCGGGTACGGCCCGCGCACGTACGGCGGCAGCCCCGGGTAGGTCCCCAGGAAGTCCAGCTGCTCGGTGTCGGCCGCCGTGTACAGCGGTTTGATGCCGATGCCCTCGGGCGCTTCCCACTGCAGCGCGTCGGGCGCCTTGCCCGTCTCGGCCAGCACGGCGGCGCTCCACGCCTCGGGCGCCTCCGCCGCGGCGGGCGAATCCAGGTCGACGTCGGCGAAGTTCGGGATCTGCCGGGTCATCGGGGTTTGCGGGTCCACAGGGGTTCGCTGGCTCATCACGCCACTCCCAACTCGCGCTGGACCGCGCGCAGCACGCCCAGCGCATCGCAACCGGAGAAGATGCAGCCGTCGACGCCGTCCGGCAGCTCGGCCGGTTTCCCGGCCAGCAGCACGTGCGCGGCGCCGGCGCGTTTGAGCTCCCGCGCGGTCTCGGCCGCGCGCTCGGCGTAGGTCGCGTCCGAGGAGCACAGGCACACCACGGGGCTGGGGGAGCTCCGGTAGGCCGCGACCACCTCCTCGGTGGTTTCGGTGGCCCCGGCTTCGGTGGTGGCCAGGCCGCCCGCGGCGAGCAGGTTCCGCGTGAACGAGGCCCGCGCGGTGTAGGTGGCCAGCGAACCCAGCGTCGCCAGGAACACCGCCGGCCGCTGCCCGGAGGCCTGCTGGGCGGCGTCGGCCGCGTCGCGCAGCGCCTCGAAGTCCTCCGCGTAGCGGTGCCGCGGCAGCCCGCCCGCCGGCTGCGGCGGTGCCGGGGTGCGCTGCACCGGCTCCTCCTCCAGCTCGGGGAACTCGCTCACCCCGGTGATCGGGGCGGTGCGGTGGGCCAACGCCTCCACCCGGGCCTGCCAGGAGGACTCGAGGCGCTCGGCCAGCAGCCCGGAGTCCCATGCGGCGGGCCACCCGCCGGCAGCCTCGACCTCCTGGAACCGGCTCCACGCCTGCCGGGCCAGCTCGGCGGTGCGCGACTCCACGTACCAGGACCCGCCCGCGGGGTCGACGACCTGGGCCAGGTGCGACTCGTCCAGCAGCACGGCCTGGGTGTTGCGCGCCAGCCGGCGGGCGAACGCGTCCGGCAGGCCCAGCGCGGCGTCGAACGGCAGCGTCGTCACCGCCTGCGCACCGCCGAGTCCGGCGGCGACGGTGGCGATCGTGTTGCGCAGCAGGTTCACCCACGGATCGCGGCGGGTGAGCATCGCCGGCGAGGTGACCGCGTGCTGGTGCTGCGCCGCGCCGGCCAGGCCGCAGGCGCGGGCGACCCGGTCCCACAGGCGCCGGGCGGCGCGGAACTTGGCGATGGTGGCGAACTGGTCGGCGGTGGCGGCGAAGCGGAACTCCAGCATCCCGGCGGCCGCATCGACCGGCACGCCCGCCTCGGTGAGCCAGCGCAGGTAGGTCACCGCCGCCGCCAGGGCGGCGCCGACCTCCTCGGCGTCCGAGCCGCCGGCCTCGTGGTACGGCAGGGCGTCGACGACGAAGGCGCGCATCCCCGGGTGGGTCTCGGCGCAGCGGCGCGCGAGCGCCACCGCCGCCTCCCGGTCACCGGGCCGGCCGGTGCGGGCCTGCGCGCCCAGCGGGTCGAGCCCGAGGTTGCCGGTCATCGCGCTGGGGCGCACGTCGCGGTCGGCGGCGAGCTGCAGCAGGGCCTCCGCCGCGGCCGGGGCTTCGTGGTCGGCGTCGAGGACGATCCCGGCCATGCCCAGCTCCACGTCGGCCAGGGCGTCGGCGAGCCCGTCGACGGGCAGCCCGGCGGAACCCGCGCGCAGCCACAGCGAGGTCACCCCGCCGCGCAGGTCGGTGAGGATCTCCTCGTTGGCGCCGGCCGGATCGGGCCGGCCGTGGTGCTGGCGCACGTCCCAGCCCTCGGTGACGCACCCCTGCGCCCGCGCTCCGCGGGTGTGCGGGGAGAGCCCCGGCGTCCCGGGCGGCTCGGGGGCCTCGGTGTACAGCGGCTGGAGCGTGCAGCCGTCGTAGGTGCTGGTGGCGAGCAGCTCCTCCGGGGCCTCCGGCGCCGCGGCGGAGGAGCTGAGCTGCCCGGTCCTGCGCAGCGCCGCCGCGACCTGCTCGCGCCACTCGGCGCGCGTCGCTGCGCCGAACTCGGCGCCGAGCGCGAGTCCGGGGGCGCGGTCCGCGGGACCGCTGCTCGACATTGAGTGCGTCACCATGGCTGTGATGGTAGGCGGCGGCAGCGCGCCGGGAAGTGCGCAGTTCTGTGAGCCGCGCCCCACCCGTACGGCCGCGGGATGCCCGCGCGGCCGGTGTGCGTTGTTCCCGGCGCAAGCGCGCTGCCCGGGGGTTAGTTCTCGGGTGCGGGGCCGCGGAAGTGGTACTCCCAGCCGTCGCCGGGGGTGTAGCGCAGTTCGTACTGCGTCACGATCTTCGGGCCGTCGTGCAGGTGGATGTGACGTAACACACGGCCGCTGCTGGCTTCGGACTCGCGCAGCTCCTGCCGGCGGCCGTCGAGCGGGCCGCCCACGAACAGCACGGTTCGGTCGGTCATCGACGCTCCTCCCTCGCCGGGACTGCTGCTCCCCGATTCTCCCCGCAGGTCACCACCCGTGGCGAGTCCTGCGCACCCGGAGGGCGCGGGGAGGCGGCCGCGACCCCGGGTGCGCGGAGCCGAAGCTGACCGGGGACGATTCCTGCACGATGACGCTGACCGACCAGTTGCCCGCCGACACCGATCCGGACGCCCTGCTGGACGCGTTCACCACGTGGACCGCCGAGCAGGGCGTCGAGCTGTACCCGGCGCAGGAAGAAGCGCTGATGGAGGTGGTCACGGGCGCCAACGTGATCCTGTCCACGCCCACCGGATCCGGCAAGAGCCTGGTCGCCACCGGAGCGCACTTCGCGGCCCTGGCCACCGGCCGCCGCACCTTCTACACCGCGCCGATCAAGGCGCTCGTCTCGGAGAAGTTCTTCGCGCTCGCCGAGACCTTCGGTCCGGACAACGTCGGCATGATGACCGGCGACAGCAGCGTCAACGCGGACGCGCCGATCATCTGCTGCACCGCGGAGATCCTCGCCAACATCGCCCTGCGCGACGGCGCGGACGCCGACGTGGACCAGGTGGTCATGGACGAGTTCCACTTCTACGCCGAGCCGGAGCGCGGCTGGGCGTGGCAGGTGCCGCTGCTGGAGCTGCCGCGGGTGCAGTTCCTGCTCATGTCGGCCACGCTCGGCGACGTCTCGTTCTTCCGGGACGACCTCACCCGCCGCACCGGTCGGGAGACCAGGGTGGTCAGCTCCGCGGAGCGGCCGGTCCCGCTGCACTTCCGCTACGCCACCACGCCGCTGCACGAGACGATCGAGGAACTGCTCGGCGGTCACCAGGCCCCGATCTACGTCGTGTACTTCAACCAGAAGCAGGCCGTGGAGCAGGCGCAGGCGCTGATGAGCGTCAAGGTCGCCGGCCGCGAGCAGCGCGACCGCATCGCCGAGGCGCTCGGCGGCTTCCGGTTCAGCGCGGGCTTCGGCAAGACGCTGTCGCGGTTGGTGCGGCACGGCATCGGCGTGCACCACGCGGGGATGCTGCCGCGCTACCGCCGGCTGGTCGAGCAGCTCGCCCAGCAGGGGCTGCTGAAGGTCATCTGCGGCACCGACACGCTCGGCGTGGGCATCAACGTGCCCATCCGCACCGTGCTGCTGACGGGGCTGACCAAGTTCGACGGCAAGCGCACCCGCCACCTCAAGGCCCGCGAGTTCCACCAGGTCGCCGGCCGCGCCGGGCGCGCGGGCTACGACGACGCGGGATTCGTCGTCGCCCAGGCGCCGGAGCACGTCATCGAGAACGAGCGCGCGCTGGCCAAGGCCGGCGACGACCCGAAGAAGAAGCGCAAGGTGGTGCGCAAGAAGCCGCCGGAAGGCTTCGTGTCGTGGAGCGAGAAGACCTTCGACAAGCTCGTCGAGTCCGAACCGGAACCGCTGCGGTCGAGCTTCTCGGTCAACCACGCCATGCTGCTCAACGTCATCAACCGCCCCGGTGACGCGTTCACCGCGATGAAGCGGCTGCTGACCGACAACCACGAGGACCGGCCCGCGCAGCGCAAGCACGTCCTGCGCGCCATCGCCATCTACCGCGCCCTGCTCGCCGCCGGGGTGGTGGAGCAGCTCGACGAGCCCGACGGGAGCGGGCGGCGCGTGCGGTTGACCATGGACCTGCAGTTCGACTTCGCGCTCAACCAGCCGCTGTCGCCGTTCGCGCTGGCCGCGATCGAACTGCTCGACGAGGAGTCGCCGAGCTACGCGCTCGACGTCGTCTCCACCATCGAGTCCACAGTGGAGAACCCGCGGCCGGTGCTGTCCGCGCAGCAGTACAAGGCGCGCGGCGAGGCCGTCGCGCGGATGAAGGCCGACGGCCTCGACTACGAGGAGCGCATGGAGCAGCTCGAGGAGGTCACCCACCCCAAGCCCCTCGAGGAGATGCTCGAAGCCGCCTACGAGACCTACCGCAAGGGGCATCCGTGGGTGGGTGAGCACGAGCTCAAACCCAAGTCCGTGGTCCGCGACATGTACGAGCGGGCGATGAACTTCGTCGAGTTCGTCCGCCACTACGGGCTGGCGCGGTCGGAGGGGCTCGTGCTGCGCTACCTCGCCGACGTGTACAAGGCGCTGCGGCACACCGTGCCCGACGTGGAGAAGACCGAGGAGCTCACCGACATCGTCGAGTGGCTCGGCGAACTCGTGCGCCAGGTCGACTCCAGCCTGCTCGACGAGTGGGAGAAGCTGCGCAATCCCGAGGACGAGGCCGAGGCCCACGTCGGCGGCACCGTCGAGTCCGATGCGCAGCCGCCCGCCCGCGTCACCGACAACAAGCGGGCCTTCCGCGTGCAGGTGCGCAACGCGATGTTCCGCCGGGTCGAGCTGTGCGCGCGGCAGCGCTGGGACGAACTGGCCGAACTGGACGGTGGCGACGGCTGGGGCGCCGACGACTGGGCCGCCGCGCTGGAGGACTACTTCGCCGAGCACGACGAGATCGGTACCGGCGCCGACGCCCGCGGGCCGCACCTGCTGCTCATCACGGAGGAGGAGCAGCGGTGGCTGGTGCGGCAGATCTTCGCCGATCCGGCCGGCGACCACGACTGGGGCATCAGCGCGGAGGTCGACCTCGCCGAGTGCGACGAGGTCGGCTACGCCGTCGTGCACGTGACCGCGGTGGACCAGCTCGCCGCGGTGTAGGCCGCGGGCGCGCTGACCCGCTGGGCCCGGAGCCGCCCCCGGAGCGCTCACGGCGCGATCGGCGCAGCACCCCGGGAGTGCGTCCCGGGACGCGCGCACCGGCAGGCGCACCGCAGGCGGACCCTCGCGCGCGCTGATCAGCTGACCTATGCTGCACGCCCGCGGCGGGTCCCCGCCGCGGTGCGCCCCGGAACCGGGGTGCACCGGTCGCTGCACGAAGGAGTTCGCATGGTTCCGCAGACCGTTGGCGTCGGCATCGACGGTTCCCCCGAGTCGGCCCAGGCCCTCCGCTGGGCGGCGCAGTACGTCCGAGGGACTGGCGGCATCGTGCACGCGATCTCCGTGTGGCACCAGCCGGTGCAGCTCGGTTACCGCCTGCCCTCCTCGGAAGGGGATCTGGAGAAGCAGGCGCGCAGCGGGCTCGACGGCGTCGTCGAGCCGCTGCGCGAGGAGTTCAGCGACGTCGACCTCCGGCCGCGGCTGCTGCGCGGGCACCCGGTCGACGAGCTCGTCGTCGCTTCCAAGCAGGTCGACCTGCTCGTGCTCGGCCACCAGGGGCACGGCGCGTTCACCGGGATGATGGTCGGGTCGGTGGCCTCGAAGCTCGTCCACCACGCCAAGTGCCCGGTCCTCGTGGTGCGGTAGTCGCGCGGAGCGAGCACGTCCTCCGCCCGGTGCTCCCGCCGGACGAGCAGCCGGCGCGCGTGCTGCAGCGGGGCTCGGGAACCGCGGAGCGGTAGCGCCGGAACCTCTTCCCACCCGTGCCGGGTTGGCGGTGCGCTGCTGCGCGCGCTATTATCAGGTCAGTCGTACAGGACGATCGTTCAGGTCGCCTGGTCAGGTCGGTCGAGCCGAACGGCTGGCCGGAACGGCGGCCCGGTGGAGGTGGCAGCGGTGACATCGCCGGCGGCGGAACGGGGAAGCGCGGTGCGGCAGCGGCTGCTGCGAGCCGCGGTCGAGCTCGTCCCGGAGCGGGGCTGGTCGGCCGTGAGCACGCGGGTGCTGGCCGAGCGCGCCGGCGTGACCCCGAGCGTGGTGCACTACCACTTCCCGTCGCTGCAGGACCTGCTCCACCAGGCCGTCACCGCGCTCATCCGGCAGGTGCTCGACGAGACCGCAGCGCAGCTGGACGCGGCGCGCGGTCCGCGCGAGGTGATCCGCGCGCTGTTCGCCTCCGTGGCGGACTACACCGGGGACGACCCGGCCTCGCTGGTGTTCGTCGAGGTCTACCTCGCCGCCACGCGCGACGAGGACCTGCGGGAGCGCGTCCGCGGCGAGCTCGACCGGATCCGCCAGCAGGTCGCCGCCGTGCTCCGCGCGCACGAGGTACCGGCCCCGGAGGAGACCGCCGCGGTCGCGCTCGCCGCGCTCGACGGGGTGCTGCTGCACCGCGGGCTCGGCGCCGGTTTCGGCGGTGCGGAGCAGGTCCTGCTGCGGCTGGTCGAACCGGATGCGCAGGAGGGAGCGCGGACATGCGAGTGATCATCTGCGGAGCCGGGATCGCCGGGCTGGCCCTGGCGAACCGGGTCGCGGCGCTGGGCGGCGAGGCCGTGGTGCTCGAACAGGCACCGGGCCCGCGCCCGCAGGGGTACATGATCGACTTCTTCGGGCCGGGCTACGACGCTGCCGAAGCGATGGGACTGCTGCCCGCCATCGCCGAGCGGGCCTACCGGGTCGAGGAGGCGTGCTTCTTCGACGACCGCGGCCGGCGCCGGGCCCGCATGCGCACCGCGCAGGTGGCCGGTGAGCGGCTGTGCAGCATCATGCGGCCCGATCTGGAGCGCGTGCTGCGCGAAGCCCTGCCGGAGGCGGTCGACCTGCGGTTCGGCGCCCGGCTGACCGGTGTCACCGACGGTGCCGGCGAGGTGCGGGCCCAGCTCGACGACGGCACGGAACTCGCCGCCGACCTGCTCGTCGGCGCCGACGGCGTGCACTCCTCGGTGCGCGAGCTCGTCTTCGGGGAGGAATCCCGCTTCCTGCGCGACCTCGGGTTCCACACCGCGGCGTTCACCTTCGACGCGCCGCAGATCCACGCGGCCGCGCGGGGGCGGTTCTGCCTGAGCGACACCATCGACCGCCAGGTGGGCTGCTACGCGCTGCGCGACGGCCGGGTGGCGGCCTTCGCCGTGCACCGCCCGCAGGACCCGGCACTTCCGGCCGACCCGCGGTCGGCCGTGCTCGAGGCCTACAGCGGCATGGGGTGGGTGGTGCCCCAGGTGCTCGACCGGTGCCCGCCGGCCGCGGAGATCTACTACGACGAGGTCGCGCAGGTCCGCATGCCGCGCTGGAGCTCGGGACGCGTGGTGCTGCTCGGCGATGCCTGCTACGCCGTGTCGCTGCTGGCGGGGCAGGGCGCGTCGCTGGCCATCGCCGGGGCGTACGTGCTGGCCGACCGGCTCGCCCGGGCGGATTCCGTACCGGCGGCGCTGGCCGACTACGAGCGGCTGTGGCGACCGGTCGTCGACGAGAAGCAGGAAATCGGCCGCGCGACCGCGCGGTGGTTCCTGCCCGGGTCCCGGCGGGACCTGTGGCTGCGGCGGGCGATGCTGGCACTGACCCGGCTGCCCGGGTTCGGGCGCTACATGGCGGGCAAGCTGGCAGGCAAGCCCAACGCGCTCGTCGCGAGCCTGCGCCAGAGCCCGAGAACGCCGCAACTGTCCGGCCGCAGCCGCCCGTGAACCGCGACGGTGCCGCGCCGATCGCGGAGCGACGAGCACGTGCGCAGCAGCGCGGCGGACGCGACGCGTCCGCCGCGCTGCTGCGGGCAGCGGGAGGCGCCTGCGGATCCGGTCGGGCGGGCCGCAGGTACCTCCCGCGTGCCGCTCAGCTCAGGCCGAGGACCTGGCCGTGCTCGTCGATGTCGATGTGCTCAGCCGCTGGAGATGACCCCAATCCGGGCATGGTGCGCATGTCACCGCAGATCGGGTACACGAACCCGGCGCCGACGGAGGCGCGCACCTCCCGAACCGGCAGCGTCCACCCGGTCGGTGCGCCGAGCAGCTTCGGATCGGAGCTCAGCGACAGGTGCGTCTTGGCGATGCACACCGGCAGGTTGCCGAAGCCGTTGGCCTCGTAGCTGTCCAGCGACCGCTGCGCTGCCTGTTGGAACGACACGCCGTCCGCGCCGTAGACCTCCCGCGCGATCGTTTCGATCTTGGTGCGCAGATCCGCCTCGTCCGGGTAGAGCAGCTGGAACTCGTGCGGTTCCTCCGCGGCCTCGACCACCGCCTCGGCCAGTTCCACAGCTCCCTTGCCGCCCTCGCTGAAGTGGTCGCTGACGGCGACCCGGGCGCCCTCGGCCTCGGCGATCTCGCGGATCCTGGCGTGCTCGCTCGGGTGGTCGCCAGGGAAGGCGTTGATCGCCACCACCGGTGAGACCCCGTGCATCCGGATGTTCCGGATCTGCTTGCGCAGGTTGTCCGCCCCCGCGGAGACGTCGTCCGGGTTCTCCTGCAGCAGCTCGGGAGGCAGCGGTTTGCCCGCCACGACGCGGAAACGTCCCGAGTGGGCCTTCAACGCGCGCACCGTCGCCACGAGCACCGCCGCGTCCGGCCGCATGCCGGAAGCGCGGCACTTGATGTTGAAGAACCGCTCCGCGCCCATGTCCGCCCCGAACCCGGCCTCGGTGATCAGGTAGTCGCTGCCGCGGCTGGCGATGAGGTCGGCGACGATCGAGGAGTTGCCGTGGGCGATGTTGCCGAACGGGCCCGCGTGCACCAGCACCGGCGTGTTCTCGGTGGTCTGCATGAGGTTCGGCTTCAGCGCCTCGCGCATGAGCACCGTCATCGCGCCGGCGGCCTTGAGCTGCTCGGCGGTGACCGGCTCGCCCTCGCGCGTGTAGCCGACGACGATGCGCCCCATGCGCTGCCGCATGTCCTGCAGCGAGGTGGACAGCGCCAGGATCGCCATCACCTCGCTGGCCGCGGTGATGTCGAAACCGGTCTGCCGCGGCTCGCCGTCGGACCTGCCGCCGAGCCCGCTGACGATGTTGCGCAGGTCCCGGTCGTTGACGTCGAGCACGCGCCGCCACGTGATCCGGTGCGGGTCGATGCCGAGCTCGTTGCCCTTGTGCAGGTGGTTGTCCACCATCGCGGCCAGCAGGTCGTGCGCCGAGGTGACCGCGTGCATGTCGCCGGTCAGGTGCAGGTTGAGCGATTCCATCGGCACGACCTGGCTGTAACCGCCGCCTGCCGCGCCGCCCTTGATGCCGAACGTCGGCCCCATCGACGGCTGCCGCACCGCCACGGCGCTGCGCTGGCCGAGGTGGTGCAGCCCCTGGCCCAGACCGACGGTCGTGGTGGTCTTGCCCTCGCCGAGCGGAGTGGGGGTGATCGCGCTGACCACCACGTACCGCCCCCGCGGACGGTCGGCGAGTTCCTCGATGGCGTCCAGCGAGATCTTCGCGACGTTGTGCCCGTACGGTTCGAGGAGGTGCCGACCGATGTCCATGTCGGCGGCCACGTCGGTCAGCGGTTTGAGCTCGGTCGCCCGGGAGATGTCCAGGTCGTTGGGAATGCTCATCGTGACTCCACTGCGGTTGGCGGGGTGTTGGGGGTGGTGGGCGCCCGGCGCGCCCACCACCCGCGGCGTCAGGCCGGGACCTCTCCGATGCGCCGGGCCGCTTCCTGCCGCCATTCGACCGTCTTCGCCACTTCGTTGAACGTGTACAGGTGCCAACCGGCGATGCCGTGCTCCGGATCGTCCAGGTAGGGCATGAGCCCGTCCACGATGTCCTGTGGCGTGTAGCGGGTGAGCAGTTTGCTGACCACCCCGGACTGCTTGCGCAGGAAGCGCATCGACTCGCCCAGGCCGATCTTCAGCGAGATCCGCATGAGCTTGCGCGCGTCCACCGCACCCGGCATCCCGACGTAGACCGGCTGCGTCAGCCCCCGCTCGCGGAGGTCCTTGACCCACGCCAGGATCGTCTCCGTGTCGAAGCAGATCTGGGAGACGATGTAGTCGGCGTAGCGGGACTTGTCCGCCAGCGCCTGCGCGA
Organism: Salinifilum ghardaiensis; assembly: GCF_054491345.1. Lineage (NCBI taxonomy): Bacteria > Bacillati > Actinomycetota > Actinomycetes > Pseudonocardiales > Pseudonocardiaceae > Salinifilum > Salinifilum ghardaiensis. Next base: position 3,710,344 of record NZ_CM137101.1, on the reverse strand, counting down.
GCACGTCGTCCGGGATGGACGCGTGCCGCTCCGGGTAGCCGCCGATGCCGACGCGCTGCGGTCGGCGCCCGGTGCGCTCCATCGCCTGCAGCAGCGACAGGGCGTCCGGGAACTCCCCGCTCTCGGCCGCGTCACCCCCGATCACGAACACCTCGTCGATCCCGGCCGCGGCGAGGCGGTCGAGGATCCGCTCCAGGTGCGGGCTGTCCCGGACCAGGCGCGCGGCCAGGTGGGGCACCGGCTGGAGATCGCGCCGGGCGAGCTGCTCGGCGGTCTCCAGCGTGGCGTCGATGCCCTTGGCCTGCGCGGAGGTGACGGTCACGCACGTGCCCGGGGACAGGTGGGCGACCTCGTCGAGCACCCCGCGCAACGGCAGGACCTCGTAGCGCGCCGCTTCCAGCGAACGGGAGAACCGGTCCTGGGTGGTCATCGTGCTCACCCCTTCCCGCTATGCGGCCGTCTCGCGCAGGGCGCGCTTCGGGATGTCCTTGGTCGGGTCGAGGAACGGCTTTTCGACCACGATCGCGTCCTGCCGACCGTGCTGCGTGGCCACCACGAGCTCGGTCCCGAGCTGGTGGTAGGCGATCGGCACCATCGCGAACCCGATGTTGCGCTCCAGCCGGGGGGAGTAGCAGGCCGAGGTGACCTCGCCGATGCGCAGGCCGTTGGGGTCGTGCACGTCGAACATGTCGATCATCCGGCCGTCGTTGAACGAGCCGACACCGGGCCCGCCGATCTCCACGCCCACCAGCTTGCGGGAGATCCCCTGCTCCTTGACCTGCTGCAGCGCCTGCTTGCCGATGAAGTCGGCCTCCTGGTCCAGGTCCACCATCCAGGTCTTCTCGAAGCCGTAGCCGACCTCGAACGGGTTGGTGTTCTGTGTGATGTCGCAGCCCCAGGACAGGATTCCCGCCTCGATGCGGCGGATGTGGCAGGGACCGATGACCCGCATGCCGTGCGGCTCGCCGGCCTCCCACACGGTGTTCCACAGCTTCGTCCCGTCGCGGCTGGCGTTGTGCAGGTAGATCTCGTAGCCGAGCTCCGCCGTGTAGCCCGTGCGGGAGACGACGACCTGCATGCCGTTCAGCTCGCGGTCGACCGCGTAGTAGTAGGGCACGTCGAGGATGTCCTCGCCGAACAGGTCGACCATGACCTCCCGCGACTTCGGCCCCTGGACCTGCACCGGCCCGACGTCCGCCTCGCGGATCGTGACGTCCATGCCGAGGCTGTAGGCCAGCCCGCGGGCCCACAGCAGCACGTCCGAATCCGCCAGGGACAGCCAGAAGTGGTTCTCACCGAGGCGCAGCAGCACCGGGTCGTTGATGATTCCGCCGTGCTCGTCGGTGACGAACACGTACTTGCACTGCCCGACCTTGCACTTGGTCAGGTCGCGCGGCACGAGCATGTTCGTGAAGTCGAAGGCGTCCGGGCCGGTGATCTCCACCTGCCGCTCCACGCCGACGTCCCACAGCGTCACGCCTTCCAACAGGGCCCAGTACTCGCCGACCGGATCGCCGTAGTGCCGAGCGTGGTAGGTGTGGTTGTAAACGCTGTAGAGCCCGACGCCGTGCTGACGCGAGGCGTAGAAGAACGGCGACTTGCGGATCCGCGGGTATTGCAAAATGCCCGGGTTGGGGTTGACGCTCATCGGGCACTCCTTGAGGTCCGTGCGGGATGTTTATCGGGTGCGATGTGCGGTTGTGCCCTGTTTTCAGTTGTAAGTCCGCATTGGACTCCGATATTCCCGGAGATCACCGCGTCCTCCGGGCGTGGCCGGTCCGGTGTCGGGTCTGCCGTCCGGTCCGGGGTGTTGGGCACAGGCGGGCGGGTGTGCTCGGGCCGGGGGTCCTGCCCGGAGCGCGTGCGGCACCCGGGGCCGGCGCGGTGGGGCGGTTTCCGCATCACCGCCGCGTGGCTCGGGTCGTCGTCCGCGCGGGGACGGGGCTCAACAGCGCATTCTGGTCATCGCGGGGTCGAACGCCGCATCCGCGAGCGCGGCCGCGGAGCGTGGTCGTTCGGAGCGGGAGGCCTCGACGTCGGGGGCGGCGGAGGACTCGGCTCCGCTCGTCCGGTGGAAGCGGGGATGCTCGTCGAGCTCCAGGTCCGCGGCGGTCGCGGCCGCGTCGGCGGCCACTCGGCTCGCGCTCCGGTCGGAACCGGTTCGGAGCACCGGCGCGTGCGAGGACTCCGGTGTGTGCGAGGTGGATCCGCCGGTGGCGAGCAGCGGGAGCTGCTCCGCTGCGGCCACGTCGGCGATCCCGAGCCGGGCGAGGTCGTGCGCGGTGCCGCATCCGGGGATGCCGGCACCGGTGACGGGTACCTGGACGCTCGAATCCATAACTGCCGCCCCATTGCGTCAGCGTTGGCCTATTGCGCCAGAGGTGGGTGGTGTTGCGCGTACCACAACCTTCTGCGTGTAACGCAACAGTGCGCCTCGAGGGCGGGGTTCGTCAAGGTCCCGGCGAGGCGTTTCCCCCGGGGCTGGCAAGGAGAATCCGAGCGGGTGACAGGCGGTCGGGCGGGGTCCTTGCGAAACGGGTGAGTTCCGGTTAGAGAACGTTCCGGATCCGCTGCTCGAAGTGATCGACGTGGGCGACCGCGGTGCGGTCCGCGCGGTCGGCATCCCCGGCGACCACGGCCTCGAGCAGTTCCCCGTGCTCGGCCACGTGGTCGTCCATGGCCGGCAGCCGGTCGGAGAACAGGTACCAGATCCGCAGTGCCAGGTTGTAGTAGTGCCCCAGCGTACTCTCGAGGTAGTGGTTGTGCGCGCAGCGGTAGATCGCCCGGTGCACGCGCGCGTCCACGTCCATCACGCTCGGGCCCCCGGTCCCTGCTGGCCCCCCGCTGCCGGCTGATCCCCCGGTCCCGCGCGCGGCCCCGCTGCCGGGCGGGGCCGCCTCGGGCGAGGGCCCGGGGAGCTTCCGGAGATCGTCCAATTCGGACCGCTCGGCCTCCGTCGCGCGCTCGGCCGCGCGGCGTGCCGCGTGCCCCTCCAGTTGCAGGCGCACATCGGCGATCAGGGCGTGATCGGTGATGTTGACCTCGGTGACGAAGGTCCCGCGGCGCGGGTAGATCGCCACGAGCGAGTCCAGCTGCAGCCGTTTGACCGCCTCCCGCAGCGGGGTGCGGCCGATGTCCAGCTCGGAGGTGAGCTCGTCCTCCTGCAGGGGGCTGCCCGGCGCGAGGTCCAGGGTGAGGATCCGCTCGCGCAGCGTTCCGTAGGCGCGTTCCGCCTGCGAGCTGCGGTTCCGGCGGGTGCGCCGCGCAGCCCCGCGCCCGGTCGAGCGGCCGCGCCCCGCCCGCTCGACGGATGAATTGACGCCACGAGCCATGCCTCGTAGTCTAACCTACACACTGGCATATCAGTTGTTGGTGAGTCTTCACCCCGCTTGAGTCCTTCCCGCACTTGAGTTCTCGCGAACGCTCGCCCCGGCGCACCGCCGTCCCGGCGGGGCGCCCACCCGCCGCAGATCCCGTCGCCCGTCCCCGTGGAGGCCGCGGTGGTCACGACACGCTCCTCGCCCGCGTCGCCGGAGCGCCTCCGGTGCCGCCCCACCCCCGAGGCGCACTACGACGTGGTCCTCGTCGGTGCCGGGGTCCACGGCCTCGCCACCGCGCACTACCTCGCGTCCCGGCACGGCATCCGGAACGTCGCCGTGCTCGAGGACGGGTGGTTGGACGGCGACGGGGCCCGCGGCGCCGCGGTCATCAGCTCCCGCCGCGGGTCCGGCGAGAGCGCGGCGCTGGACGAGCACGCGCTGGAGCTGTGGGAGCAGCTGCCCGCGGAGCTCGAGGACGAGCTCCTGCTCGAGCAGCGCGGGGTGCTCACCGCGGCGCACACCGAGCAGGAAGTCCGCGACGGCCGCCGCCGCGCGTTCGCCGACTGGCTGGGCGGTGCCGATGCCGAGTGGCTCACCCCGGCCGAGATCCGGGACGTGTGCCCGATCCTGCACACCGGTGACGACGTCCGGTACCCCGTGCTCGGCGCGACGTTCCAGCCGCGGGGAGGCATCGCCGAGCACGACCGCGTGGCCCGGGCCCTGGCGCGCAAGGCCGAGGAGCTCGGGGTGGACCTCGTCCAGGGGTGCACCGTCACCGGCCTGCGCACCTCCGGCGAGAGGGTCACCGGTGTGGAGACCTCGCTCGGGCCGATCAGCGCGGGACGGGTGGGGCTGGCCGCCGCGGGGCGCACCACCCGGCTGACCGACGCGCTCGGTCTGCGGCTGCCGCTGCGGAGCCACCCCTCGCAGGCCGTGGTCTCGGAACTGCTCGAGTCGGTGCCCCCGTGCGCGGTCGTCTCCGAGCACGTGCACTGCTGCTGCAGCGGGACGCACGAGGGAGAGCTCGTCCTCGGCGCCGGCACCGGGGCGTGCAGCGGAGTCGCCCGGCCGGGACCGGAACGGCCCGGGGCTGAACGGCCGGGGCCCGCGCACGTGATCGAGCGGCAGCTCGCCGCCGCGATGGAGCTCTTCCCCGTGTTCGCCAAGGCCCACGTGCTGCGCACCTGGAGCGGCCTCGTCGACATCACCCCGGACTCCTCGCCGATCACCGGCCCCGCGCCGCACGAGAACCTGTTCGTCAACTGCGGCTGGGGCACCGGGGTTTTCCAGGCCGCTCCGGCAGCCGGCCACCTCTTCGCGCACACCATCGCCACCGGGCGACCGCACCCGCTCGCCGCCGCCTGCGGCCTCGAGCGCTTCGGCACCGGGGCGCTCGCCGGCGAGCACCGGGCGGCGGTGCCCGCCCGCTGAAATCGCGGAAACTTCCGAGCGCGCTCCTCGTTCGCGCGGAGCGCGCCACCCGCTCGGCAAAGGAGCCACAGATGCTGCGGATCCCGTGCCCGTGGTGCGGACCGCGGGACGACGTCGAACCCCGCTGCGGGGGACGGACCGATGTGGACCGTCCCGAGGCCTCGCACGCGCGCTCGAAGGCGGTGGGACCATAACGAGACTGCGCTCCGGCGGCCGCGTCGACCGCTCCCGGTCCGCGCGCTTCACCGTGGACGGGATCGCGCTGACCGGGCACCCGGGGGACACCCTCGCCTCGGCGCTGCTGGCCAACGACCGCATCGAAGTGGCGCCGTCGATCCACCGCGACCGCCCGCGCGGGATCCTCACCGCCGACGAGACCGAACCGAACGCGATGGTGCAGGTGCTGGGCGGCCGCCCCGAGCCGATGGTGCCGGCCACCCGCGTGGAGCTCGCCGACGGGCTGCAGGTCGCCACCCTCTCCGGCGTCGGCTGGCTGTGCCCGGCGGAGGACGAGCACACCTACGACAAGAAGCACGTGCACGTCGACGTCGCCGTGGTCGGCGCCGGCCCCGCGGGCATCGCCGCCGCCCGCGCGGCCGGCCGGTCGGGAGCGCGCGTGCTGCTGGTCGAGCAGGACACCGAGATCGGCGGGGGACTGCTCGACGGGCACCACGGCGTCGACGGGCGGAGCGCGACCGACTGGCTCGCCGGGGTTTCCCGCGAGTTCGTGGAACTCGACGAGACCCGCGTGCTCACCCGCGCCACCGCCGTCGGCTGCTACGAGGGCGGTCCCCTGCTCGTGGCCGAGCGGCGCGGTGCGCGGCAGCGCCTGTGGCACGTGCGGGCCCGGCACGTCGTGCTCGCCACCGGCGCGCACGAACGCCCGCTCGTCTTCGCCGACAACGACCGCCCCGGCACCATGCTCGCCGGGGCGGTGCGGCGCTACCTGCACCGGTTCGGGGTGCTGCCCGGCCACCGCGCCGTCGTGGCCACCACCTCGGACAGCGCCTACCGCACCGTGTTCGCCCTGGCCGAGGCCGGTGCGGACGTGCGGGCCGTGGTCGACAGCCGCGCCCACCCGCCCGAGGAGCTCGCGCGGCTCGCCGAGGAAACCGGCGCGGTGGTGCACCGGGGAGCGGCCGTCGTCGGCACCGAGGGGGACCGCCGGGTGTCGGCCGCGCGGATCGCCCCGCTCGACGGGGACGGGCACCCGGCGGGCCCGGCCGTGCAGCACGACTGCGACCTGCTGGCCGTCAGCGGCGGGTGGGACCCGGCGACCCAGCTGTTCGGCCACGCCGGCGGGCAGCTGCGCTGGGACCCGGTGATCGCGGCGTTCGTGCCGCAGCAGGGCGAGGACCTGCCGCGCGTGATCGGTGCCGCGCGGGGGACGCTCGACCTCGCCGGCTGCCTGGCGCAGGGCTACGCCGCCGGGGCGGAACTGGCCACGGCCAGCGGTTTCCGCACAGCACCACCGCCGGTGCCGCCCGTGCGCGGCGATCGTCCGCCCACCCGCCCGCGGCCGCTGTGGCTGGTCCCGGGCGAGTCCGGTGAACCGGCCCGGTGGTGCGACCACTTCGTCGACCTGCAGCGCGATGCGAGCGTGGCCGATGTCTGGCACGCCCTCGGCACGGGCGTGCGTTCGGTGGAGCACGTCGAGCGGGCCACGACCATCGGAACCGGCAGCGACCAGGGCAAGACCTCCCGGGTCAACGCGGCGGCGCTGGTCGCCGAGGCGCTCGGCGCGCGGGATCCGGGCGAGGTGGGCGCGACCACCGCGAGCTCGCCGTACGCCCCGGTCCCGATGGCGCTGTGGGCCGGGCGGGAGCGCGGCCGGCTGCACGACCCGGCGCGGGTCACGCCGATGCACCCGTGGCACGTCGCGCGCGGGGCGGTGTTCGAGGACGTCGACCAGTGGAAGCGCCCCCGGTGCTACCCCCGGGACGGTGAGGACGTGGACCGGGCCGTGCAGCGGGAGTGCCGCGCCGCGCGCACCGGTGTGGCCGTGCAGGACGTGACCCCGCTCGGCAAGATCGAGGTCGCCGGGCCGGACGCACCGGAGTTCCTCGACCGGATCTGCACCAGCGGTCTCGCCGGTCTGCCCGTCGGCGAGGCGCGCTGCGGGGTGATGTGCACCCCCGACGGGGTGGTCTTCGAGCACGGGGTGGCCGCGCGGCTGGCGCCGGACCGGTACCTGATGAGCACCACCACCGGCAACGCCGCGCACGTGCTGGACTGGCTGCAGGAGTGGCTGCGGACCGAGTGGTTCGAACTGGCGGTGTACTGCACCCCGGTGACCGAGCAGTGGGCGGCGGTGGCCGTGGTCGGCCCCGACTCGCGCGCCGTGGTGGCCCGGCTGGCACCGGACCTGGACGTCGCGGCCGGGGCGTTCGGACCCCTGGAGTTCCGCTGGGCGGTGCTGCGCGACGGCGTCCCCGCGCGGATCTCGCGCGTGTCGTTCTCGGGTGAGCTGGCCTTCGAGATCCACGTGGAGACGTGGTACGGCCGCGCCCTGTGGGAGGCGGTGCACGCGGCGGGGGAGGACCACGGCATCACCCCGTACGGCACGGAGGCGATGCGCGTGCTGCGGGCGGAGAAGGGGTTCGCGATCGTCGGGCAGGACACCGACGGCACCGCCACCCCGCTCGATCTGGGCATGGACCGGGTGGTGTCCGCGCGCGCGGACTTCGTCGGCAAGCGCTCGCTCTCGCGCGCGGACGTGCGGCGCTGCGACCGCAGGCAGCTCGTCGGGCTGCTGCCGCGGGACCCGGAGGAGCGGCTGCCGGAGGGGGCGCACCTGGTGGAGCCGGACGTGCCCCGCGAACCGCCGGTGCCGGTGCTCGGCCACGTGACCTCCAGCTACCGCAGCGCGGCGCTGGAGCGGACCTTCGCGCTGGCGCTGGTGCGAGCGGGGCGCAGCCGCGTCGGCGAAACCCTGCACGTTCCGCTGCGGGGCCGGTCCGCGCCGGTGGAGGTGGCCGAACCGGTGCTCTACGACAGGGAAGGAGCCCGCCGTGACGGTCGTTGACGAGGTCGCGGGCACCGCGGTCGGTGCCCGCGAGTTGCGCCGCAGCCCGCTGGCGCACCGCACCGCCGAGCTCGCCGAGCGCAGCGCGGAGGGGCTGCGCGGAGTGCGGCTGGCCGAGGAGCCCTTCCTCACCCAGGTCGACCTGCGCACCGACCCGTCCGGCGCCGCGAGGGGGCGCGTCGAGCGGGAGCTGGGGACGCCCCTGCCGCACCGCACGCCGGACCGGGTCACCGGGGACCGGCGGCACGCGGCGCTGCGGCTCGGGCCCGACGAGTGGCTGCTCGTCGCCCCGGACGGGCAGGCGGGGCGCGTCACCGCGGCGGCGCGGGAAGCGCTGGGCGGGTCCTCCGGCACCGTCGTGGACGTGTCGGCGCAGCGCACCACGCTGCGGTTGTCCGGGGCGCGGTCGCGGGACGTGCTGGAGAAGCTGTGCTCGACGGACCTGCACCCGCGCGCGTTCGGCCCCGGCCAGTGCGCGCAGGTGCTCGTGGGGCGCGCGCAGGTCGTGCTGTGGCAGGTCGCGGACGAACCGGCCTACCGGATCATGGTGCGCTGCTCGTTCGCCGAGTACCTCGCCGATCTCCTCGTCGACGCGATGGCGGAGTTCACCGCGGGGTGAGCACCCGTGCGTCCGCAACGGGCGGGACGACCCGGCGAAGTGACCGCTACTCCCGGCGCAGCGCCGCGGACAGGCGGCGGCGGTGCCGGGAGAAGGCCTTGGGGCTGTTGCACGCGCACACCGCCACGGTGCGCCCACCGCGGTGGTAGGTGGCCACGAAGCGGTGCGAGCGCAGGGACCCGTCGACGACGCGGACCTCGTCCTTCGGGCCGGGGAACCCGGCGAACTGCAGCAGGTTGCCGTACTGCCGCGACCAGAACCGGGGGATCGCGGCGTAGTGCGAGACGGTCCACCCGGCGAGCAGGTTCCGCACCGCCACGGGCGGCTGGTTCATCGCCGTCCACCAGTGGTCGCTGCGCGCGGTGCGGCCGCGCCGCGCGGGCAGGTAGCGGGCGAGATCGCCGACGGCCACCACATTGGACACGGCGGTGACGCCGCCCGGGTTGGTCACCACCCCGTCGCGGACCTTCACGCCCGAACCGCGCAGCCACTCGGTGACCGGGCGGCTGCCGACCTCCACGACGACCAGATCGGCGGGCAGCACCCGGCCGTCGGCGAGTTCGACCCCGGTGGCGCGGTCCCGGCCGAGCACCCTGCTGGCCGGGGTGCCGCAGCGCATCCGCACGCCGTGGTCCTCGTGCAGCGCGAGCCAGGTGGGGGCGAGCTCGATGCCGAGCGTGCGCGCCAGCGGCATGTGCTGAGCCTCGACGAGGGTGACGTGCGCTCCGCGGCCGCGGCAGGCGGAGGCGATCTCGGTGCCGATGAGCCCGCCACCGATGACGACGACGCGCATGCCCGGTGCGAGTTCGGTGCGCAGCGCGTGCGCCTGGTCGAGCGTGCGCAGGTAGTGCACGCCGGGGAGGTGTTCCGTTCCGGGCAGGGTGATGGGGCGGGCGCCGGTGGCCAGCACGGCGCCGTCGACGGCGACGGTGGTGCCGTCGTCGAGCGCGATGCAGCCCTGCCGGGGCCGCAGCCCGACCGCCCTGGTGCCGGGACGCCACTCCGCTTCGAGGGCGTCCTCCTCCTTCTCGGTGGCCAGCGCGAGCTCGTCCGAGGACTGCCCGTCGGTCAGGAAGTCCTTCGACAGCACGGGCCGGTCGTAGGGGCGGTGTGACTCCTCGCCGATCATGACCAGGCGCCCGTCGAACCCCTGCTCCCGCAGCTCCTGCGCCGCGCGCCAGCCCGCGATCGAGGTTCCGACGACGGCGACCGCCTTCATACCGCCAGCCCGGATCCGCCGGGCCCACCGGGAGAACGCACACGTACCTCCGTTGCATCACACGAAACCGGGAGTAATATGTGCAACAAATTTCGCTCTCGGGTTCCGACAACGTCAAGAGGGATCACAGATGGTTCCGGAAATGGCACGTGGAACGGATACGGTTGGACCGTGGGTAGTTCAGCGGAGACACACGGAAGGAGCTCGGGCGCTCTGGTGCAGTCCGTCGACCGGGCTGTCACCGTCTTGGAACTGCTGGCGCGGAGCGGAGAAGCCGGCATCACCGAGATCGCCTCGGAACTGGGAGTGCACAAGTCCACGGCCTCCCGGTTGGTCAGCGTGCTCGAGTCACGCGGCCTGGTGGAGCAGCTCAGCGAGCGAGGTAAGTACACGATCGGGTTCGGCGTCGTGCGGCTGGCGGGGGCGGCGACCGAGCGCATGGACCTGCCACGGCTCGGGCGGCCGTTCTGCGACTCCCTGGCCTCCGACCTCGGGGAAACGGTCAACATCGCGATCCGCGACAACGACGTCGCCCTGAACATCAGCCAGGCCCGCGGCACCGCCGCGGTGACCGCGCACAACTGGGTCGGGCAGCGCACCCCGCTGCACGCGACCTCGAGCGGCAAGGTCCTGCTCGCGCACGCCCCGCAGGAGGACCAGGACGCGATCCTCGGGGAACCGCTGCAGCGCTACACGAACCGGACGGTGGTCGATGCCGGGCAGCTGCGCAAGGACTTCGACGTGATCGCGCGCGACGGGTACGCCGCCTCCTTCGAGGAACTCGAGCTCGGCCTCAACGCCGCCGCCGTGGCGGTCTACAACCAGGAGGGTTCCGTCGTCGCGGCGCTCAGCGCCTCCGGGCCGTCCTACCGCTTCTCGCGCCGCCGCGTCCGCGACGTCGTCGGCGCGATGCGCGTGGCGGCCAAGGAACTCTCCTCGCAGCTCGGCTACCTCGGGGTGTGAGGAGGCCGCGCGGTCACGCGGAATCTCGAGCGGAGGTTGCACGTGACAGCGCGGTACTCCGCGCAACGACCGCCCGGCCGGACCGATCCAGCCCCGGGAGGAGTGCTCAGCGGCCGCGCCGCCGCTCGTCCGCGCGGCGGGTCGGTTCGGCGGCGGAGGCCCCGTCCGCGGTGCGGGGGGTACCGCCGCTCACCTGCGTCGGCCCCGCCGGCAGGTCCTGGCGGGTGCGCGGTGCCGCGCGAGCGGGCGCTTCGGCACCGGTGGGCAGGCCGGGGCGCGTGCCGTGCCGCGGCCGGTGTTCCGCGCGCGCACCGGCGGGAGCGGCTTCCGCCGGGCGCTCCGATCGCTGGGCGGCGATGTAGCGGCCCTGGGCGAGGAGGACGAGGAGTCCGACGACGAGCGCGGCGACGGCGAGCACCAGTGCGAACGCGAGGGACTCGTGCCACCACAGGGCGGCTGCCACGCCGCAGCCCGCGCCGCACGCGGCCGCCAGCACGTGGAAGAGCAGATGGACGCCGTAGCCCTGCACGATCAGTGACCTCCTGCATCGGTGTCCCGTGGAGCGGTGCACCCGGACCGCCGGAGCGCGCCGCCTGCGCGTTGCTCCGGCGTGCGCCGCCGCGGTGGGGCATCGCCCGCGTTCCCGCCGCTTCGTGCGTGCGGCGGCGGAGGACGGTGACGAAACCGTTATCCCATCGTACTCGCCCGGATTGATCTCCTCGTCCGCGCTGAGCGGACGGTTGAGCGGATGCGGTGGGGATCTCCGCCGCGTCCGCCCCCGCTCCTCCGCATCCCGGGTCACTCGTCCGTGGGGTGAGCCGGCTTCGTCTTCAGCGGGATCTCCGCGCAGGCCCTACCGTCGACGCGAAAGGCCGAACGCGCCGAAAATCCGCTCACCGGAACCGGCCCGCTGCCGCGGCGCGGCCGGTCGCACGCGGACGCGCGGGGCCGGGCGCCCGCCGATCCGCCGGGTGTCCGGAGAACGAGCTGCTGAACTTCGGGGGGTGAGGCGAGTGCTCAACTCGCTGGCCGCGTTCGCCGCGTTCGCGGGGGTGCTGATCACGGTCATCATCGGGGCGTCGCTGGCGATGTGCTGGTACGAGCACCGCATGCTCGGCACGCGCCCCGCGCAGCGCAGCCGCCTCCGCCGCCCGCCCAGCTCCGGTCCCGGCGCGCCGGAGCCGGCGCCGGGGCACGCCGCCGAACCACCCGCACCGCTCGCCGAGCAGGAGCCGGGCCGTCCCGCACCGGACCGCCGCGTGCCCGGCGCCGACCGCACACCGCCCACCGCGGTGCCGCCGGGGGCCGCGCGCCGCATCACGCCGGCCGCCTCCGCCGGCGTCGCGCTGCTGGTCCTGCTGCTGACGATCGTCTCCCGGAGCGGGCAGGCGCACCCGCTGATCGGCACCGGCCAGGGCGGCGGCACCGGGAAGCGGCCCGTCCGCTCGCCAGCGCGGTCCGCCGCTGCCGCCCGCGGGACCGGCCTCAGGCGTCCTCGTTGAGCACGTGGAAGTCGGCGAAGTCGAACCCGGGGGAGACGACGCAGCTGACCAGCGTTTCCACCGTGGGCGCGGCGCTGGCGCACTGCCACGTGCGCGCCGGGACCAGGGCCTGCGGGCTCTGACCCGCACCTGCGCCGAGCGAGATGTGCTCCGGGTGCTCCGCGGGCCGCTTCCCCTCGCCGCCGAGGTGCAGGTTGAGCGGCCCGCCCCGGTGCCACATCCACAGCTCCTCCGACTCGACCGTGTGCCACCGGGACGTCTCCCCGGGGGTGAGCAGGAAGTAGATCGCCGTCGCCGAGGGGCGCGGGGACCCGTCCCGGGAGAGCGCGAACGGGCTCGTCCACGTGCGCCGGTACCAGCCGCCCTCCGGGTGCGGCAGCAGGTCGAACTCCTCGGCGGTGTGGCTGCGCGTCTCCAGCGAGAGGAACGTGCCGTCCGGGCCGCGGCGCGCGTAGTACACGTCGACCACCGCCGAGCGGTCCAGCGGTCCGTAGACGTGCGGGAACGGGGTACCGGGGTCCACACCCGGCGGCGGGGCGGGAGCGGCGGCCTCCCAGCGCAGCGGGGAGGTGATGCGCTCCGGGTCGAGTTCCGCTGCGATCATCGGCTCGTTCTCGGCCCGGTACAGGCTGTTCGCCACGGCCAGCGCGGTGGTCAGGTCCGGCGAGCAGTGCGCGAAACCCTCGTGGTCGAGCGACGCGGGTCGCAGCGGTTCGGTGCGGTCGGCCTGGAACACGCTCAACGGCAGCAGGTGCAGTACGGTCGGTCCGATCACGGTGCCAGTCTCCCCCGGCGGTCAGCCGCGGGCCACGCAGGGTGTGCCACGGCGCAGGTACGGGCCGGCACCGAGCGCGGCCGGTTCCGGTCGGTGGTGGCACGCCCGGTGCCGCCGCACGCGCGGTGTCCCGGGGAGGCCGGCCCGACCGGAAGAGGAACGTCAGCGGAGGTGCGTGCGGTGCGAATCGCGGTGCTCGACGACTACCAGGACGTCGCGCGGGAGTACGCGGACTGGGGATCCCTGCCCGCCGGGGCGGAGTTCTTCACCGATGCCGTCGCCGGTCCGGGCGAACTGGTGGAACGGCTCCGGCCGTTCGAGATCGTCGCGGCGATGCGGGAGCGCAGCGGGTTCCCCCGCGAGGTGCTGGAGCGCCTGCCGAACCTGCGGCTGCTGGTGACCACGGGCATGCGCAACGCGGCGATCGATCTGGACGCCGCGCGGGAACTGGGCATCACCGTCTGCGGCACCAGCAGCGGCACCCCGGAGGCCTCCTGGGTGCCGACGACCGAGCTGACGTGGGGCCTGATCTTCGCGCTGCTGCGCAACATCCCGCAGGAGGACGCACGGGTGCGCGCCGGCCTGTGGCAGGGCAGCGTGGGGCTGGAGCTGCACGGGCGCACGCTCGGCGTGCTCGGGCTGGGGCGCCTGGGCAGGCAGGTCGCCACGATCGGCCGCGCGTTCGGCATGCCGGTCATCGCGTGGAGCCAGAACCTCACCGAGCAGGACGCGGCCGCCGTGGGGGCGCACCGGGTGGACGAGGACGAGCTGTTCGCCAGCGCCGACGTGCTGACGATCCACTCGGTGCTCAGCGCTCGCACGCGCGGGCTGGTCGGCGAGCGCGAGATCGGGTTGATGCGCCCCGGGGCGTACCTGGTCAACACCTCGCGCGGGCCGATCGTCGACGAGGCGGCGCTGCGCGAGGCGCTGCACGCGGGGCGGATCGCCGGGGCCGGGATCGACGTGTTCGAGCGGGAACCGCTGCCGGCCGACCACCCGTGGCGGAGCACGCCGCGGACGGTGCTCACGCCGCACCTCGGCTACGTCACCGAGGGCACTTACCGCGCCTTCTACACCGAGACCGTCGAGGACATCCGCGCGTACCTGGACGGAGCGCCGGTGCGCGTGCTCAACGCGACGAACACCTGAGGCGCTCGCGCCGCGGCGGTACGGGGAGGTGCGGCCGGTAGCCGGCCTCCTCGCCGCGGCGGCGGCTTGCTGACCGGGGACGACATCGCCCTTCGGGGAGGCGGTGACCGGCGGGCGCCGAACCGGCCGCTCCCGGCTACCGGAAGCGTGGTTGACGCGTGGTGAGACGTGCATCACGGTCATACCAACCAGTCGGTCCGCCGATCCGCAGTGGAGCCCGCAATGACCGCGAGCCACCAGCAAGCCCCCCGCAAACTCCTCGCCGCAGCACTCGTCGCCAGTTCGATCGAGTGGTACGACTTCTTCATCTACGCCACGGCGGCCGCTCTCGTGTTCGGTCCGCTGTTCTTCCCCGCGAGCACGCCGCTGATCGGTGTGCTGCTGTCCTTCGCCACCTTCTGGGCGGGGTTCGTCGCCCGGCCCATCGGCGGGCTGCTGTTCGGCCACTTCGGGGACCGCGTCGGCCGAAAACCCGCCCTCGTCACCTCGCTGGTCCTCATGGGAGCGGCGACGTTCCTCATCGGCCTGCTGCCGACCGCCGGAACCATCGGCATGGCCGCGCCGATCGTCCTCGTCACGCTCCGGTTCCTGCAGGGACTGGCCGTCGGCGGCCAGTGGGGCGGCATCGTGCTGCTGCTGACGGAGAACGTGTCGTCCTCCCGTCGCGGGGTGGCCGGATCGTTCGGCCAGGTCGGCGTGCCGGTGGGCGTCTTCGCCGGCAACGCCGCCTTCCTGCTCATGGGTGTGCTGGCCCCGGGCGACGCGTTCCTGAGCTGGGGCTGGCGGGTGCCGTTCCTCGCCAGCGCCGTGCTCGCCCCGGTGGTGCTGTTCATCCAGCTCCGCGTCGAGGACACCCCGGTGTTCCAGCGCCTCCGCTCGGAGAAGGAGCAGGCCGAAGCCGCCCGGCCCAAGGCCCCGCTGCTGGAGGTGCTGCGCACGCACTGGCGCACCGTCCTGCTCGGCTCGGGCCTGCTGTTCGCCTCGAACTCGATCTTCTACATCAGCATCTCCGGGCTGCTGGACTACACCACCCGGGAACTCGGCATGGAACGCACCTCGATCCTCACGGTGACCCTGTTCAGCTCGGTCGTCGGCGTGGCGGTCATCTTCGTCGCCGGACGGCTGGCCGATTCCTGGGGACGGCGACCGCTCGTGTGGCTCGGCGGCGGGCTGCTCGTGCTGTGGGCGTTCCCGTTCTTCTGGCTCGTGGAGACCGCGACCATGGTGGGCGTGACGCTCGCCGCCGTGATCGGCAGCGTCTGCTCGGGCTTCAACTACGGACCGCTGGCCGCCTACATGAGCGAGCTGTTCGCACCGCGCGTGCGCTACTCGGGAGCCTCGATGGCCTACCAGCTGGCGGCGATCCTCGTCAGCGGCGGCACGCCGTTCCTGATGACGGCGCTGCTGGCCACCACCGGCACCACGGCTTCGGTCTCGGCTTTCCTCGTGCTGATGGGGTTGATCACCTTCGCCTCGGCCGCACTGCTGCCGGAGACGCTGGCCGAGCGGCGCCGTTCGGCGGCGGTGGCGGACTCGCCCGCGCACTGACCCCGTGCGATGTCCCCGCAGGGCGGGGAGCACGACGGCGGCCGCGGACCGCCCGGTGCGTCCGGGCGGTCCGCGGTGCGCCGGACGCCGGTCAGTCGGCTGCTCCGGGCGCGGCGGGCTCCGCCGCCGGGTCCGGGCAGCCGCAGCTGCGGCGCGGGACCAGCTGCGCAGCGGGAGCGCGGTCGCCCGCTTCCGGGGAGTTCAACAAGGCCACCGCCTCCTCGGCAGCGGCCGCCAGCGGCTGCTGGACAGCCGCCAGGGCGGGCACGGTGAAGGCCGCCTCGCCGGTGCCGTCGCAGCTGATCAGGGCGAGCTCGCCGGGAACGGCGACTCCGCGGGCACCGGCCGCGGCCAGCACGCCGATCGCCTGCTCGTCCGTGGCGACCACCAGCGCGGACGGGAGCTCGCCGCGCGAGGCGAGCTCGGCGGCGAGGTCGCGGGCTGCGGCGCGGTCAGCGGCGCACCGCAGCAGCGGTCCGGCGGGGCGGGTGTCCTGCCAGGCGGCCCGTCGCTGCCCGAGCGGTCCGCGGTCGCGCTCACCGGCGAGGAAGCCGATCTCGGTGTGCCCGTGGTGCCGCAGGTGCTGCACCGCCGCGGTCACCGAGGCGGTGTTGTCGGCGGCCACCAGCGGCAACCGGGAGTTCTCCGGCCGGTGGTGCACGTACACCGCCGGGGTTTCGCCCGCGTCGACGGTTCCGTCGACCTCCTCGCCCGTGGGGACGAGCACCAAGCCGTCCACCTGCGCCGAGCGGAACGCGCGCACCGCCGCGTCGTACTGGGCGGGGTCGAAGTCGGCGTTCGCGATCACCGTCAACGCGCCCGCGTTCCCGAGCGCCCGCTCCACGTGCCGGCCGAGCGCGGCGAAGTGCGGGTTGAGCGTGTCCGGCAGGACCAGGCCGACCATTCCGGAGGATCCGGACCGCAGCGCTGCGGCGATCCGGTTGCGGCGGTACCCGAGCTCGTCCGCCGCGCGCAGCACGCGCTCGCGCGTCGCCGCCGCCACCGGCCGCGGCCCACCGCTGAGCACGTAGCTGACCACGGCCGCCGAGGTTCCGGCGCGCCGCGCCACATCGCTCATCGTCACCGCCACAGCCGTCCCCTTCCGCCGTTCCCCCTGTGAGTCTAATCGATTAGACTCACTCGCACCGAACGGGAGGTGCGTCATGCGCGAAGAGGAGACCCCGGGGCACGGCGGTGCGGTCCCCGCCGGGGTGCCGCGGTGCGGTGCGGGTCGGTGCGACCTGCCCCGCTACGACCTGCACTGCCACCTGGACTGCAGCGTGCGGCCGGACACGGCGGTCGAACTGGCCGCCGCGGGGGGAGTGCCGGTGACGCGGCCGGCGCGGGAGCTCGTGGTCGCCCCGCCGGAGTGCGGCAGCCTGCCCGCGTTCCTCGCGCACGTCGAGTTCGCGGTCAGCGTGCTGCAGTCGGCGCGGGCGCTGCGGCGCGTGGCGCGGGAGCTCGTGCACGACTGGCACGCCGACGGGGTCGTCCACGGCGAGGCGCGCTTCGCCCCGCAGCTGCACACGCGCGCCGGACTCGGCATGGAAGGGGCGATCACCGCGGTCGCGTCCGGGCTCGCCGACGGCGCGGCGGAGACCGGGGTGCGCACCGGGCTGCTGCTGTGCTGCATGCGGGACGGTTCGCCGGAGACGAGCAGGCGGGTGGCCGAGCTCGCGGTGCGGCACCGCGACGTCGTCGCCGGGATCGACCTGGCCGGTGACGAGCGCTACCCGGGCGCGCCGCACCGCGCGGCCTTCGACGCGGTCCGGGAGGCCGGGCTCGGGATCACGATCCACGCGGGCGAGGGAGCGGGCCCGGAGAGCGTGTGGGAGGCCCTCGACGTGCTCGGCGCCGATCGCATCGGACACGGCGCGCGCTCCGCTGCGGACGCAGCGCTGCTGCGGCGGCTGCGCTCCGACGGGATCGCGGTGGAGGCCTGCCCGACGAGCAACGCGCAGACCGGGGCGGTGGCCGGGTTCGCCGCGCACCCCGCCGACCGGATGCTCGCCGACGGCATCGCGGTGACCGTCAACACCGATGCGCGTTCCACATCGGACACCACGTTGGGCCGCGAATTCGCGCGCATGGCCGAGCACTTCGGATGGACGGCCGAGCACGAACGGCGTTGCCAGGACAACGCCCGCGACGCCGCTTTCCGCTCCGCCGCGGCGGAGCGGCCCTGCTAGCGCCTCGTTGCGGTGCTGGCGCTCGCCGTTGCGGGAACGGTTGCCGCGCAGCACCGATCGGGGGCCGCTCGCACGTCCCCGGTTCGACGCGGCGCCGAGGGCGCTGGGGCGGCGTGGTGCAGGCAGCCGCGCCGCGCGATCCGACACCGACCGCGAAAGGACCTGGCATGCCGCAGAACCTCCTCTTCGACGCCGACGACACCCTCTGGGAGAACAACGTCCTGTTCGAGCGGGCCGTCGAGCGCGTCCTCGACGAGGTCGCCGGTCCCGACCTGCCCCGGGAGCAGCTCCGCGCGCAGCTGGACGCGATCGAAGCGGTCAACAGCCGGCGCCACGGCTACGGCGTCGACGTCTTCGAGCGCAGTCTCGGCGAATGCCTCGCCGTCTTCCGCGAGCCGGACGAGGCCGACCGGAGGCTGGTCACCGACGCGTGCGCGCCGATCCGGCAGCAGCGCGTCGAACTCCTCGACGGGGTTCGCGGGACGCTGCACGAGCTGCACCAGCGGCACCGGCTGTTCCTCGTCACCAAGGGCGACCGCGCCGAGCAGTCCGGGAAGGTCGACGTCTCGGGGCTGGCCGGGTTCTTCGACGACGTCGTGATCGTTCCGGAGAAGGACGCCGCGGTCTACGCCGACTTCGTCGAGGAGCGCCGGTTGGACGCGGCGCGGACCTGGATGATCGGCAATTCCCCGCGCTCCGACATCTGGCCCGCCCTCGAGGCCGGGATCGGCGCGGTGCTCGTGCCGCACCCGATGACGTGGTCGCTGGAAACCGAGGAGGTCCCCGAGGGGCACGCGAGGTTCCGCGCGGTCGAGGCCTTCCCGCTGTTGCGCGAGCACTTCTGAAAGGCGCCCTCCCGAAGGTGACCCGCTCGGTGGTGCACGCGTCCGGTCAATGCCCGACACGGCCTGCGTTGTGGACAACTTGTCGCCCGACCGCGTGGGGATGAATTCCAATTTTCATGAAAATTGAATCGTCTGGAACGGTTCCAGAGTGGCGGGGTCGCGTTCGGGAGCGGGCCGCAGCAGCCGGTGCCCGGCCGTCTTCGGCATCCGGTGCGCTCGCCGCAGCAGGCCCACCGCGGCGAGGGGCCACCACAGCTGTGCCCACCGCAACCGGCGTCGCGCTCGGGTGCCCACCGCGGCGGGTCCCCGAGCGCGCACCGGCGGATCACGCCTCGTCGGCGAGCTGCTTGACGCGCTCGATCAGCCGCGCCCGCTCGGTGGCATCCTGGGCCACGGGGGTGACGTTGAGCGTGGTCACGCCGGATTCCTTCATCGCGGCGAGCCGCTCCTTGACGTGCCCCTCCGAACCGACGAGGGAGGTCTTCTCGAGCAGTTCGCGCGGCACCGCCGCGGCGGCCTCGTCCTTCTTGCCGTCCAGGTACAGGTCCTGGATGCGCTCGGCCTCCTCCTCGTAGCCGTAGCGGCGGGCGAGGTTGTTGTAGAAGTTGCGGCCCTTGGCGCCCATGCCGCCGATGTACAGCGCCAGCTGGGGACGGCCGAGGTCGAGCAGTTCGTCGAGCCCCTCGCCGATCGCCAGCGGCGCCTGCACCACCACGTCCAGCGGCGGCAGGTTCGGATCGCGGCGCTGCCGGCCCTCGCGCAGCGACTCGCCCCAGACCATGTCGGCCTTCTCCGGGACGTAGAAGATCGGTTCCCAGGACTCGGCGATCTCCGCGGTCATGGCGACGTTCTTCGGCCCGATCGCGGCGATCATGATCGGGATGCGTTCGCGCACCGGGTGGTTGATCAGCTTCAGCGGCTTGCCCAGGCCGGTGCCCTGCCCCTCCGGCAGCGGGATCGCGTAGTTCTTGCCCTGGTGCTGCACCCGCTCGCGGCGCCAGACCTGCCGGCAGATGTCGACGATCTCCCGGGTGCGCCCCAGCGGCGCCTGGTAGGGGATGCCGTGGAACCCCTCGATGACCTGCGGTCCGGACGCGCCGATGCCGAGGGTGAACCGCCCGCCGGAGACGTAGTCCATGCCGGCGGCGGTCATCGCGGTCAGCGTGGGCGTGCGGGTGTAGATCTGCAGGATCCCCGAGGCGATCTCCAGGCGTTCGGTGCGCGCCGCGATGAAGCCCATCTGGCTGACCGCGTCGAAGGAGTACGCCTCGGGCACGTAGACGATGTCCAGCCCGGCCCGCTCGTAGGTGTTCAGCTCCGCGACCGTCTCGTCGAAGCCTCCGCTGTAGTTCAGCGGCATTCCGATGCGCATGCTCGTCCTCTCGTCCCGTCGGAAGGGGTGCGACTGCCTCGTTGCGCGCAGGCTACCGGTGAGTAAACGTGTGCGGGAGCCCCGAAACGCGGTCCGCGCGCCCCGCCCGGGTGCGCCTGCCCGCCGCGCCGAGCAGGGGCGGGTGCGCGATCGGTAGCGTCGGAGGTGTTCCGAGTCGTCGAACGGGGAGGCTGAGCGAGCGTGGTAGTCATCCTGCACATCCTGATCACGGCGGTGTCCGTCTGGATCGCGACCGTGCTCCCCGGGATCACGCTGGAGGGCGAGAGCACCGCCGCCAAGATCGGCACGCTCATCGCCGTCGCCGTGGTCTTCGGCGTCGTCAACGCGGTGCTCAAGCCGATCGCGAAGACGCTCGGGTGCGTGCTCTACGTGCTCACCCTGGGGCTGTTCGGGCTCGTGGTCAACGGACTGCTGTTCTGGCTGACCAGCTACATCGCAGGTCAGCTGTCCCTGCCGTTCCACGTGGGCGGTTTCTGGCCCGCGTTCTGGGGCGCGCTGATCGTGTCCCTGGTCAGCACGGCCCTCGGTGGCCTCGTCCGGGAGCGCGAGGTCGAGCGGGTCTGAGGAGGATCGGGCCGGGCGGTCTGCGAGGATGATCGCCGAGGCGCTGTTGGAGGACGCCGCCGGGGCGGGAGGACACCGCCAGCGGGGGCGCGCTGCGGGAGGAGGCCGCATTGGAGGGCGCGGGCACCGCGGACCTGCTGCTGCTGTCGAGCGGGGCCAAGCACGGCTCCGGGTTCCTCGAGTACGCCCTGGACGCGGTGGCCGAGCTGCTGGCCGGGCGGAAGGACCTGCTGTTCGTGCCCTACGCCCAGCGCGAGCACGACGCCTACACCACCCGCGTGGCCGAGGCCCTGGTCGACCTGGACGTGACCGTGCACGGCCTGCACCGCTGCGCGGACCCGCACGCAGCGCTGCGCGAGGCCGAAGCGGTCTTCGTCGGTGGCGGGAACTCGTTCCGGCTGCTGACCGCGCTGCACGCGCAGGAGCTGGTGGGACCGCTGCGGATGGCGGTCGAGCACGGCGCCTCCTACCTCGGGGCCAGCGCCGGCACGAACATGGCCTGCCCGTCGCTGCGCACCAGCAACGACATGCCGATCGCGCAGCCGCGGTCGTTCGCGGCGACCGGGCTGGTGCCGTTCCAGATCAACCCGCACTTCCTCGACGCCGACCCGGACAGCACGCACATGGGGGAGACCCGGGAGCGGCGCCTGCTGGAGTTCCTCGAGGACAACGACGTACCGGTGCTCGGCGTGCGCGAGGGGTCGTGGGTCCGGGCCCGCGAGGGGCGCGCGGTGCTCGGCGGCACGACCGGGGCGCGGCTGTTCCGGCGCGGGGCCGAACCGGAGGAGGTCCCTCCCGAAAGCGATGTCTCCTTCCTCCTCGACACGGTCCCGCGGTTCGATATCGATTGAGCATGTCCCTCGAACGGGTGGGATTGTGCGGTGATCTGACTCGACGCGGGCCCTTGCGAACTCGCGTGCGGTGTGCTCCTGCCCGGTGGGCTGCGTCCGGTTCGCGCGGATCCCGCGCGGGGTGCGGGCCGCCTGAGCAGGAGTTGATCTCGCTGTGCGGTGGCCTTATCACGCACCGCAGCGAGCGCTGCGGTGCGGGAGCCGGACCACCGGCTCCCGGCCCGCACGCGGCGGTGCTCGCGGAAGCACCGCGGAAGGCCCCGGCCACCGGCGCGATAACCTGGCCGCCCCGCTGCGGGGAACCGCCGCACAAGGCCGACAACCGAACAGGTCGAACCTCGCGCAGGTTCGACACCACGACCGCGTGCGTACCGACGCTGAAGGGGTGGCCGGGAATGTTCGAACGCAACGACGAGCTCACGTACCTCCTGGACGATCTGGTGCACCGCGTTGCGGGAACCTGGCACGCCATCGCTCTGTCCCTCGACGGGCTGCTCGCCGGGTCCTCGAGCGGGTTGGCGGCCTCCTACGGGGAGCACCTGGCCGCTCTCGCCTCGACGCTGCAGAGCGTCGCCCGCGAAACCGGCCGGCGCTTCGCAGGCGGGGGAGTGCGCCAGACCCTCGTCGAGATGGACCACGGCTTCCTGTTCGTCACGTCCACGCGCTCCGGTGCGTGCCTGGCCGTGCTGGCCGACGCCGACGTGGATCCGGGCGAGATCGCCTACGAGATGAACCTGATCGTCGACCGCGTGGCCGAGTGCGTGCACACGGCTCCCCGGCCGGTGCTGGGCGCGGCGCACGCGTGACCACCCGGCCGGTGCGGTGACCACCGGGCGGGGCGAACCGCCCGGCGGTCACCGGCGGACCGGCCACCGGGCGGTGGTCACCCGGCGGGAGCGTCACGCATCCGGGACGCGCGGATCGGTCCCGGGCACGGCGCGTGTCGTGATCGCGATGCGATTCCACGCGTTGATCGCCACGATGCCCCACACCACGGCGGCGAGCTCGTCCTCGTCGAGGACCGCCCGCGCCCGCTCGTACACATCGTCGGGAACCTGGTCCCGGTGCACGAGCGTGATCGCCTCGGTCAGCTCCAGCGCCGCCCGCTCCCGCTCGGTGAAGAACGGCGCCTCCCGCCACGCGCACAACGCGTGGAGGCGCTGCTCGGTCTCACCGGCCGCCCGCGCGTCGCGGGTGTGCATGTCGAGGCAGAACGCGCAGCTGTTGATCTGCGAGGCGCGGATCTTGACCAGCTCGTGCAGCACCGGGTCGACCGCTTCCTGCGTCCGCTGCGCCAACTCCCCCATCGCCCGGTAGATCCCCGGCGTGCGGCCCGCCAGGTCGACGCGTTCACCCATGTCGTCCCTCCTCGGTTCGCGCGGCTGCGCGCAGTTTCTCCGGATCTGCCGACGAGTCCCCGATCGAGGCCGGCCTCGATCGGGGACTCGTCGCACCGGGGAGACGTCCGTAGCAGGAGGAAACGTGACAGCTCCGCGCTGTGATCGCGCGCACAGCGCAGGTGGTCGGGTGCGGCGCTGCGGCTCGCCCGGCCGGTCCGGGAACGCCGTCCCGGTGCAGGCCTGGAGCGCTGACCACCGCGCGGTGCCGGATCCGTCGTTCGTCCGGAGCGCCGCGGGGACAGCTCCGCAGGCGGAGAACGGGCGGGTGGCCGCCCCGCCGCTGGCGGGCTGGTGGGCGCCGCCGTCCGAGAGGGCGCCCACCAGCAGGGAGTCACCGCTTCGCCGCTGCCGCGTGCAGGGTCCGCGCGGCGGTCGCGAGCCCCTCCGCCGTGTCGTAGGCGGCGTCCTCGTGCTCGATGTTCACCGGCATGTCCGGTGACACCTCGGCCAGCGCGGCCAGGAACCCGGCCCAGTACTCGGCGTCGTGGCCGACGCCCACGGCGACGAACCGCCACGCCGGATCCTCCGGCCAGGAGCTGCACCACGTCCCGATGCCGGTGGGCACCTTGTCCGGCGAGTCCGCGGGGACGCGGCCGAACGACGTGTCGAGCACACCGCGGACGTCGACGCCGGGGCAGAGCGCCACGTCCTTGGCCGCGGCGTGGAACACGCGCGACCCGAGGTGGCGGATGCAGGCCTCCACGTCCATGCCCTGCCACATCAGGTGCGAGGGGTCCATCTCCGCACCGATGTGCTCGGATCCGGTCAGCTCGATCAGCCGGGTCAGCGTCACCGGTGAGAACACGAGGTTGTGCGGGTGCATCTCGACGGCGACCCGCACGCCGCACTCGGCGGCGAGCGCGGCGATGTCGCCCCAGAACCGCGCGGCCACGTCCCACTGGTAGTCGAGCACGTCCATGTACGCGCCGTCCCACGGGTTCACCACCCACGACGGGTACTTCGCGTCCGGGTCGGAACCGGGCGTGCCGGACATGGTCACCACCGTGCCGACGCCGAGCTCGCCGGCGAGCCGGATGGTGCGGCGCAGGTCCTCGGCGTGCTTCGGCCCCGTTCCGGGCAGCGGGCTCAGCGGGTTGCCGTTGCAGTTGAGGCCGGTGAGCTCCATTCCGCGGGAGCGGAAGCGCTCGAGGTAGTCGCGCCGCGCCTCGGGCGAGGCCAGCAGCGCGTCCACGGGGCAGTGGGGCGCGGGCAGGAAACCTCCGGTGTTCACCTCCACGGAGGTGAGGTCGTGCCCCCGGAGGGCGTCGAGCGCCTGGTCGAGGTCGCGGTCGTGCAGGCAGGCGGTGTAGGCACCGAGCTTCAGCGGCATGGCGGATCCTTCCGGTGGAGTGGACGGGGCGGGTGAGGGTGCTCAGGCGATGTCGACGGCAGCACCGCTGCGCTGCGCGGATTCGACGACGGCGCGGATGACGCGCATGGTGCGGCGGGCGTCGGCGAACGACGCGCACGCGGGCAGCGGATCGGGCGCGTCCGCCACCGCGTCGAGGAACGCGCGGGCCTGGTAGACGAACAGCTCGGCGTTGCCGCCGCCGTTGCCGGGCGCTTGCATCGGGTACCCGCCGGCGAAGTACGGCAGCTGCGGACCGGCGATGACCTGGCGCGCGCCGCGGGTGCGCGAGGCCGGTTGGGGGTCGTCGAAGGTGTACTCGGCGGGACGGTGCCAGTCGAAGGCGGCGCGTCCGGAGCGGCCGCACACGTCGAAGGCGAGCCCGTTGGGCATCCCGAAGGCGGTGCGCGACACCGACAGCGAGCCGCTCAGACCGCTGCGGAAGTGCGCGGTGAACACCGCCGTGTCCTCGTTCTCCACCGGGCCGGTCTCCGAGCTCACGGGTGCTGCCTCGTGCCCGACCACGTTGCCCAGCGGCAGCGGCCGCTCCGGGATCTGCGTGGTGAGCACCCCGCCGGAGACGGCGGTGATCGGCCCGCAGACGTACTCGGCCACGTCGATGAGGTGCGCGCCGATGTCGCCGAGCGCACCGCTGCCGGGTTCGCCGGCGAAGCGCCAGGTCAGCGGGCCGTTCGGGGCGGTTGCGTAGTCGGCCCAGTAGCGGCCCTGGAACAGGGTCGCCGCGCCGATCTCGCCGTCGCGCACGTGGTCGCGGATCGCGGTGATCGCGGGGGAGCGGCGGAAGGTGTAGCCGACGGTGGTGACCACGTCCGCGGTCTCCTCGGCGGTCACCATGGCTTCGGCGTCCTCCATCGAACCGGCGAGCGGTTTCTCGCACAGCACGTGCTTGCCGGCGCGGACGGCGGCCTCGGCGATCGGGCGGTGCAGGGCGTTCCCGACGACGATGCTCACGGCGTCGATCGACGGGTCCGCGATGACTTCTTCCCAGCTCGTCAGGGCTTTTTCGAAGCCGTAGCGGCGGGCGGCGTCCTGGGCGAGGGAGGCGTCGGCGTCGGCGACCGCGGCGAGCCGCACGGGTGGGAGCCCGTCGCCGAAGACGGTGTTGACCTGGCGGTACCCGGCGGCGTGGCTGCGTCCGGCCATGCCGGCGCCGATGACGGCCACGGACAGGGGTTGCTGTGCCATGGGGCAGTCCTTCCTGGGAGTCGCGCTGCGGGCGGTGGTGCTCGCGGTGCGATCCGCGGTGGCGTGGGAGGCTGTGCACTGGGCCGAAACGTTCCGGTTTTCGGTGATTCGGAACACTAGGGATGCAGTGGTCCGTATGTCAAGACATAATCGGGGGCTGTGGAAGGAGCCGTGTGACGAGCAGGAGCACCAGAGCGACGATCGCCGACGTGGCGCGGGCCGCGGGAACCGCCGTGTCCACCGCCTCCGTGGCGCTGCGCGGGGAGTCCGGGGTGTCCGAGCGCACCCGGGTCCACGTCCTCGAGGTCGCGCGCCGCCTCGGTTACCGCCCCGACCAGCGCGCCCGGCACCTGCGGCAGCGCGATCCGCAACTGATCGGGGTCACGTTCGCGGCCGGGCAGGTCTTCCACGTCGACGTGCTCGACGAGCTCTACCGCGCCACCGACGAACTCGGCTACGACCTGGTGCTCAGCGCCACCACTGCCGAGCGGTCGGCCGAACGCGCCGTCGACGACCTGCTGCGCGACCGGTGCCGCACGCTCGTGCTCATCAGCCCCGAGCTCGACGAGCAGCAGCTGGTCGCCGCGAGCGAGCAGGCCACCGTGGTGGCGATCGGCTCCGAGGTCTCAGCCCCCGGTGTCGACTCCGTGCGCTCCGACGACCGGCAGGGCATCACCGACGCGGTGGACCACCTCGTCGGCCTCGGGCACCGGTCGGTGACCTACATCGACGGCGGAACCAGCGCCATGAGCGGCACCCGCCGCGAGGCCTACCGCGCGGCGATGGAGCGGCACGGCCTCGGCGACGCGGTCCGCGTGGTCGGCGGCAGGCCCACCGAGGAGTGCGGAGTCGACATCGCCGCGAGCTACGTCGACGGCACGGCCGCGCTGCCGGGGGCGGTCCTCGCGCACAACGACATGATCGCCATCGGGCTGGTGCTCACCCTGCGCGCCGGCGGAATCGCCGTGCCCGGCGACGTCTCCGTCATCGGCTACGACAACACCGCCACCGCAGCGCTGCGGACGGTGCAGCTCACCTCCGTCAGCCAGGACAGCGCGGCCCTGGCGCGCAGGGCCGCGCGGCGGGCCGTGCTGCGCGCCGAGGAAGCCGGGGAAGCCGCTCCCGCGGAGGAGATCGTCACGCCGGTCCAGCTGGTCCAGCGGACCAGCTGCGGAGCCCCGGGCGCATCGGCGCACGAGTGACGGGTGCCCTCGTCCGTCGTCCGCGTGCTGCGCCCGCGACCCCGAGCAGGGCGATCGCCTCGCGTTCCTCGAACGACAGGTACCTGCCGGTGGTGGCCGGCTCCCCGTCGCTCAGCACCCCGCCAGCTTCCTGGAACCAGCGGTCCCGACTCGCCGGGAAACCCCGGCCGTGGCCGAGGCCACCGCGATCGTCCGGCCGTCTCGGACCCCGTGCCAGAACGCCTGCCGCACCGGCCGCGGGTCGTCCCGGCCGCCCGGCACGTGCCCTCGCAACTCCTGCCGCCAGGGCCGGCGCGACCCCTGGAACCCACGTCGGCCATTTCTCGGGAGACGTCCGCGCCCCCCGGTGAGGACGAGGTCCGCGGCGGACGAGTCAGCTTCCGACCGAGCTGCGCGCGACCGGGAAGTCGAAGTAGGTCTCGGGGAACGGTTCTGCGGACAGCGTGAAGTGCCACCACTCGTTGGGGTAGTTCTCCATGCCGACCGCGGCGAGCGTGCTGCGCAGCAGGTCCCGGTTGTGCCGCGCTTCGTCGGTCACCCGCGGGTCGTCGGTGTGCGCGAGCGGGTCGAAGCAGTCGAAACCGGTGCCCATGTCCACGCTGTTGTCGTCGAAGCGCTCGTGCTCGGGTGCGTAGCAGGGCTTCAGCGGCTCGCCGGGGATGTACGGCCGCTGGGGAGCTGCGGGCAGTTCCACGAGGGTGAGATCGACCGTGCTTCCACGGCTGTGTCCGGACCGCTCGGCGATGTAGCCGTCCTCGAACAGCGTCGACTTGTCCGTGCGCGGGTAGAACTCCTCCTTCATCCGCTGATCGCCGAGCCGTTCGGCCCAGGAGACGAACTGGTCGACCGCGCGTTGCGGGCGGAAGCAGTCGTAGACCTTGAGCGTGTACCCCTTTCGCAGCAGTTTCCGCTGCGCCGCGTGCAGTGCTTCCGCCGCAGGCCGGGTGAGCAGGCACATCGGCTGGCGGTACCCGCGGATCGGGTGTCCCACGAAGTTGTGGTGCCCGGCGTAGCGGATTTCTTCGAGGACCGTCGGGGCGACGTCGCGCAGCGCGACGAACTCCTCCGGTGCCGGTTCGGAGCGCCCGTGCGCAGCGGCCGCGTCCGCCTGCCCGGGCGTGGCCGGTGACCCGGTGGCGGAGGTCGGGCCGCGCGCGGCCGTTGTCCCGGCCGTGTCCACCGGAGAGGGCGCGACGCCAGGACCGGACGCGGCGATCGGGGCGGACGCGGCGGCCGGACCGGATGCGGCGGCCGGACCGGATGCGGCGGTCGGACCGGATGCGGCGGTCAGAGCGAACACCACCGCTGTGCCGAGGACGGTGGCTCGCAAACGGGGCGCTGTCCGGAGTTTCCGATGGCTCAGCATGGATCGGTCGTAGCACTCCGCCGCATCCGGGGCAATCGCTTCGTCCGCCGCGGCGGTCTTCGGGGAACATTTCCCGCGCAATGTTCCACCACTCTTCAGGGGGAGCTCCTTGACGGAGGAGTCAGGTATCCGCCCGAGCTGCTCCTCCAACGCAGCAGCTCACGAGTGCCACGGAAGGCGAAATTTCCTCGCGAACAGCGTGATTCGCTCCTCCCTTCGCTCGATCGCGTGGGGATGGTTTGTGCTCTACCCGTGTGGGGATAACTCACAATTTTCATGAAAATTGCGCTCTCTGGAACGAGTCCAGAAAATCAGGAGGGATCCCCGCTGAAGCAGTAGGAGTCGGAGGAAGCGTCCCCGCCCTCGAGCCGGACCTGGTGCACCCGCAGTCCACCGAAGTCCGAACCGCGCAGGAAGAACCGCCGGTCCGGGACGAGCCCACCGCCGCCGTCCGGGTCCGTGTCGATCTTGGCCATCCAGGCGCCCACGCCGTCCGGGTAGAACTGGTCGTCCCACGCTCCGTACAGCGAGTTCGTCAGGTAGATCCGCCTCCCGTCGCGGCTGACCTCCACCATCTGCGCTCCGCCGGACAGCGGCTCGGAGGGGGCGGCCGGGTGGGCGGCGCGGTCGACGATGCCGCCGAGCCGGACCGATCCCGTCTGGCGCGGATGCGCCGGATCGGTGACGTCGAACTGCTTGAGCTCGCCCGTTCCCCAGCAGGAGACGTACAGGAACCGGTCGTCGACGGAGAGGTTGATGTCGGTCACCAGCGGTGGAACCGCGCCGAACGGGCGCAGCAGGGGCGGCAGGGCGTCGACCTCGGCGGGTTCGGCCGGGATCGTGATCACCTTCTCGGCGCGCCACTGCGCGCCGTCGCGGTACCAGCGCCAGACCGAGGCCGAGAGGTCCTCGGTGCTGATCACGACCCCGGCGAAACCCCACGTGGCGTCCGGGTCGTGCGAGGGGCGCAGCTCGAGCACCATCTGGTGCTGTTCGCCCAGGTCGACGCGCTGCTCGTGGCGTCCTCCGGCGAGGTCCCAGAAGTGCAGCGCGTGGCCGTACTCGTTGCCGAGCAGCTGTTCGGCGACCACGCCGTCCTCGATCATCGACGGAGTCCCCCACTCGCTGCTGATCAGCGTGTTCCGGTTCAGGTGCCACCACGCGTCGTAGGCCAGGTACTGCGGCCCGCGGTCGGTTTCCCACGAGCGCAGGACCTCGAACGTGTCGTGGTCGAGTACGGCGATCCCGCCGGGGCCCTCGGACCCGTCGGCCGCGCCGAGGCACGACAGCAGGATGCCCTCCGGTCCGCAGTGGAGGGTGTGCGGCCGTGAGTAGCCGGCCTTCGAGGCGAGCTCGGCGGCCGGAACGGTGCGGCTCAACCGGGGCTGCCGCGGATCCGGACGGGTGTCGAAGACGTGGATGTCGGAGGAGCGCAGCCCGGGGAGCAGCAGGTACCGCCGTTGTAGTCCGTCCGAGTGGTGTCCGGCGTGGGCGAGAGCACTGCTGCAGGCGTTCCACCCGAAGTGGTGCAGTTCGCCCCCGTGCGTCGGCAGCTCCGACCGGCCGACGACGCGGCCGTACTCCGGCGCGGACGGATCGGTGCCGATCACGAACAGCGCGTCCGGCTGCTGCGCCGCGCGGTCGAAACCGACCACGTAGGCGAGGGTTTCGGCCGGACCCGAGATGGCTTCGCGCGCGCTGCGGTAGAACGTCGGGTCGATGTCTGCGGAGTGGTTCATCGGAGCTCCTCGGTCAGCGGCTACCACCCCCAGCCTCCCACGGTTGCGCCGCTGTCGAGACGTGGCGCACATCGTGGGACGCCCGACCTGCTGCACCTCCCCGGCAGGACCGCGGGGACACCGGAGACCACCTGCGATCCCCCGGCCCGGAGGCGTGGGAAGCGGTGCTCGGTGACCCCCGCACCGGGGGAAGCGCTCCGTTCCACCGGGTCCTGCCTGCCGGGCCGCCTCACGGGGCCGCCCACCGGCCCGCTCACCGGGCCTGTCCACCGAGGCCTGTTCCGCTGGTGGACGGGTCCGCCGCGACCGCGCGCACTCCGCGGTGTCAGACGACGTGCGGGCTTCCCGCTCCGTGCCGCCCCGCACCGGCGATCGAGGCGGCCGCGAGCGCGAGGCGCGGGACGGCCTGCCGCAACGTGTCCGGCGGGAGCGAGAAGGGGAGCCGGAGCGCCCGCTCCAGCCCGCCGTGCACGCCGAACCGGGACCCCGGAACCAGGCGGAGCCCGTGGTTCTCGGCCGCCACCGCGAGCCGGGTGGACACGGGCTCGTCGAGCTCGCACGACAGGGAGAGCCCTCCGGGAGGTGCGGTGATCGTCCACTGCGGACAGTGCTGGTGCAGTTCCGCCACCAGGATGTCGCGGCGGCGCGCGAATTCGGTGCGCCGGTCGCGCATCGCGTTCCCGTCGTGGGCGAGGAGCTCGGCGAGGACGAGCTGTTCCAGCGCGGGGGAGCCGAGGTCCACGGTCGCCCTCGTCGCGAGGAGCCGTTCCACCAGGTTTTCCGGCGCCCGCAGCCAGCCCAGCCGCAGCCCGCCCCAGTGCGACTTGCTGGCCGAGCCGATCGCGATGACGTTCCCCGGTGCGTACGCGGCCAACGGCAACGGGGCTTCTCCGGGGGCTCCGCTGAAGTCGAACTCGACCATCGTCTCGTCGGCGACCGCGACCGTGCCGGTGGCAGCCAGGGCCTCCCCCACCTGCTGCCGGCCCTCCGCGCCCATGCGCATCCCCGTGGGGTTCTGGAAGTCGGGGATGAGGTAGGCCAACGACGGTCGCGTCTGGCGCAGTCCCGCGGTGATCGCGTCGATCCACCCGTCCTCGCCGTGCACCGGCGCCGGCACCGCGATCGCGTTGCGCGCCCGCACGGCGTCGAGCGCGTTCGGGTAGGTGGGCTGCTCGGTCAGGACGCGTTCCCCGGGGTGCACGAGCGTGTGCAGGATCCAGACGAAGCCGGCGTGCCCGCCGGAGGAGACGAGGATCTCCGCCGGCTTCGTCGGCAACCCCCGCGCCGTGTAGCGCTGGGCGAGCTGCTCGCGCAGTTCGCCCACCCCACGTTCGAAGTAGCCGGTACCGCCGAGCAGCTCCGGCAGCCGGGCCCGCGCCGCGTCCACGGCGGGGACGAATCCGGGGACCGCTTCCGGGGCCGCCCGGGCGAAGTCGATCAGCTCCTCCGCGGCCGCCGCTTCCCGCGGGCGCCCGGGAGCGGGCGGGGAGACCCAGGAGCCTGCGCCGCGGCGGCTCGTCACGAGCCCCTCCTCGCGGAGCGCGTCCAGCGTTCTGCTGATCAGCGTCCGGCTCGCGCCCAGCGCTTCGGCCAGCTCGCGTTCCGCGGGCAGCTGCGTACCCACCGGCAGCTTGCCGTCGAGCACCTGCAACCGGATCGCCGCCGAGAGGTCGTCGACGGCGCGGCGGTTCCCCGAGTTCCGCCACTCGCCGAGCAGCGCCGCGATCCGCCTGCCCGAGATCTGCACACCACGAGTCGCCATGAAAACCAATATATCAATATTGGCTCTCGAATCGAATTCCAATCCTTGCCAACATGCTCCCATGCTTCGTCCTCCCCGCAGACCAGCGAGGTCCTACTCACTCCACCCCGCATCGATCACGAGCGATCCGTGGCGCCGGTTGCCGCAGCTGTTCGCGGGGCTGGCGCTGTACGGCGCGAGCCAGGCGCTCA
The DNA here is from genome assembly GCF_054491345.1 of Salinifilum ghardaiensis. Classification (NCBI taxonomy): domain Bacteria; kingdom Bacillati; phylum Actinomycetota; class Actinomycetes; order Pseudonocardiales; family Pseudonocardiaceae; genus Salinifilum; species Salinifilum ghardaiensis. Next base: position 3,678,737 of record NZ_CM137101.1, on the reverse strand, counting down.
TGATCCGCGGGCAGCTCGGGCTCGGCCCCTGGGACGCGCTGCACGCGGGGCTGAGCGAGAAGCTCGGGCTCAACTTCGGGGTGACGGTGATCCTCGTCAGCGTCGCCGTCCTCGTGCTGTGGATCCCGCTGCGGCAGCGCATCGGCGTGGGCACGGTGGCGAACACCGTGTGCGTCGGCCTCGCGGCCGACGCCGCGCTGGCGCTGATCCCGCCGGTGGCCGCGTTGGGGCCGCGGATCGCCCTGCTCGTCGCGGGGGTCGTGCTCAACGGCATCGCGACGGCGTACTACATCGGCGCCCGGCTCGGGCCGGGTGCCAGGGACGGACTGATGACCGGGCTCGCCGAGCGCACCGGTGCGTCGCTCCGGCTGGTCCGCACCCTGATCGAGATCACCGTGCTGGCCGCGGGATGGCTGCTGGGCGGGACGGTCGGCGTCGGCACCGCGCTGTACGCGGTGGCGATCGGACCGGTGGCGCAGTTCGCCATGCCGCACGTGGTCTGGCGGGAACGGCGGGTGTGACGCCGCGGCGGGGGAGAGCCCTTCGCAACGGGCCCGCCGTGTGCCACCCTTCCGCGGGAAGAACGGAGGGGAGCGCATGGGTGCGGAGGGGCAGCAGGAGTTCGGCGAGATCGACGTCGAAACGCCGAACGCGGCGCGGATGTACGACTACTACCTCGGCGGGTCGCACAACTTCGGCGCCGACCGGGAAGCCGCCGAACGGGCCGTGGAGATCACACCGGCGATGCTCCCGGGCGCGCGGGCCAACCGGGCGTTCCTGCAGCGCGCGGTGCGCTTCTGCCTGGAACGGGGCGTGCGGCAGTTCCTCGACCTCGGCTCGGGGATCCCCACGGTGGGTCACGTGCACGAGATCGCGCACGCCCGCGACCCGCGGGCCCGCGTGGCCTACGTCGACAGCGATCCCGTGGCGGTGGCGCACACCCGGCAGATCCTCGGTGACGCGGACGCGGCCACGATGACGCAGGCGGACCTGCGCCGTCCCGCGGACGTCCTCGCCGCCCCCGGCGTCAGCGGCTTCCTCGACTTCGAGGAACCGGTGGCCGTGCTCCTCGTCGCGGTGCTGCACTTCATCGGCGACGACGAGCGCCCCGCGGAGGTGGTGCAGGCCTACCGCCGCGCGGTCGTTCCGGGCAGCTTCCTGGCCGTCTCGCACATCACCGACCACTACGACGACCCGGAGCGCGTCGACGAGATCGACCGGCTGTACCGGAAGACCAGCCACCGGGCCAACCACCGCTCGGTCGAGGAGTTCCGGGCGCTGCTCGGCGATCTCGCGCTGGTCGACCCCGGTCTGGTGCACGCCACCGAGTGGCGCCCGGAGCCGGATCCGGTGCCCGAGGCCGCCCGCACCGCGTTCTGGGCCGCCGTCGGCCGGTGCTGACTCACCGCCGCGCGGCGCGCGAGAGGGCGGTCGCCGCCTCGGCGGTGGAGTCCAGGAGCTCGTCGGGAACACCCGGTTCCGCCGGTTCCGCCTCGGCGAGGAACACGGTCCTGCGCTCGCGGTGCGAGTCGTAGTGGTGCCCGGTGAAGCGGGGGTGCGGCAGGACGGCGCGGACATCGCCGGTGCCGTGCCGGTCGATGAGGCCCTTGAACTCGACCGCGTCCCACGTGGACCGGAAGCGCACCCGCGAGGTCAGCACCGACATCGAGCCGCCGTCGTAGGACACCCGGAACTGCCGCGGTGCACACCGCGGCAGGGGTTCTCGATGAGGAACTCCTGCACCTGGCCGTAGGTGAAAGTGACGCACTCCGCGGGTTCCTGCGCGGTGCGCCGCGTCTTCTGCCCCCGGCGCAGGCCGAGGCGCTGCCAGGCCTTCTGCGATTTGCCGCGCCGGGCCGTCTTCTTCGCCGATCGTAGGTTCGTGCGCGCCTGCTGCACGATCTGCGACTCCGCCTGCGACAGCGCCGAGGAGCCGACCGTCCCGCCGACCGAGCTGCCGAGGCCACCCGCGCCGCCGGCGTACAGCACGAACCCGCCGAGCAATGCGCCGGCGACGACTTTGCTCCTTCCGCTTCCCTTCGGTTCATGAATCGGGTGGGACTTCCCGTTGCGATTCTTGGCCCAGCCGAGGATCTTCGAGTCCGCCACGAATCCCCCGAGCGCTGCGCTTCGTGATCATCTCCCCAGTTCGGCGGGAGAGCCTCGCGGACGCAGCCGGCGGACGATACCGCCGATCCGGTGATTCCGGGCGGATCGGTGTCCCGCGTGCTCGTGGAGAGCAGCATCGACCGCGCACCCGCCACGCGGCCGCGCCGGCGGAGGCCGGTGCGCGCGCGCCCCGACCGGCGGCGGAACCGGGCCGGGGCGTGCGTCGGCGATGCGCGGCGGTCGGTCGGCGGAGCCGGAGCGGCCGGGCCGAGCGGTCGGCGCCGGTGCTGCCCCGCGGCACGTCACCGCGCCGTCTTGCGCTCGGGCCACCAACCGGCCTCGACCACGGGGGTGGCCGGGTGGCCGGTCAACCGGGGCACGACGTCGGTCACGCGGTCCAGCTCGCCGCCGGCGATGGCCTGGTACCAGGTGATCCACGCTTCGATCTGCTCGCCGCTGATGCCGAGGTGCCACCGCCGCGCGAACGCCTCCTCGAGGGATTCGTCGACGAAGTGGTACGGCTCGCCGGTCGCCTCGGCGATCCGCGCGACGCCCTCCTCGAGGGTGAGCGATTCGGGGCCGGTCACCTCGAGGACCTCCCCGTCGTGCTCCGGGCTGTCGTCGAGCGCCACGTTCGCGATCGCCTCGGCGATGTCGTCGTGGGTGACGAAGGCGACCCGGCCCGCGCCGCCCGGCCCGCGCACGGCCATGCCCTCGTCCGCGAGAGCGGCCGGGGTGGAGGCGTAGATCCCGGAGCGGAAGATCGTGTGCCGCACGCCGGAACCGGCCAGGAACTGCTCGGTCAACCAGTGGTCCCGCGCGTTGCGGTAGGTCGCGGTGGGCGCCGCGCCGATCAGCGAGACGTACAGCACGCGGTCGACGCCGACTTCCATGCCGGCGCGCACCGCGGCGGCGTGCTCCTCGAGGCGCTTGCCCGTCGGGTGCGAGGAGATCAGCACGAGCGTGGAGGCGCCCTCCAGCGCTGCGCGCATCGCCGGCTCGTCGTCGTACACCGCCGGACCGCGGACCTCGGCACCGGGCAGCTCGGGCACCCGGGACGGGGTCCGCGACAAGAGCAGCTGCGGCGCCCCGCGGTCGGCGAGGCGTGCCGCGATCCGGCTGCCCAGCGCCCCGGTGGCGCCGGTGACCGCCACGGCGGTGCGGTCCTGCTGGGACATGTTCGCTCCTCTCGCTCGGGGTGCGATGCGATCCCGCGCGTCGCGAACGCATCACCCCGAGGGTAGGTGAGCGGTCGCGGGCGGTCGCCGCGGTCGGGGAGAGGTGCGACACCCCGGCGGCTCGCGCCTCGGCGCGCACGAGCTGGAAGCTCCGCAGTGGACGCTCGGGGCGCGGTCAGCGGCGGTGTCCCGCACCGTCCACAGTGATCGCCGGAGTGAGCCCGATCACGCGCTGTTCCCCCGCCGCGCCTCCGAAGCACCGCCCGAGCCCCCGCGGCAGCGCCCGCGCCAGTACTCGATGCTGTCGGAAGCAGCGGCCAGCGCGCGGCAGTACGCCTTCGCCGCCTCCCAGAAGGTCGGCGTGGCACGTTCGGGGAGCTCTCGGCGGTGCGCGCACGACGGCGCGTCGGCGTGGCCGAGGACCCGAGCGAGCTCGACGAGGGACTGGCGGGGCCAGGTGCGCAGTTCCTCCCAGGGGCGAGCGGGCGCGGGGATGCTCTCCTGCGTCAGGTGGACCCACCCGCCGTTCGAGGACTTGATGACGCGGCGGGCACGGGGGGCGGTCCGCTCGTCCGCCGGATGCACCCGGACGGTGCCGACCGCGTCGTCCAGGGGGTCGCCGTCGTGCGGTGGACGTCGACGGCTTCCCGGGTCGCGCTCGCTCGTCGTTCCACCGCGGTCCTGGCCGATCATCCTGCTTCCTCCGTTCCGGCGCGGTGGTGCGCCGAACAGGACCGCGCCGCTGCCAGGATGATCGATCGCGCCGACGGTGCCGAGCCGCTGATCGCGTGGTACTTGCGGCGTTCGCGGGAAGCCGGGGCCATCCCGCGGAGGCCGGGGCCCTCCCGGTACCGCGCCACCCGGAAACCGCGCGAAACCGCGCGGAATCCGAGTGCCCCGGCACCGGCCGGGTTCACCGCGCGCCGGGGCGCGGTGCGTAGCGTTGCAGGTCGAACACGCGCCGCACGTGGGAGCGCAGCGCCTCCAGGCTGCCGGACAGCAGGCCGGCGGCGCGGGCCTGCACCAGCACGTTGCCGAGCGCGGTGGCCTCCACCGGCCCGGCGACGACCTCGCGTCCCGCGCGGTCGGCGGTGAGCTGGCACAGCAGCGCGTTCTGCGCGCCCCCGCCGACGAGGTGCACTGTGGACACAGTACGTCCGGTGAGGTGTTCGACGGTGTCGAGCGATTCGGCGTAGGCGGCGGCGAGGCTCTCCAGGATCGAGCGCACGCACTCGGCGCGGCTGCGCGGAACCCTGCGGCCGTGCTCGTCCAACCACGCCGCGATGCGCGACGGGACGTCCCCGGGCGGCAGGAACCGGGCGTCGTTCGGGTCGAACACGCCGACCTCGCCGTCGGGAACCGCGGCCGCCGCGGACAGCAGCTCCTCCAGAGAAACCGACGGGTCGCCGCGGCGCCACGTCTCGAGCGACTCGCTCAGCAGCCACAGCCCCATCACGTTGTGCAGGAACCGGATGCGGTCGTCGACGCCGCGCTCGTTGGTGAAGTTGGCCGCCCGGGCCTGTTCGGACAGCACCGGGCTGTCCACCTCCACCCCGACCAGCGACCACGTGCCGCAGGAGACGTAGGCGGCGGACTCGTGCGCGGCCGGCACCGCCACCACCGCCGAGGCGGTGTCGTGCGAGCCCACCACCGTGACCGGAACCGGACCCGTGCCCAACTGCTCGGCGACCTCCCCGGTGAGCGGGCCGAGCTGCTCCCCCGCGTCGACCACCCGCGGCAACATCCCGACGTCGAACCCGAGCCGCTGCAGCAGCGGTTCGGCCCACTCGCCGGTGGTCGCGTCGAGCAGCCCCGTCGTCGACGCGTTCGTGCGCTCGGCGACCTGCCCGCCGGTGAGCCAGTAGCCGAACAGATCCGGCATGAGCAGCAGCCCGTCGGCCGCCTCCAGCAGACCGGTGCTCCGGTCGGCTGCGAGCTGGAACACCGTGTTGAACGGCAGGTGCTGCAGCCCGTTGATCCGGTACAGCTCGGCCGGGCCGATCAGGTGGTGCACGGCCTCGGCCGCCGCGGGGTTGCGCTCGTCGCGGTAGTGCATCGGCGCGGCCAGCATCCGCCCGCTGCGCAGCAGCCCGTAGTCCACGCCCCACGAGTCGACGGCGATGCTGGCCAGTGGCGCCTGCGCTGCGGCCTGCGCCAGCCCGGAGCACATGTCCCGGTACAGCTCCAGCGCGTTCCACTGCAGCCCGTCGCGGGTGCGCACCGGCCGGTTGTCGAACCGCGCCACGGGCTGCAACCGCAGCTCGTCCGGCCCGACGTGGCCGAGCATGACCCGCCCGCTGGTGGCGCCGAGGTCCACCGCGGCGACGGCCTCGCCCATCGAACCTCCCCTCAACGCAGGAACGCGGCGGCCACGCCCGAGTCGACCGGCACGTGCAGGCCCGTGGTGCGGCTGAGATCGCCACCGGTCAGCGCGAACACGGCGTCGGCCACGTTCTCCGGCAGGACCTCGCGCTTGAGCAGCGTCCGCTGGGCGTAGAAGGCGCCGAGCTCCTCCTCCGGCACTCCGTAGTGCGCGGCGCGCTGCGCGCCCCAGCCGCCGGCGAAGATGCCGCTGCCGCGCACCACCCCGTCCGGGTTGACGCCGTTGACGCGGATGCCGTGCTCGCCGAGCTCCGCGGCCAGCAGCCGCACCTGGTGCGCCTGGTCGGCCTTCGTGGCCGAGTAGGCGATGTTGTTGGTGCCGGCGAACACGCCGTTCTTCGACACGACGTAGACCAGGTCGCCGCCGAGCCCCTGCTCGGTCATCACCCGCGCGGATTCGCGGCTGACCAGGAACGAGCCCTTGGCCATCACGTCGTGCTGGCGGTCCCAGTCGGCCTCGGTGGTCTCCAGCAGCGGCTTGGACAGGGACATGCCCGCGTTGTTCACGACCAGGTCGAGCCCGCCGAAGGCCAGCACGGCCTGCCGCACCGCCGCGGCCACCTGCTCCTCGTCGGTGACGTCGGCCCGCGCGCCCGCGGCCACGTCGGTCGAGCCGATCTCCGCGGCCGCCTGCCGGGCCTCGTCCAGGTCCAGATCGGCCACCACGACGTTGGCGCCCTCGCGGGCCAGCCGCTCGGCGGTCGCCTTGCCGATGCCGGAGGCGGCGCCGGTGACCAGCGCGATGCGCCCGGCCAGCGGCTTCGGCGCGGGACGGCGCTTGAGCTTGGCCTCCTCCAGCTCCCAGTACTCGATGCGGAACTTCTCCCGCTCCTCGATGGGGGAGTAGGTCGACAGCGCCTCCGCGCCGCGCATCACGTTGATCGCGTTGACGTAGAACTCGCCGGCCACGCGAGCGGTCTGCTTGTCGGCGCCGTAGCTGAACATGCCCACACCGGGGATCAGCACGATCGCCGGGTCGGCACCCCGCATCGGCGGCGAGTCGGGCTCGGCGTGGCGCTCGTAGTAGGCGGTGTAGTCGGCCCGGTACTGGTCGTGCAGCTCCCGCAGGCGGGCGGTGCACTCCTCGACCGAGGCCGTGGCCGGCAGGTCCAGCACCAGCGGGCGGACCTTGGTGCGCAGGAAGTGGTCGGGGCAGCTGGTGCCGAGCGCGGCCAGCCGCGGGTGCTCGCCGCGGGAGAGGAAGTCGAGCACCTCCTCGCTGTCGGTGAAGTGGCCGACCTGCCGCTTGTCGGTGCTGACCAGGCCGCGCAGGACCGGTGCGAGCGCGGCGGCCTTGGCGCGCCGCTGCTCCTCCGGCAGCGGCTCGTAGCCGTCGAGCACCGGGCCGAACGGTTCCGGCTCACCGTGGCGGGCGATGTAGTCGGCCGCGGTGTCGATGATCCGCAGCGAGTTGCGCTCGCACTCCTCGCTGGTCCCGCCCCAGGCGGTGATGCCGTGCCCGCCGAGGACCGTGCCGACCGCCTGCGGGTTCTGCCGCTTGACCTCGGCGATGTCCTCGCCGAGCTGCCAACCGGGGCGGCGCCACGGGATCCAGACCACTTCGTCGCCGAAGATCCGCCGGGTCAGCTCCGGCCCGTCCGCGGCGGTGGCGATGGCGATGCCGCTGTCCGGGTGCAGGTGGTCCACGTGCGCGGCCTCCACGAGCCCGTGCATCGCGGTGTCGATGGACGGGGCCGCGCCGCCCCTGCCGTGCGTGGTGTGGTCGAACGCGGCCACCATCTCGTCCTCGCGGTCGACGCCGGGGTAGACGTCCGAGAGCGCGCGCAGCCGGTCCAGCCGCAGCACCGCGAGGCCCTGCTCGGTCAGGGTGCCCAGGTCGCCGCCGGAGCCCTTGACCCACAGCAGCTCGACGGGACCGCCGGTGACCGGGTCGACGTCGCTGCCCTTGGCCGAGGCGTTGCCACCGGCGAAGTTGGTGTTCTTCGGCTCGGAGCCGAGCCGGTTGCTCCTGCTGATCAGCTCCCGCTTGACGCGGTCGGCGTCGGAGACCATTCCGTCCTCTCCTCCTGTGCTCGCTGCCGCCGTTCCTCGAACTCCCCGGGTCTCGAACTCCCAGGGCCTCAAGCTCCCCAACCCGCCTGGACCCCGCCGACGCGCGCGTCGGCGAGGTACTGCTGGTGCCCGGATTCGACGTAGGTGCGCATCGGGTCCGCCGGCAGGCCGCGCGAGGCCCGCCACTCGGCCAGCGCCGGGCGGACGTCGGTCTGGAACGCGTCCATGAGGACCTCGTTGGCCCCGAGCACGTCGTGCCGCTGCTGCGCCGCGGCCAGCGCCTCGGTGTCGACCAGCAGCGCGCGGGCGGTCATCTCCTGGACGTTGAGCACCGAGCGGATCTGGCCCGGGATCTTCTCCTCGATGTTGTGGCACTGGTCGAGCATGAAGCGCACCGGCGAGTCCGCGTCGAGGCCACCGCCGGCGATGACCTCGTGCAGGATGCGGAAGAGCTGGAACGGGTCGGCGGCGCCGACGATGAGGTCGTCATCGGCGTAGAACCGGGAGTTGAAGTCGAACGAGCCGAGCCTGCCCAGCCGCAGCAGCTGCATGACGATGAACTCGATGTTGGTGCCCGGTGCGTGGTGCCCGGTGTCCAGGCACGTGAAAGCCCGGTCGCCGAGCGCGCTGACCTGGGCGAACGAGGTCCCCCAGTCGGGCACGTCGGTGTGGTAGAAGGCCGGTTCGAAGAACTTGTACTCCAGCACCAGCCGCTGCTCGGGGCCGAGCCGCGCGTAGATCTCGGCCAGCGACTCGGCCAACCGGTCCTGGCGGGCGCGCATCGAGTCCTGGCCGGGGTAGTTGGTGCCGTCGGCCAGCCAGATCTTCAGGTCGGTCGAGCCGGTGGCGTGCATGATGTCGATGCACCGGAAGTGGTGCTCGATCGCCGTGCGCCGCACGGTCGGATCGGAGTGGGTGAGGCTGCCGAACTTGTAGATCTCGTCCTGGAACGTGTTCGAGTTGATCGTGCCCAGCTGCACGCCGAGGTCTTCGGCGCGGGTGCGCAGCTTCCCGAAGTCGTCCACCTCGTCCCACGGGATGTGCAGCGCCACCCGTGGTGCCAGACCGGTCAGCTCGTGCACCTTCGCCGCGTCGGCGATCTTCTCCTCGGTGCTGCGCGGGGTGCCCGGGGTGCTGAACACCTTGAACCGGGTGCCCGCGTTGCCGAAGGCCCAGCTGGGCAGTTCGATCGACATCCGGGAGAGCGCGCCGGTGATGTCGGCGAAACGGGGCGGGGTGCTCATCGTCCTCCTTCGTCGTCGGAGTTTTCGACGTCCTCGGCGTCGTGCGGACCGGACAGCTGGTCTTCGAGGTGGAAGACCTCCTCCAGCGGCGCCGCGGCCTGATCGGCCCTGCCGCCGGTGTCGACGAACAGGTCGGACATGTGCGCCTCCCAGCGCGCGGCCACGGCGGAGGCGTCGAGGTGGGCCTGGGAACCGGTCACCGACTCGGTCTCGTAGTAGCCGATGAGCAGCCCGTCCTCGCGCAGGAACAGCGAGTAGTTGCGCCGGCCGGAGGCTTCGAGCGCGCGGAGCATCTCCGGCCACACCGCGGCGTGCCGGCGCCGGTACTCCTCGAGGCGGCTCGGGTCGACCTGCAGTTGGAAGCACACGCGCGTGGTCACGACCGGACCTCCGCGGGTTCCTCCTCGGCGGTGGCGGCGCCGTAGCGCTCGCGCTCGATCTGGCGCAGGCTCTTGCCCCGCGTGGCCGGGGACCACACCGTGCCGATGAGCAGAGCGGCCGCGAGCAGCCCCAGGATGAGCAGCCCGAGGCCCCGCAGCCCGATCTCGGCCAGCAGCACCGGGAACCACACGCTGAGCGCCCCCACGAGCACGCGGGAGGACAGGAACAGCACGCCCTGGGCGCTGGCGCGGTACGGGGTGGCGAACAGCTCGCTGGTCCACAGCCCGTAGAAGGCCTGGGCACCGACACCTGCGGAGAGGCCCCAGCCGATGGCGAAGAACAGCATCGTGCCCGTCGTCGGCGGCGCGTAGATCAGCGCGGCCCACGCGGCGATGCCCAGCGCGGCGCCGCCGAAGTACAGCCAGCGGCGGCTGACCCGGTCGGCCAGCAGCATGAACCCGAGGTAGGTGGCCAGGCTGGTGCAGCCCCAGACGAGCACCTGCAGCAGGTACTGCTCGGTCTCCGCGGTGACGCCGGCGGATTCGTACACGCGCGGCTGGAAGATGCCGGTCTGGCCGGCGACCGTGTTCCACAGCGCGTAGACGCCGAAGAGGAACAGCAGCGCGGTGAGGTTGGCCCTCTTGCTGAACAGCGCGCCGAGACCGCTGAGGAAGGAGGCGCGGCCCGGCCGGTCCTGCCGGTCGGTCCACATCCGCGACTCGGGCAGGCCGCGCCGGACCCACCAGGTCACGGCGGCGACGACGAAGAGGTGCGCGAAGATCAGCCGGCTGCCGAGCAGGCCGAGCGGGGCGACGACCACGGCGAGCAGGTAGCCGACCGTCGGACCGATCGACCAGGCGAGCTGGGCGGTGCCCACGTGGGCGGCGCGCTGGCCGGGTGGTGCTTCTTCGGCGATGTAGGTCCACGAGGCGGTGACCCCGGCGCCCACGGCGATGCCGGTGAGCACGAAGCCGGTGAGCAGCATGCCGTAGGAGGCGGCGAAGACCGCCAGCAGCACGCCGAGCATGTACAGCAGCAGGTCGTAGGTGTAGATGAACTTCCGGCCGTAGCGGTCGCAGAGGGGACCGCCGATGGCGGCACCGGCCGCGGCGCCGAAGGCGTTGGCGCTGAGCGAGGCCAGCAGCCCGACGGCGAGGTTGTCCAGGCCGAACCGCTCCTGCCACAGGCTCAGGCTGGTGGCGATCGCGATGATCGAGCCGGCCTCGATGTAGTTCGACATGGCCACGGCGATCGTCGCCCGCCAGCCCGTCGTGGGCTTGCGCCCCGCTCGGACCCCCATCGGTCCTCCCGTCCATCGACGTTGGCGCCCCAGCCTGAGGTGCCCCGCTTGGCCTTAAATCGTTTAAAGAACGGTAAGGGTGGTGCCCCGGGAACACAAGGGTTCGCCCGAAAACGGTTCACCCGAGTTGGCGCGCGGTCGGGGTCGACCGGGCGTGGAGGGGCGGGAGAGGGGACCGGCCGGGCTCGGGAGAGGGGCCGACCGGAGGTGCCGCGCGGCGACGCGGGACCCGCTCACTCTGGACCCGTTCCAGAGAGCGCAATTTTCATGAAAATTGGACGCCATCCCCACACGAGTGGAGTACCTGTTGTCCACAGGGGTGCGGCTTGTCCCCAGGTTTCCGGCGTGTCGGTGGGATCACGAACGGGGGAGATGTGTTCGGCGGTGTTGGACGGGCGGGACCGGGCTGGGCCGGGTCGGCACGCGGACGCGTACGGGAAGCGGAGGAAGGCGCGCGGAGAGCGCAGCGCGCAGGGGCCTCCGTGCAGGGGGCGCGACCGCCGAGCGCGTGCGGGGCGGGACGTGCAGGAGCCGTGCAGGAGAAGGCCGGAGCTCCCGCCGCGGTCAGCGGCGGAGCGTGGACTCGCGGACGATCAGCTCGGGCTGGTACACGACGTGGCGGTGCTCGTGCTCGGCGTCCTCGTGGAGCAGCAGCTCGGTGGCGGTCTCGCCCATGCGGAAGGCGGGCTGGCGCACGGACGTGAGCGGGACGGCGGCGGCCGAGGCGAAGTCGATGTCGTCGTAGCCGACGAGGGACACCTCGTCCGGCACCCGCACCCCGGCCGAGACCATGGCCTGCAGCACGCCGAGCGCGAGCAGGTCGTTGGCGCAGAACACCGCTGTCGGGCGCGGCCGCATCCCCAGCAGCCGCGCCCCGGCGTCCCGCCCGGTTTCCACGTCGAGGCTGGTGGTCTCCAGCAGCGCGACCGCCCCCCGGTCCACGCCTGCGGCGTCGCAGGCCTGCCACGCGCCCTGCTGGCGGTCGCGGCACTGGGCCAGCGTCATCGGGCCGGAGACGTAGGCGATGTGCTCGTGGCCCTGCTCGAGGAGGTGGCCGACCGCGAGTTCACCGCCGCTGACGTCGTCGACCGAGATGGAGCAGGCCTCGTCCTCGTTCGCGACCCGGTCGACGTAGACGTAGGGGATTCCGTGCCGCCGCAGCGGGTCCAGGTTGTGCGCGGAGACGTCGGTGGGCGTGACGAGCACGCCCCGCACGCGCTGCTCGGCGAACAGCGACAGGTACAGCTCCTCGGCGGAGGAGTCCTGCGCGCTGTCGCAGAGCATCACTCCGAGGCCTTCGGCCCGGGCGGCCCGTTCGGCCCCGTGGGCCACGCCGACGAAGAACGGGTTGCGCATGTCCAGCACGAGCAGGCCGAGGATCCGGCTCTGCCCGGCGCGGAGCTGGCGGGCGGACTCGCTGCGCACGTAGCCGAGCTCGTCGATCGCGCCCACCACGCGGGAGCGGGTGGCGGCGGACAGCAGCTCGGGGCGGTTGAGCGCGTTGGACACCGTCGCGATCGACACCCCGGCGTGCCGGGCCACGTCCTTGATGCTGACGGTCCGACTGCCGTCACCGCTCGTCGACACCCGTCCTCCGCTGCTCACCGGAAATCCGCTTCGCGTCCAGTATATAACGATTCAATCACCGGTCGTGCCCGGGGTGCGGCGCTGCGCGGTCGCGGCAGCGGTCATCGGCAGCGCGGCGAGCTCGGGTCCGCCTCGGCGAGGCGGTGCGCAGCGCGAGGAGGACGTGGCGACCGCTGTTCCGCGCGGGCGGGGCGCGGTCGATGGCGGAGGCCGCCTCAGCCTCCCGGGGAGCCGGCTGCACCGATCTCGCACTGGCGCAGATCGGCGGTGCGGGAAGCGCGGGGTGAGTTCTTCGTCGCCGCCGCGGCGGAGGTGCTGCCCGCCTGCGCGAGCGTCCGGACGGGTCCGTCGCCTCTCCGGGTTGCGCAGCAGTGACCTGCAGCGGAGAGCGGTTCCAGCAGTCGGTGCGAAAAATCCCTCGACCCCGCCCCGGAGCGCGATCAAGGGATTTCAGAAGTGCGCGATGCTGGGATCGAACCAGCGACCTCTACCGTGTCAAGGTAGCGCTCTCCCGCTGAGCTAATCGCGCGAGGCGGAGACGGGAATCGAACCCGTGTACAGGGCTTTGCAGGCCCTTGCCTCAGCCACTCGGCCACTCCGCCGAAAGTCACGGCGCGCGTGACAAGACGTGAACCCGTAGAGCGGATGACGGGATTCGAACCCGCGACCCTCAGCTTGGCAAGCTGATGCGCTACCGCTGCGCTACATCCGCCTAGCCCGCGGCGCTCGACTCGCGGGGACACCCTCGGGTGAACCGACCGCGGCCGTGCACCGCCTGCACCAAGTACCTTAGAACACCGGCTGAACGGTGATCAAAGGGGGGTCGGTTCCGCTCCGGAGCATCCCCGCGGTGCGGCACCCGCGGTCCGCTTCTTTCGAGGTCAGCCCAGGTCGTGCGGGAGCATGCGGGTGAGCGCCTCGTCGACGTCGACCCACTGGTTCTCGTTGCCCGGGACCACGACGTCGTAGGTGCGGTCGAGGAAGTCCGCGAGCTCCTGCGCCGAGGCCTCGAACATCGCGTGGCCGGACGGCGAGCTCAGCTCCACGACGACGACCTCCGGATCGTCCGCCGCCGGGCGGATCATGACGTCGCCCTCGCCCGCGTTCGCGATCAGTCCATCAGCCAACAGGTCACGTGCGAAGACCCATTCCACCCAGCCGGCACGCCCGGTCCGGAACGCCGCGACGACGGCGTACGGATCGCGGGTGTCGTAGCGCAGCTCCACCTGCACGGGAACCGCAGGAGCTTGCGGCGCGAGCAGATCGAAAACTGCCGTGGAACGCAGGGTCACGTGATCGTTGCGCATTGTCCTCCCCTTCCTGCTGCCGCCCGGCCGATCTCCCGGCCAAGCTTCACAGTTGTGACGCCGTATCCCGCCCGCACACTCGCCGAAACGGCAGAGATCACCCGGATGGGGCAGGAACGTGGTTGCCGATCCACCGACTCGACTGTTGTTCATCGGGGCGGTGGCACGCGTTCTGTTCTGCTGTGCTGGATGCCGGTGGGTACGCAGTGCCGTACGGCCCCCAGGGGCGCATCCGACTCCGCCCGCGGTGGAGTGCTGAGAACCATCGATCACGCGCCCCGGATCCCGCAACGCGCTGTGACGGTTTTGCCCGGTGTCGTGGTGTTGGCAGTCACGCTGTGCACACCCCGCCGTGGACGCCGACCGGCGGTCGATCGCGTACCGATGTCGCACGTCATCGACTCGCCGAACGCTACGTCCAGGATAGGGGGCTTGTCATCAGGGCACACTTCCGAGCGCGCACGCACCTGAGATGCTGACCACGGAGTTTCATCAGAACGGGTTAACGGCATGCTTCGCTCTGGAGTCACACAGGGCCGCCACAAGCCCCATGAGTGAGGTCGAGGTCACAATGTGATGAGAATCGAACTCCGCGCGTCGTGGCCGTTGCGGGGGCGTGAACGCGCCTGCGGGCCCTGCCGGCGGCAGTCCCGGTCGCGCCCGACGCTGCGCCCCCGGTGCTCGAGTGCCCGCGGGCGAGCATCCCGTGGCCGGTACCCGCGTGCTCGAATGCCCGGCCGTGGTCGAGCACCCCGCTCCGACACTACGCTGGCGTCATCCGATTGTCCCAGCACCGGCCGACGGGAGGACGTGCTGAACGAGCCGAGCGAGCGCCGCGGAGACGACTCGCCGGAGCACGCCGCGACGCGGGCGGGCGCCGGCGCGGGGGACGCCGGTGCGGGAAACGAGGGCGTGCGGGCCGCGCGGGCGCGCTTGCGCCTCCACCGGGAGCGCATCCGCCGCAGGCCCGCCCTGAACGTGAGCTACCGCTTCCTCGTCGGCGTCCTCGGCGTTGCGGTGCTGCTGTGCGGGTTCGTGCTGATCCCGTACCCGGGGCCGGGGTGGCTCATCGTGTTCGCCGGTCTCGGCATCCTGGCCACGGAGTTCAAGGCGGCCCACCGGGTGAGCGCCTTCGCCGGGCGGCAGTACCGCCGCTGGGTGCACTGGCTCGGGCGGCAGCACGCCGTCGTGAAGTGCGGCGTCGCGGCGGGCACCGGTGTGGTCGTGCTGGCCACCCTCTGGGCAGTGGGTGCGTTCCAGCTGGTCGGGGCGTGGTTCGACCTGCACTGGACGTGGTTGGCCTCCCCCCTGTTCGGGGCCTGAGATCGATCGTGTAAAGTTGTCCATGTCGCCAACGGGGAGGCGGCGGAAAACAGAACGGCCCGCGCGGCCGATGAGGGCGATTAGCTCAGCGGGAGAGCGCTTCGTTCACACCGAAGAGGTCGCTGGTTCGAACCCAGCATCGCCCACCTGGCAAAGGGCCTGGTCAACGCCTCAGCGAGAGGTGAAGACCAGGCCCTTTCTCCGTTCCGGCGACGGGGTCAGTCAGCACACAGTCAGCATCAGGATCAGCAGGGCCCCGGCTCAGGTGTCCCCGAGGGCTCGCAGGATCCGGTCCCCGCCGTCCGTGCGGCGAGTGTAGAGATCCAGGGTGGTGGACGACCGTTCGTGCCCCACGACGCGCTGAACCATGTTCACGGGGACGCCATCGTCGACCAACCATGTGGCGTACGAATGCCGCAGATCGTGGAACGTCGGAGCGTCGCCCGCGCGCCGCGCTACGTGGCTGACGGCGGCTTCCCGCGACTGGAACCATTCCGACACCCGGCGGCCTTCCCGATCCGTCCACTCGGCTAGGAAGCCGTATCGGTGGGGGTCAGGTGCCCCAGCAAACCAGCCCGCACCAGGGACGGCTTCCACACGCGAGTGCGAAAGAGAGTTCGACGCAGTGGCTTGCCGACCGTGTTCGGGAAGATCAAGCCACCCTCCTCAGGAGGCCAGGTGGCCACGTGATCACTGATCACGGCGACCAACCACGAGGGGAGGGGAACGGTGCGGATGCCGGCAGTCGTCTTCGGGATCGCCTTGAACGACGTATGGCCCTTCACCTCGATGACCGTTCGCTTCACGGTGAGGGTGGCGTTGTCCAGATCGACGGCGTCGGTGCACAAGGCGGCGATCTCACCCCAGCGCAGACCAGTGCCCGCCGCAGTCGCGACAACCCCCTTGTAGTACTCGGGAATGACGGGCAAGAGCTTGTCGAGGACATCCGTCCGGTTCATGATCCGCTGCCCCCGCTTCTGCCGTTTGGGGAGTCGTACTCCCTCGCACGGGTTGTGCTGGATCATCTTGTTCTGCACCGCAGATCGCAGCACCGCCGATGTGAGCCGGTGGCATTCGACGATCGTGGCGTGAGCCAGCGAGTCGGTCAGGTCGCTGACCCAGGTCTGCACAGCCATGTGATCGATGTTGCCGAGAGGCCCATCGCCCCACTGCGGCAACACGTGGTTGCGCATGATCGATTCGTCCCGTGCTGCTGTGGTGCGCTCGGTCGTCCAGGACTCCATCCAGCGTTGCGCGTAGTCGCGGAAGGGGACTCGACCGGAGTGCGGTGAGACGTAGCTCCCGTGAGCCATGTCGGTCTCGATCTGCGCAACGAAGGTCTTGGCCTCACGCTTGGTGCGGAACGTCTTCGCGCGCTGGTTGCCCGCGGGATCGCGCCAATTCGCGCGCCACTTTCCGCTGGGAGTAGTGGTGATGAACGCCATCAGGAAACCTCCCCGTCCAGCCAGGCGTGGAACCGTGAACACGGAATGACCCATCGCTTGCCGAGTCGGAGCGATGGGATCACGCCCTGCCTGACCTGCTGGTAGGCGACGCTTCGCGATACCCCCAAACGACCAGCTACTTCGTCCACTGTGTACGTTTCACGTTGAATCATCTTCAATCCTTCCTTTCGTTGGCGTATTTGAGTTTTCGGAGTTCGCGGGTGCGGTCGCCGATGGCTTCGGCGAGTTCGCGCTCGTCGTCGCTGGCGTGGCCGATGTGGGTCATGTGCCAGTGGTTGACCACGAGCACGGAGTCTTCGGCGACGCCGAGTTCGGCGAGGTTCTCCTCCAGGCGGAAGCGCTGGCGATCGCCGCGGAGGCGTTTGAAGGTGGTGGAGTAGCGCTTCGATTTGGTGAGGAAGTGGCCGCGGAAGGCGAGCATGTGTGCCCAGTGGCGCAGCTTGAGCTCGGCCAGGTCTTCGTTCTCGGCGAGGTCCCAGGCGGTGCGCATGATCCGCCGGTGGTGCTCGCTGGTGGGGATCAGCTCGATGTGCGACCGGGAGCGCAACCGTCGGTCGGCGGCTTCGGACTTGCCGGTGCCTTTGGTGGCGTACTTGGCCACGTACGAGGCGATCCGGTCATCCGAGATTGCCCCGGAGGTGTCCTCGAACCGGCTCACTTCGGCCTGTTGGACGGGGCGGACGTCGAGCTGCTCGCCCCAGGTGAACTCCCGGGAGTGTCCGTCCACGTCCGGGGCGGGAAGCCGGGCATCGCGGTGGGCCCCGCGGATGGCCTCGGTGATCAGGGCTGTTGTGGCCCACGGAGGGGTCTCATCGTCGGGGCCGGCCGGACCGTCGATACGGATCACGGCGTGGAAGTGGATGAGCCCCCGCCGTTGGAACTCGGCGACCTTGGCGTAGGACAGCCGGGCGTGCTCACCGAAGTCCCGGACTCGCAGTCCGGCGGCGCGAGGTGCCGGCGCAGGGCGATGGTGAAGCGGTGCCAGAGCTGGGAGGCGTGGGCTTGCCAGAGGACGTGGCCGTGTAGTCGTAGGAGTCGGGGTCGAGCGGTTGTCCGAGCCGCGAGTCCGCTTCGTGGTGGGAGGTGCCGCAGCGGCACGGCCGGGGCTTGCCGGTCTTCGTGGTGGGGCGGTTGTGCACCGGGCCGAACGAGGGCGCGGTCAGCGTGACGAACAGCCGCGGCTTGCCCGAGACCTCCTCGGGCACGCCCTTGGAGCCGCCCGCGAGACCCGAGCGCAGCAGGTGGAAGGCATCGGCGGCGTAGCGATCCGAGCAGGCGGGGCAGACGGATTCGCGGCGGTTGCCGCAGGGGGCGAGGATCTGCCCGCGGGTTTCCTTCAGGGCCGCGCCGGTGGTCGCGTCGGTGATGGCCCACCGGCCGGACAGGTGCACCGGGTTGAGACACCCACCGGTGGCCTGAACTTTCGAACGCCAGATGTCGTAGTCAGGAGCCTGCAGCCTGCGGGTCAGCGGGTCAGTGGTCGAAAGCGGCGGTAGGGCCACGAGCAGCGGTCACCTCCCAAACGTCGAGGGCGGGAGGCACCGCCAGGTGCTCGGCGCGTGCTCCCGCCGAGCTGGATGCGGAGTCGATTACGGGGTGGCCACCGGGTGGCCGTCGTGGGTGGCCAGTTCCGTGACGATGCGCTGGGCCATCGCGTCGGGCAGTTTCACCGCCTGCTGCACGTCGGCCGTGGTGATCTCCCGGCCTTGGGCAGCAGCGCCCTGGTAGGCCTCGCGGAGCTTGGCCACCACGGAGTCCGGCAGCTTCAGCGAGCGCACGGCGGCCAGATCGGTGATGTCTGGCACTGTGTCGCTGCCGGTCGCGGCCGATGGCGGTGGGTAGGTTCCCGCTCCGGCCCCGGGGACCGCTGGTTGAGCGGCCTGGGAAAGCTGTCGGGGAGCAGACCCCGGTGCCGACGGGGGTGCGGTCTCCGGGGCCACCTGGGAACCGGATTCGCTGTCCTCGGCGACCGGTTCCGGTTCGGCCCCGGATGAGGCCTCAGGCGCCGAGTCCTGGGACAGCGGTTGCTCTGTCCCCTGGTCGTTGACTGCCCGGATGATCTGGCGGGTGCGGGCCTGGATGACGGGGATGACTTCGGCGACGCCGTAGACGATGATCGGCACGATCGCGTGCACCGCCAACGAGCCCAGGTTGAACACCCCCTCCCCGAGCAGGGGTGCCAGCTGGGGGATGACGTTCATGGCCGGCGTCGAGGCCAGCAGCGTGTGCTTGAGCCTGCCCCACCAGGCGTGCTCCGGCTTGACCCCGTGGGAGAGGATCACCGCTTCGAAGTTGAGCAGCGTGACGAGCAGGCCGGCGAACATCGGCTCGACGCACCAGGCGGCCCACCACAGCGGATCGGCCGGGGTGGTGCCCGTGGCGAGGAAGCGTTGCACCCCGGTGGTGGTGAACACCAGCCCGAGGCAGAGGAAGATCCACAGCCCGATGAGAGTGCGGCGGGCGTGGCGTTGCATCACCACCGCGACATGATCCGGATCAGAAAGCAGCGGGCGCAGACGGCGGGATTCGGCGATGTCGTATTCGAGGTCGGCTACCCGCCGGGTGCGCCCATCGGCGTTCTTGGCATCGCGAAATGCCATGGCACAGCGTCCTTTCTGGTCACTGCGGCGGGGTGAACAGAGCCATCAACCCGCGGATCAGGCCGATCACCGACAATGTGGCGAGCACGGCCGCACCGGGGCCGAAGATCAGCCAGACTCCGGCGATGCCGGCCAGGGTGAGCAGGGTGATCAGCAGGGTCAGGGCGATGCCGCGGCCGGTGACGTGGACGAAGAGCAGCGTGTTCATCGAGCAGCCTCCACGGAGTTCGAGCGGGCAGGGGTGCGGGTGGGTTTGGCCTGATACATCCGCGCATCGGCGCGGGAGAGCACGTGTGTCAGCGCGGCGTGCGGGGTGATCGGGATGGTGGCCGCGCCCCACGAGGTGGCCACCTCGACCGGTTGGCCGTCGACGACGCGGGTGCCCGACAGGGCGCGGGTGATCTCGACAGCGCGGGACTCGGCGGTAGCAGCCCCGTCGCCGGTGAGGAGCACGGCGAACTCGTCACCGTGCAGCCGCACCACCAGCTCACCCGTTCCGCGTATTTCGTCGAGGTCAGAGGCGAGGGTCTGCAATACTCGATCACCGAACCGGTGGCCGTAGGTATCGTTGAGCGCCTTGAAGCGGTCCACGTCGCCGAGCAGCAGCGCCACCGGTTCCCGATTCCGGGCGAACAGGCACAGGCGGCCGAAGCGGCGGTAGAGCTCGGCACGGTTGCCCAGCCCGGTCAGCGCGTCGGTGTGCAACCGGCGGAACAGGGTGGCCGCGTAGTAGGCGGCTCCGCCACCAGCGAGCGAGGTGGCCAGTAAGGCCAGTTCCGTCAACACGGGATAATCCACTCCTCTCGGGCATGACAACGGCCCGCCGGATCAGGGCGGGCCGAGATGGGAAAAGGCAGGTCAGGCAACGTCGTCTTCGTCGTCGCCGTCGAAGACCTCGATGTGTTCGAGCTCGGCGAGGTCGAGCAGTACGTCCCCGTCCTCGCTGTCTTCGGGGATCTCCTCGTCCTCGGTGTCGGCGTACTACATCGACGTGCATCCGGTGAGCAACGTCGAGTACGCGCGGTTCGTCGCCGCGACCGGTCACAGCTCGCCGCAGCACTGGACCGGCGGCACGTATTCGGCCGAGCTGGCCGAGCACCCGGTGGTGTTCGTGACGTGGAAGGACGCCGCCGCCTACGCCCAGTGGGCCGGCAAGGAGTTGCCGAGTGCGCAGCAGTGGGAGAAGGCCGCCCGCGGTACCCGCGGCACGGTTTACCCGTGGGGTGATCAGCCCACGCCGGCCAAGTGCAACGTGCGCGAGAGCGGCATCGGGGCGAGCACGCCGGTGGACCGGTATCAGAGCGGGGCGAGTCCGTACGGGGTCTACGACCTGTGCGGCAACGTGTGGGAGTGGTTCTCGACCTCCTCCCGGCCGGGCCGGCGGGAGCTGCGCGGCGGTGCGTGGACGAGTCCGTTCGAGCGGGCCACGCCGTCCTCGTTCAACGACGCCGCCGAGACGATGTGCGACGACGACACCGGGTTCCGCTGCACCGTGACCGCCGAGGAGATGGAGCGCCTGCTCAGCCGGTAGGCGCGACGGCGCGAGAGTTTAAGATGGCGGTGCGCAGCCGAGTTGATGAGTTGAACTCATGCCGAAGCAGGACTACTGCGATGATTCGCATGCGCCGGCGGCGAACAGCCTGGTCGTGGCCGTGGCTGTCGTCGTGCGCGATTCCGGGGGCCACGTGCTGCTCATCGAGCGCACGGACAACGGGCTGTGGGCCCTGCCCGGCGGGTCCCAGACCTCGGCGAGAGCACGCGTGAGGCCGCGATCCGGGAAGTCGAGGAGGAAACCGGGTTCACGGTCGAGGTCACCGACGTCATCGGGATCTACTCCGACCCAAGCACGTGATCACCTACGACGACGGCGAGGTCCGCCAAGAGTTCTCCATCGTCTTCCACGCCCAGGCGAGCAGCGGCCAGTTGCGGACGAGTTCGGAGACCCGCCGGGGGCACTGGGTTTCGCCGGCTGAGGCGACCGCCCTGCCGATGCACGAGTCCATGCGGCTGCGCCTCGAACGCGGCCTGCAGGACCGCACATGGCCTTACTTCAGCTGACCGCGGCTCGAGTCGTGCACGAGTGCGATCGACAGCGGCGAGAGTGCCGCTGAGTGCCGATTCGGTTGACTTCACCTGATGCGTGACGTGAGAGCTATCAGTTCGTCCTATACCTCTAGCAATTCGGGATCCAAGAACGGTTCCGAATCAAGTGGTACCCCCGCGACGTAACGAAGACGGCACCAGAAGGGCCGAGAACCTTACCTTTCAGCGAGGCGAGCGCGAAAGTCGTTAGCGGGCAGGGGATGGGACAAGAAGTAGCCCTGGTAGGCGTCGACGTTCAGGGCTTGCAGTGTGTGGAGTTGCTGGGACGTTTCGATGCCTTCGGCGACGCAGGTGTGGCCGAGCGCGTGGGTCATGGTGACGATGGCGTGGGCGATGTCGTGGTCGACCGGGTCGGTGTCTATGGTGTTCACGAAGCTGCGGTCGAGTTTGAGGATGTGCACGGGCAGGTTCTTCAGGCGGGTGAGAGTGGAGTAGCCGGTGCCGAAGTCGTCGAGAGCGAAGCGCACGCCGCGCTCGGCAAGGCGGGTCATGGCCTCGTGGGCCTGAGTAGTGAGATCGACCAAGGCGGTTTCGACGACTTCGAGCACCACGCGGCGGGGATCGATGCCGGACTCGTCGAGGAGATCGGTGATCTCACTGAGGAAGTGCGGGGCATCGGGCAGTAGTTCGCTGAGGTTGACCGCGACAGCAGGAGGTGCGTTCCCGGTCGGTCGCCAGCTGGCGGCTTCGGCCAGGGCGGTGCGCAGGACCCACCGGTCGAGCTCGCGGGCGAGGCCGCCTTGCTCGGCTGCTGGCAGGACCACACCGGGGCTCAGCAAGCCGTGTTCGGGGTGGGGCCAGCGCAGCAGCGCTTCGGCAACCATGATCGTGCCGCTGCTGTCGATGACGGGCTGGTAGTGCAAGGCCAGAGCGTTGGTGCGCAGTGCCTGGCCCAGCTCGCCCTCGAGTTGCAGTTGGCTGTCCACGGCAGTGATCAACTCCGGGTCGGCCAGCGAAATCCGGCCCGGACCGCGGCTTTTCGCGTGGAACATCGCCACGTCGGCATAGCGCAGCACGTCTTGACTGGTCATGGCTTCAGTGAGGAACGCACCCCCGATGGAAGTGGAGATGCTGACCAGCTGGTTACCGGCCGGCACCATCGTGCGCAGCGTCTCTGAGACGCGTTGCGTCAGCGCGTGCAGCCCGCCGAGCGCGTGCAGATCGTTGGCGATGATGAGGAACTCGTCACCGGAGAGCCGACCGACCGTGCACCCGGCGGGCAGGGAGGCGGTGAGTTGCCGCGCCAGGGCGAGGAGGACGTTGTCTCCGGTTTCATGCCCGAGCGAATCATTGATCCGTTTGAAGTTGTCGATGTCGCAGAAGATCACTCCGACGGGTTCGGAGTTGTCGACGGTGAGGTCGGTCAGCAGCTCGTTGATGCCACGTCGGTTCAACAATCCGGTCAACTCGTCGCGACGGGCCTGATCGCGCAGCGCCTGCTCGGCCTGCCGCAGCGCGGTGACGTCGTGCATGAGCACCTGAAAGGCCGGCTGGTCATTCCACGTCGTGCGCACCGAGACCGACTCGACGAGCACCGTGCTCCCGTCCAGGCAGGTCAGGCGCACCTCGGTGGGCTCTGAGGCCATTCCCGGCTCGGTGAGCCCCTCCACCCGCCGACGCAACGCGCGCAGGGAGGGCTCGGCGATGAACTCGTCGATGGAATGCCCGAGCAGTTGCTGATCCGAGTCGGCACGCATCAGCCGCACGGTAGCGGGGTTAACGTAGGTGAGGATGCCGTCTTGGTGCACGCAGACCGCATCGGGGCTGAGTTCGACGAGCAAACGGTACCGGTTGGCGAGCACGGCCAACTGCCGAACGTCCTCACCCTCGGGCCGGGCGTCGGTGACGATGCCCACGAGCCCCTCCGACTGGTCCTTGCCGAACGGGCGCGCCCGGAAGTGCACCCAGTGCGCCACCCCGTCTGCGTCCTCGAACCATTGTTCCGATTCCACGTCCTGCCACACCGGCACCGCGGACATTGATACGATCAAGGGTTCGAGCAGCTCGCGCAAGCGTGTTCGCAACGCCTCGGTGGTGGCGCCGGGCATTGCCAGCAGCCGGGAAAGGCCCGAGGAGAACCACGTGAGATCGCCACTGTCGTGGCGATACTGCCACAGCACGGCCCCGTGTGCGGTCAACGCGAGATCCAGCACCGCACGACTCAGCTCGGAACCAGGTGGAAGATCACCGGCGTGCTCGTGCCCCTCGCGAGGCATCCACGTCCCCCTCTCCGTCCATGTCGACAGGGCAACTGTCTCCACCATCGCCCACGTGCGCAGCCCTCCGCAGTAGCCGTGTCCGGCGAGCGCGCTTCGGCGAGCACGTCCGGAGAGTGCCGCATAGCGGATCCGGACGAATACATACTGTGTTTCTCTCCGCCGACTTCAACTCGATGTTTCATTCATATGGGTTAAAAAACGAAATATATAAGCACATGTAGTAGCAAACCTCGAGTGTTCTCGGCACTGTCGTGTGAGGGGAGGGCGCGGTCGTGCTCACGATCCGTGTCCACGACCGTGCGGAACTGAGCGAGGAGACCAGCATGAGCACGCAGCAGTTAGATATCACTGGATTGGGTACGGTCACCGGCTATGGATGGGGTCGGGAGACCCTGTGGGACGGCCTGATCGCGGCGAAACCGGCTGCGTCGCTGCATCCCGGCTATCAGGATGCTGGGCAGCAGTCCGGGTGGGCCGCACTCGTGCCCGAGGGAGGCGACCCGACCGACGGGACCAGCCGGTTCCAACGCGCGATGCGTGCCGCCGCCCGTGAGGCCGTCCAGGACGCCAGCACGCGGGGATGGCAACCCGGCCGGCGGGTCGGCCTGCTGCACGCGGTCGTACTGGGCGAAGTCGATCTGTGGAAGGACTTCTACATCACCCAGGACGGGCAGCTGCCCGTGCGCGACTACCTCGCCCTCATGCCGTCCACACCGATGTCGACGTTGATGCAGGAACACGATTTCCACGGCCCCGCGATGAACGTCGGAGCAATGTGCTCCTCGGGCAACGCGGGCCTGCTCACCGCCAAAGCCTGGCTGGACGCGGGCATCGTCGACGACGTGGTCTTCGTGGCCACCGATCTGTCGGCGACCCCGGAGAACGTCGAGCACTTCGTCAAGATGGGCGTGGCCATCACCGACACCGATCCGCTGCAAGCATGCCGCCCCTTCCAGGAAGGCAGCCGAGGCTTCAGCATGGGTGAAGGCTCCGTGAGCATGGTCCTGTCCAGGCAGACACCCAACCCCTACGCACATGTCCTCGGCGGAGCCATGTCGCACGACGCCCACCACGTCACCTCGATCGACCCGGAACTCACCGACATCCGACGCTGCTTCACCGAAGCCCTCGACAACGCCGACGTCGACCCCAGCGAGGTGCGCTACCTCAACGCCCACGGACCCGGAACCGGCCAGTGCGATCAGGCCGAGGCCACCATCTTCGACTCCTTGTTCCCCGCCGAGGCCCAGCTCTACTCGGTCAAGCCCCTCGCCGGCCACTGCCAGGGCGCCGCCTCGGCCGTCGAGATCGCTGCCACCGCCCTGGGTTACGACCGCAACCTGCTGCCCGCACCGCCCACCATCGCCTCCGGGCACCCACGCCTGCTGAACGGTCCAACCCGGCCGAGCGACGGACTCACAGTCAAATCCTCCATCGGCATGGGCGGCCACAACTCCGCCGTCATCCTCAGCCCAGCATCCGAAGGACCCAACAAGCCCCAAGGCGGCACACGCTGACGTAACCGCTCACTGCACAAGCATCTCCCGGGACCGCCCACACAGCCTCAGAGTGTGTCGAGTCTCAGGTGATGGTTGACGTTGTGGTTTCATCTGTTGCTTGACGTTGGGGCTAGGAAACGTTGGGGGTGCGGGGGTGTTGTGCCTTCCAGCTGCGCACTGGCTGGGTGGTGGTGCGGCGGAAGGTGCGTTGTCCGCCGTCATCGAGTTCGACGGTGATCGTGTGCTCGGCGACGTGGACGGTGACGACAGTGTGCGCGTGGACGCGGCCGAGGGCGAGGTTTTGCCGGGCGACCATGATCACGCCGCTGGCGGAGGCGCGGCGTTGCACGGTGATCGGTTCGTGGTGTGGTCGGGGTGCGGGCCCGGCGGGGCGGGCTCCTCGC
This sequence comes from Salinifilum ghardaiensis, assembly GCF_054491345.1. Lineage (NCBI taxonomy): Bacteria > Bacillati > Actinomycetota > Actinomycetes > Pseudonocardiales > Pseudonocardiaceae > Salinifilum > Salinifilum ghardaiensis. The sequence continues at coordinate 3,653,622 of NZ_CM137101.1, read as the reverse complement.
AGGGTGCGGGTCTGGTTGGCGGTCAGGGGATTCGTCCGGGTGCGGAGCAGTTCGCGGGTGTCGGGATCGAAGATCATCAGGGTGGCTGCTTCGAGGCGGATGCTGACTCGGCGGCCGGCGAGGATTTCGGCGGCGAGGATGCGCCGTCCGGCCAGGGCGATCAGCCCGCCGCGGCTGACGGTGCGGTCGACTTCGATGGCGGTTTCCTCGCCCGTGCTGGGTGGCAGTGGTGCGACTCCGGCGGGACGGGCGCCGGTGGCCGCCAGGGTGTGCAGGTCGGTGACTGACAGGTGCGAGCGCACCGTCTTCACCCGGGCACCGCCGATCATGAGGTGGATCAGGTCGCAGTCGGCCCAGAAGGTCACGGTGACCCCGGCCTGGGTCGGGCCGAGCCAGAACTGCTTGCCGCGCACGGCCAGATTCCCGCTGGGCGGCACGACTCGGTCGAACTCGATGGGTCCGCCGGTGTAGGCGGCTGGTGCGGCTGTGTTGGCCTCCTCGCGGGTCTCGGGCCGTTCGGGCGCGTGCTGGGCTGGCTGTGCCGTGGGGGCGAGGGTGAGTTGGCTGGGCAGCCGCAACGGCAGCACTTCCTCGTTGCGGGCGCGGTCGGCTTGGCTGGCGGCGAAGTAGTCGGCCGGGCAGGCCATGTCCAGCGTCTGGTGCGGGCGTTGGCAGTTGTAGTCGGCCACCCAGGACTCGATCGCGGCCTGGGCGGCCAGCACGCTGGTGAACGGATCGGCATCGCAGAGCAGTTCACGCCGCAGGCTGCCGTGGAAGCGTTCGATCTTGCCTGTGGTCGTCGGCGAGGACGGCTGGGTCAGCCGATGCGTGATCCCGTTGTCGCGGCAGATCCGATCGAACAGCACCTCGCCACCGCGACCGAATCGGTCGGTGAACTGCTTGCCGTTGTCGGTGAGCACTTCCTCCGGGACGCCGAACTGCTGCAACGCCTCGGCGAAGGCGGTACACACGGCCCGTCCGGTTGCTCGAGCCACGACGGTCGCGAGCACGCAGAACCGCGAGTGATCATCCACGCCGGTGACAACCTTGGCTTCGGTCCCATCTGCGAGCCGCACTCCGCCGACGATGTCGAGTTGCCACAACGCCATTGGTGCCGGGCGCTGCCACCGCCGGTAGTCCGCACGTCGTCGTCGGCGCTGGCCGGGCTCGATCAGTTTGTGCCGCACCAGGATTCGATACACCGTCGCCCGCGAAGGTGCTGGAGTCTCGTGCGGTACCACGAGTCCCAGTTCATAAGCGATCCGGCGCGGCCCCCAGCGAGGATGCTCGCGGCGCATCTCACAGACCCAGGTCTCGACCTGCCCGTCGGCCTGATGCGGACACGACTCCGGGCGATGCGATCGATCGATCAACCCGGCCAGACCATCCGTGCGATACCGATGCAACCAGGTATGCAACGTCTGCCGGGAGACGCCGAACTGGGCCGCCACGGCCTGCTTCGGTTCACCACGCTCGACCGCCAAGACGGCCCTATACCGCTGCTCGACAACCGACAACTCCACCAGAGCCAATCTGGCCTCCCGATCACCGCCACCAGGACGGCAATCAGCAAAGCCGATCAGGCCCCCTGTCAAGCATCAGGTGAGACCGGTGTGTCAAGCATCTCCCGGGACCGCACACACAGCCTCAGTGCGCGTGTGTTCAGAATTTCTCCACTGCATCAAGGGCGGCCCCTGCCGGGGCGGTTCAGTTTTTCGTGCTGAAGCTGGCACACCAGCCGTTGTCGGCGCGGATCCGCCAGATCGTGCGCTCCGAGACCTTGAACCCGGCCGTCACGACCTGATCGGCTAGCAGGCGGTAGCCGAACTCCGGATCGTCGCGATGGGCGTCGAACACCGCGTTGGCGACCTGGGCCTGCCGGTACTCGGTACTGGTCACTGGCTGGCGACGCCACCGGTGATAGGGCTGGCGAGCGATCTTCAGGGCCCGACATGTCACCGCCACGGGCACCCCGTCGGCGGCGAGCTCGCTGGCGAGCGGCTTCGCGGTTACGGGCCACGCGGACGACGACGTCGTCGCGGAACTCGCGGGGTTAGAGCTTGGGCACAGTGACATCCTTTCAGCCTGCCGCGCGGGCTAGCCACGGTGTGTGTCACCTACCTCTGCATCAGCCCCGAAGGGCCGGCCCCGCTCGGGAGGGACGCGGAACCGGCCGATGTCGGTCACGCGTGCCTGTTCCTCGCGTCGCCGCTGGCTTCGTTCGTCACCGGCAGTTCGCTGGCGGTGGACGGGGGCAGCGGAGCCGCGCACGCTGTCGCGGGCAGTTGGTGACGCCGCACCCGCCGACGCGGGAAGCGGTGCGGCGAACGGTTCGCCGCGGTTCGGAGCGCTGCCGTGCTGGTGCGGAGCACCGCGGGCAGCGGTTTGTCGGTCGATGCTGGAACGTGGAGGTAGTGATGTCCGGAATGTGCGCGGGTCGCGTCGCCGTGGTGACCGGTGCGGCGCGCGGGCTGGGACGGGCGCACGCGGTGGAACTCGCGCGGCAGGGGGCCCGGGTCGTCGTCAACGACGTCGGCGTGCGCGGGGACGGCGGCGGTGCTGATCCCTCCGCGTGCGCGGAGGTCGCCGCGGAGATCCGGGGGATGGGCGGCGAGGTCCTCGTCGACGGGTCCGATGTCGCGGACTGGGAGCAGGCGCGCGCGTTGATCGATGACGCCGTGACGGCGTTCGGCGGACTCGACGTGCTCGTCAACAACGCCGGATTCCTGCGCGACCGGATGTTCGTCAACATGTCCGAACAGGACTGGGACGAGGTGGTGCGGGTGCACCTCAAGGGGCACGCGGCGATGCTCCGGCACGCGGCGGAGCTCTGGCGCACCCGCGCGAAGAGCGGGCACACCAACGACGCGCGCGTCATCAACACCACCTCCGGTGCCGGGTTGCTCGGCAGCGTGGGGCAGACCAACTACGCCGCGGCGAAGGCGGGTATCATTGCGCTGACGTTGAACGCGGCTGCGGAACTGGGACGTTACGGGGTCAACGTGAACGCGCTCGCCCCCTCGGCGCGCACCAGGATGACCGAAGGCGCCTTCGGGGCGGCCATGTCCGAGCCGGGGGACGGGAGCTTCGACGAGATGGCCCCGGAGAACGTCGCCCCGGTCGTCGCCTGGCTCGGCAGCGACCGCTCGGCTGCGGTGACCGGCAGGGTGTTCGAGGTGGCGGGCGGTTGCCTCTCGGTGGCGCAGGGATGGTCCCGGGGCCCGGAGATCGACGTCGGGCGACGACTGCGAGCCGCGGAAGTGGACGAGATCGTCCCCGACCTCCTCGCTCGGGCGGCGGCACCGGGACCGGTTTACGGGGCGGCGAGCTGAACGGCCCGAGCTGTTGCGGCTCGTGACGTTGTTGGCGCCCCGCCGATGGGAGACGTGATGACGAGCGCTGCGCAGGCGGTGACCTGGACCGACGTCGAGGGGCGCGAGCACACCGCCCGGTGGAGCTCCGCGGGTGGTTTCCCCGCCCCGAAGCGCGTCGTCCCCGGCGACGACCGGTTGCCCGCTGCCGTGGCGCACCGCATGGCCAGCGAGGGCACCGGGATCCTCTGGCAGGGCGACTTCCACAACGCGCGGCAGCTCCTCGGCGCGATGCGGCGGCGGGCCGACCGGAAGCGCCGCAGCCGCGCCGCCGATCCCGCGACCGCGTTCCACCAGCACCGCCAGCGGCAGGCGCAGCGCGCCCGCGTGCTCTCCCTGCTGCTGGTGCCCCTCGAACCCGGCGGTGTGGTGCCGCTGCGGCGAGCTCCCGAGGTCTCCGCCGCCTGCGCCGAAGCCGGCCTGGACACCGGAGTGTCCTGCGCGCTGCCGCTGCGCGATCTGCTCGGGATGATCGGCGCGCACGAGTGGCGGAGGAAGGGCGTCGCGGTCCCGGCGCTGGGCGGGGAGCGCATCCACCCGCACTACGGCGTGTTCGCGCCCACGCGGAGCGAGTACGTGGATCTCGTCGCCCGGGCACCCCTGCCGCAGGGACGTGCGGCGTGGGACGTCGGAACGGGGACCGGGGTGCTCGCCGCGGTCCTCGCCCGCCGCGGCATGGCGCCGGTGACCGCCACCGACTCGAGCGGGGCGGCCCTGGACTGCGCCCGGGACAACCTGGCGCGCCTGGGGCTCGGCGACCGGGTGGACGTGGTGGGCACCGACCTCTTCCCGGAGTCGGGCACGGCTTCGCTGGTGGTGTGCAACCCGCCGTGGGTCCCCGCCAAACCGACTTCGCGGCTGGAGCGCGGTGTCTACGACCCCGGCAGCACCATGCTGCGCGGATTCCTCGGAGGACTGCGCGCGCGGCTCGCGCCCGGCGGTGAGGGGTGGTTGGTCCTGTCCGATCTGGCCGAGCGGTTGGGACTGCGCACGCGCGAACAGCTGCTCCACCTGTTCGACACGTCCGGTGTGGACGTGCTGGACAGGTGCGACGGGCAGCCGCGGCACCCGCGCGCGTCCGATGAGGACGATCCGCTGCACGAGGCCCGAGCGGGCGAGACGGTCTCGCTGTGGCGGCTCGGCCCGCGGTGATCGGCACCTGCGCACAGGTGCGGCAACGGTTTTCCGGGAACCTCCCGCGCCGACTCGCGCGGAGCGCGCTGCCGGGCGGGGGCCGCCGGTGCGTGGAGCGGTGCGCGCACCGCTCCACGCACCGGCGGGAACCTGCGGCGAACCGGCGCCGGTGTCAGCCGCAGAGCTTCCAGTCGCCGTCCTCCTTGACGAGGTTGAGCTTCGACGACTGCGGCTGCTGACCGGGAATGCTCGTCTTGATCGTGGCCGTGCCCTTGTCGCCGTTCCGCTGAACGCCTTCCAGCTCGGTCTTCACCTTCTTGACCTGGTTCAGCTGCTGCGGGTTGGCCTGCTTGAGGTACTGCTCCTTCTGCTTCTGGATCTGCTCGATCTGCGGCATCGCCTTCTCGCAGACCACGGCGCGGTAGTCCTCGGCGTTGACGCTCCGCGGGTTCTGCGTTTCCTGCGAGGTCAGATCCACGTAGCGCTGGGCCGCAGCTTCGGCCGAACTGCCGAAGAGGAAGAAGTACGCGGCCGTCGCGCCACCGCCGACGATGATCAGCGCAGCCGCGATCGAACCGACGAGGAGGCCGATCTTCTTGCGGTTGCGCCGCTTCCCCCGCCCGGGCGACGAAGACTGCTGCGGCAGCTGCTGCCACACCTGCTGCTGCGGTGTCAGCGGCTGCGCGGGCTGCTGGGCGGGTTCCTCCGGCGGCTGCGCGGGCTGCTGCATCCGCGTCGTCTCGTCCGCCTGTCCTCCGCCGGCCTGCTGCTCGTTCTCGGCGGGCTGCGCGGGATCGTCGGAGTCCGCGGCGCCGGTGTCGGAGAGGAACCGGGTGCTCTCCTCGGCCGGCGCGGACTCCGACGCCGTCTCGTCCGTGCGGGCGGACTCCTCCGCGGCCTCCGGGCCCCCGGGTTCGGAGGCCGCCTCCGAACCGGTCGCATCCGCCGCGGACGTGGTGTCTTCCTCGTTCTCGTCCGGGGTCCGATCCCCGGATTCGTGCGGTGGAGTCGTCATACGGCCTTCCGTGCGCGGAATTCCTCCGCGCGGTGTTCGAGTGCGGTTTCGATCGATCCCGAGCGGAGGGATTCGGTCTCCTGGTCCCTGCCCTGTGTCCGCCCGGTGCCCTGCGAGCTCGATCGCGGGCTCGACGACGGCGAGCGTCGAACCCGACACTAGCGGAAACGGTGGACGTCGTCGAAGACCGCTCCGGGGCCGGTCGTGATTCCGCGGCACCGCGCCGCGCGAATTCCGAAAATTCCGGAATTGCGCGGTGCCGGTTTCGCCCCTAACGCGGTTTGCGGGCCACCGCGCCCATGATCGCCGCGGGGTCCTGCTCCGCGGTGCCGCACCACTCCGCGCAGCGCACGAGCCCCGGCGGGACGTATTCCAGCCCCTCGAACAACCGCTCGATCTCCTCCGGGCTGCGCAGGTGGTAGGGCAGCGGTGCGGTCTCGTTGTAGCGGCGCTCCGCCTCGACCACGCCCTCGTCGAGGTTGCTGCCGTCGTAGAGCGCCAGGTAGCTGCCCGGGGGAAGCCGCGTGAGCAGTCCGTCGACGACCTGCTTGGCCTGCCCGGTGTCCGCGATGTGCCCGAGGACGCCCATGAGCAGCACGGCGACCGGCCGGTTCAGGTCGAGCACCTCCCCGGCGCGGTCGAGCACCTGCTCGGCGTCGTGCAGGTCCGCGTGCACGTAGCGGGTCTCCTGCCCGGGCACGGAGCGCAGCAGCGCGCGGGCGTGCGCGAGCACGAGGGGGTCGTTGTCGACGTAGACCACGCGGCATCCGGACGCGCTGCGGTGGGCCACCTCGTGGGTGTTGTCCGCGGTGGGCAGGCCGGTGCCGATGTCCAGGAACTGCCGCACGCCGAGCCCGGCCAGGTGCTCGACGGCGCGGACGAGGAAGTCCCGGCCCCCGCGCGCCATCGCGCTGATGCTCGGGTAGTCGCGGTGGATGACGTCGCCGAGTTCGCGGTCGACCTCGTAGTTGTCCTTGCCGCCCAGCCAGTAGTTCCACACGCGTGCGGAGTGCGGCACGCTCGTGTCGATCTCGTCGGACGGAACGCCGGAACCCATCGGGAGCCCCTCCCCGGAAGCTGATCAACTTTTCCGGTGAGGAGTCTCGCACGGGCGGCGGGCTCGCGTCCCGGGATCGGCGGGGAACGGCAGCGGCCGGCGCCGGCGGGCTCCCGGGGCCTCACCCGCCGGCCATCGCGCCGATGATGAGGAGCGGTTCCTCGCCGGAGGCGACCTCGGCGGGCAGCGGGTCGTCCGGTTCCTCGTGCGAGAGGTCCTGCTGGCAGGCGTAGAAGCGGACGTACGCGCGGCGCCGGAACGTGTCCTGGTCGCGGATGGTGCCCCGCAGCGCGGGGTGGCGGACTTCCAGCGCGTCCAGCACGGATCGCTGGGTCGGGGTCCCGTCGACGTCGAGCTCGACCTCGCGCTCGTCGACCTTGGCGAGCGTGCGCAGGTGCGCGGGCAGGCTGACGCGGATCATCACCTCTCCTCTCGGCGGATCCCGCCCCGGGACGGGAGGGGTCACGGCAGCGTCTGGGCCTCCACGGAGAGCACGGCGGGCAGGTCGTGGACCACCGGGGCCCAGCTGTCGCCCTCGTCGGCGGAGGCGTAGACCTGACCGCCGGTGGTGCCGAAGTACACGCCGCAGCTGTCCAGCGCGTCCACGGCCATCGCGTTGCGCAGCACGTTGACGTAGCAGTGCTGCTGGGGGAGACCTCCGGTGAGCGGTTCCCACTCGCCACCACCGGTGCGGCTGCGGTAGACCCGCAACCGGCCTTCCGGCGGGTAGTGCAGGGAGTCGCTGGTGATCGGCACGACGTAGACCGTGCTCTCCTCGTGCGGGTGCACCACGATCGGGAAGCCGAAGTCGCTGGGCAGGTTCCCGCTGACCTCGTGCCAGGAGTCCCCGCCGTCGTCGCTGCGCATCACGTCCCAGTGCTTCTGCATGTACAGCACCCGCGGCTGCCGGGGGTGCATCGCGATGCGGTGCACGCAGTGACCGACCTCGGCCTGCGGGTCGGGGATGCCGTCGGTGTGCAGGCCGCGGTTGATCGGCTGCCAGCTCGCACCGCCATCGGTGGTGCGGAAGGCCCCGGCCGCCGAGATGGCGGTGTACATGCGGTCGGGGTCGTCCGGGGCGGGGATGATGGTGTGCAGGCACATGCCGCCGGCGCCCGGGTGCCAGTCGGGGGCGGTGCCGTGCTCGCGCAGCGCGGGCAGCTCCCGCCACGTCGCGCCGCCGTCGGTGGTGCGGAACAGGGCCGCGTCCTCCACCCCGGCGTAGACCGTGTCCGGGTCGCTGCTGAGCGGTTCCAGGTGCCACACCCGCGTGAACTCCCACGGGCGCTGGGTGCCGTCGAACCACTGGTGCGTGCCCGGTTCGCCGGCGTAGGTGAAGTGGTTGCCGACCGGTTCCCACGTCGCGCCGCCGTCGTCGGAGCGCTGGATCAGCTGGCCGAACCAGCCCATCGACGGCGCCGCGTACAGCCGGTCCGGATCGGCCGGGGAGCCGGTGAGGTGGTAGACCTCCCAGCCGGCGAAGTAGGGGCCGTCGACCGACCAGGAGCTGCGGTCGCCGTCGGAGCGCAGCACGAACGCGCCCTTCCGCGTGCCGACGAGAACCCGGACCCGTGTCATGCCTGCTCCTCAGCGTCGTGGGCCGCCGTCCCGGAGGGGGCGAGTGCCGCCACCGTAGTGCCGGCCGCCGCGGTCGGTCTTCTTCGATTTTGCGGTGTTCGCGCGGCCAGCGGCGGAAGCGCGACGAGCACGGGCGGCGCCCACTCCAGGGCGATGTCCAGCGAGACCGCGTGGCCGGTGCTGACCTGCTGCGCCCGCGCGCGGACCGGGTGCGGGCACTGGCCGACGGCCTGCTGCGCGGGCGCGAGGTGCGCCCGCGGGTCGGCCGCTGCGGGCAGCGCCGTGCCGAGCAGCCAGTACTCCCCCGGGGGAACGCCGGTGAGCGTGAAGCTCCCCGGGCGGTCGAGCAGCGATCCGGCCACGGGCACGCCGCTCGGGGACCGCTGGCCGAACAGGCCGACGTAGATCACCGCCCCCGGCAGCCGGGCGGAGGCCGCCGGGGGCAGGGCCACCGCGCCGGTGACGGTGGCGCCGCGGCGGGCGCGTCCGGGTCGGTGCACCGGCTCGCGCGGGTTCTCGGTGAGCTGCTCGGGCAGGCGGCGGAACGCGGTGGGGGTCGTGCCGACGACGCGGGTGAACCGGCTGGTGAACGTCCCGGGGGAGTCGAAGCCGACGGCCAGGCACACGTCGAGCACGCGATCACCGCCGGACAGCAGCAGCTCCTTGGCGCGCTGGAAGCGGTGCGCGGCGAGGAAGCGCCCCGGCGGCTGCCCGACGGCGCGTTCGAACGTGCGGGCCAGGTGGTGCGGGCTGTAGCCGACGTGGTCGGCGACGTCACCGAGGCGGAGCGGCTCGGCCGCGTGGGCGGTGACGAAGCGCGCCGCTGCGACGACGGGGGCGGAGGAGGTCGCGGGTTCGGGCATGGCGTTGCTCCGCGGTGGAGGATGCGCGCCGATGAGCACGGGTGCGGTCGTTGTGCGCCGAGAGTAGCGCCGCGCACCGACAACCGCCCGCGGTCGCGCCCCGCGCTCCCCGGAGTTCCCGCGAGGAGCGGTTCACTGCTCGGGTTCGTCCCCGGCGGTGAGCTTGCCGAGCAACCGCAGCAGTTCGCCGCGCTCCTCGGGGGCGAGCCGGCGCAGCATCTCCGCGTCGATCGCGTCGGCGACGGGCGCGGCGGCGCGCAGTTCCCGCTCGCCCTGCTCGGTGAGTTCCAGCAGGCGGCGCCGGCGGTCCTCGTCGTCGACGGCGCGCCGGACGAGCCCGCGGCTTTCCAGGCGCACCAGCAGCGAGGCGAGGGTGGCCTTGTCGATCGCGGCGCGCTGGCCGAGGGCGGTCTGCTCGATGCCGGGGTTGGCGTGGATGGCGGTGAGCACGGCGTACTGCGGTTTGGTCAGCGACAGCCGCGCCTGCCAGTCGGCGGCGTGCTCCTGCAACGCGCGGCGGAGGAAGTGGAAGACGGCCTGATCGAGTTCCACGGGCTCGTTCCTCGTCGGGGGCGGCGGGCTGTGCGCCACATCGTAGTGCACGGCCTCCGCAGGACGAGTTAGTATGTACACGAACGTTCGTACACGAACCAATGGATGCGCGGGAGCGGTGGGATGCGACTCGTCGTCGGCATCAGCGGAGCGACCGGGGCCCCCTTCGGGGTCCGCCTGCTCGAGGCCCTGCACGAGCTGCCCGAAGTGCACACGCACCTGGTGATGAGCCGGTGGGCGCGCACGACCGTCGAACTGGAGACCTCCCGCAGCGCGCGGGAGGTCGCCGAACTCGCCGACACCGTGCACGGCAGCGGCGACCAGGCAGCGGAGATCTCCTCCGGCTCGTTCCGCACCGACGGCATGGTCATCGCCCCGTGCAGCATGAAGACCCTCGCCGGCATCCGCGCCGGATACGCCGACGGACTGCTCGGGCGGGCCGCCGACGTGGTGCTCAAGGAGCGCCGTCGGCTCGTGCTGGTGGCCCGCGAATCCCCGCTGAGCGAGATCCACCTGGACAACATGCTCGCGCTGTCCCGGATGGGCGCGACGGTCCTGCCGCCCGTCCCCGCGTTCTACAACCACCCGCAATCGGTGTCCGATGTGGTCGACCACGTCGTCACCCGCGTGCTCGACCAGTTCGACCTGCCCGCGCCGAACCCGAAGAGGTGGGGAGGTCTCGCCGCCGCGCGCGCCGAGGAGTCCGAAACCCGCCCCGAGCGGCCGCGCTGATTCGCGCAGCTGCCCGGAGATCACGAACAGGAGGAGCAGTGCCCCACGACGATTTCCGGTCCTACTTGGACGCGCTGAACCGGGAAGGCCAGCTGCTGCACGTCGCCGAGCAGGTCGACCCCGAGCCCGACCTCGGCGCAGCGGCGAACGCGGCACCCCGCCTGGGGGAGACGGCCCCCGCGCTGTACTTCGACAACGTCACCGGGTTCACCGACGCGCGCATCGCGCTCAACGCGCACGGCTCGTGGCCCAACCACGCCGTCGCCATGGACCTGCCGACGAACACCTCCACCCGCGAGCAGGTCGAGGAGTTCATCCGCCGCTGGGAGGACTTCCCCGTGCCGCCGGAGCGGCGCGCGGATCCGCCGTTCGCCGCGAACACCCGCGAGGGCGAGGACGTCGACCTGTTCGACGTGCTGCCGCTGTTCCGGCTCAACGACGGTGACGGCGGGTTCTACCTGGACAAGGCGGCGGTCGTCTCCCGCGCCCCGGAGGACCCGGAGAACTTCGACAAGCAGAACGTCGGCACCTACCGGCTCGAGGTCAAGGGTCGGAACAAGCTCGGCATGCAACCGGTGCCGATGCACGACATCGCGCTGCACCTGGGCAAGGCCGAGGAGGGGGACGAGGACCTGCCGGTCGCGATCGCGCTGGGCAACGACCCGGTCATGACGATGGTCGCCGGCACGCCGCTCGGCTACGAGCAGTCCGAGTACGAGATGGCGGGGGCGCTGCGCGGGGCTCCCGCGCCGATCGCCACCGCACCGCTGACCGGGTTGGACGTCCCCTGGGGGTGCGAGGTCCTGCTGGAAGGCGTCGTCGAGGGCCGCAAGAGGGAGATCGAGGGCCCGTTCGGCGAGTTCACCGGGCACTACTCCGGCGGCCGGAACATGACCGTGGTGCGCATCGACCGCATCTCCTTCCGCACCAGTCCGGTCTTCGAGTCGCTGTACCTCGGCAAGCCGTGGACCGAGATCGACTACCTGATCGGGCCGGCCACCTGCGTGCCGCTGCAGCAGCAGCTGCGCGCGGACTTCCCGGAGGTGCAGGCGGTCAACGCGATGTACACGCACGGGCTGCTGGCGATCGTGTCCACCAGGAAGCGCTACGGCGGTTTCGCCCGCGCCGTCGGGCTGCGCACCATGACCACCCCGCACGGGCTCGGCTACACCAAGGTCGTGATCGTCGTCGACGAGGACGTCGACCCGTTCGACCTGCCGCAGGTGATGTGGGCGCTGTCCACGAAGGTCAACCCGGCCAGCGATCTGGTGAACCTGCCCGGCATGTCCGTGCTGGAGCTGGATCCGGGATCGCAGCCGCCCGGGATCAGCAACAAGCTCGTCATCGACGCGACCACCCCGGTCAAGCCGGACGACCGCGGGCACTACGGCCAACCGGTGAGCGACCTGCCGGAAACCCCCGCGTGGGTGGAGAAACTGCGCGGCATGCTCGCCGAGCGCTGATACCGACCCGCCGACACCGAAGCAGAGGAGGACCATGATGTGCCCGCGTTGCGCGTGGGAGGAGCTCCACCGCCTCGCCACCTCGCCCGTGCCCGACGTGTGGGAGGTCTGGCAGTGCGCCCGGTGCCTGTACACCTGGCGCACCACCGAGCCGGCCCGCCGCAGCACGCGCGCGGCCTACCCGGAACGGTTCCGCATGACCCAGGCCGACATCGACGCGGCCCCGGAGGTGCCCGCCGTGCCACCGCTGTCCGGCAGCGCCCGCTCCGGTGGGGCCCGGTCCGGTGGGGCCCGCTCCGGTGGGGCCCGGTCCGGTGGGGCGCAGGGGTGATCGGGCATGGCCGATGACGACACGCTCATGTGGGAAGCGCGCGCGGCGCCGGGCTCGTGCGGGGCGCTGCTCCGCTGGGTCGAGGAGACCGCCCTGCCAGCCGCGCGCGGTGCGACCCGGCTCGCCGAGGCCCGGCTGTACGAAGCCGGTGAGGACCGCGTCGTGGCGATCCTGCACTTCGACGGTGCTCCCGCGTCGCTGCCGGAGCCACCCCGGGAACTGCTCCACCGGGAGCCCCACCAGTGGACGTTCCGCTGCGTCCGGGCCCGCTAGGAGGAGCTCCTCCGGTGGGGCGTGCTCTCCCGGGTCCCGTGAGTTGCACCGAGCTCACCCAGATTGGATCCGTTCCAGTGTGCGCAATTTTCATGAAAATTGCGCACACTGGAATCGGTCAAAAGAGGGAGCTGCAGGGCAACCGGCGTTTCTCAGTCTTTCGGGTTGATGCAGCCCAGGACCTGGGTGGTGCAGCAGTGGTGCAGCGCCGGGGTGGGCGGCGGTGACGGGACGGTCCCGCTTCAGGAACCGGTGCGGGCGGGGACGGAGGGCTCCTCCGCCCTGGGTGGAGCCGCGTTGCGCGGCAGGAACCGGTCGAGCGCCACGAGCAGCACCCCCAGCAGCCAGAACGCCGCGCCGTAGAGGACCACGTTCTGCGCCACCCCGGCCGCGCCGAGCATGTCGACGTTGATGAACGGGTAGGGGTAGCGCACCTCCGCATCGATGAGCGCGCCGCGCACGAGGGCGAACACGAAGTAGCAGACCGGGTAGGCCAGCCAGAGCAGCCCGCAGCGCCAGCGCAAGCGGCGGTGCTCGTCGAAGAGCAGCCAGTCGAGCACCGCCAGCACGGGCACGGCGGTGTGCAGCAGCCAGGTCGACAGCTCCATCGCCGCGGTCGGGGCGACGTCGCCTCCCTCCATCGTGTCCGACGGCGCGTCGGCGAGCACGAAGTTGAACACCAGCCCGGTGATGACGATGTACAGCGTGGCAGCACCCTTGAGCCAGCCCGGCAGCGGCGCGCGCCGTGCGAACGACGCCCAGGCCGACCAGGCGAACGCCGCGGCCAGCAGGATGTTGCTCTGCACGGTGAAGAACACGAGGGAATCGCCGGCGCCGTGCTGGTGGACGTTGAGCACCACGCCGAGGGCGGCGACCAGAGCGACCACGACGCGATAGAACCCGGCGACCGAACTGCCGCGCACACCCCACCCCCGCGAGATCACCGACGCGCAAACAGTCCAACCGTAACTGAGGTGAACGGTTCCGGATCCTCGCCTGGTGTGTGATGTGCGCGGCAGTGCTCGTCAGTCGCGGGCCCAGCTCCCCTCAGCCGCGGGTGATCAGCGAACGCGCGAAGAACCCGAGGTTGGCGGGACGTTCGGCCAGCCGGCGCATGAAGTAGCCGTACCAGTCATCGCCGTAGGCCACGTACACGCGCAGCCGGTTGCCCTCGGCGACGATGCGCCGCTGCTCCTCGGGTCGGATGCCGTAGAGCATCTGGTACTCGAAGTCCGCGGGACCGCGTCCGCACCGCTCGGCCAGATCGGAGGCGATCGGCACCAGCCGCGGATCGTGCGTGGCCACCATCGGGTAGCCGTTGCCCGCCATGAGCACCCGCAGGCACCGCACGTACGAGCGGTCCACCTCGTGCCGCTGCTGGAACGCAACCGAGGCGGGCTCGGAATAGGCGCCCTTGCACAGCCGCACCCGCGCCCCGCTGGTGGCCAGGTCGCGGCAATCTCCCTCGGTGCGGCTCAGGTACGCCTGCAGCACGGCGCCGACCCAGGGGAAGTCCACCCGCAGGTCCCGCAGGATCCCCAGGGTGGAGTCGATGGTGGTGTGGTCCTCCATGTCCAGGGTCACCGTGGTGCCCGCCGCGGCGGCCGCCTCGCAGATCGCGCGCGCGTTGTCCAGCGCGAGCTTTTCGCCGTCGCGCACCAGGAACTGGCCCACGGCCGAGAGCTTCACCGAGACCTCGGCGTGCTCGGCCAGTCCGCCGGCGCGCAGGGCTCCGAGCACCTGCTCGTAGGCCCGGACCGTCTCGGCGGCCCGTTCCCGGTCCACCGTGCCCTCACCGAGGTGGTCGAGGCTGACGGTCATGCCCTGGTCGACGAGCCGGTGCACGGCGGCCACGGCCTGCTCCGTCGTAGTGCCCGCGACGAAGCGGTCGACCACGGCGCTGGTCAGCGGGTTGGCTTCGACGAGGTGGCGCATCCGCGGCGAGCGCGCGGCGGCGAGCAGGGTGCTCCGGAACATGGTCGGTCTCCTGGAGTTTCGGGGTCCGGGACGGCGGGGCGCGGCCGGTTCCGCGCCCCGGCGCGGAACCGGCGTGGGTGACGTCAGCCCATGTGGGGGTAGGTGTGGTCGGTGGGGGTGACGAAGGTTTCCTTGATCGCTCGGGGGCTGGTCCAGCGTTGCAGGTTGAAGGGTGAGCCGGCTTTGTCGTTGGTGCCGGAGGCGCGGCTGCCGCCGAACGGTTGGCGCGACACGATGGAGCCGGTGGGTTTGTCGTTGACGTAGAAGTTGCCGGCGGCGAACCGCAGCCGGTGGTGCGCTTCGTCGATGGCGGTCCGGTCGGTGGCGAAGACGGCGCCGGTCAGCCCGTAGGGGCTGGTCGCGTCGACCTGGTCGAGCATCTGGGGGTAGGTGGTGTCGTCGTAGACGTGCACCGCGATGATCGGGCCGAAGTATTCGGTGGTGAAGGCTTCGTCGGTGGGGTCGGTGCCGACGAGCACGGTCGGTTCGACGAAGTAGCCGGTGGTGTCGTCGCAGCCGCCGCCGGCGAGGACCTCCAGGGAGGGTTCGCGTGTTGCGCGCTGCAGCGCCGCGGCGTGTTTGGCGAATGCGCGGTTGTCGATGACAGCTCCGCCGAAGTGGGCGAAGTCGGTGACGTCGCCGTAGGAGAGCGCCCGGGTGGTGTCGGCGACGCGTTCGCGCAGGCCGGATTCCCACAGCGAGCGGGGCACGTAGGCCCGCGAGGCGGCCGAGCACTTCTGGCCCTGGTACTCGAACGCGCCGCGCACCATGGCCGTGGCCACGGCTTCCGGATCGGCCGAGGGGTGGGCGACGATGAAGTCCTTGCCGCCGGCCTCGCCGACGATGCGGGGGTAGCTGCGGTAGGTCTCCAGGTTCTCGCCGATGGTGCGCCACAGCCTGCGGAACGTGGCCGCCGAGCCGGTGAAGTGCAGCCCGGCGAAGTGCGGGTCGGTCAGGGCGACCTCGCTGACCGCCTGGCCGTCGCCGGTGACCATGTTGATCACGCCGGGTGGCAGGCCGGCGGCCTCCAGCATCCGCAGCGAGTAGTGGGCCGCGAACTGCTGCGTCGGTGTCGGTTTCCACACCACGGTGTTGCCCATCAGCGCCGGGGCGGTGGGCAGGTTCGCCGCGATCGCGGTGAAGTTGAACGGGGTGATCGCGGTGACGAAGCCGTCCAGCGGGCGGTAGTCCATGCGGTTCCACTCGCCGGGCACCGACCGGGGCTGCTCGGCGAGGATCTGCCGGGCGAAGTGCACGTTGAACCGCAGGAAGTCGGCGAACTCGCAGACCGCCTCGATCTCGGACTGGTGCACCGACTTGGACTGGCCGAGCATCGTCGCGCCGTTGATCGTGTCCCGCCACGGCCCGGAGAGCATGTCGGCCGCGCGCAGCAGCACCGCCGCCCGCTCGTCGAAGGGGGTGGCGGCCCAGCCCGCGGCGGCGTCTCTCGCGGCGCGGACCGCGTCGGCGACGTCGGCGCGCGTGGCCTGCGCGGAGGTGCCGAGCACGTGGGCGTGCTCGTGCGGCTGGACCACGTCGAAGCGCGTGCCGCCGGCCATGCGCTGCTCGCCACCGATGGTGCAGGTCAGCTCGACGTGGTCGGCCTCGAGCTCGGCGATGCGCTTCTGCAGCGACTCCCGCTGCGCAGAACCGGGGCGGTACTCGTGCACCGGCTCGTTGGCCGGAGCCGGAACGGATGTGACCGCGTCCATGGCCATCCTCCTCGTTGCGGTTCGGGGTGGTTGTGTCCCGCTCTCACGGGAAGATTAGGTGTTTTCCACGTCACGCGTGTTGTGCGAGCGGCTATCGTTGGCCCGATCCGGTTGTTCTGCTGCACGAATGAACCAAGGTGTGGGAGTGGACGAGGTGAACGAGGCCCGCGACCCCTCGCGGGGAGGTCCTGCGCAGGGTGGTCCCGCGCCGGCTGGTCCTGCGCAGGGCGAGGCGCGCGCGGGCGAGGAACGCGAGGTGCCGCTGCGGCAGCTGCTCATCGCCGTGGGCGATCCGCTGGTGGAGGTGCTCGCCGCGCCCCGCGGCTTCGACGTCCCCGTCGCGGACGTCGCCATCCTCGACCCGGAGGAGGACATCAGCGGCCACCGCGGCGACTTCGTCCTCGTCATTGGGGCGCGCGGGCGGGCGGCGCTGCGCGTGGTGCGCGCCGCCGCGCGGGCCGGTGCGGTGGCCGTGGCCGTCAAGGTGACCAGCGACCAGGACGCGCGGGTGCTGCGCGACTCGGCCATCGACGAGGGCATCGCCCTGCTCGGCGTGCGCGGCGAGGTGCGCTGGGAGCAGCTCGAGTCGTTCGCCCGGTCGGCGCTGCACCACGCCCGGCTGGCCGGGGACGCCGAGGCCGCCGAGTCCATCGGCGACCTGTTCTCCCTGGCGCAGACGGTCGCGGCGATCACCGGCGGCAGCGTCAGCATCGAGGACACCGCCAACCGGGTGCTGGCCTACTCGCGCTCCGACGAGGACGTCGACGAGCTGCGGCGCCTGTCCATCCTGGGCAGGCAAGGACCCGAGTCGTACCTGGTGATGCTGCGCGAGTGGGGCGTGTACGAGCGGCTGCGCTCCGGGGAGGAAGTCGTGCGCATCGACGAGCACCCGGACCTGGGCATCCGCGGGCGGATGGCCGTCGGCATCCACGCCGGCGCGCAACCGCTGGGCACGATCTGGGTGCAGGAGGGGCGCCGCGGGCTGGCCCCCGACTCGGAACGCGCCCTGCTCGGCGCCGCCCGGGTCGCCGCGCTGCACCTGATCCGCCAGCGCACCGAGGCCAGCGCCGGTCCGCGGTTCCGGGAGAACCTGCTGACCGGGCTGCTCGACGGGCGGGTCGACGCCCGCTCGGTGGCCGACAACATCGGCGCCGACGTGGAGCGGCCGGCCGCGGTCGCGGTGTTCACGCTGCGCCCGGCCGAGACCCTCGCGTCCGACCACGCGGAGCGCGAGCTGCAACGGGCCGAACTGACCAGCCTCATCTCGGTGCACGCGGCCGCCTACCGGCGCAGCGCGCTGGTGACCATGCTCGGCTCGCGGGTGTACGTGCTGCTGCCCGACCTGCCCGGACGCGGTGCCGGGACCTCCGCGCTGGGACTCGTGCAGGAGATCGCGCAGGCCGCGCGCCAGCACCTGCGCGTGCGGATCCGCGCCGGGGTCGGCTCAGCGGTGGGCACGCTCGAGGACGCCGCCGAGTCGCGCGCGGAGGCCGACCGCGTGCTCGGCGCGCTGTCGACCGAGGGCGGACCGGAGATCGCCACGCTGGACGACGTGCGCGCGCACGTGCTGCTCGGCGAGGCGCTGTCGGTGCTGCGGGGGCAGGAGCGGTTCCGCGACGGGCGGCTGGACGCGCTGCGGGCCCACGACGCCGAGCACGGCGCCGAGCTGGCCCGCTCGCTGCTGGCCTACCTCGACGCGTTCGGCGACGTGCGCAGCGCCAGCGCGCAGTTGCACGTGCACCCGAACACGCTGCGCTACCGGATCCGGCGGGCGGCCGAGATCGCCGGCGTCGACCTCGGCGACGCCACCGAACGCCTCAGCGCCCAGCTGCAGCTGCGCGCCTTCGGCACCGGGTGATGCCGGGGCTTCCGGTGCTGCGCTCCAGCCGGACTTCGTCGCGTCGTTTCGCGCGCGGGGGAGCTCGCAGCTCCTCCGCAGCGGCAGGCGTCAGCGGCGTGGCGAAGCGCTGCTAGAGCTTGCGCAGGCGGATCCGGTTGATCGAGTGGTCGGCGTCCTTGCGCAGCACCAGGGACGCCCGCGGGCGCGTGGGCAGGATGTTGTCCACGAGGTTCGGCTCGTTGATGGTCTTCCACAGGTGCCGCGCCTCGTCGCGCGCCTCCTGATCGGACAGTCCGGCGAAGTGGTGGAAGTGCGCCCGCGGGTCGGAGAAGGACAGCCCGCGCAGCGCGAGGAACCGGTCGACGTACCACTGCTGGATGTTGTCGAGGTGCGCGTCGACGTAGATGGAGAAGTCGAACAGGTCCGAGACGGTCAGGCTCGGCCCCGGTTGGAGCACGTTGAGCCCCTCCAGGACGAGGATGTCGGGCTGGCGGACGACCTGGCGCTCGTCGGGCAGGATGTCGTAGGCCCGGTGCGAGTACACGGGAGCGGAGACCTCGGGCTCCCCGGATTTCACCTCGCTGACGAACCGCAGCAGCTTCCGGCGGTCGTAGCTCTCCGGGAATCCCTTGCGGTGCATGATCCCGCGGCGCACGAGCTCCGCCTTGGGGTGCAGGAACCCGTCGGTGGTGACCAGGTCCACGCGGGGGTGGTCGGGCCAGCGGGCCAGCAGGGTGCGCAGGATGCGCGCGGTCGTCGACTTGCCGACGGCGACGCTGCCGGCGATGCCGATGACGAACGGCACCTTCGCCGTGTTCCCGCCGCCCCCGAGGAAGGTGGTCGACGCCGCGTGCAGCTGCTGCCGGGCGGCCACCTGGAGGTTGATCAGCCGCGACAGGGGGAGGTAGACCTCGGCGACCTCGGTGAGGTCCACCGGCTCCCCCAGGCCGCGCAGCCGGTCGAGCTCCTCCTCGGTCAGCGGGAGCGGCAGGCTGTCGCGCAGCTCTCGCCACTGCTCGCGGTGCAGTTCGACGTACGGGCTCTGTTCGCGAACGCGCGTCACGCTATACCCCTCGACGATGAGGCGGGGACAACAACGACCCGTGCTGCCGCAGCGGCAACTCGGGCAGGCTAGACCCGCGCGTTCGCCGCGTGCAGTGATCCACTGCACTGTGAGAGCAACGGAACAGCGCCCCGTCGGGCGCCGGCGGGATGCGGACTGCGGGTTCGTCGGGCGCTCCCGCCGGACGGGGTGCTCCCGGACGTGGCGGCCCGCCGCGGGGGCGGGCCGCCGAGCCGGATCACCGCTCGCGGTGCAGCGCCGAGTTCCGGTAGCTGTAGGCGAAGTAGACCACGAGCCCGATGAGGAACCAGGCGCCGAAGCGCAGCCACGTCTCGGTGGTCAGGAACGTCACCAGCCACAGCGAGAACGCGATGCCGATCACCGGGACCACGGGCATGCCGGGGCAGCGGAAGGAGCGCGGCAGCTCGGGCCGGCGGTAGCGCAGCACGATCACCGCGGCGCAGACGACGACGAACGCGAGCAGGATGCCGATGTTGGTCAGCTCCGCGGCCTCGCCGATCGGCAGCAGGCCGGCCAGCACCGCCGCGACCGCGCCGACGACCCAGGTGAACCGGGTGGGCACCTGGCGCACCGGGTGGGTCTTCGCGAACCAGCGGGGCAGCAGGCCGTCGCGGCTCATGGCGAAGCCGACGCGGGTGACGCCGAGCATGAAGGTGAACATCACCGTGAGCACGCCGAGGACGGCGCCGACGGCGATGACCGCGCCGATGATCGGCAGGCCCACGTCCGCGAAGGCGGTGGCCAGCGCGCTGTCCGGGTTGATCTGGTCGAACGGGACCATGCCCGTGAGCACGAGGCAGACGAGCACGTAGATGACCATGGCGATCGCCAGCGACAGCAGGATCGCCTTCGGCAGGTGCTTCTGCGAGTCGATCGACTCCTCCGCGGCGGTGCTCATCGCGTCGTAGCCGAACACGGCGAAGAACACGGTCGCGGCACCGGTGAACGTGCCCGCGAGCCCGAAGGGGAAGAACGGTTCGTAGTTGCCGGTCTTGACGTAGAACGCGCCGACGGCGACGACCAGCAACGCCACCCCGATCTTGAGGTACACCAGGACGCTCTCGAAGCGGGCCGCGCTCTTCATGCCCATGTTCAGCACGAACGCGATGAGCAGGCACAGCAGCACCGCGATGAGGTTGATCTTGTAACTGCCGTCGGGCACCCCCGCCGGCTCCGTGCCCGGGGCGCCGCTCATCCACAGCGGCAGGTCCAGGTTCGCGAAGCTCAACAGCTCGTTGAAGTAGCCCGAGATGCTGATGGCGACGACGGCGGCGATCGCGGTGTACTCCAGCAGCAGGTCCCAACCGATGAACCAGCCGACGATCTCGCCGAGCACGGCGTAGCCGTAGGTGTAGGCCGAGCCCGCCTTGGGGATCATGCCGGCGAACTCGGCGTAGGAGAACGCGGCGGCCGCGCTGGCGATCCCGGCGATGAGGAACGAGAACAGCACGGCGGGGCCGGCCTTCTCGTTGGCGACGGCCCCGGCGAGCGAGAAGATCCCCGCACCGATGATGCCGCCGAGGCCGATCGCGGTGAGCTGCCACAGCCCCAGCGAGCGGCGGAGTCCGCCTCCGCCGGTGTCCTCGGAGATCTCCTCGATCGGTTTCCGGCGGAGCACTCCGAGCCCGGAGGTGCTGCGAGATGCCGTCAACGGCTGCTCCTCTCCAGTGAGGTGGTGGTGCCCGCGGCAGCGCCCGGGCGACGTCTCGGAACGGCCGTCGCAGACCAGCCGCGGAGCGCGTTGGTGCCGCGCTGCGGCGGCGGGGCCGCTGCGAACGGCCAGCGGTGAAACGTACGCCGCCATCCGTGTCGTGATGTTGTGCTGGAGCACAAGGATGTTCCCGAGTGGTTGGTCTTTCGGATGAACGGCGTCGGTATTGGGCGTGCCGCGCCTCGCGCAGCGGCCGGCTCGTGCGCCCTGCGTGACCGCTGCTGGCCGCGGTCGTTAGTGTTCACGCCGGTTCTCACGGCGCCAGGGAGTCGCGGTCAGCGGAAGCGAGGAGTCGATGTCCAGTTACGCCACGGTCATCGTCGGCACGGACGGGTCACCGCCGTCGCTGCAGGCGGTCGGCAGAGCGGCCGAGGTGGTGCGCGATGCCGCGTCCGAGCTCGTGGTGGTGTGCGCCTACACCCCGAACGACGACCGGCAGATCCAGGAAGCCCGCGACGAGCTCGGGGACGAGGCGTTCCAGGTCGTCGGTTCCGCGCCCGCCGAGGACACGTTGCGCGAGGCCGCCGACATCGCCCGCTCCACCGGTGCGCAGCAGGTGCGCACCGTCGCCGAGGTGGGTGCCCCCATCGGGGTGCTGCTCGAGCAGGCCGAGCGCCACGCGGCGGAGCTGCTCGTGATCGGCAGCCGCGGCCTCAACACCCTCAAGGGGCGCATCCTGGGCTCCGTGCCGTCCGAAGTGTCCCGCCGAGCGGAGTGCGATGTCCTCGTCGTCCGAACAGCCCGCTGAGTTCCGCGGAGAACCCCACGAGGTCACCGAGGTCCTGCTCGGGGGTGAGCCGCGGTACCGCAAGTCGGAGGTCGCCGAGGCGGTCGGTGTGGAGCTCGAACGCGCCGAACGCCTCTGGCAGGCCATGGGCTTCTCCCACGTGGGTGAGGACGACGTCGTGTTCACCGACTCCGACGTGGGCGCGCTGCGCGCGCTGGTGCAGCTGGTCTCCGCCGACGTGATCAACCCCGAGCTGGAGACCGCGGTCGCGCGCAGCCTCGCGCAGACCATGTCGCGCCTGGCCGAGTGGGAGGTCGGCATCTTCCGCTCCGTCCTCGGGGAGACGTTCACCCGGGACCCGGCGACCACGGCGGAGGTCGCGCGGGCGATCCTGCCGGTCATGGAGCAGATGCAGAGCTACGTGTGGCGGCGGCACCTGGCCGCCACCGCCACGCGGGAGCTCGCCGACCCCGGCTCCTCGGAGGAACGCGTCCAGGTGATCGGGTTCGCCGACATCGTCGGCTACACGCGGCTGATCAGGGACTTCACCGAGCTCGAGCTGGCGCGGCTCATCGACGCGTTCGAGGAGCTGGCGACCAGCGTCGTCGCGGAGAACCGCGGTCGCATCGTCAAGACCGTCGGCGACGAGGTGCTGTTCGTCAACGAGCGCCCCGGCGACGCGGCCGAGGTCGCGTTGACGCTCAACGAGCGCATCGCCGACAGCGATCTGCCGCCGCTGCGCATCGGCCTGGCCCGCGGTACGGTGCTCAGCCGCTTCGGTGACGTGTACGGCTCGACGGTGAACATCGCCAGCAGGCTGACCTCGGTGGCGCGCCCCGCATCGGTGCTCATCGACCAGGAGGTGGCCGAGGCGCTGCGGCCCGTGGGCGCCTACCGCCTCACCCCGCTGGGGCCGCGCAAGGTGCCCAGTTTCCGCGGTGTGCGGGCCTGGGCGCTGCGCCGCGCGGACTGACGCCCGCCGCGCGGTTCGCACGTCCGGCGGTCAGTCGAACGGGTGCTGGTCGTGAACGTGGGACACGGCATAGCCACGTCCCGGGGGGCTGCTCACCGGCGGTCGGCGCCCTAGAGTCGGGGTATGCCGGAAACCTCCGCGATCCGCGCGCACACCGACCGGGTCGAGAACCTGCGCCGCCAGTACTCCGCCATCCCGGCCGGACGACCAGTGCGCCTGGCCAAGCCGACGTCGAACCTGTTCCGCTTCCGCTCCGCCGAGGACCGGCCCGGACTCGACGTCGCGGCGTTCGACCACGTCCTCGACATCGACAGCGACGAGGACCGCGCCCAGGTCGAGGGCATGGCCACCTACGAGTCCATCGTGGACGCGCTGCTCCCCTCCGGGTACGTCCCGAAGGTCGTGCCGCAGCTGCGGACCATCACGCTCGGCGGAGCGATCGCGGGGCTGGGCATCGAATCCACTTCGTTCCGCAACGGACTGCCGCACGAATCCGTGCAGGAGATGGATGTCCTCACCGGTGACGGCAACGTGGTCACGGCACGCCCGGACAACGAGCACGCCGCGCTGTTCCGCGGTTTCCCCAACTCCTACGGCACGCTCGGCTACTCGCTGCGGCTGGATATCGAGCTGGAACGCGTCGCTACCCACGTGCGGTTGCGCCACCTGCGGTTCACCTCCGCGGCTGAGTGCGCCGCCGAACTCGCGCGGCTGTGCACCGAGCGCGACTGCGAGGGCCACCGGGTCGACTTCCTCGACGGCACCGTGTTCGGCCCGAACGAGCTGTACCTGACCGTCGGCACGTGGACCGAGGACGCGCCGTACACCAGCGACTACACCGGTCGGGACATCTACTACCTGTCGCTGCGGCAGCGCCACGTCGACTACCTGCGCACGTACGACTACGTCTGGCGCTGGGACACCGACTGGTTCTGGTGCTCCCGGGCCTTCGGCGCGCAGAACCGGTGGATCCGTCCTCTGTGGCCGAAGAAGTACCGGCGTTCCGACGTCTACCGCAAGCTGGTCTCGCTCGACCGGCGCTACGCGCTGAGCGACCGGCTGTCCGTGCTGCGCGGGGGCGGCGGCAACGAGCCGGTGATCCAGGACGTGGAGATCCCCGCCGACCGCCTGACCGAGTTCCTCGAGTTCTTCCACCGCGAGATCGGCATCACCCCCGTGTGGCTGTGCCCGGTGAACCTGCGCGACCCGCAGGGCTGGCCGCTGTACCCGATGGACCCGGAGACGCTCTACATCAACGTCGGGTTCTGGTCCGTGGTGCCGCTGCGGCCCGGCGAGGCGCCGGGCACGTACAACCGGCGCATCGAGACCGCGGTGCGGGAGCTCGGCGGGCACAAGTCGCTGTACTCCAACGCGTACTACACCGAGGACGAGTTCTGGCAGCTGTACAACGCCGAGGCCTACCGCGCGCTCAAGCAGGAGTACGACCCGCAGGGACGATTGCCCGACCTGTACGACAAGTGCGTCCGCGAACGTTGACCGGAGCGGCCGCACCGGACGCTCCGGAGGCGCGCCGCTGCACCGCCTGATCCGGCAGCGGCGGCGTGCGAACAGGGAAAAATCGAACGATCAGGGGAGGAGTCGCGATCATGGGCTGGGCAGACATGGTGCGACGGGTATTCGGCGAAGATCTCCCGGTCGAGATCACGGCCTACGACGGCAGCCGCACCGGGAGGTCCGGGGCGGACGCGCGCGTGGAGATCACGTCCCCGCTGGCGCTGGCGCACCTCGCGGCTGCCCCCGGTGAGCTCGGGCTGGCGCGGGCCTACGTCAGCGGCGCCATCGACGTGCACGGCGACATGTACACCGCGCTGTCCGGTTTCCCGACCCCGCAGCTGCGGGATCTGCCGCCCGGTCTGCGGAGCGAGCTGCTGGCGAAGCTGGCCGCCCACCGCGCGTGGTGGCCCGTGTCCGTGCCGGAGGTGGAGCACCGGCCGCGCGGAGCGCTGCGCGGCCTGCGCCACTCGAAGCGGCGGGACAGCGCGTCCGTGTCGTACCACTACGACGTGTCCAACCGGTTCTACGAGTGGGTGCTGGGACCGTCGATGACCTACACCTGCGCGGTGTTCCCCTCCGCTGATTCCACACTGGACGAAGCCCAGCACGCCAAGCACGACCTGGTCGCGCGGAAGCTGGCGCTGCGCGCGGGGATGCGGTTGTTGGACGTCGGCTGCGGCTGGGGCGGCATGGTCATGCACGCCGCCGAGCACTACGGCGTCCGCGCCCTCGGTGTGACGCTGTCGCAGCAGCAGGCCGAATGGGCGCAGAAGGTGATCGCCGAGCGCGGGTTGTCGCAGCTGGCCGAGGTGCGCCACCTGGACTACCGGGACGTGCCGGAGTCCGACTTCGACGCGGTCAGCTCGATCGGCCTGACCGAGCACATCGGACGCGACCAGCTGCCGGAGTACTTCCGCTCGCTCGCGGGGAAGCTGCGTCCCGGCGGCCGGTTGCTCAACCACTGCATCACCCGTCCGCACGGCGGGCACGGCATCCGCGCGGGGAAGTTCATCGGGCGCTACGTGTTCCCGGACGGCGAGCTGGAACCTGTGGGCACGCTCACCTCCGAGATGAACGACGCGGGGTTCGAGATCCGGCACGAGGAGAACCTGCGGGAGCACTACGCCAGGACGTTGGCGGGGTGGTGCGCCAACCTGGACCGGAACTACGGCGCCGCGCTCGCGGAGGTCGGACCGCAGCGGGCGCGGGTGTGGCGGCTGTACATGGCGGCTTGCCGCCTCGGCTTCGAGCGCAACGTGGTGCAGCTGCACCAGACCCTCGGCGTCAAGCTCGACGGGAACGACTCGCACATGCCGCTGCGCCCGGACTGGTGAGACCACCCCGCCCGCTGCACCCCGGCTGGTGGGACCACCCACCCCGTGGGTGCGGCTTGCTGCGGTTCTCACCCGGTGGGTGGTCCGGCGCGTCCGACATCCCACCGTGGTAGTCCGGTCGAGCGCAGGTTCCTCCTGCCCAGGGGATTCTCGCCAGGGGTGTGTACATTTTTCGAGAAATGCACACACCCGGTCCGGGCGTGTCGGAGCCGGAGCGCGGGCAGCGGACCGGGCCGGACGGGGGTGTCAGCGCGGGCGGAGGTGCCAGGAGTCGCCAGGGCGCGGGGAGAGCGCCAGGGCGCTGGAGCCCTCAGTACGCGAGGTCCTCGCGCGTCTGCGGCGGGACGAGCTCGCCGACCGGTTCGCGCACCCACCACGCCCCGCTGGAGCGGCGCTGCTCGCGCGTGGTGAAGCGGTAGTGGAACAGGCGGGCCCGCACCAGCACCGGCGGCTCCTCCGGGAAGGGGTTGTGCCGCAGCAGCCCGAGCACGTCCCGGTCGTTGCGCAGCAGCGCACCCAGCAGCCGCGGCAGCCATCCGCGCCCGTACCCCGGGGCGATCGCGCAGAACCACATCAGCCAGTCCAAGCGCAGGTGGTACGGCGCGATCTGCGGCGGACGCCGCTGCGGATCCCCCGGTTTGCCGCGGAACTCGTACTCCGACCACCCCTGCTCGGGATCGCTGGTGCCCTCCAGCACCACCTCGTAGCGGCCGCGGGTGATCGAGCCGAAGGCGCCGTAGGTGTTGCCCAGGTGGAACGCGTTGAACGAACGGTTCATCACCTGCCGCCGGCCGAGCATGTTGCGGACCGGCCAGTAGCTGAGCACCACGATGAGCGCGGTCGCGGCAACGACGAGCGCGGCGAACCACACCGGTGGCGCGGACGCGGCCTGCGGCACCGGCACGAGCGCACCCAGCCACCAGTCGTCGAGCGCCGCCACGGCGAGCGTGAGCGTCAGCGCGTTCAGCCAGGCGAAGTTGCCCGACAGCATCAGCCACGCCTGCGTGACGATGATGCACAGCGCGGCGGCACCGGCCACCGGCTGCGGCAGGAACAGGGCGAACGGCACGACGAGCTGGGTGACGTGGTTGGCCAGCACCTCGACGCGGTGCAGAGGTTTCGGCATCTGGTGGAACCAGCGGCTCAGCGGCCCCGGCATCGGCTGCGTCTCGTGGTGGTAGTGCAGAGCCGTCAAGTCCCGCCACGCGGGGTCGCCGCGGATCTTGATGAGCCCGGCGCCGAACTCCACGCGGAACAGCAGCCAGCACAGCAGCCACATCACCGGTGCCGGTGCGGCGACGTGCGCGGGTCCCAACAGCGCCACGAGGAAGCCCGTTTCCAGCAGCAGGGACTCCCAGCCGAACGAGTACCAGATCTGCCCGACGTTGACGATGGAGAGGTACAGCACCCACAGCAGCACCCACCACAGCAGACTCGCCCACACGGGCAGGATTTCGGTGAGCCCGAGCAGGGCGAGCGAGCTGAGCGCGATACCGGCCCACGCCACGGCGGCGAACCCGCGGTCCGAGTAGCGCCAGTGGAAAAGACTGGGGCTGCTGCGGAAATCCGTGGTGGCGAGGTAGCGGGGGATCGGCGTGAGCCCGTGCTGCCCGAGCAGGCCGCGGAACTGCCGCAGCGCGCAGGTGAACGCGAGCAGGTACAGCAGCGCCACCAGCCGCTGCACCGCGAAGCGCGCCGCCGAGTAGTGCTCGGCGGTGAACCACTCCCACGTCATGTCCGCACCTCGGCATGCGCGACGGCGGGATCGTCCGGGCAGCCGCGACGGCCGGTCCGGCTGACCGGTCGGAGCACCGCCGGCATGTGCCCTCCTGCCACGTGCGCGGGGGGTGCCGCCGTGGTGCGGGGTGAGCGGCTTCGCGCCCAGTCTAGGACGAGCGGGCCGGGCGGGCGCACCAGCTGCGTCCGCAGCGCTCGCCCCCGGTGGGTCGCGCCGCTCTGAGGGGCGGTTGGCCGCCGCGGAACCGGGGGTGCGGATAGACTGGCCGCGGGAGTCCGCCGCAGGACCGCCCGCCGCACAGGACCGCGCGGCGTCGCCGCGGCGATCGACGAGGGGGACGAGAACGTGCTCGACGACGTCGTCGGGCTGTTGGCGTGCCCGCACTGCGGGGGCGGATTCGTCATCGAGCCGGGGCGGTTGTGCTGCGAGGCCGGACACGGGTTCGACTTCGCGCGCCAGGGCTACGTCAACCTCGCCACGGGTTCGCCGAGCGTCGGCGACTCGGCGGAGATGGTCGCGGCGCGGGCGGCGTTCCTCGCCGCAGGCCACTACGAGCCCGTCACCGAGCTGCTCGCCGCCCAGGTGGTCGCGCACGCCCCGTCCGGACCGGTGGTGGACGTGGGCGCGGGGACGGGCCACTACCTGGCGCGCGTGCTCGACCGGCGCCTCGGTGAGGTGGGGCTCGCGCTGGACGCGTCGAAGTACGCCTGCCGCCGCGCGGCGAGGATCCGTTCCGGCGCGGGAGCGGTGGTGGCCGACACGTGGCGGCACCTCCCCGTCCGCGGCGGTGCGGCCGCGGCCGTGCTGAACGTCTTCGCCCCGCGCAACGCGGCCGAGCTCCACCGCGTCCTCCGGCCGGAGGGCCGCCTGTTCGTGGTGACGCCGCAGAGCGGGCACCTGGCGGAGCTGGTGCGCGCGCTGGGGCTGCTGACGGTGGGGGAGAGCAAGCAGGGCCGGTTGGAACGCCTGCTCGGGGCGTACTTCGCGCAGGTCGACCAGCGCCCCTGCGCGTTCCGGATGCGGCTGGGGGCCGACGAGGTGCGCGCGCTCGCGGCGATGGGACCGAGCGCGCGGCACCTGGGTGCGGAGGAGTTGGCCGGGCGAGCCGCGGAGCTCGGACAGCCCGCGGAGGTGTCGGCCGCGGTGACGCTCGGCGTGTACCGCCCGCGTGCCGAACCGCGGGCCGGCGCCCGCGCCGAGCAGGAGCCCCGGCGCGGGCGGTGACGGCCCACCGGTGCGAGCACTTCTCGAGGGACTCGCCCCTCGTGCGGGGGTTGGGGTGGCCGCGGGCGCGTGCTCAGCGGACGGTCTGCGGCACGTCCCACGGGTTGTCCGAGCGCACCGGCTCGGGCAGCAGCGCCTCCGGGGTGTTCTGGTAGGTCACCGGCCGCAGGAAGCGTTCGATGGCGGCCGTGCCGACCGAGGTGAACCGGGAGTCGGTGGTGGCCGGGTACGGGCCGCCGTGCTGCATCCCGTCGCTGACGGCGACGCCGGTGGGCCAGCCGTTGACGAGCACCCTCCCTGCCCGCTCGCGCAGCCGGCGCACCAGTTCGCGGCTGAACGCCGCGTCGGCGTCGCCCTCGCCGCGCGTCTCCGTGTGGACGGTGGCCGTGAGGTTGCCCTGCAGCTGTTCGGCGGCGCGCAGCGCGTCCTGCTCGGAGCGGTAGGTGACCACGATGGACAGCGGCCCGAAGGCCTCCTCGAGGAGCGTTTCGCGGTTGTCCAGCAGCGTGTCCACATCGGTGGTCACGAGCGTGGGGACCGGCTGCTCCTCGGCGGAGCCCTCGGCGAGCACGCGCACCTCCGGCAGCTGGGTGATCTCGGCGCGCCGCCCGCAGTAGCCCTCGTGCAGCCGGTCGTTGAGCAGGGCGTGCCCGGGCACCGCGGCGGACTCCGCGGCCAGGGTGTCGTCGAGCCCGTGCCCCTCCGGCAGGAACAGCAGGCCGGGCTTGGTGCACAACTGCCCGGCGTTGCCGGAGAACGAGGTGACGAAGCCCTTGGCGAGCTCCGCGCCGCGGGCGCGCGCGGCTTCGCCCGTGGCGAAGACCGGGTTGATGCTGCCGAGCTCCCCGAAGAACGGGGTCGGGACGGGACGGGCGTTGGCGATGTCGAACAGGGCGCGTCCCGCGGGCACGGAACCGGTGAACGCCGCGGCGGCGATCCGCGGGTCGCGCAGGGCCGTGGTGCCGGTCTCGAATCCGAGCACGACGGCGAACGCGCCGTCGGGTGCCCCGGCGCTGCGCAGCGCTGCGGTGACGATCTCACCGGTGCGCACGGACAGGCGCGGGTGCCCCGGGTGGGCCTTGAGCACGACCGGGCACCCGGCGGCCAGGGACGAGGCGGTGTCCCCGCCGGCGACGGAGAACGCGAACGGGAAGTTGCTCGCCGCGAAGACGAGCGCCGGCCCGAGCGGCTGGTTCACGCGGCGCAGGTCGGGTTTCGGCCCGAGCGGGAAGTCGCCGTCGGCGCGGTCGATCATCGCGCCCAGGTAGGTGCCTTCGTCGAGCACCCGGGCGAACATCCGCAGTTGGTAGGTGGTTCGCTTCAGCTCACCGGTCAACCGCCCTTCGGAGAGGTGGGACTCCTCCTGGGCGAGCGGCACGAGCTCGGCGGAGGCCGCGTCCAGCGCGTCGGCGACCGCGGTCAGCTGCCGTGCGCGGTCGGCCGGGCGCTGGGTGCCGAAGGCCTCGGCGGCCTCGGCGGCGCGCGCCAGGGTCGCGTCGAGCTCTTCCGGTGTCGTGTTGACGAGGGGATCGGTCGCGGTCAACGGTGCCTTACCTCCGGTGCGGTGGCGTTCACCGCCACGGTAGTACACGCCGTTCAGCGTCGTGCGGGATGCCGAACCCAGTTCGACATGTTGGCGGTGGGGGGAGGCCGCGCCGTCCCCTCCCGCCGTCCGGCCTCCGCCGTTCGACCAGCGGCACGCGCTCAGTCCGCCGCGCGGGAGATCCGCACCATCTCCTCGCGCGGCACCACCTTCATGCGCTCCCGCTCCCGCTCGGCGCCGAGCGCCTGCTCGTGGCCGTCGAGCCGCTGCCATCCCTCCCACGTGGTGTAGCTGACGCCGCGCTCGTCGAGCAGTCGCGGCAGCGCCTCCGGGGACGGTTCGGCGGCGTTCGGTTCCGCGTCGGCGAGCAGGCTGGCCACCGTCTCCGCGGCGTCGGACTTGGTGTGCCCGATGAGCCCGACGGGGCCGCGCTTGATCCACCCCGTGGTGTACACGCCGTCCAAGTGCCGGCCGTGCTCGCCGAGCACGCGTCCGCCCGCGTGCGGGACCGTCCCGCTGCGCTCGTCGAACGGGAGGTCCGCAGCGCGGGAGCTGCGGTAGCCGACCGCCCGGTAGACCTGCCCGACCGGCCACGTCTCGTGCTCGCCGGTGCCGCGCACCCCGCCGGCGCCGTCGAGCTCCATGATCTCGGTGCGCAGCCCCGTCACCCGCTGTTGGCCGGTGACGGCCACCGGAGCGCGCAGGAAGTGCAGGTGCAACCGGCGCGCGGTGTCCTCCCGCGGGTCCCGCAGCGCCCAGTCCTGCAGCGTGGTGACCACGTTCTTGACCTGGTTGCTGCTGTGGATCGCCTGTTCGCCGGCCTCGTCGACGTCGCACCCCTCCGGGGCCACGCGCACGTCGACGTCCGGCTGGTGGTCGAGCTCGCGCAGCTCCAGCGGGGTGAACTTGGCCTCGGCCGGGCCGCGCCGGGCGAAGACGTGCACGTCGGTCACGCGGGAGGCGCGCAGGCCGGCGTGGACGTTGTCGGGGATCTCGGTGCTCAGCAGGGATTCGGCCGGTTTGGCGAGCACGCGGGCGACGTCCAGGGCCACGTTGCCCGCGCCGATCACCGCGACCTGCTCGCTGTCCAGGGTCCAGTCGCGCGGCGCTTCCGGCAGGCCGTCGTACCACTGGACGAACCCGGCCGCGCCGTGGCTGTGCGGCAGGTCGATGCCGGGGATGTCGAGGCCGCGGTCGTGGTCGGCTCCGGTGGCGAGGACGACGGCGTCGTAGTGCTGCCGCAGGTCGGCGAGCTTGAGGTCGGTGCCGTAGTCGACGTTGCCGAAGAAGCGGATCGCCGGGCGTTCCATGATGCGGTGCAGCGCCGCGACGACGCCCTTGATGCGCGGGTGGTCCGGGGCCACGCCGTAGCGGATGAGGCCGAAGGGGGCGGGCATCCGGTCGAAGATGTCGATGGTGACGTCGCTGTCGGACTTGTCGAGCGCGTCGGCGGTGTAGATCCCGGCGGGGCCGGTTCCGATGATCGCCACGCGCAGCGCCCTGCCCAATGTGTGCTCCTCGTGCTCGACTGATTCCTCCTCCCCAGGTTAGGCACACCTAAGAAGGAAGTGGCGGGCCGCCCCGGTGAGACCGCTCATACCGGCGGGGCGGTCCGGACGACACCGGGTGGGTGACCGACTGCACTTCGTGTCGCTAGGATTTGCGTCGATCATGAACACACTCCGCGGGATCGCGGCGGGCAGCACGGGCTTCGGGGGGAGCGTCGGATCCCGGGACCGGGAGGAGCTTCGACCATGCAGCGAAACGACGACTGGTTGCCGCCCGATGTCGACCTGGAGAAGCCCAGCGCGGCGCGGTGCTACGACTTCTACCTGGGCGGGGCGCACAACTTCGAGGTCGACAGGGACCTCGGCCGCAGGGTGATGGAGGTCGTGCCGAACGTGCAGGAGATCGCGCGGAACAACCGGGCGTTCCTGCGGCGGGCGGTGCGGTACTGCTTGGACCGGGGGATCCGGCAGTTCCTCGACCTGGGGTCCGGCATCCCCACGGCGGGCAACGTGCACGAGATCGTGCACGCCGTCGATCCCGGGGCCCGCGTGGTCTACGTGGACAACGAGCCCGTGGCCGCCGCGCACAGCGAAACGATGCTCAGCGACGAGCCCAACGCCACGGTCATCCAGGCGGACATGCTCGACGCCGACAAGGTCATCGGCGCGTCCGAGACGCAGCGGATGATCGACTTCTCGCGGCCGGTGGCCGTGATGATGATCGCGGTCGTCCACTTCGTCGGCGAGAGCGCCCGGCCCGGCGAGATCATCCGCCGCTACCACGAGCAGATGGCGCCCGGCAGCTACCTCGGCTTCTCGCACGTCACCGACGACGACCACCCGGAGGGCACCCACGGGCTGGTCAAGCTCTACGAGAGCAGCTCCAACCCGGTGACCCTGCGCAGCCGCTCCCGCGTCGAACAGCTGCTGTCGGATTTCTCCCTCGTCGACCCCGGCGTGGTCTACGTGCCCGAGTGGCACCCCGACGTGCCCGATGACGTCGGGGAGAACCCGGAGCGCTCGATCGTCTACGGCGCCGTCGGCTACAAGG
Source organism: Salinifilum ghardaiensis (assembly GCF_054491345.1). Lineage (NCBI taxonomy): Bacteria > Bacillati > Actinomycetota > Actinomycetes > Pseudonocardiales > Pseudonocardiaceae > Salinifilum > Salinifilum ghardaiensis. The sequence continues at coordinate 3,621,316 of NZ_CM137101.1, read as the reverse complement.
ACTGAGACCGCGAAGTCGGCAGGACGGAGAACGCTGATGGAGCAGGACGCGGACCGGCCGCCCGATGTCGACCTGGAGAAGCCCAGCGCGGCGCGGTGCTACGACTTCTACCTGGGCGGGGCGCACAACTTCGAGGTCGACCGGCAGCTCGCGCGGCAGGTCGTGGCCGCCGTTCCCCAGGTGCAGGAGATCGCGCGGAACAACCGGGCGTTCCTGCGGCGGGCGGTGCGGTACTGCTTGGACCGGGGGATCCGGCAGTTCCTCGACCTGGGGTCCGGCATCCCCACGGCGGGCAACGTGCACGAGATCGTGCACGCCGTCGACCCCGGGGCCCGCGTGGTCTACGTGGACAACGAGCCCGTGGCCGCCGCGCACGCCCGCACCCTGCTGGAGGAGGTGGACAACGCCGCGGCGGTCCAGGCCGACCTGCTCGACGTGGCGGGCGTGCTCGAGCACCCGGAAACGCAGCGGTTGCTGGACTTCTCGCGGCCGGTGGCGGTGATGCTGGTGGCCGTGCTGCACTTCGTGCCCGACGAGGAGCGGCCGCGGGAGGTCATCCGCAGCTACCACGACCGGCTCGCCGCGGGCAGCTACCTGGCGCTCTCGCACGGCACCGCCGACGGCAACCCCGCGGCGGTGGAGGCGGTCTCGAACCTCTACGCTGCCGGGGACACGCCGCTGATCACCCGCAGCCGCGAGGAGGTCGCCGCACTCGTGAGCGACTTCGAACTCGTCGACCCCGGGATCACCTGGGTGACGGAGTGGCGCGCGGAGAGTCCCGACGACCGCGCGGAGGATCCGGCGGAAACGCTCATCCACTCCGCGGTAGGACGCAAGGTGGGCCGGTGACCGACCGAGGCGCAGGCGAGGGCCCGGAGGTCCCGGAACGCGAGGCGATCGCGCGGGAGTGGGCCTCGCGGATCCTGGCGACCAGCTACGTGCCGCTGTCGCGCCAGGAGGTCGTGGCGCTGCTGCGCGGCCACGTGGACACGCTGCTCGCCGCGGCCGCGGGGAGGCGGCCGCAGGAGGCGGCCTCCGAGGCGGGCGGGCACCTCGTGCGGCTGCACTTCACCCGGTCGGTGGCACTGGAGCGCAGTCTCGAACTGCTCGGGGAGCGCCTGCCCGCGTGCCGGTCCGATGCCGACCCGGGGCAGCTGAACGCGGTGCTGTCCGCGTTCGCCGCCGGTTTCGCCGGCCAGCTGCGCGAGGTCACCCTGCAGCAGCAGGAGAACGTCAAGCAGGCGGTGATGAGCGCCCGCGACCGCGCGGAGGAGGCGCTGCGCGCCAGCGAGACCCGTTCGCGCACGGTGTTCGAGGCCTCCGCGGTGGGCATCGCGATCGCCCGTCTCGACGGGGTCGTCGAGGAGACGAACCCCGCGATGCACCGCATCTTCCAGGCCTTCCCCGAGGAGCTGCTCGGCACGCACGTGGTGCGGCTCGCCGACGGCGAGTGGGAGCAGGAGCTGCGGGACGGCCAGGAGGCCATCGCCGCTGGCGAGAAGGACTTCCACCAGGTCGACCTGCGCTTCACCGGCAGCGACGGTGAGGAGGTCTGGACGCAGCTGTCGGCGACGCTGGTGCGCGACCAGCACGGCGCCCCGGAGTACCAGGTGCTGCTGTACGAGGACATCACGCACCGGCACATGCTGCAGGAGCACTTCCGCCGGCAGGCCACGCAGGACCCGCTGACCGGGCTGGCCAACCGGACGCTGCTGACCAACCGGGTGGAGTCGGCGTTGCTGCCGGACCCGCCGGGGCGCCGGGTCGGCATCTGCTACTTCGACCTGGACGGGTTCAAGGCCGTCAACGACAGCCTGGGGCATCCGGTCGGGGACGAGCTGCTGCGCCAGGTCGCCCACCGGCTGCAGGCGCTGACCGAGTCGGACGGGGCGCTGGCCGCGCGCATGGGTGGTGACGAGTTCGTCGTGCTCGTCCCGGACTCGAAGGGCCCCGAACCGCTCGTGCGGCGGGTCGAGGAGATGCTCGCCGAGATCACCCGCCCGGTGCGGGTCGGGCAGCACGAACTCACCGCGGAGGCCAGCGTCGGGGTCGTGGAGCGGCCCGTCGCGCGGACCGGGGTCGAGGAGCTGCTGCGCGACGCCGACATCACGCTCTACCGGGCCAAGGTCGACGGCCGCGCCCAGTGGGTGCTGTTCGACTCGGAGCACAACGCCGCGGCGCGCGACCGGTTCCGGCTCTCGGCCGACCTGCCGAGCGCTCTCGACGGGGAGGAGCTCTACCTCGAGTACCTGCCGGTGCGCGCGCTCGGCAGCGGGCGGGTGGTCGCCGTCGACACCCAGGTGTGGTGGGACCACAACGAGTTCGGCGAGCTGCACGCCGACCGGTTCCTCGGGCTGGCCGAGGAGACCGGCATGATCACCCGGCTGGGCAACTGGATGCTGGAGCGGGTGTGCGAGCACGTGGCCACCTGGACCGAGCAGCTCGGCGGCGACCGGTGCCCGGTCGCGCTGGTTCGCCTGTCCGAGCGGCACTGCCGCGACGCCGACGTCGTCGGGGACGTGCAGCGTATCCTGACCGGTAGCGGGGTGCGGCCGGACCGCTTGGCGTTCGGCCTGCCCGAGCCGGCGCTGTTCGACGCTGACGGCGATCCCGTGGACGTGGTGGAGATCTTCGCCGACATGGGCGTGCGGCTGGTGGTCCACCGCTTCGGCGAAGACCCGACGCGGCTGCGCCGCATGCGGCAGCTGCCCGTGCACGCCGTGGAGATCGGCGGCAGCTACCTGGACAGCTTCGCCGGCGCCGCGGGGCCCGAGGTGTTCGACGAGCACCACCTGCGCACGCTCACCACCGCCGCGGGCTTGCTGGAGCTGCCGGTGTTCGCCACCGGGGTGAACACCGCGGTGCAGGCCGAGCGGTTGCGGGCCGAGGGGGTCTCCTTCGCCCAGGGCGAGCACATCGGCGGCTCGCACTCCGCTCTGGAGGTCAGTGCCGCGCTGCGGAGCTGACCGCGCCGCGCACCCGGGCGCCGCGCAGCAGCGCCTCGCGGGCCGCCGTCCGCTCGGCGCGCGGGCGGGCGGTCCCGGCGGCGCGGTCGAAACCGGTGCGGAAGCGGCGTGCCTGGCCTCGATAGCATCGACAGTGTCCAACGCAACCGTCGTGCCGGCAGCCGTGCCGGCAGCAGCCGAGGAGTGACCCGTGTCCGTACTGCCTGCCCCAGCCCAGAACGTCGCCCGGGTGAAGGTTCCGGCGGGCACTACCGCGGGCGAGGCGGTCGCCGAGGCCGGGCTGCCGGCCAAGGGGCCCGAAGCGGTCGTCGTCGTCCGGGACGAGGAGCAGAACCTGCGCGACCTCGCCTGGGCGCCCGAGTCCGACGCGGAGGTCGAACCCGTCCCGGCCAACACCGAGGCCGGGCGCTCGGTCATCCGGCACTCGGCCGCGCACGTGCTCGCCCAGGCAGTGCAGGAGCGGTTCCCGGAGGCGAAGTTGGGCGTGGGGCCACCGGTGGCCGACGGCTTCTACTACGACTTCGACGTCTCCCGCCCGTTCACCCCGGAGGACCTGCAGGCGCTGGAGAAGCGCATGAAGCAGATCATCAAGTCCGGGCAGAAGTTCAGCCGGCGGCGCCTGGACTCGGTGGAGGCGGCGAAGGAGGAGCTGGCCGACGAGCCGTACAAGCTCGAGCTGGTCGAGACCAAGTCCTCCGACGGCCTCGACACCAGCGAGATCATGGAGGTCGGTCAGGGCGACTCCGGTGAGCTGACCGTCTACGACAACATCGACCGGCACGGCGAGACCGCCTGGGGCGACCTCTGCCGCGGTCCGCACGTGCCGCACACCCGGTTCCTGCCCGCGGTCAAGCTCATGCGCGTGGCGGCCGCCTACTGGATGGGCGACCAGAACAACCAGCAGCTGCAGCGGATCTACGGCACCGCCTGGGAGTCGAAGGAACGCCTCGACGAGTACCTGGAGTGGCTGGCCGAGGCGGAGCGGCGCGACCACCGCCGGCTCGGCCAGGAGCTGGACCTGTTCTCCTTCCCGGACGAGATCGGTTCCGGCCTGCCCGTGTTCCACCCCAAGGGCGGCACGGTGCGGCGCATCCTGGAGGAGTACTCGCGGCGCCGGCACGAGCAGGCCGGCTACGAGTTCGTGAACACGCCGCACATCACCAAGAGCGCGCTGTTCGAGACCTCCGGGCACCTCAGCTGGTACGCCGACGGCATGTTCCCGCCCATGCACCTGGACGAGGAGCGGACCGCCGCGGGCGAGGTGCGCAAGCCCGGCCAGGACTACTACCTGAAGCCGATGAACTGCCCGTTCCACAACCTGATCTACCGCTCCCGCGGCCGGTCCTACCGGGAGCTGCCGCTGCGGTTGTTCGAGTTCGGGTCGGTGTACCGCTACGAGCGCTCCGGCGTGATGCACGGCCTCACCCGCGTGCGCGGGATGACCCAGGACGACGCGCACATCTACTGCATGCCGGAGCAGCTGCAGGACGAGCTGAAGTCGCTGCTGTCGTTCGTGCTCGACCTGCTGCGCGACTACGGGCTGGAGGACTTCTACCTCGAGCTGTCCACGCGGAACGAGGAGAAGTACTCCGGTACCGACGAGCAGTGGGAGCGGGCCACCGACGCGCTGCGGCAGGCCGCCGAGGAGTCCGGGTTGGAGCTCGTGCCCGACCCGGGCGGTGCCGCGTTCTACGGGCCGAAGGTCTCCGTGCAGGCCAAGGACGCGCTCGGCCGCAGCTGGCAGATGTCGACCATCCAGGTCGACTACGACCTGCCGCGGAAGTTCGACCTGGAGTACACCGCGCCGGACGGCTCCAAGCAGCGCCCGATCAAGATCCACCGCGCGCTGTTCGGCTCGATCGAGCGGTTCTTCGGCGTGCTCACCGAGCACTACGCCGGCGCGTTCCCCGCGTGGCTGGCGCCGGTGCAGGTCGTGGGCATCCCGGTCGCCGACGACCACATCGAGCACCTGCAGCGGGTGGCCGAAGGGCTCCGCGCCAAGGGGCTGCGGGTCGAGGTCGACGCTGGTGACGAGCGGATGCAGAAGAAGATCCGGACGCACACCACGCAGAAGGTGCCGTTCATGCTCATCGCCGGCAACGACGACGTCGAGGGCGACTCGGTTTCGTTCCGGTTCCGCGACGGCAGCCAGATCAACGGCGTCGGGGTGGAGAGCGCGGTGGCGGGCATCGTCGACTGGGTGCAGCGCCAGGTCAACGACTCGCCGAGCGCGGAGAACTTCCAAGCGGAGGTGGTTTGACTTTCTCCCCGCTCTCAAGGGGCAGGGGTTCCCCTCGGGCTCGCGCCCGAGGGTTCCTGCTTCCACGCCGATCCCCGAAGGGAGGACCCTTGCGGACGCACATCAGCTCCACAGGCTTCGCCGGGGTGCTTCCCGGCTACCGCTCGACCAGCGGCCAGGATGTTCTTCGCCGCGTCGTGGTCCCGGTCGTGCCGGGTGCGGCAGTGCGGACAGGTCCACGCCCGCGCGGACCGGTGCAGGTGGGCCGAGACGTGCCCGCAGTGCGAGCACGTCGTCGAGCTGGGGTAGAACCGGTTCACCGCGAGCACGGTCTTGCCGGCCCGTTCGGCCTTGTGCTCCAGCTGGCGGCGGAACTCGGCGAACGCGGCATCCGACACGCTGCGGTTCAACCCCGCCTTGGCGGCCACATCGGTTCCGGGGTTGTCGATGGTGCCGCGCGCCGCGGCGATCATGCCCGTGACGTTGAGGTCCTCGATCGCGATGGTGTCGGCCCGGCGCAGCAGGTTCGTGGTGGTGCGGTGCAGGAGGTCCGCTCGCGCGTGGCGGACCTCGCGGTGCGCGCGGGCGAGCTTGCGCTTGGCCTTGTAGACCCGGCACTTGTACGCCGTCCGCATAACAGTCACATAGCAGAGATGATCACCCCGGGGCAGCAGGGGGGTCGCCGCGACCCTTCGGGATCGATCCCGCCCCGGCCTGAAGGCCGGGGCTTCCGTCGATGGGAGGCCTGGTGAGCGAGCCGCACGGCAAGCCCGAGGGGGTCGAGCTCACCGAGCAGGACGGCATCGGTGTGCCCGACGCCCTGCAGCGGCTGTGGACCCCGCACCGGATGGCCTACATCCAGGGCGAGAACAAGCCGGAGGGCGACGGCAGCGACGGCTGCCCGTTCTGCAGGCTGCTCGACTCGGCCAGGCCGGACCGGGAGACCTTGATCATCGCCCGGGGCGAGCTCGTGTTCGCGGTGCTCAACCTGTACCCGTACAACCCGGGGCACCTCATGGTGCTGCCCTACCGCCACGTCGCCGACTACACCGAGCTCACCGCGGCGGAGACGATGGCGGTCGCGGAGTTCACCCAGCAGGCGATGCGGGTCATCCGCAGCGTGTCGGGACCGCACGGGTTCAACATCGGCCTGAACCAGGGGCCGGTGGCGGGCGCGGGCATCGCCGCGCACCTGCACCAGCACGTCGTGCCCCGCTGGGGCGGTGACTCGAACTTCATGCCGGTCATCGGCCACACGAAGGTGCTGCCGCAGTTGTTGGGCGAGACCCAGGAGCTGCTGTCGCGGGCCTGGGAATAGGAGCCGGGTCGTTCTGCGTGCTGGTCCCGCGGCTGGAGCGGTTGCTGTGCGGGGTGGCCGGGGCAGCCGGCGCGCCGAAGCGCGACGGGGAACACGCCGGCCCGTGAGCACTGCGCTGCACGTACAGCACGTGAGCGTGTGAAGCGCCGGCGCCGGGACCCCTCCCGGCGCCGGCGCTTTCCGGTTGCGCCCGCCCCGCGCGGGCGGCCGCGTGCGCGGTGGGGCTCAGCCCCGCTGCTGGGCCTCGATGTCGAGGGTGATGGTGACCTTCTCGCCGACCATGGCGCCGCCTTCCGGGCCGACGCCGAAGTCGCGGCGGTTGATCGTGGTGCTCGCCGACAGGCCGAGCAGCCCCTCGGTGAAACCGCCGGGCTCGACCTCGAGGGTGACGGGCTTGGTCACGCCGCGCAGGGTGAGCTCGCCGTCGACGTAGAAGTCCTCGCCGTCCTGGCGCACCCCGGTCGAGGTGAACGTCATGGTCGGGTGGTTGGCGGTGTCGAGGAAGTCGGCGTTGCGGAGGTGGTTGTCGCGGTCCGCGTTGCCGGTGTTGATCGAGTCGGTGTCGATCGTGGCGGTCACCGAGGAGTCGAGCGGGTCGTTCCCCGTGGTGATCTCGCCGCGGAAGCTGTCGAACCGCCCGCGGGACTTGCCGACACCCATGTGCCGGACGCTGAACTCGACGACCGAGTGCACCGCGTCGATGTCCCAGGTGCCGGTGGTGTAGCCGGGGATCGTGGACGTGGCCGTCATACCGCCTCCTCGCGTGCTGAAGTGGACGTGTCACCTACTTCCAACCCGAGGACCTCGGAACGCATTCCCCGCGCCCCTGCCCGTGAAGGATCTCACAGGGAGCGCCTTCCGCGGGCGGAGCGGGGTGGTGCGGACCTCTCCGGGCCCCGGCGCTGATCGCCCGGGGGCGGCGAGGCGCTAACCTGCGGGCGCACAGGAATCCGCGGACTGCGGAGGATCCCAGGGCACGGGTGCGGACTTCGGGCAATGTTGAACCTATTCGCGAGGGCTTCCCTGGCGCGGCTGACCGGCCCCCTCGGCACGGCGCTGGTGCGCTCGGGGATCACCCCGAACGCGGTGACGGCGACCGGTGCGATCGCCGCCTCGGCAGCGGCGCTGGGGCTGTTCCCGCGCGGGCACCTCGTGGCCGGCACGATCGTCGTCGCCGTCTTCCTGCTGTTCGACCTCGTCGACGGGGCCATGGCCCGCGCCGGCGGCGTCGCCTCGGCGTTCGGAGCGGTGCTGGACGCCACCTGCGACCGCATCGTCGACGGGGTGCTGTTCGGCTCGCTGGTGTGGTGGGCCCTCGTCCACGACGGCAGTCCCGACCGCGGGGCGGGGTTGCTGCTCTGCCTCGTGCTCGCGCAGGTCATCTCCTACGTCAAGGCCCGCGCCGAGGCCAGCGGGCTCTCCGCCGACGGCGGGCTGGCCGAGCGCGCCGAACGGTTCCTCGTGATCCTGGTCGGCACGGGCCTGCACGGCTTCGGCGTTCCGGTCGTGCTCGACGTCGCCATCTGGGGGCTCGCGGCCCTGTCCGCGTGGACGGTGGCCCAGCGGCTGGTCAGCGTCGCCGCGTCCGCGGGCGGCCCCCGGAGGTGACCCCGGTGCCGGGCGGCCGCCGCGCCCGAGGTCCGCGCTCCTCGGCGGACGCGCGGATCGGCGGGTGCGGCCGAGCACGCACCCGCCGATCCGCGGAGTCCATCAGTCCTGCCGGGTCAGGCTCTCCGGCATGGGCTCGTACCCCTCGAACCGGCGGGTGAACCGGGCGGAGCCGGAGCTCAGCGAGCGCACGTTCACCGCGTAGCGCACGAGCTCGCTGGCGGGCACGTGCGCCCGCACGACCGTCCACCCCGGCTCCTCCGGCTCGGTGCCCATCACCCGGCCGCGCCGGCTGGACAGGTCCCCGAGGATCGCGCCGAGGTGCTCGTCCGGCAGGTGCACCTCGACCTCGTCGACGGGTTCGAGGGTGATCAGCCCCGCCTTCTCGGCGGCGGCCTTGATCGCCAGCGCGCCGGCGGCCTGGAACGCGGCGTCGGAGGAGTCGACGCTGTGGGACTTGCCGTCCACGAGCGTCACCCGCACGTCCACGATCGGGCACCACCGGTCGGCCAGCCCCTTGCCGAGCTGGGCGCGCACGCCCTTCTCGACGCCCGGGATGTACTGGCGCGGCACGACGCCGCCGACGATGCGCTCGGCGAACTCCACCCCGGAGCCGCGCGGCAGCGGTTCGACCTCCACGTCGCACACCGCGTACTGGCCGTGTCCGCCGGACTGCTTGACGTGCCTGCCGTGCCCGCTGGTCGCGGCGGCGAAGGTCTGCCGCAGCGGCACGCGGACCGGTTCGGTGTCCACGGTGGCCCCGCCGTCGCGGAGCCGCTGCAGCACCACGTCGGCGTGCGCCTCTCCCATGCACCACAGCACGAGCTGGTGCGTTTCGGTGTCCCGTTCCAGCCGGAGCGTCGGATCGGCGGCGACGAGCCGGTTGAGGTTGCGCGCCAGCGCGTCCTCGTCGCCGCGGCCGCGGCCGATCACCGCGATCGGCAGCAGGGGCTCGGGCATCGCCCACGGCCGCACGAGCAGCGGGTCCGCGGGGGCGGAGAGCGTGTCGCCGGTCTCGGCCCCGGTGAGCTTCGTCAGCGCGCACACGTCCCCGGCCACGCAGCGGGGGACGGGGCGCAGGCGCGAGCCAAGCGGGGAGTACACGTGCGAGACGCGGTCCTCGCCGGCGTGGTCCTCGTGCCCCCGCTCGGCCATGCCCTGCCCGGCGATGGTGATCTCGGTGTCCGGGTGCAGCGATCCGGAGAACACCCGCACCAGCGATACCCGCCCGACGTAGGCGTCCGCGGAGGTGTGCACCACTTCGGCGGCCAGCGGGCCGGACGGGTCCGTGTCCAGCGTGCGGGCGGCGTCGGTGCGCAGTTCGACCGCGTCCGGGATCGGTCGCTCCGGCGGGGAGGGGAAGCCGCGGGCGATGCCGTCGAGGATCTCCTCCAGCCCGAGGCCCGTGGCCGAGCAGGTGGGCAGCACGGGGAACAGGCCCCCGCGGGTGACCGCGCGCTCCAGGTCGGTGATGAGCGTCTCCTCGTCGATCTCCTCCCCGGCGAGGTAGCGGTCCATGAGCGACTCGTCCTCACTCTCGGAGATGATCGCCTCGATGAGCTGCCCGCGGTAGTGCTCGACGCGTTCCGGAGCGATGTCCGGCAGGCTCTCCGTCCGACCGGAGACGGTCTCGGTGATGAGCCCGCGGAGGCCGGTGTGCTCGCCCGCGGCGTCCCGCTGCGGCAGGTACAGCGGTAACACGCCGTCCCCGAACACTCCCTGGCACGCCTCCAGGGCCGCGTCGAAGTCCGCCTGCGCCTGGTCGAGCCGCGCGATGAGCACGGCGCGGGGCATGCCGACCTCGGCGCACTCGTGCCACATCGCGCGGCTGGCGGCGTTGACGCCCTCGGCCCCGGCGAGCACGAACAGGGCCGCGTCGGCGGCGCGCAGCCCGGCGCGCATCTCGCCGATGAAGTCGGCGTAGCCGGGGGTGTCGATGAAGTTGATCTTCAGCTCGCCGTACTGCACCGGCGCCACGGCCATGCCCACCGAACGCTGCTGCTGGGTCGCGGCGGGTTCGTAGTCGCAGACCGTGCTGCCCTCGACGACCGAACCGGGTCGCGCGATCGTCGCGTTCGTCGCCAGCAGCGCCTCCACCAGCGTCGTCTTGCCCGAACCGGAGGGGCCGACGAGGGCGACGTTGCGGATGCCTCCCGGTTCGGCGGGCGCTGGTGCGCCCGCAGCACCGCCTGTTCTGCCGTTGGGTTGTTTGCTGCTCATCGCTGCTCCGCTCGCGGTGTGCCGTCGTGCTTGCGTGTGCCCTCGATCACACCCGGTGTTCATGGGTTGCGCAACAGCGGGAGGCCGCGGATCGGCCGCGCAGGTGGGCGCCTGCGGCGGGGGCGGCGAGTGGACTGCTGAAAAAGGGCGGAATTGGCCCGTGAACCAGTCCGGAAAACGGCCTAGCGTGACCGGTGTCCAGGCAGTCTCGAGTGGAAAGGGAACACCGGTGACTACTCCCGCGAACGGGAAGACGGCGACGACCGGTACCGAGGGTGTCAAGCGCGGCATGGCCGACATGCTCAAGGGCGGCGTGATCATGGACGTGGTCACGCCCGAGCAGGCGCGCATCGCCGAGCAGGCCGGGGCCGCCGCGGTGATGGCGCTCGAACGCGTGCCCGCCGACATCCGCGCCGACGGCGGCGTGGCGCGCATGTCGGACCCGGACATGATCCGCGGGATCGTCGAGGCCGTGTCCGTCCCGGTCATGGCCAAGGCCCGCATCGGCCACTTCGTCGAAGCGCAGGTGCTGCAGTCCCTCGGCGTCGACTACGTCGACGAGTCCGAGGTGCTCACCCCGGCCGACGAGGAGAACCACATCGACAAGTGGGCCTTCACCGTGCCGTTCGTCTGCGGCGCCACCAACCTGGGCGAGGCGCTGCGGCGGATCTCCGAGGGCGCGGCGATGATCCGCTCCAAGGGAGAGGCCGGCACCGGGGACGTCGTCGAGGCGACCCGGCACATGCGGCAGATCCGCGCGGACATCCGGCGGCTGTCGGTGCTGTCCGCCGACGAGCTCTACGTCGCCGCCAAGGAGCTGCGCGCCCCGGTCGAGCTCGTGCGCGAGGTCGCCGGGACCGGCCGGCTGCCGGTGGTGCTGTTCACCGCGGGCGGCATCGCCACCCCGGCGGACGCGGCGATGATGCGCCAGCTCGGTGCGGAAGGCGTCTTCGTGGGCTCCGGCATCTTCAAGTCGGGCGAGCCGGCGCGGCGCGCCGAGGCGATCGTCAAGGCCGCGACCTTCCACGACGACCCGGACGTGCTGGCCAAGGTCTCGACCGGGCTCGGGGGCGCGATGGTCGGCCGCAACGCCGACGGTCTGGACGAGCAGCAGCGCCTCGCCCAGCGCGGGTGGTGAGCGCGGCGCGGGCGGGGAGCCCCGGCGCTGTGGTGAGCGCGGCGGGTGCCGGGCTCAGGAGTGCTCCATGACCAGCACCGCCGCGGTTCCCGGCGCCAGCGCTTCGTAGAGGTGCGGCACGTCGCCGGAGAAGGACACGTAGTCGCCCGGGTCGGCCTCGACGGGCTGCTCCTGCGGACCGACGCGGGCGCGGCCGGCGGTGAGCAGCAGGTGCTCGACCGTGCCCGGGTTGTGCGCGGCGGCGTGCCGCGGCGCGCCGGGGGAGAGCTCGAGCTGGTACAGGTCGCGCCGCGCCCCCGGCGGGCACGAGGACAGCAGCGCCGCGGCGTAGGGCGACTGCTCGGAGCGCACCATCGGCGCCTCGCCGGCGCGGAGCACGCGCAGGCGGGGCCGCGGCGGGTCGACGAGGCGGCTGAACGGGGTTTCCAGCGCCACGGCGAGGGCCCACAGGGTTTCCACGCTCGGGTTGCCGGTGCCGCTCTCCAACTGGGACAGCGTCGACTTGGCGATGCCCGCCCGGCGGGCCAGTTCGGTCAGCGACATCTCTGCGCGGTCCCGCTCCCGGCGCAGCGCGGCGGCGATCGTGGCGAGCGGGGCGCTGTCGGCCTCGGGCACCGTGCCTCCTCCGGTCCGTTCGTTCGCTGTGGCGAACAGTCGGTATTCTTTGACGAACACGATGGCTGTGTTCATCATGGTGAACGTGCGTACGATACAGCGAACAGCAGCGGTGTGGCGAGACGACGTGGTCCGCAACGCCCTGTCCGTGGCGCTCGCCCTGGGAATCGTCGCCGCCTCGCTCGGCGCGATCGCCGTGACCAGCGGCGTGCCGCTCTGGCTGGTCACCGTCATGGGCGTGCTGGTCTTCGCCGGCGGTTCGGAGTTCCTCGTCGTCGGCATGATGACCGGCGGCGCCTCGGCGGTCACGGCCGTGGCCGGCGGGCTCATGCTCAACGCGCGGCACCTGCCGTTCGGCTTCGCCGTCGGCGGGCTGCTGCGCGAGCACGGCTGGGGCAAGCGCCTGCTCGCCACCCACCTCATGGTCGACGAGAGCGTGGCCGCCGCGCTGGCCCGGCAGGACCCGCACCAACGCGCCCGCGCGTACTGGATCACCGGGATCTGGCTGTACTGCGCCTGGGCACCCGGGGTCTTCCTCGGCGGGCTGCTGGGGCGGGCCGTCGGCGACCCGGAGGTGCTCGGCCTCGACGCGGCCCTGCCCGCGGCGCTGTTCGCGCTCATCACGCCGGCCCTGCGCGAACACCGCGTGCTCCGCGCCGCCGCCCTCGGCGCCGGGCTGGCCGTGCTGACCACGCCCGTGCTGCCGGAGGGGCTGCCCGTGCTGGTGGCGCTGCTCGGCGTGGCCGCCGCGCTGCCGCTGCCCGGGTCCGGCGCGCAGGCATCCGACGGCGGTGAGTCCGCCGCGGCCTCCGGGGAGGTGCGCTCATGACCCTGACCGCGGTGCTGGCGCTGGCCTGCGGCACCTACCTGCTGCGGCTGGCCGGACCGCTGCTGCGCGAGCGGATGCGGCCGTCCGAGCGGTGGGAACGCGGCATGTCGATCGGCGCGATCACGCTGCTCGGGGCCTTCGTGGTCACCAGTGCCGCGTTCGAGGCCGGTGAGTTCGCCGGGGTCGAGCGCGTCGCCGGCGTCGCCGTCGGCGGGGTGCTGGCCTGGCGCCGCGCCCCGTTCGTCGCGGTCGTGGTCGCCGCCGCGGCCACCACGGCGCTGCTGCGGTTGGTGCTGCCGCGCTGACCGGGGCGTTTCCGGGGCCGGGACGTTTTCCGGTGCGGGACGAACGAGGAGAATGGAGTCCGATGACGACGCGACCGAGGATCGGCGTGCTCGCCCTGCAGGGCGGGGTCGAGGAGCACCTCACCGCGCTGCAGCGGTGCGGGGCCGAGGCTTCACCGGTGCGGCGGCCGAGCGAGCTCGCCGCTGTCGACGGCCTCGTGCTCCCCGGCGGGGAGTCGACCACGATCAGCCGTCTGCTGGCCACCTTCGAGCTGGCGGAACCGCTGCGCGCCCGCCTGGCCGCCGGTATGCCCGCCTACGGCTCCTGCGCGGGCATGATCCTGCTCGCCGAACGCGTGCTCGACGACGAGCGCGGGGAAGACGTGCGGCCCCTGCGCGCGTTGGACGTCGTGGTGCGCCGCAACGCGTTCGGCCGCCAGGTGGACTCGTTCGAGACCGACCTCGAGTTCGCGGGGATCCCCGGTCCGCCCGTGCACGGCGTGTTCATCCGGGCTCCGCAGGTGGCCAAGGCAGGGGCCGGGGTCGACGTCCTGGCGACCGTGCCACCCCCGGACAGCGCCGGCGGCGGGGACGGCGACGATAGGATCGTCGCCGTTCAGCAGGGGCCCGTGCTCGCGACCGCTTTCCACCCGGAGCTGGTCAGCGGTGACGAACGCGTGCACCGCTATTTCGTGCAGACCGTACGCGCGTCCTAGAAGCGGCGGGAGGGTGCCCGACCCGGCGCGGATGCGTCGTCCGAGGAAGACGGAGGAGAGATGAGCGGCCACTCCAAGTGGGCCACCACCAAGCACAAGAAGGCCGCAATCGATGCCAAGCGCGGCAAGCTCTTCGCGAAGCTCGTCAAGAACATCGAAGTGGCCGCGCGGACCGGTGGTGGTGACCCGGAAGCCAACCCCACCCTGTACGACGCGATCCAGAAGGCGCGGAAGAACTCGGTCCCCCTGGACAACATCGAGCGCGCGCGCAAGCGCGGATCCGGTGAGGAGGGTGGCGGCACCGACTACCAGGCCGTGATGTACGAGGGTTACGCGCCCAACGGCGTGGCGATCCTCATCGAGTGCCTCACCGACAACCGCAACCGCGCGGCCAGCGACGTGCGCACGGTCATGACCCGCGGCGGCGGGTCGATGGCCGACGCCGGCTCGGTTGCCTACCTGTTCACCCGGCGCGGCGTCGTCATCCTGCCGAAGAACGGGCTGACCGAGGAGGACGTGCTCGGCGCGGTGCTGGAAGCCGGGGCGGAGGAGGTCAACGACCTCGGCGAGAACTTCGAGGTCCTCACCCAGCCGAGCGATCTCGTCGACGTGCGCAAGGCGCTGCAGGAAGCCGGGATCGAGTACGACTCGGCGGACATCAGCTTCCTCGCCAGCGTCAACGTCCCGCTCGAGGCGGAGGCCGCGCGCAAGGTGTTCAAGCTCATCGATGCGCTCGAGGACTGCGACGACGTGCAGAACGTCTACGCGAACTTCGACGTCAGCGACGAAGTGATGTCCCAGGTCAGCGCCTGAGCGGAAGGTGACCGGAGCTTCTGGCGCCCCGCCGCGCCAGCTGGTGCGGCGGGGGGTGCGTGGTGGGCGTTGCGCCTTCGCCGGCTGAACGCGGGGTCCGGAGCTCTGCTGGTCCGGCGCCCCTGCAACAGCTCACCGCCAGCACCCGCACCGACTGCTGCACCCGATCAGCTCCGGTGGCGGGGGGTGCGCGCGAGCTGGGGCCGGCCGAACTCCGCGCTGACGCCGTCGCTGAACGCGACGTGGTCGGGGCGGGGACGATCCTCGGCGCTGTCCCCGAGGACGTGCCCGAGACCGGCGGAGGCGAGGAGGCCGTCATCGATTTCGAGCAGCTCGGCGCGGCGCAGCGGCCAGCGCTCGTGGGCGTTGGGCAGGTGCCAGGTGCGGGCGAACCGGGCCACGTGCAACCCCCAGCGCGCGGTCAAGAAGGCCTCCAGCCGGCCGTCGAGCGGCTCCTCGCCGGGCCGGACGACGACCCGGCTGCGTGCGCGCGCACCTGGCCACCGCAGCCGCGCGGTGTAGGTGCGGAGCGCGCCGGCCGAGCCGTCGCCGTTGTCGAAGCTCATCCGGGCCCACCGGTAGCGCAGCCCGAAACCGACGCGCGCGGCCGTGACGACCGGCGCGCAGTCGGCATCGAGGCTCAGGAAGACCACACCGCGCCGGCCGGTCTCATCCACGGAGTAGAGCCGCACGTTCGTCTCCAGGAAGGTGCCCAGCCACGGAAGCGCAGGTCCGCGTGCGAATCCGTTGCCGACCACCCGGAACAGCACGAGCCCCGCGTAGGTGCGGCCGCCCACGACATCCGGCCGGGTACCACGCGGCAGCAGCGGCGCGACCTGCTCCGGCTGCACTGCCCAGTGCAGGAAGGTGACCTCCCGCCACTGCTGGCGCAGCAGCCGAGGTCGCGTCGGCTTCGGGGCGTCCTCGACGACGGGCTCGGGTGCGGCGTGTGCCGGGTCGGTGATCACGAAGGGCAGGATTCTCCCCTGCGTCCCGCGAACAAGGGCGCTGGGGTGGCCGGGCCGCGAAGACCTGACCGCCGCGCCCCGCTCCGCTCGGGGTGGATCCGTCCGACAGAATGGCGCGCGTGACCGACAGCGATGCGCAACTGCGCGAGTGGATGGTGCGGACCGCCGAGGAGCACGGGACCGCGGTGCTGCACGTGGCGGGCGACGACTCCGGCGCTCCGTTCGCCTTCTCCGCGGGGGTGTGGCGCCGGTTCGGCAGGCCCGAGGTCGTGGTCATCGGGCTGCCCCGCGACGTGGCGCACTCGGTGATCAACACCTACGCCCGCCGCGTCGCCGCCGGGGAGCGGTTCGTCCCCGGGCAGCTGTACGAGGGCTTCCTCAACGGGCTGCCGGTGGTGGTGGAGAACGTGGCGCACGGGCACTACCCGCAGTTCCTCGGCAGTGCCATGCTGCTCTACGAGGGCGACGACTTCCCCGCCGTCCAGCTCGTCGTGGCCTCCCCGGACGGCAAGTTCCCCTGGCAGGACGACGCGCCGGGCGGCTTCGCCGCCTACCAGCCGGTGCTCACCGGGAGCGGAGCCCCGGAGAGCTGGACACCCGGCGTCACCGGTCCGTGAACCGAGCGCCGCGGGGTGCGTTCGCGGCGGCTCGCGTGCGAGCGGGCCGTGGGCGCCCGGGCGGCTGCGGCTGCTGCACGTGGACGCGCCGCACGCGGGTGCGCCGACCTGCCGCGCCGGTGCGCGGCAGGTGCGTGCAGGAGCGCGGCAGCGCGCCCGGCGCTCCGGTGGTGCAGGGCATCGGCGGCGCAGGGTTCCGGCGGCGCAGGGATCCGGTGGTGCAGGGCCCCGGTGGTGCAGGGCCCCGGGGAAGCGGCCGCGCAGGGCCGGAGTGTCGGGAGGGGTGCGACGCGCCCCGTCCGGTAGGGTTCGAACGGACGTTCCCGGTGGCAGTGAGTAGGTGCGGTGTGCGGGTGTTGGGGATCGATCCCGGGCTGACCCGGTGCGGGCTCGGCGTCGTGGACAGCGGGCGCGGTCGCCAGGTGGAGTGCGTCGCGGTCGACGTCGCGCGCAGCTCCGCCGAGTCCGAGCTCGCCGACCGCCTGCTGGGCATCAGCCGGGCGGTCGAGCACTGGCTCGACACCTACGGTCCGGAGGTCGTCGCGGTGGAGCGCGTGTTCAGCCAGCACAACGTGCGCACCGTCATGGGCACGGCGCAGGTCTCCGGCGTGGTCGCGCTCGCGGCGGCGCAGCGCCAGGTGCCCGTGGCGTTCCACACGCCCAGCGAGGTCAAGGCCGCCATCAGCGGTTCGGGCCGCGCGGGCAAGGACCAGGTCACCACGATGGTCACGCGGGTGCTCGGGCTGAGCAGCAAGCCGAAGCCGGCCGACGCCGCGGACGCGCTGGCGCTGGCGGTCTGCCACGCCTGGCGGTCGCCGATGACGGGGCGGCTCGCGAGCGCCGAGGCCGAGGCCGCGCGCATGGCGCGCAACCACCGGGCGCGGCTGCAGCAGGCGGCCCAGCGCGGCGGGCAGTCGGGCACCACCGAGCGGCAGACGAAAGGATTCCGACCATGATCGCCTCCGTGCGCGGGCCGGTCCTGTCCGTGGGGCTGGACCACGCCGTGATCGAGGTCCAGGGCGTCGGCTACGCCGTGCACGCGACGCCCGCGACGCTGGCGGGGCTGCGGCGTGGTGAGGAGGCCCGGCTGTGGACCGCGCTGATCGTCCGCGAGGACTCGCTGACCCTGTACGGCTTCGCCGACCCCGGGGCTCGCGACCTGTTCACGCTGCTGCAGACCGCTTCCGGCGTGGGGCCGCGGCTGGCGCTGGCCGCGCTGGCCGTGCTCGCGCCGGAGCAGCTCAGCGACGCCATCGCCGACGGCAACATCACCACCCTCACCCAGGTGCCCGGTGTGGGGAAGAAGAGCGCTGAGCGCCTCGTGCTGGAATTGCGGGACAAGGTCGGCGCGGTCGCCGGCACCGCACCGGTCGGCGAAGGTGCGCAACAGCTGCGCACCGAGGTCTCCGAGGCCCTCGTGGGGTTGGGCTTCTCGGCCAAGCAGGCCGAGCAGAGCGTGCAGGCCGTGCTCGACGAGACCGACGGGGAGGCGGACACGGCCACGGTGCTGCGCCGGGCGCTGACCACCCTCGGGCCGAGCTAGTCCGGGCCGGCGGCGGTGCCGCGCGGCTCGGCGACCCGCCCCGGCAACACCGACACGTTTCCTGGACGGAGGGCGATGTACCAGGACGATCCGGCTGGTCAGGAAGCAACCGGGCAGGACGCGCCCGAAGCGGGCGACGCGGGGGAGGCCGGCGGTTCCGTGGCGCTCACGCCGCACCAGCAGCCCGCCGAGCACGAGCTCGAAGCGAGCCTGCGACCGCGGCACCTCTCCGAGTTCGTCGGGCAGCCGCGGGTGCGCGAGCAGCTGGAGCTCGTGCTGCACGGGGCCGTGCGGCGCGGTGACCAGCCGGACCACGTGCTGTTCTCCGGGCCGCCCGGGCTGGGCAAGACGAGCTTGGCCATGATCATCGCCTCCGAGCTGGGGGCCTCGATCCGCGTGTCCTCCGGCCCGGCGCTGGAGAAGCCCGGCGACCTGGCCGCGATGCTGTCGAACCTCACCGCGGGCGACGTGCTGTTCATCGACGAGATCCACCGGATCGCCCGCCCGGCCGAGGAGATGCTCTACCTGGCCATGGAGGACTACCGGGTGGACGTGGTCGTCGGGAAGGGCCCCGGGGCGACGAGCATCCCGCTGGAGCTGGCGCCGTTCACCCTGGTCGGCGCGACGACCCGCTCCGGTGCGCTGACCGGTCCGCTGCGCGACCGGTTCGGCTTCACCGCGCACATGGAGTACTACGCGCCCGCCGAGCTCGACCAGGTGCTGCGCCGCTCGGCGGGCATCCTCGGCGTGGAGCTGCGCGAGGACGGGGCCGCCGAGATCGCGCGCCGCTCGCGCGGCACGCCGCGCATCGCGAACCGGCTGCTGCGGCGCGTGCGCGACTACGCCGAGATCCGCGCGGACGGCGTGGTCACCCTCGGAGTGGCGCGCGCGGCGCTGGAGGTCTACGACGTCGACGAGGTCGGGCTGGACCGGCTCGACCGCGCGGTGCTCGGTGCGCTGGTGCGTTCCTTCCACGGCGGCCCCGTGGGGATCTCCACCCTGGCGGTGGCCGTGGGGGAGGAGTCGAGCACGGTGGAGGAGGTGTGTGAGCCGTACCTCGTCCGCGTAGGCTTGCTGGCACGCACGCCACGGGGGCGTGTGGCAACGGTGGCCGCCTGGCGGCACCTCGGTCTCACCGCCCCGGACCACGCTCCGGGGGAGGCGACGCCGAGCCTGTTCGAGGAGTGACGCAGCGCCCGCTCGCGGGGCGGTGCGGAGCGGGTCTTCGAAAACTCCGGGTGTTTCCGGCACACTGAGGAGTTGGACATCCGCGCAATTCGGACCGGTGCTCGGTTGAGGTCGGGGCGGTCCGGAACGTGTTCGCTGAACAACGTGTTCGCTGAACGGAGCATCATGGAATTCCTTCCCATCGTCCTGATCCTCGCGATCGGTCTCATGCTGTTCTTCCAGGTCCGCAAGCAGAAGAAGGCCATGGCGGACCAGCAGAAGCTGCAGAACTCGCTCACCGTCGGTGACCGGGTCATGACGACCTCCGGGGTGTACGGCACGATCACCGCCACCGCCGAGGACACGGTGGACCTCGAGCTCGCGCCCGGTGTGACCACCACCTGGCTGCGCCAGGCGGTTCGCCAGAAGGCGAACGAGGAGCAGACCGAGGCGGCGGACTCGTCGGAGCAGGACTCCGCGGACGACGCGTCGGAGGCGAGCACCGAGTCGAACGCGCAGTTCGCCGAGCCGATCGAGAACCGGAAGAACTGACCCGGCGCACGGTCCCGGGAGCGCTGCTGCGAGCTCCCGGGCCGCGCGTGCCGCGGGGGCGCCGCCTCGCCGTTGTCCGCGAAACCCGCTGCGTCCCCCCTGTCTTCTCCGTCGTTTCCGCTGCGTAACCCCTGCGCACGCGGTGTGCGCACCCGGGGGGAGGGGTGCGGCGGAACCCTGTCAGACTGGTGCCACGCGGTCTCCCGGCGTCGGTGTGCGTGACGCGGGTGGACCGCTTGCTTCTGCCATCCGCGTGAACAGGAGACCGAGAAACCGTGACACCTCCGGCCGGTCACATCCGCCCAGGGCGTTATCTCGCGGTTTTCGCGCTGATCGTCGCGGTCCTGTACTCGTTGGTGTTCTTCACCGGGGACCGGGAGCCGTCTCCCGAGCTCGGCATCGATCTGCAGGGCGGAACCCGCGTGACGTTGACCGCGCAGACCCCCACGGGGGAGCCGCCGAGCAACGAGTCGCTGGACCAGGCCCGCCAGATCATCGAGACGCGGGTCAACGGCATGGGCGTCAGCGGTTCCGAGGTGACCCGGGACGGCAACAACCTCGTCATCACGGTCCCCGGCGAGGGCGGTGAGCAGGCGCGCCAGCTCGGGCAGACCGCCAAGCTCGAGATCCGCCGCGTCGCCCAGGCCGTGCCGAACCCGCAGCAGCAACAACAGCAACAGCAGCAACAGCAGCCGCAGAACGCGGGCGGGGCGCCGGAGCGGATCGCCGAGGCGAAGAAGACGCGGCAGAGCACCGACCCGAACGTGCTGCGGCAGGCCGTCCAGAACCTGGACTGCAACGCGCCCGATCCGCTGCGCGGGCACGCCGACCCGGCGAAGCCGCTGGTGACCTGCGAGCGGGACGGCAGCGCCAAGTACGTCCTGGAGCCGGTGCTGCTCGAGGGCGAGCAGATCGAGGACGCCCAGGCGAGCGCCCCGAGCCAGCAGGATCCGCAGTGGAGCGTGAACCTGCGGTTCAAGCCCGAGGGCGCCCAGAAGTGGGGCCAGTTCACCGCGGCCAACCAGGGCAAGCAGGCCGCGTTCGTGCTCGACAGCGAGGTGGTGTCCGCACCGCGGATCCAGGCGGCCTCCAGCGCGCGCACGCAGATCACGGGCCAGTTCAACCAGGAGTCGGCCACGGAACTCGCCGACATGCTCAAGTACGGCTCGCTGCCGCTGGCGTTCAAGCAGTCCGAGGCGCAGACCGTTTCGCCCACGCTCGGGGTGACCTCGCTGAAGGCGGGACTCATCGCCGGCGGCATCGGGCTGGCCTTCGTCGCCGTGTACTGCCTGCTCTACTACCGCCTGCTCGGCGTGCTCACCGTGCTGTCGCTGGTGCTGTCCGGCGCCGTGGTCTACGGGGCGCTCGTGCTGCTGGGGCGGTGGATCGGTTTCACCCTGGACCTGGCGGGCGTGGCCGGGTTCATCATCGCCATCGGCATCACCGCGGACTCGTTCATCGTGTTCTTCGAACGCATCAAGGACGAGATACGCGAGGGCCGCACGTTCCGCTCCGCCGTCCCGCGGGCCTGGGAGCGGGCGCGCCGCACGATCCTCGCCTCGGACGCGATCAGCGTGATGGCCTCGGTCGTGCTCTACATCCTCGCCGTCGGCGAGGTGAAGGGCTTCGCCTTCACCCTGGGCATGTCGACCGTACTGGACCTGATCGTCGTGTTCCTGGTCACGCACCCGCTGGTGGCGTGGGCGTCGCGGAAGAGAGCCCTGTCCAAACCCGGCGTGACCGGTCTGGGCGCGGTGCAGCGGATCGCCGCCGCCGACCGCGGACAGCGCAGGCGGACCGCGAACACCAAGGAGGCGTGAGGTGACGACCCCCGGCACCGAGACGACAGCGAGCGAGCAGGCGTCCGCGCGTCGTGGCTCCGTGCTCCACCGGCTCCACACCGGCACCGGCGCCTTCGACATCGTCGGGCGGCGCCGCCGGTGGTTCCTCGCGCTGGGACTGATCGTGGTGATCTGCCTGGCGGGCATCGGCCTGCGCGGGTTCAACCTCGGCATCGACTTCGTCGGCGGCACGCAGATCACGGTGCCCGCCACCGGCGACAACGGGCGGATCACCACCGAGCAGGTCGAGGACGGCTACCGGGACGCCCTGGGCCACCCCGCGGAGAAGGTCCAGGTCGTCGGCGCGGGCGGCAACCAGACGATCGAGCTCCAGTCGGGGACGCTGAACACCGAGCAGACCAGCCGGGTCAAGGACGCGCTGTTCGAGCAGCTGCGCCCGCACAACGCGCAGGGCAGCGCCGACCGGCAGGTGATCAGCGACAGCGCGGTCAGCGGCACGTGGGGCGGCGAGATCACCCGGCAGGCGGTCATCGCCCTGGTGGTCTTCCTCGCGCTGGTCTCGGCGTTCCTGGTCTTCTACTTCGAGCGGTGGATGGCCGTCAGCGCCGTGATCGCGCTGCTGTACGACCTGACGGTCACGGCCGGCGTGTACTCGTGGACCGGTTTCGAGGTCAGCCCGGCCACGGTGATCGGTCTGCTGACGATCCTCGGCTACTCGCTGTACGACACGGTCGTCGTCTTCGACAAGGTGAGGGAGAACACCCGCGGCCTGCTCGGCGTGAACCGCCGCACCTACGGCGAGGCGGCCAACCTCGCGATCAACCAGACGCTGATGCGCTCGATCAACACCTCGCTCGTCGGTCTGCTGCCGGTGCTCGGCCTGCTCATCGTCGGTGCGTGGCTGTTCGGCGTGGACGTGCTGCGCGACCTCGGCCTGGTGCAGGGAGTGGGCATGTTCGTCGGCACGTTCTCCTCGGTGCTGCTGGCGGCTCCGCTGCTGGTGACGTTCAAGATGCGCGAGACGCGGTACCGCGAGCACGCCGAGAAGGTGATGCAGCGGCGCGGGCGATCCGCCGGCGACGGGGGGACCGGTGCCGGGGGGACCGGCGGCACCCGGTCCGCCCCGAACGAGGCCGAGTCCGGAGGGGTCCCGGCCGCGGTGAACGTCACCGGCGGTGGTGCCGGCATCGCGTCGGGCAGCGGTGGCGCGTCCGGCAGCGGCGGATCCGGCAGCGGCGGAGCCGCGAGGGGCGCGGCGGGCAAACCGCGCCCGGGCCGCAAGCCCGCCGGCAAGGCCGGCAGGTCCGGTCAGGCGAAGCCCACGGGCAAGGCGAACCGGTCGTCCGGCAGGCGCCGCCGGTGAGAGCGAGCCGGAGCGGGAGCGAGACGGGTGTGACCGCGTGATGCGGCTGACGGAGGACGCCGCGGCGGCGGGCGGCGCCGGGGAGCTGCGGCGGGCCGCCGCGCTGGTCCGCGAGGTCCCGGACTTCCCGGAACCGGGGGTGCTCTTCCGCGACATCAGCCCGGTGCTCGCCGACGCGCGCGCCCTGGAGGCGATCGTGCGCGAACTGGGCGGCGGTGCGGAGTTCGACCTGGTGGCCGGGGTGGAGGCGCGCGGGTTCCTCGTCGGGGCCGCCGTGGCGCACGCCTCCGGCACCGGCGTGGTCGGGCTGCGCAAGCCCGGCAAGCTGCCCGAGGTGGCCGATCGCGTCGACTACGAGCTCGAGTACGGGCAGGCCTCGCTCGAACTGCCCGCGGGCGCGCTGCGTTCCGGCCAGCGGGTGCTCGTGGTCGACGACGTGCTGGCGACCGGTGGGACCCTGGCCGCCGGTGCCGAGCTGGTCCGCCGGGCGGGGGCTTCGGTCGCGGGCCTGGCGGTCGTGCTCGAGCTGAGCGCGCTGGGCGGGCGCGCGCGGTTCGGCGCGCACCCGCCGCACGCCCTGTTCAGCGTGTGAGCCCGCGCTGCGCGGGGGCGCCGGCGGGGCCGCTCATCGTCGCAGGGGCGGGGTGCGGCTGATCGGCGCGGGCGAAGTGGCGCTGTCGTTCGCAGCGGTGCGGGACCGTTCGCCGGAACACGCGTGTGGCCGGGGAAGGTCACCGCGGTGAACGGCGTTATTCTCAATGCCCGGGCCGTTACGACCGACCCGGGCCGAACGCCATAGTCGCCAGTGCCTCGGGAGCGTGCGGTGAGTCAACACGTGGAGTCCCCCGCTTCGTCCGAATCGGCTGCGCAGCCGCGCGGTGCCTCCGCGACCCGCCGGGTGCGCGCCCGGTTGGCGCGGAGGATCACGGCGCAGCGCGCCACCCCGGTCAAGCAGGTCCTGGAGCCGCTGGCCGCGGTGCACCGCGAGGTGCACCCGCAGGCCGACCTGGGCGTGCTGCAGCGCGCCTACGACACCGCGGCCCACGCGCACCGCCACCAGCAGCGCAAGTCCGGTGATCCGTACATCACGCACCCGCTGGCGGTGGCGACGATCCTCGGCGAGCTGGGCATGGACACGACCACGCTGGTGGCCGGTCTGCTGCACGACACGGTCGAGGACACCGAGTACTCGCTGGACAAGCTCACCGCCGACTTCGGCGAAGAGGTCGCCCACCTGGTCGACGGGGTGACCAAGCTGGACAAGGTCAAGCTGGGGCAGGCTGCGGAGGCCGAGACCATCCGCAAGATGGTCATCGCCATGGCCCAGGACCCGCGGGTGCTGGTGATCAAGCTGGCCGACCGGCTGCACAACATGCGCACGATGCGCTTCCTGCCGCCGGAGAAGCAGGCCACCAAGGCCCGCGAGACCCTCGAGGTGCTGGCGCCGCTGGCGCACCGGCTGGGCATGGCCACGATCAAGTGGGAGCTGGAGGACCTCGCCTTCGCGATCCTGCAGCCCAAGAAGTACGACGAGATCGTGCGCCTGGTCGCCAACCGGGCGCCGTCGCGGGACACGTACCTGCGCACTGTCATCGACGAGCTGTCCGGCCACCTCGACGCGGCCAAGCTGTCGGCGAAGGTCGAGGGGCGGCCGAAGCACTACTACTCGATCCACCAGAAGATGATCATGCGCGGTCGGGACTTCGACGACATCCACGACCTCGTGGGCGTGCGCATCCTGGTGGACGAGCTGCGCGACTGCTACGCGGCCATGGGCGTGGTGCACGCGCTGTGGCAGCCGATGCCGGGGCGGTTCAAGGACTACATCGCCCAGCCGCGCTTCGGCGTCTACCAGTCGCTGCACACGACCGTGATCGGCCCGGAGGGCAAGCCGCTTGAGGTGCAGATCCGCACCCACGAGATGCACCGCACCGCCGAGTACGGCATCGCGGCGCACTGGCGCTACAAGGAGACGCGGGGGCGCAACGGCAGCGGCGGGCAGGCCGGCGTCGAGGTCGACGAGATGGCCTGGATGCGGCAGCTGCTCGACTGGCAGCGGGAGGCCGCCGACCCGGGAGAGTTCCTCGAGTCGCTGCGCTACGACCTGGCCACCCGCGAGATCTTCGTGTTCACCCCGAAGGGCGATGTGATCACGCTGCCCTCCGGCTCGACCCCGGTGGACTTCGCGTACGCGGTGCACACCGAGGTGGGGCACCGCTGCATCGGGTCCCGCGTCAACGGCCGCCTCGTCGCGCTCGAGCGCAAGCTGGAGAACGGCGAGGTCGTCGAGATCTTCACCTCCAAGGCCGAGGGGTCCGGGCCGAGCCGCGACTGGCTCTCGTTCGTCGCCTCGCCGCGGGCGAAGACGAAGATCAAGCAGTGGTTCGCCAAGGAGCGCCGCGAGGAGGCGATCGAGAACGGCAAGGAGTGGATCACCAAGGAGGTGCGCCGGCTGGGCATGCCGGTGCAGCGCCTGGTCTCCTCCGAGTCGCTCGGCGCCGTCGCCAAGGAGATGCACTACGTCGACGTGACCGCGCTGTACGCGGCGGTCGGGGAGCGCCAGGTCTCGGCGCACCACCTCGTGCAGCGGCTGGTGTCGCTCATCGGCGGGCCGGAGCAGGCCGCGGACGAGGTCGCCGAGCGCGCCACGCCCTCCACGCTGCAGGGCCAGCGGCGGATCTCCGGCGACTCCGGCGTGGTCGTGCAGGGAACCGGCGACGTGTGGGCGAAGCTCGCCCGCTGCTGCACCCCGGTGCCCGGCGACGACATCCTCGGATTCGTCACCCGCGGCGGCTACGTCAGCGTGCACCGCACCGACTGCACCAACGCCGATGACCTGCGCAGCAAACCGGAGCGGCTGGTCGACGTGCACTGGGCGCCCTCGGCGTCCTCGGTGTTCCTCGTGGCCATCCAGGTGGAGGCGCTGGACCGGCACCGCCTGCTGTCGGACGTGACCAAGGTGCTCGCCGACGAGCGCGTGAACATCCTGTCGGCCTCGGTGACCACCTCCAACGACCGGGTGGCGGTCAGCCGCTTCTCGTTCGAGATGGGTGATCCGAAGCACCTCGGCCACGTGCTCAAGGCCGTGCGCAACATCGAGGGCGTCTACGACGTCTACCGCGTCACCTCGGCGACCTGAGCGGGAACGTCCGCCCCGGCCCCCAGCGCCTGCTGGTCGGGCAGCGCCTGCTGGTCGGAGCGGGCGAACACCACGTAGCCGCCCACGACGGCCGCGGCGACGATGATCGCGGTGACCACCAGCGTCGCGACCCGCCGCCGGCGCGTGCGCTCGGCCTGCCGCTGCAGCTGGTTCCGCAGCTTGCGCTTGGCCTCCTGGCGTCGCTGCTCGTTGCCGCGTTCGGGCTCGCCGTCGTGTTCGGGCTCGCCGTCGTGTTCGGGATCCCTGCCGCGTTCGGGCTCGCTGTCGTGCTCGGGCTCGGTCACGTGCACCTCCGGCGAACGTGGTGATCTTCATCCGGAAGTGTAGGGGTCGGGTGCTGTCCGGTATGTGCGCGGTACCGCCCGTCGCCGGGGGCCGCCCCCGCCGGGCGATACTCTAGGGTGGCTTCGGTTCCCGGCTGCCGCGTGCACCGCACACCGCCCCGGGTCCGCCCACCTTGACCGCGGAGAACGAGAAGGGACCGGCTGGCGTGCTAGTGCTGGGATTCCCCGTCGGACCGCTGCAGGCCAACTGCTACGTGCTCGCCGCCTCCGACGACGCCCCGTGCGTCGTGATCGACCCCGGGCAGGGCGCGGCGGAGGAGTTGGACGCGCGACTGGCCGAGCACCGGCTCGCCCCGGCGGGCGTGCTGCTCACGCACGGCCACTTCGACCACGTGCTCTCCGCGGGCGAGGTCTGCGACCGCTACTCCGTCCCGGCGTGGATCCACCCCGAGGACCGGTACATGCTCGCCGACCCGGCGGCGGCGCTCGGCCCGATGGGCGCGCAGCTGTTCGGGGAGGACTTCGCCGCCCACCCGCCGAAGGACGTGCGCGAGGCGGCCGCGGGCACGCGGCTCGACCTCGCCGGGTTGCGCATCGACGTGCTGCACACCCCCGGCCATACCGGCGGTGCGGTCGTGTACGGCGTGGAGACCGCCGAAGGCGGGCACCTGCTGTTCACCGGCGACACGCTGTTCGCCGGTGCGATCGGCCGCACCGACCTGCCCGGTGGCGATCACAGCGCCATCCTGCGCTCCCTGCACACCTCGCTGCTGGCGATGCCCGACGAGGCCGTCGTCCTGCCCGGGCACGGGCCGACGAGCACGGTCGGTCAGGAACGCGCGGGCAACCCGTTCCTGCAGGACGCCCCGGGCACGTGCCGGCACACCGACGAGAACTGAGGCACGATGAGCACATTCACCGCCCCGAAGGGCATCCCGGAGTACTACCCGCCGCGGTCGGCGGCGTTCCTGACCGTGCGCGACACGCTCGCCGACGCCGCGCGCCGCGCCGGCTACGGCTACCTGGAACTGCCGGTGTTCGAGGACACCACCCTGTTCGCCCGCGGCGTCGGCGAGGCCACCGACGTCGTGGCGAAGGAGATGTACACCTTCCCCGACCGCGGCGGCCGCTCGGTGACGCTCCGCCCGGAGGGCACGGCCGGGGTGATGCGCTCGGTCATCGAGAACGGCCTGGACAAGGGGCAGCTGCCGGTGAAGCTGCAGTACGCCGGCCAGTTCTTCCGCTACGAGCGCCCCCAGGCCGGGCGGTACCGGCAGCTGCAGCAGGTCGGGGTCGAGGCGGT
This sequence comes from Salinifilum ghardaiensis, assembly GCF_054491345.1. Lineage (NCBI taxonomy): Bacteria > Bacillati > Actinomycetota > Actinomycetes > Pseudonocardiales > Pseudonocardiaceae > Salinifilum > Salinifilum ghardaiensis. The sequence continues at coordinate 3,593,811 of NZ_CM137101.1, read as the reverse complement.
CGGTATCGACGACCCGGCCTTGGACGCCGAGGTCATCGCCATCGCCGACGAGGCCTACCGGCGGCTCGGCCTCACCGGTTACCGCATCGAGCTCACCTCGCTCGGCGACAGCACCTGCCGCCCGGCCTACCGGGCGAAGCTGCTGGAGTTCCTGCGCGGGCTGCCGCTCGACGAGGAGACGCAGCAGCGGGCGGAGCTGAACCCGCTGCGCGTGCTCGACGACAAGCGCCCCGAGGTGCGCGAGCTGCTCGCCGACGCGCCGCTCATGGTCGACCACCTGTCGGCCTCGGCCGAGGAGCACTACCAGCAGGTCAAGCAGCACCTGACCGACCTGGGCGTGCCGTTCGCCGAGAACCCGCGGCTGGTGCGCGGTCTGGACTACTACACGAAGACGACGTTCGAGTTCGTGCACGACGGGCTCGGCGCCCAGTCGGGCATCGGCGGCGGTGGCCGCTACGACGGCCTCATGGCCGAGCTCGGCGGCGGGGAGTACTCCGGTGTCGGGTTCGGCCTGGGCGTGGACCGCACGTTGCTGGCCTGCGAGACCGAGGGACTGGACATCGGGGACACCGCGCACTGCGACGTGTACTGCGTGCCGCTCGGCGAGGAGGCCAAGCGGCGGCTGGTGGTCGTCGCCGGGCAGCTGCGCCGCGCCGGGATCCGCGTGGACATGTCCTACGGGGGCAGGGGGCTGAAGGGCGCGATGAAGGCGGCCGGCCGCTCCGGTGCGCGGTTCGCCCTCGTGCTCGGCGAACGCGACCTCGCCGCGGGCACCGCGCAGCTCAAGGAGCTCGACAGCGGCGAGCAGCGCCCGGTGGAGCTGGAGACCGCGCGCGACGAGGTGGTCGGCGCGCTCGCGGAGGTGCGATGAGTGCCGCCGAGGAAGCGGTGCCGCTGAACCTGCTGGACCGCTCGGTCATCCGGGCCCGCGCGCGCAACGTCGCCATCGCCGCGGTGGTCGTCGGGGCGGCGCTGGGCGGGATCATCGGTCTGTTCGCCGGACCGCTCGGCTTCGTCGTGCCCTTCGCGGTCGTGGTGGTGCCGCTGCTGCTGCTCGCGCTGACCGAGGCGCGCAGGGACACGTCGCTGCGCGGCACCGAGGTGCGGGTGCGCGCGCTCGGCACGCGCGTGGTCGACCTGGCGCGGGCGAGCAAGATCGACCTGCTGGTCACCGACGTGCGCGGGGCGCGCACGATCAGCCTGCTGGTCACAGGGCCGCCGAAGAACAAGACGGTGACCGCCGCGCTGGCGATGTACGCCGGGACCGGCGGGCGCGAGCTGGACATCTTCGCGCTGCGCCAGATCGCCGACACGCTGGCGGGGATCGGCACGGCGCAGGCGCTGGTGCTGTCCGACCTGATCGTGGCCCAGCTGCGGGCGGAGGCCCGGGGCGACGCGGCGGCGGAGCGCCCGCTGTACCGCCTCGGCTCGATGGCCCCGGAAGGCCGCGTGGCGCAGAAGCTCGACCCGAGCGCGGTGGCCCGGTTCGTCGCCACGTTGGACGGGTAGGCGCTGAGCTTCGGCGGCTTGCCGGAGTGGTTGCTGGGCAGAACCTCCGGTGCGGTTCAGCGCGGTGGTGCCCGCGGCGGACGCGGGGTCTGCGCGGTGGCGCTCCGCGCCGCCGCGATCGCACCCGCCCGGGCGGTCAGCACAGCGGGGTGCGGGCGGTGCGCGCCGGCTGCGGACCCGCTGCTGACCACGGCCGCGGCGAGCGCGGTGGTGATGGGCACCGCGGCGATGATGCCGATGCTGCCGACGAGGGTGCGCACCGCTTCCTGGGCGACGTCCTGCGAGGTCGCGATCGTGCGGAAGCCGCTGCCGGAGAGGCTGTAGGCCAGCAGCAGCGGCAGCGCCGCACCGGCGTAGGCCAGCACCAGGGTGTTGACCGAGGACGCGACGTGGTCGCGGCCGATGCGCAGCGCGGCGCGGTACAGCTCCCGCCAGCTCAGCCGGGGGTTGGCCTCGTGCAGCTCCCACACCGCGCTGGTCTGGGTGACGGTGACGTCGTCGAGCACGCCGAGCGCGCCGATGACGATCCCGGCCAGCAGCAGGCCCCGCGCGTCGATCGGCGCGTTCAGCGCCCCGACGAGCTGGGTGGTCTCCTCGTCGAGGCCGGTCAGCCGCGTCGCGCCGGAGAACACCGCGCTGAGCAGGCCGATGAGGCCCAGGCTCGCGATGGTGCCGAGCACGGCTGTGGAGGTGCGCGCGGACAGACCGTGCGCCAGGTACAGCACCGCGAACATGATCACCCCGGAGGCCACCAGCGCCACCAGCAGCGGGTCGCGCCCGGCGAGGATCGCGGGCAGGGCGAAGCCGATGAGGACGGCGAAGCTCACCCCGATGCCCAGCAGCGAGCGCAGCCCCTTCCACCGGGCGAGCACGAGCACCGCGGCGGCGAACAACCCGACGAGCGCGAGCAGGCCGTGGTCGCGCTGGAAGTCCACCACCTGGTAGGAGCCATCGCTGCTCGGCTCCGCGCCGGAGTAGGACAGCACGACGCGGTCGCCCGCGCCGAAGTGCGGCGTGCCGGGGCCGATCGGCATGACTTGCTCGATCGTCTCCCCGCCGGCGGGGCCGTCGGACATGGTCACGCGCAGCCGGGTGCAGTCCCCGGCGGAGCTGTCGGGGCCGCCGGTGCTGCTGAGCGTGCAGGAGCCGCTCTCGGCGGCGATGACCTCGCCGTGCACCGGTGAGGCGCCGAACCCCAGGTCCGCGCCGGACCGGGGGTGCTCGCCGAACGGGTGGAGCACGAGCACCCCGATCAGCGCGACCAGCAGCACCGGTCCGAGCACGGCGGTGAGCACTGCCCGCACGCGCGGGGAAGCGGGCGCGGCCGTGCCGTGTCCGTGGCCGTGACCCACGTTCGGTGCGGCGCTGTGCGCGGCCGGGGCGTGCGTCGCCGCGGCGTGCTCAGCGGCGGAGTGCTCGGCCGGCGAGTGCTCAGCGGGGGAGTCCGCCGGGGCGCCGGCGTCCGGGTGCGCTGCGTCCCGGTGCGCGGCGAACGGGTGCGGGGTGGGAGGTCGGGGCGGTCCGGACGGGTCTCGCTCGGGCACCCGGCCATTATGCGCCGGGGCGTTCAGCCGGTGATCGGGAACCGCAGCAGCGCGGCCACGCCGTCCCGCAGGCCGGTTCCGCCGGCGACGAGGGAGGCCTGCGAGTCGGTTTCCGCGCACTTCTGGAGCAGGTAGGCCTCCTGCTCGGCTTCGACCCCCTCCTCGAGCAGGAGCGTGTCCACCGCGCCCATCTCGGCGGCCTGCGCGACCTGCTCGGCCCCCTGCGCGGACCGCCCGTGCGCCAGCCCGGATTCCAGCCGCGCGGCGTTGTCGCTCCGGAGCTGTTCGTTCGCGTGCTGGGCGGTGCGCACCAGCTCCTGGGACAGCGTGCTCTCCGAAGCGCCCTCGTCGCGACCGCTGCGCTCGGTCTCGGCGAGGATCCCCGACAGGTCGGGCGGCAACTCATCGCGGAGCGTGGTGCGCGCCTGGGGGTCGCCGGCGAGGACGAGCACGTCCGGGCCGAAGCCGGCGGCCAGCTCGCTCGCGCGGGAGGCGATGTCCTTGGCGTTGCGGCCGAGGTTCTCATCGGCGTGCCGCTGGATCTGCTTGTGCGACAGCGCCTGGCCACGGGGCTTGTGCACACCGGTCTGCGCGCTGCCCTCCACGACTTCGGCGTCCACGTTCCGCGGGGTGTGCTGCTCGGCGACGACCGTCCGGCGGAGCTGGGCCCCTTCCTGGTCGGTGATCACGACGAGTTCCCGCACGGCGCGCGCCTGCTCGCGCACGTACGCCCCGAGCTCCGGCACGCTGGTCCAGTGCGCGGCGTCGCCGGTGCCGAGCGCGGCGTCCCACTGCTCGTCGAGCAGCACTCCCGAGTCGTTCGCCACGAGCACGCGCCCGTCGATCTGCGCCTCCCCGGCGGTCGACCCGGAGATGGCGCCGTCGAGGGCGTGCAGCGCAGCCTCGCTCGCCGGGTGGTACTGCAAGCGCTCCCGGAGGGCCTTCCAGCGCAGCCGGAGCTGCTCGTTCGCGTCCTCGGCGGGCGGGCGGCTCTCCAGGTACACCGTGGCGAACGGGCCTTCCCGGCCGTACACCTGCCGCAGCGGGGAGAGTTTCATCGTGTCCTCCCGGTTCGTCGAAGGTCCGAAGGTCGGCCGCCGCGTTCTGCTCCGCGCGGGTCACGTCGGCACGACCGGAACCACCCAGCCGTCGTCGGCCTGCGTCCACTCGGTGTCGGACCGCCGGGTCCAGCCGGCCGCGCGGAGCTCCGCGTCCGCCTGCGTCGGCTCGGTCACCTCCTCGGGCAGGTCCAGTTCGGTGACGGGAGCGCCCCGGTCGTCGCGGATGATCACCCGCGCGTAGGCGCCCGGTCCGGAGGTGACGAAGTGCGCGTTGTTCGCCATCGCGGTGGCTCACCTGCCTTTCCGGTGGTGCGTCCAGCCCCGCAGCGCTGCGGTCGCAGCCGCCGCGCTGCGGGGCGCGTCGGCAGTGCCGGTGGTCTACCCGGCGGCGCGGCGGCGATAAACCCGAGCAGCTCGCGCCGGCGGCGCGCGGTGGGCTGCCCGCCGGGGACATGCGCTGCGGGGATGCCTGCGGAGGTGCCGGACGGAGGTGCAGCGCGGCGACGGGGTGGCGGGTTGACGCGGACCCCACCCGGTCGCGCGATGTCGACCACCTCGACAGCTTTTCGACAACGTGTTCGAATGGGTGCATGCGCTGGGAACGGCAACGAGTCCACCCTCCTGTTCCGCCTCGGAGCGCGGAGCCCGGCACGACCGAGCCGGGCTCGACGGGCCCGGTTGCGGCTGGTTCAGCCGCAGCCGGGCCCGCGGCGAGCCCCGCTCCGACCGGCTCCGCCGCGGGAGCTGACGCGGGCGCAGCTGAAGTCGCTGCGCCAGGCTCCGCTGCGTCGGGCTCCGCTGCGTCGGGATCCACCGTGCCGGCCGGGCGGCCGGGGACCGCGGAGCTGCCCTTGGACGTACCGGACGCCGCGACATCGCAACCGGACCGGGCGGGTCGCCGCGCGGGGCTGCGGTTGCCCGATCCGGTTCCGATCGAGGCGGGGGAGCAGGACGCCTACGCCATCGAGATCCGCGCGAAGTCGATCCTCAACCGCGTGCCAGGCGCTTCGCGGGTGCCGTTCGAGTGGACGGTGAACCCGTACAGGGGTTGCACCCACGCGTGCCGCTACTGCTTCGCAAGACGCACGCACACCTACCTCGACCTGGACTCCGGCTACGACTTCGACAGCAAGATCGTGGTGAAGGTCAACGCGGGCGCGCTGCTGCGCCGCGAACTCGCCTCCCCGCGGTGGCGGGGCGATCCGGTCGCGCTGGGGACGAACACGGATCCGTACCAGCGGGTGGAGGGGCGCTACGGGCTCATGCGCGAGATCATCGCCGCGCTGCGGGACCGCGCGAACCCGTTCTCGATCCTCACCAAGGGCACGCTCGTGCTGCGGGACCTCGATCTCCTCCGCGAGGCGGCCGCGGTCACCTCGGTGTCCATGGCCGTGTCCATCGGCTCGGTGGACGAGCGGCTGTGGCGGCAGGTGGAGCCGGGCACGCCCTCGCCGCTGCGGCGCGTCGACGTGGTCCGGCGGTTCGCCGAGGCCGGCATCGGGTGTTCGGTGCTGATGGCGCCGATCCTGCCGGGGCTGACCGACGGGGAGGAGCACATCGAGGAGACCGTCGCCGCGCTGGCGCACGCGGGGGCTGCGAGCATCACGCCGATCGTGCTGCACCTGCGCTCGGGCGCCCGCGAGTGGTACCGCGAGTGGTTGCGGGAAGCGCACCCCGAGCTGCTGCCGCTGTACGCGCGGCTGTACGGCGACGGGGCGTACGCGCCGCAGTCGTACCAGCGCGAGGTGCTCGCGCGGGTGCGCGAGGCCGAACGGCGCCACGGGTGCGACCAGCAGGAGGGCGGGTCGCACCGCCAACCCGGTGAGGACTCGGCGGAGCGCGATGCCGCGGTCCGCGGGGGCGGGGCCGCGGAGGAGCCATCCCCTCCCGGCGCAGCGATTCAGGAGCAGCTCGCGCTGCTGTGAGCCCCGCGCGGCGGAATGTGCGAACCGGGTGTTCGCGGATCCATACCGGAATTCGGGGGGTCGGACGTCCCCGGAGCACTCCGGGGACGTCCGACCGGAAAAGAGCATGCGGCGGAACGTTGTTCGGGGTTTGGCGGAGTGCGACCGGCTCAGCGGCTGACCGGCACCTGGTTCGGGGTGTGCGCAGGTTGCCAGCTCGCGGAGACCACGCCCGGGCCGTAGTCGAGCTTCACCACGTGCCCGCGCCCGGAGGCGTCGACGTGCATCGGGCTCGGGTGCCCGGGCTCGTCCTCGCGCCCGTCGGAGACGCGGCTCGTGCACTGCCGCGGCGTGCGCTGCGGATCGAAGCACAGTTCGAGCAGGTACTGCCGCACGGGAAGCCGGAACACGCGGCGGAACTCGTGCGGGTCGCCTCGCGGTGCGGTCGGGGGATTGCGCACCTCGTACTCCATCAGCAGCGTCTCACCCGCGTTGAGGGCGTGCTCGAACAGCAACTCGGCCACGACGAGATCACGCGCGTGGTCGGTCAGCACCTGGCCCAAGTGGCACGAGCGCAACGGCCGGATCACCGCGGGGTTCTCCGCGCGCGAACCGCCGTCGAACATGACGACCCACCGGTCCACGCCGTCGGTCTCGGCGCGCACGAGCTTCTGCGTGTGCACCGTGGACTGGTACCCCTGGGCGTCGATGTGCACGCGGTCGTGGTGGCTCAGCCGCGTGAGCTCGTCGTCGTGGCTCGTGTCGATCTTCGTGAGCAGTTCCGAACCGCGCGTCTGCTCCGTCCACAGCGTGGAGGAGCTCGGGGTGCTCCTCGCGGAGCGGCGGTTGCGCCCGCGCGGACGGGGCGGCCCGACGAGGGCGAACAGCGATCCCTGGGGGACGGCCAGCACGTGCTCGAGCTGGCGCAGCGCCAGCAGGGAGTCCGGCCGTTCGGGGCGCCGCCGCCCGGACTGCCAGTAGCTCAGCGCGGTGATGCTCACCGGCGTGCCCCGCGCGCGCAGGTGGTGCTGGATGCGGTCCAGGCTCAGCCGGCTCTCCCGGATCGCGGCGCGCAGCGCCACGTCGAAGGGGCCGGTGCGCAGCAGTTCGGACAGTTCGGGGGAGGGGTTCGGGGAGTTCTGGTGCCGCACCGCTTTCGCGATGCCGCACCGGGATTCGGTATTCGGGGTTTCGAGATTCGGGCGGTTCATCGTGACTCCTCGTATCCGCCGCATGGCTCGACACGGTATTGCTGTGATCAATTCGGCGCAATCGAGGAATGCGCCCACAATTGCGGATTAAGGTGGTCATCGCCCTCCTTTAAGGTGCGAATAGGGTGGTGTTCGGCCGGCGCGGCGGGGTCGGGAGCGCTGCACGCCGCACGCGCGCCGCAGGGGAGGGGCGCGGGAGGGATGGGGCCGGTCACTCGGGCGGGGCTGGTCACGAAGCGCCGCGGCTTGCCGATAGCCTGAAGGTCTCGCCTCCCTGCTGTGCAGGTCCGCCGCGCGACCCCGCGGCGGGCGAGGAAGAGGAACGAGCACTCGAGCAAGCCGCGACCCACAAGGAGCACAGTCCCGTGATGCGCACGCACAAGGCCGGATCGCTGCGCGCCGGTCACGCCGGGCAGTCCGTCACCCTCAGCGGATGGGTGGCGCGTCGCCGCGATCACGGCGGGGTGATCTTCATCGATCTGCGCGATGCGTCCGGGATGGCTCAGGTCGTCTTCCGCGAGGGCGAGATGGCCGAACGCGCCCACCGGCTGCGGGCGGAGTTCTGCGTGCGCGTCACCGGGGAGGTCGTGCAGCGCCCGGAGGGCAACGAGAATCCGGAGATCGGCACCGGGTGGATCGAGGTCACAGCGACCGACCTGGAGGTGCTGTCCGAGGCGTCCCCGCTGCCGTTCCAGCTGGACGAGAACCTCGAGGCGGGCGAGGAGGTGCGCCTGCGGCACCGCTACCTCGACCTGCGGCGGCCCGAGCAGGCGCGGATCATGCGCCTGCGCAGCGAGAGCAACCGGATCGCGCGCGACGTGCTCAACGACCGCGAGTTCGTCGAGGTCGAAACGCCGACGATGACCCGCTCCACGCCGGAGGGCGCGCGCGACTTCCTCATCCCGGCGCGGTTGCAGCCGGGCAGCTGGTACGCGCTGCCGCAGTCGCCGCAGCTGTTCAAGCAGCTGCTCATGGTCGGCGGTCTGGAGCGCTACTTCCAGATCGCGCGCTGCTACCGCGACGAGGACTTCCGCGCCGACCGCCAACCGGAGTTCACCCAGCTGGACCTCGAGCTGAGCTTCGCCGACGCCGATGACGTGATCGAGCTCAGCGAGGCGGTCGTGGCCGCGTTGTGGCGGGAGCTGCGCGGGCACGAGATCCCGCTGCCGATCCCGCGGATCAGCTACGCCGACGCCCTCGCCAAGTACGGCACGGACAAACCGGATCTGCGGTTCGGGCAGGAGCTGGTCGAGTTGACCGACTACTTCGCCGAGACCCCGTTCCGCGTGTTCCGCGCCCCCTACGTCGGCGCCGTGGTCATGCCGGGCGGGGCGGACCAGCCGCGCCGGCAGCTCGACGCGTGGCAGGACTGGGCCAAGCAGCGCGGCGGCAAGGGCCTGGCCTACGTGCTCGTCGGCGAGGACGGCACGCTGTCCGGTCCGGTGGCCAAGAACCTCTCCGACCCCGAGCGGGACGGGCTGGCCAAGGCGGTCGGCGCCAACCCGGGTGACTGCGTGTTCTTCGCCGCCGGTGAACCCGGCCCTTCGCGGGCGCTGCTCGGCGCGCTCCGGCTGGAGGTCGGCCAGCTGTGCGGGCTCATCGACCACGACGCCTGGGCGTTCGCGTGGATCGTGGACGCGCCGATGTTCCAGTCCACCGCCGAGTCCGACGACGTCGCCGTCGGCACCGGCAACTGGACTGCGGTGCACCACCCGTTCACCGCGCCGAAGCCGGAGTGGGTCGACGAGTTCGCGCAGGACCCGGCCAACGCCCTGTCGGACGCCTACGACCTCGTGTGCAACGGCAACGAGATCGGTGGCGGGTCGATCCGCGTGCACCGCCCGGACGTGCAGCAGCGGGTGTTCGAGGTGCTCGGCATCAGCGAGGAGCAGGCGCAGGAGAAGTTCGGCTTCCTGCTCGAGGCGTTCAAGTACGGCCCCCCGCCGCACGGCGGCATCGCGTTCGGCTGGGACCGGATCTGCATGCTGCTGGCCGGGGCCACCTCGCTGCGCGATGTGATCGCGTTCCCCAAGACCGGAGGCGGTTTCGACCCGCTGACCGGTGCGCCGGCGCCGATCACCGCGCAGCAGCGCAAGGAGGCGGGCGTGGACGCGAAACCGGCGAAGAAGCACGACTCGGGTCAGCAGACCGGGGCGTGAGCGGCCCGCGCCGCGCGAACCGGCGGGTGCGGAACCTCACCGCCACCGGACGATTCCGGTGGCGGGGGCGCCTTTTCGGGTTGAACCCGCGTGGATCCGGTGACGCGGCGAACGCGGTGCGTGTACCGTTCCCCTGATCATGCGGTGGGTGCGGTGAGGCGTGCGCGGGTGCGATGCGCCGCGAGCACGGTACGTGGCGGTGCACGTGCCCGGAAGTGATCAACTTGACCGGTCATGCGCAGCCGCGCCCGGACGAGTCGGGGTAGTGTCGGGAGACGATGAGCGTAGAGATCACCAGCGGTCCTCCGGAAGTTTGCGTTTCCGCGGACGGGGAGGTCACCGACACGGTCGGAACCGCGGAGGCGGTTCTGAGCAAGTGGACCGGGGCCGCGGTGCGGTTGGCCGAGGCCGAGGACCTGGGAGGGAGCGACCGTTCCGTCGTGCTCCGCGTGCGGGTCGTCGAATCCCCGTTCGACCTGCCTCGTACGCTCGTGGTCAAGCACTACGGCGCGTGCCCGGAGCAGGCGCGGTCGGACCCGTTCGCGCACGAGGCGGCGAGCTGCCAGCTCACCACCGCGTTGTCGCCGGGGGCTCGGGTCGGCCCGGAGCTCATCGCGCACGACGCGGCTCAGCGCATCCTGGTGCTCGAGGACCTGGGACGCGGCTCCACGCTGGCCGACGTGCTCTTCGCCGATGACGCGCGCGCGGCCGAGCGGTCGCTGCTGGCCTGGGCGCGCGCGCTCGGCAAGCTGCACAGCACCACAGCGGGATGCGACGCCGACTTCGACGCGCTCATGCGCCGCCTCGGGTCGCAGGACGCGAGCGATCCGATCACCGAGGACATCCTGCAGGCCTGCGCGGAGCTGCCCGAGCTGCTGGCGGGCACGCTCGGCGTGGCGGTTCCGGCGAGCGTGTCGGAACGGCTGGCCGCGGCCACGGAGTTGCTCACCTCGGGGCGGTACCGGGCGTTCAGCCCGTCCGACATCTGCCCCGACAACAGCTTAGTGACCGAAACCGGGGGGCGTTTCCTCGATTTCGAGGGGGGCTGCGTGCGCGACGTGGTCCTGGACGCGGCCTACCTGCAGTACCCGTTCCCGTCCTCGTGGTGCTCCTACGCGCTGCCGGACAACGTGGCGCGCGGGATGCTGGACACCTGGCGCTCCGAGGTCGCCCAGGTGTGGCCGGAGCTCGACGACGACGCTGTGCTCCTGCCGCGGTTGTTCGACGCGGAGCTGCTGTGGGTGTGGGTGTCGACGTGGTGGTTCCTGCCGCGCGCCGGGGAGAACGACCGGCCCATCGACCTGCAGATGCCCTCGCCGCGCCGCAGCACGGCGCTCGTGGACCGGTGGCGGCACGTGCGGTCCGGCGCCGAGGACGCCGGGACGGGTGATCTCGCGGAGTTCGCGGGTGCGGTCGTGGACGCGCTCGTCGAGCGCTTCGGAGCCGGGGCGCTGCACCTCGTGCCGTACCCCGCTTTCGGCGGGGAGCAGCGGGGCTGAGGCGGGCGGCGCTGCCGCTCGGGCGCCGGGACCGTTCTCCGTCGGAGGTGCGGCGCTCCTGCGCGCGTCCGGTGCCCGGTCGCGGCTGCTGCCTCCGCGGTGGTGCGCGCCGTGCCCGGCGGAGTTGTGCGCGCCATCGAAAATGAGATCAATTCGGATATTCTGCGTTCCGCGCGGGCGGGTGCGCTTGGGAGGAAACGCCTGCGCCACATGTGGTCGAATGCGCATGCGGCCGTCCCGGGAAGCGGCGCGGCTTACGCTTTCGGGTGAGCTTTTCGGCGTTCTCCCGGAATGTGGGCGGCGGGCTGCTCCGTTGTGTTGATCACGTGTTCTGCGACTTGCGGGGATCCGGGTGTGATCGGATACCTTGAGTTCAGCCCTTCGTCGCTTCGCTCCGCTGAAGTGGTTCTCGGCGAAGGTCGCCACCCAGCTGCTTCCGGGAGGACCGAGTGCGCGGGACTCAGCGCGTCGTGCGAGCGGTGACCTGGCTGCTGCTCGCGGTCGCGCTGGTCGTGCTCTCGCCGCTGTCCGCGACGGCCCAGGTGCCCACGCGTGCCACGGCGGAGACGACGAATTCCCAGAGCAACGAGCACCGCGAGGAAAAGCTCCGGGAACGGACGCCCGGAACCGCGGTCCAGCGGCGGTGCGCCGAGCAGGGCGACAAGCCCCGCTGCCTGTTCAAGCTCGATGTCCGCGCCCTCTCCGGTGCCGACCGGGTGCTGCCCTCGGGCGAGCACCTGGTGCTCGGCGGAAACTCGCACGAGCTGAGTCTGAGAAAGAGACAATCGCCTTCCGTGCTCAACGTGTTCCGGCTGTGATTCCGCGGTTTCCGCGGAATGCTTCACCTGTTCCGCAACAGGTTGTACGACGTCGTCGCTGAACACGGCTGTGAGGCGAATTGTGAATTTCGAAGCGTACCTGACGCGTGCCGAGAACCACGCGAGCGCGGTGACCGAGGAGCACTGCCGCGAGCTCGCATCCGGGCAGAATCCGGACGTGTTGTTCATCACCTGCTCGGACTCCCGCGTGCTCCCCAGCCGGCTCACCGGAGCCGAACCGGGCCAGCTTTTCGAACTGCGCACCGCGGGCAACGCGGTGCCGGAGTACCTGCCCGACCGGGGTAGTAGCGAGATGGCCACGATCGAGTACGCGGTACTGCGACTGGGCGTGCCCAACATCGTCGTGTGCGGGCACTCGCACTGCGGAGCGGTGACCGCGATGGCCTCGGCCGGCCGCGGGCTGACCGACATGCCGGCGCTGTGCACCTGGTTCGGACTCAGCGGTGGTGCCGGCGGGGATGGCGCCGCGGTCGATCCCGCGGTGCGCGCCGAGAGCCAGCAGCACGTGCGCGATCAGCTCGCCGAACTCCGCGCGTACCCCTTCGTCCGGGATCGACTCGCCAACGGGGAACTCGCCCTGCGCGGCTGGTTCTTCGAGCTCGATACCGGTCGAGTCCACACATTGGAGTGTGGCTCCGACGCAGCCGACGCGAACACCGCTGTCTTCCGCCCCCTGTGAAGCCGCGGACGGCCCGGGCACGGGGAGGAGTGTCTCCTCCGCCGGAGGACCCGGCCGTCCGGTCGACGCGCCTGGAGTGCACAGTGACTCGAACGTCTCCGAAAACCCCCACGGCAGGAAACCGCGGCTTGTCGCGGTTCCGCCTGCCGTCCAAGCAGACCGTGCTGGCGGACTTCTCCGCCTCCCTCGTCGTGTTCCTCGTGGCCGTGCCCCTCTGCGTCGGGGTGGCGGTCGCCTCCGGTGTTCCGGCCGAGCTCGGCATGATCACCGGCATCGTCGGCGGACTCGTCGTGGGCTTCATGCCCGGCAGCACGATGCAGGTCAGCGGCCCCGCCGCGGGCCTGACCGTGGTGGTGTCCTCGGCGGTGGCCCAGCACGGGCTCGCCACGCTCGGCATCATCGTGCTGATCTCCGGGCTGCTGCAGGTCCTGCTCGGCATCTCCCGGCTCGGCAGCTGGTTCCGGGCGATCTCGCCCGCCGTGGTCCAAGGCATGCTGGCCGGTATCGGCCTGGTGCTCATCCTCGGCCAGATCTACCCGTTCGGCGGGCAGGATCAGCCCACCAGCACCGGGGAGAAGTTCTCCGGCGTGCCCGGCCTGCTCGGCCACGCGCTGACCACGCCCACCGGTCTCGCCTCGCTCGGTCTGGGGCTGGCCACGCTCGTGCTGCTCGGCGTGTGGAAGAAGCTGCCGAAACCGCTCAGCTCCGTTCCCGGCCCGCTCGTGGCCGTGGTCCTCGCCAGCGCGGCCGCGGCCGTGCTCGCGCTGCCCGTGAGCACCGTCGAGGTGGGCTCGCTGCTGCAGGCCGTGAACGTGCCGTTCCACGGCGGAGCGTTCGGCGAGCTGCTCAGCCCCGCGCTGTGGGGCACGGTCGTCACCTTCACCCTGGTCGCCTCGGCGGAGAGCCTGTTCAGCGCCGCGGCGGTCGACCGGATGCACAGCCGGCCGAAGACGCAGTACAACAAGGAGCTCGCCGCCCAGGGCGTCGGCAACGCCGTCTGCGGGGTGTTCGGCGCGCTGCCGATGACGGCGGTCATCGTGCGCAGCTCGACCAACGTCAACGCGGGTGCGGTGACGAAGCTGTCGCGCATCCTGCACGGGGCCTGGTTGCTGCTGTTCGTCGTGCTCCTGCCCCAGGTGCTGGCGTTCATCCCGAACGCGGTGCTGGCCGCGCTGCTCATCCAGGCCGGGTGGAAACTGGTGGCCCCGCGCGACATGGTCGAGCTGATGCGGACCAACCGGCCCGAGGCCGTCGTGCTGCTGGTGACCACCAGCATGATCGTGGCCACGGACCTGCTCGTCGGCACGTTGACCGGGCTGGCGCTGGCCGTGATCAAGAGCGCGTTCGAGATGTCGCGGCTGTCGGTGCGCTCGCACCACGACGACGAGCGCAACCAGGTGCGGGTGGAACTCGGCGGCAACGCCACCTTCCTGCGCCTGCCGCGATTGCTGGACCACCTCGAACAGCTGCCCAGCGGGCGGCACGTGCGACTGGACCTCACGGGGGTGCGCCACCTCGACCACGCCTGCCAGCAGGCCGTGGAGAACTGGGCCCACCAGCGGCGCGGTGAGGACGACCACGAGGTCGACGTCGCGCTGCCGCACCAGCGGGGACAGACCGATCCCGACCAGGAGCGGGAGGCGGCCCTCTCGCGCTGACCTGGCCCCGTCGCGCTGATCCGGCCCGCTCGGGCCCGCGGTCTCCGGCCCCGGAGAGCCAACTCCGGGATGTCCGCCCCCGGGGGCGGACATCCCGCCACGCGCTGCGGCTCGGGGGTGGGCATTTCCCGGGAGATGTCCACCCCCGCGGCCGCGTGCGGCGGGAGGGGAACGCTGCGACGTGGGGGCGATCCCGGCGGGTAGCGTCGAGGACGTGAGTGAGGGTCTGTTCGACGAAGGGCTGTTCGGTGCCGACGCGGAGGATCGCGCCGACGAGCAGCTGACCGAGCACGCACCGCTGGCGGTGCGGATGCGCCCGCGCAACCTCGACGAGGTCGTCGGCCAGGACCACCTGCTCGGGGCCGGAGCTCCGCTGCGCCGCCTCGTCGAAGGAGCCGCACCGGCCTCGGTGCTCATGTACGGGCCGCCCGGGACGGGCAAGACGACGCTGGCCAACCTCGTCTCCCTGGCCACGGGACGCCGCTTCGTCGCGCTGTCGGCGCTGTCGGCCGGGGTCAAGGAAGTGCGCGGGGTCATCGAGGAGGCCCGCCGCCGGCTCGGCCGCTCCGCCGAGGCGACCGTGCTGTTCATCGACGAGGTGCACCGCTTCTCCAAGACCCAGCAGGACGCGCTGCTCGGTGCGGTCGAGGACCGCACCGTGCTGCTGGTGGCCGCGACCACGGAGAACCCGTACTTCTCGGTGGTCTCCCCGCTGCTGTCGCGCTCGCTGGTGCTGCAGCTGCACGGCCTCACCGAGGACGGGCTGCGCGAGCTGCTCCGGCGCGCCGTGGCCGAGGAGCGCGGACTGGACGGTGCGGTGTCGGTCGAGCAGGAGGCCGAGGACCACCTCGTCGCCCTGGCCGCGGGCGACGCGCGGCGCGCGCTGACCGCGCTGGAGGCGGCGGCCGAGTCCGCCCTCTCCACCGGTGGCGAGCACATTGACCTGGCCACGGTGGAGGCCACCGTGGATCGGGCGGCGGTGCTCTACGACCAGACCGGTGACCAGCACTACGACATCGCCAGCGCGTTCATCAAATCCATCCGCGGCTCGGACGTGGACGCGGCGCTGCACTACCTGGCGCGGATGGTCGACGCGGGCGAGGACCCGCGCTTCATCGCCCGCAGGCTGGTGGTGCACGCCAGCGAGGACATCGGCATGGCCGACCCCACGGCGATGCAGGCGGCCGTGTCCGCCGCGCACGCGGTGCAGTTCATCGGGATGCCCGAGGGGCGGCTGCCGCTCGCCCAGGCCACGGTCCACCTGGCCACGGCGCCCAAGTCGAACGCCGTGATCACCGCCATCGACGAGGCCATCACCGACGTGCGCGCCGGCAGGGCCGGACCGGTGCCGCCGCACCTGCGCGACGGGCACTACGCGGGGGCGAGCACGCTCGGCAACGCGCAGGGCTACGCCTATCCGCACGATCGGCCCGAGGGCGTGCTGCCGCAGCAGTACCCGCCGGACGAGCTCGTCGGCCGCGACTACTACCGGCCCACGGCGCACGGGGGCGAGCGCACGCTCGCCGACCGCGTGCCGAAGCTGCGCGGGCACGTCCGCGGCGGCCAGTCCTGACCGGCGGGCACCCTGACCGGCTCCAGCCCTGACCGGTGCCTGCGCCGGGGCGGTCACCGGTGTCCCGCCGGCGGCAGCGGCGCGGTAGATTCCCCGCCGAAAACCCGGCGCGAGGAGGTTCGCGGTGCCCCCCCGGATCGTGGTCACCAGGTGGATTCCCGAGCAGGCGCGGCAGCGCCTCGCCGAGGCCGGCGAGGTGCACGTGTGCGATCAGGACCGACCGTTGGAGCGGGCCGAGCTGCACGAGGCGGCCCGCGGGGCGGACGCGCTGGTGACGATGGTGCAGGACCGCGTCGACGCCGAGCTGGTGGAGGCCGCCGGGCCGAACCTGCGCGTGGTGGCCAACGTGGCGGTCGGCCACGACAACGTCGACGTGGCCGCGCTGCGCGAGCGCGGGGTGGTCGTGACGAACACCCCGGACGTGCTCACCGACGCGACCGCCGACCTGGCACTGGGGCTGCTGCTCATGCTCACCCGCCGCCTCGGCGAGGGGGAGCGGCTGCTGCGCGCGGGGGAACCGTGGAACTTCCACCTCGGATTCATGCTGGGCAGCGGGTTGCAGGGCAGGACGCTGGGCATCATCGGGCTCGGCGGGATCGGCCGTGCCGTCGCCCGGCGCGCCCGCGCGTTCGGCATGCGCATCGCCTACACCGGGCGGCGCCGGGCCGAGGCCGAGGTGGAGCGCGAGCTCGACGCCACCTACCTCGACCAGGACGAGCTGCTGCGCACCGCGGACGTGGTCAGCCCGCACTGCCCGCTGACCCCGCAGACGCGGCACCTGGTCGACGAGGCGGCCCTGCGGGTGATGCGCCCGGACGCGGTGCTGCTGAACACCAGCCGCGGTCCCGTGGTGGACGAGCGCGCCCTCGTGCGCGCGCTGCAGGCCGGTGAGATCGCCGGGGCTGCGCTGGACGTGTTCGAGCGCGAGCCCGCGGTGGAGCCGGAGCTGCTCGGCATGGACAACGTCGTGGCCGTTCCGCACCTGGGCTCGGCGACCCGGGAGACGCGGGGCGCGATGGCCGACCTGGCCGCGCGCAATGTCCTCGGCGTGCTCGACTCCGGCACCCCGGTCACACCGGTCGGCGGTTGAGCGCCCCGGGCGCGGCCCGGCCGGACGCGGCGCCCGGCCGTTGCCGACCGCCGCGGAGAACCGCCGCCGATCTGCCCGGCACGCGCGCGGGCGGAAGCGGCCGGGCGGAACCGACGCGGTAACCTGACGGCGATCACAAGGCCACCCGCGTGCGAGCCGGCGCCGGTGGCCGCCGTACGTCGTCGAAATTTCGGGAGGGCACGTGACGCCCACGCAGATCGCCGCGCTGATCGCCGCAGGCGCGTTCGTGCTGCTGGTCGTGCTGCTGGCGATCCCGTTGGTCAAGCTCGGCCGCACGCTGGATGCGGCGACCACCGCGATCCGCAAGGCGCACGAGAACTCCGATCCCCTGTTCACCGGTGCGAACTCGACGTTGAACCACGTGAACACCCAGCTGGAGCGGGTCGACGGGATCACCGCGCACGCCAAGACGGTCAGCGGCAACGCCTCGGCGCTGTCCTCGCTGTTCACGGCTACACTGGGAGGCCCGCTGGTAAAGACGGCCGCTTTCTCGTACGGGGTGAGCAAGGCCGTGCGGGCGCGCCGGAAGAGGAAAGCGGCACCCGCGGGCCGGCATTCCCGCCGCAGGGGTAAAGGAGGACCCAAGTGAGGCGCCTGTTCTGGTTCGGTGCCGGGGTCGCGGCCGGAGTGGCGGTGACCCGGAAGGTCAACGCGACCACGAGGAAGGCCACCCCGGCGGGCGTGGCCGAGCAGCTGGGTGGCGCGGTGCGCGACCTGGCCGACGCGGTGGGCGCTTTCGGCGCCGACGTGCGCGCGGGGATGCGGGAACGCGAGCAGGAGCTCGACGAGGCCGCGCAGGACGGGCGAGTCGCCGAGACGGCGCGCGCGGCCGCGGCGGTCTCGGGGAGCCGGACCGCGGAGACCTCCGGTGCCGGCGCTGCAGCGGACGCCAGCCAGCGCCGAGCGCGCCGGGCGGGGCGCTGAACGCCTCCAGCGCGCCGCCTGCCCCGCCGAGAGCTCGTTCCGACCATCGCCTGAGGACTTCACCGTGCAGACCCACGAAATCAACCGCCGCTTCACCGAGCACTTCCGCGCCACCGGCCACACCGTGGTCGGCAGCGCGTCGCTGATCCTGGACGACCCGACGCTGCTGTTCGTCAACGCGGGCATGGTCCAGTTCAAGCCCTACTTCCTCGGTGACGCCCCGGCCCCGTACCCGCGTGCCACCAGCATTCAGAAGTGCGTGCGCACCGGGGACATCGACGAGGTCGGCAAGACCACGCGCCACAACACGTTCTTCCAGATGGCCGGCAACTTCTCGTTCGGCGACTACTTCAAGGAAGGCGCGATCGCGCAGGCGTGGGACCTGGTGACCAAGTCCCAGGCCGACGGCGGGTTCGGCTTCGACCCCGCCCGGTTGTGGGTGACCGTCTACGAGCACGACCGGGAGGCCGCCGAGCTGTGGCAGTCGGTCGCCGGTCTGCCGCCGGAGCGCATCCAGACCCGCGACGCCGCGGACAACTACTGGGACATGGGCGTGCCCGGTCCCGGCGGCCCGTGCTCGGAGATCTACTACGACCGCGGTCCCGAGTACGGCCGCGAGGGTGGTCCCGTCGTCGACGAGGACCGCTACATCGAGATCTGGAACCTCGTGTTCATGCAGGACATCCGGGGTGAGGGCAGCCCGAAGGAGGGCGCGCCCGTGCTCGGTGAACTGCCGACGAAGAACATCGACACCGGCATGGGCATCGAGCGGGTCGCCTGCCTGCTGCAGGGCGTGGACAACGTCTACGAGACCGACCTGGTCCGCCCGGTGATCGCCAAGGCCGAGGAGCTGTCCGGCCGGCGCTACGGTGACTCGCACGAGGACGACGTCCGGTTCCGCGTCATCGCCGACCACGCCCGCTCCGGCGTGATGCTCATCAGCGACGGCGTCACCCCCGGCAACGAGGCCCGCGGCTACGTGCTGCGCAGGTTGCTGCGCCGCATCGTCCGCTCGACCCGCCTGCTGGGCGTGCAGGAACCGGTGCTGGGCGAGTTCGCCGCCATCGTCCGCGACGCCATGGCCCCGGGGTATCCGGAACTGGTCGACGATTTCGACCGGATCGACGCGGTGGTGCGCAACGAGGAGTCGGCCTTCCTGGCCACGCTGTCGACCGGGTCGAAGATCTTCGACGCCGCCGCGCGGGAGACGAAGAAGGCCGGCGGCACCCAGCTGCCCGGTGACAAGGCCTTCCAGTTGCACGACACCTACGGGTTCCCGATCGACCTGACGCTGGAGATGGCGTCCGAGCAGGGGCTGTCGGTCGACGAGCAGGGCTTCCGGAACCTGATGGACGAGCAGCGGCGGCGCGCCAAGGAGGACGCCAAGGCCCGCAAGCAGGGCCACGCCGACCTGTCCACCTACCGCGACCTGCTCGACCAGCACGGCACCACCGAGTTCATCGGCTACACCGACCTGGCCGGGCAGAGCCGGGTGCTGGGGCTGCTCGTGGGCGGCCAGCCCGCCAAGACCGCCGGTGCGGGCACCGAGGTCGAGCTGGTGCTGGACCGCACCCCGTTCTACGCCGAGGGCGGCGGGCAGATCGCCGACACGGGCAAGCTCGTCGGCAGCGGTGCGGAGGTCAAGGTCCACGACGTGCAGCGCGCCGTGCCCGGCCTGTTCGTGCACCGCGCCACCGTCGTGGCCGGCGAGGTCGGCGTGGACGCCGTGCTCGAGTCCGAGGTCGACGCCAACCGCCGGCACGCCATCGCCCGCTCGCACTCGGCCACGCACCTGGTGCACTCCGCGGTGCGCGGCGCCTACGGCAAGCGCGCCGCCCAGGCGGGCTCGCTGAACTCGCCGGGGCGGATGCGCTTCGACTTCACCGCCCCCTCGGCCGTGTCGGCCTCCGTGCTCGGCGGTGTCGAGGAGGAGGTCAACGAGTACCTGCAGAGCGACGTCGAGGTGCAGTCCTACAACACCACGATGGACCGGGCCATGGAGCTCGGTGCGATCGCGCTGTTCGGCGAGAAGTACGGCGACCAGGTGCGCGTGGTCGACATGGGCGACTACTCGCGGGAGCTGTGCGGCGGCACCCACGTCGGCAGCATCGGCCAGCTCGGGGTGGTCAAGCTGGTCAGCGACTCCTCGGTCGGCTCCGGGGTGCACCGCGTCGAAGCCCTCGTCGGCATGGACGCGATGCGCTACATCAACAAGGAGCACATGCTGGTCACCCAGCTCGCCGACCAGATGAAGGTGCCCGCCGAGGAACTGCCCGACCGGATCGAGCAGACCGTCACGCGGCTGCGCGACGCGGAGAAGGAGCTCGAGCAGCTGCGCGTGCAGCAGGTGCTGTCCTCGGCCGGGGACCTGGCCGACAAGGCCGTCGACGTGCACGGGGTGACCTTCGTGGCCGAGCGGGTCGCCGACGGCGTCGACGGCAACGCGCTGCGCTCGCTCGTCGGCGAGGTGCGCGGCCGCCTCGGCAGCCGCCCGTCGGTCGTGGCGCTGTTCTCGGTGGAGAACGGCAAGGTCAACTTCGTCGTCGGCGTCAACGGAGCCGGACGGGACGCGGGACTGGCCGCCGGCAAGCTCGTGCCGGTCTTCGCCGGTGACGTGGACGGCCGCGGCGGCGGCAAACCCGACATGGCCCAGGGCGGTGGATCCAACCCGGAGGGCATCACCGCGGCCGTGTCG
The DNA here is from genome assembly GCF_054491345.1 of Salinifilum ghardaiensis. Lineage (NCBI taxonomy): Bacteria > Bacillati > Actinomycetota > Actinomycetes > Pseudonocardiales > Pseudonocardiaceae > Salinifilum > Salinifilum ghardaiensis. The sequence continues at coordinate 3,573,445 of NZ_CM137101.1, read as the reverse complement.
ACGCTGCGCGAGGAGATCGGCCGGGTGATGCTCGGGTGAGTGCCGACCGCCCGGAGCCCGGTGGCGGGGAGGACCCTCGCCGCCACCGACCCGCTGAGCCGGGGGCGGAGGAGGGCTCCTCCGCACCGGGCCCGTCCGCGGCGGGGGAACCCGCCGCACCGGGCGGGGGCGCCGAGAGCGCGGCCGAACCCGCCCCGGACCCCGGTCCGGGGCGGCGGCTGGCCATCGACGTCGGTGGGACGCGCATCGGCGTGGCGATCAGCGACCCCGCACCGGTGCTGGCCACACCGGTGGAAACGGTGCGCCGGGACCGGCGCCGCGGCAGCGACCTGCGGCGGTTGTCCGCGCTCGTCGCCGAGTACGGCGTGGTCGAGGTCGTCGTGGGGCTGCCCGTGACGATGGCGGGCGAGGAAGGGCACTCCGCAGGAATGGCCAGGAAGTTCGGCGATGCCTTGGCCCCTCGGATCGCTCCCGTGCCGCTGCGGTTCACCGATGAACGGCTGACCACCGTCACCGCGAGCCGTATGCTGAGCGAGCGGGGCGTGCGGGGCAAACAGCAGCGCGCCGTGGTGGATCAGGCCGCGGCCGTGGAGATCTTGCAGGCTTGGTTGGACGCTCGGGGGCGCAGTGCGGGAAGGGACAGTTGGTGAGCGACGATCTCGGATTGTTCGCGGACGACCCCGATGACGACGATCCGCCCCGGCGGGGGCGCGATCCGGAGTTCTTCCGACGGCGCAAGCGGCGCCGCTGGGTGACGGCCATCGCCGGGGTCTGCGTGTTCGTGCTGGTGGTGGGCGGTGCGCTGTACGGCGTGAGCCAGATCCGCGAGCTGCGGTCCTACGAGGACTACGACGGCGGCGGCCACGGCGACGTCGTCATCGAGGTGGCCTCCGGTGACACGATCAGCGCCATCGGATCCACCATGACCGAGAAGGGCGTGGTGGCCAGCTCCCGGGCGTTCGTCGAGGCGGCGGAGGAGAACCGGCAGATCAACAGCATCCAGCCCGGCTACTACCTGATGCGCCGGGAGATGTCGGGGCAGGCCGCGGTCGAGCACATCGTCTCCGACAAGGCCCAGGTGGGGCGTGTCGAAGTGCGCGGCGGGATGCGCCTGGAGGACCAGCTCTCCCCCGACGGCGGGCGCAAGCCGGGAGTGCTCACGCGGCTCGCGCAGGCCTCCTGCGCCGGCGGCGCGCAGCAGTGCGTCACCTCCGAGCAGATGCACCAGGCCGCCGCTTCCGCGGACCTCGCGGAGCTGGGCGTGCCGGAGTGGCTGCGTGCCGACGCCGCCAAGGGCGAGGGCTTCCGCCGGTTGGAGGGCTTGATCCTGCCCGGTGTCTACGACGTGAAGCCGGGCGCGGACGCGGTGGGCGTGCTGCGCTCGGTGCTGCGCACCTCGGCGGCGAAGCTGGAAGCGGCCGGTGTGCCGCAGGCAGCTGAGCAGACCGGCCGTTCCCCGTACGAGCTGCTGACGGTCGCGTCGCTGGTGCAGAGCGAGAGCATCGAGAAGGACTTCGGCAAGGTGGCCCGGGTGGTGTACAACCGGCTCGAGCCGCCGCAGATGCACCTCGGCATGGACTCGACGATCAACTACCCGCTGGACAAGCCCAGCCTGCTGACGAAGCCGGAGGACCGGAACCGGCCCGGCCCGTACAACACGTACCAGACCTACGGGCTGCCGCCGACGCCGATCTCCGCGCCCAGCCAGGAGGCGATCCTCGCGGCGGGGAAACCGGCCGAGGGCGATTGGAAGTACTTCGTCAAGTGCTACCCCGACGGGACGTCGTGCTTCGCCGAGACGCAGGAGGAGCACGACCGGTACATCCAGCAGGCCCAGAAGCGCGGTGCGTTCTGATGCCCCGGAACGGAGCTGGGGACGCCTGGCTGGTCGCGGCCCGACATCGGTGAGCGGTGGACGTTTCTCGAGAATGTCCACCGGCGCTCCCCGGGGAACGTCCGCCCCGTCGAGGGGCGAGGAGGGGGTGAACCGCACATGTCCGAGCGGAGCACCGCGGAAGCGCGGCGGGCCGGGGTGGTCGGCTCGCCGATCGCGCATTCGCTGTCGCCGGTGCTGCACACCGCCGCCTACCGCGAGCTCGGCCTGCGCGGGTGGTCCTACGACCGCCACGAGGTCGGCGAGCAGGACCTGCCCCGTTTCGTCGCCGCGCTCGGCCCGGAGTGGGCCGGGTTGTCGGTGACCATGCCCGGCAAGCACGCGGCGCTGCGGCTGGCGGACGTGCGCACCGAGCGCGCGGCGGCGGTCGGTGCGGCCAACACCCTGGTGCGCCGCGCTGACGGCTGGCTGGCCGACTGCACCGACGTGGACGGCGTGGTGGGCGCGCTGGGTGCTGCGCGGGGCCTCGAGCGCGGGCTGGTCCTCGGCGCGGGGGGGACGGCCGCGGCCGCGCTGGCCGGGTTCGCCGAACTCGGCGTGGGCGAGAGCGTGCTCGTCGTGCGCGAACCGGAACGCGCGCGTTCAGCCGTGGCCACGGCCGAACACCTCGGGCTGCGGGTGCGGGTGGAGCGGCTGGACACCGCCGCGCTGCTCGAACTGGCCGGACGCAGCGACGTGGTGGTCTCCGCGCTGCCCGCGGGGGCCTGGCAAGCCCTCCCGGCCGAGGAGCTGGCGGCCGCGCCGCACGTGCTCGACGTGCTCTACCACCCGTGGCCCACCCCGCTGGCGCGGGCGGTCTCCGCCGCGGGCGGCCGCCTGGCCACCGGACTGGACATGCTGCTGCACCAGGCCTTCGGGCAGGTGGAGTGGTTCACCGGCCTGCCCGCACCGCGGGTGGCGATGCGGGCCGCCCTCGCCGAAGCCGCGGGCGGGGAGGCGCTGGCCGCTCCGTGATCCGCCGCGGCCCGCCCACCGCGGCGGCCCGGCGGAGGCCCCCAGCAGAGGTCGCGGAGCGGAGGTCACCCGGCGGGCGTCATTCCCCCGTGTCCAGGTCGGACGCGACGAGTCCGGCCACGTGCTCCAACGCGGCTTCCGCCCCGTCGCCCTCGGCGGCGAGGACGACTTCGTCGCCGTGGGCCGCCCCCAGGGCCATGAGACCGAGGATGCTGCCGCACTCGACCGGATCGGCACCCTCCTTGCGGATCGTGATCGGCACCTGCTGCTGGGCGGCGGCCTTGGCCACCAGCGCCGCGGGCCGCGCGTGCAGCCCGACCTCGCTCGCCACCGTCACCTGTCGCTCGGTCATGTCACTCCCTTCCGCGCACCGGTCGCCGCGACCGGCTCACTGCTGGCCGCGGGACGTGCCTCCCGCGGCGTCGGACCGCCCACCGGCCCCGTCGGACGAGGCACCGCCGCCAGTATCCGCATCGGAAGTGGATGTCTGTTCCGGGTCCTCGTCCTCGCGCCCCGGCGTGCGCAGGTTCCACCTCGTGATGACGAAGCGGAAGATCACGTAGTACAGCACGGCGTAGCCCAGCCCGATCGGGACGAGCCACAGCGACCGCGTGGACAAGCCGAAGTTGAGCACGTAGTCGATCGCGCCCGCGGAGAACCCGAAGCCGCTGTGGATGTCCAGCGCGTTCACCAGCGCCATCGAGCTGCCGGTGAGCACGGCGTGGACGAGCAGCAGCGGCCAGGCCACGAAGATGAAGGAGAACTCCAGCGGCTCGGTGACGCCGGTGAGGAACGAGGTCAGCGCGACCGACACCATGATGCCGCCGACGACCTTGCGCTGGCCGGGCCTGGCCGTGTGCCAGATCGCCAGGGCGGCGGCGGGCAGCGCGAACATGAAGATCGGGAAGAACCCGGTCATGAACGTGCCCGCGGTCGGGTCGCCCGCGAAGAAGCGGGAGATGTCGCCGTGCTGGCCCTGGTAGTCGCCGAACAGGAACCACACGACGTTGTTCGGGATGTGGTGCAGGCCCAGTGGCAGCAGCAGCCGGTTGACCACGCCGTAGATCCCGCCGCCGACGACGGCGTTGGCGGTGACCGCGTTGCTGAACGCGGTCAACCCCGCGTCGAACAGCGGGTAGAGCAGACCGAGGACCGCGCCGATGACGACCATGGCGCAGGCGGTGATGATCGGCACGAAGCGGCGGCCGCCGAAGAACGCGAGGTACTGGGGCAGTTTGATCCGGTAGAAGCGCTGCCACAGGAAGGCCGCGGTCAGCCCGGCGACGATGCCGCCGAGCACGCCGTAGGGGCCCTCGTTGTAGCTCGTGCCGTCCTCCTGGCCGGTGATCTCCCACATGACGCCGGCCAGCACGAGGTAGCCGACGGTCGCCGCCAGCGCGGTGGACCCGTCCGCCTTCTTGGCGAACCCGATGGCCACGCCGACGGCGAACAGCAGCGGCAGGTTGTCGAACAGCGCCCCGCCGGCGGCGCCGATGACACCGGCCACGGCCTGCAGCGGGCCGACGGCGCCGAGCAGGTCCTCCTGCCCGAGGCGCTGCAGCAGCGCGGCGGCGGGCAGCACCGCGATGGGCAGCATGAGGCTGCGTCCCAGGCGCTGCAGCAGCGCGAATCCGCGGCTGTCGCCGGGTGCCTTCTCGGCACTGGTCATGGCGTCCCTCCTCCGTGCGGGCGCACCGGCGGTCACCGGGCCCGCATCGCCACGCGTGTCCGAACGGGGTGTCTACGATGCCGGGCGTCGGTGCGCGGGGCGCAGCGACTCGGTGCCCGGGAGACCGGGCGTTGGTACTGTCCGGTCTAAACCAGTAGCGGACGATGCGCGGTCGCCGCAGCGGGTGTCAAGGGATGCGTTTCTTCGTTGCCGCATCGACACCGGGCGGCGCAGGATCATCGGCAGGGGCCGCGTCGGTGCGCGGTCCGGACGAAGGGAGGCCGCGGTGGCCGAGGACAAGGCGACGGCGATCCTCACCGCACTCGGCGGTGGGGACAACCTGGTGGAAATCGAACCGTGCATCACGCGCCTGCGGTGCGAGGTGCGCGACGGGGGCGAGGTCGACGAGGCGGGCCTCAAGGCGGCCGGCGCCCACGGCGTGATGCTGCAGGGCACGGCGGTGCAGGTCGTCGTGGGCCCGGAAGCGGACACGATCGCCGAGGACATCGAGGACCTGCGGTGAGCCTGGAGGTGGGCAGCCCGGTCGACGGCCTGGCGACCTCGCTCAGCGATGTTCCGGACCCGGTGTTCTCCCAGGCCATGGTGGGTCCCGGTGTGGCCGTGCGGCCGGCCGCGGGTGCGGCCGCAGCGGTCGCGCCGATCAGCGGCGCGGTGGTGACGTTCCACCCGCACGCGTTCGTCATCGCCGCGCCCACCGGCGCGGCGGTGCTGGTGCACCTCGGCATCGACACGGTCAAGCTCGCCGGCGAGGGCTTCACCGCGCACGTGTCCAAGGGCGACAGCGTCGAAGCCGGGGACCGCGTGGTCACGTGGGACCCGTCCGCGGTGGAGGCGGCCGGGTACGCGTCGATCTGCCCCGTGGTGGTGCTCGAGGTGACGCCGGACGCGTTGAGCGACCGGCGGGAGGACGGCGAGGTCGGCACCGGCGACGTGCTGTTCGCCGTGGACTGAGCGCCGCGGGCGCGTGCTCCCCGGCCGCGGCCCCGGCTGAGGCGTGCGGGAGCTTGCCCGCGCCGGGTGAGCCTGCCCGACACGCGTCCTTCCGGTGCGCTGCGGTGCGGCCTCCGGTGCGTGCGGACGCAGGCTGGAGCGGTGGACACGACGAGGTTCGGCTCCGGCCCAGCGGATCCGGGCAGCAGCGCTGCGGACCCGAGCAGCAGTACGGCGGAGCTCGGCAGCAGCGCTGCGGTGCTCGACTCCACCGCGGTGGGCGCGGCGGTGGTGCTCGGCAGCGCGGCGGGCGCGGTGGTGGCCGTCGCGGTGTGCGGACTGCTCGGCACCGCGGCGGGGCGTCTCGGCCGCTCCGCCCTGCTGCGGCTGGCCCGGGGCGTGCGCCCGCCGGCGGGGTGGTGCGAGTTCGGCGTCGGCGCGCTGTGGGCGGTCGCGGCGGTGCGGTGGTGCCTGCCCGGAGCACCGGGGTGGTGGCTGCCGGTGCCGCTGGTGCTCGCCTGGTTCGGTGTGCTGCTCGGCGTTTGCGACCTGCGGGCGTGCCGCCTGCCGGATGCGCTGACCCTGCCGCTGTACCCGGTGCTGGGAGTGCTGCTCGCCGTCGCGGCGGTCGGGGCGGGGCGCCCGCGCCTCGCGGTCACGGCCGCGGCCGGCTGCGTGCTGTGCGGCGGTGCCTACCTCCTCGTGCGCCTGGTGCTCGGCGACGCGCTCGGCCCCGGGGACGTGAAGCTCGCCGGTGCGCTCGGCGCTGCCGTCGGCGGGGTCTCGCTCTGGGCCGTGGCCGGTGTGGTGGTGGCGGCGGCCGTGCTCACCGCGCTGCTGGCGCGGCTGCTGCGGCGCTGCGGCGGCCGGGACGGGCGCACGTGCTCGGGGGCGGGGTGCGGTGTGCCGCATGGTCCTGCGCTGCTCGCGCCCGCCTGGCTGCTGACCGCCCTCGGCCCGTGAGCCGCCTCGGCGGGCGAGGCGCCTCGGCGGGCGAGGCGCGCGCGGGTGACCGGCTGGTGCGGGGCCTGGCCGGTGGCGGTTTGTCCGGTGGCGGGTCCGGCCGGTGCGGGCCGCTCCCGGAGGCCGAACCCCGGACGTCGAACCCCGGTGCCGGCCACCCCGGCGGCCTGCCCGTGCCTGCGCACGTGGCAGGATGATGAGTTGTGCTGCGTTGGATGACTGCAGGAGAGTCGCACGGTCCCGGCCTGGTCGCGGTGCTGGAGGGCATGGTGGCCGGCGTCGAGGTGACCACGGGCGAGATCGCGACCCAGCTGGAACGTCGCAAACTCGGTTTCGGGCGCAGCCCGCGCATGAACTTCGAGGCCGATGAGCTCGAAGTCCTCGGTGGTCTGCGGCACGGTCGCACGCAGGGAGGCCCGTTCGCGATCCGCATCGGCAACACCGAGTGGCCCAAGTGGGACAAGGTCATGGCCGCCGACCCGGTCGACCCCGCGGAGCTGGAGGCGCTCGCCCGCAACGAGCCGCTGACCCGCCCGCGTCCGGGGCACGCCGATCTCGCCGGCATGCAGAAGTACGGCTTCACCGAGGCCCGGCCGGTGCTCGAGCGCGCCAGCGCGCGGGAGACCGCGGCGCGCGTGGCCGTCGGCACGGTGGCGCGGGCGTTCCTGCGGCAGCTGTGCGGCGTGGAGGTCGTCAGCCACGTGGTCAGCCTCGGCGGTGTGGACGCGGAGCAGGAGACCCTGCCGACGGCGGCGGACCTCGAGGCGATCGACGAGAACCCGGTGCGGGCCTTCGGCGCCGCGGCCACCGAGCGCATGACCGCCGAGGTGGAGGAGGCCAAGCGCGACGGGGACACCCTCGGCGGCGTCGTCGAGGTCATCGCCCACGACGTGCCGCCCGGGCTGGGCTCGCACGTGCACTGGGACCGCAAGCTGGACAGCAGGCTGGGCGCGGCGCTGATGAGCGTGCAGGCCATCAAGGGCGTGGAGATCGGCGCCGGTTTCGCGAACGCCCGGCGCCGCGGTTCGGCGGCGCACGACGAGATCCACCCCGCTTCCGGGGCGCGGTGGGTCACGCGCTCCAGCAACCGCGCCGGCGGCGTGGAAGGCGGCATCAGCAACGGTGAACCGCTCATCGTACGCGCGGCGAAGAAGCCGATCTCCAGCCTGCCGCGCCCGCTGGACACGGTGGACGTGGACACCGGCGAGCCGGCGCACGCGATGCACCAGCGCTCCGACGTCACCGCCGTGCCGCGCGCCGCGGTCGTCGCCGAGACGATGGTCGCGCTCGTGCTCGCCGAGGCCGCGCTGGAGAAGTTCGGCGGGGACGAGCTGTCCGAGACGCGGCGCAACATGCGCGGCTACCTCGAGGACCTGGCAGAACGAGCGGAGGAAAGGCGCGGGCGCTCATGACACCGCGTGCGGTGGTGGTCGGTCCGCCGGGCAGCGGCAAGACGACGGTGGGGCGCCTGCTCTCCGAGCACTGGGACGTGCCCTTCCGGGACACCGACGAGGACGTGCGGACCTCGAGCGGGCGCGAGATCGCGGAGATCTTCACCTCCGACGGCGAGCCGGCCTTCCGCGAGATGGAGGAGAGCGCGGTGGCCGCCGCGCTGACCGAGCACGGCGGCGTGCTCGCCCTCGGCGGCGGTGCGGTGCTGTCCGACCGCACGCGGCGGCTGCTGGCCGAGCACCCGGTCGTGTTCCTCGCGGTCGGGCTGTCCGAAGGCGCCCGGCGCACGGGCCTGTCCACGGCGCGCCCCCTGCTGTCGGGGGTGAACCCGCGGGCGACGTTCAAAGCCCTGCTGGACGCGCGGATCCCGCTGTACCGCGAGGTGGCGACAGTGGAAGTCGAGACCGACGAGCTCGCACCGGCGGAGGTGGTGCGGCGCGTCGACGCCGCGCTGAGCGGTGCCGATCCGTCGGCGGATCCCCAAGTCGGAAAGGGGCGAGGATGACCGAGCCGGTGCGGATCAACGTCGCGACGCGGCAGCCGTACGAAGTGATCATCGGGCGGGGCATGCTCGGTGATCTCATCGAGCAGGTGCGCGACGCCTCCGCGGTGGCGCTGGTGCACCAGCCGACGTTGACGACCACGGTGGAGAACGTCCGCGAGGAGATGGCCGCGGCGGGCGTCGACGCCCACCGGGTCGAGGTGCCGGACGCCGAGGAGGGCAAGAGCCTCGCCGTGGCGGGCTTCTGCTGGGAGGTGCTCGGCAAGATCGGCATGGACCGCGACGGCGTGGTCGTCGCCTTCGGCGGCGGCGCGGTCACCGACATGGCCGGTTTCGTCGCCGGGACGTGGATGCGCGGGGTGCGCGCCGTGCACGTGCCCACGACGCTGCTCGGTGCGGTGGACGCGGCGGTCGGCGGCAAGACCGGGATCAACACCGAGGGCGGGAAGAACCTCGTCGGCCTGTTCCACGAGCCGAGCTCCGTGCTCGTCGATCTGGCCACACTGGAGGGACTGCCGAGCAACGAGGTCGTCGCCGGCATGGCCGAAGTGGTCAAGTGCGGCTTCATCGCCGATCCGGAGATCCTGGACATCATCGAGCGGGACCCCGCTGCCGCGCTCGACCCGGCGGGGGAGACGTTGGGGGAGCTGGTGCGCCGCGCCATCCAGGTGAAGGCCTCGGTGGTGGCCGAGGACCTCACCGAGGCGCACTCGCGCGAGGTCCTCAACTACGGTCACACGCTCGCGCACGCCATCGAACGCCGCGAGCGGTACCGCTGGCGGCACGGTGCGGCGGTGGCGATCGGCCTCGTCTTCGCCGCGGAACTGGCCCGCATGGCCGGCAGGCTGGACGACGCGACGGCGGACCGGCACCGCACCGTGCTCGACGCGCTGGGGCTGCCGACGAAGTACTACGCCGGCGTGCTCAACGAGCTCATCGAGAACATGCAGCTGGACAAGAAGACCCGCTCGGGCATGCTGCGGTTCGTGGTGCTCGACGAGCTCGCCAAGCCCGGCCGGCTGGAGGGGCCGGACCCCTCGCTGCTGGCGGCCGCGTACTCCGCGGTGACCGGTGAGGAGCAGGGCTCGGGCACGGAGGTGTTCCTGTGAACATCCACGTGCTCAACGGACCGAACCTGGGGCGGCTCGGTTCGCGGGAGCCCTCGGTGTACGGCACCGCCACCTACGCCGACCTCGTCGCGCTGTGCGAGCGCACCGGTGGTGAGCTCGGCGCGGGCGTCGCGGTGCGGCAGACCGACCACGAGGGCGAGATGGTGGGTTGGCTGCACGAGGCCGCTGACGAGCAGGCACCGGTGGTGCTCAACGCGGGGGCGTGGACGCACTGCTCGATCGCCGTGCGCGACGCGGCGGCGCAGCTGCGGGCCGATCTCGTCGAGCTGCACATCTCCAACGTGCACCGGCGGGAGCCGTTCCGGCACACCAGCTACCTCTCCGACATCGCGACCGCGGTGATCGCCGGGTTCGGGGTGGACGGCTACCCGCTCGCGCTGCGCTGGCTGGCCAGCCGCGGCTGAGGCGAGCGCCGCGGTTGGGGCGAGCGCCGCGGTGAGGCCCGCCGCCGGTGCGCGAGAGCCGCCGGTGCGGCGGGAGTCGCGGTGCGGTGTCCGGTGTGGAGGGTGCTGCGGGCGGCGGACCACCGCCGCAGGAGCGCTATCCTGGAGCGCATGACCGGCGGTGAGGACCTCGCACGTGCCACGAGCGAGCGCGGCGAACTGCTGCTGCGCCGCCGCCCGGACGACGGCGCGGTGGAGCTGCGCGTCAACGGCGTGTTCGTGATGGACACCGCGCACACCGCCACCGAGCGGCTGCTCGCCGCGGCGGTGCTGGAGTCCGCGCCGCAGCGGGAGCTGCGCGTGGTCATCGGCGGCCTCGGGCTCGGGTTCACCCTGCGCGAGGTGCTCGCCGACCCGCGGGTGCGGGCCGTGGAGGTCTACGAGCTCGAGGGCGATCTCGTGCGCTGGTTCCGGGAGGGGCTCGTGCCCGGTGCGGCCGAGGTCCTGGCCGATCCGCGGGTGCACCTGTCCATCGCGGATGTGCGGACCGCCGCGGACGTGCGGGAGGCCCCCGAGGGGCGCGCGACCCCCGGGGCGGACGCGGGGGCGCAGGCCGCCTGCGACGCGGTGCTGCTGGACGTGGACAACGGCCCCGGCCACCTGGTGCACACCGCGAACACCGCGCTGTACGAGACCGCGACGCTGCGGGCCTGGCGCGCCGTGCTGCGCCCCGGCGGCCTGCTCGCGGTCTGGTCGGCCGACCCCGCCCCCGAACTGCTCGCCGAGCTGCGGGCGGTGTTCGGCAACGGCGAGGAGCGGGAGATCCCCGTCGTGCTCGGCACCCGCCGCACGGCCTACTACCTCCTCGCGTCCCGGGCCGGTGCGGCGGAGGGCCCGGAGGGGACCCCGGCGGATGCGGAGCACCGCGGGCGCGGGTGAGGGCGATCCGGACCTCGTCGGCACCGCCCGCTCCCGCTAGGCTTCCGGCATGCCTGATATGCACGCCCGCCGCCGGCAGCGCCTGCGCGCTTCGCTGCGCGCGGAGGAGCTCGATGCGCTGCTGGTGACCAACCTGCTCAACGTCCGCTACCTCAGCGGTTTCACCGGGTCCAACGCGGCACTGCTCGTGCACGCCGCCGACGAGGAGGCCGAGCGGGGAACGGTGCTGTGCACGGACGGGCGCTACCGGGACCAGGCCGCGCGGGAGGTGCCGGACCTGCCGCACGTGATCGCCCGTGCCAGCGATGTCGCCCTGGCCGAGCACGCGCGCGAGCGCTCCGGGACGCACCGGCGCGTCGGCTTCGACAGCCGGCACGTCACCGTGGACGGGCGCGACGCCCTCGCCGAGGCCGCCGGTGCGGCGTCGCTGGAGCGCGCCCCCGGGCTGGTGGAGGAGCTGCGCGCGGTCAAGGACGAGGTCGAGGTCGAGGCCCTGCGCACCGCCTGCGCCGCCGCGGACCAGGCGTTGGCGGAGCTGCTCGAGCACGACGGGCTGCGCCCCGGCCGGACCGAGCGCGCGGTGGCCCGCGAGCTGGAGGAGCGCATGCGCGACCAGGGCGCCTCCGGGCCCGCGTTCGACACGATCGTCGCTGCCGGGGCGCATTCGGCGATCCCGCACCACAGCCCCACGGAGGCGCAGCTGGCGCACGGAGATCTCGTGAAGATGGACTTCGGCGCGCTCGTGGACGGGTACCACTCGGACATGACCCGCACCGTCGTGCTCGGCGCGCCAGCGGACTGGCAGCGCGAGCTGTACGAGCTCGTCGCCCGCGCCCAGGCGGCGGGTCGGCGCGCGCTCGGCGACGGCGTCCCGGCTCGGGACGTGGACGCGGCGGCGCGCTCGGTCATCGACGAAGCCGGCTGCGGCGAGCAGTTCCTGCACGGTTTGGGGCACGGAGTGGGGCTGGAGATTCACGAGGCACCGGCGCTGTCCGCACGAGGGGACGGTAAAATTGCGGCGGGAATGGCGGTCACCGTCGAGCCGGGGGTGTACCTGACGGGGCGGGGCGGGGTCCGCATCGAGGACACGCTGATCGTGCGTCCCAGTACGCCGGAGCTCCTGACGTTGACGACCAAGGAGCTCCTCGCCGTCTGATCGCGGTGTGCCAGAGCGCGCGAGTTCGCCAATCGCGCACCGAGGAAACCTGTCCCAGTCATCTACAGGAGAGACTTCCACGTGGCGACGACAAACGACCTGAAGAACGGAATGGTGCTGAACCTCGACGGCCAGCTGTGGACGGTCGTGAGCTTCCAGCACGTCAAGCCCGGCAAGGGCGCCGCGTTCGTGCGTACCACGCTGAAGAACGTGCTTTCCGGCAAGACCCTGGACAAGACCTTCAACGCCGGCGTCAAGGTCGACACCGCCAACGTCGACCGGCGCGTGATGACGTACTTGTACTTCGACGGCAACGACTACGTGTTCATGGAGCCGGAGACCTACGACCAGGTCTCGGTCGGGCCGAACGTGGTCGGCGGCATGGCCGACTACATGCTGGAGAACAGCAGCGTGGTCGTGGCCCGGCACAACGACGAACCGCTGTACGTCGAGCTGCCCGCCGTGGTGGAGCTCAAGGTCACCGAGACCGCTCCGGGCGTGCAGGGCGACCGCTCGACCGGCGGCACGAAGTCGGCGACGTTGGAGACCGGGGCGGAGGCCCAGGTTCCGCTGTTCATCAACGAAGGGGACACGCTGAAGGTCGACCCGCGCGACGGTCGCTACCTCAGCCGTGTGAGCACGAAGTGAGCGACCGCGCCGACGCATTCGCGTTCGTCGCGCGGCAATCAGGTACGGCCGGAAAGAGGGTGTGAGGTGGGTTCCCGGAGCAAGGCCCGGAAACGCGCGGTTGATCTGCTCTACGAGGCGGACCAGCGCGAGATGGACCCGGTGACGCTGCTGGCCGACCGCATCGGGGCGACTGAGGTCACGCCGATCCACGAGTACGCGCAACGGCTCGTCGAGGACGTCTCCGAACACCGGGAGCGCATCGACGAACTGCTCACCCAGCACTCCGAGGGGTGGACGCTCGACCGGATGCCGGCGGTGGACCGCTCGGTGCTGCGGCTCGGGGTGTGCGAACTGCTGTACGGCGAGGACGTCCCGGGCCCCGTCGTCATCGACGAGGCCGTGGAGATCGTCAAGGCGCTGTCCACCGACGACTCGCCGCGCTTCATCAACGGCGTCCTCGGGCGGCTCGCGAACCTCGCGCCGCGGCTGCGTCAGGAGGAGCAGGATCGGGCGGCCGAGCCGCAGCAGCAGGACTCCCCGTCGGAGGAGGCGTCCGGAGCAGCGCGAGCGGCGGAAGGGCAGTCCGACGAGGCGCAGCAGGCCGCCTCGGCCGAGTCGCGGGGGTCCGACACGACCGAGAGCTGAGCGGGCCTCCGCAGGAGCGGACGAACGCGGCGGCGGGCCGGACCCGGTGAGGGGTCCGGCCCGCCGCCGCGTTTCGCGCAGGTTGCCGGGTGCCCGCACTGCTGCGGCGCGCCGCCACCCGCGGCACGTCGCCGACCGCGCGTCGCGGGGTCGGGCACGTGGCGCTGCGGCGCTGGTGGACTCCGGCGCTGGCGGAACCCGGTGCTGACGGGCTCCAGCGCTGGCCGGGAGCTCAGCGCCGGCCGGGTCCAGCGTGACGCCCGGGTCCCGCGGGAGCTGCGGGCCCCGGGTGGCTGCCGGGGCGGTGCGGGCCGCTGCGGCGGAGCGCCTCCTGCTCGGGCAGGCCGCACACCTGCCCGAGCAGCGCGCTCCGCCTGCGGCGGTCGCGCGGGCGCGTCACTCCTCGCGCGCGGGGCGCGCTTCCGGCGGAAGCACTCCCCAGTCGATGAGCTGTTCGGTGAGCTCACCGGGCGTCATGTCGTAGATGATGGCCAGCGACCGCAGGTCCTCGGTGCGGATGGACAGCACCTTGCCGTTGTAGTCCCCGCGCTGGCTCTGGATCGTGGCCGCGTAGCGGGCCAGCGGCCCGACCTTCTCGGCGGGCAGCTGCTGCAGCCGCTCGAGGTTGATCACGACCTTCGTCGCCGGCTCGGCACCCGAGGGCACGCGGCCCTCCGGGAGCAGTTCCGCGACCGGAACGCCGTAGAAGTCGGCCAGCTCGGCCAGCTTCTGGACGGTCACCGCCCGGTCGCCGCGCTCATAGGACCCGACGACCACGGCCTTCCATCGCCCGCCCGACTTCTGCTCAACACCGTGCAGCGACAGTCCCTGCTGCTGGCGGATCGCGCGGAGCTTGCTGCCCAGCGCTTTGGCGTAGTCGCCCATGTGGCGTTTCTCCGTTCCCATTCGCCCCGTCAGTCGACACTGATGTCCGGGGAGGAAAGCTCAAATCAATACGGAGAGTAATGTTCGCTCGCGAGCGTCACCAGGTCAAGTTGGTCTTCCTCGGCTGGGGAGCGAGGACCACCACACCACCCGGACGTTTGACCTCCCAATGGTGATAGCGTACATGCCAGCCCGCAGGGCAGCGCTACCACCCGATGCCGCTGCTGAGGGGCTGATCACACACCATCCTTTAAGGACCCGTCCGGTGAGGCGGGGAAGGAGGTCAGACCGTGGCGTCACGCCAGCAGGCGGGCGCGGCGGACCCGGCCGAGCAGCGGGAGCTGCTGGCGGCTGGTGACGTTGCGCGCACGATCGCCAGGATCGCGCACCAGATCATCGAGAAGACCGCGCTGGATTCCGAGGGCAGCGACGTCGTCCTGCTCGGCATCCCGACCCGCGGCACCCCGCTCGCGCACCGGCTCGCCGAGCGCATCGCCGAGTTCAGCGGTGTGCAGGTGCCCTCCGGTGCGCTCGACATCACGCTCTACCGCGACGACCTGCGGCGCAGGCCGAACCGACCGCTCGAACCGAGCACCGTGCCCGCCCGCGGGGTCGACGACGCGCTCGTCGTGCTCGTCGACGACGTCCTCTACTCCGGCAGGACCGTGCGCGCGGCGCTCGACGCCCTGCGCGACCAGGGACGTCCGCGCGTGGTGCAGCTGGCCGTGCTCGCCGACCGCGGGCACCGGGAGTTCCCCATCCGCGCGGACTACGTCGGCAAGAACCTGCCGACCGCCCGCCACGAGGACGTCGCCGTCCGCCTCGCCGAGGTGGACGGAACGGACTCGGTGCTGCTGAGGCGGGGTGAGAAGCGGTGATGCGCCACCTGCTGTCCGCGGCGGACCTGGACGCCGGCACCGCGACCGCCGTGCTGGACACCGCCGACAGCCTCAAGCGGACCCTGCTGGGCCGCGAGGTCCGCAAGCTGCCCACGCTGCGCGGGCGGACCGCGATCACGATGTTCTACGAGAACTCGACGCGCACCCGGGTCTCCTTCGAGCTCGCCGGCAAGTGGATGAGCGCCGACGTGGTCAACGTCTCCGCCGGCGGGTCCTCGGTCGGCAAGGGCGAGTCGCTGCGGGACACCGCGCTGACCCTGTCGGCGACCGGCGCCGACTGCGTCATCGCCCGGCACCCGTCCTCCGGGGCACCGCAGCGGCTGGCCGAGTGGCTCGACGGGACCGGCACCCAGGTGGTCAACGCCGGGGACGGCATGCACGAGCACCCCACCCAGGCCCTGCTGGACGCCGCGACCCTGCGCGAACGGCTCGGCGGCCTCGCCGGGCGGCGCGTGGGCATCGTCGGTGACCTGCTGCACAGCCGCGTGGCGCGGTCCAACGTGCACCTGCTGCGCACGCTCGGCGCCGAGGTGGTGCTCGTCGCACCGCCCACGCTCGCGCCCGCGGGCGTGGAATCCTGGGGAGCGCCGGTCGTCCACGAGCTCGACCCCGAGCTGCCGCGGCTCGACGCGGTGATGACGCTGCGGGTGCAGGCCGAGCGGATGCACGGCGGCTTCTTCCCGTCCGAGCGCGAGTTCTCCCTCGCCTACGGCATGAACGCGCGCCGCCTGGCGCGGCTGCCGGAGCACGCCGTGGTGCTGCACCCCGGACCGATGCTGCGCGGCATGGAGATCGCACCGGCGGTGGCGGACTCGCCGCGCGCCACCGTGACCGAACAGGTCCGCAACGGAGTGCACGTGCGGATGGCCGTGCTCTACCACCTGCTGGCCGGAGAGGAGACCACGGCATGACCCGGGTGTTGCTCACCGACGTCCGGCCCTACGGCGCGGGCGATCCGCAGGACGTGCTCATCGACGACGGCGTGATCGCCGAGATCGCACCGGGGATCACCGCCACCCCCGACGAGACGGTCGAGGCCGGGGGCGCGGTGCTGCTGCCCGGCTTCGTGGACCTGCACACGCACCTGCGCGAACCCGGCCGGGAGGACGCCGAGACCGTGGGCAGCGGCGCCGCCGCGGCCGCCCTGGGCGGCTACACCGCGGTGTTCGCCATGGCCAACACCGACCCGGTGGCCGACAACGCGGTGGTGGTCGAGCACGTGTGGCGGCGCGGCCGGGAGGTCGGCCTGGTCGACGTGCACCCGGTCGGCGCGGTCACCCGCGGGCTGGCCGGCGAGAAGCTCGCCGAACTGGGCGGCATGGCCTCCTCGGCCGCCGGGGTGCGCGTGTTCTCCGACGACGGGCACTGCGTGCACGACCCGCTGGTCATGCGCCGCGCGCTGGAATACACCCGCGCCTTCGGCGGGGTGGTCGCCCAGCACGCCGAGGACCCGCGGCTGACCGCGGGCGCGCAGGCGCACGAGGGAGCCAACGCCGCCCGCCTGGGCCTGGCGGGCTGGCCCGCGCCGGCCGAGGAGTCCATCGTCGCCCGCGACTGCCTGCTGGCCGGGCACACCGGGGGCAGGCTGCACGTGTGCCACGTCTCCACCGCCGGCGCGGTCGAGCTGCTGCGCTGGTGGAAGTCCCAGGACCGGCCGGGACGCGCCACCGCCGAGGTCACCCCGCACCACCTGCTGCTCACCGACGAGCGGCTGGCCACGTTCGACCCGGTGAACAAGGTGAACCCGCCGCTGCGCGAGGCCGGCGACGTCACCGCGCTGCAGCGGGCGCTGGCCGACGGCACCGTCGACTGCGTGGCCACCGACCACGCGCCGCACGCCGAGCAGGACAAGGACAGCGAGTGGTCCGCGGCCCGACCGGGCATGCTCGGCCTGCAGACCGCCCTCGGGGTGGTGCTGCGGACGATGCAGCGCCCGGGGCTGCTCGACTGGCGCGGTGTGGCGCGCGTGCTCAGCGAACGTCCGGCGGAGATCGCCGGGCTGCCCGACCAGGGCCGGCCGATCGCGGTAGGCGAACCGGCGAACCTGGCCGTGGTCGACCCGGACGCCGAGTGGACGGTGCGGGGCGGTGAACTGGCCAGCACGGCGGTGAACACGCCGTACGAGGGCTGCACGCTGCCGGGACGCGTGCTGGCCACCGTGCTGCGCGGCCGCGTCACCGCGCACGAGGGCCGTGTCGCCGCGCAGAGCGGTGGGAGGTGCTGATGAGCCGCGCGCTGTGGGTGCTGGCGCTGGTCGCGCTGGCGGCGCTGTGCCTGTACGGCATGCGCCGGGGATGGCGGAACCGGGCGCGCAGGCAGGCGGCGGCGCTGCCGCCGCTGCCGCAGCCGCCCGCGGAGCTCGGCGGGGAGCTGGTGACCGCGCTGAGCGGGCTGTACGTGGGCACGGTCCACGCCGGGGACTGGCAGGACCGCATCGCCGCGTCCGGCCTCGGGGTCCGCTCCTCGGCGGTCGCGCGGCTGCACGCCGCCGGCCTGCTGATCGAGCGCGAGGGCGCGGACGACGTGTGGATCCCGGCTGAGGCGGTCTCCCGCGCCCGGGTGGACCACAAGCTGGCGAACAAGGTGGTGCCGGGGATCGGCCTGGTCGTGGTGACCTGGCGGCTCGGCGAGCACGAACTCGACACGGGTGTGCGCGGCGCGGACCGGGAGGCCCACCAGCGGTGGGCCGAGGCGGTCGACGTCCTCGCGCACCCGGAGCAGGCGGACGAGCAGACGGAGAACGGGCGGGCGGACGACCCGCTGCAGAAAGGTAAGGAAGCATGACCGCGCACGCGCCGGCCGCGCTGGCACTCGAGGACGGTCGGATCTTCCGTGGGCAGGCCTACGGCGCGGTGGGCAGCGCCCTCGGCGAGGTGGTGTTCACCACCGGGATGACCGGCTACCAGGAGACCCTGACCGACCCCTCCTACCACCGGCAGATCGTGGTGCAGACCGCACCGCAGATCGGCAACACCGGTTGGAACGACGAAGACGACGAATCACGGCGCATCTGGGTCGCCGGCTACGCCGTGCGCGACCCCGCGCGGCGCCCGTCGAACTGGCGCAGCACCCGCTCGCTGGAGGACGAGCTCGCGCGCCAGGGCGTGGTCGGCATCGCCGGGATCGACACGCGCACCCTGACGCGCCACGTGCGCGAGTTCGGCGCGATGCGCGGCGGCGTGTTCTCCGGGCCCGAGGTGGGCTCGGACGAGGAGATGCTGCGGCGGGTCACCGGCAGCACCGGCATGGTCGGCGCCGACCTGGCCGGTGACGTCACCACCGCCGAGCCCTACGTCGTGCCGGCGGCGGGCGAGGCCCGCTTCCGCGTGGCGGCGCTGGACCTGGGGATCAAGTCGAACACCCCGCGGATGATGGCCGAGCGCGGCATCGAGGTGCACGTGCTGCCCGCGGCCGCGACGCTGGAGGAGGTGCTGGCCACCGGCGCCGACGGGGTGTTCCTGTCCAACGGCCCGGGCGATCCGGCGACCACCGACCAGCAGGTCGAGCTGGCGCGGCGGGCCATCGACCGCGGACTGCCGCTGTTCGGGATCTGCTTCGGCAACCAGATCCTCGGCCGCGCGCTGGGCCGCGGCACCTACAAGCTGCCGTACGGCCACCGGGGCATCAACATCCCGGTGATCGACAACAGCACGGGCAAGGTCGCCATCACCGCGCAGAACCACGGCTTCGCCGTGGAGGGCGAGCCCGGTGAGGTCTTCGACAGCGACCTGGGCCGCGCGACGGTCAGCCACCACTGCGCCAACGACGGCGCCGTCGAGGGCCTGCGGATGCTCGACCGGCCCGCGTTCAGCGTGCAGTACCACCCCGAGGCGGCCGCCGGTCCGCACGACGCCGCCCCCCTGTTCGACGAGTTCGTGACGTTGATGAGTGAGGCCCGCTGATGCCGAAGAGGACGGATATCGAGCACGTGCTGGTCATCGGGTCGGGCCCGATCGTGATCGGCCAGGCGTGCGAGTTCGACTACTCCGGTACGCAGGCGTGCCGGGTGCTGCGCGCCGAGGGGATGCGGGTCTCGCTGGTGAACTCGAACCCGGCGACGATCATGACCGACCCGGAGTTCGCCGACGCGACCTACATCGAGCCGATCACCCCGGAGTCGGTGGAGAAGGTCATCGCCAGCGAGAAGGCGGCGGGGCGGCCGATCGACTGCCTGCTGGCCACGCTCGGCGGCCAGACGGCGCTGAACACGGCGATGCAGCTGCACGAGCGGGGGGTGCTCGCCTCCTACGGCGTCGAGCTCATCGGCGCGGACGTGGAGGCGATCCAGCGCGGTGAGGACCGCCAGCGGTTCAAGGACATCGTGCGCTCCATCGGCGGCGGCGTGCCGGAGAGCGCGGTGTGCCGGTCGATGGAGGAGGTGCGCGCCTTCGTCGAGGAGCACGACCTGCCGGTGGTCATCCGCCCCAGCTTCACCATGGGCGGCCTCGGCTCGGGGATGGCGCACACCCACGAGGAGCTCGAGCGGATGGCCTCGTTCGGGCTGTCCGAGTCCCCGGTGCACGAGGTGCTCATCGAGGAGAGCGTGCTCGGGTGGAAGGAGTACGAGCTCGAGCTGATGCGCGACCACGCCGACAACGTCGTCGTGGTCTGCTCCATCGAGAACGTCGACGCGATGGGCGTGCACACCGGCGACTCGGTGACCGTGGCGCCGTCGATGACGCTGACCGACCGCGAGTTCCAGAACATGCGCGACGTGGGCATGGCGGTGCTGCGCGAGGTCGGGGTGGACACCGGCGGGTGCAACATCCAGTTCGCCATCCACCCGCGCACCGGGCGCATGGTCGTCATCGAGATGAACCCGCGGGTGTCGCGCTCCTCGGCGCTGGCGTCGAAGGCGACGGGTTTCCCGATCGCCAAGATCGCCGCCAAGCTCGCCGTCGGCTACGCGCTGGACGAGATCAGCAACGACATCACCGGTGAAACGCCGGCGAGCTTCGAACCGACGCTGGACTACGTGGTGGTCAAGGCGCCGCGGTTCGCCTTCGAGAAGTTCCCCGGCGCGGACGCGGAGCTGACCACGACGATGAAGAGCGTCGGCGAGGCCATGGCCGTCGGCCGCAGCTTCTCCGAGGCCATGGGCAAGGCGCTGCGGTCGATGGAGACCAAGGCCGCCGGCTTCTGGACCACCCCGGACCCCTCCGGCGCCACGCTCGAGTCCGCGCTGGACCAGCTGCGCACGCCGCACGACGGCCGGCTGTACACGGTGGAGCGCGCGCTGCGGCTGGGCGCGGGCGCGGAGGCCGTGCACCACGCCTCCGGCATCGACCCGTGGTTCGTCGACCAGATCGCCGCGTGGGTCGAGCTGCGCGGCGAGATCGTCGGGGCCCCCGTGCTGGACGACGACCTGCTGCGGCGGGCCAAGCGCGCCGGGCTGTCGGACCGCCAGATCGCCGCGCTGCGGCCGGAGCTCGCCGGTGAGGACGGGGTGCGCGCGCTGCGCCACCGGCTCGCCATCCGCCCGGTGTACAAGACGGTGGACACCTGCGCCGCCGAGTTCGCCGCCCGCACGCCGTACCACTACTCGGCCTACGAGTCCGACCCGGCGGCCGAGTCGGAGGTCGCCGAGCAGCGCGAGCGGCCCAAGGTGATCATCCTCGGGTCGGGGCCGAACCGCATCGGGCAGGGCATCGAGTTCGACTACTCCTGCGTGCACGCCGCCATGGCGCTGCGCGAGGCCCCGGACAACTCCGGCCGCGGCTACGAGACGGTCATGGTCAACTGCAACCCGGAGACCGTCTCCACCGACTACGACACGGCCGACCGGCTCTACTTCGAACCGCTGACCTTCGAGGACGTGCTCGAGGTGGTGCACGCCGAGCAGGCCTCCGGCACGGTCGCCGGCGTCATCGTCCAGCTCGGCGGGCAGACCCCGCTGGGCCTGGCCGAGCGGCTCGCCGCGGAGGGGGTGCCGATCGTCGGCACGCCGCCGGAGGCGATCAACCTGGCCGAGGACCGGGGCGCGTTCGGCGACGTGCTGGCCGGCGCCGGCCTGCCCGCGCCGAAGTACGGCACCGCCACCAGCTACGAGGGCGCCAAGCGCATCGCCGACGAGATCGGCTACCCGGTGCTGGTGCGCCCGTCCTACGTGCTCGGCGGGCGCGGCATGGAGATCGTCTACGACGAGCACTCGCTGTCCGACTACATCTCGCGCGCGGCCGAGGTCAGCCCCGAGTACCCGGTGCTGGTCGACCGGTTCCTCGACGACGCCATCGAGATCGACGTGGACGCGCTCTGCGACGGCACCGACGTCTACCTCGGCGGCGTGATGGAGCACATCGAGGAGGCCGGGGTGCACTCCGGCGACTCGGCCTGCGCGCTGCCGCCGATCACGCTGGGGCGGCAGGACATCGAGAAGGTGCGGGCCTCCACCGAGGCGCTGGCCCGCGGCATCGGCGTGCACGGGCTGCTGAACGTGCAGTACGCGCTCAAGGACGACATGCTGTTCGTCCTCGAGGCCAACCCGCGCGCCTCCCGCACCGTCCCCTTCGTGTCCAAGGCCACCGGTGCCTCGCTGGCCAAGGCGGCCTCGCGCCTCATGCTCGGCGCCAAGATCGCCGAGCTGCGCGCGGAGGGCATCCTGCCCTCGGTCGGAGACGGGGCGGACGCCCCGGTGGACGCGCCGGTGGCCGTCAAGGAGGCGGTGCTGCCGTTCCACCGGTTCCGCACCCGCGAGGGCTACGGCGTGGACTCGCTGCTCGGGCCGGAGATGAAGTCCACCGGCGAGGTCATGGGCCTGGACGTGTCCTTCGGCGAGGCCTTCGCCAAGTCGCAGACCGGTGCCTACGGCTCGCTCCCCGTCTCGGGGCGGGCGTTCGTGTCCGTGGCGAACAAGGACAAGCGCGCGCTGATCTTCCCGGTGAAGCGCCTGGCCGACCTCGGCTTCGAGGTCCTGGCCACGCGCGGCACCGCGGAAGTGCTGTGGCGCAACGGGATCCCGGCCACGGTCGTGGGCAAGCACACCGAGGCCGGCGGGGGCGAGCGCGACATCGTGGCGATGGTCAAGGCCGGCGAGATCGACCTGATCATCAACACCCCGTACGGCAACCCGGGGCCGCGCGTCGACGGCTACGAGATCCGCACGGCGGCGGTGTCCCGCGACGTCCCCTGCGTGACCACGGTTCAGGGAGCCTCGGCCGCGGTGCAGGGCATCGAGGCCGGGATCAGTGGCACGATCGGCGTGCGAACCGTGCAGGACTTGCAGTCGACGCTGCGGCAGGGTGGTGAGCACCGGTGACAGCAGCTGGTGTGCGGGCCGGTTTCGGCCAGCGGTTGACCGAGGCGACCAGCGCGCGGGGGCCGCTGTGCGTCGGGATCGACCCGCACCCGTCCCTGCTGCACGCGTGGGGCCTGGAGGAAACGCCCGCGGGGATCGAGCGCTTCGCCATGGCGGCCGTGGAGGCGATGGGCGAGGAGGTCGCGGTCTTCAAGCCCCAGGCAGCGTTCTTCGAGGGCCACGGTTCGGCGGGCACGGCGGTGCTCGAACGGGTCGTGGCCGCCGCCAAGGAGGCGGGCGCGCTGGTGCTGCTGGACGTCAAGCGCGGCGACATCGGCTCCACCATGACCGCCTACGCCAAGGCCTACCTGGAGGAGAACGCGCCGCTGGCGGCCGACGCGGTGACCGTGTCGCCGTACCTGGGCTTCGGCTCGCTGGCGCCGGCGCTGGGCATCGCCGAGCAGACCGGCCGGGGCGTGTTCGTGCTGGCCCGCACGTCGAACCCGGAGGGCGCGACGCTGCAGCGGGCGCAGCAGGAGTCCGGCCGCGGAGTGGCGCAGTCGATCGTGGACGCCGCGGCCGAGGTCAACGCCGAGGCGCGCCCGATGGGGCACGTCGGGGCGGTCGTCGGGGCGACGATCCGTTCCTCGGAGCTGGACCTGTCGCACCTCAACGGGCCGATCCTGGCGCCTGGGCTCGGTGCCCAGGGCGGCACGGCGCAGAGCCTGCGGGCCGTCTTCGGGCCGGCGCTGCCGCGGGTGCTCCCGGCCACGGCGCGGGAGGTGCTCCGGCACGGGCCCGATCCGCAGAAGCTGCGCGCGGCCGCGGGGCGGCTCAACGAGGAGCTCGCCGGGGTGCTGACCCGGTAGGCGCCGGCGCAGCGCTCGCCGGTCCGGTGGGCCCGCCGTTGCGGGAGGGCCCACCGGAGTCGGCGGAGGGTGACCGGCAGGGTCACCGGGCGGGGGAGCGCAGGCGGCGCAGCCCCTGTGCGGCCACGATCAGCAGCAGCAGGGTGGAGATCGCGCACAGCGCGAGCAGCACGTGCTGCGCGGTGTTGTCGTAGCGCTCCGGTGACAGGTAGGTCGTCGGAGCGGTGCAGCGGATGTCCGCCCCGCCGTCGAACCACGCGTGCCCCGTGCGCGGCGGGGTCGGACTGCTCAGGCTGAACGAGTCCGGGGTGGTGCCGACGCGCAGGCTGCGCGGCATGCCCCGGTCGGGAGCGACGTGGCAGTGCACCGGCGGTTCGCGGTTGCTCACGAGCCCGAAGGGCTGCCCGCGGTGGAGCTCCACCCGGGCGGTGTGGGTGATCGCGATGCTGTTGCTGCCGAGGAGGTGCGAGGCGATCGCGCCTTCCGTGGAGACGAGGAACACCACGAACGTCGCCATCCAGCTCAGCAGGCACAGCAGGACCCAACGCACGAGCCGCGGCGTTTTTCTGGTCATCCGCGACATATCGGAACGGGTGGGTTGGGAAGTCACGATCAATTCCTATCAAACACGGCCGGAAGCGACCTGGGATCACCGGAATGCCCCGCGTTCGCGGCGGGTCGACCGGTCCCGCAGGTTCGTCCGGAAATCTGTGCCGAAAATGCGGGTGCGGTCCGGTACCGGCTCCCGCACGTGGATAGTAGCAGGCGCAGCGCTGCCACGTACGGGTGTTTCCGTGCTGTGACCGGGGGGAATCCGGATCGTCCGCTTCGTGGCGTGACGTGTGCGATCCGCGCGGTGCGGGGGGAGCGGTGCCGCTCGCGCCCCGGCGCGGAAGCCGCGCGGGATTCCCGGCGCGCTGGTCCGTCGGTTTTTCGGGAAAATCTTTTCGGGGTGGAATTGTCGGTGCGCCGCGGGCGCGGCGCGGAAGCGATTCAGGGTGTTCCGCAATTTCGGGGGCGCCGCGGTTTTCGCCGATTCGCGGTGCGCCGGAAGTCCGCGGTGCCGCTGGTGGGGCGGGCCCGGGGTCGCCGCCCCGCGGGCGTCGGCCCCGGTCCGGCGCGGCAGCGGTGCGGATGCCCCGTCGCCACCAGGGGTGTTCACGGGGCGAACGTGCTGCGTCCCCGGTTCGGGGGACGCGCGGGTGCGAGGTCTTGCTCACGTTGTGCTCGTGCGTATGCTGTGTCCGCCTGACCTGCGAGTACGCCGGTGTGCAGACCGAACCTCGCGCGCACTGCGCGAGAAACGGACACAACGGAAGAGTTCTGCTGAGGGTTAGTGCACTTCAGCGGCTTTGTTGGTAGTACTTGCAGCGGCCGTGGCGCCCGTGCAAGCCGTGTACGGGTGGTTGTCACGGACCGTGCGGCGGTTTGGTTGAATCGCGCCGGACAGACCGGGACCCCCGGTGGGGCCCGGCTGCGCGGGGTCGATACCGTCGCCGCACCGATCAAGAAAACCCCACATCACGGAGGACATGGTGGCCCTTCCCCAGCTGACCGAGGAGCAGCGGGCCGCAGCGCTGGAAAAGGCGGCTGCCGCCCGTCGCGCCCGAGCTGAGCTCAAGGAGCGCCTCAAGCGAGGCGGAACCAGCCTGGCGGAGGTCCTGGACACCGCGGACAACGACGAGGTCCTGGGCAAGATGAAGGTCTCCGCGCTGCTCGAAGCCCTTCCCGGCGTGGGCAAGGTCCGCGCGCAGCAGATCATGGAGCGGTTGGAGATCGCCAACAGCCGTCGGCTGCGGGGACTGGGTGAGCGGCAGCGCAAGGCCCTGCTCGCCGAGTTCACCGGCGAGTGAGCGACGCGGGAACCGGCGCTGAGCCGAGGCGCGCCCACCCGGGCGGGCCTCGGCTCACCGTCGTCTCCGGTCCGTCCGGCGTCGGGAAGTCCAGCGTGCTCGCCGAACTGCGGGCGAACGCCCCCGAGGTGTACTTCAGCGTCTCCGCGACCACCCGCCCGCAGCGGGAGGGCGAGCAGGAGGGCGTGCACTACCACTTCGTGGACACCGCCGAGTTCGAGCGGATGATCGCCGCCGGCGAGATGCTGGAGCACGCCCGCTACGCCGGCAACCTGTACGGAACGCCGCGCAAGCCCGTCGAGGCCGCGCTGGCCGCGGGGTACCCCGCCGTGCTGGAGATCGAGCTCCAGGGAGCCCGGCAGGTCCGGCAGGCGATGCCGGAGGCCCAGCTGGTCATGCTGCTGCCACCCTCGTGGGACGACCTGGTGCAGCGGCTGTCCGGCCGGGGCACGGAGGACCCCGAGGTGGTCGAGCGCCGCCTGGAGACCGCCCGGGCGGAACTGGCGGCTCGTGCGGAGTTCGACGCCTGCGTCGTCAACACCGAGCTGGGTTCCGCGACCCGGGAATTGCTAGGCTTGATTGCCGGCCCCGATCGGTGAAGACCCGGCTGCCCAGCAGTCCCGACTGCCGAGCAGCAGTACCGCGCCGAGCCCGCCGTCGCCGACAGGTCCGGTGCCGGCGCGACCCGGCTGACACGACTCGGCTGACGAGCCCGCCGGGAGCCCGCGAGCTCCCGGCGGGCCACCGGCGTCCGCGGGCGCGAGTCCGCTCGGCCCCGGCGCCGCGGCACGGGTCGTTGCGGCCGGGTGGATACTGGACTGCGGTAGTCCCCCGGGCTGCAGCAGCGACCGGGGTCGCAGCAGCGACCGGGCCCGATTCCGGCGCCACCGCCGCGCGGCACCGTCCGGTGCCGCTGCCCGACGTACGAGAGCAGGAGCCACCCACGTGAGCACCCCGAGCGCTCTGGCCGCGCTGAACAGCAGCCCGACCACCGACACCGCGGAAGGCATCACCTACCCGCCGATCGACGACCTGCTCGAGCAGGTCAGCTCCAAGTACGCGCTGGCGATCTTCGCCTCCCGCCGGGCGCGCCAGATCAACGACTACTACGCCCAGCTCGGCGAGGGCCTGCTGGAGTACGTGGGTCCGCTGGTCGAGCCGGGTCCGCGGGAGAAGCCGCTGTCGATCGCCCTGCGCGAGATCCACTCCGGCGTTCTCGAGCACACCGAGGGCGAATGACCGCCACCGAGTCCGAGCACCGGCCGCGCGTGGTGCTCGGGGTCAGCGGCGGCATCGCCGCCTTCAAGGCGTGCGAGGTGCTGCGTCGGTTGACCGAGACCGGTCACGACGTGCGGGCGGTGCCAACCGAGGCCGCCCTGCAGTTCGTCGGTGCGGCCACGTTCGAGGCCCTGTCCGGCCATCCCGTGGACACCGGCGTGTTCACCCGGGTCGACGAAGTGCAGCACGTCCGCCTGGGGCAGGAGGCCGACCTCGTGGTCGTCGTGCCCGCCACCGCGGACCTGCTGGCGCGCGCCGCGCACGGGCGGGCCGACGACCTGCTCACCTCCACGTTGCTCACCGCGCGGTGCCCGGTGCTGATGGTGCCCGCGATGCACACCGAGATGTGGGAGCACCCGGCCACCCGGGACAACGTGGCGCTGCTGCGCAGCCGCGGCGTGACCGTCGCCGAACCGGACCGCGGCCGGCTCACCGGGCCGGACAGCGGCAAGGGGCGGCTGCCGGAACCGGCGGAGATCGCCGATCTCGCCCGGCTGCTGCTGGCCGAACCGCGCGGGCTGCCGCGCGACCTCGACGGGCGGCGGGTCGTCGTCTCCGCGGGCGGCAACCGCGAGCCGCTGGACCCGGTGCGGTACCTGGGGAACCGCTCGTCCGGCCGCCAGGGCTACGCGCTGGCCAGGGTGGCCGCCCAGCGCGGGGCGGAGGTCACCCTCGTCGCCGCGCACACGGCCGACCTGCCGGACCCGGCGGGGGTGCGCATCGTGCGCGTCGGCACCGCCGAGGAGCTGCGCACCGTGATGCTGGCGGAGTCCGACGGGGCCGACGCCGTGGTCATGGCCGCTGCCGTGACCGACTTCCGGCCGGTCAACCGCACCGAGCACAAGGTGAAGAGGACCGACCGCGATCCGGATCCGGTGGAGCTGACCCGCAACCCGGACGTGCTGGCCGAGCTCGTCCGCGCCCGGCGGCAGGACGAGCTGCGCGCGGGCGTGATCGCCGGCTTCGCCGCCGAGACGGGGGACCCGAACACGACGGTGCTCGAGCACGGCCGCGCGAAGCTGGCCCGCAAGGGCTGCGATCTGCTCGTGGTCAACGCGGTCGGCGACGGGCGCGCCTTCGAGGTCGAGGACAACGACGGCTGGCTGCTCGCCGCCGACGGGACCGAGCATCCCATCCCGCACGGTGCGAAATCCCGGCTCGCCGCGTCCGTGTGGGATGCTGTGTCCGAGCAGCTGGACTTCCGGGGGCCCAGTGAGTGACGAAGCTAGGGGAGAGCCGTGAGCGAGCAGTCGAACCTGCGCGGCGGACGCAGGTTGTTCACCAGTGAGTCGGTGACCGAGGGTCACCCGGACAAGATGGCGGACGCGATCAGCGACTCCGTCCTCGACGAGTTGCTGCGCCACGACCCGCACTCGCGGGTGGCCGCCGAGACCATGATCACCACCGGCCAGGTGCAGGTCGCCGGTGAGATCACGACCGAGGCCTACGCCGACATCCCCGGGATCGTGCGCAGCACGCTGCTGGAGATCGGGTACGACTCCTCCGCCAAGGGCTTCGACGGCAACTCCTGCGGTGTGAACGTGGCCATCGACGCCCAGTCGCCGGACATCGCCCAGGGCGTGGAGAGCGGTTACGAGACGCGCGTCGAGGGCTCCGAGGACGAGCTCGAGAAGCAGGGCGCGGGCGACCAGGGCCTGATGTTCGGCTACGCCTGCAACGACACCGACGAGCTCATGCCGCTGCCGCTGGCCCTGTCGCACCGGCTCTCGCGGCGACTGGCCAAGGTCCGCAAGGACGGCGTGCTGCCGTACCTGCGCCCGGACGGCAAGACCCAGGTCACCGTCGAGTACGCCGGTGACCAGCCCGTGCGCCTGGACACGGTGGTGCTGTCGACCCAGCACGCGGCCGACGTCGACCTGCAGGGCACGCTCACCACCGACGTGCGCGAGCACGTGATCGCGCCGGAGGTCGACCGGCTGGGGCTGGACACCTCGGACGTGCGGCTGCTGGTCAACCCGACCGGTCGCTTCGTCGTGGGTGGTCCGATGGGTGACTGCGGCATCACGGGCCGCAAGATCATCGTGGACACCTACGGCGGTATGGCCCGGCACGGTGGCGGTGCCTTCTCGGGCAAGGACCCGTCGAAGGTGGACCGCTCGGCGGCGTACGCGATGCGCTGGGTGGCCAAGAACGCCGTGGCGGCGGGGCTGGCCGACCGCATCGAGGTGCAGGTGGCCTACGCGATCGGCAAGGCCGCGCCGGTGGGGCTGTTCGTGGAGACGTTCGGCACGGAGAACGTGGACCCGGTCAAGATCCAGGCCGCGATCAACGAGGTCTTCGACCTGCGCCCGGCCGCGATCGTGCGCGACCTGGACCTGCTGCGCCCGCTGTACGCGCAGACCGCGGCCTACGGCCACTTCGGCCGGACCGACCTCGACCTGCCGTGGGAGCGCACCGACCGGGTCGAAGCGCTGCAGCAGGCCGCGGCGGCCTGACCGGCAGGTCCCCGACCAGCAGAACCTGAGCGGCACACCCCCGGCAGCAGGTTCCGGGCGCTGAGGCGCTGACCGGGAGGCTCCACCGCGCTTACCGTGGGTGCATGGGCGGGCTCGCGGTGGTGCAGCGGACCTTCGAACCGTACGGTCCGTCGCACTGGGTGCTCATCGCGCTGCTGCTGGTCGGGGCCGTGCTGCTGGTCCTGCTCGGCCGGCGGCTCGGCGCGCACCGCACCGCGTTCGCCCGCGGCTTCGCGGTGGTGATCGTCGCGTTCCAGCTCCCGCTGCTGGTGTGGGGGATGCTGCCGCCCCGCTGGGACGTGGCGGACTCGCTGCCGCTGCACCTCTGCGACCTGGCCTGGCCGGTGGCGGCGTACGCGCTGTGGACGCGGCGGCAGTGGGCCTACGCGCTGACCTATTACTGGGGCCTGACGCTCACCCCGCAGGCGGTGGTCACGCCCGCGCTGGACGCGCCGGACTTCCCGCACTGGGTGTTCGTCGAGTTCTGGGGCCAGCACCTGCTCGTCGTGTGGGTGGCCGTGTTCCTCACCTGGGGTGCCGGGATGCGGCCGACGTGGTGGGACTGCGGCCGCTCGCTGCTGGTCACGGTGTGCTGGGGACTGGCGATGCTCGGGTTCAACGCCTGGGCGGGCAGCAACTACGGCTACGTCACGGAGAAACCGGAGAACCCCTCGCTGCTGGACCTGTTCGGCGGCTGGCCCGCCTACCTCGGTGTCGCGCTGGTGGTCGGCGCGTGCGCCTGGGCTGCGGTCACGCGCCCGTGGACGGGCCGCTGGCCGTGGTCTCCGGTGCCGCGGTGACCCCGTCCGCGGACGGCAGCGCGTAGCCCTGCTGGCGCCACGCCTCGTACACGGCCACCGCCGCCGAGTTCGCCAGGTTCATCGAGCGGATTCCGGGGCGCATGGGGATGCGCAGCTCCCGGGTCGCTTCGGCGCGCACCTCGGTGGGCAGCCCCACCGACTCCGGACCGAACAGCAGCACGTCACCGGCCTCGTAGGACGCGGTGCTGAAGCACTGCTCGGCCTGCACCGTGAACGCGAACACCCGCCCGGGGCGGATCGCCTCCCACGCCGCGGCCAGGTCGCGGTGCACGTGCAGCGCGGCGCGGTCGTGGTAGTCCAGGCCGGCCCGGCGCAGCTTCGCGTCCTCCACCGAGAAGCCCAGCGGTTCGACCAGGTGCAGCGCGGCGCCGCAACCGGCCGCCATGCGGATGGCGTTGCCGGTGTTCCCGGGGATTTCCGGTTGGTAGAAGACCACGTGAAACACCTGGAACCGTATCGCACCCGGCCGGCGCGCCCGCGGCGGCGCGGGCTCCGCCGGGCGTGCGCGCGGGCACCCCGCCGCGTTCTGGTATGCAAGGAGCATGGCGACGCGGGGGAAGGCTCAGCAGCGGACTCCGGCGGAGCACCTGCCGATCGCCCGCGTCCTCGTCGACGTCGCCCTGCCCGCGCACCTGGACCGCACCTTCGACTACCGGGTGCCCGAGCACCTGTCCGCGACGGCGCGGGTGGGCTGCCGGGTGCGGGTGCGCTTCCGGGGCAAGCTCGCCGACGGGTTCGTCCTCGAACGCGCGGGGAGCACCGACTTCCCCGGCAAGCTCGCCTGGCTGGAGCGCGTCGCCTCCGCCGAGCCGGTGCTCACCCCCGAGCTGCTGGAGCTGTGCCGCGGCGTCGCCGCCCGCTACGGCGGCATGGTCTCGGACGTGGTGCGGTTGGCCGTGCCTCCGCGATCGCCCTCGGGGGAGAGGACCGCGCCGACCGGGCCCGCCGCGGCGCCCGCCCGTCCCGCCGCCGAGGCGTGGCAGCGCTACGCCCGCGGTCCCGCCTTCCTCGACGCGCTCGCCGGTGAGCGCGGCCCCCGCGCCGTGTGGCAGGCGTTGCCGGGGGAGGACTGGCCGCGGCGGCTCGCGGAGGCCGGTGCCACGGCGGCCTCCTCCGGCAGGGGTGCGCTGCTGGTGGTGCCCGACCACCGCGACCTGGCGCGGCTGCACGAGGCCTGCGTCGAGCTGCTCGGAACCGGCGGGGTGGTTGCGCTGACCGGGGAACTGCCCCCGGCCGAGCGGTACCGGCGGTGGCTGGCGGTGCTGCGCGGCTGCGCCCGCGTCGTCGTCGGCACCCGCGGCGCCATGTTCGCGCCGGTGCGCGACCTCGGTCTCGCCGCCGTGTGGGACGACGGGGACGAGCTGCACAGCTACCCGCAGGTGCCCTATCCGCACGTGCGGGACGTGCTCACCCACCGCGCGCACAGCAGCGGTGCCGGGCTGCTCGTGGGCGCGTTCGCCCGCACCGCGGAAGCGCAGCTGCTCGTCGAGTCCGGCTGGGCACCGGAGATCACCGCCGACCGCGGCACCGTGCGCGCCGCGTCCCCGCGGATGACCGCCATCGGTGAGCACGACTCCCAGCTCGCCCGCGATCCCGCCGCCCGCGCGGCCCGCCTGCCGTCGGTGGCCTTCGACGCGGCCCGCGCAGCGCTGCAGCGCGAGGCCCCGGTGCTCGTGCAGGTCCCGCGCAGGGGCTACGTGCCGGCCCTGGCGTGCGCCGACTGCCGGGAACGCGCCCGCTGCCGCCACTGCGCCGGACCGCTGGCGCTGTCGTCGCACGGCGACGGCGGGGCGCGGCCCGCGTCCTGCCGGTGGTGCGGGGCGACCGAGGCCGCGTTCCGCTGCCCGCAGTGCGGCTCGCGGCGGCTGCGCGCCGTCGCCGTCGGCGCCGAGCGCACCGCCGAGGAGCTCGGACGCGCGTTCAGCAACGTGCCCGTGCGCACCTCGGGTGCGGGGGACGTGCTGGCCACCGTGCCCGCGAGACCCGCGCTGATCGTGTCGACACCGGGGGCGGAACCGGCCGCCGAGGGCGGCTACGGGGCCGCGCTGCTGCTCGACGGCAGCACCCTGCTCGGCAGGCCGGAACTGCGGGCGACCGAGACCGCGCTGCGGCTGTGGTTCACCGCCGCGGCCCTCGTGCGCCCGGCGAGCGCGGGCGGGCGCGTCGTCGTCATGGCCGACTCCGACCTGCAGCCCGTGCAGGCGCTGGTGCGCTGGGATCCGGGGTGGTACGCGGAGCTGGAACTGGCCGAGCGCGAGCAGCTCGGATTCCCGCCCGCCCGCCGCGTCGCCGCCGTCGACGGCACTCCCGAAGCCGTGGAGTCCCTCGTGGACTCGGCCGAACTGCCCGACACGGCCGAGGTGCTCGGCCCCGTGCCGCTCAGCGAGATCGCGGGCGCGAGCGCCGCCGACGAGGAGGACGAGCGCGAGCGCTTGCTGGTGCGCGTGGACCGGAGCGAAAGCCGAGCCCTGGCGCAGTCCCTGCACGCGGCGCAGGTCGCGCGCGCCGCGCGGAAGGCCAGCGAGCTGCGGGTCCGACTCGACCCGCTGGAGATGATCTAGCGGTCGCCGCTGCTGCGGTTCGCTGCTGCGACCGCCGCCGGGCGCTCAGCGCGGCGGCGGGCTCGTCCCCCGACCGAGCGGCGGCACGTCCCTCAGGCGTCGGGGATGTTCTCGAGGACCTCGGTGGCGATCGTGTCGGCGTAGCCGCAGGGGTCCTGCATCTCGGGTGCCTTGCCGCCGGTGCGGGTGAAGTCGACGCGGAACGACGCGCTGTCGGGGACGCCGACGTCCGTGGAGCAGAGGCGGCTCTGCCGGCCCTCGTGGTTGGCGGGATATCCCTGCACCTCGGCGGGCGGGGCGCAGCCGGCGAGGCCGAGCGCGGCGAGCCGCGGTGGGGCCGAGGGCGGTGCGGGCGGAGCACGGTCGTGGTCCTCACAGTTGCCGGGATGTCGCTTCGTCGTCGGTGGCGCGGTGGTCGCGCTGGGCTGCTTCCAGCTGCTCGATCTGGCTCTGCAGCCGATCGATGGTCTTGTCGACGACCCAGGCGAGCTGGCCCGGCTCCTCGCCGGCCATGTTCCCCGGGGACTGCTTGATCTTCCGGCTGACCTCGTCCTCGGCCGGGCCGGCGAACTCGCGCAGGTCCGTGGCTCTGCGTTGGATCATCCGCAGTTTCTCTGCTGGAGTTCGAGCGATCAGTGCCTGGTCCGGAGAGCACTGCACAACCCCGCGCCGGCGGGCGGGCCGGAATCGGGGCATTCGATGCGCGCCCGCTCGCATCACCCGGCAGCACCGGCCGGGGCGGGCCGGCGGTTGCGGAGCGGGCGCCGGAGGCGCAGCGCCTGCTGGGCCCGCTCCGCCCGCTGCGGGACTCCCGGTTTCCTGCGAGGGCGGTTTCCTGCGAGGGCGGTTTCCTGCGAGGGCGGTTTCCTGCGAGGTCCCGGCACCGCTCGCCGTTCAGCCCGTGGACTTGGACAGCAGGGTCAGCTCCTCCTGCGTCAGCTCCAGCTCGACCGAGGCCAGCAGGGCTTCGAGCTGGTGCAGGTCGCGGGCGCTGGCGATCGGCGCCGTCACGCTCGGCTGCTGCCGCAGCCAGGCCAGGGACACGGCCGTCGGGGTGCTGCTGTGCGCGGCGGCGACCTCGTCGAGGGCGGCCAGCGCGCGCTGCCCGCGTTCGTCGAGGTAGGCCAGCGCGCCTTCCGCGCGCGGCCCGTCGGCGGTGCCGTCGTTCGTGCGGTACTTGCCGGTCAGGAAGCCCTTGGCCAGCGAGTAGTACGGCAGCACGCCGAGCCCTTCCCGGTGGGCCAGGTCGGCCAGCTCGGTTTCGTAGTCCCGCTCCACGAGGTTGTAGTGCGGCTGCAGCGCGACGTAGCGGGGCAGCCCGTCCCGGTCGGCCGCGCGCAGCGCCGCGTCGAGCCGCTCGGCGCTGAAGTTCGACGCGGCGATGTGGCGCAGCTTGCCGGCGCGGACGAGCTCGTCGAGCGCGCCGAGGGTCTCCTCCACCGGTACCGACGGGTCGTCGAAGTGCACGTAGTACAGGTCGATGTGGTCGGTCCCCAGCCGCCGCAGCGAGTCCTCGGCCGCGGCGCGGATCGCCGGTGCGGTGGTCCCGTTGTTCGGCGGGAGCGCACCGCCCTTGGTCGCGAGGACGACGTCGTCGCGCCGGCCGCGCCGCCGCAGCCAGTCGCCGATGATCGTCTCGGACTCGCCGCCGGAGTTGCCGGTGGCGAACGCGCTGTACACGTCCGCCGTGTCGATGAAGTTGCCACCCGCCGCGGTGTAGGCGTCGAGCACGGCGAAGGACTGCTCCTCGTCGGCGGTCCAGCCGAAGACGTTGCCGCCGAGGTTGAGGCCGAACACGTCGAGGTCGCTGTTTCCGATCGTGGTCATGCCACCGACCCTAGCCCAGTTCGCGCGGAGGCCCAGTTCGCGCGGGTGCCGGCCCGCCCGAGCCCGCTCCGCGCGGGCGCCCGGTCCTCGGGAACCGGTGCCCTGTCCGGAGCATCCTCGGTTGCACGGTGCGTGCTGTTGTGCGCGCGGGCGGTGGTGGGCAGAGTTGGGAGATCACTGCTTCGGTGGAGGTGCGGATGTCGACGGGACGGGTGCTGATCGGGCTGCTGTGCGCGGGGGTGTTGACGGTGTCGGCGACGCCGGCGGCGGCCGGTGGGGCCGGGCGGCACGTGCCCGCGCCGCCGAAGCGGTCCGAGGCCGCTGGGTACGGCGGTGCGGTCTCCAGCGTGGACGCGGACGCGACGCGCGCGGGCATCGGCGTGCTGCGCCGCGGGGGGAGCGCGACCGACGCGGCGGTGGCGGTGGCCGCGGCGCTGGGGGTGACCGAACCGTACTCCGCGGGCGTCGGCGGGGGCGGCTACTTCGTGCGCTACGACGCCGACACCGGAGGAGTGTCCACGATAGACGGACGCGAGACCGCCCCGGCCGCGGCGCACGAACGCATGTTCACAGTGGATGGTCGGCCGATGCCGCGGGACGAGGCCATCACCAGCGGGCTGAGCGTCGGCGTGCCCGGTACGCCGATGCTCTGGCAGGAGGCGCTCGACCGCTGGGGGAGCGAGGACCTCTCCGAGGTTCTGCGGCCCGCGGAACGCCTGGCGCGCAACGGGTTCACCGTCGACGAGACGTTCCGCGAACAGACGCGGGAGAACGCCGAGCGGTTCCGGGACTTCCCCGCGACGGCTGAGCTGTTCATGCCCGGCGGCGAACCGCCCGAGGTCGGCACGCGGATGCGCAACCCCGACCTCGCCGAGACCTACCGGATGCTGGCGCGCGACGGGGTGGGGGCGTTCTACGACGGGCCGATCGGCGCCGACGTCGTCGACACCGTCAACGACCCGCCGGTGCGCCCCGGCGCGGACCGCACCGTCCGCCCGGGCGGGATGAGCCGGCAGGACCTGCGCGACTACCGCGCCGCGGAGCGCGAACCCGCGCGCACCACCTACCGCGGCCGCGAGGTCCACGGCATGGCCCCGAGCAGTTCCGGCGGCACCACCGTGGGCGAGGCGCTGAACATCCTGGAGCGCTCGGACCTGTCCGGCATGGACCGGACGAGCTACCTGCACCGGCTGTCCGAGGCCACCAAGATCGGCTTCGCCGACCGCAACCGGTGGGTCGGCGACCCCGCCTACTCCGACGTGCCCACCGAGGAACTGCTCGGCGATCGGTTCGCCGCCGCGCGGGAGTGCCTCATCGACGACGGCGCGGCGCTGCCGACCCCGGTCGCCCCGGGCGACCCGCGGGACCCGGCGGACTGCCGGGGCGGTACCGCACCGCAGCGCCCCGATGCGGAGGGGCCGAGCACGACCCACCTGACGGTCGCCGACGCCGAGGGCAACGTCGTCTCCTACACGCTGACCATCGAGCAGACCGGCGGCAGCGGGATCACCGTGCCCGGCAGGGGCTTCCTGCTCAACAACGAGCTCACCGACTTCTCGTTCACCCCGCACGCGCCCGGCGTGCCGGACCCGAACCTGCCGGAACCGGGCAAGCGACCGCGCAGCTCGATGAGCCCGACCATCGTCACCGAGGACGGCCGGCCCGTGGCGGCGCTCGGAACCCCGGGCGGGACGACGATCATCACCACCGTCACGCAGCTGCTCACCGAGCACCTCGACCGCGGCCGCACGCTCGCGGAGGCGATCGCCGCACCGCGGATCTCGCAGCGCAACGAGTCCGAGACCGACGCCGAACCGGCGTTCCTCGCCCGGCCGGAGGCCGCGGAGCTCCGGGCGCGCGGGCACCGCTTCGCGGAGGCGGACGAGATCGGCGCGGCGACAGGTGTGCGCCGCCTGCCCGACGGGCGGTGGGTCGCCGCGGCCGAACCGACCCGGCGCGGCGGCGGCTCCGCGGAGGTGGTCGTGCCCGCGCCCGCGCCGTGATCGGCCGCGCTCCCGCCCGGGGCGTTCGGTGCCTCGGGCGGGCACCCGCGGACGCCCTCCGCGGTGGCGGCTCCGTAGACTCGGTGGGCAGTCACCGCGCGTCGATCCCCAGGAGCCCCCGTGACAGTTCAGCCCGTCCGCCTGTTCGGCGATCCCGTGCTGCGCACTCCCGCCGAGGAGGTCGTCGACTTCGACGGGGAGCTGCGCACCTTGGTCCGGGACCTGTGGGACACGATGGAGGAGCAGGGCGGAGCCGGTCTGGCCGCTCCCCAGCTGGGCGTGGGGCTGCGCGTGTTCACCTACCACTGCGACGGCTTCGCCGGGCACCTGATCAACCCGAGCTTCGACGTGGTCGGTGACGAGGAGCAGTTCGGCCCCGAGGGGTGCCTGTCGATCCCGGGCATGGGTTGGGACTGCCTCCGGTACCGCCGGGTCGTGGCGCGGGGCTGGAACATGCACGGCGAACCGGTCGAGGTCGAGGGCAGCGACCTGCTCGCCCGCTGCATCCAGCACGAGACCGACCACCTCGACGGGGTGCTGTTCGTCGACCGGCTGGACCGGGCGACGCGCGAGCGCGCGCTGCGCGAGATCGGGCGGGCCGAGTGGTTCGACGGAGCCGAACCGGTGATCAAGCAGAACCCGCATCCGTTGTTCGGGGGGCAGTGACATGCGGCTGGTGTTCGCGGGAACGCCCGAGGCGGCCGTACCGGGTTTGCGCGCGCTGCTGGCCTCGCCGCGGCACGAGGTCGCGGCCGTGGTGACGCGGCCGGACGCGCCGACCGGCCGGGGGCGCAGGGTGGAGCGCTCCCCGGTGGGCAAGGTCGCCGAGGAGAACGGCCTCGAGGTGCTCGCCCCGGAGCGGGCCGATGATCCCGCCTTCCTGGAGCGGCTGGCCGGGATCGGCCCGGACTGCTGCCCGGTGGTGGCCTACGGCGCGCTGCTCAAGCAGCGGGCGCTGGAGGTTCCGCGGCACGGGTGGGTCAACCTGCACTTCTCCCTGCTGCCGGCCTGGCGCGGGGCGGCGCCGGTGCAGGCGGCGCTGCGGCACGGCGACGAGATCACCGGGGCGAGCACGTTCCGCATCGTGCCGGACCTCGACGCGGGACCGGTGTTCGGCGTGGTGACCGAGGAGATCGGAGCGCGCGACACGGCGGGCGAACTCCTCGCCCGCCTGGCCGAGTCCGGCGCGCGCCTGCTCGAGTCCACGATGGACGGAATCGAGGACGGCGTGCTGCAGGCCCAGCCGCAGCCGGACGAGGGCGTCAGTTACGCGTCCAAAGTGACCGTCGAGGACGCCAAAGTGGACTTCACCCGGCCGGCCCACCTGGTCGACAGGCTCATCCGCTCGGTCACGCCCGAGCCGGGCGCGTGGGCCTGGCGGGACGGGGAGCGGTTCAAGCTCGGACCGGTGCGCCCGCTGCCCGATCGGCCGCGACTGCCACCGGGCGAGATCGCGGTGGAGCGCAAGCGCGTGCTCGTGGGCACCGGCACCGATGCCGTCGAGCTCGGTGACGTGCAGGCTCCGGGCAAGAAGCGCATGTCCGCGCCGGACTGGGCGCGCGGGACGCGGATCGAACGAGGAGAGCAGCTGACGTGAACGACCGCGGCAAGGACCGTCGGACGGGTGGACCGCGCCGCGACGCGCGCTCCGGCGGCAACGGCCACCGGGCCGGCAAGCCCGACCGGTCCGGTGGGAAGGGCCAGAGCTCCGGCGGTGGCCACCACTCCGGCGGCGAGAAGGACCCCGCGCGGCTGGCCGCGCTGGACACGCTGCGCGCGGTCCGGGAGCGCGACGCCTACGCCAACCTGGCGCTGCCGAACCTGCTGCGGCAGCGCAACATCACCGGTCGGGACGCGGCCCTGGCCACCGAGCTCGCCTACGGCGCCAGCCGGGCCCAGGGCCTGCTCGACGCGATCATCGGCGAGTGCAGTTCGCGCCCGCTCGGCGAGATCGAGCCGAAGCTGCTCGACGCGCTGCGCATCGGCGTGTACCAGCTGCTGCGCACGCGCATCCCCACGCACGCTGCCGTCGGCGCGACCGTGAACCTGGTGCGGGCGATCATGGGCGATCGGCCGGGCGGGTTCGCCAACGCGGTGCTGCGGCAGGCGGCCAAGCACGACGAGCAGGGGTGGATCGACGAGGTCGCCCCGGACGCGGCGGAGGACCCGGTGGGGAACCAGGCCGTGCGCCACGCCCACCCGCGGTGGATCGCGCAGGCCTTCGCCGACGCGCTCGGCTCCGCGGCGGAGCTGGGCGACGTGCTCGCCGCCGACGACGCGCGCCCGGAGGTGCACCTCGTCGCCCGTCCCGGGCAGATCAGCGCCGACGAGCTCGCCGCGGTCACCGGTGGTGATCCCGCGCCGTACTCGCCGTACGGGGTGCGGCTGGAGGCCGGCGCGGGCGATCCCGGCGACCTGGAGCCGGTGCAGGAGGGCTTCGCCGGGGTGCAGGACGAGGGCAGCCAGCTGGTCACGGTCGCGCTGACCAAGGCCGAGCTCGGTGCGGGCCCGGACGAGCGCTGGCTGGACCTGTGCGCCGGCCCGGGTGGCAAGGCCAACCTGCTCGGTTCGCTGGTCACGATGGACGGCGGTCAGCTGGACGCGGTGGAGCAGGCGTCGCACCGCGCGGACCTCGTGCGCCGCGCCACCGAGGAACTCTCGGTGAACGTGTACGAAGTGGACGGTCGTGATCCCGGGCTCGAGCCGGGCTACGACCGGGTGCTGGTGGACGCTCCGTGCACCGGGCTCGGCGCGCTGCGGCGCCGGCCGGAGGCGCGGTGGCGGCGGCAGCCGTCCGACGTCGGGGACCTCACCGAGCTGCAGCGGGAACTGCTGCGCTCGGCGGTGCGCCTGACCCGCTCCGGCGGTGTCCTCGCCTACGTGGTCTGCTCGCCGCACCTCGCCGAAACCGGAGGAGTGGTGTCCACTGTGGTCCAGCTCGGGGACGTGGAGCAGCTCGACGCGCGCCCGCACTTCCCCGGGGTGCCCGATCTCGGGGACGGGCCCGGGGTGCAGCTGTGGCCGCACCGGCACGGCACGGACGCGATGTACTGCGCGCTGCTGCGGAAGCGGTGAGAACCATGAGCGCTGAGCACGTCCCCGCGCCGGAGCAGGCGCGGCGGTGGGCCGAGTGGCTCGACGCCGCGTTGCGGGAAGCCCGGGCGGGGGAGGCCGAAGGCGGGATCCCCATCGGCGCGGCCCTGTTCGACGCGGACGGAAACCTGCTGGGACGCGGGCGCAACCGCCGCGTCCAGGACGACGACCCCGCGGCGCACGCGGAGACCGCCGCGTTCCGCGCCGCCGGACGGCAGCGCTCCTACGCGGGAACGACGATGGTGACCACGCTGTCGCCGTGCTGGTACTGCAGCGGCCTGGTCCGGCAATTCGGCATCGGGCACGTCGTGATCGGGGAGGCGCGGAACTTCCACGGCGGGCACGACTGGCTGGCCCAGCACGGGGTGCGCGTGGGGATCCTCGACGACGCGGCGTGCCGGCGGATGATGGCCGACTTCATCGCGCGGCGCCCGGAGCTGTGGAACGAGGACATCGGCGGGTGAACTCCGCGGTGCGGGAACTCCGCGGTGCGGCCGCCGCGCCCGGCGCGGCCGCCCGCCGACAGGAAGGAGCAGGTGATGGTGATGTCCGAGCAGTCCGCTGCGGCCGCGGGGACGGAATCCCCGGGGACGGGCGCCGGGGGCGCGAGCGGCGGCGCCGCGGGCACCCCGGTGCGCGTGACCCGCACCGGCGAGCACGCGTTCACGGCCGTCAACGAGCGCGGCGCCGAGGTCGCCATCGGCCGCGAAGGTGCGCCCGGCGCGTTCACCCCCGGTGAGCTGCTGCTCGCGGCCATCGCCGGTTGCTCGGCGGTGACCGGCGAGAACCTGCTCGTGCGGCGCCTGGGCGAGGACGCCGAGATCACCGTCGACGCCGACCGGACCAAGAACCCGGAGGACAAGCACCGGTTCGCCACCGTGCGGACGCAGCTGCGCGCGGCGCTCGACGAGATCGACGACGCCGAGGAGCGGGAGAAGCTCGTCGCTGCGGTGCAGCGCGCCATCGCGAAGTACTGCACCGTCAGCCGCACCGTCGCGGAGGGCACTCCGATCCACCTCGACATCGCCGACGCGCGGGGAGCGGAGGGGTAGTCGTCGTGGACGACACCGCGCACGCGCAGCAGGAGACGGCGTCGCCGGGACTGCGGCGGGAGCTGAACGGCCGCCAGGTGACGATGCTCGCCGTCGGCGGGGCGATCGGGACCGGGCTGTTCCTCGGCTCGGGCCTGGCCGTCTCCATCGCCGGCCCGGCCGTGCTCATCGCCTACCTCGTCGCGGCGCTGGTCGCGCTGGCGCTGGCGTACGCGCTGGCCGAGATGGTCGTGGTGCATCCGGAAGCCGGGGGTTTCGGCCCGATCGCCCAGCGCTACCTCGGCGGGTCGGCCGGGTTCGTGCAGCGCTGGATCTACTGGGCCGCCCAGGTGGTCAACATCGGCAGCGACGTGGTCGCGGCGGGGCTGTACGTGCAGTTCTGGTACCCGGACCTGCCGCTGTGGCTGCCCGTGGTGCTCTTCTCCGCGCTGCTGCTGGCGGTCAACGCGGGCGCGGTGCGCTTCTTCGGCGAGTTCGAGTACTGGTTCGCGATGGTCAAGGTCGTCACGATCATCGCGTTCATCGCCATCGGCCTGGCCGGCATCTTCCTCGGCCTGCCCGGCCGCGAACCCCTCGGGCTGGCCGCGCTGACCGAGCACGGCGGCTTCCTGCCGAACGGCGTGGGCGCGGTGTGGCTGGCGCTGACGATCGTCACGTTCTCCTACCTGGGCACCGAGGCCGTGGCGGTGGCCGCGGCCGAGTCGCGGGACCCGGGCCGGGACGTCCCGCGGGCGGCCCGCGGGATGGTGCTGCGGCTGGCCCTGTTCTACGTGCTCGGCATGTTCGTCGTGGTGGCGATCCTGCCGTGGAACCAGGTCTCCACCGAGGAGGACGTGCTGCAGAGCCCGTTCGTGCGGCTGTTCGCGATGGTCGGCGTCCCCGCCGCGGCGGGCGTGATGAACTTCGTCGTGCTCACGGCCGCGCTCTCGGCGGTGAACACGAACCTGTACGTCTCCTCCCGCATGGGGCACTCGCTGGCCCTCGACGGGTACGCCCCGCGCTGGTTCGCCCGGGTCGGCCGCAACGGGGCACCGCGGCGCGCGCTGGGCCTGTCCGCGGTGGGACTCGTGCTGGCCGCGATCGTCTCCGCGGTCTCGCCGGAGACGGCGTTCCCGTTCATGGTGGGGCTGGCGCTGTTCGGCGCGCTGGTGACGTGGCTGATCGTGTTCGCCAGCCAGCTGGCGTTCCGCCGCCGGCGCCGCGCCGAGGGGATGCCCGCCTCCTCGGTGCGGCTGCCGGGTGCGCCGGTGACCACGGTGCTGGCGATGCTGTTCCTCGCCGCGGTGCTGGCGACGATGCCGTTCACCGAGCAGTTCGCCACCGCCTGGCAGGCGGGGGTGCCGTTCCTGGTGCTGCTGCTGGCGGTCTACGCGGTGGTGCGGCGCCGGCAGCGCCGCGGCTGACACCCGCCGCAGCCGACCCGTCCCGGCACCCCGGCCGGTCGCACCCGACTGGACGTTTCCGCACCGCCGCGGCTGCTGCACGCTGGGGGCAGCCGCGGAAACACGCGCAGGCGCGGGCAATTCGGGTGCGCGGGACGGACATGGCTGCCAAGTACGCCCAGATCGCCGAGGACCTCCGGGAACGCATCGCAGCAGGGGAGTACGCACCGGGTGCGCTCCTGCCCAGCGAACCGGAGCTCGGAGAGCTCTACGGCGTCAGCTGGATCACGATCCGCTCCGCTTTCGACGAGCTCCGGGACGAAGGAGTGCTCACCGGTGCCCGCGGAAAGGGGTCGTGGTGGCGCCACCGAAGCGGATCACACGGGTCAACTCGCAGGAACGGCTGTCGCGGGCCCGGCGGCAGGCGAACGCGGCGGCCTTCCTCGCCGAGGCCGACCGGTACGGTTTCCGGGCCTCGAGCAGCGTCAAGGTCCGGTTCGAAGCAGCGGGGGACGACTACGCCGCGGTGCTCGGCATCGCCCCGGAGGAGGACGTCTGCGTGCGCGACCGCGTGCTGCGCGCCGACGGCGAACCGGTGCAGCTGGCCACCTCCCGCCTGCCGCGCGCGGTCACCCGCGGCACGGCGCTGGAAACCGCGGACACCGGCACCGGCGGTGCCTACGCGCGGTTGGACGAGTCGGTGGGGTTGACCCGGTTCGCCGAGAGCGTCGGCGGGAGGGCGGCCACGAGCGCGGAGCGCTCGGCGCTGAGCAGCACCGTGGTGCTGCACGTGCGGCGGCTGGCCTACTCCGGCGCGCGCGTGGTCGAGTGCAACGACATGATCATGCCCGCCGACCGCTACGAGCTCGAGTACAGCTGGCCCGCGGACTGAGGCGTCCCAGGACTGAGGATTCCCAGCGCAGCGGCCCCATCGGAGGAGGCGGCGGGCCCGGGTGCGGGGTGCGCGAGCCGCCGCCTGAGCCCCCGCGCGCCCCCGCGGACGGCCGGAGCCGGATGTACCCGGAAGCGGGATTTACAATCCCGCTGTGTCGAACGGACAGCGAACCGCCCAACCGCTCATCGCCCCGTCCATCCTGTCGGCCGACTTCGCGCGGCTCGCCGACGAGCTCGCCGCGATCGACGGCGAGCCCGGCCAGCGCGCCGACTGGGTCCACGTCGACGTGATGGACGCGCACTTCGTGCCGAACCTGACGATCGGCCTGCCGGTGGTCGAATCACTGCTCAAGACCACCGACATCCCGCTGGACTGCCACCTGATGATCGACGACCCTGACCAGTGGGCGATCGGTTACGCCGAGGCCGGCTCGCACAACGTGACCGTGCACGTCGAGGCCGCCGAGGACCCGGTCGCCCTGGCGAAGGACCTCCGCGCGGCCGGGGCCCAGGCGGGCCTGTCGATCAAGCCGAACACGCCGTTCGAGCAGTACGTGGACGTGCTGCGGCACTACGACACGCTGCTGGTCATGTCGGTGGAACCGGGCTTCGGCGGGCAGAAGTTCATGCCCGACGTGCTCGAGAAGGTCCGCGCCGCGCGGCGGATGGTCGACACCGGCCACCTCAACCTGCTCGTCGAGATCGACGGCGGCATCAACAACGACACCGTGGAGCAGGCGGCCGAAGCGGGCGTGGACTGCTTCGTCGCCGGCTCCGCCGTCTACGGCGCCGAGGACCCCGCCCGCGCCGTGCGCGCGCTGCGCGAGCAGGCCGCGCCGGGTTTCGCGCACGCGAGGCAGTGACCCGTGCACGAGCGGGAACCGCAGGACCGGTCCACCGCCCCCGCCGGGGCCGGTGCGGGCGCTGACGCCTGGGACGCGGCCATGCTCGACGCGATCGACCTCGGCCGGGGCGCGCGCGGCTCCACCAGCCCCAACCCGCCCGTCGGCTGCGTCGTCCTCGACGCCGAGGGGCGCGTCGCCGGGCGCGGTGCCACCCGCCCGCCCGGCGGGCCGCACGCCGAGGTCGTCGCGCTGGAGCAGGCCGGTGCGCGCGCGGCGGGCGGAACCGCGGTGGTCACGCTGGAACCCTGCGCCCGCGCGGGGCGCACCCCGCCGTGCGTGGACGAGCTCGTGAACGCGGGCGTGGC
Organism: Salinifilum ghardaiensis; assembly: GCF_054491345.1. Taxonomy (NCBI): domain Bacteria; kingdom Bacillati; phylum Actinomycetota; class Actinomycetes; order Pseudonocardiales; family Pseudonocardiaceae; genus Salinifilum; species Salinifilum ghardaiensis. The sequence continues at coordinate 3,529,839 of NZ_CM137101.1, read as the reverse complement.
CCGCGTCGTGCACGCCGTGTCCGACCCGCACCCCTCCGGGGCCGGCGGCGCCGAGCGGTTGCGCGCCGCCGGGGTCGAGGTGCGCTCGGGAGTGCGGGCCGCCGAGGCGGCCGCGGGGCCGCTGCGCGCGTGGCTGCACTTCGCCCGCACCGGACGCCCGCACGTGACGTGGAAGTACGCGGCCAGCCTGGACGGCCGGTCCGCGGCCGCCGACGGCACGAGCCAGTGGATCAGCTCCGCGGTCTCGCGCGCCGAGACGCACCGCCTGCGCGGCGCGGTCGACGCGATCGCGGTGGGCACCGGCACCGTGCTCACCGACGACCCGCAGCTGACCGCCCGCGGTGCGGACGGCGAGCCGCTGCCGCGGCAGCCGCTGCGCGTCGTCCTCGGCGACCGGCCGCTCCCGGTCGGCGCGCGGATCACCGACGCCTCGGCCGAGACCGCGCACCTGCCGGGCGGCGATCCGGACGCGGCGCTGGCGCAGCTCGCCGAGCGCGGAGTCGTCGACCTGCTGCTCGAAGGGGGGCCGCACCTGGCCGGGGCGTTCATCGCCGCCGGACGCGTGGACCGCGTCCTGGCCTACATCGCGCCGGTGCTGCTGGGAGCGGGTCCGGCCGCACTGGTCGACGCGGGCATCGGCACCCTCGCCGAGGCCCAGCGCTGGGAGATCGAGGACGTCGCCCGCACCGGAGGCGACCTGCGCGTCAGCGCGGTGCCCCGGACGACCCCGACAGCATCGTGAAGCGAGGAGGCAGCAGGTGTTCACCGGCATCGTCGAGGAGCTCGGCACGGTCGTGGCGGTGGAGCCGCACGAGGCCGGCAGCCGGTTGACCGTGTCCGGGCCGCTGGTGACGGGCGATGCCCGCCACGGCGACTCCATCGCGGTCAACGGCGTGTGCCTGACCGTCGTGGAGGTGGTCGGCGACCGGTTCACCGTCGACGTCGTCGAGGAGACGCTGCGGCGCTCCTCGCTGCGCGGCGGAGTGGTCGGCGACCGGGTCAACCTGGAGCGGGCCATGGCTCTCGGGGACCGCCTGGGCGGCCACATCGTGCAGGGGCACGTCGACGGCACGGCCGCCGTCCGCGGTATCGACGCGGAGGGGCTCACCCGCTTCGACCTGCCCGCGGAGCTCGCCCGCTACGTCGTGGAGAAGGGCTCGATCACCCTCGACGGCGTCTCGCTGACGGTGGCCTCGCTCGGCGAGACCGACTTCGGCGTGGCCCTGATCCCCACCACCGAGGAGCTCACCACGCTCGGCGGCCGCACCGCGGGTGACGTGGTCAACATCGAAGTGGATGTGCTGGCCAAACACGTGGAACGCTTGTCCGCAGCGCAACTCAGTCGTGTCCGCCCCGACGCCGCGGCGCGCGGAGAGGACAATGGCAAGGACGGGATCCCGCAGCGCTAGCGGCGCGAGGGGTTCGCAACGAGCAGGCCGGCAGGCCAGACGGGAAAAGGCACGGCACCGTGGACACCAGTTCCTTCACAAGCATCGAACGCGCTCTCGCGGACCTCCGAGCGGGACGGCCCGTGGTCGTCGTGGACGACGAGGACCGCGAGAACGAGGGCGACCTGATCTTCGCCGCGGAGCACGCGACGCCCGAGCTCGTCGCGTTCATGGTCCGCTACACCTCCGGTTACCTCTGCGTGGCGTTGACCGGTCAGGACTGCGACCGGCTCGACCTGCCGCCGATGTACTACTGGAACCAGGACCGCAAGGGCACGGCGTACACGGTCACCGTGGACGCGGCCGAAGGCGTCAGCACCGGCATCTCCGCGGCCGACCGGGCGCGGACCACGGCACTGCTGGCCGATCCCGACGCGACGCCGGCCGACCTCACCCGCCCGGGGCACGTGGTGCCGCTGCGCGCCCGGGACGGCGGGGTGCTGCGCCGGCCCGGGCACACCGAGGCCGCGGTGGACCTGGCGCGGCTGGCCGGCACGCGCCCGGCCGGTGCGCTCTGCGAGGTGGTCAGCCAGAAGAACGAGGGCGAGATGGCCCGGCGGGACGAGCTGGACCTGTTCGCCGCCGAGCACGACCTGGCGCTGATCACGATCGCGGACCTCATCGCCTACCGGCGGCGCTTCGAGAAGCAGGTCGAACGCGTGGCCGAGGCCCGCATCCCCACCGTGCACGGCACGTTCCGCACGGTCGGCTACGACAGCACCCTCGACGGCATCGAGCACATCGCGCTGGTCTACGGCGAGATCGGCGACGGCGAGGACATCCTCGTGCGGGTGCACTCGGAGTGCCTCACGGGTGACGTCCTCGGCTCGCTGCGCTGCGACTGCGGCCCGCAGCTCGACGCGGCGATGGCCAAGGTCGCCGAAGCCGGCCGCGGCGTGGTGCTGTACATGCGCGGGCACGAGGGCCGCGGCATCGGCCTGCTGCACAAGCTGCAGGCCTACCAGCTGCAGGACCGCGGTGCCGACACGGTGGACGCGAACGTCGAGCTCGGCATGCCCGTGGACGGCCGCGACTACGGCCAGGGCGCGCAGATCCTCCGCGACCTGGGGATCAAGTCGATGCGCCTGCTGACCAACAACCCCGACAAGCGCGTCGGGCTGGAGGGATACGGCCTGCGCATCGTCGGCCGGGTCCCGCTGCCCATCCGCCCGAACCCGGAGAACCTGCGCTACCTGCAGACCAAGCGCGACCGGATGGGCCACGACCTGGACAATCTCGAGGACGGCGAGGACTCCTCGATCGGCGACACGGGAGTGACGGCATGAGTGGCGAGGGGCGCCCGCGGGTCGACGTGCCGCGGGCCGGAGGACTGCGCATCGGCATCGCCGCGATCCGCTGGCACGCGCAGTTCGTCGAGCAGATGCTCGTGCGGGCGCAGGAGGCCGCCCGCGAGGCCGGCGCGGCCGAGCCCGCGGTGGTGCGGGTGCCCGGTTCGGTCGAGCTGCCCGTGGTGTGCCAGCAGCTCGCCCACCAGCACGACGCCGTCGTCGCGCTCGGCGTGGTCGTCCGCGGCAGCACACCGCACTTCGACTACGTGTGCGACTCGGTGACCCAGGGGTTGACCCGGGTCGCGCTGGACGAGTCCACCGCGGTGGGCAACGGCGTGCTCACCTGCGAGACGGACCAGCAGGCGCTCGAGCGCGCCGGCTTCGAGGACTCGGTGGAGGACAAGGGCTTCGAGGCGACCGCCGCGGCGCTGGAGACGGCGCTGGTGCTGCGCGACCTCCGCGGCGGCGACATCGGGGAGCGCGGGTTCCTGTGAGCGCCCAGCGAGTAGAGGTCCGCCCCCGCAAGGTGCGCCGGGTGGCCGTTCCGGTGTCGGTGGTGCTCGTCGCGCTGTTCGTCGTCGTGGCCGTGATGCTGCGCGAGACTCCCACCGGCGTGTACTTCCGCGTGTCCGACCAGGTGTCCATGGCGCTGCTCGGCGTGCTGCTCGGCGCGGCGGCCCTGGTGCCCACGCTGCCGCGGTTGCGGGCCGACCGCTCCGGGGTGGAGGTGCGCAACGCGTTCATCAGCAAGCACCACCCGTGGAGCGAGGTGCGGGGCATCACCTTCCCCGAGGGGGCGGCGTGGGCGCGCGTGGAACTGCCCGACGACGAGTACACGCCGGTGATGGCGATCCAGGCCACCGACGGCGAGCACGCCGTGGTCGCGATGCGCCGGCTGCGCGAACTGCGCCGCACCGCCGAAGCCGAGCGGGGAGCGGAGCAGCGCGAGCAGGACCCGCAGGATCCGGACGCGGACGCGGGGCACCGCTCCCCCTCCGAGCAGCAGGACTCCGAATCCTGAGGTCCCGCTGAGCGCGCGCGGTGTGCCCCGCGTGCCTGTGGCCAGGGGTGTGTGCACTTTCCCGTGGGGTTCAAACGCTGGTTCGGGTGGGGCGCGCCGGATGGGAGGAAGCCGGCTCCGAGCGGATCCGATGACGGAGGAAGGGGGCGAATGTGCTCGACGACACCGCGTTCGTCGACCACGTCGCGGACGGTCTGGCGGCGCTGCCGGGCGTCGTCGCGGTGAGCTTGGGCGGTTCGCGCGCCGAGGGCACCCACCGCGCCGACAGCGACTGGGACGTCGCGCTGTACTACCGCGGCGGGTTCGACGCGGCGGACCTGCGCGCGCTCGGCTGGCCCGGTGAGGTGTTCGACCCCGGGGACTGGGGCCGCGTGTTCAACGGCGGGGCCTGGCTGGAGGTCGACGGGCGCCCGGTGGACGTGCACTACCGCGATCTCGACGACGTGGAGTTCCACCTCGCCGAGGCGCGGCAGGGCCGGTTCGCCTGGGAGCCGCTGCTGTTCCACCTCGCCGGCATCCCCGGGTACCTGGTGGTCGGCGAACTGGCGATCAACCGGGTGCTGCGCGGTGACCTGCCGCGGCCCGAGTTCCCCGCGGCGCTGCGCCGCAGCGCTCCCGAGGTGTGGTGGCAGCAGGCCGATCTCGGCCTGTCCTACGCCCGGGCGAACCACGCCCCGGCCGGGCGGGCGGCGCAGACGGCGGGAGCGGTGTCCCAGGCCGCCTGCCAAGCGGCGCACGCCGTGCTCGCCGCCCGCGGCGAGTGGGTCACGAACGAGAAGCGGCTGCTGCGGCGCGCTGGGCTGGAGGGCATCGACCCCCTGCTCACCGGACTGCCCGGCGGTTCCGCGGAGCTCGTCGAGCTCGTGGACACCGCGCGGTCCCGGCTGCGGGCGGCGGTCGAGGCGGCCCGCCTGGAGTAACCCCGTCCGGAGCGACCGGGATCGGCGCGCACCCGGACCCGCCTCGTTCCCCTTGTCTTCCCGCCGGCACCCCCTTCCCCCGACCGCGCCGAGCGGGTGCGGTCGGGGGTGCGCTCACGCCGGGCGCGGCGGGCGGATGGCATCGGCCGCCAGGGCGATGAGCACGGCCAGCGCCGCGGGCACCGCCAGGCCCGCGGTGAGCCCGAACGCCTGCGCCACCAGGCCGATCACCACGGGTCCGGCGAGCAGCCCGGCGTAGCCGAAGGTGGCGACCTGGGCGAGGTCGCGTCCGCTGCGCTGCCGGTCGCGGTTGCCCGCGGCGTTGAACACCTGCGGAACGATGCACGACAGGCCCGCGCCGAACAGGGCGAACCCGGCCAGCGCCACCCACGGGTCGCGCACGAGCAGCGTCATCGCCAGTCCGCAACCGGCGACGAGCCCGCAGGCGCGCACCAGCGCCACCGCACCGAAGCGCTGCACCAGCCCGTCGCCGAGGAACCGGAACACCGCCATGGCCGCGGAGAACACCGCGTACCCGGTGGCGGCCACGGCCGGACCCGCGTGCACCACCTCGGTGAGGTAGAGCGGCGACCAGTCGGCCATGGCGCCCTCGCCGAGCGTGCAGCAGAAGCCGAGCGCGCCGAGCAGCACGATGATCGCCGGGACCCGCGCGCGGGCCGGCGCCGGCTCCGCCCCCGGTGCCTCCGCGGCCGGGCCGTCCTCCGAGGGCAGCAGGAACCGCCGGGACAGCAGCACCACCGCCGCCAGCACCGCGGCGGCGGTGAGGAAGTGCGGGGCCACCGGCACCCCGGACCGCGCGGCCAGCGCCCCGAACCCGGCGCCCAGCAACCCGCCGATGCTGAACAGGGCGTGGAACGTGGTCAGGATCGGTCGCCCGTAGCGGTGCTGCACCCGCAGCGCGTGGCTGTTCATCGCCACGTCGACGGTGCCGTGCCCGATGCCGAACAGGGCCACCGCCCCGACCAGCGCGGGCAGGTTCGGCGCGATCCCGGGCAGCAGCACGCTCCCGGCGAGCAGGACCCCGGCGGGGCCGAGCACGCGGGCGCTGCCGAACCGGTCGGCCAGGCGGCCGACGCCCTGCATCGCCACCACCGAGCCGGCGGCGAGCGCGAACAGCGCGACCGTCACCCCCGCCTCGTCGAGCGCGAGGTCGCCGGCGATGGCCGGGATGCGCGAGGTCCAAGTGGCCAGTGCCACCCCGGTGACCACGAAGTAGCCGGTGACCGCCCAGCGGGCGCGGCGTTCGGTGCGGCTCGGGGCGGTCGTCGTCGGCTCGACCACGTGGTTCCTTCCCGGACGGCGGAGTGGATCGCGGTCCCGCATCCTGCCGGGCGCCCGCGTGGCGGCGGAAGAGCGGGGCGCATCAGTCGGTGCACCGCCACGTCCGGCGGGCCGGGTACCGCGCGGCCCGCGCACCGGTGCGCACCGCCGCGCCCGGATGGGGGACAATGGCGGTGGCAGGTCAGGCGGCAGTCAGTCCGTGTGGGAGGGGATCGTGAGCGCAACCGCGGAACGCGCGACGGCCGAACCGGCGGGTCCCGGGGTGCGCCTCGGTGACATCCAGCTGCGCAACCGCCTGGTCACCGCCTCCAGCCTGCTCGGCTACGGGGTCTCCAACGCCCGCGTCATGGCCTACGGGATGAGCCCGATCTCCCAGTTCGTGCCGCTGGAGCGCTTCGGCGCGGTCACCACCCGCACCCTCACCGTCGAGCCCCGCGAGGGCCACTTCACCACGCGCGACCAGTGGCCGCTGCGCGAGCTGCCCTCGCTGCTCAAGCGCTACGGCCGCGCGCTGCGGCAGGTCGACGGCGGCTGGCTCAACGCCTTCGGCTGGTGCAACGTCGGCATCGACAGCTACCTGCGGGACTACTACCCGCGCACCCGCGGCCAGAACACGATCATCTCGGTGGGCGGGTTCTCCGCCGAGGAGTTCGTCACCCTCGTCGACCGGATCAACGCTGCCGTGCCCGCCGGGGACATCGCGGCGGTGGAGTTCAACGTCTCCTGCCACAACGTCAACTTCGACTTCAACGCGATCATCGAGTCGGTGCTGGCCGAAGCGGTTCCGCGCAGCGCACACCCGGTGATCCTCAAGCTCTCCCCGGACTACGACTACCTCGGCCACGCGCGCCTGGCCGCCGATTACGGGGTCTCCGCGCTGACGGCGATCAACACGGTCAAGGGGCTGCGGCTGGACCCGGGGACGGGCGCGCCGCTGCTGGCCAACGGCTTCGGTGGGGTCTCCGGGCGGGCGATCAAGCCGATCGGCCTGCGCGTGGTGCGCGAGCTGCGCGACGCCGGCGTGCGGCTGCCGATCATCGGCACCGGGGGGGTGCGCACGTTCGACGACTGCCGCGAGTACTTCTGGGCGGGCGCCGACGCGGTCAGCCTCGGCAGCGCCAGCTGGTTCGCCAGCTACCCGGGCTACGCCCTCTCGCCGGTGCACGGCGCGCGGATCCGCCGGCTGCTCAACCGGGTGGAGCGCTGCGAACCGCCGCAGCGCGGCTGAGCGAGCGGCCTGCCCCGTCAACCGCGGTCGGGCCGCACGCCCCGCGGGGTGCAGGGTTCGAACACGGGGGAGGGAACCACGTAAGCTGGGGCCGTGGCCGATCCGTCCACCTACCGCCCCGCCCCCGGAACCATCCCGGACCAGCCCGGTGTGTACCGGTTCCACGACGAGTCCGGGCAGGTCATCTACGTCGGCAAGGCGAAGAGCCTGCGCAGCAGGCTGTCGAACTACTTCGCCGACCTGTCGCGGCTGCACCCGCGGACCCAGCGGATGGTCACCACGGCCACCGGCGTGCGGTGGACGGTCGTCAACACCGAGGTCGAGGCGCTGCAACTGGAGTACTCCTGGATCAAGGAGTACGACCCGAAGTTCAACGTCCGCTACCGCGACGACAAGTCCTACCCGGTGCTGGCGGTGACGCTGCACCAGGAGTACCCGCGGCTGCACGTCTACCGGGGGCCGCGGAAGAAGGGCGTGCGCTACTTCGGCCCGTACGCGCACGCGTGGGCGATCCGGGAAACGCTGGACACGCTGCTGCGCGTGTTCCCCGCGCGCACCTGCTCGGACAACGTGTTCCGGCGGCACGCGCAGATGGGCCGGCCCTGCCTGCTCGGCTACATCGGCAAGTGCTCCGCGCCGTGCGTGGGCCGGGTCGACGCCGCGGACCACCGCGCGATCGTCGACGACTTCTGCGACTTCCTCGCCGGGCGCACCGACCAGCTCATGCGCCGCCTGGAACGCACCATGCAGGAGGCCTCCGAGCAGCTGGAGTTCGAGCGGGCCGCGCGGCTGCGCGACGACCTGGAGGCGCTGCGCCGCGCCATGGAGAAGCAGGCGGTGGTGCTCGGCGACGGCACCGACGCCGACGTGGCCGCCTTCGCCGAGGACGAGCTGGCCGCGGCGGTGCAGGTGTTCCACGTGCGCGGCGGCCGGGTGCGCGGGCAGCGCGGCTGGGTCATCGACAAGGTCGAGGACACCGACCTGGCGGGGCTGACCGCGCAGTTCCTCACCCAGTTCTACGGGGAGCAGGCCGCGCTGGCCGACCAGGCCGACGCCGGCGGCAGCCCCGTGCCCAAGCGGATCCTCGTGCCCCAGCTGCCGGAGGACGTGGAGACGATCTCCTCCTGGCTCGGCGAGTTGCGGGGCAGCAAGGTCGCGGTGAGCGTGCCGCAGCGCGGTGACAAGCGCACCCTGCTGGAGACGGTCCAGCGCAACGCCCAGGAGGCCTTCCAGCAGCACAAGCTGCGCCGCGCCGGTGACCTCACCGCGCGCTCGGCCGCGCTGCAGGAGCTGCAGGAGGCGCTCGCCCTGGACAGCGCGCCGCTGCGGATCGAGTGCGTCGACGTCAGCCACGTGCAGGGCAGCGACGTGGTCGCCTCGCTGGTCGTGTTCGAGGACGGCGTGCCGCGCAAGTCCGAGTACCGGCGGTTCTCCGTCCGCGAGGGAGCCGAGGGCGGTGACGTCGCCTCGATCGCCGAGGTGGTGCGGCGCCGGTTCGCCCGCTACCTCGCCGAGACCGGCGGCACGCCGGAGGGCGTGCAGCCCGACGCCACCAGCGAAGCCGCCGAGGTCGGAACGGGGACCGGGGCCGCAGCGGACGTCGGGGCCGCAGCGGACGCCGGGGCCGCAGCGGACGCGGAGACCGCCGGCGGCCAGGAGTCCGGTGCGGAGGCCACCGCGGACGAGGCGGGGACGGCCCCGGGCATCGACCCGGAGACCGGGAAACCGCGCAAGTTCTCCTACCCGCCGAACCTGCTCGTGGTCGACGGCGGTGCACCGCAGGCCAACGCCGCGGCCGACGCGCTGGCCGAGCTCGGGGTGACCGACGTGGCGGTCGTCGGCCTGGCCAAGCGGCTCGAGGAGATCTGGCTGCCGGCCGAGCCGGACCCGGTGGTCCTGCCGCGCACGAGCGAGGCGCTGTACCTGCTGCAGCGCGTGCGGGACGAGGCGCACCGGTTCGCGATCAGCTACCACCGCTCCAAGCGCAGCAAGCGGATGACGGCCTCCGAGCTGGACTCGATCCCGGGGCTGGGCCAGACGCGGCGCGCCGCCCTGCTCAAGCACTTCGGCTCGGTGCGCAAGCTGCGGCAGGCCGGCGTGGACGACATCGCGCAGGTGCCCGGCATCGGGCGGCGCACCGCGGAAACCGTGCGCGCCGCGCTCGCGGGGGAGCAGAATGGTGGCACGGGTTGATCTCGGCGAACACCGAAGGGGGAGGACGTGAGCGAGGAGCAGTCGGGCATCGAGGTCGCGCTGGTCAGCGGCCTGTCCGGCGCCGGCCGCAGCACCGCGGCCAAGTGCCTGGAGGATCTGGGCTGGTTCGTGGTGGACAACCTGCCACCCGAGCTGATCTCGACGATGGTGGAACTGGGGGCGCGGTCGAGCGGGGCGATCACGCGGGTCGCCGTGGTCATGGACGTGCGCAGCCGGGCGTTCACCGAGGACCTCGGCTCGGTGATCAAGGACCTGGACGCGCGGGGCTACAAGCCGCGCGTGGTCTTCCTCGAGGCCACCGACGCGGAGCTGATCCGCCGGTTCGAGCAGGTGCGGCGGGGGCATCCGCTGCAGGGGGAGGGCCGGCTGGCCGACGGGATCGCCGCGGAGCGGTCGCTGCTGTCGAAGCTGCGCGCCGAGGCCGATCTGATGCTGGACACGACGGGGCTGTCGGTGCACCAGCTGCGGTCGAAGATCGAGGACGCCTTCGGCAGCGAGGCGCACACGAGCACGCGGGTGACGGTGCTGTCGTTCGGCTACAAGTACGGGCTGCCGATGGACGCCGATCTGGTGATGGACTGCCGGTTCCTGCCGAACCCGTTCTGGATCCCGGAGCTGCGCGAGCACAACGGGCTCGACGAGGAGGTCAGCAACTACGTGCTGGGGCAGGAGGGAGCTGACGAGTTCCTCACCCGCTACCGGGAGCTGCTGCAGCTGGTCGGCGCCGGGTACCACCGCGAGGGCAAGCGCTACCTCACCCTGGCCATGGGCTGCACCGGTGGCAAGCACCGCAGCGTGGTCCTGGCGGAGGAGCTGGCCCGCCGCCTCGGCGAGGACGGGAGCGTGGTCAAGACCGTGCACCGGGATTTGGGGCGCGAGTGAACGCGGGGGAGGATGCGCACGCGCGAACCGGGGACGCCGCGGCGCCCCGCGTGGTGGCGCTGGGCGGCGGGCACGGCCTGCAGGCCACGCTGTCCGCGCTGCGGAGGATCACGCCGAACGTGACCGCGGTGGTCACCGTGGCCGATGACGGCGGCTCCTCGGGGCGGCTGCGCCAGGAGCTGGGCATGCTCCCGCCGGGTGATCTGCGCAAGGCGCTCGCCGCGCTGTCCGGTGCGGAGGACGCGGAGCGGCTGTGGTCGCAGCTGTTCGAGCACCGCTTCGGCGGCAACGGCGCACTGGCCGGGCACGCGGTCGGCAATCTCGTGCTGGCCGGGCTGCTGGACGTGCTGGGCGACCCGGTGCGGGTGCTCGACCACGCCTGCGCCCTGCTCGGCACCGCGGGGCGGGTGCTGCCGATGTCGCGGAGTCCGCTGGACATGCAGGCGGACGTGGTCGGGCTCGACTCCGATCCGGACGCGGTGCGGTCCATCCGGGGTCAGGTCGCCATCGCGAGTACACCCGGTCGTGTGAAACAGGTGCGATTGTTCGCCGCGGGGGAGGAGGACCCGCGGGGTTGCCCGGAGGCCGTGCAGGCCGTGCGGGAGGCCGATCTCGTGGTCCTCGGGCCCGGCTCGTGGTTCACCAGCGTGCTGCCGCACGTGCTGGTCCCGGAGCTGCGGGAGGCTCTCGTGGCCACGGAGGCGCAGCGGTTCGTCGTCCTCAATCTTGTCCCTCAACCAGGTGAAACGGCGGGTTTCTCGCCCGAGCAGCACCTCGACGTACTCTCGCAGCACGCGCCGCAGCTGCGGGTCGACGCGGTGTTGGCCGACGCCGCCTCCGTGCCGACTCCGGGACGCCTCCGCGCTGCGGCGGATGATCTCGGTGCGCAGACTGTGCTGTGCACCATCGCTTCCGGGGCCGCCCGAGGGCGGCACGACCCGGAGGCGTTGGCGGCGAGCCTGCGAACCGCGCTGGAAAGGAGGATGGACCGGTGGCGATGACCGCAGCGGTCAAAGACGAATTGAGTCGGTTGTCGGTGACCAAGACGTGCTGCCGGCGGGCTGAGGTGTCCTCCCTGCTGCGCTTTTCCGGCGGTCTGCACATCGTTGCCGGACGGGTCGTCGTCGAGGCCGAGCTGGACAGCGGATCCACGGCGCGTCGGCTGCGCAAGGAGATCCACGACCTGTTCGGGCAGCACTCCGACGTGCACGTGATCACCTCGGGCGGCCTGCGCAAGGGCACCCGGTACGTGGTGCGCGTCGTCTCCGGGGGGGAGAGCCTCGCGCGGCAGACCGGCCTGCTCGATCCGCGCGGTCGACCGGTCCGCGGACTGCCGGCCCACGTCGTCTCCGGCGGCGAGTGCGACGCCGAGGCCGCCTGGCGGGGTGCGTTCCTCGCGCACGGCTCGCTGACCGAGCCGGGGCGGTCCTCCTCGCTCGAGGTGACCTGCCCCGGGCCGGAAGCGGCCCTGGCGCTCGTCGGCGCGGCCCGGCGGCTCGGCGTGCAGGCCAAGTCGCGGGAGGTGCGCGGCGCCGACCGCGTCGTCGTCCGCGACGGGGACACCATCGGCGCGCTGCTCACCCGGATCGGGGCGCACACCAGCGTGCTCGCCTGGGAGGAGCGGCGGATGCGCCGCGAGGTGCGGGCCACGGCCAACCGCCTGGCCAACTTCGACGACGCCAACCTCCGCCGGTCCGCGCGGGCGGCCGTGGCCGCGGCCGCCCGGGTGGAGCGCGCGATGGAGCTGCTCGGCGGCACCGCCCCGGAGCACCTGCTGGTGGCGGGCCGGCTGCGGCTGTCGAACCGGCAGGCCTCCCTCGAGGAACTGGGCCAGCTCGCCGATCCGCCGATGACCAAGGACGCCGTCGCCGGGCGGATCCGGCGGCTGCTGGCCATGGCGGACAAGCGCGCCCGCGAGCTCGGCCTGCCCGACACCGAGTCCGCGGTGACCCAGGAGATGCTCGAGGCCGAGGTCTGACCCGCCCAGGTGGGGCGCTGACGTGCGGCGGGAGGCCGGTCGGCGCTGCGCGCACCGCCGGGTGCGCCCACCCGGGGGACAGATAGGGTGGAACCGAGACCAGCAACCTCACCCACCGCCGCGGCGGCTGGGTCAGTCACGAGGAGAGATCAGCGTGACCACTCGCGTAGGGATCAACGGCTTCGGTCGCATCGGTCGGAACTTCTGGCGCGCCGCGCTCGCCAGCAACCAGGACATCGAAGTCGTGGCCGCCAACGACCTCGGCGACGTCGCGACCATGGCGCACCTGCTGAAGTACGACAGCGTCCTCGGGCGCCTCGACGAGGAGGTCAAGGTCACCGACGAGGGCATCGAGGTGGGCGGCAAGCTCATCAAGATCCTCGCGGAGAAGGACCCGGGCAAGCTGCCGTGGGGGGACCTGGGCGTGGACGTGGTCGTCGAGTCGACCGGTCTGTTCACCCAGGCCGAGCAGGCGCGCAAGCACGTCGACGAGGGCGGCGCGCGCAAGGTCCTGATCTCGGCTCCGGCCAAGGGCGAGGACCTCACCGTGGTGCTGGGCGTCAACGACGACCAGTACGACGGTTCGCAGACCGTCCTGTCCAACGCCTCGTGCACCACCAACTGCCTGGCGCCGATGGCCAAGGTGCTCAACGACTCCTTCGGCATCGAGCAGGGCCTGATGACCACGGTGCACGCCTACACCGCCGACCAGAACCTCCAGGACGGCCCGCACAAGGACCTGCGCCGCGCGCGTGCCGCCGCGGTCAACGTGGTGCCGACCTCCACCGGTGCGGCCAAGGCCATCGGCCTGGTCCTGCCGGAGCTCAACGGCAAGCTCGACGGCTACGCGATGCGCGTGCCGGTGCCGACCGGTTCGGTCACCGACCTGACCGCCACGATCTCGGCCAGCGGCGTCACCGAGGAGGACGTGAACGAGGCGTTCCGCGAGGCCGCTGCCGCCGGCAGGCTGCAGGGCGTGCTGCGCTACAGCGAGGACCCGATCGTCTCCACCGACATCGTCACCGACCCGCACTCCACGATCTACGACGCGCCGCTGACCAAGGTCATCGGCAACCAGGTCAAGATCGTCGGTTGGTACGACAACGAGTGGGGCTACTCCAACCGCCTGGTGGACATCACCGCGCTGGTCGGCAAGAAGATCTCCTGAGTCGGAACCCGGAGCGGATCGTGAAGAACCTGGACGATCTGCTGTCCGCGGGTGTTGCGGGTCGGCGCGTGCTCGTGCGCGCCGACCTCAACGTCCCGCTGGACGGCGAGACGATCACCGACGACGGCCGGGTGCAGGCGGTGCTGCCGACGCTGCGGAAGCTGCAGCAGGCCGGCGCGCGCACGGTCGTCACCGCCCACCTGGGGCGGCCCAAGGGCGAGCCGGACCCGCAGTTCTCGCTGCGCCCGGTGGCCCGGCGCCTGGGTGAGCTGCTGGACACCACCGTGGACCTGGCCGGCGATGTCGTCGGCGAGTCCGCGCAGGACCGGGTGCGGGCGCTGGCCGACGGCGGCGTCGTGCTGCTGGAGAACGTGCGTTTCGACCCGCGGGAGACCAGCGAGGACGACGCCGAGCGGGCCGCGCTGGCCGACGAGCTGGCGGCGCTGGTCGGTTCCGAGGCGGCCTTCGTCTCCGACGGTTTCGGCGTGGTGCACCGCAAGCAGGCCTCCGTCTACGACGTGGCCAAGCTGCTGCCCGCCTACGGCGGCGGTCTCGTTCTGTCCGAAGTGGACGTGCTGCGCACGCTGACCGGTGATCCGCAGCGGCCGTACGCGGTCGTGCTCGGCGGTTCGAAGGTCTCCGACAAGCTCGGCGTGATCCAGGCGCTGCTGCCCAAGGTGGACGAGCTGCTCATCACCGGCGGCATGGCCTACACGTTCCTGGCCGCGCAGGGCTACGAGGTCGGCCAGTCGCTGGTGCAGCAGGAGCAGCTGGACAGCACCCGCGAGCTGCTGCGCGAGCACGGCGACAAGCTCATGCTGCCGGTCGACGTCGTCGTCGCCGACCGGTTCGCCGCCGACGCGGCCACGCGGACCGTGGCCGTGGACGAGATCCCGGCCGACTGGATGGGCCTGGACATCGGCCCGGACAGCCGCCAGCGCTTCGCCGAGGTCATCGGCGGTGCCCGAACCGTGTTCTGGAACGGGCCCGCGGGCGTGTTCGAGTTCGCCGCCTTCGCCGAGGGCACCCGCGCCATCGCGCAGTCCGTCGTGGACTCCTCGGCGTTCAGCGTCGTCGGCGGCGGCGACTCGGCGGCGGCGGTGCGCCAGCTCGGCCTGCCCGAGGACGGCTTCTCGCACATCTCCACCGGAGGCGGAGCTTCCCTGGAGTTCCTGGAAGGCAAGACGCTGCCCGGCGTGGCGGTGCTGGAAGGCGGTGAGTGATGAGCCGGCTGCCGCTGATCGCGGGCAACTGGAAGATGAACCTCAACCACCTCGAGGCCATCGCCCTGGTGCAGAAGCTCGCCTTCGCCCTGCCGGAGAAGTACTTCTCCAAGGTCGAGGTGGCCGTGCTGCCGCCGTTCACCGACATCCGCAGCGTGCAGACGCTCGTCGACGGCGACAAGCTGCTGGTCAAGTACGGCGCGCAGGACGTCTCCCAGCACGACTCCGGTGCCTACACCGGTGAGGTCTCCGGGAGCATGCTGGCCAAGCTGGGCTGCAGCTACGTCGTGGTCGGCCACTCCGAGCGCCGCGAGCAGCACGCCGAGACCGACGAGGTCGTCAACCGCAAGGTGCGGGCGGCGTTGAAGAACGGGATCACGCCGATCACGTGCGTCGGCGAGGCGCTGGACGTGCGCGAGTCCGGCGAGCACGTCGCCCACTGCACCGGCCAGCTCATCGAGGGGCTCAAGGGCCTCCGGGCCGAGCAGGTGCGCGGGAGCGTGATCGCCTACGAGCCGGTGTGGGCCATCGGTACCGGCAAGGTCGCCACCTCCGAGGACGCCCAGGAGGTCTGCGGTGCGCTGCGGCGGGCGCTGACCGACAAGTACGGCCCGGAGGTGGCCGAGGAGGTCCGCATCCTCTACGGCGGCTCGGTGAAGTCGAGCAACATCGGCGAGCTGCTCGGCCAGCAGGACATCGACGGCGCGCTCGTCGGGGGCGCGAGCCTCAACGGCGACGAGTTCGCCAAGATGAGCGCGATGGCCGCGGGCGGCCCGCTGCCGTGACCGCACTGCGGTGGACCTCCCGGGGGCGCCGCGAGGACGTTGGCGGGGCGCCGGTCGCGGGTCCGCTCGCGCCGGCGCCCGCGCTCTCGGCGGGTGCCCGTGCGCACCGGCGCGGGTGGTGCCTCGTTACCCTGGCGCCGTACCGCACCGCGCGTGGGGTCGTCCGCGAGCGACCGGGTGATCACCTGCGGTGGGCTCCCCGGTACGCTGTGTTGCGAACCGCTGTACGAACGAGGACGAGATGACTCTTATTCTGCAGATCGCGCTGCTCGCGCTGAGCGTGCTGCTCGTGTTGCTGGTGCTGTTGCACAAGGCCAAGGGCGGCGGACTGTCCTCGCTGTTCGGCGGCGGTATGCAATCCAACCTGGCCGGTTCCAGCGTGGCGGAGAAGAACCTCGACCGCTTCACGCTGTTCGTCATCGCGTTGTGGGTGATCTGCATCATCGGGACCGGCCTGCTGATCAAGATGGGCGGCTAGGACGAGCGCTCGCGAACCGCGATCGGGGCGGTCCGCACGGCGGCTGCGGCGGCGCCGGTGCGCAGCGGAGACCGACCGCTCCGAGCACGCGTTCGCAAGTCACACGGTGGGGTGAACAGAGATGACTGGCGGCGAGGCCATTCGCGGGGTGCGGGTCGGTTCCGGGCCGAACGTGAGCGAGGCGGAGCGCGGTGAGTCCGCGCCGCGGCAGCGCGTGGACTACTGGTGCGCCAACGGGCACCGGGTCCGCCCGTCCTTCGCCGCGGACGTCGCGCCGCCGGCGGAGTGGGAGTGCTCGCGCTGCGGCCAGCCCGCGGGCCGCGACCGCGCGGATCCGCCGGAGGGCCGGCGCACCGAGCCGTACAAGAGCCACCTCGCCTACGTGCAGGAACGCCGCACCGACGCGGACGGCGAGGCCCTGCTGGGCGAGGCGCTGAACCGGCTGCGCGCCCGCCGCGGCGAGGCGTGACCCCCGCGGCGAGCCCCGAACGCCCCGGCACCCCGACCGCACCTCCCGGGGTGGCGACGTTCCCCGGGAGTCCGGGCGAGGAGCGGTGCGCGGCCGGGCCCGGCTGCTCCTCCGGTGAGCGCGGGGCGCGGCCGCGTGGTCGCGGACGGTGTGGCCTACGTCTAGGCCGGAGGTCAGCGCTGCGCCCACCGGGTTAGGCTCGCCGCCTCGAACAGCGCTCCGGCACCCGGTCGGGCGCCTCGCACGCGGAGGTGAGAGCCATGATCCCTGCCACGACGGACCTCGCGGACCGCGACGGCGAATCGGTCCGCAGCTGCGATGTGCAGTTCCGCGACTGCGGCGGCGTCGTGCACTTCTCCGGGACGATCCGCACGGTCCGCTGCTACCAGGACAACGGCCTGGTCAAGAAGATCCTCGCCGAACCGGGTGAGGGTGCGGTGCTCGTCATCGACGGTGCCGGATCGCTGCACACCGCGCTGATGGGTGATCTCATCGCCGAGTCCGGTCGCGCGCAGGGCTGGAGCGGGGTGCTCATCAACGGCGCGGTGCGCGACGCCGCCGTGCTCGCCGACATGCAGTTCGGCGTGAAGGCCCTCGGCACGAACCCCCGCAAGAGCTCCAAGACCGGCGAGGGGGAGCGCGACGTCCCGGTCGAGCTCGGCGGGGTGCGCTTCGTCCCGGGCGAGCACGTCGTCTGCGACCGCGACGGCGTGGTGGTCACGGCCGACCTCGCGTTCTGATCACCGCGGGGCGGGAGTACGCTGCGCGGGTGCTTTCCGGAGGCATGGCGTCACCGAACACGCCTCAGGTCACGGCGCAACGCTCGGGGGCGGCGGCACTGCTGCGGCGGCCGCCGGTCCTCGTCGTACTCGGATTCGCCCTGATGATCGCCATCGGCACGGGAGTGCTCATGCTCCCGATGATGACCGAGACGGGCGAGGTCGACTTCGTCACCGCGCTGTTCACCGCCACCTCGGCCGTGTGCATCACCGGCCTGATCGTGGTGGACACGCCGGGCTACTGGTCCACCGCCGGAGAGGTCGTCCTGCTCGTGCTGTTCCAGATCGGCGGCGTGGGCATCATGACGCTGGCCTCGCTGCTGAGCGTGGCGGTGTTCCGCCGCTTCGGCCTGCGGATGCGGCTGAGCGCGCAGACCGAGACCAAGACGCTGGGTCTCGGCGAGGTGCGCGGGGTGGTGTGGCGCATCCTCGTGCTCGCGGTGACGATCGAGACGATCACGGCGGTGTTCCTGGTCACCCGCCTGCACGCGACCTATGGGCGGGACCTGCCGAGCGCGCTGTACGAGGGGATCTTCCACGCCGTCTCGGCGTTCAACCACGCCGGGTTCGCCCTGTACTCCGACAGCCTGTCCGGCTTCGTCGGCGATGCGTGGGTGTGCTTGCCGGTGATCTTCGCCGTCATCGCCGGCGGGCTCGGCTTCCCGGTGTGGCTGGAGCTGTTCCACCGGTGCAGCACGCCCCGGCAGTGGAGCCTGCACACCAAGATCACCCTGCTGGCCACGGGCGTGCTCTTCGCCGTCGGCATCATCGCCGTCATGGCCGGGGAGTGGACCAACGAGTCGACGCTCGGACCGCTGTCCTGGCCGGAGAAGCTGCTGGCGGCGACCTTCGCCGGCGTCATGCCCCGCACGGCCGGGTTGAGCACGGTGCCGGTGGAGGACATGCACGCGGTGACCCTGCTCGTGCAGGACGTGCTCATGTTCATCGGCGGCGGCAGCGCGGGCACCGCCGGCGGCATCAAGGTCACCACGTTCGCGCTGCTGGCGTTCGTCATCTTCGCCGAGATCCGCGGGGAGCCCAGCGTGCACGTGATGGGGCGTAGGATTCCCGAAGGGGTGCAGCGGCAGGCACTGACCATCGTGCTCATCGGCGTGGCCGCTGTCGTGGTGTCCACGATCGTCCTGCTCGCCATCACTCCGTTCCGGCTGGACCGGGTGCTGTTCGAGTCGATCTCAGCGTTCGCCACCGTGGGGCTGTCCACGGGGATCACCGGGGAGCTGCCCTCGGCGGGGCAGGTCCTGCTGGTGGTGCTGATGTTCATCGGGCGGCTCGGTCCGATCACGCTGGCGTCGGCGCTGGCCCTGCGGGAGCGCACGCGCCGCTACGAACGACCCGAGGAGCGACCCATCGTTGGCTAGACGAGGCACGGAGAACCAGATCGTCGTCATCGGCCTGGGCCGGTTCGGCAGCTCGCTGGCCTCCGAACTCATCCAGGGCGGGGCCGAGGTCATGGGCATCGACAGCCGCCCCACCGTGGTCCAGCGGCACGCCGACTCGTTCACGCACACGGCCGTCGCCGACACCACGGACCGGGAGAGCCTGCGCCAGCTCGGCGTGCACCAGTTCCGGCGCGCCGTCGTGGCCATCGGCACCAGCTTGGAGGCCAGCATCCTCACGACCTCGCTGCTGGTCGACTTCGGCATCCCGAACATCTGGGCCAAGGCGACGAGCCGCCAGCACGGCCGGATCCTGGAGCGGGTCGGCGTGCACTACGTGGTCCTGCCCGAGCACGACATGGGCGAACGCGTGGCGCACCTGGTCACCGGCCGGATGCTCGACTACATCGAGATCGAGCACGACTACGCGCTGGCGAAGACCCTGGCGCCGGTGGAGGCGGTGGGGCGCTCGCTCGGCGAGACCCAGCTGCGGCACAAGTACGGCGTCACCGTGGTGGGGATCAAGACGCGGGGGCGCGAGTTCACCTACGCGACGGCCGCGACCGTGGTGCAGGAGGGCGATGTGCTCATCGTCGCCGGCAACACGCGGGCCGTGGAGCACTTCTCCGACATCACCTAGCAAGACCCCCGGGGTGTTCCCCCGCCGTCCCCCGCGCTACCCGTCCCGCTCGGTGCGCACGGGGCGGCGCGCGGAGGTGTCGACGTCGAGCTGGAAGACGTCGGGGCGGGCGTAGTGGCCCGCGACGTCGAAGTCGTACTTGCCCTCCGCGATCTGCCCGAGGTCGAGCCGTGCGTGCAGCACCGCCTCCTCGTCGAGGGACGGTCCGGCGAGGACCTCCCCGAGCGGCGAGACGATGACCGAGTTGCCGCGGCACAGGACTTCTTCGGAGGACCCCTGCAGCGGGTAGTCCGCCGGGTAGTCGCCGCGGCGGGCGAACTGGTTGGCCGACAGCACGAAGCACCGTCCCTCGGCAGCCACGTGCCGCATGCCGGCGACCCAGGTCTCCCGGGCGTCGGCGGTCGGCGCGCAGTACAGCTGCACGCCCTCGGAGTACATGTGCATCCGCAGCAGCGGCATGTAGTTCTCCCAGCAGATCACCGTGCCGAGGCGGCCGAGCGGGGTCTGCACCACCGGCATCGTCGAGCCGTCCCCGAAGCCCCACACGAGCCGTTCGGCCGCGGTGGGCATGAGCTTGCGGTGCTTGCCGAGCAGTTCGCCGGAGGGGGCGAACATCAGCGCGGTGCAGTAGAGCGTGCCCCCGTCCCGCTCGATCACGCCGATGACCAGGTGCACGCTGTGCGTCCGAGCGAGCTCGCCCAGCCGCTCGCAGGTCGGGCCGGGCACGTCCACGCTGGACTCCCAGTAGCGCCGGTACCAGCGGCGCCCCTCGGGAGTGCGCTCACCGACGCTGGCGCCGAACGTGAGGCCGCGCGGGTAGGCGGACACGAAGGCTTCCGGGAACACCACGAGCTCGGCTCCGCCGGCGGTGGCGCGCTGCAGCAACCCCTCGGCCTTGTCCAGGGTCGCACCGGGGTCGAAGGCCACCGGTGCCGCCTGCACGACCGCCGCATCGACCGTTCGCTCGTTCACATCCGCCTCCTGGGGTGCGTCTGATCGCCGGGGGAACGGTCGCACAGCAACGCGCCCGGCACCACGCCTCGGCGCGAACGGGTCCGGCGCGAACGGGGAGCATCGCCAACACCGCAGGACTCCGCCGCGGAGGGCGGGGAGCACGTCAGCGCGGCACGAGAACGGGGCGTGCCCGCGCGGCAGCACCGCGCGGGCACGCCCCGTTCAGCACGCGAGGCCGGTGCCCCGGAGAGCCCTCGGAGCGGCTGGCCGAGCACGCGGCCGCCGGTCCCCGCGCGGTCGGTCAGCCGCCCGCCGGCAGCTCGGCCGCGGCGGCTTCGTCCAGCAGGCACAGCGTCCGCTGGCGGCCCCGCGCGCCCGCGGCCGGGATGTCCGCCGGCGGAGTGGCCCCGTCCAGCGCGGCGGCCACGGCCTGGGCCTTGCCGGAACCGGTCGTCATCAACCACACCTCGGTGGCGGCGTTGATCGCCGGCAGCGTCAGCGAGATCCGCGCCGGCGGCGGTTTCGGGCAGTCCCGCACGCCGACGACGGTGCGCACCGACTCCCGCACGTGCGGGGTGTCGGGGAACAGCGAGGCCGTGTGGCCCTCCTCGCCGACGCCGAGCATGCACACGTCGAACCGCGGCACCCGCGGGTGCGCACCATCCGGCGCGTGCTGGGCCAGGACCTCGGCGTAGTGCTCCGCGGCCGCTTCCACGTCCTCGCCGAACGCGCCGTCCGCGGGCGGCAGGCAGTGCACGCGGCGCGGGTCGAGCCGCAGGTGGTCCAGCAGCACCTGCCGGGCCTGCCGTTCGTTGCGCTCCTCGTCGTCCGCGGGGACGTAGCGCTCGTCGCCCCAGTAGACGTCGACGCGCGACCAGTCCACCGCGTCCCGGGCCGGGGACGTGCGGACGTGCTCCAGCACGGCGTTGCCGGTGCGGCCGCCGGTGAGCACCACCGAGGCGGCGCCGCGCTCGGCCTGGGCGTCGGCCAGCTTCGTGATCAGCCGCGCCGCGGCCGCCGCGGCGAGCAGATCACCGTTGTCGTGGACGAGGACGGTGCTCATGCTCCGGCCTCCGTTCCCGCCGCGGCCTGCTCCTGCTCGGAGGACCGCGCCTCCTCCGGGCTCTGCCGGTCGACGCGGTCGAGCCAGCCCAGCGTCTCCTCGTAGATCTCGTCGCGGTCGAGGCGGCGCAGCTCCTCGCTGAGGCAGTCGCGCACGTGCCGGCGCTGCAGCGCCACCCGCCGCTCCGGCTGGCCGGGCTGGGTGAGCGTGCCTGTCTGGCCGTCCGGGCGGATGATCTCGATGTTGCCGGAGGGGCGTTCCAGCACGGCCGCGACGATGCCGGGGCCGCGCTCGTGCTCCTGGCGCCGCACCGTGATGTTCAGGTTGCTGGCCAGCCACGCGGCCAGCAGGTCCGTGGACGGCGAGTCCGCGGCACCGGTGACCGCTGCCGCGGTGATGTCCTCGTGGGGCGGCAGGTCCAGCGCGGCGGTCAGCAGCGCGCGCCACGAGGTCAACCGGGTCCAGGCCAGGTCCGTGTCGCCAGCGGAGTAGGACTTCACCCGCTGCCGCAGCGTCTGGATGGGGTCGACCTCGGCGGCCGCGTCGGTGATCCGCCGGTGCGCCAGCGCCCCGATCGGGTCCTTGGCCGGGTGCTCCGGCGCGTCGGAGGGCCACCAGGCCACCACCGGGGTGTCGGAGAGCAGCAGCGGCACCACGCAACCCGCTCCCTCGTCCGCCAACGGGCCGTACAGCCGCAGCACGAGCACCTCGGAGGCCCCGGCGTCACCGCCGATGCGGATCTGGGCGTCCAGCCGCGGCGCGGCTTGCCGGGCCCCGCGCGCCACCACGATCACCCGGCAGGGGTGCTCGCGGCTGGCGTCGTTGGCGTCCTGGATGGACTGCTCCACCTCGGTGCCGTCCCCGGTGACGATGACCAGGGTGAGCACCCGGCCCAGCGCGACCGCACCACCGGTCTCGCGCAGCTCGACGAGTTTGTTGTTCACCTGCGACGTGGTGGTCGACGGCAGGTCGATGATCACGGTCGCCTCCAGGAGCGTCCACTGCGGGCCAGCATCTTGTCCGCCGACGGCGGGCCCCACGTGCCCGCCTTGTACTGCTCGGGCTTCCCCCGCTCGGCCCAGTGCTCCAGCACCTGGTCGAGGATCTGCCAGGACAGCTCGACTTCCTCGTTGACGGGGAACAGCGAGGGCTCGCCGAGCAGCACGTCGAGGATGAGGCGCTCGTAGGCCTCCGGGGAGGACTCGGTGAAGGCGTGACCGTAGCCGAAGTCCATGGTCACGTCCCGGACCTCCATGGAGCTGCCGGGCACCTTCGCGCCGAAGCGCATGGTCACGCCCTCGTCCGGCTGCACCCGGATGACCAGGGCGTTCTGCCCGAGCTCCTCGGTCATCGTGCTGTCGAACGGCAGGTGCGGGGCGCGCTTGAACACCACGGCGATCTCGGTGACCCGCCGGCCCAGCCGCTTGCCGGTGCGCAGGTAGAACGGCACTCCGGCCCAGCGGCGGCTCTCCACTTCCAGGGTGAGCGCGGCGAAGGTCTCCGTGGTGGAGTCCGCGGCGAAGCCGCCCTCCTCGTGCAGGCCGGGGACGAGCGAGCCGCCCTGCCAGCCGCCGGTGTACTGGCCGCGGGCGGTGGTCTGGTCGAACGGTCCGACAGGTTTCGTCGCCGACAGCACCTTGCTCTTCTCCGCCCGCAGGTCCTGCGGGGAGAACGAGACCGGCTCCTCCATCGCCGTCAGCGCCAGCAGCTGCAGCAGGTGGTTCTGGATCACGTCGCGGGCGGCGCCGATGCCGTCGTAGTAGCCGGCGCGGCCGCCGAGGCCGATGTCCTCGGCCATGGTGATCTGCACGTGGTCGACGTAGTGCGAGTTCCACAGCGGCTCGAACATCTGGTTGGCGAACCGCAGCGCCAGGATGTTCTGCACCGTCTCCTTGCCGAGGTAGTGGTCGATGCGGAACACCGACTCCTCGGGGAAGACCTCGTTGACGATGCGGTTGAGCTCCTGGGCGCTCTCCAGGTCGTGGCCGAAGGGCTTCTCCACGACCACGCGCCGCCAGCTGTCGTCCGACTGCTGCGTCAGGCCCGAGCGGGACAGCTGGGTGAGCACCGTGGGGAAGGCCTTCGGCGGCACCGACAGGTAGAACGCGTGGTTGCCGCCGGTGCCCCGCTCGGCGTCGAGCTCCTTGACGGTGTTCGCCAGCTGGTCGAACGCGTCGGGGTCGTCGAAGGAGCCGGAGACGAAGCGGATGCCCTCGGCCAGCCGGTCCCACACGGTCTGGCTGAACGGGGTCCGCGCGTGCTCCTTGACGGCTTCCCGGACGATCTCCTCGAAGTCCTGGTTCTCCCAGTCGCGCCGGGCGAAGCCGGTCAGCGCGAAGCCGGGCGGCAGCAGGCCCCGGTTGGCGAGGTCGTAGATCGCCGGCATCAGCTTCTTGCGGGAGAGGTCCCCGGTGACGCCGAAGATCGTCAACCCGCACGGGCCCGCGATGCGCGGCAGCCGCTTGTCGCGGGGGTCGCGCAGGGGGTTGACCTGTCGGGTGTTGTCGGTGGAGGCAGTCACGCCGCACCCCCTCGGGGGAGTTGCTGGATGGCTTGCATGAGCTCGACGAGCCCCGCAGCGCGGTCGGTCAGGTGCAGCCGCAGCACGGGGCGGCCGCGGTCGGCCAGGACCTGGCCGTCACCGAGCGCCTGGGCGCGCTGCAGACCGCCCAGCGTGTACGGGCGGTCGGTCACCTCGAGGTCCTGCTCGGTGGACCCGGTCAGCTGCAGGAACACGCCGTTCTGGTGCCCGCCCTTGTGGTACTGGCCGGTGGAGTGCAGGAATCGCGGGCCCCAGCCGAAGGTCGTCTGCAGACCGGTGCGGCGGGCGATCTCGGAGCGCAGCACGGACGCCGAGGCGTCGTCCAACCGGTCGAGGTAGGCCTGGACCGCCACGTAGCCGGTGCTCGTCGCGTTGCTCAGGAACACGCGCAGCGCATCGGCCACCGACCCGGTGCCGGCGCTGAGCCAGTCGCCGGAGGGGTGGACCTCGATGGACCCGTCCACCAGGGCCGGCGTGGCCGCGGGGCCTCCGGTCGGCCCGTCGAGCAGCGCGCGGGCGGCCTTCTTGGCCGCCTCCACGTCGGGCTGGTCGAACGGGTTGATGCCGAGCAGCCTGCCCGCCAGCGCGGTGGCGAACTCCCACAGCAGGAACATGCCGCCGAGCGGGCCGGTGGACGACACGGCCGCGCCGGAGGCGGCGGGCCCCACGGCGACCGGGGTGGCGTCGGAGCCGGCGTCGCCGAAGCCGGGGGCTTCCGGGTTCTCCACGACGACGGGCAGCAGCCCGGTGCCGTTCTTGCCGGTGGACTCGGCGATGAGCTGCTCCACCCAGTCGCCGAAGCCGGCGATGCCCGAGCCGGTGTCGGCGAACACGAGCTTCTCGGCGCCGCCGGCGTGCGCGGCCCCCAGCGCTCCGGCCAGCCACAGGGCGGGGTTGTCGGTGCTGTCGGCGCGCAGCCGGTCGAACGCGGCGGCGGCGTCGTCCAGCAGCGTGGCGATGTCCGCGCCGGCGAGTCCGGCCGGGACCAGTCCGAAGGCGGTCAGCGCCGAGTAGCGGCCGCCGACGTTCGGGTCGGCGGTGAACACCTTGCGGTAGCCGGCCTCGTGCGCGGCCGACTCCATGGGGGAGCCGGGGTCGGTGACGACGATGATCCGGCTCACAGGATCGATTCCGTTGTCGGAGAAAGCCTTCTCGAAGATCC
This sequence comes from Salinifilum ghardaiensis, assembly GCF_054491345.1. NCBI lineage: Bacteria > Bacillati > Actinomycetota > Actinomycetes > Pseudonocardiales > Pseudonocardiaceae > Salinifilum > Salinifilum ghardaiensis. Next base: position 3,504,897 of record NZ_CM137101.1, on the reverse strand, counting down.
GGCGGTGGCTGTCGGTCTCCACGGTGGTGCCGGACTTCGACGAGACCACGAGGACGGTGCGGTCCAGGTCGCCCTGCAGCGCATCGTCCACCTGGCCCGGGTCGGTCGTGTCCAGCACGGTCAGCGGCACGTTCGCCGTCGCGGTGATGACCTCGGGTGCCAGCGAGGAGCCACCCATGCCGGCCAGCACGATGCGGTCCAGGCCCTCGGCGTGCAGTTCGGCGCGCAGCGCGTCGATCTCGGCCAGCAGCGGGCGGGAGCTCTCGTGCAGCGTCGTCCAGGAGAGCCGGACGGATGCCTCGCTCTCAGCGGCAGGGCCCCACAGGGTGGGGTCGCCTGCCGCGAGCTTGCCGGCAACCTCCTCGGCGGCGAGCCGCTCGACCAGCGGTCGAGCTTCGGCCGCCAGCGTCACATCGGGAATGTCGACGGAAAGATCGGTTGCCAATGTTGTTCCTTTTGCACGATCGGTGATGTGGCGGGAAGCGACCACAGTGTCGCCCATCCGGGCCGGCGCGGCAGGCAGCACGCGCCGCGCCGGCCCGGGATCGGAGCCTGTCCCTGACTCCCCGTCGCGAGCGGGTGCGCGGCGTTGCGGAACAGGTCCTCGGGGACGAGGCGAGCGGCTCAGCCGGCTCGCCGCAGCTGGTCGGCCACGGTGTCGAGTAGTTCGTTCCAGGACTTCTCGAACTTCTCCACGCCCTCGCGCTCCAGCACCGCGTACACGTCGTCGAGGTCGATGCCCAGCTCGCTGAGGCGGTCGAAGACCTGCTGGGCGCGCTCGGCGGTGCCGGTGACGGTGTCACCGCGCACGTCGGCGTGGTCGGCGGTGGCGTGGAGGGTGTCCTCCGGCATGGTGTTGACCGTGTTCGGCGCGACCAGCCCGTCGACGTAGCGGGTGTCGGACATCGCCGGGTCCTTCACGCCGGTGGAGGCCCACAGCGGACGCTGCTCGTGCGCACCCGCGGAGGCCAGCGCCTGCCACCGCTCGGTGGAGAAGCGCTCCTGGTAGGCGGCGTAGGCCAGCTGCGCGTTGGCGATGGCCGCCCGCCCCGCGAGGTCGTCGCCGCCGTCGACCTGGGCCAGGCGCTTGTCGACCTCGGTGTCCACGCGGGAGACGAAGAACGACGCCACCGAGAAGATCGTGCTCAGGTCGTGCCCGTTGGCCTCGGCCCGCTCCAGGCCGGCCATGAACGCGTCCATGACCGCCTTGTAGCGCTCGACCGAGAAGATCAGCGTCACGTTGACGCTCACGCCCTCGGCCAGCGTGCGGGTGATCGCCGGCAGGCCTGCCTCCGTCGCGGGGATCTTGACCATGAGGTTCGGCCGGTCGACGGCCTTCCACAGGTCCAGGGCCTCGGAGACGGTGCGCTCGGTGTCGTGGGCCAGGCGCGGGTCCACCTCGAGCGAGACCTTGCCGTCCACGCCGCCGGTGGCCTCGTGGGTCTGCCGGAACACGTCGGCCGCGTCCCGGACGTCGGCGGTGGTCAGCTCACGCACCGCGTCGTCCACGCCGGCACCGCGGGCGGCCAGCTCGCGGATCTTGTCGTCGTAGTCGGCCGCGTTCGACATCGCCTTGGCGAAGATCGTGGGGTTGCTGGTGACACCCACGACCGCGTAGTCGCTGATCAGCTCGGCGAGGTTGCCGGAGTCGATGCGCTGGCGGGACAGGTCGTCCAGCCAGATCGACACCCCGGCTTCGCTCAGCGCCGTGAGGTTCGCGTTGCTCGTCACTGTGTTCCTCCGCTCACGCGTTGCGTGCGTTGCTCAGGCTGCGCCGGGCGGCGTCGACGACGGCGTCGCTGGTGATGCCGAACTCGGCGTACAGCGTCTTGTAGTCCGCCGAAGCGCCGAAGTGCTCGAGGGAGACCGCCTCGCCGGCGTCGCCCACGAACCGCTCCCACGGCTGGGCGATGCCGGCCTCGACGGAGACGCGGGCGCGGACCGCGGACGGCAGCACCTTCTCGCGGTACGCGGCGTCCTGCGCGTCGAACCACTCCACGCACGGCATGGACACCACACGGGTGGAAACGCCCTCGGCCTCGAGATTCTTCCGCGCCTCGACCGCGAGGTGCACCTCGGAACCGGTGGCAACGATCACCACCTCGGGGTTCCCGTCGTCGGCGTCGGCCAACACGTAGCCGCCGCGGGCCACGCCCGCGGAGTCGGTGCCCTCCAGCGTCGGCACGCCCTGCCGGGTCAGCGCCAGACCGGCCGGGCCGGTCGGGTTCTCCAGCACGGTCCGCCACGCGGCGACGGTCTCGTTGGCGTCGGCCGGGCGGACGACCGACAACCCCGGGATCCCGCGCAGCGAGGCGAGGTGCTCGATCGGCTGGTGCGTCGGGCCGTCCTCGCCGAGGCCGATGGAGTCGTGCGTCCAGACGTAGACCACGGGCGCGCGCATCAGCGCGGCGAGCCGCACCGCGGGGCGCATGTAGTCGCTGAACACCAGGAACGTGCCGCCGTAGGGGCGGGTTCCGCCGTGCAGGGCGATGCCGTTGAGCACCGCGCCCATCGCGTGCTCGCGGATGCCGAAGTGCAGCGTGCGGCCGTAGGGGCGGGCGGTGAACTGCGGCGTGGAGATGGACTCGGGTCCGAAGGAGTCCACGCCCTTCATCGTCGTGTTGTTGCTGCCGGCGAGGTCGGCCGAACCGCCCCACAGCTCCGGCAGCACGTCGGCCAGCGCCGAGAGCACCTCACCGGAGGCCTTCCGGGTGGCCACGCCCTTGGCGTCCGGCTCGAAGGTCGGCAGCTTCTCCTGCCAGCCGGCGGGCAGCTCGCGCTCGCGCAGCCGCTCGAGCAGCGCGTGGCGCTCCGGGTTGGCCGCGGCCCAGGCGTCGAACCGCTGCTGCCACGCGGCGTGGGCGGCCTCGCCGCGCTCGGCGACCCGGCGGGCGTGGGCCAGCACCTCCTCGGAGACCTGGAAGGACTGCTCCGGGTCGAAGCCCAGCGCCTTCTTGACCTCGGCGACCTCCTCGGCGCCGAGCGCGGCGCCGTGCGCGTCACCGGTGTTGATCTTGTTCGGCGCGGGGTAGCCGATGACGGTGCGCAGCACGATCAGGCTCGGCCGGTCGGTCTCGGCCTTGGCCGCCTCGAGCGCCTCGAGCAGGCCCTGCACGTCCTCACCGCCGTGCACCGTCACCACGTGCCAGCCGTAGGCCTCGTAGCGCTTGGCGGTGTCCTCGCTCAGGGCGATGTCGGTGTTGTGCTCGATCGAGATCTCGTTGGCGTCGTAGATCACCGCGAGGTTGCCGAGCTGCTGCGTACCGGCCAGCGAGGAGGCCTCGGAGGTGATGCCCTCCTCGATGTCGCCGTCCGAGGCGAGCACGTACACCTGGTGGTCGAACACGCTCTCGCCGGTCGCCGCCTCCGGGTCGAACAGACCCCGCTCGCGGCGCGCGGCCATGGCCATGCCCACCGCGGTGGCCAGTCCCTGGCCGAGCGGGCCGGTCGTGGTCTCCACGCCGGCGGTGTGGCCGTACTCCGGATGCCCCGGGGTCTTCGACCCCCAGGCGCGCAGGGCCTTGATGTCGTCCAGTTCCAGCCCGTAACCGGACAGGAACAGCTGCAAGTACAGCGTGAGGCTCGAGTGCCCGGCGGACAGCACGAAGCGGTCGCGCCCGATCCAGTCGGGATCGCCGGGATCGTGCCGCATGACGCGCTGGAACAGCGCGTAGGCGGCGGGAGCCAGGCTCATCGCGGTTCCCGGGTGGCCGTTGCCGCGGTTCTCCACGGCCTCGGCGGCCAGCACCCGCACCGTGTCGACGGCGCGCTGGTCCAGCTCGGTCCAATCCTCGGGAAGTCGCTTCGTGGTCAGGCGTTCAAGATCATCGGTGACGGACACGGACGCAGCTCCAGTAGTTCCCTCGGCGCGGTGGGCGTACCTGTACCCACCGCGGTTGTCCCTCGTCCGACGGGCAGCTTAATCGTGCCGGTACCGGCACGCGCCACCAGTCGGCATTGACGTCGTCCGCGCACGGCGGTGCGGACACACGCGCGCGTAGCAGACCGTTCGCCGGGATCGTTCCAGAGGCGCTTGCGGTCGGCCCGACCGGGCTCGACACCCGGCGGGCCGCACTCGGATCGCCGGGATCGGGGTCGTGGCCGCGCGGCGGTCCCCCGTGTGCGCGGGACCGCCGCCCAGCGTACGCCCGTGCGGTCACAGCGCGTGGGCGCCGGGTTGATCGCCCGGGCCATCCCCCGGGCACGGACGGGCGTGTAGCGCGCCTACTATTCGGGGAGGCCGGAGCTTTCGTGCGAAACACGTGCGGAAGCGCCGGTAGCCGAGGAGCAAGGAGCCAGCCGTTGGTGAGCGCGTCGTGACCAGCACGCTCGGAACCCCCGTCCGGCACGCCCGGCGCCCCGCCGAGCTGCTCAGGGCCTACGCCGGGTTGATCAAGCCGTACGTGATCGAGCTGCTGCTGGTCACCACGATCCCGGCGATGCTGCTGGCCGAGCGCGGCATCCCCGACCCCTGGTTGGTGTTGGCGACGCTGCTCGGCGGCGGCATGGCCGCGGGCAGCGCGAACGCGCTCAACTGCGTCGCCGACGCGGACATCGACCAGGTGATGAAGCGGACCCGGGCGCGTCCGCTCGTGCGGCACACCGTGTCCAACCGGCACGCCCTCGTCTTCGGCCTCGCGCTCGGCGCCGGCTCCTTCGCCTGGCTGTGGGCGACCACGAACCTGCTGGCCGGCGCGCTGGCCGTGGCCACGATCCTGTTCTACGTCTTCGTCTACACCCTGCTGCTCAAGCGGCGCACCACGCAGAACATCGTCTGGGGCGGCGCAGCCGGCTGCATGCCCGCCGTCATCGGCTGGGCGGCGGTCACCGGCCGGGTCGAGTGGCCCGCGCTGGTCATGTTCGGCATCGTGTTCTTCTGGACGCCGCCGCACACCTGGGCGCTGGCGATGAAGTACCGGGAGGACTACGTCCGGGCCGGGGTGCCGATGCTGCCGGTCCTCGCCGAGGCCGCCGAGGTCTCCCGCCGCATCCTCGTGTTCAGCTGGCTCATGGTCGTGTGGTCGCTGCTGCTCGTGCCGGTGGCCGGCTGGCTGTACGCGGTGTGCGCCGCGCTCGCCGGGGCGTGGTTCGTCGGCATGGCCCACCGGCTGCACGCGCGGACCAAGCGCGGTGCGAGGACCAGGCCGATGCGGCTGTTCCACATGTCCAACACCTACCTCATGCTCGTCTCGGTGGCGCTGTCCGCGGACTCCGCGCTGGGCCTGGCCGTGCTCGGCTGGCCCGCGTAGCCCGAGCGGTCCCGGCCGAACCCGGCCCCGGTGCGGTTCCGCCGGGCAGGTGTCCCGATCCGCGGGGAGATCCCCGCCGCGCCGGTCATGACCTAGGCTGAACGGCATGAGGTGGTCGTGATGGCACCCCGGATCACCGAGCAGCAGCGCGCCGCGGTCCACCGCCTGGTCGAGCGGGGAGTGCTCCGCCGCGGCCAGGTCGAGGCGGTGCTCGCCGCGCTGGAGGACCCGGAGCCGCCGCCCGGTTCCGGGGAAGGCTCGCAGGAGGGGGGCGGTGGCGACGGCGCGCTGCGGTGGGGGCGTTCCCGGCGGAGCGTGCTCTTCGAGGTCCTGGCCTACGTGGGCGGCACCCTCGTGCTGGGCGCTGCCGTGTCCGTGCTCGCCCTGACCTGGGGCGAGCTGAGCCGCGCCGGTCAGGTCTCCGTGCTCGGCGCGGTCACCGCGGTGCTGCTGGTCGCCGCGCTCGCCCTCGCCGGCGGTCCGCGCGCCCTGCTGCGGTTGACCGGGGCGCGGCAGCGCGTCGTCTCGCTGCTGCTGGCCTTCGCCGGAGTCGCCCTGGCCGGCGCGGTCGGCGTCGCGCCCTCCGGGCACACGGGCAACCTCGACTGGTCGATCACCGGCTTCCTCGCGGTGCTGCTCGGGTACCTGGTCGTGCCCGCCGCGCCGGGCGCGCTGCTGACGTGCCTGTTCAGCGCCCTGCTGACCGGCACCCTCGTCGACGAGTACGGCGGCGGCAGCGGTGCGCTGGGCACGGCGCTGCTGCTGCTCGGGCTCGCCTGGGCGGTGCTCGCGCTGGTCGGGGCGCTGCCGCAGCGCGCGCTGCCGCTGAGCGCCGGGCTGGTCATCGCCCTGTTCGGCGCGCAGTGGTTGCAGGGAGTCGCGCAGCCCTGGGGGTACGGCGCGACGCTGGTGCTGGCCGCGCTGTGCTTCGCCGGGTTCTTCGCCCGCCGCGACCAGGTCCTGCTCGCCGGTGGTGTGGTGGGGTTGACGATCGCCGTGCCCGAGGCGGTGTGGGACCTCACCGAGGGGGCGCTGGGCGGCCCGGTCGTCGTGCTCATCGCCGGGGTGGTGCTGCTGGTCAGCGCCGTGCTCGGGGTGCGGTGGGAACGCTCCCGCGCGCAGCCCTCGCGCCCGCGGGGCGCCGGGTGAGGCGCCGCGGGCGGGTGAGCGGTCGCGCGGGCGGTGGCTCCCGGTGTCCGCTGCCCGGGGCGGGTGGCGGGGGCAGCCGGGGAACGGAGGTTCCTCCCAGCTCCCCCGGGCCACCCGCCCCAGCAGCCGATCCGCGGAGCCCCTACTCGTTCGGCCGGATCAGCAGCTGGCCGCTGGTGCGCCGCCCCTCCAGGTCGCGGTGCGCCTGGGCGGCCTCGGCGAGCGGGTAGCCGTGCCCGATCCGCGGGCGCACCCTGCCCTCCTCGAGCCAGCTCCACAGGTCACCTGCGCGCCAGTCCAGCTCGGCGCGGGTGAGGATGTGGTGGGCGAGGCTCGGCCGCGTGAGGAACAGCGAGCCACCGGAGTTGAGCCGCTGCGGGTCGACCGGCGGCACCGGTCCGCTGGCCGCGCCGAACAGCGCGAGCACGCCGCGCGGGCGCAGGCTGGCCAGGCTCGCGTCGAAGGTGTCCTTGCCGACGCCGTCGTAGACCACGTCCACGCCGCGGCCGTCGGTGAGCGAGGAGACCTCGGCGGCCACGTCCTCCTCGGTGTAGCGGATGACCTCGTCGGCCCCGTTCTCCCGCGCGGTGCGCTCCTTCTCCTCGGTGGAGACGGTGCCGATGACGTTGCCGCCGGCGGCCTTGACCAGCTGCGTGAGCAGCAGCCCCATGCCGCCCGCGGCGGCGTGCACCAGCGCGGTCTCCCCGGTGGAGACCGGGTAGGTGCTGGTGACCAGGAAGTGCGCGGTCATGCCCTGCAGCAGCGAGGCAGCGGCGGTGCGCTCGTCCACTCCCGCCGGCAGGCGCACCGCCTTGTCCACCGGGACGGCGGTCCGCTCGGCGTACGCGCCCGGCGTCATGGCCCACGCGACGCTGTCGCCCGGGGCGAACCCGGTCACCTCCGCACCGGCCTGCACGACGCGGCCCGCGCCCTCCACTCCGGGGGTGAACGGCAGCGTCATCGGGTAGAGCCCGCTGCGCTGGTAGGTGTCGATGAAGTTCACCCCTGCGAAGGAGACCTCGACCAGCAGCTCGCGCGGTCCCGGTTCGGACGGTGCGACGTCGGTCAGCTCCAGCGCCTCCGGACCCCCGTGCTCCCGTACCCGTATTGCGCGCATGCACCCACCTTCCACGTGGTGATCGGACCGCCTCCACCGTAGTGCGCTCGGTCGTCGGCGCGCGATCTCGGCCCCGCGCGCCCGACCCGCCCGCGCGTGCGAGGCGTGCGCCACTCCCGGGCTCCCCATCGGGCGGGGACCGCGGCTACGATCACGGTGTGGCTGAGACGCAGGAACAGCAGGTGGAACCGTCCGCGCAGGAAGTGTCCGCGGCGAACGAGTTCGTCCGCGCGCACGGGGGCTCGGCGCGCGCCGTCGTGGAGAACATGGGCCGTGCGGGCGCCCGCGTGGTGCTGATCGGGCAGGACGGCGCCTTCGGCGACGTCGTCGTCGCGGACGCTCCCACGGGCAAGGCCCTGGTGGCCGCCGTGGACGGGCTGACCGAGCACGACTGGGACGCGGAGACCACGAGCGCGCTGCGCATCGGTCCGGAGCACCGCTACCGCATGGGCGGGGTGCGCCGGTGACCGCGCCGCACGTGCTGCTCGCCAGCTGCACCGGCCTGCCCGCATCCGACGGGGACGAGTCGGGCCTGGTCGCTGCGCTGGGAGCGCTCGGCGTGCGCGCCGAGTGGGCGCCCTGGGACGACGTCGAGACCGACTTCGCCGCGGCCGATCTGGTCGTGCTGCGCGCGACCTGGGACTACGCGCACCGCCGCGAGGAGTTCCTCAAGTGGTGCGAGTCGGTTCCGCGGTTGGCCAACCCGGCGCCCGTGGCGCGGTGGAACACCGACAAGGCCTACCTGCTCGACCTGGCCGGGCGGGGCGTGCCGGTGATCCCGACCCTGGTCCTCGGGCCGCAGGACACCCCGGAGTGGCCGGGGACCGAGTTCGTCGTCAAACCGGCCGTGGGCGCGGGTTCGCGCGGAGCGCGCCGGTTCCGGCCGGACGAGCGGGACGCGGCCGCCGCGCACCTCGCCGCGCTGCGCGGGGAGGGGACCCGCGCGGTGGTGCAGCCCTACCAACCGGCCGTGGACCGGGAGGGGGAGACCGCGCTGGTCTTCGTCCGGGGGGTGTACTCGCACGCCTTCCGCAAGGCTCCGATGCTGCCCGCCGGGGAGTCCGCCGAGCTGGACCCCGCGGGGTTGTTCGCCGGGGAGAAGCTGCGCCCGGCTCTGCCGGGGGAGGACCTGCGGCGCGTGGCCGAGGACGCGCTCGACGCGGCCTGCCGGGTGCTCGGGCTCGGCAGGGCCGAGCTGCTCTACGCCCGGGTGGACCTGGTGCGCGATGCCGCGGGCGAGCCGCTGCTGCTCGAGCTCGAGGTGACCGAGCCCGCGCTGGGCTTCGCGCAGACCGATACCGCCGCCGCGCTGGACCGCTTCGCCTCTGCGGTGCGCGCCGCCCTGGTGGGCTGAGGCGGCGAGCGGAGCGCTCCGCCGCCGCTCCTGACCCGCAGCCGCGCCCGCCGCGGTTCCGTCGCCGGGTCGTTCCTCCGCCGCTGCCGGGCTGCGGCTGCTTCCGCTCCCGCGGGACCGCCCCCCGGTCGGTGGCGCGCCGCCGATCGGATTTGGCCACGCGCTCCACGTGCATTACGTTTTCAGTAGTTACTGAACTCGATCTCGGGGGAGGCGCCGTGGCCGAGTACGTCCAGCGCACCGATCGTCCCGCCATGTCCGAGTGGGTCGAGCAGATGGCGGCGCATTTCGAGGCCACCGAGGGGATGCCGCTCATCGCGGGCCGGATCCTGGCCTTCCTGCTCATCTGCGACCCGCCGGAGCGCACGGCCGCGGAGCTCTCGCACGCGCTCAGCGCCAGCACCGGTTCGGTCAGCACGAACGTCCGGCTGCTCATGCGGCTCGGCGTGGTGTCCAAGACCACCCGCCACGGCAGGGAGGCCGCGCTCTACCGGGTGGAGGAGGACCACTGGCCCGAGCTGGTCCGGCTGCGCATGCGCCGCGTCACCGAGATCGAGGAGCTCACCGAGCAGGGGCTGCGCATGTTCAGCGGGCAGAGCGAACGGGCCCGCCGCCTGCGCACGGTGCACGAGTTCTACCGCTGGCTGTCCGCGGAGCTGCCGGAGCTGTGGCGGCGCTGGGAGCGCGAGCAGCGCGGGCGCTGACCGGAACCGGGGCGGCAGGCGCGGTCAGCCGCGGCTGCCCGCCGCGGCCGCGGCGGCGGTGCTCCCCGGTGCGGGGGCGGGCACCGCTCCGCGGTGGCGCGCCTCGCTCCACAGCAGGCCGGTGCTGATGATCACCAGCGTCGCCCCGAGCACGTGCAGCACGACGAGCAGTTCGGGCACGCCGAGGTAGTACTGCACGGAGCCGAGCGCTCCCTGGGCCAGCACGACGACGGCGGCGCCGCCGTAGACGCGGAGCAGGCCCTTGGTGGGGCGCGTGCCGCGCAGCCACACGCCGAACACGGCGAGGATGAGCACGTAGGCCATCGCCAGGATGGCGTGCGTTTCGGCCAGCCGCGGCACCGGCAGGTCCAGCCGCGGCGTGGCCGCGTCCCCGGCGTGCGGCCCGGCGGCGGTGACGAGCGTGCCGGCGAAGGCCAGTCCGAAGGTGACCACGACCAGCGCCACGAGCAGCCGGCGGGAGCGGGCGGGCACCAGCCAGGTCGGCGGCCCGTCGCCCTCGCGGGCGGCCTTGAACAGCTGGGTGGCCACGTAGATCAGGACCGCCGAGAGCATGAAGTGGATCGACACGCTCCACCACAGCAGGTCGACCCACACGGTCATGCCGCCGATCACCGCTTGCACGACCACGCCGAGCGGCATGATCAGCGCGTAGGTGCGCAACCGCCGCCGCGTCGGGCGCACCAGCCACGCGGCGATGCAGCACAGCAGCGCGATGATGCCCACGGCCGGTGCCAGCATGCGGTTGCCGAACTCGATGGCCTGGTGCAGCGCGGCCACCTCGGGGTGCGGCTGGGGCACGAGGCTGCCCGGGAAGCACTGCGGCCACGTGGGGCAGCCGAGCCCGGACTCGGTGACGCGCACGGTCGCGCCGGTGATCGAGATCAGCGTCTGACTGATCACCACCAGCAGCGACAGCGCACGCGCGGCGGCGGGAGCGGAGTTCGAGATTCGCGCAAGCACCGTGGGCACGGAACCGATGGTAAGCACCGCGCCCCTCCCGCCCCGCCGCAGGGCCGCCCCGGCGTGATCCGGAGCTCCTCCACCGCCGCGCGCCACGGGCGTCAGTCGCGGCCGAACAGCTCCCGCGGAATGCCGCCGGCCTCGAGCACCAGGTGCGACAGGCGCTCGGCGTGGTCGAACAGCTTCTCGGCCCCGGCGGTGCCGATCGCCTCCCACGGCGGCATCGACATCGCGTCGGTGTGCGCTTCGACCTCCTCGCGCAGCTGCGCGCCCGCGTCGGTGATCTCGCCGTCGGCGTCGACGAGGCCGCGCTCGCGCAGCCCGTCCAGCGCCGCGTCCCACTGCTGGTCCGACCACTCGCGCAGCGACTTCGCCGCGGAGGGCTTGAAGCCCTTGCCTGTGCAGCAGTGCAGCACCAGCGCGGACAGCCCGTCGAGGCCGGCCTGCTGCAGCGCTGCGATGTGCGCGTCGCCGCGGAACTCCCGCAGCAGGGTGATCGCGTGCCACAGCCGCATCGCCGGCCGTTCGGGCCAGGCCACGTCGGCGTGCCCGGCGAACAGCGGCTTGCCCGCGACCGGGCAGGCCCGCGCCGCGCGCTCGGCCAGGTCGGCCGCTTCGGCGACCCAGGGCTCTGCGAGCGCTTCGGCGCCCGCCATGCGGGTCAGCGCGGTCTCGGCGGCCCGGTAGCGGGTCGCGATGATGGTCTCGGGGGAGGCGATCGACCAGGCGTGCGGGATGGACCGGGCGACGGAGTCCGGGTTGAAGTTGTAGAAGGTCGCCGCCACGACCCCGGGGCCGACCGGCCCCATGGCGGCCGCGCGGCCGGCGTAGTAGGCCATGCGCCCGCGGCCCAGGCCCAGTTCGGCGAAGGCCTCCTCGGCCTCCGGGGCGAAGTAGATCATCGAGTGCGGCGCTTGCAGCGCGGAGGCTGCTCGCCGGGCGATCTTGGTCATGGGGGCACTCTAGAACGCGGAGCTGAGCGTGTCCCGGGTCCGTGCCCGCTCGTTCGCGGACTCGCGGAGTGCCGGGGCGGCCCGGACCGCGTCAGGTCAGCCGCGTGGCGCGGCCGGCGAGACCGCCGGCGGCGACGCCCCAGGCGAGCAGCACGAGCACCGGGCCCCACCCGGGGGCGGTGCCGTGCAGCAGGGTCGCGTCGAGCCCTTCGGCCAGTGCCCCGGACGGCAGGTAGCCGACGGCGGTGCCGAGGTGGGCGGGCAGCTGGTCGGCGGGCAGGGCCAGGCCGCCGGCGAAGACCAGCGCCAGCCAGATCGCGTTCGCCAGGGCCAGCACGATCTCGGCGCGCAGCGCGCCACCGACGAGCACGCCGAGCCCGCCGAAGGACAGCGTGCCGAGCACCAGCACGCCGATCGCCGGCAGGACGCCCGGCAGGTGGGGGGACCAGCCGAGCAGGGCGGCGACGGCGCCGAGCACCACCGCCTGGATCGCGACGACGAGCAGGGTGGCCAGCACGCGCCCGGCGACGAGCGCCCAGCGCGGCAGCGCGGTGGCCGCCAGGCGTTTGAGCACCCCGTAGCGGCGGTCGAAGCCGAGCGCGATCGCCTGACCGGTGAAGGCGGTGGACATGACCGCCAGCGCGAGGATGCGCGGGGTCACCGAGTCCACCCGCGGTTCGGGCAGCTCGCCCAGGTGCAGCAGGCTCAGCCCGACGAGCATCACCAGCGGGATGATCAGCGTCAGCAGCACCTGCTCGCCGTGCCGCAGGATGAGCAGCGTCTCGACGCGGGTCTGCCGCGCGAGCATCCGCGCGGCGCTGCCGCGGCCGGGGGCGGGCAGGAACGTGCCCGCGGGGAACGCCGAGCCGCGGCCGCCGGCCGCGCCACCGCCGGAAGCGCCACCGCCGGAGGGGCCGGCGCCGGAGGGGCCGGCGGCGGTCACCGCGGTGTCGCCGCGCAGGTTGGTTTCGGGCTCCGCACTCACGATCGCAGCTCCCGTCCGGTCAGCTCCAGGAACACGTCTTCCAGGCTGCGCCTGCTCACCCGCAGCTCCTGGGCCAGGACCCCGTGCTGGGCGCACCAGGAGGTCACGGTCGACAGCATCTGCGGGTCGACGTCGCCGTGCACCACGTAGTCTCCCGGGCGCAGCTCCCGCGCCGAGCAGTCCTCGGGCAGGGCGGCCAGCAGCAGCTCGAGGTTGAGCCCCGGCTGGGAGCGGAACCGCAGCTGCTGGCGCCCGTCCGGCGGCTCGGTGAGCTCGGTGACGGTGCCGCCGGCGACGCCGCGGCCGTGGTCGACGATGACGACCCGGTCGGCCAGCTCCTCGGCCTCGTCCATGAGGTGGGTGGTGAGCAGGACGCCGACGCCGTCGCGGCGCAGGGCGGACACGAGGTCCCAGACCAGGTGCCGCGCCTGCGGGTCCATGCCGGCGGTGGGTTCGTCGAGGAACACCAGCTCGGGCCGCCCGACGACGGCGCAGGCCAGCGACAGGCGCTGCTGCTGACCGCCGGAGAGCCGCTTGAAGGGGGTGCGCCGGGCACCGGAGAGCCCGAGGACGTCGAGCAGCCACCCGGTGTCGAGCGGGTTCGCCGCGCAGGAGGCGACGAGGTCGAGCATCTCCTCGACCCGCACGCCGGGGTAGGCGCCGCCGCCCTGCGGCATCACGCCGATGCGCGGGCGCAGCCGGGCGGCCTCGGCGGCCGGGTCGAGCCCGAGGACGCGCACTTCGCCGCTGTCGGCGCGCTGGAACCCCTCGCAGATCTCCACGGTCGTGGTCTTGCCCGCCCCGTTGGGGCCGAGCAGCGCGAGCACGCTGCCGCGCGCCATGTCGAGGTCGAGCTCGGCGACGGCCTGCGTGCCGCCGAAGCGCTTGGTCATCCCGCGGAGGTGGACGGCCGGACCGCCGGCGCTGTCCACGGGGCCCCAGTTCGCGGTGTCCCGGCCTAGGCTCACAGGAACCCAGCCTAGGCCGTGCCGTGAATCTCGCCGCCACGGGTGCCGGGCGGAGCCCGGCCCGCCCCCGCGGCGCGGGGGCTACTCGGGCAGGCCGAAGCGGCCGCGGAGGGGAGCGGGCCAGGGCAGCCGGTGGCGCAGGAACCACGTCAGCGCGCCGAACACGAGCAGGGCGGCGACCACGGCCAGCGGCACCTGGTAGGCGCGCAGGACGAAGCCGGCGCCGGTGGGCGGGATGAACAGCGACACGGCCGCGCAGATGGCCACGGCGGTGATGCGGAACCGGCGGTCGTTGGTGGCCAGGGCCAGCGGGACGATCGCCCACAGCAGGTACCACGGCCACAGCACCGGCGCGCTCAGCGCGAGCACCAGCCACGTCACCCCGAGACCGACGAGCGGGGTGGTGCGGCGGCGGAAGGTCAGCCACAGCATGACCAGGCACACCACGCCGGCGATGGTGTAGCCGAAGTACTTGGTGATCTCCAGCATCGCCTCGGTGTGGTTGCCGAGCCCGAGCAGCATGCCCGCTCCGGCGCCGGTCATGCCGAAGGCGGTCAGCGGTGCGAGGAAGCTCTTCACCCGGTTGGGCACGTCGAGGGTCTCGAGCCAGCCGAGCCCCCAGCCGCTGGCGAGGGTGATCAGGGTCATGGTGGCGAGGAACACGGCCAGCAGCACCGCGCCCACGCGCAGCAGCTCGCCGAAGCCGCCCCTGCGGCGCACCACCAGGGCCATGCCGAAGAACCCGAGGGCGACGAAACCGGGCAGCTTGATCGCGCCGCCGAGGGTGAGCAGCACGCCGACGGCGATGGTTCCGGGCCAGTTGTTCCAGCGCAGCCCCAGTTCGAAGGCGGCGAGCGCGATGCCGACCATGAGGATGTCGTTGTGCATGCCGCTGACGACGTGCAGCAGCACGACCGGGTTGAGCGCGCCGAGCCACATCGCCGGCACGGGGTGCACCCCGCAGCGGCGCGCCAGGTGGGGGACGGCCCAGATGGCCGCGGCCAGGCCCAGCAGCATGACCAGGCGCCACACGAGCACGCCGAGCACGACGTTGTCGCCGATCACCCGCGAGATCAGCTGGCCGAGCATGAGGAACAGCGGCCCGTAGGGCGAGGGCGTGTCGCGCCAGATGTTGGGGACGTTGGCGGTGAACGGGTGCTCGATGCCCAGCGCGGTGTCGGAGCCGAGGACGTAGGGGTCGAACCCGCGTGCGGCCACTTCGCTCTGGGCCAGGTAGGAGTACATGTCCGTGCTGAACAGGGGCGGTGCCACGGCCAGCGGCAGCGCCCACATGACCAGCGTGCGCCCGGTGCGGGCCATGGACATGATGCGGCCGCGGCCCGGTCGGGCCAGCGTGCCGAGCCAGAGCCAGGCGGCGACGAGCATGAACACGCCGAGCCACGCGCAGGCCATGGACACGGTGGGGATGCGCGGGAACAGGCCGAGCACCCGCACTCCGGTGATGGGGTTGTGCACCGGGTTGGCGCCCGCGCCGATGGCGCCGGCGGCGAGGACCATCGACCCGGCCGTGCCGAACCGCCGGACGACGTCGCAGCGCCGCTGCTCCCGCGCGCTCAGCTCCTCCGGCTCGCGCTCGCGTTCCGCGCGGCCCACCCGCTGTTCGGGGTTCCGGTCGAGCGTCGGCTCACCGGACGTTTCACCTGACGCCACGCCGACGAAGCGTACTGGGTGACCCGGATCACCACATCGGCCCGGATGCGGGGCGGGGCCGCATCCTGACGAGGTTCGACAAATTAGATAACATCACTGTTGTGGAAAACACCGGAGTCCCGTCCCGGGGAGCCCCGTTCCGCGGTGCCTCGTCCCGGGAAGCCCCGCCCCGAGAAGGGGGGGTCGTGGCCGGACCGGAAACCGATCCGGCCGGCCCCGGCGTGTCCCACAGCGAAGGACGGACGCGCAACGAGGTCGCGCGGCTGCTGCTGCAGCGGGGGCCGATCACGGCCGCCGAGGTGGCCGCGGAGCTCGGAGTGAGTCCTACCGCAGTGCGCAGGCACCTCGACGCCCTCGTGGCGGAGGGGGAGGCGTACTCGCGGGAGGCTTCCCCGCGCAGCCGCCGCGGCAGGGGGAGGCCGGCTCGTCTGTTCCTGTTGACCGAAGTGGGCCGTGCCCGGTTCGGGCACGCGTACGACGATCTGGCGGTGGCCGCGCTGCGGTTCATCGCCGAGCAGGAAGGCGAGCAGGGCGTGCGCCAGTTCGCCGAACGGCGGATGGCCGGCCTCATGGCCGAGCACCGGGCGGCCCTCGAGGCCGCGCGGACCCAGGCCGAACGGGCGGAGGTCCTCGCTCGCGCTTTGTCCGAGGAGGGATACGCTGCGACGACGCGGGACGTCGGTAGCGGTGAGCAGATCTGCCAACACCACTGCCCGGTGGCGCACGTGGCTGCGGACTTCCCGCAGCTGTGCGAAGTCGAGACGGAGGCTTTCGCCGAAGTCCTCGGCACCCACGTGCAACGGCTGGCCACGATCGCCAACGGCGACGCGGTGTGCACGACCCACGTGCCGCACAGCCGGTACGCGAAGCGGAGCGGCGGGCACCGTTCCACTTCACCTGAGACTTCCGCGGATCCGGTATCGGAGACGCGGGAACCTGCCCCGAGTCCACACGGAGGGGAGTCCACATGACTGCCGCTGCGGAGCAGCGACCCACCACATCCGGCCAGCTCAGCCAAGAGGAAACTCTGGAGACGCTGGGCAACTACGAGTACGGCTGGGCCGACCCGGACGTCGCGGGCGCCAACGCGCGACGGGGCGTCGACGAAGAGGTCGTCCGGGAGATCTCGGAGAAGAAGGGCGAGCCCGAGTGGATGCTGGAGGCCCGGTTGAAGGCCCTGCGCCTGTTCGACCGCAAGCCGCTGCCCACCTGGGGTGCTGACCTCTCGGAGATCGACTTCGAGAAGATCAAGTACTTCGTCCGGTCCACCGAGGAGCAGGCCCAGACCTGGGACGACCTGCCCGAGGACATCAAGAAGACCTACGACAAGCTCGGCATCCCCGAGGCGGAGAAGCAGCGCCTCGTCGCCGGCGTCGCCGCGCAGTACGAGTCCGAGGTCGTCTACCACCAGATCCGCGAGGACCTGGAGGCCCAGGGCGTCGAGTTCCTGGACACCGACACGGCGCTGCAGAAGCACCCGGAGATCTTCAAGGAGTACTTCGGCTCGGTCATCCCGGCCGGCGACAACAAGTTCTCCGCGCTCAACAGCGCGGTGTGGTCCGGCGGTTCGTTCATCTACGTGCCGAAGGGCGTGCACGTCGACATCCCGCTGCAGGCCTACTTCCGGATCAACACGGAGAACATGGGCCAGTTCGAGCGGACGCTGATCGTCGTCGACGAGGGCGCCTACGTGCACTACGTCGAGGGCTGCACCGCTCCGATCTACTCCAGCGACTCGCTGCACTCGGCGGTCGTGGAGATCGTGGTCAAGAAGAACGCCCGCTGCCGGTACACGACCATCCAGAACTGGTCGAACAACGTGTACAACCTGGTCACCAAGCGGGCCAAGGCCGAAGAGGGCGCGACCATGGAGTGGGTCGACGGCAACCTCGGCTCCAAGGTCACCATGAAGTACCCCTCGGTGTTCCTCATGGGCGAGCACGCCAAGGGCGAGGTGCTGTCGGTGGCCTTCGCGGGGCAGGACCAGCACCAGGACGCGGGCGCGAAGATGGAGCACATGGCTCCGCACACGTCCTCGTCGATCGTGTCCAAGTCGATCGCCCGCGGCGGTGGCCGCACCTCCTACCGGGGGCTGGTCAAGGTGGCCAAGCGCGCCAACCACTCCTCGTCCAACGTCAAGTGCGACGCCCTCCTCGTGGACACCGTCAGCCGGTCGGACACGTACCCGTACGTGGACATCCGGGTGGACGACGTGAACATGGGCCACGAGGCGACCGTGTCCAAGGTGAGCGACGACCAGCTGTTCTACCTGATGCAGCGCGGTCTCACCGAGGACGAGGCGATGGCCATGATCGTGCGCGGCTTCGTCGAGCCCATCGCGCGCGAGCTGCCCATGGAGTACGCACTGGAACTGAACCGACTCATCGAGCTGCAGATGGAAGGGGCCGTCGGCTGAGATGGCAGACACCAAGCTCGACCCGACCGGGTCTTCGTCCACCGCGAACGAGGGTGCCGAGCCCGCTCAGCACGGCCTGAGCGAGCACTCCCACGGCGGTGAGGTGCCGCAGATCTCCCGCGGCCAGCGCTTCACCTCCTACGACGTCGAGGCCTTCGAGGTCCCCGGCGGTCGCGAGGAGGACTGGCGCTTCACGCCGATGAAGCGGCTGCGCGGCCTGCACGACGGCTCCGCCGTGGCCACCGGCTCGTTGCGGGTGGAGGTCGACGGCCCCGAGGCCAAGGCCGAGACCGTGGGTCGCGAGGACTCCCGGCTCGGCGACGGCGGCGTCCCGGCCGACCGGGTCGCCGCCCAGGCCTGGAGCGCGTTCACCGAGGCCACGATCGTCACGGTGCCGAAGGAGACCCGTCCCGAGGGGCCGATCACCGTGACGGTGCACGGCCCCGGTGAAGGCGAGACCACCTACGGCCACGTCCAGGTGCGCGCCGAGCAGTTCGCCGACGCCACCGTGGTGGTCGACTACCGCGGCAGCGGCACGATCGCGGACAACATCGAGTTCGTGGTCGAGGACTCCGCGCGGCTGTCGGTCGTGTCCGTGCACGACTGGGCCGACGACGCCGCGCAGGTCAGCTCGGAGCACGTCACCCTGCGGCGGGACGCGCAGTTCAAGCACCTGGCCGTCACCCTCGGTGGCGACCTGGTGCGCGTGAACACCACGCTGAACTACTCCGACAAGGGCGGCGACGCCGAACTCCTCGGCCTGTACTTCGCCGACGAGGGCCAGCACCTGGAGCACCGGATGCTCGCCGACCACTCGCAGCAGAACTGCCGCAGCAACGTGCTGTACAAGGGCGCGCTGCAGGGCCAGTCGGCGCACACGGTGTGGATCGGCGACGTGCTCATCCGCGCCGCGGCCGAGGGCACCGACACCTACGAGCTCAACCGGAACCTGGTGCTCACCGAAGGCGCCCGCGCCGACTCGGTGCCGAACCTGGAGATCGAGACCGGCGAGATCATCGGTGCCGGGCACGCCAGCGCCACCGGTCGGTTCGACGACGAGCAGCTGTTCTACCTGCGTTCCCGGGGCATTCCGGAGGACCAGGCGCGGCGGCTCGTGGTGCGCGGGTTCTTCGGCGAGATCCTGCAGAAGATCACCGTGCCGGAGGTCCGCGAGCGGCTCGAGGCCTCCATCGAGAACGAGCTCAACGCGGTCGGCGCCTGACTGCTCGCACACCAGCTTTCGCAGACACCGGGAGAACGAACAAGAACATGGCCACCCTGGAGATCAAGGACCTGCACGGATCGGTCGCCACCGAAGAGGGCGACAAGCCGATCCTCAACGGCGTGAACCTGACCATGAGCTCGGACGAGATTCACGCGATCATGGGGCCGAACGGCTCCGGCAAGTCGACCCTGGCCTACGCCCTGGCCGGGCACCCCAAGTACCAGATCACCTCCGGCTCGGTACTGCTGGACGGTGCGGACGTGCTGGAGATGAGCGTGGACGAGCGCGCTCGCGCCGGCCTGTTCCTCGCCATGCAGTACCCGGTCGAGGTGCCGGGCGTGTCGATGTCGAACTTCCTGCGCAGCGCCGCCACCGCCGTCCGCGGCGAGGCCCCGCAGGTGCGCCACTGGGTCAAGGAAGTCAAGGACTCGATGGGCAAGTTGGACATCGACTCCTCGTTCGCCGAGCGCAGCGTGAACGAGGGCTTCTCCGGCGGTGAGAAGAAGCGCCACGAGATCCTGCAACTGGACCTGCTGGACCCGAAGTTCGCCGTGCTCGACGAGACCGACTCCGGCCTCGACGTGGACGCGCTGCGGGTCGTGTCCGAGGGCGTGAACCGGTTCGCCGGCAAGGGCGACAAGGGGATCATGTTGATCACCCACTACACGCGCATCCTCAAGCACATCAAGCCCGACTACGTGCACGTCTTCGCCGAGGGCAAGGTCGCCGCGTCCGGTGGTGCGGAGCTGGCCGAGCGGCTCGAGGAGCACGGCTACCAGCAGTTCACCGGCAGCAAGGAGGCAGCGGTCTAGTCATGAGCATCCAGCCTCCTCGTACCACGAGTGCGAGCACGCCCCCGGAGGCCGCGTCGCTGGACGTCGCGGCGATCCGGGCGGACTTCCCGATCCTGGGGCGCACGGTTCGCGACGAGCGCCCCCTGGCGTACCTGGACTCCGGAGCGACCTCGCAGCGTCCGCGCCAGGTGCTCGACGCGGAGCGCTCCTTCCTGGAGAGCTCCAACGCGGCGGTGCACCGCGGTGCGCACCAGCTCGCCGAGGAGGCGACGGATGCCTACGAGCTGGCGCGGCGCAAGATCGCCGACTTCGTCGGAGCGGGCACCGACGAGGTGGTGTTCACCAAGAACGCCACCGAGGGCGTGAACCTGGTCGCCTACGCCATGAGCAACGCGGCCACGGCCGGGGC
Source organism: Salinifilum ghardaiensis (assembly GCF_054491345.1). Classification (NCBI taxonomy): domain Bacteria; kingdom Bacillati; phylum Actinomycetota; class Actinomycetes; order Pseudonocardiales; family Pseudonocardiaceae; genus Salinifilum; species Salinifilum ghardaiensis. Next base: position 3,484,922 of record NZ_CM137101.1, on the reverse strand, counting down.
GGAGGCCGAGCGCTTCCGCCTCGGCCCCGGCGACGAGGTCGTCGTCAGCGAGATGGAGCACCACGCGAACCTCGTCCCGTGGCAGCAGGTGTGCCAGCGCACCGGCGCCACGTTGCGCTGGTTCGGCGTCACCGACGAGGGGCGCCTCGACCTGTCCGACATCGACGGCGTGATCACCGACCGGACCAAGGTCGTCGCGGTCGCGCACCAGTCGAACGTGCTCGGCACGGTCAACCCCCTGGACGAGGTGGTGGCCAAGGCGCACGCGGTCGGCGCGCTCGTCATCGCCGACGTGTGCCAGTCCGTGCCGCACGCGCCGGTGAACCTCGCCGAGCTCGGCGTGGACTTCGCCGTGTTCTCCGGGCACAAGATGCTCGGCCCGAGCGGCATCGGCGTGCTCTACGGGCGGCGGGAGCTGCTGCGGGACATGCCGCCGTTCATCACCGGCGGTTCGATGATCGAGATGGTCCACATCGACCGCTCGACCTTCGCCGAGCCGCCGCAGCGGTTCGAGGCGGGCGTGCCCATGACCTCCCAGGCCATCGGTCTCGGGGCGGCCGTGGACTACCTGTCCGCGGTGGGCATGCAGCGCGTGGCCGCGCACGAGCGGCAGCTGACCGAGGCGGCGCTGGGCGCGCTGTCCGAGGTGGAGGGCGTGCGGATCATCGGTCCGACGACCACCGACCACCGCGGCAGCGCCGTGTCCTTCGTCCTCGACGGGGTGCACCCGCACGACGCGGGGCAGGTCCTCGACAGCATGGGCGTCGAGGCCCGGGTCGGGCACCACTGCGCCTGGCCGCTGCACCGGAGGATGGGCGTGCCCGCCACGGTGCGCGCCTCGTTCTACCTGTACAACGAGCTCGACGAGGTCGAGACGCTGGCGGACGCGGTGCGCGAGGCGCGGCGCTTCTTCGGGGTCGCGTAGCGGGAGTTGATCGATGCAACTGGAGCAGATGTACCAGGAGATCATCCTGGACCACTACCGCAACCCGCACTGCAGCGGTCTGCGCGAGCCGTACGACGCGGAGTCCTTCCAGGTCAATCCGGTCTGCGGGGACGAGGTCACGCTGCGGGTGCGGTTGAGCGGATCGGGCCCGGACGCGATCGTCGACGACGTGTCCTACGACGGCCAGGGCTGTTCGATCAGCCAGGCGGCCACCTCGGTGATGACCGATCTCGTGGTCGGCCGGTCCGTGAAGGAATCGATGCTGACCGAGTCGTCGTTCAACGAGATGATGCACGGCCGCGGTCAGGTCGAACCGGACGAGGACGTGTTGCAGGACGGCATCGCCTTCGCCGGCGTGGCGAAGTACCCGGCACGGGTCAAGTGCGCCCTGCTGGGGTGGATGGCGTTCAAGGACGCCGTATCGCGGGTTGCCGAGGTCGAGGCGTCCTAGGGCAGACTGGACGCCGCGGGCAAGACAGCCGCAGGACAGGAGTGGGAGCGTCATGACGGACGAAACCCAGGTTCAGGACAGGGCCGATGCCCCGGAGGCGACCGCCGCGGGGACCGCTGAGGACTCCGTGCAGCGCGGGGCCGAAGGAATGCCGGAACCGCCGGCCCCGGCCGCCGAGCTCGCCAAGGTCGAGGACTGCGAAGAGGCGATGCGCGACGTCGTCGACCCCGAGCTGGGGATCAACGTGGTCGACCTCGGTCTCGTGTACGGCATCACGGTCGAGGAGGACAACACGGCCACGGTGGACATGACGTTGACCTCGCCGGCGTGCCCGCTGACCGACGTCATCGAGGAGCAGGCCGGTTCGGTGCTGATGGGCGGGCCGAACGGCGGGCTGGTCCGCGACTTCCGGATCAACTGGGTCTGGATGCCGCCGTGGGGCCCGGAGAAGATCACCGACGAGGGCCGGGAGCAGCTGCGCGCCCTCGGCTTCACGATCTAGGAGGATATTGTCAGGTCGTTTTGCGTGCGGCCCTTCGGCGCTGGCGCGTCGAAACGAGGAAGATCGCAGTCACCCGCGACGACGATCGGCAGCGACTTGACGGAGCACTTCTAAAAAGCTGCTGAGAGACGCGTGACCGCGGCCGGTGCCGGACCCTTCCGCGCCGGCCGCGGTCGTGTCCGCAGGGTTCACGGCGCCGCGTCGGGGTCCGCCCCGGTCTCGGCGGCCCGGACGGTCCGCCGCAGCGCCCCGGCGAAGCTCTCGTCCACGTTCCGCTTGCTGCTCTGCTGCGGCACGCTCGAATCGCTCTTCGGCGTGCCGCGCAGCACGTCGACCCGTTCCGAACCGGGGCGGGAGAGCACCCAGCTCGATCCGGACAGCGACTTCGCCTCGTGCTTGAGCGGGGCCAGTCGCTGGGAGGCCTGCTCGTAGGAGGCCATCGTCGACGGCGTGCACACCACGGTCGCCAGGGACAGGCCCACCTCCACCTCCCCGATGCGGCGCGGCGGGTCGAGCACCCGCTCGGACAGCGCCACGACGTCGTCGACGTCGGCGACGAGCAGGAAGTCGTCCCCGCCGACGTGGCCCACAGACACCGAGTCGAACGCGGTGGCCGCGTCCGTCAGCGCCCGCCCGAGGGTGCGGATCAGCTCGTCCCCCGCGGAGAAGCCGACCTCGTCGTTGACGGCTTTGAACCCGTCCACGTCGAGCCAGCTGACCGTGAACACCTCGCCGGCGGCGATGCGGCGCGCCACGTCGCGGGCGACCGCGTCGCTGCCGGGGAGCCGCGTCAGCGGGTTCAGCGTCGCGGCCTGCTCGACCTTCAGCTCGGCCATGCCGCGGATCAGGTCGCCGGCCTGGACCACGCCGAGGCAGCGGCCGTCCTCGTCGACGACGACCGCGTCGTCGTACATGCGGTTCTGGCTGGATTCGGTGACCAGGCTCAGCGCTTCCATCGCCGTGGTGGCCGTGGTGACCAGCCGCGGTTCGTCGGCGAGCCGGGAGGCGGGCCGCTTGGCGTGCAGTGCGTGCCCGTACGGGCCGGTGACGGCGAGCAGGAAGCGGTTGCGCTCGACCGTCCACTGCGGAACGTTGTGCTCGTCGACGAGGACGACGCCGCTGGCCTCCGGTTGCTGGGCGAAGACTTCGCGCACCTCGTCGGCGAGCACCCCGTGCGACAGCGTGACGGCCGGGATCAGGAACTCGGACACGCGGGGACCTGCGGCGAGCGTGCGCACCTGCGCCGAGCCCGGGTCGGTGACCTCAGCGGCCACACCGGGGACCGTGCGCGCGGTCGGGGGGCGGCGCGCGGCGGGCCCGAGCAGGTTGCCCTGCACCAGGCGCACGCCGTTGTGCCGCAGCGCGGTGAGCTGCCGCTCGGAGTCCACGCCGACGGCGTGCAGGCGCGCCTCGACGCTCTGGCACAGGTGCGCCAGGGCCTCCAGCGTCGCCGTCCGGTGCGGGTCATCGGGAACCCCGGCGACGACGGAGGAATCCACTTTGATCAGGTCCGGGGCGAGGTCGGTGAGCACCTTCAGCGGCACGTCGCCGCTGCCCAGGTCGTCCAGCGCGATCCGGAACCCCGCCTCGCGCAACTGCCGTGCCGCGCTCAGGAACCGCTCGGTGTCCAGCCGGGTGAACGGCGGTCCGATCTCCAGGGTGATGTCGGCCTCGTGGCGCCCGGTGGCCCGGACGTGGTCGCGCAGCGCCAGCACCTGCTCGGTCGCCTCGACGAGGGTGCCGGCGAAGACGTTGACGTGCAGCGGCACGTGGGCCTCGTGCTCGGCGGCCACGCCCAGCGCCGAGGTCATCAGCGCGACGTCGAGGTCGGCGAGCCGGCGCTGCCGCGCCGCGGCGCGGAACAGCGACTTCACGTTGCCGCTGCCGGGCCGGGACAGCACCTCGGCCGCGACGATGGCGCCCGTGCGGACGTTGACGACCGGTTGGAACCCGAACCGGACGGCGTTGAGCAGCGCGCGCACGGAGTCCGCACTGCCCGCGGTCATCGTCTCGCCGGTGCTGTGCACGAACCGCTCCGTGACATGTCAGTCCTCCACTCCGGTGGAGGTGCGTCCGCCTCCCACTCCGCTCCAACCTAGCGCGGTTGAGCAGTGCGTAACACCGTCCTCACGGGGCGGGTGTGGCCATGACCACAACCGAACGCGGCGGAGCGGCTACAACTCGTGCGGACCGGTCCGCCCGAAGCCGTGCCGCGCGATCGGACTGCCCGGCCGCACGCTGCCCCACGCCAGGCGCCGCCGCACCCGGGCGGGGGCGTTCCGGAACATCGCGGACATCGCCGCTGCGGTGCGCGCGGGATCCCCGTCGCCGGTGAGGAACGCGGTGCGGTGCCGCGGTGGCAAGGTGAGGAACGCTTCGAACATCTCCGGCACCAGGTGCGGGGGAAGCGCCAGCATGGCGTGCAGCGCCCGCCGCCGCAGCAGGTGCGCGCCGAGCTGCCGCGGTGGCCACAGCATCGCCCAGGCGGTGCGGGCGGCCTGCTGCGGTCCGCTGCCGAGCCCGGCGCTGATGGCCGCGGCCAGCCACGGTGCGCGTTGCAGCGAGGTGGCCACGCTGAAGCCGCTCGCCGGGTGCACCAGCCCCGCCGCGGCGCCGAACGGGATCACCCGCCCGGGCCTGGGCAGCGGGTCGTCGACGGGGAACCGCACGCGCTCCTCGGTCAGGCGCTGGTCGGGGTCGACGCCCGCGGCCGCCAGCCGCCCCGCCAGCCGCCGGCGCAGCAGCGCCAGCGGCAGCGCGGGCCGGCGCGCCAGCGCGGTCTCCTCGACGAGCAGGCGGCCCGGGGCGGTGCGCACGGCGTAGCGGAAGGTGGGCCAGCCGCCGTCGCTGTCCGGGGCCGGGCGCCAGTCCATGAACACGTCGGCGTCCTCGCCGCCCGGCAGCTGCTCGGCGGCGAGCACGACGCCCACGGCGCTCTGCTGCGCGGGAGTCCGGGGCGGGCGGCCGCCGCAGAGCACGCGGGCCGGGCCGGTCGCGTCCACCACGGCGGCCGCGGCCAGGCACCGCCCGTCGCGCAGGTGCACCGTCGATCCGGTCGGTCCGTGCTCGGCGGCGGCGACGCGACCGGTGATCTCGGTGACGTCGGGGCGCTGCAGGTGCTCCCACAGCGCGGCGTTGTCGAGCACCACGTACGGGCTGTGCCAGGTGTGCCAGCCGGTGCCGTGCACGCGGACCCGGGGCATGACCGCGGCCCGGGCGGCTTCGGGCAGGCAGGGGGGCAGTTCCGAGCGCCAGGCCGCGTAGGTGTGCGGCCAACCGCGCCGCGGGTTGGGGTCGACGAGCGCGACCTCCAGACCGGTGTCGGCGCAAGCCGCGGCCACCGAGCGGCCCGCGGGGCCGGCGCCTGCGACGAGGACATCCACCACGCTCCGCATCAGATCATGACCCGCACGACACGGTGCGCAGCCCCTGGTCGGTGCGCGCCCGCGCGGTCGGTAGCGTGACACCATGCCGACACGTTCCGAACTCCGCGCCCGTCGTTTCGGTGGGAACGCGGGTGCGGCCTCGACCGAGGACCTGGCGGGCAGCCCGTTCCGGGCCGACCGGGACCGGGTGAGCACTTCGGCGTTCTTCGCCCGCCTCGGCGGTGTGACGCAGGTCGTCAGCCCCGGCGGCCCGGGGCTGCTGCTGCACAACCGCCTGACGCACAGCCTCAAGGTGGCGCAGGTGGCCCGCGCGGTGGGTGAGCGGCTGCTGGCCGAGCCGGAGATCGCGGCCACGCTGGACCGGCTCGGCGGCTGCGACCTCGACGTGGTCGAAGCGGCCGCGCTCGGCCACGACCTGGGGCACCCGCCGTTCGGGCACCTCGGCGAGGTCGTGCTCGACCGGCTGGGGCGCAACCGGTTCGGCCTGGTGGACGGATTCGAGGGCAACGCCCAGAGCTACCGCGTGGTCACCCGGATCGACGTGCACGGCACCGGCGGCAGCGGCCTGGACCTCACCGCCGCGGTGCGCGCGGCGCTGCTGAAGTACCCGTGGACGCGGGTGCCGCACCCGGAGGCCCCGGATCCGCGCGGGGTGGACGGGCCGCCGCGCGGCGCCTCGGAGCCGCAGGATGCCGCGGGGACCGGATCGGCGAAGTTCTCCGGTTACCTCAGCGAGCTCGCGGACCTGCGGCACGCGCGAGCGCCGTTCGGTGAGCTGGAGCACTGGCAGCAGACCGTCGAAGCGTCCATCATGGACACCGCGGACGACATCGCCTACGCGATCCACGACCTCGAGGACTTCCACCGCGTGGGGGTGCTGCAGGGCGCGAACGTCGACAGCGAGCTGACCCGGTGGCTGGGCGACTCCCTCACGTTCGCCGGCGCGGCAGCCGAGGAGCTGGCCGAGAACTCGCAGCGGCCCGGTGCGTCCCTGGAAGCGCTGCGGCGCCGCATCCACGACAAGGACGCGTGGATCGCCAGCGACGAGGCCTTCATCAACGCGGTCAAGCGCGTGCGGGACAAACTGGTCCGCAGTCTGCTGTGGACACCGTTCGACCGCTCCCAGCAGGCCGAGCGCGCGGTGGCCGAGTTCTCCGGCGAGTGGACCCGCCGACTGGTCGAGGGCGTCGAGGTCGAGGAGAAGCCCTCCACCCGCTCCGGGCACGTGCTGCTGGCGCCCGAGCAGTGGCACGAGGTGCAGGTGCTGAAGTTCGTCCACCGCCGCTTCGTGCTGCAGCGCCCGGACCTCGCGCTGCACCAGCGCGGTCAGGACCGGTTGCTGAGCAAACTGGTGGAAGCGCTGGACAACTGGGTCATCGACCGCAGCGAGGTGGCCCGCCTGCCGCACCGCTTGCGCGACCTGTTCGACCTGGCCCGTCAGGAGACCACCGAGCTGTGGGACGTCTACCAGCAGCTCAGCGGTGCGGCCGCGCGGGCGGGAACGGCGGCCGAGCGGGAGGAGACCATCGAACGGATGGCCCGCGGTCGCGCGGTGCTCGACTTCGTCGCCTCCCTGACCGACGACCAGGCCGCCGCGCTGCTGGAGTCGTTGTCCGGGCGGACCACCCAACTCTGGAACGACGCCTTCGTGCTTTGACCGGTCGCGTGGGTCTTGCGTGGCCCGGTTGTGAGAGCCTGCGTGCAGGCGGGCGAGTGGTGGAGCGTTGTGCTGGTGGAGCACTCGAGAGGTTGGTGCTCGGAGGACGGCGCGCCGGAGCCGGAATTTCGCATCGAACCGTGGCCGACCTTCCTGCATGACCGCCTCCACGCGTGAACGCGGTGCAGTGGCAGAGGAGGCCGTCGTGGCGAAGGTGCGGGAGCTGCCCGGCGGAGGGCGGGCGGTCGAGGTCGGGCCCGAACGCGTCGCCCGCTGGTTCGAGCGGTTCGCCGAGCGGCACGGCGGTGCGCAGCGCACCGAGCGCAGTGCCGAGCGGGTGACCGTCACCGCCGCCGACGGGTCCACCGCCGCGGTGGCCGTGCCGTTCGGCCCGCTGCCCGGGCCGCACGGCGCGGTGACCGGGTTGGACGTCTCCGCGCTCGTGGAGCACCTGCACCGCGAGCGGCGGATCGGGCTGGTGCTGGTGCGCCGCGGCGCGCACAGCGTCGGCATCGCCGCGGGCGAGCGCGTCGTGCGCTCGAGCACCGACCGCCACCGGGTGCAGGGCAGGACGAAGGCGGGCGGCTGGTCGCAGCAGCGCTACGCGCGCCGGCGTGCCGGGCAGGCCCGCGAGGCGCTGCGGTCCGCGGCCGACGCGGTCGCCGAGACCCTCGTGCCGGAGCTGCCGGTGCTCGACGGCGTGGTGCTGGGCGGGGACCGCGGCGCGCTGGACGAGCTGGCGACCGACGGGCGCCTGGCCGAGCTGTTCGCGCGGGCCGAGCCGCGCGTGCTCGACGTCGCCGAACCGCGCCGCGCCGTCCTCGACGAGGCGGCCCGGCGCGCGGCGGCGGTGGAGGTCGAAGTGCGCGAGGCGTGAGCGCGGTGACACCCGCCCGGATCACCGGTGCGGCGCGTCGACGGGTACACTCGCCCAGTGGTGCGCAGGTCGAGGGCAGTGGCGAAGAGCCCCGCGGACGTGGATTGACCCCGTCTCCCACGCGCGGCTGCTCGCTTTTCGGCGATCGTTCGACCCGACCACGACTTCTCCCCGGAGCTTTTGTTGATTTCTGCCAGCGGCCTGGAACTGCGCGCGGGTTCGCGCATCCTGCTGTCCGACGCCACCCTGCGGGTGCAGCCCGGCGACCGGATCGGCCTCGTCGGCCGGAACGGCGCGGGCAAGACCACCACGCTGCGCGTCCTCGCCGGCGATGACGAGCCCTACGGCGGCACGATGCAGCGCAGCGGTGAGATCGGCTACCTGCCGCAGGACCCGCGCGAGGGCGATCTGCGCGTCACGGCCAAGGACCGGGTGCTCTCCGCCCGCGGCCTGGACCAGCTGCTGCGGGACATGGAGAAGGCCCAGTCGGCCATGGCCGAGCTCGCCGACGAGCGCGAGCGGGACAGGGCCGTCGCGAAGTACGGCCGGCTCGAGGAGCGCTTCGCCGCCCGCGGCGGCTACGCGGCGGAAGCCGAAGCGGGCCGCATCTGCGGCAACCTCGGCCTGGAGCAGCGCGTCCTCGAGCAGCCGCTGGGCACGCTCTCCGGTGGGCAGCGCCGGCGCGTCGAACTCGCGCGGATCCTCTTCGCCGCCGCCGAAGCCGGACCGGGCGGACGCTCGGCCACCACCCTGCTGCTCGACGAGCCCACCAACCACCTCGACGCGGACTCGCTGAGCTGGCTGCGCGAGTTCCTCAAGAACCACGAGGGCGGGCTCGTGGTCATCAGCCACGACGTGGAGCTGCTCGACGACGTCGTCAACAAGGTGTGGTACCTCGACGCGATGCGCGGCGAGGCCGACGTCTACAACATGAGCTGGCAGCGCTACCAGGACGCCCGCGCCGCCGACGAGCAGCGGCGCCGCCGCGAGCGCGCGAACGCCGAGAAGAAGGCCTCGACGCTCAAGGCGCAGGCCGACAAGCTGGGGGCGAAGGCCACCAAGGCCGTCGCCGCCAAGAACATGGCCCGGCGCGCCGAGCAGCTGCTCGAGAACACCGAGACCGAAGGTCCCAGCGAGAAGATCGCCAACATCCGGTTCCCCGAACCGGCCAAGTGCGGAAGCACTCCGTTGCGCGCGTCGGGCCTGTCGAAGGCCTTCGGCTCGCTGGAGATCTTCAGCGGCGTCGACCTGGCCGTGGACCGCGGCAGCCGGGTCGTCGTGCTCGGCCTCAACGGTGCGGGCAAGACCACGCTGCTGCGGCTGCTGGCCGGCAAGGAAAGCCCCGACTCCGGCGAGCTCGAACCCGGATACGGCCTGCGCACCGGGTACTTCGCGCAGGAGCACGAGACGTTGGACCACGACGCCTCGGTGTGGGACAACATCCGCTCGGCCGCCCCGGACACCCCGGAGCAGGAGCTGCGCACCCTGCTCGGCGCGTTCCTGTTCCGCGGGGAGCAGCTGCAGCAGCCCGCCGGTTCGCTCTCCGGCGGCGAGAAGACCCGGCTGTCCTTGGCCGGGCTGGTCTCCAGCGCCGCGAACGTGCTGCTGCTGGACGAGCCCACCAACAACCTCGACCCGGCCAGCCGCGAGCAGGTGCTGGCCTCCCTGCGCGCGTACACGGGCGCGGTCGTGCTCGTCACGCACGACCCCGGTGCGGTCGAGGCGCTGCAGCCGGAACGCGTGATCCTGCTGCCGGACGGGACCGAGGACCACTGGTCGGAGGAGTACCTGGACCTGGTCCAACTGCACTGAGGACCGCCGGATCGGCGTGCGCCGCGGGTCGTGCGGGGCGCCGTGCGGCGCCCCGGAACGGCGGTTCCGCCCGGGCGTGCGGAACGCCACGCGCCGGCGGTGGTGATCATGCTGACACCGCCCGAATACGTGTCCGAACCGGCGTGTCAAGGATCTTGGCGTGCGATCGCACAAATAACACCCGTGTAGGTGAGCTGATCACGGGGACGAGTGTGGTGAGCGTCGTCATTTGAACACGCACGGTGCCTGATGCGCCAGATGGCCTAGTTCATTCCGGTGATCGGAAGCCTCCGATTTCAACCATTGGACGATCTTTTTTTCATGATCACCTGGCGTTCGCGCTTTTCCTGTTCGATCATTGCGCTGACAGGGGTCGCGAGGCCCGACCTGCTCGGAGGGAAGGCGGGGACACTGTGACTGAGCTGAAGAAAGGCGCGCGCATCACAGGCAGCGCACGCGACAAACTTGCCGCTGACCTGAGAAAGAAGTACGAGAAGGGAGCGAGCATCCGCGCTCTCGCCGAATCCACCGGACGGTCGTACGGGTTCGTGCACCGGGTGCTGACGGAATCCGGCGTGCAGCTTCGCGGCCGGGGCGGCGCGACGCGGTCCAAGAAGAAGTAAGCGGCGGCCACGCCCGGTGACCTCGGGCGTGGCCGCGTTCAGCTCGTGGCCGGGCGCGTTGCGCACGTGACCCGGCGCTGTGACGGAGGCGGCCGGTGCCGAAGGCGGAGATGGACACCGACCTGCTGGTGCAGGCCGGGGTGGACCTGGCCGTGCAGCAGCGGCACGCCACGATCACCCTGAACCGGCCGGAAACGCGCAACGCGCAGACCCCGTTGACCTGGCGGGCGCTGCGGGAGGTCGGTGCGTACCTGGATCCGGAGGTCCGCGTCGTGGTGGTGCGCGGCACCGGCGGAGTGTTCTCCGCGGGCCTCGACCAGCGGCTGCTCGACGATGACGCGGTCGAGGGCATGGCGGGGCTCGCGGATCTCGTGCGTCGCCCCACGGAGCTGGCCGACGGGGAGATCGAAACGGCCCAGCAGGGTTTCACGTGGTTGCACGACCCGGAGCGGTTGACCATCGCCGCGGTGGGCGGCCCTGCCGTGGGAGCGGGACTGCAGCTGGCGCTGGCGTGCGACCTGCGCATCCTCTCGGAGGAGGCGTGGATGCGCGTGGACGAGACGGAGCAGGGGCTCGTGCCGGATCTCGGCGGGACCCGTCCGCTGGTGCAGACCGTGGGGTACGCGCGGGCCGTCGAGCTGTGCGTCACCGGGCGCGAGGTGCCCGCGCGCGAGGCCGAGCGCATCGGCCTCGCGAACGCGGTCGTGCCGCCCGAGCAGTTCGACGGCGAAGTCGACCGGCTGGTGGCCGCGGCCTGCCGGCTCCCGGACACGGCGCTGCGCGAGACGCTCGCGCTGCTGTCGCAGGACGCGGACGAGGCCGTCGACCCCGAGCAGCAGCTCGCGGCCGAACGGGCCGCCCAGCTGCGCTGCATCGGGGACCTGGCCGAGCGCCGCGGCTGGGAGTAGCAGGACTGCGCCGCGGCGCCGTTGCGCGGGGCCCGCGGACTCCTCACATCCCGGAGGTCCTCCCGTCCGGCAGCGCCACCGGGGCGAGGCGCGCGAACTCGTCGCCGGGGCCGGGGTTGGTGCTGTCCGTGCCGCCGCCGAAGTGGCGCAGCACGCCCCACACCGCGTTCAGCGCGGTGTGCACGGCCCCCTCGGCCCAGCCCGCCGTCCAGGACACGTCGTCGCCGGCGAGGAAGAAGCCGCGGTGGTGCTCGGCGAGCTCGTCCTGCGCGAAGTGCGTGAACAGGCGCCGCTGGTAACGGTAGTGCCCGGGGAGGTTCGCCTTGAACGCGCCCGTGAAGTAGGGCTCGTCCTCCCACGAGACGGTGACCGGATCTCCGATGATGTGCTCGCGGACGTCGACGTCCGGGTAGATCTCGCCCAGGGAACCGAGCATGATCGACATCCGCTCCTCCGCGGGCAGCGGCAGCCACTTCAGCGAGTCGTCGCACCAGGTGTACGACAGGCACAGCGCCGCGGGCCGGTCGTCGCCGAAGTCCAGGGGGTAGGTGCTGCGCGTCATGCGGTCGGTGAGCGTGGTGCTCAGCACGTCCCGTCCGGTGCGCGGATCCGCGTCCTTCCAGAAGGGACGGTCGACCGGGACGAACGTCTTCGACGACTCCATGTAGTGGGTCCGCTCGATCGCCGTCCACTGCTCCATGGGCAGCAGGGATTCGTCGCAGGCGATCTTGTTCAGCAGCATCCAGCTCTGCCCGGTGAACACGGCGGCCGGGAAGTGCGCCGTCTCCCCCGAGGCGTCGGTGACGGCGATGGGGCCGGAGCCCTGCCGGCGCAGTTCCGTGACCGCGGGGCGCGGAACACCGCCGTGCAGCGAGCGCAGGCTCGTCCCGCGCTGCCAGTGCACCGGCTTGTCCGGCTCGTGCCGCCACAGCCGCTGCGGCAGCTGCTGGCACCCGCCGAGGATGCTCACGTGGTCCTCGTCCGCGCCGGTGTAGACCACGCGGAGGATCTCCAGCATCGAGTTCGGGAAGTCGGTGTCCCAGCCGCCGGTGCCGAAGCCGACCTGGCCGAAGATCTCCCGGTGCGCGAACGACGCGAACTCGGGGGAAGCGCTGAGGAAGCCGTAGAAGGACTGGTCGTCCAGCTCGACCACGAGGCGGTTCCACAGCTCCTTGATCCGCGCGGTGTCCCGCCGGCGGATCGCGTCCTGCATCTCGGTGAGCTGCGCGCGGTCGCGCAGGGTGCGGTCCCACGCGCGGGAGACCTCGGAGAACACCGCCGGCAGGTCCTCGAGGGTGCGGGCGTAGTGCGATCGTCCCTTGAGGTCGATCACCGTGCTGCGGGCGCCCGGGGCCAGGGGGTTCGGGAACGGCGCGGTCTCCAGCCCGACCTCGTCGATGTAGTGGAACAGCGCCGTGGCCGACGCCGGGAAGCGCATCGCGCCCATCTCGGCGACCACGTCGTCCGGGCAACCGGGGAACGGAACGCTGCGCATGCGCCCGCCGATCTCGTCGGCCTCGTACACGACCGGCTTCAGCCCGGTTTTCATGAGCTCGTGGGCGGTGATGACGCCGGACAGACCGCCGCCGATCACGGCGATCTCGGTGCCGTGGTGCTCGGCGGGCACGGAGCCGAGACCGGCCGGGTGCGCCAGGTAGTCGTCGTACGGGAAGGGGAAGTCGGGGCACAGCATCGTGATCGGTTCCTGCGCGCCGGGCGCAGCGGTGGCGGAGTACACCCTGGGATCTCCTCGTCTCAGCGGGTCACGGGCGGGGCGCTGGCGCCACGCCGACGTAGTGGTGCGGCTGCCGGTCGGCGAGGTGCGTGTTGTTCGCGCGCGCTCTCGCCAGAGCGGCGGTGTCGACCTCGGCGGTGAGCAGGTGCGGTTCGGCGCCGGCGCGCACCACCTCGGCGCCGTCGGGGGAGGCCAGCACGCTGCGTCCGCAGTAGGCGGTCCCGTTCTCCTCGCCGCACCGGTTCACGTATGCCAGGTAGAGTTGGCTCTCGAAAGCGCGTGCGGGGACGACGGTTTCGGCGACGAACTCGTGCGGGCGGGCGAGCGCGGTGGGGACGACGAGCAGTTCGGTGCCGGCGAGCGCGTGGGCGCGCACCATCTCGGGGAACTCCACGTCGTAGCAGATCAGCAGTCCGATTCGGACTCCGCGCAGGGAGGCCTGCACCAGCGGAGTGCCACCCGGGGTGAACCAGGTGCGCTCGAACTGTCCGAAGAGGTGGGTCTTGCGGTAGTGGGCCTCCTCGCGGCCGTCCTCGTCGACGACCCGGACCGCGTTGTACACCTGCTCCCCGTCCCGCTCGGGGTAGCCGTACGCGATGGCGGTGCCGTGCTCGGCAGCGATGCGCGCGACTTCCGCGCCCGCGGGTCCGGTGCGGCCTTCGGCGAGGCGGTGGGTCTCGGAGCCGATGTCGTAGCCCGTCAGCGAGAGCTCCGGGGCCACCAGCAGGTGCGCTCCCGCCGCGGCGGCCTGCCGCGCGCGCTGGCCCAACCTGGCGAGGTTGGCCGCGGGGGAGGCGCACACCGTGGCGTCCTGGTCGAGGGCGATGTGCATGGTTGCGAAACTACGGGCCGCCGGTTGCGCAAGACAACGCGCGTGCATTCCTATTCCGCGCATTTGTGTTGCGGAAATTCGCCATCCCCCGTTCGCTCGCTGCGTGCCGCGCCCGGTGCCGCCGGGACGGCGCAGCGCCGTCCCGGCGGCACCGGGGGACTCACCGCGGCGGGTGGTGCTCAACATCGTTGCGCGGCTCGTTCAGCCGCGAGCGCCACGTGCCGTAGGCGAAGTAGATCGCCAGACCGCAGGCCATCCAGGCGCCGAAGACCAGCCACGTCGAGGTGTCCAGGTAGAAGATCATGTACGCGCAGACCACCGCGCCGAGCAGGGGAGTGGCCGGGTACAGCGGGACCCGGAAGCGGCGGGGCAGCTCCGGACGCGTGCGCCGCAGGACGATGACCGCGATGTTGACGAGGCCGAACGCGAACAGGGTGCCGATGCTGGTGGCCTCGGCGAGCGAGCCGAGCGGGACCACGGCGGCCAGCAGCGCGATGAACGAGGACACCACGAGCACGTTCCACCGCGGTGTGCCCGTCCGCGGGTTCACCCGCGAGAAGCGGCGCGGGATGAGGCCATCGCGCGACATGGTGAACAGGATCCGGGTCTGGCCGTACAGCACCGCCAGGACCACGCTGGCGATCGCCACCAGCGCACCGAGCGCCAGCACCGCCGACCACAGCGCCCCGGCCCCGGTCGTGCTCGTGAGGACCCGGCTGAGCACCGCCTCGCCGCCGGCGAAGTCGGTCCACGGCATGGCGCCGACCGCGGCGAGTCCGACGAGGCAGTACAGCGCCGTGACGATCACCAGCGAGAGGATGATCGCGCGGGGCAGGTCGCGCTCGGCGTTGCGGGCTTCCTCGCCCGCGGTGGACGCGGCGTCGAAGCCGATGTAGGAGAAGAACAGCGTCGCCCCTGCCGCGCTCACGCCGGACAGGCCCAGCGGCGCGAAGGGAGTGTAGTTCTGCGCGCGCACGGCGAGGAAGGCCACGGCGCAGAACACCAGCAGCGTGGCCACTTTGACCACGACCATGACGGCGTTCACCCGCGCGCTCTCCCGCGCGCCGCCGAGCAGCAGGAACATGGCCAGCAGCACCACGGCCACGGCCGGGATGTTGAAGATCCCGCCTTCGCCCGGGGGCTGGCTGAACGCATCGGGGATGACGGTGCCGGTGACGATGTGCAGCAGCTCGTTGAGGTACTGCCCCCACCCCACCGCGACGGCCGCGACCGAGACGCCGTACTCCAGGACCAGGCACCAGCCGCAGATCCAGGCGATGAGCTCGCCCAGCGTGGCGTACGTGTAGGAGTAGGCCGACCCCGAGGCGGGGATCATGCCGGCCAGTTCCGCATAGGACAGCGCCGACAGCAGGGCGGTGAACCCCGCCAGCGCGAAGGCGAGCACGACGGCGGGACCCGCTTCGGGCGTCGCTTCACCGAGCACCACGAAGATGCCCGTTCCCAGCGTCGCTCCGATGCTGATCATCGTCAGCTGGCCCAGCCCGAGCGACCGGTGCAGCCGGTGTTCGCCGTCGGTCTCCTCGTCGGGCTTCGTGACCGGTTTCCTGCGCATCACGCGGGTGCGCAGCGGTGCCGGTCCGGTGCTCGGTCTGCGCGCGGTGACGTCCGCGCGATCGGCGTGCAGCATGAGGTGGTTCTCCCGGGGTCGTCGTTGACCGCGATGCGGCATGCGCTTGTGCGCGACAGCACAACGCGATGCCGCGCAACAATAAAGAGACATCCGGTGCGCGAACAGCGCTGAACCTTGTGCATGTGCGGGTTGTTGCGGTGCAAAGTTGCGTCCGCGCTCAACGGTGCTGCCCGCGGTGCTCCGGCCGGCCGGTTTCCGGGGACGTGGGCGCGGTTTCCTGCGCTGCGCGCGGAGTTCCGCTGTGCACGGCGCGTTCCCGGATCGCTCCACAGTGCACTCGGCGGGAGGTGCGCTCGGCCGGTGGGGAGTCCGCACCGGGCGCGGCCGCGGCCCCGCGGTGCCGCGCTCCTGCTCCCGGTGCCGCGGGCTCGTGGCGCGCCTCGGCGCCGCGGGCGGGGACGCCCGCGCGGACGCGGCGCGCGGGCGTCCGGGAGTTGCGCCCTCCGGGTGATCGAGATCCCAGTGCGTCGAGCGGCGCGGCAGCCGGGATATCCTGGCGCGGGGAGAAGCCGATCAGCGCCGGCCGGGGGTAGTCATGTCGCACCGAGGGAACCGCAGAGCAGCGCTCGCCGAAGCCGCGATCGCGGTGCTCGCCCGCGACGGGGGCCGAGGGCTGACGCACCGGGCGGTCGACCGGCAGGCGGGGTTCCCCGAGGGGACCGCCAAGAACTACTACGTCACGCGCAGCGCGCTGCTGCGCGCCGTGGCGCACCACGTCGCCGAGGACCACGCCGCGGCGATGCGGCAGTTGCGGGAGACCGCGCCGGCCGGGCTCACGCCCGACGACATCACCGCCCTGTACGCCTCGATGCTGCGGCGCATGACCACCAGCGCGCGCAGCCAGTTCCTCGCCCTGTTCGAGCTGCACCTCGAGGCCGTGCGGGACGCGGACATCAGCGCCGCGCTCGGCGAGGTGGCCGAGGCCAACGCCGACACCGCGGTGGCCCTGCACGCCGAGGTGGACCAGCAGTTCAGCCGCCCGGCGGCGGGGCTGCTGGACGCGGGCATGCTGGGGGCGGCCCTGTCCGCGCTGAGCCTGCCGCGCGCGACGCTGGAGCGCAGCGGGCTCGACGACGCGGACCTGCTCGCGCGGGCGCTGCTGACCGCATCGCGCAACCTGCCGCCGAGCGCCACCTCGATCATGGGGCTGGTCGACGGGCGGGCCAGTTGAGCGGTGGCGGTTCGGGGCGATCATGTGACGCGCGGTAACCTGCGCTCGGCTGGCGTCGCGGACGCAGCCTCGTCACCGCGGGTGACCAGCGATACGTGGATGCGCTGGGGCAAGGGCCGCCTCGACCGGAAGTGATTGCGGAGAACATGTCGAATCCGTCAGCAGACAACGAGTTCGCCAACGACAACCCCGGAGGCGAGTCGGGCTCCTCGGCGGACTCCCCGACCGCCGTGTTCACGCGACTCGCCGACGTTCCGCTGGACGCGGTGGACAAGCTGATCGAGACGACGCAAGCCGTGTACGACGACCTGAACAGGGTCATGGGGCACCCGTACTGGGGGCACCTCGTCTTCCACCAGGGCGCCGCGCTGCGCGCGATGCACGAGGCGCGGGACTCGCTGCTCGGGCTGCGCGCCGAGGCCACCGGTGCCCGCAACACCGAACTGGGGGTGACTGTCACGACCGCGGTCGTCGACGGCGAGCGGTACTACGCGCACACCTCGGCGGACAAGACCTCCCTGGTCGACCAGGTGCTGCGCACCCCCGGCCCGCGGGCGCGGCACCTGTACGTGTGGGACCGGCCCTACGTGGACGAGGACGGTCCGGCGCCGGCCGTGCAGATCCGCGTGGTCGTGGACACCGACGCCGAGGTCGGTGCGCTCAACTACACCGAGGAGATCGAGGACGGCGAACTGGCGTCCTGGCAGCCGCAGAACCCGGAGCCCGTGGCGGAGGCGCCGCGGTTGCGCTTCGACGCGGGCAGCGCCCTGCAGTTCCCCCGCGACGCGGT
Organism: Salinifilum ghardaiensis; assembly: GCF_054491345.1. Taxonomy (NCBI): domain Bacteria; kingdom Bacillati; phylum Actinomycetota; class Actinomycetes; order Pseudonocardiales; family Pseudonocardiaceae; genus Salinifilum; species Salinifilum ghardaiensis. Next base: position 3,467,581 of record NZ_CM137101.1, on the reverse strand, counting down.
GCTGCCGTTCCGGGAGCTGCGCGCCGCCCTCGACGAGTTCGTCCGCAGCGGGCAGCAGCCGGAGGCGGTCACGTGGCAGGTCGCCCGGTGGGGTGATTTCTGAGGCGATCCGGCCTCACCGGGCACGGCTCAGAGCGCGTCGATGATCGCGGGCCGCTCGCTCCGGTCCATCCGCACCGCCACGTCGGCACGGCTCTCCGGCGCCACCTCCTGCCCGTAGCGGTGCAGCGCGGGCAGGGTCCACTGCTCCTCGTCCGGCACCCGCTTGGGCAGGGCCGCCTCCGGCACGCCCAGGTGCACCGCGAACTCGAACGGCAGCCCCGCGCCGAGCAGCAGGGGCCCGTCCACCAGGAGCACCCCGCGCGGCGGCAGCGGCACCCGCGCCGCCCGGGGCGAGCGGTCGCGCTCGGCGTTCCACAGCGCCGGCAGCACGGTGCCGCGTCCCCGCTCGGTCGCCGGGTCGAGCGCCTCCCGCCGGAGCCCGGCGAGGTCGAACCAGCCGCTGTAGTACGACTCCGGGTCCTGCTGGCCGAACTCCAGCCGCAGCGAGGCGGGGCGCAGGTAGTCGCGCATCCGCACGCGCACGGCCTCCCGCCCCCGCGTGCGCAGCGGCGCGACCAGCTCGTCAGCCAGCTCGCCGGTGCCGAGGCCGCGAGCCCCGTCGACGGCCACCCGCAGCCGCGTGCCGCCCGCCGCGTCGATCCGGTCGGCCAGTTCGGTCAGCAGGTCCTGCCGGGACACCGAGCGCACGCGCATGCCCCGTTTCTACTAGAAGGCTTCGTCAGCTCGTTTTGCGCACGGTTGGGGGCGGGTGGCTGGGGGGTAGATGGGAGGAACCTCCCGAGGCGTTCCGCCTAGCGCAGCGCAGGACCCGTCATCCGCAGCGTGCGCCGCGCGGCGTCGAGCTCGGCCACCGCCCCGAGCGGCACCGTGGACTGCCCGGTGCAGTGGCCGAACCCCACCTCCCCCAGCACCGGGACGCCGAGCTCGCCGAGGACGTCGGACATCGTCGCCCGCACCTGCTCGGGTGGGCCGCACCGGGTCCACGAGCCCAGCGCGACGCCGCCGGCGCGGTCGAACCAGCCGGCCCGGCGCAGCTGGGTGAGGAACCGGTCCAGCTGGTACGGGTCCTCGGTGACGTCCTCGAGCAGCGCGATCCCGCCGGGCGGTGGGGCCGGCGCGTCGGGGGAGCCGAGCGTCCCGGCCGTGACGCTCAGGTTCCCGCCGCAGGTGGGCCCGCGAGCCGTCCCGGGCACCAGGCACTCCGCCGCCGCACCGGCGAGCTCGAGCGCCGCCCCCGGCTCGAACAGGCTGCGGCGGAGGTGCTCGCGGGCGGTCGGGTCCTCGGTGAAGGCCGGCGTGGCGAGCATCGGTCCGAACAGGGTCACCACTCCCAGGTGCGCGGCGAACGCGTCGTGCAGCGCGGTGACGTCGCTGGACCCGACCAGGACCTTCGGCCCGGCCGCGGCCATGGCCCTCCAGTCGAGCCGGTCGAGCACCCGCATGGTGCCGTACCCGCCGCGCGCGCACAGCACCGCGCGCACCTCCGGGTCGCACCAGGCCGCCTCCAGGTCAGCGGCCCGCTGGGCGTCCGTGCCGGCCAGGTACTCCACTCGGGGGTGCCGGGCGCGCACGTGCTCGCCGAGACGCACGTGCAGGTCCCACTCGCGCACCTGCCGCAGGCCGGTGTCGAGCACCTCCCCGGGCACGGGACCGGCCGGGGCCACGACGGCGACGGTGTCGCCCTCGCGGAGCCGCGGCGGGCGTTCGCGGTCGGCGGTCGGCACGGGGCGGCTCCTCGGGTGCTGCGAGCGGAGGGCTGCGGTGGGGCGGACCACGCGGGTCGCGGGGGTGTTCGCGCACGGCGAAACCACCCCGCATCCTGCCATCGGTGCTGCGCACCGGTGGCGATCGGCAACACCCCCGGGCACGGTTTCGCACACCGGGGTGCGAAACCCGGACCGGGCGCACACTCCGGGTCCGCCGTGGCTTAGTGTCGGCGGTGCCATGGCTCGTGTCATCCACGTATTCCGCCAACCCGACCGCTTCGTCTCCGGAACCGTCGGGGAACCCGGGGAGCGCACCTTCTACCTCCAGGCGACCGAGAGCCTGCGCACCGTCAGCGTCCAGCTGGAGAAGCAGCAGGTCTCCGTGCTCGCGGAGCGCATCGGTGCGCTGCTCGACGAGGTGCAGCGCCGGTTCGAGCTCGAATTCCCCGCGGAGACCCCCGAGGAGCTGATCGACACCGATCCGCTGGAGGTCCCGGTGGAGGAGGAGTTCCGCGTCGGCACGATGGGCCTGGGCTGGGACGCCGAGACGGAGGCCGTCGTCGTGGAGGTCCTCGCGATGACCGAGGAGGAGATCGACGAGTCCATCGTCCTCGACGACACCGAGGAAGGGCCCGACGCGCTGCGCGTGTTCCTCAGCCCGATGTACGCCCGGGCGTTCGCCGAGCGCGCCGAGCGGGTCATCAACGCCGGGCGCAAGCCCTGCCCGCTCTGCAACGAACCGCTGGACGCGGAGGGGCACATCTGCCCGCGGCAGAACGGTTACCGGCGCACCGACGAGGTGTGATCGGCGTGCTGCACACCGACGAGCACGCCCGCGAACTGCTCACACGGGGGCAGCTCGACGTGCGCGGCCGCCTCGTCGCGGCCTCCAACGCCACGCTGCTGTGCGGTGTCGAGTCCGACGGCGTCCGCGCCGAGTGCGTCTACAAACCGGTGCGCGGGGAACGCCCCCTGTGGGACTTCCCGAACGGCACGCTGGCCGGCCGGGAAGTGGCCGCGGCGCTCGTCTCCGACGCGCTCGGCTGGCACCTGACCCCGCCCACGCTGCTGCGGGACGGCCCGTTCGGGCCGGGCATGGTGCAGCTGTGGGTCGACGACCACAGTGGCGCCGGCCTCGTCGACGTGGTCCGCCCCGAGGAGACCCCCGAGAGCTGGCGGATCGTGCTCCACGCCGAGGACGAGGAGGGCGAACCCGTCGTGCTGGCCCACGCCGACGACGAGCGTCTGCAGCGCATGGCCGTGTTCGACGCGGTCATCAACAACTCCGACCGCAAGGCCGGGCACATCCTGCACACCGCCGGCGGCCGCGTGCTCGGCGTGGACCACGGGGTGAGCCTGCACACCGAGGACAAGCTCCGCACCGTCCTGTGGGGCTGGACCGGTGAACCCCTGCCCGCGTGGGCCGTCGAGCAGCTCCGCGAGCTGCGCAGCCTGCTCGAGGGGTCCCTGGCCGCGCAGCTGGTGGAGCACATCGACGCCGCGGAAGTCCGGGCCGCCGCCGCGCGCGTGGACCGGCTGCTGGAGAGCGGCACCTTCCCGGAACCGCCGGAGGCCTGGCCCGCGATCCCCTGGCCGCCGTTCTGACCCGCCGCGCACGCGCCGGAACCGTCCGCTCCGCAGGGCCGGCGGGTCAGCGCTCCTCCGGTCGTAGGACCCGCGGACGCCGAGCTCGCCACGTCCGGGCGGAACGTGCAGGCTGGCCGGTGTGCACTCCCGGCAGCGACGCTTCCCGGCGCGACCGCTGCGCCTGCAGCGCGGCGCCTACGCGGACCGCCTCGCGGAGGCGCCTCCGGGGTGGTTCGACGTGCTGCGCTTCGCCTGGACCGCCGAGGAGCGCGCCCGGCGGGAGGCCGTCGACGAGATCCCCGTGCGGCGTGCGGAACCCGCCCCCGTCGGCGAGCGCGACACCGCCCTGACCTGGGTCGGCCACGCCACCTACCTCATCCGGATGCAGGGCGTGGCCGTGCTGGCCGATCCTGTGTGGTCGGCGAGGATCCCCGGCGTGCCGCAGCGGCTGACCCCGCCGGGAGTGGAGTTCGACGACCTGCCGCCGATCGCGGCGGTGCTCATCTCGCACAACCACTACGACCACCTCGACGAGCCGACCGTCCAGCGGTTCCCGCGCAACACGCCGATGCTCGTGCCCGCCGGTCTCGCGCGGTGGTTCGAACGCCGCGGGTTCACCTACGCCGTCGAGCTGGACTGGTGGGAGTCCGTGCGGATCTCCGGCCTGCGGTTCACCTTCGTCCCCACCCGGCACTGGAGCCGCCGCCTGCCGTGGGACACCGGCGCCAGCCTCTGGGGCGGCTGGGTCATCACCAGCAGCCGCAGCCGCGTGCTGCACACCGGCGACACCGGGTACGGGCGCCACTTCGCCGAGATCGGCCAGTGGTACTCCGGCATCGACGCGGTCATGGTTCCCATCGGCGGCTACGAACCGCGGCAGCAGCTGCAGCAGATGCACATGACCCCGGAGGAGGCGGTGCACGCGGTCCGCGACCTGGGTGCGAGCTACGGAGCGAGCATGCACTGGGGCACGTTCCCGCTCAGCCGCGAACCCGCGGCCGAGCCGCTGCAGCGGTTCCGCGCCTACTGGACGCGGCTCGGCCTCGACGAGCAGCGGAGGTGGGACCTGGCGGTCGGGGAGACGCGCGTGGTCCCCCACCTGAAGCGGGGCCCGTGAACGCCCGCTCGGCGGAAAACCAGTGGACGGGCGGGTGAGACTGGCGGGCGTGATCCCCGAGCTCGAGCGCGATCCGCTGCCGCTGCGCGGCCGGGTCGCCGTGGTCACCGGGGTGAGCCGCCGCGCGGGAATCGGCTGTGCGATCGCCCGGCGGCTCGCCGCTCTGGGCGCGTCGCTGCTGCTGCAGCACCACCAGCCGCACGACTCCGCCCAGCCGTGGGGTGCCGACGACCTCGAGGACGTGCACGCCGGGGTGCGCGCGTGCCTGCGCGACGAGGCCCACCTCGCGGCGACGGCCGCCGACCTGGCCGAGCCGGACGCGCCGCGGCAGGTGTTCGAGGCCGCCTTGCGCGCGCACGGCCATGCCGACGTCCTCGTCTGCAACCACGCGCGCAGCGGATCGGACGGAGCCCTGGGCGAGCTCGACGCGGCCGTGCTCGACGGGCACTGGGCCGTGAACGCCCGTTCGTCGATCCTGCTCGCCCAGGAGTTCGCCGCCCAGCACGACGGGAGCCCCGGCGGACGGGTGGTGCTGCTGACCTCCGGCCAGCAGCAGGGGCCGATGCCCGGTGAGGTGGCCTACGCCGCGTCGAAGGGCGCGTTGGCGGAGATCACCCTGACGCTGGCGGACCAGCTGGCCGACGCGGGCATCACGGTCAACGCGGTCAATCCTGGGCCGGTTGATACCGGCTACCTCGACGCGACCACGTGGCAGGAGGTCGCACCGATGTTCCCGTTCGGCCGTTTCGGCGAGCCGGACGACCCGGCGCGGCTCATCGCCTGGCTCAGCACCGACGAGGCACGCTGGATCACCGGGCAGGTGATCAACACCGAGGGCGGGTTCGGCCGCTGGCGGCCCCGCGGGAACCGCCCGCGGGGCGGTGACCGGTAGCCGCCCCGCTCGGCGGCCGCCTCCCTCAGTCCACGAGCGCCTGGTGGACGAGCTGGCGCAGCTGCGACTGCAGCGGGTGCGTGCCGGACGGCAGCAGCTGGGTCAGGAACACCACGGTGATCTCCTCCGCCGGGTCGACCCAGAAGACCGTGCTGGCCGCGCCGCCCCAGGCGTACTCACCGGCCGAGCGGGGCACCTTGCCCGCCACCGGGTCCTCGACCACCGAGAACCCGAGGCCGAACCCGGTGCCCCCGTCGCTCGCGCTGGGGAGGTCCCCCAGCGTCATCGAGTCGAGAGTGGCCCCGCCGGGCAGGTGGTTGCGCGTCATGTACCGCACGGTCCGGCTGCCGAGCAGCCGCACCCCGTCCAGCTCGCCGCCGCGCAGCAGCATTTGCGTGAACCGGTGGTAGTCGTGCGCCGAGGAGATCAGACCACCGCCGCCGGAGAGCATCTTGGGCTGCTCCAGCGCGAGCTCGTGCGCGCGCTGCGCCCGCGGGTGCGGGGCGGCGCGCTTGGCCTCGTCGGCGACGTGGAGCGTGGCCAGGCGCTCGCCGTCGGCCGGGGCGGCGCTGAACCCGGTGTCGTGCATGCCCAGCGGTTCGAAGATGCGCTCCCGGAAGAACGCGTCCAACGACTGCCCGGAGGCGACTTCGACCACTCGTCCCAGCACGTCCGTGGCCAGCGAGTAGTTCCACCCGGAACCCGGGTCGAACAGCAGCGGCAGGCCGGCCCACACGTCGCAGCACTCGGCCAGGTCCAGCCCCTTGGCCATCCGGTCGTCGAACCCGGCCGCGCGGTACATCGCGTCCACCGGGTGGCGGTGGTGGAAGCCGTAGGTCAGCCCGGCGGTGTGGGTGAGCAGGTGCCAGATGCGGATCGGCTCGGTGGCCGGCCGGGTCCGCGGCGCGTCGGGCGTGCCGCCGAGGTACACCCGCGGTTCGGCGAACGCGGGAAGGAACCGGCTGACCGGGTCGGTCAGCTCGAACACGCCCTGTTCGTGCAGCATCATCGCCGCCACCGAGGTGACCGGTTTGGTCATCGAGTAGATGCGGAACAGCGTGTCGGTGAGCACCGGGGTCCCCGCGTCGACGTCCTGCCAGCCGCGTGCGGACAGGTGCGCGACCTTGCCGCCGCGCGTGACGAGCGCGAGCCAACCGGGCAGGCGCCCGTCGTCGACGTATCCGGCGAAGTGCTCGTCGAGCCGGCGCAGCCGCGCCGCGTCGAAACCGACCTCGCCGGGGGAGACCTCGATGTCCATGCAGTTCACCTCGTTGTCGCGGGACGGGACCGACGGTCTTTCTACCGCTCGTCGGGGCCCGGCCGAAAGCGCTGCCACCGTCGCGCACCGGACGCCACCGCGGCCGGGGCGGGGCGTTCCTCGGGAACGTCCCACCGCACGCCGCGTGGCAGGGGCCGCACCGCGTGCGATGCGGACGGCAGCGGCGCGTTCGTCGGCGCGGCGGCTAGGGTCGAAGGCATGCAACCCTGGTCGTCGGTTCCCGTGCCCCAGGTGCCGGGCACGCCTCGTCCGCTGCAGTTGTACGACACGTCCTCCGGAGCCGTGCACCGCACCGACCCCGGTCACGTGGCGCGGATGTACGTCTGCGGCATCACGCCCTACGACGCGACCCACCTCGGGCACGCCGCCACCTACCTGGCGTTCGACCTCGTGCACCGGATCTGGCTGGACAACGGTCACCGCGTGCACTACGTGCAGAACGTCACCGACATCGACGACCCGCTGCTGGAGCGGGCCGCGCACGACAACGAGGACTGGGTCGTGCTCGGGATGCGCGAGACCGCCCTGTTCCGCGAGGACATGGCGGCGCTGCGCGTGCTGCCCCCGACCGACTTCGTCGGTGCGGTGGAAGCCATGCAGGAGATCACCGAGGCGGTGGGCAAGCTGCTCGCTTCGGGCGCGGCCTACCGGGTGGACGATCCCGAGCACCCGGACATCTACTTCCGCCACCAGGCCACCGGCCGGTTCGGCTACGAGTCCGGCTACGACCACGAGACCATGAGCGCGTTCTTCGCCGAACGCGGCGGCGATCCCGAGCGCCCCGGCAAGGAGCACCCGCTGGACGCCCTGCTGTGGCGCGCCGCGCGCGAGGGCGAGCCCTCGTGGGACTCGGAGCTCGGCCCCGGCCGCCCCGGCTGGCACCTGGAGTGCTCGGTGATCGCGCTGAACCGGCTCGGTCTCGGGTTCGACGTGCAGGGCGGCGGCTCGGACCTGATCTTCCCGCACCACGAGTTCAGCGCGGCCCACGCCGAGGCGATCTGCGGGGAGTTCCCGTTCGCCAAGCACTACAGCCACGCGGGGATGCTGGGCCTCGACGGGTCGAAGATGTCGAAGTCGCAGGGCAACCTGGTCTTCGTCTCCCGCCTGCGCGGGGACCGGGTGGACCCGATGGCGATCCGGACGAGCCTGCTCGACGGGCACTACCGCGCGGACCGGTCGTGGACGGCCGATGTGCTCACCGCCGGGACCGCCCGGTTGGCGCGCTGGCGGCAGGCCGTGTCCGCCGAGAGCGGCCCACCGGCCGAGCCCGTGCTGGACCGGCTGCGCGAGCGCCTCTCGGACGACCTGGACACCCGGGGGGCCCTGGCCGCGGTCGACGAGTGGGCCGATGAGGCCCTGACCGGCCGGGGTGAGGACACCGCAGCTCCCGCGCTGCTGCGCACGGCCGTCGACGCACTGCTGGGCGTGCGGCTTTGATCGGTGTCGGGGGTGGTTGGTGAACTGATCGTCGTCTCCGCGGCGCGGGGACGACGACGGTGATGCCCAACCCCGAGGTGAGAAGTGAGCACGACGCGTCGGAGGCCGCCTGCGGTGTTCGAGGTGCTGCGCGCCCGGTACGTGCCCAGACTGCTGTCGGCTTCGCTGCTGGGGCGGTTGCCCACCGGGATGGCGCCGCTGGCGATCCTGCTGGCGGTCCGCGACAGCGGCGGGGGCTACGGGCTGGCCGGTGGGCTCACCGCGCTGTACGCCGGCAGCGCCGCCGTGTGCGGACCGGTGCTGGGCAGGTTGATCGACCGGACGCGCCAGCCGCCGATGCTGCTGGGCTGCGCGGTGGCCTCCGCGGCGGCTTTCGTCGTCCTCGCCGTCGCGGATCCCGCGGCCCGTCCCGCGGTGGGGGCGGGGGCCGCCGTGCTCGCCGGTGGCGCCACGCCCCAGCTGGAGCCGTGCCTGCGCGTGCTGTGGGAGCACGTGCTGAGCGGGCAGCGGGTGGTCCGCGCGGCGTTCTCGCTGGACGCGGGGACGCAGGAGCTCATCTTCGTCTGCGGGCCGCTGGTGGTCCTGGCTTCCGTCGCCGTCGCGGGCCCGTCGGGCGGGCTGGTGATGGCCGGAGCGGTCGGCTTGGCCGGCACGGTGTGGTTCGCCACGGCGCGGCCCGCGCGGCGGTGGCGGGCGGAGGAGCGCGAGCGGCATTGGGCCGGGCCGCTGCGGCACGCGGGCATGGTGCGGCTGTTCATCGCGCTGGTGGGTGTCGGGGCGACGATCGGCTCGTTCACGGTGGGTATCACCGGCTACGCGGAAGCCGCCGGGCAACGCGACGCCGCGGCGTGGTTGATCGCGCTCAACGCCGGCGGCGCCCTGCTCGGCGGGCTGGTCTACACGGCCGTTCCCGCGGCGCGGCGGGAGGACCGGCGCGTCCTGCTGCTGCTGGCGCTGCTCGCCGCGGGCTACCTCCCGCTGGTGCTCGCACCGCCGCTGCCGGTGATCGTGCCGCTGGTGCTGCTCAGCGGGTGCGCGTTGCCCATGGTGCTGGCCTCGGCGTTCGCGCTGGTGGCGGCGATGGCGCCGGAGGGCACGATCACCGAGGCGCACGCCTGGATGATCACCTCGTTCGGCGTGGGCAACGCCGCCGGGTCGGCCTTGGCCGGCGTCGTGCTCGACCTCGCCACGGCCTGGCCCGCGTTCGTCGTCGGCGTGCTGACCGCGGGGCTCGGCGCGCTCGTGATGCTCGCGCGCCTGGAACCTCGCGCGGACCCGGTGCGGGTTTCGGCGTAGCAACCCGTCGTCGCCGGTGGAAGCGAAGCAGCGCCCGCGAGCGGCCAGCTCGCGGGCGCTGCCGTGCGCGGGACGCCTCGCGGGAGTCCGCCGGCGGGCTTCAGCCCGGTCCGGGACCGGTGGGGCCCTTGCCGGGGCCGCCGGGACCGCGGCGCCGCAGGTACCGCTCGAACTCGGCGGCGATCGCGTCGCCGCTGGTCTCGGTGAGCTTCACCTCGGCGTCACCGCGCTCTTCGAGGGCGCGGACGTAGTTGCGGACGTCCTCGTCCTCCTCGGCCATCTCGCTGACGGTCTGCTCCCACTCCTCGGCCTGGTCGGGCAGGTTGCCGAGCGGCACCTCCACGTCGAGCGCCTCCTCGACGCGGTGCAGCAGCGCCAGCGTGGCCTTCGGCGAGGGCGGCTGCGACACGTAGTGCGGCACGGCCGCCCAGAAGGACACGGCGGGGATGCCGACCTGCACGCAGGCGTCCTGGAAGATGCCCAGGATGCCCGTGGGCCCCTCGTACCGGGACCGCTCCAGGCCGAAGCGGCTGGCGGACTCGGCGTCGTAAGCCGCACCCGTCACCGGAACCGGCCGGGTGTGCGGGGCGTCGGCCAGCAGTGCGCCGAGGGTGACCACGGTTCGAGCGCCTACTCGCTCCATGAGGTCCACGAGCTCCGCGCTGAAGGCGCGCCAGCGCATGTTCGGTTCGATCCCGTGCACCAGCACCACGTCGCGCTCGCCGCTCGGCGGGCGGCACACGGTCAGCCGCGTCGTGGGCCAGGTGATCTCCCTGGTGACGCCGTCGACGAGCTTCACCGTGGGGCGGCTGACCTGGAAGTCGTAGTAGGGATCCGGGTCGATCTCGCTCAGCGATGTCGCGTCCCAGATGAGCTGCAGGTGCTCGATCGCGGAGCTGGCCGCGTCGCCCGCGTCGTTCCAGCCTTCGAAGGCGCAGACGACGATGGGATCGGTGAGCTCGGGGAGCTCGGCGCGCTGTTGGTCTGTGGAGGGTGGGTCGCGATCGGTCACGGCGCCAGCCTACGACGTCCCCCCCGGGGGATGCCTAATTCCTCGGGGCGAGCGGTGTGCACAGCGCGAACGCTGCCGGATGGGGCGCGTGCGCTGCTCTCCTCCGGCGTGTCGTAGCGCGGGCCGACGGGTTGCGGGGCCCGGGCTCCGGGCCGGAGGCCGGGGGCGGCGGAGCCGGCGGGATGTCCGCTCTGGGCGAACGGTTTCGTGCGCGCGTGCGCGCAGGTGGGACTCGCCGTCCGGCGGCGGGGCCGGAGCTGGAGGGGCCGGCCCCGCCGAGCCCTGGCGCCGGCTGGTCCGTGCCGGTGGGGCGTGCACCGGCGAGGCCCCGCACCGAAGTGCCCTGCGCCGGCGATTCCGGCGCTGCCGGGCGGACGCGGCGGGGAGCGGCGCTCCGGCGGCGTGCGGGCGGGGGAGCGGACGCGCCGCGGAGGCGTGCCGCGATTCCGGTGCGGAATGCGGATCGGGCGAGCACGGTGCGCGCGCGGAAGAATGCGCAGAGTGCGGCTGGGCGGAGAAAGCGGCGCGGCGGGGTGCCGGCGCGTTTCTGGCCGGGGAATTATCGGGAAACACCGCCGGTCCCCGCGTAAATCCGGCGCGTCCGTTTTGTCCCGTTGAGCTTCGTTTTACCCGATGGGGTGCAATGCGTCAATTCTGTCCGCACCCCACCCGTTGGGAATGCGTCCCCCGGCCTGGTAGGTTTCTTATCGTGCAATCACGGATCGGCGAACACCTGCGCGCGCGCCCACAATTATCCGCTTTCCGGAACGCCTCGCTCCAGTGCACCTAGGAGGCCATGTTGCAAGCTGTTTCTGCGCCGCACCAACATTCCATCCCGTTGCCGGCGCGGGACGTCAAGCCGCGTTCTCGCGGCTTGACGATGGTCATCGACAGCGGGTTGGCAACGAGCCACTTCCGTGACATCATGGCCAGCTTCGGCGACTTGATCGACCTCGTCAAGTTCGGTTGGGGGACGTGCCTGGTCACCCCCGATATCGGGGAGAAGGCCGCGGCCGCGGTGGACAACGGCGTCGACTTCTACTTCGGCGGCACGCTGTTCGAGAAGTTCCTGCAGCGGGGCCGCCTCGACGAATGGTACAAGCTGTGCTTCGACAGCGGTGCGAGCACGGTGGAGATCTCGAACGGAAGCGTGGATCTCACCAACGCGGAGAAAGCGCGGCACGTCAGCCGTTTTGCCGAGGATTTCCGCGTTCTTTCCGAGGTCGGTTTCAAGGATCCGGCCCGTTCGCAGGAGCTCTCCCCGCAGGAATGGATCGACAGCATCCGCCGCGACCTGGACGCCGGGGCCAGCCACGTCATCACCGAGGCGCGGGAGAGCGGATCGAGCGGCATCTGCAGCGCCGGCGGTGACCTCCGCTGCGAGCTGATCGACGAGATCGCCGGCGCGGACGTCGACCTGAACGCCCTCGTCTTCGAGGCCCCCACGAAGCAGCTGCAGACGCATCTGCTGGGGCAGCTGGGGCCGCAGACGAATCTCGGCAACATCCGTCCGGACGACGTGATCGGTGTGGAAACCCTGCGCCTGGGGCTGCGCGCCGACACGTTCGACGTTTTCTAAGGAGAGTCTGCACACCATGCGCGACATGCACGACGCGTTCCACCTCGCGATCCCGACCCACGACCTGGACGCGGCGCAGGAGTTCTACGTGACCGGCCTGGGCTGCAAGCTCGCCCGCCGCTACGACGACCGGATCACGCTGGACTTCTTCGGCGACCAGGTCGTGTGCCACCTCTCGGACAACATCGACACCGACCCGCCGCAGCTGTACCCGCGGCACTTCGGCGTCACCTTCCGCAACCGCGAGGACTTCGACCGGCTGGTGAACCTGGCGGAGACGCGCGGCCTGGAGTTCTTCGTGAAGCCGAGCAGCCGCTTCGAGGGCTCCGTGGAGGAGCACCTGACCGTGGTGCTCAAGGACCCCTCCAACAACCTGCTCGAGTTCAAGCACTACTACGACCCGCGGATGATGTACTGAGGTAGCGGGCAGGCGCGCCGCCGGCCCGGCGGCGCGCCTCCGAGCGCGCGGTTCCGCCGCTACTCCCCGTCCGCGAGCAGCCCGGGGAGCTCGTCGAGCCCGTCGATCACGGCCAGGCACTCCGCGGCGGACGGGTCCTCGGCGTTCAAGGCGCCCCACGGTCCCCGGCGCAGCCGCACCGCCGCCATGCCGGCGTCCACGGCGGGGCGCACGTCGTTGTCCCACTGGTCGCCGACGTAGACGATCCGCTCGGCCGGCAGGTCGCACTCCTGTCCGATCCGCGCGAAGAACTCCGGGGCGGGCTTGGCCGCTCCCCACTCGGCCGAGGTGGCCACCAGGTCGGCGGGCAGCTCCAGTGCCCGCAGGTTCTCGGCCAACCCCGGGTCCTGGTTGCCGCACACGCCGACGAACAGCCCCGAAGCCCGCAGTTCACCGAGAGCGGGCCGAACGTCCGCGTACAGGTCGTCCTCGACGACATCGGCGCGCCCGGCTCCCGCCGCGCGCGCGGCGGACCAGGTCAGGTCCGGGCGCAGCAGCGGCACCACCTCGCGGAAGTCGGCTCCGCGCGCCAGCAGTCCGCCGAAAACGGCCGAGAACGTGTGCTGCGGAAATCCGAGGAAATCCGCCATGGCAGCGTAATCGCGCGATTTGTCCACAATGGTCTCGCCGATGTCGAAGAACACCGCGTTGAATCGAGGCATGCGCCGCACTCTAGCGAACCGGAGACGGGCGGGGGAGGCGCGCCGGTGGTGACGCCCGCCTCGCGGTCCGCTGCCGCGGTCCCGGCGCGCGTTCCGGGAGCGAGGCGGCAGGCGTCGCCGGTACCCGCGGGGCACCCGTGGCGATCGCGCTGCGGGGATTCCGCGGTAGCCGCGTCGGGCTGAACGTCCCCATCGCCAGTCCTCCCGCCTCCGGGAGGTCGTGATCGCCGCCGGTGACGTCATCTGTCCGAATGGGAGGCTCAGGGGCACGCGTGCTGCTCGGGCGGAGCGGCCGAGGTGGTCGCGCTCCGCCGTCGCTGCGGCTCGACCCGCCGCACCCGGGCGCGAGCGGAGCCCGCCGAGACGGCACCTGGTGGAGGGATCTTCTCCGCCCGCAGTCCTCCGCTGCCCCGTCGTCGCGGCGCCGGGGCTTCCCGGGCCCGCTGCCGCGGCGCTGGGGAGCTCTGCTCCTCCGGGGCGAGCCCGGCCGGGGATCTCGTGCGACCGGTGTTCGAGCTGCGGGGCGCCGGACCGGAGTCGCTCCGGGTGTCTCCCGCGACCCGTTCGACGCGCTCCCCGCGGCCGCGGCGGATCGCAGCAGCGCGGGACCGCGCGCTCGCGCGGGTCCGGGCCACCGGGGCGCGAGGTCCAGCGCTCGCACGCGCGGCACCCGGTTGCGCGGGATGCGGCCGAAGCAACCGCATTCCGCACAACGCCGCGGCCGCTGCGCCCGCGACCGTTCCGCCAGTACCCGCGCCACGGCCATCAGGGTCTCCCGCCTCGCGGAAGATCCTCTCGCGTCGCGGCAGGCTGCGCGGTGCGGGGAGGGAGCGGAGCCACCACCTCTTCCGGACGGCGGGAACCCGCGCTGCGACCGGGGCGGTTCCTGTTGCAGACGCGGTCGGTGTGACTGATACTCGCCCCAGGTATACCGCCAAATGCTCCCGGTGTCGGTTTTCAACCCTGCGGGGCGGTGGGCCGCGCCGCGAAGCGGCAGTTCTCGCAACACCGCACGAGCGCATCGCCGAGATCGCCGAGGAGGAGAGCACCGCCGGATCCGCGTCCGCGACGAACAAACCACAGCACCGGGATCCGGCACAGCACCGAGGCTCCGGCTGACGTGAGCCAACCATCCGTGATGGGCGGAAGGTGACCACCGTGTACAGCTACGTTCGATCCCACACGAATCCTCCGGTGTTCCTCATTTCGGGGATCGTCGCGGTCGCGTTCGTCCTGTGGGGAGTGCTCGGTCCAGGAACGCTGTATGACACCGCGACTGCGGTGAACTCGTTCATCACGTCGACCTTCGGCTGGCTCTACATCATCGCCGCCAGCTTGTTCGTCGTCTTCGTGGTGATCCTGCTGTTCACCCGCTGGGGAACGATCCGCATCGGACCGTCGGACTCCAAACCGGAGTACAGCAACCAGGCCTGGTTCGCCATGCTGTTCACCGCCGGCATGGGCATCGGCCTGGTGTACTTCGCCGTCAGCGAACCGGTCACGCACTTCCTCAGCCCGCCCACGGGCCAGGGGGGTACCGACGAGGCCGCGACGACCGCGATGCAGTACACCTTCTACCACTGGGGGCTGCACCCGTGGGCGATCTACATCATCCTCGGGCTCTCGCTGGGCTACTTCGCCTTCCGCCGCGGCCTGCCGCTGCGGCCGGCCTCGGCGTTCTACCCGCTCATCGGTGAACGGATCTACGGCTGGATCGGGCACATCATCGACATCCTGGCCGTGTTCGGCACGCTGTTCGGCATCGCCACCTCGCTGGGTCTCGGCGGGCAGCAAATCGGCGCCGGGTTCAACGCGTTGTTCGGCGTGGAGAACACGGCGACGCTGCAGGTCATCCTCGTGCTGGCGATCACCGCGATCGCGGTCGTGTCGCTGATGCTCGGCATCGACAAGGGCATCCGCAACCTCTCGCTGATCAACCTGTGGCTGGCGTTCCTGCTGATGGTGTTCGTCTTCACCGTGGGCCCCTCGCTGAACCTGTTGAACTCGGTCGCGGCGAACATCGGGACGTACCTGCAGAACCTGGCGGGGATGAGCTTCCAGACCTTCCCCAACGACGCGGGCGGCCGGTCCTGGCAGGGGGAGTGGACGCTGTTCTACTGGGGGTGGTGGATCTCCTGGTCGCCGTTCGTCGGCATGTTCATCGCCCGCATCTCCTACGGGCGCACGGTCCGCCAGTTCATCCTCGGCGCGCTGCTCGCCCCGGTCGGTGCCTCGTTCGTGTGGCTGACGGTCTTCGGCGAGTCGGCGCTGCGGCTGCTGCTGGCCAATCCCGCCAACCCGCTGGCCGAGGCGAGCAGCGAGACGGCCATGTTCGTGCTGTTCAACCAGCTGCCCGTCGGCGCGGTGATGCACACGATCGCCTCGGTCGTGGCCATCATCGTCGTGGTGCTGTTCTTCGCGACCTCCTCGGACTCCGGCTCGCTCGTGGTCGACATCCTCACCAACGGCGGTGATCCCAACCCGAGATGGCAGCAGCGCCTGTTCTGGGCTGTGCTGGAGGGCGTCATCGCCGTGGCGCTGCTGCTGGCCGGTGCTGCGAGCGGCGAGGACGCGCTCACCGCGCTGCAGACCGCCTCGCTGGTGGCCGGACTGCCGTTCTGCATCGTGCTGCTGGCGATGTGCGTGGGCCTGGCCAAGGGATTGGCCGAGGAGCGGATGACCGTGATCCAGGCCGAACCCCCGCCCGGAGCCGGCCTGCGGGTCAGCGCCGAGATCGGTCGACGCCGGGGCGAGCACGAGCAGGGGACGAGCACCGAGTCCACGACGAGTGAGTCGCCGCCCGAGGACGAGGGGAGGTGACCCCTGCGCGGTGCGCTGCCCCGGGCCGCCCGGGGCAGCGCACCGCGGTCGTCCGGGGCGAGTGCCGCCGGGAGCTTGCTCACCCCGCCGGCGGAGGTCGTCGGCGGGGTCCTCCCACGACATGTGCGAGTTCGGATGAGCTTCGAGGATGCGCGGGCCGGGCACGTGTCCGCCGGGACGGTGACCGCGTTCCTCGTGCTGGGCGCTCGGAAAGTGGAAGCGGCCTGAAGCCGCGACCGCAGCGGCAAACCCCGACGCCGCACGCGTCCGCGAGTGCTTGGCCACGTTCTCGGGTGCCGGCGCCGGTGTCGATGCTCTACTGGGACGCGGACGACGTTCCGCCAGAGGGGAGTGCACCGCGCGATGACGACCGCACCCGCCACCACGGGTATCGCCGCCGTCCTGTTCGACATGGACGGCACGCTGGTCGACTCGGAGAAGCTGTGGAGCGTGGCGCTGGAGGACTACGCCGCTCACCGCGGCGGCGCGCTCAGCGACGCTGTCCGGGAGGACATGGTCGGTTCGAACATGCCGCGCAGCATGCGGCTCATGCTCGACGACCTCGGCCTGCCCGCGGTCGAGGAGGACGTCGCCGCCGCGGGCGAGTGGGTCGTGGGCCGGATGCGCGAGCTGTTCGCCGCGGGGCTGCCCTGGCGGCCGGGAGCGCAGGAGGCGCTGCGCGCCGCGCGGGCGCAGGGGCTGCGCACCGCCCTGGTGACCTCCACGATCCGCTCGCTGACCGAGCAGGCGCTGGACACGGTGGGACGCGAGCACTTCGACGCGACGGTGTGCGGCGACGAGGTCGGCGGTCGCAACAAGCCCGACCCCGAGCCGTACCGGCGGGCGTGCGAGCTCCTCGGGCTCGCGCCCGAGCGGTGCCTGGCGGTGGAGGACTCGCCGACCGGCGTCGCCGCGGCCGAGGCCGCCGGCTGCCTCGTGCTCGCCGTGCCGTGCGAGGTGCCCGTGCCGGACGGGCCGCGGCGCGTGCTGCGGGACTCGCTCGAGCGGGTGGACTTCGGCGCGCTCGGCTCGCTCGCCCGCGAGGTGGCGTGAGCCCGCGGGCGCGCACGCGTGATCGGCCCCGCACGCGGACGGGTCCGCTGTCACGCCCGCGGACGGGGGATGCAAGGATTCGGGTGTGAAGACCTTCGACGACCTGTTCAGCGAGCTGCTCGACCGTGCCCGCACCCGCCCGGAGGGCTCGTCGACGGTCGCCGCCCTCGACGCCGGGGTGCACGCCCAGGGCAAGAAGGTGTTGGAGGAGGCCGGCGAGGTGTGGCTGGCCGCCGAGCACGAGTCCGACGGCGAGCTGGCCGAGGAGATCTCGCAACTGCTGTACCGGGTGCAGGTCATCATGGTGCAGCGCGGCCTCTCCCCGGAGGACGTCTACCGGTACCTGTGACCGAGTCCCCGACCCGTTCCGACCAGACGAGGAGTGCCCAGTCCCATGCTGCGTGTGGCGGTGCCCAACAAGGGCACGCTGGCCGGTCCTGCCTCCGAGATGCTCGCGGAAGCCGGCTACCGGCAGCGTCATGAGCAGCGGGACCTGACCGTGCTGGACGCGGTCAACAACGTCGAGTTCTTCTTCCTGCGTCCGAAGGACATCGCGATCTACGTGGGCAGCGGCAGGCTGGACCTGGGGATCACCGGCCGCGACCTGGCGCTCGACTCCGGCGCCGAGGTGGACGAGCGCCTGTCGCTGGGCTTCGGCGGGTCGACGTTCCGCTACGCCGCGCCCGCCAGTCCGCGCGAGTGGACCGTGGCCGACCTCGAGGGCCGTCGCGTGGCCACGTCCTACCCGCGGCTCGTGGGCGACGACCTGCAGCGGCAGGGCGTGGACGCCCGCGTCATCCGGCTCGACGGCGCGGTGGAGATCTCCATCCAGCTCGGCGTCGCCGACGCGATCGCCGACGTCGTCGGCTCGGGCCGCACGCTGCGCCAGCACGGGCTGGCGGCCTTCGGCGACGACATCTGCGTGTCCGAGGCCGTGGTGATCGAACGCGCCGCCGAGCGGGTCTCGGCCGAGGACGAGGATACCGAGAGCGACGACCACGCCAAGGAGCAGCTCATCGCGCGGTTGCAGGGCGTGGTGTACGCCCAGCAGTACGTCATGATCGACTACAACTGCCCGCGGGAGCTGTTGCCCGAGGCGACGCGGACCACGCCGGGGCTGGGCTCGCCCACGATGTCGCCGCTGGCCGACGACAACTGGGTGGCGGTCCGCGCCATGGTCTCGCGCAAGCAGGCCCCGGCGATCATGGACCGGCTCGCGGCGCTGGGCGCGAAGGCCATCCTCTCCTCGGACATCCGCGCCTGCCGCCTGTGACCGCCTCGGCGGCGCGATCTGCCGGGGTGTTCCACTCGTTGATCGTTTCCCCACCCGCGTCGTCGGACGTGCGCGCATAATGGGGTGGACGGTGTCGATCACGGGCCGCTCCCGGCGGGACGTCCCGGGGCGGCGCCACGGTGGAAGACGTCCCGGCCGGCTCCGCCGTCGAGGGCCGGGCTTTCGGTGGGGGTGTGCTCATGACGGTGATCGTTCCCGGCGAGACTCCGCCGCGGTGGGAGCTGTACGCAGGGATGCCCTGCTGGATCGAGCTCGCCACCGCCGAGGTCGACCGCGTCGCCGAGTTCTACGGAGGGATGTTCGACTGGACGTTCGCCCGGTCCGCGGAATCGGGGACCGGGGAGCACCTCATCGCGCACCGGGACGGCTACCCGGTGGCGAGCCTGCGCGAGTCCGCCGACGGGGAGTCCGCCGACGGCGAGTCCGCGTGGCGGCTGTACCTGGCCACCCGGGACCTGGCCGGCGGCGCGGAACGCGCCGAGGAGCTCGGGGCGCAGCTGCGCGTGCCGCGCGGCCACCTCCCCGGGATCGGCCACCACGCCGTGCTCACCGGCCCCGCCGACGGCGAGGTCGGGCTGCTCGAACCGGAGGAGTCGTGGCAGTTCGACGTGGGGCTGCCGGGCACGCTGATGTGGGCGGAGCTGGTCACGATCAAGGCGCAGACCGCCGACCACTTCTACCAGGAGCTGTTCGGCTACGAGGCCGAGCAGTTCGGCATGGAGCACCGCTCGGACTACTCGGTGTGGTACCTCGGCGGGGAGTCCGTGCTCGCCCGGGTGAGCATGATCCGCGAGCACATCACCCCGGCGACGGTGCCGCACTGGCTGCTCTACCTCGGCGTCGACCCGGAGATCGGCGTCGACGAGCTCGTCCGCAGGGCCATCAGCACGGGCGGACGGGTGCGCGTCGATCCCTACGACTCGAACATCGGGCGCGTGGCGGTCCTGCGCGATCCCTCCGGTGCCCGGTTCGCCGTCGTCGACTCCACGCAGGCGGGGGAGTTCGGCAGCGCGGCCAACTTCGACCCCTACGACGACTGATAGGGCCGGCCGGCACGCTCGGAGAGCACCGCGGACGGGCCTGCGTACGTGGGCAGGAAGCGGCTTCGCCGCTTGCCTGGCGGATCGGTGCGGCCACGCGGGCAGTCACCGATCCGCGCGTGCGCTTATTCGGGGCGGGAGTGCGCGTCGTCCGCGGGAACCTCCGGCCACCCCGGGTAAGGCGGGGGCGTGCCGCCGAAGGAGGGGCAGATGGCCTGGTGGTCGCAGAAGTTGCACAGCTTGCTCGGGCTCGGGCGGAAGTCCCCGCTGCGCCCGGCGCGCTGGATCGCCTGCCACATGGCTTCCAGGGTGCGCTCGAACCGCCGCAGCTCGGCCTCGTCCGGCTCGTAGGTCAGCGCCTGCTTGTTCGCCAGGTACAGCAGGAGCAGCTGGCGCGGGACCACGCCCCGCTTGCGCCAGAGCACCAGCGCGTAGAACTTCATCTGGAACATCGCCCGGGCCTCGCCGACCTCCGGAGGGGCGGAACCGGTCTTGTAGTCCACCAGCCGCACCTCGCCGGTGGGGGCGACGTCGACGCGGTCGATGAACCCGCGCAGCAGCAGGCCCGAGTCCAGCTCGGTCTCCACCCGCATCTCGCAGGCCTCCGGGTCGAGGCGGCGCGGGTCCTCCAGTTCGAAGTAGGCGTCGACGAGCTTCTCCACCGAGTTCAGCCACGGCTCCAGCTCGGGGTCGTCCGGTCCGGTGAACAACGCCGCCAGTTCCGGCTGCTCCTGCTGGAGCTGCTCCCAGGACGGCCGCACGAACTCGCGCGCCCGGACGGCCTCCCGTTCGGCGCGGGAGAGCTCGAACAGCTGCTCCAGCACCGAGTGCACCACGGTGCCCCGCGCCTGCGCCCGGGTCGGCGTCTCCGGCAACCGGTCGATCGCGCGGAAGCGGTACAGCAGGGGGCACTGCTTGAAGTCGCTCGCGCGGGACGGCGACAGCGCCGGGCGGCGCGAGCGCGCGGCGGTGCCGGTGGCCTCCGCCCGCCCCGGCTCGTCCGGAGCGGACGGGTGCGTCGACGCGGTGCTCGGATCGGCGGAGGGGTCGGTCATGCCCCGGGACCCTAGTCGAGCGGTCCGACGGGGGCGCCGCCCGGAACTGTCGGCGGTCCGTTCGCGGCCGGGGCGGCTACCCTGCGGGCATGGCCACCACGTCGCGCAGCGACTCACCCGGCTCCGCAGGCTCCGGCGGTTTGCTCCTCGCCCGCGTCGCGGGGGTGCCGGTGCAGCTGTCGGCGTCGTGGTGGATCGGCGCGGCGGTGATCGTGCTGCTGTACGCACCGCTGGTGGGGCGCATCCTGCCGCACGCGGGGGCGTGGGGGAGCGCGCTGATCGCGGCCGCCTTCACCGTGCTGCTCGGCGTGTCGGTGCTGCTGCACGAGCTGGGGCACTGCCTGGTCGCGCTGCGGCTCGGCCTGCCGGTGCGGCGGGTGCGGCTGTTCCTGCTCGGCGGGCTCACGGAGATGAACCGCAACGCGCCCCGCGCGGGGCAGGAAGCCGTCGTCGCCGTGGCCGGTCCGCTCGTCTCGCTCGCGCTGGGGGTGGTGGCCGGGGCGGGCTGGTTCGCGCTCGCGCCCGGCGGAGCGGTGTGGCTGCTCGTGGCGCAGACGTGCGTGGCCAACCTCGCCGTGGGCGTGTTCAACCTGCTGCCCGGGCTGCCGCTGGACGGGGGGCGGCTGGTGCGCGCGGGCACCTGGTGGCTGACCGGTGACCGCGGACGCGGGACCACCGCCGGCGTCATCGGGGCGGGGGCCGTGGCCGCGGGCTTGGTCCTCTGGGCGATGGAAGGGCTGGTCGCCGACGCGCAGGACCAGTGGCTGCGGCTCGGCATCGCGGTGCTCATGGCGTGGTTCGTCGTGGCGGGCGCGACCTCCGAGCGCGCGGCCGAGCAGGAGCGGCACCGGGCGGGCGAGCTGCCGATCCGGCAGCTGGTGCGCCCGGTGCTGCAGCTGCCCGCCGAGTGCCCCGTGGGGGATGCGCTCACCGCGGCCGCCGGTCGCGGTGTCGTGCTGGTGCGCGCCGACGGGATCGCGGTCGGCCTGCTCGACGAGAAGGCGGCCGAGCAGGTGGTCGCCGCCAACCCGGCGGAGCCGGCCGAGCGGGCGGCCGAACCGGTCCTGCCGGAGACGGTGCTGCTCGACGCCGACAGCTCCGAGGACGTGCTGGAGCGCCTGCGCAGCGTGGAGGCCTGGCAGTTCCTCGTGGTCGACGCCGGTGGCCGCCCGAGCGGGGTGCTGCGGCGCGTCGACGTGCGCAGCGCGCTGCGCGGCCGGCGCCCCGCGGGCCTGTGAGCCGACCCACCTCCACTCCCCGGAGTGCGCCCGGTGCGCCCTCGATGACCCGGGGTGTGGACATTTCCCGAGGAAAGTGCACATGCCCTGGGGTGTGAAGGTCTCGCCTTCGAGGGCGTGATGGCTGGCTGTTCGATGTCCGGTGGCCGCCCTCGTCGGTCGATCCGCGGGTCCTCCGAGGGATCTGGCCGCGGCGGGGAGCACCCCCTCTGCGACGATGGTGCGTCGCGTTGCAGGCCGGCAGTCGGGCAGTGAGGAAGCAGCAAGGTGACCAACACCGTCAGCGGTGCGTTCGAACCGGGCGACCGGGTGCAGTTGACCGACCCCAAGGGGCGGCGCTACACGATCGTCCTGCGGAGCGGAGGGGAGTACCACACGCATCGTGGCGTGCTCGCCCACGACAAGATCATCGGGCAGCCGGAGGGGTCGGTGATCGCCTCCACCGGCGGGATGTCGTTCCTCGCGCTGCGGCCGCTGCTGGCGGACTACGTGCTGTCCATGCCGCGCGGCGCGCAGGTGATCTACCCGAAGGACACGGCGCAGATCATCACCTGGGGCGACATCCGCCCGGGCGCGCGCGTGCTCGAGGCCGGTGCCGGCTCGGGCGCGCTGACGCTGGCGCTGCTGCGCGCGGTCGGCGAGCACGGCCGGGTGATCTCCTACGAGTCGCGCGAGGACCACGCCGAGCACGCGGTCCGCAACGTCGAGCAGTTCCTCGGCGAGCGGCCGGACAACTGGTCGCTGCAGGTCGACGACCTCGCCGCTTACGACGGCGGGCAGGTGGACCGGATCGTGCTGGACATGCTCTCCCCGTGGGAGGTGCTCGGCACGGTGCACGAGAACCTCGTTCCCGGTGGGGTGCTCGTGGTCTACGTGGCCACGACGACCCAGCTCTCGCGCGTCACCGAGGCGATCCGCGAGCAGCAGAACTGGACCGAACCGCAGGCGTGGGAGACGCTGCTGCGTCCCTGGCACTCGGTCGGCATGGCGGTGCGCCCCGAGCACCGCATGATCGCGCACACGGCGTTCCTGCTGGTCACGCGGCGGCTGGCGGACGGGGTGACGCCACCGCGCCCGCAGCGGCGCCCCAGCAAGGGCTGAGCCCGGGTGGCTCCGGCCCGGTGGGCACCGGGCCGGAGCCGCATGCGCCCGAAGCGCGGAGGGGCGGCACCGCGCGGGCGCCGCCCCTCCGCCATCGCCGTCCTCCCGGTATCACCGCGCCGCGTCGCAGCTGACCCAGGAACCGTCCTCGACGATCATGTTGATCTCCTCGTCCATCTGCTGGGACTGCGTCTGGCCGAGCACGGACATCGTCATCTCGCCGCCGACCTCGGCCGTCGCGGTCCCGTCGCCGTGGTCTTCCACCGAGACGAGTTCGGCGTTGATCTCCATGCCGTCGAGGAGCTCACGCGCTTGCTCCTCCGGCATCCCCTCCTGCTTCAGGGCTTCGACCGGATCGGTTTCCACGTTGCCCTGTTCCCGGTCCTCCGCGCAGGACAGGCTGGCCAGCGCCCGGAAGTCCTTGGCGTTCAGCTTGGCCACGAGTTCCTCCGCGGTGGGACGCGGGTCGCCCGGGCCGCTCAGGGCGAACACGAGCACGACGGCCACGACGGCGAGCAGGACCACGCCGCCGCCGATGCCGCCGAGGATCCACGGCGTCTTGGACTTCTTCGGCGGCCCGCCGTACGGGTCGCCGAAGCCGCCCGGTTGCGCGTACGGCCCGGGCGCGCCGTAGCCGGGCTGCTGCGGCTGGCCCGGCTGGCCCGGTTGCTGGGGCTGGCCCGGCTGCTGGGGGGAGCCGCCCTGCTGCGGCCAACCCTGCTGCGGCCAACCCTGCTGCGGCCAACCCTGCTGGGGTCCACTGGGCGGGAAGCCGCCGCCCGGCTGCTGCGGGCCGCTCTGCGGGTACTGCCCACCCGGCTGGGGCTGCCCCCAGCCGCCGGGCTGCTGCCCCCAGTTGTCCTGACCCGGTTGCTGCGGTGGGTAGGTCACGTCTCTCCCCCTGGTGCGGTCTCTGCTCGTGGCGGTTCGCGTCGCGCTCGGCCGGCCTCGGCCGCCCCCGCGGGCGCGGGAACCGGTGAATCGTGCGCGGCGACCCTACCGGGGACATTCCGTGCATCGATCAGGACCGGCCGAACTGTGCTCGGCTGCCCGGCCGGGGTCTCCCGGGCGGGATCCCCCGACCGGGCACCGCTGCGGTGCTGGGACGCGGGCCAGGCGCCCGGGGTTCCCGGCGATTCCGGCCTGCGCTCCGCCGTGAGCGCAGCACCGCCGCTGAGCGCACCGCCGCTGCCCGCGCCTCCGGAGGCACCGCGTTCCGCCATGCGGGAGGGAGCGGGCGCTTCGCGCCGGCTTCCCCGCCGGGGCCGCCACGGGCGCATGCCCGGCCGGAAGCGCGGGTACCGGACGTGGAGCGGCGTGTCGGGTGCGAGCGCGCCGCGCGCCGCGCACAGCGGTGAGGGCTGCGTACAGCGGAGGAGAGGAGCATCATCACCCGGATGGCGCAGGGAACACCCGAATGTCCGTCCCGCCGTGCCCACTCCTGGTCGTCGCGGCCGCTCCGCGGGGCGGTGCGCCGTACGGCGGAGATCGGGTCGTTGGGGTGTCCGGACGATGATCATCGACAGACCGTGGCCGGCCGGTGAAGCGGTCGGGCCGCAGTGGCGAACCAAGTTGGCGTACTGCATGGGTATCGGCTGATTTTTGTGGCACGCTGGGCGATCCGGCGGACATACACGACGCCGCCGTCGTCGGTGATCGCCGGTACCGTGGTGGTACGAGCACGGGAGGAGGGTGCCGACATGCAGCACGACCGTCCCGGCAACCTGCCTGAGCAGGGCGGTGAGCAGCAGAACCGCAGCAACGCCGAGCTTCGGGACCAGATCCGTCTGCTCGAGGACGAGGTGGCGACGCTGCGGCGCAAGCTCAACGAATCGCCCCAACAGGTCCGGGTGCTGGAAAAGCGGCTGGCCGAGGCATCCGAGAGAGTGAGCCAACTCACCGAACGGAACGCCAAACTCACCGAAACCCTCAAGGAGGCCAGAAGCCAACTCACCGCGCTGCGGGAGGAAGTGGACCGCCTCGCGCAGCCGCCGAGCGGCTACGGCGTCTTCCTGGCGGGCTACGAGGACGGCACGGTCGACGTGTTCACCTCGGGCCGCAAGATGCGGGTGGCGGTGTCGCCGAACGTGGACGTGGAGCAACTGCAGCTCGGTCAATCGGTGCGTCTCAACGAGGCGTTGACGGTGGTTGAGGCCGGCTCGTTCGAGCGGACGGGTGAGGTCTGCACCTTCCGGGAACTCCTCCCGGGGGCTGCGGGCGACTTCCCGCGGGCTCTCGTGCTGGGGCACACCGACGAGGAGCGGGTCGTGTGGCTCGGCGGCCCCCTCGCCGAGGCCGAGCTGAAGTCCGGCGATTCGATGCTGGTCGACAGCAAGGCCGGGTACGCCTACGACGTGGTGCCGAAATCCGAGGTGGAAGACCTCACCTTGGAGGAGGTCCCGGACGTGGAGTACCACAGCATCGGTGGTCTCGGGGGGCAGATCGAGCAGATCCGCGATGCCGTGGAACTGCCGTTCCTGCACTCCGATCTCTACGTGCAGTACCGCCTGCAGCCGCCGAAGGGCGTCCTGCTGTACGGACCGCCCGGCTGCGGGAAGACCCTGATCGCCAAGGCGGTCGCCAACTCCATGGCGAAGAAGGTGGCCGCGGCCCGCGGGGACGAGGACGGCCAGGCCAAGTCCTACTTCCTCAACATCAAGGGTCCTGAGCTGCTCAACAAGTTCGTCGGTGAGACCGAGCGGCACATCCGCACGATCTTCCAGCGGGCGCGGGAGAAGTCCTCGGAGGGCACGCCCGTCATCGTGTTCTTCGACGAGATGGACTCGATCTTCCGCACCCGCGGCAGCGGTGTGTCCTCGGACGTGGAAACCACGATCGTGCCGCAGCTGCTCAGCGAGATCGACGGTGTCGAGGGCCTGGAGAACGTGATCGTCATCGGTGCCTCCAACCGCGAGGACATGATCGATCCCGCGATCCTGCGGCCCGGTCGCCTCGACGTGAAGATCAAGATCGAGCGGCCCGACGCCGAGGCCGCCAAGGACATCTTCGCGAAGTACCTCACGCCGGACCTGCCGATCGACGAGGAGGACCTCAAGGAGTTCGGCGGGGACAAGGCCACGTGCATCGAGGCGATGATCCAGACCACCGTCGAGCGGATGTACGCCGAGAGCGACGAGAACCGGTTCCTGGAGGTCACCTACGCCAACGGGGACAAGGAGGTCCTGTACTTCAAGGACTTCAACTCCGGCGCGATGATCGAGAACATCGTGGACCGGGCGAAGAAGGCGGCGATCAAGGGCGTGCTGGACAACGGCTACTCCGGTTTGCGGGTGCAGCACCTGCAGGACGCGATCGTCGACGAGTTCGCCGAGAACGAGGACCTGCCCAACACGACCAACCCCGACGACTGGGCCCGCATCTCCGGTAAGAAGGGCGAGCGGATCGTCTACATCCGCACGCTCGTCAGCGGGAAGAACCAGGAGTCCGGCCGGGCGATCGACACGGCCACGAACACCGGCCAGTACCTGTAACCGACGCGCCGCTGTGGTGGGGCGGTCGCCGCACCGCCCCACCACGCGTGCGTCGGGACCGCCCGGCGGCCCGACCGGTGGCAGGAGCCGGCTCCGGACCGGGCCGCTCCGGAGCCACGGGCTCCGCGCCGAGTGTCGTCGCGCTGCGGCACCCGTTACGTTGGCGCCATGACTTCGCCGACGCGACGGTTCGGGCTGGGGCTCGCCGCCCTCGGACGACCCGCCTACATCAACGTCGGGCGCCAACCGGAACTGCCGCCGCAACGCACCGACGAGGCGATGCGGGAACGCACCCGCACCGTGCTCGACGCCGCCTACGGGCGCGGCGTCCGCTGGTTCGACGCGGCGCGCTCCTACGGCAGCGCCGAGCAGTACCTGGCCCACTGGCTGACCGCCCGCGAGCACGGCGACGTCACCGTCTCCAGCAAGTGGGGCTACGCCTACGTCGCCCAGTGGCAGATCGAAACCGAGGTGCACGAGGTCAAGGAGCACTCGGTGGATCGGCTGCGCAGCCAGTGGGAGGAGACGCGCCGCCTGCTGGGCCGGCGCGTGGACCTGTACCAGGTGCACTCGCTGACCGTCAGCAGCCCGCTGTTCGAGGACCTGGCGCTGCAGCACGAGCTCGCCCGCATCCGCGACGGCGGCACGCCCCTGGGGTTCTCCACCAGCGGTGCGGGGCAGGCCGAGACCATCGAGCGCGCCTGGGAGCTCGAAGTGGGCGGGCGGCAGCTGTTCAGCGCTGTGCAGTCCACGTGGAACGCGCTGGAGCCCTCGGTGGGCAGCACCCTCGCCGAGGTCCACACCGGCGGGTGGCGGGTCGTGCTCAAGGAGACCCTGGCCAACGGGCGCCTGGCGGTGGATCCGCCGGAGGCGGTGCGGCGCATCGCCGACGAGCACGCGGTCACCACCGACGCGGTGGCCTTGGCGCACGCCCTGCACCAGCCGTGGGCCGACGTCGTGCTCATCGGTCCGGTCAGCGTGGCCCAGCTGGAGTCCAACCTGGCCGCCTGCGAGGTCGCACTCTCCGAGGCGGAGCAGCTCGAGCTGGCCGGGCTCGCCGCGAAACCGGCGGAGTACTGGGGGGAGCGGGCTCAGCTCACCTGGCACTAGACGAGCAATTCCGCGCGGCACCGGCTGGCCACCGACAGCTCGCTGTTCACCGATGATGTGCGGGTGGTCGACTCCACCCCGGTGGAGCGCGGCCGCTCGCGGGAGGGGGCGGGCTCATCGAGTTCTCATCGGCTGCTGTGGTTGTTGCGGCGTTGTTCTTCGCGGTAGCCGTAGGCGGCTTGGCGGACGGCGCGGTCGGATTCGAGGCTGGAGCCGAGGGCTCCGGCGATGATGCCCATGGTGGTGAAGCTCCAGGCGAGGTTGAAGTACGTGTCCGGCGTCACCGGGGTTTGCAGCGTGCTGGTCAACACCGAGGGCGGGATGAGGAACGCGGCCACGGCCGTGTTGGTGATCAGCAGTCCGAGGTAGAGGCAGGTCACGCCGATGGTCAGGGTCAGCACGGTGGAGCTGTTGTAGAGCCGGGCCAGGCGCCGGAAGCCCTGCGCGCGGTGCTTGCTGCGTTCCCAGAGGTTGTGGGCGGTGATGAGCCAGACCACCAGCAGGGCCACGGAGGCGGCCGCGGCGAGGACTTCTTTGGCGGGGCTGAGGGCATCGGCGATCTGCCAGATCGTGCTCGAGGAGAGCCCGAAGGCGCTGGTGCCGAGCGCCGCGGCCAGCGCGCTCGACATTCCGAAGATCAACCGCCAGGGGCGGTTGGTGCGCACCATGCCGGAGAGCAACCGGAACCAGCCGCCCCACCGGGTGGCGGTGTAGCGCACTCCGGTGGCTTCGGAGAGGGTCGTTCGGTGCACCGGGGCGGTGAGGTTGGTCAGCCAGCTGTAGAGCCGGTGGCGGCTCGTGCTGCTCGGCTGGTGGTGGCCCTCGGTGAGCAGTTCTTCGAGCAGTTGGCGCAGCATGTGCCGCATCCGCCGGTGCGGTTGCAGCCCGCCGAGGGCGGGCAGGGAGACCACGCCGACCTGGCGGGAGGGGTCCACGTCGGCGATCAGCGGGCGTTGCTGCAGCAGCAACGGCAGGTCCGTCACGCAGATGGTGTATTCCCAGCCGCGGTGCGACTGGTAGTCCTGCAGCGCCGCGAACAGGTCTGCCCGATCTCCTTCGCCCGCGGTGATGGGGTCGGAGAGCACCTCGATCGTCCATTTCCCGCCGGCGTGCTCGTTCAGCCAGTGCGTCAGCTCGGCCGCCAGGTTGGAGCCGACCTGGGTGGGCATGTCGGGATCGGCCACGATGCCCAACACGCGGGGGCCTGCACCTTCCTGCGCGGCGACCCCGGCCTCCTCTTCCTGTTCTTCCTGCGCCGCCGCTGCCTCCTCCGCGTCCTCCTCGCCCTCCGCGTCCGCAACGTTCTGCGGGGCCTCCGCGTCTTCGGCGGAGGTCGCGCTGGCCGCGTGCTCGGCGGGGTGATCCGCTTGCCCGGTGCGCTCGCCCTGTGCGCCAGTGCGTTCGGCGTGGGCGCCAGCGGGGCGCCCGGTAGTGTCGGTGGTTGCTGTGTCCTCGCGCGTTTCCTGAGTCTCAGGCTGCCCGTCGCTGCGGCCGGTCATGTCATCTCCCACTGCTGCGCGCGTCGAGTCCCCCGAGCAGCGGTGCCCGCGGACCGCGAACCCGGCGCGGCCGCACGCACCGACTCCTCCGCCGCGGGCACGATCAAGGGTACCGCGTTCCGCGGAGTCAGCCACTTGAGCCTGCTTTCCCCGGCGAGGAGGAAGCCGCCGGCCGTCGTCCGGTCGAAACCCCTCCCCGAGTTCGGGTGTCCGCTCGGGCTGGTCAAGATTCTTGCGATCGGTTCCTGTGCACGGGTGTGCCCCGGGGGCGTACCCGTACTGCGGTGCCCGAACTCCTCGCGAGCCCATCTTCGTGGTGATCGGCATCCGCCGCCCGCGCTGCAGCAGGTGTGCTCCTGCCTGGCCCGGCCACGTGTGATGGCGGCTCCTCGGGGGAGCTTAACTGTTCCTGTTTCTGATGCAGAACATCGCAATCTGTGTTCTCCGGTCGCTGTGACGTTGCAGGAGTGGGCGCGTGAGCAGGGCGTGTCCTACCGGGCTGCGTGGAACTGGTTTCACGCGGGAACGTTGCCCGCGCCCGCTCGTCAGCTGGCAACCGGCACGATCAGGACGCACGAGTCGACTCGGAAACTGGCCCGGCACGTCGACCGCGGCACCGGCCGCATCCGCTCGGCGACGGTGACCTTCCAGCGGGGCCGGTGGCACGTGTCCTTCTCCGTGGCCGTCACCAAGCAGGAACCGGCCCCGGCGAGCACGGGCGGCACGGTCGGCGTGGACCTCGGTGTGACGTCGCTGGCGGTGCTGTCCACCGGTGAACAGGTGCCCAACCCGAAGCACCTGCAGCGCAGGCAACGCAAGCTGCGGCGGCTGCAACGCCGCATGTCCCGCCGCACGGGCCCGGACCGGCGCACCGGGAAGAAGGTGTCGCACCGGTGGCGCAAAACCCGCGATCAGGTGTCGCGGCTGCACACGCAGGTGTCGAACGCCCGCCGCGACGGGCTGCACCAACTGTCGACTCGCCTGGTCGACGAGTGCGCCACGATCGTCGTCGAAGACCTGAACGTGGCGGGCATGACCCGCAACCGGCGGCTCGCCCGGCACATCGCCGATGCCGGCTGGGGCGAGCTGCGCCGGCAACTCGACTACAAGACCACCTGGCACGGCCGGGAGCTGGTCACCGCTGACCGGTTCTCCCCCTCCAGCAAGACCTGCCACGACTGCGGCGCGGTGAAAGCCAAACTGCGCCTGTCGGAGCGGACCTTCACCTGCGAGCACTGCGGCTACACCGCGGATCGCGACCTCAACGCCGCCCGCAACCTCGCCGGTCTGGTCGAGGCCACGGGCGGCACGTCCTCCCAGAGTTGCCGGGCGACGCAAAACGAGCCCGCTGGAAACCCTGGTAAGACCAGCGCTGCTGGCGTGGGGTATCGCCACGGGAAGACCACACGACGTGTGGCCAAGGCCGCGTAGCAATACGACGGCTCAGGAAGTGCACGCTTTTGCACATTTTCTGAACGGTAGGTGCAGGACGGCAGTACCGAGTCCCGCAACCCCGGGGATGGTGATCGGCCATGCCGCAGCAGGCGTGGACGCGCAAGCAGGAACGCCAGTACGAGGAAATCAAGGAGCGGACCGAGCAGTGCGGCTCCTCCGAGGACCGCGCCCAGGAGATCGCGGCTCGTACCGTGAACAAGAACCGCGTCCAACGGGGAGAAGCCCGCCAACGCAGCGAGACGGCGAGGCAGGGCATGTCGCCGCAGCAGCGTGGAGGTATGCGCTCGGGCAACGACGAAGGTCCGGCAGGCCGCACCAAGCAGCAGCTCTACGAGGACGCCCGGCGGCAGGACGTCCAGGGCCGGTCGAAGATGTCGAAGGCCGAGCTCGCGGCCGCACTCGGTGATCGTTCCTGACCCGAGGCTGCACGGCCGGACGCGGCGTGACTGGAGCGTTGCGCGATCGGGCATCCAACCGTCCACACGCAGCGTCCTCGCCCGCGGTGCCCGGCCGAAGCACCGGCGCGAAGCTCACCGGGGAAGGCGGCGTTCAGGGGTTCGGCCCCGTGCGGTGCCGGGCAGCCGCGGGGCGAGCGCATCGACGATGACGAACATGCAGTCGCCGGCCAAGGACGAGAACTACGACCTGCTGACGGTGCTGCAGCCGTCGCTGCAGCACGTGTGCATGTTCGAGTCCTGCATCGAGGACGCCCGGCGCGAGGGAGGCACCGAGCTGGTCGAGTGGTTGAAGCCGATCCAGGAGAACAACCGCAGGGCCGGCATGGCAGTGCGCGGACGCCCCGCACCGCGCTCGCCGCGTTCGCGGAACGGGTCACGTCTGCGCTCGCGCGCACGTACCGGCCGCGCCCGCTCAACCCGGGTGGGTTTCACCGCCCACCGGTGCGAAGACCTCTCCGGTGTAGAAGCTGGAGAGCTGGTCCGAGGCGAAGAACACGTACGAGGGCGCGATCTCGTCCGGGTGGGCCATGCGCCCCATGGGGGACTGCGTTCCGAAACCTTCCACCTTCTCCTCCGGGAACGTGGACGGGATCAGCGGAGTCCACACCGGACCGGGTGCCACGCAGTTCACCCGAACACCGCTTTGCGCCAGCGACTGCGCCAACGACTTCGTGAACGCGTGGACCGCGGCCTTGCTCGCAGCGTAGTCCATCATGGACTTGTTCCCGCGCAATCCGTTCACCGAACCGGTGTTGATGATCGACGCCGGCGTGTGCAGGTGCGCCAGAGCGGCCCGGGTGATCCAGAAGGTGCCGTAAACGTTGATCTTGAACGTGCGGTCGAACGCCGCGGTGCTCACGTCTTGCAGATCGGTCGCAGTCGCCTGCGTCCCGGCGTGGTTGACCAGGACGTCCAGTCCCCCGAGCTCGCCGCTGACCTGCTCGACGACCTGCTCGCAGAACTCCTCCGACGCCAGGTCGCCGCGCAGTCGCAGGCACGTGCGACCCTCCTGCTCGACGAGCCGGGCCGTGTGCTCGGCGTCCTCCTTCTCCGAGGTGCCGAAGTAGACCACGGCCACGTCGGCGCCCTCCTTGGCGAAGGCGACGGCAACGGCACGGCCGATCCCGGAGTCGCCGCCGGTGATCAGTGCGCGGTTGCCCGCCAGCAGTCCCCGACCTTCGTAAGAGCGCATCTCGTCCTGCGGGTTCGGCTCCATCTCCCCGGAACTGCCCGGTGGTGGCTGTTGCTGCGCCGGGGGGTAGTTCTGGTCAGGCATGCTCCCTCCAACCACCAACTCGTCGACGCCCGTCCGCGAATACCCGGAGCGGCGCACCGACACACGTGTGGCGCGCCTGCGCCCGGACCGGGTCGATGAGCACCGACGCGCCTTCCAGGCGCAGCAGGAAAAGGGGTGGCGAGCCGAGAGCGCGCACGACGCGGTAGATGCGTTGTGCCGCGGAACCGTCCACCTGGGCAGTCGATCATCGAGCAGGAGGCTGACCCTCACCCGCCACGGGACGGCCGCTCCGCTGAACCGCTCATCCGGCTCGAGCGGTCACGTGGATCCGGCGTGGAAGGCGGGCAGCACCTTCTCCTGCCACTCCTGGAAGAACTCCTCCTGCGACGGCCCGATCTGCTGGACGTAGACCTCGTCGAACCCCGCGTCTGCGAACGCCCGGACCGCTTCGACGTGCCGGTCCGCGTTCGGTCCGCAGGGGAAGACCTCCTGGATCGCGCCGTCGTCGACGAAGCGCACCGCTTGTTCGAAGTCCTTCGGCGTGGGCAGGTTGAGCACCAGGGATCCGGGCAGCGCCTCCGTGGCCCACGTGCGGGCGGTTCGGACGGCTTCCTCCTCGCTGGGCGCCCAGCACGCCTTCATGCCGCCTTGCACCGGTTTCTCGTGACCGCCGGCCTCGCGGAACTCCCGGACGAGATCCGCGTCCGTCACCGGCGTGCACAGGCCGTCCGCGCTCGCCCCGGCGAACCGGGCGGTCCGCGGGCCGAACGCCGAGACGTAGATCGGCACGGGGCGTTCGGGCAGGGTGTACAGGCGCGCGTTCTCCACGGTGTAGTGCTCTCCGTGGTGGTTGACGTAGCCGCCCGCGTGCAGGGCGCGGATCACCGCGATCGCCTCGCGCAGCATGTCCGAGCGCACCTGCGGCGGCGGCCACCGGTCGCCGAGCACGTGCTCGTTGAGCGCTTCCCCCGTGCCGAGGCCGAGCGCGAAGCGCTCCCCGGTCTGCACGCCGGCCGTGGCGGCGGCGTGGGCGATGATCGCGGGGTGGATGCGGATCGTCGGGCAGGTCACGGCCGTGGTGATCGGCAGCGACGTCACCTGTGACAGCGCGCCGATCACCGACCAGACGAAGGGGCTGTTGCCCTGGGCGTCCACCCAGGGGTGGAAGTGGTCGGAGATCCACAGCCCGCGGAAGCCCGCCTGCTCGGCGAGCTGCGCCTGCCGCACGAGTTCGGCGGGTCCGAACTCCTCGGTGGCGAGGAAGTAGCCGATGCGCACCGCGGTCCTCCCTGGTGTTGCTGCTCGGGGCAGGTGCCGGCCCGGCACCCGGGCCCGTTCCCCGTGCGCGGTCTACCCCGCGCGGACGCCGGAAACACGCGGAAGGCGGGCAGCGCCGGGGCGCGGCGAGCGATCGCACCGCCCGCCTCGCGGCTGCGGGGCGCGCGTTTGGCCGCGAAGCGACCGCGGGTACGGCTGACGCGCAACGCACGAGGACTGCCGAACGCGTGCTCGGCGCGAGTCCTCCGCCTTCGGAACGGTCACGGCAGCAGCGCGATGGTGGAATGGGGTGTCGGCGTGGCGGAATTGGTCTCGGACCACGTTCTGCGCCGGTTGCGCGAGTGGGGCGTGGACAAGGTGTTCTCCTACGCCGGGGACGGGATCAACGGGATCCTGGCGGCGTGGCAGCGGGCGGGCAACGAACCCCGGTTCGTCCAGGCGCGGCACGAGGAGTTGGCGGCCTTCGAAGCGGTGGGGTATGCGAAGTTCTCCGGCCGCGTCGGAGTGTGCATGGCCACCGGAGGCCCCGGGGCGGTGCACCTGCTGAACGGGCTCTACGACGCGAAGATGGACCACGTGCCGGTGGTGGCGATCGTGGGTCAGCAGGGCACCACCGCGCTCGGCGGCGCCTACCAGCAGGAGATCGACCTGAACTCGCTGTACAAGGACGTGGCCAGCGAGTACGTCCAGTTCGTGGTGACGGCGCAGCAGCTGCCCAACGCGCTGGACCGGGCGATGCGCACGGCGATGGTCGAGCGCACGGTCACCGCACTGATCATCCCGGGCGATGTGCAGGAGACCGAGTACACACCTCCGACGCACGCGTTCAAGATGGTGCCCTCCAGCCTGGGGATCTCGGGTTCGACGGTGCTCCCGAGGGGGCAGGACCTGGAACACGCCGCGGAGGTGCTCAACTCCGGCCGGCGCGTGGCGATGATGATCGGCCAGGGCGCCCGCGGCGCGGCCGAGGAGGTCAAGCAGGTCGCCGACACGTTGGGGGCCGGGGTGGCCAAGGCGCTGCTGGGCAAGGACGTGCTCACCGACGACCTGCCCTACGTGACCGGAGTGTCGGGGCTGATGGGCACGCGCCCGTCGTGGGAGCTGATGCGCGACTGCGACACGCTGCTCGTGGTCGGTGCGAGCTTCCCGTACAGCCAGTTCCTACCGGAATTCGACCAGGCGCGGGCCGTGCAGATCGACATCGATCCGACGATGATCGGGATGCGCTACCCGTTCGAGGTCAACCTGCTCGGCGACGCGCAGGACACCCTGCGGCACCTGTTGCCGCTGTTGCGGCGCAAGGAGGACCGCACCTGGCGGCAGCAGGTGGAGGAGACCGTCAGCGGCTGGTGGGACGTGATGCGGCGCCGCGCGAACGTGTCAGCGGATCCGATCAATCCCGAGCGGGTCTTCCACGAGCTGTCGCCGCTGCTGCCGGAGAACGCGATCGTGACCACCGATGCGGGGTCGGTGGCGAACTGGTACGGCCGGCACCTGCGCATCCGCGGGGACATCCGGTGCTCGCTGTCGGGGACTCTGGCCACGATGGGACCGGGGATGCCGTACGCGACCGGCGCGAAGTTCGCCTTCCCCGATCGCCCGGTGTTCGCCCTGGTGGGCGATGGCGCGATGCAGATGAACGGCATCAGCGAGCTGATCACCGTGGCGCACTACTGCGCGGAGTGGGACGACCCGCGCGTCGTGATCGGAGTGCTCAACAACAGCGACCTCAACCAGGTCACCTGGGAGATGCGGGCGATGAGCGGTGCCCCGCAGTTCCTGCCCTCGCAGCAGTTGCCGGAGTTCCCGTACGCCGGCTACGCCGAATCGCTCGGGCTGCGCGGCATCAAGGTGGACGATCCCGGTGATATCGACAACGCCTGGCAGCAGGCGCTGCGCTGCGACCGCCCGTGCCTGGTCGAGTTCGTCACCGATCCCGCGGTACCGCCGATCCCGCCGGAAGCGAACTGGGAGCAGATGGAATCCGTCGCCGAAGCCATGCTCAAGGGCGATCCGGACGCCTGGTCGGTCCTCAAGGAAGGCGCCAAGGCCAAGGCGCAGGAGTTCGTCCCGGGGCGGGCGGACCGGCGGTGAGGGGGCCGCCGGTGGACGGTGCGGAGATCACCGAGGTCGGTGCCCGGGCGTACCGCGTCCCCACCGAGACGCCGGAGTCCGACGGAACCCTGGCGTGGTCGGACACGACGATCGTGGTCGCCGCGGTCCGGGCCGGCGATCGCACCGGTCTGGGGTACACCTACGCGCACCCGGCCTGCGTCGAGGTGATCGAGACCGTGCTGGCCCGGGCGGTGCTGGGGCGGGACGTGCTCGACGTGCCCGCGGCCTGGCGAGCGATGCAGCGAGCGATCCGCAACAACGGGCGGCCCGGATTGGTGTCGTGCGCCATGTCGGCGGTGGAGATCGCCCTGCAGGACGCCGCGGCGCGCCTGTGCGGGCTGGCGCTGAGCCGGTTCCTCGGCCGCGCGCACGAGAGCGTCGCCGTCTACGGCAGCGGGGGGTTCCTCACCTACGACGACGAGCAGTTGGAGCAGCAGCTGCAGCGATGGGTCGGGGAGCAGGGGCTGTCCGCGGTCAAGATCAAGATCGGTGAGGAGCGGGGAGGCAACCCCGAGCGGGACCTCGCGCGCACGGAGTTCGCGCGCAACCTCGTCGGGGAGGACGCCGAGCTGTTCGTGGACGCCAACGGGGCCTACTCGCCCGCGCAGGCGGTGCGCGTGGGACGGCGTCTGGACCAGGCGGGCGTGGTGTGGTTCGAGGAACCGGTCTCCAGCGACGACCTGACCGGGTTGCGGCGCGTGCTGCAGGCCGCGGAGGCCGACGTGGCTGCCGGTGAGTACGGCTTCGACCTGGCGTACTTCGCGACGATGCTCGAGGCCGGTGCGGTGGATTGCCTGCAGGTCGACCTCACCCGGTGCGGTGGGATCGGGGAGTGGCACCGCGCGGCGGCGTTGGCGGCGGCGCGCAATCTCGACGTGTCCGGGCACTGCGCCCAGAACATCACGGCACACGTGGCCGTCGCGACGCACAACGTCCGGCACCTGGAGTGGTTCCGGGATCACGAGCGCATCGAGGCGATGCTCTTCGACGGCGTGCTCGACCCGAGGGGCGGCGCGGTGCGCCCCGACCCGTCGGCCCCCGGGCACGGCATGACCCTGAAGGAGGCCGACGCCGAGCCCTACCGGACGGTGTGAGGTGCCTCGGTGCGTGGCCGAGACGACGAGCGCGGGAGGCGCGATGGCGGCGACCGGCCTGCCGGGGGTGGCCCGAGTGGACGCCGAGGCGTTGCGGCACGACCTGGTTTCTGCCGTGGACGGCGAGGTGCGGTTCGACGACGGCACGCGCGGGGCCTACGCCACCGACGCGTCGAACTATCGGCAGGTCCCCATCGGCGTCGTCGTGCCGCGCACGGTCGACGCCGGAGCCGAAGCGGTGCGGATCTGCCATGCGCACGGCGCGCCCCTGCTGTCGCGAGGCGGGGGTACCAGCCTGGGCGGGCAGGCCACGAACACCGCCGTGATCATCGACTGGACCAAGTACTGCCACGCTCTGGTTTCCGTGTCCCCGTCGCGGCGTACGTGCGTGGTCGAACCGGGGATCGTGCTCGACGTGCTCAACGGTCGGCTCGCCGAGCACGACCTCATGTTCGGCCCGTTCCCGTCCACGCACAGCCACTGCGCGCTGGGCGGCATGATCGGCAACAACGCCTGCGGGGCCAGCGCCCAGATGTACGGCAAGACCGTCGACAACGTCCGCAGCCTGGAGATCCTCACCTACGACGGGCTGCGCTGCTGGGTCGGACCGGTCACCGAGGCCGAGCTGGAAGCCGTGATCGCCGCGGGCGGCCGCGAGGGCGAGATCCACCGGCGGCTGCGCGAGATCCGGGACCGCTACCGGGAGCGGATCCGCCTGCGCTACCCCGACATCCCGCGGCGGGTGTCGGGCTACAACCTCGACGCCCTGCTGCGCGACGACGGCCTCGACCCGGCGGAGCTGCTCGTGGGCAGCGAGGGCACGCTCGTGACGGTGCTGCACGCCGAGCTCGCCCTCGTCCCCACCGTGGCGCGCAAGGCGATGGTGGTGCTCGGTTACCAGGACGTGGCCGCCGCGGCCGACGACGTCCCCCGGCTGTTGCAGCACAGCACGCCGCTGCAGCTGGAAGCGCTCGGCGGGGAACTGGTGCACTTCCTGCGCGAGGAGCGGACGTATCTGGACTCGGTGGCGTTGCTGCCCGCGGGGAGCAGCTGGCTCTTCGTCCAGTGCGGCGGTGATTCGGCGGCCGACGCCGACGGGCAGGTGCAGCGCCTGCTCGACGGGCTGGGCAAGTCCCCGCAGGACCTCGACGTGGCCGTCTCCGACGACCCCGAGCGCGAGCAGCAGATGCTCAAGGCGCGCGAGGCCGGTCTCGGGGCGACGGCCAACCCACCGGACATGCCCGAGAGCTGGGAGGGCTGGGAGGACTCGGCGGTGCCGCCGGGGAGGTTGGGGGATTACCTGCGCGACCTGCTGGCGCTGTTCGCCGAGTTCGGCTACGAGCGCCCCGCGCTGTACGGGCACTTCGGGCACGGCTGCGTGCACGTCCGGATCCCGTTCCGCATCAAGAGCGGCCCGGGCGTGGCGGCGTTCCGCCGCTTCGTGCAGCGCGCCGCCGACCTCGTCGTCTCCTACGGCGGGTCGCTCTCCGGCGAGCACGGGGACGGGCAGGCGCGCGGCGAACTCCTCGTGCGCATGTTCGGCGAGGAGCTGGTGCAGGCCTTCGGCGAGGTCAAGGACGTCTTCGACCCGGCGAACCGGATGAACCCCGGCAAAGTCGTGGCGCCCTACCGGGTGGACGAGCAGCTGCGGCTCGGGTCGGACTACCGCCCCGAGCACCCGAGGACGTACCTGGGCTTCCCCGACGACGGTGGCAGTTTCCACCAGGGCGTCATGCGGTGCGTCGGCATCGGCAACTGCCGCAGCACCAGCGGGGGCGTCATGTGCCCGTCGTACCGGGCGACCGGCGAGGAGGAGCACTCCACGCGGGGGCGGGCCCGGTTGCTGTTCGAGATGATGCGGGGCCACGCCGACACCCCGATCTCCGACGGGTGGCGCTCGCAGGCCGTGCACGACTCGCTGGACCTGTGCCTGGCCTGCAAGGGGTGCAAGTCGGACTGCCCGACCGGAGTGGACATGGCGATGTACAAGGCCGAGTTCCTCGCCCAGCACTACCGCAACCGGCCGCGCCCGACGACGCACTACTCGCTGGGGTGGCTCCCGGTGCTGGCGCAGGGCGCCCGGCTGGCACCGCGCCTGGTCAACACCGCGCTGCACGCGCCCGGATTGGCCGAGGCGGGCAAGCGCATCGCCGGGATCACCCCCGAGCGCGAGGCCCCGCGGTTCGCCCCGAGGAGTTTCCAGCAGCAGTGGCGCCGGCGCGCCCGGTCCGAACCGCGGCCGGGCGACCGCGACGCCGTGCTGCTGTGGCCGGACACGTTCACCAACCACTTCGAACCCCGCATCGCCCGCGCCACGGTCGAAGTGCTGGAGAACGCCGGCTTCCGGGTCGCCGTCCCGCAGCAGCCGGTGTGCTGCGGACTGACCCTGATCTCCACCGGCCAACTGACCTCGGCGCGGCGCGTGCTCCGCCGCACGTTCCGGGTGCTGCGCCCGTGGATCGAGGCGGGCACCCCGATCGTCGGAACGGAGCCGTCGTGCCTGGCGGTGTTCCGCTCGGACCTGCGCGAACTGCTCCCCCACGACGAAGACGCCGCACGGCTGCGCGGCCAAGTCCTCACCCTGGCCGAGGCGTTGACCCGCTACGCCCCCGACGACTGGCACCCGCCGCGGCGCGACGTCGATGCCGTCGTGCAGGCGCACTGCCACCAGCACGCGGTGCTGGGCTTCCGAGCGGACGAGGAGGTGCTGTCCGGGGCGGGAGTCGATGCGGACGTCCTCGATTCGGGGTGCTGCGGACTGGCCGGGAACTTCGGGTTCGAACGCGGGCACTACGACGTCTCGATGGCCTGCGCCGAACACGCGTTGCTCCCGGCCGTGCGGCGGGCGGCACCGAGCACGCTGGTGCTCGCCGACGGCTTCAGCTGCCGCACCCAGATCGCCCACGGCAGCGACCGCGCGGCCGCGCACCTCGCGGAGGTGCTGGTGGGTTCGGCACCCCAGTGGCCTCGGTGAGATCGCAGGGGACCGGTGGGACGGAGCTCGGTGAGGTGCGGGCAACTGCCTGATCCCTCCGCGGGGAGCGTCCAGCATCGCGCCCGCCGCTGGTGTCGTCGGGCGCTACTGCGCTCGGGGTCGCAGCGCTGCCGCGGCCTCGAGGGCGAGCTGGAGTTCTTCGCGAGGCTCGACGACGAGGACGGCGGGGTGCTGTTCCGGCGCGCTCACGGGCCCGTCGTCGGCGCGGTTGCCGGAGAGCTCGCCGGGAAGGCCCAGCAAGGACAGGCGCCGGCAAATGTCGCGGCGCACTTCGGGCTGGTTCCATCCGATCTCGCCGGTGAACACCAGCGCGTCGATGGTGTCGAGATTGGTGGCCATGGACGCGATGCCGGCGGCTGCGCGTTTTGCGAACACGCGCAGTGCCAGGCGGGCGTCGTCGTCGCCGTCGTCGGCGGCGGCCACGAGGTCGCGGGTGTCCCCGGAGCGACCGCCGGACAGCCCGAGCAGCCCGGCCTCGCCGTGCAGCGCCCGCTCGACGGTGTCGGTGTCCTCATCGGAGTGTCGCAGCAGCCAGAACAACAGCCCGGGATCGAGATCGCCGCTGCGCCGCGACATGGCCATCCCGCCGAGCGGGGTGAGTCCCATGGTGGTGTCGACGCTTCGACCGCTGTGGACGGCGCAGGCCGAGCAGCCGCCGCCGAGGTGCGCCAGCAGCACCTGGATCTGTTCCGGGCCCCGGCCGAGGATCTCGGTGGTGCGGCGCAGCGCCCAGGCGTAGGACAGGCCGTGGAAGCCGTAGCGGCGGACGTGGCCCTGCCACCGGGCGGGCAGCGGTTCGGTGCGGACTTCCGGGGGCAGTGCGCGGTGGAAACCGGTGTCCGGGCACAGGACCTGGGTCAGGCCGGGGTGCGCGTTCCCGGAGCGCCGGATCAGCTGCACGGTGGCGGGCACGTGCAGGGGTGCCAGCGTTTCGAGCTCGCCCAGGGCGGTCAGGGTCGATTCGTCGACGCGACGGGGACGCGTGACGTGATCACCGCCGTGAACGAGGCGGTGAGCCAGGCAGGTGGCGTGCTCGGCGTGGGCGCGGAGGAACCGGTCGAACTCGGCGAGGGACTCGTCGGAGGTCGGTGACGTGGCTGTGCTGGTGGAGTCGAGCACCTCGCATGTGCCGTTCTCGTCGACGACCGCGGTCTCCAGGCGCAGGCTGTTGGAGCCGGGGTTGACGGTGATGACTGCCGTGGTACCCACCTGTTCCTCCTGGCAGCTCGTGGGTTTGTCGGCTCCGGCGCGCCGGCAGTCCCAGCGTGGCCTTGGTGCGTGCGTGGTCGGGGCATCACGGCACGGGCCAGTGCCAGGCGCGCACTTCGGGCAGGTCGGTGCCGTGCTCGCGGGTGTGCCGGTCGTGCTCGGCGCGTTCGTCGTGCATGGCCTGCCGCAGGTCGGCGCAGGCGCGGTCGTGCCGGCCGGCGTGGTGGAGCACGTCGAGCACGAGGTCGAACCGGTCGATGCGGTTGCGCACGGCCATGTCGAACGGCGTGGTCGTGGTGCCCTCCTCGCGGTAGCCGCGAACGTGCAGGTCGCGGTTGGTGCGTCCGTGGGTGAGGCGGTGGATCAGCCAGGGGTAGCCGTGGTAGGCGAACACGATCGGGCGGTCGGTGGTGAACAGCGCGTCGAAATCGCGGTCGGTGAGCCCGTGCGGGTGCGCCTCGGCCGGTTGCAGGCGCATGAGATCGACGACGTTGACCACGCGCACCGACAGGTGGGGAGCGGAGTTGCTCAGGACGTCGACGGCGGCGAGGGTCTCGCGGGTGGGCACGTCGCCGGCGCAGGCCAGCACGACGTCGGGCGCGTCGCCGCCGGTGCAGGCCCACTCCCACACGCCGGCTCCGCGGGCGCAGTGCTCGGCGGCCGCGGCGGGGTCGAGCCAGGTCGGCTGGGGTTGTTTGCCCGTCACGATGACGTTGATCAGGTCTCGGCTGCGCAGGCAGTGTTCGACCGTCCACAGCAGTGTGTTCGCGTCCGGCGGCAGGTAGACGCGCACCACGTCGGGTTTCTTGTGGGTGACGTGGTCGAGGAACCCCGGGTCCTGGTGGGAGAAGCCGTTGTGGTCCTGCTGCCACACGTGCGAGGTCAGCAGGTAGGTCAGCGCCGGCACGGGTGGGCGCCAGGAGAGCTCCCCGCTGACCTTGAGCCACTTGGCGAACTGGTTGACCATCGAGTCGACGATGTGGATGAAGGCCTCGTAGCTGGCGAACAGGCCGTGCCGGCCGGTGAGCAGGTACCCCTCCAACCAGCCCTGCAGCGTGTGCTCGCTGAGCACTTCCATCACGCGTCCGTGCTGGCTCAGGTGCGCGTCGACGGGTGCCTGCGCGGCGTTCCAGGCGCGGTCGGTCGCCTCGTAGACGGCGGAGAGCTTGTTGGAATCGAGCTCGTCGGGGGAGAACACCCGGAAGTCTCGGCTGCGGTGGCTGGCTTGCAGCAGGTCGCGGAGGTAGCGGCCGAGCACCTGCGTCGGCGACTGCGGTTCCCGGCCGCTCCGGTCGCGCTCGAGCATGT
The DNA here is from genome assembly GCF_054491345.1 of Salinifilum ghardaiensis. NCBI lineage: Bacteria > Bacillati > Actinomycetota > Actinomycetes > Pseudonocardiales > Pseudonocardiaceae > Salinifilum > Salinifilum ghardaiensis. The sequence continues at coordinate 3,425,644 of NZ_CM137101.1, read as the reverse complement.
AGGGACGAGAACGGGGCGGGTCCAGCTCGGTGCGCGCACCCCCGTTGGTGTGCGGGCTGGCGCTCATCCTCCGCTCCGGGCGGGGAACGGCCTCGGTGACCGCGGATCGGGGTTCGCCGTCCTCGTCGAACAGCTCTCCAGGCCGGTAGTCGAGCAGCCACGACTGCAACCGCTCGCGCTGGTCGGCGTCCCCGGCCGGATCGGGCAGCGGGAGCTGGTGGGAACGCCACGTGCCTTCCACGAGCTTCCCGTCGAACTCGTGCGGGCCCGTCCAACCCTTCGGGGTCCGCAGCACGATCACCGGCCACGGAGGCCGGGTGTTCTTTCCGCGCTCGCGGGCTTCGGCCTGGATGCGGTGGATTTCGTCGACCGCGCGGTCCAGCGTGCTCGCGAGCGCGGCGTGCACGTGCTCGGGATCGTCCCCGTCGACGAGGTAGGGGACGTGTCCGCAGCCTTCGAGCAGGTGGGTGAGCTCGGCGTCGGAGATCCCGGACAGCACCGTCGGGTTGGCGATCTTGTAGCTGTTGAGGTGCAGGACGGGCAGCACCGCTCCGTCGTGGACGGGGTCGAGGAACTTGTTGCCGTGCCACGCCGCGGCCAACGGGCCCGTCTCGGCCTCCCCGTCGGCCACCACGCACGCGGCGATCAGGTCGGGGTTGTCGAACACCGCTCCGTAGGCGTGCGCAAGCGAGTAGCCGAGCTCGCCGCCCTCGTTGATCGATCCCGGCACCTCGGGGCCCACGTGGCTGGGCATGCCACCGGGGAACGAGAACTGCTTGCACAGGCGGGCCATCCCGGCGGCGTCGCGGGTCACCTCCGGGTAGGTCTCGGTGAAGGTGCCCTCCAGCCAGCTCGCGGCCTGCAGGCCGGCGCCGCCGTGCCCCGGGCCGGTCACGTAGATCACGTCGAGGTCGCGGTGGCGGATCAGCCGGTTGAGGTGGGTGTAGACCAGGGTCAGCCCCGGGACAGTGCCCCAGTGCCCCAGCAGGCGGGGTTTGATGTGCTCGCTGCGCAGCGGTTCCGTCAGCAACGGGTTGCTGTGCAGGTAGAGCTGACCGACGGCGAGGTAGTTGGTGGCCCGCCAGAGCGCGTCGAGGCGGACGTGCTCGTCGGCGTCGAGCTTCGCCGGTGTCAACGTGCGCATACCCCGGTGCTCCCGAGTTGGTGTGCTGGCGGAAGACGGCAGGGGGATTCCCGCGTCGGCGGACGGCCGAAACCGCACGGCGCGGTCGGCGCTTCAACGGCGGGTGCGGTGCGCGGCCCCCGCAAGCGCTCGCGCACGCACGCCGGTGCTTTCGCCGGTGACGTCCGCCGGTCCGTGTCCCAGCGCAGGCCGACTGAACCAGTTCGAGCGTTCGCGGGTTCCCGCGGTTGCGAAGAGTTCGTTGCGGTTCGGGAGTGTGCGGGTATCCCGAAGTCGTCGATGCGCCGCGGGGACGGCGGCGGAGCGCCGCGGGGGCGCTCCGGTCCGCCGGGACTCGCGGGCACCGAGCCGTGCCGGGCTCGACCACGCCGCCCGTACCCGCCGACTACCGCGAGGTCCTGGTATGACGAGCGGATGCGCCGCCGCTGAAGCCATGCGCGCTGCGATGCTGAACGTGCTCGGAGCGCTCGACGACGCGCAGCGCGCCCGGGTGCGCTACTCCTTCGCCGACGACAGGCGTCTGCGGTGGAGCTACGTGCCGGAGTCCCGCCCCGGTGTCCGTCTCGCCGACCTGGGGCGCGATGCGGCCAAAGCCGCGCACCAGTTGTTGGCCACCGCGCTGAGCCCGCGTGCGTTCGCGCAGGCCACCACCATCATGGGGTTGGAAGAAGTGCTGGACCGCGGTGAGGGCGGGGAGCACGGGCGCCACCGCGGTCACTACTGGATCGCGGTGTTCGGTTCTCCGGACGAGGACGCGTGGTCGTGGCGGTTCGAGGGGCACCACCTGTCGGTGACGGCGACCGTCACGGGGTCCGAAGTGAGCCCCACGCCGTTGTTCCTCGGTGCTCATCCGGCCGCGATCAGTTATGCGGAGCGGCCGGGCCTTCGACCGCTCTGCTGGGAGGAGGACCTCGCTCGGGCGGTGCTCGAGGAACTCTCCCCGCAGCACCGGCGCAGGGCCGTCGTCAGCGATCGTCCGCCGAACGACATCCGCACCGCGACCGCGGCGCAGGCGCCGGACCACGTCGACCCCCTCGGCGTCCCGCGGCGGGAGCTCGGCCCGAGCGCGGCGGCCTGCCTCGACCAGCTCCTGTCGCTGTACCTGGGGCGGTTCAACGCGGGCCTGGTCGGCGACGAAGCGGCGGCGCTGGAGCGGGCCGCGGACGACGTGCACTTCGCCTGGGAAGGTCCGCGGCAGCGCGGCAGCGGGCACTACTACCGGGTGCAGGCGCCCGGAGTGCTCGTGGAGTACGACAACACGCAGAACGAGGCGAACCACGCGCACTCGGTCGTGCGGCGCCCCGGCGACGACTTCGGCGCCCAGCTCCTCGGAGCGCACTACGCCACGAGCCACGGCTTCGCCTCCTCGGCGACGTCCGCGGAAGACCCCAGCCGTCGCGGCGAGTAACGAAGGGCGCTCGCTCAGGTGGTGGGTTCGGTGAGTTCCACCCCGCGGTGGTGCGCCAGTACCGGCGCGGCGCTCGTGAGCGCGAGCGGGGCGGGTGCGGGATGCAGGTGGCGCACCCGACTCAGCTCGTGGTGGGCGCGAACCAGGGAGGCGAAGTCCCGCGGGTAGGCCTCGAGGTCGCCCCCGGCGAGCGTGCCGATCTTGCGGGCCCGCTCGACGAGACGCCGCCACTGCTCGGCGCCGGCCAGGCCGATGGACTCGGTTCCGTGCGAGAAGAGCATGAGGCGGATCTCGTCGTAGTCGCCCGCGGTGTCGAGGTAGGAGTTCAACGCGTGGTGGGAGCTTTCGGTGTTGAACGCCATCCAGAAGGGCGCAGAACCCGTGCGCAGGGCCCACCACGGCTCCATGAGCAGGAACGATTCCGCCAGCAGGCGACTGTCGGGCACGCCGCGCTCGCGGTACCACCAGCGGTGCAGCTCGGCGACCGCAGGGCTGAGCTGCTCGGGCTCGCCGAAACGCAGGCGCCGGAACGCGCACCCGTGCGTGCGGGCGAGGTCGCCCAGGTCGTCGAGCAGGGCCGGGTCGAAGCCCCACTCGGCTTCCGGGGCGCGCTCGTCGGGCGGCGGCGGGGTCCAGCCGCGCCGCGCGGAGCCGTACCGGTGCAGCAGGTCGGCCACCCGGGGCCCGCCCTCGTGGTATTCGGATTCGGAAGCGCCGCCCAGCGCTCCGAACTGGAAGCAGTGGCGCGGGCCGACGCGGGTCACCGGCCACGACAGTTCGCATTCGACGCTGATGACGGTGCCGCCCGGTTCCAGGCTGTCTCGCAGGAAGCGACGGTAGGCCGCCGGCAGGGACTGCCACTTGACCCGGAAGTAGGACATCCCGGCGATCATGAGGCGGTCTTGGTTGGGATCGTGCATGTGGTGCAGGCCCAGCCGGGGGTTGGCTTGAAGCAGGTCGTGGGCGGGCTGGTGGCCCGCGTCGAGTTCCGCCCGCGGGTCGTCGCGGTCGACCCCGCGGCGGCGCACGGGCACGAGCAGCGTCTGCGGCAGCCACGGCGCGTCGAGCGCGGCGGCGAGGTGGATCAGCGCTCCGTTCGAGGAGCCGACGAACACGACCGGGTAGCGGCGCCGCGGGTAGTGGCTCACGACCCACTCGGCGAGGTCCTCGGCGTTGATCCGCCCGAGCGAGGTGCGCGGGACGGCTCCGGCGATGCCGCTGGCGGCGTAGACGCGTTCGGCGATGCTCGTGGGAAGCCGGTTGACAGCGCCCAGCGCGGAGGAGAGCAGCGGGACGGCCGAGCGCGGGGCCTGCCCGAGGGCGGGAACGTCCTGACCGGCGAGGAAGCGGGACAGCGCGCGCAGCATCCCGGTGGCGGAATCGAAGGAGGCGACGGCGTGCTGGGGCTTCAACGCGGCACCTCGTCGAGGTGCCCGGCGACGTGGTCGGCGACACCGCCGGGATCGCTGAACGGGACCATGTGACCGCTCCCGGGCCAGCGGGTCAGGTGTCCGCGCGGGAGGAGCCGGGTGGCCTCCTCGGCCCACGATCGCGGCACGATCGCGTCGTGCTCCCCGCGGAGCACGAGGGTCGGGACGGTGATGCGGGGCAGCTTGTCCTCGATCCGATCGGTGAGCGCGCTGCGGAAGGCGGCCGCGATCCGGCGCGGGCCCGCGTCGATGTAGTCCCGCAGCACCAGGGCGGACAGCGCGGGCGGCTCGTGCCGGCCGTTGCGGGCCCAGCGCCCGAGCTGGCGGACGAAGCCGCGGGCCACCGGGTCGACCGTCGGGGCGATCAGGACGCAGCTGTGGACGAGTTCGGGGTGGCGCACGGCGAGGTCGGCGGTGATCTGGCAGCCGAACGAACAACCGAGGAGATGCACCGGTGCCAGGCCCGCCGCGGTGAGGAAGTCGCGAACGTGCTCGCTGAACTCGGCGACCGAGCGGGGCGGCTCGGCGCGGGCGCTGGCTCCGTGCCCGGGCAGATCGACGGCCCACGTCTGGCGGTGCGCGCTGAGCGCCGCGACCAGGGGAAGCAGCTCGCGGCTGGAGACCCCCGCACCGTGCAGGCACACGGCGGCCGGGACGCGATGCCCGGAGTGCCAACTCACCACCTGGCCGGCGGGCAGCTCGTGCACCTGACGGTGCAGCTCTCGCGTACCACTGGCTGTGATCGGTTCCTCCTTCGGACTCTTCGGCCACGTCCAGGATGAGGGGGGTCGGAGTCGCGAGCCAGCTGGGCGCGGCGCCGCGGCACGGCAGCGCTGGTGCGGACAGCCCGCGCGAGACGGCCCGCGAGGCAGCCGGCCGGCCGCGCAGATCCGCGTCGCCCGCGCTGCACCGGCTGCTCCGGTTTCCGCGGCGTTGTTCTTCGCGCGCTGGTCAGTACTGGGACGGTTGATTCCGGGGGAGCAGTGGTCCGGGAACGAAGGCTCCGGACCCGGGCTGCGCGGTCCCGCTGCGGAACCTCTCGCACGGCTCTCGCTCCGGGGCGCCCGGCACCGGGTAGCCGCTGCCCCGCGGCCGCCTCAGCGGGTCTGGGCGGGGCGCTGGCCGTGCCGCCGGAACCACTCCCCGAGGAACTGCCTGCCGTCCGGCACCATCGGCCAGTCGCCGGCCTCCAGCCGGCCGCGCAGCTCCTCCAGCGGCATCCACCAGCCCTCCGCGACCTCCTCGGGCTGGTGGCGCACCGGCCCGTCCCAGCGGGCCTCGTAGCAGAAGCCGTGGAGCCGCACGGTGCCGTTCACGTGCACCGAGCGGAAGGCGAACTCCGGCTGCGCGTCGATGCCGAGCTCCTCCGCGAGCTCGCGCCGCGCGGCCTGGTCCGGGGACTCCCCGGCGGCGACGACACCGCCCGCCCAGCAGTCGTGCAGGCCGGGGTAGACGTCCTTGTCCGCGGTGCGCCGGTGCACGTACACGGCCCGCCCGGTGCGCGAGCGCACGAGCACGAACGCGGCCGCGTGCCAGAGCCCCTCCCGCCGCATCCGCTCCCGCGGCGCGGCCCCGACCGCACACCCGGACGGGTCATACACGGCGACCTGCTCCCCGCTGCCCACGGGCACATCCTCGCACTCCGGACACGGCGGGAAAGCTCACACTCTGCCTACTCGGCGGAAACCCGTACGCTGCGGTATATGCGGCGGATCATGGGAACCGAGGTGGAGTACGGCATCGCTGTGCCGGGCGATTCGAGCGCCAACCCGGTGCTGAGCTCGACGCACGTCGTGCTCGCGTACGCGGCGGCGGCCGACATCCCGCGGGCGCGCCGGGCGCGGTGGGACTACGAGGTCGAGTCGCCCCTGCGGGACGCCCGCGGGTTCGACCTGACGGCCACGGCCCAGCAGAACAACGGCAACGAGGGCGACGACCTCGGGGCCGCCAACGTCATCCTGACCAACGGGGCGCGCCTGTACGTCGACCACGCCCACCCCGAGTACTCCGCGCCCGAGGTCACCAACCCGCGGGACGCGGTGATCTGGGACAAGGCCGGCGAGCGCGTGATGGAGGACGCCGCCGTCCACGCCACGAGCGTGCCCGGCACGGCACCGATCCAGCTGTACAAGAACAACGTGGACGGCAAGGGCGCCAGCTACGGCACGCACGAGAACTACCTGATGTCGCGCTCGACGGCGTTCACCACGGTCATCACGGGCCTGACGCCGTTCTTCGCCTCGCGCCAGGTGATGTGCGGCTCCGGCCGCGTGGGCATCGGCCAGGCCGGGGAGAAGGCCGGCTTCCAGCTGTCCCAGCGGGCCGACTACATCGAGGTCGAGGTCGGGCTGGAGACCACCCTCAAGCGCGGCATCATCAACACCCGCGACGAGCCGCACGCCGACGCGGACAAGTACCGGCGCCTGCACGTCATCCTCGGCGACGCCAACCTCGCCGAGACCGCCACCTACCTCAAGCTCGGCACGACCGCGCTCGTGCTGGACATGATCGAGGCGGGGGAGCGGTTCGAGGACCTGCGCCTGGCCGACCCGGTGCAGGCGGTCCACACGATCAGCCACGACCCCTCGCTGAAGCGGACGGTCGAGCTCGCCGACGGGCGGCAGTTCACCGGTCTGGACCTGCAGCGGGCGTACTTCGACCGGGCGATGCGCTTCTACGAGAAGCACGGCGGCGAGCCGGCCGACCGGGACGTGCTCAACACCTGGGGCGAGGTCCTGGACGTGCTGGCGGGCGACCCGATGGACTGCGCCGACCGGCTGGACTGGCCGGCCAAGCTGCTGCTGCTGGAGAACTACCGCACGCGCGACAACCTCGGCTGGGCCTCGCCCCGGCTGCACATGATCGACCTGCAGTACTCGGACGTGCGCCTGGACAAGGGCCTGTACAACCGCCTGGTGGCGCGCGGTTCGATGCGGCGGCTCGTCGACGAGGAGGAGGTCCGCGCGGCGGTGACCGACCCGCCGGAGGACACGCGCGCCTACTTCCGGGGGCGGTGCCTGGAGCGCTACCCGGGCGACGTCGCGGCCGCGTCGTGGGACTCGGTCATCTTCGACCTGGGCCGGGAATCGCTCGTGCGGATTCCCACGTTGGAGCCGCTGCGTGGTACCAAGGCCCATGTCGGCGACCTGCTGGAGTCCGCGCAGAGCGCCGAGGAGCTGGTCGACTCGCTCACGCGGGGATGATGCGGGAGCGTGAAGATCGAGATAATGCCCGCGAGATTCTGGGCGAACGATTGGTCGGATGGGTAATCTGCGCACGGGAGGACCACGTTCCGCCGGAGCGGTGACCTCCGCGCAATCGACCACCGGGAGGGCGACATGGCCCAGGAGAAGACGCAACGCCACGGCGACGGGGACGACGAGGAGCAGCAGGGCCCCGACGCCTCCGGTCAGGAGCAGCGGGAGAAGGTCGGCGAGGACGTCGACGCGATCCTCGACGAGATCGACGACGTCCTGGAGGAGAACGCCGAGGACTTCGTCCGCGCCTACGTGCAGAAGGGCGGGCAGTAGCCGCCCGAGTCCGGCGGGCGCCCACCGCCGGGCGTGATCGACAATTGCAGTGCGCTCCGACGACCGCCGCGACCTCCGGCCCGCGGGCCGGAGGTGCGGGGGACGTGCGCGAGCACCAGCGAGTTCGAGCAGGAGACGATGTCGCCGATGGATTCCAGTGCGACCCGAGGTTCGGGTCCGGCCTTGCCCGACGCCTACCTGGCCCCGGGGAACTCGTTCACCGATTTCCTCCGGTCCGCGGCTCCCGAACTTCTCCCGGGGAGCCAGGCGAAACCCGACGTGCGGGGGGACGGCTCCGTGGACGCCCCGCACGGGACGACGATCGTGGCGCTGACCTTCCGCGGCGGCGTGCTGCTGGCCGGGGACCGCCGGGCGACGATGGGCAACCTCATCGCGCAGCGGGACATGGACAAGCTGTTCGTCACCGATTCCTACTCCACCGTCGGCATCGCCGGCACCGCCGGGATCGCGCAGGAGCTCGTGCGGCTGTTCGCGGTCGAACTGGAGCACTACGAGAAGCTCGAGGGCGTGCCGCTGTCGCTGGACGGCAAGTCGAACAAGCTGGCCACGATGCTGCGCAGCAACCTGGCCGGGGCGTTGCAGGGGCTGGCGGTCGTCCCGCTGTTCGCGGGTTTCGACGCCGAGGCCGCCGACCCCGAGTGGGCCGGGCGCATCGTCTCCTACGACATCACCGGCGGCAGGTACAACGAGATCGGCGGGTACCACGCCGTCGGCTCCGGTTCGACGTTCGCCAAGTCGGCGCTGAAGAAGCGCTACGACCCGGAAGTGGGCGTGGACCAGGCCGTGCGGACCGCGATCGAGTCGCTCTACGACGCCGCCGATGACGACACGGCCACCGGCGGGCCGGACCTGACGCGCCGGATCTACCCCTCCGTGGTCACGGTGACAGCGGCGGAGGGGGCGGTCCGCCTGCCCGAGGAACGCGCGGCCGAGATCGTGTCCGAGGTCGTCGCGGGCCGGCAGGAGAACCCCGGCGGCTGAGTCGCCGCTGCCCGTCCGTTCGCCCCGCCGCTCGCGTCCGCACGAGGCGAGCCGATCCGACCCAGGAGTGCACAGCCGTGACGATGCCGTTCTACACCTCCCCCGAGCAGCTCATGCGCGAGCGCTCCGAGCTGGCCCGCAAGGGCATCGCTCGGGGCCGCAGCGTGGTCGTGCTCAAGTACGCCGGGGGAGTGCTCTTCGTCGCCGAGAACCCGTCCCCGACGCTGCACAAGGTTTCCGAGATCTACGACCGCATCGGCTTCGCCGCGGTCGGCCGCTACAGCGAGTTCGAGGCGCTGCGCGTGGCCGGCGTGCGCATCGCCGATGTGCGCGGCTATTCCTACGACCGCCGGGACGTGACCGGCCGGTCGCTGGCGAACACCTACGCCCAGCACCTCGGGGCGATCTTCACCGAGCAGATCAAACCGTTCGAAGTGGAGATCTGCGTGGCCGAAGTCGGCCGCACCGCCGAGGGGGACCAGCTGTACCGCCTCACCTACGACGGCTCCATCGTGGATGAGCCGCAGTACGTGGTGATGGGCGGTCAGGTGGACACGATCACCAGCAAGCTCAAGGAGACCTTCGCCGACGGCATGGACCTGGAGGCCGCCATCGGGGTGGCGATCCGGGCGATCTCGGCCGGCGGCGAGGGCAACCGCGAGGTCGGCGTCGAGCAGCTCGAGGTCGCCGTGCTCGACCGGGAACGTCCACACCGGACCTTCCGCCGCATCCGCGGCGCCGCGCTGCGCGGGCTGCTGCCGGGCGGCACCGCCGGGCAGTCCGAGTCGGACGAGGAGAAGCCCGACGGCGGCAGCGACGGCGACAGCAGCGGTGGCGGCGGTGACGGCGCGGACGGTTCGTCCAGCTCGTGACCGGGTAGCCCCGCCGCCCCGCCGTCCGGCCGGACGACGGGGCGGCGGGGCGCACCGCCGTGGCGGGGAGCGGCCGATCCGCCACCACGGGGAGAGTGAGCTAGCTCACCGGACGCGGTGCGTGTCCGCCTCCGGGGTGCCCCTTCGCCCGAATCGGTTCAGGTGCGCCGTTCACCTGTGCGCACCGCGTGTTCGCACCCCCGGCGACGGGCGGAAATCCCGCTGAGCGGTGGGGAAAACGCCGATCAGGCCCGAACGGCGGACCGTCGTAACTCGCGATTTGCGCCTAGTGTGGAGGCATGCAGCGGCGGATCTTCGGCATCGAAACCGAGTTCGGGGTCACCTGCACCTTCCACGGTCAGCGCAGGCTCTCCCCGGACGAGGTGGCCAGGTATCTCTTCCGACGGGTGGTGTCCTGGGGACGCTCCTCCAACGTCTTCCTCCGCAACGGTGCCCGCCTGTACCTCGACGTGGGCTCGCACCCCGAGTTCGCCACGGCCGAGTGCGATGACATCACCCAGCTGATCACGCACGACAAGGCCGGTGAGCGCATCCTCGAGGACCTGCTCGCCGATGCCGAGCGGCGGTTGGCCGACGAGGGCATCGGGGGTGACATCTTCCTGTTCAAGAACAACACCGATTCGGCGGGCAACTCCTACGGCTGCCACGAGAACTACCTGGTGGGCCGTTCCGGCGAGTTCTCCCGGATCGCCGACGTGCTGCTGCCGTTCCTCGTCACGCGCCAGCTCATCTGCGGGGCGGGCAAGGTGCTGCAGACCCCGCGCGGTGCGGTGTACTGCCTGTCCCAGCGGGCCGAGCACATCTGGGAGGGCGTCTCCAGCGCCACCACGCGCTCGCGCCCCATCATCAACACCCGCGACGAGCCGCACGCCGACGCCGAGCGCTACCGGCGGCTGCACGTCATCGTGGGCGACTCGAACATGTCCGAGGTCACCACGCTGCTCAAGGTGGGCACGGCCAACCTCGTGCTGGAGATGGTCGAGAACGGCATGCAGTTCCGCGACTTCACCCTGGACAACCCGATCCGGGCGATCCGCGAGATCAGCCACGACCTGACCGGTCGGCGCGGGGTGCGCCTCGCGGGCGGGCGGGAGGCCTCCGCCCTGGACATCCAGCGCGAGTACTACTCCCGGGCCTGCGACTACGTCGCCCGGCGCGGTTCCGACCCGATGACCGACCGGATCATGGACCTGTGGGGGCGTGCGCTGGACGCGGTCGAGTACCAGGACTACTCGGGCATCGACCGGGAGATCGACTGGGCCATCAAGCTGCGGCTGCTGGACCGCTACCGCAGCAAGCACGGGCTGGAGCTGTCGAGCCCGCGCATCGCCCAGCTGGACCTGTCGTACCACGACCTGCGCCGCGGGCGCGGGCTGTTCGACATGCTGCAGCGCAAGGACCTGGTCGACCGGGTGACCGAGGACGGCGAGATCGAGGCGGCCAAGGACACCCCGCCGCAGAGCACCCGGGCCAAGCTGCGCGGCGACTTCATCGCGGCGGCCCAGTCGGCCGGACGGGACTTCACCGTCGACTGGGTGCACCTCAAGCTCAACGACCAGGCCCAGCGCACCGTGCTGTGCAAGGACCCGTTCCGGGCGGTCGACGAACGCGTCGAGCGGCTCATCAGCTCGCTGTAACCGCTCAGGATGTGCTGTTGCACCGGCGCGGTGACGAGGACCTGGTGCTGACCACGGCCCTGCGGGCGCAGCAGGACAGCGAGGTCGTCTCGGCGAGCGCCCGCGTGTTCGCTGCGATGATGCAGCGCGATCCGGACGGGGCCCGATCGCTGATGCTCGACGTGCTGCCGCAGGCGTTCCCGTGGGTGCGGCTGCTGCCCGCGGACGACCGCACCGCGTTCGTCGACGAGTTCGTCGACGCCCTGCGCGCGGTGGAGGACCTCGACAACCCGGCGGCGGTGGTGCACGTGATCACCACTTGGCGGCACACCGCCGAGGTCTGCGCCGACCCGGAGCTGCACGAGGTGCTGGCCACCGACGGTGCTGACCACGGTCCGGCCTCGGCCCCGCCGGTGGACGCATGAGCCCGAAGCGCAACGACCGAGTCGCCCCGCCGGCATCCGGGCAACACTGGGAGGTTCGGTACGCCACGAGCGAAGCCGTCAGGGGCTGTGCTGCGGTGGGGCTTTGTGGGCGGCGTTGAGCTCGACCAGCACGTTGTCCCGGTTGCCGTGCAGCAGCGATGACTGCGGGGAGCGGCAACACCAGCAGCAGCCGTCACGACAGCGCTGGGCGACGCAGCAGGAACTGCGCCGAACGCTTCCTCATGCGGGTTTGTACTGGATCAGGACCCACGCCGTGAACACGTTGCTGGAAAGCTGGACGTCGACGACCTCGATGGCGGGATCGTCCAGGAACTCGTTGACCCTCCGGTCCAACTTCTCCGGGTTGCTCGAGTAGAACGTCTTGATCTTCATGGGGCGGAACGTAGCAGGAACGACGTGCCCCGCGTGCCGGTTCCGCGAAGGGTTCTCCCACGGCTCCCCACGGGGTCACGGCACGCCGTGCCCGCCACCGCCGTCCCCGCTAGCCTCACGCGCGACGCCGGGCCACACCTGACTTCTGGCGGCCTGCGAGCGGGCGTCAGCAGCACCCTTGTTGTGGAGCATCTGCTCCATTACGCTGCGGTCGTGCCTCGACCGCGTGTACACGACCTCGATCAGGTGCTGGACGTCGCCGAACGGCTCGTCGTCGACGTGGGACCGGAGCGGCTCACCGTGCGCAGGCTCTCGACGGAGAGCGGTGTGCCCAACGGTGCGATCTACCACGCCTTCGGTTCGTTGGCGGTGCTGCGCGGGCGGATGTGGCTGCGGGCCGCGCTCGAGTTCTTGGACCTGCAGCGGGAGCTCGTCGATGAAGCGCTGGGTGCGGCACCGGCTCCCGGGGACGCGGTGAACGCCGTGGTCGCCGCCGCCGATGCGCCGGCGGTGCTCGCGCAGCGACGTCCGGCGGCGGCTGGGATGTTGATGACGGTGCGCCGGGAGCAGCTGCTCGGACCTGACCTCCCCGAGGAGCTCGCCGACTCGCTGCTCGAATTGGACCGGAAGTTGGTCTCCGAGGTGCTGTGCCGCTTGGCGTCCGCGCTGTGGGATCGGCGGGACGGTCCGAGCATCGAGGTGATCACCACCTGCGTGGTGGATCTGCCGACCGCCCTGCTGCGCCGGGCCCTCAGCCAGGTCACCGCGGACGGCGCGGTACTGATCACCGCCGACGTGCGAGCGCGTCTGGCGGCGGCCGTGCGCGCGGTCCTCGATCGCGAACCACCGAGGCGCAGGTAAGCCGACCACGACCACTTTTCCGAGGAAGGAACTGCGATGCCCGCGTTGCACGAGCAGGACGGCGTCTTCGTGCTGGATCTCGGCGAGGACGAGAACCGGTTCTCACCGGAGTGGCTCAAGGAGGTGAACGCAGCGCTGGACGCCGTCGTCGACCACTCTGCTGCCGGCGCGCTCGTGACCACGGGGCGGGGCAAGTTCTACTCCAACGGCCTCGACCTGGAGTGGATCATGGAAAACGCCGATCAGCTGGCCGCGTACCGCGCCGATGTGCAGGAGCTGTTGGCCCGCGTGCTGACGCTGCCGGTGCCTACGGTCGCGGCGGTGCACGGCCACGCGTTCGGCGCCGGGGCGATGCTGGCCCTGGCGCACGACTACCGGGTCATGCGCGCCGACCGGGGTTTCTTCTGCTTTCCCGAAGTCGACATCGACGTCCCGTTCACACCGGGGATGGCCGCGTTGATCCAGGGCAAGCTCACGCCCGCGGCTGCCGTCGAGGCGATGACGACGGGGCGACGCTTCGGCGGGGTGCAGGCCCGCGACCGCGGTCTGGTCGACCAGGTCGCCGACGAAGGCGCTGTGCTGCGCACGGCGGTCGAGCTCGTGCGCCCGCTGTCCGGCAAGAACCGCGACACGCTGGGGACGATCAAGTCGACCATGTTCGCCTCGGTGGTCACCGCGCTCCGCGCGCACGAACCCGCCGCGCGGCCCTGACCACCGCGGCGACGAAGCAGGAGCACGAACGCGAACCACACCGATGCCGCCCCGAGCGGCTCGCGCGGATCTGGAAGACGGAGATGACCACCACCGACTCGATGCCCCGCACTGCCGCCCGAACTGCTCCGCGGAGCGAAGAAGCTCTCCGTCGGACCCGGGCTGACCGGATTGCTCTGGACCGAGGTGAGAACGCAGCTCCCCGGCCCGGCCCGCCAGTACCTGCGCGGCACGTTCCCGCCCGTCGCGGTGCAAGCGTTCACCGCGACCACCGAGCAGTACTGGCAGAACTGGCTCGCCGACGACAACCTGGACCGGCTGGCCGGTCTCGTCGTCGTGTTCGACGCCACCGGTATGCCGGTGGCGTGGGTGGCCAGCAACGATCGCCGATTCGGCGGACGCAGGTGCTTCTACGCCAACTCCGCCGGCGTGCACCCGGAACACCAGGGTACCGGGATCTCCAGCACGATCTGGCGCGCCTTGCTGCGCGCGGCGGTCGCCAAAGCCGCACCACGCAGCCTGCACGGGGTGATGCGCACGGGAAATCCGCTGGTCTACGGTGCGTGGTCGGCCGCCGCGGGCAGGACTGGTGCCACGTGGCCGGCCCCGGATGGCGCGGTTCCGGAGCACGTCCGGCGCATCGCGGCGGACGCCGCCGCCGATCTCGGCCAGGCCGATCGGTTGGACCACGACACCTTGGTCATCACCGACGCCTACGATGACACCGAAGCCGGGCTGTGGACGCAGCGCCCCACGTCCGATCGCGCGGACATCGACGACTGGTTCGCGAGGATCCTCGGCCCGCGCGACGCCATCGTGCTCGTCGTGTCGTTCAACCCGGTGCGCATCATGCTCGACGAGGTCCGGCGCGCGGTACGCCGCACCCTGGGAATGCGCGGCAGCCCTTCCAGCCGCAGCTCGCGAGCGCGCAACTGACCGCACGGCCCGTGCTCGGACGAGCGCAGGTGTGCGCCCGGACCTCCCACACGGCGATGAGCTCGTCGGCCATGTCGAGCATGCGCTCGCTCGCGTCCATGCGGGACTGCTCGGTGGACTCGATGTGGTCCAGGCGGACCACGTCGGCGGCTTGTTCGAACGATGCGTCGTAGGTGGTGTGGTGTTCCGCCGGGAGCCCGTCGCGGTACTCCGCCGCGGGCACGATCGCGACCAGGCTGCCGCCGCGGTCCAACACGGCTCGCGCGAACTGCGGGTCGGCACCGTCGGCCAGGCAGCTCACCCCGAAAACGGCGTCAGCCGAGCCAGCCGGCTTGATCGGCAGCGATCACGGCGGGCAGCGGCAACGCCACCAGCAGCCACCACGACAGCACACGACGACGCAGGACGAGTCGCGCGCCGACGATCCCCAGCAACCCGGCGATGACGGAGGCGACCAGCAGGTCCCAGTTCTCGACGACTCGCTGTGGGCGTTGCACACCCGTGTCGAACCCCATCAGGAAAGCTAGGAACGCCGACCAGTACAAGAAGAACGCGAGCACAACGACCGCGGCGAGCCACCGCAGCACCACGTGGAGAGTGCTGTTGACCATTGCGTCCCCTGGATCGTTGGCCCTGGCGGGGTGCGGCAGCACGGCTGCCGCACCCCGCATGCTGTCACGCCGAGCGGATCAGCGTACGTACTGGTACTGGCGCGAACCGCAAACGGGCGAGAACAAGCACCTCGGGTCTTCGAATTCGTGATTGAAGATCAATTCGATGTCCCGCGTGCCATCCGCGTGGTAGTCGGTCCGGTAGAGCTGGTGGTTGGGCATCTTGTCGTGTGATCCGTAGATCCAGTGCCCACCGTTGCGGTACAGGTCCTGCTGGCTGGCGTAGGTGATTCCGGCCAGCGACGTGCAATAGGGATTGCCGACTTCGTGCTCGATGACGTTGCGGGCGTAGTTTCCGTCATTCGAGATCACGCGGGGGTGGAAATCCTCATCGCTCGCCAACCGGGTGGAGTCGTAGACGTAGCGCCCGTCGTCGGTCCTCTCGTACCGGCTGGTAGGGCTGACGCTCTTGAACGGGTTGGTGTTCTGCTGTTGCCAGTTGACCATGTAGTTGCCCCGGGTGCGGTACTGCTCGGAGTTGTACACCGGCCCGCGCCGCTGGTCACCGCTGTAGTGCCAGTCGGGCCCTCCCCACGATCCTTCGCACGGAAAGTCGGTGAAGCTCTCCGGGGCATCGACGTAGTCGCGCGGGATGTAGGTTTGGTAGTCGGTCGATGTGCGCGTAGTGGCTTGTGCGGGCTGGGAAGACTGCGTCAGTACCTCACCGACCTGGGCATCGGCCGGAACGGCGCCCGCGTTCGTCGACGGCGGCACGATTTCCACGCCGTAGCGTTTGGTCACGTCTTGCTGCGCCTTCTCAGGAGGTTCCACGGGGTCGCCTGTGATGGTGAAGCGCCCGGCGCCGCCCAAGCTTGTCGGCAGCTGGGTGCGCGTGACGGGCGAGTTGCCGAGCGGTTTCATCCCATCCGGTTGGCCCTGCTCCACTTCGTAGAAGGGCACGTTCGGAATCGCTCCCCATGCCGCTGTGGTTCCGTTCTCGGTCGTCACCGTGACCAGGGGCGTCACCCTGGATGCGGCCGTGGCTGGGTCGCCAGAACTTCTGCGACGATGCTGGTGCCAGCAGCGGTGGCGGCCACCAGGAGAACGTCGGTCGAGGTCGGTGCCTTCAGCGGCAGTTCGGCGCTGGTGTCTTCGCCGCGCCACAACACCTTCTGGCTGCGATCGTCAACGAGCAGATAGTGGGTCGCGCCCTGCTGCGGTGACCAGTCCAGGTGTAGTGCCGAATCGGTAATACGCGAGTTCACCGACTCCGACGAGCCCTCTGGGGCCTTCGCCGTCACCGCAGGGGGTGGTGCGTCTTCTTCGGCGCTCGCCGTCGACAGAGTAGCCGCCGTTGTCATTGCAGCCGTGGTCGCGCCGATGGCTCATCGCCACGTGCGACGGTGAATTCGTCGCGCCATACAAAGTCATTCCCTCCAGTAGTAGCGATCGGCGGCCCCGCCGAACGGGCGGTGATCCAGTCGGGGGCGGCGAGGGCTCCGCTGCTGTCGATGATCGCCGCCCACACGACGGGGACGGTGGTGCGCAGCCACGATCGGGTGCGGTGGGTCAGGTCGTGCGGCATGGCTGGAACCTTCCGTGCGGTTACCGTTGCGCGCCGCCGCTGGTGGTGTGCTTCGCGTGCTGTGTTGCGAACTTCGCCGTCTGGGCTTCGGTCTTGGCCTGCTCGCCTTCCGCTCGGGCGGCCGCGCTCATCGAGCTGTAGGTCCTGGTGCCGGCGGCAGCTGCCCTACCCGGGTGGCGTCCCCGGCCGTCCAGGCCTCGGCGGGCGGGGCTTCCGACGCGTCCCGCTCGTGCAGCGGGAACGTCGTGGCGTGCTGCCGCGGCTTGCGCCGCGCTGCCGGACCAGCTGCGCCCGACCGCCCTCAGCGCTCGGGGTCCTGCCCGGTGGGGCGGATGGTGATCTCGTTGACGTCGACGCTGTCGGGTTGGCCCAGCGCGTACAGCGCAGCGCCGGCGACGTCCGCGGCGCGCAGCTTCGGCACGCCCTGCCGCGCGGCGGTCATGTCGGTTTCGACCATGCCGGGCTGCAGCAGGGTGACGCGCACGCCGGTGCCGACGCACTCGGCGCGGATGTTCTGCGCCATGCCGGTCACGGCCCACTTGGTCGCGGAGTACAGGCTTCCCGGGCGGGTGCCGCGGCCCGCGTTGGAGCCGGTGAGCAGCAGGTGCCCGCGCGCCCGCGTGAGCGCCGGCAGCGCGGCCCGGGCGGTCAGCGCGGCGCCGAGCACGTTGGTGAGCACGAGCTCGCGCCACTGCTGCGGCTCGAGGCCCTCCTCGTCGAGGAAGGAGGTCGGCGCGTTCGTGCCGGCGTTGCCGAACACGGCGTCGAGCCGGCCGAAGCGGGACTCCGCCTCGGCGATCGCGGTGGTCAGGCTCGCCCAGTCGGTCACGTCGCAGGGCCAGGCCGCCGCGCGGTCGGACCCCAGCTCGTCGACGAGCGCGCTCAGCGCTTCCACCGAGCGGGACAGCAGCGCCACCCGGTAGCCGGAGGAGGCCGCCAGGCGCGCTGCGGCCTCGCCGATGCCGCGGGAAGCTCCGGTGATGAGCAGCACGGGTTCGGACATGCCGCCAGCCTAGACGCCCGTGGATCTCCGCGGGGACTCCCCGCGGAGGCGCGCCGTCCGGTTGGCGGAGTCCCCGCTCGGGCGGACAGCCGTGGAACTCCCGGTCTTCACCGCTTCGAGGAAGGCGTCCCACTGCTCCGGGTGGTGAGGCAGCCGGCGCCGCGTCCGTGCCGCGGCAGCGCCCCCACCGGGCTCGGGTGCGCCCCGAGCGCCCGGCCCAGTGGGCACCTCCGTCCCGCTCCTGCGAGGGGGTGAGTGATGTCGGTACCGGGTGTTGCGCGCGCGGAGTGCGTTGGCGCCGAGCGGAAGGGCTTCCGCCGAGCCGGAGGTCCCCGCCGCGGGGTAGGCTGAAAGGCCCCGCACAGGGGCGGTTCTCGGGGAGAGGTGGTGCTCGTGTCGAACGTGGACGGACCCGGTGGCGCGGGTCGCAGCGACGAGGAGGTCCAGCAGGTCACCGCGGGCGAGGTGGTGCCGCACGCGGGCACGATCGCCCTCGTGGACCACGACCCGGAGTGGTCGCGGCTCTTCCGGCGCGAAGCCGAGCGGATCAGGGGCGCGCTGGGGCGGACCGCGGTGCGGGTCGAGCACGTCGGTTCGACCGCCGTCGCCGGGCTGCCGGCCAAACCGGTCATCGACGTCCTGCTGGAAGTGCTGGATCCGGCCGACGAGCCCTCGTACGCGCCCGCCCTCGAAGCCGCCGGCTACGTGCTGCGCATCCGCGAGCCCGACTGGTTCGAGCACCGCTTGTTCAAGGGTCCGGACACGGACGTCAACCTGCACGTGTTCAGCGCCGGTGCGGCCGAGGCCGAACGGATGGTGCGCTTCCGCGACCGGCTCAGGGCGGACGAGGCCGACCGGGAGGCCTACGCGCGCGTCAAGCGCGAGTTGGCCGGGCACGTGTGGCGGCACGTGCAGCACTACGCCGACGCCAAGGCCGCGGTGGTGCAGGAGATCCTGGACCGGGCCAACTGCGGCCGGTAGCCGAGTCCCGCGCCGCGACGTCGGTTCCGGAACCGGCGCGGATTCAGCGCAGCAGTCCGGCCCGGCGGTACACCGAGGCCAGGTACTCGTGCGCTTCGCCCGCACCGAGCGGCTCGGGCTGGAGCAGTCGGAAGAGCACCGCACCGACCATCATGTCGATGAGCACGTCCGGGTCCTCGACGGTGTCGAGCGTTCCGTCCGCCTGGGCCTTGTCCAGCAGTGCGCGCACGGCCCGCCGGCGAGGTGCGACGTAGTGGTCCCAGTACACCGCCACGAGCTCGGGATGGCTGGTGGCGGCGCCGAAGACGCGGGCGACCATCGCGCGCACGCGGGGTTCGGCCAGCGCCGCGGCCAGCACCGGAAGCATCCCCTCGACCAGCTCGGGCAGCGGGACGTCGACGTTCTCCGGTGCGAGGTCCGGGATCACGTCGCGGGCGTGCTCGATCGCCGCAGCCAACAGGCCCTCTTTGGACGACCACCGCCGGTAGATCGTCAGCTTGCCGACGCCGGCGCGCCTGGCGACGCCCTCGATGCTGGTCCCCTCGACGCCGCCCTCGAGGAAGAGGTCGAGCGCGGCCTGCAGGATCGCCTCGTCCGCCCCGGGATCCCTGGGGCGCCCGCGGGGGGTTTCGCTCATGGCGCCCGTCCCGTGCGCAGCGCGGTGGACAGCCAACGGTCGGGTCCGGTGGGGTCGGTGCCGCGCCAGGCCAGGTGCGCGTCCGGGCGGACCAGCCAGGTCTCCCGCGCGGGGCGTTCCGGGACCAAGCTGACGGCGGAGCCTCCGAGCGGATCGGCCGCTGCGCGGCCGGTGGGGGACAGCAGTGCCCAGCGACCGCGGAGTTCGGCGTGCAACCGGGTGGGGCGGCCTTCGGCGTCCCGGCACGGCAGGTCCGGGACCCGGTCGCCCGGCCTCGGGCGCCGACCGCGGGGAGAACCGAGCGGTCCCTTCCGGTAGTTGATGGACAGCTGCGAGGCCTGCCAGGTCATCTGCCGCTGCACGAACGGGATCGCCGAGAGCCGCAGCACCGCGTTGCGCAGCAGCCGGGCCGCCGGGTTGTCGGCGAGGAGGAGCTTGGTGTTGGCGGTGGTCGCACGCAGCACGTACTCCGCCAGCGGGCGGCGTTCGGCCCGGTAGGTGTCCAGCAGCGCGACGTCCGCCCGGCCGCGGACCACCAGGGCCAGTTTGAAGGCGAGGTTCTCCGCGTCGCCGATGCCGGTGTTCATGCCCTGACCGCCGAACGGGCTGTGGATGTGCGCGGCGTCCCCGGACAGCAGCACGCGTCCGGAGCGGTAGTCCGCGGCGAGCCGGCGGTTGATGCGGAACTCCGAGGTCCACAGCGCGGTGCGCAGCCGCGCCTCGGCGTGGCCGGTGCGTTGCGGCAGCAGCCGGGCCAGGCGGGCGCAGACCTCCTCGCCGCCGTCGTCCTGCACGTCGGCCATCAGACGCCACTTGTCATCGTGCTCGCTGGGCATCGGCATCGCGAAGAACCGCCCGTCGGTGTGGAACCAGCCGGCGGAGGAGGTGCGGTCCAGGTCCCAATCGGCGAGCACGTCGGCCAGCAACCAGCGGTCCTCCATCCCGGTTCCGGGGAACCCGATGCCGGCGAGCTCGCGGACGGCGCTGTGCGCGCCGTCGCAGCCGACCACGTAGTCCGCGCGCACTTCCTCGTCGCCGACGGTGGCCGTCACGCCCTGCGCGTGCTGGTGCAACTCCACCAGTTCGCGCCCCCACTCGACGCGGCCGCCGAGCTCCGCCAACCGCTGGCGGAGGGCGTCCTCGACCTCGGCCTGGGAGATCAGCAGGGCGGAGATCCGGCGGCCCTCGATCTCGCCGAAGGCGATCGTCGCCAGCGGTTTGTCCCGGGCGTGCAGGGTGATCCTGAGCGCTCGCTGCGCGCGCTGCGGAAGGTCCCGCAGCGCGCCCAGCCGATCGAGCACTTCCACTCCGCGCGCGTGCAGGATGTTCGCCCGCGACGTCGTGGCCGGGCGGGCGGCCCGGTCCACCACCCGGGTGTCGACCCCGTGGGAGAGGAGCCCGCAGGCGAGCGCCAGGCCGGCAGGGCCTGCGCCCACCACCAGGACGGTCATCACGCCTCCGGAAATTAACGGTACGGGTTCGTAAACGAATGCTGGCACGTAGGACCCGCGGCGGCAACGCCTCCGCGGACGCCGGCGACGAAGGTGCTGCGACGCAGGCCGCCGAGCGGCTCCGCCGACCCCGGCGGACCTGTGGTCACGCCGGGCCCCGCGACGCGCGCACCCACCTGTTGCCCCGCGGCGGAGGCGTGCCGTCCGCCCGCCGGTGCCGGGCGCGCTATCGTCGCGGCGTGGCCACCGCGCGCGTCGAACGTCTGGTGAACCTGGTGCTGTGCCTGCTGTCCACGCGGCAGTACCTGACGGCCGAGCGGATCCGCGCCACGGTGCCCGGCTACGGCGGCGCCGCCAGCGACGAGGCGTTCTACCGCATGTTCGAGCGGGACAAGGCGGAGCTGCGCGACCTGGGGGTTCCGCTGGAGACGGGGCGCAACTCGATCGTCGAGCAGGTCGACGGCTACCGCATCGCCCGCCGGGACTACGAGCTCGGCGAGATCGACCTCTCACCGGAGGAGACCGCGGCCGTGGGCGTGGCGGTGCGGCTGTGGGACGCCCCGGAGTTCACCGCCGCGGCCCGCAGCGGTCTGCGCAAGCTGCGCGCGGCCGGGGTCGACGTGGACGAGGACGCCCCGGCGGTGGTGGAACCCCGCGTGCGCGGCGAACCGGCCGTGTCCCCCCTGGTCGCGGCCGTGCGGCAGGCCAGGCCGGTGACCTTCGACTACCGGCGGCCCGGCGACCAACGCGCGGCGGCGCGGCACCTCGAACCGTGGGGAGTGGTCTCCTGGCGGGGGCGCTGGTACGTCGTCGGCCACGACCGCGACCGGCGGGCCGCGCGGTGCTTCCGGCTCTCGCGCATCACCGGCGACGTGCGGTTGACCGGCCGCGCCGGGCAGGTGGGCCAACCCGCCGACGTGGACCTGCTGCGGATCGTCGCCGGCAGCGACCGGGAGTCCGCCGGCGGCGTGCAGGCCGCCGTGTGGGTCGCCGCCGGGCGGGCGCACGGGCTGCGGCGGCACGGCGCGGTGGTGCAGCAGCGGACGATCGACGGGGAAGCGGGGGACGTGCTGCACCTGGACGTGGACTCGCCGGAGGCGGCGGCGCCGTGGCTGGCCGGCTACGGCCCCGACGCGCTCGTGCTCGCCCCGGAACCGCTGTGCAAGGCGGTCGACGAGCTGCACCGCGCCGCGGTGCGGTCCGCGGAGGAGCACGCATGACGGCCGGCGCGACCGAACGGGTGCCGCGGCTGCTCACGCTCGTGCCGTACCTGCTCAACCACCCGGGCGTCCGCATCGCCGAGGCGGCCGCCGACTTCGGCGTGACCGAGCAGCAGCTGCGCCGCGACCTCGAGCTGCTGTGGATGTGCGGTCTGCCCGGTTACGGCCCCGGCGACCTCATCGACCTGTCCTTCGACAGCGACACGGTCACGGTGACCTTCGACGCCGGGATGCGCCGCCCGCTGCGGCTGACCACCTGGGAAGCCACCGCGCTGCTGGTGGCGCTGCGCGCGCTGGCCGACACGCCCGGGGCGGCCGATGCGGCCGCCGTGCGCGGGGCCGCCGCGAAGATCGAGGAGGCCGTCGGGCAGGCCCGCCCCAGCGGGGTCGCGCTCGGGCTGGACACGCCCGACCGGGTCGCCGGCGACGTGCGCGAGGCGGTGCGCTGGGCCACCGAGCAGCAGCGGGCGCTGTGGCTGCGCTACTACACGGCCTCCCGCGACGCGATCAGCGAGCGCACCGTCGACCCGATGCGGATGCTGCTGCTCGACGGGCACCACTACCTCGAGGCGTGGTGCCGCCGGGCCGGCGGGGTGCGCCTGTTCCGCCTGGACCGCATCGACTGGGTGCGGCGGTTGGACGAGCCTGCCGCGCCGCCCGCGCGGGCCGAGTTCACCGACGTCTCCGCCGGGTCGTTCCCGGCGGTGACCGAGCAGCCGGGCGCCGTGCTCGACCTGGACGTGGACGCTCGCTGGGTCGCCGAGTACTACCCGGTGGAGGTGCTCGCCGACCGCGAGGGCGGCGGGTTGCGGGTGCGCATGCGCTACGCGGACCGCTCGTGGATCGTGCGCCTGCTGCTCGGGCTCGGCGGTGCGGTGCGCGTGGTGGAACCGGCCGAGCTGGCCGAGGAGGTGCGTCACCGGGCCGTGGCCGCGCTGGCACGGGCGCGTCACCGGCCGGACACCTGAGGCCGCTACGCTGGGCGCGTGCCGTATGTGTGGAGTCTCGTGCTGGTGGTCGCCGGTCTGGTGCTGCTCGCCTGGGCCGCGCTGCGCACCGCGCGCCGGCTGAGCCGGTTCCGCACCGGGCAGCGCGCGGTCGCCGCCGGTGCGCGCGAGCGCATCGGGCTGTTGCAGGCCCGCACCGCGGCGCTGCGGGTCGCGGTGTCCGAGCGGTGGAAGAGCTGAGCCGAAGCCCTATGGGGCAGACCTCTCCCCGCGTAGCATGTCGGCGGAGAGGCAGTCACGGAAGGTTGCAGAACATGGGTTTGCCCGGCGGCTGGGAACTCGTCGTCATCGTGCTGGTCCTGGTGGCGCTGTTCGGCGCCTCCAAGTTGCCGAAGATGGCGCGTTCGCTCGGTCAGTCCGCCCGCGCCTTCAAGGCCGAGGCGCGCGGACTGCGGGAGGACGACGAGAAGGCGAAGCGGGAGTCCGCGGAGCGGACGGACCGCCCGGACGCGGAGCTCACCTCCGGTGACGGTTCCGCCCCACCGGTCACGCCGAACGAGCAGCAGCAGCGCGACAACACGACCAACAACCAGTGACGCGAACGGGGACGCACGGTGGCCGCTAGTCCACTTCCGCGCCTGAACCCGTTCCGCAAGGACCGCCGTCGCTGGGGTCGCAGGCACAATCCCGACGGGACGATGACGCTCGTGGAGCACCTCTACGAGCTGCGGTACCGCCTGGGCGTTGCGCTGGCCGCGATCGCCGTCGGCGCGGTGTTCGGGTTCTGGTGGTTCACCCATCCGATCTTCGCCGTCCCGTCGCTGAACGACCTGCTGCTGGGGCCGTACTGCGCGCTGCCGTCCGACTGGCGGCTGAGCCCGAACGGGCAGTGCCAGCTGCTGCAGACCCGCCCGTTCGAAGTGTTCTTCCTGCGGATGAAGGTCGGCATCGCGGTGGGCGCGCTGGTGCTCAGCCCGGTGTGGTTGTACCAGCTGTGGTCGTTCATCACACCGGGGCTGTACGCGCGGGAGCGGCGCTTCGCGCAGGTGTTCGTCGGCTGCGCCAGCGCGCTGTTCATCGCGGGCGGTGTGCTCGCCTACTACGTCGTGCCGGTCGGCCTGCAGTTCATGGTCGGGCTCGGCGGCGACGGCTTCTTCACCGCCCTCACCGGCGGCGACTACATCAACTTCGTGCTGCTGCTGCTGCTCGTCTTCGGGGTGAGCTTCGAGCTGCCACTGGTGGTGGTGATGCTCAACTTCGCGGGCGTGCTCAGCTACGAGCAGCTCAAGAACTGGTGGCGCGGGGTGCTCCTCGGCCTGTTCGCCTTCGCCGCGGTCGTCACGCCGCAGGACCCGTTCTCGATGCTCGCGCTGGGCGGGGCGCTGTCGCTGCTGTTCCTCGCGGCGCTGCTCATCTGCCGCGTGCACGACGCGCGCAAGCACCGGCGCGACGAGTTCGCCGGGCTCGCCCCGGACGAGCCGTCGAAGGTCGACCACCGCCCCTCGCGGATGGAGCCCGAGGACGGCGACCCGACGAACGGCCGCTCCGGGAACACCTGACCGCCCGCCGCGCTCGGCAGGCCGGTGCCGCCGGCCTGCCCGGGCACGGCCCCGCCGCCCGACACGCGGTGAGCGTGCTGCGCAGCTCAGGCAGGTGCGACGTGCTCGAGCAGATATGAAAGCCTGGGGACGTGGCAAGCCGCCGTACTGTTACCGATGAGACCTCCCCGGCCGAGGCGTACGCGGCGCACCGCACGCGCCGGAGCCACCCGCGGCTCGCCGAGTTCGCCGGGGCGATGTCCTTCCCGCTCGACCCCTTCCAGCGCACCGCCTGCCAGGGACTGGAGGACGGGCAGGGCGTGCTGGTGTGCGCGCCCACCGGCGCGGGCAAGACCGTGGTCGGCGAGTTCGCCGTGCACCTGGCCCTGGCCGAGGGGCGCAAGTGCTTCTACACCACGCCGATCAAGGCGCTGTCGAACCAGAAGTACACCGACCTGTGCGAGCGCTACGGCGAGGACGCGGTCGGGCTGCTCACCGGCGACACCTCCATCAACGGCGAGGCCCAGGTGGTCGTGATGACCACCGAGGTCCTGCGCAACATGCTCTACGCCGGGGCGCGCAGCCTGGACCTGCTGGGCTACGTGGTCATGGACGAGGTGCACTACCTCGCCGACCGGTTCCGCGGGGCCGTGTGGGAGGAGGTCATCCTGCACCTGCCCGACTACGTGCGGGTGGCGAGCCTGTCGGCCACGGTCAGCAACGCCGAGGAGTTCGGCGAGTGGTTGCAGGAGGTGCGCGGGGAGACCACCGTCGTCGTCGAGGAGCACCGCCCGGTTCCGCTGTGGCAGCACGTGCTCGTCGGCGGGCGGATGTTCGACCTCTTCGCCGGGGAGACGGACGACCACGAGCTGCGGGTCAACCCGAAGCTGCTGCGGCACGCCCAGGAGCTCACCCGCACGCACACGCCACCGCGCGGCCGGGGCGGGCCGAAGGACAAGTACCGCAAGCCCCGGCCCCGCCGGTTCCAGCCGCCGTCGCGGGTGGACGTGCTGCGGCGGTTGTACGACCGGGAGCTGCTGCCCGCGATCGTGTTCATCTTCAGCCGCGCCGGCTGCGACGCGGCCGTGTCGCAGTGCGCGCGCTCCGGGCTGCGGCTGACCACGCCGGAGGAGGTCGACGAGATCCGCGAGGTCGTCGACGAGTACACCTCCTCGCTGCCGGACGCGGACCTGGAAGTCCTCGGCTACTGGGAGTGGCGCGAGGCGCTCGAGCGCGGCGTGGCCGCCCACCACGCCGGGCTGCTGCCCGCGTTCAAGGAGACGGTCGAGGAGCTGTTCGTCCGCGGCCTGGTCAAGGCGGTCTTCGCCACCGAAACCCTGGCGCTGGGCATCAACATGCCGGCCAAGACCGTCGTGCTGGAGCGCCTGGTCAAGTTCAACGGCGAGGCGCACGTGGACCTCAGCCCGGGCGAGTACACCCAGCTGACCGGCCGGGCCGGGCGGCGCGGCATCGACGTGGAGGGCCACGCGGTCGTGCTGTGGCAGCCCGGGGTCGACCCGAAGCACGTCGCCGGGCTGGCCTCGACGCGGACCTACCCGCTGCGCTCGTCGTTCCGCCCCGGCTACAACATGGCCGTCAACCTGGTCGGCCGGGTGGGCCGCCGGGCGGCGCGGGACCTGCTCGAGCAGTCCTTCGCCCAGTTCCAGGCGGACCGCTCGGTCGTGGGCCAGTCGCGCAAGGTCGAGCGCAACACCGAGGCGCTCAACGGCTACGCCGAGGCCATGCACTGCGACGAAGGTGACTTCAGCGAGTACTTCCAGCTGCGCAAGCGCATCAGCGAGCGCGAGAAGCAGCTGGCCAGGGACAAGCGGTCCGACGACCGCGCGGAGACGGCGAAGTCGCTGGAGAAGCTGCGCAAGGGCGATGTCATCGCGGTGCGCTCCGGCCGCCGCTCCGGTCTGGCCGTGGTCCTCGACCCGGGGGTGGACCGCATGCACGAGCCGCGCCCGCTCGTGGTCACCGAGGACCGCTGGGCGGGGCGACTCAACGTCGCGGACTTCCCCGCCCCGGTGGAGGCGCTCGGCCGGATCACGGTGCCGAAGTTCGTCGACACCCGCTCGCCGAAGGCCAAGCGCAGCGTGGCGGGCGCGCTGCGCGAGTCGGGCATCGTCGCGCCGACCAAGCGCAACCGGCGGCGCCGGGCGGAGGCGGCCGACGACGAGGAGCTGCAGGACCTGCGGCGCCGGATGCGGGAGCACCCGTGCCACTCCTGCCCCGAGCGGGAGACGCACGCCCGGTGGGCGGAGCGCCACGACCGGCTGAACCAGGACACCGAGCAGCTGCGCCGGAAGGTCGCGGCCACGACGCACTCGCTGGCGCGCTCGTTCGACCGGATCCTCGGATTGCTGTCCGAGCGGGACTACCTGCGCCCGGACGAGACGGCGGAGCCGGTCACGCCGCACGGGAAGCGGCTCGCGCGGCTGTACAGCGAATCGGACCTGCTCGCCGCCGAGTGCCTGCGCGAGGGCGTGTGGAACGGGTTGGAGCCGGCCGAGCTGGCCTCCGTGGTCTCCGCGCTCGTCTACGAGTCGCGGCGGGAGGCGGTGAGCACCCCGCGGCCGCCGAACGACGCGGTGCACGACGCGCTGCTGGCGACCCACCGGGTGTGGGCGCAGCTGTCGGAGGACGAGCAGCGGCACAAGATCGAGCGCACGCGCGAGCCCGACGCGGGTTTCGCCACCGCCGTCCACGCCTGGGCCAGCGGGGCCGAGCTGGAGACGGTGCTCGTCGACGAGGCGGGGGAGCTCTCCGCCGGTGACTTCGTGCGGTGGTGCCGGCAGGTCGTGGACCTGCTGGACCAGATCCGCGTGGTCTGCGGCACCGAGGACCCGGTGGGGGAGGCGGCGCGGTACGCGGTCAACGCGGTGCGCCGCGGCGTGGTGGCCGCCGGTTCGGCGTGACCCGGGGTTCCGGTCGGGGACGTGCCACCGCCCGCCGTCGTGCTGGTGGCTCGAGCGGGTGTCTTCCGCGCGGCCGGCGTGTCCAGGGCCGTGACCGGCTCGCAGGCGTGGTTCACTCCTCCGCGGAGGGCCAATCGGAGCACCGACAGCGAGGAAATCCCAGATGAGCATTCCCAGCAGTCACGCCGACCTGCTCGACAAGCCGGGATTCGTCCACGTGGCCACGCTCGGCCCCGGCGGCGAACCGCAGTCCACCCCGGTCTGGTACGACACCGACGGCGAGTTCATCAAGATCAGCCAGACCACGGGGCGGCAGAAGTACCGCAACCTGCAACGCGACCCCCGCGTGGCGCTCTCGGTCACGGACCCCGACAACCCGTACCGCTACCTGGAAATCCGCGGTCGCGTGGAGCGCTTCGAGGACGATTCGGACAACGCCTTCATCAACAGCTTGGCCCGGAAGTACCTCGGGCAGGAGGAGTACCCCTACCACCAGCCCGGCGACGAGCGCGTCACGCTCTACATCCTGCCCCAGCACACCACCCGGATGTAGCGGCCTCGAGCGCGCACCCCGCCCCGGTGGCCGGTGGCCGCGGGCGCCGGCCGGCCGGTGTGGTTTGATCACCCCTGTCGCGTCACCGCGCGCCCGGGACCCGCGCGCGTGACGTGCTCGGGTGAGTGCCAGCGAGCATCCGGAGGTGCAGCATGTCCAGCCCGTACGGCCCGCCTCCCGGGCAGCCGGTCTGGCAGGGCGGACCGACCTCCTGGCCGCCGCAGCAGCCCCAGCCGCAGCAGGCGCCGCCGTTCCCGCAGCCGGCGGGCCAGTCGCAGCAGGCGCCGCCGGGGACTGCCCCGCAGAACGAGAGCGCACCGCGGGCACAGCCCCAGCAGCACCCGCAGCAGCACCCCGCGTCCGGGCAGCAGCCCGTGCAGCAGCCCGGGTCCGGACCGCAGCCCGCGCAGCAGCAACCACCGCAGCCGGCCCCACAGCCGCCGCCGGGCCAGCACCCGCAGCAGCCGCAGTGGGGGGCGCAGTGGCAGCCGCCGCAGCACCGCCCCGTGCCGGCCGCCCCGCCCGGGGAGGACCCGGGTCCCGGGGCCTCCGCGGGCCCGGGAGGCGCCCCCGCGGGACCGGGGCCGGAAGGCCCGCGGCGCGGGCGCGCGCGGTTGCCGTGGCTGCTGAGCGGGGGCGCCGCCGCGGTGGTGCTGGCCGTCGTGGCGGTGCTCGGGTTCGTCGCCCCGGGCTGGTTCGTCCGCCCCGTGTTCGACGCGGCAGGCGTGCAGAAGGGGATCGCGCAGACGCTGCGCGACTCGTACCGGATCGGCGACGTCGAGCAGGTGCGCTGCCCGTCCGGGCAGCGCGTCGCAGCGGGCCACCAGTTCGACTGCCGGGTGCGCATCGGCGGGGAGACGCAGGTGGTGACGATCTCGGTCAAGAACGACCGCGGTGTCTACGAGGTCGGGCACCCGAAGTGAGCCTTGCGACCCGTCGTGGACACCGATCGCCGCCGCGGGCAGGATCGTCGGCGTGACGGACGCCGATGTGCAGGTGCTGGAGGAGCGGCGCTTCCGCGAGGCCAACGGGCTGTTCATGCGGACGCTCCACGTGGCGGCGCCGAGCGACGCGCAGTGGGAGCGGGTGCGACCGCTGCACGAGCCGGGCCGCGTGCTGGGCGGGTTCCTCGACGGGGAGCTGGCCGGGACGGCGCGGTCGACCCGGGCGGAGCTGACCGTTCCCGGCGGGAGCCTCGCCGCCGCGGCGGTCACCGGGGTCGGTGTGCGCCCGGACCGCACGCGGCGCGGCGTGCTGCGCGCGCTGATGCGGCGGCAGCTGGACGACGCCCGCCGGACCGGGGAACCGGTGGCGGTGCTGCACGCCTCGGAAACGGGGATCTACGAGCGCTTCGGCTACGGACTGGCCACGCGGAGCCGCCGCGTGCAGGTGGACGCGCGCACCGCGCGCACGGCCGCCACCGCCCCGAGCGGCGGACGCGTGGACCTGGTGCCGCCGGAGGAGGTGGCGGAGGTCTTGCCCGAGGCCTACCGCCGGATCGGGGGCGAACGCCCCGGCATGATCGAGCGGCCCGCCGCCTGGTGGACCCACGCGCTCGGCCACCGGAGCGCGGCCGCGGCCACCGCGGTGCACCGCGACGAGTCGGGCGCCGCGGACGGTTTCGCGTCCTACGAGCCGGTCTCGGTCGACCACCGCTTCGACAGCGGGGAGACCACGCTGCGCGTGCTCGACTTCCAGGCACCGGACGCCCGCGCCGCGGCCGGGCTGTGGGAGTTCCTGCTCGGCGTGGACCTGTCCGACGTCGTGGTCGCGGCGGCGCGCCCGCTCGACGAGCCGCTGGAGTGGTGGCTGACCGACCACCGCGAGTGCCGCACCACGCGCCTCGACGACGACCTGTGGCTGCGGCTGGTGGACGTGGAGGCCGCGCTGCGCGCCCGGTCGTACGCGGCCGGCGAGCCGGTGCTCCTCGCGGTCGACGACCCGTTCCTGCCGGAGAACGGCGGCTGCTACCGGATCGGCCCGGACGGCGCCTGGCGGTGCGCCGAGGCGCCGCAGCTGCGGTGCGACGTGTCCACTCTGGGCGCGCTCTACCTGGGCGAGGAGTCGATGACGCGGATGGTCGACGCGGGACGCGTCACCGTCGACGACCCCGACGCGGTGTCCACTGCGGACGCGTTGTTCCGCACCGCCCGACCCCCCTGGTGCGGCACGAGCTTCTGACCGCGGGCGCCGGGAGCCCGCACGTGGTCCCGAGGACCGGCGAAGGCGCGGGTGGGTGCCGCGCGGGCTGCGGAAGGCCGGTGCGAGCGGTTCTCCGCGGAACGCGTCCGCCGAGGGGGTAGCCAACCCCGCGATGACGGGCCGGAGCGCCTCACGCCGGGGCCGGGCGCACGCAGTCCGGGCATTCGCGCTGGATGCGCGTCAGCAGGTCGGTCAGGCTCTCCAAACCCGGAGGTCCGAACGACGCCGTCATCGCGATCTCCGCGCTCAACCGGTAGGACCGCTCGTTGCGGACATCGGTGAACCACCACAGCACCGGTGCCAACGTTCCCAGCGCTTCGGGCAGTTCGTCCTCGTTCTGCATCGCCCAGCGGTACAGGTCGGTGAACCTCTTGAACCGCTCTTCGGCGCTGGTAGGCCGGATCTGGTAGTCGGAACGGGCGACGTGGTCCCCGTGGTCCAGCGACACCTGTTCGGCGCGGCTCCAGGCCTCGTCGTGCACCGGTCGGGCGGTCAGCCGCCCGTTGGCCAGGTCGACCAGATAGTTCTCCCACCGCCGGATGCCGGGATTGTCCGCGGTTCCGGGGCGGGGCCCGGTGTCCTCGCCGTCGCGGGCGGCGGCGACCGCGCGCTCCACGGCTTCCAGCAAGCCCGAGTTGGCCACCGACATCCACGTCCCGTGCTCGCCGAGCCCGCGGTCGCGCGCGGCGGACATGACGCCCGCGATCGCAGCCCACCGTTCGAAGCCCGGTTCGAACTGCCCCCCGTGTTCGCGCTGCAGCAGTCGCACGAACAGCACCCGCTGGGACATCGGCATCCGGTCGAACTCGGCCAAACTGCACCGAAGGGTCCTGACGCACTCCTGCGCGGTCGGCACGGACGCGGACGCGGCCTGGGCGGGCAGCGACGGACCGCCGACCGCGAGGACGGCACCGATCGCGACCAAGCAACGAGCCAGTCGTCGAGAACGCACTTCGCCTCCCCAGCGGGGTCGTACCGCAGCGGTGATGCAACCAGAGTTCTCCCCCGGCGGTCGATCACCGGTTCGGACCAATTCGATCCACCGTCCGATGTGGATCCGGCTCCGCGCGTCCTCGGGCGCCCGCGGTCGCGTCTCCGTGCCTGCCGACGCCCGCAGCAGGGTCTCCGGGGCCGTTGCGGCTCAGGCGCAGGCGCGCAGCGCCTCGCGCAGCCGGTCGATGCTGCCGCCGAGCCCCCACCGCCGCTTGAGCTCGTCGAGGCGCTCGTCGTCCGCGGCGGTGGGGCTCAGCGCGTCGTCGCGGTCGACGACCGCGTCGGCATCGCGCACCACCCGCACCACCGAGGGCGCGGCGGCCAGGTACTCGGCGGCTTCGGCGAGCTTCGCCCGCAGCCGGGGGGTGAGCGCGCTCCTGCCGGTGCGCGCCGGTGCGGGCCCACCGGCCGCGGCCAGCAGCGCCTCCAGCGAGCCGAACTCGGTGATCAGCCGCGCCGCGGTCTTCTCCCCGACCCCGGCCACGCCCGGCAGCCCGTCGGACGGGTCGCCGCGCAGCACCGCCACGTCCGCGTAGTCCGCCCCGGCCCGCGCGGTGGTCAGCCCGTAGCGCTCGGCGAGCTCCGCCGGGCCGTAGTCCTGGGCCCTGGGCAGCCCCGCGCCGACGTAGCGCACCCGCACCGGCGAGGGTTCGGCGCGCACCAGCTGGAACAGGTCGCGGTCGCCGGTGACCACGTCGACCGGTGCGCTGCGCTCCCGCTCGGCGAGCGTGCCGATCACGTCGTCGGCCTCGTAGCCCCGGGCCTCGGCGGTGGCGATGCCCGCCGCGGCGAGCACCTCGAGGATCACCGGGATCTGCGGCCCGAGCACGTCCGGGACCTCCTCGGCCGCGGCGTCCTCCTCGGCGACGCGGTGGGCCTTGTACGAGGGCAGTGCGGCCACGCGGAAGGCGGGACGCCAGTCCTCGTCCAAGCAGGCCACCACGCGCGCGGGCCGCTGCTCGGTCAGCAGCCTGCCGAGCATGTCGCAGAAACCGCGCACCGCGTTCACCGGCGTGCCGTCCGGTGCCGTCAGCGAATCCGGCAGCGCGTAGTACGAGCGGAACCACAGTCCCGCCGAGTCGACGAGCATGAGCGCACCTGTCACGGGTGTTCAGCCTGCCACGGCGCGCACGCGGCCGCCGAGGCACCCGTGCCCGGAAGATGCGTCCCTGCGGCTACGCTGGCGACCATGGCCAGCATGCACGACAGCCCGAACTCCACGAGCGCGCTGGCGGCGCGCCTGAACCGGGCGGCCGAGGCCGCCGCGCGCGCCGACCTGGACGCGCTGCTGATCACCCCCGGCTCGGACCTGCGCTACCTGGTCGGCGCGGCCGGCGAGTCGTTCGAGCGCCTCAGCTGCCTGGTGGTGCCGGCCGCGGGGGTCGAGGCCGCGCCCGCGCTGGTGCTGCCCAAGCTGGAGGAGCTCGGCTACGCCGACGTGCCCGCCCAGCAGCTCGGCGTGGAGATGGTGACCTGGGTGGACGGGCAGGACCCGCACGGCATCGTCACCGATCTGCTGCACCGCGGCGGGAACGCCCCGCGGCGGGTCGCGGTGGCCGACGCCATGCCCGCGCTGCACGCCCTGCCGCTGCGTTCGGCGCTGCCGGGGGCCGAGCAGGTGCTGGCCGGGCCGGTGCTGCGCCACCTGCGCATGCGCAAGGATCCCGCGGAGCTGGAGGCCCTGCGCACCGCCGGTGCCGCCATCGACAGGGTGCACGCGCGCATGGGCGAGTTCCTGCGCCCGGGGCGCACCGAGGCGCAGGCCGGTGCGGACATCACCGCGGCGATCGAAGCGGAGGGCCACCGCGAGGCCGACTTCGTCATCGTCGGTTCCGGGCCGAACGGGGCCAGCCCGCACCACGCGCTGTCCGAGCGGGTGCTCGAGCGCGGCGACGTGGTCGTCGTCGACATCGGCGGGCCCACGCCCGAGGGGTACAACTCGGACTGCACGCGCACCTACGCGATCGGCGAGCCCGCCCAGGAGGACGTGCGCGGGACCTACGCGGTGCTCGAAGCCGCGCAACGGGCCGCGGTGCAGGCGGTGCGCCCCGGCGCGAGCGCCGAGGACGTCGACGAGGCCGCCCGCCGACCGATCGCCGAGGCCGGTTTCGGCGAGCACTTCGTGCACCGCACCGGGCACGGCATCGGGCTGGACGTGCACGAGGAGCCCTACATCGTCGGCGGCAACGACCTCTCCTTGGAGCCCGGCATGGCCTTCAGCATCGAACCGGGCATCTACCAGCAGGGCCGCTGGGGCGCCCGCATCGAGGACATCGTGCTGGTCACCGCCGACGGCGTGGAGAGCGTGAACAACCAGCCGCACGAGTTGGTGGTGCTCGACGCGTGAGCGACAAGACGCCGAACGCGTCCGGGGAGCTGGAACCGACCGACCGGGCGATCCTGCGGGAACTGGCCCACGACGGGCGGTGCAGCTTCACGGACCTCGCCGAGCGGGTCGGGCTCAGCGTCTCCGCGGTGCACCAGCGCGTCCGGCGGCTGGAGCAGCGCGGGGCGCTGCGCGGGTACGCGGCCGAAGTGGACGGTGAGCAGATCGGCCTGCCGCTGACGGCGTTCATCTCGCTCACCCCGACCGACCCGGCCGCCCCGGACGACTACCCGGACCGGCTGCGGCACCTGCCGGAGATCGAGTCGTGCTACTCGGTCGCCGGTGACGAGTCCTACATCCTGCGGGTGCGCGTGGCCTCGCCGCAGGGGTTGGAGGAGCTGCTGCGCCAGATCCGGGAAGCGGCGAAGGTCTCCACCCGCACGACCGTGGTGCTGTCGACCCCGTTCGAGAACCGCCCGCCCGACATCTGAGCCCGCCCGGCAGCTGGGGTCCCTGCGACCGGTGCCGGGCCGCGGGCCCGTCCGCGGGAACCGCCGCGCGGCTCAGGTGGGCGGAGGGTGCGGTGCTCATCCCCGGAGCGGGATCCGGTCGAGGTCCTCCCCGACGACGAGGGTGCCGGAGAACTCCTCGGCGGCGGCGTGCCAGCGCGGGTGCTCCAGCTCGCCGGGGACGAAGTGGTTGAGCGCGAGCGTCCGCACCCCGGCTTCCTCCGCCGCGCGCCCGGCACCGGGGACGGGGGTGTGGGCGGTGAGGTGGTGCTCGATCATGGAACGCTGCTGCTCGGTGCGTCCGTGCTCGTAGCGCTGGTGCACCCACTGCTCGTCGATGACCTCGTGCACGAGCACGTCGGAGTCGGCGGCGAGCTCGAGCAGGTTGTCGCAGACGCCGGTGTCGCCGGAGAAGGTGATCGAACCCTCCTCGGTGTCGAACCGGAAGGCGAAGGCGGGGGCGATGGGAGCGTGCTGGACGAGGGTGGCGCGCACCCGGACGCGGTCGTCCTCGTAGATCTCGAACGGGCGCGCGGGCGGGCACGGGGCGGTGTCGGGGTGGAAACCCACCGCGGCCGGCAGCGCGATGTCGCGGGCGGTGAGCAGCTCGCCCGGAGGGCGTCGGAGGTTGTCGCGGATGCGGTCGTTGACGTCGGTGGCGAAGGCCTGCAGGAGGTGCTCGGTCATCTCGGCCAAGCCCGGTGTGGGGTTGCTCGGGCAGACCGCCGGTGGTGTCTGCGCCGCGTGCGGTGAGGCGGGCGGCACCCCGCCGCGGTTGCCCGGTCCGAGAGCGGTGACGGGCCGGGCGACGCCTTCGAGGTTCTCGTACCAGCCGTAGAGCAGCAGGCTGATGAAGTCGACCGTGTGGTCGGAGTGCAGGTGGGTGATGAAGACCCCGCGCAGCCGGCCCAGGTCGAGGCCGGCCCGGACCGCCTGGCGGCCGACGCCGTAGCCGCAGTCGACGAGGTAGACCGCGTCGCCCGCGATGACGGCCGAGGCGATTCCGGCGCGGTCGCGCCGCCACCGCGGGCCGCCGGAGGTGCCGAGCAGGACCGCTTCGGGTGGTGCCGACATCATCGTTCCCTTCCCGCCCCGCTCACTCGAACATGCGGTAGACGGCTTCGGCGGTGCAGGCGGG
Organism: Salinifilum ghardaiensis; assembly: GCF_054491345.1. Classification (NCBI taxonomy): domain Bacteria; kingdom Bacillati; phylum Actinomycetota; class Actinomycetes; order Pseudonocardiales; family Pseudonocardiaceae; genus Salinifilum; species Salinifilum ghardaiensis. The sequence goes on along the minus strand of NZ_CM137101.1, from coordinate 3,390,680 downwards.
CCGCTCACCGCCCTCGAGCTCGATGGCGGCGTCGACGGTGACCTGTGCGCCACCGGCGGGCAGGTCCTCGTACTGCTCGAGGGCGGCGGTGAGCCGCACTCGCGCGTCGGCGGGCACGGGGCTGACGAAGCGGAGCTTGTTGAGCCCGTAGTTGACCTTCGTGGTCACGCTGCGCACGGTGAGCACTTCCTCCCACATGGGGATGATCAGCGACAGCGTGAGGTACCCGTGGGCGACGGGGCCGCCGAAGGGGCTCTCGGCCTTGGCCCGTTCGGGGTCGGTGTGGATCCACTGGTGGTCGTCGGTGGCATCGGCGAAGGTGTTGATGCGCTGCTGGCTGACGGAGAACCACGAGCTGCTCCCGAGCGAGCGGCCCTCGAGCTCCGCGAGCTCGGCGAGGGTGTCCAGTGTGGTCGTCGTGGCGGTGGCGGACACGCTTCCTCCTGCGGTGTTCGGTGCGATGGGGTGGTCCGGAACCGCTCAGCGCAGGCCCAGCACGCGCAGCGCGTTCTCCTTGAAGATCAGCGGCCGGACCTCGTCCTTGATCTCCAGCTCCTCGAAGTCGCGCATCCAGCGGTCGGGCTGGATGACGGGGAAGTCCGAGCCGAACAGGACCTTGTGCCGCAGGAACGAGTTGGCGGCCCGGACCAGTTGCGGCGGGAAGTACTTCGGGGACCAGCCGGACAGGTCGATGTGCACGTTGGGTTTGTGCGAGGCGCTGGAGATGGCGGCGTCCTGCCAGGGCACCGACGGGTGGGCCATGATGATGGTGAGCTCGGGGAAGTCGGCGGCGACGTCGTCGAGCAGCATCGGGTCGGAGTAGCGCAGCTTGATGCCGTGCCCGCCGGGCAGGCCGGCACCGATGCCGGTCTGCCCGGTGTGGAACAGGGCCGGCACCCCGCATTCGGCCAGCGTTTCGTACAGCGGGTAGAAGTCGCGGTCGTTCGGTTCGAATCCCTGCAGGCTGGGGTGGAACTTGAACCCGCGGACCCCGTGGTCGTCGACCAGGGAGCGCGCTCGCTTGGCGGCGGCCCTGCCCCGCCAGGGGTCCACGGAGCCGAAGGGGATGAGCACGTCGTTGTGCTCGGCCGCTCGTTCGACGATCTCCTCGACGGAGTTGACCGGGTGTCCGGTGGCGGATCCGGCGTCGACGGTGAACACGATCGCGGCCATGTCGCGCTCGCGGTAGTGCTCGGCCACGGCCTCGATGCCGGGGGTGCGTTCCTGGCCGGACTTGAAGTACTTCGCGGAGGCGGCGATCAGGTCGTCGTCGAGGGACTTGTGGCCGCAGCTGTCGATTTCGACGTGCGCGTGCACGTCCAGCGCGGTGATCGCGTCGACGTCGACGCCGCAGGTGTAGGTGCTCATCGCGCGGCGTCCTCCTCGGGCAGCTTCTCGCCGACCGGTTCCACGTGCGCGGCGAAGGTGTCCGGCCACTCGCGGGCGATCGCGTCGGCGTCCCACCCGCCGTCGCGGTAGGCGGTGGTGGTCATGTCCGGGTGCGACCACAGCGCCAGGCGGTCCCCGCCGACGCCGACGGCCTGGCCGGTGATCCCGGCGGCTTCGTCCCCGGCGAGGAAGGCCACGACGCCCGCGGCGTCTTCCGGGCTGCCGAAGCCGAGCTCGCGGCGCGCGAAGGCGGGCAGCTGCTCGCCGTTGTGCAGCGCGTCGACGTAGTCCTTGAGGAAGGGCACCGTCCCGGTCATCGCGGTGGCCGCGACGGGGACGACCGCGTTGGCGGTGATGCCGGCGCGCTGCAGCTCCAGGGCCCAGGTGCGGACCATGCCGAGGATGCCGGCCTTGGCGCCGGAGTAGTTGGTCTGGCCGAAGTTGCCGCGTTGGCCCGCCGGCGAGCCGACGCAGATGATGCGCCCGCCCTCGCCCTGCTCGCGCATCCTGATCACCGCGGCGCGCACGCAGGTGAACGTGCCGCGCACGTGCACGTCGAGGACCTGGTCGAAGTCCTCGTCGGTCATCTTCCACACGACCTTGTCGCGCAGCACACCGGCGTTGGTGACCAGGACGTCCAACCGTCCGAAGTGCTCGACGGCTTCGCGCACCAGTGCCTCCGCGGCTTCCGTGCTCCCCACGGCGCCGACGGCGGCGTGCGCCCTGCCGCCGTCAGCCGTGATCGCGGCGGCGGCGTCGTTGGCGGCCTCGGCGTCGACGTCGTTGACCACGACCGCGGCGCCGCGGCGGGAGAGTTCGCGCGCGTAGGCGAGGCCGAGCCCCTGGCCGCTGCCCGTGACGATCGCGACCTTGCCGGTGAGATCCATGGCGACTCCTGGTGAGCGGTGTTGATGCCTAATTTAAATGCAAACTTCTATGGTTGAAAATATCAATGGTTAAGGAAATGGTACGTTGTGCGCAGTACGAACGGGAGGACATCCGATGAGCGCGAACAGTTCGTTGGCCGAGGACCTCGGCTTCCTGCTCTCCCGGGCCAGTGGCGTGGTGGCCAGATCGGCCAGCGACGCGCTGGCCCCCCTGGGGCTGCGGGTGCGGTCCTACTCGGTGCTGGCCCTGGCCGGCGAGGAGGAGGGAGGAGTGACCCAGCGGCGCCTGGCCGCCCTGATGGGGCTGGACCCCAGCCAGGTCGTGGCCCTGGTCGACGAGTTGGAGGGCCGCGGCCTCGTCACGCGGGCGCCCGATCCGGTCGACCGCCGCAACAAGCTCATCGTGGCCACGGAGGAGGGCCACCGGGTTCGCGGCGAAGCCCAGCAGCGCGTGGACGGGGCCCAGGAGGACCACTTCGCCCGGATCCCGCAGCAGCACCTCGAACAGCTCCGGGGCGTGCTGCAGCAGATCGTCTTCCCCGGCGAAGCGGCCACCGAGCAGGAGACCGCCTCGTCCGCGGCCGGGGAGTGACGGGTGCGCTGCGCGGGTGTCCCGGCGGTGCCGCTCCTGCGAGTGAGGCCGCTCCACCGCGGTGCCGCCGCGCTGCTTCGTCACGACTCCTGCCGGGCGAGCTCGTTGTCCTTGCTCTCGCGGGTGAGCAGGATGGCCACCACGCTGATCAGGCTCACCGCGGCCAGGAACCACACCACCGACATGACGTCGCGGCCGCTGGAGGCGTACAGCGAGGTGAGGATCATCGGGGTCAGTCCGGCGCCGAGCAACGTCGCGAGCTGGTACCCCAGCGAAGCCCCCGTGTAGCGGGCGGTGGTGCCGAACTGCTCGGAGATGAAGGCCGCCATCGGGCCGTACACCAGCCCCAGGGTGGTCTTGCCGAGGAAGAAGGCCAGGAGGACCAGCAGCGCGCTGCCCGAGGCCCACCACTGCAGCATCGGGTGCAGCAGCGCCACGAACAGCACGATTCCGCTGATCATGACCGGGCGCCGGCCCGCGATGTCCGACAGCCGGCCGCAGGCCACGACCGTGAAGATCTGGGTGAAGGAGGTCAGGGCGAAGCAGAACAGCACCACCTGCTGCTCGGCCCCCCGGTCCACGGCATAGGTCATCGCGAAGGTCGCCAGCATGACCTGCAGGGCGAACATGGCGCTGCTGCCGAAGGCGGTCAGCAGCAGGTTCTTCGGCCTGCGCAGCACCTGCAGGATCGGCACGGACGGCTTCTTCGCGGCGGGCTGCTCCATCGCGGCCTGGAACAGCGGGCTTTCCGACACCCGCGAGCGCACGAACAGGCCGACGGCCAGCAGCACCGCGGAGAACAGGAACGGGACGCGCCAGCCCCAGGCGAGGAACTGCTCGCGGGGGAGCGAGGAGAAGAGGCCCATCATCACGGTTCCCAGCACCGCCCCGGACGGGGCTCCGGCGTTGGTGAACGAGGCGGCGAACCCGCGTCGCTTCTTCTCCGAGTGCTCCAGGGACATCAGCGCGGCACCGCCCCATTCGCCGCCGACGGCGATGCCCTGGCCGATCCGCAGCAGCACCAGGATCACCGCTGCCCAGGAACCGATGACCGCGGCCGGCGGGATGAGGCCGATGAGGAAGGAGACCGCGCCCATGACGGACATCGCCAGGACCAGCATCCGCTTGCGGCCGAGGCGGTCCCCGAAGTGGCCGAGGACCACGCCGCCGAGAGGGCGGGCGAGGTAACCGGCGGCGAAGGTGCCGAAGGAGGCCACCGTGGCCGCCAGCGGCGCGAGATCGGTGAAGAACACCGGTCCGAACACCAGCGAGGCGGCGGTGGAGTAGAGCAGGAAGTCGTAGAATTCGATCGTGCTGCCGAGGTAGCTGGAAAGCACGACTCGTCGGATTTCTCCTCGTCGCTGCGCGGACGGAGCAGCGGCGACGTCGTTGGCCGTCATGGGGTCTCCGGTGGCTGGGGGAGGACTGCGGGCAGCAGGTCTGGGCGGCGGCTGCGCGGCGCCGGACGAGCGGTGCGGACGGACCGCCCGTGGCGCCGGTTCCGCGCGGGTGTCAGCCGGAGTGGTGCTCGCGGAGCTCGTGCTTGCGGATCTTGCCGCTGGCGTTGCGCGGGATCTCGTCGAGGAAGAGGAACGACTTGGGGACCTTGTACTTGGCGAGGCGCTCGGCGAGGTGGCCGACCAGGTCCTGTTCGGACAGTTCGCAGCCCTCCTCGAGGGTGAGGGCAGCGCGTCCGACCTCGCCCCACGTCTTGTCGGGAACGCCGAACACCGCGCACTCCGCGACGCCGGGAAGTTCCAGCAGGACGGCCTCCACCTCGGCGGGGTAGATGTTCTCCCCGCCGGAGATGATCATGCCCTTCATCCGGTCGACGACGGTGACGAAGCCGTCCTCGTCGGCGACACCGACGTCCCCGGAGCGGAACCAGCCCTGCTCGGCGAAGGCCTCGGTGGTGGCGTCCGGGCGGTTCCAGTAGCGCTGCGTGACGTTGGGGCCGCAGACCTGGATCTCGCCGCGCCACCCGGAGGGGATCGGCTCGCTGGACGGGTCGGCCAGCCGGACGTCGGTGAAGAAGTGGGGGACCCCGGCGGTACCCAGCTTGGGTTCGACGTTCTCGGGAGTGAGGATGAGCGCGCCCGGGCCGGTTTCGGTGAGGCCGTAGGCCTGGCACAGCGTGATCCCGCGGTCGGCGTAGGTGCGCAGCGTCCGCGGGGGGACCGGCGCGGCGGCGACGATCATCCGGCGGATCGACGAGAGGTCCGTCGCCTCCCAGTCCGGGTGGCTGCTGAGGGCGTCGCACATCGTCGGTGCGCCGAACATGTAGGTGACGCCCGCTCGTTCGATGGCGCGCAGGACCCGCTCGGCGTCGAAGCCCTCCTCGATGCACGCGGTACCGCCCTTGAGCAGGGTGGGCAGTGCGACGAAGTCCAGCGCCGCGGTGTGGAACAGCGGTGCGCAGACCAGCGAGACCTCGTCGCTGAGCAGGTCCAGGTCGACGACCGCGTTCATCGCGGAGAACACGATGTTGCCGTGGGTGAGCACCACGCCCTTGGGACGTCCGGTGGTGCCGGAGGTGTACATGATGCAGCACGGGTCGCCGTGGCAGACCGGTTCGTCGAGCCGCGCCGCGCCGGCACCGGCGATGACGTCCTCGTAACCCACCGCGCCGGTATCGGGTGCGCCGTCCACGACGACCCGCTGCGGGGTCGCGGCCCGCTCGGCGGCCGCGGTGCCGACGTCGGAGAGCTCGGCGGAGTGGATCAGCACCGACACGCCCGCGTCCTCGAGGGAGAAGGCGATCTCGGGCGTGGTCAGGCGCGCGTTGAGCGGGACGAAGATCGCCCCCAGCAGGCCCGAGGCGAACAGCGCCTCGAGGTAGGAGGGGTGGTTCCTGCTCAGCAGGGCCACGCGATCCCCGCGGGCGACGCCGAGTCCGCGCAAGGCGCGGGCCAGGCGCGTCACCCGGTCGTCGAGCTGGGCGTAGCTCCAGCGCGCCCCGCGGAAGGTGATCGCCGTCTTGTCGGGGGTCAGCCGGGTCCGCCGGTAGGGCCAGGAGCCCACACCTTCGTTGCGCATGCTTGCCCCTCCATGAGGTGGGTGCGAACTGCCGCTCGGCGAGCGTGCGGCCGATGGGCTTCCTTCGCGATGTCGGTGGTGCCCGCGTGCGCGTGCCGCCGCGGCGTTCCGGTGCGCGACGCCGCCCCGGCGAACTCCGCGGGGCGTGCTGCATCTCACAGGTAAACAGCAACGATTGAAACTGTCAATAAAGAGAGAACTCAATGGTTGCGCGGGAGCTGCGCCGCTCCACGAGTTCCGCGCTCACGCCGAGCGGACTTCGGCGTGACCGGCACGCTCGGTTCCGGAGCGCGCCGGACTGCGGCGTGGAGTGCGCGTCACGCCTTCCCGGCTGCGGCGTGCCAGGGGGTCGACGCGTCCGCGCGCCCGGACCTGTCGGCTCTGACGGCGCAGGCGTCTCCAGGAAGGCGTGAAGCCCACGGAGCGCGACAGCAGCCTTCGGCCAGTTCCGCGGCGACGGCGCAGTGCGCGTGCGCGGCGACCACAGCGGTCAGCGGAGCAGGCCCAGCCGCGAGGTACGCGGCGCACCCCCGAGCCCGGCGCTCGCCGGGCTCGGGAGGTCGGGGCGAACGGTCCGCGCGAGGAAGGGCCCGCGCTGGTCCCTCAACTGACCCGCAGCGTCACCTTGCCGCCGCTGTGCCCGGTGGCGACTTCCCGCTGGGCCCGCGCGGCCTCGGCGAGGGGGTGGCTGCTGGCGTGCCGGAGCGGCAGGCTCCCGTTGCGCGCGCTGTTGGCCAGCTCGGAGAGCACGTCGGCGTTCTTGTCCCCGGCCTTGCCGCTGGAGAACGTGATGCCCAGGTCGAACGCCGCGGGGTCGGCGATGGTCACGATCCGCTCGGTGGTTCCTCCGCGGAGGGTGACCGAGTCGGGCAAGGCCCCGGCACCGGCCGCGTCGAACACGGCGTCCACCCGGGAGCTGACCGCCCGCACGCGGTCCACGAGTCCCTGGCCGTAGTGGACGGGCGTCGCACCGAGGGAGGCGACGTACTCCGCGTTCGCCTCGCCGCAGGTGCCGAGCACGGTCGCGCCGCGCTGCACCGCGAAGCTCGTCGCGATCGCCCCGACGACCCCGCTCGCCCCGTGCACGAGCAGCACCTCGCCGGGCTGCGGGTGCAGCAGGCGCAGGCCGCGCAGTGCTGCTTCCCCGGCCACGGGCAACGCCGCCGCGTCGCGCCAGTCCAGGTCGCCGGGCTTCGACACCAGCACGCCGCCCAGCGCGCAGTCGGCGTAGGAGCCGCCCTGCGCCCAGCCGAACACCTCGTCACCCGCGGAGAACGCGGCATCCGGGGCGGCCGCGTCCACGACTCCGGACATCTCCAGCCCGGGTCGGTGCGGCAGTGCGGGCTCCCCCATCTCGCCGGCGCGGATCTTGCAGTCGGCCGGGTTGACGCCCGCCACGCGCACGGCCACGCGCACCTGCCCGGAAGCTGGTTCCGGCCGCTCGACCTCGTCGAGGCGCAGCACCTCAGGCCCGCCGAACTCGCCGAACTGGATGGCACGCATGGCCTTCCCTCCTCGCGCTGCTGCAGGGGCGAACCGCCGTCACCGCGGCCCCACCATCGCAACACCGCGTGCAACCACGCGCCCGCGACCCGCCCGCAGCGGCGCTCGTGCACCGATGGGGCGAAGAGCGGCCAGCGCGCTCCCGCGCGAGCCGGCGGTCCCGTGAGCCGGGGCTTCCCGTCCCGGACAGCCGAGTCGTCGTCCTGCTTCGACGCGTGCACCCCTCGACGAGCCGATGCGGGATTCACCAGCCGGCAGCCACCGACCTCCTGACCGGGCCGGTTCACGGCCGGTGCCGGCCCGCGGCCTCGTCCGCGGGCACCGCCCGCAGGTCCCCGCGCTCGTTCGGCAGGCACTCGGCCTGCTGCTCCCGCGTCGCCAGGAACTGGCCGAGGCAGCGGGCGATCTGCGCGTGGCCGGCGGCGTTGGTGTGGAAGGACTCCTGCATCGCGTGGCCGGCGCGCCGCTCGTCCTCCAGGCCGTGCCAGTCGATCGTCAGGCGCGTGAACCACTCGCCGTCGCCCGTGCGCGGGTCACCGGTGCAGGCCTCGTGGCCCACGCCGGCGCGGGAGAGGTCGAGGAACCGGGCGTCGGCCCGCTCGGCGACCTCCCGCAGCGCCTCGTTGAGCTGGGGCACGGCGCGGTCGCGGATCCACCGCAGGTCCGGGGTCAGGAACGGGCAGCCGGACAGGTCCTGCAGCGAGTCGGGCACGCCCGGTCCCACGGGGGAGGGGTAGGACTGCACCACGAGCGAGTACCCGCTCCGCGTGTAGCCGGCCTCGATCATGGCCGCGCGCACGTCGCGCAGCGCGGAGGTGACCTTCGGCCGCATCCGCTCCACCCGCTGCGGCCAGAGCTCGCGCAGCTCGCCCGAGCAGCCGGCGGGGTCGCGCCGGCCCCACGCCTCGACGCACCGGTTGACGGTCTCCACGAAGCTCGGGTCGTCGTTGGCCCCGACCTGCACGACCACGTCGGTGATGCGGTAGCGCCGGGCGATCTCGGCCAGCTGCTCCGACTGGGATTCCTCGGGGTACTCGGCCCGCGGGGAGTCGCCGACGGCGCCGGCCCGCGCCCCGGAGCAGGCCAGGTTGATCGTGGTCACGCCCCGCGGCACGGGCAGCTGGTGCACGGTGGCGGCGGGCGAGCGGTGGCACCAGTTGCCGTCGGCGCCGTCGGTGCCGGGGACGTAGTTGCCGGTGCCCTCGCCGGAGACCATGCTGTCGCCGAGGGTCACCACGGCCGGGGGCAACCGCTCGGGTTGCTCCGGAACCGTCGGCAGGTAGCGGTCGCTGGTGAGTACGGTGACCGCCAGCACACCGCACAGTGCCAACACGAGAAGCGTGGTCGTCCTGGTCGCCCGCACGCCACGCAGTCTAGGGGGCTGCGGGAGCGGGCGGCGGCCCGCCCGCGTGAGCGATGACACCCGGAATCGGTGGATTTCGCCCACAGGCAGGATCACACGGGCGTCCTGTGTCGTTGTCCCGGTGACTGCCCTGCAAACCCGGAGGTTCCCGACGCCGTGCCCATCTTCCCCGTGCTCCTGATCGGCGCCGCCGCCGAGATCGCGGTGCTCGTGCTCGTAGCCCAGGCCATCGGTGCGCTGCCCACCCTGGGGCTGCTGCTCGCCGGTGCCCTGCTGGGCACGTGGCTGGTCAAGCGCGAGGGGCGCCGCATGCTCGCCCAGTTCCGCGAGGCGGCCACGGCCCGCCGTCCCGCCGACCGCGAGGTCTCCGACGGGGTGCTCATCGCCGGCGGCGGGCTGCTGTTCCTCGTGCCGGGTTTCCTCAGCGACCTCGCGGGCCTGGTGTGCGTGCTCCCGCCGACGCGCTCGCTGCTGCGCAGGCGCATGCAGCGCTCCGCCGAGCGGCGCGCGCAGGCCATGCGCGAGCAGGTGCACCGGGGCTTCCCGGGCGGTTCCTTCGGTGCCGTCCCGTTCGGCACCGCCCCCTCCGGCGGCGGCCCCTCGGGCCCCGCGGGGCGGCGCGACGCGACCGGCGACGTGATCGACGGGGAAGTGGTGTCGGTCTCCGAGGACGACGAGGAGCAGCCGCGGCAGCGGCCGGATTCCGACGACGGCGGTCCCGACGCGCTGCCGCCGCGCCGCGGACCCAGCACGGCCTGACCGGGACGGGAACACCGGTGCACGGGCCTCGCGGCCCGGCCACCGCCGCCGGCGGGTGCACGGGCCGGGGCCGTTGCAGGCGCTAAGGTCTCCGTCTCGTCGGTCGCTGAATCGACCCCGGTAAGCTCGCATGAGCGATCGCGGCCGGGGCCGCCTCCCGGCCGCTACCGACCCGTGCAGTGGAGACCCGGAACACGGAAACAGCGAAGGACATGTCCGACACCACGTTGTTGCTCGGCGGCCGAATTCACTCGCCCGCCGACGCCGATGCCACCGCGATGGCCGTGACGAACGGCGTCATCTCGTGGATCGGCGGCGACGAGGTCGGCAGGGCGTTGCATCCCGGTGCCGAAATCGTCGACCTCCAGGGCGCGTTCGTGGCGCCCGCCTTCGTCGACGCGCACGTGCACGCGACGTCCGCGGGGTTACTGCTCAACGGGCTGGATCTCACCGGTTGCGCGTCGTTGACCGAGTTCCTCCACGCGCTGCGGGACCACGTCGCGGAATACCCGGGCACGCTCGTCTGGGGGCACGGCTGGGACGAGACCTGGTGGCCCGAGCGGCGCCCGCCCTCCCGCGTCGAGATCGACGAGGCGTGCGGCGGGGCGCCGGTGTACCTGTCGCGGATCGACGTGCACTCGGCGCTGGTGTCGAGCGCGCTCGTCCGGCAGACGCCGCTGGCGCGGGGCGCCGAGGGGTGGAGCGACACCGGGCCGCTGACCCGCGTGGCGCACCACCACGTGCGCCGCGCCGCCCGCGAATCGCTCGGTCCGGTGCAGCGCCGCGAGGCGCAGCGCGCGTTCCTGCGGCACGCGGCGGCGCAGGGCATCGCCTGCGTGCACGAGTGCGCCGGCCCCGACATCTCCGGTGAGGACGACCTGCGCGACCTGCTGGAGATCTCCCGGCAGGGCGGGGTGCCGGAAGTGATCGGCTACTGGGGCGAGCTCGGCGCGGTCGACCGCGCGCGGGAGCTCGGCGCCCGCGGGCTGGCCGGGGACCTGTTCGTCGACGGCGCGGTCGGCTCGCGCACCGCTGCGCTGCGCGACCCCTACGTCGACGATCCGAGCACGTCCGGGGTGCTCTACCTCGACGCGGAGGCGATCGCCGAACACCTCGTGGACTGCACGCGCAACGGGATGCAGGCCGGGTTCCACGTGATCGGCGACGCCGGCGTCGCCGAGGTCTGCGCCGGGTTCCGCAAGGCCGCCGAGACCGTCGGCGCACCGGCGCTGGCGAGCATGCGCCACCGCCTCGAGCACCTGGAGATGGTGGGCGAGGACCAAGCGGCGGAACTCGCGGGCTACGGCGTGGTCGCCTCGGTGCAGCCCGCCTTCGACGCGGCCTGGGGCGGTTCCGCGGCGATGTACGCGCGGCGCCTCGGGGTGCAGCGCGGCACGCGGATGAACCCCTTCTCCCGGCTCGCCGCCGACGGGGTGCTGCTGGCCTTCGGCTCCGACGCCCCGGTCACGCCGTGCGCCCCGTGGGATGCGGTCGCCGCGGCGGTGAACCACCGCACCGGGGGGTACGGCGTGTCGCCGCGCGCGGCGTTCATGGCGCACACCCGCGGCGGCTGGCGGGCGGCCGGTGTCGAGGACGGGCGCACCGGCACGCTGGTGCCGGGGGCTCCGGCGACTTACGCGGTGTGGAACGCGGGGGAGCTGGTCACCACCGCGCCGGACTCGCGAGTGCAGCGGTGGTCGACGGATCCGCGGGCCGGGGTTCCCGGCCTGCCGGACCTGGGCCCGCACGCCCCGCGGCCGCGGTGCCTGCGCACCGTGCTGCGCGGGGAGACGGTCTACGAGCGCGACGCCGAGGACGACGACCTGTACACCGTGTGACCCCGCCCCGCCGGGACGGAGCGGCTCGCCCCGGCGGGGTCGGCGGCGCGTACATTGACCGGGGCGCCACGTGTGGTCGCGACCGCGTGCTGCGCCCGCGATGTCCCAGGGCTCCGCGATGTCCCGGGCTCGTGCATCCCGGCAGCATCGGAGAAAGGTTGAACGGTGGTGGCCACCACGAGTCCGCAGCAGGGCGAGCGCACGCGCGGTGCGGCCGCCGGGCGGCGACGTCCGGGGGCGTGGTGGCTGCGGTTGCCGGCGGTCGCAGCCGGCGGGTTCGCGCTGTACCTCGCCTCGCCGCCGAGCGGCCGCTGGTGGCTGGCTCCGCTGGCCGTGGCGGTGCTGCTGCTCGTGGTCTGGCGGCAGCGGATGCGCGCCGGGTTCGCGTTCGGCCTCGTCTTCGGCGCGAGCTACCTGCTGCCGCTGCTGGGCTGGCTGCAGGACTTCCTCTCGGCGCAGTTCGGACCCTGGCCGTGGCTGGGCGTGGCGCTGCTGCAGGCGGTGTTCTTCGGCCTGGGCGGGCTGGCGGCCGCGCGGGTGAGCGCGCTGCCCGGCAGCGTGGTGTGGGCCCCGGCCGTGCTCGCCGCTGCCGAGGAGCTGCGCGGGCACGTCCCCTTCGGCGGCTTCCCGTGGGGCAAGTTGGCGTTCACCCAGACCGGTGGGCCCTACATGGTGCTGGCCTCGGTCGGCGGCAGCGTGCTCGTCGGCTTCGCGGTGGCGGTGACCGCGGCGGGGCTGGCGCGGGTGGTGCTGCTGCTCCGGCAGCGGTGGTCGCGGCGCAGGTGGCCCGGTCCGGGTGCGTGGGCCGCCCCGGTGGGTGCCGCGCTCGTGCCCGTGGTGGCGGGGCTGGCGGTGTGGCCCGCGGTGGGCACCGCGGCCGAGGAGGGCACCGCGCGGGTGGCCGCGGTGCAGGGCAACGCGCCCGACTTGGGGCTCGGGCTGCTCCACGCCGACGACGTGCTGCACGACAACCACGTGCGGCAGGCCCGGCGCTTGGCCGACCGGGTCGAGGCGGGGCAGGTGCCGCGTCCGGATGCCGTGGTGCTGCCCGAGCAGGTGGGCAGTTGGGGCCCGGGCCACGTCGATCCCGAGCTCGACCTGCTCACCGACCGGCTCGGCGTTCCGGTGTTCGTCGGCGGGCTCGCCGACGGCGCCGACGGGAAGCTGCGCAACCAGGTGGTGCGCTGGGACCCGGGCAGCGGCCCGGGGGAGGCCTACACCAAGCAGCACCTCGTGCCGTTCTCCGAGACGATCCCGATGCGCTCGGTGGCCCGGGCGGTCACGCCGTTCGTGGACCGCTTCCAGCAGGACATGACGCCGGGCGAGGAGCCGGGCGTGCTGCCGGCGGGGCCGGTGCGGCTGGGGGTCGGCATCTGCTACGACGTCGCCTACGACGACGTGTTCACCGGAGCCGCCCGGCAGGGGGCGAACCTGCTGGCCGTGCCGACGAACAACGCCTGGTTCGGGCACTCGGAGATGAGCTACCAGCAGCTGGCGATGTCGCAGCTGCGCGCGGTGCAGCACGGCCGCGCCGTGGTCGTCGCGGCCACCAGCGGCGTCAGCGCCATCGTCGAACCGGACGGAACCGTGGCGCAGCGCACGGGCCAGTTCACCGCGGACGCGCTCGTCGGCGAGGTGCCGCTGCGCTCCTCCGACACGCTGGCCACGCGGCTCGGCGCGGCACCCGCGTGGATCATCGCGGCGGTGGGGGCCGCCGCGTTCGCCCTGGCGCTGCGGTGGAACCGCCGCAGCGCCGGATGACCGCGGAACGGCGCCGCCCGGGCGGCGCCGGAAGCAGGAGGCGGCCCGCGCAGCGGGGCCGCGCAAGTCGGGGACCGGGGTGCGCCCCGGAGAGGAAAGGACGTGCATGGCCCAGGGGCGGGAGCCCGCGGACTCCACCGGCGCGCTCGCATCGCTCGTGGTGGTGATCCCCACCTACAACGAACGGGACACGCTGCGGCCGATCGTGCATCGGCTGTTCGACGCCGCGCCCGCCGCGCACGTCCTCGTGGTCGACGACGCCAGCCCGGACGGCACCGGGCAGGTCGCCGAGGACGTCGCGGCCGCCGACGAGCGGGTGTCGGTGCTGCACCGCACCGGCAAGGCCGGGTTGGGCGCGGCCTACGTGGCCGGGTTCCGGTGGGCGCTGGACCGCGGATACCGGGCGGTCGTGGAGATGGACGCGGACGGTTCGCACCCGCCGGAGGACCTGCCGCGGCTGGCGCGGCTGCTCGGCGAACCGGGCGCGCCCGCGGCGGACGTGGTCGTCGGCTCGCGGTACGTGCCCGGCGGCAGGGTGGTGAACTGGCCGTGGCACCGGCAGCTGCTCTCCCGCGGGGCGAACGTCTACTCGCGGTTGGCGCTCGGCGTGGGGGTGCACGACATCACCGCCGGTTACCGCGTCTACCGCGCGGAGGTGCTGCGGGCGCTGGCGCTGGACACGGTGACCTCGCAGGGCTACTGCTTCCAGGTCGACCTGACGCGGCGCGCGGTGGACGCGGGGTTCACCGTGGTGGAAGCGCCGATCACGTTCGTCGAGCGCGCCGTGGGCACGTCGAAGATGAGCGGGTCGATCGTGCGCGAGGCGCTGGTGCGGGTCACGTTCTGGGGTGCGCGGCGGCGGATGCGGCAGGTGGCCGGTGCGCTGCGCGCGATCGGCGGAACCCGGCGGTGACCGCCCGCCCGTTGCGGGGCGGTGTCTCGCTGGTGCGCCGCTGCCGGCGCTGCCCCCGCTGCGGACGCTCCGCTGGCGGGGCCGAGCCCGCAGCGGGAGCGGGTCAGCTGCGGGGCTGGACCAGCTGCGGGAGTGGGGTCGTTTGACCGGGACCGTTTGCGGGGCCGGGAACCGGTGCGGCGAGTCCCGGGACGCGAACGGGGGCGGCCCGGCCGGGCCGCCCCCGTTCGCTGGTCCGGAGCACTCAGTCCGTTTCCCCGCGGCGGTTGCGCAGGACCTGCAGTCGCTCGTTGAGGAGTTCCTCGAGTTCGGGAATGGTGCGCCGCTCCAGCAGCATGTCCCAGTGGGTGCGCGGCGGCTTGGCCTTCTTCTGTTCCGGCTGGCTGCCGTCGATGATCTTCGACTCGGTGCCGTGCAGCCGGCACTCCCAGGTCGAAGGCACCTCCGCGTCGTCGGAGAACGGCACCTCGAACTCGTGGCCCTTGGAGCAGGCGTAGCGCACCGTCCGGCGCGGAGCGAGGTCGTGGTTGCGGTCGGTCTCGTAGCTGACTGCTCCGAGCCGGCTGCCACGCAGAACGCGATCGGCCATGACGGTTCCTTTCACGTCGGCCCGGAGAGGCCCTCCGGGCGATTGTGCTCACCGAGTGCAACGACACGTCGTTGCTGTCTGTTCCCGGTTCGGGGGTTCTGGTTGCCCTCGGTGACGTTGTTCACTCGTCAACGAGGTTTCTCCCTGGAGATGCAGTCGGTCCGTGTTCGTGACGCGTTATCCCGCTGTCGATCTCAGTTCCACTCGAATGGGTGATACTGCCAGAGGTGGTCGCACCCCCGCCAAACAGGAGTCTGAACCGTTCGTGAAGTGCGAGGGAGATCACCGGCGACCCTTCCGGGCAGCGTTCGGCGGGCGTGATCACGGATCGTGGCGATGCTTGTCCTTTCCCCTACGACGGTACGTGTTGGCATATTCCGCGGGGGAGGGCCTCCCGTCGGAACAGCCGTCCCCCGAACGGAGTCCGCGCTGCGGCAGCCGGTCCGCGGGCTCTCCGCGGGCCGCTCACAACAGCCGCGGCGGCCGGTTGCCCGCCCGCCGCACCGCGCGCCGCACCGGCAGCAGCGCCACCAGCAGCATCCCCACCGCGAAGAACGCGATCAGCGAGATGATCGCCAACCGGAACGACCCCGTGGTCTGGCCGATCGCGGCGAAGGCCAGCGGCCCCAGCCACGAGGTGGAGCGCTCGCCGATCTCGTGCAGCGAGAAGTGCTCCGCCTCCTTGCCGGGCGGGATGAGCTGGCTGAACAGCGACCGCGACAGCGCGTTCGTCCCGCCGAGCACCAGCCCGATCCCGGCGGCGAGCGCGTAGAACTGCCCGTAGCGGCCCTCCTGCGCGAAGTGCGCCGCCGACAGCACGGCGATCCACACCGCCAGGCTCAGCAGGATCGTCCGCTTCGCCCCGATGCCCCGCGCGGTCCACCCGTGCGCCAGCCCGCCGACGGAGGCGATGAACTGCACGATCAGCAGCGTGACGAACAGCGACTCCCGCGCCAGCCGCAGTCCGCGCAGGGTGCCCGACAACTGCCGGAACCCGCTCGTCAGCACCGCCGGAGCCGAACCGCCGGCGGAATCCGCCGGCTCCGGCGCGCGGCTGGGCACCCCGCGCAGCGCCAACACCGGGACCGCGGTGAACCCGGCCCGCCACAGCCCGGCGCTGGCGAAGACCAGCCGCACCGCCGTCGACGCGTCCATCCCCAGGGCGTCGCGGCCCAGGTGCAGCCCCAGGTGCAGCGCCAGGGCCACCCCCGCCGCCGAGGTAGCCGATCGCCGAGCCCCGCGCCGAGACGCGGTCGCGCTGCTCGGCCTCGGCGATCTGCGGCAGGAACGAGTAGTAGACCACCACCGAGGCGCCGAAGCACACGTTGGCCACGATGAACAGCCCGACGCCGAGCTGCCAGTTCGTGCCCGCCACCAGCGCCAGCGGCCCCGTGGACGCGGCACCGCAGGCGGCGGAACCGGCCAGCATCGCGCGCTTGTTCCGCACCCGGTCGGCCACCGCCCCCGTGATCGGCAGCACGATCACCTGCACCACCGCCGCCACCGACAGCAGGTACCCCCACAGCGATCCGGCCGGGAACTCCAGCCCGAACAGCGCGATGTCGCACCGGCGCAGCGCGTCCGGGCGCGCCCGCACCCCGTTGCGGGCGACGTCCGCGCTGGCCGCCGCGGTGGCCACCGAGGTCAGGTAGATCGACAGGAAGACCGTGATGACCGAGGTCGGGAACACCGAGTTGGCCCAGTCGTACCAGCCCCACCCGCGCTGCTGGCGGCGCCGGGAGATCGCGGTGCGGGAGCTGTCGGGAGTGCGCATGCCCCTCGGCCTTTCGCCTCGTCGACCGGCCGTCCGCGCGCGGCGCCGGCCGGTGGTGCAGGACCCGTGCGGATGTTGCGCACCTCAATGTGCACCACGGCGTGCCGCGCGTGTGCGCACCCCGCCGCGGCGGATACGCTTCGCTGCTCGTGGACACCGATGCCGACGACACCCGACGTGAGCGCACCCGCCGCGCGCGCTACTGCTCCTGGTGCGGCCGGCGGGTCGCGTCCAGCGGCAAGCAGGGCAGGCCGAAGCAGTACTGCACGCGCTCGTGCCGGCAACGCGCCTACGAGCGGCGCACCGCGGTGCAGCGCGGCGGGCTGCCGGAGGACGCGGTCGTGCTCTCCGCGGGCGAGCTGGCCGACCTGCAGGACCGGGTGTTCCAGGTGCGCTGCGCCGCCGAGGACATCGTGACGGCGGTCGACGACGGGGCGGGCGGGGGCGAGGTGCGCAAGCTCGCCGAGCAGGTAGCCGCGCTGTCGGCCGATCTGGAACGCCTGCGCTGAGCCGCCTCCCGCCGCACCGGGGCCGCGTGCTGCTCCGGACCGCACCGGTCGTTCCGGCGAACGGGGCAACTCCGGCGGCCGTTCGCCGCGCCGTGATGGCGGCCAATGTCACCCCGCAACGGGTACCGCTCCAAGATCAACAGAATTAGGGTGTTCGCGCACGACTGGCTGCCCCCACAGAAGACGGATCGGAGCCGCATGCGCGATTTCGACGGCACACTCCGGGAATTCACGTGCAGGCAACTGCGCGGACTCTGCCGGCGCTACGACGTCCCACCGCACGAGCCGGAACGGCTGGTGACCCGATTACTCGGCCCCGTGGCCGAGCGGCCGGTGCAGCAGCCGCCCGCTTGGCCCTCCGACGTGGCCGACGACGCCACGCCGCTCGAGTTCTCCGTGGCCTTCGACGGCGACCGGCGCAAGCTCCGCGTGCTCGGCGAGACCATCGCCGAAACCCCCTCCGTCGCGGAGAACACCCGGGCCGCGGAGCACTTCGTCGACACCGCCGCCGAGCGCGACGGCGTCGCGCTCGACAAGCTGCGCGCGGTGCAGGACCTGTTCCGCCCCGAGCAGCCGCAGGGCGCCTTCAGCTGGTGGTACTCGATGATCTTCTCCCCCGAGGGGCCGCCGAAGTTCAAGGTGTACTTCAACCCCGCGGTGCGCGGCGCGGAGCGGGCACCGGAACTGGTGGGGGAAGCGCTGAAGCGCCTCGGCCTGCCGGAGGCCGACGCCACGGTGCACGAGCACGCGCTGCACCGGTTCGGCTCGGACACCGCCTCGTTCTTCGCCGTCGACCTGGACTCCGGCCCGCAGGCCCGCGTCAAGCTCTACGTCTCCCACCTGTCCGGCACCGCCGAGGACGCCGCGCGCGCCGCCGAAGCCGTCCCCGGCATCGAGCACGAGCTCGTGTACGACTTCTGCGCCGCCCTCGGCGAGGACACCGTCGTCTTCGACGGCCGCCCGCTCGTGTCCAGCTACTCCTTCGTGGACGGGGACACGAGCACGCCGAGCGGCTACAGCCTCTACGTGCCCGTGCGCGACTACGTGCCCGACGACGCCGTCGCCCGCGAGCGCGTCGTCCGCGCCCTGCGCCCGCACGGCGTGGACGCCGCCGAGATCGACGACATCATCGGCGCCGTCACGACCCGGCCGCTGACCGACAACCGCGGGCTGCTCGCCCACGTCTCGCTGCGGATGAGCCCCGAGGACACCGGCACCACGCTCTACGTCTCCTCCGAGGCGTACGGCGGAACCCCGTGACCTCCTCCCCCGGAAAATACCCCGAACCCGACACAGCACCGAGGAGGCGGACGTGCCCCACCTGCGTCCCTACGTCTCCGCCGTGGTCCGGCCCATCCCGGTGACCACCCGGCAGGAGCGCATCGCCGAACTCGACCGCGCCGGGCACAACCCGTTCAACCTGCCCGCCGACAAGGTCAGCATCGACCTGCTGTCCGACTCCGGCACCGGCGCCATCTCCACCGAACAGCACGCCGCCTCCGCCCGCGCCGACGAGCGCTACGCGGGCGCCGAGTCGTACTACCGCTTCCTGGAGGCCGTCCGCGAGATCGTCCCGTACCCGCACGTCTTCCCCGTGCACCAGGGACGCGCCGCCGAGCGCGTCCTGTTCGGCGCGCTGCTGCGGCCGGGCTCGGTGAGCATCAGCAACACGCACTTCGACACCACCCGGGCCAACGTCGAGCTGCTCGGCGCCGAAGCCCGGGACCTGCCGTGCGCCGCGTCCGCGGACCTCGACAGCGACACCCCGTTCAAGGGCGACATCGACATCCCGCGGCTGCGCGCGGCCCTCGAAGGGCCGGACGCGCACCGCATCGGCCAGATCCTCGTCACCATCACCAACAACGGCGGCGGGGGGCAGCCGGTCTCGATGGCGAACCTGGAGCAGACCGCCGCGCTCGCGGCCGAGCACGGGGTCCCGTTCATCCTCGACGCGGCCCGGTTCGCCGAGAACGCCTGGCTGGTCACCCGGCGCGACCCCGCTTACGCCGGGCACGCGCCCGTCGACGTGGCGCGCCGCGCGTTCGAACTGGCCGACGGGTGCGTGGCCAGCCTGAAGAAGGACGGACTCGCCCCCGAGGGCGCCGTCATCGGGCTGCGCGACGAGGCCGCGGCCGACCGGTGCGAAGTGGACATCATCGCCACCGAGGGCTTCCGCACCTACGGCGGTCTCACCGGGCACACGCTCGAGATCCTCGCGCAGGGGCTGCGCGAGGTCGTCGAGCCCGACTACCTCGCCGACCGCGAGCGCGAGGCCGCCTTCCTCGCCGAGCAGGCCCAACTGGCCGGTGTGGACACCGTGCGGCCCGCCGGGCTGCACGGCATCTACCTCAACGCCGGGCGGTTGCTGCCGCACCTGCCGCCGCACCGCTTCCCCGGGCACGCCCTGGCCTGCCACCTCTACCGGGAAGGCGGAGTGCGCTGCGCCGAACTCGGATCGCTCTACCTCGGCGAGCTCGACGGGAACGCGGAACTGGCCGCACCGGCGCCGTTCGAGTTGGTGCGGCTGGCCCTGCCGCGGCGGGTCTACGACCACAGCCACCTCGAGTACGTGGCCGAGCTGCTCGCCGACGTCGCCAAGGACCCCGAGCAGGTGCCCGGCTACCGCTTCACGCACGCGCCGTCGACGCTGCGGCACTTCCGCTGCCGCACCGCGCCGCTCGCCTGACGGACCGGTGCGGCCGAGCAAGCATCCACCGATGTGAACGACCGCGGACGTGCGGAGAGGGGTCCGGCAGCTGGCCGAGCCCCTCCCCGTGCGTCCCCGCCGGTCCGCTCAGCCCGGGGCGGTGCTGGGCAGGCGGTTGATCGCGTGCTGGACCAGCGTCGTCAACGCGTCCTTGCACGAGCTCCGCTGCCGCGCGTCGCCCAGCAGCACCGGGGTCTCCGGCGACAGCGCCGCCGCCTCGCGGATCTCCTCGGGCTCGTAGTGGTGGCCGTCGTCGAAGCAGTTCACCAGCACGACGAACGGGACCCTGCGGCGCTCGAAGAAGTCGACCGAGGCGAAGCCGTCGTCGAGCTTGCGCGTGTCCATCAGCACCACGCCGCCGACGGCGCCGAGCACGAGGTCGTTCCACAGCGGCCAGAACCGGTTCTGCCCCGGGGCGCCGAACAGGTACAGCACCAGTTCGTCCGAGATCGTGATGCGCCCGAAGTCGAGCGCGACCGTGGTGGTGTCCTTGCGCTCCACCCCGGTGAGGTCGTCCACGCCGGTGCTGGCGACCGTCATCTCCTCCTCGGTGCTCAGCGGGGCGATCTCGCTGACAGCACCGACGAAGGTCGTCTTGCCCACGCCGAACCCGCCCGCGACGACGAACTTCAGCGGCAGCGGGGCCGCCGCGGTCGCGTCGGACTTCGGTTTAGAGCCTGCAAAGCCCATGGTAAACCTGCTCCAGGATCTGTCGGCTGACTTGGGTCCGAGGCGAGCGCACGGAAACGGCCCCGTGCTCGAGCAGATCGCCGCACAGCACGCGCACCACGCCCAGCGGACGGCCCATCATCGCCGCGACCTCGGCGACCGCGGCCGGCTTGCGGCACGACTCCAGGATCGCGCGGTGCTCCGGGGTCAGCTCCAGCCGCGGGGTCTGCGGAAACGGCTGCACCGTGACCACCTGGCTCGCGCGGTCCACCTGCGCCGTCTCGCCGGGGGTGCGCCCCCGCGTGATCAGGTACGGCCGGACGATCGGTCCGGCCTCCTCGTCGAACCACGCCTCGCCCATGGTCAGGTCCTCTCCGCGGCCGCGCCGGCCGCATCGCGCGGGGCCGCCGTGAGGAACGAGCCGACCTGCGTGATCAGGCGCCCCATCTGGTAGGCCACCTCCTCCACGTTCGGTTCCGCCGAGGTCAGCACCGCCAGGGAGGCGCCGTTGCCCGCAGCGGAGACGAACAGCAGGCCGTGCTCCATCTCGACGTGGTTCTGCCGCACCGTGCCCAGGTCGAAGTCCCGGCTCACGCCCTTGGCGATGCTGCGCAGGCTGGAAGCGGCAGCGGCGAGCTTGTCCGAGGTGTCCCGGTCCAAACCGGTGGACCGGGCGATGACGAGCCCGTCGTTCGACAGCACCACGGCGTTGTGCACGTCGTGCACCTCGGAGACGAAACCGTCCAGCAGCCAACTCAGCTTCGTCTCACCGTTGGTCTCGGTCATGCGTTCTCACCCTCGTCGTTCTGGTCGCGGGAACTGTGCTGGCTGGAAACGCCGCTGCGGAACGCGCGTCCGAACGACGCCAGCCGGCTCGGTTTGGCGATGGCGTCCTCGCTGCTCTCCTCCGGCTCGTCCCGCAGCCCCTCCACCAGGTGGCTCTGCGGCACGCGCCGCGGCAGCGGCGGCCGGTCATCGCCGGTCGCCCCGGTGCGCGCGGAGCTCCCGCGGTCCGAGGCCTCCGAGCTCGACGGAGGGGCAGCGGCGTCGCTCTCCGGGACCGGCAGCGAACCGCGGGTGGAGAACGACGTGCTCGGCACCGCGGGCCACTGCTCCGCGCCGGCGCCGTCGCCACCGCGCACCGCCTCGTCGGCCTGCGCGGCGCTCGGCCAGGCGTGCTCACCGGTACCCGGCTCCTGCTCGACCGGGTCCTGCTCGACCGGCTCCGCACCCGTCGGCGCCGCACCGGCCGGGGCGCGCCGCGGCAACGCCCCCACGTCGGGCAGGGCGGTCCGCTCGGTGTCCGCCTCGGGGCCCTCCGGCGCGGCCTCCTCGGCGGTCTGCGTCGGCACGGTCACCGCGGCGGTGGGCACGTCCTCGGAGTTGCGGGACTCGAGCAGGTGCTGGCCCAGCAGCACCGTCGCCCGCGTCCCGCCGTAGGCGGACACGCCGAACTCCACCGAGATCGACCGCCGCTCGGCCAACCGGGCCGCGGTGAACAGGCCCAGCTGCTCGGCGCGGTTGTTGTCCAGCACGAGCTGGTCGAACCGCGGTGCGCTGACCATCATCTCGTTGGCCCAGTTCCGCGAGCGCTCGTCCATGCCCAGGCCCTGGTCGGCCACGTCGATGGCCACGCCGCGGGCGACCAGCGAAGCGCTCAGGTGCACCTGGGTCTCCGGCGGGGAGAACGACGCCGCGTTGTCCACCAGCTCGGAGACCAGGTGGATCGTGTCGCCCACCGCGGAACCCGTGACCGAGGTGTCCGGCACGTGCCCGATCGTCACCCGGGTGTACTGGTCGATCTCCGAGACCGCGGCGCGCAGCACGTCGAGCAGGTTCACCGGCTTGGTCCAGCGCCGGCCCGGCTGCTGGTCACCGAGCACGAGCAGGTTCTCCACCTTCCGCCGCGCGCGGGTGGTGGAGTTGTCCAACTCGTACAGCCGGGCGAGCTGGCCGGAGTTCTCCTCGTAGCGCTCCAGGTCGTCGATCGTGCCGTGCATCGTGCGCAGCAGCTGCTGCACCCGGTAGGACATGCCGACGAACACGGCCCGCGCGCCGCGGCGCGCCTTCGTCTCGCGCACGGCGGCGGTGACCGCCTCCTCGTGGAACACCTGGATCGCCTCGGCGACCTGGCCGACCTCGTCGTCGCCGTACTGGCGCAGCCGGGTCAGCTCGGCGTTCGGATCGATCTGCTGCCCGTCCCGGATGCGGCGGACCAGGTCGGGCAGCCGCTTGGCCAGTTCCAGCGACTCGGTGCGCAGGTCCTGCAGGCGGGTCAGCAGCGCTTCGTCGACGACCGCGCGGTAGACGCGACGGGCGACGAGGAACGACGCCACGGCCACCGCGAGCGCGATGGTGCTGCCGATCGCCACGGCGCGCAGCGCTTCGTTGCCCTTCTCCACGGCCTGCTGGGAGACGCCGTCGGCCTGCACCCGCACCATGTCCGACAGCGCGCCCAGCACGGGGCCGGTCGCTTCGTCCCAGGCCTGCGCCTCGACCGGGGCGTCCGCGCCGCTGAACGCGCCGCCCTCGACGATGCTGTTCTCCATCTCGTGCAGCCGCTGCCACGCCGGATCGGCCCGCAGCTCGTCGAAGCGCTGGCGCGTCTCCGGTCGCATGTTCTCCACGGCGCTCTGCAGCTCGGCGCGGCTGGTGTTGATGTAGGAGACCAGCTGGCGGTACTGCTCCGCCGAGAGGTCGCCGGAGCGCAGCGCCAGGGAGACGGTCGAGGCCTCGCGCGCGGCGAGGTCGGAGGCGCGGAACAGCGCCGCCGCGGACTGCGCGCCCCGCAGCGTGTCCGTGTCCGGCACGATGCGCGCCTGGGTGTGGAACAGCTGCGAAGCGGTGTCGAACACGCCGTTGTAGTAGTCGTTGATCTCCTGCACCGAGGTGCTGCGGCTGGTGATGCCGGAGCGGACCCCGGGCAACCGGCCCAGGTCGTCGGTCAGCTGCTGCAGCGGTTCCCGCACCTGCTGCGGCGCCGATTCCAGCAGCGAGTCCGCCTCGCGCTGCATCCGCGCGGCGGCGGCGTCGGTGCGCTGCCGCGCCGCGTCCAGCTGCGCGGGGTCGGCGTTCGGCCGGCTGGCGAACTGCAAGCTCGCCTGCCGCTCCTGCTGCAACGCCTCCAACGTCGACACCGCGGGCAGGGACAGCTGCCGCACGCCCGCCCCGATCCGCTGGGTGTACAGCGCGTCGTAGGTGAACAGCGAGCACCCGATGGCCCAGAGCACGCCCACCACGATCCACGGGATGATCATCGTCCAGGTCAGACGTGACTTGATCGACCTGTCGCGCTGGTTCGACCGCTTCGAACGGCGCGAGGGGAGTGGGGAAGACTCGTCTTGGGTTGCCACTTCTCCGTACTTCCTTCGTTGCGTCCAGCGCCGCACAGGCGGGGACGTTCCGTACGCACACGTGCCGGCGCGACGCCGCTCCCGCGGCCAGCGCGGATCAGCGTCGACAGCGGGAGCGTCGCGCTGCGTGTCGCGTGCGCGGCGGTGCGCGTTACTCCCGGCCGGTGCGAGCCGGCCGGCGCCGCGCGGGAGCGGGCGCGTCATGTCCGAGTACTGCTGGAGGCCTCTCCTTTCCGCACTCGACCGGTTCCGTCTCGCACTCCCCGTCGTCCGCGGCGAACCCCGCCCGTGGACCCCACGATGCGTGGACTGTATCGGACCTGATCTTGCTCCGGGCACGCGCGTCGGGAACGGACACGAGTGGAGCAGCGGCACCGCCCCGCCGGGGGACGCACCGGGCGGCAGGTGGGCGCGCGGGCGCGGCAGGGCCCGCCGCAGCTGTACGCGAAGCCCGTGACCTGGAACCATGGCGGCATGACCGAGCGCAAGCCGCCGAACCTCGACTTCGAGTCGTGGATCGACCGCCAGATCCGGGAAGCGGCCGAACGCGGCGAGCTCGACGACCTCCCCGGCACCGGGCAGCCCCTGCGCGGGTTGCACAAGAACGGCGAGGCGTGGTGGATCAAGGAGCGCGTCCAGCGCGAGGGGATCTCCGCCGAGGAGCTGCTGCCGGCTCCGCTGCGGCTGCGCAAGGAGGTCGAGCGGCTGCCGGAGGCGGTCCGCGACCTGCCCGACGAGCAGGCCGTGCGCGAGGAGGTCGCCGCGCTCAACCGGCGCATCGCGGCGGAGCTCAGCGCGCCCACCGGGCCGCGGGTGCGGCTGGCCCCCGTCGACGCGGACGAGCTCGTGCGGCAGTGGCGCGAGCAGCACGCCCGCCCGGCGCGGTCCCGCCCGGAGGAACTCCGGGTCGAGGAGCCCCGGGCTGCGGAGCCCCGGCTGGAGGAGTCCAGTCCTGCGGAGCGCGCGGCCGCGGAGGACCGCGCGCCCTGGTGGCGGCGGGCGCTGCGGCTCGGCCCGCGCAGGACGGCGCCGCGCACCGGCCGCTGAACCGGCCGCGGGCGTTCCTGCCCTCCGATCGCGCCGTGCGGGTCACCGGGGCGGTGTGGGACGCCGACGGCGTCGTGGCCGGCCGGAACTGACCACACCGCTGACCGCGCGGACGCGAGCGCTCCGGCCGCCAGCAACGCGGAAGCCGTGCGGGCAGCGGAAGGCGACACCTCGCCGCGGCAGCCTCAGCCCAGGTCGACGGCAGCTACCTGCGGCCGGGGAGGGCCGCCCGTCGAGCTGCTGCTCGGCGGGCCAGATCCCAACCCGGATCCACCCGCCACCAGGCGGTCCTCACTCCGGAAGATCGCGAAATCCTGGAGGGAGTCAACCGATTTCGCATACCAGCCGGCACGGGTGCTGATACCGGTGTTGTTGGTACCGGCAGCGGCTACCCGGATCAGGGTCTCGCCGGGCCGGGGCACGGTGACGTCCGTGCGGGACTCGTGCTTCAGGGCAGGCTCAACTTGGCCGTGCGACCTCCGTCGACCGTGTAGACCTGCCCGGTGATGAAGCCGGCCTCGTCGGCGGCGAGGAAGGCCACGAGAGCGGCGACTTCCTCCGGCTTCCCCGTGCCGGCCACCGGGTGGATGCGGCCGATGTCGCGTCGGAAGGCGTCGGGGTCTGGCGTGCTGTCGATGAATTCCAGGTTCAGATCCGTGTCGATCCAACCGGGCGCGACTGCGTTGCAGCGGATGCCTTCGTGCCCGTGATCGACCGCCACGGCGCGAGTGAGCCCGTGAAGGCCGGCCTTCGCTGCGGAGTACGCCGCGTGGCCCGGGTTGGCGCCGATTCCCTCGATCGAACCGGTATTGACGATGCTGCCTCCGGTGGCGCGCAGATGCGGCAGCGAGGCGCGGATGAGCAGGAAGGGGGCCGTCAGGTTCACGGTGAGGTTGCGCTGCCAGTCCTCCGGGGACATGGCTTCGACCGCGGATTCCTGCATCATGCCCGCGTTGTTCACCAACACGTCCAGCTTCCCGGCGCGATCGATCACCTCCGCGATGATCCTGTCAGGACAGGTGGGGTCGGAGAAATCAGCCGAGATGCCGTCGAACTCCTCGTCGGGGCCGCGTTGCACCGTGTAGACGGTCGCCCCTTCCTGCCGCAGCCGTCGAGCGATGGCCTTCCCGATGCCCGACCGTCCACCCGTGACCACCGCTACCTCGTCCTCGAAGCGCCTCATGACACCGACTTCCCTCCGTTGATCTCGACGAGCGTGCCGCACGTGCAGCGCGCGGCGTCCGAAGCGAGGAACAGCACGACGTCTCCGATGCCTTCGGCGGACAGCGCGGCACGGGCAGCGCGCAGTGCGGCCTCCGCACCGCTTTCGGGTCCTCCGGCGAGCCAGTCGGAATAGGCCCGGTACCGGTGCTCCAGCGCGCCGACGATCACCTCCCCTCGCGGCTGGAGGAGTACTCGTAGAGCGTCCGCAGGGAGACATCGGCCTCCGCGCGCAGGTCTCCGACGCCCTGCTCGGCAAAACCGCGCTCGGCGAAGCTCCGCTCCAGGTCGCTCGCGATTCGCTCTCTCGTATCCGTCATCGCGGCGTGGGAGCAGAGCGATCGTTCTACCTCGGCAAGGCGTCGGCGGGATCGAGGGGCGGCGGCCCCGGCGGACGCGCCAGGGGCCCGTTGCGGCGCATCGTGATGTTCGCCCCGAGCCGCCAGCTCCGCCGGCGCCCGCGACGTTGCGGGTCGGGCGGGAGCCGGCGTTCCCGCGCTGCCCCGGGCGGGGTGGGCCGTCCCGGGCGGGGCGGGGCGGTGGAAGCAGCCCGTGGCGCCGGTGCGCGGCTGGGTGACCAGCTCGCGGAGCACGCGGAGGGTCTTGATCGGCACATCTGCGCGCTCGGGCTCGTCGCTCATTCCCGCATCGTCTCCTACCAGCGGAACACTTGCGTTTGTAATTTGAACGCATTGTTCGCAAAATCTTGGCGCAACGAGGGCGTCCCGTCAACATCCGCTTCAACGGGTCGAGAGTCTTGACTTGACCGCGCGGGCTCTGCCAAGGTTTCTGGTCATCACGTTCGAAATATGAACACATGCGGATGTTCGGTCTCCGCGACGACGTGCTCATCGCCGCGTGGCGGCAGCTCCCGAACCGTTCGGCCCGCGGTCGGTGCCGCAGTGCTCCACCCCGACGTGTCCGAGACCGTTTCCACCTCCGCGCCACGTTGATTCGCGTCCACCGTCAGAAACGAGGAACGATGTCCGATCCGAGCAGAAGTGACCGCCCCGGCGTGCCCCAGGGCAGACGCAGGCTCCGCGAAGAGGACTGCATCGTCCTCGACAAACCGAAGCTCATCCGGGCGCAGGTCGGTGCCGGGGTCGGCAACTTCATGGAGTGGTACGACGTCGGAGTCTACGGTTACCTCACCGTCACCATGGCCCAGGTGTTCACCGCGGGCATGGACGAGACGCTCGGCCTGCTCGTGACGCTGTTCGGGTTCGCCGTGTCGTTCCTGGTCCGCCCGCTCGGTGGCGTCATCCTGGGCCCGCTGGGCGACAAGATCGGTCGCCGCAAGGTCATGTTCTTCACCATTGCGCTCATGGCCGCCGCGACCACGTTGATCGGTCTCCTGCCGGGGTCGGGCGCGATCGGGGCTTGGGCCGTCGTGCTCCTCTACCTGCTGCGCATGGTGCAGGGCTTCTCCACCGGCGGTGAGTACTCCGGCGCGTCGACCTACATCGCGGAGTTCGCCCCGGACAAGAACCGCGGGTTCTGGACCTCGCTGCTCAACAGCGGATCGCAGCTCGGTTTCGCGGCAGGTGCCGGTGTGGTCGCGGCGACCAGCGGCATCGCCAGCCACTTCTGGGGCCCGGACGCCATGGTCAACGGCGGCTGGCGCGTTCCGTTCCTCGTCGCGTTCGTCCTCGGCATCATCGCGATCGCGCTGCGCAGCAGGGTCTCGGAGTCCCCGACCTTCGAAGCGGCCCAGGAGAAGACCGCGGAGCAGGCGGCCGACCCGATGTTCGTCCGCCACAAGCTGCCCGGAGTTCTCAAGCACTACTGGCCGCAGGTGTTGATCGGCATCGCCCTCATCGGTGCCGACGGCGCGTCGTCGTACACCCTGACCAGCTACATGCCCACGTACCTGGAAACCCAGGTCGGGATCGCCACGTTCCACACGGCGCTCGCCACCGTCGTCATCCTCGTGCTGCAGGCCTTGCTGCTGCCGGTGTTCGGGCGGATGTCGGACAAGCTCGGGCGCAGGCCGGTCTACCTCATGGCGGCCGTCGGCAACCTGCTCCTGCTGCTCCCCGCGTTCGCGCTGATGAACCTGGGGGCCACGTGGTCGCTCTACGTCGCGCTGGCGCTCGTGATGGTTCCGGGAGCGCTGTTCCTGTGCATGAACGCCGCCATCATGGCCGAGCTGTACCCGACCGCGTCGCGGTACTGCGCCGTCGGATTCGTGCAGAACATCGCGGTCTCGCTGTTCGGCGGCACCGTGCCGGCGGTCTCCCAGCTGCTCGTGCAGGTGACCGGCAACAGCTACGCGCCCGCCTTCTACGTCATGTTCTTCTCCCTCATCGCAGTGGTCGCCGCCCTGTTCATGCGGGAGTCCGCCGCGCGCCCGCTGCGCGGATCGGTCCCGGTGGTCGCCAGCGGCGAAGAAGCCCGGGAACTCGTCGACGGCCAGGACGCGGACGAACGCCTGGACACGTCGACCATGCTCCTGGCACCCCTGCCCACGGCGGACAACCGCTCCTGATCCCTCCGGCGCCGTGGCGAACACGCCCGACCCAGTTTCCCACCGCCGCCTTCGCGTGGAAGGGAGAGCGCATGAAGCTCTCCGAGCCTGCCGTCTACTCGCACCAGACCTACTGCGCGCTGAGCGTCGGGAACCGGACGAGGTCGCCGAGCAGGTCCAGGGGTGGTGCAACCCGGACTCGGGGGGTGGCGGCGAGTTCGGGAGTAGGTGCTGTCGTGCAGCAGTTGGCGCGTTCCGGCGTCGACGACGGGAAAGCCGATGCGTGGGTGGTTTCCGCTGCTGCAGCTCCGCCGGTTCCTCGCGTGATCGCGCCCTCGAACATCGCGGCGATCTCGGAAGCGGTGCACGAGGGGCGGGGCGCCGGACGGGACCTCGTCGACCGTCACCGGCCGGGGCATTCCGCGCTCCCGTCGTGGACGCGGAGTGCCCGGACCCTGATCAGACCGCGTCTTCGCCGGTCTCACCGGTGCGCACGCGCACGACGTGCTCCACGGGCGTGACCCAGATCTTGCCGTCGCCGACGTTGCCGGTGCGCACCGCCTCGGTGATCCTGTCCAGCGTGGTGTCCACCGCGTCGTCCGGGACGAGCACCTCGACCCGGAGCTTCGGCAGGAAGTCCACGGAGTGCTCGGTGCCGCGGTAGACCTCGCGGTGGCCCTTCTGCCGCCCGTAGCCGTTGGCCTGGCTGACCGTCATGCCGAGCACTCCGGTCCGCGCCAGCGCTTTCTCGAGTTCGTCCAGTGCGGACGGCTGCACGACGGCGGTGATCATCTTCATGCGGGGGCTCCTTCCCGTGCTCGGTCGCGCCGCCCGAGGGTCGAACGGCCGATGCGCTCCTCGGCGAAGTGGTACGCGGATTCCGCGTGTTCGGACTCGTCGATGCCGACGGCTTCCCGCTCCGGCGCGATGCGGAACCCGAGAACGGCCTCGACCGCCCACGCCAGGACGAGGCTGGCGGCGAACGAGTAGGCCAGCACCGCGGCGGCCCCGACGGCCTGGCGCCACAGCTGGTCGACGCCACCGCCGTAGAACAGTCCCGCGATGCCTTCGGGTGCGTTCGGCGAGGCGAAGAGCCCCACCAGCACGGTGCCGAGGAGGCCGCCCACCAGGTGGATGCCGACGACGTCGAGCGAGTCGTCGAGGCCGAGGCGGAACTTCCACGTGACCGCCCAGGCGCAAAGGACCCCGGTGAGCGCGCCGATCGCGATCGCCCCGAGCGGGGTCACGGAGTTCGCCGCGGGGGTGATGGCCACGAGCCCCGCCACGATGCCGGAGGCGGCGCCGAGCGTGGTGGCGTGGCCGTCCCGCAGGCGTTCCACCAGAAGCCAGCCGAGGATGGCCGCGCTGGTGGCGACGAGCGTGTTCACCACCGCGACCGCGGCCTCGGTGTTGGCCGCCAGCGCCGAGCCGGCGTTGAACCCGAACCAGCCGAACCAGAGCAGGGCAGCGCCGAGCACCACCAGCGGCAGGTTGTGCGGCTTGCCCGGATTCTCGGGCCAGCCGCGCCGCTTGCCGAGCACGAGGGCCAGCGCCAGCGCCGCCGCACCGGAGTTGATGTGCACGGCGGTCCCGCCGGCGAAGTCGATCGCGCCCAGCCGGTTCGCGATCCAGCCGCCGGGGGCGAGCACGTTGCCCGCCGCGTCGGTCACGTCGAACGCGAAGACCCAGTGCGCGACCGGGAAGTACACCACCGCGGCCCACAGTGCGGCGAACAGCAGCCACGGGCCGAACCGGGCCCGGTCCGCGATCGCCCCGGAGATGAGGGCCACGGTCAGGATCGCGAACATCGCCTGGAAGCCGGCGAAGGCGATCGTCGGCACCGTGCCTTCCAGCTCCCCGTCCTCGAGAAGCGCGCCGAGGCCAAAGAACTCGTCCGGGGCACCGAGCAGCCCGAGGCCGCCCACGTCCGGGCCGAAGGCCAGCGAATAGCCGAAGAGCACCCACAGCACGCCGATCACCGCGATGCTGCCGAAGCTCATCATGAGCATGTTCAGCACGCCGCGCGAGCGCACCATGCCGCCGTAGAAGAACGCGAGTCCGGGTGTCATCAGCAGCACCAGGGCCGCACTGATCAAAACCCACGCAGTGTCACCAGTGTCCACGGAACACCTCCCTGAAGTTGCTGTCGCACCGCAGTCTCGGAGGCCGGTGTTTCCGGGATGTGTCCGTTCGCAACACTTCTGCGTAAACGAACGCTCGTGTCTGTGACGAGTTCGTTTCCCCGGGAAAGACCTGGGGTTCGGCGCGATCAGCGGTCTCGTGAAGCCTCTGGCGCGACGCGCGCTCGCGAAGCGGCACGTGCCGTCGGCTCAGCAGTTTCGCGATCAACGCTTGGCTCGGTGCCCAGGACAGCTCCGCTCGGCGCGGTGCCGTTCCACCGCGTACCGCCCGTCCGGGGGCAATCGACTGTGCACAGCGTCTACCGCGCATCGGTGCGGGACGCGGGAGCGCATGCGCGCACCCGGACGGCCACGCGGCGACCCCGCCTGCGGGCGGAGCGCTCACCGCAGCGCCGGTCATGCCGTGAGCGATGTTTTTCGCCGCGTAACACGTAAGCAACGCCGCTGGAAACATCCCGTTCCTAGCGTCGTCGGCACGCCGAGGAAAGGAGACGCCGGTGGCGACTGACGCTGTGCGCGCGATCGGGCGCTGGCGCGAGGGCTGGGACCCCGAAGACCGCGCCTTCTGGGAGCGCACGGGACGCCGGGTGGCGCGGCGGAACCTCGTGCTGTCGATCTTCGCCGAGCACGTCGGCTTCTCGGTGTGGAACTTCTGGTCGGTGCTGGTGCTGTTCCTGTCACCGGACATCGGTTTCGACTTCACCGCCGGGGAGAAGTTCCTGCTCGGGGTGCTGCCGACGCTCGTGGGTGCGGTACTGCGGCTGCCCTACAGCGCGGCAGTGACGCGCTTCGGCGGTCGCACCTGGACGATCATCGCCTCGGCGCTGCTGCTGGTACCGACCCTCGCGGCGGCCGTGCTCGTGCACCACCCGGGCGCGCCGCTGTGGGTGTTCGTGCTCGTCGGTGCGACCAGCGGTGTCGGCGGGGCCACCTTCGCCTCCTCGATGACGAACATCGCCGCGTTCTACCCCCGGAGCGAGCAGGGTTGGGCGCTGGGGCTCAACGCGGGCGGCGGCAACATCGGCGTGGCGACGATGCAGCTGATCGGGCTGCTGATCATCGCCACCGCAGGGGATGCGCATCCGGCGTACGTGTGCGTGGTGTACCTGCCGCTGATCGTGCTGGCGGCGTTGGGTGCCGCACTGGGCATGGACGACATCGACGCCGTCCGAGCCCGGCCGGGTGCGCAGGTCGAAGCGGTGCGCGAGCGGCACACCTGGCTGCTGTCGCTGCTGTACGTCGGCACGTTCGGTTCGTTCATCGGATACAGCTTCGCCTTCGGGCTCGTGCTGCAGACCGAGTTCGGTTTCGGTGCGCTGCAGGCGGCCTCGTACACGTTCCTGGGCCCCCTGCTGGGATCGCTGTCGCGCCCGGTGGGCGGCCGGCTGGCCGACGTCATCGGCGGGGCGCGGCTGACGCTGGCGAACTTCCTCGGCATGGCGGCGGGCACGGCGGTGCTGCTGCACGCCTCCGCGGTGGCCTCGTTCCCGCTGTACCTGGCGGCGTTCATCGCGCTGTTCGTGCTCACCGGTGTGGGCAACGGGGCGGTGACCACGATGATCCCGGCGGTGTTCGCCGAGCAGGCTGCCTCCGCGGTGGCCGCGGGAGCGGATCCGGGCACGGCGCGGGAGCGCTCGCGCCGGGTTTCCGGCGCGGTCATCAGCATCACCGGTGCGCTCGGCGCGTTGGGCGGGGTGTTCATCAACCTGGCCTTCCGCGCCTCCTACGGCGGTCCGGCCGGTGACGGCGATACCGCGCTGCTGGTGTTTCTGGCCTTCTACGTCTGCTGCGCCCTGCTGATCTGGGCGGTGTACCTGCGGCGCTCGCGGGGGTTGTCGGACGCGTCGTGCACCGGAACGCCCGCGAACGCCACCTCGGAGGTGGAACATGTCTGAGCAGTCGTCGCTCGCTGCGGTCATGTCGGACGCGCCGACCGGTGAGGTGCACACGCACTGCCCGTACTGCGCGCTGCAATGCGGCACCTACCTGCACCGCGCGGCGGAGGGCGTCGCGGTGCGCCCATCGGAGTTCCCGGTCAACCAGGGTGGCCTGTGCCAGAAGGGGTGGACCGCTCCCGAACTGCTGGACACCGCCGACCGCCTGGAGCAGCCGCTGCTGCGCCGCGAGGGGCAGCTCGTGCCGGTGGACTGGGACACGGCGCTGGAGGTGATCGCCGAGCGGGTGACCGCACTGCGGGCCGCGCGCGGCGCAGACGCGGTGGCCGTGTTCGGCGGCGGCGGGTTGACCAATGAGAAGGCCTATCAGCTGGGCAAGTTCGCCCGTGTGGCGCTGGGTACTGCGCAGATCGACTACAACGGCCGGTTCTGCATGTCCTCGGCCGCGGCGGCCGGCACGGCGGCGTTCGGCGTGGACCGCGGGTTGCCGTTCCCCGTGACCGATTTCGACGGAGCCGACGTGGTGCTGCTGGCGGGGGCGAATCCGGGCGAGACGATGCCGCCGCTGATGCGCCACCTGACCGGCTCCCAGCTGGTGGTCATCGACCCGCGGCGCACGGCCACGGCCGAGCAGGCCGCGCTGCACCTGCAGCCAGCACCCGGCAGCGATCTGGCCCTGGCGATGGGGCTGCTGCACCTGGCGATCATCGACGGCCACGTGGATCGGGACTACGTGGCCGACCGCACCCGCGGTTTCGAGGAGGCCAGGCCGCAGGTGATGCACTGGTGGCCGCAGCGGGTGGAGCGCGTCACCGGCGTGCCGGTGGCGGACCAGCGCGCGGCGGTGCGGATGCTCGCCGAGGCGGGCAACGCTTACCTGCTCACCGGCCGTGGGGTGGAGCAGCACAGCACCGGCACCGACACCACGGCCGCGTTCATCAACCTGGCCCTGGTGCTGGGGTTGCCCGGCCGCGTGGGCAGCGGGTACGGCTGCCTGACCGGGCAGGGCAACGGCCAGGGTGGGCGGGAGCACGGGCAGAAGGCCGACCAGCTGCCCGGCTACCGGATGATCACCGATCCGGCCGCGCGGGAGCACCTGGCCGCCGTGTGGGGCGTGCCGACCGCGTCGCTGCCCGGGCCGGGCCGGTCCGGCTACGAGCTGTTCGACGCGCTCGGCCGCGACGACGGGCCGTCCGGGTTGTTCGTGTTCGGTTCCAACCCTGTGGTGTCGGCGCCGCGCTCGGCCCACGTGACCGAGCGGTTGGCCGCGTTGGACCTGCTGGTGGTGGCCGACTTCGTCCCTTCGGAGACGGCGCGCGTGGCCGACGTCGTGCTGCCGGTGTGCCAGTGGGCCGAGGAAGAAGGCACGATGACCAACCTCGAAGGGCGGGTGCTGCGGCGGCGCGCGCTGCACGCACCGCCGGGGGCGGTGCGCAGCGACCTGGCGGTGTTGCGGGAGTTGGCGGTGCGGCTGGGCCAGCCGGCCGAGCGGTTCCCGGACGAGCCGCGGGAGGTGTTCGCCGAGCTGCGGCGCGCTTCGGCGGGCGGCGCGGCCGACTACTCCGGCATCAGCTACGAGCGGATCGACGCGGGTGAGGCGCTGCACTGGCCCTGCCCGGGCGGGGAGCACCCGGGAACGCCGCGGATGTTCCTCGACGGGTTCGCGCACGCCGACGGGCGGGCCCGGTTCGCGGCGGTGGAGTACCGCGAACCGGCGGAGATCCCGGACGAGGAGTTCCCGCTGGCGGCGACGACCGGGCGGCTGCTGGCGCAGTACCAGTCGGGGGCGCAGACGCGGCGGGTGCCGGAGCTCAACGCGGCCGACGCCGCGGCGTCCGTGCAGGTGCACCCGGACACGGCGGCGCGATCCGGCGTGTCCGAGGGCGCGTGGGCGCGGGTGTCCTCGCGGCGCGGCAGCGCGGTGGTGCGCGTGCGGGTGGTGGCGAGCATGCGGCCGGACACGGTGTTCGTGCCGTTCCACTTCGCCGCCGAGGGGCGGGCGAACCTGCTGACCGGGGACGCGCTGGACCCGCGCAGCCGCATGCCCGAGTTCAAGATCAGCGCGGTGCGCCTGGAACCGGTGGAGGGCGCGGCATGAGCGGAATCGTGATCGTGGGCAACGGGCCGTGCGCGCACCAGCTGGTCACGCGGCTGCGCGAGCACGGTTACAGCGGTGGGGTCGTGGTGCTCGGCGCGGAGGACGCGCCGGCGTACAACCGGGTGCTGCTGCCGTCGGTGCTGGCCGGGTCGCTGCGTGCGCAGGACGCGGTGCTGCCCGACGTGGGCGCGCAGGTGCACCGCGGGGTGCGCGTGGCCGCGGTCGACACCGTGGGCAAGACCGTGTCCACCACCGACGGGCGGTGTTTCGACTACGACGCGCTGGTGCTGGCCACCGGGTCGGTCTCGCGGGAGGGCGCTCCCGGCGCCGCGGAGGGTCCCGGGGCTGTCGCGACGGCCGGCGCGGAGGCGACCGCGGAACCGCCGGTGTGGTCACCGCGCACGCTGGGCGACTGCGCGCGGCTGGACGGCGGCAACGGCCCGGTCGCGGTGCTCGGTGGCGGGGTGCTCGGCGTGGAGGTGGCCTGCGCGCTGCGGACCCGGGGGCGCGCGGTGACGTTGGTGCACCGCCGGGCCTGGCCGATGAACCGGCAGCTGGATGGTTCCTCCGGCGGGATGCTCGCCGCGCAGCTGCGCGAGCTCGGCGTGGACCTGCGGCTGGAGCGCACGGCGGTGGCCCGCCGCGCCGGCGGGGTGGAGCTGGACGACGGTGCGCACGTCGCGGCCGCGCACGTGCTGACCTGCGTCGGTGCGCGGCCGGCCGTGGAGCTGGCGGCGCGGGCGGGCCTGGCGGTGCGTGACGGCGTGGTCGTCAACGCCGCGGGGAGCACCTCGGATCCGCACGTCTTCGCGATCGGCGACTGCGCCGAACATCCGCAGTTGCCGGCCGGGCAGCTCAGCTCCGGCTGGGACCAGGCGGAGGCGGTGGCGCGGGCGTTGACTGGTGGCGAGCCGCACCGGCCGACGGCGGCGCGGGTGATGCGGCCGCGCACGCGGGACGTGGACGTGGCCGTGCTCGGCGATCCGGACGCGGCGCCGCAGGTGAGCACGGTGACGTTGTCTGACCCGGCGCGGTGGCGCTATGCCCGGTTGGCGCTGCGCGGCGACCGGTTGCTCGGGGCGGTGCTGTTCGGTCTGCCCGCGGCGATCGCCGCGCTGACCCAGCTGTACGAGCGAGGTGCTCCGGTGCCGCGCAGTCGGCTGTCGCTGCTGCTGGGACTGCCGGAACGCACCGGAACCGGCGGTGGGGAGCTGCCGGACGACGCCGTGGTGTGCCACTGCAACAACGTCACGAAGGAGTCCGTGCTCGCAGCCCGCGACGACGGGGCGCGGACGGTGCCGGAGTTCGCCCGGGCCACCCGGGCCACCACCGGCTGCGGGGGCTGCCTGCCGGTGATCGAACGCCTGTGCCGCACCGCGGACGACCGCACCGATCGAATCCAGGAGGACGCCACATGACCAGCACGCTGATCATCATCGGCCACGGCATGGTGGGCCACCGGCTCGTCGAGGAGATGCGGGCGCGCGACAACGCCGACGCGTGGCGCGTGCTCGTGTTCGCCGAAGAGGAGCGGCCAGCCTACGACCGAGTGGCACTGTCGTCGTACATCCAGGGCACGACCGCGGAAGAGCTGAGCCTCGGCAGCGGGGAGCTGTTCGCCGACCCGATGGTACAGCTGCACCTCGGCAACCCGGTGACCGGCATCGACCGCGATGCGCAGCAGGTGACCACCCGCGAGGGCGCGGTGTTCGCCTACGACGCGCTCGTGCTCGCCACGGGTTCGCGCCCGTTCGTGCCGCCGGTGCCGGGGCGGGAACTGGACGGCTGCTTCGTCTACCGCACCATCGAGGACCTCGACGCGATCCGGCAGGCGGCCGTGGCGGGGCGCCCCGGTGTGGTCGTCGGGGGTGGTCTGCTCGGGTTGGAGGCGGCGAACGCGCTGCGGCTGCTCGGCATGGACACGCACGTGGTGGAAATGGCGCCGCGGCTGATGCCGCTGCAGGTCGACGAGGGCGGCGGCCAGGTGCTCGACGGGCTGGTCACCGACCTGGGGTTGAGCACGCACTGCGGCGCGGCCACGCAGTCCATCGACGGCGGGTACGGCCGGGTCACCGCGGTGACGCTCGGCGACGGCACCGTGCTGGCCACCGACGTCGTGGTCTTCTCCGCCGGGGTGCGTCCGTGCGATGACCTGGCCGAGCCGACCGGGTTGGAACGCGGCGAGCGCGGGGGTTTCCTCGTCGACGAGCAGTGCCGCACCGCCGACGAGCGCATCTGGGCCGTCGGCGAGTGCGCCGCCGTGGCGGGTCAGTGCTACGGCCTGGTCGCGCCGGGTTACAGCATGGCCGAGGGTGTGGCCGAGCAGCTCGTCGCCGGTGGTGCAGGCACCTTCCCGGGCGCGGACCTGTCGACGAAGCTGAAGTTGCTGGGCGTGGACGTGGCCAGTTTCGGCGACGCGCACGGCCGGTCCGCGGGCGCGTTGGAGGTCGTCTACACCAACAACGCTGCCGGCACCTACGCCAAGCTCGTGCTCAGCGATGACGCGCAGACGCTGCTGGGCGGGGTGCTCGTCGGCGATGCCGCCGCCTACGGCACGCTGCGGCCGCTGGTGGGTCGCGAGCTGCCGGCACCGCCGGAGCAGCTGCTGCTGCCCGCCGGGGCCGAGGTCGGCGCCGGCGGGCTGCCCGGGGACGCCACGGTGTGCTCGTGCAACAACGTCTGCAAGGACGCCGTCGTCGGTGCGGTCCAGGAGGGCGCGACCGATGTGGGGGGCCTCAAGGCGCGGACGAAGGCGGGCACGAGCTGCGGTTCGTGCGTGCCGATGTTGACCAAGCTGCTCGGCGAGTGCGGCGTGGTCACCTCGAAGGCGCTGTGCGAGCACTTCGCCCAGTCGCGCGCGGAGCTGTTCGAGATCGTCCGCGCCACGACGATCACCTCGTTCTCCGAGCTCATCTCTCGCTACGGCAGCGGCAGCGGCTGCGCGATCTGCAAGCCGGCGGTGGCGTCGATCCTGGCCAGCCTCGGCACGGGGCACGTCCTCGACGGCGAGCAGGCCGCGCTGCAGGACACCAACGACCGGTTCCTGGCGAACATGCAGCGCAACGGAACGTACTCGGTGGTTCCGCGCGTGCCGGGCGGGGAGATCACCCCGGACAAGCTCATCGTGCTCGGCGAGGTCGCCCGGGACTTCGGGCTGTACACCAAGATCACCGGTGGGCAGCGGGTGGACCTGTTCGGCGCGCGGGTGGAGCAGCTGCCGCAGATCTGGCAGCGGCTGGTCGACGCGGGCTTCGAGTCCGGCCACGCCTACGGCAAGGCGCTGCGCACGGTGAAGTCCTGCGTCGGCAACGACTGGTGCCGCTACGGCGTGCAGGACTCGGTGAGCATGGCGATCCGCCTGGAGCTGCGCTACCGGGGGTTGCGCTCGCCGCACAAGATCAAGGCGGCGGTGTCCGGCTGCGCCCGCGAGTGCGCTGAGGCCAACAGCAAGGACTTCGGAGTGATCGCCACTGAGAACGGGTGGAACCTCTACGTCGGCGGCAACGGTGGGTTCGCCCCGCGGCACGCGCAGCTGCTGGCCGGTGATCTCGGCGACGACGAGTTGATCCGGCTCGTCGACCGGTTCCTCGTGTTCTACATCCGCTCGGCCGACCGGTTGCAGCGCACGTCGGCGTGGCTGGAGGAGCTGGACGGCGGCCTGGAGCACCTGCGGTCGGTGGTCGTGGACGACGCGCTGGGCATCTGCGCGGACCTGGAGGAGGCGATGCACCAGCACGTCGTCGATTACACCGACGAGTGGGCGGCGGTGCTGCGCGACCCGGACAAGCTGGCGCGGTTCGTGTCGTTCGTCAACGCACCGGAGACGCCCGATCCGACGATCAGTTTCACCGAGGAGCGGGGGCAGATCCGGCCGAATCCGGTGACGCTGCCGCAGCCGGCGGTCCGCGACCGCGAGGAGGTCCAGGCATGAGTTGGTTGCCCGTCTGCGACGTGACGCGCCTGCAGCCGGAGTGCGGCATGCCGGTGCTGGTCGGTGACCACCCGGTGGCGGTGTTCCGCACGCGCGAGGAGGAGTTGTTCGCCGTGAGCAACGTGGACCCGTTCTTCGGGGCGGGGGTGATCAGCCGCGGCATCGTCGGGGACCGCGAGGGCGAGCCGACGGTGGCCTCACCCCTGCTCAAACAGGTCTTCGCCCTGCGCACCGGGCAGTGCCTGGACGAGCCTGAGATGACGCTGCCGGTGTACCCGGTGCGGAACCGGCAGAACGTGGTGGAGATCGCCGTTCCATGACCGAACCGCTGGCGGGTTTCACGGTGGCCGTCGCGGCGGCGCGGGGCGGGTCGAGGATCTCGCCGCGCCGCGGGCGGCGCAGCGGCGCGGAGGTCGTGCGCGGTCCGGCGCTGCGGATCCTGCCGCTGAAACCGGAGACGGACGGGGCGCGAGGGGACGACGCGTGAGTTCGAGGGTACTGCTGGCCGCACACGGCACACGCGAGCCGGCCGGGCCGCGCGTCATCAACGCCATCGCTGCACGAGTCTCGGCGCGACTGGACGTGCCGGTGCACACCGCCTACGTCGACGTCATCGGTCCCACGATCGCCGACGTGCTGCGGGCCGATCCGGGACCGTTCGTGGTGGTGCCGGCGTTCTTGTCGTCCGGATACCACGTGCGCAGCGACGTTCCCGCAGGTATGGCCTCCTCGGCGAGGAACGACGTGCTGGTCAGCCCGGCACTGGGGCCGGCACCGGAGCTGGCGGTGGCGATGCGGGACCGTCTGCGCGAAGCGGGCTGGCGCCCCGGCGCAGAGGTGATGTTCTCCGCGGCCGGCTCGACCGACCCCAGGGCGTTGCAGGAGACTTGCGGAGCCGCCGGGATGCTCGGCCGCGCGTGCGGGCAAACCTTGTCAGCCACCTACGTCACCGCGGCCGAGCCGCGCACGGCCGCAGTGTGCCACCGCCCGGCGTTCATCGCGCCCTACCTGCTCGCTCCCGGGCTGTTCCACCGCGAACTGGCAAAGCTGCCGGTACGCGGAGTCGCCGCACCGATCGGAGCGCACCCGCGCGTCATCGACCTGGTAGTGCGGCGATACGAGGAAAGCTTCGCGTTGTCAGCCTCCTGACGCGGCTCAACGACCGCTGATGCGAACGGACGACCCGGGACCCACCACCGCTCGGACCGCTCCGTCGATGTGCGCGATCCTCGCTGGAGCCGCGGGGCAGTGGATCGAGGTTCGGGCAACCACACGATCGCTCCGATGTTTCTGCAGCCCCCGAAAACGCCGTTCGCGGTTCGGTCAGTCGTGGGAGGAGGGTTCACCCCCGGACTGACCGGAGTTCGGGTGGACGCCCGGGTGTTCCTGCACTCCGAGGACGCCCTTCAGCTTCTCCAACGGCACGCCCTTGGTTTCCGGCATCAGCACCAGCACCCAGATGAGCTGGACGACCATGCACGCGAAGAAGAAGGCGAAGGCCATCCCTCCACCGACCACCTCGGCCAGCAACGGGAAGATCCAGGAGATGGCGGCCGCGAACCCCCAGTGGGTCAGTGACCCGAACGCCTGCCCCCGGGCGCGGATCGAGGTCGGGAAGATCTCGGAGATGAAGACCCAGATGACCGCGCCCTGGCCGAAGGCGTGCGCGGCGACGAACAACATCACCATGACCACGACGAGCGTGCTGGCCGCGCCGGAGAACGCCTCGCCCTGGCTGAGGAAGGTCGCCGCGAGGACGCCGAGGGTGACCAGGTAACCGAACGACCCGACGAGCATCAACTTGCGCCGTCCGATCCGGTCGATCACGAGGAGCGCGAGCATCGTCGAGATCAGGTTGATCAGCCCGACACCGCCGCTGCTGAGGAACGAAGCGCTCTCGCCCATCCCGGCCGACGCGAAAATCGACGGGGCGTAGTAGAGCACCGCGTTGATCCCGGAGAGCTGGTTGAACGCCGCGATCGCGAACGCGAGCAGGATGATCTTGCGGTGCGGGCGGGCGAAGAACGTGGCACGCCGCTCCGCGTCGTCGCTCCCGAGCGCCTCGGTGATCTCCTCGCGAGCCAGCCGCGCCTCGTCCGGCTCCGAGGTGAGGGCGACGATCACGCGTTCGGCCTCTTCCGCGCGTCCCACCTTCATCAGCCAACGGGGGCTCTCCGGCACCAGGACGAGCAACAGCGCGAACGCGAGCGCGGGCAACGCCTCAACGCCGAACATCCACCGCCAGCCCGTCGCTTCGGGCGCCAGCTGAAGCACGACGTAGTTCGAGAGGTAGGCCAGCAGGATGCCGAGCACGATGTTGAACTGGAACAGTCCCACCATGCGGCCGCGGAGCTTGGGCGGCGCGATCTCGGCGTTGTAGATCGGGGCGACCGCGGCGGCCGCGCCCACCCCGATACCGCCGACGAAGCGCAGCACCATGAAGGACACCCAGTCGGGAGCGAGGGCGGAGCCGAGGGCCGACACCAGGTAGAGGATCCCGATCACGTAGAGGACCCGTTTGCGTCCGATCAGGTCGGCCGGCTTCCAGATCGCGGTCGCGGCGGCACCGGCGATGGTGCCGATCAGGGCCGTCGCGACGGTGAAGCCGAGCCCGGCCGCACTGAGGGAGAACACCCGCGTCAGCGCGTCGGTGGTGCCGGAGATCACGGCGGTGTCGAAGCCGAACAGCAGGCCGCCGAGAGCGGCGATGACGGCGCTGCGCAGCGCGAGCTGTCTCCCGGCAGGATTGCGTGCCGGGGTCGGTGCGGTGCGGTCCTTCATGCCGGGGAACCTTCCTCGGTCCGAGGCCGGGCAGTGGGTGCGGTCGTGGTTCGGCCTCGACTGCCGTCGGCCAGCGCCGCGGCGAACGAGGGGGCGATCGGGAGCTCGGGCAGGAGCGCTGCCTGGTAGGCGTGGTAGACATCGGGCTTGCCGGGCCACACCTCGGCGCTGGGGAGGTTGTCGGGGTCGAGCTCGTGCCGCCAGGAGCCGTGCTCGTGGTCGACCAGGTAGCGGTCGACGTAGTCCCACCAGCGGTCGGCGAGGTCGGCGTACCTCTCCTCGCCGGTGACCCGGCGCAGGGTCTCGGCCGTGTTGATCGCCTCGGCGAGAATCCAGTGCATGCGTTCCCGGACGATCGGGCGGCCCTGCCAGTCGGTGGTGTACACGAACCCGTCGGCACCGTCGGCCGCCCAGCCGTCGGCGACGGCGCGGTCAGTCAGCGCGATCGCGGCCTCGAGCAGACCGTTCGGTGCCGCCTGGCCGAGACTCGCGTTGACCGCGACGAGCAGCCTGGCCCATTCCAGCCCGTGGCCGACCGTGGCGCCGTACGGGCGGAAGGGGTCCGCCGGATGTTCGCGGTTGTGGTCGAGCATCGGTGTCCAGGAGGAGTCGAAGTGCTCGGGGATGCGCCAGTCGTTGGCCCGCGCCCAGTCGACGACGCGGGCGGCGATCCGGCCGGCGCGGCGGTGCCACACCGGATCGCCGAGGACGTCCCCGACGGCGAGGTAGGCCTCGACGGTGTGCATGTTGGCGTTGATGCCGCGGTAGTCGTCGAGCGTCGTCCAGGTGCGATCCCACTTCTCGACCGCCAGTCCCGCCTCGTCGTCCCAGAAGTGGCGCTCGTGCACGGCGGCGGCATCGCGGAGCAGGGCGTCGGCGCCGGGGATCCCCGCCGCTGCCGCGGAACTGGCGGCCAGGCACACGAACGCGTGGGGGTAGGCCTCCTTGGCGTCCTCGACCGGACCGTGCGGCCCCACCGCGGCGAACCAGCCGCCGTGCTCGTCGTCGGCCAGGGTGGTCGTGAGCGCACGCACGCCGTGGGCCGCCAACGCGGTGAGGGTGGTCCGGTCGGGTCCTCCGGGGGCCGGGGGTTCGTCGGCGAGCGCCCCGAGGCTCATCACGTGAGTCATCCGGCAGGTGATCCACAGTTCGACGGGGCGCTCCGCGAGGAGCTGACCGGCGTCGTCGAGCCAGCCGAAACCGAGCTCGTGACGGGCGCCCCGGGCGAACCGCAGGAGATCGGCGCGCTGCGCGGCGAGGTAGGCGCGGTCGCCGGGACTGGACATCTGTTCGCTCCTTCGTGGTGACCTGCCGGGGGCCTGTTTCGTCGTGGTTGACCCCGCGGTTGGCACGTCAACCTAGCAGCGATGTCATCGATGTCAATGGAACGTCTCGCATGCTTGCGGCGCTCGCCGCGTCGAAACCCGCTGGTAATCACCCCACGGGCCACCGGTGTGATCACGGTCGCGCGGGGAACCGGACGGCGTGTGTGACATCGATGGACATGGAGCGGGCGATGCGGGGTGCCCCGTCGTCCGGGGCTAGAGTCACGGCTGAGGAAGGAGGCGGACATGACAGCTGACCTCCCCCAACGGCAGGGGCACACCACGCTGCAGGATGTCGCCCGCCTGGCCGGGGTGAGCGCCAAGACGGTGGCGCGGGCGATCAACGCCGAGAACAACGTGCGCGCGGACACCCGTGAGCGCGTCTTCGCAGCGGCCGCAGCGTTGAACTTCCGGCCGAACCGGCTGGCGCGCGAGCTGCGTCAGGGCGCGCGCACCGGCGCCGTGGGACTGGTCATCGGCAACCTCGACAACCCCTTCTACTCCCAGCTCGCCGCAGGCGTCGATCACGCCCTCCGCGAGCACGACCTCGAGCTCATCATCGCCTCGACCGACGACGAACCGGAGCGGGAGAAGGTCGTTGTGCAGGCGATGCTCGAGCGCCGCGTCACCGCCCTGATGCTGGTTCCCTCGTCGACCGACCACAGCTACCTCGAGGGGGAACGACACCGCGGGCTGCCGATCATCTTCCTGGACCGACCACCGGTCACGGTGGTCGCCGACAGCGTGCTCTGGGACAACCGCACCGACGTCCGGAAGGCGGTGCACGAACTGACCGCACGTGGTCATAGGCGCATCGCTGCACTGGCGGACAGCCCCGAGCTCTTCACTGCCGCGGAGAGGACCTCCGCGTTCCGCGGTGCGCTGACCGAGGCCGGTATCGAGCCGGACGAAACGCTCGTCCTGGCGAACATCCACGACGTGGCTTCCGCCGCCTCCGCGACTGCCGACCTGCTCGCCCGCGACGACCCGCCGAGCGCCATCGTCGCCCTCAACAACCGGATCAGCGTCGGAGCGGTCAGCACGCTGCTGCGCGACGATCCGGCGTGCGCTTTCATCGGCTTCGACGACTTCGACCTCGGCGAGTCACTGGGCATCAGCGTGATCGCCAACGATCCCCGGGAGATGGGCTACCACGCCGGCCGGATCGCGCTGCGGCGGCTCGAGGACGGCACCGGTGCGCCCGAACGGGTCTCGTTGCCGACCCGGTTGATCCAACGCGGCTCGGGGGAACGTCCGGCGCCATCACCGACCCCCTCCACCAGCTGACCCAGTTCCGCTCCTGGTCCACCCGGCAGCAACCGAACGGACGAACGCGGCTATGCAGATCCATATCTATCCAATGGGACTTACCCCTCTTGATACCTACGAAACCATTCCAGTGCTGATGAACTTCCTTAAAATACATCGCAAGATCTAAGAAGCTGTTCCTGAACTAGCGAGCGAGGCGTTTGCTGAGGGTGTGGCTCGCCGTCCAGCGGACCATGGCTTCGTGGTGTTCAGGCCGGTGTTCGTAGTCACGCACGCAACGGCGATGCTGGTTGATCCAGGCCAGACTACGTTCCACGACCCACCGGCGGTGCAGTACGACGAACCCGACTTGACCTGCGAGTTTGGCGACGATGTCGATGGTGATTCCGAACAACGAGCGGGCCCTGTCGATGAGGGTTCCGGTGTAGCCGGAGTCGGCCCACAGGCGCCGCACGCTCGGGCAGAGGTAGCGCAGCCTGGCCAGAAGGTTGCGGGCGGCGGTGCGATCTTGGAGGTCGGCTCCGGTGACCAACACGCAGATCAGCAGACCGACGGTGTCGACGGCGATATGCCGTTTGCGGCCGTTGATCTTCTTGCCCGCGTCGAAGCCGCGGCTGCCGGATCCGACGGTCTCCGCAGCTTTGACCGAGGCAGAATCGATGATCCCGGCACTCGGCGCGGCCTGGCGGCCTTCGGTTAACCGGGCTCGGTCGCGCAGGGCGTCGAGGAGGTGTTGCGTCGCACCGTACTGTTCCCACGCCGCGAAGTGGTTGTACACAGTGGACCAGGGTGGAAAATCCGCTGGCAGGGCACGCCACTTGATGCCGTTGTCTACCACAGAGAAGATCGCGTCGACGATCTCACGGCGACAGTGTTTCGCGCGACGACCATCCTTGCCGGCCAGCCAACCCGGCGTCGGCAGCACAGGTTCGATCACATCCCACTGGGCGTCGGTCAATCCGACGGGTAACGCCGCGACCTGCACGAAGGGCGGTGCGT
Source organism: Salinifilum ghardaiensis (assembly GCF_054491345.1). Taxonomy (NCBI): domain Bacteria; kingdom Bacillati; phylum Actinomycetota; class Actinomycetes; order Pseudonocardiales; family Pseudonocardiaceae; genus Salinifilum; species Salinifilum ghardaiensis. The sequence continues at coordinate 3,345,864 of NZ_CM137101.1, read as the reverse complement.
GGTGGCCAGCAGGCAGCACTGTCGACCCCGCGCGTGCGTGATCGACGGACTCGGGCACGATGACACCCGGGACTCCTCGGTAGGACGGCTGACTCAACACCACCCGACCTACCAGGAGTCCCTTCTCATCTCCGCAGCAGCCCCCACCGACCAAGATCAGTTCAGGAACAGCCTCTAAACCAGGAGAGGGTTGTCGGTCGTTAGGTCGGTCGGAACTTCGTTCCTCCCTCCCTCCCTCCAACCCTCTATGGGGGTCACATCGCCAAACTCCGCCCCCCTGAAGCTTCAAAAGTGACCAAGACCACTTTTCAGTCTCGTCTGTGTCCGCCTGAAGCTCCAACTTCTCATATGTCACGTGGTGACGTGTTTGATCGAAGTCTTCCGGTTTGTTACGTTAACCATCTGTGATCAAGAAACCGAGTACGACAAAGTCGAAGCTGTTGGCTCCGGTGTTGGCGGCTGTGACCGCCTCTGGGGGGTTGGTGGCAACTGGTGCGGCGTCTGCTGATACCACAGCGAGCGCGCCGGAAGATAACCCGGTTGTTCAGTATGCAAAGAACCATCCTCTCGACTACGTTGGGATGAGTCGCATCGCTCGCGAGATAGCCGGCGAACCGATGCAGTTCAGCGTGAACGGAATCGATCAACCAGTAAGTGCCCAGAAGGCAGAAGAGATTACGGAGCGACGTCACCAGAAACGTCTCCAGCTTAAGAAGTCCGCACGTGACGGTGCACAGGTGATGGATGTTCCGATTAATGCGTTCACCGTCACTAGCTCCCTGGCCCCTGCTGGGCACCCGCGGGATATCTTCCCTATTGGAACCTGGGATTTTCGCGACAACTATGTCAACGGGTCGGCTCCTGACGATATTGCGAGCTTGCAGGTGCCTCTAGGGAGCTGCCTGAATCTTCATCATGCAACGATCACGACGAAAGACTACCAAGGAACCGAGTACCCCCATGCCGCCTACATCCGTGATGCTGGAATCGACGGAAACGCTGTCGCTGGTATCCGGGACAATCCCACTCCGGACGGATTCGCGTTAAACAACGACAACGGGGTAATGGCGGCGACTGTAACCAAGAACGCCAACTGTGGTCCTACACGGGTGGACACCCAGTTCATCTATGAGCACAACCAGGATGGCGGAAACGTGGTAAGCGTCAACGTCGGCTGGGGGTTCCTGGGAATCAACTATGGTGGCGGGCCTAGTGCATTGCAGAAGAGTGCACGGGCGCCGCATGCCGTCATCCCGTGACGGACTGCGTCACAATCCTTACGGGGGGTGCTTCCGCTGGTCCGAGTAGTATAGGGTAGAACGTATGCTTAAGAGCGTACCAATCCTGCTGTGGATCGCCGGAGCCTTCATTGACATGCTGTCATGGTCCGACATTGGAGCGGGACAGAGATCCATTCATATGGCCGCGATCTTTATGGTCGGGGCTATTGTGACGGCGATCATGAGCGTCGGCAGTAAGGCGCCGAACTCGGAACGGGAATCATCCTCCTCCGCTGAGTGAGGGTGGCAGGCGTTGAGCAACGCTTGCCACCCCAGAGGCCGGCTCTATTGGAGCCGTCGGATGTCCCAGCTGCCTTGCGTAAGCGCGGTCGTGATCGACGGACTCGGGCACGATGACATCCGGGACTCCTCGGTAGGACGGCTGACTCAACACCACCCGACCTACCAGGAGTCCCTTCTCATCTCCGCAGCGGCCCCCACCGACCAAGATCAGTTCAGGAACAGCCTCTAAGTTGACAAGTTCCGTTCACGATGAAAACACAGATTCTGTGGCGTCGCATGGAGCGGTTGCCGCGCTCGCTGCAGGCACTTCTTGAAGTGGCACGCAGAACGACCTCCGAAGATGCGTTCACCGGTTGACGACAGTCCGGCGCGACACCTCCGCCACCCCCGGCCTCACCCCAGCGTCAACAACCTCCCGACCCGCAACACCTAGTAGGGCTTTGTTAAGTGTTGATCTTGTATGTGATGATCTTGGTGTGACTCCGGAGGAGATGCAGACGGTGGCCCCGCGTGTGGAGGCCTTCGCGGCCCAGATGCTCGCGGGAGTGCCGCGGCGAGATCAGCGGGTCAAGGGCGAGTTGTATCTGCGCGGGCTGCTGCTGGACGGGCAGCGCAAGTCGATGCAGCCCATGGCCGAGCGGCTCGGAGTGGATCACCAGAGGTTGCAGCAGTTCATCTCCTCGTCGACCTGGGACGACGGGCAGGTGCGGCGGCGGCTGGCCGGCTGGGCCGAGCAGTTCCTCGGCCCGCGCGCGTTCGTGGTCGATGACACCGGGTTCGTCAAGGACGGGCACGACTCTCCTGGCGTGACCCGGCAGTACTCGGGCACGCTGGGCAAGACGGCCAACTGCCAGATCGGGGTCAGCCTGCACGCCGCCACGGATTGGGCCTCGGCGGCGGTGAACTGGCGGCTGTTCCTGCCGGCCAGTTGGGACGATGCGGCTGCCGAGGATGCCGCCACGGCTGCAGCGATCCGCGGTCGGCGTAAGCGGGCCGGCATTGGCGAGCAGGTGCGGCATCGGGAGAAGTGGCGGCTGGCGCTGGACATGCTCGACGAAGCCACCGACACGTGGCAGTTGTCCGCGCATCCGGTGATTGCCGATAGCGGTTACGGCGATGCCACCGCCTTCCGGCTTGGGCTGGCCCAGCGGCGCCTGAACTATGTCGTCGCGGTCAAGGCCACCACCAGTGCCCAGCCGCATGACGCGGTGCCGGTGACACCGGAGTGGTCCGGTGCCGGGCGCCCGCCGCAGCCGGGCTATCCGAGCAAGCCGACGACTCTGCGCGAGCTCGCCGTGGCCGCCGGACGGGCCAGCCTGCATCACGTGACCTGGCGCCACGGCACGAAGAAAACCGCCAGCAACCGCACCGGCGCGATGCGCTCGCGGTTCCTGGCACTACGGGTGCGCCCGGCGAACCGCCAGATCCCCCGCGGTGCCGACGGCAGCCTGCCCGCCTGCTGGCTCATCGCTGAATGGCCCCCACACGAGCCCGAGCCCACCGACTACTGGCTGTCCAACCTGCCCACCGACACGCCTCTGCGTGAGCTGGTGCAACTCGCCAAGCTGCGCTGGCGTGTCGAACACGACTACCGCGAACTCAAAACCGGCCTCGGCCTCGACCACTTCGAAGGCCGCAACCTGCAAGGCTGGTATCGCCACGTCACCCTGGTCAGCCTCGCCCAAGCGATCTGCACCCAGCTGCGCTACGACCCACAAGCCCCTGCGCCGGCCTGACCCTGTACGCCGTCGTCCGCGAACTCCAGACCCTGCTGGCCGTCTGGACCGGCGCCTGCCCCACCTGCCACCAACCCCCTCCAGACAACTGGCAACCCCTTCACCAGCAACGAAGAAGAACTTAACAAAGCCCTACTAGAGCGTCGACATCGTTCGCCTCGGATGCCGCTATGTAGCGGTCTCTCGCGTCATTCACACGCCGAACATGCCCAACGGGCATGCGGCCGTCCACGTGCGACCCGGGAGCTCAGAGCATGTCGACACGCCGGTGCAGCGCCGGTTGGCCGCATGAGGAACCCCGCCTCGGCGAGGAACTCCACCAGGCCCCGCAGGAAGTGCGCAACGCCGACTTGCGGTGCTCGTTGCTCGCCACCGCCGCACGCGCGCTCGGGGGCCAACCCGGCGACCCGGTAGACGCCCGGGTTGACCGGGTTGCGCACGACGAGAGTGGCGATAGCTGCGATGACCGACGCTCTCGCGGCGCGCTTGACCCCGCCCGCGCCGTCCATGTGTTCGCGGATCTCCTGCCTGGCGAACCGCATGTGCCGGGATTCCTCGACGACGTGGACCTGCGACCTGGCGCGCACGATCTCGAGCACGTTCTCGCCGCGCACCACCCGGCGTCGAGTCCAGCACCAGACTCGGACGCTACCGCTGGTGCATCGAACGCCGCTTCTTCTCGCTGTTCACCCACCGCCGCCTGGCCGTGCGCTGGGAACGCAAAGCCAACAATTTCGCCACCCTCCCCACCGAGCAGCGACTCCACGGCCGGGCCCTCTACCGGTGCCGCTTCCCGAGCGAATACGCATTGGCGAACAAGATCGACCCCGCCCTCCGGGGCGTCGGTGGGCGCGCGACGTTCAGCGTTGCGCGTCGTCCTCGGCGGCGAGCAGGGGGCGCAGGTGCTCGGGCAGCGGTTCCCCGAGGTGGAGCTCCTGCTCGAGCCACCGGCACAGCTCGGTCAGGTCCGCGTCCTCGTGCAGCGGTCCGGCCAGGTGCGCGGGTCCGTTCGGTCGACGCGTCGCGTCGCACGGCTGCACGAGGACGAACGCCCCCGCAGCGGCGGTCTCGCGCTGGCAGCTCCCGGCCAGGGGGCAGCCGGCCCGCTCGCGCAGCAGTTCGAGCAGGCATCCGCTGCGCACGAGGACACCGTGCTGGGTACTGCGCACCGCCCTGCGCAGTGCGGTGCCGATGTCCGGTCCGCCCCGCGACGGCGGACAGTTCTCCTCGCCGCAGTAGGCCACCGTGAAACCGCTGGAGTCGTCCACACCTCGAGTGTAACGATAATGAGTATCGTTTTCATCAGTTGAGCGAGGCCAGCAGGTATGCGCGGTGGCCCGGTTCGATGCTCCAGCGCAAAAAGGCGAATCTGCATGCCGCATGGATGTTCCGCCGCCACCTAGCTGCGACGCCCTGTTCGAGAGAGCCGCTGAAGTATCCGCGAGCACGTGCGGTCCCGAGCAGTCCCACATGGACGCGAGCGAGCGCATGCTGCTTCGCCGACGCGGCACGCTCAGTCCTGCTTGACCGCGCTCAGCCCGAACAGCAGGGGAACCCGCGGGGTGTCCGGGGGTAGTCGCCACCAGCCGTCCTCGGCGCGCCGCATGGCGCTCCACCGCGGCCACGGCAGGGTCCCGGTCTCGCGCAGCGCCTCGACGCGCAGTCCGCTGCGCACGACCGCGTTGACCACTTCGGCGACCCCGTGCCGCCATTCGTACGCCGTGGTCGCGCCGCCCACGAGCACACCACCTCGTGGGTATGAGCACCCGCATGTTCGGTGGGGTCATCATGGCGCCCGGTGATGGCCGGGGTTTGGTCCTGCCGCCGCGCTCGTCCCCGTACCAGATCGTTGTCGTCCCGATCGAGGGGAACAGCTCGAACGGTGCCTGTCGGCGGCGCAAGACCTCAGCAGGTGGTTGCGGGAGTCCGGGGTGCGCGTGCACGTCGACGGCCGCCCCGGCTCTTGCCGAGGTGCAGGTTCAACCAGTGGGAGCTGCAGGGGTGCCCATGCGGCTCGAGCTCGGTCCCGTGACCTGGACACCGGTGTGGCGATGCCGGCCCGCCATCTGGACGGCGCCAAGGAGCAGCTCCCGCTGGAGTCCGTTCCGCAGACGCTACCCGGACTGCTGGACAACTACCACGAGTTCCTGCTCAAACTCGCCACCGAGTTCCAGGAGTCCCACATCGCGCCCGCCGGCTCGTCGGACGCTTTCGCCGCCACGGTTGCCGAGGGGTGGGCGGCTGCTCTCCACTGCGGTACACCCAGCTGCGAAGGCGCGATCAAGGAAGAAGCGGCGGCGACTCCGCGCTGCACCCGCAGGAGACGGAATCCTGCGTCCACTGCGGGGGTGTCTGAACCAGCTGACAGTCCCCGTGGACTCACTGTTCGTGTCGGAGGGGGAGTTGCGCGCTGACCACACGGCTCGAGCTGCCTGAGGCGAGCTGATCTCGTTTGCGGCGGGTGTCCCGAGCTGTCCTGGCGCGCGTGTTGGGACAGTGCGGCGGGTCGCGGGTTGAAGGCTAGTGGCCAGCAGCTATGTGGGTTTCGTGGCCGGTGGGACGGATGTTTTTGGTTGTCCCGTCCTGTCCCGATCTGGTCACTGGAGCTGGTTGAGGGCTGCCGATCGTCTGGGACGCGCTGGCCTGTCCCGGACGATCGGCTATTGGTCGGACGCGCCGTCTCGTGCGGCCTGGTGGGGTTGAGTCGCGAGGCGTCGTCGGCGCCGGTTCTTCCTGCGTGCCGAGACCGCGTTCGGCCTGATGAACACGGTCAGCGGTATGCACGGGTACTGGGAAGAAGCACCGCGACGATGTCGCACGCGAGGGCTTCCTGACGGTGTTCGCCTCGATGTTCCAAGACCGCGGGTTCTACGTCCTCGACGAGCCGGAAGCCGCTCTGTCGTTCGCGTCTTGCCTGCAACTGGTCGGCCTGATGCACGAGCTCGGCGAGCGCAGAGCGCAGGTGGTGTGCGCGACGCACTCGCCGATCCTGGCCGCGGCTCCCATGGGACTCGCCGCGGGAAGTGGGACGAGCTCGAGCTCGTTGACCACTGGGGGCGGCGCTACCTCAACAACCCGAACAGCTACCTGAGGCACATCAGCCGTTGTCTCAGCGAGAACCGATGCCCTTCAAGATCTTCATCGCGCTGGTCAGGACGGTGGACCAGGTTTCGTGGGCGACGCCGGAAGGCGGGGTGAAGCCTTGGAGGCGTTGGTGGGCGATGGTTTGGGGTTCGGTGTATTTGAGGAGGCCGTCGGCGCCGTGGCGGCGGCCGAGGCCGGAGTCGCCCATGCCGCCCATCGGGGCGTCGATGCTTCCCCACGCGGCGGCGAAGGCTTCGTTGATGTTGACGGTTCCGGCATGCAGGCGCGCTGCGACCGCACGTCCGCGGGCGCCGTTTTGGGTCCAGACGCTGGCGTTGAGCCCGTAGGGGGTGGCGTTGGCCTGCGCGGCGGCGTCGTCGGTGTCGCGGTAGGGGTAGATCGACACTACGGGCCCGAAGGTCTCGTGGTCGTAGAGCGTCATGTCGGGAGTGACACCGGTGAGGATCGTCGGCTCGTAGAACAGCGGCCCCAGGTCCGGCCGCGCTTTTCCGCCGGCTCGCACGGTGGCGCCCTTGGCTCTCGCGTCGTCGACGTGCGCGGTGACCGTGTCGAGCTGGGAGGGGTTGGTGAGGGATCCGACGTCGATGCTGTAGTCGTAGGCGGCACCGAGTCGGAGTGCGTTGGTGCGGGCGACGAATGCGGCGACGAAGTCGTCGTGCATGGTTTCGGGCACGTACAGGCGTTCGACGGAGACGCAGAGCTGGCCGGCCGAGGGGAAGCAGGCGATGATAGCGCCGTCGGCGGCGCGGGCGATGTCGGCGTCGTCGAGCACGACCATGGCGTTCTTGCCGCCGAGTTCCAGCGAGGAGCCGATCAGTCGTTCGCCCGCGTCGCGTGCGATCTGTCGTCCGCTGGCGGTGGACCCGGTGAACATCACGTAGTCGGTACCTGCCATGAGCGCCCCGCCGATGGAGCTGCCCCGGCCGACGACCATCTGCCACACGTCGACGGGCAGCCCGGCTTCGTGCATCAGGTCGAGCGCCCACAGTGCGGTGAGCGCGGTTTGGGTGTCGGGTTTCTGCACCACGGCGTTTCCTGCCATGAGTGCGGGGATGGTATCTCCGGCGGCCATGCTCAACGGGTAGTTCCACGGGGAAATGACGGAAACCACGCCCTTGGGGTGGCGCAGTTCCGTGGTGTGGGTCAACAGCGGGATGGCACCGCGGCGGCGCTTGGGCGACAGGTACCGTTCGGCGCTGCGCGCGTAGTAGCGCGCCGTGATCGCGATGTCGATGACCTCGAGGAACGCGTCGCGGCGCGTCTTGCCGCTCTCGGCCTGCATCAGGTCCAGGGCTTCGTCCTGCCGTTCGAGGACGAGGTCGTGGAAACGCAGCAGGATCTTCTTGCGCTCGCTGATGGGCGTGGCGGCCCATACCGCCTGCGCGCGGCGGGCCCGCGCGGACGCGGTCTCGACGTCCTGCGGTGTGGAGACGGGCAGGTCGGCCAGCGGGTCCCCGGTATAGGGGGCCCGGGTGGTGACCGTCTTGGCGTCTCCCGCGGCCGTGACCCGCGCGGCCAGGCGCTGCAGCGTCGGCGGTGTAATCGACGGAGGCAGCGACCCTGTCGAGGTGGAGGCGATGCCGGGGGTGCTAGTCGGTGCGGCATTCATGGTCAGGCTCCGTGCGCGGGGGCAATGGGGAATGGTGCACTGGTCGGGCCAGGGCTGGGATGGTGCGGTTCGGCGGTGCCCGCCAGTTCGGTGCGGGCACCGCCGGACCGGTTACCGGGTCCTTACTGCAGCGCTGTCTTCAGGGCGTCGATCGCCAGGTGGCGGGCGACGTTGGCGGCGCGGGTGTCGCGCAGGCTGTCCAGGAGCAGGAAGTCGTGGACCATCCCGGCGACCCGGACCGAGGTGACGTCCACACCGGCCTCGCGCATCCTGTTGGCGTACTGCTCTCCCTCGTCACGCAGAACATCGGCCTCATCGGTGATGACGAGCGTGGTGGGCAGACCCTTGAGATCGTCCAAGGACGCCTGCAGTGGTGAAGCGTGCTTCTCCGCGCGCTGGGCGGGGTCGGTGGTGTACTGGTCCCAGAACCACTTCATGCCGTCGCGCGTGAGGTAGTAGCCCTCGGCGAACTGGATGTAGGAGGGGGTGTCGAAGTCGGCGTTGGTGACCGGGTACAGCAAAACTTGGGCCTTGAGGTCGATACCACCGCGCTCCTTGTTCATCAGCGCGAACACCGCCGACATGCAGCCACCGACGGACTCACCGGTAACCGCGATGCGTGAGGTGTCCAGGCCGTGCTCGGCACCGTGCTGCAGCACCCACTGGCCCACTGCGTAGTTCTGCTCGACCTGGGTGGGATAGCCCTTTTCCGGCGCCCGGTCGTAGACCGGGAAAACACCCGCGGCACCGGCGCCGACCGCGAGCTCGCGGAAGAGCCGGTCATGGGTCTTGTCGTCGCCGAAGACCCAGCCGGCGCCGTGGATGTAGAACACCACGGGCAGCGGGCCCGACGCGCCCTTGGGGCGGATGATGCGGGTGGGAACGGTGCCCCAGTCCCCGGCGTCGACCTCGACCCAGGTCTCGTCGACCTCCGGGCGGGGCACCCCTTCGCCGCTTTGAAGGTCGAGCAGGATCTGCCGGCCCTGATCCGGGGGCAGCTCGTAGATGCGAGGGTGCGGATCGGTCGCCTTGGCCAGTTCCGTGGCTTCTGGTTCAAGGACTGGAGTGATGGGAGGCGGGATCTCGGGCATTGCTCTCTCCAACTCTGTGATGGCGTTCGGTGTCCGACCAGACAGGTCCGGTCCACGGCGACGCACGTGCCTCTTCGGGTGGGCGCGGGTCCTGCGCACACGGACCGTTTGGTGCTGGGCTACTCCTTTCCTGAGACGTCGGCGATGATGCGGTGTGCGAGGGCGGCTGAGGAGCCGGGGTTCTGTCCGGTGTAGACGTTGCGGTCGACCACGACCTTGGACTTCAGGGGAAGCCCAGCGGTGTAGTGCGCACCCGCCTGCTTGAGGCGGTCTTCGAGCAGCCACTTGGCTTTCCACGCGAACGGGTTGATCCGCTCTTCGGCGTTGGACAGTCCGGTCATGGTGTAGCCAGCGAACGGCCAGCTGCCATCGGGGTTCTCGGCGGCCAGGGAGGCGGCCGGGGCGTGGCAGAGCAGCGCGAGCGGACGGCCCGAGCGCAGCCGCTTGGTCAGCAGTGCACCGGAGACCTCGTCGACGGCGAGGTCCTCCATCGGACCGTGCCCGCCGGAGTAGAACACGACGTCGAAATCGTCGGAGTCCATATCGGACAGGTCGGTCGGGCTCTGCAGCACGGCAGCGAGCTGATCGAGTTCGGCACGCAGCCTTTTCGCTCTAGGTGGCAGGACGCCGCCTCTGACGCCGAGGCTGAGTTCATCGACGACTGGCTGCTTGCCGCTGGGCGTGGCCACGGTGACCTCCCAACCTGCCTCGGTGAACAGCCTGTGCGGCACGACGAACTCCTCCGCCCAGAACCCGGTCGGGTGCTCGGTGCCGTCCTTGAGAGTCCACACGCGGGCGGCGGAGAGAACCTGCAGAACTCTGGTCATCGGACGACTCCTCAGCGGGTGTGCGCGGATGCGGTCAGGGCGGTTAGGACTTGGTAGGCACCGAGTACGGCACGGGCATGTGCAGCGCGAGCTGGCCCTCGGTGATTACGTCGAGGCGGAGCGTCCGGATGGGTTTGAGCGAACGCAGGTCGTCTGTCATGCGGCCCCGGCCGAGCTGCAAGTCGATGTCGCGGGGAAAGGCGGTGCTGCCGGCCGACAGCGCGTTGGCCTGGCTCAACGTCGAGTGCCACGCCCCGTTGATCGATGTGTACGAGGTCAGGCTCGAAACACGCTCGCCGCTGGAATACCTGGTCTGGGACGGGGTGGGCGCGGAGAACGCCACATCGGTCTCGCCGGCATCGTTGGCCACGCGCGCGGTGGTGCGGCGGTTGTCGATGTCGACGTCGAGCTCGGTGACCCACTTGGGAAAGCCATACCCGTCGTGGCCGCGCACCTGGGCGATGTCGGTGTTGACCGGCAAGGACAGCACGTAGGAATCGAGCTGGTCGTTCTTCAACGCCGCGACCAGATCCACTAACCCGAGCTTGCCGTGACGTGCCGGCCGCACGGCGACCCCGACGGCGGCTTCGGTGTAGAAGTCGATGTCGCACACGTCGTAGCGGAAGAAGATCACCGACATCAGGCCGAGTCCGGGCGCGACTTCCAGCGGCGCCAACTCCCGGGGTAGGCGGGAGCGGATCGCGCGGGAGCGGGCGAGCATCGTGATCCGGGTCGAGGACATGCGGTAGTAGAAGTTCGGCGTGAAGGTCGGGCCGATCGGCGACTCGACCTTCGTCTTGGGCAGTTCCCGGAAGAAGTCCACGCCACTGACACGGGGATCGCGAGCGACCTCGTCCAGATCGGTGTTCATCCGGTACCGGTCGAACAGGCCGTCCTGGGGAACCCTAACCGTGCGGCCGGCTAGGTCGACTTCGACCATGGCCTGGTGTGTCGTGGACATTGGGAGCAACTCCCTCGCTGGCGATGTTAACGGTGCTTACGCAGGCTAGGCGAGAATGTAAGCACTGTCAACACTAGTGTCGCCGCACCTGCTCTCGCGTGCAATGTGGCGACGTCGCGACGTGGTCTTGCGGGGGGTGGTTGTGCCAGAGAGGGGTGCGATCGCATCGAACGGGTGGTCGCGCACCTGTCGAATGCGGTGCCCCGCTCGGCTTGGCCGTAACGGTAAGCCAAGGTGCGCTCGCTTGCGAGGCGGCTGGATGCCGCAACTCGTCGAATCCCGTGTGCCGGGTTGAGTCAGACCGATTCGCTCATGTAGTGATCACGGCTTCTCGGTGCCACAATCCGATGGACCAGCACAGTGTTGGGGAGTCATGGCACAGAGCGTCGGCGGCCGAGAGAAATGGGCATCGTCACCCCTGGGTTCCACGGGCGCCCTTCCGGCGGCGATGCGCGGGTGCCGCCTGGCCAGTACCGCACCGACGACTTCCCAGTGCTCTCGGCCGGCCCAACACCGCGCGTTTCCCTAGATGAGTGGCAACTATCGATCACCAGCGAGACGGGAGCGGCGCATCGGTGGTCGTGGCCGGAATTTGTGGGCCTTCCAGCGAGACACTGACTGTGGATATTCACTGCGTCACCAAGTGGTCGAAGCTGGACACCAGATGGCGCGGTGTGTCCATTCGAACCGACCTGTTTCGTGTGCGGCCCCACCGGTTTCGTGGAGACGGTCGCCGACATCCTGCTCGCGCTCGGACACGATCCGCACCGGATCCGCACCGAACGCTTCGGTCCGAGTGGAGGCTGACATGACCGATCAGTACGAGGACGGCAACGCCATGGCCGGCCTGCTCCGGGAGATCTTCGCAGTCGATCTCCCCGCGACCCTCGGCCGATGCGTCCATTGTGGCCTCAGCAATCCGGTGGCCGCCTTGCGTGTCTACTCCCGATCCCCTGGCCTGGTTGCCCGCTGTCCCGGCTGCGGCGCGGTCGTGCTCCGGCTGGTGCGCACACCGGATTCGGTGTGGCTCGACCTCAAGGGGACGGTTTCTCTGCAGATACCGACATGAACGCCAGACGCCGCAGGTCACTCCCGGTCTCATCCACCCCCTGAAGGTCTCGGCGCCTCTCGCTGACTTGTCAACGGTATCGCTGCTGACGTTCGGAATGGAAGGTCATATCGGCGCGGTGTCACGGTGTCGCTGCCGAAGTGGGGTGCGGATGAGAGGGGGCCTGGCCCAGAACGTGTGAGGCACTGCGGTACGTCTATGTCAGTGGCACCAACAATTGTGCCGGTGGGCCGTGCATGGCTCAGCTCAGGTGCGGCGTGGTTTCTTGGGTTTGCCCTGGACCGTGGTGATGGCCAGGAATGCCGAGCGCACTCGATCAGCGATTTCCTCGGGGGAGTCAGCCGAGAGTTTGCCGTCGAGGTGCAGGAAGGCGAGGCCGTGGGCCAGGCTCCAGCCGGCGCAGGCAAGCGCGGTGGTGTCCGACTCGGGCGCGACGTTGGCGAGGGCCTGCCCGAGGAGTTCGTGCAGCGCGTCGGCGGCCTGCACTCGCTCGTCGTCGGAATCGTCGCACGGATTTCCGAACATCAGCCGGAACAGCGCCGGCCGACGCATGGCGAAGTCGACGTAGGTGACGCCGAATTCCGCGAGATCGCTGAGCGAGGTGGGCAGGTCGCGACCGTCGGTCAGGTCGTGCTTCAAGTCACTGAAGCCCTGGACCGCCAGGGCGGCCTCCAGGGCGTCGCGGTCCGGAAAGTGGCGGTAGGGGGCGGTGGGGGAGACGCCGGCGTTGCGGGCGATGGCGCGCAGCGAGAAGGTCTCGCCGTTCTCGAGCATGCGCATGGCCGTGGTCAGCAGCGCCGCGCGCAGGTCACCGTGGTGGTAGCTGCCCTTCTCCGATGTTGACACTGCTTACTTTCCTCTCTAGGCTCGCGTGAACACTGTAAACATACCGCATTATCCGGAGGAATGATGTCGTCCACCCTCTTCACGTCCATGACGCTGCCGGGTGGGGCGGTCATCCCGAACCGGTTGGCCAAGGCCTCGATGGAGGAGAACATGGCCGTCGCGGGGCAACTGCCCGGCGAGGAGCTCATCCGGCTCTACCAGCGGTGGAGTCAGTGCGGTGCGGGGCTGCTGATCACCGGCAACGTGATGGTCCACGCCCAGGCGCTGACCGGGCCGGGCGGTGTCGTCCTCGATGAGTCCTCGCCGTTGGAGCCGTTCGAGCGTTGGGCCGGGGCTGCCCGGAGTGGCGGTGCGAAGGTGTGGATGCAGATCAACCATCCCGGGCGCCAGGTCATGGCGAACATGCCTGGTGTTGCGTGGGGTCCGTCGGCGATCCGGGTGGACATCGGCAGGAACAGCAAGCGGCTGGCGCAGCCGGCGGCGATGTCGTCGGTGCAGATCGAGGAGACGGTCGCGCGGTTCGCCACGACCGCGCGGCGGGCCGAAGCCGCCGGTTTCGACGGGGTGGAGGTCCATGCGGCGCATGGCTACTTGTTGTCGCAGTTCCTCTCGCCGCTGTCTAATCAGCGCACCGATGAGTGGGGCGGCAGCCTGGAGAATCGCGCCCGGTTCCTGCTCGAGTGCGTCCGCGCGATCAACGCAGAGGTGTCCGAAGGGTTCGCGGTCGCGGTCAAGCTCAACTCGGCCGACTTCCAGCGGGGCGGTTTCGATGCCGACGACGCGAAGAAGGTCATCGAGCTGCTCGCCCCGCTCGGCGTCGACCTGGTCGAGCTGTCCGGAGGCAGCTACGAGAGCCCGGCCATGACCGGGCAGGCCGCTGACGAGCGCACCCGCGCGCGGGAGGCCTACTTCCTCACACTCGCGGAGGAGCTCGCGCAGAGCAGTCCGCTGCCGCTGATGCTCACCGGCGGCGTCGTCCGGCAGTCCGTCGCCGAGGAGGTCCTCGCCGGCGGTATCGACCTGGTCGGGATGGGCACCGCGCTGGCCGTCGACCCGGACCTGGCGAACACGTGGCGCACCGATGGCGAAGCCAGCGTCGAGCTCCCGCCGGTCCGGTTGAAGAACAAGGCCGTCGCCTCGGCTGCCAGCCTGGCGCGGGTGCGCTACCAGCTCCGCCGACTCGGGCAAGGCCGCACCACCCGGCCGGGTATCAACCCGATCCTCGCCTATCTTCGCGAGGCACCGCTCCGGCGTGCCGCCCTGCGCCGCTACCGCACCTGGCTGCAGACCCGACTCACCTGATCCGCCGCCCCGACCACAGGAGAAGATCATGTCCGACGAAACAGCCGACCGCTCCTTCGATCTCGTTCTCTTCGGCGCCACCGGATTCGCCGGCGGTCTCACCGTCGACTACCTGGCGCGTCACCTCCCACCCGGGGCGCGTTGGGCGCTGGCCGGTCGCAACGCGGCCAAGCTCCGAGCAGCGCGGGACCGGCTTGCCGAAGCGCATCCCGCCGGCGCGCACGCCGAGATCCTCGTGGCCGACGCGACGGACGGGGACACGCTCCGCGAAGTCGCTGCGTCAACCCGCGTGGTGGTGACGACGGTCGGGCCCTACCTGGAGCACGGCGAATCACTCGTGGCCGCGTGCGCAGCCGCCGGCACCGACTACCTCGACCTCACCGGAGAACCCGAGTTCGTCGACCGGATGTACCTGGCCCACCACCCCACGGCCGCGCGCACCGGTGCCCGCATCGTCCACGCCTGCGGCTTCGACTCCGTCCCCCACGACCTGGGCGCCCTGTTCACCCGCAAGCAACTGCCCGACGACGTCCCGGTGACCATCCGCGGCGTGGTCCGCAGCAACGCCATGATCTCCGGCGGCACCTTCCACTCCGCACTCGAACAGTTCGCGCGGGCCAGGCAGATGCGCCAGGCGATGAAGCAGCGCAACAACATCGAGCCGCGACCCGAAGGCCGCCGCGCACGGGCGAAGTCGGGCAAGCCCCACCGCGACCGGAACCTCGGTCTCTGGCTGCTGCCCCTGCCGACCATCGACCCGTTCATCGTCCAGCGATCCGCCGCGGCGCGCGCCGACTACGGCCCGGACTTCACCTACACCCACTACGCGGGCGTCAAGAACCCGGCCACAATAATCGGGGCTTTGGTGGGGGCCACCGTGCTGATCGCAGCAGCACAGGTGGCGCCGCTGCGTCGACTCATCGCCTCCCGCCTGCCGCGAGGAGAGGGTCCGTCGCAGCAGCGACGTGCACGCTCGTGGTTCACCGTCGACTTCATCGGAGAGGTCGGTGGTCGCACGGTGCGCACCCAGGTTCGCGGCGGCGACCCCGGCTACACCGAGACCGCGAAAATGCTCGCCGAAGCAGCCATGAGCCTGGCCTACGACACCAACCCGCGCACCGCCGGTCAGGTCACCACCGCCACCGCCATGGGCGAAAACCTCACCCAACGACTCATCAACGCCGGAATCTCGTTCGCCGTCCTCGATCCGGCCACGACACCAGAGCCGAAGTAAGAGACCCACGTCGGGTTCCACCGGAACGTCCCAGCACCGAATCACCTCGACATCGACAAGAGCGTCGTGGGCAACCGCACGGCACGCGGGGACTGCCAGCACTCCCGAAACCGCCGTACCGCCGAGCACGTGCCCGGCGGTACGGCGTGATCCTCCGGTGCTCCTTCGAAACCTCGGTTCAGCGGAGGCGGGCGCATTGGAGGTTGCAAAGGCACGTGACCGCTCGGCGAGCCAGCTCAACTTGAGGCAGTCTCGGTGTTTTCGCGTCAGCTCCGACTCACGCTCCCGTACCGTCTGGGCTGTTGGTGCGGGCCTGCGGACCACAACCAAGGATCGGCCTCCGCAGAACGCAGGTGGAGGACTCGGACTTCTCATCGCCGCACATCTCGGCGTGAGCGAGGCGGGAGTGGTCATCGATCACGGTATGCGCAAGGGCTCGTTAGCCCTGCTCGGCGCGCTCGTCGTCAGCCTCCGCGCGGATGATCCCGAGTCCGGCTCGATAGGTGGTCACGTTGAAGTCCGGGAAGGCCGCCTTGAACTTCGTGGAGTCGAAGCGGCTGTCTTGCTCGTAGCGCGGCAGCAGCTCCTTGATCTCCCGAACCTGTTCGGAGAAGAGTCCGGCAGCGCTCAGCGCCCACCTTGGAATAACGCTGTACCCGTCGTCGCGGTCGAAGACCTCTGCCACCATATCGACGAACTCCCGGTAGGTCGGTCGGTTGTCGTCGACGGGGAGGTGCCAGGTCTGCCCGTACGCGTTCGGCGCGTTGCCCAATGCCGCCAGTGCGCGGCTCGCGTCAGGTGTCCAGATGAGCGTGCGCAGTCGGTCGTCGCGAACCGGGACACGGGGTTTCTTGCCGTTCTTGATGTTCTCGATGATGAGGGTGTTGGTGAAGCTCTGCGTGCGCCCGGGACCGTAGAACTCTGGGGCGCGGCCGATGAGCACCTGGATGTCGCCCCGTGTCATCTCGTCGAGGACCATCGAGACCATCGTCGCGCGGACCCTGCCCTTGCGTCCGACCGGAGCGAAGGGGGTCTCCTCGGTCTGGACGCGATCGTCTTGCGGGTACATGTACGTGTTGTCGAAGTAAGCGAACTTCGCGCCTACGGCCCGGCTCGCGTCCAGGGCGTTTCGGAGCATCGCGGGGAACTGCTCCTCCCAGAGCTTGGTTTTCGGGGGTAGTCCGGCTGTGAAGTAGACGATCTCGCTGCCCTCGACTGCGGTCCTCGTCTGAAGTGTTCCCGCTTGAGCGGACACTTGATTATGCCGCAGTCAGCGTGAGCTTGGCAAATTCGTCTTCCTGTTCCTCGGGTGTGCGGTAGTTATTGGTGGAATGCGGCCGGTGGCGGTTGTAGTAGCCCTCGATGAACTGGAACACCGCGACGCGCAGGTCGCTGACGCTGGCCCAGTGATGCCCGTGGATGAGTTCCTTTTTCAGGGGCGCGAAAAAGGACTCGGCGACGCTGTTGTCGAAACAGACACCGGTGGCTCCTACGGACGGGCGGATACCGTTGGAACGACAGAAGCCCCGAAAGAAGCGGCTCGTGTATTGGCACCCGCGGTCCGAGTGAAAAATAGTGTCATCGGGGTTGCGTCGTGCTATCGCGTCGCCGAGTGCGTCGGTGACCAGTTCGGCCCGCAGATGGGTGTCCAGACGCCAACCGACAATTTTGCGAGAGTAGCAGTCCAGCACCGTAGCCAGATACGCCCACCCCTGGTCGGTATTCAGGTACGTGATGTCACCCATCCATTTTTCATCGGGGGCGGTGGCGGTGAAGTCGCGCTGGACAAGATCGGTCAACGCGGACTGCTCTTCCTGCTGCGAGGACCGTACCCGGCGACGGCGTGAGTGCCGACACTGCAGGCCAGCGGCCTGCATCAGCCTGTGCACCCGCTTGTGCGAGACCGTCTCGCCCAGCCTGGCAAGCTGGTCACGCACGCGTCGGATACCCAGTCGATGCCGATGGCGTTGCATGATGGAGCAGATCTTTTCCGTCAAGGTGTCATCGCGACGCTGCTGGGCCGTGGGCTCTTTATCGAGCCATTCGTAATAGCCTTGACGACGCACATTCAGCATGGCGCACATGAACGTCACCGTGTACTGCGGCGGATCTTTCTCGCGTTCGGCAGCGATGAATGCGTACTTCACTTCGGGTGACTCGCGAAGTACTCCGCCGCACGCCGTAAAAAATCGCGCTCCATGCGCACCGTGTGGTAGTCGTTGCGGAGTTGCTCCAATTCGGCGCGTTCCGATGTCGTCAACGGTTTGTCGTCGTCGGCCGCACTCTGACGGGCCTTGTTGGTCCAGTTCGCCAACGTTCCCTCGTTGATTCCGAGATCGCGTGCTACTTCCGCAATCGGCTTGCCCGATTCACGGACCAACGCTACCGCATGGTTGCGATACTCGGCGGTGTACCTCCGGCGTGACGCCGCCATCATCCACCTCTTTACAGACAGTCGATCACTACTCTCGGCTGTCCGCCAAAGCGGGAACGGTCCAGTCTGCTCAGCGTCGAGTAGGTCGGCGGGGACCAGGTTGTCCGTGACGTTGACTTTGCGCGGACTGCGACTCACGAGCCTCAGGTCCTTCGCGTGCTGGCGGTTCAGCTCCCGAGTCAACTCGACCGCGATTTGGCCGTTCGCTCCCAGAATGGTCTGCATGGTCCCTCGTCTTCCGAGCGTTCCTGTCAGTCACGAGCATGGTGGACAGGGCTTCCTTCAGCAGAAGATGTTTACAGTAATTACATCACGGTAGTAGGGGAAGTGAGCGGTGTCAACATTGACGAGGGAAACTGACGCGGGGACAAGAGGCCTGCTTCAGCACGCGGGCGACCCGTCCCCTTGGCATCGCCGCCGTCGAGTTCCACTGGCGCACCGGGTGCTCGGCGTGCTGAATAATGTCTGTGCTGGTCAGGTGGTGTTTGTCTAGCGTGCGAAGCCGTGTTGCGGTACTGCTTCGCACGCCGGGCTCACACGTACTTGGCACTGGATTCGGGGCATGACTTCGACAGCAAGATCGTGGTGAAGGTGAACGCGCCTGCGCTGCTGCGCACGGAGTTGGCGCGTCCTTGCTGGGTCGGTGAGCCGATCGCGAGAGGTGCCAACACCGATCCCTATCCGCGTGCGGAGGGGCGCTAGTGGCCTTCCGGTGTCGCCGGAGATGAGGTGGGCTGATCTTCCGGGTAGTCCACTACGGACCCGGCCCCACCCTTGAACGCGCGGCGGAGCAATGCGTGGCGACCGCACGCGCGGCGCAGGGACTTGCCGCCGAACAGGGCTATGGTCCCACGGTGGCGTGAATTTCCCCTCATGCCAGGGAAGGCGGTCGAGGGGTGGGGCGTTGCGACCTTCGCGAATCGCGTTTCCCCGTGGCGCTCGCTGAGCTCGATGCGCACCGTGTTAGCAGCTCGGGATGAGTCCCGGCCGGTCCACATCTGTGGGGCGGCGGGTCTCGAGTATTGGTCCTGGTGCACACCATGGTCGCGGTCGACTACCTCGAAGAAGCTGCACACGCCTTTGCTCGCTGCGGCGAGACCGTTTTCGGCGGCCTGGGCGGGAGTGCGACGGTGGTCGTCACCTGCATCGGTCGGACGAAGGGACGACCCGGCAGGTTGTTTCCCTGCTGGCGCCAGTCGCGGGTGTGGATCAGGCGGCGATGGCCTCGTGCGATGCGCTGACGAGGCTTGCGTTGGTGCCGGGCAGGGGAGCGGTGATCGGGTTATCTGTCCG
Source organism: Salinifilum ghardaiensis (assembly GCF_054491345.1). NCBI lineage: Bacteria > Bacillati > Actinomycetota > Actinomycetes > Pseudonocardiales > Pseudonocardiaceae > Salinifilum > Salinifilum ghardaiensis. The sequence goes on along the minus strand of NZ_CM137101.1, from coordinate 3,326,834 downwards.
GCGGTTCCCACTCGTCGAAGATCGCGGCTCTGCCGCAGGACCAGTTCATCATTCTTGTCGTTCTGGGCGGCTTCGGATGGGTTGGTCCTCCATGAGGTCGAGGCGGTGCCAGGCTTCCTCGCACTCGGCCAGGGCGGCACGGACCCCCTCGGTATCCGCGGCGGCGATCTCGGCGGCGATGGCGTGGGCGGTGGTCAGTGCCGCTGCCATCGACGGGAAGAGCGAGGCCCCTTCGCTGGGGACGATCACGACGTGGTCGCCGGCCGACGCCAGCGGCGTGGAGCGCTGGTCGGTGATGACGCAGATCGTGACGCCGCGGTCTTTCGCGAGCTGCGTGGCGGCCAGGATCTCGCGCGGGAGACGCCAGACGTTCACGACCAGGAGGCAATCTCCTGGCTGGAGCTTGAGGATCTGATTCACGCGGATCGTTCCACCGGTGCCGTCGCAGGTGATGTCGATTCCCATGAAACTGGCCATGTGGGCGAGAACGATTCCGGGCGCGAGGAAACTGCCGGAAGCGATGATCAAGGTTCGTCCCGATCGGCGAATCGTGTCGGCAACCGTGCGGATGGTGTCGACGTCGACCGTCCGGGCAGCGAGGGCGATGTTGTCGGCGTCTTGCTGGAAGGCCGACTGCACCGGGTCACCCGCGGAATCCGCGTGCTCGGTGAGCACTTCGCTCGCACCGAGGCTCCCGAGGTAGCGGTTGCGGAGCTCGAGCTGGAGATGCGACCAACCGCTGAATCCCAGCCCCTGAGCGGTTCGCGTGACCGTCGAGATGTTCACGCCTGCCCGGTCGGCGAGGTCGCGCGCGGTGGCGTACGACGCGAACCGGGGCTGTGAGTTGAGCACCTGGACCACCCGCGACGCCTGTGCCCCCAGCGGGTTCTGGCGAACGAACTCATCGATCCAGGTCTCAACGGACATCTGTGGTTCTCCCGTGCGGTTCCGAGCGTGAAAGACCCAGCATGACGCAACCGATCTGCGTGCAACAAGTATTGCGTATGCATCATTGTGCACCTTACTGTTGCGTCGATCGTGTGGTGCCCACCACACGTGCTCGACAGCGGGAGTGGTAGATGACCAGGTTGTTGCTCACCGATGCGCATGTCCTCGACCCCGATACGGGGAGGCTTTCCGACCTCTCATGGATCGAGGTGACCGACGGTCGGATCGCGGAGGTCGGCACCGGACGGCCCCCTTCGGCACCGGACGACGTGCCCGTCCTGCCGCTCGCCGGGGCCACGGTCTTGCCCGGGCTGATCGATGCGCACGTGCACGCCATGTTGACCTCGGCCGATGCGCACGCGGTGGCCGGATGGCACGCCTCATACAGGACCGCGCGTGCCACCTCTGCCCTGGCCGCGATGCTCGAGCGCGGGTTCACCACCGTGCGCGACACCGGCGGCGCCGACCACGGTCTGGCGCAGGCGGTGGAGGAGGGGGTGATCACCGGCCCCCGGATCGTGTACGGCGGCAGCGCGATCAGCCAGACCGGTGGGCACGGCGACTTTCGAACCCGCGATGAGGACTCCGTCCCCTGCTGCCAGTCCAAGGTCGGCGGCCGAATCGCCGACGGCGTCAGCGAGGTGCGGCGCGCTGCTCGCGACGAGCTGCGCAAGGGCGCGAGCCACATCAAGATCATGCTCTCGGGCGGGGTGGCCTCTCCCACCGACGAGGTGAGCGCCGTGCAGTACTCCGAGGAGGAGATCCGGGCCTTCGTGGAGGAAGCGACGAACACCAACCGATACGTCACCGGGCACGCCTACCACGCACGGGCGATCGAACGGGGCTTGAGGAACGGCGTGCGGTGTATCGAGCACGGCAACCTGCTGGAGGACTCCAGCATCGAACTGTTCCTGGAGCACGATGCGTGGCTGGTGCCGACCCTGATCACCTACGACCGACTCGCCGCTGACGGACCGAAGTACGGCCTGCCGGCGAACTCCCATCGCAAGGTGTACGAGGTGCTCGATGCCGGGCTCGCTGCGCTGGAGAAGGCACATCGAGCCGGGGTCAACCTGGCCTACGGCACCGATCTGCTCGGCGGGATGGGCGTCTACCAACTCCATGAGTTCCGGGTGCGCGGTCAGGTGCAGCCCGCCGCCGACGTGATCCGCGCGGCGACCGTCAACGCAGCCCGTCTGCTCGGCCTTGAGGGCGACATCGGCGTGGTCGCCCCGGGCGCCCGTGCGGACCTGCTCGTCGTCGACGGTAACCCTCTGGAGGACCTGGAAGTGCTCGTCAACGCGGAGGAACGTCACCGCTGCGTCGTCCAGGGCGGTCGGATCGTCGCGGACCGACGCCACTGATCTCGAACCGGATCCACGCTCAGCGACATCGATTCCTCGGGTCCGTTCGACCCGAGCACTTGGAGGGGCAGTGCAGACCGTTCACCTGGTCGTTCTCGTCGTCTACCTCGCCGTGATGCTCCTGATCGGCGCCTACTTCTCGCGATCGAGCCGGGTCAGCACCGGCGACGACTTCATCTTCGCCGGACGCGCGCTCCCGCGGCCGGTGCTCGTCGGGACGCTGCTGGCCACCTGGGTCGGATCCGGGACGATCGTCGGCGGGGCAAACTTCGCCTACAACTACGGGCCGCTCGCGTCGATGCTGTTCTCGGCCGGTACCCCCGTCGGCATCGTGGTTCTCTACTTCGCCGCCGCGAAGATCCGCGCACTGTCGAAGTACACAGTGCCGGAACTGCTGGAAGCCCGGTACGGGATCGGTGTGCGGATGCTGGGTGCGTTGGTCATTCTGCTCGCCTACGTCGGCATCACGGCCTACCAGTTCATCGGTGGTGGGCACATCATCAGCCTGCTCACGCCACTGTCGCAGGCGCAGGCCACCCTGCTGGTGGCAGGCGTCGTCACCTTCCTCGCCGTTGGTGGTGGACTCCTCAGCGTGGCGTGGACCGACGCGGCTTCGGCGCTTCTGATCGTGGTGTCCTTGCTGGTCAGCGTTCCCATCGTGATCTCCCAGATCGGCTCTCCGGTCGACTACTGGAACCAGCTCTCGGCGCCGTCGCAATCGCTGACCGGCGGTCTTTCCACGATGCAACTGCTCGGGTACTTCCTGCCGCTGCTGCTGCTGATCCTGGCAGACCAGAACCTCTACCAGCGGTTAACCGCGGCCCGCGACCAGGGCACGGCGCGGAGCTCGACGGCAGGCTTCTTCATCGGTGCGTTCGTCGTCATGATCCCTGTCGGGATCCTGGCCTCGGCCGCCTCGATCCTGCTGCCGGACCTGGAATCGGGGGACACCGCGGTTCTGTCCCTCGCCTCCGAGGGTTTCATCCCGACGGTGATCGGCGGGATGGTTCTGGCCGGTGCCCTGGCGTTCATCATCACCACCGGCACGTCCTTCATGCTCTCCGTCGCCGGCAATGTGGTCTACGACTTCTACGTCCGGCACGTATCCCGAGAGGTCTCGGAGAAGGCGCGGCTGAAGCTCCACCGACTGGCCGTTGTCGGCATTGCAGTGCTGGCCTACTTGCTGGGGAAGTTCTTCCCGAGCGTGTTGGAACTGCAGATGCACTCGTACACGATCTACGGTGTTGCCATCACACCGGCGGTCTTGGCCGTGCTCTTCTGGCAGCGGGTGACCAAGGTCGGGGCGTTGGCGAGCATGGTCGTCGGGACGAGCGCAGTGCTGATCTGGGAGTTCGTGCTGGACAAGCCGAACGACTGGAACTCGGTGCTCATCGCGCTCCCGCTGTCGGTGCTCGCGCTCGTGCTCGGGAGCCTCGCGAGCAAGCCGCTCGAGACCGAGCAGCGGCGGATCGACGAAGCGGAGAACACTGAACCGTAGAGCACGACATGCGACTGCGCCTTCGAGAGCGGCATCGTCGATCGGCGCCGCGTTGACCCGGTTGAGGAGGAATGTGGGTTCGTCGAAGAGGCCGAAGGGCAGTGGCGCGGGGGCTGGCCTGTCGTGCGGTGTCATCGGCGGGAGGGCGAACTTCCGGTGCGGTGGTGGCGGTGAGGAAGAGCCGTTGCCGACGGTGATCCGCTCGGTGTTGAACGCCGGTGCGTCGGAAGCGTTCGACCGCGCGCCGGTCAGGTTGAGTTGTCCTGAGATGTACGCGCTGACCAGGTTCAGACGATTGCCGCGGATGCTGCGGAGCTGCAGGTCGTGCTCGCACTGGGTAGTCGGCGGTTTCGAGCGCGGGAACGTGCTGTTCGACAGGTCGAGGTGGGGCAGGTGGGCTCGGGTGAGGATGATCGGTTCGTCGCTCGTGCAATCGCGGAGCGCTAACGGCCTCTCCGCGTGCACGTCACCCCCAAGTCCAGTTCGCCGACGATGTGAGCTTCGCGCAGCCGCACGCCTCGCGGGGCTGATGCGCTGTTGCGGGGTCCGAGGATCGCGGTGTTCGCTGCTTCTGGCACTCGTGTCCGGTGCACGGTTCGGTGCCGAAGAGCAATCGAGGGTGGTGGCGGCGGAAGTTGGAGGGCGTGGTGCGGCGGGATCGGGATACCGACGCGGCGTTGATGGCAGCTGGTTGGTCGGTGGTCAGGGTGTGGGAGCATGAGGACGCCGAGGCCGCGGCGGACCGGTTCGAGCGGATGGCGCGTGAGCGGGAGCGGCCGCGTTGAGGTGGGCGCCGGCCGAGGCCGTCTCCAGCCGGGGCTCCGAAACGACGGGACGCTTTCGATCGGCGTCGAGAGCACATGTTCTGCGTTGTGGCCACGAACGTGTGGTTAGTGCGCAAGTCGCCTCGCGATTTGAACCCCCACAGCGAGAACCGCAGCTCAGCTAGTGGAGGGGAGAACCGCCGATCAGCGCTCAATGAAGAAATCCTAGGTCAAAAGCTTGACCTAGGATTTTCGCTGTGTCGGAGGGGGGACTTGAACCCCCACGCCCTGTCAATAGGGCACTAGCACCTCAAGCTAGCGCGTCTGCCTTTCCGCCACTCCGACGCCTCGGGGCTTTGCCGCCCGCCCCGCTGTGTTGTGCATACAGATTAACCCATGGTCGGCTGGGGCGTGCACACCCCCCTCCCTTCCTCGGCTCGCCAGTCGCAGCGATGCTGTGACCTGCGCAAATGCAGCGCTTCGCTGCGGCCGGGAGGTGCGCTCGGGGGCGGATCCTCAGCTCGGGGCTTGAGGTGGCCCAGTTCCCGCTCCGCCCTCGCGGTGATCGGGCGCCTGAACCTCCGCGGGCCGGCCCGCCACTTCCGGACACGGAGAGTGGTCGGGAGCGCCGGCCGGCGAGGATCCGCTGCACCGAACCCGCAGCCCGGCGTCTCCGCCGCCGTGGCCGGGGGAGGGGTCCTTCGAACTCCCGAATCCGTCCCCGGCGTCGGGGGATGCCGGTACCGTTGATCAACGCGGGCGGCGCACGGGCGGCGGCACCGACCGGCGCGGGGTGGTGCGAGCAGGGCCGGGCGTTGCTCCGCCGGGCTGGGCCGGGCGATCGGGGCCTGCGCAGCTCCTCGGAACCGCCGGCTCGCTGCCGGATCCGGACCCCGGTCCCGACCGGGCGATCAACTGAACCACATGGCTGGAACATCCACGCGCGATCGGGAGGGACGGCAGGCATGACGGCGCAGGAGCAGACCCTCGGCGGTGACACCGCTCTGGTGCTGCCCGAGTTCGACACCCCACCGCAGGACCCGCACCCGCTGATGCGCGACTGGCTGGACTCCGCAGTCACCCACGAGGTGCGCGAGCCGTACGCGGCGGTGCTGGCCACCGCTGACAGCTCGGGCAGGGCGTCGAGCCGCGTGCTGCTGGTGAAGGAGCTCGACGAACGGGGACTGCTCTTCACCGGCTCCCGGGGCAGCCGCAAGGGACGGGACCTGGCCGTGACGCCCTGGGCTTCGCTGACCTTCCACTGGCGTGAGACGCTCCAGCAGCTCACCGCGCAGGGGCCGGTGGAGGCCCTCACCGACGAGGAGTCCGATGAGCTGTTCGCCCGGCGACCGCTCGTCGCCCGGGCGACCACGGCGGCCTCCCGGCAGAGCCGTCCCCTCGACGACGCCACCGCGCTCAAAGCCCGGGCGGAGGGACTCGCCGGCACGGGCGGTCCGATCAGCCGCCCCGAGGAGTGGACCGGTTACCGGCTGCGTTCCGCAGGCCGTCGAGTTCTGGCACGGCAGCCCCGACCGGCTGCACCGGCGGTTGCGCTACGACCGCACCCCCGGCACCGCTGCCTGGACCCACCAGCGGCTCCAGCCGTGACGGTGTTCCGCTTCCTCCGCCGCGGGAGACCCTCCGCACGGGACGTGCGTCGGGACCGGGAAACGATCGCGGAGGAAGTGGGGCGCGTCGGTGGCCGGTGCGGCGGGCCGGGCACCGCGCGGTGCGGCCCTCGTCGCCACGGGCTCAGGGTTGCCGGCGGGGGCAGCGCGGCGGAGTTGCCGCGGTCGATCGCGCGGCGCAGCTCGCCGCCGAGCGGGGTGCGCTTCCGCGCGCTGGCCCCGAGCGCGGTCACCCGGCGAGGTGCGCGGCGGCGTCGAAGATCGCGCGCGCGTGGAGTTCGAAGAGCCGGACGAGGTCGACGGAGTCCCCGCCGACCTCCTTGGCGATGAACAGCCCGTCGACCGCGGCCACGGCGTAGGTGGTCAGCAGCTGGACGGCGTGCTCGTCCAGCGAGGGTTCGACTTCGCGCACGATGTCGGCGAAGTGCCGGTGCGCGGTGCCGCGGAGCTGGAGGAACACGGTGCGGGCGCTGGGGTCCTCGGGGTGCCGTTCCAGGGCCAGCATCAAGCCGAGCCGCAGGAAGTCGGGTGTTTCGAGCAGCGCCCCGGCGACGTCGCGAGCTAGCTCGACCACGCGGTCCTTCGACGTGTCGGCCACCTCGTCGGGCAGGGTGACGGTGGCCAGCCAGGTGTGGAAGCTGCGTTCGATGACGGCCGCGATCAGCTCGTCCTTGTCCTTGAAGTGCCGGTAGATCGAACTGACCGGGAGTCCGCACCTGGCGCTGACCGCGGCGATGCTGGTGCCCTCGTAGCCGCGTTCGCCGGCGACCGCGGCGGCGGCGTCGAGGACCTCGCGGCGGGATTCCTCGCCGTCGGCGCGGCGTTGGCGCGCGGCGCGCTGCTCGGTCATCACTTCACCTCCGTCACCTGCCCCATGCTGCATCGATCGCTGCGGCGCGTGCTCGTCGATGATGGTCCGGTCGACCGGCGCGCGCCCCGGTGCTGAGGCCCCGGTGCGACCTCGGTTCCCGGGTGTTCTCGTCGATGACGACGGGGTCCGGCCGAGCTCCACGCGAAACGGGAGGGGTTTGGACGCAGCGGGGCAGTGCGCGGTCGTTGGCGCGGTACCAGCAGGACGGCCGCGCGACGGGGGTGATCGGCCGGAACGTGGCCAAGCGGGCTCGGATCCGCCGCCAGGGCTCGTCGGACCCCCGGCCCGACGCGGCGCAGCGCTGACCCGAGGCGAGCACCCGCCCTCCGGTGCGGTGCCCGTTGCGCCGTCGCGGCGTCGAGGTGTGCGGCAGCGGCTCCGGAGGGCTGGTCCCCGAGGTGACCGGTGTGCTCAGTGGACGCCCCGCGGATCGTCGCGGCGGAGGGGAGGCTTGCCGGCGAGGGTGACCCAGAGGTTGGGGTCGAAGTGGTCTTGCGGCAGCTGGGCGACCATGTAGCGGACGCTGCGCTCGATCTTCACCCGCCAGCGCCGGGCGGCTTCGGCGCCGTCGGCGTTGTGCACCGCCTCGTAGATCCCCGCGTCCTCGCGCGCGATGAGGTCGACCACTTCGGCCCAGTCCAGCTGCAGCGCGGAGTTGAACATCCGGAGGCGCATCGTGAGCCGTTCGAAGATCGTGCCCGCCTGGGGCAGCCGGGTCGTCCGCGCCACCACGTCCTGGAACTTGAGGTCGGCTTCGCCGATCTGGGCGTGGTCCTCGTCCCGGGCGACGGACTGGACCTGCGCCAGGGCGGTGCGGACCGGACGCAGCTCGGAGCGGGGGCGCATGGCGATGCGGCGCATCAGCAAACTCCCCACCGAGGCGCGCAGCGCGTACAGGTCGATGATGTTCTCGGCGCTCACGTGGGGAGCGGCGGCTCCGCGGTTGGGGAGCAGTTCGAGCATGCCCTCCTCGGCGAGGACCCGCAGGGCCTCGCGCACCGGCCCGCGGGAGACGCCCAGCCTGGCCGCCAAGGGGGCTTCCTTGACGCGCTCACCCGGTTTGAACCTCCCGCCCGCGAGTTCCTCGCGGACGAGCGCGGCCACGCGGTCGGCGATCCGCGGGGGTGACGAGCCCGAGGCCGCGGATGGCTCGGCGGCTTCGCGGCCGTCCCGGTCGGAGTCACTGGTTTGCACAGCATTCAGCTGATCTGAGTCATAAATGAGGCCGTGGTAGTCCTGGTCGCCGCTCCAGAGGGAGCGCGGGCTCTTGGTCCACGTGAACGGCCGTGCCGGTGGGGTCGAGGTGCTGCACCAGGCTCGGAGGTCCTCCCGCAGCCCCGCCAGCGATGCGCTGAAGCCGAGTACGTGCTCATCGCTGGGCAGCGGGTTGCGCGCCAGGAGGGCGTCGACCTCGCCGAGCCAGGAGCCCTCCGGGGGCACGACGTGCTGGTGGAGTCGCGGGTGCTCCTGCAACCAGTCCGCCAGCGCGTCCTGATCTGCAGCAGTGAACCCGTCGACGAGCAGGTGGACCGCCATGCTGGCCGGCACGCTGCGTTGCAGGCGTTCGAGGAACGCCCGCAACGAGGTGAACCGCTGGGAACCGCCGGCCTCCGCGTCGCTGCCGACCTGCGCGAACGCGTTCGCCACCGCGAGGACCTCGCGGGCCTCCCCGGTGCGGCGCTGCATCGAGGCGGTCGACTCCGCCGTCCCGCCCTCCGGGGAGGGCGCTGCGTCCTCGTCGGCCGCGACGGCCAGGACCCGCGTCGGCGGGGCGAGGAACAGTCCGACCACATCGCGGATGCGGTTCGGCAGCGGGGCGCGGTCGGCCCCGCCCCCCGGGGAGGGGCGCGCCTGCTTCGCGCCGAGCCGGTAGGTGCGCCAGATGCGGCTCACCGTGGCCTGGCTGGCCCCGACCGCGGTGGCCATGGAGCGCGTCGACCACCGGCGCCCGGAGGGGGCCGGTTCGAGGAGGCGGACCAGCACCTCGTTGACGAGGGTCTCGTCGAAACGCGGCGGACGGCCGGGGCGGCGCCGCTCGGCGAGGCCCTCCAGGCCTTCGGCGAGGTACCGCGAGCGCCACCGGCGCACCGCGTCCAGGGACACGCCGAGCTGCTCGGACACGGCCTTGCTGGTGCCCTGCTGCTCGCAGGCCAGCACGATGCGGGCGCGCAGCGCCAGGGCCTGCGAGCACTTGCGACTGCGGGTCCAGCTCAGGAGCGCGGCACGTTCGTCCTCGCTGAGGACCACCGCGTCGGGCGGGCGTCCTGCCATGCCGAGCAAGAATACGACGACTTGTGACTCAGTGCCAGCCTGATGCCGGGACGGGATGCACGAGCGTTGTTGGCGAACGGCCTTCTTCCCATACTTCGTGGCAATCCGGCGGTCACCCCGTCGATGCCCGCACAACACCGTGAATTCGCACCCGACCAACCAGGCCCCGCCTGCCCGACAACGCAGCAGCAGTGCGTCCGCCATCGCGCGAGGTCCGCAGACCGTCGCGTCCGGTGATCGGTGCCTCGCCCTGGTGCGGCGGGGCGTTCGCAGGATTTCCAGGAAGGCTGTTTTCGATGAAAGACGTCGTCGTCGTAGGTGGCGGAATCGCCGGGCTGTCGGCCGCGTGGCGACTGCGGAACTGGAACTCGCTCCTGCTCGAATCAGAAGGGCGGGTCGGCGGACGCATCCGCTCGGAACGCCGTGGACCGTACTGGCTCAACTGGGGCGGGCACGTCTTCGCCGGCGGCGATTCGGCGACCGCCCGGCTGCTCGGCGAAACCGGTACCGATGCCGTGGAAGTGCCGGGGTCGCTGGCCGGGTTGGCGATGAACGGCAAACTGCTGCTGAACAGCCGGGTGGAGAGCTATCCGTTCCGGATCCCGATGACGTGGTCGGCCCGCCTCGGCGTGCTCAAGACGGGGATCAAAGTCGCTCTGGCCGTCGCCCGCTACTCGCGGGTGGTCCGGCCGCGGACCGGTGAGGACGCGGCGGCCCGGCAGCAGCGGATCTACGAATTCCTCAACGATCGCAGTTTCTCCGATTTCATCGGGGAACTGCCCGAAGACGCCGAGGCTCTGTTCAAACCGACCGTGACCCGCTCCTCCGCGGACATCGCCGAGATCTCCGCCGGAGCCGGGGTCGGTTACTTCAGCTTGGTGTGGAACATCGGCGGTGGCCTTTCGCAGAACATCCTCGGCGGGCCCGCCACGCTCACCGAAGGCATCGCCGCGGCCCTGTCCGACCGCGTCGAGTTGAACTCGGCCGTCGACGAGATCGTGCACAAGCAGGATTCGGTCGTCGTCCGCTACCGGCAGGACGGGGTCGACAAGGAAGTCGAGGCGAAGAGCGTCGTGCTGGCCACCCCCGCGACCGTCGGGCACCGGATCGCGGTCGACCTCGACCCCGACGTGCGCGAGGCGCTGTCGAAGGTGGTCTACGGGCCGTACGTGAGCGCGGCGTTCCTCACCGGCGAGACCGAACGCCAGGTCTGGGACGACGCGTACGGCATCGCCACGCCGAAGCGCTCGTTCAACATCGCGTTGAACATGTCCAACGTCGCGCGGGCGGGAGAGGTGGAACGACGGCCCGGCAGCAGCATCATGACCTTCTCACCGGGCAGTCTGGCGCGCGAGCTCCTCGAACGCGACGACGACGAGATCCTCAAGACCTACCTCGACGACCTCGACGAGGTGCTCCCCGGCTCCGCCGGCAAGGTCGTCGAGGCACAAGTGCAGCGCTGGCCCACCGGCGCGCCCTACTGCTTCCCCGGCCGCGGAAAGCTGCAACCGGCGTTGTCCCGGCGCAGCAGCCGCGTGTTCCTCGCCGGCGACTACCTCGGGACGTTCTACTCGGAAACAGCGGTCCAGACAGGGCTTTCCGCGGCCCGGGAGATCCAGAGCCTGCTGGCCACCGAACGGCAGGGCGGCCGCACCGAGCCCCCGCCCGTGCCCGCCGAGTAGTGCCCGTCGAGCAGTCCTCCGCCCGAATTCGAAACCCAGACACCACCGTCCGACACCGGTCGATCGGTTCGGACCGCACCGCATCCCGAGGGGAGATCCTGATGAATCCGGAATTGAGCGGTGTTCTCACCGCGCTGGCCACACCGTTCACGAACGATGAGCAGATCGACGTGGGCAACGTGCGGCGCCTGGTCGACCGCACCATCGACGGCGGCGTCGACGGTGTCGTCGCCTGCGGTTCCACCGGGGAGTTCGCCGCGATGAGCGGCGCGGAACGGCGCCTGGTCGTGGAGACGGTGGTCGAGCAGGCGGCCGGGCGCGTGCCGGTCGTCGCGCAGACGGGCGCAGTGAGCACGGCGGAGGCGATCGAGCTGTCGCGGCACGCGCAGGACGTCGGCACCTCGGTCCTGATGCTGGTCACGCCGTACTACGAACCGCTCACGCTCGACGAAACCCGCCGCTACCTGCGCACGGTGGCCGAGAGCGTCGACCTGCCGGTCATGCTCTACAACCTCCCCGGTGCGACCGGTGTCAACCTCACGCCCGAGGTGGTCGGGCAGCTCGCCCGCGAGGTCGACAACATCCGCTACATCAAGGACACCAGCGCCGACATGACGCAGGTGGGGCAGCTCATCCACCACCACGGCGACGTCATCTCGACCTTCGTCGGCTGGGACAGCTTCCTGCTCTCCGCGCTCACCGAGGGCGCGGCCGGCGTCATGGCCGGTACGGCGAACGCGATCCCGGCCGAGCTGGTCTCCATCCACCGGGCGGTTCGCGCCGGGGAATTCGACCGCGCCCGCGCCGAGTGGTCCCGGATCTACCCGTTGATGGACGCGATGATGTCCGCCCCGTTCATCCCCGCCGTCAAGACCGCGTTGAACGCAACCGGATTCCCCGCCGGAAAACCCCGCAGCCCGTTGCTCGAAACCGATCCCGCGCCGGCCGAGACCATCTCGTCGCTGATCGCGAAGTTGGACTGACCGTCCGCACGACCACCCGCACCGCGGAAAAACCGCGGCGCGAACGCCCGGGCGGATCCGCGCACCGATCCGGCCCGTACCCGGAAAGCGAACTGCGGGCGCAGCACCGGTGCAGCGCAGCCGCAACCGCGCAGCACCGGTGGTCCTGCGCCGGTGCATCCCGCCGAATCAACGCTTCCACCCGAACCGCACGGGCCTGCTCCTGAAATGACGCAACGATGGAGGAAGCATTCCCATGAGCACCTCAGCTGAATCCACGACCGCCGCTGTCCGCCGAGCCACCGATGCGCAATCGTGGTCGGCGAGCGCGGATCTTCCCCCGTCCCGGCTTTTCGTGGGCGGGGAGTTCGTGGAGGCCTCGTCGGACCGCGTGATCGAGGTGGTTGATCCGTGTTCGGAGGAGGTGTTGTGCGGTGTGCCTGCGGGCACGGCCTCCGATGTGGATCGGGCGGTGGCCGCGGCGGTGGCGGCCCAGCCGGCGTGGGCCGCGCGGGTGGCCAAGGACCGTTCGGACCTGCTGCACGCGATCGCCGACCGGGTGGGCGAGCACACCGACCTGCTCGTGCACCTCGAGGCCGCCAACACCGGCAAACCGCTGCAGGTCGCCCGCGATGACCTCGCCGGCACCCTCGACTCCTTCCGCTTCATGGCCGGCGCGGCGCGCGCGACCACGTCCATGGCCGGTGGGGACTACGTCGACGACCATATGTCGGTGATCCAGCGCGAACCGCTCGGCGTCGTCGGCGTGGTCACCCCGTGGAACTACCCGCTGATGATGGCCGCCTGGAAGATCGCCCCGATCCTCGCCGCCGGCAACACCTGCGTGGTCAAACCCTCCGAGCACACCCCGCTGACGACGCTGAAGTTCGCCGAACTCGTCGCCGACCTGCTCCCGGCCGGGGTGCTCAACGTCGTCACCGGCTACGGCGACGTGGTCGGCAACCGGCTGTCCGAACACCCACAGGTGGACATGATCGCGCTGACCGGCTCGATGGGCAGCGGTCGGGCGGTGGCCCGCAACGCCGCCGACGGGCTCAAGCGCGTGCACCTCGAACTCGGCGGCAAGGCCCCCGTGGTGGTCTGCGCCGACGCCGACCTCGCCGCCGCGGCCTCGACCATGCGCGCGGCCGGATACTGGAACTCCGGGCAGGAATGCGGCGCCGGCTGCCGCGTGCTCGTGCACGAATCCGTGGCCGAGTCGTTCACCGACCACCTCGTCCGCGAGGTCAGCACCCTGACCGTCGGCGAACCCCACGCCGGTACCGGGGTCGAACTCGGCCCCGTGGTCTCGCAGGAGCACTACCAGCGCGTGCTCGGCTACCTCGACCGCGCCCACCAGGACGGCGCCCGCCCGGTCATCGGCGGCGGCCCGCTCGACGGGCCGGGCTACTTCATCGCTCCGACGGTGCTGGTCGACGTCCCCGACGGCGCCGAGATCACCCGCGAGGAAGTCTTCGGCCCCGTCGTCACCATCGAAACCTTCCACACCGAAGACGAAGCCCTCCGCCGCGCCAACGACGTGCCCTACGGGCTGGCCGCCTCCGTCTGGACCAACGACGCCCGCCGCAGCCACGACCTCGCCGCCCGCATCGACGCCGGCACCGTCTGGGTCAACTCCCACCTGGCCCTGGCCAGCGAACTGCCCTGGGGCGGCTTCAAAAGCTCCGGCTACGGCCGCGACCTATCCATCTACGCCCTCGACGACTACTCCCGCACCAAACACATCATGCACAACCACACGCGCTGAGCCCAGACCGGTAGCGGCGAACGCCGCCCTCGTCGCGGGCTCGTACATCGCGAGCCGCTCGACGGATCGATGACCACCGACCAGCCGGCCCGGCACCGAGCTGCCGTCGACCTCCGCGGCACGAGCACCGACGCGCGTCGTCGAGCTGCCGCTGCACCGCCGCCCGCACCGCACCGCTGGAGATCTCGATATGGAAATGCTGTCCACCATCAGCGGGTGGATCTGGAACCCGATGGCATACTTCGCCCTGGGGATGGGCGTGTTCTTCACACTGCTCACCAAAGGGGTCCAGTTCCGCCGCCTTCCGGAGATGATCAAGCAGCTCCGGTCGAGCGAGTCCGGCGACGGAGGGCTGTCCTCGTTCCAGACCCTGGCGTTGACCATGTCGAGCCGGGTCGGCGTCGGCAGCATCGCGGGCGTTGCCACGGCCGTGGCCTCCGGCGGCCCCGGTGCCATCATGTGGATGGCGATCACCGCCCTGCTGGGATCCACCTGCGCCTACGGCGAGGCCGTGCTGGCCCAGGTCTACAAACGCCGGATCCGGGGCGAGATCCGCGGCGGCATGCCGTACTACATCAAGCACGGCCTGCGCGCACCCCGGCTGGCCGTGGTCATGGCGGTGACGACGCTGATCGGCTACGGGTTCGTCTTCCCCGGCATCCAGTCGAACAACATCGCCTCCAGCGCCCAGGAGGCCTTCGGCGTCGACGGGTGGATGACGGGACTCCTCGTCACCGGGACGCTCGCGCTCGTCATCGTGGGCGGCACCCGCCGGATCGTGCACGTGGCCCAGGCGATCGTCCCCTTCATGTCCCTGGGCTACATCCTCACCGCGGCCGTGATCATCGCCCTGAACCTGGAGAAGGTGCCGCAGGCGTTCATGCTCATCGTGTCCAGCGCGATGGGCACCAACCAACTGTTCGGCGGCATGGTCGGTTACGCGGTGGCCTGGGGCGTGCGCCGGGCGATGTTCGCCGCTGTGCCCGGCCTGGGCGAGGGGACCTTCGCCGCTGCCGCCGCGCGCGTCACGCACCCGGGCAAGCAGGGGCTCATCCAGGCGTGCAGCATCTACATCGACATCCTGATGATCTGCATGGCGACCGGCCTGACGATCGTCATCACCGGCGCGTACCACGTGAAGGACGCCGCTGACGGCTTCATCGTGAACAACGTCCCGGGCGCGGTCGCCGGTCCGAACTTCGTGCAGGCCGCGATCGACACCAGCCTACCGGGGTGGGGGTCGTTCTTCGTCGCCGTGGCGGTGCTGCTGTTCGCCTTCACGTCGCAGGTGTTCTTCTTCTACGTCGCCTCCACCAACCTGGTGTTCCTGCTCGGCGAGCGGCGCAACCAGCTGCTCGAGTCCGTGCTGAAGGCCGGCGCGCTGGCGATCTCCTTCATCGGCACCGTGATCAACGCCGACGCCATCTGGGATGCCGGGGACATCGGCTACGGCCTCATCGGCTGGATGAACATGATCAGCGTCCTCCTGCTGACCCCGGTGGTCCGCAAGGTGATCAAGGACTATGACCACCAGCGGCGGACCGGTCTCGACCCCGTGTTCGACCCGCACCGGCTCGGCATCCGCGGAGCGGACTACTGGGAGAGCGAGGGCGCCGAAGCGGCGAAGGCCTCCGGCTCCGGGAAACCGGAGGCGTGACACCGACTCCGCCGAACCCGGGACGCACCGCTCGATCACTACGCTCGACTGTCCGCTGCAGCGGGAGCGCTCCACCACCTAGTAGGAAGGTGGACATCACCACCACTGCGGAATCGACCATCTCCGATGAAGTCTGGAACGCCTTCGTCGAGTCCTACGAAGCGGACTTCAACGTGCTGCATGCCCTGCTGAACGACAAGGAGAGCTTTGCCGCGCTCAACACGGCCCGTCCCGACGAAGCTCCGGAACCGTTCGGTTCGCTGTCCAACGTCGACGACGATCTGGACTACGCGTTGACGAAGCTGCATGCAGCGACCGCGAAACCGCTGCCGCATCCCGAGCACCCGGGCGCGAAGCTCGCCAAGGATGCCGGCGCCAAGATCCACGGGACCGTGGTGCACATGGACAGTCAAGTCCAGAACGACGCGGACAAGATCAAGAGCTGCAAAAACCTCGACGAGGCCTCCGCCCAGTGGCTCAAGGACTGCAACGAGAAGGAAGAAGCGACAGACAAGGCGCTGGTGGCGTCCAACCACGCGTTCTGGGACCCCTCAAGGAACGCGGCCTGAAGCACCCGCACGAGAGGCGGGTCCTGCAGCAGATCGCCCAGGCCTACGTCGCTGTCGTCAATGAAGTGACGAACTTCCTGAAGACGGCAATCACGTGGCTGATCCAGAAGATCGAGTGGATCTGGGACAGGATCAAGGAAGCGGCCGGCTGGGTCTGGGACAAGCTCAAGGCCGCAGCGAAGGTCGTTGCCCACTTCTTCGGGTTGTGACCCCCGCGCGGAGATAGGTCAGAATTCGAAACCACTACGTGTGATCACCACCACTACGTGTGATCACCAGCCCTGCTGGTCAACGCGCATAGTAGGCATCACGTTTCCAGTGGCTCAGAGCGGCAACCCCGGGCCACCCATGTTTCGGAGGCCGGGGTTGATGCAGGGTTTGGTGACAGCTTCTTTCGTCGTCAGACCGGCAGCGGGGGTCGTGATTGTCTCGTACTCAACCGGGTTCAACCTGGGCAATGCTCGAAACCTGTGGATCGGCTGGGAAGGGGCGTACCTTCCCGATGATCGGATGAAGGTTCCAAGCAAGGCCGACGTTGCCGCGTCGGTCGGGAAGGTGCCACCCATGCTCGGCGTAGTCCCTGATCCGGCAGAAGGTGATGACCGTCCGGCGGGTGGTTCGTCGTTGCTCGATGAGATCGCCCGGGAGGGTGCTCGGCGGAGGCTGGCCGAGGCGCTGCAGGCCGAGGTCGATGCCTCTCCACAGCAGAGCACTCGGGCGAGCGTGATGAGCACGGGCATCACCTGGTGGTGCGCAACGGCTCGCACCAGCCGCGGGAGGTCATGACCAGCTCCGGCGCAGTTGAGGTCACGGCCCTGCGGGTCAACGACAAGCGCATCGACCCCGCTGCGGGCAGCGTCAGCGGTTCGCCTCGGCGATCCTGCCGCCGTGGCCCGCAAGTCCCCCAAGATCAGCGAGGTGCTGCTGCTGTATCTGCATGGATCGTCGTCGGGGGATGTCGTGCACGCTGGGGTGAGTTCCTCGGCTCGGCGAAGGGCCTGTCGTCGACGGTGGTCACGAAGCCGAAATCCGCTCCACCGGCGCGAAGAAGGCCCTGGCCGAGATCTACAACGCCGGGGACGAACGCCACGCTCGTGAGGCCGTGACCGCCTTCGAAACCGCCTGAAGATCTCGATCCACAGGTCTTGACAATAGCTCCACGCGCACGGGCGGTTGTCGTGCTTGCGCAGTCACTCTCGCGCAACCGTCTGCGCCTGCGCAGTGATCCGCAGCGACTCGGCCATCGTGAGGAACGGGGCCCACGTGCCGGCCAGTCCCTCGACGGTGAAGCCCGTCGAGAGCAGGTACGTAGCCGCGGTGATGACCTCCCCCGCTTCGGCGCCGACCATGTGCACGCCCAGGATCCGCCCCGCTTCGGGCTCGGACACCAACTTCAGCAGGCCACTGGTGCGCTGATTGACCATTGCGCGGGGCACGAAGGCCAGTGGCAACTCGCGCGTCTCGTACGGCTGGCCTGCGGCCTCCGCTTCGTGCGGCGTCAGGCCGACCGATGCGACGGCGGGCGAGGTGAAGGTCACGCGGGGTACAGCGGTGTAGTCCAGCGCCTGGGGGCTGTCACCGAAGATGTTGGACGCGGCCGCGAGGCCCTGGGCGCCGGCCACGTAGACGAACTGCCGCTGGCCGGTGACGTCTCCCGCTGCCCAGATCCGCGGATGGGCGGTGCGCAGGTGCTCGTCAACGGGGATCTCGCCCCGCGGGCCCACTTCCACGTCGACAGCTGTGAGGTTCAGTCCGTCGGTGACCGGGCGTCGTCCGGTAGCGATCAGGATCTTCTCCGCAGGAACCTTTGTCGCGCCGCCGTCGGCCGTCAGCCTCGCGAGGACCCCTGTCCCGGTCGGCTGCACGTCGGTCAGCGTCGTGCTGGTCAGGAACTCGATCCCTTCCTCGGCCAGCGCCTGCTGCAGGGCCGCGGAGATGGACGGGTCCTCGAACGGGGCGATGCGCGGGGCCAGTTCCACGACGGTGGTTCTGGCTCCCAGGCGGGCGAACAACTGGGCTTGCTCCAGACCGATCGCATTCCCGCCGATCACGAGCAGGGACTCGGGAACCCGGTCCAGTGACATGGCGCTTGCGGAGGTCAGGCAGTCGACGTCGCCGAGGCCGGGGATGTCCGGGATCAGCGGCTGGGCACCGGTGCCGATGAGGACGTGCTCGGCAGACAGCTCTGTCTGCTCACCGTCCTGTCCGGTGACGATCAGCGCGGGGCGTTCCTGCCCGGAGGGGGAGAACGACGCCGTGCCGCGCAGGAGCACGATCCCTGCCTGCTCGGTTCCTTTGACGTGATCCTCCTCGCGCCGTTCGCGGAGGAACTCGTCCTTGGCTTCGACCAGTAGCGACAGGTCCGCAGGTCCGGCTGACGTGGGGATACCGGGAAAGCCGCTGTTCCGGGCCGTTTCCCGCGCCTCAGCCGCGGCGAGCAGGCCCTTCGACGGGATGCATCCGACGTTGAGGCAGGTGCCTCCGGGATCGGCTCGCTCCACCATGACGACCGACTTGCCGCGCCGTCGCGCCTCCGTCGCTGCGGCTTTGGCCGCTGATCCGGCTCCGATGACCGCCAGGTCGTAGGTCTGGGTGTGACTGTTGCTGTGCATCACGGTCTCCGAGGAAGAGGTGGTGGTCAGGCCGGGCTGTCGGCCTGGTGAGGAGTGGTCCGCCGAGCGGCTGGACGCGACTACCGCCAGGTGCGCTCGAGGAAGTCGGCGATGAGCGGCGCGATCTGCCCCAGGTGGTCTTCGAGGGCGAAGTGGCCGGTGTCGAAGAGGTGGAGTTCGGCCTCGGGCAGGTCGCGCAGGTAGGCCCGGCCACCGGGTTCGGGGAAGAACGGGTCGTTGCTGCCCCAGGTGATGAGCGTGGGCGGGGCGTGCTTGCGCAGCCAGGCCTGCCAGCGGTCGTAGCGCTCGATGTTGGAGTGGTAGTCGAAGAGCAGCGCCAGCTGTGCTTGCTGGCGCTCCGGTTTGTCGAGGAAGTACTGGTCCAGGATCCAGCCGTCCGGGGCGATGCGTTCGGGCTCGGCTACGCCGGTCTCGTACTGGCCGCGGGTGGTGGCCAGGGTGAGCAGGTCCCGGAGGGTGTCCTCGGCACCGGGGGTGTCGGGGTGTTGGGTGAGCACGTCGCGGGCGAACTCGGAGAGCCCGTCCTCGTAGGCGTTGCCGTTCTGCACGACCAATCCCGTGATCCACTCGGGATGGCGTTCGGCGAGGCGAAAACCGGTGGGGGCGCCGTAGTCGAAGACGTACATGACGAACCGGTCCAGTCCGAGCCGCTGGACGAAGCCTTCGGTGACGTCGGCAAGCCGGTCGAAGGAGAAGGTGAAGTCGTCCGGGGTCTCGGTGTGGCCGAATCCGGGCAGGTCCGGGGCGATCATCCGGTAGCGACTGCCGAGGACGTCGATGAGGCGGCGGAACTGGTGCGAGGCCGACGGGAAGCCGTGCAGGAGCAGCAGCACGGGTGCCTCCGCCCTGTCGGGCAGTGACTCGCGGTAGAAGACGCGGACACCGCCGACGTCGACGTGCCGGTGAGCGGTGCGCGTGATCTGATCGAGCGTCATGCTAATCCCTTCTTCGGTATTTGATGCATTAGTACGTGACGCAGTGCTAATGCGTCAAGCGTTGAGGTAGCATTAGCCCATGAGTGATGGAGCCCCGCTCGTCGGCGAGCCGCTGGCGTTGGACCTGGTCAACACCCGTCCGGTCACGGGTGACCTGCTCACCACGCTCGACGAGCTGCGTGCCTGGCTCAGGCTTCAAGGTGATCGGTTCCCGGAGGTGCGCGAGGTGCTCGCGCAGCTCGCCGAGGAGGACGTGGCGGAGGTCCGAGCGATCCGCGAACACGCGGCCGACGCTCTCGCCCGCGTGCGCCGGGGCGAACGTCCTGCCGAGGCCGACCTCGCAGCGCTCAACCACGCTCAAGGCGCCGCGCCCCTCCTCAGCGAACTGAGCTGGAACGGGTCGACCACCACTGCCACGCGGCGGCGCATCGGTGCCCCCGGAACGCGCCTCGTGGGCTGGCTCGCCGAAGCCGCGGCCGATCTGCTGTCCGATCCAGCGGTTACCACGATCCGCGAGTGCGCGGCCGACGACTGCGTGCTGCTCTTTCTGCCAGCTCACTCGCGGCGGCGCTGGTGCTCAGCCGCCCGTTGCGGCAACCGGGCCCGCGTCGCCCGGCACTACCAGCGCCACAAGACCGGATAGCCGAAACCTCCGGGGGGTAGTCCGTTCCACCCGGGCGTGCGGGCGATCGACGACCTGTCGCTGCCGGCGGCACGCAGACGCGCGCCTCCCTCTGCCGCATGCTGCGGGGCTATCAGGATCTTCCGGCCAGGAGCCATCAAACACGGTGGCGGGTTTCCCGGTCGCTTCCTGTCCTGCGGCTGAGTGTCGCCGTCGCCAACCGTGCTCCTCGCCTCGCCGCATTGACGCGGACATCGTTTGCAGGTACCCCTACCCCCTAGGGGTATTATCCCAAATCAGACGTCCCGGAGAGACGAAGGAGACGGTGTGACAACGAGGACAACGCCGCGAGGCGGGCTGGTCCCGCTGCTGGTGATCGCCACCGCGCAGTTGATACTGGTGTTGGACGACTCGATCGTGAACATCGCGCTGCCGAGCATCCAGCAGGCGCTGGGCGTGGATGCGGTGCACCTGCCCTGGATCGTCAACGCCTACATCCTCGCCTTCGGCGCCCTGCTGCTGCTCGGTGGCCGAATCGGGGACCTGTGGGGACAGCGCCGCACCCTGCAGGTGGGCATCGCGATCTTCGTGCTCGCCTCCCTGGCCGGCGGTTTGGGCCAGAACACGATGATGCTCATCGCCGCCCGCGCGGTGCAGGGCCTGGGGGCGGCGCTGTCCTCGCCGAACGCCCTGGCGCTGATCGCCACGACCTTCGCCGAGCGCAAGGCCCGGGATACCGCGTTGTCGCTCTACGGAGCGATGTCCGGGCTCGGCATCGTGGTCGGTCTGCTGCTCGGCGGCATGCTGACCAGCACCCTCGGCTGGCGCTGGGTGTTCTTCATCAACGTCCCGATCGGGCTGCTCGTGCTGCTCGGCAGCCGCACCCTCATCGCCGCCGAGCGCAACCGGGGCCAACTCGGCATCGGCGGCGCGGTCCTCGGCACGGGCGGGATGATCGCCCTCATCTACGCCATCACGCGCTTCGGCGAGGACGGGTTCACCGACCCGCTCGCCCTCACGCTGGTCGGTGTGGCGGCCGCGCTCCTCGCCGTGTTCATCGCCACCCAAGCCCGCAGCCGCAGCCCGCTGATCCCGCTGAGCCTGTTCCGGAACCGCAACCGCACCGGCGCCTACGCCAGCGTGTTGCTGCTGGCCATCGGACCCATGGGCACGCTCTACATCATCACCCTCTACATGCAGAAGGTGCAGCAGTTCACCCCGATGCAGACCGGTGCGGCATGGTTGCCGTTCGCCGCCGGACTCGTGCTCGGCACCGCAAGCGCCCCGAAGCTGCTGCTGCGGATCGCCCCGCGCGTCGTCGCCGGAGCCGGCGCGCTGCTCAGCGCCCTGGCCGCATTCTGGTTCTCCTCCATCGCCGTCGACACGAGCTACTGGCCGCACCTGGCACCGGCCATGTTCCTGCTCGGGCTCGGATTCGGACTCGGCATCCTGGCGCTGATCCAAGCGGCGGTCTACCGCGTCGACGAGGACAAGGCCGGCATCGCCTCGGCCCTGTTCAACTCCGCCCAGCAGATCGGCGTCGCCCTCGGGCTGGCCGTGCTCGCCGGCATCGCCGCCACGATCACCGCCAGCCCCGGGAACACCGGCCTTCCCGTCGGGGCGGCCCTGGTCACCGGATACAGCACCGCGATGACCGTCGCCGCCGGCGTGCTCGTCGCGGCCGGGGTCCTGGCCCTGACCATGCTCAGCGCACAACCGAGCACCCAGCCCGAACCACACGACGCCGCCACGGACGAACCTGCCGAATCGAGAACCTGACCGAACACAACCCCCGCCAACGAACGGGGAGCCCGCACAGGCCGACGCGGGCTCCCCGTCCTGCGGCTCAGCGCAGCCACGGGAACCAACGTTCACCCGTCCGTGTCGCTCGGGCAGCCCTGTTGTCGCAGAAATGAACGTTCACGAGACACGCCCGCTCGTCCAGCGTTTCCGCAGTTCACTTCTGTCGCGCAATCCGTGTGCGCGCCGAGGTCGCACTGTCGGGGTTCGCGGTACGACCTCGCTCATGCGGATCGGCTGCGGACGGTTCCCCACCCGCGATCAACACCCCGAGGCCCAGTACGACGCGCTCGCCGCGGCGGGATGCGACGAGATCTTCGTCGACAAGCCCCCGGCACGCTGGCCCGGTGCCCCGAGCTCGTCACCGGGGCCGACAGCACCCGGCTCAGCGCCCGCTACCAGACGTTGATGAACCAGCTGGCCTACCACCGCCTGGTCTCGGCGTCGCTGACGCGTCCCGGGCGGCTCGGCGACTCGTTGTCCGAACACCGGCGCGTCCTCGAACTCGTCCGCGAGAAGGACGGTTTCGGCGCGGAATTCGCCATGCGCGACCACATTCGGTCCGGCGAACGGGCGACGATGTCCGCCGAGGACCCGATCACCGGTGGTGACCCACCCGGGGAGGAGTTGTAGCGATGCGGTTTTCCATCTTCCACGACGTCGGAGCACCACTTCGGGCACGAGGGTTTCGAGCTGGTCCCGAACCCGGTGCTGATGGGCACCGACATCGCGGCCCGCACGTCGCGGATCGGGCAGGCCGCGAACATCGTGACGTCGGTGGCGCCAACAGCGGCCGAGACCGGGCCAGCGACGGCGGTCCTGGCCGACCTGGGCATGACGAAGTCCGCATGGACGGCAAAGCCCGGGATTCGATGTCGCCGCGCGAGGTGTTCACGTGATCGCACAGTGGTGATCGACGTCGTCGACGTCGGTGCACCCTGCTGGATGCAGGTGGTTCCGGGAAGCGCTCCGTGGCACCGCGTCCGAAGCCCCTGCCTCCTCCGCTGATCGAGGCGAGCCCGTCCTCGGGCTGCGCGCAGCCTTCCAGCCGTTTCCGCGCGGCACGGTGCGGGGCCGGCCCAGGTGGTGCGTACCGGGCGGTCGTGGCACGCGGGACCGCGGAACACCGGCGCGCTTGTCAAGACGTTTGCAGGGACTGCGCGAGCAGGTCCCGGGCCGTCTCCCGCGCCTCGGTGAGCAGTTCCTCGCCGTGGATCCCGTGGTGCGCGAAAGCCCCTTCCAACAGCAGGAAGAGATGACGGGCGAGACGTTCCGGTTTGTGCACTGTTGGGCCGTCCTCGGCGATGAGCTCGCCGAGTCGGTCCTCGATGGACTGCTTGTGGTAGCGGATGATGGCGTGCGCCGGGTGTTCGACGGACAGCTCGGCTGCGGCGTTGAGGAACGCGCAGCCGCGCGTGATGGTGCGGGCGTCCTCGGCGTAGACGTCGAAGAAGGTCAGGGCGCGCGGTGCTTCGGCGACGGCGAGGCGCTCCTCCAGGCCGCGCCACCACCCCGAGTGGCGGTTCTGCAGGTACCTGGCCACGAGGGCGTCCTTGGAGCCGAAGTTGTTGTAGAGGGTGCGCTTGGTCACGCCTGACTCGGCGGCGATCGTGTCCACGCCCACCGCGTTGATGCCGCGGGCGTAGAACAGCTCGGAAGCGGCTTCGAGGATCCGCCGCGCCCCGGGGGTCAACTCGTGAATGTTCGCTGCCTCATACTCCACGCAGAACACCTTGACTTTCACAGGTCTGTGTAAATAGTCTACGCTCGTATTGCACAGATCGGTATAGGAGGTGGGTCGGGCACGTGCGCGGAACGCTTCGCGAGGTGGCGCTGGCAGCCGAGGTCGGCGAGCGGCACGTCGCGGCCTGCCGGTTCATGCACGTGTTCCGCGCTGCTGTGCTCACCACGAGCGGCTGGCGCTCCTCGAGTCTGATCTGAATACGAGCCAGGACGGCAGTCTACGTGTGCCGCCCCCTGCGCGATGAGGCGCTGGGAGGGCACGACCGCGCTGACGCGTGATCCGCGCGTTCCAGCCCGCCGGGCCGTGCCCCGCTCGGGGCGGGAACTGCTGGCCGGTGAGGAGGCTGCTGCCCCGTTCGCGGTGCGCGCAGCCGCACCGGCCTTCGCGCATTCCGCGGGAACCCACCGCGCCGAACGGTCGCGCACGACTGCCGCCGCACTGCACCCGGAGATTAGGAGTATTTGTGGCTTCTCGCGCAGAAGCAGAACCGAGGTCGAACTTCGCGGCGAGAACGTGGGGGAGCCTCGCCAAACCGGTGTTCGTACCGGCCGTGCTGATCATCGTCACCGCGCTGGCCTTCGCCACCTGGTACGGAGCCGCCTACGGCGACGATGCCGAGACCGCCTTCACGGACCTGCGCGACGCCATCGGCGAAACGGTCGGGTGGTGGTACATCCTCGTCGTCACGACGCTGCTGGTCTTCGCCTTCTGGGTGGCGCTGTCCAGAGCGGGCACCATCCGGCTCGGTCGGGATGACGAGAGGCCGGAGTTCTCGCTGTTCTCCTGGTTCGCCATGCTGTTCTCCGCCGGCATGGGCATCGGCATGGTCTTCTGGGGCGTGGCCGAGCCCCTGAACCACATGACGTCCCCGCCGGAGATCGCCGATGTCGAAGCCGGAACGGCGGAAGCCGGACGCGCCGCCATCGGACAAGCCCTGTTCCACTGGGGCCTGCACGCTTGGGGCATCTACGTCGTCGTCGGCCTCGGACTGGCCTACATGTCCTTCCGCCGCGGCCGCCCCCTGTCGGTCCGCTGGTTGCTCGAACCGATCTTCGGGCGCAGGCTCATCGAGTCCTGGGTCGGTCACGCCATCGACGTCTTCGCCATCGTCGGCACCATCTTCGGCGTCGCCACCTCGCTGGGGCAGGGAGTCCTGCAGATCCAGGCCGGCCTGGCCCACCTGGGGTGGTTCGAACCCTCCGGAACTCTCCTCGTGGGGTTGGTCGTGCTGATCACCGCGGCGGGAACCATCTCCGTGATCACCGGCCTGCACAAGGGGCTGCGCTGGCTCTCCAACGCCAACCTCGGGCTGGCGACCGTGCTGGCGATCTGCGTGCTGCTGATCGGCCCGACGGTCTTCCTGCTCCAGTCGGTGGTGCAGAACACCGGCGAGTACGTGCAGGCGATCCCGCAGCTCATGTTCGTCACCGGGGCGGGGGCCGACGACGGGTGGACGCTGAGCTGGACCCTGTTCAACCAGGGGTGGTTCCTCAGCTGGGCGCCGTTCGTGGGCATGTTCATCGCCCGTATCTCCCGCGGCCGCACCATCCGGGAGTTCATCCTGGGCGTCGTGCTGGCGCCGACGGTTGTCGCGATCCTGTGGTTCACCGTCTTCGGCAGCACCGGGATCCTCTACCAGCTGACCAGCGGATCCATGGTCGGTGCGGACGGTTCCATCGGCACCGACACCTCGCTGTTCGTGCTCTTCGAGAACCTCCCCGTGAGCGGGGGAGCAGTCACCGCGCTGTCCGTGGTCGCCATCCTGGTGATCACGCTGTTCTTCGTCACATCCGCCGACTCCTGCGCGCTGGTGGTCGACGTCCTCTCGCACGGGGGACGCACCGAGTGAGGTTCCCCCGGGAGGCCGGACAGGTTAGTTATGCGGCCATGGGTTGTGGGTGGTCATGGTGCCATTCCCAGCGCTCGGGGCTGGCATAGCCCAGAGCCGAGTGCAGTCTCTTGCGGTTGTACCAGGTCTGGATCCAGGTGAAGATCGCTCGGCGTGCCTGGGCGCGGGTGGTGAACCGGTGGTGGTGCACGAGTTCTCGTTTCAAGGCTCCGAAAAAGGACTCCATGACCGCGTTGTCCCAGCAGATGCCGGTGCGCCCCAACGAACGACGGATACCCAGCTTGGCGCAACGCTGGGCAAACCGGGTGCTGGTGTACTGACATCCCCTGTCACTGTGGAAGATCACCCCAGCCGCGTCACCGCCGCGGGTAGCGACTGCGGTGTCCAGGCAGTCGGTGACCAGTTCGGTGCGCAGGTGCTCAGCCATCGCATAGCCCAGCACCCGGCGGGATCCAACGTCGAGCACGGCGGCCAGGTAGAGCCATCCCTCGTCGGTGGGGATGTAGGTGATGTCGCCGGCCCAGCGCTGATCTGGCATCCCGGGTGTGAAGTCTCGCCTGAGCAGGTCCGGGGCGGGTTCCGGTTGGTCCGCGGGAACTGTGGTGCGCACCCGTTTGCGCGGGTTCAGGCCGACGATGTCGTGGGTGCGCATGAGTCGCTCGATGCGCTTGTGGTTGACCACCCGGCCTTGGTGACGCAGCTGGGCATGCACCCGGGGTGAGCCGTAGGTGCCGTCGGAGTCGGCGTGCACTGTTCGGATCTCGCCAACCAGGTCGGCCTCGGCCTGCTGGGCCGCCGTTGGCTCGCTGTTGTGGCGTCGCCGCCAATCGTAGTAGGCCGAGGTCGAGACCCCGGCGGCCTGGCAGGCCGCCGCTACTGGGAAGCCGTCGGCCTTCTGGGAGTCGACAAAGTGGTAGCGGGTCACTCGGTCGACTCCCTGACCCAGAAGGCCGTGGCTCGTTTGAGCAGGTCACGCTCCATGCGCAGCTTCGCGTTTTCCTGCTCCAGCTCCTTCAATCGAGCCCGTTCCTCGGTGCTCAAGCCCTCCTGCTGGCCGTGATCGATGCGGGCCTGCTTGACCCAGTTGCCTAGGGTCGAGTCGTAGATGCCCAGGTCCCGGGCCGCTTCGGCCACCGACTTGCCGCCGGTCAGCACCAGCTCCACCGCATCTCGCTTGAACTCCGCTGAGAACTTCCGGCGAGTTCGTCGTTGCCCTTCGGTCACACGGACACTCTCCAATCAACACGAGTGTCCGGTCCAGCGGGGAAACTTCAGTGCAGATCCGGTACGTCCGCGGCGCTGCGGACCCGGCTCATGACGGGAAGGCCAATCCAGGCATTGCTCATCAGCCCCGGGTGAAGGGTCGAGTTCCTCCGTATTGCGGAGATCGGCGGGCGAAGCTGCGGCGGAGCGCTGGGCCTCTCAGAGGCCTTCGGAGTGCCGGGCGGGAAGTGGCAGGTCGCCGATCAAATCATCGAGGACGTGTTCCTCTTCCACAGCCTGGCCGACCTGCTGCATCCGGGCGCTGAGCTCGTCGTCCCAGTCGGCCTTCGCGGGCTTGCCGGCGAGTTCGTGTGAGGAGTGCTCGGCCACGGCGGCCTCGTACGCCGCGGTGTCGAAGCGCCACGGGGTCACGGGCAACCGGTCGAACATGACGTTGCCGATGCGTAGGCCGCCCCAGTCGAAGTCGCCGTGGTAGCGCAATGGCGCTGCCGAGGAGGTGAGCTGACGCAGCAGGTGCATCACGGCGGCGCCGGGCTGCCCGCTGGTGCAGACCAGGGGAGCCGAGGCCGGGCCGAGGCGCTCGGCGGCGGCGGAGACCACGACGGGGTTCTCGCAGACCGAGATCTGCTGTCCCCCCACCGTCCACGGGGGAGCGTCGCGGACCAGTTGGCGCAGTGTCAGCACAGCTGGTTGGCCAGCTGCTCGCAATGCCGTCAGCGCCTGTCCGGTGGCAGTTGTGGCATCACCGGGTAGGCCGAGCGTCAGCACCGTCGTGGACAGCTCGTCGCGCAGGAGACCCACGGCCGCCCACACTTCGCGGCGCCACTGCGCCCCGGAACCGTCGGGGAGCTCGGCCATGGCGCGGGCTGCGCCGAGTGCGAGCGTGGAGAGCGGACGGTTGTCGTCGAGCGCGTGCGCGCTTCCGGTGATCCGGGCGGCGAAGTGCCCCAAGGGTTCGGCGGGGGTGGGGAGCGCGCTGATCACTGCGGCGAGGTCGGCGAGCAGGGGTGCGGCCTGCTCGAAGGTTCCGGTGAGCCTGCGGACGAGTCCGCTGGAGTGTAGGTGCTCGTGCCAGTCGGCGAGTTCCTCCCTGCCGTCCACGGCTTCCCGCAGCGGGGCGAAGGCGCGCTGCCATCCGCGTTCTTCGCGTTCGGCTGCTGCTGATCGCACGGTGACCGGCCCGGTCAGTGCGGTGACGGCGGCGTGCAGCCCGCCGGGGCAGGCACCGGACTGCCGGAGGACCTCGTCGACGGCCGCCAGCGGGACGGTGAGCGTGGTGCCCGGACGGGGGCGGCGGCCGAGCAGCCGTTGCACGGCCGCTCGTTGCGCGGAGCTCGCCCCGGTGAGGGTGACCGACGTGGTGAGGGGCTGGCCGCGCTCGATGCGCCGCCGCGCCCGCTGGACGAGCCACGCGAGGTCGCCCCCGCCGAGCAGACGGGTCAACCGTTCGTGGTCGACGCTCATGCCCACAGTCCTTCTTGCCCGGTGGGAGGCTGCTGGGCTTCCGGCGCGGGCCTGCTGGGGCGTTCGAGGCGGACGCGCTCGCTGCCGTTCCACTCCCAGTGGGTGACCAGCACGGCGTCGACCCCCTCGGTTCGGGACAGTTGGGCGATGGCCAGTCCGGGCACCTCGGGGTAGCAGCCCCATTCGCGTTCGCTGGTCATGACCACGTCGAGGTCGAAGGCGGCCAGCAGTCCGAGGTATTTGGCTCGCGCGTTGTCGTCGACCCCGGCGAACGCTTCGTCGAGGGTGACCAGTCGCGGCGCGTGCGGGTTGCCTGCCGAGGCGTAGTGCGAGGAGGCCGCGGCGAACAGCGGCACGCTGGCGGCCAGGGCCCGTTCGCCGCCGGAGGCGGGTCCGGTCGCCGACTTCCACTGCCCGTTCTGGTGGCGTTCGATGACGAAGTGGTGCCAGCGGCGGTAGTCGAGTGCCGTGGTGAGCTGTTCCAGCCAGGTGCCTGCCGCGTCCCGCGCGCGGACGTCGGCGATGCGTTCCTGCAGGAAGTTGCCGACGGTGGCTCTGTCGTCCTCGGACCACGCGTCGGGGTTCTGGCGCAGGAGCCGTTCGCGGGCCGCGTGCAGACCGGTGGGTCCGTCCGGGCGGGGGCGCCAGACGAGGCGCAACCGCATCCCGGTGCTGGTCGGGCGGGCGGCCAGCTCCTCGTTCATGCGCGCGACCTGGTCCTCGGCTGCGGAGATGAGCTCCTGCATCGTGCTGGCCACCTCGTTGACCAGGTGGTTTTCCAGGATCTCGCGCTCGCGCTCATCGAGCAGCCGCTCCCGGTCGGTGACCTCGGCCTCCAGGGCGTCGACGAGATCCGGCACGGAGGTGCGGCGCCCGTGGAACTCCACCTCGACGACGATGCCGTCGTCGAGCAGGTCGGCCGTGGCGCGGTTGCCCTGACGGGTCAGCGTCTCGGTGAGCGTCTTGTGCTCCTCGGTGACCTTGCGCTGCGCGCGGTCCCAGGTGTGGTCGTCCTCGGCGACGTCGGAGAGCTCGTCGTTGACCTTGCGCGCCAGCCGCACGGCCGGGTCCGGAGCCCAGGCGGTTGCGGGGTCCGGCACGTCGAGCCCGGGCAGCGCGACGGCCAGCAGCCCGGTGCGGGCGAACCGCCGAAACGACTCGGTGGCGGTGGTTCGCTGCTCGGTGGCCTCGGCGAGATCGGCGCGGAGCTGCTCGCGGCGGCCTTGGGCGTTGCCGCGCGCGTCGATGGCGTTTTCCACCGCGCGGTCGGCTTCGGCCCGCTGGTGGGTGTTGGCGCTCAGCGAGGATGTGACCTCGGCGAGTTGCCGTTCGAGCTCCTCGACGGCGGCGCCGACGGTGCTGCGCAGCGTCTGGTGGTGTTCGGTGGCGGCCGCGGCGGCCTGTTCCGCCTCGTTCGCGCGCTCGACCAGGTCGCTCTGATCCGCTTCGGCCTGGGCGAGTTCGGTCGCGGTTTCCTCGGACCGCCGGTCGGCGTCGCCGACCGCCTGCCACGCCGGCCACAGTCTCTCCAGGCAAGCGCGGTATTCCTGCAGCGCCGCCGCCACCTCGTCCAGGGCGGTGCGTTCGGCCGGTAGCGCGGCGTCGTGCGCACCGGTGGTGAGCGCGGACCGTGCGTTCTGGGCCTGCTCGTTCGCGGTGGCAAGGACGCGGGCGGCCTCGGACTGGCGGTGTGTGAGGCGCTCGCGTTCGGCGACCAGCGAGCTCACCCGCATGTGAGCGTCGCGCAGCGCCGCGTCGTCGGGCAGGTTCGCCACCTCGGCGGTGAGGGTCGAGGTTCGCTCGGCGAGCCGTGCGCGGGCGTCGGCCAGCTCGGCGAGCTGCGAGTCGAGCGTGGTCAGTTCGGTGCGGAGGTCGGCCAGCCGGGCGCGGCGAGCGACCTCGCGGGTGCTGCGCCCGATGTAAGTCGCGACCGGCTTACTCCAGCGGCCCTCCAGCGCGCCGACCCCGAACCGGCCGTGCCGGCTGATCCAGGTCGTCGACTCGACGTCGGGCTCGTTGTCGGCGAGGCCGATGGCGGCGAGCACCTCGGCGACGGTCTGCTCGGACACGGTGGCGGCACGGGGATCGTCGCGATCGACGGCCGGCCGCAGCACCGTGGCCAGCGACGTGCGCGCCGGTGTTCCGGGACGCACCACGACGTCCTCGGTGTCCGCGGCGAGGACCTCACCTCTCGGGGTGACCCAGGCGTCGAGGATCCCGGCGGCCTCCAGGGCGGCTTCGATATCGGCTCGATCGTCAGCAGTGGTCTCGTCGGCGAAGTCCACCAACCGCCACAGCGGTGCGCCGTCGCGGTCGGCCCGCGCGGTGTGGCCCCTGGTGTGGGGAGCCGGTGGGGTGGTGTCCTCGCCGCGCTCGAGCCGGTCGATCTCGTCGGTCAGCTCGGTGCGGTGCTGCTGGCAGGTGTGTTCCCGGGTCTGCAGCTCGGCGTCGGCCCGGGTGAGCTCGCCGGTCGCGGTGTGGCCGGCCGCGCTCACGGCGGCCGCGGCGGGGTTCGCGCCGTTGAGGGTTTCCACCCACAGCTCGAGCTCGGCGATCGTGCTCGCCGGGTCCGGCAGCCGCAGCTCGGCGGCGTCGTCGAGATGCGCGCGCACGGCGGTGACCAGGTCGACGCCGCGCTGCTGGACCGCGCTGTCGGCGGATTCCTCGCGCTCGTCGAGGTCACCTGCTTCCGCGTCGAGTTCGGAGGCCTTGCGCTGGGCGTCGTTGAGTGCTCGATCGGCGTTGTCGACGTCGGTGATCAGTCCGGTGACGTGCCGGATCGCGCGCTGCTGGCGGGCGCGGAGCTGTTCGGCCGCGTGGCGGACGGCGGCCAGCTCTGGTTGGCCGTCCAACGGTGTGTCGACGTGCTCGGCGTGGTCGTCCGCGACGCGGGCCGCCGAGGCGAGTTCGGTCGCGGATTGCCGGACGGTGGTCAGTTCCTCGTGCGCGTTCCCCAGCCGGGACTCGGCCGCGGCGTGCTGTTCCCGGCGGGTGGTCAGTCGATCCCTGCCCTTGTCGCGCTCGCCCGCCAGGCGCTGGGCCTCGTCGGTGCGCCGCCGGACTTCCTGGGATGCTCGCTCGAGTTCCTGAGCGCTGCGCATTTCCGGGCTGGCGCGCAGCGCCTCCTCCTTGGCCTGCAACTGGGTGCGCTCAGCGGTCAGCTCCTGCACGCGCGCCTTCGCCGCCTCCAGTTGCTCTTCCGCGGCGGTGTGGTCGGCTTCGGCGCTGCCGAGCTCGCGGTTGGTGCGTTCGTATGTGGCCTGCGCGTCCCTGGGGTGCCTGGCGCGTCGGCGCGCGGCGATGCGGGCGTAGCGGCGGTAGTGGGTGAGGAAGGAGGTCGCGGCCTCGCGCGCCTCGGTCATCGACCGCAGCGAGTCGCGGTCCTCCTCGAGGCTGCGGAACGCTTCGGCGACGTCGGCGATGACCGCCTGGTCGAGCGGGGGGAGGGCCTCGGTCAGCGCGTTGGACAGCGTCTTCTCGTCGGGACGTTTGGACAGGTGCGGCTGGCGCAGCTGGACCAGCAGGTCGACCAGGGCCCCGTAGCGCTGCGCGCCGAACCCGAACAGGGCCTCGTCGACGGCCCGCCGGTAGTCCCGTGCCCGGTCGTAGGTGGTGCCGCGATCGGCGAGGGCGTCGGTGAGCCGGTCCTTGCTCAGGGCCGTGCCGGTGGCGTCGACCAGGTCCAGCTCGTCGCCGACGCGCTGGTCGGTGACGAAGAACCAGTGGCGGCTGATGCCCCGCCCGGTGACGGCTTTCATCCCGCATCCCAGGGTGCGGATGTCGACGCGGCCGTGCTCGTCGAGGCGGCCGAACTCCAGCCAGCTGTAGCCGAGCCGTTCCGGGTGGGGGTGGGCGCCACCGAGCAGCAGGTTCCAGTCCATCCGCTTCTTGGGATCCGCGTCGGGTTCGACCCGATGCGGCGAGAGGTCGCCGTCGAGCAGGAACGGCAGGGTCAGCGCGAGCACCTTGGACTTGCCGGTTCCGTTGTTGCCGCGCAGCAGCAGGCGGCCGTCGTGGAACCAGAACTCCTCGGAGTCGTAGTAGAACAGGTCGATCAGTCCGGCGCGCAGCGGTTGCCACCGGGTCAGCTGGGGGTCCGGGAGTTCTCGGGTCACGGGCGTTCCTGTGGGGTGTGGACGGTCGGTTCAGCCAGCGCGTAGCGGGCCAGCGCGGGCAGGGCGGTCACGGAGTCGGGGCCGCGGGAGACCAGTCGCAGCGCTTCCAGGCGGTTCAGTGCGGCGGTGGTCAGCCCCACCTCGGCACCCGGCTCGGCGGTGTCGCGTCGCCAGTACGACCGGTGCGCGTCGGCCTGCTCGCGGATGTGCCGGTGCAGCTCTTCCAGCGGGACCGTCGACTCCGTGCTGCGGGCGAGGTGTTCGGCGAGCAGCAGCGTGGCGTGACCTTCGGTTCCGGTCTCGGGCATGCGCACGTCGGTGAGGTCGTCGAAGGGGTCGACCATCGCGATGCCCTCGGCGCGGGTCTCGGCGACCAGACCGGTCAGTTCGGTGATGCGCGTGGTGATCGCCGCGCGTTGACCGGCCAGGTACGCGCGTTGGGCCTCGTCGAGCTCGTCGTAGTACAGCACCGGTTCGTCGAGCAACCGGCGGGTCAGGTGGTGCCGGATCCGCTGGTTGCGCAGTTCGTCGGTGGTGGCCGGCATTTCGGCGGTCAGCGCCGTGATCCGGTCCTCGAAGGTCTCGGGCGCCTCGGCGACGGTCGAGGGCCCCCGAGGGGTGGACAGCAGCCCGGCGAGCACGCGCCGGTGCACGTCGTAGAGCACGTCGCCGGTGTCCTTGACGAACGCTTCCTCGTCCCCGGCGACGCGGTTGAGAACGCCGAGATCGAGCAGCAGCCGCACCACCGCGACCAGGTCGCTGCGTTCGTCACGTCCCTCGAGGGTGAAGGTCATCCCTGCCGCGACCAGGTCCGGATCGGTGGCCCCGAGGACGACCTGTTCGGCGAGGCGGCCGAGGGTGATCTGCGCCTCGGCGCGGTCCAGGGTCGCCAGGGCCAGGCAGGTCAGCACGTAGCGGCGTCGGGTGAAGGGAGTTTTCGACCGCACCTCCCGGGCGGGATAGGTCGGGTCTTCGGTGGTGGCGGAGTACTTGACCAGCCGAGCCAGGTCCGCCTCGACGATCAGTCGCCAGCCGGTGTTTCGGTCGAACCACTCGCGCAGCGTGGCCGCGTGCCGGCGGATCAGGACGAACGCCTCGGCCTCGGGGCCGCTGGCCCGTACCAGCGGCCGCCGCAGGAGAGCGCGCGCGGCGCGTCGCAGCTCGCCCGCGCGCGAGGAGGCGAGCACATCATCAACGGCACTCATGCGTTGCGCTCCTCTGGTTCGTCGGGCGCGGTCAGATCGGTGATCTCGACCAGCAGGTCCGGACCGCGGAACACGCCGTGCGGGGTGTGGACTTCGGCCTGTCCGGCCCCTTCCACTACGCTCAGCCGGATCGCCATGCTGCCGTCCGAGGTGCCGGTGCGCACCGTGTCGGCGCCCGGGGTGCGTGCGGCCAGCGCGTCACCGAGCAGCCCGAGGAACAGCTGGAACGCACCGGGTTCCAACGTTCCGATGTCGGACAGCCGGGTCGGGTGACGGGTGGCCAGGGCGGCGCGCGCGGCCGCGGTCTCGGCGGCTTCCTTGGCGGCGAGATCGGCCAGGTAGCGGCGTTGCTCGGACCGGTCGAGCACCCGGTTGGGCCTGCCACGTCGCTCGTAGCTGCCGGTCTTGCGCAGCCGTGGACTGATCGACAGCGGGGGAGCACTCGCCCACGGCGTGCTGGGAGCGACGGTGCCGTCCTGGTCCGGGTCGGCGGTGAGGTGCCGCGCGGACGAGAGCCCGAACGCCGAGCGCCACAGGCGGTGCAGCGACGGCTCCTCGGGGGCGTGGGCGAACCAGCGCGCCAGCGTCCGGAAGTCCGCCGTTCGGTCCGACCGCCCGGCGCGGCGCTCGTTGAGCGCGGCCACCACCTGCAACAACTGGGGGATCGCTGCGCGGGCCTGGGAGCGCAGCAGTTTCGCCTGGCTCGGGTGGTGTTGATCGCTGACGAACCACGCTCGGAAACCCTGCCACCGCTCCTGCCAGAGCACGCGACCGCGTTCGAAGGCTTCCCGACGCGGGTCGAACTCCTCGGTGCCGTCCGCGGCGGCGCCGGGGGCGGCGTCTTCGGCCTCGCGCCGCGCGGCGATCTCCAGCAGTCGACTCACACCGGCGCGTTCCAGGGAGTCGACGAGCTCGGCGATCTCCGCGCCCGTGCTGACGAGATCCTTGATGAACCGTTCGAGGTAATCGATCAGCCGGTCCTTGTAGGCGCGGAACGTGTCGGCGTCGGCGTCGTGCAGGTCGATCGTGCGCTGCAGCGATCCCATGAACGCCTGCGCGTTGTCGGCGAGGTCGCTGAACCGGCCGACGAGGCTGTCCAGCAGCAGGTGCACCTTCGCCGGGTCGGCGTCCACCTCGCCGGCGAGGGCGAGCAGTGCGCGCAGCTGGGTGGCGATGTCGGTCAGCGCCACCGCCTGCAGCGCTCCGCGTCGCCCGAGCGCCTCGTCGTAGGTCGTCAGCGCCTGCTCGGTGGCCTCGCCGTGCCGGGTGAGCTGGTACAGGAACCGCGCGCGGTGGAAGTCCTCAACGGTGGTGACCCGGCTGGTGTCCGGATCGGCGCGGAGGTTGCCCCACTCCACGAGTCGGGAGAGCGCGTCAGCGACCACGGACACCTCGGGACCGTCGTCGAGCTCCTCGTGAACGTCCTCGGGCCGCAGGTGCACGGTGAACCTGCGCTTGGCCTTCAGGAACGTCCCCATGATGCGCCGGTACAGCGCTGCGTTGGGTGAGGTGAGGTGGGCGAACGTCCCGAAATCCTGGTCCACCGTGGCCACCCCCTTTTCCGGTGAGGTCGCCGCCGAGGTTACGACACGCCACTGTCAGTCCCGTTGCTCAGGTTGGGTCGTGGCCGTCGTTTGACGTGTTCCTCGTCGTTCACAGCGGGGAGCACGTCAACCGTGCGCTCAGACCGCGCGTCCGCGGTGGATGAGGTGCAGGAGCGTCGACGACGATCAGTCGAGGGGTCATGAGGCGAACAAAGATCGGTTCGGTCGATTCCTTACTATGGGGGTGGTGGACGGTCCACGTTATCGGTTCGGCCGGGATCGGATTCCCAGCGCGTTGCAGGGCATGCAGAAGAGCGTCGAACGCATCGCTGCGCTGCTTTGGCATGTCGAGGACGGTTGTGCCTCCGCATGACGTGGAGGGCCGCTGCTTCGTGGAAGTCTGGCCGAACCACCCCGTGAACGTGCAGTCAGGGTCCCTGTTCAGGCGCCGCCTGCGCGTCATCGATCAGCGGGCCTTTTCCGCTCGGGGGAGCCCGCGGGGATGACGGTCCGGACGGCGTCGTCGACCCTGGTCGCGAGGCTGGGG
Source organism: Salinifilum ghardaiensis (assembly GCF_054491345.1). Lineage (NCBI taxonomy): Bacteria > Bacillati > Actinomycetota > Actinomycetes > Pseudonocardiales > Pseudonocardiaceae > Salinifilum > Salinifilum ghardaiensis. Next base: position 3,291,170 of record NZ_CM137101.1, on the reverse strand, counting down.
CTGGTGCGGGGTCTGCGGCGGAACTTCCAGGTCTGAGCTGGGTGCCGTTCGCCCCGTCGCCGGGTCCGCGTAGTCGGGCGCGGGGATGTTGACGGCCTTCTGATTCGCCGATGGCCGCCGCCCGGTCAGCGACGTTGGCACCGCGTGAGGGGCGATGGGGCGAGGCGTGTCACCGGTCGGCGAGCAGTGCGCTCAGGCCGTCGCCGTTGAAGACCCGCTCGAGGGCGAGGGTGATTCCTCCGGCGAGTCCGGCGCGGTCGCCGAGAGCGCTGGTGGTGATGGTGAGCTTGCGGGTGAACAGGGCAGCGGCGCGGTCGTAGACGGCGGCTCGTACGCCGGAGAGGACCTCGTCGTGCAGCTGGGCGAGCTGACCGCCCAGCACGAGGGTGCGGGGGTTGTGGAACTGGACGAGCATGGCGGCGGCCTCGCCGACGTGGGTGGCTGCGCGGTGGATCCGGTGGAGCGCGGTGGGATCGCCGACCGCTGCGCGTTCGACGAGTTGGTGCGAGTCGTGCCGCAGGTCCTCGGACGCCGGGGGAGCGGTGTCGAGGTCGTTGAGCACGGCTCGGTAGGAGGCGACGGAGCCGAGGCAGCCGGTGTGGCCGCATGCGCACAGGGTGTCGCTGTCGTTGGTGATGCGGATGTGGTTGATGTCGCCGGCCGCGCCGTCCGCGCCGCGCAGCACAGCGCCGTCGGAGGTGACGATGCCGGCCCCGATGCCCGCGCCGATCTTGATGAACAGCAGCGGCGGCTGTGCTGTGTCGTGGGTGGCTTCGCCGAGCGCCATGAGGTTGACGTCGTTGTCCACCGTCGCGGGAACCGCCAGGGCTTCTTCGAGGTGGGTGGCGACGGGGGATCCGTCCCAGCCGGACATGGTCGCCGAACGGAGCGTGACCGGTGAGCGGACGGTGCATCCGTCGGGGGTGACGGGGGCGGGAAGGCCCACGACGACGTGCCGGAGCGGGCGGTCCGGGGCGCACCGGGCGTGCAGCGCCCGGATGTGCTCGGTGAGCTCGCCCAGCGCCCGCTGCGGGCCGGCTTCGACGTGCACGGGCGCTGCGTCGTGTGCGATGACGTGTCCGGTGAGGTCGACGACGGCCAGTTGGGCGCCCGTGCCGTCGACGTCGGCGACGGCGATCGTGCCCGCTCGCGGACTGATCCGCAGGACGCGCGGCGGGCGCCCGCGGACCGTTTCCCCGCCGACCTCCTCGGATACCAGGCCGCGGGCGACGAGGTGGTCGACCTGCTGACCCACGGTCGAGCGGGCCAAGCTGGTTCGCCGGGCGATCTCGGCCCGGCTGGTCGCTTCGCCGCTGCGCACCAGAGCGAGGACTTTGCGCAGCGCCACAGCATCTTTATGCACCCATTCAAACTAATTTCGGCATCTTGTGCCGGTCAATGGACTAATTCAGGCTTTCTCCCATCGCTCGCAGCGGAGGCAACGACCGCGCTGACCTCGGCCCGACCACCGGCGCGAGTCGCGAGAGCTGCGTCGATGGGTTGTCAGCTTCCGAGTTCGAGGGAGAACTCCGTGTCCAGAGATATCGCCGCGCCGCCAGCGAGGTCGATGATCCCTCCGCCCGCGCAGAAGGCCAGCGGTCTCGTGGTGGCCACGATGGCGCTGGCGCGATTGGGCTTGATGACCGGTCTGAGCGCGCCGTTGATCGCCGGTCTGGCGTTGAAGGCGCAGACCCTGGTCGCCCCGGACCAGGCGGTGGCCGTGGTCGGCATCGTGAGCACCTCCGGAGCGATCGGCGCGCTGATCTTCGACCCCGTCTTCGGGCGGATCAGCGACCGCACCACCGGCCGCTTCGGGCGCCGTCGTCCGTGGCTGGTGGCCGGCTCGATCGGACTGCTGCTGGGTCTGCTGGTGATCGCCGCGGCGCCGAACGTGTGGGTGCTGGCGCTCGGTTGGCTGTTCGGTCAGATCACGGGCAATGCCGCGGTCGCGGCGCACACGGCCTCCCTCGCCGACCAGCTGCCCACGAGCCAGCGCGGCAAGGTGGGCGGCTTGATCGGCATCGCCCAGCAGGCGGCTACCCTCGGTGCTGCCTACGCCGGGCAGTTCCTCGGCCAGGACATGCTCCTGCTGTTCCTCGTGCCGGGCGCCGTCAGCCTGGCCCTGGTCCTGCTGTTCGTCCTCGTGCTACCCGATCAGCCGCTGCTGGAGCGCCCGCGCTCCGCGGACAACCTGCGCGCTGTGCTGAAGACCTTCTGGGTGAGCCCGCGCCGCCACCCTGATTTCGCGTTCGCGTGGACGTCCCGGTTCCTGATCGTGCTGGCTGCATGGATGTTCCTCACGTTCCGGCTGCTGTACCTGCAGCACGAGATGGGCATGCCGGCCCAGGAAGCGGCGGGCGTGATGGCCACCGGTGTGCTGATCTACACCGCCGCGCTGATGACCAGCGGCCAGATCGCGGGGTGGATCTCGGACCGGATCTCGCGCCGGAAGGCGTTCATCGGTGCCTCCGCGCTGATCTTCGGGATCGGCACCTGGATGCTCACGCACGCCGATTCGGTGACGGGCTTCTACCTGGCCGAGGTCGTGCTGGGCGTGGGCTTCGGCGTCTACGTGGCGATCGATCTCGCGCTGGTGCTCGACGTGCTGCCGAACCCGGACGATGCGGGCAAGGACCTCGGCGTGTTCAACATCGCCATGTCCCTGCCGCAGACGCTCGCACCGGGGCTGGCCGCCGCGCTGATCAGCGCAGGAGCCGGCCAGAACTACGACCTGATGCTGACCGTCGCCGCCGTGATCGCGGTGCTCGGCGCGTTGGCCATCCTCCCCGTGCGCTCCGTCCGCTGAGTCGCGGGCGCGCGGGCGAGTTCCACCCCCTGAACACCCAACTGAAAGGACATCATGACCGGGTACGACGGTGAGGACCTGCCGAGCCTGATCGACGAGGCGATCGGTTCCTTGGGCCTCGGGCAGAAGGTGCGCCTGCTGACGGGAGCGGCGTTGTTCGCGCTGCCGGTCGAACCCGCCATCGGGCTGGCCGAGGTGCGGGTCTCGGACGGCCCCACCGGACTGCGCGGTGCGGAGTTCGCCGGCGGCCGCAAGTCCAGCTTGCTGCCCAACGCCACGCTGCTGGCCCAGCACTGGGACGTGCGCGTGGCCGAGCGCGCGGGGGAGCTGCTGGCCGAGGAGGCCAACGCGCACGGCGCGCACGTGGTGCTCGGGCCGACCATCAACCTGCACCGCAGCCCGCTCGGCGGGCGGCTTTTCGAGGCGTTCAGCGAAGACCCCCTGCTCAGCGGGGCTCTGGCCACCGGGTACGTGCGCGCGCTGCAGGAGCGGGGAATCGGCACCACGCCGAAGCACTTCCTGGCCAACGAGTCCGAAACCGAGCGGTTCACCGTCGACTGCGGGATCGATGAGCGCGCGCTGCGCGAACTGTACCTGCTGCCCTTCGAGATGGTCGTGGCCGACGCGCACCCGTGGTCGGTCATGGCCGCCTACAACCTCGTCAACGGCACCCCCGCGACCGAGCACGGCGAACTGGTCAACGAGGTGCTCAAGGGGGAGTGGGGCTACGACGGATTGGTGATGTCCGACTGGTTCGCCGCGAACTCCACGGTGGACAGCGCGAACGGCGGCTTGGACCTGGTGATGCCCGGTCCCGAGGGGCCGTGGGGCGAGGAACTCGTGTCAGCGGTGCAGGCCGGCGAGGTCGCCGAGGAGACCGTTGACGAACACCTCCGGCGGCTGCTGCGGTTCGCCGCGCGCGTCGGCTGCTTCCCGAGCGAGTCGGCGAGTTCGAGCGCCGGCGACGATCCGGGCAGCACCGCGCGCCGGGAGGAGCTGCGCCGGCTGGCGGCAGGAGGAATGGCGGTCCTGGTCAACCGCGAGAACACGCTCCCGCTGGCAGGATCAGGTGAGCGGGTAGCGGTCATCGGTCGCCACGCCGTCGACACCGTCGCCCAGGGCGGTGGTTCCGCGCAGGTCCGCCCACCGCACGTGGTCAGCATCGCCGACGGCCTGACCGGTGCTCTCGGCGCGGATCGGGTGTCCGTCGTGGAGGGAGTCGAGGTCCGCAACAAACCCGTCGCTGCCGATCCCGGCGCCTTGCGCGACCCGGAGACCGGTGAGAACGGCATCCGGGTCACGGCCCGCGATTCCTCCGGCGACGTGCTGGAGTCCCGGCACGTCGCCGGGACCGAGATCGGGGTGGTCGAAGGCGGTTGGCTCGATGCCGCCGCGAGCATCGAGCTGTCCGCGGACGTCGTGCTCCCCGCGCCCGCCCGCACGCAGGTCGGCGTGCTCGGACCCGGCGAGTGGGAGCTGGCAGCGCCCGGACTCGGTGAGCAGGTGCGGTTGGAGCGGGCGGCCGGTCCGGGAGGCGGGGTGCATCGTCCGCCGGCCCGGGCGTTCGAGACCGATCTGCGCCCGGGTGCGCGGATCACCGCCACCACCGAGGCGGACGCGGGAATGCGGATCATCGGACTCGTCGCGCACCCGGCACCGCGACCGTTGGCCGATGCCATCAGCGCGGCCCGCGACGCGGCCCGCGAGGCCGACGTGGCCGTGGTCGTCGTCGGTTTCACCCAGGAGCAGGAGACCGAGGGCGTGGACAAGACCACGCTGGCCCTGCCCGGCGAGCAGAACGCGCAGGTGGCAGCAGCGGCCGCGGTGGCGGAGCGGACCGTCGTCGTGGTCAACGCCGCGACCCCCGTGCTGATGCCCTGGCTCGAGGACGTCGATGCCGTGCTGTGGGCCGGGCTGCCCGGTCAGGAAGCCGGCGACGCTGTCGCCGCCGCGCTGCTGGGCGAGGTGGAACCGTCCGGTCGACTCGTCACCACGTTCCCCGCCGCCGACGGCGACGGACCCGCTTGGAACACCACACCCATCGACGGCGTGCTGACCTACGCCGAAGGAACCGCGCTCGGATACCGCGGCTGGGACTCCGCAGCAGGGCCGAGTCCGCTCTTCTGGTTCGGCCACGGTCTCGGCTACGGAACCTGGCGCTACGAGCGGGCCGAACCGGTGACCGAGCACAGCATCGTCCGCGGTGTGCGGGTGGACGTCACCAACACCGGTACCCGCGCCTCGCGCGAAGTCGTCCAGGTCTACGCGCGCCCCGCGGAATCGGGTGAACCGGTCCGCCTCATCGGCTGGGCCGGCGCCCAGGTACCACCCGGCAGAACCGCGAGCGTCGAAGTGCCCTGTGACGAGCGCGCCCAACGCCGCTGGGACGCCGGAACGCGGACGTGGCGTCCGCTCCCGAACGCCGAGGTGCTGATCGCCCGAGGTCTCGGCGACGTCCGGCTCACGTGCCCCGCCACGTGACCCTCGAACAGCCAGGCCGAGCCGAAACGGGAGGAGCGGAATGCTCACCGAACACCAGCGGGCCCTCGTCCGAGGGGCCAACCCCGCCGTCATCAGCACCATCACCCCGGAGGGCAGGTCGATGACCCTTCCCACCTGGCACCTGCTCGACGGCGATGACCTGCTGCTGAGCATCGACGCGGAGAACCCGCGAGGGGATCGCCTCGCACACCTGCGCAACGAACCCCGATTCACCCTCACCGTGATGGAACGAGCCGACTGGACGCGGTCGGTGACTCTTTTCGCTACCGCGATCGAGATGTTCGCCGATCACGACCTGCGACTGGTCGACAGCATGGCCCGCGTGCACGGCCACCCCCGGTTCCAGCGGCGCAGCCCGCGCACCGCCGTTCGCGCTCGCATTGACGACGTCCTCACCGCGAACATCGCACCGCCTGGAACGAGCTCCTGAGCCGGGATCGGGTCTGTCAGAAAAACCGACACTCCCCCACGCGGATAACATCGCATTCGTGGGCGGTCCTGGTGTCGGTGTTGACCATGCGAGTCAGCTCGACGTTCCCAACGAACATGTGTGGGTCGCGCGATCCGAAAGCGACATCATCGACTGGACCCCATCGGTTAAGCCATGGGAATGGGGCACCCGGATTCGGCGACTATGCCCGGTACGGCCTGGACCCGACCGATCCGAGGTTCGGGGCCGAGAACCTGGCCAGTCAGCCAGGCAGTCCCACACCGACTACTGGAAGGAGCCCGTCGCTCGCGACGGTATGGCGCACATCATGACGGGAACGACGCAACACGGAGGGTAACAATGACAACCGGCAACGACATCGGTCCCCCTGTCGCGCTCAAGCCGTTGCGCATCGTCGGCATCGTCGTAGGCGGAGTCATCATGGCGTACAGCCTCGGCGGCTGGTTCGCCTACCTCGGTGCGACCTTCCAGGGTTGGAAGCCCGTGAGGGCTGACCAAGGCATCGTCACAGCTCTCTTCTCGCTCTGGCTCCTGCCGTGGATGGTGGGCCTCATCATCGTTCTCGCCTCCACGATCGGATGGCTGCGGCGCACACGTCAGATTCTGATCGGTTTGACCCTGGCGATGGCCATCATGTCCGGAATCTCAGCCTTCGTCGGTGCCCAATAGCGAGGTGCCCGCCCGGGAAACCGGACGGGGCTGAATAATCGCCAGCGACGGAGATGCTCGCCGTCGGTTGACACGAGCAGCCTGCACCGAGGTAGCTCGGTAGACTGAACCACTACCGGGGAGAAGGACGGTCGACCGTGCACAACGTGCTCTACCTCCGCGACCAGGGTGACACCGAACCTCGCGTGTTCGTAACTGCCATCTCTGACCGCAGCACGGCCGAACACATCGCAGTCCAGCTCTTCGACGACGGATTCGTGGCGACCTCCTGGGTGGAGGAAACGGCCGGACGCCGGTGGACCACTCGTCAAACGGTCCACGACCATGGATGTCGAGCACTTTAGGCACGAGCCAGCCTTCTCGAGCCATCCTGGTGTGATCTACTCATCCACCTGTTCAGGGGAGTCTGATTGACGCACCTGCAAAGGCCCTGTAAAGTTCCTAGTTGATTAGTTCAACTATAAGCTGGGGGATAGATGTTTAAGAAATTCTCTAAGCGTGCATTTGTCTCGGTTCTCGCGGCATGTGGCGTTCTTTTCGCTTCGCCGGCTTATGCTGATACGTCGAACGAGCCGAAACAGCAGAGCGGATACACCGTTGAGGTGGCTGGGGTCGAGTACAGTCCAGTACAAGCAAGGAAGATCTGGGCTGCGTGCGGATCCAACGATCCGGCTTCCAAACCAGTGCGAAAGTTCGAACGTAACGGACCTCCCGGGATTCGGGGAACCTCGATCCTGAGGTGCGGCCACGGAGGTGGCGGGTTCCACCACATCTATAATCGGCACCATCAGGACTGGCAACGCCTCGGGGCACGCGTCGGTGACCCCCAGTGGCGCTCGATTGCCGATTTTGCGATCGCACAGGCATTGAAGGCCCCGGCGAAGGGTGCCCCGACGCACAACACGAGCAAGGGCACCTGGAAGTACTGGACTCCTTTGCACGTGAGGGACAGCAACGGCAACATCGTCGACACGTACCGACCGGCAGTCGTGATCTCGGGAGCCAACGAAAACGTGATCACAGCCTTCCCAGCACGCTGATGAGTTGAGAGATCAATGAACCTCGATCGGACCAATGACCAAGAGCTGTACGACGAGCTGCTCAACCGTCTCAGCAATGAGGCGGGCGGACACGCCCGCGCTTCCGAGGACGGCAGTCGTATAGAGCTGAGCGGCTGGTGGGAGCAAGAACCACTGGATGAGACGCTTCGGTTGCACGTCACTCCTCGCTCGCTGGGGGAGCATCTCCGGGAGATGGAAGACGGCATCGACCTGGTCTTCCCGGATGTGCAGCCGGTCGTCGGTGCGTTGCAGTTGTTCCTAGTGCACATCGATGAGGCGATCGCTACCCGGAAATCCGGGGAGACGGAGCTAGTCGTGCGCGCTGATGGCGTGTGGAGCATTCCGCCTGATCGTTCCCAAGGAACGCCGTAGAGCTCCTAACGCATTGGTTGTGGGAGTCGGCGCCAGCAGATGAGGCTGGTGGCCAGGGTGAGGAAGCCGTTGTGGATGTCGGTGCGGCGCTCCCAGCGGGTGGCCAGGCGTCGGAACTGGTGCAGTAGTGCGAGGGTTTGTTCGATCACCCAGCGCACGGGTTGGTTGTTGTCCCGGGTACCACGGCGGCTGATCAGCGGTCGGATTCCCCGCTGTCGCAACAGAATCCGGTGATGATCATAGTCGTAGCCACGGTCAGCGACCAGAACGTCGGGCTTGCGTCGCGGTCGGCCAGGTCGGCCGCGCACGGGCGGGATGGCTTCGACCAGTGGGAGGAGTTGGGTGATGTCGTTGCGGTTGCCGCCGGTGAGGATGGCCGCGAGCGGCAGCCCGCGGCCCTCGGTGATGAGGTGGTGCTTGGAGCCGGTCTTGCCGCGGTCTACCGGGCTGGGGCCGGTCGCTGACCCCCTTTTTTCGCCTGCACATGGGACGAATCCACGATCGCTCGTGACCAGTCGATCTGACCGGCTGCGTGTAGCTCGGCGAGCAGCACTTCGTGGAGTTCAGCGAAGACGCCCGCCTCGTGCCAGTCCCGTAACCGGCGCCAGCAGGTCATCCCCGAACCGAACCCCAGCTCCTGGGGAAGGTCTTCCCACCCAATGCCCGTGATGAGCACGAACAAGATGCCTTGGAGCACCTGCCGGTCCGGCAACGGCTTCGGACCGGTCTTACCGGCCGGGCGTACCGGCAGCAACGGCTCGATGCGCTCCCACAACGCGTCCGAGACGATCCATGGCGCAGTCACACCAAGATCATCTCACATCAAGATCATCAATGTGTTAGGGCCTCTGAGCGGACAATTCAGGAATCCATGAAACGGCCTGTTTGTCGCGATCATGATGTGGACCGGGTGATCCTACCCCCGACGCCGCCGGCAACCGAGGTGCTGGCGCCTCACTCCGGTCGAGCTTGAGAACCCGACACCGTCGCACACGCACCAGCTCCGCGCGTCCACCAAACTCCGGTGCAGTCCCCGATCCCCCGGGGCTCGCCTCACGTCCTGCTGCGGGCTGCGGGGGCGGTGGTGCGTTCGTCCACGGCGAGGCGATCGGCGGGTGTCGCGGCGGGTTTGGCCAGAGCGAGCAGGACGGTCACAGCGATGTTGATCGCCAATGCCAGCAGTCCCGCGTTGATCCCGTTCCAGGTTTCGTGACCGGTCGCGACGAATGCCACCACTGTCACGACCCCGGAGATCAGCCCGCACGCGGCTGCCGGGGCGGACATCCGCTTCCACAGCAGGGACAGCAGGACGGCTGGGAGCAACTGCGCTATGCCCTGGTACGACAGGACGGACAACTGCACGAGCGTGCTGGGCGCGATGAAGGTGAAGATCAAGGCGGACAAGCCGAGCAGGAACGTCACGAGCTGGGAGAGGCGCTTCTGGTGCGGGGCGGTCCTGGGATGCGCACCCAGGATCGAGCGCCCCCACATGGTCCCGATGACGAGCATGAACACCGCCATCGGCACGATGGCCGACAGCGCTCCGGCCACGCCGACCAGGCCGACCACCCACGCCGGCAGCGAATCGACGACGAGCTGGAACATCGCGAGGTTGGAGTTCCCCAAGCCGGGGACGACGAACAGGGCTGCCAAGCCGAGCAGGATCGGCACGAACAGCAGCACCTGGTAGAGCGGCATGATCATCGCGTTGCGGCGCAGCACTCCGGGGCTCCGAGCGGCGAGGTAACCGGCGACCGTGGTCGGGAAGATGGTGTACACGACCCCGTTGAGCAGCCCTGTGCTGGCGAACCACAGCATGCCCAGGGACTCCTCGCCCTGGCCGGGCAGCACCAGCCATTGCGGGCGCTCGGTGGCCAGGCGCTCCATCATGGGGCCGAAACCGCCGAAGTAGTGCACCGGCACGTAGAGGAACACGAAGAGCAGCGTGAGGACCACGAGAACGTCCTTGAGCACTGAAACCCAGGCGCTGCCCCGCAATCCGGAGGCGATGACGAAGGCTTCGCTGACGACGAACGCGATCACGTACCCGACCCCGAGGCCGATCGTGCCGTAACTGATCGTCGACACGACCACACCCATGCCGGTGATCTGCAGCTGGATGTAGGGCAGCAGGAAGAACGTGGTCAGCACGGCTACAGCGGCGCCGAGCCACGGGGAGTTGAAGCGGTGGGCGACGATGTCGGTGATGGTGTGCAGGTGGTGGCGGCGGGCGTAGTTCCACAGGATCGGACCGACGACGTACCCGGCCGCGAAGCCGATGGCCAGGTAGGCCACGAGGTAGAACACGGGCATTCCGTACTCGTAGGACCAGCCGGCCGCCCCGAGGTAGCTGAAGCTGGTGTAGGTCTCCCCCGCCATGAGCATGAAGATGAAGACCACGCCGAGACTGCGGCCCCCGACCGACCATTCCGCGAGGTCGCGCTTGTCCCGCCCTCGCAGTGACAGCAAGCCGAGCACGACGGCGCCGAGCACGAATGCGGCCAGGATCCCGACCGCCACGATCGCCTCGGTGTGCATCACGATCCGCTCCCGTCCTTGTCTGCGATCCACAGCGGATCCTTGCGGGCGGCCAGCCAGATGCAGACCGGTGTGAGCAGCGTGGCGAGCAGGATCCAGGCCATGAAGAACGGAAGTCCCAGGATCACGGGTTCGATCCGGTTGTACAGGGGCAGTGCCAGCGCGTACAGCACGACTGGGCCCAACAACCACCACAACGATTTGCGTCCCGCGAACACGTCCCACCTCCGCGTGTCATCCGAGTGCGCATTCTGGTCGGCCCGGCGAGGGGAGATCGCACCGGGGCGAGTTCACCGGAGCTGGTCCAGCAGGATCAGAGCCAGCCCCTTCGTTCCGGCGATGAGGTCGTCGATGTCGATGTACTCGTCGGTGGTGTGGGACAGGCCGGTCCGGCCGGGGCCGTAGACGATGCAGTTGGTGATCCCCGCGTCCCGCGCGATGAAGCGCTGGTCGTCGCTCCCGGCCGAGATGAGCGTCCGCGGGTGCAGGTCGAGCGCGCGGACCGCCTCCTTCGCGCTGGTCGCGATCGGTTGGTCCTCGCTGACCAGGACCGGCTCGGTGGAGTATTTCTCGTGGTAGTGCAGGTGCAGGTCGGGATCGTCCTCGCAGACCGAAGCGAAGTAGGCCAGCAGTTCTTCGCGCGCTTCGTGCAGGGACTCCCCCGGTACGAGCCTGCGGTTGAAGGTGACCGTGCAGCGGTCCGGCACGATGTTGGTCGCCTCGCCGCCGCGCACGGTGTCGAAGGACAGGGTCGCCGAAGTGGAGCCGGCCGGTGTGACGTCGTAGCTCGTGACGCGGTGGGCCAGTTTCGGTTGCAGGTGCTCCTCGACCCGGGCGAGGGCGCGCGCCGCGGCTTCCACCGCGTTCGCACCGAGCTGCGGGGAGCTCCCGTGCGCCGACTTGCCGGTGATGGTGATCTCGCCCCAGATCGCGCCCTTGTGCCCGATCCCGACGCCGTTGGGGGAGAAGGGTTCGGTGATGACGAGGGCGTCGGTGTTGGAGGTGGTGATGTGCCCGGTTTCGACGAGGTAACCAGTACCGGCGTTGTGGACACCGGTCGTCTCCTCGTCCGGTACTGCGCTGTGCGTGATCCGGCCGCGCCACGGGACCTCGGCTCCGCGGAGGGCCTCAACAGCGATCACGGCTGCCGCGAGGCCGCTCTTCTGATCCGCGGTACCGCGGCCGTAGATCCGGTTGTCCACCTGCTGCCCGGCGAAGGGGTCGTGCTCCCAGCCGCTGCTCACCCGGACCACGTCGTAGTGCCCGTTGAGGTGAATCCGCTTTCCCGGTCCTTCCGGGCCGTCGAGGTGACCGAGCACGCTCGGCCGGCCCGCTCCATCACCGAGGGGAGCGAGTTCGCCGAGCCGGGAATCCGGAACGCGCACCGTCTCGGTGTTGTAACCGAGCTCTGCCAGCAGGTTCTCGTAGTACTGGCAGAACTGCTCGTAGCACTCCCCGGGAGGGTTGATGGTGGGAATGCGCACCATCGCGCGCAGCGTGCCAACCAATTGGTCGCTGAGCTCGTCGACGGCGCGGAGGACGCCGTCCTGTTCGGCCGTGCGGCTGGTTTTCTGCACCATGGCTGCCCTTTCCACGTTGCCGGGTCTGCGGAGGACGAGCTCCCAGGTGGACGGTCATGCGGGGTAGCCCTCGTCCACGAGGGCGCGCAACCCGGGTTGGTCCTGCTCGTCGACGTAGTCGCAGTAATACGCGTAGAGGCGCTCGCGGGCGAGCCAAGCGGCCTTCGGACCGTCCTGCTCGCGGATCGCGCCGAGCACTTGCTCGTGGTGGTGGACGGAGTTCCGCATCTGGGAGCAGTGGTCGGTGGCATCGGCCAGCTTGCTCCGCATCAGCGCGAGCGCTGTTTCCCGCACGGCGTCGCCGCACACTTCGAGCAGCGGGTTCCCGCTTGCCCGTGCCACGGTCTGGTGGAACTCGAAGTCCGCCTCGCTGAACTGGTCGAAATCAGCGCCGAGGTGAGCACGCATCCGTGCGTTGACCTGCTCCATGGCGGAGAGGTGCTCATCCGTCCGGTACTGCGCCGCGAGCAGGTTCGCCGCGCCTTCCACGATCATGCGGAACTGGACGAGCGCGGCGAAGTTGCCGTGCTCGATCGCGGCGAACCGAGCCAGCGTCTTCCGCAGCGGGTGGGCGGAAACGGGCATCACCTGCGGACCGCGCGGATCACCGAGGCGCGACTTCACGAGATCGGCGCTTTCCAGCACTCGCAGCGCTTCCCGCACGCTTGAGCGTCCCACCTGGAACTGCTCGACCAGCTCACGTTCGCTGGGCAGGCGGTCTCCGGGCTCGTACTCACCGTTGACCACAGCTCGTTCGATCTGCTCGGCGATCTGCTGATACGCCCGTACCGGCTCGACCGGGTGAAAAGGCATGGGAACTCGGTCCTGTCGCTTCGGGGGACGTTCCGACCGGTGCTGCGCGGGCACCGACTACGGGGACCGATCATGTGTTGGGTGGTTCGTAACGTCCGTCCACGGCGGTCCAACCGCCGTCGACGTAGAGCACTGTGCCGGTGACGTAGCTGGCAGCGTCGGAGGCCAGGTAGACGACGGCGCCCGCGACTTCGTCCGGCGTTGACCAGCGTCCGAGGGCGTTCTTGGTGGCGTAGGCCTGGTACCACTCCGGGTCGTCCTTGATCTGCTGGGTGAGCGGGGTCTCGACCACACCGGGAGCGACGGCGTTGGCCCGCACGCCGGCGTGGCCGAACTCGGCGGCCGCAGTTCGAAGTAGCTGCACCACGGCCGCCTTGCTCGCTGCGTACGCGCCTTGTCCGGGCTCGATGACCAAATGCCGGATGGAGGACATCCCGATGATGCTCCCGCGTTCGCGCTGCACCATGTTCGCTCCGAAAGCCCGGATCAAGTCGAAGCTGGAGCGCATGTTCAGCGCCGCCACCCGTTCGTACTCCTCCGGCGTGTAATCCAGGAGTCGCTTGCGCACGTTCGTGGCGGCGGTGAACACGAGGGTCTCGACGTCGGGGAACTCCGCGGCTGCCGCCAGGACCGACTCGGTGTCGAGCACGTCGAGCTGATAGGGCTGGGCTGTGCCGGTGGTGTGCTCCGCGGTCTCGCCAGCCGCGTCGACATCGCGGTCGGCGCAGACCACGTGCGCGCCGTGCGCCGCCAACGCGAGCGCTGCTTCGCGACCGATGCCGCTTCCAGCCCCCAGGACGAAGGCTTGTCGCCCATCCATGCGAAAGAGCCGTGCGTAGTCCACTGTGGTGCCTCCCGTTGCGGCCGTGCGGTGGCCCGCTGATGGAGTACCGAGGCGATGAGGCTTACCCACCGATACCGGTTTGCTGGTCTGACCAGCAACGGCAGGATGCCCGCAGTGCGAACGTGAGGTCAACCACAAGTATCGCGACTCATGCGAATGCAGGTACATTCCCTCGTTCTCGGCACGGCGAACGCGAACTGGCTGCCGGGGACGCGCTTCCGCGGGCCTCTCGGTGCGCTGCGGTACCGAGTTTCCGAAAGATCGTTCCTGCGGCGCTGCGCCGTTGTGGTTCACTTGTTGGATGGACCAGCGGGTGCGGGCCGTGATCGACGAGGTGGTGGCCCGGTCCGAGGAGCACGACTCGGCGGAGGCGGACCGACTGCGGCGTTGGCGCGTGCTCGAGGAGCCCGCCGGCCGTTTCCTCGGGGTCCTGGTCCGCGCCGCGAACCTCCGCGAGGTAGTCGAGATCGGTACCTCTCGAGGAGTGTCGACGCTCTGGCTGGGCGAGGCCGTCCGCACGACCGGCGGCCGCGTGGTCAGCATCGACGTCGATGCCGATGCCCAGCAGCACGCGGGGCGAAGCCTGGCTCGGGCCGGTCTGTCCGCCCTGGTCGCGCTGGAGGAAGCCGACGGCGGCGAGTACTTGGCAGCGTTGCCCGACGCGAGCGTCGACCTCCTGTTCTTGGACGCGGAACGAACGGAGTACACGGGGTGGTGGCCGCACCAACTCCGGGTGCTCCGGCCGGGAGGGGTCCTGGTGGTCGACAACGCGACGTCCCATCCGGACGAGATCGCCCCGCTCGCCGCCGAGTTGGAACGCTCCTCCGAACTCACCACGACCACCCTGGGGATCGGCAAGGGGGAACTGGTCGCGGTGCGCCACCGGTAGGTGGCCGCGTTCGAGCCCGTGATGCTCCTCGTCGGTCAACGCGTCGCGCAGTGCGCATCGGGCACGAGCTCGACCAGCGGGACCCGCGTCGAACCAGCATCCTACACGCGTGCGTTCGGTGCCGCTGCGCTCGGCATCGGAACGGGGCTTTCGATCGCCCGCACGCGGCGCCGCTCGGCCGTGCTCGCCGGTGCGTTCTTCATCGCGGTGATGCCCGCCAAAGTGCGGCTGGCCGTTTCCTGGTGGCGCGACGGCACCAAGCGCCTGCCCGCCAGGACCACCGGCGTCGTCCAGTTGTTCTGGCAGGTGCCTCTGGTCACCGAGGCGTGGAGGGCCTGGCGCAACGCCCCGAATTGACGCGGGTGCGGAAGCCCACCAGGCACCCGCCCCCGCCCAGTCGATCAGCGAACCACCGGGCAGGTCCGCCGAGACGGCGCTCCCCTTCGGACGGATCCGCCGGATCGCCGCACCCGTTCACGAGGCGCCGAGGACGAGGGCGATCATCGCGGGCAGCAGCAGGGCCACGAGCGCCACGGCGGCGAAGTCGAGCGAAACGCCGGAGCGCATCATCTTGGTGATCGGGACGGCCCCCGATCCGTAGACGATGGCGTTGGGCGGTGTGGACACGGGCAGGACGAAGCCGAAGGAGGCGGCGAACGTGGCGCACAGCGCCGGGACCACGGGGTTCACGCCGGCGGCTGCGGCCAGCGGGAGGACGATGGGGACGACGACCGACGCCGATGCCGTGTTGGACGTGGTCTCCGAGATCATCACGGAGAGCGCGATCGCGAACAGGCTCAACCCGACCAGGCTGGAGAGGCCGAGCGCTCCTGCGGAGGAGGTCGCCACGGTTTCGGCGAGGCCGGTGTCGGCGAGCTGCGCTCCGAAGATCATCCCGGAACCGAAGAGCAGGATGGTCCCCCAGTCGATCTTGGCCGCCTCTCCCCAGGTGAGGGTGAACTCGCGCCCGGCCCAGTTCGTGGGCAGCGCGAACAGCAACGAGGCTCCCAGCACCGCCACGATGCCTTCGTCGAGGTGGTCGTCGACGGCGTTGAAGGAGGGCGAGTTCTCCCCGGCGACGAGGGCCACGACCGAGGGGAGGATCCACAGGCCGACGGTGAGGCCGAAGGCGATCAACGTGTTCTTCTCGGGCCGGGTGAGTCGCCCGAGGCGGGCCCGTTCGGCTGCGACGTGGGCCTCGACTCCGCGCAGGTGCTTGATCTCCGGCCGGTTCAGCAGGAGCAGGAGCGCGGACGTGATCACGAGCATGGCGCCGACGATCGGTGCGGCCATCGCGGTCCAGTCCAGGAAGGTGACGGTGCGTCCGGTCGCCCGCTCGAGGTAGGCGCGGCCGATGAGGTTGGGCGGCGTGCCGATCGGGGTGAGCAACCCGCCGATGACCGCCGAGTAGGACAGCATCAGCATCAGGGCGGTCCCCAGGCGCAGCCGCAGCGGGTCGACCTTCTTGCCCGCGGGGTCGGTCGGCACCAGGCCGCTGATCACCGACAGCAGGCCCAGCGCCGTGGGCAGCAGCATCGCCACCGTGGCGGTGCTGGACACGAAGGCCGACAGCAGCGCCGTGACCACGCCGAAGGCCACGATGACGCGCGTGGAGGTCCTGCCCACTCCGGGCAGGGAGAGGATGCGGAAGGCGAAGCGGTGCGCGAGGCCGTGGCGCAGCATGGCTTGGCTGAGGATGAAGGCCCCGATGAAGGTGAACAGCGTCGAAGAGCCGAACGGCGCCATGACCTCGTCGGGAGGGGCCACGCCGAGCAGCACGATCGCGGCGACGCCCATCAGCCCCGCCACGGGGATGGGAACCGATTCGCACAGCCAGAGGACGACGACGCCGAGCAGGACCGCGGCGAGGCGGTGCTGGCTCGGCTCCAGTCCCAGTGGCAGGAGCAGGACGACGAGGCTCGCCAGGGGTGCCAGGAACATCCCGGTGGTGCGCCGCGCGCGTTCGAACCGCTCCTCGGCGGGGCTGAGGACTTGCTCGGAAAGACCTCGGTAGGTCGCTCCGGTCAGCAGGGCGGTGCCACCGGGGGTGGTGGAGTCGTCGGTGCCGTCGTCGCGCGAGGTCATGGCGGTCCTTTCGCCTCAGGGGCGCTCCGCGCAGCTGGTGCGGCCGAGGGCGCGGCCGGCTTCTCCGCCGACACGAGTGGGAACCGTAATCCAGGCCACACCTCGTGACAACATGTCATTGATAATTTATAAAACTAGCTGGAATGCTTCGGGTGCCGACGTGCTCGCCCCTGCTGAGGAGGTTGCGATGTTGCCGTTGGAGGGAGTCGTCGTGGTGGCGCTGGAGCAGGCGGTCGCCGCGCCGTTCGCGACCCGCCAGTTGTCCGACCTCGGTGCTCGGGTGATCAAGGTCGAGCGCGCCGCGGGGGACTTCGCACGCGCCTACGACACGACCGTCAAGGGCATGGCCAGCCATTTCGTCTGGCTCAACCGCAACAAGGAAAGCGTGGTCCTCGACCTCAAGGACCCCTCGGACCGCGCGGTGATGGAGTCGCTGCTCGCCGGTGCCGACGTGTTCGTGCAGAACCTGGCGCCGGAGGCGTCGAACCGGCTCGGCCTCGGCGGTGCGGAGCTCACCGCGCGCTACCCGCGCCTCGTCGTCTGCGACATCAGCGGTTACGGAAGTTCCGGGCCGTACCGGGACAAGAAGGCCTACGACCTGCTGGTGCAGTGCGAGGCGGGGCTGGTGTCGGTCACCGGCAGCGCTGACGAGCCGGCGAAGGCGGGGATCTCGGTCGCGGACATCGCCGCGGGCATGTACGCCTACTCCGGGGTGCTCGCAGCGCTCTACGAACGGGAGCGCACGGGGCGGGGCGGTGCCTTCGAAGTGTCCCTGATGGACGCGTTGGGGGAGTGGATGGGGTACCCGTACTACTACGCGACCTACGGTGACGCGGCCCCGCCGCGGACCGGTGCGCGGCACGCCGCCATCGCGCCGTACGGGCCGTTCACCGCCGGTGACGGTGCGCAGGTCTTCCTGGCGGTGCAGAACGACCGCGAGTGGCGGAAGCTGTGCGAGGAGGTCCTGCGCGATGCGCGACTGTCCACCGAGGAGCGCTTCGCCACCAACCCGGCACGGGTGCAGCACCAGGGGGAGCTCGCGGACGTGATCGAGCGCGCCCTCGCGTCCTGCACGGCCGACGAGGCGGTGGATCAGCTGGAAGCGGCGGGGATCGCCAACGCGCGGATGCGCACTCTCGCGGAATTCGCGCAGCACCCCCAGCTGGCGGCGCGGGACCGCTGGCGCGAGGTGGACTCGCCGGCCGGACCGTTGCACGCGCTGCTGCCGCCGGTGACCATGGCAGGACGTGAGCCGCGGATGGGGGCTGTCCCCGCGCTCGGTGAGCACACCGAGGAAGTTCGGGCCGAGTTCGACGGCCGAGCGGGCTGAACCGACCGATCCGCCGAGCCTCCGCGAGCGGGCGGGCGCCGCTTCCGGAGTGCCGGCGAGCCGAGGAAGGACGGAGGACGACGATGGCGGACCCCGCTGGCACCGAGCTCCTCCCGCTGGGACCGGACGAAACCGAGTACCGGATGCTCACCGGTGAAGGGGTGGGCGTCGAGAACGCCGCGGGACGGAGCTTCCTGGCGGTGGATCCCGCGGTCCTGCGGATGCTGGCCGCCACGGCCTTCGCCGACATCGCGCACCTGCTGCGCCCCGCGCACCTGCGCCAGCTCGCCGGCATCCTCGCCGATCCGGCGGCCTCGCCGAACGACCGGTTCGTGGCCAAGGACCTGCTGCGCAACGCCAACATCTCGGCCGGGGGAGTGCTGCCGATGTGCCAGGACACCGGCACGGCGATCGTGCTGGGCGAGCGCGGGCAGCGGGTGTTGACCGATGAGCGCGACCAGCGGCACCTCGCGCGGGGGATCCAGGAGACCTACGAGCGGTTGAACCTGCGGTACTCGCAGATGGCGCCGCTGTCGATGTGGGAGGAGGTCAACACCGGCACCAACCTGCCCGCCCAGATCGACCTGGAGGCCACCGCCGGTGCCGAGTACGAGTTCCTGTTCATGGCCAAGGGCGGAGGATCGGCGAACAAGTCGTTCCTGTTCCAGGAGAGCAAGGCGCTGCTGCGGCCGGAGCGGATGCGGGCGTTCCTCGAGGAGAAGCTGCGGTCGCTGGGAACTGCTGCCTGCCCGCCGTACCACCTGGCGCTGGTGGTCGGAGGCACGAGTGCCGAGCACGCGCTCAAGACCGCGAAGCTCGCCTCGGCGCACCACCTCGACGCGCTGCCGGAGCACGGCTCACCGCTGGGGCACGGGTTCCGTGATCGCGAGTGGGAGCAGGAGGTCTGGGAGATCACGCGGGAGCTGGGGATCGGCGCCCAGTTCGGCGGGAGCTACTTCTGCCACGACGTGCGGGTCGTGCGGTTGCCCCGGCACGGCGGGTCGCTGCCGGTCGCGCTGGCGGTGTCGTGCTCGGCGGACCGGCAGGCCAAGGGCAGGATCACCGAGGAGGGGGTCTTCCTGGAGCGGCTGGAGCAGGACCCCGCCGCGTACTTCCCGGACACCACCGAGGAGGATCTCGGCACGGGGGAGGCGGTGCACATCGACCTCGATCGGCCGATGGCCGAGATCCGCGAGCGGCTGTCCCGGCTGCCGGTGGCCACCCGCCTGGCGCTGTCGGGTCCGCTGGTGGTGGCCCGCGACATCGCCCACGCCAGGATCGCCGAGCGGTTGGACGCGGGCGAGCCGATGCCCGACTACCTGCGGGACCACCCGGTCTACTACGCGGGACCGGCGAAGACGCCGGAGGGCTGCCCCTCCGGCTCGTTCGGGCCGACGACGGCGGGCCGGATGGACTCCTACGTCGAGCGGTTCCAGGCCGCGGGCGGTTCGCTGGTCATGTTGGCCAAGGGGAACCGCTCCGCCGCCGTCACCGAGTCCTGCAGGCGGCACGGCGGTTTCTACCTGGGGTCCATCGGTGGTCCGGCGGCCCGGTTGGCCCGGGACTGCATCCGCGGGGTCGAAGTCCTGGAGTACCCGGACCTGGGCATGGAGGCCGTCCGGCGGATCGAGGTCGAGGACTTCCCGGCGTTCGTCGTGGTCGACGACAAGGGCGGCGACTTCTTCAGCGATCCGGCGGGGCCGCCGCTCACCATCGGCTCACGGCGGTGAGCAGCCGTCAGCGCCCCTCTGCGGCCTGGCGCGGGGTCGAGCGGGAGCGTCAACGCCCGCCGGCGGGGGTACCTTCGCCGCCGGCGGTCTCGAACTGGCGGAACGTCTCCTCGGCGGCCTCGGAGATGTGCTCGTGCATCAGCCGGGACGCCTCGGCGGGGTCGCCGCGGACGACGGCGCGCACGATCGCGTGGTGCTGCTCGCCGGAGCGCTGCTGCCGGTCGGCCAGGCTGATCGCCTGGAACGGGACGCCGTTCCAGAGCTTGTCGATGAACTCCAGCAGGTACGGCGAGCGCGCCGCGGCGTAGATGCGGTTGTGGAGCACGGCGTTGAGGGCGGGCACCTCGGCGTCACGTCCCGCGGAGACGGCCCGGTCGAGGTCCTCCAGCGCCGCTGCGATCTCGCGGTGGTCGTCCTCGGTGGCGTGCGTGGCGGACAGCTCCGCGGCCAGCGGCTCCAGCACCCGGCGCAGCCGGTAGATCTCGCGGGCCCGCTCCAGGGTGTACTCGGCGATGACCGTCCCCCGGTTCGGCTGCTGCTCGACCAGGCCCTGGCTGGCCAGGTGCCGCAGCGCTTCGCGTACCGGGGTCAGGCTCATCTCGAGGCTCCCGGCGAGCTCGTTGAGCGTGACGCGCTGCCCGGGCCGCAGCTCGCCGTTGCGGATCGCGCTGCGCAGCGCGTGGTAGGCGGCCTCACTCTTGGTGGGCGTGTGCACGGGCCTCAGGTCCACAGCTGACCAGTGTATTGAACGGGGGTTTCCCGGACCGCGAGCCGGCTGCCGGCCGTTACCGGACGTTGCGGCGGAGCCTGACGCGGTAGGAGTAGTGCTCGGGCAGGAAGTAGCTGACGGCGAGCTCCACGGCCTGCCCCGCGGTGCTGCGGTACATGCGGTCGATGCGCAGCAGCGGCCGGTGGGGTTCGCAGCCGAGGTGCCGGGCGGTGCCGGCGTCGGCCGCGGCCACGGTGATGCTCTGCTCGGCCTCGGCGATCGGGTCGGAGAGCCGGTCGTCGAGCAGCCCGATGATGGTGGCCCGGCTGCGGGCGCCGACCTCGTTCAGCTCGGGGACCTCCTCGACCAGGCCGCCCACGGCGGGCGGCAGGTGGACGGTGGTCAGGCAGAACGGGACGTCCTCGTGCAGCCGCAGGAAGGCGAGCTTGTGCACCCGGTCGGACTGCAGGTGCAGCCTGCCCGCGGCGTCGAGGTCGATCTGGCGCCGCAGCGGCGCGACGAGCTCGAGGGTGGTGTCCAGTGACAGGCCCATGAGGTCGTCGACGGATCCGAACTGGCGCAGGTATTGCTCTTCGCGGGGTGCGGCGAACGTGCCGCGGCCCGGCACCCGGTAGACCATCCCCTCGCTGACCAGGTCCTGGAAAGCACGTCGGACGGTCTGCCTGCTGACCCGGTGCGACCGGGCCAGCTCGGCCTCGGTGGGCAGGCGGACGCCGTCGGGGTACTCGTGCTGCAGGATGGCGGTGCGCAGCTGCCGCGCGAGCCTGGTGTAGGCCGTTTCCCGCCCGTTGTCGTCGCCGGTCGTCGCGGACATGTCCGCCTCACCCCCTCCTCGTCCACGACCGTGGTCGATGGCGCGGCTCGCGCGGTGCCGCACCGCCACCGCGGGGATCACGCATCGAGCCCGCCCCGCGCGACCAGCTGGGAGGCGATGACGTTGCGCTGGATCTCGTTGGTGCCCTCGCCAACGATCATCAGGGGCGCGTCGCGGAAGTAGCGCTCGACGTCGAACTCGGTGGAGTAGCCGTGCCCGCCGTGGATGCGCACCGCGTTGAGGGCGATCTCCATGGCTGTCTCGGAGGCGTGCAGCTTGGCCATGCCCGCTTCCATGTCCACCCGCCTGCCCGCGTCGGCCTCGCGGGCGGCGTGCAGGGTCAGCTGCCTGGCAGCGGTGAGCTTGGTGGCCATGTCGGCGAGGTAGTTGCCGACCGACTGGTGCTTCCAGATGGGTTTGCCGAAGCTCTCGCGCTGCTGGGAGTAGCGCAACGCGTCCTCCAGCGCGGCCCGGCCGACGCCCAGCGCTCGGCAGGCGACTTGGATGCGCCCGGTTTCCAGCCCCTTCATCATCTGGGCGAAGCCCGCTCCCTCGGTGCCGCCGAGCACGGCTTCGACCGGTGCCCGGTAGTCGGCGAACGACAGCTCGCAGCTCTCCACGCCCTTGTAGCCGAGCTTGTCCAGGTCCCGCGAGACGGTCAGCCCGGGGCCGTGCTCGACCAGCAGGACGGAGATGCCCTCGTGCGCGGGCGTCGCCTCGGGATCGGTCTTGCACAGCAGGGCGATCAGCTGCGAGCGACGCGAGTTGGTGATCCACGTCTTGGTGCCGTTGACGACGTACTCCCCGCCGTCGCGGCGCGCCCGGGTGGTGATGGCTTGCAGGTCGGAGCCGCCGCCGGGTTCGGTCAGCGCCATCGTCGCGCGGACCTCGCCGGTGGCCATCCGCGGCAGGTACTGGTCCTTCTGCTGCTCGGTGCCGAAGTGCAGCAGCAGCTTCGCCACGACGGTGTGCCCGCCCATGGCTCCGGCGAGGCTCATCCAGCCGCGGGCGAGCTCCTCGGTGATCAGTACGTAGCAGGGCGTCGACACCGGCGTGCCGCCGTGCTCCTCGGGGATCGCCAGCCCGAAGACGCCCAGCTGCTTCATCTTCTCGATGAGGGCTTCGGGGTAGGTGTTGGCGTGCTCGAGTTCGGCGGCGACCGGCTTGACGTCCTTGTCGACGAAGTCGCGCACGGTCTCGACGACGAGTCGCTCGTGCTCTTCGAGGATGTCCGCGGTGCTCATGGGCGTGTTCCCGTCCTCAGGTGCGGTCGTGTGCTCGGAGCCGGCCCGCCGGCTGCGGTGCCGTCACGGGCTCCGCTCCCGGGATCCGGGGAAGGTGCTGCGCAGCAGCTCGCCGACGGACTCCCAGGTGGCCCCGGCGAGGAGGTCGGCGACATCGGGCCCGCAGCTCGTGAGCTTGTGGTCGAACTCGGTCTCCGACGGTGGGCAGGACGGCGCGCCGGGAGGGCGGGCGAGCCGGGTGCGCAGTCGCGCGCCGCCGGTCGTCCGGACCTCGATGTCGACCTCCCCGGTGAGCAGGTCGTCGCCGCCCTCGTCGTGGAGCTGCTGCTCGACGCGGTCGAGCAGCCCGCGGACCGCGGTGCGGTTGACCGCCGCATCGGTGAAGGCGGTGAAGTCGGGGTAGGGGTCGAGCAGGGCGGTCGCGATCGCGTACGGCAGGCTGAACTTGCCTTCGAGGCCGGTTCGGGGCCGGTCGTGGATCAGCGGTAGCACCGACGCCTTCGGCGTGCGCACCAGGACCTGCTGCACCGGTTCCTCGCCGAGCTCGTGGCGGATCGCGCGCAGCGCGGCGACGGGGCGCTGCATCGCGTAGCAGCACGGGAAGACCTTGATGGCCAGACCGCCGGGGACGGCTGGCCCCGACGTGTCGATGGCCGCGGTGCTGCCGCCCACGAGGTCCAGCCACGCGTCCAGCGCGCTCGGATCGGCCGTGGCACCGGCCCGGGCCAGCTGCGCGGCTCGGAGCCCGGCCTGCGCGGCGAACCCGACCTGCAGCGACTTGGCGTGCGTGCCGAAGGCGTTCTGCACGCCGCCCGCGCCCGGCACCGCCAGGGCCATGGCGGTGGCCAACTGGTGCGCGGGCAGCCCCATCGCCACGCCGGCGGCCGCGGCCGCTGCCGGGGCACCGGCCGTGCAGGTGGCGTGCCAGCCCGCCGCGTAGTGCGACCACCCCAGCGCAGCGCCCAACCGGGCCATGACGCCGGCCCCGGCCAGGTAGGCCCGCGCACCACCCCCGGTGGCCAGCACCGCCGGTGCGATGACCGCGCTGATGTGCGTCGTCGAGTCGATGTGCAGGTCGTCGAAATCCAGCACGTGCCCGATGGACGCCCAGCGGGCCGCGTCCGGCAGTTCGGCAGCGATCTGCACCAGCGGGTGTTCCCGCGCGGCCAGGGTGACCGCCGCCGTGTCGACGAGGGACCGCTGCGCCAGCGCGAGGTCGTCCTCGTCCGGGGTGAGCCCTGCTGCCCACCGGGCGAGGGAGTCGGTGCTCGACATGGTTCCTTCCGGTGCTCCGGGGATCGGGAGTCGTCGAGCCGGGCGTGCACGCGTTCGGCGACCTTCCGTGATGTATTTGTACGGCCAAATCAGTTCCGCGTCAACGCGTGCTCGTGGAGCGGGATCGTCGATGCGGTGCAGGGATTCCGTTGCGCGGGCGGGGCGGATGTTGACACGCGCAGGCCGTGCCTGTGTAGTTGCGGTGCGCGAATTGTACGGCCAAATGTGCCCGCACGGTGGAGCGCGGAGCGCGCCTCGCCGGTACGAACGGGGAAGGGGAGCGATGCCTGGTCTCGACGCGTACCTGGAGGGGTGGGAGCCCGGGACTGCGAGCAGCAGCGATGCGCTGCCGCCCGAGCAGGGCCGCGCGCTGGCCGCGGTCCTGGAGGTGCCGCAGCACCTCGTCGCCGGCGCGGAACTGCCCCCGCTGTGGCACTGGGTGTACTTCCTGGACTGGCCGGTGCACAGCGAGCTCGGCGCGGACGGGCACCCGGTGCACGGGCACTTCCTGCCGCCGATCCCGAACAGGAGGCGCATGTTCGCGGGCGGGCGGCTGGCGATCACCCGGCCGCTCCAGGTGGGTGCTCCCGCCGAGCGCACCTCGTCGCTGTCGCAGGTGGCCGTCAAGCACGGCCGGTCCGGGGAGATGGTCTTCGTGACGGTCCGCAGCGAGTTCCGGCAGGGAGGCGACCTGCGGCTGGTCGAGGAGCAGGACTACGTCTACCGCTCGGGCGAAAGCACGACCAAGAGCCCGCAGGCGGAGGCGCCGCAGCAGCGGCCGGAGTCCGCAGCTTCCTGGCAGCAGCCCTTCACCGGGGACCCGGTGCGGCTGTTCCGGTTCAGCGCCCTGACCGCCAACGCGCACCGCATCCACTACGACGAGCCGTACGCGCGCGAGGTCGAGTCCTACCCCGGCCTGGTGGTGCACGGGCCGATCTTGGTGATGCTGATGACCGAACTGGCGCGGCGCGAACGCACCGGTGCGCGCATCTCCGCGGTGGACTACCGGCTGCGTCGCCCCCTCTTCGCCGGCAGCCCCGCCCTGATCACCGGTGCCCCCGGGGAAGGATCCGCCGAGATGGCCGTTCTGACCGCTCCGGAGGAGGTCGTGGCGGAGGCGGCGGTGCGGTTCGCGTGATGGTCCTGGCGACCGCGGACGACGTGCTCTGCGCAGGGACGTGCTGCACGCCGGGTGGCACAATCCTCCGTTGCCGGGAGCACGAGGCCGCACAACCGGGAGGTGCGCGTGGAACTGCGCCACCTTGAGACGTTCGTCGTCGTGGCGGAGGAGCTGAACTTCCGCAGGGCGGCCCAGCGGTTGCACATGTCGCAGCCGCCCCTGTCGCAGCAGATCAAGCGCTTGGAGAACGAAGTCGGGGTCTCCCTGCTGCGGCGCACGACCCGCTCCGTCACGTTGACCGCGGCGGGAGAGGCCTTCCTGGCCGAGGTCCGCAAGATGCTGACCGCCGCGCACGCCGCCCCGCTGGCGGCTCGCAGGGCCGCGGCCGGGCAGACCGGTTCGCTGCGGCTCGGCTTCAGCGGCCCCACCTCCTACGAGGTGCTGCTGCTGATCGTGCGCAAGTTCCGCGAACGCCATCCGCACGTGCGCTTCGACATCATCAGCCCCCTCTACGGGGGCGAGCTCGTCGACCGGCTCAACCGGCGGGAGGTGGACGCGGGTTTGCTGCGGTTGCCGATTCCCGCGGAAGAGGGCCTGAACGTTCGGGAGCTGCACCGGCATCCCCTGGTGGTCGCGCTGCCGACCGGACACCCCCTGTCCGGTAGCGGCCAGGTCGACCTGCACGACCTCAAGGACGAACCCATCATCAGCTACCCCGTGGGGCGGGGTTCGGTGGTCAACCAGGTCGTGCAGGCCGCCTGCCTCCAGTGCGGTTTCAGCCCCCACTTCGCGCAGGAAGCACCGGACACGCACACGATCCTGTCGCTGGTCGGCGCCGGTTCCGGAGTCGGCCTGGTGCCGGTGAGCGCCGGGCACCTCGAATTGCCGGGAGTCCTCCTGGTTCCGCTGCGCGATGCGCCGGCGATACCGCTGGCACTCGCGTGGCGGGAGGACGACCCCAACCCGGCTCTGCACGCCCTCGTCGACCTGCTCGACGAAGTCGTCGAAGAAGTCTAGTCGCTCCGCGGCAGCACAGCGCTGCAGCCGCGGGGCGGGAGATCCCGCGCAGGCCCGACCCCGCTCATCCGGGGCGGTGCAGCGGGCGCGCCCGGATCCCGTTTTGCCTGGCCGCGCGGCGCAATCACGCGTGCACGACATCCGTGTTGGACGGGGACGCCTTCGGATCTCTAACTTCGGATCAACCAGGAATTCGGCCCGATGCCGACCGTTGTCCCCGATCCGAACCACGCGGACCCGCCGGTGAGCGGGACCAGTGCACCGCCCCTGTGGGCCGATGGCGCGCGCAGGAGATGCGAGGGGGATTGGCCATGCGGGGAAGTGCTCTTCCACCGGACGAGAAGATGGCCCGCAAAGCGGGTGTGGCCTCGTTCGTGGGGACCACCGTCGAGTGGTACGACTTCTACCTCTACGGCACGGCGTCGGCCCTGGTGTTCGCGCCGCTGTACTTCTCCGCGGTGCCGCCGTCGATCGGCCTCGTCCTCTCCTTCGCCACCTTTTGGGCCGGTTTCCTGTCCCGCCCGCTGGGCGGGATCGTCTTCGGGCACCTCGGCGATCGGATCGGGCGCAGGGCGACTCTCATCACGACGCTGCTGCTGATGGGAGTGAGCGCGACAGGTGTCGGGCTGCTGCCGACCTACGCCCAGATCGGTGCGGCCGCACCGGTGCTGCTGACGCTGTTCCGGTTCGTGCAGGGGCTGGCCGTCGGCGGCGAGTGGGGCGGCGCGGTGCTGATCGCCACCGAGCACGCGAAGAAGGAGCGCGGTTTCCTCTTCGGGGCGTTCGCCCAGCAGGGCTCTCCCGCGGGCAAGCTCCTGGCGTGGGCGGTGTTCGTGCTCGTCTCCCAGGCGTTGCCGGAGGAGGCGTTCATGAGCTGGGGGTGGCGCGTGCCGTTCCTGGCCTCCGCCGTTCTCGTGATGGTGGGGCTCGTGGTCCGGTTGAGCGTCGAGGAATCCCCCGCCATGGCGGCGTTGGCGGCGGAGGAGAGGACGGAGCGCGTTCCGCTGGTCGCGCTGTTCCGGTCGCACGCGCGGACCGTCCTCCTCGGCATGTGCGCGGCCATCGTCATCTTCACGGTGGCCTACGGCAAGAACGCGTTCGCGCTGTCCTGGGCCACCGGGGAGCTCGGATTCGCCAAGAGCACCTTCCTCGCCGTCCTCCTCGTCAGCGCAGCGGTGCAGTTCCTCGTCCAACCGTTCGGGGCGTTGCTGGCGAGCCGCTGGAACCCGCGGAAGACCGTCACCCTGCTGCTGGTCCTCGAGCTCCCCGCGCTGCCGCTGATGTTCGCGATGATCAGCACGGGCGACCTCGCCGCGGCCGCGACCGGCGTCATCCTGGCCACGCTTCCCGACGTCATGTACTACGCGATCTTCGCGGGCATGCTCGCCCAGGCGTTCCCGGTGGCCGTTCGCTACACCGGGGTGTCGATGACCTACCAGCTGACCGGGCTGGTCGGTGGTCTGACACCGCTGATCATGCAGTCCCTGCTCGCCGCGTTCACGTCGGTCGTGCCGGTGATGGTCTACGCGCTGATCACGGTGCTGATGTCGCTGCTCGGCGCCCGGGCGCTGCTGACCTCCTCGGAGCGCGCGGAGACCGCGGAAACCCGCGAGGAACCCGCCACCACCCGCCCGCACTGACCCGAGAAGCCGTCCTCGACGAGGCATCGCCGAGCAGCTCCTGCGCCGGGCCTCCCCGCGACGCAGCGAACGAGGGAAGGGGAACGCCGTGAGCACTCCCGACGTCGTGACCGGTGTCGACGGGCGCGAGCAGGCCGTCGAGAAACTTCTGCACCCCCGTTCGATCGCGATACTCGGCGCGTCGGACGACCCGATCAAGCTGTCCGGGCGACCGGTGGACCACTTGAAGCGGTTCGGTTTCGGCGGGCGGATCCTGCCGGTCAACGCTTTCCGCGGCGACGTCCAAGGACTGCCCGCCTACAGCAGGCTCGAGGACATCGACGGCGACATCGACCTCGCGTTCATCATGCTGCCGGCCGAACGAGCGGCCGCGGGGGTGCGGTCCTACGCCGAGTGCGGAGTTCCGGTCGCGATCGTGGGGGCCGCCGGGTTCGCCGAGGTCGGAGCTCGCGGCGCGGCGCTGCAGGAGGAGCTGCGAGCAGCGATCGACGAGACCGGTGTTCGGGTGCTCGGCCCGAATTGCCTGGGCATGATGAGCGTGCGGGACCGAGCGGTGGCGACGTTCACCTCGGCGCTGGACGAGGACGTCGACCTGCACGAGGGCCCGGTGTCCTTCGTCAGCCAGAGCGGGGCGTTCGGATCGTTCGTCTTCAGCGAGGCGCAGCAGTCGGGCATCGGGATCTCGCACTACGTCAACACCGGCAACGAGGCCGATCTCTCGGTGGCGGAAGTCCTGGGAGGGCTGGTGGAATCCGAGCGGACGCAGGTCCTGCTGGCCTACCTGGAAGGTGCTGGCCGCGGGCGGCAGCTGCTGGACGTGGCGCGCCGGGCGCACGAGCTGGACAAGCCGATCCTCACCGTGAAGGTCGGCCGCTCCGCGGCCGGTGCGCGCGCGGCGCAGTCGCACACCGCGTCCCTGGCCGGGGAGGACGCCGTGTTCGAGGGCGCGGTGCGGCAGTCCGGCATGGTCCGCGTCGACGGCACGGAACCGCTGCTCGATGCGGCGCAGGTGCTGGCCACCGGGCGACGGGCCCGGGGGCGTCGCCTGACGACCCTGTCCTTGTCCGGTGGGGCCGGTGTCCTCATGTCGGACGTGGCCGGCAGCCACGGCATCGAGGTCCGAGCGTGGGACGAGGAGTGGCAGCAGCGCATGGCGTCGGTCCTGCCCGCCTTCGGTTCGCCGCGCAACCCGATCGACCTGACCGCGGCGCTGATCAGCGAGCCGGACTTGCTGCGGCGCGGGCTCGAAGTCGCCGTGGAGCACCCGGACACCGACATGATCGCAGTCCTGCTCGGGAACGCGGACGCGGGCTCCGCGCAGCTCATCGACGCGATCGAACGCGCGCACCGCTCCACCGACCGCCCCCTGGTCGTGGTGTGGACCGGCGGCAGCGGCCGTCCGCGCCAACGGCTGCGAGAACTCGGGATCCCCTGCTACACCGACGCGGGCCGTGCGGCAGCGGCCCTGGGAGTGCTGGTCGACTTCAGCCTGCGCCCGGCCCTGCCCGATCCGCAGCGCCCCGCCGACATCGACGACACCGCCGCGCGCACCGTGGTCGCGCGAGCGCGGGCCGCGGGCCGGACCCAGCTCAGCGAGCACGAATCCAGCCGGGTGGTCGCGGCCTACGGCGTCCCGTGCGCGGGAGCTCTCCCCGCCAGCACTCCGGAGGCGGCGGCTTCCGCCGCTGCGGAACTGGGCGGGGACGTCGCCGTCAAGCTCTCGTCGGACCGCATCGGGCACAAGAGCGACATCGGCGGGGTGCGGCTCGGCCTGTCCGGTACCGACTCGGTGCGAAGTGCGGCCGAGGACCTGCTGCGGACCGCGCGCGAGGCCGGCGACCGCGGCGCGCGCCTGCTGGTGCAGCGGATGGTGCGGGCCGGCACCGAGCTCATCGTCGGCCTCAAGCACGATCCGTCGTTCGGGCCGGTCGTGGTCGTCGGGTTCGGCGGCGTCCTGGTGGACGTCCTCGCGGACAGCCGGATCGGCGTGGCCCCGCTCGATGCCGCCGCGGCCAGGCGCCTGCTGCTGTCGCTGCGCGGCAGCCGCGTGCTCGGTGCGGTACGAGGACGACCGCCCCGCGACCTCGATGCCGCCGCGGACGTCGTGGCACGCCTGTCCTGGCTGGCGCACGACCTCGCCGAGGACGTCGTCGAGTTGGACGTCAACCCGCTGCTGCTCGGCGAGCGCGGCTGCGGCGCCGTCGCCGTGGATTGCCTGGCGGTGCTGGCGGAGGAGGGGGAAGAACGATGAGCGGTGGGGCGCACTCCCCCGGGGCGGCTCCGGAGGCGGTGTTCCGCGACGGCCTCGCCCGGGGCGAACTGCGCTTCCAGCGGTGTCGCGGGTGTTCGGCGGCGGTGTTCCGCCCTCGTGTGCTGTGCCCGCGCTGCGGCAGCGGTGAGCTGGACTGGCACCGCAGCAACGGCACCGGAACCGTCTACTCGACGACCGCGGTGCGCTCTCGCCGCGGAACGCACAACGTGGTGCTGGTCGACCTCGACGAGGGGTTCCGGATGATGTCGCGGATCGAGGACGTCGAGCCGGACCGGGTTGCCATCGGGTCCCGGGTCGTGTTCGCCGTCGCCGACGACGGGGGCGCGCCGGTGGCGGTGTTCCGGAGGGGAGGTCGGTCGTGAGTTTGCGGGGAACCACTGCCGTGGTCGGGGTGGCCGAGTCCGACCTCGGCGAGGTCGAGCCCGGTCTGACGCCGCTGGACCTGGTCGGGCAGGCGGCGGTGCGCGCTCTCGCCGAGGCGGGCATCACGAAGTCCGATGTGGACGGATTGTTCGCGGCCTCGTCCTACTACCCCATGGCCGCCATGGACACCGCCGAATACCTGGGCATCCGGCCGGCCTACCTCGACGGGTCCAACATCGGCGGCAGCTCCTCCGCCTCCCACCTGCTGCACGCGGCCGCGGCGATCAACGCGGGGCTGTGCAGCACGGCTCTGATCGCCTACGGCAGCACGCAGCGCTCCGACGGCGGCCGGCTGGTGTCGCCGTCCAAACCGGACCCGCACGAGGCTCCCTACCAACCGCGGTACCCGATCAGCATGTACGCGTTGGCCGCGGCGCGGCACATGCACGAGTACGGCACCACCCGGGAGCACCTCGCCGATGTCGCCGTGTCCGCGCGCCAGTGGGCCGGCCTCAACCCCGCCGCGTTCCTGCGCGATCCGCTGACCCGCGAGGACGTGCGCGGCACGCACGATCAGCGACCCGCTGACCACGATGGACTGCTGCCTGGTCACCGACGGCGGCGGCGCCGTGGTGCTCACCAGCGCCGAACGCGCCCGCGACCTCGGCACCGCACCGGTGTACCTGCTCGGCGCGGGGGAGGCGAACTGGCACCGCAACATCTCCGCCATGCCGGACCTGACGGTCACGGCGGCGACCGAATCCGGTCGCCGCGCGTTCGACATGGCCGGGCTGGGCCCGCAGGACGTGGACGTCGTCGAGCTCTACGACGCCTTCACCATCAACCCGATCCTCTTCCTGGAGGACCTCGGTTTCTGCGCGAAGGGGGAGGGTGGTGCGGTCGTCTCCGACGGCCTGATCGCCCCGGGCGGCGAACTCCCCGTCAACACCAACGGAGGCGGGCTGTCCTACTGCCACCCGGGGATGTACGGGATCTTCACCGTCATCGAATCCGTCCGCCAGCTGCGGGGCGGCTGCGGGCCGCGCCAGGTCTGCGGCGCCGAAGTCGCGCTCGCCCACGGCAACGGCGGAGTGCTCTCCAGCGAGGTCACCGCCCTCCTCGGCGCCGAGAGCACGCTTGCGGAGCTCTGATCGGGTGGAGCACCAGCGGTGGCGGCGGCGGAGCCGGAACTGGTTGCGGGGACGGGGCCGCGAGGCGGCGGGCCGTTTCCCGTCGGGGAGGTGAGCAACGCGGCGGAGCGGTGGCCGGCCCCGCCGGGGACGTGGCCGGGTCCGGCCACCGCCAGTCCCCGTTCGGACGGCGCGGCGTCCTCCGCGGAGCTCATGGTTTCGCTCGCGCTCGTCCGTGGTGATCACGGTCGTGGAATCGCGGGTGCGAACCGGTGGATCCCCGGCGGTTCCCGCCCGTTGACAGCGGGCGCGCCGCGGTTCAACCTCGGAGATGTTCGCAGGACTGTGAAGCTGCGGCAGGACGCCGATGATGTCGGCTCAACGAATTGATCTCTCGGTTGCGCAGTGCACCCGTCGCGGCCGCCGGAGGGCATCCGGGCGCGCCGCGAGGACCGTGGTCCGCCGCTCCGCGCTGCGAGCGCGCGGAGCCGAGGACCACGTGTTCGCGTCCGGGGTGCCAGTGGTCGCACCAACGTCTCCCTCCGCGTTCGTGCGCGGGCTGGCGTTCGCCCGGCCCGCCGCGCGGGCGGACCGCGCGTCCACCACCCCGTCAGAAGCATGACCCGCGAGCATGATCCCGTGGGGAGGCCAACCAATGTTCGATGTGATCGTGGTGGGCGGGGGAGTGTCCGGCGGTCTGCCGACTGCCGCCTACCTGCAGAAGGCCGGTCTCGACGTCGCCGTCGTGGAGGCGAAGCCGGAGCTGGGGAACTTCTGCCCGACGACGGAACCGTGGCCGCGAGTTCTGGACAGCCCGCACGCCTCCATCAACTTCTCCGGGAGTTCCCCGGCGGTCGAAGACCTCGACCTGGAACGCTACGGATATCGTCTGCGCACCAGCCCGGTCGTGCTCGGCACCACGCACCGCGACGGGACGAACTGCCTGATCTGCTACGACCCCGAGCGCACCGCCCGGAATTTCGCGAAGCACTCCCAGCACGACGGCGAGAAGATCTTCGAGCTGCAGAACCGGGTGCTGGACAAGATGATCGACATGAACGAACTCGCGTTCTTCAGTCCGCATCCCGACCCGGCCAAGTTCGAAGAGATCCTCCGCCTGTGCAGCGAGATCGCGGGCGTTCCGCTCGATGAGATGTCGTCCATGACCGGGCCGGAACTGATCGAGCACCTCTTCGAGTCCGACCGCGTGCGCCAGACGATCCTGTGCCCCCTGGCACTGCACTTGCAGGGGGCCCCGCTCGCGCGGGGGCAGGGCGCTTTCGCGGTCGTCCTGAGCCTGTTCTACACGACCGGGCTCGCGGTCGGCGGCAACCAGACCCTGGTGGAGGCCCTGAGCAGTTGCTTCCTCGAGCACGGCGGGACCATCCTGACGAACTGCCCCGTCCAGAAGATCGAGGTGCAGAACGGCAAGGCGCAAGCCGTCATCCTCTCCGAGGAGGCGACGATGCCCGGCGCGCGGATGGAGGCCCGGCACGCGGTGGTGTCCGGGGTCGGGGCGCGCGTCACCCTCGACCTGGTGGGCGAGGACGCGATGCGCTCGATCGATTCGCAGCTGGCCACCAAGATGAAGCACTGGAAGATGGACGAGCGCGGCTCGACCGTCACGTCGTGGCTGCTCGACGGCGACATGCCCTGGAAATCGGTCGATTTCGATCCGCTCATCCAGCAGGCGCACCTGGTCTACCGCGCCTTCGACTCCTGGGAGGGCGGGAAGGACTTCCTCTTCGCCATGTTGAACAACAACACGTGGCGCGCCTTCGGCAACCTCACCGAGATCCTGAACTACGGCGCGCTGGACCCCAACGCGGTCTCGCCCGAGGGCTACCGCATCATCCGCGGCGAAGAGGCGCTGCCCTATCCGCTGCGGGAGTACGGCGGCCCCGAGGCGTGGGACAGCGAGCTGCGCGATGAGCTGCTCGCGAAGCGGAACGACGTGATGGATTCCATCGCGCCCGGGTTCAAGGACCGCCTCGTCGACGCGTACCAGTGGACCCCGATCGACATCTGGCGGGGCAACCAGGCGGCCGTGTTCGGTCAGGTGCTCGGCGGCGACTTCTCCGAGGACCAGTGGATCCTCGACCGCATGCCTTACCGGATGCCGGTCGGGCACCTGTACATGTCCACCTCGACGTGGCCGCTCGCGTTGACGTGGATGGCCGCCGGCTACAACGCCGCGCAAGTCGTCGCCGAGGACGTCGGGGTGCGCCACCAGACGTGGTGGACCGCGCGGCCGGTGGCGTGGTTCCTGCGCAACATCGAGAACCTCTTGCAACCGATCGAGCACACCCGGTCGACGACGGTCGGCTGACGCGGGAGCGGTTCGACCGGAGAAAGGCGTGGCACGATGTCTGTTGAACGCTTCGATGTCGCCGTCGTCGGGGGCGGACCGAACGGCCTCACGTGCGCTGCCTACCTGGCTCGGGCCGGGGCGCGGGTCGCCGTGCTCGACCAGCGGTTCGAGTGGGGCGGTTCCATGACGACGGACGACTTCGCCACTCCGTACCACTACAACTTGGGGCAGTACCTGCTTCCCCTGGGCGCGGAGCTTCCGCCGTACACCGACCTCGACCTCCGGAGCCAGGCCGTGGGGCTGCTGGAACCGGATCCGGTGGTCGCGTTCGTCCCCGAGCGAGGGGGCGAGCCGCTGATCATCGGCCGCGGCGGTGCGGGTCTGGGCGAGCAGCTGCCGCGGATGCTCGACGCCGCGGCGGAGAGCATCCTTCCACTGCTGTACGCGGGACCGGCTCCCGTGGAGGAAGTGGAGCGGCTGCTGGAGGCGAACCAGGCCAGCACGGCGGTCGAGCTCGCCCGGCTGGGACCGACCGGAATCGCGGACCTGGTTCCCGACACGCGCGGCAAGGCCGCGATCCGATACCTGTGCGGCCTCGCCGGGTTCTTCGACCCCGGCGAACCGCTGGGTCTCATGGGAGTGTTCTGCCTCGCCCGGTTGCTGCGCCCGACGATCGTCGTCGGCGGTACGGCCAGTCTCACCGCCGCGCTGTTCCGCGCGGGGGCGAGAGCAGGGGTGCAGTACAGGACGGTGGCGGACGTCCACCGGATCGACGTGGTGGAGAACGAGGGGCACGCGCACTGCCGCGACGGCAGGGAAGTCGTGGCTTCCAGCGTGGTGTGCGCCCTGGACCCGAAGACGACCTTCCTGGAGCTCCTGGACCAGCAGGTGGTTCCGGACGACATCCGCCGCGCGGCGATGGCGTGGAAGCTGGACGGCGCGGGGGCCTTCACCGCGCACTTCGGCGTCAAGGGCGACCCGCCGGGACGCAGCAGGGGGGAAGCCGGCCGGGCCCTGATCCAGGTCCTCGGGTTCGCTGACGAGGCGGCGGTGGTCGACCACTTCGACGCGGTGCTGCACGGCCGCATGCCGGCATCGCCCGCGGGGCACCTGTCGGTGACCACCGTGCACGATCCCGCCCAGTGCGCTTCCGGGCCGTACGGGCCGCTGCACACGCTGCGGTTCGAGACGCCCGCACCACCGGCGCCCGCCGTCGGCGAGTGGAACCGGCGGACCACCGCGGAGTACCGGGCGAAGTGCTGGGAGTTCATCGGGGAGCGCACCACCGGCGACAGGCCCGGGGCCCTCTTCGCGTTCGCCGACTCGCCGGTGGACCTCGAGCACCGGTTCCGGACGACGAGGAACGGGTCGTTCCGGCAGGGCAGCCTCGTCCGGGAGCAGACGTTCACCCAACGGCCGCACTCCGCCTGCAGCGGGGGCAGGACCCCGATCACCGGGCTCTACCTGGCCGGTGGCGGAGTCCACCCCGGCATCCCCGGGAGCCTCGCCGCCGGGTACCACACGGCGGCGGTGGTCTGCGCCGACCGCGGTTACTTCCGGTGGTGGGCGGAGCCGGACTTCATGACGCGGGCGCGCGAGGCGGGGCGCATCCCGCAGGAGGCGACCACCGGCTGACCGCGGCAAGGCGTCAACGGTCGAGCGGTTTGGTCCGGACCTGATGTGGAGGAGGAAGTGCAGTCGCCGACTCCGGGGGAGGCCGAAGCTCTCCTCGGAGTACCGGCCGACGTTCCCGTCGGAGGCGGGCGGCGACGCGGTATCTCGACGGCGCCGGGACCGGCAGGGCCGCAGCGGGAATTCCGGAGGTGACGTCGTGCCGGTGTGCCGGGAGTGCACGAGCTTCGTGGAACCCGCCCACCGCTACGCATCGCTGTACTATGCTGGCTCACTGCAATCATGATCTTGTGGAGGTCGCATGAACGCTGAGCCGGTGCTGAAAGTCAGCGTGCCCGAAGCGGGTGATGTCGCCCTCGAGGAGCGGTTCCTCCGCTCGCTGCGGGCTGACCTCGTCGAAGTGGAAGGCCTGTCCGCGCAGCTCGCAGCCGACTCGGCGGATGCGCCGAACAACGCCAAAGCCGGTGCTGCGCTCGGTGAAGTCGCACTCTGGGTGACTGTGGGAACAGTGGTGGGCCGCGGGGCCGTTTCGGTTCTTCTGGAAGGCATTCGAGCTTGGTCGGCCAAGCAGCACGACCGCGTCGTGCACATCCGAACCGAGGACGGCTCGGAGTATCGTCTCCCGGCCGACATGGATGCGGCCCAGCGGCACCTCACCGAGCGGATCGCGGAGAACGAGGGCTCGTGAGCGAGCACCTGTACAAGCGGGCGCTGCTCATCGGGACCGAGCACTACGAGCACTCCGATCTGGGCGCGTTGCCGTGCACGCGCGCTGACACCGCACAGCTGCGGCAGGTCCTGGAGCACCCGGCGATCGGAGCGTTTACCAGCGTGCGCGTAGTCGCTGACCCCACAGCTGCCGAGATGTCGCGCGAGATCGGCGATTTCCTGGCAGGACTCGGCTCAGCGGACCTTGCGTTGCTGTACATCAGCGGTCACGGCACCCGTGTGCTTTCGAGCGGCGAGTTCTTCTTCCTCGCTTCCGACAGCGACGGTTCCAGCGCCGCCGGTATCGAGAACACCGGCATCGGGGCCTCGTTCGTCAACGAACGTCTGGAGCTGTGCACGGCACCGCAGAAGGTCGCCGTGCTCGACTGCTGCTACAGCGGCGGCTACAGCCTCGGCATGCGCACCCGGGAGTCCAAATCATCCGGACGAGCTCCGGGACTGCTCAACAGCCGCGGCGTGTACGTCGTCTCCTCGTCCGGACCGAACGAGGTGTCCTGGGGAGGAGAGCAGTCGTCGTCCGGGCCCCGCCCTTCGGCGTTCACCGGCGAAGTGGTCGAGGCGTTGCGCACGGGACGCGGCGATACCGACAGCGACGGTGTCGTCTCCGTCGAGGAGCTGTTCCGGTACGTCAACAAGCAGATGCGGAACCGTCGCTTCGAGTCCGATCAGTTCCCGACCGTCTCCTCGGACAAAGTCAACACTGAGATCGCACTGGCCAGGGCGTACGCGGGACCACCACTGGAGGCGGCGCCGGTCCCCTCCGCGGAGAAGGCGACCTCCGGAAAGGGGATTCCCCAGGCGGGAGTGGAAGAGGAAGCGGGCCGCTCGTGGCCTGTGCTGCTGGACTACTATCGCCGGTGCCTGCAGCAAGGCGGAACTGAGATGCCCCTGATGGGGGTTGACCAGTCCGACGAGCAATACGTGTGCCTGACCGGCGCCGAGCGCTTGCTGTCCGGGGATCTCGACGAGAGCGGTACGCTCGCCGTGCCGGACGAGGCCGAGCACTTCGTGGCGCAGGCCGTGGGTGACGGTGAGCAGCTCTGGTGCGGCTATCCAGCTGTCGTGCTGCGTACGAGCCATGACGGCGCGCAGTACCGGACTCCCCACTTCGCCCCGCTGTTCATCCGGCGGGTTGAACTCGTCTCGGACGGTGGGGGAGGAGTGCGGCTCGAGCCGCGAGGCGACGTCCGCCCGCACCCGGAACTGGTAAACCAGGCCGTGGGCGAGGCAGCGGCTGCCGAACTCGTGAAAGGGTTCGCCACGCACTGGCGGGCCGGCATGCACAGCCAGCTCCTCAAGGACGTCAACCACTTCCTGCGCGAGAAGCTGCAGATGCGGGAGGTCGAACCGCTGCGTCCCGCTGAGCTGCAGTCGCGCATCGACACGCGGACGCCGGCCGCGGGAGCCCGCAACGCGGCAGTCCTCTTCTCCGTCAAACCCCCGAACACCGCGGACAAGTACTTGGTCGACGAGCTCGACAGGATCTCCGGTGATGAATCCGGAGCACGACGGGCAGCGTTGCGCCCGCTGCTCACCGGCGAAGCCGAGGATCGGGAGGAGCCGGCGAAGTGGCACCGCGTGGCGCCTTGGTCGCTGAACGAGCGGCAGGAGAAGATTCTGCGCTCGGCGATGAACCGGAGACTCACTGTTGCGACCGGACCGCCAGGTACGGGCAAGAGTCAGCTGGTAGCCAATGTGGTGGCCACAGCGGTGGCCAACGGGCAGTCCGTGCTGGTGGCTTCCACCAACAACCGCGCCGTGGACGAAGTGTGGCGGAGGTGCTCGGAGCTCGTGCCCGGTTCCCTCATCCGCACGGGAAACCGCGAAGCCCGGGAGAAGGAGCGAGACGGCCTGCAAGGCCTCCTCAAACACAGTAAGCCGAGAACCAACGCGGCCACGGTCACCGCCGAACTCGCACTGGCCAACGAGGAGTTGGACAGTGCGCGGAGGCAGATTGACGCCAAGGCCGAGCACGAGGCGGAGCTGTTGCCGCTGTCCGAGCGGCGCGCGGAACTTGCCGAACAGCTCGGCCACACACGGCCTGACTTGCCACGGCAGCTCGGCGAGCACTCCGACCTCGGTGCTCTCGCCCGGAAAGCTGATCGCGCCGCGACTGCGTGGTGGTTCGGACGCTGGCGCCGCGCGAGGTTCCTGAGCAGGAAGGCGGGGCTGACAGACGTCGACCCGGACCCCGAACTGTGCCGCCTGATCGGTCAGTGGGCTGGAATTGAGCAGCAGTGGCGCGCACAAGTCGATGAGGTGCACAGTTTCGCGGACGACACGACGCAGCACGCGGCTCTGGACCAAGCCCGCGAGGCGCTGCACGAGCGGTCTCACCGCATGCTCGCGCAGCGCGTCACCGAGACGGCCCGAGCAGGGCACGAGGACATCCGCGCGCTGACCCAGGCCCGGGGCAAGGACTGGTCCGAACTCCGGGCGGTGCTGCGGCACGTGCGCGGATGGGCGGTGACGAACCAGAGTGCGCGCCGCTTTCCGCGATCACCGGGACTGTTCGACCTCGTGATCATCGACGAAGCCAGCCAGTGCTCCGTTCCCCACGTCCTCCCGGTGCTCTACCGGGCGAAGCGTGCCCTGGTTATCGGTGACCCGATGCAACTCGCTCCGGTCACAACACTCACCGCGGCGCGCGAGGCCCAGGCGCGGCAGGAGGCGGGTGTGGACGGAAGCTGGCTGGAACAGCAACGCCGGACGTTCCACCGCCACTCCTCCTTCCACGCGTTCCGGAAACTCGCGGGTGAAAGCTTGTTGCTGGACGAGCACTTCCGCTGTCACCCGCGCATCGCCGCCGTGTCCAACGACGCTTTCTACGGGCGCGCGCTCACTGTGCTCACCGACGTGCGCAGACAGCGCAGCACCGACCGCGCTCCGGTGGAATGGGTAGACGTCGCTGGGCACGCGCGGCAGCAACGCGGCGGTTCGTGGAGCAACGAGGAGGAGGCCCGCCAAGTTGGCGAGACGGTGCAGGCCCTGCTGAACGAGCTTCCCGCGGATGCTGACGTGGGCGTCATCACCCCGTTCGCGGCGCAGGCCAAGCTGGTGCAGCGATGGTTGGGCGGGAGCGAGCGTGTTCGGGTCGGCACCGTGCACCGGTTCCAGGGCTCCGAGTGCGACGCGATCGTTTTCTCCCTGGTCGCGGCTGCCGGGGTGAAGCCGGGAACCCTGGTCTGGCTCAACAACCAGTGGAACCTGTGGAACGTCGCTATCACCCGCGCGCGTTCGCACCTCGTGCTCGTCGGGGATCGCGAAACCTGGCGTGAACAGGGAGGTGTCGGCAGGCACCTCTCCGAAGTGGCCGGCGATGCGGACAAGCTGTCGGAGGACGTGGACCCCACCGACGATCGGATGTTGATGCGGTTGCACCGGATACTGGCCTCCCGGAGGGGCAATGAGTGCTCGCTGTCGGAGGAAGTGTCCGGGCACCGCGCCGACCTGCTGGTGCGCAATGCGGCGGGTGCGACCGCTGTGCTGCTCGACCGCGGCCACGACGGGACATCGCCTGGGCGCCACCTGCGTCTGCAGTACGAACGCTGCCGTCTGCTCGCGGATCCCCAGGGGAATCCTGCCGCACGTCGCGTGCCTGGCTGGCGGGTTTTCGATGGCGAAAACCTCGACGCCGGGGAAGCGGGGGGCCGTATCCTCAGATGACGGCAAGACTTGTGCAAAACGCACGATGACGAAACTGCGCAGCCCCGCGAAGAGCTGAAGTAGCGTCCTACCCGGCAGGTGCGCCGCCGGGGAAGGCGATCAGCGCGCCCCTGCGGCGATTCCCCACCGGTGTCGATCTGCTGCGCGGCTTCTGCGGAGGCGGAACGCAGCCACGCGTGCGCGGGGTCGTTCTCGTGCACCGGGCGCCACCACATGGCCTCGACCAGCCGCATCGCCTCGTTCGGGCGGGGCACCGCGCGGACCGCTCCGGTCCTCGTGAGCAGCGGGGCCAGCCGTGCCTGCACCAGGGCGATCCGGTCGGTGCCGGCGGGGAACGCCGGTTCGGCGAGGAAACCCTCCACCACGACCTGGGCGTGCGGTCCCGGGCCAGCAGTTCGTCGTCGAAGTGGCGGCGCGGCCGCGCCGACGTCGCGCTCAGCGCCGGCTGGCTGAGGCGCATCCGCTCGGCTGCGCCCGGGACGCTCCGCTCCCGGAGCAGGTGCTCGAGGGCGACCAGGAGGTTCGGGTCGAGGTTCGCGGAGCTCACCGGGCGGGACTCCATCGATCGCGTTGATGGCGAGCAGTACCGAATTCATCCTCCGCGATGCCTCGGTGCAGCGCGAGGGCGGCTGCCTCGCACGCGGTGAGAGGTGCCGAGCTCGGCCCAGTCGCCGCGCCCCGGGAACTGCCGCGGGCGCGTTCGTGCGCGCGTCTCCGAGGAACGGCCATCGCCGGGCGCGTCGCAGCAGAGGCCGGCGCCGGCGACCTCTGCCAGCATGGGCGGACGACCGCGGTGCCCCCTGCGGGGCGGGGTCGTGGTTCGGCCGCTCCGGCGACAACGACCAGGCGGTGGCGCTGGCGGGCGTGCCGATGTTCGTCTCGGAAGCAACGCATCGAAGAGAGGGGGAGGGGCATGAAGGCCGTGGTGTACCAAGGGCCCTTCGACGTGGCAGTTCAGGACGTCGACGACCCGCGGATCGAGGCCCCCACCGACGTGGTCCTGCGGATCACCTCCAGCGCGATCTGCGGTTCGGACCTGCACATGTACGAGGGACGCACCGACGCGCAGCCGGGCATCGTGTTCGGCCACGAGAACATGGGGGTCGTCGAGGAGGTCGGTCCCGGGGTGACGACCGTTCGCCAGGGCGACCGGGTGGTCATGCCGTTCAACGTGGCCTGCGGCTTCTGCACCAACTGCCGCGCGGGCAAGAGCGCGTTCTGCCTGACCGTCAACCCGCCTGGTGCCGGCGGCGCCTACGGCTACGTGGGGATGGGCCCCTACTCGGGCGGGCAGGCGGAGTACCTGCGCGTGCCGTTCGCCGACTACAACTGCGTGCCGCTGCCCCGGGGGGAGGAGCACGAGAGCGACTTCGCACTGTTGGCCGACATCTTCCCCACCGGCTACCACGCCACCGAACTCGCGGGTGTGCGCCCGGGGGAGACCGTCGCCGTGTACGGCGCCGGCCCCGTCGGCCTGATGGCCGCCTACTCGGCGATGCTCAAGGGCGCCAGCCGGGTCTTCGTCGTCGACAAGGTGCCCCACCGCCTGCGGCTGGCCTCCCAGATCGGAGCTGAGCCGATCGATTACACCGAGGGAGCTCCCGCGGAGCAGATCACCGACGCGCTGGGCGCGGACGGGGTCGACCGGGGCATCGACGCGGTCGGCTACCAGGCCACCGCCGCCGAGGGCGAGGAG
Organism: Salinifilum ghardaiensis; assembly: GCF_054491345.1. NCBI lineage: Bacteria > Bacillati > Actinomycetota > Actinomycetes > Pseudonocardiales > Pseudonocardiaceae > Salinifilum > Salinifilum ghardaiensis. Next base: position 3,249,861 of record NZ_CM137101.1, on the reverse strand, counting down.
CAGCCCGCCATGGTGCTCAACCAGCTGGTCGACACCGTGCGCTCGACCGGTTCGCTCGGGGTGGTCGGGCTCTACCTGCCCTCCGATCCCGGCGCGCCCAACGCGCACGCCGCCCGGGGCGAGCTGCTGTTCAGGGTCGGCCGCTTCTTCGAGAAGGGCCACAAGATGGGCACCGGACAGGCCGACGCCAAGGCTTACGCCCACAAGCTCCGCGACATGATCATCGCGGGCCGGGCCAAGCCCAGCTTCGTGGTCTCCCAGCAGCTGCCGCTGGCCAGCGCCCCGGACGCCTACGCCCGCTTCGACCAGCGGGAGGAGGGCTACTCCAAGGTCCTGCTCCAGCCCGGCAAGGCAGCGTGACGCGATCGCGGGAGCACCGACCCGGGAGGCCGCACCGCACGGGCGGGGCACGGCGGGAGCGCCCGGCCTTGGATCGTCCAACGCGGACGCTCCCCCCGCGTCCGGTCGTGTCTGGTCCCGGGACGGGATCAGCAGATCGCGGTGGGACGGTTCCCGATCGGCCGTCCCACCGCGACGCGTGCGCCGACTACCACTTGTAGGGGAGGAACTTGCCGTCCAGGGTGATCTGCACCCGGGGACCCTCTTCGGCGTCGACGCGCTGCACGTCCGCGCGGAAGGTGATGGCGCTCATGATCCCATCGCCGAAGTCCTCGTGGATGAGCTCCTTCACGGCCGGTCCGTACACCTGCAGGGCCTCGTAGAGCCGGTACAGGGTCGGATCGGTCGGCGGAAGCTGGTCGAAGCTGCCGCGCGCGGGGATTTCGGTCAGCACCGCGACGGCGTCCTCGGGCAGGTCGAGCAGGGACTGCAGGCGCCGCGCGGTGTTGCCGTCGAAGGGGTGCTGGCCCAGCAGCGCGGCCGTGGTCCACACCCGGTCCGTGCCGAGCTCCTCGGCGATGCCGCTGAAGGACAGCTTCTTCGCCCGCTTGGCCTCCAGAACGGCCTCGGTGGCCTCGGATCGACGCATCGACGTTCTCCTTCCCGTCCGCGAGAGGTCCGTGCACGGCGCCGCCGCACCGCAGGGCTTTCCCGCGGGAGCTGGGGTGAGCGCCGCGCCGTCCACCGTGCCAAGCTGCTTCCCCGCGAGCACCACGAAGACGCGCCGTTCACCGGCACAGCACCCGGTCCCGCGATCGATGCGTTCCTGGGGCGCAGCAGCGCGTTCGGCGGACAGCGCTGGGACAGCAGTTCCGCGTCCGCGCGCCGCGGCGTCCCGCGCCGCTCCGGTGCGGGTTTGGCGGGGCGCTCACCCCGGGCACCTGATGCGCGTGGAGGGTTGAGCACCGCACGTGAGGAGGCTCCGGCGTGACTGCACCGCTGACGCTGCCGGCGACCGAGCCGGGCGATCTCGCCGAGGGCAGCGTGTACTTCATCGGCAACGCGACCACGCTGATCCGCTACGGCGGGTTCACGATCCTGACCGACCCGACGTTCCTGCACGCCGGCGACCACGTGCACCTCGGGCACGGCATGTACGCCCGGCGCGAGGTGGAGCCAGCCTGCCGGATCGCCGACCTGCCGCCGCTGGACTTCATCGTGCTCTCGCATCACCACGGCGACCACTTCGACGACGTGGCGGCCGAACAACTGGACGCGGACGTGCCCATCATCACCACCGAGCACGCGCTGGGGCTGCTGTCCGAACAGGGTTTCAGCCAGGGGTGCGCGCTGGACACGTGGCAGTCCCGAACCGTGACCAAGGGCGAGAACGCGGTGCGTGTCACCGCCATGCCGGCCAAGCACGACCCGGACCCCGTGGCGGGCATGCTGCCGCCCACCATGGGCAGCATGCTGGACTTCGGCCGCGGTGAGGACCGGTCCTTCCGCCTCTACATCAGCGGGGACACCCTGCTGCACGACCGGCTCCACGACATCCCGCAGCGCTACCCCGGCATCGACCTGGCGCTGGTGCACGCAGGTGGGACGACCCTGCTGGGCACGGTTGTGACCATGACCGGCGAGCAAGCCGTTCGCGCCGTGGAGATCGTCGAGCCCCGCCACGCCGTGCCCATCCACTACAACGACTACTCGGTCTTCCAGTCCGGGCTGGACGACGTGGAGCGAGCGGCGGCGACGTCCTCGACCTCGGCGGAGTTCCACTACCTCAACCACGGCGACACCCACCACTTCCGCCCAGCCTGAGGGGGAAGGAGCGAGCGCGGCGAGGGGCGGGACCACGTGAATCCCCGGGAAGCCGCGCAACCCGCGTGCCCGGGTCCCCGGGGAGCCACGGCAGCGACGACCCGGGGAGGAGGGATCGGCGACCTCCGGCGCCCAGGTGCGCCGGACGAGGCGGCTGCCGCGTGCCCGGCCGTGCTCCAAGCGGTGGTGCAGTGCCCGGCGGCGGGCCGGGCTGGTGGTTTCCGCCAGCTCGGCGGCCAGCTGCCCGCAGCGCAGCAGCACCGTCGCCGGTCCAGCGGCAGCGCCGGTGGCTGAGTTGCCGCGGTCGCGCGGGTGCGTCACCGCGGGTGCGACCGGTGCTCGGGAAGCTCCCGCAGCCCCTGCTGCAGACGCTCCAGCTGCTGGTCCTGCGGCCGCGTCGGCTGCGCCGGGGTCACCACCCCTCGTTCGCGCCGCAGCAGCGGGTGCAGGTGCGCCTGCGGGGTGCGTCGCGGCAGGGCGCTCATGCCGACCTCCTTCCCGGTGGGAGCAACGCTCTTCGGGGCGTCCTCGTCGCCAGGATATTAGTTGAAGTATCAACGAAAGGGGGTGGTGGTGCGTCCCGTCCCCGCCGTGCGGAGCGCGCGTGAGCGCGCACCGGGGCGGGAACCCCGCGACGGGTCCGGGAAACCCCGTTGCTGTTTAATCCCTTCCGGAACCGGGTAGGGCGATGTCCGACCGGCTCTTGCCGGTCCACCGCGACGCCATCCGGCTACCCGCTCATCGCCAGTTGCGGTGATGAGCCCGCAAGGGCTCCCCGAGCTCGTCGAGCGCACTCGCCTCGGCCCCGCGGTAGCCGGGGCGCTCCGCCGGGCAGCGGAACCGAACCGATTGAGGGGGCGGCGTGAGTCACCGCGTTCACTTGGTGCACAGGCTGGGAGCGGCGATCCTGGGTGTTGGTCTGCTCCTCTTCGGCGCTCTGGGCGCAGCCCGTCGAACCCCGTGGGTGTTCGAGAGCGATCCCCTCTGGGGAATGGCGACGAACGGCGCGCTCTCCGCGCTCTCCATCGCGGTCGGGTTCATCCTGGTGGCCACGTCCGCGTGGGGTGGAACGGTCGCATCGACCAGCAGCAGCGTCTTCGGCGTGCTTTTCCTGGTCTCCGGGATCGCCCACCTGGGCATCATGCACACCCAGTGGAACGTGCTCGGGTTCGTGCTCTCCAACTGCCTGTTCAGCATCGTGGTCGGACTGGTGCTGATGTTCCTCGGCCTCTACGGCCGGGTTTCCGGCGGGTTGCCTCCGGACAACCCGTACCGGCGCGCCCACCCCCTCCGGAAGCACCGCCCCGATCCGGACGAGCAGTTGCGCGCCGAGCGGGAAGGATGACGGCTGAAGAACGGTCCCAGCAGGAGGGGACATGGCCGAAGACCGGGGCGGGACGGCACCGCACCAGGACGAGGACCTCGTCACCGTCCTCACCGCGGACCACCGCGACGTGGAGCGGACGTTGCAGGAGTTCGACAGCAGCGACTCGCGCGAAGAGCAACGGCGCCTCATCGGACGGGCGGTCGCCGGACCCGCCGGGCGCTGATCCACCGGAAGGGAAGCGGCGGCCGAACGCAGCGCCGGTGCGCGGTCCCGCTGCCGATCACCTCCGGCGGTGGCCGGGCCGCTCCGGAACCGGCCACCTCGCCGGAGGGGTTCAACCCCCGCAGTGCGGGTATCTCCCGGGCATGCCTCGCGAACAGGAACCAGAGGAAGCTCCGGGCCCCGACCCGGAACGCACTCCCGGACTCGAGGAGGGCGGCTCGGTGCCTCCCGGGGACACACCACCGGAGGCGGCGCAGGCGAGCCGCGCCGTCGTGCCCGAGGAGGGCGAGCCCGCTCGCCGGCCGATGAAGTGGACGTGGCTGGTCGTGATCGGAGTCGTCGTCCTGTTGGTCGCCTCGTTCTTCGTGACGATGGCGATCGGGCTCCTCCTCGGGTGAGAGCCCTCGCAACGTCCATGACAGCGGCGCCTCCACCACGCCCGGCGCGGTGGAGGCGCCGCTGTCCGGAACGGTGCGGAACGCCGACCATCGGCATCGGGTGCCGCCTCCCCCTCGGAGTGCTGGCGGTGATCGGGGAGATGCCGCAGCGGGAACGTCGATCCCGCGAGGAGTTCGCGCAGGCACGTGCCAGGATCGTGCGGTACCTCTGCCCGATGCCTTCGACGCGGTGCTCAGCACCCCGGCGGCCACCACCGATTCCGCACTGCCCTTCTGAACCGCGGCGCGGAACTCGGGGCGCCGCAGTGCGCAGAGCTGCCGCGGCCGAACGGGGAGGCCGCGGTCCGGCGCCGGCCGCGGCGCGGGGGCGGTTCAGCAGCAGGAGGACAGCCGCCGGTAGCCCGGGTGCCCTCCCGGGTTGAGTCCCCGGTCGTCGGCGATGCGCGACAGCAGGGCGTGCAACCGCTGGCGCTCCTCGTCATCGAGGCACGCGGTTATGACTCGTTCGTGTTCGGCTGACGCGCTGCCGACCTGCCGCATCAGCTCCTGGCCCGACTCGGTCAGCCGGAAGAGTTGTTGGTCACGAGATCTTCGCAGTTTTCGCACGCCTGTTGGCGCTGCTCCCAGAGGGGCGTTCGAGCGCCACGGGGTCGCGGCGGGTGCCCGGTCGCAGGGCACTTCCGCCGATCGTGATGAGCAGGTTCACCGCCAGGGAGATCAAACCTGTGTTGATGCCGGAGAGGTTTTCCCCGCTGGTGACGTACAGGGCCACGGCGGTTGCGACTCCGATGCTCATGCCGGCGGCGACGGCTCCGGTGTTCGCTCGCCGCGCGTACAGCACTGCGAACCAGCCCGGTACCACCTGGGCCAGCAGCATGTAGGTCAGGTTGAGCACGGTCAGCATCAGCGTGGCCGCGTACAACGTCAGTACCGCACCGAGGACGAGGAAGGCGGCGACCATGGCCGTGGTCCACCGGCGCTGAGCCGCCGGGCGCACATCGGGCACGAGGTTGCGGGTGACCATGCCGCCGATGACCAGCGCGGTGGCCGCTAGCACGAGCACACCGGCCAACCCCGCGGCAGCGGCCACCATGCCCAGCAACCAGTCCGGAAGCAAGTCCCTGGCCGCGACCATGAAGATCCGATTGGGCTCGGCGACGTCGGGGTAGTGGTGCAGCGCGTAGAAGGCGGCGAAGACCAGGAACGGATACATGAGCATGTACAGCGGCATCCACACAGTGGAGCTCTTGACCGCTCGTTCCGAGCGCGCCGGGAAGATGTAGGCAGCGCCGAAACCGAGGTAGAACACCACACCCTGGAACACGATCGTCGTCATGCTGAAGACCAGGGACTGACCGTGCATGGTCACCGACTCGCGCGGAAGAGCGGCTGGTCCCGTCACGTCCCCGACGCCACCGGCTGCCCACACGGCCGCGGCCCCGACCGCGACCACGCCGACGAGCATGAAGGTGTCCTTGAGGATGGATACGAAAGCGGGGGAGCGGATGCCCGAGACCGCGATGTAGACGAATGCGATCCCACCGGCGATCAGCACGGATTGCAGCGGGGACAGTGGTATCCCCAGACCGCTGAGGACCACCTGCAGGCCGATGAACTGGTACTGCCCCCACGGGACGAGCGCGATCAGCAGGGTCGCGCACGTCATCAGTTCCAACCGCCGACTGGCGAAGTGCCGCCCGAACACGTCGGGCACCGTCATCGCGTCGTACCGGTGCGCGGCCCGCCACACCAAGGGGGCGAGGAAGTAGCCGACGACGTAGGCCAACAGGATGTACCCGAGGAACCAGATCCCGTGGCCGGCGCCTTCGGCGTAGATCCCGCTGGGAAATCCGATCATCGTGCCGATGCTGTAGACCTCGCCGACGGCGAGGAAGTAGATCAGCCACGCGGGAAACGTGCGCCCGCCGACGAGGAAGTCGGATATTCCGCCTTGCTTGCGCTTGCTTTCCCGACCGGCCAGCACCGCGAGCGCGATCGACAGGAGCATCACCCCGGCGAAGATCCCCGCTACCATCAGATTTCCGTTTCGTCGAGGTGGTGATCGCGGTCGAAGAAGCGCCAGCTCACCCACAGGCACGCGGTGGTGAACGGGAAGCACGCGAACATCCAGAAGAACAGCAGCGGTATCCCGAGGACGTGCACCGAGGTGTTCGCCACGAGGGGGATGCCCACGAGAATCGCCGAGGCGGGCAGGACCAGGCCGATGAAGATGCTGGGCCAGCTGCGAATCATCGTTGACCTCCGGAGGTGCGGGCCTCCGCGATCGGTTCGACGGCGTACACGACCCTCCCGCCCACCAAGGTGGCCTCGACCCGCACGGACTTGAGCTCCTCGGTGGGCACGCGGGTGGGGTCCTGCGAGAGGACCGCGAAGTCGGCGAGCTTGCCGCGCTCGATGCTGCCCTTGCTGGTTTCCTCACCTGCGAGGTGGGCGGCGTCCAAGGTGTAGCCCCGCAACGCGGTCTCGACGTCGACGGACTGCTCCGGTCCCAGTTCCAGACCGTCGCGTGTGGAGCGCGCCACCGCGCACCAAATCCCCTCCAGCGGTGGCACCGGTGTCACGGGCGTGTCGGCATGCAGCCCGTAACGCATCCCGCGCGACCGGGCCGAGGCCAGCGGGCTGATCCGCCGGGCCCGTTCGTCACCCAGGAACACATCTCGATGCCGGTCGCCCCAGTAGTACACGTGCTTGATGAAGAATGACGCCAGCACGTCGTGCTCGGCCATCCTGTCCAGCTGGTCCTCGCGCACGCTCTGGCAGTGTTCGATGCGGTGCCGACGCCCCGTGCCGCCTGGCGCGTCCAACCGGGCGTACGCATCCGTGATGGCTTCGATGGCCGCGTCGCCGTTGCCGTGCACCGCCACTTGCCATCCCGCGGCGTCCAGGTCCGCGATCCGCCGGGACAACTCCGCGGGATCGAGCAGCATCATGCCGTGCTCGTCCGGGGCGCACGTGTAACCCTCGGCCACGCACCCCGTCAGCCCTTGCAGCGAACCGTCGGCGACGATCTTGACGCCCGCCAGGGTGAAGTGCTCATCGCCGAGCCCGGGGACTTCGGTCTCGACGGGGCTCGGCCGGCCGTCATCGAGTCCGGGCAGCAGGTCGTGGAACAGGTAGCCCCGCACCCGGGTCGCCAATGCCCCCTCCGTCGTCAACCGGCGGTAGGCGGACAGTTCCGCGTTGCCGGCCAGCAGACCGATCCCGGTGTCGTGCACGGTCGTGATCCCGTGGGTGGAGTACTCGCGGTCGGCCAGCCGCAGCGCCTCGCATACTGCGTCGACGTCCTGCCCGTTCTGGGAGTTGACCATGAAGGCGGCGGTCTCGAGCAGCAGACCGGTCGGCTGCCCGCTCCTGTCCCTGGCGATGGCGCCTCCCGGCGGGTCGGGGGTGTTCCCGTCGATGCCGATCTCGCGCAGTCCCGCCGAATTGACCACGCAGAAATGGCCGGACACGTGCGTGAGGACTACGGGGGTGTGCGGGGCGGCCCGATCGAGGTCCTGCCGGGTCGGGTGCCTGTTCTCCCCGAGCAGCGTGTCGTCGTAGCGGTAGCCGCGGATCCACTCCCCCGCTGCGGTGCTGCGGACGGCCGCCGCGACCCGTTCGACGATGTCGGTGATCTTCTCGTTCGGCGGAGTTCCCGCATCCACCTGAGCCGCTAGCGTGAGCCCGAAGAACGTCGGGTGGTTGTGCGACTCGACGAATCCGGGTATCACCGTACGGCCCCGCAGGTCCAGGACTTCGGTGTGATCGCCGACCAGTTCCGCGATCGACTGGTTGCTGCCCAGGTCCGCGATGCGTTCCTGCCGAACAGCCACCGCCTCCGCGCGGGAGTTCCGCGGATCGAGCGTAAGCACAGCAGCGTTGAGCAACACCAGGTCCGCTGCGATCCGGTCGTCGGCCACCGACGGTAAGTGCACCAAGCGGTCCTCCTGACTCGCACGTTTCGCCACGACGTGTGCTGGAGCACTATGACAACCGACGCGCTGATCTCCCGGTAGGTCCAGAAATCGTCGTGCAGCTGGTACCAGGACCCGCCGGGAAGGGCGGTAGCGACATCGACCCGATCGTTCCGCGGGCGGTCGGCTGCTTCCTGCCGTCCGTCCCGGTGGGAAGGTCCACTGTGTAGTAACTGCTCGAGCGTGGCCGACGCCCTGACCGGCGCGGTCGAGGCCTTCGGGCGCGTCGACGTCGCGTTCAACAACGCCGGCATCGAGCAGCCGCGCAAGCCGGCGGCCGAGGTGACCGAGCAGGAGCGGCACCGCCTCGTCGGAGTCGGCCTCAGCGGTGTGTTCCTGTGCCTGAAGCACGAGATCCCGGTGATGCTCGAGCACGGCGGCGGCGCGCTCGCGCAGGAGCCGATCGGCCGCATGGGCGCGCCCGAGGAGGTCGCCGCGGCCGTGCTGTGGCTGTGCTCGGACAACGCCTCCTTCGCTACCGGCCGCGCCCTGGTCGTCGACGGCGGCCAAACCGCGTAGTCGGCGCCTCCGGGCGACACTCCTTCGCTTCGCCCGGGGGCGTTCGACCGGGCGAGATGCCAGCATGGGGGCGCATCGGCACTCGTTCCGGATCGTCCGCCATCAGGGAGGCGCTGCAACCGTGATCCGCCCGCAGCACCGCACGACCGCACGCCTGCGACTGGTTCCGGTCGCACTCGGACTCGGCGCCGCCGTCGCCTTCGGAGGATGCAGCGCCGGCCAGGACGCGGCGACGGAGACCCAGGTCGCGGCCGTCAACGGCGGCTCGAAGGACAAGGGCGACATCGCGATGCGCAACGTCCAGTTCACCTTCCCGCAGGCCGGCGAGGTCTACCCGGAGGGATCCTCCGCCCCGGTGCAGGGCATGATCATCAATTCGGGGGAGACCGCTGACCGCCTCGTCGGGGCCTCCAGTTCGTACGCGGCCTCGGTCGAGGTCAGCGGTGCGACCGAGCTGCCCGGTGACAGCGCTCTGCACGCCTACGGCGCGCCGGCCCCGAGCGCCGAGAACTCCGGTTACGTCGAGCCGCAGCCGCGGCCCGACCAGCGCGAGGTCACGATCACCGTCAACGGTCTCACCGAGGAGATCGGCCCCGGCGTGACCATCCCGGTGACCTTCCGGTTCGCCGAGGCCGGGGAAGTCACCGTGCAGGTGCCGATCGCGCGGGACCACAGCCCGCGGCCCGAGCACGGCAGCCCGCGGCCGGAGTGATGCGTTCCGGCGTCCTCGGTCGGGGTCCAGTGCTGTGCACCGGTCGGTGAAAGGTTCCGCGCAGGCGGGGTTCACGTCCCGTGGTTGTTCCTCCCCGGGGATTCGTGGCCGCTGGTGGTGAGTTTCAGGACGATCCAGAGGGCCCCGAGGAGACCGCCGAGCAGCGTCACAGGATTCGCGAGCGTTTCGGCGTAGGTGTTTTCTTCGATTTTCCCGAATCCGGTGAGTGCGGCTCTGCCGAGGAGGGACAGCACTGGGAGGAGGAAGAGGAGGGTGAACAGGCCGAGGAGGGCGGTGTACGTGTTGCGCATGCTGTGAGCGGTCTCCGTCGACGGTGGTTGCAAAGCCCTTCCGGGCGAGTTGGCCACTCTAGCGCTGCATGCGGTGCGTTGCGAATCTGACATTGTGCGCCACGTTCTCGCGGTTCGCGCTCGGCGGCACCACTCACCGATGTCTGAGTAGTTCTACTGGTGTGCGCCCGGTGCTCGAGCACGATCCTGGTCGTATGCCGGACGCAACAGCGGCTGCCAGACTCGCCGGAGAGGTCGACGAGCTGGGGCGCCGCCTCGCACGAGTCAGCGCCGAGCTGCGAAGCCTGGGCACCGAGCCGGTGCCCGTGCACGATGCCCCCGATCCCGCTGTCCCAGCATCTGACGTCTCAGCGCCCGATGCCTCCGATCCCGACGTCCCCGACCCTGACGGCTCAGCGCGCGGCGTCCCGGCGCCTCCGCAGGGCGGGTCCCGGGCAGGGCCGGTCGCACCGCAGTGGTCGCAGACCGGATGGCCGGTGGCCGCGCAACACCCGCCCCTGCCTCCGCAGCACCCACCGCCTCCGCAGTCGACCGCTCCCCGGCGGCGTGCCTCCTTCACCGAGGCCCTGCGGCGGGAAGGGGCGGGAAGTCGGCTGCTCGCCTGGGTCGGCGGTGCGGTCACGCTGCTCGGCGTCGTGCTGCTGCTCGTGCTCGCGATCCAACGCGGCTGGCTCGGTCCGCTGCCCCGGGTACTGCTCGGCGCCGGCCTCGGTCTCGGGCTGCTCGCGACCGGGATGTGGCTGCACCGCAATCCCGCCGGCCGAACCGGAGCGCTCGCGCTGACCGCCACCGGCGTTGCGACGCTCTACCTGGACGTGCTCGCGGCGACGGCGCTGTACGCCTACCTGTCACCCGTCGGTGGTCTCGCGGTCGGCCTGCTCGTCGCGGTCGGCGGGTTGCTGCTCGCCGAGCGCTGGCGCTCGGCGCTGCTGGCCATCGGCGTGATCGTGGGCTGCGTCGTGCTCGCGCCCTTCGCCGTTCGCGGGTTCTCGCCGGACCTGGTGGCCTTCCTGCTGCTGCTCGAGCTGGCGGCGGCACCGGTGCAGCTGCGCCGGAGCTGGCCGGCGGTCGCCCTGGTCGCCGGCGTGCCACCGCTGCTGGCCTCGCTCGGGGCCACGGCGTGGACGGGCGAACCCGGGAGCGGGGCGAACACGGCGGCCGCGCTGGCCGTCTGGGTCGTGACCACCGTCCTGTCCCTGCTCACGCTGCGGCGCCGTCCCGACGAGGCAGGTGCGCTCGCGCTGCTCGCCAGCGCCGCGGTGCCGCCCCTGGTCGCGGCGTGGGCACTTCCGGAGGAGCAGGCCGTGCCGGTGTCGGCCGCGGTGGCGGCCACGCTGATCGGCGTGTGGGCGACCGAGCGCTGGCAGCCCGGACGGGCGGGGGACCTGGCGGGTGCCGCCGGACTCGTCGCTGCACTGCAGGCCACGGTCATCCCGCTCGAGGGAACTGCTCGCGCTGCGGTGCTGCTCGGGGAGGCGCTGGTGCTGGTGCTGGTGGCCGTGCGGGCGCACAACCGCATCGCACTGGCCGGTTCGCTCGGATTCGCGGTGCTCGGCACGCTCCTGGGACTCGCGGGGGACCTGCCGCCGGCGCTGCTGCTGCAGTTCGCTCCCCGCGAGCCCGGAGCTCTGGCCGGCGGTGCGTTGGTCGCGGCGCTGCTCCTGGCCGCCGCAGTCGCGCTGCCGTGGGGAGCGTGGCGGATCGGTGCGGACCGCGCCCTGTCGCCCCGCTCACCGCTGTGGTTGCTCATCGGCGGTGCGGCGCTCTACGGCGCCTCCGGGATCCTGCTGTGCGGGGCACTGCTGGTCCTGCCGGACCGCTCCGGCTTCCTGCTGGGACACGTGGTGATCACGGTCTCCTGGACGCTGGTCGCGTTGGGACTGTTCGTGCGCGGGATCAGCGTGCCCGCCCTGCGGGTGATCGGCCTGGTGCTGGTCGCCGCCGCAGTGGCGAAACTGGTGCTGTTCGACCTGGCCGCCCTGGACGGCATGGCCCGCGTGGCCGCGTTCCTCGGCGCAGGGCTCGTCCTGCTCGCCGCGGGAACCCACTACGCGCGACTGGTGGCCCGCTCGGAGGGGCGGGCCACGCCGTCGGGCGAGGCAGGCCACGAGGGACGGACAGGGCCCTGCTGCGCGGCGGAACGCTCCACATGACCTCTGGCGAGTGATGGAGTGGTGCCATGCCTGTCGAACGACGTGCGTGGGGATCGGGCGAGCTGGGGAGGCGGTACCTGATCGCGGCCGTGCTGGCGGTGCCTGCCGGGGTGGCGGGCGCGCTGGTCACCGTGGCGCTGTTGCGGGCCACGCACGCGTTGTCCGACCGGAGTCCCGGGGAGCGGCGGTGGGAGCTGGTCCTGCCCGGACGGGGTCAGCTGCGCGGTGCCCGGACTGGTGGGTGCTGACGTCGGCGCCCTCCGTCGGTTGGGGGCTCGCACTCGCCCTGCACACCTGCGCCGGGCGGGTGCGGCGGAGCCACACGGCCCGCACCGGCAACTCAGCGCACTCGGAGTCGTCCTGCCCGGCCGGATCGGCGGTGGGCCGACTGCTGCCGGCTCGGCAGGTACCACGCCGAGGCGGGCGGTCGCGAGCGAGCCGGGGCGGCGGGTGCCAACCGTGTCGGACGTCACGACGAGCAGGCCTTGCGCGCGGTGCGAAGCGCGCATGTCGGGAACTGGCGGGTTCGGTCGGTTCGGCTTTCCGCGGGGCGTGCGCGATGCCGCAGCGCAAGATCAGGCATGTACAGATGTACATGGGCTGTGCTAGCTTCTCCCTCCAAGTCAGGAGCAACCACTTCGACCAGGGAGGTCGCACCAGAATCGAGTCCGCGCGGCCGGATGTCCCCTCCGGCGCTCGTCGGACCCCTTTCGTCTCCGGGGCGGTCCACTGGGCTTGGCCGGAGACCGCGCCGAGTTCGAAAGGCACGTCGACGAGGCCCGCGGAGGTGCCGTGCACCGAGAACTCATCCCGAAGGCGGGGAGCTCACCGGCGAACTCCCCTGCCCGCCCCTCGTGCTGAACCGGATTTCAGCACCGTTCCTGCGGCGTGCAGCATCGAACACCGCCCAGCGAGGTCGACCCTGGCGGGCGGAGTGCGCGACGACGCGCACGTGTCCCCGGAAACAGCTGGCGTTGATTCTTCGAACGAGTCGATGAGGACCGCAGTCGAATCGCATTGCGGCGAGTCCGGAGTGGATTGACCCCTGAAGTCGTCCACTTTTCCGCCCGGGAGCGCGGAATTCGCAGCGGGCCAACGACGATTCTGCTGCGCGCATCGGGCGCCGCGCCCCGTGTCATCAGCGGTGTTCGCCGATCCCGCACGTCTCCAATCCGAGAAGATCGTGGTTTCCATGCAAATTCCAAAGACGAGGCAGACGACGAGCAGAGCGGTCTTACCCGTCTCCGTGGCGGTGACGGCGTTGGTCGTCCTGTGGGGTGTGGCGGCACCGAGGAACTTCGAGGCCGTCACCACCCGGCTGTTCAACGGAGTGGTGGCGAATCTGAGCTGGTTCTTCCTGCTCGCGGCGAACGTCCTTCTGGTGTTCGTCGTCTACCTGGGGGTGAGCAGGTACGGGCGGGTCAAGCTCGGGAAGCCGCAGGACAAGCCGGAGTTCAGCCGTCCGGCGTGGTTCGCCATGATGTTCCAGGCGGGGATGGGGCCCGCCATCATCTTCTGGGGTCTGGCCGAACCGCTGTCGCACTACGTGAACGTTCCCTTCGGCCTCGCCCCGCCCGGGTCGGACGGGGCCGCCGGGGTGGCGATTCAGTACACCTTCTTCCACTGGGCGCTGCACCCCTGGGCCATCTATGCCACCGCCGGCTTGGCCGTGGCCTACTTCAGCCACCGCAAGGGTGAGAAAGGTCTGCTCAGCGCCATTTTCCGCCCGCTGATCGGCGACCGCGTCGACGGTCCCGCGGGCAAGGTGATCGACACCTTGGCCGTGCTGGCGGTGGTGTTCGGCATCGCCGTGGCCCTGGGGCAGGCCGGGCTGCAGCTCACAGCGGGGCTCGGTGAAACGTTCGGGGTTCCCACGGGCGCGTTCGCGCAGCTCGCGGTCATGGGGGTCACCGCTGCGGCGTTCATGATCTCGGCCTCGACGCGGATCGAGCACGGCATCAAGTGGCTCGCGAGCATCAGCATGCTCGTCGCTCCGCTGCTGCTCGTGTTCTACTTCGTCGTCGGACCGACCGTCACGCAGCTCAACGTCTTCACCGAGGGCATCGGCAACTACCTGACCAACATCCTCCCGATGAGCTTCCGGTTGGACGCGTTCGACCCGCACGCGGAGTGGATGGGGAGCTGGACCGTCTTCTACTGGTCCTGGTGGATCGCCTGGGCGCCGTACGTGGGGCTGTTCATGGCCCGGATCTCCCGCGGACGCAGCATCCGCGAGTTCGTCGGGGCCACCGTCCTCGTCCCGAGCGTGCTCAGCACGATCTGGATCGCCGTGTTCGGCGGTGCGGCGCTGCAGCTGGCCCGTGGCGGGCAGGCCTCCGACATCGCCCAGACCGTGCAGCAGAGCCCGGCGGCCGGGATGTTCGTCTTCATCCAGGAGTACCCGCTGCCCGTTCTCCTCTCGATCATCACGCTGGTGCTGCTGTGGATGTTCTTCGTCGCCAGCGCGGACTCCGGCACCGTCGTGCTGAGCGAGCTGTCCACCGGCGGCTCGCCGAACCCCCAGACCTGGATCCGACTCCTGTGGGGACTCCTGCTGGTCGGTGTCTCGGGAGTCCTGCTGCTCTCCGGCGGTCTCGGCGCGCTCCAGCAGGCCTCGGTGCTCACCGGGACACCGTTCGCGATCATCCTGGTCGTCGTCTGCGTCTCCTTCTACAAAACCCTCTCGAAGGAGCACGGACCCGGTGCCGAGGAGCACTCCTCCCACGAGGAGGAGCAGAACTCCCACCCGAACGGGGAGGTGCCGTGGTCGGCGCCCGAGGACGGGCAGCGCGAAGGGATGTTGCGCCGCGCGGCCTCCGCGACGGGACACCACGAGGAGGTCACGGCGATCGGCGCGTCGGATCGTTCCGACGGTGAGCTGACCTGACTCCGCCGTGACGCGAGGACCGGCCACCGGCGTGCGCGCGAACGCCGGTGGCCGGTCCTCCCCGCCCGGGACAGTGACAACCCCGGCGAAAATCCAGCGCGATCCGAGCGTTCGGGGCCTGCCCCCGCCGCTGCCGCGCCGCGGCGCAGGTGCCGCTCCTCGACCTCCCGACCGCCGCCGAGCAGGTTCCGCCTCGACGACTTCGCCTCCGCGCAGGTTCCTGGAGCAACCCCGGGGTGGGCGGGGACGTCCCCCGCGGGGAATCACACACCTGCAGGGAGGTTGGCAATGTCTGCACGGCGCTCGAGGTTTTCCATCGGAACCCTGGCCGCGGTGGCGCTCGCGGCACCACCGGTCGGTCTCGCCGCCCCCGCGGCGGCGGAGGCGCAGGCCGGTCCGGCCGGAGCACCCCCGGGATGTGAAACGGGGTGCGAGCAGGTCTTCAGCCACCAGGTGGGATACGGGGCGCACGTCGAAGGGTGGCGCGCCGCTCCGTCCGAGTCCTCGCGGTACAGCGTGCTGGCCTACTACATCGGCGGGGAGCTGCGCGACACCGCGAGGTTCGACGACGAGCGCGTGGAGCAGGGCTCGTGCGGGTGGGAAGGCGACGCGCAGCGGTGCGCGATCACCTACACCACCGGCGCGCACAGCAGCGGTGCGAAGTCGGTCTTCCTCACCGCTGAGGGCGGCATCGAGACCACTGACGACATCGTCGGTGCAGCGCCGGGGGCTGCGCTGGCCTCCCTCGACGGCAACGGGCGCGCCGACGTGGTGCTGCGCCGGAGCACGTACGAACCCAACTACGCCGCAGCACCCCAGTACTGGGAGACCTACCTCGAATTCGAGGGGAAGTTCGTGCGCACCGGCTGCACCGCGCCGGAGCACGGGAATTCCCCCGTCCCGAGCGAACCCGTGTACGCGAGCTGCGCGTACGTCTGATGTCGCTGAGCTGCCGGCTCGGCGGTCGGGGCCAGGGCTGCGACCGGCTGCTGGCCGGGGTTGCACCATCGCCAGCTGATCGGCCGCTGCTCGGCGTCGAGCAGCGGCGCACGCACCACCGCCACCGCCCCTCCTGCGGGCCGTGGCGGGGACGGTGGTGCGCCGGCCGTTACCCGCCGGTGCGCTCGCGGTGCTCGCACCCCGGCCAGCAGCAGGGCCGGCGCTGGCCTTCTGCCAACTCCTCCTGGGCCCGGCGAATGCGGCGTTGCCGGGTCGTCTCCTGCTTGGCGTCCTCGACCCAGCAGATGAACTCGTTGCGGGCCAGGGGCGTGATGTCCTGCCAGGCATCGAGCGCCGTGGTGTTGGTGATCAGCGCCTCGTGCAGGTCCGCGGGCAGCTCGTGCACCACCCCGCCGGGAACTCGGTGGCCACTCATGGAGTCATGGTAGTCGACGGAACCGAGTTCGCCCCACCCATCGCCCTCCGGTGTCGATGGCCGCGGGACAGCCGGTCACTGCGCGAGCTCCCCGGTCAGTTCGGCGAGCAGGTCGCGGACGCGGCTGTCGATGTCGTCGCGGATGGGGCGGATCTGCTCGGCGGTCTTGCCGGCGGGGTCGTCGAGCTCCCAGTCGAGGTAGCGCCTGCCGGGGAAGACGGGGCAGGCGTCACCGCAGCCCATGGTGATGACGACGTCGGAGGCCTCCACCGCGCCGGTGGTCAGCTTCTCGGGGACCTCCTGCGAGACGTCGATGCCGAGCTCGTCCATGACCGCGACGACGGCGGGGTTGACCGCGTCGGCCGGTGCCGTGCCCGCGGAGCGGACGGCGACCCGGCCCCGGGCGCGGTGGGCCAGCAGGGCGGCGGCCATCTGCGAGCGCCCGGCGTTGTGCACGCAGACGAACAGCACTTCGGGGGTTCCGGACACGGGGACTCCTCGGTTCTCGGCGATCAGGGCGAGGTGCTCGCGCGCGTAGCGCGTGGCGAGCGTGACGAGGTGGGTGTGCACGCGCGCGGTGTCGTTGAGCTCGGCGTAGGCCGCATCGAGCACGGCGCGGATGGTTTCCGGGGCGAAGATCCCGCGGAACCGGGGATGCAGGTCGGTGGTGGCGCGGTCGAGGAGCTCGGCCACGTGCGGAGCGGCCAACCGGTACTCCTCGGCGTCGTGGTGGGAGGTTTCGGACATGACAGCCGCCTGAAGATCGTTCCCTGGAGCATTCGTTCACGTCGGCCTGTGCCGATGCAGCTCACCTGCTGATCAAGCGCACGGACGGCGGGCCGCTTGGGCCTGGTGCGCCTGCGCCGTGAGGTTCGCGAGGCCTGCGGTCATCTCGCTCAGGGTCTCGGTGCGCAGCCTGTAGTAGGTGTAGCGCCCGTGCGGTTCGGCGGCGACGAATCCCGCCTCGCGCAGGATCCGCAGGTGGTGGCTGATGGTCGACTGCCGCGCCCCGGTGTCGTCGACCAGGTGGCAGGTGCACATCTGCTCGCGGGCGAGCAGGCGCACGATCTCGGCGCGCAGGGAGTCGCCGAAGAGCTTCACCATCAACTCGGCGAAGCCCAGCGGCCCGTCGGTGGCGGGATCCTGCGGTGCGCCACCCGCGGCTGCCGTCTCAGCTTGCATCAGCATGCTTCGATGCAATCATTCGACGGGAGCGGTGGTCAATCAGGCCTCCGGTGGTGCGCGCAGCAGATGAGCAGGGCTGAAGCGACGAGTCGCGTTTCCGGTGCGCCCGGTCGGCGACCCGGGGATGACCACCGCATCGACGAGTGTTGATTCATCGGTACCGGTCGATGTGTCGACAGGGCCCGTTCCCCCGCCGAGACGCCCCGCGGCTTCTCCGGCGCCGCCCTTCAGCGGGGAGCATCCGGTCCGCGGCGCCCTCGGCTCACTGCTGGGGGAACGGCGGTGCGGCGGAGGTGCCGTGGGTGTGCGTTTCGCCGGAGCGGTGTTCGTCGGTGAGGTCGGGTACCCCGGGGACGGACGCGAGCAGCCGCAGTGCCAGCAGGACGCCGTTCCTCGCCCCCTCGGTCTGGGCCCGGCTGCGGTCGTCGGAGCACACCTGGCGCTCCTCGTCGAGCCCCGCGTGCACGCGTGCGAGCTGGATCGCGACGCCGGTCGGTGTTGCGGTGCGCGGTGCCCGGTCGGACATGCCTCGACCTCCGTCCGCATCGCTCCGGTCGTGCAGCGGCGGGTTGGTGGACAACGGTGCTCGCTCCAGTTGTGTCG
Source organism: Salinifilum ghardaiensis (assembly GCF_054491345.1). NCBI lineage: Bacteria > Bacillati > Actinomycetota > Actinomycetes > Pseudonocardiales > Pseudonocardiaceae > Salinifilum > Salinifilum ghardaiensis. Next base: position 3,232,029 of record NZ_CM137101.1, on the reverse strand, counting down.
TGGTCCGACATCGTGTCACGATATCGGCGTTCGATGGGAGAGTGAAGCGTTCCGCGCCGCTGCACGATGATGCCGGCACTGCGCCGTTCCGCTCCGCGGCGGCGCCGATATCGTGCGGGGATATGGATTTGGTGCGGGAGTTCCTGCGGGGGGCGGTGCCGGTGCACGTGCTGCACCACGCGGCCGAGCACGAGATCTACGGGGCGTGGATGGCCGAGGAGCTGGCGCACCACGGGTACCCGATCTCGCCCGGCACGCTGTACCCCCTGCTGCACCGGATGGAAACCGCCGGTTTCCTCGCCTCGGCGTCCCGGCTCGTCGAGGGGCGCGTCCGCCGCGTCTACGTCATCACCGAGACGGGCCGGGAGGCGTTGCAGCAGCTGCGCGCGGTGGTCGCCGAGATGGCCGGCGAAGTCCTCCACCCCGGCGAAGGAGAAGTTGCGGAGTGAGTGATACCGACCACCGCCACGGCGGCGCAGTGCCGAGCGGCCTCGCGCGCCGCCTCGGCACCGGGGACGCGGTGATCATCGGGCTGTCGTCCATGATCGGTGCCGGAGTGTTCGCCGCGTTCGCACCGGCGGCCGCGGCGGCCGGCACGGGGCTGCTCATCGGCCTCGCCGTGGCCGGGGTCGTGGCCTACTGCAACGCCAGCAGTTCGGCCGCGCTCGCCGCGCAGTACCCCCGGTCCGGCGGGACCTACGTCTACGGCCGCGAACGCCTCGGCCACTGGTGGGGCTTCACCGCCGGCTGGGGCTTCGTCATCGGCAAGACGGCCTCCTGCGCGGCCATGGCTCTGACCTTCGCCAGCTACCTCACCAGCGAGCACGCCGAACCGCTCGCCGCAGCAGCCGTGATCGCGCTCACCGCGGTCAACTACTTCGGCGTCACCAAGACCGCCCGGCTGGCGCGGATCCTGCTGGCCCTCACCCTCGCCGCGCTGGCCGTCGTGGCGATCGGCATCTTCGCGGGCGGGCAGGTCGACACCGCCCACCTCGGCTCGCTCGAGTCGTGGACCGGCGGCGGGGTCCTCGGCGTGCTGCAGGCCGCGGGCCTGCTGTTCTTCGCCTTCGCCGGGTACGCGCGCATCGCGACGATGGGCGAGGAAGTGCGCGATCCCCGGCGCACCATCCCCCGCGCCATCCCGCTGGCGCTCGTCGTCGCCCTCGCCCTCTACGCCGTCCTCGGGGTCGGTGCGCTGCTGTCGGTGGGCCCGGAGCCGCTGGCCGCCTCCACCGCACCGCTGGTCGACGCCGTGCGCGCGGGCGACCTCGCCGGGCTGGCGCCGGCGGCCAGCGCGGGTGCGGCCGTGGCCAGCCTCGGCGCGCTGCTCGCGTTGATCACCGGCATCGGGCGCACCACGCTGGCCATGGCCCGCCACCGCGACCTGCCCGGTTGGCTCTCCGCGGTCCACCCGCGCCACCACGTGCCGCACCGCGCCGAGCTCCTCCTCGGTGCGGTCGTGTGCGTGCTGGTGCTGACCCTGGACCTGCGGGGAGCGATCGGTTTCTCCTCGTTCGGCGTGCTCGTCTACTACGCGATCGCCAACGCCTCCGCCTTCACCCTCCCGCCGCACCAGCGGCACGTCCCCCGGTGGCTGACCGTCCTCGGCCTGCTCGGCTGCCTCGTGCTCGCCGTCTCCCTGCCCGCGAGCTCGATCATCGCCGGGGTCGTCGTGCTCGCCGCCGGGATCGGAGGGCGCGCACTCCTCCGCGGCGTTTCCCGGCGCCGGGGCGGGGCCCTCGCGGACGGATGAGCGGGGAACCGCCCGGGGTAGCGGTCCGCGCGGGCCGGGGGCGTGCGCGGGTCGCGAGGCGTGCTGGAGCTGCCCCGTTCGCCCCGCCGCTTCAGGCGCACCGGTGCCGTCCGGCGGGGACGAGCGCGGGTTCGGGTCGGTTCCGCGCTCGCCGGCGGGACCTGCCCGCCGGCGTCACCCCGCTCGTGCGGCCGCGCGATCGCCGCTCTCCGCCGAGTCCGCCTCGTCGGCGCGAACGCGGTCCTCGGGTTCCCGGGTGAACTCCAGGAAACGCGAGAGCTCCCCCGCGCGGGTCAGGTGGAGCTCGTGCATGGCCCGGGTGCACGCGATGTAGAGCATGCACCGGTCCATCTCGTCGGCGTAGTTCTCCGCGTCCACCTGCGGGACGATCACGGCGTCGAACTCCAACCCCTTGGCGATGTGCGCCGAGGTGATGACGATGCCGCCGGCGAACGCCGTGCTGTCGTAGTCGAGGAAGGTCAGCTCGACACCGGCCGCGGCCAGGGCGTGGTGGAGCTCCCGCGCCTGCGCGACGGTCTTGCAGACGATGCCGAGCGAGCGGTGCTCGCCGTTGTTGTGCTGCTCGATCAGGTCCAGGATCCGCCCACGTTCGCTGCGCTGGTCCGCGCAGGCGGTGACCTGGGGCGGCCGCCCGTGGCGCTCGAGCGGGACGAGCTTGTCGTTGCGGGAGATGCCCTGGACGAAATCCATGATCTCGGTCGTGGAGCGGTAGCTCTTGCACAGCTCCAGGCAGTCGGCCTCCGGGAAGATGCCGCGGATCGTCGCCGCGGACGAGGAGCTGAACGGGTTCACCGACTGGTTGGAGTCGCCCAAGATCGTCATCGTGCAGGAGAAGAGCTCGCGCAGCACGGCGTACTGCACGGGCGTGTAGTCCTGCATCTCGTCGACGAGGAGGTGGCGGATGTGGCCGTAGTGCTCCTGCCGGGACGTCTTGATCATGGTGTAGATGAGCGGGAACACGTCGGCGTGCTCGATCTTCTTCCGCCCGAGCGGCCGGAACATGCCGCGGCGGGCGGGGTCGGAGTAGAACGCCTTGTACAGCGCGAAGGCGTCCTTGTGCGGGAACATGGCGCGGACCTGCCGGCGGACGCCGGAGGTGTCGCTCGCGGTCCACTTGTGCCCCCGGTCCCGGACTTGCTGCTTGAGCAGGTGGACGGCGCGGTTGGCCAGGTGGTCGAGCCGCGTGAAGAGCGGGAGGTTCCGCGCCTCGGCGAAGGTCTCCGCGGCCCACTCGGCCGAGAGGCGGTGGTACTTCTGCTTGATCTCCCCGGGGGTGAACTCCTCGTCGGCGCGCGCGGTGATCCACGCGTCGAGCTCGGTGACGAACTCGGGGGTGGCCTTGTAGCGCATGCGCTCGGCCGCCGCGTCGTCGACGCGGTCGATCAGCTTGACCACCTGCTCGCTGAACTTCTCGTAGTCGGTGACCTTCGCGAGGAACGCGTCGGCGATCCTGTTGAAATCGGTCTCCGCGATCTGGTCCTCGCCCAGGTCGGGGAGCACGTCGGCGATGTAGTCGCCGAAGACCTTGTTGGGGGAGAGGATCATGACGTTGTCGGAGGAGAGGGTGTCCTTGAAGCGGTAGAGCAGGAAGGCCACCCGGTGCAGGGCGATCGACGTCTTCCCGGAGCCCGCCACGCCCTGCAGGATCAGCACCTGCGCCGTGTCGTTGCGGATCACGGCGTTCTGCTCGCGCTGGATGGTCGCCACGATGTTCTTCATCCTGTCGTCGGCGGACTGGCCCAGCTCCCGCTGCAGGACGTCGTCGCTGATGTTCAGCGCGCTGTCGAACATGTACTCCAGGTGCCCGCCCTGGATCTTGTACTGGCGCTTGCTCGTGATCTCGCCGCTGACGGTGCCCTCGGGGGTTGCGAAGTGCGCCTGACCCGTCTCGAAGTCGTAGAAGAGGCTGGAGACCGGAGCCCGCCAGTCGTGGATCAGGATCTGCTGGGTCGCGGAGTCGGAGAAGTTGTGCACCCCGATGTAGTGCGCCTGCGCCTCCGCGTCACCGCTCGTGCGGAAGTCCACGCGCCCGAAGTAGGGGGACTGCAGGAGCCGCTCGACGCGCTTGCGCCGCACGTCCGCGTGCTCGGCCGAGCGGATGGACAGGTCCACCTCGTGGCGGAAGTGGGCCTTCTCGGCGAAGTCCATGTCGCGCAGGTTTTCCCACAGGTGCTGCTTGCGCTCCTCGATGGAGCGGGCGGACTCGTCGAGGTACCCGGTCAGCTGCTCCAGCTCCGCTTCGAGCCGGCGCACCATCTCGGCCAGGTGCTGGCGCTCGTGCTCTTCGTCTCGTGTCTGCGCGTCCGTCAATGCCGTCTCCGGGTGGATGCTTCGCGGGACCAGTTCGGCGCGGGGCGCGGGCTCACGCGTCGACCGGAATGCGGGGGAGGTGCTCCCACAGGTCGCGCACGTCGGTGTAGGACTCGTCCGGCAGCTCCTGCAGCGCTGCGACGAGCTCGGGGCGCGCTCCGGTGTCCTCGGCGCTGGTGAGGATCTCGGACTTGGTCACGGGCGGCGCGGTGAACGCGCCCTCGATGGCGTCGAGGATCTCGAGTCGGGTCACCGGGGAGTAGGTCTGCTCGTGTTCCACGCCCCGAACAATACCTTTACGTCAGTGTAGGGTCTGCGGGGTGTGCGGCACGCCTCGGCGAGCGGCGTCGACGCGGGCAGCGGCGGGCGTTCGGCGCACCGGCTGGCCGGTGGAGCCGATGAGCGGTGGTGCCGATGAGCGGTGGCCAGGAAGGAAGCGATGACCAGCGAGCACGTGCAGATCGGTGAGGTGGCTGAGCGCACGAACCTGTCGCTGCGCACGATCCGCTACTACGAGGAGGTGGATCTGGTCGTGCCCAGTGCGCGGAGTCAGGGCGGTTTCCGGCTGTATTCCGAATCCGACATCGCCCGGCTGGAACTGATCAAGCAGATGAAGCCGCTGCGCCTGCAGCTCGACGAGATGCGCGAACTGCTGGCGATCCTCGAGAGCGCCGACGGGAACGCTCCGGCGCAGCAGCACCGGTTGCAGGAGTTCCAGGACAGGGCCGAGCAGCAGTGCAGGAACCTGCGCGAACAGCTGCGGATCGCCGAGGAGTTCGCTGCGGCGCTGCGCGACCGCTCGGCGGCTTCCTGATCACGTGCACCTCCGCGGCGCGCCCGGACGTGCGACCCGCGAGGCGACCGGACGTGCGCCGGGGCCGCCGTGCGGCGTTCGTCACGAGGTCTCGTGGAGCTTTCCCGCCTGCCCCCCGCGCGCCACGGCCCGGTACAGGAGGAGGAAGCCCGGGATCTGCGCGAGGTGGGACAACGAGGTGGTGTCGAGTCCGGACGCGGCGGTCGCGGAGTCGGGGAGGGCGAACACGATCCCCGCGAGCCCGTTGGCGCCGATCGCGACGATCATGGACCGCGCCATGGGGTGGCGTTGGTGGGCGGCGTGGATCCACAGCGCGAGGATGCTCGCCATCGTCAGGCTCTCGGCCACGAGCAGCACCGCGAGGTCGGCCTCGCCCGCTGCGATGGCGACCGCGTACGCGAGCAGCCCCGCGGTGCGCACCCCGAGGACGATCCTGGTTCCCCGCCGGCCGAGGACCTGCCGGGACGAGGCCGCGAGCAGGTACGACAGCGCGATGACGATGAGGACGCCGACGGCGGTCCAGCTCGCTTCCGCGTGGAACAGCCCGTGGTGCAGGGCACCGGCGAGGGCGCTCGCTCCCGCGAACCAGAACGTCAGGTGCCAGGCGCGGTCCAGCGCGGGCACGCGCAGCAGCAACCCGGCGCAGGCCAGGATCGTGCTGCCCAGGAGCAGGTCGGTGATGGCAGGCGCCGGGTCCATGCGCGCGGTCCTTCCCGGGCCGACCGCGGCAACGGGCCTCGGCCGACCCGTTCGTCGCCGAACGTTCGGATCACTGGGACGGGGGCATGCGTGCCGCGAGGACGTCGGCGAGCTCGCTGATTTCGGTCGCGTCCTCCAGCCGGTCGATCCACTCGGCGGGCAGTGCGTGCACGCCGGTGCGTCCCGCGCTCAACGCCGCGGCCATCGACGCGGTCGTGTCCGTGTCGCCGCCGGCGAGGACGGCGTAGCGGATCGCCTCGGCGGGGTGGTCGGGGTGCTGCAGGAACGCCAGCAGGGCCAGGGGCACCGACGTGCGGGCGCGGGCGTCGTTGCCGAGGTGTTCGGCGGCCGCGGCCGGTGCGGCGTCGTCGAGCAAGCTGCCGACGGTGTCCAGCTGCGCCCGCCAGTCGGCGTGCTCGATCGCGCGGGCGAGGTGCGCGAGGAAGGTGTGCCTGTCGAGCGGCTTGCGGGGGTCGCTGTTCAGCGCCAGCAGCGCCGCGCACGCCTGCAGCGCGGCGCCGTGCTGCCCTTCGGGGTGGGCGTGGGTCACCCCGGCGCTGCGGCGGGCGAGTTCGGCGGCGTGCGCGGGGCTGGCGGCGACCAGGGCGATGGGGGCCGCGCGCATGGCCGCGCCGTTGCCGTAGGAGCCCTGCCCGGCGAAGCTGGCCGCGGCGGCCTCCTGCCACGGCACACCGGTGAGGATGCGCTCGAAGGTCTCGCGGACGCCCGGGCCGTAGCCGCGCCCGGGTTCCCGCTGGTATTCGCGGGCCATTTCGGTGGCCAGCACGTCCTCGTCGACCGGGAGCAGGCCGCGGCGCTCGGTGAGGTGCCGTGCCAGCACCAGCGTCAACGCGGTGTCGTCGGTGTAGTGCAGCTGCGTCGTGCCCCGCTCGTGCTGGGCGAGGTGCTCAGCATCGACGCTGAGCTGTCCTTCGAACGCGGCCCCCAGGGCATCGCCGACGGCGACGCCGAGCAGGAGCCCGCGCGCCTTGGCGGCGTTCTGGGAGGGTGCCTCCGGTGTCATCATGCTCTGCTCTCCTGTCTGCGTGCCGGTGCTCGTTCGAGGTCGCACAGCGATGCAGCGGACGATCACGGCCGCGCTCGCGGCGCGGGAAGCCGACGCGGCAGTTCCGAGGTCGGCGGACGGGGTGCAGCGCGGTCGTCGGCGACCGCGCCTGGTGCCGCGACATCGCGTCCCCGGCGTGCGGTGCCCGCGATGCCGTCAGCATCGAACGGCAGGCCGACGCGGGATCGCTGCCTGCTTCGAAAACTACCCTAACGTAAGTGTTATTTTCGTGCGGGCACCCGGATCGTCCGAGCGGGGCGAGCGCACCGGCTGGTACCGGTGCCGCCACGTCGGGTGTACCCCGCACGTCACCGGTCGGACGCGTGAAAGCTGGCGAAGGAGCGAGGGGAGTTCTCATGAGCGCGGCGGAGGCCGATCCGGCGCGGGAGGCGGCGCGGCGCCGGACGTTCGCCGTGATCAGCCACCCGGACGCGGGCAAGTCGACGCTGACCGAGGCGCTGGCGCTGCACGCGCGGGTGATCTCCGAGGCCGGCGCGGTGCACGGCAAGGCCGGGCGGCGCGGTGTGGTCTCCGACTGGCTGGACATGGAGCGCACCCGGGGGATTTCGATCACCTCGGCGGCGTTGCAGTTCGACTACGGCGGCAGCGTGATCAACCTGCTGGACACCCCCGGCCACGCCGACTTCTCCGAGGACACCTACCGCGTGCTGGCGGCGGTGGACTCGGCGGTGATGCTGCTGGACGCGGCCAAGGGGCTGGAGCCGCAGACGCTGAAGCTGTTCGACGTGTGCCGACACCGCGGCATCCCGGTGATCACGTTCATCAACAAGTGGGACCGGCCCGGCCGCGAGGCGCTGGAGCTGTGCGACGAGCTGCGCGCGAAGATCGGGCTGCGGCCGATGCCGCTGACCTGGCCCGTCGGCATCGCCGGGGAGTTCCGCGGTGTGCTGGACCGGCAGAGCGGCGAGTTCATCGGTTACGAGCGCCAGGCGGCCGGTGCCCACCTCGCTGCGGAACGCCGGTTGGACCCGGAGCGGGCAGCGGTCGAGGTCGGCGCGGAGTGGCAGCAGGCGGTCGAGGAGGCGGAGCTGCTCTCGGCCGACGGCGGCGATCTGGACGCCGCCGCGTTCCACGAGGCCTCGGCGACACCGGTGCTGTTCGGCTCGGCCGTGCGCAACTTCGGCGTGGGGCAGCTGCTGGACCTGCTGGTGCGGCTGGCGCCCGCCCCGGGGCCGCGGGAGGACGCCCGCGGCGGTGTCCGGCGCGTGGAGGAGCCGTTCTCGGCGTTCGTGTTCAAGGTGCAGACCGGCATGGACCCGGCGCACCGCGACCGCGTGGCCTTCGCCCGCGTGTGCTCCGGGGAGTTCCGCCGCGGCATGACCGCCACGCACGCGGCCACCGGCAGACCGTTCGCCACGAAGTACGCCCAGCAGGTCTTCGGGCAGCAGCGCGACACCGTGGAGACGGCCTACCCCGGCGACGTCGTCGGCCTGGTCAACGCCTCCGCCCTGGGCGTGGGCGACACGCTCCACAGCGGCAAGCCGGCGGTGGAGTTCCCCGGCATCCCGAGCTTCACGCCGGAGCACTTCGCCGTGGCCCGCGCGACCGACCCCGGCCGTTCGAAGCAGTTCCGCCGCGGTATCGAGCAGCTGGCCCAGGAGGGCGTGGTGCAGGTGCTGCACTCCGAGGAGCGGGGGCAGGGCGCACCGGTGCTGGCCGCGGTCGGCCCGATGCAGTTCGACGTGGCCACCCAGCGGATGGAGGGCGAGTTCCGCGCGCCGGTCAAACTGGAACGGCTGCCCTACCACGTGGTGCGCCTCCTCGGCGACCCGCAGCAGCGGCCGCAGCTGCAGACCCGCAACAGCGAAGTCCTCCAGCGCCGGGACGGCTCGCTCCTGGCCGTGTTCACCGAACACATCGCGCTGCGCTCGCTGCTGCGGCTGCGCCCCGAACTGGACCTGCAGCACGTCCTCGGCACCGCGGAGTAGCTCCTACCGCGCACCGCCCTCCCGCGGGTGCGGCCGGTACCGGTCAGCGGTGCGGGTCCACCCGGGCGAGGACGGCCTTGCTGTCCACACCGGACGGAAGAGTTCCGAACGCCGCGCCCCGGTCGCCGTCCAAGCGGGACGCGCAGAACGCGTCGGCGACCGCCGGATCGCCGTGCTGGTGCAGCAGCGATCCCTGCAGCACCAGCGCCATCAGCTCCACGACGCGCCGAGCCCGGTACTGCGCGTCGGCGAGATCGCCGATTTCCCGGTGCAGCCGCGAAATCGCCCGGTCCAGCCGCGCGTCGGCGCCCGCGGCGCGCTCGACCTCGGCGAAGAACGCGTCCACGGAGTCCGGTTGCTTCCCCATGGCGCGCAGGCAGTCCAGCGCCGCGACGTTGCCGGAACCTTCCCAGATCGACGCCAGGGGCGACTCCCGGTACAGGCGCGGCATGCCGGACTCCTCGACGTAGCCGTTCCCGCCCAGGCACTCCAGGGCCTCCGCCGCGTGGGCGGGGCCGCGCTTGCACACCCAGTACTTCGTCACCGCCAGCCCGACGCGCCGGAAGTGCTCCTCCCCGGTGTCACCGGCGGTGGCGCGGTCGACGGCGCCGGCCAGGCGCATCGCCGCCACCGTCGCCGCTTCCGACTCGATCGCGAGATCGGCCAGCACGTTGACCATCAACGGCTGGTCGAGCAGCCGATCGCCGAAGGCCCGGCGGTGCGCGGCGTGGTGCACCGCCCGCACGGCGCCCAGGCGCATGCCCGCGGCGGAGCCGAGGACGCAGTCCAGGCGGGTCATGTTGACCATCCGGATGATCGTGGCCACCCCGCGACCCTCCTCGCCGACCAGCCAGCCGCGGGCCTGGTCGTACTCGACCTCCGCGGACGCGTTGGACCGGTTGCCGAGCTTCTCCTTCAACCGCTGCAGGTGGATCGGGTTGCGTCCGCCGTCCGGGAGCACGCGCGGGAGCAGGAAGCACGAGAGCCCGCCCGGCGCCTGGGCCAGCGTGAGGAAGACGTCCGACATCGGCGCCGACGTGAACCACTTGTGCCCGGTGAGCGCGTAGCTGCCGTCGCCGGCGGGAACGGCCGCGGTCGTGTTGGCGCGGACGTCGGAGCCGCCCTGCTTCTCCGTCATCGACATCCCGGCGATCAGCCCGCTCTTGCCGGACGGTTCGCGCAGCCCGAAGTCGTACACCGGCGAGGCGAGCAGCGGCTCGTACACCTCGGCCAGCGCGGGCGTGGCGCGCAGCGCCGGCACGGCCGCGTACGTCATCGAGATCGGGCAGATGTGGCCGGGATCGGTCTGGCCCCAGACGTACATCTTCGCGGCCCTGGCCACGTGCGCACCCGTGCCCCCCTGCTGCCACGGGGCGGCGTGCACGCCGCGCGACACCGCCGCGGACATGAGGTCGTGCCAGTGCGGGTGGAACTCGACCTCGTCGACGCGGTGGCCGAACCGGTCGTGCGTGTGCAGCGCGGGCGGGTTCTGCTCGACCAGCCGCGCCCACTCCTGCACCCGCGCGCTGCCCGCCAGCTCGCCGAGTTCGCGCAGCTCGGGCTCGGCCCACCCGGCGCCCTCGCGCCGCAGCCCCTCCAGCAGCGCCGCATCGGCGGCGACGTCGTAGTCCTGCAACGGCGGGGCTTGATTCGCGACCTCATGCGTCGTCGGCATCGGGAACTCCCAGGGCTCGCAGCGTGAAGGTGACCAGTGCGGGAACAGCGTCCGGGCCGCCGGCGCCCCCGGACAGCGGGCCGACCAGCGCCTCGGCGCCGGCGCCGACCAGTGCCGACGCGGTGATCTGCGGATCCTGCCGGGGCAGTTCGCCGCGGGCCACGCCTTCGGCGATGTGCTCGGCGAACACGTCCCGGAACGCCCGGCGGAACACCAGGCGCTCGGCGTCCACGGCCGGATCGACCGGCTCGGCCAGCAGCGCGTACGCCAGCCGCGGCGCCTTCATCGCCCGGCGCGCGAACGTCTCCACGACCGCGACGATCCGCTCGGCGGGATCACCCGGCCGCCGCGCCGCCTCCGACACCGCTGCCACCTCGCGGGAGACCACGGTCCGGAACAGCTCGGCGGCCAACTCGGCCTTGCTGGGGAAGTGGCGGTACACGCTGCCCGTGGCGATCCCGGCCCGCGCCGCGACCGCGGCCATCGAGCAGCCCGCGTACCCCCGCTCGGCCAGCAGCGACACGGCCGCGTCGAGCACGGCCGCGCGCTGCGCGTCCATCCGGGCCTGCACGGCCGGGGTGCGCCGGTACGGCATGCGCGGAGTGAAGCACCGGTTCACCGCTTCGCGCAATCCCGGGGCGCTCCTGCGGCCGGCGATCCCCTCTGCGACGGGATGGTGGGCACGGCCTGCTGCTCCGGGGCGCGGCGCTCCCGCGGATGCTGCTGGGCGGCCTGTGCCGGGCTCTCCCGGCGCAGGCCTGCTAGAAGCTCGGCGGGGTGAGGGTCCAGAGGCTGACGGCCTCCTCCTCGCCCGCGTTCTCGTAGCGGTGCGGGCGGGTGGACTCGAAGCTCACGGCATCGCCCGCGTGCAGGTCGTAGCAGGTCTCGTCGACCCAGTAGCGGAGCTGCCCGCTGATCATGAAGCCGACTTCCTCACCGGCGTGGGTGTGGGCGACCGGGCCGGAGGACGCCCCGGGGGCGACCTTCATGATCAGCATCTCCAACCGGCCGGTCGGGTTGGGGTTGAGCAGTTCGTAGCGGATCGCGGCGTTGCCGGTGCTGACGATCTCGACCCGGTCGTCCGGTCGCACCAGCGTTCGGGGGGCTCCCTCGACGGTGCGGAACAGCTGGACCAGGGAAACGCCGATGGCGTCGAGGACGGTGCGCAGCGTGCCGATGGTGGGGCTGTTGACGTTGCGCTCGACGTTGCTGAGGTAGCTGCGGGAGAGCCCCGTCCGCTCGGCGAGCTGTTCCAGCGTCAGCCCGCGCTCGCGGCGCGCGTCGCGGATGTGCCGTCCCAGCTCCTCCTCGGTCGAGCTGGCCGCCTGCTCGGGTGCCCCGGGCGCACTGCTGTTCACGGTTCCCCCTTCGGTCGGCGCGCTGCGTGCAGCTTAGTGGACGCGTGCTCCTCGAAATGCGCGGAGAGGTCCCTCCGGACGCACCTGAGCGTCGACTATTCTTGACCGAGCGTCGTTCATGCTGGATTCTGGGTCCAGGTCAGTGGATGCCCGGCGGTCCCGAGCCCACCGCCGGTGCCCCGTGCGAGGGAGTCGGTGTGCAGGACGAGCGCGAGCAGTACTTGATCCGCTACGCGGGGGACTTCGCCCCCTTCGTCGTGGACACCGCCGAAGGTGCGTGGATCACGACGACCGACGGGGAGAGGATCCTCGACTTCACCTCCGGTCAGATCAGCTCCACCCTCGGCCACAACCACCCGAGGGTCGTCGAGGCCGTCCAGCGGTCGCTGCAGGAGGTCATCCACCTCAACTCGTGGATGGTCAACGAGGACGTGCTCGAACTGGCGCGCCGCCTGGCGGAGCTCCTGCCGGAGCCGCTGGTGCGGTCCATGCTGCTGAACGTCGGATCGGAGACGAACGAAGTCGCCTTCCGGCTGGCCAAGGCCTGCACGGGCAAGTTCGAGATGGTGGGACTGACCCGCAGTTTCCACGGACTGCTCGCCGGGACGAGCTCGATGACCTTCGCGATGGGGCACAAGGGCTACGGGCCGCTCGTGCCCGGAAGCTTCGCGATCCCGGCTCCGTACGAGTACCGCTGCCCGATCCGGCACTGCCGGAACGCCTGCGACAAGCTGTGCCTCGACGTCGGTTTCGAGACCGTGGACCAGGCCTCCGTCGGTTCCCTGGCGGGGATGGTGGTGGAACCCGTGCTGTCCACCGGCGGGATCATCCCCCTGCCGGAGGGCTACCTGCAGGCCGCCGAGCAGAAGTGCGCGGAGCGGGGCATGCTGCTCATCGTCGACGAAGCGCAGACGGGGTTCGGCCGGACCGGCACGATGTTCTCCTTCGAGCAGGACGGCGTGACGCCCGACGTCCTCACCGTTTCCAAGACCCTGGGCGGCGGAGTCCCCCTGGGCGCGACGGTCACCAGCGCCGAGATCGAGGAGTCCGCCGTGGCCGGCGGTTTCACGCACCTCACCACGCACGTCTCCGATCCGCTGCCCGCAGCTGCCGGCGTGGCCGTGCTGGACGTCCTCGAGGAGGAGGACCTCGTCGGCCGGGCCGCGCGGATGGGCGAGCACCTCCGCGCGCGGCTGCGCGAACTGCAGGAGAAGCACGAGGAGATCGGCGACGTGCGCGGCCGGGGACTGCTCGTGGGGGTGGAACTCGTGACCGACCGGGACACCAAGGAACCCGCCGGCGAGCTGGGGGCCGCGGTCACGGCCGAGTGCCTGCGGCTCGGGCTGTCGATGAACATCGTCAAGGGCGAGGGACCGCAGAAGAACTGCCTGCGCATGGCACCGCCGCTGTCGATCACCGCTGAGGAGGTCGACGTGGCGGTCGGCCTCCTCGACCGGGCCGTCACCACCTGCAAGCGGGACGTGCCCCGCCGCTCCTGAGGCGCACCGGCACCTCGCCCCGAGCTCCGCGCGACCGGGACCGCCGGCGGTGGTCCCTGGGTGCCTCCACGAGGGGAAAGGTCCGTGCGCGATCGCGAGTTCTCCGCGAGCCGCCGCGGCTGCGGTGGACCTGTTGTGAATCCGGGCCGTGCGGGTACCCCCGGAGCATGGCGAGGGACGACGAGCTGGCCGCGTACCGGTCCAAGCGCGATCTCGACGCCTCCGGTGAGCCGTCGGGAGGAGCACCGGGGGAGGAGGCGAAGTTCGTGGTGCAGCGCCACGAGGCCTCGAGCGTGCACTTCGACTTCCGGCTGGAGGTCGAGGGCGTGCTCAAGTCGTGGGCGGTCCCGAAAGGACCGTCGGTGGACCCGGAGCAGAAGCGACTGGCGAGCCCGACCGAGGACCACCCGCTCGACTACGCCGAGTTCGAGGGCGCCATCCCCGAGGGCTCGTACGGCGCGGGCACGGTGATCGTGTGGGACGCGGGCACCTACCGCAACCTGAGCTCGCACGGCGGGGAGGCGGTCGACATGACCGAGGCGTTGCGCGGGGGCCACGTGAAGGTGTGGCTGGACGGGCAGAAGCTGCGCGGCGGTTTCGCGCTGACGCGAACGCGCGTGCGGGGGCGCGACCAGTGGTTGCTGGTGAAGGTGAACGACGAGCACGCGGACCGGCGGCGCAACCCGGCGCGCACCCAGCCGAAATCGGTGCTGACCGGGCGCCGCAACGCCGACATCGGCGAGGACGGGCATGCGTGATCCGCTGAGGTTGCTGAACGAGCGGGAGAGCGCGCTCCTGCGCTCCTGGAGCGCTGGGGACTGGGCGCAGCCCACGCTGGCCACGTTGGCCCGCGAGCCGTTCTCCGACCCCGGCTGGGTGTTCGAGCGGAAGCTCGACGGGGCCCGGGTGCTGGCCAGCCGCGGTGACGGCGACCCCGTCCTGTGGTCCCGCAACCGCAAGCACGTCACCACCGCGTATCCCGAAGTCGCCGACGCGCTGGCCGAGCAGGAGGCCGGCCGCTTCCTCGCCGACGGCGAAGTCGTCGCGTTCGAGGGCAACCAGACCAGCTTCGCGCGGTTGCAGCACCGCGTGCACCTGACCGATCCGGACGAGGCGCGCCGGACGGGCATCGCGGTCTACTACTACCTGTTCGACCTGCTCGCCTACGAGGGCGCGGATCTCAGGCGTTTGCCGCTGCGGACCCGCAAGCGCCTGCTGCGGGAGTGCTTCGCGTTCGAGGACCCGCTCCGGTTCAGCCCGCAGTGGCAGGAGAAGGGCGAGGAGTACTACCGGAAGGCGTGCCAGCGGGGCTGGGAGGGCCTGATCGCCAAGCGCGGCGACGCGCCGTACCGCCGCGGCCGCACGCGGGACTGGCTGAAGCTCAAGTGCGTCGCCGACCAGGAGTTCGTCGTCGGCGGCTTCACCGACCCGCGGGGTCAGCGCCCCGGTCTGGGAGCGCTGCTGGTGGGCTACTTCGACCAGCAGCGGTTGCGCTACGCCGGCAAGGTCGGCACGGGGTACGACGAGCGCACGCTGCACGATCTCCGCGCGCGGCTCGACCGCATGACGCGCGACTCCTCGCCGTTCACCGAGGAGGTGCGCGAACGCGGTGCGCACTGGGTCTCGCCGGAGGTGGTCGCGCAGGTCGGGTTCACCGAGTGGACTCCCGACGGCAAGCTGCGCCACCCCCGGTTCCAGGGACTGCGCACCGACAAACCAGCCCGAGACGTCGTCCGCGAAGGGTAGGCAGCAGTGGTGAGCGCGAAGAACGAGACGTTGGAAGTGGAAGGGCGGCAGTTCGAGCTGTCGAACAGCGACAAGCTGCTGTACCCCGACGACGGCTGCAGCAAGCGCGACGTCGTCGAGTACTTCCGCGGCGTCGCGCCGACGATGGTGCCGCACCTGCGCGGGAGGCCGCTGACGCTGCGCCGGTTCCCGGACGGGATCGGTGCGAAGGGCTTCTTCCAGAAGGAGGCCTCCGCGCACTTCCCGGAGTGGATGCGCGTGGAACCCGTTCCGCAGGCCAGCGGCGGCGCCCCCGTGCACCACGTGGTCTGCGACGACGCCGCGAGCCTGGTGTACCTGGCGACGCAGGCGTGCCTGGAGTTCCACGTCTTCCTGTCCACGATGGACGACCTGGACGCGCCTGTGGTGGCCGTGGTCGACCTCGATCCTCCCGCTGACGCGGGCCTGCCCGAGCTGCGGTCGATCACGACGGGGATGTGCGACCGGTTCCGGGACGCGGGACTGGCCCCGCACGTGCAGGCGACGGGCGGGAAGGGCTTCCACGTCACCGCACCGCTGACCGGCGAGGCCTCGTTCGACGAGGTCCGCGAGCAGATCCGGGAGATGGCGGACGCGGCGGCGCGCGAAGACCCGGAGCGGCTGACCACGAAGCACCGCAAGGACGAGCGCGGTGATCGGGTCTTCCTGGACACCAACCGCAACGCCTACGGGCAGACCGTGATCGCGCCGTACTCGCTGCGCGCCCGGCCCGGTGCGCCGGCGGCGACCCCGCTGGACCTCGCGGAGGTGCCCGGGGCCACGCCGAACGGGTACGGCCTGCGCAACGTGCACCGGAGGCTCGCGCAGAAGCGCGATCCGTGGGCGCGCCTGTCGGGCAGCGCCGCGACACCGCACGTCTCCGGCTAGACGCGGCGAAGCCGCGGACGCGCCTCCGCTGAAGTCATGCGTGCTGCGACGCCGAACGTGCTCGGAGCGCTCGACGACGTGCAGAACGAGGCGAACCACGCGCGCTCGGACTGGTTCTGCCTGGGTCGGACGGCCTTCCGCGGCGGGCGGCGGCTGCTGCTCGTCGCTCATGAGCGGACCGTGTGAACGGGCGGGGCGGCGGGTAATGGATCAGACTGGGAAAGCGCACTCGACGGCTTCGACGGGCGGCGGTGAGGAGGCGAGGAGTGAGCGGGTTCGGTGCGGCGCTGGTCCTGCTCGTGGTCGCGGTCGTGCTGGTGGCCGGCGCGTACGGGCTCGCGTGGCTGGTGGCGGAGGCTCCGGTTTCCGGCCCCGTCGCCCCGTTCCTGTCCGGGCACGAGCCGGCCGAGCACGCGGTCTCCCGGTATCACGCCCGGTGGTACGTGCTGGCGATGGTGTACCTCGCGTTCGAGGTGGAGATGCTGTTCATGTACCCGTGGGCGCTCGTGGTCCCGTCGGTCGGGGCCAGCGCGGTGATCGAGATGTTCCTGTTCCTGGGCATCTTGCTCGCCGGGGTGGTCTACGCGTGGCGGGAAGGGGCGTTGCGGTGGGCGTGAGGAGTGCGCTGCGGCGCTTCGCCGCCGGTGCGCCGCACGTGCTCGTCGCGGAGACCCCGGGCGGTGCGGCGGCGCGGTTGGCCGTCGAGGACTTCGTGCGCGTGCGCGGTTGGCCGGTGGCGGCGAGTCCGGCGGATGCGGACGTGCTGGTGCTCGCGGGGCCGGAACACCCGGAACTGGCGGGGTTCGTCGACCGGACGTGGCAGCAGGTTCCGCGTCCGCGGGTTCGCGTGCCCGTGCCCGCTGCTGCGGACGCGGGAACCGCGCTCGACAACGCCGGGGCGCTGTTGGCCGAGGGCGGGCAGGTCCCGCAGCCGGTTGATCTTCGGCCTCCGGAGGGCGCTGGCGGTGACCACCACGGGCGCGGCGCCGGGGCCGAACGCGCGGACGGCGGCTCGGAGCACCGGCACGGCCACGGTTCGGATCACCAAGGCCGCGATTCGGACCAGCGGGGCCACGGTGGCGGGCACCACCACGACCACGGTTCGACGGCGGACGTGCCCGGTGGTCTGGCGATGGCCGAGCGCGGCTCGGACCGCGACGGGCTCATGCTGGATCAGTTGCACGTGCCGCTGGGGCCGGTGCTGCCGGAATGGCCGGCCGGTCTCGTGGTGCGCATGACCGTGCAGGGGGACGTGGTCCAGGAGGCCGAGGTCACGGCGGTTTCCGGACGGGGGCCGGTGGAGGCGTTCTGGAACGCGCCCCGGCGCCGCGCCGCTGCCGGTCACGACGTGCCCGCGGGGGAGGCGGCTCGGCGGTGCGCGGCCGCGCACCTGGACAGCCTGGCCCGCCTGCTGGCGGTGGTGGGGTGGCCCGATGCCGTGCTGGAGGCGCGGCGGGTGCGTGCCGGTGTGCTCGCCGGTGCCAGCACCGAGCGGGTGGTACCGGAGGTGGGGCGACTGGCTCGGCGGTTGCGCCGCTCGCGGACGCTGCGCTGGCTCACCGGGGAGATCGGGGTGCTGTCCCGCGCCGCGGCGGAGCGGGCGGGAGTGACGGGTCCTGCGTTGCGGGCGAGCCGGGCGGCGGGTGATGTCCGAGCGCGGTGGTTGACGTGGCTGGACGAGCTCGACGGGCTCGTCCAGCAGGTTGATGGCACCGCCCGGATGCCCGAGGACGTGGCGCCGCCGCGCGGCGAGGCGGGATCGGCGCCGCTGCTCGCGGTCCTGCCGGACCTGTTGGAGGGCACGGAGATCGCCGCGGCGCGGCTGATCGTGGCCAGCCTCGACCCGGACCCGGCTGAGCTCGCCCACGCCTCCCGGGGGGTGCCCGATGGGTGACGCGCCGGTGTGGTCGATCGTGGTTCTGCCCTTCGCGCTGGCGGCGGCGACCTACGCCGCGCTCGGGTTCGACGCGGCTCTGCGGGCGCGCGCCGCCGGACGGGCCGTGTCGCTCCCGGGCGCGGTGATCGGCCCCGCGCGTTCGGCGGTCCGGCTGCTGGTGCAGCAGCGGCGCACCACCACCGCTGCTGACGCCGTGCTGTGGCGGGCCGGTGCGGGCGCGGTACCGGTGGCGGCCGTGCTGGCGGGGCTGGTGCTGCCGCTGGGCGGCCGCGCGGTGGCGGACCTCGACGTCGGCGTCGTCTGGTTCAACGCGATGGAGATCCTGGCCTGGGCGGCGGTGTGGATGGCCGGGTGGGGTCCGAACTCGGCGCTGTCGCTGGTCGGGGGATACCGCTTCGTGGCGCAGGGGCTGGCCTACGAGCTTCCGCACATGTTCGCGTTGATCACCGCGGCCACGGCGGCGGGAACGCTGCGGGTGGGCGGCATCGTCGAGGCCCAGTCCGGCCTGTGGTTCGCGGCGTGGATGCCGGTCGCGTTCCTCGCCTACCTGCTCAGCGCGGCGGCGATGGCGTTCTGGGGGCCGTTCGCCGCACCGCTGGGCCTCGACATCGCCGGCGGGGCGGCCGGTGAGCTGTCCGGTGTGGACCGCCTGGTGTTCGCGGGTGGGCGGTGGATGTTGCTCGTCGTCGCCGCCGCGATGGCCGTCCCGCTGTTCCTCGGCGGGGGCAACGGGCCCGTGCTGCCCGCGTGGACGTGGACCGCGGTGAAGACGGCGGCCGTGCTGGCGGTGGTGGTGTGGCTCGGCCGCCGGTTCCCGGTGGTGCGGATGGAGAGGTTCGCCGAGTTCGCGTGGCTCGTGCTGATCCCGCTGACCGTCGTGCAAGCGCTGGTCGTGGCCCTGGTGGTCCTGGCGCGGTGAGGAGGTGTTCGTGAGCGCGGTGCTGTTCTGGATCTTCGGGGTGCTCGCGGTGACCAGCGGGTTCCTGGTGTTCCGACTGGACTCGATGGCGCAGGTGACCTTCGCGCTGCTGGCCTCGTTCCTGTTCGTCGGTGCCGAGGTGGTCCTGCTCGGGTTGAGCTACCTCGGTGTGGTGATCGTGCTGATGATGATCATGGAGATGGTCGTCATGGCCGTGTTCATGATCATGTACATGATGAACCCGGCCGGGCTGATGCCGATGGCGATGTACCACAACAAGGCCGGGGCGATGGCGATCTCGGTGGGCACCTTCGCCGTGCTGGCGGTCGGGATCTTCCTGGTCGACTGGCCGCAGCGGGCGGGGCGCCCGCCGGCGGACCCGACGCGCGCGCTGGGCGAGGCGCTGATGGGCCCGCAGATGCTGACCATGATGACCCTCGGGCTCGCGCTGTTCGCGACGATCGTGGCCGCGGTCGTGCTGGCCACCCGCCGCGGGCGCTACGACCGGTTCGGTGACGAGCTGCGCGGGCGCAAGGCCGATGACCCGGTTCCCGGCGGGGTGGGCCGATGAGCCTGCAGTTGTTCCTGCTGCTGGCGGCCGGGTTGTTCGCCATCGGCGTGTACGGCGCGCTTTCGCAGCAGTCGATCGTGATGCTGATGATGGGCTTGGAGCTCATGCTGGGCGGGATCATCGTCGCTGCGGCGGCGTTCCGGTACTTCCTCGCACCGGCGGCGGTAGCGGGTCAGGTGCTGATCCTCGTGGTCATCGCGGCGATGGCGGTGGAGATGGCCGTCGGGTTCGCGGTCGTGACGGCGATCTTCCGGGCGCGCGACGCGGACATGACCGACATGGCCGCCGATCTGAGGGAGTAGCCGATGGAGGTGCTCGGCTGGCTGCTGGTCGCGGTGCCGCTGGGAGCGGGAGGGCTGCTGACCTGCCTCGGCCGGCGGGGCGACCGGTTCGCCTCGACCGCGGGGATCTGCACCGCGGCGGTCACCGCGGTCCTCGCCCTCGCCGCCGCCGTGCTGCGCCCGGAAGTCGGCGCGCCGCTGTTCGCCGGGATCGACGCGGGACTGGCCGTCGACGGTCTCTCGGCGGTCCTGGTGCTCACCGTCGCTGCGGTGACCCTGGCCGTGCTGCTCTTCGCCGCCGGCGAGGGCGACCTCGACGTGGCGCGGGCGCGGTTCACCGGGCTGATGCTGCTGTTCTCCGGGGCCATGCTGGTCACCGTCACCGCCACCGGTCTGGTCGTGCTGCTCATGGGCTGGGAGGTCATGGGGGCGACGAGCTGGGCCCTGATCGGGTTCTGGTGGCGCGAGCCCCGCAGGGTGCGGGCCGCGGGGGTCGCCTTCCTCACGACCCGGGCGGCCGACCTGGGGCTCTACCTCGCCGCCGGCGCCGCCCTCGCCGGCGGTACCGGCGCGCTCGCCCTGCCCGCACTGCCCGAGGCGGGGCGGCCGTGGCTGGACGTCGTGACCGCGGGGGTCGTGCTCGCCGCGCTGGGCAAGTCGGCACAGGTGCCGTTCCACTTCTGGCTCTCCCGGGCGATGGAGGGCCCGAGCCCGGTCTCGGCGCTGCTGCACTCGGCGACCATGGTCGCGGCCGGGGCCTACCTGCTGCTGCGCCTGCACCCGCTGCTGGTCGCTTCCGGATGGGGCGCGGGACTGGTCGCGTGGGTGGGCGCGGGCACCGCACTGCTGCTGGGCCTCGTGGCGGTCGCCCAGACCGATCTCAAGCAACTGCTCGCCGCCTCGACCTCGGCCCAGGTCGGGTTCATGGTCCTGGCCGCCGGGACCGGCGGGATCACCGGTGGGACGATGCAGCTGGTGGCCCACGCGGCCACGAAGTCGGCCCTGTTCCTCGCCGCCGGGGCCTGGCTGACCGCGCTGGGCAGCAAAGCGCTGCCCGCGCTGCGCGGAGCGGCCCGCCGGTACCCGCTGGTCGGTGCGACCTTCACCGTTGCGGTCGCCTCCCTGGCCGGTCTCCCGCCGCTCTCGCTGTGGGTGAGCAAGGACGTAGTGCTCGCCGCCGCGGGCAGCAGCCCGGTCCTGCACGTCCTCGGGCTGGCCGCGGCGGTGGTCGCCGCGGTGTACAGCACCAAAGCCGCGTGGTTCGCCTGGCGACCGGAGCCGGAGGCGACCGGGCGGGACGCCGAACAGCGCGGTACGCGCCGGATCCCCGCTGCCGCGCCGCCCGTGCTGATCGTCCTCAGCGGACTCGCAGCCGCGCTGGGGCTGCTCGGCCTTCCGCCCCTGGGCCGCGCAACCGCGCTCCTGATCGGACGGACGGCCGCGCCGGCACCGGCGGGGTGGGAACTCGTGCTGTCCGCTTCGCTGGCGGTGGCCGCCGCGTGCGCGAGCTGGTGGTGGGCCGACCGCCCGGTACCGGTCCCCGCACCAGCGCGCCGAGGGCTGACCGGGTGGCTGCGGTGCGAGCACGCCGCACGGGTGCTCATCGCGCGGCCGACGATGGCGCTGGCACGCGCTCTGGCCGCCTTCGACGACCGCGTCCTGAACCGGGCGGTGATGGCGTTCCCGGCGGCCGGCCTCGGGCTGGCCCACCTCGTCAGGAGTCGCGCGGAACGCCCGATCGACGGTGCGGTGCAGGTCGTGGCCCGCGGATCCCGGCAGCTCGGTGCGCTGGCCCGCCGGCCCCAGACCGGGCAACTGCACCAGTACTACGCCCAGACCGCCGTCGCGCTCGCCGCGCTCGTCCTGATCCTCGTCCTGGTGCGGTGATCCATGCTCTCGCTGATCGTCTTCCTGCCCCTGGCAGCCGCGCTGGTGCTGGCCGCGGTCCCGGAATCCGCCGGTCCCCGGCCGTTCCTGTTCAGCTGGATCGCGATCGCGGCGGCCGATGCCGTCCTGGTCGTGCTCGCGTGGGTCGGCTACGACCCCGGCAGCGGGATCGCCTACGAGCAGGACCTGCGGTGGATCCCCAGCGCCGGGGTGGGCTACCACGTCGGGGTCGACGGGCTGTCGTTGCCGCTGATCGCGATGACCGCGCTGCTGTTCCTGGCGTGCGCCGTGCACTCGCTGCGCCAGACCCGTCGGGTGAAGGGCTTCGCGCTGCTGTTCCTGTTCCTGCAGACGGTGAGCACGGGCCTGTTCACGGCGCTGGACCTGATCCTGTTCTTCGTCTACTTCGACCTGTCCATCGTGGGCATGTACTTCGTCATCGCCGGGTGGGGGCACGGCAACGCGAAGCGCTCGGCGCTGACGTTCTTCCTCTACACCTTCATCGGGTCGCTGGCGCTGCTGCTGGGATTCATCGGTCTGTACCTGGCCGCCGAACCGCACACCTTCGACCTCGTCGCGCTCGCGCGGGCGAACCCGCTCGCGGGGCAGGGCACCTACGCGGCGCTGGTGCTGCTGGCGATCGGCGTCGGGCTGGCGGTGAAGACCCCGACGGTGCCGGTGCACACCTGGCTGCCGCCCGCGCACACCGATGCGCCCGCGGCGGGATCGGCGATCCTGGCCGGCGTGCTGCTGAAGATGGGCACGTACGGCTTCGTCCGCATCGCCGTGCCGCTGCTGCCGGAGGCCTGGCACGACTACGCCGCTGTCGTGGTGGTGATCGGGGTCGTCTCGGTGCTCTACGGCGCGTTGGTGGCGCTGGCGCAGGAGGACTTCAAGCGCCTGGTGGCCTACACCTCGGTCAACCACATGGGATACGTCGTCCTCGCGCTCGGCGCCGCGGGAATCATGACCGCGGGCGAGGTGCAGGCGCGCTCGTTGGCCGTGACCGGAGCGGTCACCCAGATGGTCAGCCACGGCCTGATCACCGGAGCGCTGTTCCTGCTCGCCGGGGTTTTCCACGACCGCCGCGGCAGCTACGACATGAGCGCCTACGGAGGCGTGGCCGGACCGGCACCCGTGTTCGCGGGGGCGACCGGTGTGGCCGCGTTCGCCTCGCTCGGGTTGCCGGGCTTTTCCGGGTTCATCGCCGAGTTCCAGATCTTCGCCGGCAGCCTCGCCTCGGCCGCGGTGGCCACGGCCCTGGCCCTGCTCGGCATCCTGATCACGGCGGGCCTGTTCCTGCGGGCGCTGAACCGGGTCTTCCTCGGGGACCTGCGCCTGCCCGACGCCCCCGGTGCGACGCGCGGGTTCGCGGACCTGCACCGGAGCGAGGCCGCCTCGATCCTCCCACTGCTCGCCTCGGTCGTCGTGATCGGTGTTGTGCCGCGCTTCCTGCTCGACGTGATCGAACCCGCCGCCACTGCGCTGATCGGAACCCTCGGCCGGTGACCATGAACGAGAACCCCGCCGCCCTCGTCCCGGAACTGTCCCTCGTGGCCAGCGCCGTGCTGGGCCTGCTGCTCGGCTCCTGGCTGCCCCGGCGCCGGCAGGGCTGGGTCCGCCTGCTCGCCGCAGCCGCCTGCTTCGCGGGCCTGGCCGCCACCGCGGTGGCCATGACCACCGCCCCGCAGGTCGTCTTCGGTGGTAGTTACGCCGTCGACACCGCCACCAACGCGGGGCGGCTCATCGTGCTGACCGCCACCTCGCTGACGCTCTGCCTGTCCGCCGACGCGGTCTCCTCCCAAGCCCGCGAGACCGAATTCCACGTGCTGCTGCTGCTCGGAGCGCTCGGCACGATCATGCTCCTCGGCGCCTCGGACCTGCTGCTGCTCGTCGCCGCGTACCTGCTCGCCTCGATCCCGCTGTACGCGTTGGCCGGCTTCGCCGCGGACGCGTCGGGCACGGAGGCGGCGCTGAAGTACTACCTCATGGGTGCGCTGCTCGGTGCCGCCCTGCTCGCCGGAACCACCCTCCTCTACGGACTCGGCGGTGCCACCGGCTACGCCGCGCTCGCCCGGAACCTGCCCGCCGCTCCCGCACCGGCCGTCGCGGTCGGGGTGGTGGCCGTGCTCGCCGGGCTGCTGTTCAAGATCGGCGGCGTGCCCGCGCACTTCTGGGTGCCCGACGTGACCCAGGGCGCCAGCGCACCGGTCGCCGCCTTCGTCACCACAGTGCCCAAGATCGGCGGCCTCATCGCCGCCTACCGGCTGCTCGCCGAGGTCATGCCCGCGGTAGGTCTCAATTGGACACTGCTGGTGGCCGTGCTCGCCACCGCGTCGATGACCCTGGGCAACCTCGCCGCCTTCGGCCAGGACGACGTGCGCCGCCTGCTCGCCTACTCCGCGATCAGCCAAGTCGGCTACGTCCTCGTGGCCGCTGCCGTCGCGCATCGCAGCGAGCTCGCGCTGCCCGGACTGCTCTTCTACCTCGCCGCCTACGCCGTCACCAACCTGGGCGCGTTCGCCGTCGTCACCGGACTGCCACGCGCGAGGCGGCTGGAGGACTACCGCGGCCTCGCGCGGCGCCACCCCGGTCTGGCCGCGGTGCTGGTGGTGTGCCTGCTGGGACTGGTCGGCACCCCGCCGACCTCGGTGTTCCTGGGCAAGCTGGAGGTGTTCACCGCAGCGATCGACGGTGACCTGACCTGGTTGGCGGTCGTGGCGGTGATCAACACCGTCGCCAGCCTCTTCTACTACCTCCGCTGGATCCTGCCGGTCTTCCTGCCCGCACCGGAGTCGTCCGGCGACGGCCTCGTCCCGGCGGGACGCTGGTCGGCTGCGGGGGCCTACACCGCCGGAGCCGCCTCCCTGGCCCTGGGAATCGCCGGTGGGCTCGTGCTTCCGCTGGGCACCGGGCCGCTGCTGTCGTAGCGACCGGCGGAGTCCCGACGACGCGGGCGAGCAACCACGCGGCAGCGACCCGCCGGTGGGCCGGCGCGCACCGGGGTCGTCAGCGATCTCCGCGGAGCAGGACCAGGTCCACTCAGGTACGACGCGACGAGGTGGATCACCGCGGCGGCGATGGGCGGGCGGTTCCGGAGGGGGGCTCGTCCACCCGCGGGAGGTTCGGCACGGTGCCCTCGGTCGGGAGGTCGAGTTCGCCGCTCATGCGGCGATGCACCGGCGGGAGCGCAGCGGCCGAGCGCGGGGCGGTGCTGCTCCGAGCGCTCCCGGCGTCCCCGGGAGAGCTTCCGGCGTCCGCACCGGCGCGCTCGGCGCGTGCGGCTCGGAGGCAGCACGCGCACGCCACGGCGCACGCAGCGCCCATCAGCGCGATCGCTGCCCGAGCGGGCAGGACCACGGACACGGGGCCGGCGAGCAGCGGCCCGGCGGACTGGCCGGCCAGCAGGAAGCTGTTGGCAGTGCCGACGTAGCCGCTGCGGCGCTCTTCCGGGGCGTGCCTGCTGAAGTGGAAGAACAACGACTGGGCCAGGGCGGCGAAGCCCGCTCCTTGCAGCAGTCGCAGCACGATCAGGCCGGCGATGCCGAGCGGGAGCGCCTGGGCGGCGATGCTGACGGCGCAGACACCCGCGGCGATCGCCAGCACCCGCACCGGTCGCTGAGCGCGGTCGTTGTGCCGACCCCACCAGAAGGAGGCGATGAGCGTCGCGCCCCAGGTCAGGGATTGGAAGATCCCGACCCACAGCCCCGCCTGGCTGGGAGTGACTCTTTGCTGGACGTGTTCGGCGAAGACGGGGATCAACCCGTAGACGCCGAAGTAGACCCCGACCGCGGCCGCGGCCAGCGGTAGCGCTCCGGGCACGTGCCAGAAGCCCGCTCGGCGGGCGCGCCCGTCCGCAGCGGTCCGCTCCTGCGCCGGAGGGGGCTCGGGCGCGGTGGCGCGTGGTTCGCGCAACCCGAGGGCGCACGCCCCGGCGAGCACGGCGGCCAGCACGGCGATGGCGACCATGAGGCCACCGAGCTGGCCGGCCCCGATGAGCGCACCGCCGGCCAGCGGCCCGGCCAGGGAGCCCGCGGCGGTGGCGCTGAACGATTTGCCCAGCGCCGATCCGCGCTCGTTCCCCGGTCCGGCGGCCCCGGCGAAGGCTTGCGCGGCTTCGACGACGCCGCCGAGGCTGCCCTGCAGCAGTCGGCCCAGCACCAGCGTGATCGGGTTGCTGGCCAAGGCCATGACCAGCATCGACACGGCCAGGCCGAGCAGGGCGCGCACGACCATCCAATGCCGCCCGACGCGGTCGCCGACGCGGCCCCACAACGGGGTCGCCGCGGTCAGCGCCAGGGCGGGGGCGGCGATGGCCGCTCCCGCCCACGTCTGGATCGCGGCTGTGCCGGTCAGGCCCATGTCCTCGACGTAGAAGGGCATGATCGGCACCAGCATCATCAACCCGGCGGTGTTGGTGAACTGGCTGGCCCACAGCAGCACGAGGTTGCGTCGCTGGACGCGCTCGGCGGTGGTCACGGCACCTCCGTCAGATCGGCTCGGCTCGCGCGGTGCTTGAGGTCCTCGGCCCAGGTGTCGTCGTAGATCGTGTCGAGGTAGCGCTCGCCGCGATCGGGCAACCACGTGACCACCCGGGCGGACTCGGAAAAGCCCTCCAGCAGCGCGTCCAGCGCTGCGATCACCGCCCCGGAGGAACCGCCGGCCAGCAGGCCCTCGGTCTCGACCAGCCGCCGGCAGCCGGCGGCGGAATCGGGGTCGGCGACGTGGACGACCCCGTCGACCTCTTCGGGGGTGAAGATCTCGGGCACGCGGCTGGCGCCGAAACCGGGGATGTGGCGTTTCGCCGGCGGCGCCCCGAAGATCACCGACCCCACCGCGTCGACGGCCACCACCGTCAGCTCCGGGTTCACCTCGCGCAGCCGGCGCGCCGTTCCCTGCAGCGACCCGGTGGTGGATACCGGGGCGACGAGGTAGTCGATGGGGCCGTCGACCTGCTGCAGGATCTCGGCCCCGAGCGTGTCGTAGTAGGCCCGCCAGTTGCGCTCGTTGGCGTACTGGTTGACCCAGACCACCCCGGGGTTCGCCTCGGCGTGGTCCTGCGCGCGGCGCACCCGGGTGTGCAGGTACCCACCCGCCTCGTCGGGCTCGGTGACCACGTCCACGTCCGCCCCGAACAGCTCGAGCAACCGCAGGTTCGTCGACGAGGTGTTCGGGTCCACCACCGCGGTGAAGGACAAACCGTGCGTGCGGGCGGCCACGGCCAGCGCCACACCGAGGTTGCCGGAGGTGCTCTCCACCAGCCGCATCCCCGGTACCAGTCGCCCCTCGCGCACGCCCTGCTCGACGATGTGGCGGGCGGGGCGGTCCTTCATGCTCCCGCAGGGGTTGAGCATCTCCAGCTTGGCCAGCACTTCCACCGCGGGGTCGGGGAAGCACCGCCGCAACCGCACCAGCGGAGTCGAACCGACGCAATCCAGAACGGAATCGTATGTCACCACAAACCTCCTGGCCGCTCCACCGCGGCGCACGCGGGGAGCTCAGCCGCGTTCACGGGAATGGGGACCGGCCGCCGTTCCCGGCGACCGGTGAAGAACGAGGAAATTCCGGACAATGGGCGGGTGCACCAGCCCAGTGGCAGTACCCGCCGCACGGTCGGAGAACTGAGAAGGGGCCGGAACATCTCTCAGCGTGAACTCAGCTCGAATTCAGCGAGACACCGGCCTGCGGCCGTGAAATCAGGTTCGTGACACACCGAGGGTGATCAGCAGGGGGAAACCAGCGAGCAAACCGGGTGGGCGCGTCGACCGCCATCGCGCGCGTGCTCGTGTGTCCAGGTGCGCAGCCCCGGCGAGGACCACCACCAGTGCGCCGAGGAGCGCCAGGAGATCGCCCTGCGCGGAGGGCGCGAACCGCTTGATCGCGTCCATCACGTGGTCGCTCGTGACGTGGCACACCGGGCTCGGGTGCTCGTCCCCTTCTGGGTGGGGACCTGTCTGCCGGTCCGCCGCCGCAGACGTTGAAACCGCCTCGTCGGCGTGGAACGCGGCCGTCCCCGGATGGCCGCCGGAGGTGGCGGTAGCGCCCGTCTGCGTTGCAGTTTGAATCTGCGAATGGTGCGGCGGCAGCGTGCACATCAAAAATGCTGAAAGCGCGAACAGCACGAGCAGCGCGGTGCGCCCGCGACTCGACTGGAGTGCCCTCAGCATGATTCCCACTCTAACCAACGCTGCTGGGGCATCGACCAAGAGACATGGCTCTCGTCACCGGACGAGGTGCCGAACGGGACGCGGGGGAGGAACGGACTCCCCCGTCCGGAGCTCGGTGGGCCGCGCCGCTCACCACCGGCAGCGGCCGGCTCCGCGCTGCGTTGACGTGCGGCTGAACAGGCGTGATCCTCACGGATCGTGACGTGTAGCACGAAACGCGGTGGACGTCGTTCCGCCGACAGATACACTGCTGATATGTCAAGTGTTGTGACGTCGGGATTGCGGTGGAATCAGTGACGACCAGCGAACCTGCCTACGCCTCGCTGGCCGAGAAGGCCTACGTGGCGATTCGTGATCGCCTGATCATGCTCGACATCCCTCCCATGACCGCGATCGACGACGCGGAGCTCGCCCGGTCGCTGGACATCGGGCGCACCCCGGTGCGCGAAGCGCTCAAGCGCCTCGAGGGCGACCGCCTCGTCGTGTCGTACCCGCGCAGGGGCACGTTCGCGACCGCGGTCGACATCACCGATCTCGCCTACATCTCCGAGCTGCGGGTGCAGCTGGAGCCGCTGGCGGCGCGCCGGGCCGCCGAGTACGCCAACGCGGAGGTCCTCGACGAGGTCGTCGAGCTCGCCGACGCCCTCGACGAGGTCGACGTGCGCTCGCTCAGCCGCGACGAACTCATGCGCTGGGACCTCCACGTGCACCGCACCATCTACAGCGCTGCCGGCAACCCGCACCTCGAGGACACCCTGGTTCGCTACGACAACCTGGCAACACGGATATTCTGCCTCTTCCTGGAGCGCATGGTGGATTTCGACAGCCACGTCGGTGAGCACTCGGACCTGCTCCGAGCGATCGGTGAGAGGGAGCCCGAGGAAGCGGAGAAGTTGGCACGCGAGCACGTGCTGAGCTTCGAGGAGGCGATCCGCTCGGTGGTCTGAGCCGCCGGACCTCCGGCGGCTCGCGACCGAACCGCCGGCAGATCCTCCCGCGGCTGCGCAGGGGCAGGTGGCGCGGCCGGCACCTCCGGAGGGGCTCCCGCTCGACGCGGTGCCGGGACCCGTCACTCGCGCGCGGCGAGGTGGCGGCGCCACCTCCCGAAGGAACGGGGGCGATCGATCGCGAGCACGCCCGTGGGGGTGTCCGCGCTGTCGCGGTAGACGGCGAGGAAGCCGTCCCCGTCGGGATCGCCCTCGTCGATCCCGACCGAGCACTCCTCGGTGCGGTGGCCCGCGAACTGGATCTTGTGGCCGTACTGGTCGGACCAGAAGTAGGGGAGCGCGTGGTGGGCGGGAGCGGTGTGCTCCCGGCCGAGCAGTGCCGCGGCGCTCGTGGCCGGTTGCTGCAGGGCGTTGGTCCAGTGCTCCAGCCGCATCGGTGCGGAGGTGTAGGTCCGGTAGGAGTTCGCGCAGTCACCGGCGGCCACGACCTCGGGGATGCTGGTCCTTCCCCGGGCGTCGGTGCGGACCCCGTTGTCCAACGAGATGCCCGAGCCCTCGAGCCACTCGACGTTCGGCCGGGCACCGATGCCGACGACCACCGCATCGGCCGGCAGCTCACGTCCGTCCGCGAGGCGCACCGCGGTGATGCGGGGATCTCCTACCAGTTCGGCCACTTTGGCCTCGGGGTGCATCCGCACGCCGTTCCGGGCGTGCAACCGGCCGCACACGGCTCCCATGTCCGCTCCCAGCGCCCGCTGCAGGGGCAGCGCCCCCGCGTCGACGACGTCGACCGCGCAGCCGAGACCGACCGCGGTGGAGGCGATTTCGGCCCCGATGAAGCCGGCTCCGACGACGACGAGGCGTGCTCCGGGCGTGAGCTCCTGCCGCAGGGCTTGGGCGTCGTCGAGGGTGCGCAGCGTGTGCACCCCTGCGGGCGCGGAGTCGGGGAACGGCCGGGCCCGGGCTCCGGTGGCGAGCACGACGCCGTCGGCGTCGATGCGGCTCCCGTCGTCCAGCAGCACGTGCCGTTCCCCGGGGGCGAGGGCGGTGGCTGCGCGCCCCAGCACCCAGTCGACCTCGAGTTCCGCGTCGTCGTCGTCCGTCAGGCGGATGTCGTCCTCGGACACTTCGCCGGCGAGGAACTCCTTGGACAGGGGCGGGCGGTCGTAGGGGGCGTGCTTCTCGGCACCGATGACGGTGATCCGCCCCGCGAAGCCGTGGTTCCGCAGGGCGCGTGCGCTGGCCAGGCCGGCGAGCGACGCCCCGACGACGGTGATCCGCTCCATCAACTCACCTCTTCTGCAACCGCGTCGGCCGCTGCGACGGTGTCGGCACCGGCACGGGTCGACTCGTGGACGTAGATCAACCCGTCGTGGAGGCTCACCTCGTGCGTCCGGACGGGCTTCTTCGCGGGCGGGCCATCGGGGCGGCCGGTCCGCAGGTCAAAACAGCTGGCGTGCAGGGGACATTCGACCGCGCATCCCTCCAGCCAGCCGTCGGAGAGCGACGCGTCCTGGTGCGTGCAGGTGTCGTCGATCGCGTGGAGCTCACCGTCCACGTTGAACACGGCGATCGCGACGTCGCCTTCGACCCGGACCGACTCCCCGGGAGGGAGGTCGGACAGCTCGCCCACGAAGATCATCCCGCCTCCTGTTGCGTAGTGCGAAACCTGTAGTGAATTACGCAACACACAGAATGCGGATCGATGCGCCGGTCGTCAACGGTGGATTTTCCGCGGCCGGCGGAGATCGCGCTTCCTGCCTCGTGTCGCTCGTCGAGTGCGTTCGCGTTGCGCCGAACGAGCGCCACCGGGAGCGGCCAGCTCGCGGTGCTCGTCGTCGCGTTCGGACTGGACGGTTCCCGCGGACCGGGGGCCGCGGTTCCGGGGGTGCTCGGGAGAGGTCGTTCTTCGGCGGGCCGAAGCGGGGGGTCGCTGCGTTGATCCCGCTGCTCGGGATCGCTAGGGCGTTGACCCCGCCGGGACCGTGCCTTATCTTGCACAGATATATCAATCGTCGATGCGCATCACAAGGGCGGGGGAGTGCTGGGACCGCGGTACGGTGTCGCGCCAGGAAGCACCGGGGGAGTTCCATGAGCGATCAGCCGAGGCGGCCGCGGTGGGGCATCACTCCACCCGTCGTCCAGGAGGAGCGCACCGTTCGCCGAGCGGTGGCGGCGGCGTCGGTGGGCAACATCGCCGAGTGGTACGACTTCGGGCTGTACTCCTACCTGGCGGTGGTGGTGCTCGACCGGGTGTTCTTCCCCGATGCCGGCCAGTGGACGACGACGTTGGCGCTCGCCGCCTTCGCCGCCGCGTTCGTGATGCGGCCGCTGGGCGGGTTCGTCTTCGGGTGGATCGGTGATCGCCTCGGTCGGACCAAGGTGTTGTCGGCGACCCTGCTGCTGATGGCGGTGGCGACGGTGCTGCTCGGCCTGGTGCCGAGCTACGGTGCAATCGGCCTCGCCGCCCCGGTGCTGGTGCTGATCATCCGCATGCTGCAGGGCTTTTCGGCCGGTGGGGAGTACACCGGGGCGCTGACCCTCGTCGCCGAGTACTCGCCGGACCGGCGCCGGGGGTTCTTCGGCAGCTGGCTGGAGTTCTGCACGCTGATCGGATACGCCCTCGGTGCGGGCGTGTGCGGGACGCTCATCGCCGTCCTGCCGGAGGACGCGCTGCTGTCGTGGGGATGGCGGTTGCCGTTCATGCTGGCGCTGCCGCTGGGGCTGACCGGTGTCTACCTGCGGATGCGGCTGGAGGACACCCCCGCGTTCCGGCAATTGATGGAACGCTCCCCGGCGCTGGTCACGATGTCGGTGCGGCGGGCCGTGCAGATCGTGCGGCGGCACTACCGCACGGCCGCTCTGGTGGCGGCCGGCGTGACCATCGCGTGGAACGTGACCAACTACGTGCTGACCAACTACATCCCCGCCTACCTGACGGGAACGCTGCCCCGCTACGACGAGAGCGGCACGAGCGACGCGGTGGCCACGGCCCTGCAGGTGGCGGTCATGGTCGTGATGGTCGCCGCGATCCTGCCCGTCGGGCGCCTGAGCGACCGGATCGGCCGCAAGCCGATCCTCATAACCGCCAGCGTTTCCCTCGTCGTCCTGGGACTGCCGGCGGTGTGGCTGCTCCGCGAGGGGCTGCTGGGGCAGATCGTCGGACTGCTGATCATCGGTCTGATCCTCATGTGCTTCGCGGCGGTGTCCCCCTCGGTGCTGCCGGCGCTGTTCCCCACGATGATCCGCTACAGCAGTCTCGCGGTCATCTTCAACCTGTCCGTGTCGCTGTTCGCCGGCACGGCTCCGACGGTCATCGAAACCGCGACGACGGCGACCGGCGACCTCGACTGGCCCGGCTACTACCTCATCGGTGCGGGCCTCGTCGGCATCGCCAGCACGTACTTCCTGCGCGAGCACGCCGGCCGGCCGCTGGCGGGTGCGGCGCCGCTGACCTCCAGCGCCGAGCTCCCCCCGCCGCCGCTGTCGGCGGACGGGGTCCCGATGGAGTCCCCGCGCGAGAATTCCTGAGATGTCGCTCGCCGGTGCGCGTGGCCCGCACCGGCGAGCGACCGGGCGTCGCGGAACGGTGCGGCCGGTTCAGGATCCGCACGACCGGTGAGCACGAGCGGGCTCCGCCGTGTCGAACGAGAGCTCGCGCGCAGTTTCCCGCGTGCAGGCCGTGCCCGGCGGAGCTCCCGCGCACGCGCCGAACAGCGAGCCCCGTGCGGACGGTCGCGTCCGCACGGGGCTCGTCAGTTGCGGATCAGCCGACGTGCTGGCGCACCCAGTCGTGGAACTCCCCGATGTGGTGCTCACTGGGGACCAGCACCCCGCCGTCCTTGTAGGAGCGCGAGTCCATCGCGAGCTGGCAGCGCTCGCAGGCGTCGAAGTCCTGCTGGTTGACGCGGTGGAACAGTTCCACCGAGCGCTCGATGTCGGCGCCCGAGTCGATGACGTCGGGCAGGTAGAGCCAGTCGCAGCGGACGATCGTCCGGTCTACGGCGACCGGGAACATCCGGTGGAAGACGACGTGGTCGGGGACGAGGTTGATGAACACCTGCGGGCGCACGGTGATGGCGTAGTAGCGCCGGTCCTGATCCTCGCTCACGCCCGGGAGCCGTTCGAACCCGGCCGACCCGTCGACGGTGAAGCCCTGGACCTCCTCGCCGAACTCCGCGCCGTGCCCGACGAAGTACTGCGCGGCGAGCCCGTCGGCGAACTCCGGCAGCACCTCGGTCAGCTCGGGGTGGATGGTCGCGCAGTGGTAGCACTCCATGAAGTTCTCGACGACCTGCTTCCAGTTCGCCTTGACGTCGTACTCGATCCGGCGGCCGAGCTTGAGCTCGTCCACCTGGTAGCCGACGATCGCCTCCGGCGTGCCCAGGCGGTTGGTGACGTCGTTGATGACGGTGTCCTCGAACGACGGCGGTTCCTCGGCCAGGCACAGCCAGACGTAGCCGAGCCACTCGCGCACGTGCACGCGGTGCAGCCCGAACTCGGACCGGTCGATGTCCGACATCGCGGTGAGGTTCGGCGCGGAGACGAGCTTGCCCTCCAGGGAGTAGGTCCAGGCGTGGTACGGGCACTGGAAGGCGCGCCGCACCTCCCCGCTCTCCTCGGTGCACAGCCGGGCGCCGCGGTGGCGGCACACGTTGAGGTGGGCGTTGATGGTGCCGTCGCGCCCGCGGACGACGATGACGCTCTCACGTCCGATCTGCACGGTCTCGTACTGCCCGGGGCGGGCGAGGTCCGCGCTGAGCACGGCGCAGAACCACCCGGATTCGAAGATCGAGCCCTGTTCCGCGCGGAAGATGTCGGGATCGGTGTAGTAGTGGCCGGGGAGGGTCTCGCGAAGGCTCTCCGGGAGCCCCTGGTCCTCGGTGGAAGCGGCGATTTCACCAGTCGTCATGGCAGCGCTCCTCGAATCGGGTGGGATGGGGAATGTGCGTTACCGGCGTCAGCCCGGGTGCGGACCCGGGACGCCCGGGACGTCGATTGACGCGGGCGCCACGGTGCGGGGCACGAACCGGTCGGGTGTGCGAAGGGTGTTCGGATGTCGGGTGTGCCGGCGGTCCCGGCGCGATCGCGGGGGATGGCACGCCGCCCACCGGAAACATGTCATCGGCGGTCCTCGCGGGGCGATCGGGCTGTTGGTGACGGTGCGGTTCCCGATGAGGTCGTTTCGCGCGCTCCGCGAGCGAGCTCTCACGGAAGTCCCGCCTTCGCAGCGCGCGAAATTCCACAGTGGAAGATCATGGGCCAGCAACCTCCGGAGGCGTTGCGGGTGTCGGTGAAGACCACGGGCACGGACAACGGGGTGCGGGCTCCGGTCCCCGGAGACTACCGCAGGGGGAGAAACCGGTCGAGTGTCCGCAGGCCCGCCGAACCCGGCGTGACGTGCGGCGTCCACGGCGTCCACGGGGGCACGGGT
Organism: Salinifilum ghardaiensis; assembly: GCF_054491345.1. Classification (NCBI taxonomy): domain Bacteria; kingdom Bacillati; phylum Actinomycetota; class Actinomycetes; order Pseudonocardiales; family Pseudonocardiaceae; genus Salinifilum; species Salinifilum ghardaiensis. The sequence continues at coordinate 3,198,130 of NZ_CM137101.1, read as the reverse complement.
GCGCGGTGTCTCCCGCGGTGTTCACCGGAAGACGACGGTGCCGTGGCCGTTGAGCAGTACCCGGTGCTCGCAGTGCCAGTGCACCGCTCGGGACAGCGCGAGCGCCTCGGCGTCTCGCCCGACCGTCTGCAGCGCGGCGGGGTCGTGGGTGTGGTCGATGCGGATCACCTCCTGCTCGATGATCGGCCCCTCGTCGAGGTCCGAGGTGACGTAGTGGGCGGTGGCCCCCACGAGCTTGACCCCGCGGGAGTAGGCCTGGTGGTAGGGTTTCGCACCTTTGAACCCCGGCAGGAACGAGTGGTGGATGTTGATGGAGCGCCCGTGCAGGGCTTTGCAGGTCTGCTCGGACAGGACCTGCATGTAGCGGGCCAGCACGACGAGGTCCACGTCGTACTCGTCGACCAGTTCGAGCAGGCGGGCCTCGGCCTGCGGCTTCGTCTCCGGGGTCACCGGGATGTGGATGAAGGGCAGATCGGCGGCTTCGGCCATCGGGCGGAGGTCGTCGTGGTTGGACACGACGGCGGCGATGTCGGCGCTGAGGCTGCCGGCGCGCCAGCGGTAGATCAGGTCGTTGAGGCAGTGGCCGAGCTTGGAGACCATCACGAGCACGCGGGCGTTGCGGTCGGGGGAGAAGCTGAAGCTCATCTCGAAGTCGGCGGCGATGGCTTCGAAGCCGCGGGAGAGTTCGTCGAGGTCGACGTCGTGGGCAGCCGCGGCGTGCGTGCGCAGGAACAGGCGTTCGCGGACCGTGTCGTCGAACTGCTGGTGCTCGCGGATGTCGCAGCCGTGCTCGAGCAGGTAGGAGCTGACGGCGTGGACGATGCCGGTGCGGTTGGGGCAGCTCAGGGTCAGGATGAACGAGCGGGTCACGGGGTTCTCCTCAGCATTCCACGATGGTGAGAGCCAGCCCGCCGCGGGCGGTCTCCTTGTACTTGTCCTGCATGTCCGCTCCCGTGGCGCGCATCGTGGCGATCGCCTTGTCGAGGGAGACCACGTGGGTGCCGTCGCCGTGCGCAGCCATGCGAGCGGCGGTGATGGCTTTGACCGAGGCGACGGCGTTGCGCTCGATGCAGGGGATTTGCACGAGCCCTCCGACGGGGTCGCAGGTCAGCCCGAGGTTGTGTTCCAAGCCGATTTCGGCGGCGTTCTCCACCTGCTCGGGTGCGGCCCCGAGGAGCTCGGCGAGTCCGGCGGCGGCCATGGCGCAGGCCGAGCCGACCTCGCCCTGGCAGCCGACCTCGGCCCCGGAGATCGAGGCGTTCTCCTTGAACAGGATCCCGATCGCGCCGGCGGTGAGCAGGAACCGCACGGCCGCGTCGGGGGTGAAGGTGGGCAGGAAGTTCCGGGCGTAGTGCAGCACGGCAGGAACGATCCCGGCGGCGCCGTTGGTGGGGGCGGTGACCACGCGGCCGCCGGCGGCGTTCTCCTCGTTCACGGCCAGGGCGTAGAGGGTGACCCACTCCAGCGCGGGCAGGGCCTCGTCCGTCGCGGTGGTGGACTCCAACCGCTGGCGCAGGTCCTCGGCGCGGCGGCGGACCTGCAACGCCCCCGGCAGCGTGCCGCTGGTGCTCGTGCCGCGGTCGACGCAGTCCTGCATGACCGACCAGATGTGCAGCAGCCCGTCGCGGATCTCCTGCTCGCTGCGCCAGGTGCGTTCGTTGGCGAGCATGATCTCGCTGATGGTCAGCCCGGTGTCGCGGGCGTGGGCGAGGAGCTCCTCGGCGGTGTGGAACGGGTGGGGCACCGGGGTGCTGGTCTCGACCGGAGCGGGGTTGCGGGCTTCGTCCTCGTCGAGGACGAAACCGCCGCCCACCGAGTAGTACTCGCGCTGCTGGAGCACGTCCCCCGCATCGTCGTGGGCGGTGAAGCGCATCCCGTTGCTGTGGAAGTCGAGCCGTTCCTCGCCGTGCAGGAGGACGTCCTCGTCCGGCGTGAACGCGATCTTGCGCTCCCCGCCGAGGCTGAGCACCCCCTCCTCGCGCGTGGCCCGCACCGCGGGTTCCGCGGCGACCGGGTCGACCAGGTGGGGTTGTTCGCCGGCGAGACCGAGCACGACGGCGGGGACGCTGCCGTGGCCGCGCCCCGTCGCTCCGAGCGAGCCGAACAGATCGCAGCGGACGCGGGAGACGCGGGGGAGTTCTCCCGACTCGCGCAGCCGGGTGACGAACAGGTAGGCGGCCCGCATCGGACCGACGGTGTGCGAGCTCGACGGGCCGATGCCCACTTTGAACAGATCGAAGACTGACAGGGTCAATGCGCGCTCCCAACTGGGCGGGGTGCGAGCCGCGCCGGTCCCGGCCGGCCCCGCCGGTGGTCGGCAGTGCCGACCGGGACCGGCCGACCGGGACCGCTCGCGGGCACGCTGAGCGGTGGCCGTTGCGGCGGGGACGGGTGGGCGGTCATCGACGGATGCGGTTCATATCCGGGTCCACCAGTGGTTCTTCGGCGACGGTGGCGCGCACCCGGCGGCCGAAGTACTGGATGTCGACAGGGGTGCCCGGGGTGGCCGTGGCGGGCAGCCAGGCGTAGGCGATCGGTGTGCCGAGCGTGTGCGAGAACGCGGCGGAGGTGACGTAGCCGGCGGGCTCACCGTCGAGCAGCACGGGTTCGGAACCGAGCACGACGCTGCGCCCGTCGTCGACGGTCAGGCAGCTCAGGCGGCGCGACAGCGCGTCGGTGTCGATGCCGGCGAGGGCCTCGCGCCCGACGAAGTCGCCGTTGTTCCACCGGACGGCGAAACCGACACCCGCTTCGTAGGGGTTGTGCTCGGTGGTCATGTCCGCGCCCCACGCGCGGTAGCCCTTCTCCAGGCGCAGGCCGTTGAACGCGGCGCGTCCGGCGGCCACGACGCCGAGGTCGCGCCCGGCCTCGAACAGGACGTCCCAGAGCCGCTGGCCGTACTCGGCGCTGGTGTAGATCTCCCACCCGAGTTCGCCGACGTAGGACACGCGCATCGCCGTCACGGGGATTCCGGCGATGTGGGCGCGCTGGCACCGGAAGAACTTCAACCCCTCGTGGGAGAAGTCGTCCCGGCTGAGCGGTTGCACCAGGTCGCGCGCCAGCGGGCCCCACACGCCGATGCAGCAGGTGCCGCCGGTGATGTCGCGGACCTGCACGCCGCCGTCCTCCGGCAGCTGGCGGTGGAAGTAGTCGAGGTCGCGGTTGCCGTTGACGCCGAGCTGGAACGACTGCTCGCCGAGACGGGCCACGGTGATGTCGCTGCGCACGCCGCCGGCGTCGTCGAGCATCAGGGTGTAGGTGACCGCGCCGACCGACTTGCCCATCTTGCCGGTGGTGAGCCGGTCGAGGAAGGCGAGCGCGCCGGGGCCGGTGACCTCCAGCCGCTTCAGCGAGGTCATGTCGTACATGGCCACGGCGTTGCGGGTCTTGTACGCCTCGACCGCCACGACGGGCGAGTGGTACATGGCCGACCAGGAATCCCGCTGCGGCGGCTGCCACTCCACGGGCAGATCCTTGACCAGCGGCGCGTTGGCCTCGTACCAGTGCGGCCGCTCCCAGCCGTGGGCCTCCAGGAAGACGGCGCCGAGCTGCTTCTGCCGCGCGTGGAAGGGGCTCACCCGCAGATCGCGGGGGGAGAACTTCGGCTGCAGCGGGTGCTTGACGTCGTAGACCTCGACGAAGTTCTGCTGCGCGGTCTCCTCCACGACGGCCTCGGTCGTCTCGATCTCGTCGAACCGCGCCGCGTCGCAGCCGTGCAGGTCGACCTGGCTGCGACCGTCGACGAGCAGTTCGGCGACGGCGCGGCCCACCCCGGAGGAGTGCGTGACCCACACCGCTTCGGCGATCCAGAAACCGGACACGTCGGGGGATTCGCCGATCAGCGGTCCGCCGTCGGGGGTGAACGACATGATCCCGTTGAAGCCGGTCTCGGCCTTCGTGGACCGCAGCGCGGGCAGCAGGCGCTTGCTGTGCTCCCAGGACGGGGCGAAGTCCTCCTCGGTGAACGGCAGCATCGACGGCATCGACGCCTCGTCGACGTCCCCGTCCTGCGGCAGGTTCGCGGGGTCCACGGGCATCGGCCGGTGCGCGTAGGAGCCGATGCCGATGCAGTCGTTGTGCTCGCGGTAGTACAGGTCGGCGTCCTGGTGGCGCAGGATCGGCAGCTGAGCCTCGACGTGCTCGTCGTTGCGCCCGATCAGTTCGGGGACCTGCCCCGTGCGCGCGTACTGGTGGGCCATCGGCAGCAGCGGCACGCGCATGCCGACCATCTCGCCGATGGCCTTGCCCCAGAAGCCCGCGCACGAGACGACGATGTCCGCGGGCACCTCGCCCTGGTCGGTCTGCACACCCGTGACGCGCCCGCCGTGCTGGTCGATGCCGAGCACGCGGGTGCGGCCGTGGAAGCGCGCACCGCGGGCCTCGGCGCGTCGGGCGAGCGCGACGACCGCCCGGGTGCCCTTGGCCAGCCCGTCGCCGGGGGTGTGGAATCCGCCCAGGATCTCGTCGGGGTCGAGCAGCGGGTGCAGCTTCGCGCACTCCTCGGGGGACAGGATTTCACCGGACACGCCCCAGGAACTCGCCCAGCCCTGCTTGCGGTGCAGGTCGTCGAGGCGCTGCGGCGTGGTCGCGATCTCGAGCCCGCCGACCTTGTTGAAGCACCACCCCTCTTCGGAGTCGAGGCTGGCGAGCTTGTCGACCGTGTAGGTGGCGAACTCGGTCATCGCCTTGGAGCCGCTGGTCTGGTAGACGAGCCCGGGCGCGTGCGAGCTGGACCCGCCGGTGAGCGGCAGCGGACCCTGGTCGAGGACGGTGACCTGGTCCCATCCGCGTTCGGTCAGCTCGTCGGCCAGGTTGGCGCCGACGATCCCGGCTCCGATGATGACGACTCGAGGGGTCGTGCTCATGCTGGTCTCCTAACGGGCGGGCTGTGCGGACCGCTGCGAGAACGGCGCTTTCGCCGATCAGCTGCCGTGAGCGGTAGCTGATCGGGACGAGGGGAAGGGCGGCTGCGAACCGCGGTGCACGGGTGCGTCGCGGATCGCCGACGTGGTTGGTGGGAGGGCCGCAGCGAAGTGCGGGGAGCCGTCGCGCGGAGCGGGCGCGGGACGGGGCGGTGAACCTGGTCGATGACTGGGCCAGGACCTACCTCCGCGACCGCTCCGGCGCCGACCGACAACTAAAAGCAGATTGATATATCAACTGGATGGCAAGATAAGCAGTGGTCGTGACGGGGTCAACACCTCGATCGAAATCGGCCTCGCCCGGAGCTGTGCGGCGCGGTTCCCCGACCTCGGCGATGTCGGGCGCCCCGGTGCGTCGCTGGGGGCGGGTGCGCGTTCGACTCCTCGGGGGCGATTCCGATGTCGCGACCCCTTGACCTCGCCGCCGGCGCTGCTAGTGTGAACGACATCTGATATTTCAGTTGAACAGCAATTGTGTACCCAGCAGCCCCGTGGGCAGGAGCGCTGTGCGCAGCAACCGCGGTCCGGTGCCTGGTTGTTGTCCGCCGCCCCTCCTCTGCTGGTCTTCCAGCGCGGAAGGAGTCCGATGAGTCCGCCCAGCACGGGAGGCGTCGCCGAGGTCTTCGAGCAGTCGGCGATCGAGGCGCTGGCCGCAGCCGAACCGCTCCACCCCGACCTGAACGGAGGATTCTGATGGCACCGCGCACTCCGGGGGCCGATCTGCCGGAGCACCCCGACTGGTTGTGGCGCTCGGCGGATCCGAAGCCCTCCTACGACGTGGTGATCGTCGGTGGCGGCGGGCACGGTTTGGCGACCGCCTACTACCTGGCGGTCAACCACGGCATCACGAACATGGCCGTGCTGGAGAAGGGCTGGTTGGCGGGCGGGAACATGGCCCGCAACACGACGATCATCCGGTCGAACTACCTGTGGGACGAGAGCGCGGGGCTGTACGAGCACGCGTTGAAGCTGTGGGAGGGGCTGGAGGAGGAGCTCGACTACCCGCTGCTGTTCTCCCAGCGGGGCGTGCTGAACCTGGCGCACTCGCTGCAGGAGGTCCGCGACAGCGTGCGGCGGGTCGGGGCCAACCGGCTCAACGGCGTGGACGCCGAGTGGCTCGACCCGGACCAGGTGGCCGAGATCTGCCCGATCCTGAACACCTCGCAGGACTTGCGGTACCCCGTGCTGGGGGCGACGTGGCAGCCGCGGGCGGGCATCGCCAAGCACGACCACGTCGCGTGGGGTTTCGCGCGGGCGCTGGACCGCATGGGCGTGGATCTGGTGCAGGGCTGCGAGGTCACCGGGTTCGAACGCGTCGGTGACCGGGTGGTCGGCGTGGAGACCACGCGCGGTCCGATCCGGGCCGGCAAGGTGGCGTTGGCGGCGGCGGGGCACACGTCGGTGCTGGCCGACGACCTCGGGTTGCGCCTCCCGATCCAGAGCCACCCGTTGCAGGCGATGGTCTCGGAGTTGCTGGAGCCGGTGCATCCGACGGTGGTCATGTCGAACGCGGTGCACGTGTACGTCAACCAGGCCCACAAGGGCGAACTCGTCCTGGGGGCGGGCATCGACTCCTACAACTCCTACGGCCAGCGCGGGGCGTTCCACACCATCGAGCGGGAGCTGACCGCGGCGGTGGAGCTGTTCCCGATGTTCTCGCGGGCGCACGTGTTGCGCACCTGGGCCGGAGTCGTCGACGTGACGCCCGACGCTTCGGCGATCATGGGGCTGACGCCGTTCGAGGGCCTCTACGTCAACTGCGGTTGGGGGACGGGCGGGTTCAAGTCCACCCCGGGGGTGGGGTGGTGCTATGCCCACACCATCGCCCACGACGAACCGCATCCGCTCAACGCGCCGTTCAACCTGGACAGGTTCACCACCGGTGCCCTGGTCGACGAGCACGGCGCCGCGGGCGTGGCCCACTGAGAGCACTCACTCCCGCCGGCCCGAGTCCGCTGTCCGTGGCCGGGCCTGCGGTGTCCCCGTTCGGCGCCGTCCACACGATCCATGCGAGGAGGTCCTGCGCACCATGATGTTGATTCCGTGCCCGTGGTGCGGGCCGCGCAACGAAGTCGAGTTCCACTGCGGAGGTCAGGCCGGTGTGTCCTACCCGGCTGATCCGCACGCGGTGTCCGACGTCGAGTGGGCGGAGTTCCTGTTCTACCGGGCGAATCCCAAGGGCGTGTTCACCGAGAGGTGGTTCCACCAGGCGGGTTGTCGCCGCTGGATCACCGTCTGCCGGGACACGGTCACCAACGAGATCCACGACGAGACCACGGCCGGGGCGGTGATCCAGTGAGCAACGAGTTCAGGCTCGCCGACGGCGGGCGGATCAACAGGGACCGTCCCGTGCGCTTCCGCTTCAACGGCAGCGAGTACGAGGGCTACGAGGGAGACACCCTCGCTTCGGCGTTGCTGGCCAACGGGGTGCACCAGGTGACCACCAGCATCCGGTACGGACGGCCGCGCGGCATCATGGCCGCCGGGGTCGAGGAGCCCAACGCGCTGGTGCAGGTCGAGGAGCCGTTCCCGGAGCCGATGCTGCCGGCGACCGCGGTCGAGCTGCGCGAGGGGCTGGTGGCCACGGGACTTCCGGGGCAGGGCTGGTTGTCCGCCGAGGCGGATCCCGCCCGCTACGACGCGATGCACGCGCACTGCGACGTGCTCGTCGTCGGTGCCGGCCCGGCGGGGTTGGCCGCCGCGCGCAGCGCCGCGGCCAGCGGGGCCCGGGTGATCGTGGCCGAGGCCGACACCGAGTTCGGCGGCAGCCTGCTGGGCAGCGGCGAGCTCCTGGACCGCGCACCGTCGCAGCGGTGGATCCGCCGCGTGGTCGAGGAACTGGAGGCCGCCCCGGAGGTGACCGCGCTGGCGCGGACCACGGTGGTGGGGCACTACGACGACAACTACCTCGTCGCCGTCGAGCACCGGGGCGAGCAGGCGCACACCCGCCAGCGCACCTGGCACATCCGCGCGCGGCAGGTGGTGCTGGCCACCGGTGCGCACGAACGGCCGCTGGTCTTCTCCGGCAACGACCGCCCGGGCACGATGCTGGCCGGATCGGCCAGGACGTACCTGCACCGGTACGGCACCCTCCCGGGGCGGCGCGCGGTCGTTTTCACCACCAACGACAGCGCCTACGCCGCCGCGGTCGACCTGCACGACGCCGGTGCGGAGATCGCCGCCGTCGTCGACGTCCGGCCCGAGGCCCCGACGGTGTGGGCATCCCGGTGCGTCGAGCGGGGCATCCCCATCCACACCGGTGCTGCCGTGCGGGCCACCTCGGGAACCGAGCACGTCTCCGGTGTCGACGTGCAACCCCTGCCGGCGGGAGGTGCCACCACCTCGGAGGGGCAGTACCACGTCGGGTGCGATCTGCTGCTGGTCTCCGGGGGGTGGAACCCGGCGGTGCAACTGCACGGCCAGGCGCGCGGAACCCTGCGCTACGCGGCGGAGATCGGCGCGTTCGTCCCCGCCCGCGGCGCGCGCGGTACGCACGCCGTCGGCGCGGTCGCCGGCAGCTTCTCCACCGTCACCTGCCTGCGGACGGGGGCCGAGGCCGGCAGCGATGCCGCCAGGGCTGCCGGATTCGACGCGGATTTCGCCGAGGTGCCCGCAGCCCGGTCCCAGCCCGTGATGGAACCGCAGCCCACGTGGCTGCCCCACGCGCCGGCGGACTCCACCGGATCCGAGGAGTTCGTGGATCTGGCGCGGGATGCGACGGTGGCGGACGTCAGCAAGGCCGTCGGCGCGGGGATGACGTCGGTGGAGCACGTCAAGCGCTTCACCACGATCGGCACGGGGCACGACCAGGGCAAGACCTCGGGGACGTTGTCGACGGGCGTCGTCGCGGAACTGCTGGGCACGGACGTCTCGGAGGTGGGGACGACGACGTCCCGCCCGCCGTACGCACCGGTTCCCTTCGCCGCGTTCGCCGGGCGGGACCGGGGTGACCTCTACGACCCGATCCGGGTGACGGCCATGCACGACTGGCACGTCGCGCGCGGCGCGTTGTTCGAGAACGTGGGCCAGTGGAAGCGCCCGTGGTACTACCCGCAGGCCGGTGAGGACATGGAGACCGCGGTGCTGCGCGAGTGCCGCGCGGTGCGCACCGGGGTGGGCATGCAGGACGTGTCCACACTGGGCAAGATCGACGTGCAGGGTCCGGACGCGGCGGAGTTCCTCGACCTCGTCTACACGAACAAGATGAGCACGCTCAAGGTGGGGCGGATCCGCTACGGGGTGATGTGCCGCGCCGACGGCATGGTCTTCGACGACGGCACCGTCGTGCGCACCGGTGAGCACCGCTACCTGATCTCCACCACGTCCGGCGGAGCGGCCGGGGTGCTGGAACACCTGGAGGACTGGCTGCAGACCGAGTGGACGCACCTGCGGGTGCATCTCACCTCGGTGACCGAGCACTGGGCCACGATCGCGCTGGCCGGTCCCGACGCCCGGGCGGTGCTGGACCGGGCGGGCACGGACATCGATCTGGGCAACGACGGCTTCCCGTTCATGTCCTTCGTGGACGGTGTCGTCGCGGGCAGGAAGGCGCGGGTGTGCCGGATCAGCTTCTCCGGCGAGCTGGCCTTCGAGATCAACGTGCCGTGGTGGTACGGCCACGAGCTGTGGCAGGCGCTGCACACCGCGGGCGAGCCGTTCGGCATCACCCCCTACGGCACGGAGACGATGCACGTGCTGCGGGCGGAGAAGGGCTTCCCGATCGTCGGGCAGGACACCGACGGGACCGTCACCCCGCACGACCTGGGCATGAGCTGGGCCGTGTCGAAGAAGAAGGACGACTTCCTCGGCAAGCGCTCCTTCACCCGCCCGGACACGGCCCGCAGCGACCGCAAGCACCTGGTCGGCCTGCTGCCGGCGGCGGAGTCCCGCGTCGTTCCCGAGGGCACGCAGCTCGTGGCAGACGACGTGCTGGGCGAGCCGCCGGTGCCGATGCTCGGGCACGTGACCTCGAGCTACCGCAGCGCCGCGCTCGGCAGGCCCTTCGCGCTGGCGCTGGTCAAGGCCGGCCGCGACCGCATCGGCGAGACGATCTACGGCCACGTCGACGACCAGCTCGTGCCGGTCGAGATCACCGAGCCCGTCTTCTACGACAAGGAAGGAGCGCGTCGTGACGGTTGAGCTGTACGGCGAATCCCCCCTGGCCGCCTACACCGACGAGCTGGCCCGGCAATCGGTGCCCGGCGCGGTGCGCCTCGCCGAGGTGCCGTTCACCTCGCAGGTCACCCTGCGCGTGGATCCCAAAAGCCCGGCGGCGGAGCGGATCGGGACCGCCCTCGGCGTCATGCTGCCGAACCAACCGGGCCAAGTGGTGCGGACGGACAGCCTGCACGTGCTGTGGATGGGGCCCGACGAATGGCTGCTGGTCGGCCCGGAGGGCAACGCCCGCGACACCGGGGATCTGCTCAACGCGGCCCTGGACGGCGAGCACGGCGCGGTGGTCGACGTCTCCGCGCAGCGGACGATCCTCGAGGTCTCCGGGACCCAGGCCCGCGAACTGCTGAACAAGGGCTGCGCCCTGGACCTGCACCCCCTCAGCTTCGAGAGCGACCAGTGCGCGCACACCCTGCTGGCCCGCACCGGGGTGACCCTGCTGTGCCGCAACGCGCGCACGCCGAGCTTCTGGCTGTTCGTGCGCGCCTCCTACGCCCGCTACCTCGCCGACTGGTTGATCGACGCCGCCGCCGAGTACCACCGCTGAACCCCACCGATGCAGAAACGACCGACCCGCCCGCGGGGCGTGTCCCCTCGAGGGCAGGTCGCCAACGTTGATCCGACGAACTGGAGTTGCTCGTGACCGAAGTACGAGGAGTTGTGGCGACCGGCAAGGGAAAGCCGGTCGAAGTCACCACCATCCACGTCCCGGACCCCGGCCCGGGCGAGGCCGTGGTGCAGGTGCAGGCCTGCGGCGTGTGCCACACCGACCTGGCCTACCGCGAAGGCGGCATCAGCGATGACTACCCGTTCCTGCTCGGGCACGAGGTGGCGGGCGTCGTCGACTCGGTCGGCGAGGGGGTGCACAACGTCGAGCCCGGTGATTTCGTCGTGCTGAACTGGCGCGCGGTCTGCGGTGACTGCCGGGCGTGCCGGCGCGGCCGCCCGCAGTACTGCTTCGACACGCACAACGCGGCGCAACCCATGACGCTCGAGGACGGCACGCCGCTCTCGCCGGCCCTGGGAATCGGCGGGTTCGCCGAGAAGACCCTGGTCCACTCCGGACAGTGCACCAAGGTGGACCCCGGGTGCGCACCGGAGGTCGCCGGTCTGCTCGGATGCGGAGTGATGGCCGGCATCGGAGCCGCGGTCAACACGGCCCCGGTCCAGCGCGGGGACACCGTCGCCGTCATCGGCTGCGGCGGGGTCGGCAGCGCCGCGGTCGCCGGTGCCGACCTCGCCGCTGCTCGGCGGATCATCGCCGTGGACATCGATCCGAACAAGTTGAAGTGGGCGCGGGAGTTCGGCGCCACGCACGAGGTCAACGCTTCCGAGACCGACACCGTGCAGGCCGTCCGCGAGCTCACCGACGGCAACGGCGCCGACGTCGTCATCGACGCCGTCGGGATCCCGCAGACCTACGAGCAGGCGTTCTACGCGCGGGACCTCGCGGGCACGGTCGTGCTCGTCGGCGTCCCCGACCCGCAGGTGCGGCTGGAGCTGCCGATGATCGACGTGTTCGCCCGCGGCGGCGCGCTGAAGTCCAGCTGGTACGGCGACTGCCTGCCCGAGCGGGACTTCACTGAGCTGACCGAGCTGCACCAGCAGGGCAAGCTTCCGCTGGAGAGGTTCGTCACCGAAGAGGTCGACCTCGACGGTGTCGAGGGCGCTTTCGAGAAGATGCACCGCGGGGAGGTCCTGCGTTCGGTGGTGACGTTGTGATGGGCATGCGCATCGACCACGCGACAACGCAGGGCAAGTTCTCCCTCGACGGCGAGGTCCACGACGTCGAGAACAACGCCTGGGTCGTCGGCGACGACCAGACCTGCATGGTCATCGACGTACCGCACGACGTCGAGGCCATCCGCGAGCTGATCGCCGGCAGAACCGTTCTGGCCGTCCTCGCCACGCACGCCCACGACGACCACGTGGCGGTCGCGTTGCAACTCGCCGACGCGGTGGGAGCACCGGTGCACCTGCACCCCGCGGACCTCCCGGTCTGGGAGCTGACGCATCCCGAGGAGAAGCCGCACGGCGAGCTCGCCGACGGGCAGCGCTTCGCCTTGAGCCGGGCCGAGATCCAGGTCATCCACACCCCCGGTCACTCGCCCGGGTCGGTGTGCCTGTACTGCCCCGATCTCGGGACGGTGTTCACAGGGGACACCCTGTTCGCCGGTGGCCCCGGGGCGACCGGGCGGTCGTTCTCGGACTTCGGCACCATCACCGCGTCGATCCGGGATCGGCTGCTCACGTTGCCGAGCTCGACCAGGGTCCGGCCGGGGCACGGGCCGAGCACGACGATCGGGGAGGTCGTACCGCACTTCGACGAGTGGGTGGCGCGGGGTTACTGAAGCGCCGCCGTTGTCGGGGGGCGTGCCGAACTGCACCGCGGCACGCCCCCGACGCGCTGGTTCGCACTGAGATCCCGCTTCCTGCCTCGTGGTGTCCGCTCGCACCTTCGCGGCCCACCGGTGGAGAGGAACGCGGCCACCCCTTCGGACAACGGAAAGTGGTGCATCGATGGGACGCCCAGATCGCTCGAAGCGACCGGACGATGGGATCGCCGCGGCAGCTCCCTGGAGAGCAGCAGCGGCCGAAGCGTTGCGCGCGGCGACCTACGAGGTGCTGCCGTTCGACAGCACCGAGGACGGAGTGCTCGCCCACGTGCCGAGCGACGTGGCGCTGACCGTCACCGCGACGGAAGCGAAGGGGATTGACGCGACCGTGGACCTGGCCGTTCGGCTCAGCAAGAACGGGTACCACGTGGCACCGCACCTTCCAGCGCGCCTCGTCCGCGACCGCGGGCACTTGGCCGATCTCGCCGCGCAGCTCCAGGACGCGGGGGTGGACGAGATCGTCGCCATCGGTGGCGACGCCGCCGTCCCCGTCGGCGCGTTCGCCGATGCGAGGAGTCTGCTGGTCTCCTTGGAGGAGCAGGGCCACGCCTTCTCGAGCGTCGGCGTCGCCGGTTATCCGGAGGGGCACGGCACGATCGGCCACGACGTCATCGAACGCGCCCTCCACGAGAAGGCCGCCCGCGCCGACGTTCTCATGACCCAGCTGTGCTTCGACGCGAGAGCCACCATTCGCTGGGCGCGGAACGTGCGGGCCGGTGGGGTGCGTCTTCCGGTGCGCGTGGGGATCCCCGGTGCGATCAACCGCCAGAAGCTGATCCGCGTCTCCAGTGGTCTCGGTCTGGGTCAATCCGCCCGGTTCCTGAAGAAACAGTCGAACATGCTGTGGCGGTTCTTCCTGCCCGGTGGCTACAGTCCGAACAGGATCGTCCGGGCGGTGGCGCCCCACCTGGCGCGTTCCGACAGCAACCTCAGCGGGTTCCACGTCTTCACGTTCAACGATCTCGCCAGCACGGAGGCGTGGCGCCAGCGTTGGCTCGCCCACCTGCCGTGATCCCGCCCGGCGAATCGTGTCCACGCGTGCGCGGCTGCGACTCCGCCCTACGGCCGGTACTCGTGCGCGGGGGCCGCACCACGTCGCTGTTGGTGGAGGGTGCTGTTCCGCCGATCGTCGCTCGTGCGCGGCACCGGCCGGCTTTCCCGGGGCAGCAGGGTGCACGTGGTTGAGACCAGTCATGGCGATCAGGTACGACGAGACCGGACAGGAGATGCCGTCGGCCCACGCCACGAGTGAAGTGGTGATCAGCGGTGCGGTGCCGCCACCGAGGACCGTGGCGACCTGGACGCCGAGGTTGGCCCCCGTGCCCCGCACGTCGGTGAAGAACGCGCCGTGGGGCTGATACATCAGCACGTTCGCCACGCCGATCGCCACCCCGGCGAGCACCACTGCTCTCCTACGGGATGATGCGCATCGGGATGTCACAGACCACTGTTCTGCCGGCGAAGCTGATGTCCTCCGCGTTCCTGATAGTCGCGATCTCGTGCCGTAGAGGGAGAAGTCGTACCACTCGATCGTCGTGCCGACCAAGCTGGCGACGGCCGCCTTCGTCATGCGTCTGCAGGTGGACGAACCTGTCCGAACCGCGGTCATGTCCCACTCGCCCGGGTCGGTGTGCCTGTACTGCCCCGATCTCGGGAGGGTGTTCACAGGGGACACCCTGTTCGCCGGTGGCCCCGGGGCGACCGGGCGGTCGTTCTCGGACTTCGGCACCATCACCGCGTCGATCCGGGACCGGCTGCTCACGTTGCCGAGCTCGACCAGGGTCCGGCCGGGGCACGGGCCGAGCACGACGATCGGGGAGGTCGTACCGCACTTCGACGAGTGGGTGGCACGCGGGTACTGAGCGCGTCGCGGAGGACATCGAGGGGTTCGATGTCCTCCGCGACCCCCGTGCTTTCGACCCCGGTCTTCCGAACCGAGAGCACGATCAGCACGCGGCACGCGCTGACCACCGGGATGGTCAGCGCGTGTGGTTGTGCATGATGTGTTTGGTGCGGGAGTAGTCGTCGAGGGCGTAGATGGATAGGTCGCGGCCGTAGCCGGAGCTTTTGAAGCCGCCCCAGGGCAGTTCGCTGGCCAGGGCCAGGTGGGAGTTGACCCAGACGGTGCCGGCGTCGATGCGGGCGGCGAGGTCGTGGCTGCGGCGGGCGTCGTTGGTCCAGACGGAGGCGGCCAGCCCGTAGGGCACGTCGTTGGCGCGGCGGAGGGCTTCGTCTTCGGTGTGGAAGGTTTCGATGGTGACGACGGGGCCGAAGACTTCCTCGCGGGTGATCTCGGCGCCGTCGGGGACGTCGACCAGCACCGTCGGAGCGATGAAGTAGCCCGGCCCGTCGAGCGGGCCGCCGCCGATGACCGGGCGGGCGCCGTCCTGGTGGGCGCGGTCGAGGTAGCCGAGCACGCGCTGGTAGTGCTCCTGCGAGACCACGGGGCCGAGTTCGACCTCGCCGCCGGCGCGGGGTTCGCCGACGGTCAGGGTGCTGACCTCGCGGACGAGGTGGTCGGTGAACGACTCGGCCACGGATTCGTGCACGAGCACGCGGCAGCCGGCGCCGCATTCCTGCCCGGAGTTCCAGTATCCGGCCGCGCGCATGGTCGAGGCCGCGGCGGCGAGGTCGGCGTCGGCGCAGACCACCACGGGGGCCTTGCCGCCGAGTTCGAGGTGCACGCGCTTGAGCCCGTCGGCGGCGTTGCGGGCCACCGCCCGACCGCTGCCCATCGAGCCGGTCAGCGCGATCATGTCCACCTGTGGGTGTTCGGACAGCCGGGTGCCGACCCCGTCGCCGTAGCCGGTGACGACGTTGAGCACCCCGGCCGGGAGCAGGTCGGCGACGAGTTCGGCGAACTTCAGCGTCGTCACCGGGGTCTGCTCGGAGGGTTTGACCACGCAGGTGTTGCCCGCGGCCAGCACCGGGGCGATCTTCCAGGCGGCCATCATCAGCGGGTAGTTCCACGGGGTGACCACGCCGACGACGCCGAGCGGTTCGCGCTGGATCACCGACAGGTGCTCGTCGACGTAGTCCCCACAGGCCATGGACGTGCTCGCGCGCACCGCGCCGGCCATGAACCGGAAGGAATCGAGGGTGCCGGCGAGGTCATCGCGGGCCACCTGCAGCGGTTTGCCCGTGTTGGCCGCCTCGAGGTGCACCAGCAGGTCGGTGTGCTCGCCCACCCGGTCGGCGATCGCGTGCAGCAGGTCCGAACGGTCCTTGGCCACCCGCGCCGCCCACGCCGGCTGGGCCGCCACCGCCGCAGCCACCGCCCGATCCACATCAGCGGCCGCGCCCGCAGGCACACCACACAACACCTCCTCCGAACACGGATCAACCACCTCGATCACGCGGTCCGACGAGGCCTCCACGAACTCCCCGTCCACGAAGTGCTGGGCCGGTGGGAAGCTCGTCGTGGTGCGCCAGGGGGGCACGTCGCCGGCGCGGCGAACCGCGGCGGTCGTGCTCCCCACCGAGGTGCCCGGGGAGTGCGGCTTCAGCGCGGACACCTGAGCAGAGACCTTCTCCGCCGCGGCGGAGTCGAGCTCGAGCAGCGGCTGCCGGGGCCTGCCGCTGGGCAGTCCGAGCGCGTTCAGCGCCGTCTTGATGGCCGGGATGAACGGTACGGACATCAGCACATCCAGCAACGGGGAGATCCGCGACCACTCGGCGCGGGCGCGGTCGACCTCACCGTCGCGCAGCGCCTTGTGGACGGTGGACAGCTCGGCCGGGAGCACGTTCGCGCTGCCCGCCACGACACCGGCGGCGCCCTCGGTGAGCGCGGACAGCGTGAGCGTGTCCCACCCGCCGAAGGTGGAGACGACGTCGCCGCAGTGGTGGATCAACTGCCGGAGCTGGGAGAGGTCGGCACCGGTGTCCTTGATGTAGCGGATGTTGGCGACCTCGCGGGCGAGCTGCCCGACCAGCTCGGGCGTGAGGTTGACGCCCGTGGCGTCCGGCAGGTTGTAGAGCATGACCGGCAGGTCGACGCTCTCGGCCACCGTGCGCAGGTAATGCAGCGTCTCGTCGTGGGTGAGCGGTTCGTAGTACGGGGCGACGAGCATCAGGACCGAGGCGCCGGAATCCTGCGCGTGCCGCGACAGTTCGATCGCTTCGGTCGTGCTCACCGCACCGGTCTGCGCCACGACCGGCACGCGCCCGGCCGCCTGCTCGACCACGGTCTCCACGACCAGGCGCCGTTCGGAATTGCTCATCGCGGCGAACTCGGCGGTGGAACCGCAGGCGACGACACCGTCGACGCCGCCGTCGATGCTGTGGTCGACCAGGCGGCGCAGGGCGTGCGCATCGACCTGCCCGTCCGGTGCGAACGGAGTGGGAAGGGCGGTGAGAATACCGCTCAACTGTGCTGACATGCGGGAATCCTCGCTCCTCTGGCAGCGCTGTGCCGTGACCGGCAACTGCGAGCACCTGCGCGGCGGGTGGAATGATCGGAGTTCGGGAACGCGGTTCGACGGCGGGTCCTCGCCGAAGGCGCGGGAACGCGTGAACCGGCTACTGGGGGACGGGTGGCCGCGGGGTGCGGCACCCGTCCTCGAACGCGGTGGATCGTGCGAGCACCGGGCCGTGCCCGCACGCCGCCCGCATCAGCCGTGCGCGGAGGCGGTCTCGCGGATGGAGAACCGGTGTCCCGGGTGGTCCTCCTGCAACCGCGCGGTTCCGGGGCCGTACAGCTTCTCGCGCATCGTCGAGCCCTCGTAGTCGGACCACATGACGCCGCGCTTCTGCAGCTCGGGCACGACGAGCTCGGCGAAGTCGGCGATGTCCTGGTACTTCACGGCATGTCCGAGGTTGAACCCGTCGATGCCCGTTTCGTCCATCCACCGGATCAGCTCGTCGGCGACGGTGGTGGGGGAGCCCACGATCGTCGGCCCGCTGCCGCCGATTCCCAGGAAGTCCGCGATGTCGCGCGGTGTCCACTGCTTGTCCGGGTCCATCTTGGCGAAGAGGTCGATCATGGTCTGCCCGGCGTCGGTCTTGACGTGCTCGAGGGGGACGTCCGGGTCGAACTGGGCCATGTCGAGGGCGGTCCAGCCGCTGTAGCGGGCCATCGCCCCGATGTAGCTGACGAGTTCGCGGTAGGACTCGTACTTGGCGCGGGCGAGTTCGTCGGTGGGCGCGCACACCACGTTGAGCATCTGCAGGACCTTCAGGTTCTGCGGCTCGCGCCCGTGCTCCGCGGCGAGCTCGCGCAGCGAGTCGACCTGCCGCTTGAGCGCGGGCGTGGACACGGCGTTGACGAACACCGCTTCGGCGCTCGACGCCGCGAGCGCCCGGCCCCGGGGGGATCCGCCTGCCTGGAAGATCACGGGGGTCCGCTGGGGGGAGGGCTCCCAGAGGGCGAAGCCGGGCACGTCGAAGTACCGCCCGTGGTGCTCGATGTCGTGGACCCGCGAGGGGTCGACGTACATGCCGCGCTCCGCGTCGCGGACGACCGCGTCGTCCTCCCACGAGGACTCCCACAGCTTGTAGCAGACCTCGAGGTACTCGGCGGCCATGTCGTAGCGCTCGTCGTGGGGGACCAGGTTTCCGCTCGCGAAGTTGCGCGCCGCGCTCTGGGCGTAGGAGGTCACCAGGTTCCAGCCCACCCGCCCGTTCGTGAGGTGGTCGAGCGAGGTGAACTTGCGGGCCAGGGCGTACGGGGTCTCGTAGGTGGTCGAGCCGGTCACGCCGAACCCGAGGTTCCGCGTCACGCCCGCCATCGCCGAGATCACCAGGGTCGGATCCAGGGAGGGGATCTGCGCGGCGTCGGAGAGGGCGGCGTTCGCGTTCCCCTCGTAGACGTCGTGGTACCCGTGCGAGTCGGCGAAGAAGATCCCGTCGAACCGGGCCTCTTCGAGCATCTTGGCGTACTCGGTCCAGAACGTGAGGTCCTTGTAGCGGTGGCCCTGGTCGTGCTCGTGCCGCCACATCCCCGCGGAGAGGTGCGCTGGACCTTGGAACTCGAAGGCGAACAGCCGCATCCGTCGTGTCATGACACCATCCGTTCAATATACGAACGTAATGTTCATTTGATGGAGGTCAATGTATGACGGGCACGTGCCCTCGTCAAGAGCGCTCGGAGCCGGCGCGACCCGCCGCGGGGGCGCGACAGGTCGCGCGGAGGCGGGGAGCGGAGTCGCGGGGGCACCTCCCGGCCCGGTGGGGACGGACCGCGAGCCGGGGGAGTGCGGAGCTGCGCGACGGGGAACTGCGAGTGCGGGGCTCGCTGGTCGGTGCTCGACGTGCAGGTCGACGCGCGTCGGCTCTCGACGGGCGGGGGCCGCCCGCGAGCGGCAGCGGAGGGGCTCACCGCGAGGCGTGGTGGTGCACCGGCACCCGGGGAGGGGAGTCCGGCGAGGCGCGGACCGGCGGCGAGCTCAGCCGGACGCGGTGTCGCGCCAGAACAGGTCGATCAAGCGGTCGACGATGCTCTGCATCTGGTGCAGGGCATCGGGGATGTGGGCGCGGCCGAACCGGTTCCGCGGACCGTTGAGGGTCAGGATGGCGACGAGCGTTCCCGCCGAGTCCCTGATCGGGCGGGAGAGCGAGAGCAGCTCGTACTCGAGCTCGTTGTCGATGATGGCGAAGCCCTGCTCCCGCACCTGCTCGAGCTCTTTGAGCAGGGTGGCCCGGTCGGTGATGGTGTGCGGGGTGAAGGCGTCGAGCTCCTCGGGCAGCATCCGCTGCAGCTTGTCGGCGGGTTGCTCCGCGAGCAGCACCTTGCCCGTGGAGCTGGCGTGCATCGGGTAGCGCTGGCCGACCATGTTGCGGGAGAGGACGCCGACCACGTGCGAGCCGGCGGCTTCGGCGATCAGGTCGAGACCGTCCTGCGCGTTCGGCACGGAGAGGGTCACCGACTCGTTGAACGCGTCGGCCAGTTCCTGCAGCAGGGGCTGGGCGTGGGCGACCAGCCCCGCGTAGGGGTCCGCGTGGCGCCCGAGCCGGGCGAGCTCCCAGCCGAGGACGTAGTTGGTGTCGAGCCGGTCCACCAGACCGCCCTGCTCGAGGCTGTGGAGCAGGCGGAACGCGGTCGGCCTGGTCAGCCCCGCCGCCTTCGCGAGGGTGGTGACCGTGGCCCCCGTGCGCGGTTGTGCAGCCAGTTCGCGGAGCAAGCGGACGGCTTTGGTCACCGACTTGTTGGTCATCTCCGCCTGCTCGGGCGCCTCGCCCACTACCGCCTCCTCGAACGCATCGATGTCCTGGACCGCTCGGGCCAGGGCACACGTTCAGTATAACGTCTGCGTTCACTTAATGGACGCGGGTCGGGTGCGTCGCTGCCCGGGAGGGGTTCGGACCGCGGCACCGGGGAGCGCGCGGTTCGCGCGGGAGGCCCGCGCGCTCGATCCGCGTCGCGGTGCGGACGTGGAGCTCGGGGAGGCGAGTCGGGTGCGCGGTGCGCGTTCCACGACCCGCCGCTGAGGAGGTGGGTGTCGTGCTGGCTGAGACCGCTTCAGCCGCGGACCAGCGGTGCCTCGCGCGCGCTGGTTTCGCTGCAGCCCGCCGAGATGCGGGCCGGAGCCGAGGGCGCGACGGCGGGCGGGCGCATGCGGTGAGACGGCATTGTCTCCCCCATTTGTCGATCGAACATTTTGTTCGACATGCGAACGTAACTGTGGAGGTGGTGGAGCGGCCCGCCAGCACGAGGCGCTGGTGCGCCGAGCGGTGGGACGTGGGCGCGCGGGGCGGCGCGGTGTTGCCGGCCCCGGGCGCATCGGTGCTGCGCCCGTTGTTCGGGCGATCGCCGGGCGGATCACCGCGGAGGCACCGGCGACCCGCCCGCCTGAGGGCGGTACCCGTGATCGGGACGCGCTCGTGCCGGCCGAAGTCCCTGTCCGGCCGGCACGAGCGAGGAGCGGCTGTTCACGCGCTCCGGGCGCCAGCGCCCCCGCCGTCGCGCGCGAGGGCCACGACCGTCGACGAGCGGCCGCGTCGCTGCGGACGCCGGCGGTCGTTCCCAGCGGTGCACCGATCCCGGGTGCCGGGGTGGGACCACCCCGGCACCCGGCAGGTGCCGCGGGTTTCACCGCTGCGGCGAGTCCCAGCGGCGCGAAACCCCCGCCTCGTTGACCGTCCTGGGCAGGCCGAGCGGGTTCGCCTCGCGGAGAGCGGGCGGCAGCAGGGAGTCCGGCGTGTTCTGGTAGCTCACCGGGCGCAGGAACCGGTCGATGGCCGCCGTCCCCACCGAGGTGTGCGAAACCGCGGTGGTGGCGGGGTACGGTCCGCCGTGCTGCTGGGCCGGGGTCACCGACACCCCGGTCGGCCACTCGTTGAACACGACCCGGCCGGAGTGCGCTGCTGCCAGTTCCACGATCCCGGAGAGCCGTTCCCGCTCGGCGTCACCGGGTTGGGCCGCGGTGTGCGCGGTGACGGTCAGGCTCCCGGCCACGGCGGCGAGGAGCTCCTGCACGTCCTCCGCGGAGTCGTACTCGGCCACCACGGCGGAGGGGCCGAAGGTCTCCTCCAGGAGGGCGGAGCTGTGCTCGTTCAGGTTCTTCACCGAGCCGGCGTGGAACAACGTCGGCGCGAAGGCGGGGACGCCGGACGGGTCCGCGGACTCGCTCCCGTCGGCGAGCACCTCGACCCCCGGGGTCTTCGCGATCTCGTCGACCCGCTCGCGGTAGCGCTGGGCGATCCCGGAGGTGAGCAGCCTGGCGGCGGGGGCTCGCCCGAGCAGTTCGCCCAGACGTGCCGGCAGTTCCGTGCCCCGCGGCAGCAGGAGCACTCCCGGCTTGGTGCAGAACTGCCCCGCCCCGAGGGTGAAGGATCCGGCGAACCCCTCGGCGATCTGCTCGCCGCGCTCGCGCTCCGCCTCGGTGGTGACCACCGCTGGATTGATGCTGCCGAGCTCGCCGAAGAACGGGATCGGGTGCTCGCGGGAGGCGGCGATGTCGAACAGCGCCCGGCCGCCGGCCACCGAGCCGGTGAACGCGCCCGCGGCCACGCGGTGGTCCTGCAGCGCCCGCGCACCCGCCTGCCGGCCGGTGATCACCTCGAAGGTCCCCTCCGGGGCGCCGTTCGCGGTCAGGACCGAGCGCACGATCTCCGCCGTTCGCTGCGAGGTGCGCGGATGCCCGGGGTGGGCCTTCAGCACCACGGGGCAGCCGGCCGCGAGCGCGGAGGCGGTGTCCCCGCCGGCGACCGAGAACGCGAACGGGAAGTTGCTCGCCGCGTACACGAGCACCGGGCCGAGGGGAGCCAACCAGCGGCGGAGGTCGGGGCGGGGACCGAGGATGAAGTCGGGGTCGTGCCGGTCGATGACGATCCGCAGGTAGGACCCGTCGCGCAGCACGTCCGCGAACATGCGCAGCTGGACCGTGGTGCGCTTCAGCTCACCGGTGAGCCTGCCTTCGCCGAGCCCGGTCTCCCGCACGGCCTCGGGGACCAGGGTCGCCGCCTCGGCGTCCAGCGCGTCCGCGACGGCCGAGAGCGCGTACGCGCGCTGGTGCGGGGTCTGCTTCCCCCAGACGGCCCCCGCTGCCGCGGCGGCGTCCAAGCACCGGTCGAGCTGCTCCTGCGTTTCTTCGGGTTCGGTCTGGTCGATCGTGGTCATCCGGGTGCGCTCTCAGTTCCTCGCGTCGCGTCGGGTGTGCTGCTGGGGATCAGATGTCGCGGTACCCGCCGAGGCGGCCGCGGTGGAAGACCAGGGGCTCGCCCTCGCCCTCGTCCATGGCGGAGACGTGCGCGATCACGATGAGGTGATCGCCGCCGTCCAGCTCCTGCTCGACGGTGCAGTCGATCCAGGCGTGCGCCCCCGAGACCCGCGGAGCGCCGTCCGCGGATTCGTGCCAGTCCACCGCGGCGAACTTGTCGTCGCGCTTGCTGGACAGCGCCCGGCACACGTCGTTCTGCTCGCTGGCGAGGACGCTGGCGCTGAACCGCGCTGCCGGGCGGATCTTCGGCCAGCTGCTGGAGCTCCGGTCGACGCTGAAGCTGACCAGGGGCGGGTCCAGCGACAGGGATTGGAAGGTCCCGACCACGAGTCCGACCGGACCTCCGGTGGGTACCTCGCGCCCGGCCACGACGACGACGCCGGTGGGCAGGTGTCCCATCACGTTCCGGTAGTGGTGCTGGTCGATGGTTGTCGAAGGCGAGATGGTCACGGTCGGATCCCTCCCACTCTCGGGTTGGTTCGGTCAGCGTTGCGGGTCGAGCTGCGCGGTGATTTCGCCGGCGACGTGCAGGCCGCTCTCGATGGCCCCGTCGATGAAGCCGCCCCACACGTTGGCGTAGTCGCTCCCCGCGAAGTGCAGTGCGCCCTCGGGGCGCTGCTGCGCCCGGAAGTACCGGGTGAGCTGGTGCGGTCGCTGGATCAGCCACGTCTCCCGGGAGTACTGGTCGGCCATCCAGTCGTGTCCGGTGACCTCGAGCACCTCCAGGTCGTCGCGCCACACGCGCAGCGCCTCCTGGACGGCACCGCGGTCGTGGGGGGAGATCTTCCCGGCATCGGCGCCGAACGAGACGAGGACGGCGTCCTCGTTCCCGACGAACTCGGTGCGCACGACCGACAGCGGGTGGCTCGCGGACGAGTAGGCGAAGAACGGCTTGATCGGACCGCGCACGCGGATCCACACCTTGACCCCCCGCGAGGCCGTCCCCTCGCGGCTCGCGGCGCGCTTCTCGGCGCACAGCGCGGGCGAGACGTCCAGCTCACCGAGGACGTTCTGGGGCAGCGTCACGACGGCGCGCCGCGCGTTGATCGTCTCCCCGGCCGCGGTGGTCACAACAGCACCGCTCGCGTCGTGCTCGATCCTGCGCGCCTCGGTGGAGGTTCGGATGTCGGCGCTGGTCTCCGATGCGATCGCCTCGACCAGCGAGCGGGTGCCGGAAGCGAGGCGGAACACCGCGGAGGCCTCGTGCATCAGGTGCCAGGAACCGGCGGTGGCGGCGGTCCAGCGCAGGGCGCTGGCGAACGCGGCCTCGTCGGGGGAGGCGTTGAGGTGCCCCACCCACGCGGCCTCGTTGGCGTTGTACTCCTCCACCGGCAGGTCGAGCTCGTCGAGCTTGTCCCGCACGGTGGCGCCGTCGACCGACGGGAGTCCCTCTTCCGATGTCGGCCTGTCAGGACGGGGGACCCATCGCATCGTGCCGGCCAGGAGTCGGCGCATGCCCGGATCGATGAGCTCCATGAAGCCGTCGAGCGTTCCGGTGCGGACCTCGTCGCCGGCCAGCCAGTAGGCTTCTTCGGGGCGCGGACCCCGGGTCACCTCGAGGCCGTAGCGGGTGATCTCGGCCCAGACGTGCGGTTGCACCCAGTGCAGCCACGTGCCGCCGATCTCCAGGTCCCGGCCGAGCCGGTGGTCCGTCCACACGCGCCCGCCCAGCCTGTCCCGGGCTTCGAGCACGACGACGCGCAGTCGACGCCGGCTGAGCTCGCGAGCGGTGATCAGGCCGGCGATCCCGCCGCCCACCACGACGACATCAGCTTCCTCGGTCACGGGCACTCCCTGGTACTCGGCGTTCGCGGGTGGTTCTCCGGGCAAGGCATCGTTGGCACTATATCATTGGACGCTTTGTTCATTATATGAACGTAACTGCCGATATTGTGGTCCGCGCTACCCCGTTCGTCAAGACCTCGCGGGAACGGAAAATCCGAGGCGTGCACGGCGGGGACTGGTCATGGGCACTTGACGCCCAGTGAAGCGATGCCTATCGTACCTGAATACAGTGTTCTAAATATGAACACTTTATGGGCGCTCTGCGAGCGCTCTACGGGTGCTCCTGGTGGGCACGATTGATGAACACTCCCGCGGGTGCTCACCGTGCGGCCGCCGCCTCTTCGTGGTGCTGCGGACGAGGCGTCGGCGGGAACCAGCCACGCGCGGTGGAGGGCAGTCACCCGGAACCGATCTACGTCGCAGGAGAAGCCGATGTCGTCGCCCCGTGTCGCGGAAGCTGTCGCTGCGCTCGCAGCCGGAGGGAAGGTCCTGGTCGTGGACGACGAGGACCGGGAGAACGAGGGCGACCTGATCATGGGCGCCGAGCACGCGAGCACTGACGACGTCGCCTTCTTCCTCGAGTACACCTCGGGTTTCCTCTGCGTCGCGCTCGACGAGCAGCGCGCCGAGGCGCTCGACCTCGACCTGATGGTCGCGGCCAACACCGAGAGCCAGGGCACGGCCTTCCTCGTCAGCGTCGACTACCGGCACGGGACGTCCACGGGGATCAGCGCCGGGGACCGGGCTGCGACCACCCGCGCACTGGCCGATCCGCTGCTCGAACCGGCGGACCTGGCGCGCCCCGGCCACGTCATGCCGCTGCGGGCCAGGGCGGGAGGGGTGCGGGAACGCACCGGGCACACCGAAGCGGGGGTGGACCTGTGCCGCCTGGCCGGGCTGAACGGCCCCGCTCTCCTGTGCGAGGTCGTGACCCCCGACCGGCGGCAGATGATGCGCCGGCCTGGTCTCGACGACTTCGCCGCGCAGCACGGCATCCCGATGGTCTCCATCGCCGAGCTGGTCCGGTGGGTGCGCGACGACGACACCGGCGTCCGGCGGACCGGCCAGGCCGCGATCCCCACCGACCTCGGCGTCTTCCGGGCCGTCACCTACCGGTCCGAGTCCGACGGGGTCGAGCACCTCGCCCTGGCGATGGGGGACGTCGAGGGCGCCCGGGACGTGCCCGTCCGCTTGCACAGCGAGTGCCTCACCGGTGACCTCCTCGGCTCGCTGCGCTGCGACTGCGGCTCGCAGCTGCGGATGGCGATGGAATCGATCGCCGCCGAGGGGCGGGGCGTCGTCGTCTACATGCGGGGGCACGAAGGACGGGGGATCGGCTTGGGGCACAAGCTGCAGGCCTACGAGCTCCAGCAGCACCACGCGTTGGACACCCTCGAGGCGAACCGGGCGCTGGGCCTGCCGATCGACGGCCGCGATTACCTCCCGGCCGCTCGCATCCTCGCCGAGCTCGGCGTCTCCTCGGTGCGGCTGATGACGAACAACCCGGACAAGTGCCACGCGCTCGGGGAGTGCGGGATCGCGATCAGCGAACGGCAGTCCCTCGAAGCCGTGCCGAACGAGCACAACGCCACCTACTTGGCGGCGAAGCGGGATCGCATGGGGCATCTCCTCCAGCAGCTCGCGTGAGAGGGCCCCTCGTCCTCGGCACCGCCGGCGCGGGACCGGGCGCACCGCGGACAGCTTCGCCGCCGGGTGCGCGCCACTCCCACCCGCGCCCGGCGGCGAAGCCGAGTTCGGTTCAGCGCTCGGCGATCATGTGGTGGTGCATCTCGCCGATGCCGCGCACGTAGCTGGTGAGTTCGTCGCCGGGGGAGAGGAACTGCTGGGGGCTGCGCCCGAGTCCGACGCCGGCGGGGGTGCCGGTGAAGAGGACGTCGCCGGGCAGCAGCGGGGTGACGCGGGAGAGGCGGGCGATGAGTTCGGGCACGGGGAAGACGAGGTCGGAGGTCCTGCCCTTCTGCCGCTGCTCGCCGTTGACCAGGCAGCCCAGCTCCAGGTCGTCGGGATCGTCCAGTTCATCGGTGGTGACCAGTACCGGGCCGACCGGGCCGAAGCCGGGGTGGGACTTGCCCAGGCTGAACTGCGGGGCCGAGCCGGCCAGTTGCCGGTCGCGTTCGGAGAGGTCCTGGCCCGCGGTCAGGCCGGCCACGTGCTCCCACCCGGCCTCGGCGGTGACGCGGTGCGCGTGACGGCCGATGACCACGACCAGTTCGACTTCCCAGTCCACGCGTCCCGGGGGCAGGGCGATCGCGCCGCGGGGCCCGGTCAGCGAGGTGGGGTACTTGGTGAACACCACCGGTTCGTCGGGCACGGCCTGGGCGGATTCGGCGGCGTGGTCGGTGTAGTTCAGTCCGATGGCGAAGATCTGCCGGGGGGCCGGGACCGGGTTGTCGAACGCGTGGGCGGGTGCTTCGACGATCGCCGAGTCGGCGGGGTCGAGGTCGGCGGCGAGTTCCCGCAGTTCGTCCCAGTGCTGGTAGGCGGCCTGCACGTCGGCGGGGAGGTGTCCGCCGCTGGCGCGGGCGATGTCCACGACTCGTCCGGTGTCTTCCACCAGGCTCGGACGCCCGGCGACGTTCGCAAAACGCACGGAGACCCCTCGTTCGTTGCGTCCGGCCGGTGCCGGCTGACCACACGTGTGTACAAGAGGGAGCGCGTTTCGATCAATGCGAACTCGGAAGTTGGTCCGACAAGCGCAAACCGGTGGCGTGCGACTGCGGTGAACGGCGGTGTGCGGACGGAGCCGGCGGTCTGAGGGGGCGGCGGGCCCGCCCCGCGTCACTGCGGAGGGGTCTCCACCGCCGGGTCGCCTCCGACCGCTCGGTCGACGACCTTCCGAGCTACGTCGCGGAGCTTGATGTTGTTGTCCTGACTGGTGCGGCGCAGCAGCGAGAACGCCTCCCGCGCGTCGCAGCCGCGTTGGGCCATGATGATCCCCTTGGCCTGGTCGACCACTTCCCGCGAGGTCAGGGCCTGCTGCAGTTGCTCCTCCATGCGCTGCTTGTCCGCGTGGCGCAGGAGGCACCACAGTCCTGTGGCCGCGAGGTTCGCGACGAGCGTGCCCAGCACGTGGTGTTCGGGGAAGGCGCGGGGGCGGGAGGAGTACAGCGTGATGGCGCCGAGCGGCTTGTCGCCCGCCAGCATGGGCAGGGTCAGCGATGAGCCGATGCCCGCCTCGCGGGCGTGGCGCGGGTACTCGCCCCAACGCCGCTCGGTGGCCGTGGAGCTGACCAGCACCGGGTGGTGTTCGCGCATCGCCTCGAGGATGGGGCCCTCTTCGGCCGCGTACTGGGTGTTCTCCAGCTTCGCGTGCGGGGAGCGGTCGGGCAGGATCGACACGAGCGCGTCATCGCGGATCACCGTGACCCCGCACGACTCCACGGTCTCGTCGGCTCGCACCGCCAGCAGCGCCGTTTCCCACAGCACTTCGTCGATCTCCGCCGTGCCCAGCAGCAGGTTGGGGAGCCGGCCGATCCCTGCCGCGAGGTCGGGGATCTCCACGGGGACCTCGCCCGCAGCGGCCGGTCCGGTCGCATCGGGCTCCGGTGCCGCGTCCTCGGGAGTGCGCCCGCGTGCCGCCGAGGAGTCCGCTTCGGGCGAACGCCGGCCGGTCGCCTCCGAGGCCGTCCGGGATGCGTCCGGTCGGTTGGCGTCCTCGGGCACTGGTGAGCTCCTCTCCTGGGCAGTCGAGTCGTTGCACGGTGCGTCCGCTGAGCGCGGGCGCTCCGGTGCGCCGCGCTCGGGTGAGGGCGAAGCGCGTGCTCCCTCCGAGCGCAGAGGGCTCGCCGCGTGGCCGAGCGAGCCCCGGTGCTGTTGCGAGCATCGTACGGGGCGGCCGGTTGCTCCTGCGCAGCCCGGTGTCGAGCGGTGGTGCGCGCACCTCTTCCGCGTGGTTCCCGCTGCGGATCGCCGGAGCTGCTCCTGGCTCCGACCCGGGAGTTCTGCCGCGGTACCTGCGCCGGGTGGGAGTTCGTGGTTTGGAGTGCGCGCTCCGCGGGTAGTACTTCCTGTCAGCAGCAGCGCCGTAGCGCGCCTCGCGCAGCGGTTCGCCGCGCGCGAGCGGGCTCCGGAGGAGCTGGGGGCGGTGTTGCACCAGTCGTCGAGGGCCCAGTTGTCGAGAGAGATGCGCAGCGAGGAGGTAACTGTGACGGATGCCGACGAACGGCGGGTCCGCAAGGTACTGCAGGGTCTGGAGTTCCCGGTGAGCAAGGGCTACTTGCTCGAGTACGCCGACACCCGCGAGGCCGATGCGAAGACGATGCGGGCACTGCGGGGGCTCGCGGACCGCGAGTACACCAGTACCGAGGACGTCGAAGCCGCTGTTCCCCAGCGGCCGGAGCAGTCGTGAGCCCGCCGTCCCGGGCGGAGTGATGAGCTCGTGGCGGTGCTGCAGGAGAGCCCCTCGTCCAGCGCCGGCACCCGACGTCGTACCGACGATGAGGAGGAGAACACGTGGACTTGGCGAAGTTGCGCCCGGTGTACGAGAACGAGGGACCGTTTGCCACGGTCTACCTGGAGGGCCGTTCTCCCGGTGAGGACGCCCAGCAGCAGGTGCGGCTGCGGTGGAAGGGGCTGCGGGAAGCCCTGGCCGCTGAGGGCGCGACTGCCGGAGCGCTGGACGCGATCGAGGAGGCGCTGAACCGCTCCGAGTCGGGCGAGGAGCACGGCGACGGTCGTGTTCTCGTCTCGGTGGAGGACGGACTCGTGCTCGACGAGCCGTGGGACGCCGCGCTCGGCACCGGAGATCACGCGCACTGGACGCGTCTGCCGGAGTTGGCCGCCTACGTCCGGGAGGAGGCCCGGTCGGTGCGCATGCTGGTCGCCGTCATCGACCAGGAAGGCGCGCAGATCCGCCAGGAGGTCTGCGCGGCGCAGCACACCGCGCGCGAGCTCGACGTCGAGAGCCTCGAAGGCGGCGCCGCGGAGGGGGTGCACAAGCCGCGGGGCGGAGCGCTGGCGCACAAGCAGATCCAGCGGCGGGCCGACGAGGCGCTCGAGCACAACGTCGGCGACATCGCCGAGCGGCTGAGCACGCTCCGGAACGAGTTCCACCCCCGAGTGCTGGTGCTGGCCGGCGAGGTGCAAGCGCGCAGCGCGCTGCGGGACAAGCTCCCCGAGGAGCTGGCCGATCTCGTCGTCGAAACCGACAGCAGCGGCCGTGACGACAACGCTTCGGAGGAGGCCCTGGCCGAGCAGATGAGGCGCATCGCCGGCGAGCACAGCGCCAGCAGCGCCGAGGAGCGCGCGGAGCAGCTCAACGCCGGGATCGCCCACGGGCGGGCCGTGCACGGCGATGCGGCAGTGGCCCGGGCCGCCGAGATGGGCGCCGTCGACACGCTGCTGTTCGAGCACGGCAGGCCGGCTGCGCGCGAGGACTTCCTGCTGAAGGCGTGCGCCGCAACGGGCTCCAGCGTCGACCTGGCCGCCGAGGGCACCGGCATGACCGACGGTGTCGGGGCACTGCTGCGCTTCCCCGTCGACGGCTGAGCCAGCACGCCGCACCGCGCCGAGACCGATCAGTTGGGAGAGAAGCGATGAGCACTGACCGCGCGAGCCTGGAAGCGGCCCTGTCCGAAGTGGACTTCCCCGCTTCCAAGGAGGACCTGGTTGCGCACGCGCAGAACCACGGCGCTGACGAGGAGACGGTCCGCTCCCTGCGCGCGTTGCCGGTGGCCGAGTACGAGAACCTGACCGAGATCGTCCGCTCCGTCCCGCTGGACATGGCCGAGGAGGAGGGGCAGTCGAGTTCGGACAAGGCTCAGCAGGCGAGCCGGCACCAGCACAGCGGGCTGGCGGAGCACCAGCGGGAGACCCCGGACAACCCGATCGTCGAGGAGCTGGGCGAGAACCGGGGAAGCTGAGCCCGGAGGAGCGCACCCGAACGTCCTGTCGTGCTGCGCCGAGGGGGTTGTGCGCACGTGGAGACCCACGCGCACGACTCGTCTCGGCGCAGCCCCTTCGGTGCGGCCGCAGCGCTCCCGGCGCAGCCGCAGCGTCGTCAGGAACTGCTGCCGGAGTTGCTGCTGTGCTGGGCGCGGCGCTGCTGTTCGCGGTAGCCGTAGGCGGCCTGGCGCACGGCCCGGTCGGACTCCAGGCTCGACCCCAGAGCGCCGGCGATGACTCCCATGGTGGTGAATCCCCAGGCCAGGTTGATGTAGGTGCTGACGTGCTCCTGGTGCTGCAGGGTTGAGCTCAGCACGCTGCCGGGGACGAGGAAGGTGGCTGCGGCGATGTTGATGAGGAACAACCCCAGGTACAGGCAGGCGACGCCGATCGACAGCGTCAGCGCGGTCGAGGTGTTGTAGAGCCGGCGCAGCGCGGGGGAGTTGGTGCCGCGCCGCCGTTCCCAGAGCCCGTGCGCGGCGATGAGCCAGAACACCAGCAGGATGATGGACAGCACCGCGGCCAGCACTTGCCGCGGTGCGGCGATGTTGTCGGCCAGCTGCCAGATCGTGCTGGAGGACAGGCCGAACGCGCTCGTGGCGATGGCTGCGACCAGCGCGCTCGACAACCCGAAGACCAACCGCCAGGGGCGGTTGGTGCGCACCATGCCGGAGAGCAGCCGCAACCATCCGCTCACCCGGTTGGCGGTGTAGAGCAGTCCTCCTTCGGTGCTGCTGTTCGTGCGGTGCACCGGCGCCAGCGCGTTGGTGAGCCAGCTGTGCAGCCGGTGGTTGCTCGGAGCCGCGGTCGCCTGCTCGCCGCCGTGCTGGAACTCCTCGAGCAGCTGGATCAGCATCTGCCGCATCCGGCGGTAGGGCTGCACCCCGCCCAGAGCAGGCAGCGACACGAGAGCCACGCGGCGGGGCGGGTTGACTCCCGCGATGAGGGGGCGTCGGCGCAGCAGCACGGGCAGGTCCGTCAGGCAGATCGCGTAGACCCACTCGCGTTCGGCGCGGTAGCTCTCCAAGTGCTGCAGCAGCGTCTCGCGTTCGGTCAACCCCGCGGTCAGCGGTTCCGCGACGACTTCGATCGTCCAGGCGTGCCCGGTGCTCTCGTCCAGCCAGTCCGTCAGCTGGGCCGCCAGGCGGGCCCCGACCTGCGCGGGCATGTCCGGGTCGGCGACGATGCCGAGGACGAGCGCGCCCTCGCCTTCGCGCGCTCGCACGTCCTGGTCGTCACGCTGGCCGTCTCGGTCCACGGGAGCTCCTGCGGGGTTCGAACAGCAGTGGGCCGTGCCCGGTGATTGTGGCTCGTCGCCGGGGCTCGCGCCGGAAGCGCTGTGCCGGGTCACTTCGGGGAGTGCTGCTGATCACACCTCCGTTCGTCATAGAACGGGAGGATCACGGGTATGCGCGGAGCGCAGCGGAAAGACCCGATCGTTGGGAGGACGAGCGAGGATGAGCGGCAGCGCCGAGATCACGAGTCCGTTGAACGATGCGGAACGGGACACCGCTCTCCGCGTGCTGCAGAGCACTCTCGTCGATCTGGTGGACCTGCACCTGGTGGGCAAGCAGGCGCACTGGAACGTGGTGGGGGAGAAGTTCCGCGACGTGCACCGGCAGCTCGACGAGCTGGTCACGGCAGCCCGCGGGTTCGCCGACGAGGTGGCTGAACGCGCGGTCACCATCGGCGGCTCGCCGGACGGGCGGGCGAGCACCGTCGCGGGGAATTCGGAACTCGCCTCGCTCGAGGCCGGCTGGAAGGGCGACCGCGAGGTCATCGAGGTGGTCGTGACGTCGCTGGCGGGCATGATCAGCCGCCTGCGCGAGCGGATCGACGAAACGGGCAAGGCTGATCCCGTCACGCAGGACCTGCTGATCAGGATCAGCGGGGAGATCGAGAAGTCCCACTGGATGTGGCAGGCCCAGCTCGCCGGATGAGACCGCCCGGCGGCCGATCGGCTCCGCCGCGAAGGCGGGGCCGGGCGGTCTTCGCCGGAGAGCGCGCCGGCGGCGGTGCCTCCTCCTCGAGGTGCACCGCGCGGAGCGGGCGGGTACTCCTGTGAGCGGGATCGCCAGGTCCGGTGGATCTGCGGGCGGACCAGCGCACCACACCACGAGCGCGTCGGACGGAGGAGAAGCGCGATGGACGAGCAACGCGAGCACGGCGACGTCGTCGAGGCGTGCGACTGGTGCGGTCAGACCGTGGACCGGGACAACGCTCACTACGAGCGGCACTACGACGAGCAGAGCGAGTCGAACGTGGTGCTGACGTTCTGCAGCGAAGAGCACGGGCGGTTGTTCCGCGAGCACAACGGTCGGGGGTCGGGCTAGCAGCACCGCTCGCGGGGAGGTCGCTCGCAGGGCCGCGCCTCTGCCCGCGGGAAGCTCCGGCTCGAGGGGCCGCACCTGCACTGGCCGCATCAAGGCCTCCGCGGCAACGGCGTCCTGTTCGTCGACCTGGTCGGAGGAGTGCGGCCACGTGGGACCTGCGGTCCCGGGAAACATGTTCTGCACAGCAGAACGTTCTGTCCCGCAGGGCGCAATCGCCGCACGATGGGGCGTGCCACCGCGGAGCTCCGCGGTGGGATCGGCGACCCTCCGCCCCGAGGGCCCGAGGAGTTCGACGCCCGGAGGAGCCAGACCAGTGCAGTTCTACCTCGACGGTTACAAACCCGGGAACCCGTTCGTCGCGGAGCCCCACCCCTCCCTGGACGAGCGTCCCGCCGGTCTGCCGGACACGGCCGATGTCCTGATCATCGGCTGCGGTCCTGCCGGGTTGCTCCTGGCGGCCCAGCTCGCCGAGTTCCCCGAGCTGCGCACCGTGATCGTCGATCGGCGGGACGGGCCGCTCCAGGTCGGCCAGGCCGACGGCGTCGCGTGCCGCACGGTGGAGATGTTCGAGGCGTTCGGCCTGGCCGACCAGCTCATCCACGAGGGCTACCAGGTCAACGAGGTGACCTTCTGGCGGCCGGACCCCGGGGACGGCGCCTCGATCGTCCGCACCGGACGCATCAACGACGTCGAGGACGACCTCTCCGAGATGCCGCACATGATCGTCAACCAAGCGCGGATGCTGTCCTACCTGCGCGACCACATGCACCGCTCCGCCACGCGCGCCGAGCCCTTCTACGGGCTGCACGCCACCGACGTGCGGGTCGACGCCGACACCACCGCCGAGCACCCGGTCGCGGTCACGCTGCAGCACCTCGAGGACTCCGAGCCGACCGGCGGGACCTCGACGGTCCGCGCCCGGTACGTCGTCGGCTGCGACGGCTCCCGCAGCGCCACCCGGCAGGCCATCGGCCGCCGCCTCGAAGGCGACGCGGCGAACCAGTCGTGGGGCGTCATGGACGTCCTCGCCGTCACCGACTTCCCCGACGTCCGGCTCAAGTCCGCCATCAACTCCGAGCAGGGCAGCATCCTGATCATCCCGCGGGAGGGCGGTTACCTGGTCCGGCTCTACATCGAGCTCGACAACGACCGCGACGCCGAGATGCTCCGCGAGCGCAGCGCGACCCCGGAGAAGCTCACCGCGGTCGCCAACCGCATCCTGCACCCCTACAGCATCGACGTGAAGCACGTCGGCTGGTGGGCGGTCTACGAGGTCGGCCAGCGCCTGTGCGAGCGCTTCGACGACGTCGACGAGGGCGACACCCGCCTGCCGCGGGTCTTCATCGCCGGCGACGCCTGCCACACGCACAGCGCGAAGGCCGGGCAGGGGATGAACGTCTCGATGGCCGACGCCTGGAACCTCGGGTGGAAGCTCGGCACCGTGCTCCGCGGGACCTCGCGGCCCGAGGTGCTGCGCACCTACTCCGCTGAGCGGCAGGAGGTCGCCCGGCAGCTCATCGACTTCGACCGGGAGTTCGCGGCGCTGTTCAGCGAGCGGCCGGACGGCGAGGACGCCGACCCCGCCCGGTTCCAGCGCTACTTCCGCGAGCAGGGGCGGTTCACCGCCGGTGTCGCGGTCCGCTACGAGCCCTCCGCGCTCACCGCGGCACCGACCCACCAGCACCTGGCGGAGGGCCTGCCGGTCGGGATGCGGTTCCACTCCGCGCCGGTCGTCCGGCTGGCCGACGCCAAACCGATGCACCTCGGCCACGCCGCCCGGGCGGACGGTGCCTGGCGCCTCTACGCGTTCGCCGACCGGCCCCACCCCGGCTCCCCCTGTTCCCGGCTGCGGGAACTGGCCGGTTTCCTGGCCTCGGCCGACTCGCCGATCGCCCGGTTCACCCCCGCAGGCGCCGATCCCGACTCGGTGCTCGACCTCCGGGCGGTGCTCCAGCAGGGGCACCGCGAGCTCACCGTCGAGGACCTGCCGCCGGTCCTCCTGCCCCGCAAGGGGCCGTTCGGGCTCGTGGACTACGAGAAGGTCTTCTGCCCCGACCCGGCCAGCGACGTCTTCGACCGGCGCGGCTTGGACCGGGAGCGCGGAGCCCTCGTGGTCGTCCGGCCGGACCAGTACGTCGCGAACGTGCTCCCGCTCGACGCCCGCGCGGAGCTCGTCGACTTCCTCCGCGGAGCGCTGGTCGAGGTCGCAGCGCCCACGACCGCACCCGGCGGAGGAGCTCGTCCGTCCCGTTCGGACTCGCGGTAGCCCCGCGCCCGCCGCCGAACTACCCCTCGCGGTCCCGCGGGACCGCGGAGCTCGTGAGATCTGGTGCCGCCTCCTCCGGGGCCGCGGCCCTGCGGGCCTGGCCCCGCGCGTACACCGCCGAGACGATCAGCTGCAGCAGGTGGTAGAGCATGACGGGGACGATGACGGCCCCGACCTGCGGCCCGGGGAACAGCGCCCCGGCGATCGGGAGGCCGGTGGCGAGGCTCTTCAACGACCCGCACAGCACGATCGTGCTGCGATCCGTCCGCGGCAGCCGGAGCAGGCGCGTCCCGCCGTGCAGGAGCGCCATCACCGAGGCGAGCAGCACCGCGCCGAGCAGCGCCAGCGACGCCACCTGCGCCGCCCCGACCTCGGACCACGTCCCCGCGGTCACGCTGCTGCTGAACGCCACGTACACGATCAGCAGGATCGAGCCGCGTTCGTAGTGGCTGAGCGCCCGGCGGTTGTTCTCCACGCGCTCACCGATCCACCGCCGCGCGAGCTGCCCCGCGGCGAACGGCACGATCAGCTGGGTGAGCAGGGACGCGATCGATGCCGCGGAGAAGGAGGAACCGGTGGACAGCAGCACCGCGACGAGGACCGGGGTGGTGACGACCCCGAGGACCGTCGACATCGACGCCGAGCAGATCGCCGCCGGCACGTTCCCCCGCGCGGTCGAGGTGAGCGCGACCGAGGACTGCACCGTGGACGGAAGCGTGCACAGGAAGAGGAAACCGACCGCGAGCTGACCGGGCAGCAGGTGCGAGACCACCGGTGCCGACACCAGCCCGAGGACCGGGAACAGGGCGAACGTGCTCGCCAGGATCACCACGTGCAACCGCCAGTGGCGCGCCCCCGCGAGCACGGCGCGCCGCGACAGCCGCGCGCCGTACAGGAAGAACAGCAGCGGCACGGCGAGGTCCGCGAACCACGCCGCGATCGCGGCCGCGGATCCCCGCGCGGGCAGCACCGCGGCCGCGAGCACGGTCGCGAGCAGCGCGACCACGAACCCGTCCGGACGCCACCCCCGCAGCGATACGAGCTGACGCATGATCCTCCTCCGCTGACTGCGCCGAGTCTGCGCTGCGCACGCGGCGGGAGGAACCGCGGAGCACGCACTGACTGCTATCACGGAACGCGATAACCTCGGTGCGTGTTCGACCCCGTTCTGCTCCGGACGTTCCTCGTCGTCGAGGAGGTGCGCAGCTTCACGCAGGCGGGCGCGCGGCTGGGAGTGCGGCAGTCGACGGTGAGCCAGCAGATCCGCAAGCTCGAGCAGACCGCCGGACGCGTGCTCTTCGACAGGGACACCCACGCCGTCGACCTCACCTCCGACGGCGAGGCGCTGGTCGGGTTGGCCAAGAACATCCTCGACGCGAACGAGCGGGCCTGGAACTACTTCGCCGAGTCCGATCTGCGCGGCCGCCTGCGCCTCGGGATCTCCGAGGACTTCGCGCTGACGCGGCTGCACGAGGTGCTCGCCGACTTCCGCCGCGGGCACCCCCTGGTCGACCTGGAACTCACGGTGGGGCTCAGCGGCACCCTCGACGAGCGCCTCCAGCACGACCAGCTGGACCTGGTGCTGGCCAAACGCCGCCCCGGGCAGCGCCGCGGCCGCCTGCTGTGGCGCGAGCAGCTGGTGTGGATCGCCGCCCCGGGCGTCGTCCCGAACCCGGGCGAACCCGTCCCGCTCATCCTGTACCCGCCGCCGAGCATCACCCGCGAGTACGCGACCGAAACCCTGGAACGGCACGGGTCGCCCTGGCGGGCCTCCTGCACCTGCACCGGGCTCAGCGGGCTGCGTGCGGCCGCGCTGGCCGGCCTCGGCATCGCGGTGCACGCCCGCAGCCTCATCCCCGGCGGGCTGGTCGAGGTTCCCCGCACGGCCGGACTGCCCTCCCCGGGGGAGGTGGAGGTCGTCCTGCTCGCGCGGGAGGAGGCGGGTGACGCCACGGTCGAGGCGCTGAGCGCGGCGATCCTCGACAACGGGGACCGCTTGCGCTGACGGTGCCCGAGCGGTCGGCGCGGGGCGGTGCCTCGGGCGCGCCGGAGCACGCCGCGTCCGAGGCCGCGGTGCGGTTGCCGAGGACCCGCCCGCCCACGAGCGGGACGATCCAGCGGCACGGCGAGGCACTTCCGGACAGCCGTGCCGGGTTGAGCGCGCGGAGCTCCGGCGGTGACCGGTAGTCTCCGCGGCATGGCCGACATCGACTTCCGCTCCCGCATCGGCGTCTGGTGGACCAGCGACAGCTGGTCGATCAACGACGTGCTCGCCCGCGCCCGCGAGATCGAGCAGCTCGGTTACGCCTCCCTGTTCTACGGCGAAGCGGGTGGCAAGGAGAGCTTCACCCAGGCCGCCGCCCTGCTGGGCGGCACCGAGCGGCTGGTGGTCGGGACCGGCATCGCCAACATCCACGCCCGCAGCGCCCCGGCCGCCGAATCCGGCGCCCGCACCCTCGCAGCGCTGCACCCGGGACGTTTCGTGCTCGGGCTGGGCGTCAGCCACGCCCCGCTGGTGGAGCGCAGCTACGCCGGCACCTACGACAAGCCCCTGAGCACCATGCGGGAGTACCTGCGGACCATGGACGCGGTCCCCGAGCAGGTCGAGCCGGGCGCGCAGCGGCCGGCCCGGCTGCTGGCCGCGCTGGGGCCGAAGATGATCGAGCTGTCCGGTACCGCCGCCGACGGGGCGCACCCGTACCTGGTGACCCCGGAGCAGACCGCGCGCACCCGCGAGCAGCTCGGACCGGACGAGTGGGTGGTCAGCGAGCAGGCCGTCGCGCTCACCGCGGACCGGGAGACCGGTCTGCGGCGCGCGCACCAGCACCTGCACATGTACTCGCAGCTGCCGAACTACCGGAAGTCCTGGCTGCGGCAGGGATTCGACGAGTCCGACGTGGTCGTCGGCGGCTCGACCCGGCTGGCCGAGCACATGGCCGCGATCGGTGGCACCGAGGCGGTCGCGGCGCACGTGGAGCGGCACCTGGACGCCGGCGCCGACCACGTGGTGGTCCAGGTGCTCGGTGACGATCCCGCCGCCGACCCGATGCCCGCGCTGCGCGAGCTCGCCCCGGCCCTCGGGCTGAGCTGAGCGCGCCCGCCCCTGCGGCCCTCCCCGACCCGGTGGCCCGTCCGCCCCGCAGCGCGGAGGGGCCACCCGCATCCCTCCCGGCACGTCCGCGCCGTTCGGGACGTCGGTCACGCGCTCGCGACGGTGAGCCCGATGCGGTCCCAGGCGGTGTTGAAGTAGCCTTTGGGGTTCCAGAGCGAGGACTCGTGCTCCGGTTGCACGGTTCCCGCGGTGTCCCAGGCCCGCGCGGTGATCTCCACCTCGCCGGGTGCCAGGTCGAGGGTGACGTGCCAGTGGCACCACGACCACGGGCTGGACGGGGAGTCGAGCTCGGCCCGGTGCCAGTTCCGGCCGCCGTCGGCGGAGACGTCCACGCGGGCGATCCCGCGGCCGTCACCGGCCACTGCATACCCCTTGACGGTGGTGGGACCGGCGGTGACTGCGGCCCCGTCCTCGGGGGTCAGAACGGCCGAGTTGACGGCGAGCGGTCCCAGGGCCAGCCCCTCACCGGGCGGGGCGGTGTCGGGATCGACACCTGGCGGCAACAACCGGTACGCGGTGGCCTGGAAGAAGTTCTCCGAAGGGCGTTCCCGAACGGTGATGCGGTCGACCCACTTGACGCTCCGGGCGCCGATGTAGCCGGGGACGACGACGCGGACCGGTGCTCCGTGGACGGCGGAGAGGGGCTGCCCGTTCATCTCCCAGGCCAGCAGCACTTCCTCGCCGGTGGCCTTGGAGAGCGGGACGGAAGCGCCGAAGCGCTGCGGTGGCACGGCCTCGGGGGCGACGTCGGGGGCCTCGAACGCGACGTGGCCGGCTTCGCCGGAGAAACCGGCGGCGCGCAGCACATCGGCCAGGCGCGCACCGGTCCAGGTCGCGTTGGAGGTCGCGCCCCGCCCCCAGGGGTGCCCGGGGATGTCACCGATCTTCATCAGGCCGGAGCGCCGGTTGCCGGCGCACTGCAAGGTGGCCACCACCTGGTGGTGGGTGAAATCGCGTTGCAGCTCCCGCAGCGACAGCTCCAAGGGCCTCTCCACGAGCCCGTCGACCGCGAGCCGCCACGAGTTCGGATCCGGCTCGGGCACCGGGCCGTGGTTGCGCACGTAGAATTCCCCGGCGCTGGTCAGCGGCGACTGCGCCAGCACGGCCTGCGAGGGCTCCGCGTTGAACGGTTCCTGCTGGTGCACGGTCACGTCGCTGCTCTTGTCCCACGACATCGCTGTTCCTCCGGTCATCATGGCCTTTCTCGTCGAGGGATTCGCACGTTCTTGGAGGGGCGGGCGGTCAGGCGGGAATCGCGCTCTCGACGTCGGTGAGCATCCCGTCGATGCCGGACAGCAGCTCGTCCAGCACGTCGCCCTCGGCGATCAGCGGCGGCGAGACCATGAGCATGGTGGCGCCGCGGTCGTCACCTCGCAGGATCACGCCCGTGCGGTGGAACGCCTGCGGCAGGACCTCCCGCAGCACTCGGCGGGACTGCTCGTCGGTGAGTTCGCGTCCCGTTCCGCGGTCGGCCATCAGCTCGATCGCGTAGAAGTAGCCGGTGCCGCGGACGTCCTTGACGCACCGGTGCGCCTGCTGCAGGGAGTCCAACCCCTCGCGCAGCACCGGCCCCCGTGATTCCACATTGGCCAGAACGGATTCCTCGCGCATGGCGTTGATGGTGGCGGCTGCGACGGCCGTGGCCATCGGATGCCCGCCCCACGTCGCGCCGTGGGTGAAACCGCCGCGGTCTCCCGCGTCGAAGAGCTGCTCGACCAGGGGCTCGCGAGCGATCACCCCGCCGAGCGGGGCGTAGCCGGCGGTGGATCCCTTCGCGAAGGTGACGAGGTCGGGCGTGACGCCGTAGCGCGCGCTGCCGAACCACGAGCCGAGCCGTCCGAACGAGCAGATGACCTCGTCGGAGACCAGCAGGATGCCGTGCTCGTCGCAGATGCGGCGGAGCTCCTGCCAGTACCCCTCCGGCGGGACGAGCGCGCCCCGCCCGTTCTGCACCGGTTCGGCGAAGATCGCAGCGATGCTCTCCGGGCCTTCCTCGGCGATCACTTGCTCGATCCGCCTGATGCACTCGAGCTGCGCGGCGGGACCGCAATCCCCCAGCAGTCCCAGGGTGTTCGGCACGTGCCGAACACCGTCCAGCAGGGGTTCGAAGGACTGCCGGATCTTGGGGATTCCGGTGACCGACAGCGCCCCCAGAGTTGTTCCGTGGTAAGCCATTTCGCGACCGATGATCTTGGTCCGGTTCGGCTGTCCGCGGTTGCGGTGGTATTGGCGCACGAATTTCAGCGCGCTCTCGACCGCTTCGGAACCTGAGTTGACGAAGAACGTCGTGGTCAGGTCCCCGGGGGCCAGTTCGGCGATCAGCGAGGCGGTCTCCACGGCGGGCGGGTGCGCCGATCCCCAGTTGGTCGAGTAGGGCAGCAGGTCCATCTGCTTGGCGGCCGCGGAGACGATGTCGCCGCGGCTGTGCCCCAGGTTGACGCAGAAAAGACCGGACAGCCCGTCGAGGAAGCGCCGTCCGTCGCCGTCGAACAGGTGGCATCCC
Organism: Salinifilum ghardaiensis; assembly: GCF_054491345.1. Lineage (NCBI taxonomy): Bacteria > Bacillati > Actinomycetota > Actinomycetes > Pseudonocardiales > Pseudonocardiaceae > Salinifilum > Salinifilum ghardaiensis. The sequence continues at coordinate 3,158,081 of NZ_CM137101.1, read as the reverse complement.
TCGCCGCGCACGAACACGGGCATGCCCCCGTTGCGCCACTGGTCGCCGCGGGTGAAGTGCGGGCCGAGGTGGCGACGCGCCTTGTCCTTGAGCTCTGCGGTGTCCACGCTTCCTCCTTCAGCACTCGTGCGGGGTGCGGCCGGCACCGGGGTCCGTCCCCGGGCCGCCGCCGACTTCGACGATGCCGAAGCTGCGCGCCCTCCGGGGAGAGCCAGTGGCGGAGCGCTCGGCGGGGCCAGATGCCGCGGTGGCTGGACCCCTCCGTGAGTCCGCTTCTGGTGCTTCTCGTGGAACCAGTCGTCACCTCATCGTCGAGCCACCCCGCTGATGGGGTGGCTGATAGACCAGGGCAGATGGGAGCGGAAGATGAAGATCGGTGTTCCTCGGGAGCTGAAGAACCAGGAATTCCGGGTGGCCGCCACGCCGGCGGGCGTCCACGAGCTCACGTCCCGCGGGCACGAGGTCGTCGTCGAACGCGCGGCCGGTGCGGGCTCGTCCATCAGCGACGACAACTACGCGGCCGCAGGGGCGAAGGTGCTCGACTCGGCCGAGGACGTGTGGGCGACGGCCGAGCTGGTGCTCAAGGTCAAGGAACCCGTCGCCGAGGAGTACGGCAGGATGCGCCGGGGCCAGGTGCTGTTCACCTACCTGCACCTCGCCGCCGAGCAGGAGTGCACCCGCGCGCTGCTGGATTCCGGCACCACCGGCGTCGCCTACGAGACCGTGCAGCTCCCGGACGGATCACTGCCGCTGCTCTTCCCGATGAGCGAGGTGGCGGGACGACTGGCGCCCTTCGTCGGTGCGCAGTCGCTGATGCGGACCAGTGGTGGGCGCGGCACGCTGCTGGGCGGGGTTTCCGGTGTGCACCCCGGCCGGGTGGCGGTGCTCGGTGCCGGCGTGGCGGGGATGAACGCGGTCGCGGTGGCCGCCGGAGCCTGGTCGGACGTGGAGCTGCTCGACAAGGACGTGGACAAGCTGCGCGCCGCGGACCGGATGTACCAGGGGCGGATCCGCACCACGACCTCGAACAGCTACGAGATCCAGCGGGCCGTCGCCGAGGCCGACCTGGTGATCGGGGCGGTGCTCGTGCCCGGGGCGAAGGCGCCGAAGCTGGTCACCAACGAGATGGTCGCGCGCATGAAGCCGGGCAGCGTGCTCGTGGACATCTCGGTGGACCAGGGAGGTTGCATGGAGGACTCCCGCCCCACCACCCACGAGGACCCCACCTTCCGGGTGCACGACTCGGTGTTCTACTGCGTGGCGAACATGCCGGGATCGGTGCCGAACACCTCGACGCACGCCCTCACCAACGTCACGCTGCCCTACGTGCTGGAGATCGCGGACCGGGGGCTGCGCGGTGCGGTGGCGGCCAGGGGCGAGCTGGCCGGTGGTGTCAACACGGTGGCCGGGCACGTGACGAACCCCGGTGTGGCCGAGGCGCTCGGGCTGGAGTGCGCCTCCGCGGAGCGGCTCCTCGGGTGACCGCCGGGAGGAGGGCGCCGAGGGGTGGTGGCAGCGCTGCGGTGAAGCTACTGTGCCACCCACTCGGTGCGTGCCCGAGGACGTGCGGGAGGAACCATGCCGAGAACGTTGATCGAAATCGACCGAACGTCCGACGAACCGCTGTACCAGCAGGTGCGGCGGGCGATCGAGCACGGGATCGCGGTGGGCACCTTCGACCCCGTGCACCGCCTGCCGAGTTCGCGGGAGCTCTCCGAGCAGTTGGACGTGTCGCGCAACACGATCAACCTCGCCTACCAGGAGTTGATCGCCGAGGGCTTCGTGGACAGCCAGGAGCGGCGCGGGTTGTTCGTCAACTCGGAGATGCGGCCGCACTGCACCGCCCAGGAGCACGACACGACCCCCCGCATCGACTGGTCCCGCCGGATCCGCCGTGCACCCGACGCCGAGGTGCCGCACATCGAGAAGCGCGCGGACTGGCCCCGCTACCCCTACCCCTTCCTCGCGGGGCAGGTCGACGTGAGCGCGTTCCCGGCGCGGTCGTGGGCACGCTGCTTGCGCGATTCCCTGTTCCACCCGCACATCTACCACAGCCTGCAGGACAGCGTCGCCTCCGACGACCCGAAGCTGGTGGACATGATCCGCAGGCACCTGCTGCCCTCCCGGGGCATCGAGGCGGCTCCGGAGGAGGTGCTGGTCACGGTCGGTTCCCAGCAGGGCCTGGACCTGCTGAGCCGCGTGCTGCTGGGGCCGGGGCAACGGGTGGACATCGAGGACCCCGGATACCTGGACGCCCGGCACATCTTCCTCCGCAGCGGTGCCGCGGTGCGCGGACGGGACGTCGACCAGGCCGGGATGCAGACCCCGGCCTCGCTGCGGGGCACGGATCTGCTGTACCTGACGCCGAGCCACCAGCACCCGACCAACGTGACGTTGAGCATCGGCCGCCGGCACGAGCTGCTGCAGCGCGCCGGGGAGAGCGGCACGGTCGTGGTGGAGGACGACTACGACAGCGAGTTCCGCTACCAGGGGCGTCCGACACCGGCGCTGAAGGCGCTCGACCGCACCGGTGATGCGGTGTACCTGGGCACGTTCTCGAAGTTCCTGTCCCCCGGACTGCGCCTGGGATACCTGGTGGGGCCGGCGCCGCTGATCGCGGAGCTGCGGCAGGTGCGCCGCTACGTCTGCCGGCACCCGGCGGGCCAGCTGCAGCGGGCGCTGGCGCTGCTGATCGAGACCGGGGAGTACCTGCGGTCGCTGCGCCGCTACCGCACCAGGCTGATGCGCAAGTGGGAAGCGGTGTGCGAGGGGGTCAGGCGGCACCTGCCGTGGGAGGAGGCGGTGTTCCCACCGGGAGGCGTGAGCCTGTGGATGACGGGTCCTCCCGAGCTCGACTGCAGGCGGCTCGTCGAAAGAGCCGAGCAGCGCGGGGTTCTCGTCGAGCCGGGGGACATCTTCTTCATGGACCCCGAACGCGGGCGCAACCACTTCCGCATCGGTTTCCCCGCTGTTCCGCTGCGCCGGATCGACGAAGGCCTGCGGGTGCTGGGGGACGTCGCCGGTGAACTCCTCGACGGGAGTTCGAAGAGGACGGGCTGAGCACCTGGTCCCGGATGGAGGATGCCGTCTGGACCTACCCGCGGTGCGCGAACCGAGGTCTCATCGAGGTCCAGTGCGTTCCGACGCGCACCTCCACCGACGAACTGCGATCCCCGCCGCCGAGGCGACGGTGCTCGGCGGCGGGGTCGTGCTCGCGGCCGGATCAGCCGCGGACTCGTCCCAGGGGGGCGGTGTTCCCCTCGGCGCTCTCCTGCGCCCGGCGACCCGCCGCTCCTGCCGCGCTCGCACGTGCTCCGCAGTCCACTCGGGACGGGCGGACCGGGACCGCGGGGTCGACCGAGCCCCACCGGGACGCCGGGGCTCGGTGACGGGTCCCGGCGGGGAGGCCGGTGCTCCGGTGCGCCGCACCGCGGGAGGTTGCCGTCGGACGTCCGCTTCGACGAGGAGGGAGCGTTCCGCGATGCGCGGCGCGATCAGGTCCGAACAGGTGCACGGGGCAAGCGGGTCCGGAGCGGTCGACTCCGGTCCCGTGGTGCGGTGGCGCGAACGGGTGGCGGGGCGGGGCGTGCGCGTCGCCCTGGCCGACGGTGCGGATCCGCGCGCCGTGCGAGCCGCGATCGACCTGCACGAGGAGGGCTTGCTGGTTCCCCGCCTCGTGGGGCGCGGGGAGGAGGTCGAACGGGTCGCCGGAGGCGCGGTGCCCGCGGGCGTGGTCTGCGAGCCGGATGACCTCGCGCGGGATCCGGCCGTGGTGCGGGCGCTGGACGCGGCCTTCGCCGGGCGGTCCCCGGAGGAACGCCGCTCGGCCGCGGCCGACCCGGTGGCGCTGACCGCGGCGGCGCTGCAGGCCGGGATCGTGGACTGCGGTGTGGCAGGAGCTTCGCGCTCGACCTCGGACGTGCTGCGCGCCGGCCTCCGCGTGGTCGGCCTGCAGGAGCACGTGACCACGTTGAGCAGTTCCTTCCTCATGGTGCTGCCGGACGGCCGCGCGCTGACCTTCGCCGACTGCGCGGTCCTGCCGGATCCGGACGAGCGGCAGCTCGCCGACATCGCCACCGCCGCGTCGGCGACGCACGAGGCGCTCACCGGTGCGGAGCCGCTGGTGGCCATGCTCTCGTTCAGCACGCTGGGCAGTGCCGAGCACGAGGTGGTCAGCAGGGTCCGCTCCGCGACGCAGCTGGTGCGCCGGCGCCTCCCGGAGATCCGCGTCGACGGGGAGCTGCAGTTCGACGCCGCGGTGGTCGAGGCCGTCAGCTCCCACAAGGCGCCCGGATCGGAGGTCGCGGGACGCGCGAACGTCCTCGTGTTCCCGAACCTGGGTGCGGGGAACATCGGCTACAAGATCACCGAACGGTTCGGCGGCGCAGTGGCCCTGGGGCCGATCCTGCAGGGGTTGCGGGCACCGCTGAACGACCTCTCCCGCGGGTGCAGCGCGGCGGACATCGAGGTTCTCGCCCTGGTCAGCGCGGTGCAGGCGCTCCGCTGACCAGGCCGGGCTCCAGTTGGCCAGGCCGGGGCTGGTGCTCCCACCGCGGGACCGCACCAGCTCCGGCGCGAGTGCGGACAGAGCCCTCGCGCTCGACCGGTTCCGCTGCGCCGTTCGGCCCGGGCCGAACGGCGCAGCGGAACCGGGCCGACAGCGGCGACTGCCGGCCCGGTTCCGCTCATCCGGCCCGCGCTGCGCAGCGCCGTCAGGTCTGCGGGGGCGACGGGTGCGCGTCGGCGGCAGCGGCCCCCGTCGTCGGTCGCCGCGCCTCCTCGCGGCCGGTGCGCGCTTGCGGAACCTCGGGCCCGTCCTCCGCGGGGTAGGGCATGTCGAGGATCAGGTAGTCCAGGTCCCGGGCCGGGATTTCGCGGATCCTCCGCGCCCGCACGAAGTAGAAGGCGGCGCCCAGGGCGGACCAGGCGAGCAGGGCGATCCAGGACGGCGTGCTCAGCGCCGCGGGCGAGGCGGGGACGAGGAGGAGCCCGATGAAGGTGCCGCCGAACAGGGCGCCGAGCAGGCTCAGGGACTTCTTCACCGGTGCGACCGTCGGGGTGACGGGATCCCGGGGGGAGGCGGTCCCAGCGGTGCTCCAGCGGAACAGCCGGTAGGCGACCAGGCACGTGTACGTGTAGGCGATCGCGACTCCGATGGCGGACATGTCCACGATCCACAGCAGGGCCTCCCGGCCGAACCACGGGGTGATCAGGCAGATCAGGCTCGCGAAGATGATGCCCGCCGCGGGCGTGCCGAACCTCGGGTGCACCCGGCCGAAGAGGCGCGGCAGGATGCGCGCCCTGCCCATGGAGAACATCAGGCGGCTCGCGGCGACGTAGAAGCCGTTGAGTCCGGTGAAGATCCCGGCGCACAGAGCCGCGGCGAGGACGAGGGTGCCGAGGCCGCCGAACAGGGTGGCGACGGCACTTCCCGTGCCCCAGGTCGGTTCTGCGGCGAGGAGGCTCTGCCAGGGCACGGCCGCGGCGGTGGCCACGACCATCATCGAGTAGAACAGCGCCGCCGAGACCAGGGCGAGCACGATCAGCCGGAAGGCCTTGCCCGGGGCGAAGTTGAACTCCTCGGCGGCTTGCGGGACGTTGTCGAAACCGACGTAGGCCCACGGAGCGATCGCGACGATCGCGAGCACGGCCGACCACGGCGGGGTCTCCGGGGTGAACGCGGGCAGGAGGTTGCTCGGCGCGGTGGCGGGATGCGCGAGAACCCCGATGGTCACCAGCACGGCCCCGGCGATCATGGCGAGCACGAAGGCGAACTGCAACTGGCCCGAGACGGTGGAACCGCGCACGTTGAGCACGGCGAAGGCGACGAGCGCCAGGCTGGTGATCAGCACCTCGCCGAAGTGGACCTCCCAGCCCGCGACCTCGTACATGCGCCCCCACTCGACGAGCCAGGGCGCGGTGAACTTCGCGAGCACCCCGAGGGCCGAGGCGTTCAGCGCGACGATGGAGAAGTAGCCCAGCGCCAGGAACCACCCGCACACGTACGCGTGGGTGCGCCCGAGGCCCAGGTAGGTGTAGGCGAACTCACCGCCGGAGACGGGGAGCTTCCGGATCAGGAACCCGTAGCTCACCGCGATCACGATCATCAGCGCGCTGCCGATGAGCAGGCCCAGGACGGTGCCGAGGGGGCCGGCGGTGGCGATCCAGTCGGCCGGCAGGACGAAGCTTCCCCATCCGACCGCCGATCCCAACGCGATGGCCCAAACCCATTGCGGTTTCAGCGTTTTCGAAAGCTGTGCTCGTTCTTCCACGTCTGGAACTCCTTCTGGCTGTCGCACCGGGATGACGGGGCGTCGAGCAGCGCGGAGGGCGCCCGCTGCCACGGGACCGGTCGGCTGCGTTCGGCGGTGACATCGCGACGCGAGGCCGCGGGCGGGTCGCGTCGGCGGGAGTCCCCTGCGGGGTTCTGCGGATGCGTGCGGCCGCCGCGGTGGTGCCGGACCCGGTCTGCGCGTTGTGTCGCGGGTCATAGTAGGGACGACGGGCCCGGCGGCGGAGGTCCAGTTCCCGGGAAAGTGAGCGACCCAGAGTCCTGCAGCGCTGGTGGGGGAGCAGGACCGCGGTCTGCTCGCCGGGGCCGCGGCCCGCTCCCGCCCGGGTCGTGGCCAGCACCCGCCTGCGGCGGGAGGGCTCGCCGGGGCCGCGGCGCGGATCGGCGGGCCCCGCCGCGGGCGATTCGCCGCAGCGGCGCGCCCCGCGCGCTCCGGCGTTCGGGATCAGGGGTTTCGCTGCTGCGCGGGGTCAGTCGGCGGAGGCGGACGCGCCCTCCGACTCGATGCGTCCCAGCGCCTCGGCGGCGCGCTGCAGAGCGGGGACCAGCTGCGGTGCCTGCTCGACGCCCAGGCGCATGATCGGTGCCTGGACGGCCACGCACAGGTTGGAGCGACCGGTCCCTGCCGGGACGAGGACGGCTGCGCAGACCAGGCCGGGCAGGAACTCCTCGTCGTCGATGGCGTAGCCGTTCGCGCGGACGCGTTCGAGCTCGTCCTCCAGGGCGTCGAGATCGGTCGCGGTCTTCGGGGTGTACTGCTTCAGCGGCGCGTGGGCCAGGAGTTTGCGCCGCTGCGCCGGGGTCAGCTGGGACAGGATCACCTTGCCGCTGGCCGAGGCGTGCACCGGCACGCGGGAGCCGGGGCGCAGGTAGAACCGCAGCGGTTCGGGCGTCTCGACGCGGTCGAGGTAGACGACCTCGTCGCCGGTCAGGGCGGTGATGTTGCAGCTCTCGCCGATTTCCTCCACCAGCTCGCGCAGCACCGCGTGCCGCGCGCCGTGCTGGGTGGAGTTGAGCAGCAGGTTCTGGGCCAGCCGGCGCAGGCGGCTTCCCGCGGCGTAGTGGCGACCGTCGGCCTGGCGGACCAGCAGGCCGCCGCTCTCGAGCTGCTGCAGCATGCGGTGCAGGGTCGGCTTGGGCACGTCGGTCTCCTCGACGAGTCCCTGCAGCGAGACGAACTCGTCCTTGGCGGCGATCAGCTCCAGCAGCGCGAACAGCCGCATCGCCGGTGTCTCGCCGCCGAGCTCGGCGGCGATCTCGATCTCACGAACTGGTTCCATCGTGCCGCCAGGTTACAGGTACCGGAAATCAGGATGCCAAGTACCGGTCTTCGGTACATCCGTTGACTCGGGTGTGGCTGCGCCTTACCTTTGAGTCCAGTTTCAGGAACTGTGCGTACCGATTATTCGTACTCGATATCTGTTCCGTGCTTCCGGTGAGAGAGGAATCCGATGACTGACAGCACTGCCGGGGCGAACCGAGAGGTCGTGGTCGGCCAGCAGGAGATGACCCCCTCCGAGGCGTTCGTGGAGACGCTGGTCGCCAACGGCGTCACCGACATCTTCGGCATCATGGGGTCGGCGTTCATGGACGCGATGGACATCTTCGCCCCCGCCGGCATCCGCCTGGTGCCGGTGGTGCACGAGCAGGGCGCCGGCCACATGGCGGACGGCTACGCCCGGGTCAGCGGCCGCCACGGTGTCGTGATCGGGCAGAACGGGCCCGGCATCAGCAACTGCGTCACAGCGATGGCCGCGGCGTACTGGGCCCACAGCCCCGTCGTCATCGTGACCCCCGAGGCGGGGACCATGGGCACCGGCCTGGGCGGTTTCCAGGAGGCCAACCAGCTGCCGATGTTCCAGGAGTTCACGAAGTACCAGGGCCACGTGAACAACCCGGCCCGGATGGCCGAGTACACCGGGCGATGCTTCGAGCGCGCGCTCTCCGAGATCGGGCCGACGCAGCTCAACATCCCGCGCGACTACTTCTACGGCGAGATCAGCACCGAGATCCCGCGGCCGCGCAGGCTCGACCGCGGTCCGGGCGGGGAGCAGTCCCTGTCGGAGGCGGTGGAGCTGCTGGCCGAAGCCGAGTTCCCCGTGATCATCTCCGGCGGGGGCGTCGTGATGGCCGACGGCGTGGCGGAGTGCGAGGCCCTCGCCGAGCGCCTCGGCGCCCCCGTGGTGAACAGCTACCTGCACAACGACTCGTTCCCCGCCAGCCACCCGCAGTGGTGCGGCCCGCTGGGGTACCAGGGCTCGAAGGCCGCGATGAAGTTGCTCTCCCGGGCGGACGTCGTCCTCGCCCTGGGCACTCGCCTCGGTCCCTTCGGGACCCTGCCGCAGCACGGTCTCGACTACTGGCCGACCAACGCCAAGATCATCCAGGTCGACGCCGACCACAAGATGCTCGGCCTGGTCAAGAAGATCGCGGTCGGTATCTGCGGTGACGCCCGGGCCACCGCCGAGGCGTTGACCGAGCGGCTGTCCGGGAAGTCGTTGACCTGCGACGCCACCCGCGAGCAGCGCGCCGATGCGATGCAGGCGGAGAAGGACGCCTGGGAGGCCGAGCTGGACGAGTGGACCCACGAGACCGATCAGTACAGCCTGGACGTGATCGCCGAGCAGGAGGGCGAGCCGGGCAACTGGCTGCACCCGCGGCAGGTGCTGCGCGAGCTGGAGCGGGCCATGCCCGAGGACGTGATGGTCTCCACCGACATCGGCAACATCAACTCGGTGGCCAACAGCTACCTCCGGTTCGAGAAGCCGCGCAGCTTCTTCGCACCGATGAGCTTCGGCAACTGCGGCTATGCGCTGCCGACGATCATCGGCGCCAAGGCCGCGGCCCCGGACCGGCCGGCGATCGCCTACGCCGGGGACGGCGCGTGGGGGATGAGCATGGGCGAGATCATGACCTGCGTGCGCCACGACATCCCCGTCACGGCGGTGGTGTTCCACAACCGCCAGTGGGGCGCGGAGAAGAAGAACCAGGTGGACTTCTACGACCGCCGGTTCGTGGCCGAGGAGCTGGAGAACGAGAGCTTCGCCGCGATCGGGCGGGCCATGGGGGCCGAGGGCGTCGTGGTCGACAAGCTCGACGACGTCGGTCCGGCCCTGCGCAAGGCCGTCGACAAGCAGATGAGCGAGGGCAGGACCACCGTCCTCGAGGTCATGTGCACGCGCGAGCTGGGCGACCCGTTCCGCCGCGACGCGCTGCGCGAACCGGTGCGGTACCTCGACAAGTACAAGGACTACGTCTGATCCGCGCGCGAGGCGCGATCGCCGCCGTCTCCGCGGCCCCGTCCCGGGCTTCCGGGGCGGGGCCGCGTGTCTGCGGGGTGCGAAGAGAGCTCGACGTGCGCGGGTCCCGGCGCTATTCCAGCGTGGCGGCGACCTGCTGAGCCGCTCGGCGTGCCAGGAGGCCCAGTTCGCCGAACCTGCTCTCCGGGACGCGGTCCTTCGGCCCCCACACGCTGACGATGGCGAACGGGCGCCGGGAAGCGTCGAAGACGGGCGCGGACACGCCGTACAGGTGCGGTTCGAGTTCGCCGACGCTGGCGCTGTAGCCCTGCTCGCGGATCTCGGCGAGTTCGGTGCGCAGCGCGGACGCGTCCGTGCGGGTCGTCCCGGTGTACTCGGGCAGGGGGGCGGCCAGGATCGAGTCGACCTCCTCCTCGGGCAGCCACGCGAGGAACGCCTTGCCCGCCGAGGTCGCGTGGATCGGGGTCTGCCGTCCCAGCCAGCGCGCGCTGAGCACCACCGGCGGCGTGACCTCGTCCACGTAGGTCAGGCCGAACCGCTGCGCCACGGCGAGGTTGGCGGTCTCGCCGGTGTCGCGGGACAGCTGTTCGAGGATCCCGTGGGACCGGCGCACGAGACCGGTCACGCTCGCGTTCGTGGCCATGCGGGTGACCGCGAAACCGACGGAGTAGCGGTTGGTCGCCGGATCCCGGTCGACCATGCCGTGGTGCTCCAGCGTGGCCAGCAGGCGCCAGGCCGTCGCCCGGTTGAGCTCGCAGCGAGCGGCCAGCTCGGCCGCCGAGAGTCCGTGCGGGGCGGCGGACACCGCGTTGAGCAGCGCTACGGCGCGGTCGAGCGACTGCACCCGCCCGGTCGACGAGGACCGGTGCTGGTCCTGGTCATCGGAGCCGGGGGCGATGTCTGCGTTCATCGTTCCCAGCCTAGTCCGCTCGGACGAGCGGTCTTGACTCGCGTCGTCGGCGGCCCTATGTTGCAGGATGCGAACATGGAACGCACGATGTGAAATAACATGGGGTGGGAGGACAGTGGACCGGGTCGTTACGCCGTACGAGGGAAGCGGCAGTCGCGAGTGGGACGGTGCTGCGGAGGTCCCCGCACCGCTGCAGCTCCACAGCACCCCGGTGCGCCCCGAGTGGGTCGATTACAACGGGCACATGAGCGAGTCGAGCTACCTGCTCGTCTTCGGCGACAACAGCGACGCCTTCTTCCGCTACATCGGTATCGGCGAGCAGTACCGGGAGAGCGGGCGCTCGCTGTACACAGTGGAGTCGCACATCCACAACAAGCGCGAGGTCGCCGAGGGGGAACCGCTCGCGGTGAACCTGCGGGTGCTCGACCACGACGTCAAGCGGGTGCACATCTTCCACGAGATGTGCCACGGCGGGACCGGCGACCTGCTGGCCACCGCCGAGCAGTTGCTCGTGCACGTCGACAGCGAGCAGGGCAGGTCGTGCGAGATGCCCGAGCACCTGCGGCACCGCCTGGACGCGATCCAGCGCGCGCACGCGGTGCTTCCCCGCCCCGAGGTCATCGGCCGCCCGATGGGCATCCGCCGCTGACCGCCGAGCGAACCGAGGAGCGAACGTGGACTACGAGCTCAGCGACGAGCAGCGCATGGTCGTCGACACCGTCCGCGGCTTCGTGGAGGCCGAGCTGCTGCCGCACGAGGACGAGGTCGAACGGCTGGACGAGGTGCCGGACGGCCTCGCCGCGCACATCCGCGGCAAGGCGCTGCAGGCCGGTCTCTACGCGGCCAACATGCCGGCCGAGCTCGGTGGCGGCGGGCTGGACGCGGTCAGCGCGGTCCTGGTGGAACGCGAGCTGGGCCGGGCGAGCTTCGGACTGCAGATGCTGGTGGCCCGCCCGAGCAACATCCTGCAGGCCTGCGAGGGCGAGCAGCGCGAGCGGTACCTGTTGTCGACCATCCGGGGCGAGCGGCACGACTGCCTGGCCATGACCGAGCCGGGAGCGGGATCCGACGTGCGGTCCATGACCACCCGAGCGCTGCGCGACGGGGACGACTACGTCCTCAACGGCACCAAGCACTTCATCAGCCACGCCGACGTGGCCGACTTCGTGATCCTGTTCGCCGTCACCGGCACGGAGGAGGGACCGCGCGGTCCGCGGAACGCGATCACGGCCTTCCTGGTCGACCTCGACGCGCCGGGACTGACCGTCACGCGCGGGTCGGACTGCGTCTCGCACCGCGGGTACCACCAGTGCGAGCTGTCGTTCTCCGACTGCCGCATCCCGGCTGCGCAGCGCCTGGGAGCCGAGGGCAGCGGTTTTGAGCTGATGGGCGAGTGGCTCGGAGCCAGCCGGCTCAGCGTCGCGGCGACCTGCGTCGGCCGCGGTCGTCGCGTGCTGGACATGGCCACGAACTGGGCGGCCGAACGCTCCCAGTTCGGCCAGCCCGTCGGCCGGTTCCAGGGAGTCGGGTTCCAGCTGGCCGACATGGCCACGGAACTCGAGGCCGCGGACCTGCTCACGCTGCAGGCGGCCGCGAAGCTCGACCGCGGGGAGATGACCGACCGCGACGCGGCGATGGCGAAGCTGTTCGCCTCCGAGGCGCTGGCCCGCCTGACCGACCGGGCGGTGCAGATCTTCGGCGGCATGGGGCTGATGGCCGAACTGCCCATCGAGCGCTTCTGGCGCGACGCGCGCGTCGAGCGGATCTGGGACGGCACCAGCGAGATCCAACGGCACATCATCTCCCGTTCGCTGCTGCGTCCGCTGGGGGCCTGACCGGTGATGGCGACGAGTGACGACCGGCGCCGGCTGATGGCACCCCGGCACATCGCGATGATCGGCGGGGACGCCGCCGCGGAGGCCGTGCGGCAGTGCCGGGAGGTCGGTTTCTCCGGCGAGATCTGGCCGGTGAACCAGCACCGGAGCAGCATCGGGGGACTGCCGTGCTATTCGAGCGTGGGCGAGCTCCCGGCCGGCCCCGACGCGGCGCTGGTGGCAGTCCCCGGGGAGAACGCGCCCCCGGTGGTCGGTGAGCTCTCCGAGCGCGGCGCGGGCGGGGTGGTCTGCCACGCCTCGGGTTTCGCCGAGCACGGACCGCGCGGCGCCGAGCTGCAACGGGCCCTCGTCGCGGCGGCGGGTGAGATGCCGTTGATCGGCCCGAACTGCATCGGCGTGCTGAACTACCTGGACGGTGTGGCGCTGTGGCCGGACCAGCAGGGTGGCCGGCCCGTGCAGCGGGGCGTCGGGATCATCACCCAGAGCGGCAACATCGGCCAGAACATGACGATGCAGCACCGCGGTCTGCCGCTGGCCCAGCTGATCACGGTCGGCAACGGGGCCGGTGCCGGTGTGGCCGAGCTCGTCGAGGGCATGCTCGACGACCCCCGCATCACCGCGATCGGCCTGCACCTGGAAGGCGTCGACGACGTGCCGGGACTGTCCCGGGCGGCGCTGCGGGCCCTGCGGCAGCGCGTGCCGATCGCGGTGCTCAAGTCGGGGGCCTCCGAGCTCGGTGCGCAGCTCAACCTCAGCCACACGAGCTCGCTGGCCGGTGACGACGAGCTGTGCGACGCGCTGTTCCGCCGTTTCGGCATGGCCCGTGTCCACGAGGTGCCCGCGTTCTTGGAGACCCTCAAGTTCCTGCACGTGCACGGGGCCCTTCCGGGGCGTCGCATCGCCTCGGCGAGCTGTTCCGGCGGTGAGGCCTCGCTCGTGGCCGACCTCGCCGAGCGCTGGGGGCTGACCGCGCCGGAGTTCCCGACCCCGACCGCGCAGCGGCTGCAGGACGTGCTCGGGGAGCGGGTGGCGGTGGCCAACCCGCTCGACTACCACACCTACGTCTGGGGCGACCTGCAGGCGCAGACGGACTGCTTCGCGGAGTTCCTCGGCGCGGGGATGGACTGCCACCTGCTGGTGCTCGACGTCCCGCGCGGTGATCGCTGCGATCCCGCGCACTGGTCGACCACCGCGGAAGCCTTCCTGGCGGCGCGGCGGAAGACCTCCGCGGTGTCGTGCGTGGTCAGCAACCTCCCCGAAAACCTCCCGGAGCCGATCTGCGAAACCCTGGTGCACGGCGGGATCGCACCGATGCACGGCCTGCAGGACTGCTTGGCGGCGGTGCGCGCGGCCGCGGACATCGGTGCGGCCCAGGACTCGGCGCAGTCCAACACAGCGCTGGACGGACGCGCGAACGTCCTCCCCGGCGGCACTGCGTCCACCGTGGACGAGCACACGGGCAAGAGCGTGCTGGCCGAGCACGGCCTGGAGGTGCCCGGAGGTCAGCTCGTCCGGCCGGACCAGGCCGCGACGGCAGCGGCGGGATTGGGCTTTCCCGTCGTGGTGAAGGCCAGCGCGGCCGACCTGGTGCACAAGAGCGATGTCGGCGGGGTCCGGGTGGGCCTCTCCGACCGCGGGGAGGTCGAACGGGCCGTGGCTGCCATGTCGGGCCTCGCCGACGAGTTCCTCGTGGAGCGGGTGGTCGACGGCGCGGTCGCGGAGCTGATCGTCGGCGTGCGGCGGGATCACCGGTTCGGCGCGGCGCTGACGATCGGTGCCGGCGGAATGCTGGTGGAGCTGATCCGCGACGCGGTCACGCTGCTGCTGCCCACCGGGCGCGCGGAAGTCGAAGCGGCACTGCGCGGACTGCGGATCTGGCCGCTGCTGGCCGGGTTCCGCGGACCGGCGGCCGACGTGCCGGCCGTCGTCGACGCGATCACCGCGATCGCGCAGTACTGCCGCGACAGCCCCGACCTGGTGGAGCTGGACGTGAACCCGCTGCTGGCGCTGCCCCGCGGCCGCGGTGCGGTCGCGGCGGACGTGCTCATCCGGCGCGATGACGACGATGCGGAGAAGGACGATGGCTGAAGCGGTACGACTCGAGGCCACCGGCGGGGTGCTCACGATCACCCTCGACCGACCGAAGGCGAACGCGATCGACGTGACCACGAGCAACGCCCTGTACGAGGCGTTCGACCGGTTCCGGCGCGACGAGGAGCTGCGGGTCGCGGTTCTCACGGGCGAGGGCACGCGGTTCTTCTCCGCGGGGTGGGACCTCAAGGCAGCCGCGGAGGGCGAGGCGATCGACGCCGACCACGGGCCGGGCGGGTTCGCCGGGTTGACCGAACTGTTCGACCTGGACAAACCGGTGATCGCGGCGGTCAACGGGACGGCGGTGGGCGGTGGTTTCGAGCTGGCGCTGGCAGCCGACCTGATCGTCGCGGCCGACCACGCCGAGTTCGCGTTGCCGGAGGTCACGATCGGCGTGGTGGCCGACTCCGGCGGGGTGCTGCGGCTGCCGAAAGTCCTGCCGCGAGCCGTGGCCAACGAGATGCTGCTGACCGGGCGCGGGATGGCGGCCGCGGAAGCGCACCACTGGGGACTGGTCAACCGCGTCGTCCCGGGGTCTGAACTGCTGCAGCGGGCGCACGAGCTGGCCGAGCAGATCGCTTCCGGAGCGCCGCTGGCGACGGCGGCCGTCAAGGAGATCACGCGGGCCACCGCCACCACCGACGTCGAAGCGGGTTTCCGCCTGATGCGCAGCGGCGAGCTGCCGGCCTACGCAGCGGTGCTCACCTCGCGGGACGCGGCCGAGGGGCCGCGCGCGTTCGCCGAGAAGCGGGCCCCGCGGTGGCGGGGGTGCTGAGGTCAGCAGCGCCGGTGCACCCGGTCTCCCGCGAACCACGTCTCCAGCACGGTGGTGTCGATCAGGGAGTCGGTGGCGACCGCGAAGGGGTTGCGGTCGAGGACGACGAAGTCGGCGGACTTCCCGGGAACCAGTGAGCCGGTCACGGCGCCCAGGCCCATCGCGCGCGCCCCGTTGATGGTGAACACGGCGATGGCCTCGGCGAGGGTGAGCGCCTGCTCCGGCCAGAGGGCGCCCGGGTGCTGCCCGGTCGGATCGCGGCGCGTGACGAGCCCCTGGATGCCTTCCCACGCGTTCGGGGAGGGGCTGACCGGCCAGTCGGTTCCACCGGCGACCAGCGCTCCCGAGTCGACCAGCGTGCGGTTCGGCTGCATCCGGCCCGCCCGCTCGGCGGGGAGCACCTCGGCGATCGCGGAGGGGATGACGCCCGGGGTCCAGAGGAACGGGGAGATGTCCGCCGCGACGCCGAGCTCGGCGAAGCGCGGGAGGTCGGAAGGGTGGACGAACTGGCCGTGCGCGACCTGGATCACCGGCTCGGTGCGGCCGTGCGCGCGCACCTGCTCGGCGGCGTCGAGCACCGCGCGCACCGCGGCATCGCCCGTGCAGTGCACCTTCGCGGACAGGCCCCGGCGTGCAGCGTCCAGCAGGACGGGGGCGAGCTCGTCGACGGGAACGGTCGTGCTCCCGCGGAAGCAGCAGCCGTGCACGTCGTCGGGGAGGTACGGCTCGAGGAACGCCGCCGTGCGGGTCGGCGGTACCCCGTCGAGGAAGACCTTGACGAAGTCGGGACGGTGGTGCTCGGTGCGGAACTGCTCGGCCCGGTCGAGCAGTTCCGCACCGATCGGGTCGAAACCGAAGATCGGGTCGTTCGCCAGCATCGAGCTGACCACCCACGCCGACAGCCGGCCCGCGCGGTCCAGTTCGGCCAGGGCGCGCATGATGTCCACTGACACCCCCGCGTCCTGGAACGCGGTCACACCGCAGCGGTGGAGCGTGGCGATGCCCGCGGCGCAGGACCGCCGGTGCTGTTCGGGACTCAGTCCCCCACCGGCGCGCATCGCGCGCTCCACCGCGGTTCCCGCCGCCTCCAGCAGGACTCCGGTGGGCTCGCCCGTGACGGGATCGCGCACGATCCGGCCGTGCTCCGGGTCGCTGGTCGTGGCGGTGATACCGGCGAGTTCGAGGGCAGCGGTGCTGACCCACCGGTTGTGCTTGCTGTCGTCCGCGAGCATCACCGGCCGCCCGCCCGCGG
Organism: Salinifilum ghardaiensis; assembly: GCF_054491345.1. Lineage (NCBI taxonomy): Bacteria > Bacillati > Actinomycetota > Actinomycetes > Pseudonocardiales > Pseudonocardiaceae > Salinifilum > Salinifilum ghardaiensis. The sequence continues at coordinate 3,141,666 of NZ_CM137101.1, read as the reverse complement.
CCTCGTCGAGGGCGCGCCGCGCCGAGGTGTGGCACAGCTGCTCGAGGAGCGTCGAGGCCCAGCTGCCGCCGACGATCCACTCGTGCTCGTCGAGCCCCGCGGCGTGGGATCGCACGGCCCGGAGGAGGTCCGTGACGCTCGCGCCCTCGGGCAGCCGCAGCTCGAACAGCTCGGACCTGCCCGCGAGGGAGTGGTGGTTGTGCACGTCGACGATGCCGGGCATCACGAACGCACCGCGCATGTCGCGCACCGCTGTGCGCCGTCCGCGGTAGTCGTCGACGTCCGAGCGCGTTCCGACGGCGAGGATCCTGCCGTCGGCCACGGCGATGTCGCTCGCCCAGGGCAGCGAACCATCCGCCGTGTGCACAACGGCGTTGGTGATGAGCAGGTCGGCGTGCACGGCTGTGCTCCGTTCGTCGCGGGGCGGGGGATCGTGCTAGTGAGCCGGGTCGACGTCGTGCGGGTGCACCGTGTTGCTGAGCAGGCGCCCGTACGCTCCGAAGGTGAACTGCACCGGGAGCGTCCCGGTCTCGTCGAGGCCGAACAGCGCGCCGTGGGAACGCATCCTGTGGGGATGGTGGTGGTCCGCGACGGTCACCGAGGCGCACGGGACGACCTTCTCCCGCCACGCGAACAGGTCGATGCCCGGACGGATCTCGTAGCTGGTGTGCTCATCGGTGTCGGCCAGACCCTTTTCCGGGCCTGCCAGGCATTCACGAGGCGCACGCCGAGCACGGTCGCGCTGAACCCGATTCCGCGTCTGCTCGGGGCGAACGCGATGACGACGGAGACGAGGCTCCACACGATCCAGGGCAGGTCCGCCACCGAAGACCTCGTTGGCCGCAGTGGTGGTGAAGAATCCGCTGGTGCCGATCGCGCCCGCGACGAAGCAGTTGTACCCGAGCATCGCGACGAAACCGGTCACAAGTCCTGGTGGCCTGCCGAGTCCCTCGACCACGAAGGCGTAGAACCCTCCCGCGTTGGGCATCCTCTTCGACATCTGGGCGTAGCCGACCGCGAACAGCAGCAGCACCGCGGTCGCGGCGATGAACGCCGCCGGCATCCCGCCATTACCGACCGCGATGCCGATTCCCGCGATCACGACCGTTCCGGTCAGGAGTGCTACCGCGGCGAGCACGAGGGAGACGATGCCGGGAACACCGAGCACGTTCCTGGCCAGGTCCGTGCCACCGTCCCGGGAGTACTGCTGGTCCGCAGGGCGCATCGTGCTTCTCCGGAGCGGGAGGGTTCGCGTGGTGCCGGTGAGTATCGAGTCCGAAAGGCACCGGGGGCTTGTCCGTGAGCGCGCGAACCTGTGCCGGCAGTGCACGAAGAGCCCGGAGTTCGACTGGAACCGGGCACGATGGCCTCCGCGCTCCGGTGCCCGAGCCAGCTGCGCGCCGACCGCGGACCCGGGTTCCCAGAACGGACAGGAGGTAGAGATGTGCGTGCCGTGCGCTGTACCCGCTGATTCCGGGAACGCGCCTTCCGGTCCTGTGTCGGCGGCGCTCAGCCGGCGTGCGGTGCTGGGCGGCGCGGGAGGGATCGCCGTGACGGCTGGGCTCTCTGCGTGCTCGCCGGGCGGCGGGCCGGCGGAGCCGGCGAGCACGAGTGCCGTTTCCGATGCCGGCGTGCAGGGCGCGCGCTCGGAGCTGGAGCTCGTGCTGCTGGGCACGCAGGCGGGTCCGCCGATCGAACAGGACCGGGCGGGGATCTCCTCGGCCCTCGTCGTGGACGGCGCGACCTACCTCGTCGACTGCGGGCGATCAGCCACGAGCCAGTTCGCCAGGGCCGGCCTGTCGCTGCGATCGCTGAGCTCGATCTTCCTCACCCATCTGCACGCTGACCACGTCAGCGATTACTACAACTTCTTCCTGGGGGGCGGGCACGTTCCGAACACCTCGGGGGACACGCTTTCCGGGCCGATCACGGTCCACGGCCCCGGGCCGGCCGGCGAGTTGCCCCCGAAGTTCGGTGGTGGTGCAGCGCCTGCGGTCAGTCCGGAGGATCCCGCGCCGGGAACGGCCGCCATGACGCGGAAGTTGCACGAGGCCATCGGCATCCACGACCGGAGCGTGTCGCGAGCGGAACTCGAGCACATGCTGCAGTCCCACGTCCGGGTCGAAGAGGTCGGAGCAGTGGCGCAGCGGGCCGGCGCGGGGAAGCTCGTCCTCTCGCACATCGCGGAGGTCGGCTCGACCGAGCTCGACGTGGACGAGTGGGGCGAGTGGGCCCAGCAGGGCTACGACGGACCCGCGGTGGTGGGCGAAGACCTGCAGCGGTTCAACCTCGCTTGAACCGCCGGGATCGTCGGGGCGTCAGGGCTCGCCGGCACGTGCGCGCGCCTGGCTCGGTGGATGTCCGAACTCGGCCTTGAACACGCGGCTGAAGTGCGCGGCATCGGGGAACCCCCACCTGGCCGCGATCGCGGCGACCGGTCGGTCGGCGTGCACGGGATCGCACAGCTCTCGCCGGCAGCGGTGGAGCCTGCGCTCCCGGATCCAGCCGGCCACGGTCGTGCCGTGCTCCTTGAAGACGTCGTGCAGGTGCCGGGTCGAGACGTAGTGGGCCGCGGCGATCCGGGCCGGACCGAGGTCGGGTGAGGCCAGGTGGGCGTCGATGTAGGCGCGGACCCGGCGCATCAGCCCGTGGCGGGGGTGCTCCGCGGCGTGCCCGGGATCGAGCTCGCGCGCGTACAGTGTGGTGATCAGGCCCAGCGTGTGGTGCGCGATCCGCGCTCCGGTGCCACCGTCGAGCTCCTCGAGGTTGTCGACCAGCCGGGCCAGGAACGGCGCGATCATGCTGCCGACGCCGTTCTCGCCGGACATGCGCACGGCCGTCAGCTGGCTGAGCCTCCCCGGCGGGATGTCGACGAGGTTCTTGCCGAACATGAGGACCAGCGTGCGGAAGTCCTCGCCGAAGACCAGCGAGTAGGGCCGTTGGGTGTCGTAGATGGCGATATCTCCCGGTTGCAACCGCGCCTCGCGGTCGTCCTGGACGAGCAGGCCGCTTCCGGACAGCAGCAGGCTGAGCTTGTAGTAGTGCCGGTCCGACCGGGCGATGAGCTCCGGGGTGCGTTCGACCACGTGCGGCGTGGCTGCGACTTCCGAGACGTGCAGGCTGTCGATGTCGCGGGAGCGCAAGCGACCGCGGAACGACTCGGTGCTGCCGGTGGTGACCTGCAGCGGTACGAACGAAGCCGACACGGCCTCGCGGAAGGCGCTGAAGTCCGTGGCGACCGAGGTCGTGACGTCGCTGGCGGGACTGGTCTGTCCGGCACCGATCACAACGCACCTCCGTTGGTCTCGGGGGAGTGCACTCCGCGGGATCGTGCACACGATCCGTGATGCGGATCGCTTGTGCAAGGGTGCTGTCCGGCGGCCGTCACCCCGAACTGCGTGCACGTGCGCACAACGAGCGGACGCCTCTGCGCAAGACGGGAGCTCGTCGTGCGCGGATCCTTGAGCAGCACGGACTGGTGCGGGAGGGAGCGGAGCGTGGAGACTCGAGGGCAGCTGTTCGTCGGGGGCCAGTGGGAGCCGGCAGCCGGCGGGGGTGAGCGCAAGACGGTCGATCCGGCCAGCGGCGAGGTGCTGGGGGTGGTCGCCGAAGCCGCGGAAACCGATGTGGACCTCGCCGTGGCAGCGGCGCGCAAGGCTTTCGAGGACGGTGCGTGGCGGGGGATGCCGGCGGCCCAGCGGGCGCGGGTGCTGTGGCGGGTGGGCGAGCTCGTCGACGAGCACGCCGACGAGCTGGCACGGCTGGAAACGCGGGATCAAGGGCAACCGCTCGGCGTGTCCTCGACGGTGAGCGTGCCGATGGCGGCCGAGCACTTCCGGTACTTCGCCGGGTGGTGCACGAAGATCGAGGGCAGCACGACTCCGGTCTCGGTGCCCGACACCCTGCACTACACGCGGCGCGAACCGCTCGGGGCGTGCGCCCTGATCACCCCGTGGAACTTCCCGCTCATGATCGCCGCGTGGAAGATCGCGCCCGCCCTGGCGTGCGGGAACACCGCCATCGTGAAACCGGCCGAGCACACGCCGCTGACCACGATCCGCCTGGTGGAGCTGTGCCGGCAGGCCGGAGTCCCCGCCGGGGTCCTCAACCTGCTCACGGGTGGGGAGGAAGCCGGCCGGGCACTGGTGCGGCACCCCGGCGTGGCCAAGGTGTCGTTCACCGGCTCCACCGAGGTCGGCAAGCAGATCGTGCGCACCTCGGCCGACGACCTCAAGCGCGTGACCCTCGAACTGGGCGGCAAGGCCCCCTCGGTGATCGCCGCCGACGCCGACGTCGACCGCGCGGTGGCGGGCAACCTGCAGGGGGCTCTGCTCAACTCGGGTCAGGTCTGCGCCGCCTACACCCGCTTCTACGTCGACCGGCGGCGACACGACGAATTCGCCGACAAGATCGCGAGCGCCGCCGCAGCGCTCGAGATCGGCCCCGGCTTGGACGAGCGGACCCAGCTCGGGCCGCTGGTTTCGCAGGAGCACCTGCGCCAGGTGGCCGACCGCGTCGACCGCGCTCGAGCGGACGGAGCGGTACCGCTGACGGGCGGAACGATGCCGGAGGGGGAGTTCGGGGGAGGTTTCTTCTACCCGCCGACGGTGTTCGCCGGACTGGGCCAGGACGCGGAGGTCGCCCGCGAGGAGGTGTTCGGTCCGGTGCTGGCGGTCCTCCCCTACGACGATCCGGCCGAACTGGCCGATCTCGCCAACGACACCGATTACGGGCTCGCCGCCTCGGTGTGGACGCAGGACCTCGCGACGGCCCACCGCCTGGCGGCGGACATCCGCGCGGGTTCGGTGTTCGTGAACACGTGCCGCTGCTCGACGCCGCCGCCCCGTGGGGAGGGTTCAAGCAGAGCGGGTGGGGCCGCGAGATGGGCCCGCAAGCCCTCGAAGCCTACACCGAGACCAAGGGCGTGTGGATCGGACTCACCTGAAACACCGCACCCGGACACTCCCGCCTTCCCGCGGTCGGTGCTCACCGCCGCCTCCGCTCCTGCTTCCCGGTGAAAGGACTCCGTTGAAAGGATCGAGAACCACCACGTCCGAGCACGTAGCGGCCCCCGAGACCGGACGGTGGCCTACGTCGACGTCATCGAACACCGCGTCCTGCGCGTCAACGACGACTCAGTGCGGCCCGTTCGGCGCTGCCGGCACGCACCGGGTGCGCGCCCGCCGCCGGGGGCAGACCCCGCCGCCCGCTCCGCGAGTGCGGGATCTGCCGAATCCGGACGCCGAATCCTCGGTTCGGTCGAGGGCGTGCCGGCGATCAGGTCGGTGAACCCGCGTTCGCCGATCCCTGCGCCTCGACGACCGAGTCGCCGCCCCCGACGGGGGACTCCTCCCGGGGGTGGGGGGTTTGCGCGGCTGCCTGGTCCTGCTGCCGCTCCCGCACCTGTTCGAGCACCGCGGGCAGGACATCGTGCACGTCCCCGATGACCGCGTAGTCCGCGCGGGCGACCAGCGGCGCTTCGGGGTCGGTGTTGATCGCGAGGATGGTCTTGGCACCCATGCAACCCACCCAGTGCTGGCTCGCGCCGCTGATGCCGCACGCGATGTAGAGGTCGGCGGAGATCTTCGTGCCCGTCAGCCCGACCTGGTCGCTGTGCGGCCGCCACCCGGCGTTCGTGGCCACCCGGGAGCAGCCCACGGCACCGCCGAGCAGCCCGGCCAGCTCCTCCAGGTCCGCGAAGCCCTCGGCGCTGCCGACACCGCGCCCGCCGGAGACGATCACGCGGGCCGTGGCCAGCGAAACACCGGAGCCGCGGGACGTGCGGTCGACGAGTCTGCTGTGGACGATCCCGTCGAGGCCTTCGGGGACGAACGTCTCCACGGTCACGTCCGCGGGCGCGCTCACCTCGGTCGCTTCGACCGCACCGGGTGCGAGGCTGGCGAACTTCACCGCCCCGGACAGCTCGGCGTCCTCGAGCAGCATGCCGCCGCCGCGGGACCGGGTCAGGCTCCACACCGGACCCGCGTCCACCGCGACGCAGTTGCTGGCGAACGCCTCGCCCGTGCGCGCGGCCGCGTGGGCCGCGATTTCGTTGCCCCAGTCGCTCGCGGCGGCGAGAACACCGGTGGCTCCGGTGCGGCCGATGAGTTCCGCGAGCGCGGCACCCCGGCACTCGGGTGAGCAGTCGTCCGCGAACGGCCCGTCGATCTGGTGCAACGCGGTGGCCCCGTGCGCGGACAGCGTGCTCGTGAACTCGCCCGCGCCGAACGTGGCCGCGTGCAGGGGGACGTCCAGCTTCCCCGCCAGTTCGCGGGCGAGGGTGAGCGTCTCGCGGGAAGCTCCGGAAACGGATCCGGCTTCCTCTTCGAGGATGACGAGCAGCATGGCTCACACCATTCCTTTCTGGGCGAGGAGGTCCACGACGGAGTCGGCGGCGTCGGACCCGTGCCCGAGCACGACGGTCTCCTGCTCCTTCTCCGGGGGGTGGCGCAGCTGCACCGTGCGCAGCCCGCCCTGCGGAACCTCCGGCTGCAGGGTGCGCAGCGGTGCCTTCTTCGCCCGGAGCCGGCCCTGAACGCTGGGGTAGCGCGGGAGGTTGAGGCCCTCCTTGACGGCTGCGATCGCCGGCAGCGGTGCCTGGTAGATCTCGTAGCCGTCGGCGCTCTCCCGGCGCAGGAGCACGTGCGCGCCCTCGTCGGCGACCTCGATTCCCTTGATGCCGCCGACCACGGGGCGTCCGAGCGCGCACGCGACCCGGATGCCGACCTGGTAGTTGCTCGCGTCGGCCGACTCGTTGCCGAAGAGGACGAGGTCGAAGGCCCCGTTCTCGGACTCCAAGGTTCCGATCGCCTCCGCCAGCGCCGTCGCCGTGGCCTGCGGCTCCTGCGAGGCCTGCTCGACGAGCACGGCGGCGTTGGCTCCCATGGACAGCGCGTACCGCAGTTGCTCCGCCACCTCGGGCGGACCCGCGCTGAGGACGGTGACCTGGCCGCCGTGCTCGGCGGCGAGCCGGACGGCCTCCTCGACGGCGCACTCCTCGTGGGGACCGATGGTGAACCCGAGGTGGCGGGTGTCGATGTCCAGGCCGTCCTCGGTCAGCGACAGCTTCCCGCCGGGTGCGGGTACCCGCTTGATGCAGACGAGTATCTTCATGGTCGTTCCTCCGTCAGGACTTCATCCGCTCGTCGTCGGGGTCGAACAGCGGGGTGCGCCCGGCTCGCGCGACCGTGACCGGGTAGCGCTCCGCCATGTACTCGACGAGCAGCTCGGTGCCCTCCACCGCGTACGGGGCGGGCAGGTAGCTCATGAGCAGGTACTCGCCGAGCGAGGGGGCCGATCCGGCGCTGGTGACGTAGCTCCCGCGGCCCCTGCTGTCGACGATCCGGTCGCCGCCGGGGGTCAGGACCGGCGAGTGCGCCTGCGGGTACCGGCGCACTCCGGCGGAGTCGGTGTGGTTGTCCATCTTCAGCGTGCACAACGTGGCCCCGGGGCCCTCCTCCCTGGCCCTGAGGTAGGGCTCCTTGCCGATGAAGTCGGGCGATTTCACCTTGGGCAGGGCCAGCCCCGCCTCCACGGGGTCGTACTCGCTCTCGAGCTCGGCGCCCATGAGCCGGTAGCCCTTCTCCAACCGGCCCGTCGTGCCGTACACGCCGATCCCCGCGGGCACGACGCCGTGCTCCCGGCCGGCCTCGAACAGCACGTCCCACAACTTCAGCCCCTGCTCGAACGGGGCGTGCAGCTCCCACCCGAGGTCTCCGACGTAGGAGATCTTCAGGGCGAGGGTGGGCACCCCGTCCACATCGATCTGCTGCGCCGTGCCGAAGGGGAACGCCCCGGCCGAGACGTCGTCCTCGGCGACGGAGGACAGCACGTCGCGAGCGCGCGGTCCCCAGAGACCGATGGTGCACACCGCCGAGCTCATGTCGGTGAGCGCGACCGACCCGTCCGCGGGGAGGTGGTCGGTGAACCACTTCTTGTCGCGCGCGCCGTCGGCCCCGCCGGCGATGATGCGGAAGTGCTCCGCTCCCAGCCGGACGATCGTCAGATCGCTGCGGAAACCGCCGGTGTGGTCCAGGATCGGCGTGTAGATGATCTTGCCGACGTCCTTGTCCACCTGGGCCATCGCCATCCGCTGCAGGTAGTCGAGGGAGCCCGGCCCGGAGACGTCGAACTGCGCGAACGCGGTCAGGTCGATCATGGCCGCGCGATCGCGCATGGCGAGGTGCTCGGCGTTGATGATCGGCGACCACCAGCGCGCGTCCCACTCGTGCGGGCGGTCGCTGATGCGGTCGGCGTACTCCTCGAGCAGCGGGCGGTTCGACTCGTACCAGTGCGGCCGCTCCCAACCGCCGACCTCGAAGAACTCGGCCGAGAGCTCGACTTCGCGGGAGTGGAACGGGGAGAGACGCTGCCCGCGGTTGGACTCCCACTGCTCGTTGGGGTGCACGATCCCGTAGATCTTGTTGAACCCCTCCTTGGCCCGCTCCCGCACGTGCGTCCCGGTGCGCTGGTTCGGGTAGAAGCGGGCGATGTCGGCGCTGTGCAGGTCGATCTCGGTGCTGCCGCGGGTCATCCACTCGGCGAGCAGCCTGCCGACGCCGGGGCCCTCCTTGATCCACACGGAGGCCGCCGACCACAGGCCCTTCACCTCGGGGGTCTCACCGAGGACCGGGCCGCCGTCGGGGGTCATCGACAGCAGACCGTTGATGGAGTGCCGGATCCCCGCCCCGGGGGCGTTCAGGATCCCGGGGAACATCGCGAGGGCGTCCTCCATCTGCGGGTCGAAGTCCTCCTGGGTGAACGGCAGCTGGGTGGGCGAGAGCTGCGCGGCCTCGTAGGAGGGGATGTCGTCGGGATCGTGCAGGATCGCCCGGTGCGCGTAGGAGCCGATCTCGAGGTCGGCACCGCTCTGCCGCTCGTACATGAGCGGGTCCATGTCGCGCACGATCGGGTAGCCGATCTCCGAACCGGTTTCGGCGAGCTCCGGGATGGGACCGACGTCGATCAGCTGGTGCACGGCCGGGACGAGCGGGATGCGGGCGCCGGCCATCCTGGCGATGCGCGGGCTCCACACCCCGCACGCGACGACGACCGCACCGGTTTCGACGTCGCCGCGGTCGGTGCGGACCTTCGAGACCCTGCCGTCCTGCCTGTCGATGCCGGTGACCTCGGTGTTGGCCGAGACGGTCAGCGCTCCGAGCGCCTGGGCCTGCTCCCGCATGAGCGACCCGGTCTGCAGCGGGTCGACCACCGCCGCCGAGGGGCTCCAGAAACCGAGCTTGACGAGGTCCGCGTTGAGGAAGGGCACGAGCTCGGACACCTTCTCGGGACCGATGAGCTCGGCGTCGATGCCCCACGCCTTCGCCGAGGCCATGCGGCGCTTGAGCTCCTCGACGCGCGCCTCGTTGCGGGCGAGCTCGATGCCGCCCGAGGTGGTCAGCGTGCCCAGCTTCTCGTACTGGTGCATCGAGTCCACGGTGATCGCGGTGATCTCCTTGGAGTGGTCGACGGGGAAGATGAAGTTGGACGCGTGCCCCGTCGACCCTCCCGGGTCGGGGAGAGGTCCCTTGTCCAGCAGCACGATGTTGCGCCAGCCGGCCTGCGCGAGGTGGTAGGCCACTGAGTTGCCCACGATTCCCGCGCCGATGACGACTGCCTCGGCTCGCTCGGGGAGGGTGTTCATGGCGACTCCAATCGGGTTGTCGTGCCTGTCGGCCGTGCTAGAGCACCGCCCGTATCTCCTGTTCGAATTCGGTGACGTGGTCGCGCAGGATCCGCTGCGCCGCCGCGGCGTCGCCCTCGGTGACGGCGGTGAGCAGGTCGCGGTGGCTGTCCAGGGCGTGCCCGAACCGGTCGAGGCGGTCGAGCACGAGGAACCACATCCGCAGGCTGTGCACGTAGTACTCGTCGAGCGTTGCGATGAGGTACGTGTTGTGCGTCGCCCGGTGCACGACGCGGTGGATGAGCAGGTCCAGTTGGAGCAGGTCCCGGGGGCTGGAGCTGATCGTGCGCGCGTCGAGCGCTTCCAGCACCCCCTTGATGGCGTCGCGGTCGTCGTCGGTGGCCCGCCTCGCCGCGAGGTGACCGGCGTGGGACTCGAGCTCCGCGCGCACCTCGCTGATGGCGCTGAGCGCACCGAGGTCGAGCGGGGTCGCGAACGTCCCCCGGCGAGCCACGACCTGCACGAGCCGGTCGTCGGCGAGCTTGCGGAGCGCCTCGCGCAGCGGCGTGCGGCCGACGCCGAGCTCCTCCTGCAGGGCGCGCTCGTCGATCGTCGCCCCCGGCTGGATCCGCAGCGTGATCAGCCGGTCCCGGAGCAGGTAGTACGCCTTCTCGCTGAGGCTGGCCACGTGGTGGCAGCCGGGCTCGAGCGTGACCAGGTCGGGCAGCTGGTGGCCGCCCGCCCCGAGAGCAGTACCTGTGATTCCCGCCACAGATGTATCGTAGGTATATCACGCGCCATGCGCAACGCGTTGCTTCATCCAAAACGGTGTTCTTCGGCCTCGCGATCGGTGCAGGGCCCGGTGTTCCCGCGGCAGGGCGGGGAGAGCAGCGCGGACCGGGCGGCTGCGCGAGCGGGAGGTGGTGCCGGTGCGCGCCGCCGCGGGCGGCGCCGAAGGAGCGCACCGGTTCCGCGGGGCGCGGGGCATCGCCCCCGGGGGTGCGAGCGCGTCGGGCGCGGCGATCGGGATCGGTCCCTCGGCGAGGCTCCATGCGTGCTCTTGCTTGCATGCAACATGTGCCGATGTCGTTCTGCGAATCCGGCGAGTACTGCGCCCGCGGTTGACCGCAAGTAACGATTGGGCGCTGATCACGCGGTTAACAGGCGGAGGTTCACGACAACAGGAGCCGCCCGATTCGGCATTGACCGCGGTATTCTTGCATGCAACAGTGTCGCGCATCGCAATCACCCGCTCGCCCTTGCGGGTACGGCGCACCGCGCCGCCCCTCCCGTCGGCTCACGGAGACAACGATGTCTGACACCCCTCCCGCGTTGCCGGAGCGCCGGAGTCCCGGCTCCGTCCTGTACCTCTCGCTGGCCCTGGCCCTGGCCATCGTCGTCTGGGGTGTTGCGGCCGGCGACACGCTGTCCCGCGTCGGCTCCGCCGCTCTCGGCGGCATCACCAGCGGGTTCGGCTGGGCCTACCTGCTGGTGTCGCTGGGGTTCCTGGCCTTCCTCCTCTTCCTGGCGTGCAGCCGGTACGGCCGGCTGCGCCTCGGACGGGACGACGAACGTCCGGCGTTCCGCCGGTTCAGCTGGTACGCGATGATCCTCTCGGCCGTGATGGGGATCGGGCTGATCTCCTACGGGGTCGCCGAGCCGATCGCGCATCTCGCCGAACCCCCGCACGGACTGGCCGAACCGATGACCCCGGACGCGGCGGTGCGGGCGCTGCAGTTCTCGTTCTTCGACTGGGGCCTGCACGCCTGGGGCATCTTCGCCGTCGTCGGGCTGGCGATGGCCTGGTCGATGTTCCGCCGTGGCCGTCCCGGCCTGGTCAGCGCGTTGTTCCGGCCGCTGCTCGGGCATCGCGCCGACGGCGCCGCCGGTGTGGCCATCGACGTGTTCGCCGTTCTCGCGACGCTGTTCGGCACGACCACCTCGCTCGGTCTCGGTGCGATGCAGATCAACGGCGGCTTCACCGCGCTGTTCGGGGTCCCCGGATCCGTGCTCGTGCAGTTCGCGATCATCGCGGTCATCACCCTGCTGTTCACCGCGTCCGCGCTGACGGGCGTGGCCCGCGGAATCCGCTACCTGTCGCAGACGAGCATGAGCCTGGGTGCCCTGCTGTTCGTGTTCGTCCTCGTCGCCGGGCCGACGGTCTACCTGGTCAACCTCTACGTGCAGTCCACCGGGCGCTACCTCGGCGAGCTGGTGCCGACCAGTCTGATCACCCCCGCCAGCGGGGACCTGGGATTCATGCAGTCCTGGACCTACTTCATGCTCGCCTGGTGGCTGTCCTGGGCCGCCTTCGTCGGCGTTTTCCTCGCCCGGATCTCCCGCGGGCGCACGGTCCGCGAGTTCGTCCTGGGGGTGCTGCTCGTGCCCAGCCTCGTGTTCTCGGCGTGGTTCGCGGTCTTCGGAGGTACCGCGATCCACAGCGACCTGGCCGGGAGCACCCGGATCGCGGCGGCGGCCGCCGCCGACGCGAACTCGGCCTTCTTCGCGACGCTGCAGACGTTGCCGCTGTCCCCGATCACCTCGACGCTGACGATCCTCCTCGTCGCGCTGTTCTTCGTCTCGGGTGCGGACGCGAACACGTTCGTCCTCGGAATGCTGACCAGCCGTGGGACGCAGCACCCGCCGGCGCGGATCCTGGCCCTGTGGGGCGTGGTGACCGGAGCGGCGGCGAGCTCGCTCCTCGTCGCAGGCGGGTTGGAGTCGCTGCAGCAGATGGTGATCGTCAGTTCGGCCCCGTTCCTGCTCGTCGTGCTGGGAGTGGCGGTCTCGCTCGCGAAGGACCTGGCGGCGGAGGTGGGTGCGCCCGCGGCTCCCGCGCCGGAGGGCGAGGCCGCGCCCCGGTCCTGCGCCGCCCCGGAGGAGGCGCGTGCGGACGGCGCCACCGAGGTCGTCCCCACTGCGGCCTCGACCGAATGAGGCCTCGTGCGGGCCGCGCCGAGCCGCCGCGATGAGGCGGCGCAGCAGCCGCGGGTGCCGCGTGCTCGGACGCGCCCTTCAGAAGCACATGCATGCAACAGACGTCTATTCGCGTGCGCGATTCCGGAGGAGCGGCCGTGCCGACGCAGGCCCCCGCTTCCGCGAATTCCCAAGAATATGTGCACATGCGGGAATTTTCGCCGCCGCACGAGGTTGACCCGGCGCGGAACAGGGGATACGTTGCTTGCATGCAAGAGACAGCGGTCAGTGGTACCGCCGTGCCGTCGAGCGGGAACGGTGCTCAGGCCCGCGTGCTGGACGGCTTGCGGTACGCCATCGTGAGCGGGGCCTACCAGCCCGGGCAGCTGTTGTCCGAGACGGCACTGGCTGCTGAGTACGAGGTCAGCCGCACGCCGGTGCGGGAAGCGCTCAAACAGCTGCAGATCGAGGGGCTGGCGGAGATCCGTCCGCGAGTGGGGACGTTCGTGCGGATCCCGACCCGTCGCGAGATCGTGGAGCTGTTCGAGCTCAAGGAGGTCCTGGAGGGGATGGCCGCCCGCCTGCTGGCGGCCCGCGGGCCGGTGCCCGTGCTCGACCACCTCGAGGAGAACATCGCGAAGTCGGAGCGAGCCGTCGCGCGGGGGGACACCGACGACTACTCGGAGCTGGTCCACGAGTTCCACGGTCTGCTCGTCACCGGAGCCGACAGCACCCGGCTCAGCGCCCACTACCAGACGCTGATGAACCAGCTGGCCTACCACCGCTTGGTCTCGGCGTCGCTGACGCGTCCGGGGCGGCTCGGCGACTCGTTGTCCGAACACCGGCGCGTCCTCGAGCTCGTTCGCGAGAAGGACGGTTTCGGCGCGGAATTCGCCATGCGCGACCACGTTCGGTCCAGCGAGCGGGCGACGATGTCCGCCGAGGACCCGATCACCGGTGGTGACCCACCCAGGGAGGAGTTGTAGCGATGCGGTTTTCCATCTTCCACAACGTCGGAGCACCGGGACGGTTGCACGACGTCGCGGGCGTCTTCGACGAGATGCGCGAGGTGGCCACCCTCGCCGATGCGGCCGGTTACCACTCGATCTGGTACACGGAGCACCACTTCGGGCACGAGGGTTTCGAGCTGGTCCCGAACCCGGTGCTGATGGGCACCGACATCGCGGCCCGCACCTCGCGGATCCGGATCGGTCAGGCAGCGAACATCGTGACGTTCTGGAACCCCCTGCGGCTGGCCGAGGACATCGCCATGCTCGACCAGCTCTCCGGCGGCCGGGCGGAGGTCGGAGTCGGGCGCGGCCTGTACGGGCGCGAGGCCATGAACCTCAATCCGGCCGCGGATCCGCGGGACGCCGAGCAGAACCGGGCCCTGTTCGACGAGACGCTCGAACTCCTCCGCAAGGCGTGGAGCGGTGACTTCTTCGAGCACCAGGGGCGGTTCCACCAGATCCCCGCGCCGGGGATCTCCTGGAACCACCCGCTCTCCCCGGCGTCCCCGGAGTTCGCGGCAGAGGACGGCACCATCACGAAGCTGCAGGTCGTCCCGCAACCGCTGCAGCGCCCGCACCCGCCGCTGTCGCAGGTGATCGACTCCCCCCGGTCGATCGAGAGCGCGGCCCGGGCGGGGATGAAGGGGATCTTCTGGATGCCACCGGTTTCCGAGCTCAAGAACCGGTTCGCCCTCTACCGGGACGCGCTGTCGGAGGCCACCGGGAGCGCGCAGCCGCTCGGCGAGGGTCTGTCGCTGGTGCGCGACGTCTACGTCGCCGACACGATGGAGCAGGCGCGCGCCGATTTCGAAGAGGCCCTGCTGACCTCGTACCGGTGGGTCTGCCACTGGCGCGGGCTGGGCAACCTGAGCGGTCCCGACGAGGACATCACCGGGCGGGACCTGGACTACGACTTCCTCGCCGAGCGCAACCTCCTCGTCGGAACCCCGGACTTCGTCGCCGAGAAGATCCACGAGCTCAACGACGAGCTGAACCTGCAGGACCTGATGCTGTGGACGACGCACCCGGGCATGGAGCACCGCAAGGCGATGCGCAGCTTCGAGCTCTTCGCCGAGAAGGTCATGCCGCAGTTCTCCGGGGAGAACGCATGAGCGGGGAATTCCGCCGGATCGTCACGCTCGTCGACGAAACGCTGCACGAACTGGGCGAACCCGTGCGGAACCCGACCCGCCGAGCAGCCGCCGTCGCGGTGCTGGCCAACCCGTGGCTCGGACGCGGTGTGCAGGACGACCTCTCGGGGGAGTCCGAGCGGTTGGCGCCGCGGGTCGCGCACGCGCTGTCCGATCGCCTGCTGGCGGCCCTGGGCGGCACCGCCTCCGTCGAGGCGTTCGGCAAGGCCGCGATCGTGGGGCTGGACGGCGAGATCGAGCACGCCGGTGCGCTGATCCACACCCCGTACTTCGGCGACGTGCTGCGCAACCGCACGCGCGGAGAATCGATCATCGTCTTCTCCGACCAGCGGGCCGCGGCCGGGGAGACGCTGAGCGTTCCGCTGTGGCACAAGGACCACGCGGCCACGCGCTCGCACTACCAGACGTTTCCCGTGCGGGTCCCCGACGGTCCGCGGCCGGGGGAGATCGCCGTGATCGCCGCGGCATCGGACGGACCTCGCCCGAACGCCCGCATCGGGGACCGGAAGACCGACGCGGCGGTGGATGACGCCGTCCTCACCCGATCCGATCTGGAGCACGTCTCATGAGCACCTCCATCCGCAGCATCTCGACCACGATCGACGAAACCCTCACCGAAGGCGGCCGTCCGGTCGACCCGGCCGCCCGGGTCGCGGTCGTGCTCGCGGTGATCGAGAACCCTTGGGCCGGAAGGGGTTTCGTCGACGATCTGGGGCCGGGCATCGATGCCGCCGCCCCGGACCTGGGCAAGCTGCTCAGCGATCGCGTCGTCACGGCGCTCGACGCACCCGTCGAAGCGTACGGCAAGGCCGCGATCGTCGGCTTGGACGGCGAGATCGAGCACGGCTCCGGCCTGATCCACACCCTCGAGTTCGGCGATCACTTCCGCGCGGCGGCGCAGGCGAGCACGCTCCTGCCGGCGGTGGAGAAGCGCGCCGCGGCCGGCACGGTCTTCGACATCCCGCTGAAGCACGTGACGGACGCGACGACCCGCTCGCATCACCAGACCGCGGAGGCGCGGCTTCCCGACGCCCCGCGGGCGGACGAGATCGTCATCGGCCTCGCCGCTGCTGCGCAAGGGCGTCCGCAAGCGCGGCTGGCCCCGCTGGCGAACGAGTCGTGAGCGGACCGGCCGAAGTGGTGCTCCTGCACGGCGTGGGGCTGGACCGCACCATGTGGGAGCGCGTGGAACGCATCGTGGCCCCGCGCTGCGCGGTCCGCGCCCCGGACCTGCTCGGGCACGGGCGAGCCCCCGACGCGGAACCGGGCACGACGCTCGCCGACCTCGCCGCACCGCTGCACCAGGTGGTCCCCGGATCCACCCCGGTCCACCTGGTCGGGTTCTCGCTCGGCGCCCTGGTGGCCACGCGGTTCGCGCTGGACCACCCGGAGCGGGTGGCTTCGCTGACCCTGGTCAGCGGTGTGGCGGGCCGGTCCGCGGAGGAACGGGCCGCGGTGCGGGACCGCTTGGCAGCAGCCCGCCGGGATCTTCCGGAGACGTTCGAGGCGGCCGTGCAGCGCTGGTTCTCACCGCAGTGGCGAGCTGCGGAACCGGAGCTGGTGGAGCGGGTGCGCGCCGTGCTGCGGGCGAACCGCCCCACTTCCTACCTGGCCTGCTACGCGGTGTTCGCCGAGGCCGACGCCGAGTTGTGGCCGAGCCTGCCGCACCTGTCGCCGCGGGTGGCTGCGCTCACCGGAGCCGGCGATCCGGGATCCACGCCGGAGATGTCGGCGGCGGTGGCGGATCGCGTGCCGCGGGGGCAGTGGACCGCCGTGCCCGGTGCCCGCCACCTGCTGCCGCTGGAGTGTCCGGGTGCTGTCGCCGACGCGATCCTGGCGAACGTCGGCGGCCGCCCGCTCGTATGCCCATCAGGAGCGTGACAACGATGACCGCACTTGCATCTTCGCCCGAATCCGCAGCGCAGGAACACCGACTTCCCCGGTACGAGCACTACATCGGCGGCGAGGAGGTGCCGCCCGCGGAGGGGGAGTACTTCACCAGCGACAACCCGGCCACCGGCCAGCCGTGGTACGAGGCAGCTCGGGGCAGCTCCGCAGACGTGGAGCACGCCGTGGGCGCGGCCAGGCGAACGTTCGAATCGCGTGCTTGGCAACGACTCTCGCAATCCCGGCGGGGTGCTCTGCTGCGTCGCGTCGGTGAGCTGATCGCCGAGAACGCGGAGGAGCTCGCGCGCACCGAGACCACCGACAACGGCAAGCTGCTGCGCGAGATGAAAGCCCAGCTCGCCGGAATTCCGGAGTACTACCACTACTACGCGGGCCTCGCCGACAAGATCCACGGCGAGACCATCCCCGCCAGCAACGTCGACGTGCTCAACTACACCCTGCGGGAACCCGTCGGGGTGGTCGGAGCGATCACCCCGTGGAACTCGCCGCTCCTGCTGACCACGGCGAAGATCGCCCCGGCACTGGCCTGCGGCAACACCGCGGTGATCAAGCCCTCCGAGTACACCAGCGCCTCGATGCTGGCGCTGGCGCCGCTGTTCGAGCGGGCGGGCTTCCCGCCCGGGACCGTCAACGTGGTCACCGGATTCGGCTCCGGTGCCGGTGCACCGCTGGTGGACCACCCCGACGTCGGCAAGCTCTCGTTCACGGGCAGCACCGCGACCGGTGCGTGGATCGCCGAGCGCGCCGGCAAGCGGCTGGTCCGGGCCGGCCTCGAACTCGGCGGGAAATCCCCGCAGCTCGTCTTCGCCGACGCCGACCTGGCCAGCGCCGCCAACGGCGTCATCGCCGGGATCTTCGCCGCTGCCGGGCAGACCTGCATCGCGGGGAGCCGGGTTCTGGTGCACCGTTCGGTGCACGACGAACTCGTGGCCCGCGTGGTCGAGCGCGCGGGCACGATCCGGATCGGGGACCCGGCGGACCCGGAAACCGAACTGGGACCGCTCGCGACCCCGGCGCAGCGGACGAAGGTGGAGGAGTACGTCGCCGCGGCCCAGCAGGAGGGCGGGACCCTCGCCTACGGCGGCGGCCGCCCCGAGACCGGGCTCGGCGGGTGGTTCCACCAGCCCACCGTGTTCACCGGGTTGGGCAACGAGAGCCGCACCTGCCAGGAGGAGATCTTCGGCCCGGTCGTCGCCGTCATCCCCTTCGACGACGAGGACGAGGCGCTCCGCATCGCCAACGACACCAGCTACGGCCTGGCCGCTGGCATCTGGACCAAGGACCTGGGGCGGGCGCACCGCGTCGCGTCCGCGCTCGACGCCGGCACGGTGTGGGTCAACATGTACCGCGCCATGTCCCCGATGTCGCCGCGCAGCGGCTTCAAGAGCTCCGGCCTCGGCGTCGAGCACGGTACCGAGGTGGTCCGCGAGTACACGCGCCTGAAGAGCGTGTGGATCAACACCAGTGACGAACCCGCAAGCGATCCGTTCGTGATGCGGTCCTGATTTCGAGGAGGCCCCGATGACGGAACTGACCCCGACCGTGGGCACCGACGGTGCCGTCGACGAGACCGGACTCCGCACCGCCTTCGGGCGCTTCCCCAGCGGCGTCACCGCAGTGTCCGCACTGGACGGGAGAGGCGCTCCGAGCGGCATCGCCGCGAGTGCGTTCGTCCCGGTGTCGCTGGATCCGCCGCTGGTGGGCCTGTGCGTGCAGCACACGTCCACCACGTGGCCCGACCTGCAGCTGCGCCCGCGCATCGGGCTGTCGGTGCTCGGGGATTCGCAGAACCGCGCGTGCCGCCAGCTCGCCGCCCGCAGCGGTGACCGCTTCGCCGGGCTGAGCTGGCAGGCCACGGACGACGGCGCCGTGCTCCTGCACGGAGCGACGACGTGGCTGGACTGCGCCGTGGAGAGCACCGTCTCGGCCGGGGACCACGAGGTCGTCCTGTTCCGGGTGCACCGGCAGTGCGTCCACCCGCAGCACGGACCCCTGGTGTTCCACGCCAGCAGCTTCCACGCCCTCTCCGGTTTGGAGGAGGTCTCGTGAGCGCCGGAGCGCTCGTGGACGACCGGTGCGCGGACGACGCGCTCGGCACCGTCGAGGACGCCCTGAGGTCGTTGCGTTCCGGCCGCCCCGTGCTGGTGGCCGACGAGCGGGAACCGGATCGGCCGGTCCACGTCGTGCTGCCGGCGGCGTTGGCGGAGGTGTCCTGGGTGGCGTGGGCGGTCCGGTACACCTCGGGCCTGCTGTGCGCCGCGCTGCCGGAAGACCGGGCCGACGGGCTCGACCTTCCTCCGATGGTGCGGCCCGGTCGTTCCCCCCGCGCCGCGTACACCGTGGCGGTCGACGCCGCCTGCGGTGTCACCACCGGCATCAGCGCTTCCGACCGGACCCGCACGGCCCGCGTGCTGGCCGACCCGCACTCCGGGCCCGGTGATCTCGTGCGCCCCGGGCACGTGCTGGGGCTGAGAACGGGGACCGGGGGACTCCTCGGGTGCCGCGGATTCGCCGAGGCGGCCGTCGACCTGTGCGCGTTGGCCGGTCTCGCCCCGGTCGGGATCGTCTCCGCCGTGGCCGATCCACCCGAAGGGGCGGAGGGCATCGCTGCGCTCGCGCAGCAGCACGATCTGCCGGCCGTGACGGTGGGAGAGCTCGTCCGGTACCGGCTCTTCCGCGGCGACGGCCTGCGGGGGAGGGTGCAGCGCGGAACGCGGCGCAGCGTCTCCACGCTGCACGGGCAGTTCGACGTGATCGACTACCGCGATCACATCACCGGTGCCGAGCACCTCGCACTCGTCGGCCCGCCCTCGCCCGTCGGACGGCCGCTGGTCGCGGTCCACCGCGAGTGCCCCACCGGTGACGTCCTGGGCAGCCCCGCCTGCGACTGCCGCCGCCGCTTCGACGAAGCCCTGGCCGACACCGCTGCGCACGGCGGTACGGTCGTCTACCTCCGCCACGGTTCCCGGGACACCGGCTCCGCAGCCGGGGCGGACTGCGGTGGTGCGGCGGCTCCGACAGCGGTCGAGGACGGGGCAGCGGCGGCGATCCTGGCAGATCTGGGCATGCCCGGAGCTCGGCTCCGGCGCGGAACCACCGCGCCACCTCCGGCGGGGGGCCACCGCGCACCGGACTTCGGGGTGAGCGCTGCGGACCCGGGCTCGCGCGCGGGGTGACCGCCCGCACGAGCGGGCCGGTGCCTGCCACGACGGCGCGGGTGCCGGCCGTCCTACCTGCTGCGGCAGCGGTGACTACAGCTCGAACCCGGCCGGGAACGGGTCGGCGGGGTCCAACATGTACTGCGCCGTTCCGGTCACCCACGCCCGCCCCGTGATCGTCGGGACCACGGCGGTGTTCCCCGCGACCTCGGTCCGCTCCACCAGTCGACCGGTGAAGGTCGTCCCGATGAAGGATTCGTTGACGAAGTCGCTGCCGAGGTCGAGCTCCCCGCGCGCGTGCAGCTGGGCCATCCGGGCGCTGGTTCCGGTCCCGCACGGGGAGCGGTCGAGCCAACCTGGGTGGATCGCCATCGCGTGCCGCGAGCGCCGGGCGGTCGAACCCGGTGCCTTGAGGTAGACGTGGTGGCAGCCGCCGATCTCCGGCCGCGCCGGGTGCACCGGCGGATTCTGCTCGTTGATCGCGGTCATGATCGCCGTCCCGGCGTCGAGCAGGCGCTGCTTGGCGGCCCGCTCGAACGGCAGGCCGAGGTCCTCGAGGTCGACCACGGCGTAGAAGTTGCCGCCGTAGGCGATGTCGTAGGCGACCTCGCCGAAGCCATCGACCGCGACCGACTGGTCCAGCGCCAGCGAGAACGCGGGCACGTTCCGGATGGTGACCGCCTCCGCGTGCCCGTCGGCGACGGCGACCTCGGCGGTGACGAGCCCGGCGGGGGTGTCGAGCCGGATCGTCGTGACCGGTTCGGTGACCGCCACCATGCCCGTTTCGACCAGGACGGTCGCGGTCCCGATCGTCCCGTGCCCGCACATCGGCAGCAGCCCGGACACCTCGATGAACAGGACGCCGCAGTCGGCGTCGGGCCGGGTCGGCGGCTGCAGGATGCTGCCGCTCATCGACGCGTGGCCGCGCGGCTCGCACATCAGCAGCGTGCGCAGGTCGTCGGAGTTCTCCGCGAACCACTGCCGCCGCTCGGCCATGGAATCGCCCGGGAGGACCCCCACACCGCCGGTGACGACCCTGGTGGGCATGCCCTCGGTGTGCGAGTCGACGGCGCTGATGACTCGGGTGGTCCGCATGCTCGTCCCTCCTGGGAAGCCCGTCCTGCGCGTCAGCCGTGGTGCTCGCCGCCGAGGGGATCGTGCAGCTGGGCGGCGACTTCGCTCGCGACGACGAGGTCCTCCCAGGACATGCCGACGCCGGAGAACACCGCGGGGCGGCCCGCGTGCCGGGTGAGGCGCCCGGTGGCGAGGTCGGCGAGGTTGGCCACGTCGATGCGCTCCCACTCCGCCGCCGGCCGCGCTGCCAGCAGGTTGCCCCCTTCGCGCATCGCCGACGCCCTCCCCTCGACCGCGACGTCCGCGCGCCGGAGCAGCGCCGGCGGCAGCTCGTGGTGGTCGGGACCGTGCGCTCCGACGGCGGCGACGACGGTGTCCGGGCCGACGAGCTCGTCCGCGAACAGCGGCGTCGGTGAGGAGGTGGCGCAGACGACGACCTCGGCGTGCCGGACGTCGTCCCGACTTCCGGCGCGTGCGCCGATCCCGTCGGCCTTGCAGCGCGCCGCGAGCTCGCGGGCCGCCTGTTCCCGGCGGCCGATGAGCACGACTTCGCCGGGGGCGATCACCTCGTGCAGGCAGCGGGCGTGGCGCTCGGCCTGCGGGCCGGTGCCGAACACGACGAGCCGCTCCACCCGGTCGCGGTCCCCGGCGGCGAGCATCTGCCGCACGGCCAGCGTCGTGGCCGCCGGGGTGCGGACGAGGGTCAGCTCCACCGCGTCCATCAGCGCCACCGGCGCGAGGGTCGCGGAGTCGAACAGCACGTACACGCCCTGGATCTTCGGGAGCCCCGCCGCCGGGTTGCCCGGGGCGACCGTGGCGACCTTGACCGCGGCCCGCTCCGCGAGGGCGGTGGGCATCAGCAGGAACTCGCCGTTCGGGGCGGGAGCGGACAACCGGGGGGTGTCGGATTCGGGGTCGACGGAGCCCGCGCGCAGCGCATCGCTCATGAGGTCGACGGCTCGCGCGCTGGAGACGAGCTCGGTGATCTGCTCGGCGTCGACGTAGGGCAGCCGGGTGGTCACGTCGGTCCTTTCGTCGCGGGCGGGTGGAGGTGCGGTGGCTCGACCGCGCTGCTCGGCGCGGGCGGCACCGCGGTCCCACGTCCCGGCGGGGCGGCTCAGCGGTAGCCCTTCGCCAGCACCGCCTTCGTGCCGGCGACGACGCGCTCGGCGACCTCCGGTTCGAGCGGGCGCCGCGGCGGGCGGCATCGTCCGCCCCGGCGGCCGGCGGTGTCCATGGAGAGCTTGATCGCCTGGACGAACTCGGTCTTGGAGTCCCACCGCAGCAGCGAGTGCACGTCGCGGTAGAGCGGCATCGCCCGCTCCAGGTCGGCCGGGTCGCCCGAGGTGGCCAGGTCGTAGATCCGGCGGCTCACGTCCGGCAGCGCGTTCGGGTAGCCGGCGATCCAGCCGACGGCCCCGGCCAGTCCGAGCTCGACGAGGACGTCGTCGGTGCCGACCAGCAGGTCCAGCTCGGGCGCGAGCTCGGCGATCTCGTAGGCGCGCCGCACGTCGCCGGTGAACTCCTTGACCGCGACGATCGACCCCTCGGCGTGCAGCTCGGCGAGGAGGTCCGGCGCGAGGTCCACCTTGGTGTCGTACGGGTTGTTGTAGGCCACGATCGGCAGCCCGACCCGCGCGGCGGCCCGGTAGTGCTCGAGCACGGTGCCCCGGTCGGCGCGGTAGGCGTTCGGCGGCAGCAGCAGCACCGTCCGGGCACCGGCCTCGGCGGCCTGCTCGATCCAGCGGCAGGCCTCCAGCGCGCCGTACGCGGCCACGCCCGGCATCACTCCGAACCCCTCGGGCGCGGCCTCGATCGCGGTGGTGACCACGCGGGCGCGCTCTTCTGCGGTGAGCGTCTGGTACTCGCCGAGCGATCCGTTCGGCGCGACGCCGTGCATCCCGTGCTCGGCGAGCCACCCCACGTGCTCGGCGAATCCGTCGTAGTCGACGGACAGGTCGTCGTGGAACGGCAGCGCGGTGGCGACGTGGATGCCGCGCCACGGCTCGTGCTGAGAAGTCATGGCCCCTCCTGATCGGCAGCGGGCAGCGGAATGCTATGTGACATTGCACTGGAGCGGCAAGGCCCGGAGGGTCCGCGCCGGAGGTGCAACGTCACATAGCATCGCCGGCGATGCAGTTGTCCCGGAGGTGTGCCCAGTGACGATGTCGAACATCAGCCGGGTGGATCGCGTCAACCTGCGCGACCGCGTCGCGCACGCCCTGCGGGCTTCCATCATCTCCGGCGAGCTCGAGCCCGGTGTCGTGTACTCGGCGCCCTCGCTGGGGGCCCGGTTCGGGATCTCGGCCACCCCCGTGCGCGAGGCGATGCAGGACCTGGCGCGGGAGAACCTCGTCGAGATCGTGCGGAACAGGGGCTTCCGCGTCACCGAGATCAGCGAGAAGGACCTGGACGAGATCACCCAGCTCCGACTGCTCATCGAACCCCCCGTGGTGCGCGCCGTGACACCGTCGATCCCGGACGAGGACCTGTCCCGCCTGCGGGGGATGGCGCAGGCGATCGTCGACTGGGCCGCGGCGGGGGACCTGGTCGAGTACACCGAGGCCGACCGCCAGTTCCACCTCGAACTGCTCTCGTACGCCGACAACACCCGGATGCGGGAGCTGGTCTCGGACCTGCGGGCGCACACCCGGCTGTACGGGCTGGCGTCGATGCTCGAGCGGGGCGAGCTGGAAGGCGCCGCGCGGGAGCACCTGACGATCGTCGACACCATCGAGTCCCGCGACGAGTCCGCCGTGGAATCGGTCATGCGCGAGCACATATCGCAGACCCGGGGGCGGTGGGCCAAACCGGCCGACGGCGGGCCGAACCCGCGGTGAGGGCGTCCTCCCCTCCGGCGCGTCCGTGTTCTCGTGATCGTTCCGACGAGTGATGAACTCGTCCGGCTGTGGCGTCCGGGGCGGACGGCGACGAAGGTGATCAACTCGGAAGGGGAGGAAGCCGAAGAACCGCACTGGAGCCCGCATGCCATCCACCACGAACGAGCGAGCGCGCAGGCCCGCGCGACGCCGCAGCGGTCCCCGCGTCCTCGGTCTGGCAGCGGTGTCGCTGCTGACCGCGGTCTCGTTCCCGGCGCTGTCCACGACCCCCGCCCGGGCGGCCGACTGCGATCCCCGGGACCGGGAGTGCCGGGTGAACAGGTACCTGGACGGGATCCGCTCCCAGCCGGAGGAGCTCGCCGAGTTCGCGCGGGCCGTGCCCAAGGGCGGGGACCTGCACAACCACCTGGTCGGGGCGGTGTCCACCGAGTCGCTGATCCGCTACGCGGCCGAGGACGGTCGCTGCATCGACGCCCGTACCCTGGCCTCCTCGCCCGGACCGTGCGAGACCGGCCAGCGCCCGGCCTCCGACGCGCGGAGCGACCCGGCGTTCCGCCGCGAGGTGATCGAGGCCTGGTCCATGGAGGGCTTCGAGCCGGGCGGGCCCGAGTCCGGGCACGACCACTTCTTCGCCACGTTCGGCAAGTTCTCGGCCGCCGCGGAGGGGCGGACCGGGGACATGCTCGCCGAGGTCGCCACCGACGCCTCCCGGCAGAACCAGTTCTACGTCGAAACGCTGTTGTCGCGCCAGCACGACGGGATCCAGGACCTGGTGGACCGGGTCGGCTTCGACCCGCACACCACCGCGGACTTCCGTCGGCTGCGGCGGGAGCTGCTGCACCACGGCTTCGACGACGTCGAGGACGCCGCCGTCCGCCGGACCGACCGGGACGTCGACCGCGCGCGCGAGCTGCTGAACTGCGGCACACCGCGCGCGAAGCCGGGCTGCGACGTGGAGGTCCGGCTGGACTACCAGGTCGCCCGGGCGCAGGACCCGGCGAACGTGTTCACCCAGTTGCTGCTGGGGTTCGAACTCGCCCAGGACGATCCCCGGTTCGTGGGGCTGAACATGGTCCAGCCCGAGGACGACCCGGTCTCGCTGCGGGACTACACGCTGCACATGCGCATGATCGAGTACCTGGGCGAGCACTACCCCGGCGTGCAGGTCACGCTGCACGCCGGGGAGCTGGTGCCGGGGCTGGTCAAACCCGAGGACCTGACCTTCCACATCAACCAGGCCGTCAGCGTCGCCGGGGCCGACCGGATCGGGCACGGCGTCGACCTGCAGCACGAGCACGACTGGCGTTCGCTGGCGCAGCGCATGGCCGCGGACGACATCGCCCTCGAAGCCCCGCTGACCAGCAACTGCCAGATCCTGCGCGCGTGCGGGCCCGAGGAGCACCCGCTGCCCGCGTACCTGGAGCACGACGTGCCGGTCGCGCTGTCCACCGACGACCCGGGGGTCTCGCGCAGCGACATCACCGCCGAGTACCGGAGGGCGGCCGCCCGCTTCGGGCTGAGCTACTCGCAGCTCAAGGACAGCGCGCGCGCCTCGCTGGAGTACGGCTTCATGCCCGGGGAGAGCCTGTGGGCCGATGCCGACACCTACCGGATGAGGCCGGAGTGCGCCGCGCCCGCACCCGGCAGGGGCGCTCCGGTCGCCTCCTGCGCCGAGCTGCTGCGCTCCAGCACCAAGGCCCGGTTGCAGTGGCGGCAGGAGGTGGCGTTCCACGCGTTCGAGGCGCACTACGCGCACCGCGACCGCGCAACGATCCCGGGCTCGAACGGGGAGTGAAGCAACGGGCGACGGTTGGTGATCGTCCGTGCGGGGGATACGGTGTTCGTCATCTCCATGTGGTGATCGGGATCACGTTTCCGAGCTGCGCCGGTGGCAGCACGCGGCCCCGCGCAGGCCGTCCGGACACCGGCACTCCGTCCGAGCGTCACGCCGAAAGGAACTCGATGACCGGGACCTGGCCTTCGATACTGCCGCCGCTGCTCGCGATCGGCCTCGCCCTGGTGACCCGCCAGGTCATCCCCGCGCTGTTCGCGGGCATCTGGCTCGGCGCCTGGTTGCTGGGCGGAGCGACCCTCGCCGGGGTGGGCACGTCGCTGGTCGACACGGTCGGTGTGCACATCGTCGACGCGCTGGCCGACCACGACCACATGATGATCGTGGTCGCCACGCTGATGATCGGCGGGATGGTCGGCGTGATCCGCCGCAACGGCGGCACCGACGGCATCGTGAAGGTGGTGACGCACTGGGCGTCCACGCCGCGGCGCGGCCAGGTCGCGACCGGCGGCCTCGGGTTGGCCATCTTCTTCGACGACTACGCCAACAGCCTCGTCGTGGGCAACACGATGCGCCCGATCACCGACCGGCTGCGGATCTCGCGCGAGAAGCTCGCCTACGTCGTCGACTCCACCGCGGCGCCGGTGGCCACGATCGGTCTGTTCACCACCTGGATCGGGTACCAGGTCGGCCTGATCGGCGACGCCGTCGGCAAGATCGGACTCGAGCAGGGCGCGTTCGCCGTGTTCGTCAGCTCCCTGCGCTTCGCCTTCTACCCGGTGCTGGCGATCCTCTTCGTGTTCGCCATCGCCGCCAGCAGGCGTGATTTCGGACCGATGGCGCGCGCCGAGCGGCGCGCTCGGGAGACCGGTGCCGTGCTGCGCCCGGGGTCGAACCTCGGATCGGGCGGCGAGGTGGAAGCCGAGCTGAAGCCCGCCGAGCACACACCGCGCCGCTTCCTCAACGCGCTGCTGCCGATCCTGGTCCTGGTGGTGACGACCTTCTCGGGGCTGCTCGTCACCGGCTCCGGTGATTCGGTCCTCGCGCGGATGGGTGCGGGCGATCCGTTCGCCTCGCTGGTGTGGGGTTCGTTGCTGGCCGTGCTGGTGGCGACCGCGATGAGCGTGGGGCAGCGCATCCTGACGCTCGCGCAGGTGGTGGACGCTTGGTTCGCGGGCGTGAAGTCCGTGCTGTTCGTGGTCATCATCCTCTCCGCCGCCTGGGCGCTGTCCTCGCTGACCGAGGAGCTCGGCACGGCGGAGTTCCTGGCCGGAGCGCTCAGCGATGCCCTGCCCGCCTCCCTGCTGCCGGCGATCCTCTTCGTGCTGGCTGCGGCGGTCGCGTTCGCCACCGGAACGAGCTGGGGAACCATGGGCATCCTGACGCCGCTCGCGGTCCCGCTGGCGTGGGCGCTGCTGCAGGCCCAAGGCGAGGCGGCGGCAGGTGGGCACCCGATCCTGTACGCGAGCGTGGCGACCGTGCTCGCCGGTGCCGTGTGGGGGGACCACTGCTCGCCGATCTCGGACACCACCGTGATCTCCTCGCTGGCCTCGGAGTGCGACGTGGTCGACCACGTGCGCACCCAGCTGCCGTACGCGCTCTACGTCGGGGCGATCGCGGTCCTGCTCGGGCTCGTACCGGTCGGATTCGGCGTGCCCTGGTGGGTGGCGTTCCTGCTGTCGATCGGCGTGATGCTGGTGGGGCTGCGCTTCCTCGGCAAGCGCGGCCCGGACGCCGGGCACCAGGACTCCACCGCCGGGACCGGTGACGCCTCCGAGGACGGGACCACCCCGGCTGCGGGATAGCCGGGGCCGGGCGTCCGGGTCCGCGCTGCCCGGACGCCCGGTCCCCCTGTGGCGGCGAGCACCGGCGTGCGGGGTGACGTTCACCGGAACCGAGCGGGCTCAGGTCGTTGGTCGGCGGTGAGCGCGGCGATAGGCTCGCACGGAGCACGATCCGTGCCCGTTCCCCGCCAGGAGTGCCATGCCGCGGTCCGATACCTCCGCAGCCGTGTTCGTCTCGGAAGAGGTGCGCTCCGCCCTGCAGGCGGGGCGACCTGTGGTGGCGCTGGAGTCGACGATCTTCACCCACGGGTTGCCGCATCCGCGCAACCTCGACGTCGCGCTGCACGCCCGGCAGCAGCTCCGCGACGCCGGCGTGGCTCCGGCGACCGTGGGCGTCGTCGACGGGGTCGCCACGGTCGGGCTCTCCGAGGACGCGCTCGAGCGCCTGGGCACGATGGACGAACCCGCCAAGATCAGCGCGCGCGACCTGCCGGTGGCCGTGGCCAAGGGGCTCGGTGGCGGAACCACCGTGGCGGCGACCGCGTTCCTGGCGCACCGGGCCGGTGTCCCCGTGTTCGCGACGGGCGGTCTCGGCGGGGTGCACCACGGCGCGGCCACGACGTTCGACGAATCCGCCGACCTGGTGGCCCTCGCGCGCACACCGCTGGCCGTCGTCAGCGCCGGCGTCAAATCCGTCCTCGACGTCGGCGCCACGCTGCAGCGGTTCGAGACGCTGAACCTCCCGGTCGTCGGTTACGGCACCACGCGCTACCCCGGTTTCTACATCACCGACTCCGGGCACGGAATCGAGCACTCCGCTGCGACTCCCGAGGAGGTCGCCGCCGTGGTCGCCGCCCGCGACGCGCTCGGGCTCCGTGCGGCCCTGCTGGTGGCCAACCCGATCCCCGCAGAGCAGCAGCTCCCACCGGAGGAGCACGACAGGTTGCTGGCCGAGGCCTGGGCGGCCGCCGACCGGGAGAACATCACCGGCCAGGACATCACGCCGTACCTGCTCGAGCACCTCCGGCGCGCCTCCGGCGGTCGCAGCCTCGACGTCAACATCGCCGCCTACCGCAACAACATCGCCGTCGCCGCCGACATCGCCGCCGCCATCGCCGAACGCAGGTGAGGGGAGGGGCATGCTCGGTGTGGTGGGCGACCTCCTCGAGGACGTGGTGGTGCGGTTGGACGAACCGTTGCAGCACGCCACCGACACGGCGGTGGCGGTCCACCGCACGCGCGGCGGTAGCGGAGCGAACGTCGCCGCCCTCGCGGCATCCCGCCATCCCACGCGCTTCCTGGGCTGCGTCGGCACCGATGCCGCGGGTGACGCGCTCGTCGCGCAGCTGCGGCAGGAGGCCGTCGACGTCGCCGTCCAACGCAGCGGCACCACGGGGACGGTGGTAGTCCTCGTCGACGACCGGGGTGAGCGCACCATGCTGCCCGACCGCGGCGCGGCGGTGCTCCTCGAGGACGTCGACCCGGCGTGGACCGCCGACCTGGAACACCTGCACCTGCCCGCCTACTGCTTCGCCGCCGATCCGCTGGCCACCACCGCGTGCGAACTGGTGCGGCGCGTGCACCGGCAGGCGGCCGCGGTGTCGGTGGACGCGTCCTCCACCGGAATGCTGCGCCACTACGGTGCGCAGCGCTTCCTCGCGCTGATGGCCGAGCTCGACCCGGCGTTGCTGTTCGCCGACCGGGACGAGGCGGAGTTCCTGGGACTCATCCGGTACTCCCGACCGGGTCCGGCGTTGTTCGAGCTGCCGAGGACCACCGCGGTGGTCAAGAACGGTCCGCGGCCGACCACCGTGCTCGTGCCGGGGAGGGGCCCGCTGCGGGTGGCGGTGCCGCCGGTGGGGGGAGTGCGCGACCTCACCGGCGCAGGCGACGCGTTCGCAGCCGGGTTCCTGACCGCGCGCCTGCAACGGGCCGGTCTGCGCGCCGCCTGCGAAGCGGGCCACGCCACCGCTGCGCGAGTGCTGAGCTCGCCCGGGGCCTCAGCCGACCCCGCTGCACCCTGATGGCAGGTGGTCGGGTCGGGGGATCCTGCCGGCCGCGACCACCGCTCGCCGCTGGGGGAGCGTTCGCGACCCGATCTCCTCGTTCGCGCTGCCGCGCCGCGGAGCTCGGATCGGTGGTGTCGCAACGGGATTACGCCCATCGGCTGGAACATCTCGGCAACCACGGGGACGACCGCTGGTCGTGCTTGACGGTGCGGAGCCCCCGTGACAACGTCGCAACGTCAGTGATCATGAAATGAGAGCAGCGACGACCCTCCATCGCACGGGTGGTCGGTGAGACGGTCCGGGAGGCGAAGGCGCTGGTGGAACGGCGTGTACGAGCCACCGGTGGACTCGTGCGATCCCGCTGTTCCGCCTGGAGTTCCCTTCGCGGGCGGCAGCGTTGATCCGCTCCGCCCGGCAGGAAAGGAACCGGTGGCATGTCGCAACGTCCCTCTCCCGATTTCTGGGACGTAGTCGTCGTCGGTGCTGGTCCGGCAGGAACTTCCGCTGCCAGAGCCGCTGCCGGGCGCGGTTGCGCGGTGCTCCTCCTTGAGCGGGACGGGATTCCGCGGTACAAGACGTGCGGTGGTGGGCTGGTGGGCGGTTCGCTGGAAGCGCTTTCGCCCGGCACGGAACTCAACATCTACGACGAGGTGCGGCGCGTCACGCTGTCCATGAACGGGAAGTCGCCGAAAACGCTGCCTTCGCGGCCGCCGTGGGCGAAGATGGTGTTCCGGGACGAGTTCGACGCGGCGTTGGTGGAAGAGGCCGCACGAGCGGGTGTTTCGATCCGCGACGGGACAGCGGTGAAAGGCGTGGAGCTGGGCGGTGGCGAAGTCCGCTTGCGGTTGAGCGGTGGCGACCAGGTGCGAGCCGGTGCCGTCGTCGGCGCGGACGGCAGTGCCAGCCGCATCGCGAAGTTCGTGGGCGTGCAGTGCCGACAGGTCGACCTGGCCCTCGAGGCCGAAGTCCCCGTCGACGGTGCAACCGAGAAGGCCTGGAGCGGCCGAGCTCTCTTGGAGTGGGGACCGCTGCCGGGGTCGTTCGGCTGGGTGTTCCCCAAGGGGGACATCTGCACGGTCGGGGTGGTCGGCAGTCGCGGATCGCCGGACGCGACCCGCGGTTACATGCGTGAATTCCTCGACCGCCACCACTTCGCGGACATCGAGCCGGTGCGCAACACCGGGCACCTGACGCGCTGCCGCTTCACCGAGTCACCGCTCGCACGGGGGCCGGTCCTCGTGGCGGGCGATGCGGCAGGACTGGCGGATCCGTGGCTCCGCGAGGGAATTTCGTTCGCCCTGCGTTCCGGGAAGATGGCGGGGCGTGCCGCGGCTTCGCTGGCGGGGTCCGCGCGCGAAGCCGACGTGCGCACCGAGGGGGAGAGGTACCACCGGGAAGTGGACTCCGAGCTGGGGGCGGAAATGCGCGCGAGCGAACGATTGGCGCGGATTTTCACGCGGCACCCGGCGCTCGTGCACACCGCTCTCACCCGGTTCCCGCTGGTGTGGCGACGAGTGGACGACTACCTCACGGGACGGGCGACGATCCCCGAGGTGCTGAATTCTCCGCTGTTCAAACCCGCGGTGGCGGCCATGTCCGCGGTGAGTTAGTTCTGGCCTGGTTGCCCGGGCGGTCAGCCTCCTCCATTCGACGTCCGATCGAGGCGCGCACCTCCTCGCAGCACGTGCGGCGGACCCGTTTCCGCGCTGCGCTCCGCAGGTGGTGCACGGCATCGTAAGACGGGTATCCGAGCCGGACAAATACGCGTTCGCGAAGGATTCATATCCATATCGCAGCAGCGGAGGCCCGGACCGGTTCAGCGCCCGGACGAGGGCACGTTCCTAGGTGGAACCCGGACAAATGTCCGGTGCGGCGGCGTGCACGTGGATGCCAGTGTCCGCACACCTCAACGGCCGCGATACCGATCCTCCGGAGATCGCAGGGCAGTCTCCCTCGCGTTGTCGAGCTGCTCCCGTCCGGAGGGCGGATTCCTCGCGCGGTTGGAATCCCGCTGATCTCAACGTCGATGGAGACGCGATGCCCGAAAACAATCCGGATCAGCTCAACGCGAAAAGACAGCGGAGCACTGTCCGCTGGGTGGTCCTCCTGGCGGCGATGACCCTCGTCTTCGACGGTTACGACCTGGTGGTCTACGGCACCGTCGTACCGACGCTCCTGCACGACCCGAGCCAGCTCGGGGCGCTGACGCCCGCCCAGGCGGGGGCGCTCGGCAGCTACGCGCTGGTGGGCGTCCTGGTCGGCGCGCTCACCGCGGGAGCGATCGGCGACCACATCGGTCGCCGCCGAATGGTCCTGACCAACGTCGTCGTCTTTTCCACAGGTATGGGAATCACGGCGATGGCCACGAACATCGCGGTGTTCGGGCTGTTCCGGTTCATCACCGGAATCGGTGTCGGTGCGCTGGTGGCCACGGCCGGCGCCGTGGTCGCCGAGTTCGCCCCGGCCCAGAAGCGCAACCTGCTCAACGCCGTCGTCTACAGCGGTGTTCCCGCCGGTGGTGTGCTCGCCTCGGTGCTGGCCATCGTGGTCACCGACGCGGTCGGCTGGCGCGGGTTGTTCTGGATCGGCGCGCTGCCGCTCGTCACGCTGCTCCCGCTGGCCTGGGCCAAGTTGCCGGAGTCCCCGCGCTGGCTGCACTCCCGCGGGCAGGTCGAACGCGCTCGGGAGATCTCCCGGAAGACGGGCGTTCCGCTCCCGTCCCCCGCGCAGCAACCCGCGGAGGACGCGAACGGGGGGAAAGTGGGATTCGCCGCGCTGGCGACCCGGCGATACGCGTGGCCGACCTTCCTCCTCGGGCTGATGAGCTTCTCGGGTCTGCTGCTGACCTACGGGTTGGACACGTGGCTTCCGGAGATCATGGGGCAGTACGGTTTCGGCGAGTCGTATTCGCTGCTGTTCCTCCTCGTGCTCAACCTCGGCGCGATCTTCGGCAGCATCATCGCGTCGCAGACGGCCGACCGGATCGGGGCGAAGCAGGTCATCGCGACCACGTTCGGGCTCGCTGCGATCTCCCTGTGCCTGCTCGCGCTGGAACTGCCGCTCGTCGTGCTGCTGGCAGGGGTGGCGATCGCAGGATTCGGCACGATCGGCACCCAGGTGCTGGTCTACGGGCTCGTCTCCAACTACTACGGGACCAACGCTCGCGCGGCGGGCGTGGCGTGGTGCGCCGGGTTCGGCAGGCTCGGCGGCATCGCCGGTCCCGTCCTCGGCGGCGTCCTGATCGGCATGGGACTGGGCGGACAGCTCGCCTTCGTCCTGTTCGGCGGGATCGCCCTGCTCGGGGCGCTGGTGACGCTGCTGGTTCCGCGCAACCGGTCGGGCGCCGAACTCGCCGGGGCTTCGCCGGAGGCCGCCCCGGCTCCGACGCGGTTGTGATCTCCGGCGCGACGCACCGCCGCTGAAGGGCCCGGGGCATCGGTCGGGGCGGACTTCCGCCCGGGCCGATGCCCCTTGCGGGCGACCGCGGATCGACCTCGCCGCGGACGCACCTGCCGGGCGGTTCGGCGGTGTCGGCTCACGGGTGCCGCTCCCCGGGTGATCCTCCTGCCGGGTCGAGGTCGTGGTCGGGATCGGGCCGAAGGTGGAACACGGGAAGCTCCCGCCCGGAGAGCCGGGTGTAGGTCTCGTACGGTGGCCAGGTCTCCAGCGCGATCGGCCAGCTGCGGCTCCGTTCGTGCCCCGTCAACAGCACGGCCCGCACCGGGAAGGTGGCGCCGTCGAGGGTCACCGCAGCACGGGGCTCGCACCGCAGGTTGAACGTCCACTGCGGATGGTCGGCGCGGCCGCCGTGCGATCCGAGGACGAGGTAGCCGCCCTCGTGCGGCGTGTAGATCAGGGGCACCGCGCGGGGCGAACCGCTCCGGGCCCCGGACGTGTGGAGCAGGAGCAGGGGGATGCCGAGCGCACCGGTGATGCTGCGCCGCCCCTTGCTGCGGAGGAGGAGGGCGCGCTCCGCGGGTGCGAGCCGCAGCGCCAGTTCACCTGCCCACCTGTGGTGGCTCAGGCGCCGGGCCAGCCGGGTCAGCGGACGCAACGTTCGCGCTCCGCGCGGAGGACGGGGCGTGCGAGCGCGGCACCTGGCCGAGGCGTCAAGTGCCCGTCCGGTCGACGCTGCGTGGGATGTCTCAACGGTCCCTCCTCGAACGGAGTATTTTCGATCTTCGCGGGGCCCTACTACGTTTCCAGCATGCCTGAGCGCGGAATCAGCGGCGCCGATGACCGCCGACTGCAGTACGAGCCCATCGCCGTCGTCGGCATCGGTTGCCGGTTCGCCGGCGGGGTGGACTCCCCGGACGCGCTGTGGAGCGCCCTCCGGGAGGGCCGCGACATGATCACCGAAGTACCACCGGACAGGTGGGACGTCGACGAGGCCTACGATCCGGAACCGGGCGTTCCCGGGAAGACGGTGTCGAAGTGGGGCGGTTTCCTCGACGACGTCGGTGGTTTCGACCCGGAGTTCTTCGGCATTTCCGCGCGCGAGGCGGAAGCGATGGACCCCCAGCACCGCCTGCTGTTGGAAACGGCCTGGGAAGCCCTCGAGAACGCGGGCGTTCGGCCGCACGCGCTGGGGAACTCGCCGACCGGGCTGTTCCTGGGCGTCTCCGGTCAGGACTACATGATGCGCACGCCGGACTCGGAACTGTTCACGAATCCCTACGCGATGACGGGGAACGCGCGCAGCATGGCAGCGGGACGCATCTCGTACCTGCTGGGGTTGCGCGGCCCGAGCGTGGTCCTGGACTCCGCGTGCTCTTCCGGCCTGGTCGCGACCCACCTCGCCGCGCGGAGCCTGCAGACCGGGGATGTCGATCTCGCCCTGTGCGGCGGGGTCAACCTGATCTTCGGGCCCGAGACGACGATCGCCTTCTCCAGCTGGGGGATGCTCTCACCCGCCGGCCGGTGCCGGGCCTTCGACGCCGACGCGAGCGGCTTCGTCCGGGCCGAGGCCGCCGGCGTGCTCGCGCTCAAGCGGTTGACCGACGCCGAACGCGACGGCGACCGGGTGCTCGCCGTGCTGCGGGGGTCCGGGGTGAACCAGGACGGCCGGTCCAACGGGATCACCGCTCCCTCCGGTGAGGCCCAGCGCTCGCTGCAGCAGCAGGTGATCGAACGCGCCGGGGTCGACCCGTCCGGCGTGGGCCTGCTCGAGGCGCACGGGACCGGGACCCCGGTGGGCGACCCGATCGAGTTCGCCGCGCTGGCGGACAGCTACGGCCGCGGTGCGCAACCGTGCGCGCTCGGATCGGTGAAGACGAACATCGGGCACGCGGAGACGGCCTCGGGCATGGCCGGGATGATCAAGGCGATCATGGCGCTGCGGCACGGCGAGGTTCCCGCCAACCTGCACTTCAACGCGTGGAACCCCGAAATCGACCACGAGGGGACTCGGTTGTTCGTCCCGACGAGGACCGAGCCGTGGCCGGTGGACGAGGGCCCCAGGCTCGCCGCCGTGTCCTCCTACGGCTTCTCCGGGACCAACGCGCACGTGCTCCTCGAACAGGCGCCCGATCCCGACCCGGCCACCGCGGCGGACGAGCACGGCGACCGTCCGGTGCTGGTGCCGATCTCGGCGAGTTCGCCCACCTCGCTGTCCGACACCGCCCGGCGCATCGCCGGGTGGCTCGAGCGGGGCGGGACGCCCCCGACGCTCACCGACGTCGGATACACCCTCGCCGTCCGGCGCGAACACCGCACCGCGCGCGCGGCGGTCGTTGCGACCGACCCGACTGAACTCGTCGGCCGCCTGCGCGCGGTCGAACGCGGCGAGCCCGCCGCCGGGGTGGCGGTCGGTGCGGACAAGGGCGGGCGCCGCGGGGATCCGGTGTGGATCTTCTCGGGACAGGGATCGCAATGGCCCGGGATGGGCAGGCGGTTGCTCGCGGAGGAGCCGGCCTTCGCCGAGACCATCGCGGAACTCGAACCGCTCATCCGCGCGGAGTCGGGTTTCTCGCTGCGCGAGGTGCTGGTCGCCGACGAGATCACCACGAGGATCGACCAGGTGCAACCGGCGCTGTTCGCCATGCAGGTGGGCCTGGCAGCCGTGTGGCGCTCCTGCGGGGTGCGGCCGGGTGCGGTGATCGGGCACTCGATGGGCGAGGTCGCCGCCGCAGTGGTCAGCGGCGTGCTCTCCCCGCAGGACGGCGTCGCGGTGATCTGCCGGCGATCCCGGCTGATGCTGGAGCTGTCGGGTTCGGGAGCGATGGCCTCGGTCGACCTGCCCCGCGAGGACGTGGAGCGCGAACTGGTGGCGGCGAACGCTCGGGAGGTGGTCGTCGCCGTGCAGTCCTCCCCGGAATCCACCGTGGTCGCCGGGGCGACCTCCGAGGTGCGGAGCTTGATCGACCGCTGGGAGGAAGCCGACCGGCTGGTGCGTGAGATCGCGGTGGACATCGCCTCCCACTCGCCCCAGGTCGACCCCATCCTGGAGCGTCTGGTCCGGGGACTGTCGGACCTTTCGCCGCAGGAGCCGACGATCCCCTTCTACAGCACCGTGAACCCCGGCCAGGACGCGACTTTCGACGCGCGGTACTGGGCGGAGAACCTGCGCCGGCCGGTCGGCTTCACCGACGCCGTGTCGGCGGCGCTCGCCGACGGTCACCGCGTGTTCGCAGAACTGTCCCCGCACCCCCTGCTGACGCGCGCGATCGGCGACACCGTCACGGCCCACCACGCCGACGCCGCCGTCGTCGGGGCGCTCCGCCGCGGCGAGGACGAACGGGAGCACCTGCTGGCCGCGATCGGCGAGGTCCACTGCGCCGGGGCCGACGTGGACTGGGCGCGGCACCACCCGCGGGGCGCGCTGCTCGACGTGCCGCTGCCGACGTGGAACCACCGGTGGCTGATGAACTCCGGCGAGGAGGGCGCGAGTCCCGCGGTGGGGCATCCGCTGCTGGGCGCGCACGTCGAGCCCCCGAAGGGAGACGGCGAGCACGTGTGGCAGGCCGAGGTCGGCGTCGAGGCCCAGCCGTGGCTGGCCGACCACCAGGTGCGCGGGACGCCGATGATGCCCGCCGCCGGCTACGGCGAGATGGCGGTGGCCGCGGCGGCGGACGTGTTCGGCGCGGACACGCGGGTGGAGGTCGCCGACCTCACCTTCGACAACGCCCTCGTCCTGGACGGGGACGTGCCGGTGTCCACGCTCGTGGAGAACACCACCGAACGAGGCGGTTCGCTGCGCGTGCTCAGCCGCGGTGCGGACGGCGCCCTCGTCTCCCGAGCCGGCGGCACGTTGCAGGTGCTCGACGCCGAATCCGAGGCCGAATCCGAGGTCGAACGCGTGGACATCGATGCGCTGCTGGACGCGCATCCGAACAGCGAAGGCCCGGACGACTACTACGCGTACCTGCGGGGCCTCGGCATCCAGCACGGGCCCGGCTTCGCCGCGCTCACCGCGATCCACCGCGCCGGAGCCGAGGCCAGGACCGTGCTCACCGAGGTGCGCTTGCCCGCCGAGCGGCGTTCGGAAGCGGAGTCCTACCGGGTGCATCCCGTGCTGCTGGACGCCTGCCTGCAGACGATCGCGACGCACCCGGAGATGATGGACCAGTCCGGGCTCTTCCTGCCGCTGGGGATCGATTCGCTGCGCGTGCTCGGCGACGTCCGCAACGCCCGCTACTGCGTGGCGCGGCTGCACGCTGTCGGTGATCGCCACTGCCTCGGCGACGTCCGGCTCGTGGACACCGGGGGTGCGGTGCTCATCGACGCTCGCGGCGTCCGGTTCGGCACGTCGGTCGAGGATTCCCCGGAGCGGGTTCTCCAGCGGCGACTGCTCGCCGTGGAGTGGGAGGAGGCACCCGCGCCCGAACCGGCGGGCGAAGCCGCCGGCCGGTGGCTGGTGGTCGCCGAGCCCTCCGACGCGGTCGGTTCGGAGACCGCCCACGGCATCACCGCCGGACTGGGGGAGCGGGGCGGCACGGCCACCGCGGTCGCCGAGAAGGCACCTGAGGAGCTGGCAGCTGGGGTGCGCGAACAGCTCGAGAACGGGCGGATCCGGGGGGTGGCCTTCGTGACCGGCCCGGGCACGGACACCGGCTCGGCTCCCGCGGCGGCCCGCCACCGGATGAGCCGGCTCATCGCGCTGGCGCAGGAGATCACCGAGCACGAGGGCGACTCCGCCCCCTCGCTGACCGTGCTGCTGCACGGTGCGCAGCCGGTGCTCGAGGACGACGGAACGGACCCCGCGCAGGAGCCGCTGCGCGGACTGGCCAAGGTCATCGGTCACGAGCACGAGGAACTGGACGTGTCCGTCGTCGATGTCGCCGGGGCCACCGCCGACCGCTTGGTCGGCGAGCTGGTGGACGCGCCGCCCGAGCAGGACGAGGTCGCCTGGCGCGGTGAGACCCGCTACCTCGCCCGCCTCCGGAACAGCCCGCTGGCGATCGACGACCGCCAGCACCGGATCGTCCACCTGGGACGGGACGGCGTCGGGGTGCAGGCGGCGCGCAACGGCGAGCTGGACACGCTGGAACTCGCGGCGCGCTCCCGAGCCAGTCCGGGACCAGGCGAGGTGGAGATCGAGGTCCACGCGGCGAGCTTGAACTACGTGGACGCCCTCAACGCCATGGGCGTGTACCGCACCGTGGACGACTCGCCCCCACCGCTGGGAGCGGACTGCGCGGGCGTGATCGCACGCGTGGGGTCGGACGTGACCGACTACCGGCCCGGTGACAGGGTCGCCGCGATGATGTGGGGCGGCCTCGCCTCGCACCTGACGGTCTCCACCGGCAACGTGTTCACCGTTCCCGACCACATCTCGATCGAGGACGCCGCCACCATGCCGGCGGTCTACCTGACGGCGTGGTACGGGCTCAGCCACCTGGCCCGGTTGCAGGCGGGCGAACGGGTGCTCGTCCACGCGGCGACCGGCGGCGTGGGGCTGGCCGCGATCGCCATCGCACGCGCGCGCGGTGCCGAGATCTTCGCCACCGCGGGCACCCCGGAGAAGCGGGCGTACCTCACCGAGCTGGGCATCGAGCACGTGATGGACTCGCGTTCGCTGGACTTCGCCGACCGCGTCCGGGAGATCACCGGTGGTGAGGGCGTCGACGTCGTCCTCAACTCGGTGACCGGTCCCGCGCAACGAGCCGGGGTCGCGCTGCTGCGCACCGGTGGGAGGTTCCTCGAGATCGGCAAGCGGGACATCTACGCCGACCACAGGATCGGACTGTCACCCTTCCGGCACAACATCGTGTTCGCGAGCATCGATCTCGGACTCGTCGTCGACCAGCTCGCCCCGCTGACGGCCGACATGATGGGCGAGATCGGGCAGCAGGTCGCCGAAGGCATCCTCCCCCCGCTGCCCCGCACCACCTACGCGGTGGACGAGCTGCCCGACGCCCTCCGCGCGCTCGGCGCGGGGCGGCACATCGGCAAGGCGGTCGTGCGCATCCCGCGCGACGGCGCTCGGACGGTGCCGGTGGAGCCCGCGGATGTCCCCGTGGTCCGGACCGGCGGAGCATACGTCGTCACGGGTGGTCTCGGCGGGCTCGGTCCGGTGGTGGCGCGGTGGCTGAGCGACGCCGGCGCGGCCCGGGTGGTGCTGAACAGCCGCCGTGCACCGGACGAGGAGACCAGCGCGGTCCTCGACGAGCTCCGCGGGGCCGGCACCGACGTGCGGGTCGTGCTCGGTGATCTCGCCGAACCGGAGACCGCGCCACGGCTGCTCGACGAAGCCTCCGAGGGAGGGGTTCCCGTGCGCGGCGCCGTGCACGGTGCGGCGGTCGTCGAGGACCACGTGGTCTCGCGGCTCGACGAGGACGCGGTGGACCGCGTGTGGCGCCCGAAGGCCCTCGGCGCGTGGAACCTCCACGAGGCGCTGGGCGCCGGTGGGTACGAGGACGGGCTCGACTGGTTGCTGCTGTTCTCCTCGGCCGCCGCTCTCATCGGCAACCCCGGTCAGGGCGCGTACGCGGCGGCCAACGGATTCCTCGACGGCCTCGCTACCGCGCGGCGCGCGCGAGGCCTGGTCGCGACCAGCGTGCGTTGGGGCGCGTGGGCCGAGCACGGCCGCGGCGCGGTGATGGAGCAGCGGGGCTTCGCGATGATCAGGCCCGAGGAGGGGGTCGAGGCGTGCGATCGCCTGCTGCGGCACGGGCGTTCCCGCATCGGCTACCTGCCCACCGCTGACGGGAGTTGGCTTTCCGCGGTGGGTGAGAAGGCGCGCAGCTCCGCGTTCTTCGCTCCCCAGATGGCGCGGTCGGACGGTGATGAGAACGAGTCGGGGATTGATCGCGACCTGCTCGCACGCCTGTCCGAGGTGGACGCGGGGGACAAGCTGAACGCGCTCACCGGCTTCGTGATCGAGCAGGCTGCCGCGATCCTGCGGGTGGACTCCGCCGGTATCGCCCCGGAGCGGTCGCTGCTCGACTACGGCCTGGACTCGTTGATGGGGTTGGAACTGCGGACCAGGCTCGACAAGGCCCTCGGAGTGCGGATCCCCACCAAGAAGCTGTGGTCCCTCCCGCAGCCGGAATCCCTCGCCGGCTACCTGGCGGAACTGCTCGGCGAGCCCGTCGTCGGGGCAGGGGGTGAGGGGACGTAGGCACCGCTCGCCGGTGCTCGCGAGCTGCGGCTTCGAGGCTGCCCGCGGTCAGCGGCCGCTCCCGAAGGGCGCGCTGCTGGCCGCGGGCCGAGCACCGGTGGGTTCCCGGGCGGGGACCGGTCGGGGTAGTGGTGGTGTTCTGCCTCCCGCGGCGGGGACCGCGGTGGCACTACCCCGTGGCCACCCGGAGTTCGCTGCTGAACTGGTCGATGCCTTCCGGAACCGACATGCGCCCGAAGAGGACCTTCTCGTTCACCCGGCGAGTGACTTCCTCGACTTCACCGGCGCCGGCCGGCGGAAGTTCGGGTGGGGACTGCACGCTGTCCTCGATCTCCGGGATGAACTGCGCGTAGCTGCGGTCCGCTGGCGGGAGCTGACGCAGGACGCGCTCACGAAGTCGCAGGTTCGCCGGCAAGCTCCGGTCGACGAGCATCAGGTCCGCCACGCGCGGATCGTTGACCAGAAAGTTGACGAAACGCGCGGCCTCCACGGGATTTCGAGTACCTGCGGCGATCGACCAGAACATCCCGTTTTTGAGGTACGTGCCCGGTTGTTGCCGCGCATCACCCGGAATGCGCAGGATGTGCAGATCGGTCCCGGATGCTTCGCTGAGCAGGGGCAGTTGGTTGTTCCAGAAGAAGCCCATCGCCGCCTTGTTGGTCCCGACCAACGTCTGCTCCAGACCTGCCAGACTGGTTTCCACTGTGATCGACGGAGGAGGCGCGGCCCCGGAACGCACCAGGCCGGTCAGATAACGCCACCACTCATCCGCGGTGCGCTGGGTGAACCCGGCCCCACCGCTCTCGGCGTAGAGCGCTTCTCCCCGCTGGCGCGCGTAGATCTCGAACAGCGTGTCGGCCGCGGCCGGGGGTGCTTCCACGCCGTACACCCCGTTCTCGGTGCCGTCGCTGATGCGCTGCGTGATCTCCGCGAAATCCTGCCACGTCCAGGTGGCGCTGTTGGGCAACGGCACGTTCGCGCGGTGGAAGATCTCCGGGTTCGCGGCCAGGCACAGCGCGTTGGAGCCGACCGGCAGGGCGTACATGTCCTGACCGATGGCCGTCGAGTCCATCGTCGAGCGCTCCAGATCCCTGGTGTCGATCACCTCCGACAGGTACCGGTTCAACCGCAGCAGCACTTCGTTGTCCGCGTACTCGCGAACGAACCGGGCGTCGTGCTGGATTATGTCCGGCGCCCTGCCGCCGGCGACGTTGGTGGCGAGCCGATCCCAGTAGTCGCTCCACCCGGTGAAATCCGATTCGATCCGAACGTGCTGATTCTCCCGCTCGTAGATCGAAATGATCTCGTGGGTGTACTCGTTCCGGGCGTCGCCGCCCCACCAGGCGAAACGCAGAGTGACCCGACCGGTCGGCGTGGAGCTGCCGCATGCCGAGGTCCCGAGGGCCAGCGCTCCCGCTCCGGCGGTCAGGCCGAGAAGCCGTCTCCGTGACATCGCGCGCACCGCAGTAACCTCCGATTCACTTGAACCCCGTGGTCGCGAGACCCCGGACGAGATACTTCTGCCCGGCCAGGAAGAAGCCGAATATCGGGCCGAGCGAGAGGATCGACATGGCGAACAGAGGCCCCCACGGTGTTTGCGTCGTGGCGTCCACGAAGGTGCGCAGGGCCACCGGAACCGTGTACATGTCGGGGTCTGTCAGGAAGATCAGCTGGCTGAAGAAGTCGTTCCAGGTCCAGATGAACGTGAAGATCGCGGTGGTGGCCAGCGCCGGAGTGCTCAGGGGGATGACGACCCGCCAGAAGATCCCGAAGTGGCCGCATCCGTCGAGACGCGCGGCCTCGTCCAACTCGCGGGGGATGCCGCGGATGAACTGCACCATCAGGAAGACGAAGAACGCGTCAGTGGCCAGGAACTTCGGGACGAGAAGCGGCCAGAACGTGTTGATCAAGCCGATCTGGGAGAACAGGATGTACTGCGGAACGATCAGCACGTGGATCGGCAGCATGATTGTGCCCAACATGATCGCGAACCACACGCGTTTGAACCTGAATTCCAGGCGTGCGAACGCGTAGGCGGCGGACGAGCACGCCAGCAGGTTGCCGGCGATCGCCCCGCCCACCACGATCAACGAGTTCACGATGTAGTGGCCGAAGTTCCGGTCCAGACCGCTCCAGCCTTCCGGGTAGTTGCCGGCAGTGACGTTTTCCGGGAGCAGGCCGGGGTTGCGGAAGATCTCCGCGGTCGGTTGGAACGAGCTGCTGAGCATCCAGATCAGCGGATACAGCATCAGCAGGCCGAACAGGATCAGCACCAGGTGAGTGCCCCAGCGCCGTCTCGGCCGTGGGCGGGGGGACGCGGGCTCGGTCACAGCCTTCTCATTCGTCGCCATAAAACACCCAGAACCTCGAAACCAGGAAATTCGCCGCGGTCAGTGCGGCCACGATCAGCAGCAGCACCCAGGCCAGGGCCGATGCGTAGCCCATGTCGAAGTTGCCGAAGCCGCGCTCGTAGATGTAGAGCGTGTAGAACAATGTCGAATCGGCGGGTCCGCCGGTTCCGTTGCTGACGACGAACGACTGGGTGAACGCCTGGAACGCGATGATCGTTTGCAGGATCAGGTTGAAGAAGATGATCGGGCTGAGCAGCGGCAGGGTCACGGAGAAGAATCGACGTACCGGTCCGGCCCCGTCGATCGCGGCGACTTCGTAGTACACGTTCGGCAGTTGCCGCAGGCCGGCCAGGAAGATCACCATCGGTGAGCCGAACGTCCAGACGTTCAGGATGATCAGCGTGCCCAGTGCGAAGTCCGGATGTGAAACCCAACCCGGCGCGTTCTCGATGCCGAAGAACGACAGCGCATTGTTGATCAACCCGTCGGTGCCGAAGATCTGCCGCCACAGGATCGCTACGGCCACGCTGCTGCCCAGCAGCGAGGGCAGGTAGTAGACGGAGCGGTAGATCGTCAGCCCGCGCAGCCCGCGGTCCAGAACCATCGCCAGCAGCAGGGCGAAGCCGAGTTGCAGCGGCACGGACACGAACACGTAGGTGAACGTGACCCGCAGTGCCTCGTAGAACCGCGGGTCGGTCAGCATGCGCTGGTA
Source organism: Salinifilum ghardaiensis (assembly GCF_054491345.1). Classification (NCBI taxonomy): domain Bacteria; kingdom Bacillati; phylum Actinomycetota; class Actinomycetes; order Pseudonocardiales; family Pseudonocardiaceae; genus Salinifilum; species Salinifilum ghardaiensis. Next base: position 3,098,778 of record NZ_CM137101.1, on the reverse strand, counting down.
GTTGTCCAACCCGGCCCACTGTGGCGCAGAAAGGAGGTTGTAATCGGTGAAGGAAAGATAGGCAGAACCCAGCACCGGACCGATCGTGATCAGGAACAGGCCGAGGAACCAGGGGGCTAGGAAGACGTACGGCACCACGCGTGCGGGAAGCTCCGGCGACCGCGGTCGCCGCCCTCGTCCCGATTTCACCGCAGCCACTGGTGCGTCGGGTTCAGCGCGCGTCTCGGTTCGTTCGCCGGCCGTCGACATGGAGTGATCACCTCGCGAGCCTCGGGTGCGCGGTGCGCCGGCGCCGTGCTCGGACTTCTGCACCGCTGACTGCGTCGCGGTTTCCGGAACGGCCGGTTCGGGCGCGCTTACCTACCATGGACTTCTCCTTTTTGGCAGGTCACCGGCGGGCGTGGCTGGCTGAGCAGCGGCGAGTTGTCGGATGCCACAAATGTGCGGCCGATGCTGCTAATCATGGGAATGCGCTTTCCGACGGTATCCGACGACTGTCGCTCGGTCAACGAGTCGGCGACGTCGCGCACCAGCTTCCGCGCTCGCCCTGCCGGGGAGTGGCAAGCGCGGCATCTGCCGCGACCCGCTGCGTACTTCCGGGCTCGCCCGTCCACGCGGCCCTTTCCAGCTACGGATCCCTCTACTGAGGACGGATTCGTCCGCCCGGGGGAGGTGTTGCTTCGGGTGGGCCCGGTCGGTGACGCCCGGAGCGCACTCGCGCTGCCGTCGGCGCCGGACGCCCGCTGGTTGCGACGGGCCGGTTTCGCCTCTTGTGATCGGTGCAACAGCAGCGGTACCTTCGCGTTGAGCGTGAAAGCGTTTTCCAGACCTGGAAGGGCGGGAGGAGCAGCCACGTTGACCGCATCCCCTCGTCTCCGCGCCGCCGTCGTCGGCACCGGAGGCATCGCCGCCAGACACCGGACCGCCTACGCGGAGCTGCGCGGAGATGTCGAACTGGTCGCCGCAGTCGACGTCGACGGCGAGCGCGTCCGCGAATTCTGCAGCACGACCGGCAGTGCCCGGCCGTACGACGACCTGACGGACATGCTCGCCGCGGAGCGGCCGGACTTGGTCTCCGTGTGCACACCGCCGTCGCTGCATCGCGACGCCGTGCTGACCTGCCTCGAAGCTGGTGCGTGGGTGTGGTGTGAAAAGCCGCCGGTGCTGTCGCTGTCCGAATACGACACCATCGCCGCAGCAGAGCGTTCTGGCGGGCCTCACGTATCGTTCGTGTTCCAACACCGCTTCGGTGCCGCCGCCGAGCACGCTCGCAATCTGCTCCGCTCCGGAGAACTGGGCGAGCCGGCAGTGGCGCACTGCCAGACCACCTGGTACCGCGACGCCGCGTACTTCCAGGTGCCGTGGCGCGGCAAATGGGAAACCGAAGGTGGTGGCCCCACGGTCGGGCACGGCATCCACCAGATGGACCTGCTGCTGCATCTGCTCGGCCCCTGGGAAGAAATCAGCGCGATGACGGCCCGGCTCGTGCACGACGTGGAAACCGAGGACGTCTCCACCGCCCTGGTGCGGTTCTCCTCGGGAACGGTGGCCACCGTCGTCAACAGCGTTCTCTCGCCCGACCAGGTCAGTCGCATCCGCCTGGACTGCACCGAGGCGACCGTCGAGCTGACGCACCTCTACGGCTACGGCAACGACGACTGGACCTACGTTCCCGCACCGCACGTGGACGATGAGCAGCGCGTCGCGCGGTGGCGCACACCTGCCGAAGACCACCGCAGCTCGCACACCGCGATGCTGCGCAGGCTGATCACAGCGCTGCGCACCGGTAGGCGGCCAATGTGCAGCGGGGAGGACGGCCGTGCTGCCCTGGAGCTGATCACCGCCCTCTACAAGGCCGCCAGCACCGGAACCACCGTCCGCTCGGGGGAGATCGATGCTTCCGATTCCTTCTACACCGCCTTGCACGGCGGTTCCCCCGAACTCCTGATCGGAAAGGAATGAGGATGGGTGAGAGCATCGCCGTCACGCACGAGCACGGCGAGCGGATCGCCGTCGCCTGCGGGGCCGTCGAGCTGATGTCCTACGTCTACCGCCCGGACCCGGTGGCCTTCGAGTCGCCCAAGCCCTACGCGCACCCGCTGCGCACGCTCGCCGGTCACGTCGTGACCGGCTACCGGCCCCACGACCACCGGTGGCACAAGGGCCTGCAGATGACCGCCAGCCACGTGTCCGGGCAGAACTTCTGGGGCGGCAACACCTACGTGCCCGGCGCCGGGTACCAGGAGCTGCCCGAGCGCGTCGGGGCGATGCGCCACGACGCGTTCGACTCCGTCGACGTCGCCGACGACCGCCTCGACCTCGTCGAACGGCTCACGTGGACGGCGCACGGCGGCGCGGAGTGGGCCGGCGAGCGGCGCGCCGTCTCGGTGCACTCGGTTGATCCCGCCGCGGGCACGTGGGTGCTCGACTGGTCGATCGAGCTGACCAACCTGTGCGCGGGCCCGCTGCACTTCGGCTCGCCGACGACCGCCGGTCGGGAGATGGCCGGATACACCGGGCTGCACTGGCGCGGACCGCGCGAGTTCACCGGTGGCGACGTGCTCGGACCCGGCGACCTCGGTGGGGAGGCCATGATGGGCCGGCAGGCACCGTGGCTGGCCTTCGTCGGCGAGCACGACGCCGTGGACGCGCACTCCACCCTCGTCTTCGCGCACGCGCCCGACAACGACGCGGCCATCCACGAATCGCACTGGTTCGTCCGCTCCGCGCCCATTCCCGTCGTGGCGTTCTCCTGGGCCTTCTTCGAGGAGTTCGCGCTCGAGCCCGGTGCGCGGTTCCGCTACCGCTACCGCGTGCTCATCGCCGACGGCGCCTGGGACCGCGCACGCGTCGAACGCGCCCTCACCGCGCACCCCTGGTGAGAGCCACGCTGCACTGTCTTGACCGTTCCACGCCGCAGGAGGTCGATGAGATGACGTATTCCGCCCCGCTGCCCGGTGCGATCGGGATATCGCACCTGAGCGCGTACGAATGGCAAGCAGAGGACGGCGTGTGCGGCGGCAGTCCCCACGTGCACCTGGTGTGCACGGAGGCCTACGTGGTCACCTCGGGCAGGGGAGCGGTGCAGACGCTCACCGTCGGCGGGTACCGCGAGACCCCGCTGGAACCGGGCGTGATCGCGTGGTTCACACCCGGCACCGTGCACCGCATGGTCGCCGAGCAGGAGCTGCGGGTCACGGTGCTGATGCAGAACGGCGGACTTCCGGAAGCCGGTGACGCCGTGTTCACGTTCCCGCCGGAGGTCCTCGCCGACTCCGCGGAGTACGCCCGCGCCGCAACCCTGCCAGCGGGGTCCGACGCGGAGGAGGCGGCGCGACATCGGCGCGATCTCGCCGTCTCCGGCTACCTGGACCTGCGGCGGTCGTTGCTCGACGGCGACGCGGAACCCCTGCGCGCGTTCCACCGAGCCGCGGCCGCACTGGTCGCACCCCGGATGGAGCACTGGCGCTTCCGGTGGCGCGACGGTGCGCTGGCCGCGGCGAACCGCAGCGGTGAGCACATCGACGCGCTGCTCGCGGGCGATCCCTCACATCTGGCGGCGTCCGAAGTGCACAGCAGCGGGCCGTCGAAGTGCGGCGGGTACGGCATGTGCGGTAGGCGCAGCGAGTACGAGATCCCCGGGGTGACCTTCCCCTACGGCGGGGAGTGAGCAGGAGTTCGCGTATTCCTGGAGCGCTCTCGACCGCTCCGTGGACGAGCGGGCCCGGGTGCTTGCACCGGCGATGACTCTGCGGGAGGAGATCGCTCAACCGGGGGTGCGTGGATCGATGGGGCGGTGGCGACGTGGCACCGATGCAGGATGTCCCCGCCGGGGGCACCGGAGAGCAGGAGGTACTCGAGCACGGGATCGGTCACCTGACGCGGGTCTTCGGCACGAAGCCGTCATCCGGAGCCGGTATCGCCGTACTGTCCACGACGGAGGGTCTGCGCCTCGAATTGCCCGATGTGTCGGTGCCTCATGCGCGGGGGTGCCCGGAGTGCAGGCAGGGCTGGTCGAAGCGGTGCAGGCCGGCGGGACGCCGGTCGTGCTCGTCCTCGTCCCCGGACGCCCCTGCGCCCTCCTGGTGGGTCAACCGCCGACCCTGGCCCGGAGGCCGTCGAGCACGAGCTCGAGCCCGCGCTCGAAATCAGCGGGTCCTCCGGGCGTCCGGTCGATCGCTCCGGCGCTCGTGGCCTGCAGCGCGGTCTGCTCCTCCGTGGTGTGCCCGAAGACGAGGTGCAACAGGGCGCGGGTGGCGACGTCGACCAGGTCCTCGGGTAGGCCGCCGTCGCGCAAGGCCTCCCGCAGCTGCTCGGTGGGCTCGCCGGCGCCGAGGCCGAAGGTGTGCGCGGTGACGACCACCTCGGCTCCGTCCCGGTAGGCGAGCATCGCGTCCCGGAGCTCGCCGCAGAGCTCGACCACGCGCTGGTCCCACGCCTGCGCCCGGCGGGGGCGCCGGCCCCGGCGCACGATCTCGTCGGCGATCGCGGCCAGCAGCGTCTGCTTGTTCGGCACGTGGTGGTAGAGCGCGCTCGGCTGCACGCCGAGCTCGGTGGCCAGCCGCCGCATCGTCAGCGACTCCAGCCCGTACTCGTCGAGGACCGCGAGGGCGCGGTCGATGACATCGCTCCGGTGGTAGCGCACGTGAACCCTTCCCGTTTGACCGCTCGGGCCTCCCAGTATAGCCTGAACGGCGTTCAGGTGAACGCCGTTCAGGTCGCCGCACAAGCCGACACCGGGAGGAGCCATGAGCCCCACCTTCCACGAGCTCGCCGACGGGGTCCTCGGCGGGACCCCGGCCACCCCCGAGGACGCCCTCGCGGTGCTGCGCGCCGACGAGTCCGAGCTGATGGACGTGGTGGCCGCAGCCGGCCGGCTGCGCCGCGCGCACTTCGGCAACATGGTGAAGGTGAACTACCTGGTCAACCTCAAGTCGGGCATGTGCCCGGAGAACTGCAACTACTGCTCGCAGGCGCTCGGCTCCGACGCGCCCATCCTCAAGTACTCGTGGCTGTCGAAGGACGAGGCGCTCGAGCAGGCCGGCGCGGGGATCCGGGGCGGGGCCGGCCGAGTCTGCCTGGTCGCCTCGGGGCGCGGCCCGTCCTCCCGGGACATCGACAAGGTCACCGAGATGGTCGGAGCGCTCAAGGGGGAGAACCCCGACGTCGAGGTCTGCGCCTGCCTGGGCTTCCTGAAGGAGGGGCAGGCCGAGCGGCTCAAGGACGCCGGGGTCGACGCCTACAACCACAACATCAACACCGCCGAGAGCAACCACGCCAACATCGTCCAGACCCACACCTACGACGACCGGGTCGACACCGTGCAGAAGGCGAAGGGCGCGGCGCTCTCGCCATGCTCCGGCCTGATCGCCGGGTTGGGCGAGACCGACGAGCAGCTGGTCGAGGCGCTGTTCGCGCTGCGGGACCTGGACTCCGACTCGATCCCGGTCAACTTCCTGATGCCGTTCGACGGAACCCCGTTCGAGGACACGTGGGAACTCACCCCCGCCTACTGCGTGCGGGTCCTGGCGATGGCGCGCTTCGTCTGCCCGGACAAGGAGGTCCGCATCGCCGGCGGCCGCGAGATGCACCTGCGCTCGCTGCAGTCGATCGCGCTGCACGTCGCCAACTCCATCTTCCTCGGCGACTACCTCACCTCGGAAGGGCAGGAGGCCAGGGCGGACCTGGAGATGATCCGCGACAACGGCTTCGTCGTGCTGGGGTCCGAGGAGGAGCGAGCCCAACGGGCCGAACAGCCGGAACCGATCGACCCGTCGATCCGCCGCCGCGGAGCGGGCACCGACGTCCTGCCGAACGCCTGATGACTCCCGGGGAACTGCTCGCGTACGACCGCGAACACCTGTGGCACCCGTACACCTCGATGCTCGACCCCGCTCCGACGCGGCTGGTCACCGGCGCGTCGGGGAGCCGGATCAGCATCGACGGCGTCGGCGAGGTGGTCGACGGCATGGCGTCGTGGTGGTCGGCCATCCACGGCTACCGGCACCCGGCGCTCGACGAGGCGCTGCGTCGCCAGGTCGACCGGATGTCGCACGTCATGTTCGGCGGGCTCACCCACGAACCGGCGGTCGAGGTGGCCCGGCGCCTGGTCGAGCTGACGCCGGCGGGTCTCGACCGCGTCTTCCTCGCCGACTCCGGCTCGGTGAGCGTCGAAGTGGCGATGAAGATGGCGCTGCAGTACCAGCGCGGGGACGGCCGCCCGGAGCGGACCCGCTTCCTCACCGTCCGCGGCGGTTACCACGGCGACACCTTCGACTGCATGAGCGTGTGCGACCCGGAGGGCGGCATGCACGCGATGTGGTCCGGGCTGCTGCCGGAGCAGGTCTTCGGCGAACGCCCGCCCCGGCGAGGTGGTGACGTCGAGGCGTGGGCCGCGGGTTTCCGCGCGCTCGCGGCCGAGCACTCCGACCGGCTCGCCGGGCTGGTCGTGGAACCGCTGCTGCAGGGTGCCGGCGGGATGCACCCCTATCCGGCCGAGTGCCTGCGGGTCTTCCGCGAGGTCGCCGACGAGCACGGGCTGGTGCTGGTCTTCGACGAGATCGCCACCGGATTCGGCCGCACCGGAACGCTGTTCGCCACCGAGGCCGGCGGGGTCGCGCCGGACGTGCTGTGCCTCGGCAAAGCGCTCACCGGCGGGTACATGACGATGGCAGCCGCGCTGTGCACGTCCGAAGTGGCCCGCGGACTGTCCACGAGCGACTCCGGCGTGCTCATGCACGGGCCCACGTTCATGGGCAATCCGCTCGCCTGCGCCGTCGCCGCGGCGAGCCTGGACCTGCTGGCCAGCGGTGGTTGGGCGGACGACGTGGTGCGGATCAACACCGGTCTGCAGCAGCTGCACGAGATCGACGCCGTCGACGTGCGCGTGCTCGGCGCGGTCGGCGCGGTGCAGCTCGAGCACCCGATCGACGTGGAGAAGGCGACGGAAGCGGCGCTGTCCCGGGGAGTTTGGCTGCGCCCGTTCCGCGACCTCATCTACACCATGCCGCCCTACGTGTGCACCGACGAGGACATCGCCGCCATCTGTGCGGCGATCGCGGCGGCTTCGGAGGCCGCATGATCGACGACGGGGCCGGGACTGATCGTGCGGGCCGACCGGGTGCGGGTGTCCCGCAGGGCACCGGAGGCCGCACGAGCGGATGGGACGAGTGGTTCGCCGAGCAGCGGGCCGCGCGCGAGGAGGCGGGCCTGCAGCGCGTGTTGCGGCCGCGGGCGGTCCGCGAGGAGGCCGTCGACCTCGCGGGCAACGACTACCTGGGGCTGAGCGGCCACCCCGACGTGCGGCAGGCCGCCGCCGACGCCGCGCTCGCCTGGGGCGCCGGGGCGGGTGCCTCCCGGCTGGTCACCGGCACCACCGCGCTGCACGTCGAGTTGGAGCGCGAGTTCGCCGAGTTCACCGGGCGCGCGGCGGCGCTGGTCCTCTCGACCGGGTACCACGCCAACCTGTCCGCGGTGACGGCGCTGGCGGACAAGCACTCGCTGATCATCTCCGACGCGCACGTGCACGCCTCGCTGATCGACGCCGCGCGGATGTCCCGGGCGGCGATCGAGGTGGTCGGCCACAACGACGTGTCCGCGGTCCGGGACGCGCTGGCCGGTGCCGGCGGCCGGCGGACGATCGTGCTGACCGAGTCGGTCTTCTCGGTGCTCGGTGACGCCGCCCCGCTCGCGGACCTGGCCGCGGCCTGCGCCGAGCACGACGCGCTGCTCGTCGTCGACGAGGCGCACGGGATCGGCGTGCTCGGCGATGGCGGCCGGGGACTGGTGCACGACCACGGCCTCGCCGGGCATCCGCACGTGGTGATGACCGCGACGCTGTCGAAGGCGCTCGGTGCGATGGGCGGAGCCGTCCTCGGCTCCGCCGCGCTGATCGACCACCTCACCAACCGGTCCCGCCCGTTCATCTTCGACACCGGCCTGGCACCGGCGCCCACCGCCGCGGCGCTGGCCGCGCTCCGGCAGCTGCGCCGGCACCCCGAGTTGCCCGCGCAGATCCACGAGCGCGGTGGCGAGCTGGCCGACCGGCTCGGCGTGCCGCGGTCGGACGGCGCCGTGCTCTCGGTCCCGATGCCCTCGCCGCGGACCGCGGTGGCCGCGCAGGACGCGGCGCTGGCCTCCGGTGTCCGCGTCGGGTGCTTCCGGCCGCCGTCCGTGCCGGACGGGATCTCGCGGCTGCGGATCACCAACCGCAGCGGCCTCGACGACGCGCTCTGGGCGCGGGCCGCGCACGTGCTCGCCGGTGTCGTCGACGACCACCGGGGGCGCTCGTGATCACCATCGTGACGGGCACCGACACCGGTGTCGGCAAGACCGTGGCCACCGCGGCGTTCGCCGTCCGCTCCGGACCGGGTGCGATCGTCGTCAAGCCGGCCCAGACCGGCGCCGCCACCGACGAGCCCGACAGCTCCGCGGTGCGGCACCTCGCCGGCTGCGACGCCGTCGAGCTCACCCGGCTCGACGACCCGCTCGCGCCGGACACGGCCGCCCGGCTGCGCGGTGTCGGGATCCCCCCGATCAGCGAGCACGCCGCCCGCATCCGCGAGCTGGCCGCGACCCGCGAGACCGTGATCGTCGAGGGATCCGGCGGTGTCCTGGTCCGGCTCGACACCGACGGCGGCACGCTGCCGGACCTCGCCGCCGAACTCGCCCGGGACCACCCGGTGCGGGTGTACGTCGTGACCCGCCTCGGCCTCGGTACCCTCAACCACACCGCGCTCACCGTCGACGCGCTGCGCGGGCGGGGGTTGGAACCGGCCGGGCTGGTCCTCGGCGCGGTTCCGGGGGAGCTCGGCCTGGCCGAGGAGTGCAACCTCGCCGAGCTGCCGCGCGTGAGCGCAGTGCCGATCGTGGCCGCTCTTCCCGAGGACGTCGGTGGCCTCCCCCCGGAACGCTTCCGGGAGCGGGCCGCCTCGTGGCTGGCAGGCCACCTCGCGGAGAGGTGATCACCGGCGGTTCCGTCGCCGACCTCCCGCGTCCCCTCGCCGGCGGCGCGCGCGTGCGTCACGATGGCGGTATGAGCACGACATCGGAGGCGGTGCGCGTCGAGCGGTCCGCGAAACGGGTGCGGGCCTACCTCGGCGGGCGCCTGGTGGTGGATACGCGACGCCCGGCGCTGGTGTGGGAGAAGCCGTACTACCCCACGTACTACCTGCCGGCAGCGGACGTCCACGCGGTGCTGGAACCGGCTGGCACCGCCCCGGGACGTGCGGATCTCGGCAGCGGCGAGGTCTTCCACGTGCAGGCGGGGGAGGCCCGGGCCGCGGAGGCCGCGGTCCGCTACCCCGAGTCCGCCGTCGGCGAGCTGCGCGACCTGGTGCGCATCGAGTGGGGCGCGATGGACCAGTGGTTCGAGGAGGACGAGCCCGTGTACGTGCATCCGCGCGATCCGTACACGCGCGTCGACATCCTCGAAAGCTCGCGGCACGTGGTGGTGCGGATCGGCGGTGTCGTGGTCGCGGATTCGCACCGCCCGCACGTCCTCTTCGAGACCGGGCTGCCGCCGCGGTACTACCTGCCGCTGACCGACGTGCGCGTCGACCTGCTGCGCCCGTCCGAGCACCGGACCCGGTGCCCGTACAAGGGGACCGCGTCGTACTGGAGCGCGGTCATCGACGGCACCGAGCACACCGATGTCGTGTGGTGCTACCGCGCGCCCCTTCCCGAGAGCCAGAAGATCGCCGGTCTCGCCTGCTTCTACGACGAACGCGTCGACACCGAGGTGGACGGGCAGCCGCAGGAGCGCCCGCGGACCCCGTTCTCCTGAGCGACTCCGCCACCGGCGCCCGCCGCGACGCGGGCGCAGGCACCGGTGGGAGCATCGTCGCCGGGGCGTTGCCGCGCGCGACCAGTCGCGAATGCGAGGTGCAGGAACGTGCGCGACGAGCACATCGAGTTCTTCTTCGACCCGGTCTGCCCCTTCTGCTGGGCCACCGCGCAGTGGGTGCGCTCGGTGGCCGCGCAGCGCCCGCTCGGCGTGCGGTGGCGTCCGCTGTCGCTGCGGGTGCTCAACGAGCCGATCGGCTACGAGGGCAAACCGGCCGCCTACCCGCAGGCCCACCAGCGCGGGCTGGAGATGCTCCGCGTGGTCGCCGCGGCCCGGGCCGCGCACGGCGACGAGGTGGTCGGTGAGCTCTACCGGGCGCTGGGCGAGGCGGTCTGGAACGTCGAACCGCCCTCGGAGGAGAGCTTCGAGGCCGTGCTGGCGAGCACCGCCGCCGGGCGCGACCTGGCCGGCGTGCTCGAGTTCGCCGGCCTGCCCCGCGGGCTCGCCGAAGCGGCCGCGGACGCGGGCTGGGACGCCGAGCTGCGCACCGAGACGGAGGAGGCCGTCCAACGCGCCGGTGGTGGCGTGGGCACGCCGGTCCTGTCGTTCGACCCGCCGGACGGGCCCGCCCTGTTCGGTCCGGTCATCGATCGCGCCCCGGAGAGTGGTGAGGCCCTGCGGCTGTGGGACGCGACCGTCACCCTCGCCCGCTGGCCGGGGTTCGCCGAGCTCAAGCGCAGCCTGCGCAGCTTCCCGGACACGCCGCTGAGCAGTCGCATCTCTGGGACGGGCACGCAGGTGCGGTGACCGCGGAGCTCCGCGCACTTGGTGCCAGGCTCGTGCTCGGGGCATGCTGAGTCAGTACGGCTGCCCACCCCGCACGTCCTCCTCGGTGGCCGGGACGATCCGCATCGCGTGGCCGCTCCCGCCCGTCATGCGGGCCGGAACGGTCGTGCGGGCGGTCACGAGGAACCGGCTCACGGCGACGGCCTCCGGGTTGCTCTCCAAGTCGGTGTCGGGTGCGTCGGTGTAGAGGTGGGCCACGTGCGGTCCCCCCGGGAGGAAGTCTAGCGGCACGCGCACGGTGCGCGCGTGCTCGTCGGTGAGGGTGCCGACGAACCACTCGTCGCCGCTGCGGCGGGCGATGCTGACGTAGTCGCCGATGGCGCCGTCGACGACCCGGGTGTCGTCCCAGGTGGCGGGTACGGCCCTGAGGAACTCGAACTCGGGCGCGTCGGTGTAGTGCTCTGGTATGTCGGCGAGCATTTGCACACCGCTGAGCAGCACCGGGTACAGCGCGATCTGGTGCGCCCGGGTGGTGTGCACGCGCGTGCGGTCGTTGGAGTCCCCGTGGGGGTCCTCCGGCGACTGCGGCGGGAACCAGGTGATGCCGAAGATGCCGGGCGTGTAGTCCAGCGGGCTGGCCAGCATGCGGGTGAACGGCAGCGTCACGGTGTGCTCGGGCGGATTGCCGCGGCTCCACGCCTCGTACTCCTGGCCCCGCACGCCTTCGCGGGACACGAAGTTCGGCCAGGTCCGTTCGATCCCGGTGCCCTTGATCGGTTCGTGCGCGTTGATCATCAGCTGGTGCTCGGCGGCCTTCTCGATCACGCGCTGGTAGTGCCGCACCATCCACTGGTCGTGGTGGTGGTGTTCCTCGATCGTGCCGGCGTAACCGGTTTTCACGGCGGGCAGTCCGAGCTGCTCGTACAGGGCGAACGCTTCGTCGAGCTGCTGCTCGTAGTTGTCGACGCCGCCGCCGGTCTCGTTGTGCGCGACGAGGTCGACCCCGCGCTGCTTGCCGTAGGACACCACGCGCTCCAGGTCGAACTGCGAGTTGGGGGTGGTGAAGTCCTGGGAGTCCCCGAAGTCGTCGGACTTCCAGCCCTTGTTCCAGCCTTCGGCCAGCACCTGCGGGATGCCGTTGTCCGCGGCGAAGTCCATGTAACGCATCACGTTCTCGGTGGTGGCGCCGAGGTCCGGGCCGTCCGTCCACGTGCTCCGGCCCTTGTGGATCTCCCACCACACGCCGACGTACTTGGCGGGCGCGATCCAGGAGGTGTCGGCCAGGGCGCAGGGCTCGTTGAGGTTGAGCACCAGGTGCGATTCGACCAGGTCTCCCGGGCGGGTGCCGACCACGAACGTGCGCCACGGAGTCGAGAAGGGGCCGCGCAGGCGGGCCTTCGTCCGGCCTTCGCCCTTGCGCGGCACCAGTGCGCTGCGCAGGTCGGGGCCGCCGTCGATCTTGCCCAGCGTCATGTCCGGGTAGTCGTGGAGCGCCGCTTCGTGCAGGGCCAGGTACAGGTCCTCGGCGAGCTGCACGCTCAGCGGCGTCGCAGCCGAGCCCAGCCGCTCTTCCGGTTCCTCGCGCGAGTCCTCCGGGGCGACCAGCCCGCCGATCCCGCTCAGCGGGGTTTCGGTGTGCTGGTACTCGTAGGAGGTGTAGTTCGCGGGGATCGACCAGGCGGTGTGGTCGGCGGTGAACCGGAACTCGGTGTGCTCGTCCAACACGCCGAATTCGCCCCAGCTCTCGCCGAGCAGGTATCGGAATCCGGCTCCGTCGTCGAAAACCCGCACCTCCACGTCCAGTTCCCGTCCCCGCGCGTGCGGTGCGCGCAGCCGGATCACCGCGCGGTTGCAGTGGCTGCGCACCTCGGAGCGCGCACCCCACACCGGTGTCCACGTCTCGTCGAGCTCGTCGCGGTGCACCGCAGCCAGCGCCATCCCCCGGCGGAGATCCGCACCGCCGTCGAGTTCGAACCCCATCCCGGACCAGGTGATGGCGGTCCTGCCCGCGTGCAGCACGCAGTACTGCGGGTGCCCGTCGACCACTCGGAAGCGCAGCTCGACGGCCCCGTCGGGCGAGGGCACCACCAGCGGAGCCCCGGCCGCTTCGGCGGCGGTCACCGGCCCGGTCCCGAGCGCCGGCCCCGCGACCGCACCGGTGGCCGCCATTCCTGCTCCCGCCACGAAAGCGCGACGGCTCATGTCACGTCCCGACACGCGAAGCACCTCCAGTCCCGTGGAGTCGATCGGAGGGGTTGATCACAGCAATGCGAGGTGTATCGGTCAAGGATTCAGAAGTGTTCAGTGCGAGGGTTTTCGATTACTGAGCAGTACTCACGCGGACGGAGCAGGGGAGCGGGTTCGGCCTGTCTCCGCGGTTGACCTTCCCCAAGGGGCAAGGTTCTACGTTGTCGCTGCAACGGAGAAACCCCCGGTCACGGGCGATGAGGAAGGCGTTGTGGACGCGGTCGAACTGCAGGTGCGCGGTATGGAGTGCGGCGCGTGCGCCGAGCGCATCGGTGCGGTGCTCAAGCGCGTCGAGGGCGTGCGCGAGGTGTCCGCCGATCACGTCTCGGACCGGGTCCGGATCCTTCTCGGGCCGGAGCCGCCGGAGCGGCAGGTACTGGTCGAGCGCCTCGGGAACGCGGGCTTCGAGGTGGTCGAGGGGGCCGCGCGATGAGTGCGACGACCGCGGAAGAGGCCCGGCTGTGGGAGTCCGAGCCGAGTCCGCATCCGGGGCACCGGCGGGTCCGGGCGAAGGTCGCGGGCCTGCACTGCTCGCTGTGCACGGGCACGATCGAGAAGACCCTCGGCCGGCTGGACGGGGTCGGCCAGGTCGCGGTGAGCCTGACGCACGAGCAGGTGCTGGTCGACTACGAGGCCGAGCGGATCACCCCGGAGCGGATCCTGGGCGACCTGCGCGACGTCGGCTACGAGCTGTACGACCCGCGCAAGCTGCGCGCCTTCGCCGACGAGGAGCGCGACCTCGTCCGCGAGGGAAAGCGGTTGCTGGGTGCGGTGGCCGCGAGCCTGACCGCGATCGGACTCATCGCCGAGCTCGCCGGGATCTGGTCGGTGCTGGTGCCGCTGACCGTGGTGGCGTTGATGGTGCCGGTCTCCTACGCGGTGCTGCGCCGCGCCGGCCGGGCGGTGGCGGGGAGCGGCGCGCTGGCCGTCGTGGCACCCGGGGTGGCCGCGCTCGTCCTGCGCGGCACCGGTGCGCTGGACCCACCGGTGCTCGGCTGGGTGGCCGGACTCCTGGCCGCGGCCGTGGTCGCCGGGGTGGCCCCGCACATCCTGCGGATGGCCTACCAGTCCGCGCGGCGCGGCGTCCTCAACCAGCACGTGCTGCTGGAGGTCGGCGCGTTCGCCGGCATCACCGGTGGCGTGATCGGGCTGACCGGCCTGCTGCCCGGGTACCCCACGGCGGCGTTCTTCGCCGTGTCGGTGCTGGTGGCGAACTACCACGTCTTCTCCGAGTGGCTCTCGCTGCTGGTCAAAACCCGCTCCAGCCAGGCGGTCAAGAAGCTGCTGGACCTGCAGCCCGACCTGGCCCGCGTGGTGGGCGCCGACGGCGCCGAATCCGAGGTGCCGGTCGAGGACGTCGCAGTCGGCCGGCGCATCCGCATCCGCCCGGGCGAGCGCGTCCCGCTGGACGGCCGCATCGTCTCCGGGGAGTCGGCGATCGACTTCTCGCTGGTCACCGGTGAAGCCGTGCCGGCGGAGCGCGGCCCGGGCGGCGAGGTCGTCGGCGGGGCGATCAACGGCACCGGCAGTCTGGTGGTGGAGGTGGCGGCGACCGGCGCGGAGGGGTTCCTCGCCCAGGTCGCCCGCCACGTGGAGGACTCCCGCGCGCTCAAGCCGGGCATCCTGCACCTGGTCGACCGGGTGCTGCGGATCTACACCCCCACCGTGCTGACGATCTCCGCGCTGGCGCTGCTGGTCTGGCTGACCGGCACGTGGGTGTTCGCCGGCGAGCCCGACGTGCGCCGGGCGGTGTTCGCCGCGCTGTCGGTGCTGGTGATGGGCTACCCCTGCGCGGTGGGCATCGCCGCTCCGCTGGCCATCGTGCGCGGCACCGGGCAGGCCGCGGACCGGGGCGTGGTGATGCGCACCGGCGAGGCGTTCCAGACCTTCCGGCTGGTGCGGGCCGTCGTGCTGGACAAGACCGGCACGCTCACCGAGGGCAGGCTGACCGTGCGCGACGTGCGCGCCACCGCCACCGGCGAGGACGAGCTGCTGGAGCTGGCGGCAGCGGCGGAGCAGCACTCCGAACACCCGCTGGCCCGCGCGATCGTCGACACCGCCCGGAACCGGGGCGTGCCCGTGCCCGAGGCCGAGGACTTCGAGTCGGTCCCCGGTGCCGGGGTGCGCGCCACCGTGCGCGGGCGGGACGTGCTCGTCGGCAAGCCGGAGCTCCTCGCGGAGTCCGGTGCGGACACCGCGGGGCTCGCTGTGCGGAGCGAGCAGCGGGAGGACTCCGGGCACACCGTGATCGCCGTGGCAGCCGGTGGAGCCGTCCTCGGAGCGCTGGCGCTGGGCGACGAGCCGCGCCCGGACGCCGCCGAGGCGGTCGCAGCCATGCGCGAGCGCGGTGTGGAGCCGGTGCTGGTCACCGGGGACGACGAGCGGGCGGCGCGGTACGTCGCCGCGCGCCTCGGCATCGACGACGTCCGTGCCGGCGTGCGCCCGGAGGGCAAGGCCGCCATCGTGCGCGAGCTGCAGGCCGGCGGCACGCGGGTGGCCGTGGTCGGCGACGGCATCAACGACGCGCCCGCGCTGATGCAGGCCGACGTGGGCATCGCCGCCGGTGGCGGCACGGACATCGCCGTGGAGTCCGCGGACGTCGTGCTGCTGCGCGAGGACGTGACCGCCGTGCTCGACGCCCGGGAGGTCAGCGCCCGGGCCTACCGGCGCACCCGGGTGAACGTGGGCTTGGCGTTCACCTTCAACGGCATCGGGATCCCGCTGGCCACCACCGGGCTCGTCTACCCCGTGTGGGCCATGATCGCCATGGCCGCCTCGGTGACCTCCATCTTCGTCAACTCCATCGGCACCCGCCCGTCGCTGCTGCTGGAGGCCGTCGGCAGCCTCGGCCGGATCGATCCGGACGCGGGGGAGCGCACCACCGGGTGAACTGCGCTTTCGCCGAGGCCGCGGTGCTGGTGGGCCCCGGCTTCGAACGGAGGGGGCCTCGAACGGAGGGGCGACAATGGGCGGACGAG
The DNA here is from genome assembly GCF_054491345.1 of Salinifilum ghardaiensis. Taxonomy (NCBI): domain Bacteria; kingdom Bacillati; phylum Actinomycetota; class Actinomycetes; order Pseudonocardiales; family Pseudonocardiaceae; genus Salinifilum; species Salinifilum ghardaiensis. The sequence goes on along the minus strand of NZ_CM137101.1, from coordinate 3,082,983 downwards.
CCCGCGAAGGAGGGATCGCCATGGTGCACACCGTCGGCGGCGCGGCCGGGATCGTCGGGGTCTCGGCCAAGGCCATCCGGTTGTGGGAGGCCAAGGGCCTGCTGCCCGCGGCCGAGCGCACCGCGTCCGGCTACCGCCTGTTCACCGACGGCGACATCGCCGTGCTGCAGTTCATCCGCCGCGCCAAGACCCTCGGGCTCACCCTGCCGGAGATCAAGAACATCCTCGACCTGCAACGCCGGGGAAGCGTGCCGTGCGACCGGGTCACCGCGCTGCTCGACGAGCGCATCAACGACATCGACCGGACCCTGGTCGAGCTCCGCGCGCTCCGCACCACGCTGGCCTCCGTGCGCGAGAACGCGCGCAACGACCAGCGCCGCGGCGCGAGCGCCACCGTCTGCCGCATCATCGAGACCCCGGCCGAGCACGGTGACGCGGGCTCCGAGGCGTAGCTGCGCGCGGAGAGCAGCGCTGCTCTCCGCGAACCGCCCCGCGTGAGCAGCCGGAGCGGGGCGCACCGGTCGGGATCCGCGGTGCTCGCCGGGAGGAGGGAAGGTTCCGGTGCGGACGCCGGGCGTGCGCGCCCGGCCGTGACGCTGCCCTCCGCGCAGCGGTGGATCGTGCGGCAGTTGCCGGTGCTGTGCCGCGTTCACACCCCCGGCGGGGAGCCGCCGGGCACCCGGCCGCCGCTTTCGGCGTAGGTCAGCAGCCGCTTCCGGTCGGTGACGGTGATCTTCCCGCGGTGCAGCCGGACGAGTCCCCGCTCGGCCAGCTCCCCCAAGGCGGTGGTGGTGCGTTCCCGGGTGGCGTTGGCCAGACCGGCGAGCTGGTGATGGGTCAATCGGACCGGTTCGGGGGCGGTCTCCGGCGGAGCCCCCTTCGTCAGGGTCCACAACGTGCCGGCCAGTCGCTGCGGGAGGCTCTTCGACGCCAGGTCGGTCAGGCGGCGTTCGAGCTCGGCGATCCGCTCGGTCATGTGCTCGACGATGCGGGTGGCGATCCGCGGGTCGGCCAGCAGCAGCTGCCGCACGTCGTGCAGACCCATCAGGCACAGTTGCGACGGTTCCAGGGCCTCGGCCCAGTCCTCGCCCATCCGCAGTCCGATGAGCGGGAGGTCTCCGAACACGGTGCCGCGGCCGAGCAGCGCGGTGGTCACGGTCTGTCCCGCGGAGCCGATCCGGTACAGGCGCACCCGGCCGCGCTTGATGATGAACAGCGCCTCGGCCGGGCGCTGCGGGCTGTAGAGCACTTGCCCCGCGGGGACGTCGCGCAGCGGGGCACGCGCTCCCAGGTCGGCCATCTCCCGCCGGGAGAGGTCCTGGAAGAGGTCGACCTCGGACAAGCATTGACGTCCTCATCGCCCTGAGGGCGGTGATTCCTCCTGGTCATGTTGCGGAGACCGGGGAGGGGGTTCACGCAACCGGCCACCCGTGCGAGTGCCTCGCCCCTGGCGGGGACTGCGCGTGCTCTGTGCGCTGACGTTCCCGTGCACGCCAGCGCCCGCCCGTCCGGCGGTGGGAAGCGCTCGATCAAGGATGGTGCGAGCCGCGTTGCGGTCGGCGTGGTCGGTGTGTCCGCACTGGGTACACGAGAACAACCGGCCGCACCCCTCTCGCGATTCGGGATCACGCGCGCCGCACCGGTTACACGTTTGCGACGTGCCCGGCGCGGGCACTGCGATCAGCTCGCCACCGTGCCGGCGGGTTTTGTAGCCGAGTTGGCGGCGGATTTCGAACCATCCCTGATCGGTAATGCTGCGGTTCAGCCCGGCTTTCTGCTGCACACCCGACCCAGGCGCATCGACCGTGCCCCGCGCGGAGCGGGTCATGCTGGAGACCTTCAAGGCTTCGACCGCCACGGTGCCGTGGCTGTTGGCGACCTCGGCGGTGAACTTGTGGTTCCAGTCGGCGCGGCGGCGAGCCTGCCGCGCCGCGATCGCGCTGATCTGCGCGCTGGTCTTGCGCAGCCGGTTGGAGTACCGGCCACCGTTGTGCTTCTTCGCGTAGGCGAGTTGCCGCGCCTTGCGGCGCTCCAGTCCACGCAGGCGTTGCCGTTCACCGGGGGTGAGCGTGTCGGGACGTTGCCGCGCGGCTGCTTCGGTGGACAGAAACACCGAACAGGAAATGCCGACATCGATACCGACGGCCGGGCCGGTGTGCACCGGTTGCTCGACCGGTTCGGGTATGTGCACGCCGAACGCGACGTGCCACCCGAGCCCGTCCCGGCTGACGGTGGCGTTGCGCACTGTGCCGCCGAGCGGACGGGACAGGCGGAAGGTGACCCAACCGAGTTTCGGCAGTTTCACCTGTGCCGTGCGGCGCGACACCTTCCGCACCTGCACCGCCTGCCCGACGAACGGGACGGAGGGGGCATCGCGTTTCTTCTTGAACTGCGGAAACCCAGCCGGGTGCTGCGAGTTGAAGAAGTTGTCGTACGCCGCGTCGAGGTACCGCAGCACCTGTTGCGCGGACTGCGCGGGCAGGTCGCGCAGCCAGCCGCACTCTTGGCGAGCGTCGCTGAGTTCGGCGCACTGCTGCGTCGCACGCACCGCGACCCGCTGCGCGGACTTGTAAGCCCAGATGCGTTGCGCCAAGGCGGTGTTCCACACCGCGCGGCAGGTGTGCGCCCAGGAGGCGAGGCGGTCGGCCTGCTCGCGAGTGGGGTAGAGCCGGTACTTGCGAGCGGTGTTGGCCTTCATGGCGCACCTCCTTCCCGCGGAGATAGTAACGATTAGGTCCGACAGGAACGCTGGCGCTGATGCACTCCCGCCCCGAAGGGCAGGACTCTCCCAGCTCGCCTGGTAGAGGACCAGCGCGGTGACGATTCCGTAGAGCAGGTGCCCCAGCAGGCTCTGCGCGGCGCTGGTGCCCATCTGCAGCACGGGCATGCCCAGCTCGGCCGGCATGAGCAGCAGGCCGTCGAGCACCCACCAGATCACGCCGTAGGCCAGACCGGAGCCCGTCCGGCCCAGCATGCGCTCCGCGGCCCGGTCCGTTCGGTGACCGCCGTTACACAACGAGGTCCTGCCGGGGTGGGCACCGACGGGCGCGTCGGCCCGGTCCGGTGCCCGAGGTCAGCGATCCCGCTCGTCAGCGGGCGAGCGGGACGGCGCGCGCCGCACCGGGGACCGGACGAGGACCTCGCCCGGTCTCACCGCCGGCGCCGGAAGAGGCGGAACGCCCGGCCCCGCGCGGGTTCCCCCTCGTCGAGCAGGCGCGGTGCGTGCTCGCGTACGGCGGCGCGGACCTGCCGGAAGCTCGGGTTGACCAGGGCGTGCTGGCCGACGAAGACCGTGGGAACGGTCTCGTCGCCGCCGGTCGCCGCCCGCACGCGCTGAGCGGCCCCGCGGTCCTTCCAGATGTTGACCTCCCGCACGGGCAGGGCGCTGCGGCGCAGCGGCACCCTGAGCGCCATGCAGAACGGGCAGCCGGGGCGCCAGTAGAACTCGACAGCGCTGGGCGAGTCGTCGTGTTCCGCGTTCATCGTGCCTCCACGAGGGCCTCGGTACGCATGCTCCCATCCCGGCGAGCCGGTCGTCGCGCTCGAGTGCACCGGTTGCGGGGGAGAGGTCGCAACGGAATTGTCAGCCCCGTGACGAACGACTCCGCGCCGGACAGCTCCGAGGACCGCGATGCCGCCTGGCGGCACTACCTCGCGGATTTCCACGACCGCAAGTCCGGTGTCACCGAACGGGTGCTCAGCCGCGTGGACGGTTCGCCGCACGCGTGGTTGGTCGCCCCCCTGCGCGGCACCGCGGGCAGGATCGTGGACGCCGCGTGCGGCTCCGGACCGACGCGGGAGCACCTGGCCGGGCGCGACTGGGTCGGCGTGGACCTCAGCGCCGGGGAGCTGGCCGCGGCCGCGGCCGCCGGGCGGGGACCGCTCGTGCGGGCCCGCGCCGATGCGCTGCCGTTCGGCGACGGTGCTGCTGGTGCCGTGTGCGCCGCGCTGTCGCTGCAGGTGCTCACCCCGCTGGAGGCCGTGCTGGCCGAGTTCAGGCGCGTCCTGCGGCCGGGTGGTCTCCTCGTCGCCCTGGTGCCGTCCCGGATCGGCCTCTCGCCGCAGGGCTGGCTCGGCTGGGCGCGAGTGCTGCGGGCCCTCGGCGCCACGGGCCAGCCCTGGCCCAACCCGCGCGCCTGCGACGGCCTTCCCCGCATCCTGGCCGGGCACGGGTTCGAGGTCCGCAGCACCGAGCGGCGGATCTTCCGGTTCCCGGTGGAGACCGGTGAGGCCGCCGCGCTGCTCGTCGACAGCCTGTACCTGCCGGGCACTGGCGCTGACCGCCTCGAGGCGGCCAAGGGGGAGCTCGGGCGGTGGGCGCGTCCGGGACGGAGGCTTCCGCTGCCGCTGCACCGGGTGCTCGCCCGGTCGCCGCGGTACCGATGACGCCGCGGTGGTTCGCCTGGTTCTCGGCGTCCTGCGTTACTTTGACGACCGCCTGCATGCTGCAGCACGACCTGACCGAGGTCCGAGGCGCGCGTGATGTGAGGAGATCCGCATGGCCGACGCGAGCAACACCCGCCCCGTCGAGGAGCAGGTCGTGCGCGACTTGCGCGACAAGCTCACCTACGGGAACTACCTGCGCCTGGACCTGCTGCTGTCGGCGCAGCAACCGATCAGCGAGCCGGAGCACCACGACGAGCTGCTGTTCATCATCCAGCACCAGACCTCCGAACTGTGGCTCAAGCTCGTGCTGCACGAGTTGCGCGCGGCCCAGGAGCACATGGCCGGCGACCGGCTGCGGTCCGCGCTCAAGGGCCTGGCCCGGGTCAAGCACATCCAGCGCACGCTCACCGAGCAGTGGTCGGTGCTGGCCACCCTGACCCCCTCGGAGTACGCGGAGTTCCGCGGTTTCCTGGGCAGTTCCTCGGGCTTCCAGTCCGCCCAGTACCGCGCCGTCGAATTCGTCCTGGGCAACAAGAACGAGGACATGCTCGAGGTGTTCAGCCACGACGAGGCGGCCCGCGCGATGCTCGTCGAGCTGCGCGACCGGCCGAGCATCTACGACGAGTTCCTCCGCTACCTGGCCCGCTGCGGACACCCGGTGCCGGAGTCGCTGCTGGAACGCGACGTTCGGCAGGCGCACACCTTCACCCCCGAGCTGGTGCCGGTGATCCGCGGCATCTACGAGGCGCCGAAGGAGAACTGGGAGGCCTACGAGACCTGCGAGGAGCTGGTGGACCTGGAGGAGAACTTCCAGATCTGGCGCTTCCGGCACCTCAAGACCGTGGAACGGGTGATCGGGTTCAAGCGCGGCACCGGCGGCTCCAGCGGGGTGGCTTTCCTCGAGCAGGCGCTGGACCTCACCTTCTTCCCCGAGATGTACGCGGTGCGCACCGAGATCGGAGCGTGCGGAGTGCAGGACGCGCAGCAGTGACCTGGCAGACCGGAGGCAAGACCATGCTGGACCGCGCCGCCGCGCAGGAGAAGGCCCGCGCCCTGGACGAGACCGATCCGCTGCGCGCGCACCGGGCGGAGTTCCTGCCCACCGGGGTAGGCGACGTCCTCGCCTACCTCGACGGCAACTCGCTGGGACGCCCGATGCGGGGCACCGCCGAGCGGATGGACGAGTTCATCCGCGAGCAGTGGGGACGGCGGCTGATCCGCGGTTGGAGCGACGGCTGGCTCGACTGGCCGCAGCAGGTCGGCGACCGCCTCGGCCGCACCGCGATCGGTGCCGGCGAGGGGCAGGTGGTGGTCGCCGACTCGACCACGGTGCTGCTCTACAAGCTCGCCCGCGCCGCGGTGGACGCCCGTCCGGGACGCACCGAGATCGTGCTGGACACGGACAACTTCCCGACCGACCGCTACGTGCTGGAGGGCATCGCGGCCGAGCGGGGCCTGGACCTGCGGTGGATCGCCACCGACCCGGCCGCGGGGGTCACCGCCGAGCAGGTCGCCGCGGTGGTCGGACCGGACACGGCGCTGGTGGTGTTCAGCCACGTGGCCTACCGCTCCGGGTACCTGGCCGATGCCGCGACGATCACCCGCACCGCGCACGACGCGGGCGCGCTGGTGCTGTGGGACCTTTGCCACTCGGTCGGTTCCGCGCCGGTGCAGTTGGACGACTGGGAGGCCGACTTCGCGGTCGGCTGCACCTACAAGTACCTCAACGGCGGGCCGGGAGCGCCCGCGTTCGGGTACGTGAACCGGCGCCACCACGGCAGGGTGCACCAGCCGATCTGGGGCTGGATGGGTCACCGCGAGCCGTTCGCGATGGGCCCGGGACACCAGCCCGCCGAGGGGGTGCGCGGCATGATCAGCGGCACGCCCCCGATCCTGGCCATGATGCCGCTGGTGACCGGTCTGGACGCGCTCGAAGAAGCCGGTATCGGGGCTGTGCGGGAGAAATCGCTGGCACTGACGGGCTTCGCCCTGGAGCTGGCCGACGCCTGGGTGCTCGACCGGGGCGTGGAACTGGCCTCGCCGCGCGAACCGGCGCGCCGCGGCGGCCACATCACGTTGCGCCGCGGGGACTTCCGCGCGGTCAACGACCGGCTCTGGGAGCGGGGCGTCATCCCCGACTTCCGCGCTCCGGACGGCATCCGGATCGGACTGTCACCGCTGAGCACGAGCTTCACCGAGGTCTACGACGGACTCTCGGTGCTCGCCGACCTCGTCGAATCCGGTGCGCAGCGGTGACATCGCCGCTAACTCCGACGCCAACGTAAATGCCACGGGTATCGACCATCATCGCACCTCGCCTTCCGCGCTGAACAGGGCTCCGTGCGCGGTTCGGAGCCCTCAGCTCACCGCATGGCGCTACAGATCGTCGGCCACGATGACGCGGCCGTCGAAACCGCGCTGGGCTTGATGGCGCCACCGTTCATCGGACACCGAGGACGGTGGGGCCGGGGCGAGGCGGCTCAGCACGGGGGCGGCGACGCCGGCTCTCTGGGCGAGGGAACCGACCGCCGCTGCGGGTGCGTGGGACTGGGTCAGGTGGGCGATCTTGTGGTCAGGCGTGCCGTTGGCGCGGTACCACTCGATGTCGAGGGCTTCGTGGAGGAGGACGTCGGCTCCGGTTGCGAGTTCGACGATGTTGTCGCTGGCGGCCGCGCCGCACGGTCACCGGCCCGTTGCGGTGCAGGATCAGCAGGTGACTGCCGGCCGCGTCGAATTCCGACCTGTAGGGCTGCTCCCGGTGGCTCGAGACGTACAGCCACTCCCAGCCGAGACCCCTGCTGGTGCGGTCGGGCTGGATCCAGGGCTGGTCGAGGATGCCGTTGGTGTCGGCCAATCCCAACTAGGGCATCGTTGCCGTTCCTTCCGCGGCCCGTGATGCGAGCGATCGCCTTCCTGCGTGAGGTGGCGACACGTTAGCGCCGGTTCGCTCGTCGTGCAAGGTGCTGCCGGTGCGGGCGCGGCAGGAGCGTCCGGAGTGGACACCCCCACCGCGCTGACGCACCGAGCCCTCGCGGGCTGCGGGGAGGGAAGGGCGGCTGAGCGCCGCTGTGGATCGCGACGAGCTGGCGGACCCGCCGCGATCCTGCTCACGGTGACCACCGCAGCGGGGCGATCACCGCAGCGGGAGTGCGGAACTCCGCTGGCTCACTCCTCGTCCTCGGAAACGCCGGCGTTCCCGACCGTTTCCGCTTCGGTCTCCTCCGCGGCGGATTCGCCGTCCACGGCGGTCTCCTCGTTCACCGGGTCGGTCACCTCGTCAGCCATGATTCCTCCTTCGCAACGAGCACGGACGATGTGCACCTGGAGTGCACCATCGCCGGCGGGGTCCGGCCAAGAAGCAGCGGGCCAAGGCGAGGTGGCCGCTCGGTGACAGGATCGCGGACTCCTCCTAGCTCCCTCCACAGTGGTCCGGGGGGGCACCGCGGCACCGACCGGGCCGGGGCGCACCCACCGGATCAGGCCGGGTGCATCCGCTCGCGGGCCTCGCGGTAGGCCTCGCGCACCGGCCGCAGCGCAGTCGGATCCCCCGCCGGCACCCGGCTGCGGGTGACCTCCCAGGCCGGCGGCTCCGCCGCTCCCGCCAGGGCCCAGGCCGCCTGCCGCGCCGCCCCGATGGCCACGTACTCGTCCGGCGCGGACACCTCGACGTCGGCGCCGAACAGGTCCGGGGCCGCGCTCCGCACGGCCGCCGAGCGCGCAGCTCCGCCGGTCAGCAGCACGCGGTGGACCTGCACGCCGCGTTCGCGCAGCAGGTCGAGCCCCTCGGCGAGCCCGCACAGCATGCCCTCGACCGCGGCCCGGGTCAGGTTCGCCGCGGTCATGTTGGCGGTGCGCAGACCCGTGACCGTGCCGGTCGCTCTCGGCAGGTTCGGTGTTCGCTCCCCTTCGAGGTAGGGCAGCAGCGTCAGCCCGCCGGCACCGGCCTCGGCCCGCGCGGCGAGCCGGTCCAGCCCGTCGAGGTCGGTACCGAGCACCTCCGCGGCACTGCTGAGCACGCGCGCGGCGTTGAGGGTGCACACCAGCGGCAGGTACCGGCCCGTCGCGTCGCAGAAACCGGAGATGTCCCCGGTCGGGTCGGCGACCGGGGACTCGCCGACGGCGAAGACCGCTCCCGAGGTCCCCAGCGAGACCACGACGTCGCCCGGACCGATTCCCAGGCCCAGCGCCGCACCCATGTTGTCGCCCGTGCCCGGCCCGAGCACGAGGCCGCCGCGGTTCGCGACCTGCTCGGCCGGTCCGCACACGCGCGGCAGCTCCGGCACCGACCCGAACGCCCGCCGGACCAGGTCGCTGCGGTAGCTCTCCGATCGCGGCGACCAGTACCCGGTACCGGAGGCGTCGCCCCGGTCGGTGGTGGTGCGAGCGGGATCGCCGGTGCCGGCCAACCGCCACGTCAGGTAGTCGTGGGGCAGGCACACCGCCGCGGTGCGCCCGGCCGAAACCGGGTCGGACTCCGCGAGCCAGCGCAGCTTGGCCACGGTGAACGAGGCGCGCGGCACGATCCCGACCGCCTCGGCCCACTGCTGCGGACCGAGCTCGGCGGCGAGCGCATCGGCCGCCGCGGCGGGGGCGAGGTCGTTCCACAGCGACGCCGTGCGCACGGCCTCGCCCCGCTCGCCCAGGCAGACCAGCCCGTGCTGCTGGCCGGCCACCGACACCGCGGCGACGTCGTCGATCCCTCCGGCCCGGTCGACGGCGGTGTTCAGGGCCGCCCACCAGTGGCGGGGGTCGACCTGGGTCCCGCCGGGATGGTCGGCTCGCCCCTCGCGCACCGGGGCACCTGTACCGGCATCGCGGACGAGCACTTTGCAGGACTGGGTCGACGAATCGATCCCCGCGACCAGGGTCGTGATCAGCGCGCTCCCATCAGGTGTTCCACGGCCAGCTGCTGCAGGCGCGCGTTCGCCGCGCCCCGTTCGGCCGCCTCGTCGACGTCGAGCTCCTCGGACAGGAGGCCGGTGACTCCTTCTCCGCTGTCCAGAGTGGGCACCGACAGCTGGTCCACGCGCGCGGCCTCGCGCGCCTCGGCGACCTCGGGGTCCCGGCGGAACCGCAGCGCTCGTTCCCGCAGGGCCAGGTAGGTGCGCATGTTGGAGCGCGCGCTCTCCCACACGCCGGACTCGTCCTCGGTGCGCAGCGGTTTGTAGTCGAAGTGGCGCGGCCCTTCGTAGCCGCCGTTCTCCAGCAGGTCGACGAGGAAGAACGCGTTGATCAGGTCCCCGTGCCCGAACACGAGGTCCTGGTCGTAGCGGGGACCGTGCTGGCCGTTGAGGTCGATGTGGAACAGCTTGCCCTGCCACAGCGCCTGGGCGTAGCCGTGCACGGCGTTGAGGCCCGCCATCTGCTCGTGGCCGACCTCGGGGTTGACCCCGACCATCTCCGGGTGGTCCAGGGTCTGGATGAAGGCCAGGGCGTGGCCGATGGTCGGCAGCAGGAGGTCGCCGCGCGGCTCGTTCGGCTTGGGCTCAACGGCGAACCGCAGCTGGTAGCCCCGCTCCTTGACGTAGTGCGTCAGCGCGTTGAGGCCTTCGCGGTACCGCTCCAGGGCAGCGGTCGGGTCGTAGGCGGCCTCGGCCTCCGAGCCCTCGCGGCCGCCCCAGAACACGTAGGTCTGCGCGCCCAGCTCGGCGGCCAGGTCGATGTTGCGGGCCGCCTTGCGCAGGGCGAACCGCCGCACGTCGCGGTCCTTGGCGGTCAGCGCGCCGTCCTTGAACACCGGGTGTCCGAACAGGTTGGTGGTCGCGGTCGGCACCACCAGTCCGGTTTCGGCCAGCGCCCCGCGGAACCGCTCGATGATCGCGGTGCGCTCGGACTCCGGCGTGCCGAACGGGACCAGGTCGTCGTCGTGGAACGTGATGCCGTAGGCGCCGATCTCGGCGAGCCCGTGCACGGCCTCGACCGGGTCGAGGCGCTCGCGGGTGGGATCGCCGAACGGGTCGTCGGCCCGCCAGCCGATCGTCCACAGGCCGAAGGCGAAGCGGTCCTGGGCAGTGGGGGTGAGGTCCATGTGCTCTCCTCGTATCGGGTCGGGGAAGGCGCGGCCGGGTGCTCAGCCCGTCCGCGCCAGCGCGGTGCGGTCCATGTCCTCGAGAGTCCGGCCCCTGGTCTCGGGGACCCACTTGAGGACGAACCACACCGACACCGCCGCGAAAGCGGTGTAGCCGAGGTAGGTCAGCGACAGGCTGATCTCGGACAGCGGCGGGAAGGTGGCGGTGATGGCGAAGTTCGCCAGCCACTGGGCCGCGGCGGCCACCGCCAGGGCCGGGGCGCGGAACCGGTTCGGGAACATCTCGCCGAGCAGCACCCACACGACCGGGCCCCACGAGATGGCGAAGAAGAACACGAACGCGTGCGCGGCGGTCAGCGCCATCGGGCCGTACGGATCGGCCAGCTCCGGCTCGCCGTCCACGGTGCGTGCGCGGCTGAAGGCGAACGTGGCGATCGCCAGCATGACCGTCATGCCCGCCGAACCGGTCAGCAGCAGGGGGCGGCGTCCGACCCGGTCCAGCAGCACCAGGGCGACGACGGTGCCCAGGATGTTGAAGATCTGGGTGGACAGGCTCAGCAGCAGCGAGCTGGACTCGTCGATGCCGACCGACTGCCACAGCGCCGAGGAGTAGTAGAAGATGACGTTGATCCCGCCGAACTGCTGCAGCGCGGACAGGACGATGCCGACCCAGACGATCGGGAGCAGACCGGTGCCCGCTCTGCGCAAGTCCCGCACCCGCGGCCGGTGGTCGTTCGCCACGGACTCCCGGATCTCGGCGAGCCGCTCGTCGACGTCGCCGCCTTCCGCGTTGCTCAGGACCTCGCGGGCGTTCTCCTCGCGGCCGCGGGCGAGGAGGTAGCGCGGTGATTCGGGGATGGTGAGGGCCAGCATGCCGTAGAGGACGGCCGGAGCGGCCTCCGCGGCCAGCATCCACTGCCACGCGTCGATCCCCAGCAGCGGCTCTTCGGCGCCGCCGGCCGCGCCGGCGATGATCCAGTTGACGGCCTGGGAGATCGCGATCCCCAGCACGATGGCCAGCTGCTGCAGCGAGCCGAGGCGTCCCCGGCTGCCGGCCGGGGAGATCTCGGCGATGTAGGCCGGTGCGATCACCGAGGCCATGCCGACCGCGACGCCGCCGACGAGGCGCCAGAAGGTGAAGTCCCAGACGGTGAAGGGCAGTGCCGAGCCGATCGCGCTCAACAGGAACAGCACGGCGGCGGTGCGCATCGCGACCAGGCGGCCGTACCGGTCGGCGAGCGTCCCGGCGTTCCAGGCTCCGAGCGCCGAGCCGATCAGGGCCATCGCCACGGCCAGTCCGGTGACGACGGAGCCCACGTCGAAGGTGCTGCGGATGGCGGTGACGGCTCCGTTGATCACGGCGGTGTCGTAACCGAAGAGGAAGCCGCCGAGCGCCGCGACCGAGGCGAAGTGCACCGTGCGCAGGGGGTGGGTGCGGGGTCTGGGACCTGGAGTGCCGGTGGTGGAATGGACGGACATCGATGCTCCATTGCATTGGTGGGGCACGTGCACTCAACAGTGGTTAGTAAGGATCGTATCCTTACTAACTTGTGTCAAGATGGAACTCGCCCCTCGCCGAGCGGATGGGCGGAGGTCACCGAGAGCCGCGGTGCCCGCACCCGGCAGCGGCTGCGCGGGCCGCACGAGGAGGTTTCGCGTCATGGCCGACCCGAGGACGGTCCGGCAGATGAACCGGCAGCACGTGCTCGAGCTGTTCGGCGACGGGCAGCCGCGTTCGCGCGCGGCCGTGGCCCGCGCGACCGGGCTGACCAAGCCCTCGGTGGCGTCGATCATCGACGCGCTGCTGGAGGAGGGCCTGCTCGTCCCCGCCGGTGTGGGCGAGGCCGGTGTCGTCGGCGGCCGCCGGCCGAACCTCGTGGTCTTCAACCCGGACGCGCGCGCCCACGTCGGTGTGCACCTGGGTGTGCGCAGCAGTTCGGTCGCGGTGGCCGATGCCCTCGGGCAGACCCTGGCGCAGGCGGCCGTGCCCAGCGCGATCGGTGACGCCGCGGCCGGAGTGCGGCAGCTGGGGCCGCTGGTCCGCGAGACGGCCGAACGGGCGGGGGTGCCCGTCGACCGCATCGCCTCGGTCGGGGTGTCGGTCTCCGGGCTGGTCGACCACCGCAGCGGGCACTGCCTGCTCGCCCCGAACCTGGATTGGCACGACGTGCCGCTGCGCGAGTGGATCGAGGAGCTGTTCGGCGTCCCGGCGGTGATCTACAACGAGGCCCACGCCGGTGCGCTGGCGGAGCAGCGCTTCGGCTGGGGCGAGGGGGTCGCCAACTTCGTCCGGATCATGGTCAGCGCGGGGGTCGGCGCCGGTGTCGTGCTCGATTCCCGGTTGTTCTCCGGAGCCGCCGGGATCGGCGGGGAGATCGGGCACTGCCGCGTCGAGGACGACGGTCGGCTGTGCGCCTGCGGCAACATCGGCTGCCTCGAGAGCGTGGCCTCCCAACCCGCGATCCTGCGGTCGGTGCGCGAGCTCGACGGCCAGGGTGCGGACAGCGGCCTCGGAACCGGCAGCGATGTCGGACCCGACAGCGGCATCGGGGCCGTGCTGGCGAACGCCGCGCGCGGCGACGCCGCGGCGGTGGCGGCGGTGCGGCGCGCCGGGACCGGGTTGGGACGCGGCATCGCCTACCTCCGCAACGTGCTCAACCCGGACCTGGTCGTCCTCGGCGGCGCGGTGGCCGGAGCCGGGGAGGAGCTGTGGGCTCCGCTGGAACAAGCGGTGCGGTGGTCCTCGCTGCCGCAGTCCGCCTGCCGCCTGGTGACGAGCTCGTTGACCAACGCCGAGCTCGACGGCGCCGTGCTGCTTGCGCGCGAGCACGTCGCGCTCTGACCCGCGGTCCGAGCCGGCTGGCTGCGGCCCCGGCCCCGCGGTTGCGCGCCCAGTGCCGCGATCCCGCGCAGCCGCCCGGCTCGCGCCGCGGGACGTGCGTCGCGCTGCCGGGCCGGTACATCCTGGACATCAGTGCGCGGCCAGTACCATGCCGCCCATGGAGGAGCTCACCCGGCCGTTGGCCACCTCGCGGCGCGCGGAACTGTTCGACGCGGTGGTCGACCTGTTCCTGGCGGAGGGGTTCGCGCACCTGACGCTCGGCGAGCTCGCCACGCGGCTCAAGTGCTCGAAGTCCACGTTGTACACCCTCAGCGACAGCAAGGAGCAGCTGGTCCGCGCCGCCACGGTGCACTTCTTCCGCCGGGCTGCCGAGACCGTCGAGGAGCGCGTGCAGCGGACCACCGGAGCGCGGGAGCGCATCACCGCCTACCTCGCGGCGGTGGGCGAAGCGCTGTCGGTGGCTTCCGAGCAGTTCATGACCGACCTCGACGAGTTCGCCCCGGCGCGCGAGGTCTACGAGCAGAACACGGCGATCGCGGCGCGCCGCGTGCGCGAACTGGTCGACGAAGGCGTGGCGGCGGGGGAGTTCCGCCCCGTCCACGCCGCGTTCGCGGCCGATTTGACCGCGACGATGATGGTCCGCATCCAGCGGCGCGGCGTCTCCGCCGCGACCGGGCTCGACGACGCGGCGGCCTACCGCGAGCTCGCAGCCATCCTCACCAGCGGGGTCAGCGCCTGAGAGGGCGTGCCGCCGGCTCCGCGGAGCCGGGCTCCTCGGCGCGCGGGCACGTCGCCGCGGCGAACCCGCGCGCCGAGGGGAGCGGTTACTTCGGTCCCATTCGGACGGCGCCGTCCAGGCGGATCGTCTCCCCGTTGAGCATGGTGTTGTCGACGATGTGCGCGGCCAGCGCCGCGTACTCCTCCGGCCGGCCGAGCCGCGAGGGGTGCGGGATCTGCTGGCTGAGCGAGTCCTGCGCCTCCTGGGGAAGTCCGGCGACCATCGGCGTTTCGAAGATGCCCGGAGCGATGCTCGTCACGCGGATCAGGTGCCGGGCGAGCTCCCGGGCGAGGGGCAGGGTCATCGCGGCGACCCCGCCCTTGGAGGCGGCGTAGGCGGGCTGTCCGATCTGGCCGTCGAAGGCCGCCACGGAGGCGGTGTCGACGATGACGCCGCGCTCGCCGTCGACGGGTTCGGTCGCGGCCATCCTCTCGGCGGCGAGCCGCACGACGTTGAACGTGCCGACGAGGTTGATGCGCACCACGTTCTCGAAGTCGGCCAGCGGGAGCGGGCCGCTGCGCCCCAGCGCTTTGCCCGGGGTTCCGACGCCGGCGCAGTTGACGGCGACGCGCAGGTCCCCGAGCTCGGCAGCGGCGTCGAGCGCGGCGCTCACGTCCTCCTCGGAGGTGACGTCGGCCGCGGTGAAGTGCGCGCCGTCCCCGAGCTCCTCGGCCGCGGCCGCGCCGTTCGAGGACGGGAGGTCGAGCAGCACGACCTGCGCTCCTCGGCTGTGCAGTTCCCGAGCTGTGGCGTGGCCGAGTCCGGAGGCCCCTCCGGTGACGACCGCGACGGATCCGTCGATGTTCACGCGTGCTCCTCACAGGGTTCGGACAACGGGGTGCGGACACCAGGTGCGGTGATCGGTCCCGCTCCCCGGCCCGCGGACCGGGGAGCGGCGGTGATCAGTGTGCCGGGCGGCGGTGCTCGTGGCGAGAGCCGGGGCGTTCGCGGGATCCGCTCCTCAGCTCGCGGCGAGGGAGCGGCCGGTGACGAGGCGTTGGATCTGGTTGGTCCCCTCGAAGATCTGCGTGATCTTCGCCTCGCGCATGTAGCGCTCGACGCGGAAGTCGCCGGTGCAGCCGCAGCCGCCGAGGACTTGGACGGCGTCGGTGGTCACCTTCATCGCCGCGTCGGTGGCCACCAGCTTGGCCGCGGAGGCGCTGCGGGAGCAGGGCGACCCGGCGTCCCGGCGGCGGGCTGCGTCGAGGTAGGTCGCCCGCGCCGAGGCCACCGCTGCTTCCATGTCGGCGAGCAGGAAGCCGAGTCCCTGGTGGTCGATGATCCGCTCGCCGAAGGTGGTGCGCTCCCGCGCGTAGGCCACGGCTTCGTCGAGGGCGGCCTGGGCCAGCCCCACGGCGACCGCCGCGATGCCCATGCGTCCGGCGTCGAGGGCGCTGAACGCGATCTGCAGTCCCTGGCCCTCCTCGCCGATGCGGCGGTGCGCGGGGAGGAACGCGTCGTCGTAGTACGCCGCGGTGGTGGGGACCGCGTGCAGGCCCATCTTGTCCTCGGGGGTGGCGAAGGTCAGCCCCGCCGTGTCCTTCGGCACCAGGAAGCAGGAGACACCGCGGGAGCCCCTGCCGGTGCGGGCGAAGAGGGTGTAGAAGTCGGCGATTCCGCCGTGGGTGATCCACGCCTTGCTCCCGTTGACCACGTACCCGCCGTCGGTCGGGGCTGCTCCGCAGGCCAGCGCGGCGGCGTCGGACCCGGCCTGCGGCTCGGAGAGGCTGTAGGCGCCGACGACCCCGCCGCCGAGCATCTCGGGCAGCCAGCGCTGCCGCTGCTGCTCGCTGCCGAACGCCAGCAGCGGGTAGCAGGCGAGGCCGTGCACGCTGACGGCCACGGCCACCGCGGCCCAGCGCGCGGCGATCTCCTCGAGGACCTGCAGGTAGACCTCGAAGGGCTGCCCGCCACCGCCCCACTCCTCGGGGAACGGAAGGCTCAGCAGGCCGGCCTCGCCGAGCGTGGTGAAGACCCCCGCGGGGTAGCTCCCCGTGCGCTCGTGCTCGTCGACCACCGGGTCGAGCGCGCTGTCGCAGACCTGGCGGGTGAGCTGGATCAGGTCCCGTGCTTCCGCTGTGGGCAGCAGGCGGTCCACGGCCATGGCTTCCCTCGGTAGGTACGGATAACAGTACTGAGTTACCACGAACAGTACTGTCGCGGAGGAGGCGCGGCAAGACCGCCGCCCGCGCTGTTGCGGGAGGCGCTGGGACCAAAGACTCTGCCCGGCTCCGCCACCTCCGCGCACGCTCACCCGTGGAACCCCATCGCGCCGGCCCCGCGGAGCCTGGCGAGTTCCGCGCCGTCGGCGCGCCGCCAATCGAGCACCGGAGGAGATCCCCATGAGCGAGGTTCAACCGATTCCGGAGGAGTACCCGCGCGTGACGCCGTACCTCGTCGTCGACGACGGTGCTGCCGCGATCGACTTCTACACGTCCGTGCTGGGCGCCGTGGAGCGGATGCGCATGCCGACCCAGGACGGGAGGATCGGGCACGCCGAGCTCAGCATCGGCGGCTCCATGGTCATGCTGTCGGACATGGACGACCGCAACCCGCGTGCGCTGGGCGGGAGTCCCGTGCTGCTGCACGTGTACGTCGAGGACGTGGACCGCACCTACGACCAGGCGGTGCAGGCGGGGGCGACGGGCGTGAGCTCGGTCGAGGACCAGTTCTACGGTGACCGCGCCGGCCAGTTCGACGACCCCTTCGGGCACCGCTGGTCCATCGCCACGCACGTCGAGGACGTCTCCGAGGAGGAGATGCAACGGCGGGTCGAGCGGGTGATGAGCGGTTCCACCGCCGAGGCGGAGTGAGGCGCGACCGGGGTCGCGCGGGCACCCGCGGCACGACCCCGGCGCACGAGGTCGGTCGCGCGGGGACGGCGTTGGCGGGAGGGCGGAGGCCATAGTGCGAGGAGGACAGCCATGACCACCACATCTTCCGAGCAGATCCGCGAGGCGTGGGACGCCCTCGCACCCCGGTTCGACGAGTTCACCACGACCGAGTGGACGTTGCCGTTCGGCGAGGAGCTGCTCGACCGGATCGACCTGCACCCCGGTGCCGCGTTCCTCGACGTGGCCTGCGGCAGCGGTGCGCTGGCGGTGCCCGCCGCCCGCCGGGGTGCGCACGTGGTCGCGGTCGACATCGCCCCTGCGATGATCGAACTCCTGCGTGCGCGGGCCGAAGCCGCAGGCGTGTCCGACGTGGACGGACTCGTCATGGACGGCGAGGCGCTCGAGCTGCCCGCGGACACCTTCGACATCTCCGCCTCGCTCAACGGCGTGTCGCTGTTCCCCGACGTGCGGGCCGGGCTCCGGGAGGTCGCGCGGGTCACCAAGCCGGGCGGACGGGTGCTCATCGCCGCGTTCGGCGCGCTGCGGGATGCGGAGTTCCTGGCCGTGTTCCTCGGTGCCCTGCGCGCCTCCGTTCCCGGGTTCGCCCCGCCGCCGATGGACCCGCCACCGCTGCCGTTCCAGCTGGCCGACCCGGCGCGGCTCCACAGCGAGCTGGTCGACGCCGGACTGGCCGATGTCCACGTGGACCCGGTGACCTGGGAGAGGACTTTCCCCTCAGCCGAACGCTTCTGGGACGTCGTCACCGCCAGCAACCCGATCGCGGCACAGCTGACCCGCGGCCTCAGCGACGCGCAGCGGACCGAGGTGAAGCAGGTGCTCGACGGGATGTTCCGGGAGAAGTCCGGCGGGCGGCCGGAGGCGGTCATCAGCACCGGGATGAACATCGGCACCGGAACAGCCTGACCGCGCTCCGGTCCGCCGGGCCGGAGCGCATCACGCGGCGGAGGCCTCGCATCGCCCCTCCGGGCGGTTACGAGGCCTCCGCCGCATTCGTGCTGCCGGGAGCCGGCTCGTGCGAGGCCCGCTCCCGCACCGCGCGGCTGAGCGGGCCTCCGGCGTCGGCGGGGCTCGTGGGACTCTCGTTCCTCGTCGGACGCCGGCCCTCGTCAGACGCCGGGCCGCAGCGCGTCAGCCGGTCGGCGTCCGGTGCACCGGTTTGGCGTGCACGACGATCGCGTAGATGCCGAGCAGGGCGGCGACCATGAGCACGATCGACAGGAGAACGCCGCCGGGCAGGGCCAGGTTGTTCAGGAAGCTCAACGCGAGCAGGACACCCCCCGCGATGCGCGCCCACAGCTGCCCGAACCACGCGCCGACGGCCGCCGCGAGGAGCACCGCGCCGGTGACGACGAACCCCCAGCCGTAGGCGCGGTAGTCGGCCAGGACGGGCGTGGACGCGAGGTCCAGGCCCTCGGTCCGCACCACCGCGGTGATGCCGCCGACGGTGTGCAGGACGCCGATGGCGGCGAGCACCAGGACCCCCAGGACCCGCCACGTCTCGTGCCCGCTCCACGCGGGCCTGTGCACAGCGCTCGTGCCCATCGCGGGCCTCCCTCGGAGGAATGGTTCGCGGCCGGGCGCCGTTCGCTGCGCCGATCCCGCGAGCACCGCCGCGCCGCGGTTGCGGGCGACGTGCTTCGAGGGTGGGCGCCGGAGGCGTTCCGCTCCAGAGGCGATGGTCCCGGTGCGCCGGGGTAGCGGGGCGCCTTCGGGCAGCGGTGGCGAACGGCCGGCGGCGCAGTTTTCTCCTGCCGGGTCCCCGCTGCGCCCGCTCGGCGGGTGGAAGCTCCGCGCTCCACCTCCCGCGGCGACCGGTGCGGGGCTGGCGGCCGACGTTCCGCACGCGGATCCGGGCCGATTTCCTCTGTGCAGGCGGGTTGTCCGTGCGCAACACTTCAGGGGGAGGCTCCGACGCAGCGGAGAGGGGGGAGGCCCGATGTTCCGCCGTCACGAGCGCCGCCAACTCGAGGAGATCGAGCGGCGGCTCATTTCCGACGACCCGGATCTCGCGCGGAGGATGAGCGGCTCTCGTCCTGTGGCGCGGGTGATGGCGTGGATGACCATGTGGCGCGCGCTGGGAGTGCTGGCGGGGGGTCTCGCGGTGCTGTGCCTGTTCCTCGGCGCGGGGTCGGGATTCCTCGTCGCGGGGATGCTCGCGGGAGTGCTCCTGATCTACGCGCGGTGGAGGGACCAGGGCGAGCAGGGGGGCTCCTCGATGACCTCACCGGGAGGCGGAGTGGTGTAGTCCCGCTCCCATGCGAAGGTGGCACGTGGAGCGCTCCGCCGCACCTGCCGGACGCGGTGGAGCCGTCCGGCGGCGCCTCGAGGCGCCCGCCCTACCGCTCCGGCTTGCGGGCGGCGGGAGTGACTTACGGCCCTGGCGACGACCGGGCACCGCCGCGCAGCGTGGGGAGAGCGCGCGGTGGAGAGCGGAGGACCACCGCGGTGCCCGCCGCATCCCGGGGCGGGCCTGCCGGTGGTTCCCGCGCAGGATCGACGTCGTCGGGGAGGGCGCGATGAACACCCACCAGACGAACGCCCCCGAGGACGAGGCGCTCCGCGAGCTCGCGGCGATGACGTCACGGGACGCAGCATCCCGGGCATCGAGGAGTTCGGCGGGCTCGTCGACCTCGACCAGCCGCTGCCGCTGACGTTCATCGAGCAGTACGCGCTCGCGGAAGCCACCGCCGAACTCGCCACGACCTGCTACGCGGGTGTGCTGATGCTCCAAGCGATGGGGCTGGGCGGGTGGATGTTCGACGGGATCGACCGGTTCTCCGCGCTGGGCGCCTCGGGCGATCCGGAGGTGCCGGGCCTCGGTTTCCGCTACGACGAGGACGAGCGCTGGTCGACGCCCAACCCCACCGGCCTGCCCGGCGTGTTCGAGGCCCGCTGCCCGCCGCACCACCCCGACATGGCGGCGGCCGTCGAGGCCTTCGCCGAGCGCGAGTTCGGGCGGGGAGGCCCGTCGCGGCGGACGGGCTCCCGGCCGAGGGCTGACTGCCCTCGGCGCGGACGGGCCCGGGCAGCACGGCTAATCGGTCGCGCCGACCCCGTGCATGCGCGCGTGCAGCTCGCGGATTTCCGCCGCGAGCTCGGGATCCGGCCCGGTCGCCGGGATGTCCGGTGCGACCGCGTTGATGGGGAGTGCGGCGACGGGCCCCGGGGCCACGCCCCATTCGTGGTGCCAGGCGGCGAGTTGTTCGCTGCTCGTGGCGTAGACGATGCCTCCGAGCCCGACCCAGGCGTGGGCGGCGCTGCACATCGGGCAGTGCTCGCCCGAGGTGTAGACGGTGCTCGCGCGGCGTTCCGCCGGGGTGAGGTGCTCCGCTGCCCAGCGGGCGATCGCGAACTCGGGGTGCCGGGTCGCGTCGCCGCCGCTGACCCGGTTGCGGTCTTCGAGGCGGACCGCGCCGCGGGCGTCGACGAGCAGGGAGCCGAAGGGTTCGTCGCCCTCGGCGAGCGCTGCCTCCGCGAGCGCGACGCAGCGGCGCAGGTGAGCGCGGTCCTGATCGGTGAAAGGCTGGGGGCTCTTCGTCTCCGGCACGGTGCGACGCTAGCACCGCGCGGAGTCGCGCGGGGTCTGGTGCTCGGCCGTCCGGACGCACCACTGCTGCCGACCCCGGCAGAACAGATGTACATGTACACTTGTTCCGAAAAAGGGGGTGGCATGACGCGCGAACCCAGCACGGGCTCGTCGCCGCAGCGGGCGCGCCGGGACCCGCGCGGTCGCCGGCGGGCGATCGTCGAGGCCGCTGCGGAACTGATCGTCGAGCAGGGAGCCGGTGAGCTCACCCATCGGGGGGTGGCCTCCCGGGCGCAGGTGTCCCTGGGGGCGACGACCTACTACTTCGCCACGCTGCACGAGCTCGAAGTGGCGGCGCTGCAGCACCTCGGTGCGGAGATCAGCGGTTGGGTGGACGGCGTGCGGCGGGAACTCGACGCCCGCGGCGGTGATCCCGCGGCGCTCTGCGAGTTCCTGCGCACCTACCTGCAGGACCGCGGTCAGGTCCGCGCGGACTTCGCCCTGATCGCCAGCGCCGTCGACGACCCCGAGCTGCGCCCCCTGGGGCAGATCTGGTTCGACGGCCTGGTCTCCGCCCTGGCCGAGCACACCGACCCGGACGCGGCGCGGGCGATCGCCGTGTTCAGCGACGGTGCCGTCGTGCACGCCCTGCTGCACGACGAGCCGCTGGACACCGCCTTCCTGCACCGCACCGTCGCCGCTCTCATGAGCGCGGAGCACGGCGCGGAAGCCGGGAGCGGCACGTGAGCACCCTGCAGAGCCCGCCCCGTGCGCTGTCCCACCGGCGCCGCTGGTCGTGCCTGGCCGTGCTGTCGGCCAGCCTGCTGGTCGTCGCCATGGACATGACGCTGCTCAACGTGGCACTGCCCGACCTGGCCGCGCACCTGCACCCCACCGCCGACCAGCAGCTGTGGATCGTCGACGTGTACTCCGTGGTGCTGGCGGGGCTGCTGGTGCCGATGAGCGCCCTGGCCGACCGGTGGGGGCGCAAGAAGCTCCTCCTCGCCGGCTTCGCGGTCTTCGGCGGCGCGTCCCTGCTGGTCCTGGCCGCCGACGACCCCGCAGCGGTGATCGCGGTGCGCGCGCTGCTCGGCGCCGGCGGGGCGATGATCATGCCCACGACGCTGTCGATGATCCGCACGGTCTTCACCGACCCGCAGGAGCGCGCCCGGGCGCTCGGCGTGTGGGCGGCGATCTCCTCCGTCGGCATGGCGGTGGGGCCGATCATCGGCGGACTGCTGCTCGAGCGCTTCTCCTGGCACGCCGCTTTTCTGGTCAACGTGCCGCTCATGGTCGCGGCGGTGGTCGCGGGTGCGCTGCTGCTGCCCGAGGCGCGCGATCCCGAACCGGGGCGCTGGGACGTGCTCGGCACCGCGCAGGCCATCGCGGGCATGGTCGCGCTCGTCTGGGCCGTCAAGCACTTCGCCGAGGCCGGCGTCGCCGACGTCCTGGGCTGGACCGTCCTGGCCGGTGCCGCGGTGGTGCTGACGTGGTTCGTGCTGCGCTGCTTGCGCCGGCCCGACCCGCTGCTGGACGTGCGGCTGTTCGCGGGGCGCCCGTTCACGGCCGGGGTGCTGGCGGCGCTGACGGCGATGCTGACCATGGCGGCGCTGCTGCTGCTGATCGCGCAGTGGCTGCAGCTCGTGCTGGGGGTGTCCCCGCTGATGGCCGGCGTGTACCTGGCGCCCATGGCCGCGTCCACCATGGTGGCCTCCCCGCTCGCGCCAGCGCTGGCTGCCCGCATCGGAGCTCGTGCGACGCTGGCGGGAGGGCTGGCCGTGGCGGGTGTGGGCTTCCTCGTCCTCGCGGCCGCCCCCGTTCCGCTGTCCTACCCGCCGGTGCTGGTGGCGATGGTGCTGCTGGGGGCCGGCGGGGGGTCGCTGGCGATCGGTTCGGCCATCATCATGTCCGGCACGCCCGCGGCCAAGGCCGGCAACGCCGCCGCCATCGAGGAAACGGCCTACGACCTCGGCAACGTGCTCGGCGTGGCCATCCTGGGCAGCATCGCCTCGGCGCTGTACCGCTCGCGGCTCGACACCTCCGGTCTGCCCCGGCTGGACGGTGCGCAGATCACCGCTGCGCGGGAGTCGCTGGGCGGGGCCCTGGACGTCGCCGCGCGCACCGGCAGCGCCGAGCTGGCAGCCCGGGCCGGTTCGGCCTTCTCCGCGTCCCTGGTGCAGGTCGGGCTGATCGGAGGGCTGAGCACGCTCGCCGCTGCGGTGGCGGTCTACGCGCTGGTTCCCCGCGGGCTGGACGTGAGCCAGCAGCAGCACTGAGCGCGGCCGCGGCGCCCGCGCGAGCACCCCCGGGGAGGGTCAGCCCGAAACCCGCGGTGTTCCGGGGTCGTCGCGGGAGGGCTGTTCGGAGGCGGTGAAGTAGTGCGGGGCCAGCGCCTCGACGGTGTCGATGTCGCTGAACACCTCGCGCAGGTGCCCCCGCAACGCGGTCTCGGCGGTTCCGGGGGCTCCGCCCGCGAGCTCGTCGACGATGTGCGCGTGCTGCTGCAGCATGCGTTCGAGCGTGCCCTCCATCGGCAGGCAGGCGCGCCGGGCGCGGTCCAGGTGCCCCTTGGCCGACCGGACGACGTTCCACGCGGTTCCGCGGCCGGCCATCTCCATCATCGTGCGGTGCAGCTGCTCGTCGAGTTCGAAGAACTGCTCGACGTCGGCGGCGTCGACGGCGAAGCGCTGCTGTCCGAGGATGCTGCGCAGGCGGGCGATCTGCGCGGTTCCGATCTCGGGGGCGAGCTCGCGCAGCGAGGCGAGCTCGAGCGCTTCGCGCAGGAACTGCGCATCGGCGACGGCGGCCGGGTCGATGCGCGAGACGAAGGTGCCCATCTGCGGGTAGATCTCGACCAGGTTCTCGTTGACGAGCAGGATCAGCGCCTCGCGCACGGGGGTGCGGCTGACGCCCAGTTGCTCGGCCAGCTCCTTCTCCGCGAGGGCACTGCCCGGCGGCAGGCTCAGGTCCAGGATCCGGCGGCGCAGTTCGGCGAGCACGACGTCCCGGGTCGTGGTCCCGCGGTTCCTCCGTGCGGCAGTCATCCCTTGTGATCCTAAACGGCGATGTGCTTCAGTGTCGCACTAGTATATTAGTAGACACAGGGAGGTCGCGTTGACGGCAGGCGCGAACGTCCAACCGCAGGATCCCCAACCGCAGGATCCCTACGTGCTGCGGTCGGCCGACGTCACCGAACCACCCGAGGGGTGGCGCGGGTCCCTGCGCTTCCTCGGCCCGGGCCTGGTCCTGAGCGCCTCGATCGTCGGATCGGGCGAGCTCGTCACCACCACGGCCCTCGGCGCCGAGGCGGGATTCGCCCTGCTCTGGCTGGTCATCATCAGCACCCTGGTCAAGGTCGCCGTTCAGGCCGAGCTCGGCCGGTGGGCGATCGTCACCGGCCAGCCCGCCCTCGAGGGCTACAACAAGGTCCCGCCCCGGTTCGGTCGGCTCGGCTGGATCAGCCTGCTGTGGATGCTCATGGCCGTGATCAAGGTGCTGCAGAACGGCGGAGTCGTCGGCGGGCTCGCCGCCGCGCTGAGCATCCTGTTCCCGATCGCCTCCGGGCCGCTGCAGTTCCCCTCGCTGGCGTTCTGGACGAGCGTCGTGGTGCTCGCCGCGATCGTGTCGCTGTACTCCAACCGGTACTCGGTGATCGAACGCGGCGCGGTCGGTCTGACGATGGTGTTCGTCCTGATCACCTGCGCGATCGCCTTCGGCCTGCCGCTGACCGACATCGGCTACGGCCTCGACGACCTCGCCGGCGGGATGCGCTTCTCCCTGCCCGCCGGGGCGGTGGGAGCCGCCATCGCCATGTTCGGGTTGACCGGCGTGACCTCCGACGAGATCACCTACTACCCCTACTGGTGCCTGGAGAAGGGCTACGCCCGCTGGACCGGGCCGAACGACGGCAGCGAGGACTGGAAGCGCCGCGCCCGCGGCTGGATCCGCGTGATGTACCGCGACGCGATCCTGTCGTGGGGCGTCTACACGGTGGGGACGATGGCCTTCTTCATCATGGGCGCGGCCGTGCTGCACCCCGCGGGACTCGTCCCCGAGGGCAACGACATGATCATCACGCTGTCGCACATCTACACCGGCACCCTCGGCGAGTGGGCCAGCGGCGCTTTCCTGCTCGGCGCGGTGGCCGTGCTCGGCTCCACCCTCTGGGCCGCGCTGCCGGGCTGGACCCGGGTGGCCGCCAACGCGGTCGCGCTGTGCGGCGTGTTCAACTGGCGCGACGGACGGCAGCGGCGCCGGTGGATGCGCCTGTTCACCGTGCTGTTCCCCGTCATCTGGGGCAGCGCCTACCTGTTCTTCGCCGAACCCGTCCTCATGATCCAGACCGGCGGGCTGATCGGCGGGCTGTTCCTCGTCGCGGTCACCATCGCCGCCTGGTACCTGCGGCGGACCGAAGTGGACGCCGAACTGCGCGGAGGACCGTGGTTCACCGCCGCGCTCGCCCTCAGCAGCCTGCTCATCGCCGGACTCGGCGTGCACAACGCGATCAGCCTCGGAGGTGCGTCCTGATGCGCACGAGCGAACCCAACCGCGCGGCCGTCCTGCACGGGGCGAAGGACCTGCGGCTGCAGGAGCGCGCGACCCCGCGCCCCGCGGACGGCGAAGCGCTGGTGGCAGTGGAAGCGGTCGGGCTGTGCGGGTCCGATCTGCACTACTACTGCGACGGGCGCAACGGCACCAACGCGCTCACCGCACCGGCGGTGCTCGGCCACGAGATCGGGGGCGCGGTGCTCGAGACCGGTCCGGGGGCTCCCGGCGAGCTCCGCGGGTGCCGCGTCGTCGTCGAACCGGCCGTGCCCTGCCGGACGTGCCCGCTGTGCACCGCCGGGCGGTACAACCTCTGCCCGCGCACGAGCTGCCTGGGGTCCCCTCCGGTCGACGGCGGGTTGACGCACTACCTGGCGGTTCCCGCCGCGCACCTGCACCCCGCGCCGGCCGGGCTGGAGGCCGCGGCCGTGCCCCTGCTGGAACCCCTGGCCGTGGCGGTGCACGCCCTCCGCCGCTGCCGGTTCACCCCCGCTGAGTCGGTGCTGGTCACCGGGGCGGGAACGATCGGCCTGCTCACCGCCCAAGTGGCGCGGGCGTGGGGAGCGGGCGAGGTCGTCGTCAGCGATGTGCACCCGGAGCGCCTGCGCACCGCGCGCGCCCTCGGCTTCGACCGCGCGGTCCCCGCGGGCGAGCTCGGCGGGATCAGCGTGGAGCGCGCCCTGGAGTGCTCGGGGACGGTCGAGGCGCTGTCGAACGCGCTGGCCGCCACCGCCCCCGGCGGGGGCGTGGCGCTCGTCGGCACGATCCCGGCCGAGCACGGAGCGACCGCGCTCAGCGCGATCCAGCGCCACGAGGTGGACCTCGTCGGCGCGTTCCGCTACGCGGGCAGCTTCCCGGAGGCCGTCGACCTCGTCGCGCGCGGTGCCGTGGACGTGCGCGCCCTGATCACCGATCGCTTCCCGCTGGACCGGGCGGGAGAAGCCCTCGAGCACGCCGCCGGCGGAGGCGGGCTGAAAACCGTCGTCGACTGCGCGGCCGCGGCGTGAGGCCCGCCGCCGCAGCACGCACGCCCTGAGAGGAAACCATGAACATCACCGACGTGCGCGTGATCGCGACCTGCCCGGGACGTAACTTCGTCACCGTCAAGGTCGTCACGGACGAGGGGCTCACCGGGGTGGGCGATGCCACCCTCAACGGGCGCGAGCTCGCCGTCGCCGCCTACCTCGCCGAACACGTCCGCCCGCTGCTGCTCGGCCGCGACGCCGGCCGCATCGAGGACACGTGGCAGTACCTCCACCGCGGCGCGTACTGGCGGCGCGGCCCGGTGACCATGACGGCGATCGCGGCCATCGACACCGCGCTGTGGGACATCAAGGGCAAAGCGGCCGGCATGCCCGTCTACCAGCTGCTCGGCGGGGCCAGCCGCGACCGCGTCATGGTCTACGGCCACGCCCAGGGCAGCACCATCGAGGAGACCGTCGCCGACGTGGGGAGGTTCCTCGAGCGCGGATACCGCGCCGTGCGCGCCCAGGTCGCGGTGCCCGGGCTGGCCGGCACCTACGGGGTCGGCTCCGGTGGCGATCGCTACGAACCGGCGTCGAGCGGTCTGCCGGAGGAGACGCTCTGGTCCACCCCGGAGTACCTCGACCACGCCCCGGCCCTGTTCGCCGAGATCCGCCGCGCGCACGGCTACGGCTTCCACCTGCTGCACGACGTCCACCACCGGCTCAGCCCCATCGAGGCGGCCCGCCTGGGCAGGGCGCTGGAGCCCTACCGGATGTTCTGGATCGAGGACCCCACCCCGTCCGAGGACCAGACGGCGTTCCGCCTCCTCCGCCAGCACACCACGACCCCGCTCGCCACCGGCGAGATCATCAACTCCATCATCGACTGCCAGTGGCTGATCACCGAACGGCTCATCGACTACATCCGCACCTCGGTCGTGCACGCCGGCGGGATCACCCACCTGCGGCGGATCCTGTCGCTGGCCGAGCTCTACGGGGTCCGCTCCGGTTCGCACGGCGCCACCGACCTCTCCCCGGTGTGCCTGGCCGCTGCTGTGCACGTGGACACCTCCGTGCCCAACTTCGGCGTCCAGGAGTACATGCCGCACGCCCCGGAGACCGACGCGGTGTTCCCGCACAGCTACCGGTTCGCCGACGGTCACCTGCTGCCCGGCGAGACGCCGGGGCTCGGCGTCGACATCGACGAGGACGCCGCCGCCGAATTCCCCTACGATCCGGCCTACCTGCCGGTCGCCCGCCTTCGCGACGGAACCATGCACGATTGGTGACCACGATGGATGCACTCAACCTGCGGAACCTGGAACTGCTGCCGGCCTCGGCCCGACCGGACCCGGACCCGCGGAGCCTGACGACCGGGATCGTCCACTTCGGAATCGGCGGGTTCCACCGGGCGCACCAGGCGGTCTACACCGAGGACGCGATGGCGGCCGCCGGCGACCCGCGGTGGGCGATCACCGCCGTCACCCAGCGCAGCCCGCGGATGCGGGACCAGCTCGTCCCGCAGGACGGGCTGTACGCGGTCGCCGCGACCGACGGCGCGCACGCGCGGTACCGGGTCGTCGGTGCGGTGCGCGAGGTGCTGGACGGGACTGCGCAGCTCGGAACCGCCCTGCACCGCATCGCCGACCCCGCGGTCACCGCGGTCACCCTGACCGTCACCGAGAAGGCCTACCGGCTCGACCCGGCCACGGACCGGCTGGACACCGCCGACCCGGAGATCCGCGCCGACGCCGCCGGACGCGCTCCGCAGACCGTCCTCGGCCGGCTGGTCGCCGGGCTGCAGCGGCGACGCAGCGCCGACGCCGGACCGATCACCGTGCTCTGCTGCGACAACATGTCGGGCAACGGGGCCGTGCTGCGGCAGGCCGTGGCCGACTACTGCGCGCTGCTGCCGGACGCGGTGGAGGAGTGGATCGCCGCGAACGTCGCCTTCCCCTCCACCGCCGTCGACCGGATCGTGCCGGCCACGACCGAGCAGGACCGCCGAGCGGTGGCCGAAGCGCTGTCGGTGGCCGATGCGGCCCCGGTCGTCACCGAGCGGTTCACCCAGTGGGTCGTCGAGGAGGGAGCAGCAGCTGCCCTGCCCGCGTGGGGGAAGGCGGGGGCGTTGTTCGTCCCGGACGTCGGCCCGTACGAGCGGCGCAAGCTGCGCACGCTCAACGCGGCGCACTCGCTGCTGGCCTACCTCGGCTGCCTGTCCGGGGCGGACACGATCGCCGCAGCCGTCGGCGTCGACGAGTTCGCCCGGGCGGCCCGTCGGTTGGCGCTGCACGAGGCCGGGCCCGCGCTGCCCCGGACCACGTGGCACGACTACCCGGAACTCGAGTCCTACGTGGACGCGGTGCTGGCGCGGTTCGCCAACCCGGCGCTGCGGCACACCACCACCCAGGTGGCCGCGGACGGCTCGCGGAAGATCCCGCCCCGGCTCGTGGGCACGATCCGCGCGGCCTACGCGCGCGGCGCGGAACCCGCCGCGGCGCTGCTGACCACCGCGGCGTGGGTGCGGTGCGTCCTGGCGGGGAAGAGCCAGGACGGTGCACCCCTGGACATCGACGACCCGGCTGCGCCCGCGATGCGCACCGCCGCCGCGGGCAGGTGCGGGCGCGATGCGGTGCGCGCGGCCCTGGCGGCGGCCGGACTCGACCGGGAACTGCTGGACACCGAGCGCTTCCTGGAGGCGGTCACCGCCTACGAGGCGGAGCTCGCGCGCGGTGACGTGCGGGCGGTCGTGCGCGACATGACCGGGCCTTGAATCGGCGCAAGTTCCGGCCTTCAGGCCGGAGGTAGTCGGTCAGGAGTGGTTTTGGTCGGCGCGCTACGGAGGGCGTCGCTGGTTCTCCACGTACTGCCGGATGATGCTCAGCGGCGCCTCACCGCACGAAGCAGCGAAGTGGCTCGGAGACCAGAGCTTGCCGCTGCGGGTGCGCACTCGGAACTGCTGCTTCAGCCGCCGCGAGGACACGCCCTTCAGGCTGTTCACCAGTCGTGACACCGCCACCTGCGGTGGATGTTCGACCAGTAGGTGCACGTGGTCATCCTCGCCGTTGAACTCGGTTAAGTCCGCGTCGAAGTCGGCGCACACCTTGCCGAACACCGACGTCAGAAAGTCCAAGTGTTCGCCGGTGAGTACGTCCCGTCGATACTTCGTCACAAAGACCAAATGAACGTGCATGCCGAAACGCAGTGTCTACCAGTGCGATAGTCTTCAGTGTCAGCCATAGACCAACATGATGCAGTGATCCCCGAAGGGAGGTGATCAGCCGTGCAGTTGCGGTACCGCTACCGGCTCTACCCAGACGAGGTTCAGCGGCGGGCGCTGGCGCAGGCGTTCGGCAACGCTCGTGTGGTCTACAACGACGCGGTGCGCGCCCGCCAGGACGCCTACCAGGCAGGGGAGAAGTACCCGAGCGGCACCGTGTTGCAGAAGCGGCTGATCACCGAGGCGAAATGCACCGACGAACGCGGTTGGCTCGCGGAGTGCTCCAACATCGTGCTGCAGCAGGCCATCCGCGATGCTGATGCCGCCTACAAGAACTTCTTCGACTCGAAACAGGGCAAGCGTGCTGGCAAGCGGGTGGGTGCTCCCCGGTTCAAGTCCAAGCGCGACCGGCGGCAAGCGATCCGGCTGCACACCGGCGGGTTCTCGATCGGGGGCAACGGCACGCTGCGTCTCGCCCGGATCGGCGACGTCTCCGTGGCATGGTCGCGGGTCCTGCCGAGTGCGCCGAGTTCGGTCACCGTGGTCAAGACCGCCGAGGACCGGTATTTCGCGTCGTTCGTCGTCGAGACTGGCGACGACACCCTGCCGGCCGCGGTCGACGGGCACGGCCACGACGTGGAACTCGGACTCGACCTCGGGTTGTCGGCGTTCGCGGTGGACCAGCACGGCCGCGTCATCGACAACCCGAAGGTGCTGCGCCGGGCCGAACGCAAACTCAAACGGGCCCAACGGGAACTCAGCCGCAAGCGACGCGGCTCGAACAACCGCAACAAAGCACGCAAGAAACTCGCCCGTGCTCACGCGAAGGTCGCCGACACCCGCGGGGACTGGCTGCACAAGGCCACGACCAGCATCGTTCGTGAGAACCAAACGATCGTGCTGGAAGACCTGGCCGTCTCCGGCCTGGCCCGCACTCGGGTGGCGAAGTCCGTGCACGACGCGAGCTGGGGCACGTTCCGCCGCCAGCTGGAGTACAAAGCCTCACGGTACGGACGCCACCTGGTGATCATCGACCGATGGTTGCCGACGTCGCAGACCTGTTCCGACTGCGGCCGCCTCGACGGGCCGAAACCCCTCGATGTGCGCACCTGGTCGTGCCCGTGCGGCACGGTGCACGACCGGGATCAAAACGCCGCGAAGAACATCCTCGCCGCAGGGCGGGCGGAGAGGCAAAACGCCTGTGGAGCCGACGTAAGACCCGCTACGCGGGCGGTTGCGTGGAAGCAGGAAGCAGCGGGACCCCGCGAGGGAACACCGCTCCGCACGCGGCGTAGCCGCGTCGGAATCCCCGCCGTTCACGGCGGGAAGCACGTCAACTGAGCGCGCAACAGTGCGCGGAGTCGGTGCGCGAGCGGACAGGTGCAGGGGGAGGTTCCGGAATGCGGTGGAGCGGGCGGTTGCGCCGCGCGGAGGCGGTCGGGGTCGAGGTCGTTCACCGCGTCGTCACCGGTGGGGACAGCGCGGTGCCGGTGCGGGACTACGTGCCGGTGCGGGGCCGGCGTGCGCGTCCGCTCCTCTGGGTGCACGGCGGTGCGTTCCACTCCGGCAGCCTCGACATGGCCGAGTCCCACGCCGTCGCCCTCGCGGTGGCGCGCTCGGGGCGGACGGTGCGGACCGTGGACTACCGGCTCGTGCCGCGCGGACCCGTGCTGGGAAACCGGCCGCTGCGACCGTCGGCGAACCGGTACCCGGCCGCTGCCGACGACGTCCACGCGGCCACCCTCGACCTGATGTGCGCCGCCGAGGGGCCCGTGGTGCTCGGCGGCGCGAGCGCGGGGGCCTGCCTGGCGGTCACCGCTTCGCTGCGCCTGCGGGACGGCGGCGAACTGCCCGCGGCGCTGGTGCTCGCCTACGGCACGTTCCACGCGGAACTCCCGGCGCTGCCGGAGTCCGTGCGGGCGCGACGGCGCGGCGCGCTCGGATGGCTGCAGTTCACCCCCGCCATGGTGCGGGGGATGAACGTCAACTACGTCGGCTCCGAAGCCCTGCTGACCGACCGGTTGGCCTTTCCCGGAGGAGGGCGGCTCGAGGGGCTGCCCCCGAGCCTCCTCGTCGACGCCGACCGCGACACCCTCCGCGCCTCGGGGGAGACCTTCGCCGAAGAGCTGCGTTCCGCCGGCGTCACCACCGAGCACGTCGTCGTGCCCGGAACGTTCCACGGGTTCTTCTCCGCGCCGTGGTCGCGCGGGTACCGCCGGGGGATCGCGCACGTGCTCCGCTGGCTCGACCTGCACGAGTGAAACGGGACCGGCACGGCGGTGTCGCGGCCGGGACCTCGGTGGCCGGCGCCCCACGGCGGTCTACGATCGACTGCCGTCTTCCTTGCGGGCGGTGAGGCGTTCGACGATGCCGGCTTTGAACCGGTTGTGCTGCTCGACGTCGAACCCGGCGGTGCGCACGTGGCGGATCGGTCGGCGGCGGAAGTGCTCGCCGCCGACCGGGACCGTGACCAGCTCGAGCAACCGCTGGAGCGCCCGCACCGCTCGCGAGGTGCTGACGACGTGGTCGGCCAGCAGCAACCGCCCGCCCGGTTTGAGCACGCGGTGCATCTCGGCGACGGCGGCGCGGTCGTCGGGGATCGCGCACAGCGAGAACGTGCAGACCGCGGTGTCGAACGAGGCATCGGGGAAGTCCAGCCGCTGGGCGTCACCGAGGGCGAGCTCGACCCGGTGCCCCGCGGTGTCCGCGCGATTTCGGGCGTGCTCGAGCATGCCCGGGCTGAAGTCGATGCCCGTCAGCTGCACGCCCGACGGGTAGAAGCCCAGGTTCAGGCCCGTGCCGACCGCCACTTCGAGGACCGCGCCCTCGGCCTGCCGGCACAGCCACTCCCGCGTGTCGCCGAAGAACCGGCGTTCGGCGAACCCCATCTGGCGGTCGTAGGTCCGGGCGTGCTTGTCCCAGTGGCGCCGCAGCCGCGCCGGGTCGTCGGACGGGGATCTCATGGCGCCCTCCACGGGCTCCGGCTGGACGTGCTCCTGCGCGCGACAGGCGAAGCCCATGATGTGCAGCGGCACCGCCTCCGCGCAACCGCCGGCGCCCCGGAGGTGCCGACCGGACGGCCGCGGAGCCCCGCGAGTGCGGGGGACCGGCCTCGCGGCCGCGCCGGGCAGCCGCCGGTGCGGCCGAGCCCACGAGCACGGCCGCACCGGGCTCGGCCGCCGCGGGATCAGCCCCAGATCTCCTGAGCGGTCTCGACGATCAGCGAGAGCTTGGCCCACTGCTGGTCCTCGGTGAGGTCGTTGCCCTCCTCGGTGGAGGAGAAGCCGCACTGCGGCGACAGGCACAGCTGCTCCAGCGGCACGAACTTGCTCGCCTCCTCCACGCGGCGCTTGAGGTCGTCCTTGGACTCCAGCTCCCCGCTCTTGGTGGTGACCAGTCCGAGCACGACCTGCTTGCCCTCCGGGACGAACCGCAGCGGCTCGAAACCGCCGGAGCGCTCGTCGTCGAACTCCATGAAGAAGCCGTCCACGTCGAGCTCGTTGAACAGCACCTCGGCGACGAACTCGTAACTGCCCTCGGCCACCCAGGAGGACTGGAAGTTTCCGCGGCACATGTGCGTGGTCACGCGCATGCCCTCAGGGCGGCCCGCCAGCGCCGCGTTCATCTGGCGGATGTAGCGCTCGTGCTGGTGCTCGCCGTCCTCACCGCGCTCGGCCAGCATGGCGCGCTGGCGAGGGTCGTTGAGGTAGGCGAGGCTCGTGTCGTCCAGCTGCAGGTACCGGCACCCGAGCTCGGCGATGCCGCGGATCTGCTCGGCGTAGGCGGTGGAGAGGTCGGCCCAGAACTCGTCGGCGTCGGAGTACACCGCGGGGTCGATCTGCGCCGAACCGCCCCGGTAGTGGACCATGCTCGGCGAGGGGACCGTCAGCTTCGCCGTCGCGTTCGTCCGCTCGCTCAGGAACCGGAACGCGTCGGCGAAGATCGTCCGCCCCAGCCCGACCTTGCCCGTGACCGCGGTGGCCGAGGGGGCGAAGTCGATGGTGCCGTCGGCGTTGCGGAACTGGACCTGCATCTGCTCGTCGGAGCTGGTGATGCCATCGAGCTGGTAGATGAAGTCCATGTGCCAGGACGAGCGGCGGAACTCCCCGTCCGTCACCGTGGACAGACCGATCTCCTCCTGCCGGCGCACCACGCGGCGGATCGCCTCGTCCTCCACCTGGTGCAGCTGTTCGGCACTGATCTCGCCGGCTGAGTGCTGCTGCCGGGCCTCGCGCAGTTCGCGCGGTCGCAGCAGGCTGCCCACGTGGTCAGCGCGGAAGGGTGGGGCGGAACGCAGGGACATGTTTCACCTCGCAGGGTTCGGGCCTGGCGGCCGGTCTTCATCCCGGCACTCCCGGCGGACCGCGGGAGCGACCGGACGGGGTCAGGTGTGGTCGCGGCGGAGCGCGAGCTTGTCGAGCTTCCCGGTGGCGCTGCGCGGCAGCTCCGCGAGGAACTCGACGTTCTTGGGGACCTTGTACTTGCCGAGGCGCTCGGCGGCGAACTCGGTGATGCCGGAGGCGGTGGTCTCCGCTCCGGGGTGGACGACGACGATGGCCTTTCCGGCTTCGCCCCACGACGGGTCGGGGACGCCGATCACCGCGGCGTCGGCGACCTCGGGGTGCTCCTGCAGGACCGATTCGACCTCGGCGGGGTAGACGTTCTCCCCGCCGGAGATGAACATGTCCTTGATCCGGTCCACGATGCGGTAAAAGCCGCCACCGTCCACTGCGGCCACGTCGCCGGAGCGGAACCAGCCGTCCCGGGTGAAGGCCGCGTCGCTGGCCTCGGGGCGATTCCAGTACCCGTCGACGACGTTCGGCCCTTCGACGAGGACCTCGCCGGGTGCTCCGGAGTCCTCCGCGGCGCTCTCCGGCCGGTCGAGGCGGACATCGCTGAAGAAGTGCGGTTTCCCGGCATGACCGATCCGGTGTGGACTGTCGGCGGCGGAGAGCAGCAGCACTCCCGGGGAGGCCTCGGTCATGCCGTACCCCTGCATGAAGGTGAGCCCGCGTTCGCGGTACCGCCGGATGAGCTCCCGGGGCACGGGAGCGCCGCCGCACATGAGGAACCGCAGGCTCGACAGATCGGCGCCCGCCCACCGCGGCGAGCGGCTCAACGCGTCGAACATGGTCGGCACGCCGAACGCGAGGGTGACCCGCTGCTGTTCGATGAGGTCGAAAGTCCGCTCCACGTCGAATGATTCATCCAGCACGAGCGTGCCTCCCTTGAGCACGGTCGGCAGGCAGGTCATCCCCAGCGCCGCGGTGTGGAACAGCGGAGCGTTCACGAGCGTGACCTCGGTGCTGGCGAGGTCGACGTCCACCACGACGTTGAGCGCGTTCCACACGGCGTTGCCGTGGCTGATCCGGGCCCCCTTCGGCCGGCCCGTGGTGCCGGAGGTGTACAGCAGGAGCGCCGGGTCCTCCTCGGTGACGGGTTCGTCGACCGGATCGGTGGAGGAGGAGTGCACGAGCTCCTCGAGACCTCCTTCGTGCGAGCTGCAGGTGACGGCGAGCAGCTGCAGGCCGGGCCGGTGCTGCTGCAGGCGGCGGGCGGTTTCGCCGTGGCGCCGGTCGTGCACCAGCAACCTCGCACCCGCGTCGTCGAGCACGAACGCCAGCTCCTCGGCGGCCAGCCGCGTGTTCAGCGGGACGAACACGGCCCCCAGCGCGCCGGCGGCGAAGAGCGTTTCCAGGAACGCGGGGCGGTTCGGACCGAGGTAGGCGATCCGCTCCCCGCGGGCGAGGCCCCGCGCGCGCAGCCCGCGGGCGAGGGCGTGCACCCTGTCGCGCAGCTCGGCGTAGGTCTGCGTGCGGCCTTCGTGGACCGTGGCGACGGCGTTCGGCGTGCTGCGGGCGCGTCGCACCGGCCAGGAACCCAGGCCGTGGTCGTGCATGGTCTGCCCCTTCCCGCGCGAGTGCGTGTCCGCCCGGCGGGCTGTGCCGGTGCCGCCGGACGGAGCCGTTCCCCGGTGCGTCCGCGACTACGCCCGGTCGTCGTAGGCGCCCAGGCCCGGCCGGTAGGTCTTGTCGTCGAGGAACTGCTTGAGGCCCCGCTGCTTGCCCTGGTCGGGGTCGTGCCCCGTGGCGGCGTCGAGCTTCGCGTAGAGGTAGTCCTCGGCCTCGTCCCACGAGAGGCGCTTGGCCTTCTTGAACCCGACCTTGGCCGCGCGCAGCACGTGGGTGTTCATCCCCGCCAGCTTCGACGCCACCTCCGCGGTGCGGTCGGCCAGCTGCTCGGCCGGGACCGCTTCGTTGACGAGGCGCATCCGCTCGGCGCGGCGACCGTCGAAGGTCTCACCGGTCATGATGAACCACAGCGCGTCGCGGGTGGGGACGGTCTCGGCCAGCGCTCGGGAGACGAGTCCGCCGGGCGGGATGCCCCAGTTCACCTCGGACAGGCCGAAGGTCGCGTCCTCGGCGGCGATGGCCAGGTCGCAGCACACCAGCGGGGTGAACGCCCCGCCGAAGCACCAACCGTTGACCATGGCGATCGTGGGCTTGGCGAAGTGGATGAGCCGCCGCCACTGCCATTCCGCGCTGTCGCGGCGGGCTCGGACCTCCACGTGCGGTGGGGAGGCGTCGACCTCGCGGAAGTACTCCTCGAGGTCCATCCCGGCGGACCAGGCCTGCCCCTTGCCGGTCAGCACGACGGCCCGGGCCCGGTCGTCGGCCTCGAGCTGTTCCAGGGCCTGGATCATCTCGCGGTTGAGCACCGGGTTCATCGCGTTGCGCTTGTCGGGGCGGTTGAACGACAGCCACCCGATGCCGGAGGTGTCGACGTCGACCTCGACGGTCTCGTACTGAGTCGGGCTCGATCCGCTCGCGTGAGTCGGGCTCGATCCGTTCGCGCTCGGCACAGCAGCTCTCCTCGGGTCGGGTGGGAGCGGAGCCGGTGATACCCACCGAA
The DNA here is from genome assembly GCF_054491345.1 of Salinifilum ghardaiensis. Taxonomy (NCBI): domain Bacteria; kingdom Bacillati; phylum Actinomycetota; class Actinomycetes; order Pseudonocardiales; family Pseudonocardiaceae; genus Salinifilum; species Salinifilum ghardaiensis. The sequence continues at coordinate 3,046,926 of NZ_CM137101.1, read as the reverse complement.
TTCCGGTTCGCGTCCCGGCGCCACCGACGCCGGGACGCTCATCCATCAGGCACCCTGATAATGGAGTTCGCGGTGCTGATGCGCAAGGGGTGCACCCCGCGGACGCGGCCGGCCGCGCCGCCCCTCCCGTCAACTTGGACGCGTTCCGGGGAGCGCGATTTCACGGCGGACCGCGGGGCGGTGCGTCAGGACGTCTCGGCGGAGGAGTCGGCGGGTTCGGGGTTCTGCCCCGCCAGCGGGGCGAGGGCTGCGTAGCTGCGGTGGAGGCACTCCCGGAACACGGCGCGCTCGCCGGGGTTCATCACGTCGAGCACGCGTTGCTCGAGCGAGCGGATGCTCGGATCGCAGGCGGACAGCACCTCGTGGCCGGCCTCGGTCAGGCTGATCAGCAGGGCGCGCCGGTTCGCCTCGTCGCGCCGGCGCTCGACGAGGCCGCGCCGCTCCAGCCAGCGCACCATCTCGTGCATGGTCTGCGGGGTGACGAACGAGCGCCGCGCCAGTTGCGCCGAGGAGAGTTCCCCGCGGGAGGCGAGCACGGTCAGGGCGGTGTACTGCAGCGTCGTGAGCCCGTGCGGGCGCAGCGCGTCGTCCATGAGCGCCCGCGCGACCAGCTCCAGCTGCTTGACCAGGTAGAGCGTCAGCGGTGTCCCGACGTCCGCCGGTTGGTCGGTGTGCTCGTCCACGCCGGTCATCTTCGCACTCCTCCGCGGGCAGGTGGCCGATCAGCCCCGCAGCTCCGAGCTGCGCGGAACGCTCCCCATTCCATCAGCACTCCTGATGGAACGCCGCCCGCATGGCCGGCGCGAGCCCGGCGGGACTGCGGCCACGCCCCGCACCCCCGCAGCCGCGCACCGCGGGCGGGGAGCGGCGCGGAGGGGTTGCTGAGCTGTCCCGGCAGCTCAGCAACCCCTCCGCCGACGACCACGGGTTCGATCACGGCGGCCGCCGCGGGCCGGTGCGACTGCGGTGTCGGACGCGCCGCGCACAATGGCGGCATGGCCGAGGACCAAGCCGGCGGGTGGGAGTTCGTCACCAGCGGGCGACTCCCGCCGGAGGCGGTCGTCTCCGCCGTCGGGTACCGCTCCGCGCTCGAGCAGCCCGCGCTGCACCGCGGGCTGCCGTCGCCGGGGCTGACGCTGGTGCTGACGTTCGACACCCCCGTCGTGTCCGGGACCGGTCCGGAGCAGGCGTTCGGGCCGCAGGCGCACTCGGCGGACGCCCTCCTCGGCGGGCTGCGCACGTCCCCGGCCTACCTCGCCCAACCCGCGGTGCAGACCGGTGTCCAGCTCGCCGTCAGGCCCTTGGCGGCGCGGGCGCTGTTCGGCCTGCCGGCGGGGGAGCTGTGCGAGCACGCGGTCCACGCGCACGAGGTCCTCGGCCGGGAGGTCGAGCTGCTGCGCGAACGCGTGGGCGAACTGCCCACGTGGGGCGAGCGGTTCGCCGTGCTGGACGACTACCTGCGTCGCCGGCTGGCGCAGGCACCCCGGCGCGCACCGCGCGCCGAGGTCGTCGAGGCGTGGACGTGGCTCGCCTGGCACCGGGGTGCCGGGTCGATCGCCGCGCTCTCCCGCCACGTGCACCTCAGCGAACGGCAGCTGACCGCCGTGTTCCGCGCCGAGCTGGGGCTCGCGCCGAAGGCGGTGGCCCGGTTGATGCGCTTCGAGGACGCCCGCCAGCGCATCTCCCGCTCCGTCCGGCAGCAACACCCGCTCGACCTCGCCGCCGCGGCGCACCGGTGCGGCTATGCCGATCACTCCCACCTCGTCCGCGACTTCCGGCAGTACACCGGTGCCAGCCCCACCCGCTGGGTCGCGGAGGAGTTCCGAAACATCCAAGCCGGCGCGGGCCAGCGCGGCGAAGAATTCGGGTATGACCACCACTGAGACGAGGCCGGCACCGACCGTCTGGCCCACCCTGCAAGCGACCGACGCCCACGCGCTCATCGACTTCCTCGTCGGCACCGTGGGATTCGTCAGGACGGCCGCCTACGCCGACGGCGAGCACATCGCCCACGCGCAGCTCGACTGGCCGGAGGGCGGCGGCGTCATGCTCGGGTCCCACCAGCCGGGCTGCGACTGGTCCCGCGAGCCCGGCGCCGCGGGCATGTACGTCGTCACCGCCGATCCGGACGCGTTGTACCAGCGGTTGCGCGCGGCCGGGGTGGAGATGGTCCGCGACATCGAGGACCAGGAGTACGGCAACCGCGAGTTCGCCATCCGCGATCCGGAGGGCAACCTCTGGTCGTTCGGCTACTACCGCGGTGAGCCGCGCCCGTGACCTGATCCGGGCGCTCGCCCGCGGCGAGCGGCGGGCGAGCGCCCGGGTCACCGCAGGCGTCGTGCGCGCAGCACGACGTCGTCGACGTGTCGCGTGCCGAGGGGCGCGAGCGCGGTGCGCGGCCGGGTCTCGTGGATCTGGACGACCCAGTCCTCGCCGAGCAGCGCGGCGATCTCGCCGGCCTGGTAGTAGGCGCCCGGGTCGACCCCGTGCCCGTCGTCCGCCGGCAGGTCCGCCGGGTCGTGCGCGGCGACCAGCAGCGTGCCGCCCGGGGCGACCGCGGCGAGCAGACCGCGCAGCGCGGCGTGCTCGTGCTGCTTCGCCAGCGGGAGGTACTGGGCCGAGACGAGGTCGAAGGAGCTCTCCGGCGGTGTTGTCGTGGTCAGGTCGCCGTGGTGCCACGCCACGCGCGCGGCGGTGTCCTGGTCGTGCTCCTCCGCGGACGCGGCGGCCCGTTCCAGCGCCACGCGGGAGATGTCCACCGCGGTGACGTGCCACCCGCGCGCGGCCAGCCAGAGCGCGTCGGCGCCTTCGCCGCATCCCAGGTCCAGCGCCCGTCCCGGGGGGAGTTCGGCGATCTCGGTGGCCAGCACTCCGTTGACGTTGCCGCTGAAGAGCTGCTCCTGGCTGCTGTAGCGCTCGTTCCAGCTCTGCTCGTCCATGCGCATGTGTTCGAACCTCCGGGGACGGGGGTGTGCTACGCCGACCACCGTGCCGCTGTCGCGCACAGGGCGACAAAAAATTTGCCAGGACAGCAAAAAGGCCTGCCTCCGATCGCCTCCCGGGGCGTCCTGCGCGTCGGAATCCGGGGCACGAGGGGAACGCGGAGTGAACAATTCTTTGATTTCGCGTTTCGGCGGCGGGAATGCGCGGGCGGTCGGATTCCTCCCGGCCTCGTGCGGGACTTCCCGGCGGTGTTCCCGCCCTGCGCGCCGCTGCGCAACGAGGTTCCCGGCAGCGGAGAGCGTGCGCGGCACCCGCACGTTGCGCTCGCACGTACCCCGTTAGGGTGTGGTGCGCATGATCGGCGCGGCCGCGCACTCGCGTACCCCACCGCGGAGATCTCGCGGAGCGGGGCGTGCTCGCACCGCCTCGCCGATCCGCGACGTCACCGCCCGTCCTCCTTGGTTGACGAGAAGCAGGAGAACACGTGTCGATCGGTTGGTTCGAAGCGGTCGTTCTGGGGCTCGTGCAAGGACTCACCGAGTTCCTGCCGATCTCCAGCAGCGGCCACCTGAGAGTCACCGCCGCGCTGGCGGGCTGGCCCGACCCGGGAGCGGCCTTCACCGCGGTGACCCAGCTGGGCACCGAAGCCGCGGTGCTGCTGTACTTCCGCCGCGAGATCGTCAACATCATCGGGGCGTGGGCGGCGTCGCTGGTCAAACCGGAACGCCGCCGTGACCCCGACGCCCGCATGGGCTGGTTCGTCATCCTCGGCACGCTGCCGATCGGCGTGCTCGGCTTCACCTTCCAGGACACCATCGAAGGCGCTCTCCGCGATCTGCGCGTCACGGCCGTGACGCTGATCGTCTTCGGCCTGATCCTCGCCGCCGCCGACCACGTCGGCAGCAACCGGCGCACTCTGTCCGATTTGAACATGCCGCACGCCCTGGGATACGGGTTCGCCCAGGCGCTGGCGCTGATCCCCGGCGTGTCCCGCTCCGGTGGCACGATCACCGCCGGACTGCTGCTCGGGTACCGCCGCGAGGCCGCCGCGCGCTACTCCTTCCTGCTGGCGATCCCCGCGGTGCTGGCCTCCGGAGGCCTGGAGCTGACCAAGATCGGCGAGGGGGCCGCGCCGGCCTGGGGGCCGACGCTGCTGGCCACTGTGGTCTCGTTCTTCGTCGGCTTCGCCGTGATCGTGTGGTTCCTGCGCTACGTCAGCACGCACAAGTTCACCGCATTCGTCGTGTACCGGGTGCTGGCCGGGTTGGCCATCTTCGCCCTGATCTGGGCCGGTGTGCTCGACCCCAACGCGGGCAGCGTCGGCAGTTGACGCGACGGCCGGGCGATTCGGGCGTTCCGCGGAACCGCGCGCATCCGAGCCGGGCGGGCGCGGGAAACCCGGGTGCGGCGAACGCCACCGGTGGGCACCCGTCGCGCCGCCGCCGGATCCGGACGGGCTAGGCTCGGAGCCGCGGGGGCGCCGTCCCCCGTCCGGCGGGTACGGAGCACGAACCGAAAACCCCTGGAGGCGACCATCCGCGTCGACAGACCGGCCACCAAGGCCGCCCTCGTGGTCAACGCGCACTCGCGCACCGGCGGCAAGGCGTACTCGTACGCCCTCGAGCGGTTGCGCGCGCTGGGCGTGCCCCTGGGCGCTACCCATCCGCTGCACGATCCCTCCCGACTGGTCGAAACCGTCAACTCCGCGGCGAAGGCCGGGCACGACCTGATCATCCTCGGCGGCGGGGACGGCAGCGTCAGCTCCGTCGTGGACGTGCTCGCGCACCGCGAACTCCCGCTGGGGCTGCTACCGCTGGGCACCGCCAACGACTTCGCCCGCACCATGCACCTCCCCACCGATCTCGACGAGGCGTGCCGGACGATCGCCCGCGGCCACACCGTCGACATCGACCTGGGGCTGTGCGGGGACAACTACTACGTCAACCGCGCCTCCGTGGGCATCGGCTCCCGCGTGGCGCAGGCGATGTCGCCGAGCCTGAAACGCCGCGTCGGTCCGCTGGCCTACCCGGTCGCCACCGCCAAGGCGTTCTTCGCGCACCGGCCGTTCCCGGCGCGCCTGCGCTTCCCCGATGGCGACCGCGAACCGGTCGACTACGACCGGGTCCTGCAGATCTCCGTGGCCAACGGGCGCTTCTTCGGCGGAGGGCAGATCGCGGCCCCCGACTCCGGGATCGACGACGACGCCCTGGACGTCACGGTCATCCGGCAGGGAGGCCTGCTCGATCTCGTCTCCGTCGTGCGGGGGCTCAAGACCGGCGAACCCAACGCGCAGGTCGACCACTTCCGGACTCGGGCGGTCGACGTGGATACGGACGAGACCCTGCCGATCAACATCGACGGGGAAGTGGTGGACAGCACGCCGCAGCGGTTCTCGATCGCCCGGAACGCGCTGCACGTGGTCGCACCGGAGACCTGGACCGACGCCGCTTAGGGGTCGCGCGGATTGGCGGCCACGTGCTCGACCGCACCGGCCCGTCAGGCAAGCGGCGCAGCCGCTTCATCGCCACGTACGCAGCGGCGCTCAGCGCGCGCTGCCGGCTTCGCCGCCGGGGAGCAGGCGGAAGGCGGCGCGGCGGGCGTGCCGCACCGGTTCCAGGTCGTGCTGGTGCGCCGCGGTGACCACCGCCCCTTCGAGCAGCAGGAACCACTCACCGGCGACGTCCCGGGGCGCGTGGCAGTCCGCCCGTTCGGCGATGCGCCGCAGGTGCTCGCGCACGCTCCGCTTGTGCGCGGCGATGACCGCGCGGCCGGGGTGGTCGGGATCGGGCAGCTCGGCGGCGGCGTTGATGAAGCCGCAACCGCGGAACTCCTCGGCGCGGACCCAGGACTCGTAGGCGTCGAACGTCGCCGCCAGCATTTCTCCGGGCGCGCTCACCCCGGCGAGGTGCCGGCCGAGGTCGTCCTGCCACCGCCGGTCGCGGGCGCGGAGGTGCTCGGCGATCAACCCGTCCTTGGAACCGAAGTGGGCGTAGAGGGTCATCTTGGTGATGCCGGAGTGCTGGGCGATGGCGTTGACGCCGACGCCCCGCAGGCCCTGCTCGTAGAACAGGCGCGATGCGGTCCGCAGCACTCGTTGCCGGGCGGAGCCGGCCTCGGTCTCGTCCCCGGTCGTCATGGCAGCTCCTCCTCGTGCTCTCCCCTTGGGACTATACAGACCGGTATGTAAGGTGAACGCGCGAGCTGCCGACGAAGGAGGAACCGATGCCTGGTCGTCTCGACGCCGTGGCCTTCGACGTGCTGGAAACGCTGCTGGACCTGGGCCCGCTGCGGGAGCGGTGGCGGGAGATCGGTCAACCGGCGGAGTTGCTGGACGTGTGGTTCATGCGCTTCCAGCGCGACTCGATGGCGCTGACCCTCAGCGGGGACTTCGCGGACTTCGACGCCGTGGCGCGGCAGGCGCTGCGCACCGACGCGCGGCACACCGCTTCCGAGGCGGACATCGAGCACGTGCTGGCCGGTTTCGCCGAGCTCCCGCCCCACCCCGATGCGGAACCGGCCCTGCGCCGGTTGTCCGAAGCCGGACTGCGGATCGGCTGCCTGACGGTGGGCAGCCCGGACAACACGCGCCGGTTCCTCGCCGGTGCCGGGCTGGAGCAGTTCGTGGACGGCGTGGTCACGGCGGAGAAGGCCGGCGTGTGGAAGCCGGCCCCCGCGATCTACCGCGCGGCCGCGGCCGAGCTCGGCACGACGCTGGAGCGCATGGCGGTGGTGGCGGTGCACGCGTGGGACTGCCACGGGGCCAAGCGCGCGGGATGCCGGGCCGGGTGGTGCTCCCGGTTGGAAGGGGAACCGGGCGAGGTCTTCGAGCCCGCCGACGTGCGCGGCGAGGACCTCACCGCCGTCGCCGAGGGGCTGCTGCGGCTGTCCGCGGCCTGAGGCGTCGGGCTGGGCGCCGAGCACGCGTGCAACCCTCCTGCAACCCTGCCCCCGGAGGGGAGCATCGGTTCCGATGAACCGCACGTGAACGGCCGTGCACCGCAGGTGCTGTCACGACGTGGCGCAGCGGCGGTGCGGGATCGGAGGTGCCCGATGCGTGGAGTGGTGTACCGGGGCAGGGAGGACATCGCGGTCACCGATGTCGCCGAGCCGGAGTGCGGTCCGGGGAAGGTCAAGCTGCAGGTGGCGCACAACGGCATCTGCGGAACCGACCTGCACGAGTACTTCGCCGGGCCGATCTTCGTCCCGGACGGCGAGGACCACCCGCTGACCGGGAGGCGGCGTCCGCTGGTGATGGGACACGAGTGTCTCCGGAACCGTCACCGAGGTCGGCACCGGTGTGCGGACGTCGCGGTCGGTGACGCGGTGGCGATCGAGCCGTTGTACCGCTGCGACACGTGCCCGGCCTGCCGCGACGGTCGTTACAACGTCTGCCGGCAGATCGGCTTCCACGGACTCATGTCCGACGGCGGCATGGCCGAGCGCACCGTCGTGCCCGCGCGGATGGTGCACGTGCTCCCCGAAGGCGTGGGCACCGGGCTCGGAGCCCTCGTGGAACCGATGGCGGTGGCCCACCACGCGGCGAACCTCGGCTCGGTCGAACCGGGTGAGCGCGCCGTCGTGTTCGGCGCCGGCCCGATCGGCATCGGCGTCTGGTTCGCGCTGCGCGGCATGGGGGTCACCGACATCACCGTGGTCGAACCCGCTGCCGCGCGGCGCGCGGCCATCGAGCGGCTGGGCGCCGACGACGTGATCGACCCGGGGCGCGTCGACCCGGTCGCGCACGTCCGCCAGCGCACCGGTGGAGTCGGCGCCGCCGCCTCCTACGACGCCGCAGGCGTGCGGGCGAGCGTGGAGGCCGGCATCTCCTGCCTGGAGCACCGGCGCCACATGGTCTCGGTGGCGATCTACGAGAAACCCCTGGAAACCAGCCTGATCAACCTCGTCATGCGCGAGACCGCCGTGCGCGGCTCGCTGTGCTACACCGCGCACGACTACGCCGCGGTCATCGATCTGATGGCACGCGGTCACTACGACACGTCCGGGTGGGTCGAGCACATCCCGATGGACGAGGTCGTCGACGCCGGTTTCCGGGCGCTGCACCGGGGCGAGCGGATGAAGGTCCTCGTCGACCCGGCGTGAGGCGAGCGCGGGTCCTCCGGACCGCGCGGTCGGATGCAAGCCCCTGCAACCCGTGCGTCACCGCGGTGACGTCTGGCTGCATGACGCACGTCACGCGATCGCGATCCGCGGTGACGGCGAGCGCCGCGGTCGCGACGGTGCTGCCGCTCGCCGCCGCGCAGGAGGTAGTCCGTGAGCCACACCGTGGAGCACGCCCCGAACCGGGCGACGTCGTGCAGTGGGTCGCCGAGTTCTCCGAGGCCGTCGCCGCCCGCGACGCGGAGCGCGTGGCCGCGCTGTTCGGCGCGGACAGCTACTGGCGCGACCTCGTCGCCCTGACCTGGAACATCACGACCGTCGAAGGGCGTGCCGAGATCACCGCGATGTTGCGCGCGACGCTGGAGCGGACCGTTCCGCGCGACTTCGCGGTGCTCGGCGAACCGTCCGAGGCGGACGGTGCCACCGAGGCGTGGCTGCCGTTCGAGACCGAAGTCGGCCGAGGAACCGCCCACCTGCGGCTCGTCGGCGGTCTGGCGTGGACCTTTCTGACCACGTTGGACGAGTTGAAGGGCCACGAGGAACCGCTGAACCACCGGCGGCCGAAAGGAGCCGAACACGGGATCAACCCCGATCGCGCGACCTGGGCGGAGGAGCGCGAGGCCGAGCTGCGCGAACTCGGCCGCAGCCGCCAGCCCGAGGTCGTCATCGTCGGCGGGGGACAGGGCGGTATCGCGCTCGGTGCCCGACTGCGCCAGCTCGGCGTGCCGACGATCATCGTCGAGCGCAACGAACGCGCGGGCGACTCCTGGCGCAACCGCTACAAGTCGCTCGCGCTGCACGACCCGGTCTGGTACGACCACCTGCCGTACCTGGAGTTCCCGGACAACTGGCCGGTGTTCGCGCCGAAGGACAAGATCGGCGACTGGCTGGAGATGTACACCGCGGTCGTGGACCGGGCCGGCGAGGAGGTGGCGCTGCGGCCGCGCCAGCTCGTCATGGCGCTCGGGGTGTCCGGCAAACCGAACGTGCCGTCGTTCCCCGGCCAGGACCGGTTCCGCGGCGAGCAGCACCACTCCGCGCAGCACCCCGGTCCGGACGCCTACGCGGGCAAGAAGGCGGTGGTCATCGGCTCCAACAACTCGGCGCACGACATCTGCTCCGCGCTGTGGGAGCACGGTGCCGAGGTGACGATGGTGCAGCGCTCCTCCACGCACGTCGTTCGCTCCGACTCGCTGATGGAGCACTGCCTGGGAACGCTGTACTCCGAGGAAGCCGTCGCCTCCGGCATCGACACCCGGACCGCGGACCTGACGTTCGCGTCGATTCCGCACCGGATCATGCCCGAGTTCCAGAAGCCGGCCTTCGACGCGATCCGCGAACAGGACGCCGAGTTCTACGACCGGTTGGACAAGGCCGGTTTCCAGCTCGACTTCGGCGCCGAGGACTCGGGGCTGTTCCTGAAGTACCTGCGCCGCGGTTCGGGCTACTACATCGACGTCGGAGCGTCGGAACTCATCGCCGACGGCAGCATCGCGCTCGCCAACGGGCAGGTCTCCGAGCTGACCGAGACCGAAGTGGTGCTCGCCGACGGCACGCGCGCGGAGGCCGACCTCGTCGTCTACGCCACCGGATTCGGCTCCATGAACGGTCTGGCCGCCGACATCGTCGGTCAGGAGATCGCCGACGAGGTCGGCAAGGTCTGGGGTCTCGGATCCGGCACGGCCAAGGACCCCGGTCCGTGGGAGGGCGAGGAGCGCAACATGTGGAAACCACCCAGCAGGAGGGCTTGTGGTTCCACGGCGGCAACCTGCACCAGTCGCGGCACTACTCGCTGTACTTGGCGCTGCAGCTGAAAGCCCGCGCCGAAGGCATCCCGACCCCGGTCTACGACCTGCAGGAGGTGCACCACACCTCCTGATCCCCGCCCGAGACGAGCGGGGTGCCGCTGCGACCGCGAGCCGGCACCCCAGCTCGGCGGGCAGCACCGGGTGCCGTCCGGCCGCCCCCCGCGGCCACCGGCAGGTGGTGGTCAGGTGCGCGCCGCTCGCGCGCGGGTGGCGGTTTCAGTCCTCGAGGGACAGCGCCCGGCTCGGGCAGAGGCCGACCGCTTCCCGCGCGTTGCGCGCCTGCTCGCCCTCGGGGTGTTCGAGGACGAGGGAGACGGTGCCGTCCTCGTCCTGGTCGAACACGGCCGGTTCGGTGAGCACGCACTGACCCGCGCCCACGCAGAGGTCGGTGTCGGCGGTGATGCGCATGGTTCACCCTCCTCACCAGGTGACGGGGAATTCGTGGATGCCGTAGACGGTGGCGTCGTCCTTGAACGGCAGCGCGTCCGGCGCAACGGCCGGGCGGAGACCGGGGATCCTGCGGAACAACGTCTCGAGCACGATCTCCAGCTCCGCGCGAGCGAGGTTCTGGCCCAGGCACTGGTGCGCGCCGAAGCCGAACGCGAGGTGGTTCCGCGCACCGCGCGCGATGTCCAGCTCGTCCGCGTCGGCGAACGCGTCGGGGTCCCTGTTGGCCGTGTTCGCCAGCGCCAGCACGCCCTCGCCGGCGCGGATCACCACACCGCCGACCTCGACGTCCTCGACGGCCACCCGGGCGATCGCCGCTTCGGCGATGGTGAAGTAGCGCAGCAGTTCCTCGACCGCCGGCGGGATCCTCGACGGGTCTTCCCGGAGGGCGCGGAGGTCCTCGGGGTGGTCGAGCAGCGTCATCGCGCCCAGCGAGATCATGTTCGCCGTCGTCTCGTGGCCGGCGACGAGCAGCAGGAACGCGAGGCTCTTCAGCTGTTCGCGGTCCTCGGACCCGGCGAGCTGGCGGCTGAGCAGGTCGTCGGCCGGGGCCTGCTCCTTGACCGCGATGAGGTCGCCGAGGTAATCGAGCAGCTCCGACAGGGCCTGCGCGCGGTCGTCGGGCGTGACCGCGCGGCTCAGCAGCCGCGAGGAGCGCGCCTGGAAGAACTCGTGGTCGTCGTAGGGCACCCCGAGCAGTTCGCAGATGACCAGCGACGGCACCGGCAGCGACAGGGCGCTCACCAGGTCGGCGGGGCGCGGTCCGGCGAGCACGGCGTCGATGTGCTCGTCGACGATCTCCTGGATCCGCGGGCGCAGCGCGGCCATCCGCCTGACGGTGAACTCGCCGAGCACCGCCCGGCGCGCCGGTCCGTGCTCCGGCGGGTCCATGCCGAGCAGGGACGGGGTGAACTGCGGATCGATGCGCTGGCCCGGCAGCAGGCGCGGGAAGCCGGGGTGGCGGCGGTCGGAGCTGAACCGCGGGTCGGTGAGCACCGTCCGGACGTCGGCGTGCCGCGTGAGCGCCCAGGCGCTTTCTCCGCTGGGCAGCGTCACGTGCGCGATCGGTTCCTCCTGCTGCAGCCGGCGGTGCTCGGCGGGAGGCGCGTAGGGGCAGCTGCGGGTGATGGGCAGGGTGGCGGGGCGTGCGGCGGTCATCGTTCCACCTCGTCCAGAACGACATATCTGGAATACGTTCTTCCGCTTGTGCTCGCGACGGTACCCATCCGGAAAGTTTCCGTCCACCTGCGCACGGGTGGGACAATTCCCCGGTGATGACGAGGAGGGGCGAGATGGTGGCTGACACGGGAACGCGACTGCGCGCTGATGCGCAGCGCAACCGCGACCAGATCCTCGCGGCGGCCCGCGAGATGTTCGCGCAGCAGGGGCCGGACGCACCGATGGAGGAGATCGCGCGCACGGCCGGCGTGGGCGTCGGCACTCTCTACCGGAGGTTCCCGGATCGGGAGGCGCTCATCCGCGCGGTGGCGCAGGAGAGCTTCGCGCAGGTGCTCGAGGACGCGCGCGCCGCTTCCGCCGAGGAGGCGACCGGCTGGGACGCCCTGGTGCGCCTGATCAACCGCTCGCACCAGCTCAAGGTGAGCGTGCAGCTCGCCCTCGTCTCCGAGCGGGCGCGGGAGATCCTGCAGGGCGATCCGAAGACCGGCGAACTGCGCGATGCGCTGCTGGACGAGCTCGCCCAGATCCTCGACAGCGCGCAGGCCGAGGGCAGCGTGCGGGCGGATGTCAGCGCCGGCGACATCGCACTGCTGTTCTCGCTCATGCTGCGCCAACCCCCCGCCGCGGACGGCCCCGAGGAGCAGGGGATCGACCGCGCCGTCGCGATCATGTTCGACGGGCTGCGGACCGGTTCCCACGGCCCGCTGCCGGGGCGTCCGGTCACCACCGAGGACCTGCGGCGTTAGCGAGCAGGGGTGGCGCGGGGCCGGTGCCCCGTGCCGCACCCCCGCTCGTTTAAGCCCTCCGAGGGGCGGGTAAGCGGATGCCGGACCAACCCCCGCCGGTGAACTCGGAGCGATCGCATGGCTGAGCTCGTGTCGGACTACCTGGTGCGCCGCCTCCGCGAATGGGGGATCGAACGGGTCTTCTCCTACGCCGGTGACGGCATCAACGGCCTGCTCGCCGCCTGGCAGCGCGCGGGTGACGATCCGCGCTTCATCCAGGCGCGCCACGAGGAGCTGGCCGCCTTCGAAGCCGTCGGCTACGCGAAGTTCTCCGGACGCGTCGGTGTCTGCATGGCCACGGGAGGACCCGGCGCGGTGCACCTGCTCAACGGCCTCTACGACGCCAAGCTCGACCACGTGCCCGCCGTGGCGATCGTCGGGCAGCAGACCAGCACCTCGCTCGGCGGTGCCTACCAGCAGGAAATCGACCTGAACACGCTGTACAAGGACGTCGCCAGCGAGTACGCGCAGTTCGTCACCGCGCCGCAGCAGCTGCCCAACGTGCTCGACCGGGCCGTGCGCACCGCGCTGACCAAGCGCACCGTCACTGCGCTGATCATCCCGGCCGACGTGCAGGAGCAGGAGTACTCGCCGCCGACGCACGCGTTCAAGATGGTGCCCTCCAGCCTCGGCGTGTCCCGCGCGACGACGGTGCCGGCCGAGGAGGACCTGGAACACGCCGCCGAGGTGCTCAACAGCGGCGAGCGCGTGGCCATCATGGTCGGTCAGGGGGCGCGGCACGCGGCGCAGGAGGTGACCGAGGTCGCCGACGCGCTCGGTGCCGGCGTCGCCAAGGCGCTGCTGGGAAAGGACGTGCTCTCCGACGAGCTGCCGTTCGTCACCGGCGTTTCCGGGTTGATGGGCACCAGGCCGTCGTGGGAGCTGATGCGCGACTGCGACACCTTCCTCATGGTCGGTGCCAGCTTCCCGTACAGCCAGTTCCTGCCGGACTACGACCAGGCGAGGGCGGTGCAGATCGACATCGACCCGACGATGATCGGCATGCGCTACCCGTTCGAGGTGAACCTCGTCGGGGACGCGCGGGCGACGCTGCGCGCGCTGCAGCCCCGCCTGCGGTACGAGAACAACCGCACGTGGCGGGAGCGCGTCGAGCGCACCGTGCGCGAGTGGTGGTCCACAATGGACCGGCGGGCCGGGGTCGGGGCCGATCCGATCAACCCGGAGCGCGTGGCCAGCGAACTCTCCCCGCAGCTCCCGGAGAACGCCGTGGTCACCACCGACTCCGGATCGGTGACCAACTGGTACGGGCGGCACCTGCGCTTCCGCGGTGACATGCGCGGATCCCTGTCCGGAACCCTGGCCACCATGGGACCGGGCATGCCGTACGCCACGGGGGCCAAGTTCGCCCACCCCGACCGGCCGGTCGTCGTGCTCGTCGGCGACGGCGCCATGCAGATGAACGGCATCAACGAGCTGATCACCATGGCCCACTACTGGCCCGAGTGGGACGACCCGCGCGTGGTCGTCGGCGTCTTCAACAACCAGGACCTCAACCAGGTCACCTGGGAGATGCGGGCATTGGCCGGAGCGCCGCAGTTCCCGCCGTCGCAGCAGATCCCCGACTTCGACTACGCCGGGTTCGCCCGGATGCTGGGGATGCAGGGCGCGCGCGTGGAGCGGCCGGAGGACATCGACGACGCCTGGCAGCAGGCCCTGGCCGCGGACCGCCCGGCCGTCGTCGAGTTCGTCACCGACCCGGCCGTGCCGCCGATCCCGCCGCAGGCGAACTGGGAGCAGATGGAGAACGTCGCGGCGTCGATGCTCAGGGGAGACCCGGACGCCTGGTCGGTGGCCAAGGAGGGCATCAAGTCCAAGGCCCAGGAATTCGTGCCCGGGCGGGGAAGGCAGCAGTGAACGCAACGCGCCGGCGACCGGAGCGACCGGAGATGAGCGGTGACAGCGGTGCGGTGGTGATCACCGGCGCGAGCGCCGGTGTCGGCCGGGCGCTCGCGCGCCTCTACGGCGAGCGCGGTGCGCGCGTGGCCCTGCTCGCCCGCGGGGAGCGGGGACTCGCCGGAGCGGCCGAGGACGTGCGCGGGCGCGGCGGAACCCCGCTGAGCATCCCGGTGGACGTGGCCGATGCCGACCAGGTCGAGGCCGCCGCGGAGCGCGCCGAGAACGAGCTCGGGCCGATCGACGTGTGGGTCAACGCCGCGTTCACCACCGTCTTCGGCCGGGCCCGCGACATCTCCGCCGAGGAGTTCCGCCGCGTCACCGAGACCACCTACCTCGGCTTCGTGCACGGGACCTCGGCCGCGCTGCGCCGCATGCGCCCGCGGGACCGGGGAACGATCGTGCAGGTCGGTTCGGCGCTGGCCTACCGCGGAGTGCCGCTGCAGTCGGCCTACTGCGCCGCCAAGCACGCCATCCAGGGCTTCCACGAGTCGCTGCGCTGCGAACTGCTGCACGAGGGCAGCGCGGTGCGCACCACGATGGTGCAACTGCCCGCGGTGAACACCCCGCAGTTCTCCTGGGTGCTCAACCGGCTGCCGCACCACCCGCAACCGGTCCCGCCGATCTACCAGCCGGAGGTCGCCGCGCAGGGGATCCTGCACGCGGCCGACCACCCGGACCGGCGCGAGCGCTGGGTGGGCGGCAGCACCGCGGCCACGCTGCTGGCCAACGCCCTGGCGCCGGGGCTGCTCGACCGCCACCTCGGCCGCACCGGTCACGCCGCGCAGCAGAACACCGAGGTCGAGGACCCGTGGCAGGCGGCGAACCTGTGGAAACCGGCGGACGGACCGGACGGACGGGACTACGGCGCGCACGGCGTCTTCGACGCCTCCGCGCGCGGCACGAGCCGGCAGCTGTGGTTGGTCCGGAACCGCGGCGCGGTGGCCGCGGCCGGTGCGCTCGCCGGGGCGGTGATCGCCGCGGTGCGCGGGTTGCGCCGGTGATCCTGCGGAGCGGGCGCAACGGGTGGACCTGAGCCGGTTCTCCTGCTGGGATGAGGAGCATGGCCCATCACCGGATCGCTCTCATCCCCGGCGACGGCATCGGCCGGGAAGTCACACCCGCAGCCTGCGCAGTGCTCGACGCCGTCGGCGCGCGCCACGGCATCACCTTCGAGCGCGACGAGTTCGACTGGTCGCACGAGCGCTACCGCGAGCTCGGGGCGATGATGCCCGACGACGGTCTGGAGCGGATTCGCCGGCACGACGCCGTTTTCCTGGGGGCCGTCGGCGATCCCTCCGTGCCCGACCACGTCTCGCTGTGGAACCTGCTCATCCCCATCCGGCGCAACTTCCGCCAGTACGTCAACCTGCGCCCGGTCAAGGTCTTCGAGGGGGTGGACAGCCCGCTGCGGCACGCCGCAGCCGGTGACGTCGACCTCGTGGTCGTGCGGGAGAACGTCGAAGGCGAGTACAGCGAGATCGGCGGCCGCGCGGGACGCGGTTCCCCCGAGGAGATGGCGGTGCAGGAAGCGGTTTTCACCCGCGCCGGTGTGCACCGCATCGCCGATTTCGCCTTCTCCCTGGCCGGCTCCCGGAGGGGGAAGGTGACCTCGGCGACGAAGTCGAACGGCATCGTGCACACGATGCCGTTCTGGGACGAGGTGGTCGCCGATGTGGCGAAGTCCCGTCCGGACGTCGCCTTCGACTCCGAGCACATCGACGCGCTGTGCGCCAAGGTCGTGCTCGACCCGGCCCGGTTCGACGTGATCGTCGGCTCGAACCTGTTCGGCGACATCCTCAGCGACCTGTGCGCGGCCGTCGCCGGCAGCATCGGCATCGCCCCGTCGGCCAACATCAACCCCGAGCGGGAGTTCCCGTCGCTGTTCGAACCGGTGCACGGCTCCGCCCCGGACATCGCCGGTCGGGGCGTGGCCAATCCGCTCGGTGCCATCTGGACGGTGGCGATGATGCTCGAGCACCTCGGGCACCCGGAGGCGGCCGCGGAGGTCGAGCGGGCGATGGCCGCGGTGCTGGCCCGCACATCGGTGCGCACGCCCGACCTCGGCGGTTCGGACGGCACCGCTGCGCTCACCGAGGCCGTCGTGGAGCACCTCGGCGCGTGACGGCGGCGCCCGCGCGCCCGCCGCGGCGGGCGCGCGGGAAGACCACTTCGGACAGAGGGCGGGCCTCCGGTGCCCGCCGTCCGCTCCGTTGGAACCGGCCGCTACTCGGACGACGGCGCCTCGGCGCGGGCGAACGTCAGGGTCTCGCCCCTGGCCCCGCCCATCCAGAGGTCTTGGCAGGCCTCGGCCATCTCCTCCAGGCCGCGCACCACCGCGCCGAACACGTTCCCCGGGACCCAGCCCTGGTCGCCGTTGATGAGCAGGTTGTTGCGCCCGTAGAACAGCGCGAGGTCGACGATCTGCGAGCTCGTCGGACCCGTCGATTCCTCGTAGCCGTAGGCCGGGTTGCCCAGGTCGTCGGAGTCGAAGGTGAAGTAGCACAGGTCGCCGGGGATCGGCGTGACGGTGGTGTTCTCCTTGCCGACGGGTGCCTCGGCGAAGGCCGGGACCAGGTGGTAGATCTCGTTGCGCGCGTACTTGCCGTGGAACACCTGGCTGGACAGCGGTAGCGCGTCCCAGACCGCGCCGGCCGTCCGCGGGGCGACGTCGTCGAGCAGCCGGGCGAGGCAGCTCACCCCGCGCGCCTCGAGCCGCACCGTGATGTACCGGGCCATGCGTCCCTCCCCGATGAACGGATCCGTGTTGACGTCCTCGAAAACCCGCCGCACTAGCGGCTCTCCTGCGCTCGCGCCAACCGCGGCACCGCAGCGTTCCAGCGCGTGCGCCGCTCGTGGGCGCGGCCTGCGCGCAGCACCGCGCCGTCCGCGTGGCGCGGTCCCACGACCTGCATCCCCACCGGCAGCTCCGAGCTCGTCAAGCCGCACGGCACGCTGAGCGCCGGCTGCTGGGTCATGTTGAACGGGTAGGTGTACGGCGTCCAGCTCGTCCACAGCGCCGACGGCCACCCGTCCGGGCAGGGCTGGTCCGCCGGGAAGGCGGCCACCGGCGTGGTGGGGGTCACCAGCAGGTCGTACTCCTCGTGGAACGCGCCCATCAGCCGCCCGAGCTCCATCCGCACGGCCGTCGCGTCCAGGTAGTCCGCGGCGCTGTACCCGGCGGCTGCCTCGGCCTGCTCGCGCAGCGCCGGGTCCACCTCCTCGAGCGCCTGCGCACCACCGGTGCGGGCGTGCTGCTCCAGAACCTTGGCGGCACCGGAGAACCACAGCACGTGGAAGGCCTCCACCGGGTCGCCGAAACCCGGGTCGACCTGCTCCACCTCCGCGCCCGCAGCGGCGAGCTCCGCCACCGCGGTGCGGACCGCTCGCTCGACCTCGGGGTCGTTGGTGCCGAACCCGAGCGTCGGGGAGAACGCGATCCGCAGTCCTTCCAGCCCGCCGTCCTCATGGTCCAGGTCCTGCAGGAACGACGAGGACGGCTCCGGCAGCGCCGACCAGTCCCTCGAGTCGAACCCGGCGAGCACGTCCAGCAGCACGGCGGCATCGCGCACCGAGCGGGTCATCGGCCCGGCGTGCGCCAGCGTTCCGAACGGGCTCGCCGGCCACAGCGGTATGCGCCCGTACGTCGGTTTCAGCGCCACGGTGCCGGTGAACGCCGCCGGGATGCGCACCGATCCGCCGCCGTCGGTGCCCACCGACCACGTCCCCATGCCGAGTCCGACGGCCGCGGCCGAGCCCCCGCTGGACCCGCCGGCGGTCAGCCCGGCGTCCCACGGGTTCCCGGTCGCCCCGAACCGCTGCGAGTCGGTGACCCCCTTCCAGGCGAACTCCGGCGTCGTCGTCTTGCCGAGGAACACCGCACCGGACTCCCGCAGCCGGGCCACCGCGGGCGCGTCCTCGCGCCACGGTCCGGTCCCGTCGACGAGGCGGCTGCCCCGCAGCGTGGGTGCTCCCCGCTGGAGCAGGATGTCCTTGATCGACGTGGGCACCCCGTCGACGGGCCCCAGCGGTTCGCCGGCGCGCCAGCGCCGTTCCGAGTCCCGCGCCGCTTCCAGCGCGCCGTGCTCGTCGACCCGCACGAACGCGTTCACCAGCGGGTCGTACGTCGAGATCGCCTCCAGCGCCGCGCGCGTGGCCTCGACGGGGGAGAGCTCGCCCTCCCGGTAGCCGGCCACCAGCTCCGCGGCGCCCGCCCTGGCCAAGTCCTCGTTCATGATCGCTCCGTCCCGGTCTCCGCGCCGGACCCCGGCGGGGACGGCACGTACCCCCGTGCGAGGTCGACGACGTTCACCAGCTCCGAACCGTCCAGCCAGCGCAGCGCGTTGTCGGCGAACTGCCGTGCCAGCGCGTCGGTCCACCCGGCGACGTCGCCGGACATGTGCGGGGTGACGACGACCCCGGGAGTGGACCACAGTGGACTCTCGGCGGGCAGCGGCTCGGTCGCGAACACGTCGAGGGTCGCCGCGGCCGGTGAACCCTCGGTCACCGCCCGGATCAGCGCCGACTCGTCGACCACCGGACCGCGGGCGATGTTGACCAGGTGCGCCGAGGGGTGCATCGCGGCCAGCACCTCCTCGCCGACCAGCCCGCGGGTCTGGTCGGTCAGCGGGACGGCCAGCACCACGTGGTCGGCCCACCCGACGTGCGCCACCAGGTCGTCGCTGGCCACGACCTCGCCGAAGTCGCGGTCGTCGGAGCGCGCCGCGCGTCCCGCGCCCCGCACCCGCATCCCCACCGCGGTGAGCAGGCGCGCGATTTCGCGGCCGATCCCGCCGGTGCCGATGACGAGCGCGTTCTTCCCGCGGATCGTCTCGGTCTCGCGGTGCCGCCAGGTCCGCGACCGCTGCAGGTCGTAGTTCTCGTGCGTCCGCTTGGCGCGGTCCAGGACCGCGGAGAGGACGTACTCGGCGATCGGCCGGTCGAAGACGCCGTGCGCGTTGGTGACGACGACGTCGGAGTCCACCAGTTCGTCGAACAGCAGCGTGTCCACACCCGCGGCGGCGACGTGGATCCACCGCAGCCGGTCCGCGTGCTGCCACACGTCCTTGACGGCCGTCGAGAAGAAGTCCCAGAGGAACAGCGCGTCGGCACCTCCGATCGCCGCGGCGAGCCCGGCGGAGTCGGTGTAGCGGACCTCGGCGCGCTCCTCGACCGCTTCCATCCGCGGTGGCCGCTCGTCCGCCCGCGTGCACAGCACCGTGATCACTGGACTGGCGTGAGCCCTGGTCATTGCGGCGAGCCTAGAAACACCCAGTCGGATTGTCAACAATCCTTGGCTCCGGGGGGTGCGCGTGCTTACCGTCGCACGATGCGGTTCGTCGAACAGACCGGCATCGGGGTAGTGGTCCCGCACGACATGGCGCTCGACCGCGAGCTGTGGCGGTGGGTGCCCGAGGACGTCACGTTGCACCTCACCCGCACGCGCCGCCACGAGTCCGACGTCGGTGCCGAGATGATCGCGGCGATCAGCGACTCCGAGCTGGTCGCCGGAGCCGTGCGGGATCTCGCCACCACCGAGGCCGCCGTGCACGCCTACGCCTGCACCTCCGGCAGCTTCATCCGCGGGACCCCCGGTGAGCGCGCGCTCGCCGAGGCCATGCGGGCCGCCGGGGCGCCGGCCGCGGTGACCACCAGCGGCGCCGCGGTCTCGGCGCTGAAGCACCTCGGCGTGACTCGCGTCGCCGCCGCCACCCCGTACGACGACGAGCTCACCGACCTGCTCGGCAGCTACCTCCTGGGCAGCGACCTCGACCTGGTGGGGTGCACGAACCTCGGCCTGCGGAGCCACATCTGGCGGGTCCCGCACGAGACGACCGCGGACCTCGTGCGCCGCACCGACCGCCCCGAGGCCGACGGGATCTTCGTCTCCTGCACCAACCTCCCGACCTACGACGTCATCGCCGCGCTCGAGGACGAGCTGGGCAAGCCCGTGGTCACCGCGAACCAGGCCACGATGTGGGCGAGCCTGCGAGCCGTCGGGCGCCCCGCCGTGGGGCCGGGGCAGCGGCTCCTCGCCGACTCCGCTTCCGGATGAGCGGCAGGCTTGCCAGAGCTCCCGGATCATCTCTACGCTCGATTGTTGACAATCCGACTACCGAGAGGCAGGTGCCCTCCCGTGACCCGGACATCTGCGGGGGAGTCCCTCCCCGGTGCCGAGGCCGACGAGCACGAGATCAGGCTGCGGGCGGTGCGCGCGGCGATGGCCGAGCGCTCGCTGTCCGCGCTCGTGGTGACCGAACCGGCGAACCTGTACTACCTCACCGGGTACGACGCGTGGTCGTTCTACACGCCGCAGTGCCTGGTCGTGCCCGCCGAGGGGGAGCTCCAGTTCTTCACGCGCGCGATGGACGCCGGCGGGGCGAGCGCGATCTCGAGCCTCCCGGAGGAGCAGGTCCACGGCTACCCCGAGGGCCTCGTGCACCGCGATGACGCGCACCCGTTCGACTGGGTCACCGCCCGCGCCCGGGAGAGCGGAGCGCTCGTCGACAGCGCCGAGTCGCTGATCGCCGTCGAGAGCGATTCCCCGCACCTGCCGGCGCGGGCCTACCACGCCCTGCAGGAGGGGCTGCCCCGCTGCCGGTTCACCGACAGCCGCGAGCTGGTCAACTGGGTCCGCCTGGTGAAGTCCGAGCACGAGATCGCCCAGCTGCGCGTCGCCGGCAGCATCGCCGAGCGGGCGATGCGGGTCGCGCTCGAGGGCGTCGTCGCCGGGCGCCGGCAGTGCGACGTCGTGGCCGAGGTCATGGCAGCGCAAGCGTCGGGTACCGCGGAGCACGGCGGTGACTACCCCGCGATCGTCCCGCTGCTCCCGACGGGCGACGGTGCCGGGACGCCGCACCTGACCTGGTCCGACCGGACGTTCGTCGAGGGCGAGGCGACGACGGTCGAGCTCGCGGGCGTGTTCCGGCGCTACCACGCGCCGGTGGCGCGGACCGTGGTGCTCGGCGAGCCGCCGCGGCGGCTCGCCGCGACCGCCGGGGCGGTGCGCGAGAGCGTGCGCGCGGCCCTGGACTCCCTCGTTCCCGGGGTGACCGGGAGCGATGTGCACGACGCGTGCAACGCGGTGATCAGCCGGCACGGCCTGAGCAAGGACTCGCGGATCGGCTACTCCATCGGCATCGGCTACCCGCCGGACTGGGGCGAGCGCACCGTCAGCCTCCGCCCGGACGAGAAGACGGTGGTGGTCCCGGGAATGGCCTTCCACATCATCATCGGGATGTGGATGGACGGCTGGGGCTACGAGCTCTCCGAGCCCGTCGTCGTCACCGACTCGGGCGCCGAACGCCTCACCGACCTCCCCCAAGACCTGACCACCAAGAGGTGAGCCACGTGGTGCAGCCCCCGACCGGCCTCCCGACGGCGGCCCGAGCCGAGGATCTCGTCGGCTCGATCATCGACTCGAGCACCTCGCTGCTGAACGAGCGGACGCACGACGTCGTGCGCTTCGCGATGGGCAGCCCGGCGCCGGAAAGCGTCCCCTCGGACGTCCTCGCCGAGATCGGGGGGACGGCGCTGGGGGCCGACGCGGCCGACGCCTTCAACTACGGCGCCACCGAGGGCGATCCGCCGCTGCGCGAGGCCCTGCTGCAGACCCTGGCGGGCACCGGCGACGAGACGACCGCGGACCGGCTGACGATCACCTCCGGTGGCATGCAGGGCCTCGACCTGGCCTTCAAGCTGTTCGTCGACCCGGGCGACCTCGTCGTCGTGGAGTCCCCGACCTACACCAACGGCAGCGCCACCGCCCTGGCCTACGGCGCGAAGCTGCTCGAGGTGCCGGTCGACGACGCGGGGATGGTCGTCGAGAAGCTGCCCGACCTGGTGGAACGGGCCGGGCGCACACCGAAGGTGATCTACACGATCCCCACGTTCCAGAACCCCTCGGGCGCGACGATGTCGCTGCCCCGGCGCCGCGAGCTGCTCCAGCTCGCCCGCCACTGGGGATCGGTCCTGATCGACGACGACCCGTACGGTCTGTTGCGGTTCGAGGGCGAGCCCCTGCCCACCCTGCGCGAGCTCGGCGGCGGTGACCCGCACGTCTTCTCGGTGCGCACGTTCTCCAAGGTCATCGCCCCGGGTCTGCGCGTGGGTTGGGTGGACGCCGACCCGGCGCTGCAGCAGTTGCTGATCCACGCGAAGCAGACGATGGACACCTGCGCGAACCTGCCGGCCCAGCGCCTCGTCGCCGGGTTCCTGGCCGGCGGTCACCTGTGGTCGCACCTGGCGACCCAGCGGGCGGAGTACCGCCGCCGCAAGGTCGCCATGCAGCAGGCGCTCGACGAGCACCTCGGCGACATCGCCCGGTGGACCGACCCCGAGGGCGGGTTCTTCCTCTGGGTGACGTTGGACGAGGACTCGACCAGCGGGATCGACGCGCAGGAGCTGTTCGAGGTCGCGCTGGCCGAGGGCGTCGCGTTCATCCCGGGTCCCGCGCTGTCCCCGGCCGGGTACTTCGGCAACGCGCTGCGGTTGTGCTTCGCCTCGACCACCCCGGAGCGCAGCGAGGAAGGCGTCGTGCGGTTGCGCCGCGCGATCGATTCCCTGGCCGCCGGAGGGGGCCGCCATGCATGAGTCCTGCCCCGAACGCCCGGTGACGCCGGAGGAGCGGGCGGTGCTCGACCTGATCTCCGCCGAGGAGATCACCGAGCTGACCCGGGCGCTCCTCGCCGCGCCCGGCGAGAACCCGCCCGGCGGCGAGTCGGCCACCGCCGCCGTGCTGGCCGAGGCGTGCCGCAGCCGCGAGCTGCCCTGCGAGCTCACCGAGGTCGCGCCGGGGCGGCCGAACGCGTCCGCGCGGCTGGGCGGCACCGGTGAGCCCGCCGGACCGGGGCTGCTGCTGCTCGGGCACACCGACGTCGTCCCGATCGGCGACGGGTGGACCGTCGACCCGCTCGGCGGTGCGGTCCGCGACGGGCGGTTGTACGGCCGGGGAGCCACCGACATGAAGGGCGGTCTGGCCGCGTGCGTCGTCGCGATGTCCGCTCTGCGCGAGGCCGGGGCCGCGCTGTCCGGCCCGGTCGAGCTCGCCGCAGTCGTCGACGAGGAGGAGGACGGCCTCGGCATCCAGCACTACGTGGCCTCCGGCGACCGCGGCGGGTTCACCGGGTGCATCGTCGCCGAGCCCACGGGGTTGCAGACGATCACCGCCGCGCGGGGGGACGCCTACGCCGAGGTGGCGGTCCGGGGGCGCGCCGCCCACGCGGGCCGCCCCAGCGACGGGGCGAACGCGATCTACGGCGCGGCCGCCGTCATCGCCGAGCTCGAGACCTGGCACGAGGAGCTCGGCCGGGCGCCGCACCCGCTGCTGGGGCCCGCGAGCTGGAGCGTGGGGCAGGTGCGCGGCGGCACGGGCACGGCGGTCGTGCCGGCCGAGTGCGTCGTGCAGGCCGACCGCCGCCTGCTCCCGGGGGAGACGGGCGAGGACGTGCTCGCGGCGCTGACCGCGCGGCTGGACGCGCTCGGTCTGCAGGAGCGGGGACTGGGCGCGCAGGCGCGCATGACGATGGAGATGCCGGGGTTCGAGACCTCGCCCGAGGACGGGTTCGTCCTCGCCACCGACGGTGCGCTCCGGGCGGCGGGGGGACCGGGGCATCCGGTGGGCGGCTGGACCGCCGCGTGCGACGGCGGGTTCGTCCAGCGCGACACCGGCGTTCCCGTGGTGGTCCTCGGCCCCGGGTCGGTCGCCGAGCAGGCCCACACCGCCGACGAATCGGTCGGCATCGACGAGCTGCACCTCGCCGCTCGGGCGTACGCGCTCGCGGCGATGCGACTGCTCGCCGGTTGAGGACGAGTACGATTGACGACAATCAGACGAACCGCATCGGTCCGGAGGAGTGATGGCAGACCCGCAAGCGCCCGGCCCGGCAGCGCGACCGAGCGTGGGGCTTCTCTACCCCGGTCACAGCGCCGAGGACGACTTCCCCGCGCTCGAGGAGCGGCTCGGGGGCGGGGTGCGGCTACCGCTGGTGCACACCTCGGTGGGCGAGGACGCCCACCGGATCGACGCCCTGCTCGACCTGGGAAGCGACGTGCGGCTGCACGACGGTGCCCGGGAGCTGGTCACCGAGGGCCCGGGCGCGATCATGTGGGCCTGCACCTCGGGAAGCTTCGTGTTCGGGTGGGACGGCGCGCACGACCAGGTCCGGGGGATCGCCGAGGCCGTCGGCCTGCCGGCCTCCTCGACCTCCCTCGCCTTCGTCAACGCCGCGCGGGCCCTCCGGCTCCGCTCGGTCGCGGTGGCGGCCTCGTACCCCGAGGACGTGGCGGCCCGCTTCCGGGAGTTCCTCGGCCGCGGTGGTATCGAGGTCACGACCATGGTCAGCAACGACATCGTCACCGCCGCCGAGGTCGGCACCCTCGAGAAGGACGCGGTCCGCGCGCTGGTCGCCGCCGTTTCCGGCGACGGGGCCGAGGCCGTGCTGGTGCCGGACACCGCCATGCACTCGCTGGCGTGGTTGGACGAGCTCGAGGCCGCGGCCGGCAAACCGGTGCTCACGGCCAACCAGGTCACCGTCTGGGAGGGGTTGCGCCTGCTCGGACCGGTGCCGGAGCTGCCGGGCACGGGCTCCCTGTTCCAGGGGGGTGCCCGATGAACCGCTCCCGTCGCACCATCGAGCCCCTGGAGCGGGAGTCGACCCCGAGCATCATCGCGGACAAGCTGCGCACCGCGATCGGACGCGGCCACTTCTCCGCCGGTGAGCAGCTCGGGGAGGCGCAGCTGGCGCGCGAGCTCGGCGTCAGCCGGGGGTCGTTGCGCGAGGGCATGCAGCGGCTCACGCAGGAGGGACTGCTCGTCTCCATCCGCAACCGGGGCCTGTTCGTCGTCGACATGACCCCGGAGAACGTCCACGACATGTACGTCGCGCGGGCGGCGGTCGAACGGGCAGCTGCCGAGCAGATCTTCCGGCACGACCCGCGGGAGGCCGGTGACCAGCTGCTCGGGATCACCGAGCAGATGGCGCAGGCGGCCGAGCGCGCGGACGACGGCGGCGTCACCGAGGCCGACATCGAGTTCCACCAGCGGTTGGTGGACCTGGCCCGGAGCCCCCGGCTCGATCGGATCCACATGACGCTGCTGACCGAGACCCGGATGTGCATCCACGCCCTCGAGGAGACCTACAGCCACTCCGATGAGCGGGTGGCCGAACACCGCGGGATCGCGGAGGCGTTCCGGGACGCGAACCCGACGTTGTGCGACGCCCGTCTGGTCGCGCACATGGAGGACGCGGTGGAACGGCTCACCGGGGCTGCGGCCTCCCGACCGGACGCCTGACGGCCGGCGTCGGGGAGAGCGGTCCCGGCGTGCTGCGTCCCGGGGAAATCAGCGGTCCCGCCCGTGTCGCCCCCGCGTCCTGGACCGCTTCTGCCGTTCAATTGTCGACAATCCTACCGAAGGAGTTCCTCATGGCCGAGCTCTCGCAGGTGCTCAAGCAGGCGACCGGCGTCCTCGCCGCCCGCGGCGAAGGCGTCCACCTCTTCGACGAGCAGGAGCGCAGGTACCTCGACTTCACCGCCGGGATCGGCGTGACGAGCACGGGGCACTGCCACCCGCGCGTGGTCGAGGCGGCGCAGCGCCAGGTCGGTACGCTCATCCACGCCCAGTACACGACGGTCATGCACCGGCCGCTGCTGGACCTGGTCGAACGGCTGGGCGACGTGCTGCCGAGCGGGTTGGACCGGATGTTCTTCGCGAACTCGGGCTCGGAAGCCGTGGAGTCCGCGTTGCGGCTGACCCGCCAGGCGACCGGACGCCCGAACGTCGTCGTCTTCCAGGGCGGGTTCCACGGCCGGACCGTGGCGACCGCTTCCATGACGACCTCGGGCACGAAGTTCCGGTCCGGCTTCAGTCCCCTCATGGGCGGCGTTCACGTGGCGCCGTTCCCGAACCCCGCGCTGTTCGGGTGGTCGCAGGAGGAGTCGACCGACTTCGCGCTGCGCCAGCTCGACCACCTGCTGCAGACGGTCAGCGCACCGCAGGAGACCGCCGCGTTCGTGGTGGAACCGGTGCTCGGCGAGGGCGGGTACGTGCCCGGCAGCACCCGGTTCTTCGAGGGGCTGCGGGAGCGCGCGGACCGGCACGGGATCCAGCTGGTGGTCGACGAGGTCCAGACCGGGTGGGGCCGGACCGGGAAGTTCTGGGGCGGTGAGCACTTCGGTCTCCGCCCCGACGTGCTGATCACGGCCAAGGGGCTGGCCTCCGGTTTCCCGCTGTCGGGCATCGCGGCGCCGGCGGAGCTCATGGCCAGGGCCTGGCCGGGCTCGCAGGGCGGCACCTACGGGGCCAACGCCGTCGCCTGCGCCGCGGCGCTGGCGACGCTGGACGTCATCGAGGACGAGAAACTGGTGGACAACGCCGCGCAGCGCGGTGACCAGCTGGCGCGGTCCCTGTCCGAGGTGGCCTCGCGGCACGACCGGATCGCCGACGTGCGCGGACCGGGGCTCATGATCGGGACCGAGTTCCGCGACGCCGACGGCAACCCCGACGGGGCTGCCGCGGCGGCGGCGCAGCAGGAAGCCGCTCGACGCGGCCTCCTGCTGCTGACCTGCGGTCCGCGGGGCGAGGTGGTCCGCTTCGTCCCCGCCCTCGTCGTCCAGTCGGAGCACGTCGACGAGGCCGCCGGCATCTGGGAGGACGCCGTCGCCGCCGTCACGGGTTGACGGGCGACTCGTGCGCGAGCTCTGCCTCGGACTCCGGTGTTCCGGGGCAGTAGCTGCCGCGGATGGACTTCCCGGCCGTCTCCGTGACGAAGGAGATCGCCACCAGCCCGATGAGGCACGAGAAGACCATGTAGTAGGCGGGGAAGATGTTGCTGCCCGTCACCCCGATGAAGTAGTTGCTCACGTTCAACGCGGTGCCGCCGAACAACGACGTCGAGACGTTGTACGTGATGGCGAAGCCGGCGAAGCGGACCGCCGTCGGGAACAGCGCGGGGAAGGCCGAGGAGATGGTGCTCAGCTGGAGGGTGTAGACCAGCCCCAGCACGGCGAACGCCACGATCGCCCAGACGTAGCCCTGCGCCATGAGGGTGTACATGGGGATCGCGAGCACGATCATGCCGATCAACGACATGTACCACATCGGCTTTCTCCCGATCCGGTCGGACAGCGATCCGCAGAACGGGATGAACGCCATCATCACCAGCTGCCCGACCGAGACGAGGACGAGCGCCTCGGTCGCGCTCATGCCGATCTCCTCCTGGACGTACGTCGGCATGTAGGCGATCAGGGTGTAGTTGATGACGTTGAGCGCGATGACCAGGGCGAACAGCTGCGCCATCTGCGGCCAGTAAACGGCGAGGAGATCCTTCAGGCGGGTGGAGGTCTTCTCCTTCGTGAGGCTCTTCTCCTCCGTCTCGCGGAAGACCGGGGTGTCCTCGAGCTTCAGGCGCAGGTAGAAGCCGATGAGCCCCATCGGGCCCGCGAGGAAGAACGGCAGCCGCCAGCCCCACTCGTGCATGGCCCCTTCGCCGAGTCCGGCGAGCAGCCCGAGGCCGATGAGGGACCCGAGCGCGTACCCGCCGAGCGTGCCGAACTCGAGGAAGCTGCCGTAGAAGCCGCGTTTGCGGTCGGGGGAGTACTCCGCGATGAACGTCGCCGCGCCGCCGTACTCGCCGCCGGTGGAAAAGCCCTGGAGGAGCCGCATGCCGAACAGGGCGACGGGAGCGGCCATCCCGATGCTGTCGAACGAGGGGATCAGTCCGATGCAGAACGTGGAGGCCGACATCAGGATGATGGTCAGCGACAGCACCGCGCGGCGGCCGATGCGGTCGCCGAGCGGCCCCCACACCAGCCCCCCGAACGGGCGGGCGATGAACGAGACGGCGAACGCCGCCAGCACCCAACCGATGGTGTTCTCACCCTGGGGGAACAGTGCGGATTCGATGTAGAGGGTGAGAACGGCGTAGATCCCGTAGTCGTACCATTCCGTGGCGTTGCCCAGCGCGGACGCGCCGATCGCGCGCCGCAGCACCCCTTTCGGCAACTCGTCGGTGTCTGCTGTGCCACCGCTGGTTGGTTGTTCGGAGGCCATGATCACGCCCCTTGCGTGAGTCGATCAGCGAGGAAGCTCGTCGGCCGATCCGTGTGTTCACCCGCGATTTTCTGTTGTTTTGTTGACAATCGGACACAGTACAGACGATGGCGGTCGCGGACCAGGGTGCTGCCGATAAACGGTTGGTTGCGACGTTCGGGGGCGACGGGCGCAGCCGGAGCGGTCGAGCGCTACCGCCTCTCCGCGCGGGCGATGCCCGCCTTGCAGGCCTTCGCCACGCGGCGGTGGTGCAGCAGCCGGTCGACCAGCCCGAACGGTTCGGCGGCGCCGGGGACTTCGTCGCCGGAGCGCGGTGCGCCGTCGCCGGCCCAGACGTGCAGCGCTTCGCGGTGCACCGCGCCGCTGCGGTACCAGCGCTCCCAGCGCTCGAAATCGGGGCTGTGCCGGTGCCCGAGCACGAGCGCGGCTTCGCCCCGGCCGTCGAGCGCGGTGCCGTCGCGCGGCCACAGCTCGACGCGGGAGTCCTGCCCCGGGTCCGGCCAGTGCGCGGCGGTGACGACGGTGGTGCGGGGTTCGGTCTCAGCGGTGCCGGACGGTTGCCGCACGAGCAGCGCGTCCTCGGCGCGGGTGCGCGCCGGTAGCGCGGTCACGCGCGCGTTCTCGGCGAGCGTGACCAGCGCGCGCGGGACCCACCACCAGTTCTCCCGGCGGGCCATGATGCTGTCCGCGCGCAGTCGCGTCGGCGGGTGCTTCGCCGCTTCCTGCCCGAGGAGGTGCTCGACGAACTCCGCACCGTCGAGGTCCCACCGGACCTCGACGCGGCCGGTCGCCACCAGCGTCGCCGCGGGTTCGCCGCGCGTGTGGACGGCGAACGCGGCGCAGCGTGGCAGGGAATCCACTTCGTCCAGCTGGGACAGCGGCACGGCGGCGCAGGGCGCGCGCCGCTCGGGCCACGTCAGCGGCACGACGGGCATCCCGCGCGCCCCGCTCGGCGTGGTCCACAGGATCTCCGCCGTGGCGGCCTGAGACCAAGCCGCAACCATCTCCTCGGCCATGAAACCTATGTCTCGGCGCTGTGAGTTGCTACCTTCTCAGGCGAACTCTAGCCGGTCCTCCCAGGACGACTGCGCCGGGCCGAGGCGCGCGAGCGCGGTCCCGGGGGGATTCCCGACAACCGCAGTGCGATACGAGGAATTCCATGCCCGCAGTCGTCGTGCTGGTGGCCGCGATCGCGGCACTGGCACTGGCCTACCGCTACTACTCGGCGTACCTGGCCAAGCGCGTCTACGCGCTCGACCCGAACGCCGTCACCCCGGCCCACACCTACCAGGACGGGGTGGATTTCGTCCCCACCAACAAGCACATCGTGTTCAGCCACCACTTCATCTCGGTGGCGGGCGCCGCGCCGATCGTCGGTCCGGCGACGGCGGTGTTCTGGGGGTGGGGCCCGGCGCTGCTGTGGGTGGTGTTCGGCACGATCTTCGCCGCCGGAGTGCACGACTTCGGCTCGCTGGTGATCTCGGTGCGGCACCGCGCGCGCAGCATCGGCACGTTGACCAGCGAGATCATCACGCGTCGCGCGCGGACGCTGTTCCTGCTGATCATCTTCTTCCTGCTGACGATGGTCAACGCGGTGTTCGCCGTGGTCATCGCGCAGCTGTTCACGGAGAACGCGGAGGCGGTGCTCCCGGTCCTGCTCACCGTGCCGTTCGCGATCGGCGTGGGGCAGTACGTCTACCGCAAGCGCACCACGGCGCTCGTGCCCGCCGTGCTCGCGATGGTGCTGATCTACCTGAGCATCCCCGTGGGGCAGATGTGGCCCATCACGATCGATCCGCTGGCGGGTGCGATCGGCCTCGACGCCGAGACGCTGTGGATCGTGCTCATCTTCGCCTACACCTTCTTCGCCTCGCGGCTGCCGGTGTGGACGTTGCTGCAGCCGCGCGACTACATCAACCAGATGCAGATGGTGCTGGCGCTGGCCGTGATCATCCTCGGCGTCGCCGTCGGTTGGAACAGCATCGTCGCCCCGGCGGTCAACGACGTGCCCGCGGACTCGCCGCCGTGGTTCCCGCTGCTGTTCGTCACCATCGCCTGCGGCGCCGTGTCCGGGTTCCACAGCCTCGTCGGCTCGGGAACGACGGCGAAGCAGCTGAACAAGGAGACCGACGCCCGCTACGTGGGATACCTGGCCTCCTCCGGCGAAGGGCTGCTGGCCCTGTGCGCCATCCTCGCCTGCACGGCGGGCGTGGCGGCGACGACCGGGGAGTGGAACCAGCTCTACGCCAACTTCGACCAGGCCTCCGACGGGGCCACCGGCTACTTCGTCGACGGCGTGGCCCAGTTCGCCACCAACCTCGGCGCGCCGGTGGGCATCGGCACGATCTTCGCCTCGCTGGTGGTCATCAGCTTCGCCGCGACCAGTCTGGACACCGCGGTGCGGCTGCAGCGCTACATCGTCCAGGAGATCGCCGAGCTGGCGCGGATCCGGCCGTTGACCCGCAACCTGACCGCGGCGACCTTCGTCGCGGTGCTGCTTCCGCTGGTGATCGCGCTGCTCCCGGGGGATTTCGCGTTCGGCACGCTGTGGCAGCTGTTCGGCACCACCAACCAGCTCACCGCCGGCCTGGCGCTGGCCGTGATCGCGGTGTGGGTGACCAAGAGCGGCCGCAATCCGGTCGCGATCCTCGTGCCCTGGGTGTTCCTCGCGATCATGACCTCGTGGGCACTGGTGGTCCAGTTCGGCCAGTTCCTCGCGGCGGACGATCCGCTGCAGGTGTTCTTCCTGGCTCCGCTGGACGCGGTCATCTTCCTGCTGGCGCTGTGGATGGTCGTCGAGGCCGCGATCGCCTTCCGGCGCGCGTGGCAGTTGCGCACCCGCGGCGAGTCCGCCGTCAGCGCCACCGAGGAGTCGTAGCGGCGCGGTTCCGCCGCTCTTCCGCGGCACCTCCCTCGGCCGGCCCGGCTGCGCCCGGGCCGGCCTTTCGTCGTCGCGGGCCGTGCCGGGGCGGGTGCGCGGGGCGCGCAACCATCCGCGATATCGCTCTCTGTTTGCGCACTTCGCGCACGCGGCGCGGTGCGTTGCGAGTGTCGCCCGTTCGGTGACCGGTCCGCTCGCCCCCCGGGGTTCTGCGTCCCCCGGCGGGCGAGCGAACGGGCCTGCGGTGCGGTACCGAGAACGCGTGGGGTGCGTGAGAGGGGCCGGCGCCAGTGCTCGCTGCTGGGGGAGCGTTCCGGAGCGAGCGGGTCGGGTGGGGCGCGCGCGGACCGGGTTGCGCGAATTGTGCTGTAAATATTGCGTGAAGTACGCAACAGTGCGAGGGTGATCTCCGCAACGCAGATCGCGAAACACCGGCACGCCGAAGGAGTCCCCGCATGACCGCGACCAGCGACGGGGTGCTGCGTCCCACCGACGATCCCGGCCGCTGCGAGGCGTTCCTGGCCGCGCCGGCGCCCCAGTCGCACGCGGCGAACCTGATGCCGCTGCCCAGCGGTGCCCTCGGCTGCGCGTGGTTCGGCGGGACGCAGGAAGGCCTGCCCGACATCAACATCTGGTTCGCCCGCCTCGAGGGCAGCGCGTGGTCCGACCCCGTGCAGGTCTCGGCCGATCCGCGGTGCTCCGAGCAGAACCCGGTGCTGTTCTGCGCACCCGACGGGGCGCTGTGGCTGCTGTACACCGCGCAGCACTCCGGCCACCAGGACACGGCCGAGGTGCGCGTGTCCCTCTCGCACGACGAGGGGCGCAGCTGGTCGGAACCACGCACGCTCGTCCCGGCCGGGGACGGCTGCGGTGTCTTCGTCCGCCAACCGGTCGTGGTCGGCGCGTCCGGCCGGTGGATGCTGCCCGTGTTCCACTGCGTCCGACCCTCGGTGGGGCGCTGGCGCGGCGACGAGGACACGAGCGCGGTGCTCGTCTCCGACGACCGCGGTGCCACCTGGCAGCACCACGACGTCCCCGGCAGCACGGGATGCGTGCACATGAACATCGTTCCGCTGCCCGACGGCGCGCTGCTGGCGCTGTTCCGCCGCAGGCAGGCCGACGCGATCCACCGGAGCCGGTCGGACGACGGCGTGCGCTGGAGTCAGCCGACCCCGACCGGCCTGCCGAACAACAACTCGTCGATCCAGGCGACCGCGTTGCACGACGGTCGGTTGGCGCTGGCTTTCAACCCCAGCAGCGCCGCCGACGCGACCGCCCGCCGCGCCTCGCTGTACGACGAGATCGACGGGGACGCCCTCGCGGACCGCGGGCCCGCCGAGGGGCCCGCGGGCACTGCCTTCTGGGGAGCCCCGCGCGCCCCGATGAGCCTCGCGCTGTCCGAGGACGGGGGCGAGACGTGGCCCGTGCGCCGGGATCTGGAGAGCGGTGACGGCTACTGTCTGACGAACAACTCGCGGGACGGAACCAACCGCGAACTGTCCTACCCCTCGGTGGTGCAAACAGCCGACGGGTACCTGCACCTCGCGTACACCCACCACCGCCGAGCCATCAAGCACGTGCGCGCGGTCCCCGACTGGGCCGGCATGTGAACAGCAGTCGCGCAGCGGAGCGTCAATGCGTCACGAGACCAACGGAGAAACCGCCTCCGCGGCACCGGGCACCGGTGCGTCCCCGGCCGCCGAACCGCCGAGCACGGTCGCGGAGTACCTGAAGAGCCTCGGCCCGGGCATCGTCGTGGTGATGTCCTGGCTCGGCACCGGCGACTTCATCAGCGCCTCGGTGTCCGGGTCGATGTACGGCTACGCCCTCATCTGGACGCTGCTGGTCGCGGTCCTGTCGCGCTACGTCATCGTCTCGTCGATGTCGAAGTACCAGCTGTGCAACGCCGTCGGCGACGAGACGATCATGGACGGCTACGGGCGCGTGTGGAAGGGCTTCCCGATCTACCTCGGCGCGACCACCTGCGTGCTCGGGTTCGTCTACGTCTCGTTCCTGCTGCTGGCCGCGGGCACCGCGCTGGACCACCTGTTCCGCGGCGCGCTGCCGCTCGGCGCGTGGGGCATCCCGTTCTGGGCCGCCGTGACGACCGGAGCGGCGCTGTGGCTGGCCTCGCGCAGGAGCGGCCACTTCCGCGGGCTCGAGATCGTCGCCCAGATCACCATGGGCGTGCTCGTGGCCTGTTTCCTGCTCGCGCTGTTCGGCACGGGCGTCGACTTCGGCCGGCTGTTCGGCGGCCTGCTGTTCGACATGCCGCCGGGGCGGGCGGGTTACATCACGGCGGTGAGCACCGCGGTGGGGCTCATCGGAGCCGTCGGCGGTTCCGCCTCGAACCTGCTGTACCCGTACCTGATGCACGAGAAAGGCTGGCGCGGGGCGCGTTTCCGCAGGATGCAGCGGATCGACCTGCGCTTCGGCACGTTCGTGATGTTCGCGCTCGTGCTCGCCGTGTGGGTGGTGGCGGCCGAAACGCTGCACGGTACGGGCGAGGGAGTGTCCTCGGCGGACGGTTTGGCGAACATGATGGAGAAGGCGATCGGTCCCTGGGGGCCGCCCATCATGTGGCTTGCGGTGTTCTTCACGGTCTTCAACAACATCGTCACGCAGCCGCGCGTGTTCGTGCGCATGTTCGTCGAATCCCTGCACAAGTCGCGGCCGGAGCGCATGCGGCGGTTGCGGGGCAGGCGCGAACTGGGCGGGGTCCCCGACAAGGAGATGTTCCTGCACGACCCGCTGTTCTGGACGATCCTCGCGTTCATCACGACCGTGCCGATCGTCTTCTCGGCGCCCGGCATGCCCGGCATGGTCCTGATCACGCTGCTCGGGAACTCGTTCAACGTGCTGACAGTGCCCGCGATCATCATCGGGTTGATCGTGATGACCTCGCGGCGCGACCTCATGGCGCGGGGCCACGCCAACCGGTGGTGGGAGAAGGCGCTGCTCGTGCTGATCGGAGCCGTCGGCCTGTGGGCGACCTACGAACTCATCACCGGTCTCGTCGGGGCGCTCCCCGGCGCGTGATCCCGCGGGCACGGGCAGGATGGCCGCGGCCGTGGAGCGCAGGTGCCTGAACTGGCCGCGGAGTCCGCGGGTCGGCTCGCTCCCGTCCGGAGCGAGCCGACCCGGCGGTCGGAATGCTGTTGCGCGTCACCGGCTTCCGGCGGTCTCGCCCGTGCGCGCGCGGCGGGCGCGCAGGAGCAGCGGCACGACGAGCGCCGCGACGAGCAGCCCGTACAGGGTCAGCGCGACGGGACTGTGGAAGAGGAAACCGACGTCGCCCTGGCTGATCGCCATGGCGCGGCGCAGTTCCGTTTCGGCCAGCGGGCCGAGGATGACGCCGATGAGCACCGGTGCGATCGGGAAACCGTACCGCCGCAGCAGGAATCCGAGCAGTCCGACCGCGTACAGCAGCACCACGTCGGCGATCGAGGACTTCGCCGTGTACACGCCGAGCGTGGCGAACACGACGATGCCGGCGTACAGGTAGTGGCGCGGTATGCGCAGCAGTTTCGCCCACACGGGTGCGAACGGCAGGTTCAGCACCAGCAGCATCGCGCTGCCCAGGAACAGGCTCGCCAGCAGCGCCCACACCAGGTCGCTCTCCTCGCTGAAGAGCATCGGCCCGGGGCGTATGCCGTACTGCTGGAACGCGCCGAGCATGATCGCGGCGGTGGCCGAGGTCGGCAGTCCCAGCCCCAGCAGCGGGACCAGCGAGGTCGCCGTCGTCGCGTTGTTCGCCGCTTCCGGCCCGGCGACACCTTCGATCGCGCCGCGCCCGAACTCGTCGTCGCCGCGGCGGGCGGCCAGCCGGTTCTCCGCTCCGTAGGACAGGAAGGTCGGGATCTCCGAGCCACCGGCGGGGATCACGCCGAACGGCACGCCGAGCGCGGTGCCGCGCAGCCAGGGGCGCCAGGAACGGCTCCAGTCCTGCCGGGACAGCCACGGCCGGCCCGAGGTGACCGTCTCGTCGGCCGGGGTGCGCTCCGCGGTGGAGGCGACGTGCAGGACTTCGCCGATGGCCAGCATCCCCACGGTCACCACGACGATGCTGATGCCGTCGAGCAGCTGGGGGGATCCGAAGGTGAACCGCACCGCGCCGCTCTGCTCGTCGATGCCGACGAGGGCGAGCGCCAGGCCCAGCCCCAGCGCGGTGAGCCCGCGCAGCTTGTCGCCGGAGACGATCGCCGAGGTGGCGACGAAGGCGAAGACCGCGAGCGCGAAGAACTCCGCGGGCCCGAAGCTCACCGCGAGGTCCACCATGACCGGGGAGAAGAACACGACCACGGTCACCGCGATGATGCTGCCGACGAACGAACCGAGCACGGCCGCGGCGAGCGCCTGCGGGGCCTTCCGGTTCTTGGCCATGGCGAAGCCTTCGAAGGCGGTGGCCATCGACGAGCTCTGGCCCGGGGTGTTCAGCAGGATCGCCGTGGTGGCGCCGCCGAACTGCCCGCCGAAGTACACGCCGGCGAACATGATGAACGCACCGGTCGGCTCCAGCGTGAACGTCAGCGGCACCAGCAGGGCCACCGCCATGGCCGAGCCCAGTCCGGGCAGGACGCCGACGGCGGTGCCGAGCACGACGCCGAGCAGGCACAGCAGGAGGTTCATCGGCGTGGCCGCCTCGGCGAACCCGCCGAGCAGCAGCGAGATCGTGTCCACGTCACATCACCCCGCCGAGCACGCCCGCCGGCAGCGTGATGCCCAGGCCCGCCGAAAATCCCAGCTGCGCCGCCGAGGAGAGCACGAACGCGATGCCGATGTCGCGCAGCACGTGCCGGCCGCCGAGGGCGTAGGAGACGCCGGCGAACAGGCCGGCGCCGGCGATGAGCCAGCCCAGCGGTTCCAGCAGCAGCACGTGCAGCACGAGCGTGGCCACGACGATGCCGAACGGTTTCCAGTCCATCCCGGGAGCACCGGCCGCTTCGGACGGCGCGGACTCGTCGGCGTGCTCCTGCTCGGTCGGGGGCGCCGGCGCGCGCAGGTGCTGCAGCACCAGCAGGGCGCTGAGCACCAGCAGCAGAACGCCCACGAGGACCGGGAAGAACTGCGGGCCGAGGTAGCCGCTGGTGCCGGGAACGTCCATGCTCGCGGTGCGGACCAGCAGCGTCGCCGCGATCGCCGCGACGAGCAGCGCGACCACGAGCTCGCCCCGCGGTTTCGCGCGGCGCGTGACCGGTGTCGTCGCCGCCGGTGACGGTGCGGTGCTCATGCCAGTCCCAGCTCCTCACTGATCTCGGTGATCCGGGCGGTCTCGCTGGCCACGAACCGCTCGAACCGCGGGCCGGTCAGGAACGTGTCCTGCCACTCCTGCTTGTCCAGCGTGTCCTGCCACTGCCGGGTGGCGTGCACCTGCTCGACGAGCCGTTGCAGCTGTTCGCGCTGCTGGTCGGACAGGCCGGGCGGGGCGACCACGCCGCGCCAGTTCGCCAGCTCCACGTCGACGCCCTGCTGCCGGAACGTCGGGATGTCGATGCCCTCGACGGGACGGCCCGCCGAGAGGCCCAGGGCGCGCAGCTGTCCGGACTCGATCTGGGAGGCGAACTCGTCGTAGCCGGACACGCCGGCGTCGAGGCTGCCGTTGAGCATGCCCGCGACCGCTTCGCCGCCACCGGGGTAGGCGATGTAGTTCAACTCGCGCGGGTCGGCACCACCGGCGTCCATGAGCATGCCGGCGAGGAGGTGGTCGGTGCCGCCGACGGAGCCCCCGCCGACCGCGATGGATCCTGGATCGGCCCGCCACGCCCGGAGGAGGTCGTCGAGCGTGCGGATCGGGGAATCGGCCGGCACGGTGACGACTCCGTAGTCGTCGGCCAGGCGTGCGATGGGGGTGACGTCGTTGAGGTCGTACGGCGATCCCGTGGCCGCGATGGTGCCCATCATGACGGTTCCGGTCATCATCAGCGTGTCGCCGCGGCCGGGTTGGTTGGCCACTCTGGACAACCCGATCGTGCCGCCGGCACCGGGGATGTTCTGCACCTCGGTGGTGCCGACCAGGTCGCGGTCGTCCGCGACGGACTGGATCTCGCGGCCGACGCTGTCCCAGCCGCCGCCGGGTGCCGCGGGCACCGTGATCCGCAGGCGTTCGCGCGGTCCCGCGCCCGCCTGGGCACCGGTGCGCGCGTCCGCGACGCCGAGCGCTACCAGCGCGACGCCGAGGACGGAGGCGGCGGTGCGCACCACGAGGCGTTTCGCGCGGGGGCCGGGTGCCGGTCGCGGTCGCTCCGGTTGATCGGTCGTGGTCACTCCGAGCTCCTTCGCGTGCGTCGTCGGGCGCGGGACGAGCTGGC
This sequence comes from Salinifilum ghardaiensis, assembly GCF_054491345.1. Classification (NCBI taxonomy): domain Bacteria; kingdom Bacillati; phylum Actinomycetota; class Actinomycetes; order Pseudonocardiales; family Pseudonocardiaceae; genus Salinifilum; species Salinifilum ghardaiensis. The sequence goes on along the minus strand of NZ_CM137101.1, from coordinate 3,009,493 downwards.
GTCGGTCCGCCTGGCGGACTACTAGGTCCGACAAGCGGACAGCGTGCTACTTTAGCGGGGAAGTAGCTGTGTGGCAACGATCACGGAGGGGGTGATCGCATGTCCAGTGCCGCCGCGGTTCCCGGGGAGCCGAGGGCGGACGCGGGCGTGCGCAGCGTGCTGCGTGCGCTGGACCTGCTCGGGCTGTTCACCGAGGAGCGCCTGTCCTGGACCGTGCGCGACCTGACCGCGGTCAGCGGGCTGGCCAAGACCACGGTGCTGCGCCTGGTGTCGACCCTGGAGCGGCGCGGCCTGCTCTGGTCCGAGCCGGACGGGCGCATCACCGTCGGTCCCGGGCTGCTGCGGTGGTCGAACCTGGCCCGGACCGCGTGGCAGGTGCCGGAGTCCGCGCGCGGCACCATGCGCGAACTCGCCGCCGCGACGGGGGAGACGGTCAACCTGTACGTGCGCGCGGACCGCTCCCGCATCTGCATCGAACAGCAGGAGGGCACCGGCACCGTGCGGCACCTGGTGCGGGTCGGGGACGAACTGCCGCTGTGGGCGGGTGCCGCGAGCAAGGTCCTGCTGTCCGACGTGGACGACGAGGTGCTCGCCGCGGTGCTCGAGCACGACCCGCGCCGGCGTGCCGCGTCCGCGGTGCGCGCGGAGATCACCGCGGCGGCGCAGGCCGGGTTCGCGGTCAGCCACGGCGAGCGCGAAGTGGGCGCCTCCGGGGTCGCAGCGCCGGTCGTCGACGAGCACGGCCGGGTGCTCGCCGCGCTCGCCGTCGGCGGGCCCACTCCGCGGTTCACCGAGCGGGCGGTGGAGGAGTTCAGCGGCGCGGTGATCGACGCGGCCGCGCGGATCTCCCGGATCGGGTTCGGAGGGGAAACGTGACCAGTGGACTGCTCGACGGCGTGCGCGTGCTCGACCTGACCAACGTGCTCGCCGGACCGTTCGCCAGCTACCAGCTCGGCCTGTTCGGGGCCGACGTCGTCAAGGTCGAAGCACCGGGAGGCGGGGACCTCGCCCGCCAACTCGGTGCGGACGCCGAGCTCAACGAAGCGCGGCTGGGCGCGTCGTTCCTCGCGCAGAACGGCGGGAAGCGCTCCATGACGCTCAACCTGAAGAGCCGGGAGGGCGCCGAGGTCTTCGCCGGACTGGTGCGCGGCGCCGATGTCGTGCTGGAGAACTTCCGGCCCGGCGTGCTGTCCCGGCTCGGTTTCGACGGGCAGCGGCTGCACGAGCTCAACGCGAAGCTGGTCTGCTGCGCGATCTCCGGGTTCGGCCAGCACGGCCCCATGGCCGACCGGCCCGCCTACGACCAGATCGTCCAGGGTCTCTCGGGCATGATGAGCGCGACGGGAAGCAGCGGCACCGCCCCGCTGCGCGCGGGCTACCCGGTCGCGGACACGCTCGGCGGCATGACCGCGGCGTTCGCCGTGTCCGCGGCGCTGCTGCGCGCGGAGCGCACCGGCGAGGGGGCGACCCTCGACCTGTCCATGATGGACACCGCGGTCACCGCGATGGGGTGGGCCGTGTCGAACTACCTCATCGCCGGCGTCGAACCCCGGCCGATGGGCAACGAGAACGCCACCGCGGCACCGTCGGGAACGTTCCGCACCGCGGACGGCTTCCTCAACATCGCGGCGAACAAGCAGGAGCAGTTCGAGTCGCTGTGCACCGAGATCGGCCGGCCCGAGCTGGCCACCGACCCGCGCTTCGCCGAGCGGGAGGAGCGCAAGACCAATCGGGAGCTGCTGCGCTCCGAGCTGGAGCGCGGACTGCGCACCGGCACGGCACTGCACTGGGAGCAGGCCCTGTCGGCGCGCGGTGTTCCGGCGGCGCGCGTGCTCGACGTGCCCGACGTCCTCGAGCTGGAGCAGATCGCCGAGCGGGAACTCGTCCACGCCCTGCCGCACCCCGCCGGCGGCGGGCAGGAGGTGCACGTCCTCGGCAGCGGCGTGCGGGTGGACGAGCAGGCCTGCGCCCCCGCGAGCGCGCCGCCCGCCCTCGGCCAGCACACCGCGGAACTGCTCGGCGAACTGGGCTACGCGCAGTCCGACATCGACCGGCTGCGGCGGGAAGGAGCGGTATGAGCGGTGACCCCTCCGCGCACTGGGCGACGGACCTGGTGCGCATCCGACCGGGCGAGATCGCCCTCGGCGGCTACCCGATCGAGCGGCTGATCGGCGAGGTCTCCTTCGTCGACGCGATCTGGCTGATGCTGCGCGGCGAGCTCCCCGGGCGCGGCGCATCGCGCTTGCTCGAGGCCGCGCTGACCGCAGCGGTGGACCACGGCCCGCAGGCCCCCTCGATCGCCGCGGCCCGGATGGCCGCCACCTGCGGCGTGGGGCTGAACAACGCGGTGGCCACCGGGGTGAACCTGCTCGGCGACGTGCACGGTGGTGCCGGCCAGCAGTGCATGGCCCTGCTCGACGACGTCCGGGAGCGGGTGGGTGCCCGGGGAGCCGACCTCGGCGGCGTCGTGCAGGAGGTGCTCGACGAGCACGACTACGTCCCCGGTTTCGGGCACCGCTTCCACCCGCGAGACCCCCGGCGCGACCCGCTGCTGGACCTCGTGCAGGACGCGGTTGCCGACGGAACCGTGCCGGGTGAGCACCTGGCTGCGGCACTGGAGCTCGAACGGCGGATCGCGGCGCGGACGAGCGAACCCGTGCCGATGAACATCGACGGCGCGACCGCGGTCGTCTACGCCGAGCTCGGATTCCCGCCGGAGCTCGGACGCGGGCTGTTCGTGCTGTCCCGCTCGGTCGGCATCCTCGCGCACGCCTGGGAGGAACGGGGCAGCGGCACCCGGATCAAAGGACCCGTCCCGCGCTCCCACCTCGCCGACTACACCGGTCCCGCCCTGCGGGATCCGGTCGACTCGGCGGAGTGATCGCCGGTTCCTCGGCGGAGGACGCCTCGGCGGTGGCGTGCCGGGTGTTCCGGTGCGCGGCGAGGTGCGGGCCAGCCCCGCTCGCCGTCCGCGGGTTCGCCGCGGACCGCGATCCGTTCCCCGGCGAACGCGGGGCTGGGGAACCGGAGCGGGAGCTCTCCACCTGCCGCGCGGCCCGTCAGTCCGCGAGGAAGCCGGTGACCAGCGCACCGGCCGCAGCGCGCCGTTCGCGGAAGTACGCGTGCCGCGCGCCGGGCAGGAGGTGCACCCGGGAATCGGGGATGCGGGAGGCGAGCAGCGCGGCGTTCTCGGCCGGGGTGAGCCGGTCGTCGTCCCCGTGCAGGATCAGCGTCGGCGCGGTGATGCGCGGCAGCGCGTCCCAGGCGTCGTGCCTGTTGCTGGCCACCAGGTGGTTGCGCTTCGCCCGGGGCGGCATGGCGGGGTCGCCGAGGACCGGGTGCGGTCCGGGGTTCCGGGCCAGCCACCCGGGCGTGAACATGAGGTCCAGCAGGGCCTCCCGCGCCGCGTCCGGATCCGACTGGGCCAGCGCGCGCCGCACCGCCGCGTCGCGCTCCACCGCGTGCCGCCCGCCCGGGGAGGTGCAGCCGAGCACCAGGCGCCGAACGCGCTGCGGGTGCTCCGCGGCGAGCCACTGGGCGACCCGGCCGCCCATCGACGTCCCGTACACGTCGGCGCGCTGCACTCCCAGGTCGTCGAGCACGGCGACGACGTCCGCGGCGAACCCGCGCGTCGAGTAGGGCTCCTCGGGAGCGCCGCTGCCGCCCGTTCCGCGGTAGTCCACCGTGACGGTGCTGCGGATGCCGTGGAAGTCCTCGCGCACGCCGTCCCACCAGCGGTGGTCGTTGCCCTGCCCGGCCAGCAGCACCAGCGGGGAGCCGGTGCCGCGGTGCTGGTAGGCCAGCGCCGTGCCGTCCGCGGCGTGCGCGGTCGCGCGGGTCCCGTCCTCGGCGCGAGTCATCCCGTTCCTCTCCGGTCAGTGCCTGCGCACGCCGTCCTCTCGGCGGAGGCCGTGGTTTGGAGAATGCTCGGATCGGCTGTTGAGGGTGGGCAGCTGGGAGAAACCTCCGACTCCCAGTCGCCCCCGACTTCCCGCTCCGAACAGCGGGCCGGAGCAGCACCTTACGGGGTTGTCCTCGCGAGGCGGCGCCGGAGGAACCGCGATGGGGCGTTCTGCATGCGCGGGAGGAAGCGGCTGCGCCGCTTGCCTGGCGGGCCGGTGCGGCCCGAGCACGGCCGCCGATTCGCGCGGTCACTTGTCAAACCTCCGCGGGCAGCAGGCGGTCCAGGTTCTCCTGCGCCAGCTCCGCGAGGTTCGGCTCACCGCCGTGGTCGCGCCAGATCTCCACGGCGACCCGGAAGGCCGTGGTCGCCGCGGCGGCGCCGAGCCGCACCCGCGCGTCGTCGCGCGGGCGCCCGCTGCGTTCGGCGAGGAACCCGGCCAGCAGCGCCTCGAATTCGGCGAGCGCGCTGAGGAACGGGCCTGCCAGCGCCGGCACCTCCGTCAGCAGCCGCACCCGCTGCAGCTGGCGCTCCCGGTCGTCGTCGAAGAGAGGGTCGAGCAGGCGGAACGCGGCGCACACCGAGTCCCGGTACGGCTCGCCGTCCGGCCGCCGGTGCAGTTCCTCCTCGGCGAGCGCGTAGGCGTCGCGCGAGCGGCCGAGCACGACGTCCTCCTTGGCGGTGTAGTAGCGGAAGAACGTGCGCCGGGAGACCAGGGCCTCCTCGCAGACGGCGTCGATGGGCGTCGCGTCGTAGCCGTTCTCGGTGAACAGGCGGATCGCGGTGTCCTCGATCGCGGCTCTCGTCAGTGCCTTCTTGCGCTCGCGCAGGTCCATGGTGCCCGGATCCTCCCCTTCTCGCCCGAAACATGCTACCGCATTGACAAGTGGCACGGTGTGTCATTTCCTGGACGTGCCTCGGACACGCCCCGGGGTGAGTCGCGTCCGCAGGGAGGGAGCACGAGGATGGCATCCGGGTTCACCGTCGACGAGGTCGATTTCGAAGCCTTCTACCAGGGGAAGTCGCCGGTGGAAGGAGTGGAGGTGCCGTTCGGCCGGGTCCCGTGGGACATCGGCGAGCCGCAACCGGCCGTGGTGGCCGCCGCCGACGCCGGGCAGCTGCGCGGCGCCGTGCTCGACGCGGGCTCCGGCACCGGGGACAACGCGATCTTCCTCGCCGACCGCGGGATCGCGGTGACCGGGGTCGACGGGTCCGAGACCGCTGTGGCCACGGCCCGCCGGCGGGCCGAGGAGCGCGGCGCTGACATCGACTTCGTGCACGCCGACGTCACGACGATGGACGGCGTGCCGGGCCCGTTCGACACGGTGCTGGACAGCGCGCTGTACCACTGCCTCGACCAGGAGGAGCGCTCCGCCTACTCCGCGGCGCTGCACCGGGTGACCGCCCCGGGCGCCGAGCTGCACGTGTTCTGCTTCGCCGATCGCGGCGAGGGCTTCCGGATGGCGGATTCGATGACGGTCAGCCCCGCGGACCTGCGCGAGCACCTCGGCGCCCACTGGGACGTCCGGGAGATCGCGGAGACCGAGTACACCACGGCGTTCACCGTCGAGGAGCTCGAGCGGACCGGGCTGGAGGCGCTGCGCCAGGCGGGGATGACCGTGAACCCGGAGGTGGCGAGCACCGATGAGCGTGGCCGGATCCGCGGGCGGATGTGGCACCTGCGCGGCGTGCGCCGCTGAGCGGGCGGCAGACGTCAGCGCGCGGTGCGCCGGGCCGTGCGCGCTGACGTGCTCGCACGAGCGCCCGGCGGTGGTGTCCGGACCGGGGGCGGTCACCGTCACGGGGCGGGCGGTGCGGAGCGCAGACCTCCGAGCAGGCGGCGCAGCACCGCGGCGTATTCGGCGCGCAGCCGGGCCTGGTCCGCCGCCTCGGGTGATCGCGGGCCTTACAGCCGGAACAGGCGCGCCGCGTTGTCGTGGCAGACCGCCCGCAGCCAGTCGGGGCCGAGGTCCAGCCGGGCCAGCGCCTCGAGGGCGTGCGAGTACGGGTAGGGGATGTTCGGGAAGTCGGTGCCCAGCAGGATGCGGTCGCCCAGGGCGGACAACCGGGGCAGCAGCGCGCGCGGGAACGGCGCCTCCTCCTCGATGAAATCGGTGAACACCATGGTCGTGTCCAGCAGCACGCCCGGGTGCTCCGCGGCCAGGTCGAGGAACTCGCGGTACTCCGGCATGCCCAGGTGCGCCACCACCAACCGCAGCCGCGGGTGCCGGGAGAGGAGGCGCCGGATCGGCTCCGGTCCCGTGTGCGTGCCGGGTCGGGGGCCGGATCCGCAATGCGTGACCACGGGAACGCCCGCCTCGGCCAGCTGCCCCCACACCGGGTCGAGCACCGGGTCGTTCGGGTCGTAGTCGCCGACCTGGATGTGCGACTTGAACACGCGGGCGCCGCTGCCGAGCGCCCGGCGGACGTAGTCCGCGGCCCCGGGCTCCGGGAAGAACGTCGCGGTGTGCAGGCATTCCGGTGTCCGCGCGGCGAAGTCGGCGCTCCAGGAGTTCAACCATTCCGCCATGCCCGGTTTGTGCGGGTACACCATGGAGGTGAAGGCGCGCAGGCCGAATCCGCGCACCGTCTCCAGGCGCGCGTCCTCGTCCTGCCGGTACCGGACCGGCCACGGTCGCCCGACCAGCGGCCCCGCGGCGGCGAAGTACTCCCAGACCTTCGCCAGCACCCGCTGCGGCATGAAGTGCGTGTGCACGTCGATGAGGCCGGGCAGGCCCAGCTCCCACCAGAACCGGTGCACCGCGGTGCGCTCGTCCGCGTCCACCACCGTCCGCTCCTCCCGTCGTCCTGCGCGCTGCCGCCGCGCAAACGGTCCCTCCCGGCAGTCTCCCAAGCCGCGCAGCGCGGCGGGACGCTGCCCTGCGAGCGCTGCGGAACCGCCCGGTGTGGGCGGGGCGCACCTGCGCTCGCCGCCCGAGCGGTGCCGGATCCCGCTTACGCTTCGGGTATGGCCACTGAATCGCACGGCCCGCCGCGCAGGGCGGGCGACCCCGTCCGGGCGGGGGTTCCGGAGCACGGTCGCGTTCCGCGCTACTACGCGGTCAAGACCGCGCTGCTGGGGCTGATCGAGGACCTCGAGGAAGGCGCGGAGCTGCCCCCGGAGCGGGAGCTCGCGGAGCGGTTCGACGTTTCGCGGGTGACGCTGCGCCAGGCCGTCGGTGAACTGGTGCTGGAGGGGAAGCTCCTGCGCAGGCAGGGGAGCCGGACGGTGGTGGCGGGGCCGAAACTGCTGCAGCCGTTGGCGCTGGTCAGCTACACCGAGGGGATGCGCGCGCAGGGCATCGAGCCGGGGCGCACGCTGATCACCGCGGAGGTGGTGGGGGCCGACGAGCAGCTCGCGGCGGACCTGGGACTGGCCGCCGGCGGGGAAGTGGTGCACCTGGAGCGCGTGCTGCTGGCCGATGGCGAACGCGTCGGCCTGGAGTCGACGTACCTGCCGCGCCGGCGGTTCCCGGACCTGCTCGGCGAGTTCGATCCGGACAGCTCGCTGTACGCGTTCCTGCGGGAGAAGCTCGGAGTCGTCTTCGACGAGGCGGAGGAGCGGATCGAAACGGTGCTGGCCACCCCGCGGGAGGCGTTGCTCATCGGCACGAACCCGTCCGTGCCGATGATCCTGCTGCACCGCGTGTCGTGGTCCGACGACGGGGAACCCGTCGAGCGCGTCCGCTCGCTGTACCGGGGCGACCGGTTCTCCTTCGTGACGCGACTGCGTCCCGGAAACGGCCCCGGCCCCGGAAACGGCCCCGGCTCCTGAGTCAGGGCAGCAAGCCGGTCTCGCGCGCCGCGTTGAGGGTCTGCACCCTGTTGTTCGTGCCCAGCTTGCGCATCGCGGCCTGCAGGTAGGCCCGGACCGTTCCGGGAAGGATCTCGAGCCGTTCGGCGATCTCGCTGTTCTTGCAACCCTCGGCTACCTGGGTGAGCACCGCGAGCTCGCGCGGGGACAGGTGCACCGCCGGTGTTCTCGTGACGCGCTGCAGCGGGCTGCGCATCCGCGCGCAGACGTCCTGCAGCCGCTGCTTGAGCTCTTCGTCGGTGACCGCGTCGGCGATGGCCACGAGCTCGTCGTGCGCGCTGCGCAGGCGCTGCAGGGCGGGAACCGCCCCGCCCGGGGCCTCTCCCGCGGTCCCGGGCGCTTCCGGGGTCGCGCTCGGCGCGGCCTGCGCGGTGTCGGCGATCCCGCGGGCGCCGGTGCGCACGGCCCACCGCGCGCACCGGCGCACGGCGAGGTCGGCGGCGCGCACCGTCCGGTCGCCCAGCGGGACGTCCTGCCGCAGCGCCCCGTAGATCACCGCGCGGACGTCCTCGCCGACCGTCAGCGGGACGGCGAAGATCGCGCGCAGCCCCTCGGTCCGCACCGCGGGGTCGTAGTCGTGCGTGATGCCCCGGGCCAGGGTGTAGTCGCGCACCCACACCGGGCTGCGCATGCTCATCGCCTTGCCGCCGAGGCCGAGTCCGCTCCGGATCTCCAGGTCGCGCAGGACTTCCGTGCGCGCGCCGCAGGTGCGGGTGATGGTGAACCCCGCCGACTCGGGGGTGGTGATCCCGCCGAAGCTCGCGTCGACTTCGGTGGCGGCTCGGATGTCGGCGAGCACCTGCTCGAGCCGGGCGTGATCCAGTCCTCTGGGCTGGTGGTCCATGCCTCCCCCTGCACCGCCGGCGGCAGCTGCTCCGGTGCAGCTGATCCCACGAGGGTCCGGGAAGACTACCCAGCGCACAGGGACGTGTCGAGATCCGTTGGCAGCAGCGCGCGACCGGCCTCCGGCGGGACGGAGCACCGGGGGTTGCACCGCTCCGACCGCGGCGGAAACCCCTCCGGCGCCGCACTACTGACGAACGTCAGTAGTGCGGCGCCGCGTCGGAGCCCATCCTCACCTGCGATCTGTTGCCCCGTGCGAGCTCGCGGACACCCGCCGTGTCGTGCGTGCTGAAAGGAACGATCGATGGCACAGGACTCGCAACCGCCGCACCTGGGGGACGGGCGATCCGATCTGGGGCGGCGCCGGTTCCTAGGCTACCTGCTCGCCGCTCCGACGCTCGTGTCGGCGGCGGAGCTGGTGGCGGGGAGGTCCGGTCCGGAGGCCGCGGCCGCGGTCCACTCCCCACCGCAGCCGGCGGAGATCTACGACCTCAACGACATGCTGACCGATGCGGCCCGGCCCACTTCGAACCTGATCACGGTGCAGGTCAACGACGACGGCACGGTATCGTTCGCCCTGCCCCGCGCGGAGGTCGGGCAGGGGATCACCACCTCCACGGCGATGATCATCGCGGAGGAGATGGACCTGCCGGTGGAGAAGGTCCGCATCAGCCTCGCCGATGCCCGTCCGGAGCTCGTGTTCAACCAGCTCACCGGAGGGTCGAACACGACGATCGCGACCTACAACCCGATCCGCGTCGCCGCCGCCATCGCCAGGGGGAGCCTGCTGCGAGCCGCCTCGGCCCAGCTCGACGAGGCCGTCGCGAAGCTGACCCCGCACGGAGGTGTGATCAGCGCTCCGGGCGGCAGGAGCGTCGACTACGGGGAACTGGCGGAGAAGGCCGCGGCCGGGCGGACGCGGCAGGTTTCCGCGCAGTTGAAACCCTCCGCCGATTTCTCGGTGATCGGAAAACCGCAGAACCGCATCGATGCGCGCGACATCGTCACCGGTCGCAAGAAGTTCGCCACGGACCTGCACGTCCCGGATGCGCTGCCGACGATGGTCTGCCGCCCGCCCAGGCTCAACGCGCCCGTCGAGTCGGTGGGCAACCTCGACCGGGTGCGGCGGATGCCGGGCATCACCGACGTCGTGCCCGTGTCGACCGGCGTTGCCGTGCGCGGGAAGACCTTCGGCCAGTGCATCGACGCCGTGCGCGCGCTGGAGGTCTCCTGGGGCGCGGGCAGCGTCGACGGCGAGTCCGACGCGAGCGTGCTGGAGAAGCTGAAATCCGGCGAGGTTCCGCTGGCCGTCCCGGACGTGGACCCCGCGGCGAAGACCCTGGAGGGCGAGTTCACGTTCTACTTCAACAGCAACAGCGCGCTCGAGCCGAACAGCGCGATCGCGGACGTCAGACCCGACCGCGCCGAGATCTGGAGCGGGTTGAAGGTACCGATCGCCGCGCAGGGGCTCATCGCGGAGAAGCTCGGGCTGCCGCAGAACGCGGTCGCGGTCCACGTCACCGAGGGCGGCGGGTCGTTCGGGCGGAAGCTGTTCCACGACGCCGCGATGGAGGCCGCCGAGATCTCGCAGGAGCTCGGCAAACCGGTCAAGTTGATGTGGCACCGCACCGACGACTCCCGCCACGGGCGCACCCACCCGATGAACACCTCCCGGATCCGGGTCTCCTACTCGGGGGAGGACGTGCTCACCTACGAGCAGCGGCACACCAGCGTGGCCACCGATTTCACCCACGGGTTGGGCGAGATCGTCACCGCGATGGCCTCGAAGCTCCCGCCCGGTGTCGCGAACCTGACGCTGTCCGAGACGATCTTCGCCACCACGCAGCACGTGCCCTACGAGTTCGGGGTGGCCGACCAGCTGCTCAACGAGGTGTTCACCTACGACGACTTCCCGACGGGCAGCATGCGCAACGTCTACTCGCCGAACGTGACCTGCGCCCGGGAGCTGATCGTGGACCGGCTCGCCGGTGAGATGGGCGAGGACCCGCGCGATTTCCGCCGCCGGTTCTTCAAGGACGACCGCGCCCGGGCGGTGCTCGACGAGGTGGCCGAAGCCGGGGAGTGGGGCAGGGAGATGCCGGCCGGCACGGCGCAGGGCATCGGGTTCCACGCCGAGTACTACGGGGTGAACGCCGTGCTGGTGGAGATCGACTGCCGCCCGGAGACGACGGGGCGGCGGATCCGCGACGCGGTGACCGGACCGCGGGTGACCAGGGCGGTGTCCGCTGTGGACGTCGGGCTTCCGGTGAATCCGCGGGGGCTGGAGGCCCAGATGATGGGGTGCCTCATGGACGGCATCGCGCTGGCGCTGACCTCGAGCCTGCACCTGCAGGACGGCCTGTTCCTGGAGGGCAGTTGGGACGACTACTTCTACACCCGGCAGTGGAACGTCCCGCCGGAGACGAACATCATCGTCATGCCGCCCACCACCGGCGAGCCCGGCGGTGCCGGCGAGCTCGGCGTCGCCTCCTCGATGGCCGCCGTGGCCTGCGCCTACGCGCGGGCCGTCGGCGAGATGCCCACCAGATTCCCCATCAACCACGACACGCTCGGGTTCGACCCGAAGCCGAAGGAACCGCCGCTTCCGCCGTCGCCGACGGACGGGCTGAAGTACGCGTACTGAGGAGGAACTCGTGCCCGAACACTCTTTCATCCTGAACGGCGAGCGCGTCACCGTCGACGTCGAGGACGACGTGCGGGTGCTGTGGGTGCTGCGCGACCTCCTCGGCATCACCGGGCCGAAGTACGGGTGCGGCATCAACGTCTGCAAGGCCTGCACGAGCCACTACAACGGCAAGGCGTTCAACCCGTGCTCGGTGCCGGTGTCGGCGATCGGTGAGGACGACGAGATCACGACGATCGAGGGGCTGGCTGACGCGGTCGGCGGGGACCTGCACCCGATGCAGGACGCCTGGCTCGAGCAGGACGTCTCGCAGTGCGGCTACTGCCAACCGGGGCAGATCATGGCCGCCGTCGCCAAGGTCAGGCAGGCGCGGGCCGAAGGCCACGAGGTCCGCGACTCGGACCTCGACGAGATCCGCAACATCTGCCGGTGCGGCACGTACCCCCGCATCCGCGAGGCCATCAAGAAGGGGGCCGGGAGGATGTAGCAGCAGGACGCCGCCGCAGGATCCCCGCGGCGGCCCGCACCTCAGCGCCGACCCCCGCGATGATCCGGAGCACGAGCTCCGCGTCGTGTCGCACCTGCATCAACGCCGGGTCGACGGCATCGTCCTCGCGCCGTCGGCAGACCCCGAACGGACGGTGCGCTACCTCGCGGAGAACAACACTCCCTGCGCTCTCGCCGACCGCGTGCTCGGCGCCGGCCACGACCAGGTGTGCGCCGAGAACACCGAGTCGACCGCGGAGCTGGTTGATCACCTGGCCGGCCTCGGCCACAGCCGCATCGCCTTCATCGCCGGGATCACCGGCCTGAGCACGACCACCGAGCGGCTCGCCGGCTATTGGGAAGGGTTGCGGCGCAACGGCATCACCGCTGTTGCGGACCTGCACCGGGAAGGCTCCTCCGAAGTCGAGTCCGCTCGCCGGGCTGCTGAGGACCTGCTGCGGCTGGAACAGCCACCGACAGCGATCATCACCGCGAACAACGCGATGACCATCGGCTGCATGCACGGGATCCGCAACCTCGGTTGGGCCGTTCCCGACGACGTGGCGCTGGTGGCCTTCGACGACTTCCCCTGGGCCGAGTTGTTCGCACCGCGGTTGAGCGTGATCTCCCAGCCGAGTCACGACATCGGGGCCGAGGCGGTGCGGCTGCTCATCGACTGCCTCGACGACCCCGACCGCGCACCCGTCGAGCGCAGGCTCGAGTCGCGGTTCGTCCACCGCGACTCGTGCGGGTGCCGCCGCTGACCAACGCCGCGGCACGGGCGCACCGCCGCGAGGGACTCGCCGTGGAAGGACCTCGCCGGGGCCCTGGTCCGCCCGGTGGGGCCGCGGCGGCGGTGCGGCGGCACCTCGTGCGACCTCGGGGCGGGAAGGCCCGAGCGCCGCTCAGCGCCCGGGCTCGTCGAAATGCCCCCGCAGTGAGCGCCGGGCACCGTCGAGGTGCTCGCGCATCCGCGTCACCGCGCCGTCCGCGTCGCCGGCCGCCAGGGCGTCGAGCACCGCGGTGTGCTCCGCGGCGATCCGGTCGTGGCCGAGGGTGTGGCGCGTCTGCACCATGCACAGGTGGATCTCCCCGCGGATGGCCTGGTACAGGCGGGTGAGGCGGGGGCTGCCAACCGCGTCGACGAGCAGCTGGTGGAACCGCAGGTCGGCTTCGGCGAACGCGCTCGGCGAATCGGTGTCGCGCAGGGCGCTGAAGTCGGTGACGGCGCGTTCGGCCGCACGCACGGGTGCGGTGCCCCGGGCGCCGAGCGCCCGCACGACTTCGAGTTCCAGCGGGGTGCGCACCAGGAAGACGTCCTCGACGTCCGCGGGTCCGAGCTGCGGCACGGTCGCGGGCTTGTTGGCTTCGCGGCGCAGCAACCCCTGCTGGACCAGTGTGGACAGGGCGCTTTTGGCAGTGGGGCGGGAAACTCCGTAGTCCGCGGCGATTTCGTTCTCGGCCAGGGTCGTGCCGGCAGTCAGTTCGCCGTCGAGCACCCGCTCGCGCAGCGAGGCGATGAGCGCGTCGACGACCGACACCGTCGCCAGTGGTTGTCCCGCAGTGCGCGCCATGGCGCCTCCTCGACGATCCGGTCGTGCCTCTCCGGAGCCCCCGCGAACACCTGCTCGAGCTGTTGACAGTTCGACAGGCAGAGGTCATTGTCTGGCAATCGTACGTGAGCTGAGCCACCACGTCTGCCGCTGCTGGACGATCGAGGAGGGCCGATGGAGGCCTACGAGCAGACCTACGCCCCGCTGTGGGGGTCGCTCGGGTGGAGCGCGCTGATCGCCGCTCTGCCGCTGCTGACGCTGTTCGTGCTGCTCGGAGGGATGCGCTGGAAGGCCTGGAAGGCCTCGCTCGTCGCACTGGCCGCGGCCGTCGCCGTGGCCGTGCTCGGCTACGGCATGCCGCCGGTGCAGGCCGCGCTGGCGGGGACCGAGGGTGCCGCGTTCGGACTGGTGCCGATCCTCTGGATCGTGCTCAACGCGATCTGGATCTACAAGCTGACCGAGCTGACCGGCTGGGACGGAGTGCTGCGCCGGGCTTTCGGTTCGCTGTCGGACGACCAGCGGATCCAGGCGGTGATCATCGCCTTCTGCTTCGGCGCGCTGCTCGAGGCGCTGGCCGGGTTCGGCACACCGGTGGCGGTGTCGGCGGCGATGCTGGTCACGCTCGGGGTGCGGCCCATCCGCGCCGCCGCGGTGGCGCTCGTGGCCAACACCGCCCCGGTGGCCTTCGGCGCGGTGGGCGTGCCGATCACCACGCTCGGCGAGGTCACGGGTCTGGACGCGGCCGAGCTCGGCGCCGTGGTCGGCCGGCAGACGCCGGTGCTGGCCGTGGTCGTTCCGCTGATCCTCGTGTTCATGGTGGACGGTCGGCGGGGGCTGCGGCAGACGTGGCCGGCGGCGCTGCTCGGCGGTGCGGTCTTCGGCGTGGCGCAGTTCCTCGCCGCCAACTTCATCGCCTACGAGATCGCCGACGTCGTGGCGGCGTTCGCCGGCGCGTTCGCGGTGGTCGGCCTGCTGCGGGTGTGGCAGCCGAGCGAGCGGCTGGCCGTGACGCGGCAGGTGCCCGTCGTCGCCGGCGGGGACGGCACGGCGCCGAGCGAGGAGTTCGACACCGCCATGGACCGGCGCGAGGGGAAGGGCTCCGCGCTGCGGGCCTTCGCGCCGTACTTGATCGTGGTGGGCCTGTTCGCGGTGACCACCTTCGGGGCGGTGTCGGACTGGCTGTCGGAGCACGCCACGTGGGAGTTCGCGTGGCCGGGTCTGCGCGTGCTCGACAGCTCCGGTGCTCCTGCCTCCAGCACCGCTTTCGAGTTCGAGCTGTTCAACGCGGGCACGGTGCTGCTGGTGGCGGGCGTGCTCACCGCCCTGATCTACCGCGTGCGGGCGGCCCGGGCGCTGCGCAGTTACGGCGACACCCTCGGGCAGTTCCGGTGGACCATCGTCACGGTCTCGTCGGTGCTGGCGCTGGCCTACGTCATGAACTTCTCCGGCCAGACGGTGACGCTGGGGCTGTTCCTCGCCCAGGCCGGCGGCGTGTTCGCCCTGCTGTCCCCCGTGGTCGGTTGGCTGGGCGTGGCCGTTACCGGCTCGGACACCTCGGCGAACTCGCTGTTCGGGTTGCTGCAGATGACGGCTGCCCAGCAGACGGGACTGTCGGAGCAACTGCTGGCCGCGGGCAACAGCTCCGGAGGCGTCGTGGGGAAGATGATCTCGCCGCAGAACCTGGCCATCGCCGCTGCCGTGGTGGGGTTGGAAGGGCGCGAGGGGGAGCTGCTGCGCCGCACCGTCGGCTGGAGCCTGGCGCTGCTCGCCGGCGTCTGCCTGCTCGTGGCGCTGCAGGCCACCCCGGTGCTGGGCTGGATGCTGCCGTGATGGCGGTGTTGTGGATACCACCTTTCCACTCTAATGATAATGGTACCCATTTTCACATATGCTACGAGCATGGATCTTCCCGAACCGGCGGCACCGACGGCAAGCCTGCCCACCTTCCCGCACGCGGCCGACCTCCTCGACGAGCTGCGCCGGCTCAACGACCGGCTGCAGCAGACCGACCTGCGCCCCTCCGCGGAGACCGACGCGCTCTTCGGCCGACTGGTCGAGCTGTGCACCTCGGCCGATGAGCGGACGGCCGGCGAGGTGTTATCCCGACCGGATTCCACCGCGCTGCTGCACTCCCTGCGCCGGCTCAGCGCTGAAGGGGAGACACGGCTCGAACAGCACTGGGCGCGCGAGCTGCTCGGGTCGGCCGCACCGTGGGCGGTCCTGAACCGGTTCCCGTACCTGGACAACTACCACGACCTCGTCCGCGTCGAACGCGCCGCGGCCGCCGCCGTCGGTGCGGGCGAACCGCGCTCGGTGGCCTTCCTCGGCGCGGGGCCGTTGCCGTTGACCGGTCTCGTGCACGCCCACCAGCACGGAGCGCGCGTGGTCCACGTCGATTGCGACGAGGGGGCCTGCACCCTGGCCGCCGGGGTCGCCCGCGCGCTGGGGTTGTCCGACCGGGTCGGCACCGTGCACGCCGACGCGGTCGCGGCGGCGCAGCGCGACGACGTCGCCCACGCCGATGTCGTCGTGCTGGCCGCGCTCGTGGGCGAGGACGGCAGTTGCAAGAGGTCCGTGCTCGACGCGCTCGCCCGGCGGCTGCACCCGCGGACGACGCTGCAGGTCCGCTCGGCGCACCGCATGCGCGCCGCCCTGTACCCGGTGATCTCGGCGGACGAGCTGCACGGGTTCCGCCCGCTGCTCGAGGTGCACCCGTGCAACGAGGTCGTCAATTCGGTGCTCGTGGCGCGCCCCGCCTGATCGGCGAGCACGTCGGTCTCGCCCGCGGGCGAGACCGACGTGCTCAGCCACGGCCCGCGCGCGTCAGGCCGGCGACGACGCCGAGCAGGAGCAGTCCCACCACGGGCACGGCCACCGTCCACGGGGCGATTTCGGCGTAGTCGAGCGATTCCGAGAGCATCGCGCCCCACTCGGGCGAGTCGTGCGAACCGGCCAGGCCGAGGAAGCCGAGGCTGGCCAGGGCGAGCGCGTTGTGCGGGATCCTGATCAACGCGTGCCGGGACACGGCCGGGAGCACGGACGGGATCAGGTGCCGCACCAGGATCGTCGCGGTTCCCGACCCGCTGGTCACCGCCGCCTGCACGAACCCGGAGGCGCGGACCTCGGCGGCCAGGGTGCGGCTGTGCACCGCCAGCGGGATCCACGCCACGAGCCCCACGGCCACGGCTGAGCTGAGCAGACCCGGGCCGGTCACCGCAACGAGGATGATGCCCACGAGTACCGGGGGCATCGCGTTGAGCACGTCGGCCACCCCCGCGCGCGAGCGGGTGCCGAGCGTGCCGGCGAGCACGCCGACGACCAGCGCGACGAGGCTCACCGCGAGCGCCACGCCGATGCTCACCAGCGCCCCGTGGGCGAATCGGGCGAGCATGTCGCGGCCCAGCTCGTCGGTGCCGAAGGGGTGCGCCCCCGTCGGCGCGCTCAACCGCTGTTGCAGCACGACGGCGTAGGGGTCGCGCGGCAACCCGACCGCGACGGCCGCGCACAGCACGGTGGCCACGGCCAGCGCCCACCGCGGAGCACCCCGCGCACCCCGAGCGCTCGGGGACATGCCCGCGGTGCGCAGCGCCGGCCCCAGCAGCGCCCGGTGCGCCAGGATGCCCAGCGCTCCCAGCCCGAGTCCGAGGAGGACGAGAACCGCCACGCACGCCTGCACCAGCGGCAGGTCCTGCGCGAGCACTCCCTCCAGCGCGGTCGCGCCCAGCCCGGGGATGGTGAAGATCGTCTCGATGAGGATCCCGGAGCCGAGCAGTCCGACGAACAGCAGCACCACCTGCGGCAGCGCGATCGCGACGGCGCGGTGCGCCAGCGCGCCGGCCAGGGCCGTGCGGCGGAAACCGGCGGCGCGCCACGTGCGCACCCACGGTTCGGCCAGCGTGCTGTCCACGGCGGAGGACAGCACGCGGCTGAGCACGCCGGCCGCGGGCAGGCCGAGCGCCAGGGCCGGTAGCGGGATGTTGCCCGGACCCGACCACCCGGACGTCGGTGCGAGTCCCCAGTGGACGGACACGACCGTGAGCAGCACCGCCGCCACGAGGAACTCCGGCAGCGCCGCGAGCACTGCGCCAGCAGTCGCCGCGCCGGTGCCGGTCGGCTCTCCGGTGCGGGCGGCGCGCCACAGGCTCGGGGCGAGCACCAGCAGCGCGCCGACGAGGCAGACGGCACTGGCCGCCGCCGCCAAGGTCGCCGAGATGCCCAGCGCCTGCACCACCCCCGGTGCGACGGGGGCGCCGGTGATCCAGGACCGGCCGAAATCGCCCTGCAACGCGCCCGCCAACCAGTTAACCGTACCGGTGAACGGGTCGTCCGGGATGCCGGCCTGCTGCCGGATGCGTTCCAGTACGGCGGGATTGAGCTCCCGCTCGGCCGATCGGGCGCGCAGGATCGTCTGCGCGGGGTCGTCGCCGCTGAGCCACGGCAGCGCGCCGACGAGGAACGCCAGGCCGGTCAGCGAAGCGAGAACGACCAGCGGCCCCCGCAGTGCGGGGGCCGCTGCGGCAAGGCGGAGCGCGGAACTCACGCACCGACCTCCGTTTCCTCGGTGATCAGACGGCGGTCGAAGCTGTCCTCGGCGACGCCGCGCACATGCTGCTGCAGTCCGATGCGGGTGCGCTCGTGCGCCAGCGGGAGGACCGCGTCGGTGCCGAGCACGCGTTCGGCGATCCGCGTCGCGTCCTTCTTGCGCTGCTGCGGGTCGGCCCGCTTCGCCTCGGCCACGGCGGCGTCGATGGCCGGGTCGCACAACTGCGAGAGGTTGTAGCTGCCCTCGCACGTCCAGTCCGTGCTCAGGTAGCTCACCGGATCGCCGGTGTCCACGCCGTACGAGCGGGTCCCGATCACGACGTCGTAGGCGCCGCTGAGCAGGTCCGACTCCATCGTGGAGTACTCCTGGACCACGACGTCCTCGACGCGGAATCCGGCGGAGCGCAGCTTTTCGGCGACCACGCTCGCCGTCTCGGGCAGTTCCGGGCGCTCGTCGTAGGTCGCGACCCGGATCGGTTTCCCCTGCGGCTCGTCCGGAGGCGTCTCCCCGCGCTGCGGATCGTCCTCCGCCCAAGGACTGGCGGGGCCGAACAGGCCGCGAGCCGGGTCGGCCTGTCCGGAGTAGACGGACTCGGCGATCGCCCGCCCGTCCACGGCCTCGCGCGCGGCGGCTCGCAGGCCGGGATCGGTGAACGGCCCCTGCTGCGTGTTCAGGTGGGTGCTGATCAGCCGCGGCAGCGGAAAGTCGAGCACCTTGTGGTCGGACAGTGTGGCCGTTTGCGAGGCCGGAACGGCGTCGACGACGTCGACTTCGCCGGCGCGCAGGGCCTTCACCCGGGTCGAGCCGTCGGCGATGAACCGCACGTCCACTCCTGAGGACTTCGGCGCACCGTCCCAGTACTCCTCGTTGGCGCTGAGCGCCGCGCCCGTGCTCCCGTGCACCTCGTCGAGCACGTACGGTCCGGTGCCCGCCCGCACCGGATCGGGGGCCTCCGGGTCCTCGCGGTAGGCGGCGGGGGCGAGGATGGCGAGTTCCGGCGCCGAGAGCCGGTGCGCCAGGATCGGATCGGGCCGCTCGGTGGATACTTCGAGAGTGCGTTCGCCGGTGGGATTCGCGCTCAGCTCCACGCCGTCCAGCGAGCGGGGCGGCGTCGGGGCTTCGGCGGCGTGCCGGAGCGCGGCCGCGGTGTTCTCGGCGGTGAGCGGTGTGCCGTCGTGGAAGGTGACTCCGGGCCGCAGCGTCAGCCGCAGCGTGTCCGGCTCGGTGCGCTCCCAGCTTTCCGCGAGTCCGGGCTGCGGCGATCCGCTGTCGTCCATGACGGTGAGGGTCTCGGTGGCTCCGATCTTGCTCAGCAGCACGGCGTCGTCGCTGTAGGGCGACATGTCGGCGGCGGGTTGGAAGGCCAGCCCGACGCCGATGCGGTCGTCCGCGCCGTCACCGCCGGTGTTGGCGAAGCAGCCGGAGAGCATCAGCGCTGTTCCTAAGAACACCGCCGCGTCGCGGATGCGTTTCGTGCGCGCGAGCACGGGCGCACACCTCCTTCGGGTGGGGGAAACCTTTCGCACACTATCGAAAATGGTTTTCAAGTTGAAAGCCTGCAGGAGAGCGACAGCAGAGTGATCCCGCCCACGGCCGGCAGTGCGGCCAGCACGAGCCACGGCACCGGGGCGGCGGGATTGGGATGCGCGGCCATGTCCAGCAGGCCACCGGCGACCCCGCTGCCGATCAGCACGGCGAGCCCGCCGGCGGAGGCCAAGAAGCCGTAGTACGAACCGAGGTTGTCCTCACCCGCCAGCCGCGGCACCAGGTCCTGCGCCAGCGGTACCGCGAGCATCTGACCGCACGTCAGCAGCACGACGAACATCACCGCGGGCAGCACGTCGAACGGAGCCGGCTCCCACGGCGTCCAGGCGGCCACCGCGGCGAAGGCGGAGCTGAGCAGTCCGAAGCCGAGGGGCAGGGCCCGCGTCGCGCCCAGCCGCGAGCGCGCCCAGGTCGCCACCGGCAGCTGGCCGACCACGACGATGAGGGAGGCCAGCGCGAACATCCAGCCCAGCGCCGACTCCGCGCCGACGCGTCCGAGTTCCGCGGGAAGCGCCAGGTAGAGCTGATTGTAGCTGAGCAGGTAGGCGCTGTAGGCAGCGGCGAAGACGAGGAACGTGCGGTTGCGCGCGATCCGCGACCAGCCCTGCAGCAGCGGGCGGCGGCCGTTCCCGCTGCTGAGCGGCAACCAGCGCGCGTGCGCTGCGAGGACGAGCACGAACACGCCCGCCGCGATCCAGCAGGTCAGTCCGAAGTCGACGGTTAGGAGCGCGGAACCGAGCAGTGGTCCGGTGACCGATCCGATTTCGCCGAAGATGGCGAACAGCCCGAACAACTCGGTGCGGGTGATGGCACCCCGCTGCTCCAGATCGGAACCGTAGGAGGCCAACGCCGACTCCACGGCGGGGGAGAAAAGCGCGGCGGCGAATCCGATGAGGACGGTACCGATGATCACCGTGGAGAAGGCGGAAGCGGTTGCCAGCACCACGAAACCGAGGACGCGCAGGGCGCAGCCGGCGAGGACGGTGGGGCGCACGCCGTAGCGGTCGGCCAGGGCACCGCCCACGACGAACATTCCCTGCTGGCTGAACGTGCGCACACCGAGCACGATTCCGATCGCCCAACCGGCCATCGCCAGGTCCTCGGACAGGTGCACGGCCAGGAACGGGACCACGAGGTAGAACCCGATGTTGAACACCATCTGCGTGGCCAGCAGCAACCGGACGATCCCGGGTAGCCGGGCCACATGGCCGAGCAGGGACCAGCGCTGCACGAGCGCCTCACGCCGAGTGCTGGTAGTGGTCAAGGAGCAGCTCCTTCGGAAAGTCGCGGGGTTTCAAGCGGAATCCAGGCGCGGGATGGCGCTGATCAGGGCACGGGTGTAGTCGTTCCCGGGCGAGCGGAACACGTCCTCGGTGCGGCCCTCGTCGACGATCCGGCCGCGCCGCATGACCACCACCCGGTCGCAGGCTTCGCGCACCGCCGCGAGGTCGTGCGTCACCAGCAGCAGGCCGAGACCGTTGTGCTCGCACAGTTCGCGCAGCAGGCGCAGCACGTGCAACCGCACGGAGGCGTCCAGCGCGCTCACCGGTTCGTCGGCGAGGAGGAGCCGGGGTTCCGGGGCCAACGCGCGGGCGATCGCGATGCGCTGGCGCTGACCACCGGAGAACGAGTCGGGATACCGCTCGGCCACCTCCGGTGCCAGACCGACGGTCCGCAGCACCTCGGCGACGCGCCGGTCGTGCGGTCCGGGAACTCCGAGACCGCGCAGCGGTTCTGCGACGGCGGTGCCGACGCGCATCCGCGGGTTCAACGAGGACCAGGGGTCCTGCGGCACGGCCTGCACCTCGGAGCGGTACCACCGCAGCCCTCGCGCACGTCCGGTCCGCACCGCGCGACCGCCGTAGGTGACGCGGCCCTCGTCCGGGGTTTCGAGGCCGAGCAACAACCGCAGCAAGGTCGACTTGCCGCCGCCCGATTCGCCGACGAGCCCGACGCGCTCACCGGGGGCCAGCTGCAGCTCCACCCCGTCGACAGCGCGGACGCGGCGGCCGGGCCGGAGCGGTCCCGCGTGCGGATCCCGGTACGTGCGGAGCAGCCGCGTCGCCTGCAGGGTGCTCAAGTCGTGACCTCGCGATCCGCGTCGTCGTTGAGGGCCAGGGCGCTGTCGACGAGCGCGGCCGTGCGGGGGTGCTGCGGGCGGTGCACCAGTTCGCGCACGGAGGTGTCGTCGACGACGGCGCCCTCGTGCATCACCGCCACGCGCGAGCACAGCTGCGCCACGACCGGCAGGTCGTGCGAGATGAACAGCAGCGCCGGCCCGTCGTCACCGCTGGTGACCTCGTCGAGCAGGTCGAGGATCTCCGCCTGCACCGTCACGTCGAGCGCCGTGGTCGGCTCATCGGCCACGAGCACCGTCGGCCGGCAGGCCAAGGCCATCGCCAGCGCGACGCGTTGCCGCTGCCCGCCGGACAGCTGCGGCGGTGCGCACCGGGCCACGCGTGCCGGTTCCGGGAAGCCGACGCGGGAGAGGAGTTCGCGGGCGGCTGCGCGCGCTTCGGACGACCGCATGCCGCGGTGGGTCCGCAGCGGGGCGGCGATCTGACGCTGCACCCGCACCAGCGGGTTCAGGGAGGCCACCGCGTCCTGGAAGACCATGGCGATCGAGGAGCCGCGCAGTCGTGCCCACTGCGCTTCGGGCAGGCCCAGCAGCTCGCGTCCACCGAGCCGCACGCTGCCGGTGGTCCGCGCGCCGGGTGGGAGCATGCCCAGCAGGGAAAGGGCGGTCAGGGACTTGCCGGAGCCCGACTCGCCGATCACGCCGAGCCGTTGGCCGGGGTGCAGGCGGAAGTGCGCGTCGTCGACGAGCCTCCGGCCGCCGATGTCGACGGAGAGGGCCTCGACCTCGAGGGCGGGAGGCCGCTCGTGCGCCCCGTTCGTCGGAGTCGTGGCTGGGTGGGGCTGATCAGCTGTCACGGAACAATGATAATCATTTGCAAGAGCAGTGGAAGTGCGGCCTCCGGCTTCCCGCTCGCTTGGCCGTGCACCCTGCTGACCAGGTTGGAAGCGCTGTGCGTCCGGGCTTCTAGCGCCCGCTGTTCGGTTGTGTCAACCCGTCCGCTTCGTCGGCATGGGACCTGCGCCACATAGAATGCCCGCCATGGCACTTGTGGAACGTTCTCTGTTGGGCCCGGGGCCGTCGAACGCCTACCCCGAGGCGACCGCGGGTCTGGCGAGCCCGATGCTCGGGCATCTGGATCCCGAGTTCCTCGCGATGCTGGACGAGACCGGTGACCGTCTGCGGCAGGTGTGGGGGACGCAGAACCTGCGCACCCTCCCGCTCTCCGGGACCGGTTCACTCGGAATGGAAGCCGCCTTCGTCAACTTCGTGCGTCCCGGTGACGTCGTGGTCGTGGCGGTGAACGGACTGTTCGGGGAGCGGATGTGCGATGTCGCTTCCCGCTACGGCGCCGAGGTGGTCCGCGTGGACCACGCCTGGGGCCAGCCCGTGGACGTCGACCGCGTCCTCGAGGCGCACCCGTCGCCGTCCCTCGTCGCCGCCGTGCACGCCGAGACGTCCACGGGCGTGCGCAGCGACATCAAGCGGCTCGGTGCCGAGCTGCGCCGGCGCGACGACCGCGCGCTCCTGCTCGTCGACTCCGTGACCTCGATCGGTGGCGAGCCGATGCAGCTCGACGAGTGGAACGTGGACATCGCCTACGCCGGCACCCAGAAGTGCCTCGGCGTGCCGCCGGGGCTCGCGCCGTTCACGGTTTCCGAGCGGGCGTGGAACCGCCGGGTGGAGCGGCCGACGACCTGGTACCTGGACCTCGGGCTCATCGGTGACTACGTGACCGGCGGGTCCTCCGGAGGCCGCGCGTACCACCACACCGCCCCCACGGCGATGGTCGCGTCCCTGCACGGCGCGCTCGGGCGCGTGCTGGAGGAGGGCATGCCCGCCGTGGCCGAGCGGCACCGCTCGGCCGGGGAGGCGCTGCAGGCGGGCCTGCAGGAGATGGGCCTGGAGCTGTTCGCCGCGGAAGGGCACCGGCTGCACCAGCTCACCAGCGTGGTCGTGCCGGAGGACGTGGACTCCGCCGACGTGCGCAAGCAGCTGCTCACCGACTACGGGATCGAGATCGGCGGTGGCGCCGGTCCGTACGCCAACAGCGTGTGGCGCATCGGTCTCATGGGGCCGAACGCGTGCCTGAACCGCGTTGAGCTGCTGCTCGGCGCTCTGCGCAGGGTTCTCGGACGCTGACCTCGCGGTGGGCGCGGCGGGCCACCGGCTCGGCGGGGTCTGCCGCCGAGCCGGGCTCCGGCCTCCGCCGCAGCCGCGCGGAGGCAGCGCGGTCGCACGGGGCGGACCGGACCCGTTCGCGGGACCGGTGCGCCCCACGTCTGCGCCGGTCGCCGCCGGCTGCGCGCCGGGAGGCGACCGCTCACCGGCCGATGCCGGACGTCTCCGCGGCCTCGCTCGCAGCGGTGCGGCCGCGCCGGCCCCGCCAGTACCGCCACAGGCGTCGCGCGACCTCGCTGAGCAGCATCAGCGCGCAGGCCAACCCGATGCCGAACGCGAGGGAGGAGAGCCCGTCGCCGCCGAACGCGGCACCGCCGAGGTAGCCCACGAGCGTCCACCCGGTGGCCCAGAACCCGGCGGCGAGGACGTCGAACAGCGCGAACTTCCGCCACGGGTAGCGCACCCCGCCGAGGGTGAGGGTGGTCGCGGTGCGCACCCCGGGGACGTACCGGGACGCGAGCAGCACCTGCCCGCCGCGCTCGGTGAGGGTGGCATCGGCCCAGGCGAAGGCCGCCCGGCCGCGGGGGCGGGAGCGCAGGCGGGCAGCCAGCCACTGGCCGAACGGGCTGCGCCCGATCAGGTACGCGACGTGGTCGCCGAGGAACGCGCCCGCCGTGCCCGCGGCGATGATCGCCGGCAGGTCGGGGGAGTGGGAGCCGGCGAGCACGGCCGCCGTGACGAGGGCCGTCTCGCCCGGGACGACGGGGAAGAACCCGTCGAGCCCCGCGAGGGCGAGCAGCACCAGGTACACCCAGGGCGAGGCGATCACCTGCTCGAGCAGGTCCAGTGCGGCACCGCTCACGCGTCCGCCCCCTGCGCCCGGACCCCCGCGGGAAGGCGCGGGGGCGGGGCGGCCGCGGCGACCGGCGGCCGCGGCGGGGAGTGCTCGGTGCGTGCGGTGGTGGGACGGGCATCCATGCCACCAGTTCACCTGCCACCCCCGGCCGCGCGCATCCGGGCGCACCCGGATTTCCCCCTGAGCCGCCCCGCGTCGTGGGCTATGTCTCGGCGAGCTGCTCCCGGATGCGGTATTTGAGCACTTTGCCCGTGGTGTTGCGGGGCAGGGACTCGGTGAGCTCCAACCGCAGCGGGATCTTGTACCCGGCGATCTTGTCGCGGGCGAACTCCCGCAGCTCGTCCAGCGTGAGCGTGGCTCCGGGCCGCGTCGCGACCACGGCGGTGACCGCCTCGCCCCACGTGCCGTGCGGGGTGCCGAGCACGGCGACCTCGGCGACGGCGGGGTGGCCGTAGAGCACGTCCTCGACCTCGGCGGGGTAGACGTTCTCGCCACCGGAGATGATCATGTCCTTGACGCGGTCCACGATCCACACGTAGCCCTCGTCGTCGGTGGTGCCGAGGTCGCCGGTGTGGAACCAGCCCGCGGCGTCGATGGCCGCCGCGGTGGCCTCCCGGTTGCGCCAGTAGCCGGCCATCACCTGCGGTCCGCGCACGCAGACCTCGCCGGTCCCGCCGGCGGGCACGGGCGTGTTGTCCGAGTCGACCAGCCGCACCTCCGACAGCGGCAGCACCTGGTGGCCGGCCGCCCCGATCTTCACGTCCACCTCGTCGGTGCGCAGCACCAGCGCCAGCGGGGCCGTCTCGGTCAACCCGTAGCCCTGCGCGAACGGGACCCCGCGCTCGCCGAAGCGGTGGATCAGCGCCTCCGGCACCGGTGCCCCGCCGCAGACGAAGTAGCGCACGCTCGACAGGTCGGTCGTGGCGAACTCGGGGACCTGGCTCATGAACAGGAACATCGCGGGCACGCCGAACATCGTGGTCACCCGGTGCTCGGCGATGAGCTCCAGCGCCCCGGACGGGTCGAACGCCGGCATCAGCACCACGTGCCCGCCCTTCTGCAGCGTGATCAGCGTGGTGACGTTCAACCCGCCGATGTGGAACAGCGGCGCGCACACCAGCGACACGTCGTGCTGGCTGGTGTCGAAGGTCAGCAGCGCGTTGACGTTGTTCCAGAACAGGTTGCCGTGGGTGAGCATCGCGCCCTTGGCGCGGCCGGTGGTGCCCGAGGTGTACATGATCACGGCGACCTCGTCCGGTCCCGGGTGCACCGGGTCGCTCAGCGGTTCCCGCGCGGCCAGCAGCTCCTCGAACGTCTCCCACCCGGGCACCGGGGTCAGCGCGATCCGGCGCCGGGGGACCTCCCCGCTGGCCGCCGCGTCGACCACGGCGGTGCGGTCGGCGTCGGTGAGCACGGTGTGCACCTCGGCGTCGGTGAGGATGTGCGCGAGCTCGGGAGCGGCCAGCCGGAAGTTCATCGGGACGAACACGGCGCCGATCCGCGCGGCGGCGAACAGGGAGACGAGGAACGCCGGATCGTTCAGGCCGACGTAGCCGACCCGGTCGCCGTGCCGCACCCCGCCGTCGGAGAGCTCGGCGGCGAGCCGGTCGATGCGGTCGGCGAACTCGCGGTAGGTCAGGGTGGTGCCGGTGAAGGTGATCGCGGGCAGGTGCGGATTCGCGGCGGCTCGGCGGGGGATCCACGAGCCGAGGTCCATCGGGGGCTGCGCGGTGGTCATCGATGAGCTCCTCGCTGGGCGGGCGGCGGGGATCAGCGGTGCGGTCGGTGCTCGTCGCGGACGCGGTGCTGCTGGATCTTTCCGGGGGCCGTCTTCGGCGGGGCACCGGCGGAGGTGCACTGCTCGGGGAGCTGGGGCCGGTGATCCCGCGGCGGGCGCGCCGACCCTCGTGCGCTCCCTCCGGCGACTCCCCTCGGGAGTGCTGTGCGTTATATCACAATGAAGGTATCGCAGTTCCTCGGAAGAAACAATCAAGCACGCTTGATTTTTCTCGCTGAGCGGTGCCACGCTCCGATGCGTGACGGACACCGCAGCGCTGCTCGACGACCTGCGCGCCGAGGGCGAGGACCTCGACGCCCTGGTCGCCGGGCTGGCGCACGACCGGTGGGCACTGCCGACCCCGGCCCCCGGCTGGACCATCGCGCACCAGATCGCCCACCTGACCTGGACCGATGTGGTCGCGCTGGAGTCGGCCACCGACCCGGTCGCGTTCGCCGCGACCGTTGAGCGGGCGCGGCAGGACCCCACCGGGTTCGTCGACGAGGCCGCCGCCGAGCGTGCGCGCAGCAGGCCGGACGCGCTGCTGGCCGAGTGGCGCGCGGGCCGCGAACGGCTGATCGCGGCGCTGGGCTCCCTGCCCGCCGGCCGCAAGCTCGACTGGTTCGGCCCGTCGATGGGCGCGGCGTCGATGGCCACCGCGCGGCTCATGGAGACCTGGGCGCACGGCCAGGACGTCGCCGACGCGCTCGGCGAGCCGCGCACGCCGACGGCCCGGCTCGAGCACGTCGCCCACATCGGCGTGCGCACCCGCGACTTCGCCTACGCGCTGCACCGGCAGTCCCCGCCCGCGGAGCCGTTCCGCGTCGAACTCACCGGTCCGGCAGGCGAGCAGTGGACCTGGGGCCCGGCCGACGCCGCCCAGCGCGTGACCGGCCCGGCGCTGGACTTCTGCCTGCTGGTCACCCAGCGCCGCCACCGCGACGACCTCGCGGTGACCGCCACCGGCCCCGACGCGGCCCACTGGCTCACCATCGCCCAGGCGTTCGCCGGCGCTCCCGGGAGGGGCAGGAAGGCAGGGCAGTTCGCATGACGCAGCCCCGGCCGCTGGCCGCCGACCCCGAGCTCATCCGCATCGGCAACTGCTCCGGCTTCTACGGGGACCGGTTCGCCGCCATGCGCGAGATGCTCGACGGAGGCGAGCTCGACGTGCTCACCGGCGACTACCTCGCCGAGCTCACGATGCTCATCCTCGGCCGCCACCGGATGAAGGACCCGGACCTCGGCTACGCCAGGACATTCCTCCGGCAGCTGGAGGAGTGCCTCGGCCGCGCCGTCGAGCGCGGTGTGCGCATCGTCGCCAACGCGGGCGGGCTCAACCCCGCGGGACTCGCCCGGCAGCTGCGCGAACTCGCCGAACGGCTCGGCGTCGCGGCGCGGATCGCGCACGTCGAGGGCGACGACCTCACCGAGCGGGCCACCGAGCTCGGACTGGGCGAACCGCTCACCGCCAACGCCTACCTCGGGGCCTGGGGCATCGTCGAGTGCCTCCAGGCCGGGGCCGACGTCGTCGTCACCGGACGCGTCACCGACGCCTCGCTCGCCGTCGCACCCGCCGCGGCGCACTTCGGCTGGCAGCGCACCGACCACGACGCGCTCGCCGGCGCGGTCGCCGCCGGGCACGTCATCGAGTGCGGTGCGCAGGCCACCGGCGGCAACTACGCCTTCTTCACCGAGGTCCCGGACATGACCCGCCCCGGCTTCCCGCTGGCGGAGATCCGCCGGGACGGCTCCAGCGTCATCACCAAGCACGCGGGTACCGGCGGTGCGGTCACCACCGACACGGTCACGGCGCAGCTGGTGTACGAGATCCAGCACGCGAACTACGCCGGACCGGACGTGACCACCCGCCTCGACACCCTCGAGCTCGCACCGGCCGGAACCGACCGCGTGCGCCTCTCCGGCGTTCGCGGCGAAGCACCACCGCCCGAGCTGAAGGTCTCGCTGAACGCGCTCGGCGGCTTCCGCAACGAGGTGGACTTCGTCCTCACCGGACTCGACATCGACGCCAAGGCCGAACTCGTGCAGGAGCAGCTCACCAGCGGGCTGCAGCAGCAACCCGTCGAGCTGACCTGGACGCTCGCGCGGCTCGACCGCGCCGACGCGGAGACCGAGGAGCAGGCCAGCGCCATCCTGCGCTGCACGGCCCGCGATCCGGACGCGGACGTCGTCGGCCGCGCGTTCTCCAGCGCCGCCGTGGAGCTCGCCCTGGCCAGCTACCCGGGTTTCAGCCTCACCGGCGCCCCGGGCGAAGCCTCGCCGTACGGGGTGTTCACCCCCGGACACGTGGACCCGGCCGAGGTCGCGCACACCGCGGTGCTGCCCGACGGCAGCCGCGTGGACGTCCCGCCCGCGGCGGTGACGCGCGCGCTCGCACCGCCGCCCGAACCCGAACTGCCGCCGGCACCTCCCGCGGGGCCGTCCCGCCGCGTGCCGCTGGGCGCGCTCGCCGCTGCCCGCAGCGGCGACAAGGGCGGCGACGCGAACATCGGCGTCTGGGTGCGCACCGACGAGCGGTGGCGCTGGCTGGTGCACACCCTCACCGTCGAGCGGCTGCGCGCGCTGCTGCCGGAAACCGCCGAGCTGGACATCGACCGGACCGCGCTGCCGAACCTGCGCGCGGTCAACTTCGTCATCACCGGGATCCTCGGGCGCGGCGCCGCCGAGCAGGCCCGGTTCGACCCGCAGGCCAAGGGACTGGGCGAGTGGCTGCGGTCCCGGTACATCGACGTTCCCGAGGAGCTGCTGTGAGCACGTGGGACACCGACCAGCGGCGGGAGCTGCGCGCCACCGTCCGGCGGTTCGTCGACGGCGACGTGCTGCCGCACCAGGACGAGTGGGAGCGCGCCGGCGAGCTGCCGCGCAGCCTGCACCGGAGGGCCGGCGAGCTCGGCCTGCTCGGGGCGAGCTTCCCGATCGAGGTCGGCGGAGGCGGCGGGGACCTCGTCGACGCCGCCGTCATCGCCGAGGAACTGCACCGCGCGGGAGCCGCCGGCGGCCTGTTCGCCTCGCTGTTCACCTCCGGCATCGCGCTGCCGCACATGGTCCGGGCCGGCGACGAGGAGCACGTCGAACGCTGGGTGCGGCCCACGTTGGACGGTTCCAAGATCGGTTCGCTGGCGATCACCGAACCCGGCGGCGGATCCGACGTCGGGCACCTGACCACCCGGGCCGAACGCGACGGGGACGACTACGTCGTCAACGGCGCCAAGACGTTCATCACCTCCGGCTGCCGCGCGGACTTCGTGGTCACCGCGGTGCGCACGGGAGGGCCGGGCGCCGAGGGCATTTCGCTGCTCGTGGTCGACACGGACACCCCCGGCTTCACCGTCACCCGCAAGCTGGAGAAGATGGGCTGGAACTGCTCCGACACGGCCGAGCTGTCCTTCGCCGACGCGCGCGTGCCCGCGGCGAACCTCGTGGGCGCGGAGAACTCCGGATTCCTGCAGATCGCCCGCGCCTTCGTGACCGAGCGGCTCAGCCTCGCCGTGCAGGCCTACTCCAGCGCGCAGCGGTGCCTGGACCTGGCCGAGCAGTGGTGCCGCGACCGGGAGACCTTCGGGCGCCCGCTGATCAGCCGCCAGTCCGTGCAGAACACGCTCACCGAGATGGCGCGCGCGATCGACGTGGCCCGGGTCTACACCCGTCAGCTCGCCGAACGCGCCGCTGGCGGCGAGGAGGACCTCACGGTGGAGACCTGCTTCGCCAAGAACACGGCCGTGCAGGCCGGGGAGTGGGTCGTCGACCAGGCCGTGCAGCTGTTCGGCGGGCTCGGCTACATGCGCGAGTGCGAGATCGAGCGCCAGTACCGCGACATGCGCATCCTCGGCATCGGCGGCGGCACCAGCGAAATCCTCACCGGCCTCGCAGCGAACCGATTGGGGTACCGGGCATGACCGTTCTGCAGTCCGCACTGGACACCTCCTCCGCCGACTTCACCACCGCGGAGGAGGCGATGCGCACCAAGCTCGACGAGGTCGAGGCCGAGCACGCCAAGGCGCTCGCCGGCGGGGGAGAGGACAAGGTGCGGCGCCACCGCCGGCGCGGCAAGCTCACCGCGCGCGAGCGCATCGAGATGCTGCTCGACGAGGACTCGCCGTTCCTGGAACTGTGCCCGCTCGCGGCCTGGGGCAGCGACTTCCAGGTGGGCGGCTCGATCGTGACCGGCATCGGCGTGGTCGAGGGCGTGGAGTGCATGCTCGTCGCCAACGACCCGACCGTGCGGGGCGGCAGCAGCAACCCGTGGACGATGCGCAAGTCCTTCCGCGCCCACGAGGTCGTCATGCGCAACCGGCTGCCCGTGATCGCCCTGGTCGAGTCCGGCGGAGCGGACCTGCCGACGCAGAAGGAGGTGTTCGTCCCCGGCGGGCGCATGTTCCGCGACATCACCCAGGCCTCGGCCGCCGGCATCCCCACCATCGCGCTCGTGTTCGGCAGCTCCACCGCGGGCGGCGCCTACATCCCCGGCATGTCCGACCACGTGGTCATGGTCAAGGAGCAGTCCAAGGTGTTCCTCGGCGGGCCGCCGCTGGTGCGGATGGCCACCGGCGAGGACTCCGACGACGAGGCCCTCGGCGGTGCCGACGTGCACGCGCGGAGCTCGGGGCTGGCCGACTACTACGCCGTCGACGAGCCCGACGCCGTCCGCATCGGACGTTCCATCGTCAAGCGCCTCAACTGGCGGAAGAAGGGACCGGCGCCGCGCGCGGAGGTGGCGGAACCCCGCTACAGCAGCGAGGACCTGCTGGGCGTGGTGCCGGCGGACCTGAAGGTGCCGTTCGACCCGCGCGAGGTCATCGCCCGCATCGTCGACGGGTCCGACTTCGACGAGTTCAAGGCCCGCTACGGGTCCAGCCTCGTCACCGGTTGGGCCGAACTGCACGGCTACCCGATCGGCGTCCTCGCCAACCACCACGGCGTCCTGTTCTCCGCGGAGGCGCAGAAGGCCGCCCAGTTCATCCAGCTGGCCAACCAGACCGACACGCCGCTGCTGTTCCTGCACAACACCACCGGCTACATGGTCGGCCAGGAGTACGAGCAGGGCGGCATCATCAAGCACGGCGCGATGATGATCAACGCCGTGTCCAACTCGACCGTGCCGCACCTCTCGGTGCTCATGGGCGCTTCCTACGGCGCGGGCCACTACGGCATGTGCGGCCGCGCCTACGACCCCCGCTTCCTGTTCTCCTGGCCCAGCGCCAAGTCCGCCGTCATGGGGCCCGCGCAGCTGGCCGGCGTCATCTCGATCGTCAGCCGCGCGGCCGCCGAAGCGAAGGGCCAGCCGTTCGACGAGGAAGCCGACGCAGCCACGCGGGAGGCCGTGGAGAACCAGATCGAAGCCGAGTCGCTGCCGCTGTTCCTGTCCGGTCGGCTCCACGACGACGGCGTCATCGACCCGCGGGACACCCGCACGGTGCTCGGGATGTGCCTGTCGGCCATCCACAACGCCCCGATCGCAGGCGCCGAGGGCTTCGGCGTCTTCCGGATGTGAGGAGCTTCGGCCATGTCCGACGTCCCCGCCGCGCCGATCACCGACCTCCTCGTCGCCAACCGCGGGGAGATCGCCCGGCGCGTCTTCGCCACCGCCCGCCGCATGGGACTGGGCACCACCGCCGTGTTCTCCGACGCCGACGCGGCCGCCCCGCACGCCCGGGAGGCCGACGCCGCGGTGCGCCTTCCCGGCAACACCCCCGGCGAGACGTACCTGCGGCCCGAGGAGCTCGTGCGGGCCGCCCGCGCGGCCGGGGCCGACGCGGTCCACCCCGGTTACGGGTTCCTCTCCGAGAGCGCCGGTTTCGCCCGAGCCGTCGTCGAGGCCGGGCTGACCTGGGTCGGTCCGCCACCAGCGGTGATCGAGTCGATGGGTTCGAAGGTCGGGGCGAAGAAGCTCATGGCCGACGCCGGGGTCCCCGTGCTCACCGAACTCGACCCCGACTCGGTCACCGCCGACCAGCTGCCCGTGCTCGTCAAGGCCTCCGCGGGCGGCGGCGGGCGCGGCATGCGCGCGGTGCGCACGCTCGACGAACTGCCCGCGCAACTCGCAGCGGCCCGCCGCGAAGCCGAATCCGCCTTCGGCGACCCCACGGTGTTCTGCGAGCGCTACCTGGAAACCGGCAGGCACGTCGAAGTGCAGGTCGTGGCCGACCGGCACGGCACCGCGTGGGCGCTCGGCGAGCGCGAGTGCTCGCTGCAGCGCCGGCACCAGAAGGTGGTGGAGGAAGCCCCTTCCCCGCTGGTCGAGCGGCGCGAAGCCGCGGGCGACGACATGCGCGAGCGGCTGTTCACCGCCGCGCGGCGGGCCGCCGCCGCCATCGGCTACGAAGGCGCCGGCACGGTCGAGTTCCTCGCCGACGAGTCCGGGGAGTTCTTCTTCCTGGAGATGAACACGCGCCTGCAGGTCGAACACCCCGTCACCGAGAACACCACCGGTGTCGACCTGGTGCGGCTGCAGCTGCGGATCGCCCAGGGCGACGAGCTGCCCGCCGACCCCCCGCCGCGGCACGGGTGCGCGATCGAAGCGCGCCTGTACGCCGAGGACCCCGCGCAGGACTGGCGCCCGCAGAGCGGCGCGCTGCACCACTTCGACGTTCCGGACGCGGCAGGCGGTTTCGCCCCGCTCACCGACCCCGGCATCCGGCTCGACTCCGGCGTGACCGACGGCGACGTCGTCAGCATCCACTACGACCCGATGCTGGCCAAGGTCATCGCCAGCGGCCACACCCGGCGGGAGACCGCGCGCCTGCTCGCCGCGGCGCTGGCGCGCTCGCGGGTGCACGGGCTCGTGACCAACCGCGACCTGCTGGTGCGCGTGCTGCGCCACCCGGCGTTCCTCGCCGGCGAGACCGACACCGCCTTCTTCGACCGGCACGGGCTGGACGCGCTCGCGCGTCCGCTCGCCGACGAGCACGCGCTCGAGCTCTCGGCGATCGCCGCGGCACTGGCCGAAGCGACCGGCAACCGCCGCAGCGCCCGGGTGAACGCCCACGTCCCGAGCGGGTGGCGGAACCTGCCCGCGCAGTCGCAGTCCAAGACCTACACCGGCCCCGGCGGCACCGACGTCGAAGTGCGGTACCTGCACCGGCGCGGCGGGACCACCGTGGAGGGGCACCCCGGTCTCCTCCCGGTCGAGGCCGGTCCGGAGCGGGTGGTGCTCGACGTGCCCGGCGAGCACGGCCCGGTGCGCCGGGCGTTCGACGTGGCGCGCTACGGCGGGCTCGTCTGCGTCGACTCGCCGCTCGGCCCGGTCTCCCTGGGCAGGAAGCCGCGGTTCACCGACCCGTCCGCCCGCCTCGCCGCGGGATCGCTGCTGGCGCCGATGCCCGGCAGCGTCGTCCGCCTCGCCGCCGAGGTCGGCGAGAGCGTCACCCGCGGCCAGCCGGTCCTGCGGCTGGAGGCGATGAAGATGGAGCACACCATCGCGGCCCCCACCGACGGCGTGCTCACCGAGCTGCACGTGCGCACCGGCGAGCAGGTCGAGATGGGCGCGGTCCTGGCCGTCGTCGACGACACCACCGACGGGGCGGCGGACGATCCGGAACGCACCGCAGCGGAGGGACACCGATGAGCGTCACCGAAACCGACGAGCAGAAGGAACTGCGTTCCGCCGCGGCCCGGCTCGGGCAGCGCTACAACTACCTCGACTACGTGCTGCCGAAGGCCCGCGCCGGCGAGCCGCTGACCGAGCTGTGGCACGAGGCGGCAGCGCTCGGCTTCCTCGGCGTCAACCTCCCCGAGGAGTACGGCGGGGGAGGTGCGGGCATCTACGAGCTCGCCCTCGTGCAGGAGGAGCTCGCCGCGCAGGGCGCCGGGCTGCTGCTCGTCGTCGTCTCCCCGGCGATCTGCGGCACGATCATCGCCAAGTACGGCACCGAGCAGCAGCGGGCGCGCTGGCTGCCCGGGCTGGCCGCGGGGTCGGTCCGGATGGCCTTCGGCATCACCGAACCCGACGCCGGGTCCAACTCGCACGAGATCACCACCACCGCCCGCCGCGACGGCCAGGGCTGGGTCCTGCACGGGCAGAAGGTGTTCATCTCCGGCGTCGACCAGGCCGCGGCCGTGCTCGTCGTCGCCCGCACCGAGGACGCCGCCACCGGCAAGCTGCGGCCGGCGCTGTTCATCGTGCCCACCGACGCGGAGAACTTCACCGCGCAGCCGATGGACATGGACGTCATCGCCCCGGACAGGCAGTTCACGCTGTTCTTCGACGGGGTGCGCCTGCCCGGCGAGGCGCTCGTCGGCGAGCAGGACGCGGCGCTGCTGCAGCTGTTCGCCGGGTTGAACCCGGAACGCGTCCTCGGCGCGGCCATGGCCGTCGGCACCAGCCGGTACGCGCTGTCCCGCGCCGTCGACTACGCCAACGCCCGGCAGGTGTTCCAGCAGCCGATCGGCGCGCACCAGGGCATCGCGCACCCGTTGGCCCAGCTCAAGATCGACACCGAGATGGCCAAGCTCATGACGCAGAAGGCCGCGGTGCTGTACGACTCCGGTGATGACGACGGCGCGGCCGAGGCCGCGAACATGGCCAAGTACGCCGCCGCCGAGGCCAGCATCGCCGCGCTGGACCGGGCGATCCAGACCCACGGCGGGTCCGGTCTGACCGGCGAGCACGGTCTCGCCGCCATGCTCGGCATGGCGCGCATCGCCCGCGTGGCGCCGGTGAGCCGGGAGATGGTGCTGAACTTCGTCGCCCAGCACAGCCTCGGCCTGCCGAAGTCCTACTGAGGCGGCGGTGCTGCTGCCGCGGCGGGGCGGCGGGCTCCCGCGCGGCGCTCCGGGAGCTCGCCGCGCGGCCGCGGCGCCGGCGGAGCGCGTCCCGGGCCGGGCCGGCGGCCGTGCGAGGCGGTGACCGGGCGCGGTGCCCGCCAGGGCAGCATGGTCTGCGGAGCCAGGTCGGGATCCCGAGCGGATGCCGCGCACACGTCGCAGCGATGAGGAGGCAGCGGTGCCGCCGCGCGAACCGAAGCAGGACCGCAGCAGGGCGACGCGCCAGCGCCTGCTCGAGTCGACGGTCGAGTGCCTGGCCACCGAGGGCTGGGCGGCGACGACGGTGGCGGTGGCGGCGCAGCGGGCCGGTGTTTCGCGCGGTGCGGCGCAGCACCACTTCCCGACGCGGGAGGAGCTCATCACCGCGGCCCTGGAGGTGATCTTCGACAGCCGCATCGGGGAGCTCCGCGCCGAGAGCAGCGACCTGCCGACCGGCCCGGAGCGCACCGAGGCGGTCGTGCGGCGGATGGTCGACTACTTCACCGACCCGTTCTTCAAGGCCGCCCTGCAGGTGTGGACCGCCGCCGCGGCCGACGAGAAGCTCCGCGAGCGGATCGTGCCGCTGGAGGCGAAGTTCGGCCGGATCGCGCACCAGGTCACCGTCGAACTGCTCGGGGCCGACGACGCGGATCCGGTGGTGCGGCGGCTCGTGCAGGGCACGCTGGACATGGCCCGCGGGCTGGGACTGGCCGACGTGCTCACCGACGACTCCGCGCGCCGGGAGCGCATCGTGCGCCAGTGGTCCGAGACCCTCGACGCCGCGCTGCGCGACCGGCTGCCCGGGTCGGGTGGTGGAGGAGCAGCGGGCGGCGAGCGCGGCGCGGAGTAGCGGGACTCCGCCGGGAGCGCCGCCGCGGTGCACGGCCCGCGGAGGTGCTGCGGTGCCGCCGCGGGCCGGTGCGCGCTACTGCACCGACCAGCCGCCGTCCGAGGGCAGCACCGCGCCGGAGATGTTGACCCCGTCGTCGCTGAGCAGGAACGTGATCGAGGCGGCGAGCTGCGGTGCCGTCGCGATCGGCGGCATCATCCGCTGCAGCGGGGCCAGGCGGCCGGAGCCGAACTCCGCCGGTTCCGCCATCGCCCCGCCGCTGGCGATGCCCGTGACCACGCCGCCCGGGGCGACGGCGTTGACGCGGATGCCCGAGTGCCCGTACATGAACGCCGCGCTGCGGGTCAGCCCCACCACCGCGTGCTTGGAGGCGGTGTAGGCGACTCCGGATGCCCCGCCGCGCAGCGCGGCCTCCGAGGCGATGTTGACGATCGAGCCGCGCCCCGCCTCGAGCATCGCCGGGAGCACGGCGCGGGTGAGGCGGAACATCCCGTCGACGTTGACGCCGAACACGCGCTGCCACAGCTCGTCGCTCATCTCGTGCAGGGCGCCGAAGTCGTCGTTGATCCCCGCGATGTTCGCCAGCCCGTCGATCCGCGGTCCGGCGGTGGTGACCACCCGCTCGAGGTCCTCCGCGTCGGTGATGTCCGCGCGCACCGGCAGCACCTCGGCGGAGCCGAGCTCGGCGGTGAGCTCGTCCAGCTCCCCGGCCGCCACGTCCGCTGCGACCACGCGCCCGCCTTCGCGGGCGATGCGCGAGGCGGTGGCGCGGCCGATGCCGGAGGCGGCACCGGTGACGATGACCGTCCGGCCGTCGAACCGCCCGGGCGCGATGCGCTCCTGCCAACCGGTTTCCTCCTCGGCCGCGTCGGGCGCGGCGCCGCCGTTGGCCCGAGACACCAGGTCGTCGACCACCTGCTGCGAGAGCGCGCCCCGGCTCATGGTGACCAGCTGTTCCAGCGGCAGCTGCCGCACGGGTGCGAGCGCCTCCTCGTCGAAACCGCCCCGGGCGAGCAGCTCCCGGATCAGCGGCCCGCCGACCGGGTGGTCGATCCACGTGCCGATCGGGGTCCGGCCGGTCAGCGGCGTGCGTTCGTCCGTCATCGCGTCGTCCTTCCTCTCGTGCGTGCGTCGCCGGTCGCACCGCGCCGGAGCGGTGCGCCCGCCCTCCCGCGGGCGCGGGTCCCGCCGCGCACGCGGGTTCGCCGGTGGTGCGGGGATCCTCGTGCGGAGCCTCCGCGGGGTACCTGCTAGCGTAAGTCAGACAGCTGACTTAAAATGTTCGCGGGGGTTCGCGCAGGGATGACACCGACGTCCACCACACCGCAGGCGGAGGAGGTCTCCGGTGCCACCCGCCCGCAGACCATCGTCGTGGTGCTGGCCCTCAGCGGGATCGTGGTCTCGCTCATGCAGACGCTCGTGGTGCCGCTGGTGCCGCAGCTGCCCGAACTGCTGAGCACCTCGGCCGCCGACGCGGCCTGGGCGGTCACCGCCACGCTGCTGGCCTCCGCCGTCGCCACTCCCACGGTGGGCAGGCTCGGCGACATGTACGGCAAGCGGCGCATGCTGCTGCTCAGCCTCGCGATGCTGGCGTCCGGATCCGTGCTGTGCGCCCTGTCGCACGGCCTCGTGCCGATGGTCCTCGGCCGCACCCTGCAGGGGTTGGCCGCGGGCGTGATCCCCCTCGGCATCAGCATCATGCGCGACGTCCTGCCGCCCGAGCGGCTGAGCGGTGCCACCGCGCTGATGAGCGCCTCGCTCGGTGTCGGCGGTGCGCTGGGCCTGCCGCTGGCCGCGTTCATCGCCGACAACGCCGACTGGCACGTGCTGTTCTGGGCCGCCGCCGCGCTGGCCGGTGCCGCCTTCGCGCTCGTGACCGCGCTGGTGCCCGCCTCCGCGGTGCGCACCGGTGGGCGGTTCGACCTGCCCGGGGCGGTGGGGCTGTCGATCGCGCTGCTGTGCCTGCTGCTGGTGATCTCCAAGGGCTTCGACTGGGGCTGGGGCAGCGGCCTGCCGGGGGCGCTGCTCGCGATCACCGCCGTCGTGCTGCTCGTGTGGGGGTGGTGGGAGCTGCGCACCCCGCGCCCGCTGGTCGACCTGCGCACCTCCGCCCGGCGCCAGGTGCTGCTGACCAACATCGCCTCCGCGGTGTTCGGTTTCTCGATGTACGCGATCACCCTGGTGGTTCCGCAACTGGTGCAGCTGCCGGAAGCCACCGGCTACGGCTTCGGTCGGACCGTGTTCGTCGCCGGCCTGGTGATGGCCCCGAACGGGCTGGTCATGATGGCGATGGCGCCGGTGTCCGCGCGGATCACGCGCACCCTGGGACCGAAGGTGACGCTGATGACCGGTGCGGCCGTGGTCGCCGCGGGATACGGCGCGGGACTGCTGCTCAACTCCGCCCTCTGGCAGCTCGTGCTCGCCTCGAGCGTCGTCGGCTCCGGGGTCGGACTCGCCTACGGCGCCATGCCCGCGCTGGTGATGGCCGCGGTACCGCCCTCCGAGACCGCCGCGGCCAACAGCCTCAACACGCTCATGCGGTCGATCGGCACGTCGGTCTCCAGCGCGGTGATCGGGGTGGTGCTCGCGCACATGACCACGCGGATCGGCACCGCGGCCGTACCGGCGCAGTCCGGCTTCCGCGCGGTCCTCGGCCTCGGCGCGCTCGCCGCGCTCGGCGCCCTGGCGATCGCCTCCTTCCTGCCCGGCCGCTCCGCCGGGCGCGCAGCGGCCGAACCGGGACCCGCCGCGCAGCGGGCGGGCCGGTAGGGCGGCGCACCTGCCGCGGCGAGCCCGGGGGTCACCCCACCCGGGGGACGGCACCGCCGCGGCGTCCGGCTGATCGGTGGACACGTCTTCTTCCGCGCCGCAGCACCGGTGTAGTTTCGCCGGAAAGATCCCGTGCGGGCCGTGCTCCGGCCTGCCCCGCGGTGCGGTGTCGCCGTCCTCGGCGCTTCGCCGCTTCGCAGCGGTGGGCCCGGGGCCGACCGCACGGGCCGTCGCGCGGCGAGGGGAGCGTTCCGTGGCCAGCGAGGTGCACCGGGCCGGGCTGGCGGTGGCCGACCCGGCCGTCTACGCCCACGAGCAGCAGCTGCACGAGGCGCTCGCGACCCTGCGGCGGGAGGATCCCGTGCACCGGGTGGACCCCTCCCCGGAGTACAACCCGTTCTGGCTGCTCACCCGCCACGCCGACATCCTCGAAGTGGAGCGGCAGCACCACCTCTTCCGCAACGCGCCGCGCCCCGTGCTCGTGCCCGCCGAGCAGGACCTGCGCGCCGAGCAGGAGGGGCAGCTGCTCAACACGCTGATCCACATGGACGGTCCGGAGCACCGCGCGATGCGCGGTGTCGTCGCCGACTGGTTCCGACCCAAGGCGCTGCGCAGGATGGAGGAGCAGGTCCGCGTCCTCGCCAGGCGCTACGTCGACCGGATGGCCGAGTTCGGCGGGGAGTGCGACTTCGTCCGCGACGTCGCCGTGGGCTACCCGCTGTACGTCATCCTCTCGCTGCTCGGGCTGCCCGAGTCGGACTTCGACCGGATCCTGCAGCTCACGCAGGAGCTGTTCGGCGGGTCCGACGAGGAACTGCAGCGCGGGCGCACCGCCGAGGAGATGGCTGCGGTGGTGACGGACTTCTTCGCCTACTTCCAGAAGATCACCGCGGACCGGCGCGCCCAGCCGACCGAGGACCTGTCCTCGACGATCGCCAACGCCCGCGTCGACGGGGAACTGCTGTCGGACCTCGACGCCACCTCGCTGTACGTGATCATCGCCACTGCCGGGCACGACACGACGAGCTCCACGATCTCCGGCGGGATGCACGCGCTCGCCGAGCACCCCGAGCAGCTGCGCCGGCTGCAGCGCCGCCCGGAACTCGTCGACACCGCGGCCGAGGAGATGATCCGGTGGTCCACTCCGGTCAAGGCGTTCCTGCGCACGGCCGCCGCCGACTACGAGCTCAACGGCGCGCCCATCGCGGAGGGGGATTCGCTGCTGCTGTCGTACCCCTCGGCGAACCGCGACGAGGAGGTCTTCACCGACCCCTCCGCCTTCGACGTCGGGCGCGACCCGAACCGGCACCTCGCGTTCGGGTTCGGTGCGCACTACTGCCTGGGCGCCACGCTCGCGCGCATGGAGACCCGCGCGTTCTTCGCCGAGCTCGCGCCGCGGCTGGGGGAGGTGGAGCTCGCCGGCGATCCGGAGTGGGTGGCGACCACGTTCGTCGGCGGGCTCAAGCACCTGCCGCTGCGCTGCGGTATGCGCAGGGCTTCCTGAGAGCCGTTCCGGCGAGCCGGGCCCGGTCGCGGCGGGTGTCCGCAGCGCACTGCGGGCGGTCCGCCGGCGGACCGCCCGCAGTGCGCGGAACGCCGTTCCGCGCTGCGTGGTCGCGTTGCCGCGGACTACGCGCTCAGGTTGCGGTCGAGCAGGTCCAGCAGCTCCCGCCAGTGCCGCTCGGCGGCGTCCTCGTCGTAGCTGGCCGTATCGGCCTGCGTGTAGCCGTGCGCGGCGCCCTCGTAGACCTCCGCGCGGAAGCGCACCCCCGCGTCGGTCAGCGCGGTGCTCAACCGCTCGACCTGCTCGGGCGGCAGCGCGTGGTCGTTGTCCGCGTGTCCGAAGTAGAGCTCCGCGGTGATCCGGTCGGCGAGCAGGTGCGGGCTGTCCGGGTCCTCCGTGGCCAGGTTCCCGCCGTGGAAACCCGCCGCGGCGGCCACCCGGTCGGGGTGGGCGGCGGCCGTGCGCATCGCGAGCGCGGCGCCCATGCAGTACCCCGTCACGCCCACCGGCCCGTTGGCGGCCTCGGGACGCGTGCTGATCCACTCGAGGTAGGAGCCGGCGTCGCGCACCACGCGGTCCGGCGTGAGCGAGCGCATCATCGGGCCGATCTGCTCGAAGATCTCCGGGCGCTGTTCCGGGTCGATGAACTCGGGCAGGTCGGCCACGGGCGTGCGGGCGTGCCGGTAGAACACGTTCGGGACCACCGCGGTGTAACCGGAGGCGGCGAGCCGGTCGGCCATGCCGGTCAGGTGCGGGCGCAGCCCGAACGCATCCATGTAGAGCAGGACCGCCGGGTGGGCGGCGGTGTCGTCGGGATGCGCCAGGTAGGCGTCGGCCACCCCGTCGGCGGTGGGGACGTCCACCCAGGTTCCGGTTGTGGTGGTCATCGGCGCAGGTTCCCTTCTCTCGACGGATCTTCTGCTGCGCGATCACATCACTCCGCGCCGCGGGGCGGGATCCGGGGCCCGCGATCCCGTGCGCGGGCCGGCGCCGCCGGCCGTTGCGCACCGCGACAGGCGCGGCGCGGCAGCGCTGCTCACCAGACGCGGACAGCGGCGAGCCCGGCGGACCACCGCGGCCTGCCGGGCTCGCGTCGGGAGCAGTGCTGCGCTCGCGGCCGTCAGTCGGTCCGCGCGGCCGTGATGCGGTTGGAATTGATCTGGGTCGCGATCGCGAGCGCGCCCATGATCAGCACGGTGGCGATGCCGACGAACAGCGGCGGGATCGCGTGGCCCAGCGCCAGGGCCAGAACGCCGACGAGGATCAGCGCCCCCGCGGCCGCGTAGCGGGCGCGGGCCACCGCACCGGTGCGCGAGCGCAGGAACAGGATGTTGCCCAGCAGGTAGATCAGCGGACCGCCCACGGTGGTCAGCACCAGCGGCGCATCCGTGTGGTCGTGGGTGAGGCGCAGCTCGATCGACACGGCCACCACGATCGCACCGGCGACCATGAGCGCGTGCGCGTAGGCGAACGCCGACCGCAGCGCGCGCGTGCTCGCGTCCCCGCGGCTGGCCTGCGTGTTCTGCCCCGCCAGCGCGAAGTACGCCCACCACTGCACGAACAGGCCGAGGAACCCGAGCACCGTGGTCAGCACCGCGGCCGGCGGGATCTCCTCCAGCTCGGACAGCGTGAAGCCCATGATCAGGATCGACTCGCCGAGGGCGATGATGAACACCCCGCGGTTGCGCTCGGCGAGGTGCTCCGGGTCCGTCGGCCAGGTGTGCATCGGCGCCGACCCGAGACCGGGGAAGCGGAACTCGAACCGCGGTGCGGCCACGTCCACCACCAGGGCCGCCAGCCAGATCACCAGCCGCACTTCGGGCGGGAAGAACGCGCCGAGGATCCACAGCACTCCCGCCGTGGAGCTCCAGGCCAGCAGGTTGGTGTAGTTGTGCGAGAGCACGTGTCCCCGCATGGCGAAGACCATGAACGCTGCGCGGCCCACCTGGGCGACCACGTAGAAGAGCGCGAAGAGCAGCGCTTCGCCCGCGAACGCGTACGGCAGGGTCAGCGACATGCCCAGGGCCGCCAGCATGAGCAGCAGGTTGAGCACGCGCACGATCCCGCTGTGCGGGTCCAGCCAGTTCATCGCCCACGCCGAGTAGTTCCACGCCCACCACACCGCGCCGAACAGCAGGGCGACTTCCAGCGCCCCGAACCAGTTCAGCTCGTCCAGCAGCGTGTGCGAGATCTGGATGATGGCGAACACGTACACCAGATCGAAGAACAACTCGATCGGCGCGACTTCCGAGCGGCCCTCTCCCGGTGCCCGCATCAACCGGGGCCGCGGTCGCGCGGCCCCGGCGTCCTCTTCGACCATCGCTCCTCCCCGTGGTGTTCCGACCTCGCGGCTCTCCGCGGCCGCACAATCCTAGAGCAGTCCACACCGGAGGGCGCGACCGTCCGGTGCCCTCCGGTGGTGCAGGCGCTCCGCGAGCACGATCCGTCCGCAGTGGCTGGTTGTCCGTGGATCCGCGGGGGAGCGTGGCCGGGCAGTCGCTCGTGGGAACGCCGCCCCGCGCGGGATGCGGCGGCTCGGTGGCCGGGCGCGCTGCAACGCGCGAGCGCGGGCGGCCCCTGCGGACCGCCCGCGCACGTCACCCCCGCTCTCCCGAGGACGACCCCCGAACGAGCCTAGGCCGGCGACCTCGCAGGTGGGAAACGCGAACCTGCGGTGGGCTCACAAGCGGGAGCGATAGTCCCAGTGCAGCGCCTTCCCGGCACTCGGCGGGCCTGCGCTGCGGGCAGCGGCGGCGGATGGCTGACCGGCCGGGCCCGGCGTGCTGCTCGCGGGTCCGGCGCGCCCGGGCTCAACTCGGGTGCAACCGCCGCGCGTCCAGGGCGAGGCGCAGCCACACGGTCTCCTCGACGCCGTTGATCGACCGCCCCAGCACCGACTCGATCCGCGCGAGCCGGTTGAGGACGGTGTTGCGGTGGCAGAACAGCCTCGTCGCGGCGAGCTTGGCCGAACGGTCGGCCGCCAGCCAAGACGCCAGCGTCGCGAGCAACACGTCGCGTTCCTGCTCCGGCAGCTCCAGCAACGGACCGAGCGCGCGGTGCACGAGCCGCTCGGCCAGCGCCGGGGAGCGGGCCACGAGAGCCTGCGGCAACCGCTCGTCGAGCGTGGCCGTTCCGGCCGTTCCGGGAGGGACCGTGCGCAGGGCGAGCCGTGCCCACTCGTGGGCGCGCGGCAGTTCGGCGGCGCTGGTGACGCCGGGGGAGAGACCGACACGCCCCGGTACGTTCTCCGCGAGGACCCGGGTCAGCGCCTCGACCGGGTCCAGCTGCACCGCGACGATCCCCACCAGGGCCGCCGGCCTGGCCTGCCACGCCGAGGAGACCCCGTGGCGGGCCAGCATCTCCTCGCGGTGCACCGGGTCGACGGGCCCGTCGTCGGCGGCGTTGACCACCACCAGGTAGGACGTGTTCGCCGGCAGCCCCAGCGCCCGCAGCTGCGACTCCGCCGATCCCGCTTCCTCCTCCGTCCCGTGCAGCAGGGAATCGATGAGCGCGCGGCGCTGCTGCTCGTCGGCGCGGAGCACCTCCAACTCGGCGCGGCGGTAGTTGTCCGAGACCACCGAGGAGACCTCGTCGACCACGGTCCACACGGAGGTGGCGATCTCGAGCAGCAGCTCCTGGTCGATGCGCTCGCTGCCGCGGGCGGCCTCCAGCGTGTTCGACCACACCA
Organism: Salinifilum ghardaiensis; assembly: GCF_054491345.1. NCBI lineage: Bacteria > Bacillati > Actinomycetota > Actinomycetes > Pseudonocardiales > Pseudonocardiaceae > Salinifilum > Salinifilum ghardaiensis. Next base: position 2,965,762 of record NZ_CM137101.1, on the reverse strand, counting down.
CGCGCCCGCCCAGGCGGAACGAGCGCAGCACGAGGTCGAGCGGGACGCGCTGCTCCGCCCGCTTGCGCCCGGTGCGCCGGGCCGCGTCGTAGGCGTCCTCCCCCTCGGGGGTGCACTGGCCGATCAGCTGCAGCACGCGCTCGATGTTGGCCCGGCACGAGGCCCGCAGGTCCGGTTCGGACACCTGCTGGGAACGGTAGTACCGGGGGTTTTCGGTGACGATCGCCTCGACCAGCCGGTCGGTGACCGTGTCCAGCTTCGCCAGCGTCGCACGCGCGAGTTCGGCGGCACCCGCGTCCCGCTCGTCCGGAACGGTCCGTGCGTCGGTGTCCATGGTCCGGGAACGTAGACGGCCCGCGGCGGGCTTGGCAATTGCCCTCCTCCCGCGCTCCCGCGGGTGCGCTGCGGTGATCCGGAACTCGCGGGGTGCTGTGACGCCGTGCGCCGGGTGCCGCCCCGGTCAGGCAGGGGCTTCCACCGCGGCCTCCGCACTGGTCCACGCCCGTGCCCGCTCCGACGGGGAGAAACCGAGGCCGGGGCGGTCCGGCACGATCATCCGCCCGTTGCGCAGCTGCAGTCGTTCGTTGAACACCGGTTCCAACCACTCGAAGTGCTCGAGCCAGGTGGTACCCGAGTACGCCGCGGCCAGGTGCAGGTGGATCTCCATGGCGAAGTGCGGGGCCAGCGACAACCTGCGGTGCTCGGACAGGGCCATGATCCGGAGGAACGGCGTGATCCCGCCGACGCGGGGAGCGTCCGGCTGGACGTAGTCGCAGGCGTCCTGCCGGACGAAGTTCCAGTGCTCGTCGACGCTGGTCAGCATCTCGCCCGTGGCGATCGGTGTGTCCAGCGCCGCGGTGAGCCGGGCATGCCCCTCGGCGTCGGAGCAATCGAGCGGTTCCTCGATCCACGTGAGCTGGAACTGCTCCAGCACCCGGCCGGTGCGCTGCGCGGTGGCCCGGTCCCACTGCTGGTTGGCGTCGACCATCATCGGGAACGCGTCCCCGAGGTGTTCGCGCACGGCCTCGACTCGCCGCAGGTCCTCCCGCGCGTCGGGTTGTCCGACCTTGATCTTGATGCCGCCGATGCCGCGCGAGAGGGACAGGTCCACGTTTTCCAGGATCTGCTCGGTGGACGCGGACAGGTAACCACCGGAGGTGTTGTAGCAGGGAACCGAATCGTGGTGCGCCCCCAGCAGTTTGGCCAGCGGCAGGTTCGCGCGCTTGGCCTTGAGGTCCCACAGCGCGATGTCGCAGGCCCCGACCGCCTGGGTGGCCAACCCGCTCCGGCCCATCGAGGCACCGGCCCAGACGAGCTTGTCCCACAGGCGGGCGATGTCATTGGGGTCCTCCCCGATCAGTTCGCCGGCGATCTCCCGGACGTGGGCGAACATGCCCGGCCCGCCCGCGCGTTTCGCGTAGCTGAAGCCGACACCGCCGTGCCCCGCTTCGGTGCTGATCTCCACGACGAGCAGCGCGATCTCCGTCAACGGCTTCTGCCTGCCGGTCAGGACCTTCGCGTCGCTGATCGGGACTTCCAGCGGCAGGCGGACCAGCGAGAGGTGCACCTTCGAGATCGCGTCGGTGGGCGCCTCCTCGGGGGCGCTGGTGGACGACCGGGTGGCAGGACTGCCGGATCGAGTTGTCATGGGGTTTCCTCTCCGTGCACGTTGGACCGTTGTCGCGTGGTGGGCCGTGGTGGTGGGGACGTGGTGGTGGACCACTGCTTGCTCGCCGCGTCGTGCCGGGGCGCTCCGGGAACCGCGCGGGAGCGCTGCGCGCTCAGCCGAACGCGGTGATGCCGATGCTGATCACCAGGGCGATCAGGAACATCAGCGCGCCCATGATCGTCTCCATGAGCGTCCAGGTCTTCAGCGTGCTCCTGACGTCCAGATCGAGGTAGCGGTTGAACAGCCAGAACCCGGAGTCGTTGACGTGCGAGAGCACGGTCCCGCCGCCGGCGACGGCGATGACGATGAGCGCGGTCTCCGGCTGGGAGAGGTCCGCGGATTCGATGAAGGGACTGATGATCGGTGCGGTCGTCACGATCGCCACCGTCTTCGACCCCAGGGCCACGCGCAGCACCGCGGCGACGAGGAAGGCCAGCACGGTGGGGGGCAGCGCGGCGCTGCCGATCGCGTTGGCCAGGGCGTCACCGGCCTCGGTGGCCTCGAGCACGGCGCCGAACACGCCACCGGCTCCGGTGACCAGCAGCACCATCGCAACGGGGCCCAGCGAGGCCGAGGCGGCCTTCTCGACGCCCTGCAGGGTGAACCCGCTGCGGCGGGCGAGGATCCAGAAGGCCAGCAGGGTGGAGATGGTGAGCGCGCTGATCGGGTCACCGATGAACAGGAAGAAGCTGCGCACCGGTCCGTCGGGGAGGAACACGTCGGAGAACGTGTTGAGCAGGATCAGCACGACCGGCAGGACCATGAACGTCACGGTCAGCGGCAGGGACGGCGGGCGCTGGTTCTGCGCGCGCTGGCCGGCCTCCTCCGACACGCTCAGCGACAGCTGCTCGGGCACCGGGGTGAAGGTGCGGTCGCCGATCCACTTGCCGAACAGGTAGGAGCCGAAGAACCAGGCGGGCAGGCCGCAGAGGAGGCCCATGATCGTCAGCCACCCGAGGTTGGCGCCGAACAGCTCAGCGGCGGCGACCGGTCCGGGGTGCGGGGGCAGCACCGCGTTCAGCATCGCCAGAGCGCCCAGCGTGGGCAGTGCGATGCTGATCAGGGAACGTCCCGCGTTGGCCGCGACGGCGTACACCAGGGGCAGCAGCAGGATGAAACCGACGTCGGGGAACAGGGGGATGCCGACGACGAGTGCCGTCACGCCCATCGCCAGCGGAGCGCGGTGCTCGCCGAACAGGGTCAGGAGGCGTTCGGCGAGGGCCTGCGCACCGCCGGTCTGCTCCATGACGCGACCGAGCATCGCCCCGAGAGCGACGATGATGGCGAAGCTGCCGAGCATCTCGCCCATGCCGTTCTCCAGCACGGTGGGGATCTGGTTGAGCGGGATGCCGGAGGCCAGCGCCACGAACATGCTGACGACGAGCAGCGCGACGAAGGCGTGTAATCGCAGGGCGAGCACGAGCACGAGCAGCAGCGCGATGCCACCTGCCACGCTGAGCACGAGCGCCCAGTCGGGCAGGTCCCAGGCGGGCGTGATGTTCGCGTCCCCCGACTGCGCGAGGACGAGCGGTGCGGGGTGTGCGGGTAGGAACGGCATGGGCGTCCACCTTCCGCGGTGTCCGGGATCAGCGGGAGTTCGAAGTTCGTCGGGATGCGCGCCCCCGCGCGGGTGGGCCGGGGAGGTGCGCGGCGGTGCGGGGAGGGTGGCGTTCCAGGCGGCCGCCCGGAACGCCGGTCACCAGCGCGGCAGGTGCGGAGCGGTCCAGGAGGGGTCGTGGGCCCGCATCGCCGCGGCGTCGTCGCGCGCGCGGACCTCGCTGCCGGCCCAGCGCGCGTGCAGCCGCTCCACGGCGGTGCGGTCGAGCTCCACCCCGAGTCCGGGTTCATCGCTGACGGCGACGGCCCCGCCGCTGATGGTGTGCGGCCGGGCCACGACGTCCTCGTCCTGCCACGGCCGGTGCGTGTCGCAGGCGTGGTGCAGGTTCGGCACGGTCGCGGCCACCTGGGTCATCGCGGCGAGGCTGATGCCCAGGTGCGTGTTCGAGTGCATCGAGACGCCGACGCCGTAGGTGCGGCACAGGGCGGCGAGTTCCTGCGTGCGCCGCAGGCCGCCCCAGTAGTGGTGGTCGGCGAGCACGACCTGCACGGCGTCGCTGCCGAACGCCTGCGGGACCTCGTCGAACCCGGTCACGCACATGTTCGTGGCCAGCGGCATGCCGGTCCTCGCGTGCACCTGCGACATGCCGTCGGGGCCGGGCGTCGGGTCCTCCAGGTACTCGAGCGTCCCGTCGAGCTCGCGCGCGACGCGCACGGCCGTGTCCACCGACCACGCGCCGTTGGGGTCGAGCCGCAGCGGCAGTTCGGGAAACGCGGTGCGGAGGGCGCGGATGGCGGCGATCTCCTCGTCCGGTGGGAACACGCCGCCCTTGAGCTTGATCGACGAGAACCCGTAGTGCTGCACGAACGTGCGCGCCTGCGCCACGATTCCCGCGGGGTCCAGCGCACTCCCCCACGCGTCCGGTTCCCGGTTCGGGTGCGCGCCGTACTTGTAGAAGAGGTAGGCGCTGTAGTCCACCCGGTCGCGGACTTTCCCGCCCAGCAGGGCGTGCACCGGAACACCGAGGGCCTTCCCCCAGGCGTCCAGGAAGGCCACTTCGAACGCGGAGTGCACGCTGGCCTTGAGCTTGGGGAGGTCGTGCTTGCCGCGCAGCGCCGAGGCGGGAGCCCCCGCCTCGGCACCGCCGGAGCCGTTCTCGCCGCGGCCGGGGCCGTCCAGGGCTTCGTCGACGCGCGCGAGCAGGGCGTTGGGGCGGGAGACGTCGGCGGCGTGCAGCTGCGCGGCGACGGCGCGGACGGCGGAGAGGTAGTACTGGTCGCCGTACGTTTCGCCGAGACCCACGTGACCCGAGGCGGTCTCGACTTCGACGACGGTGCGGGGGGTCAGCGGCTGGTGCGCTCCGGGCAGGTTGAGCAGCGGGGGGTCCGAGATCAGGATGGGCGTCACCCGGACGTCGGTGACGTGGGACGCGTTGGTCGGTCCTGGAGCAGGCATCGTTGCCTCCTGTGCGGTGTGGACGGACCGGTCGCGGCGGTGGCGCTCCCCGCCGCTCCGGATCGGGAGCGCCGCGGCCGGGCGAGGAGGGCCCGCCCGGCCGCAGCGGTGTCAGCCCCGCTCGAGGGCCGGGCGCTTCGGGTCGAACGTCCAGTCGGGGACCAGGTACCGCATCGCTGCGGCGTCGTCGCGGGAACCGAGCCCCTCGGCCCGGTAGAGCTCGTGCGCGGCCGCCACGCGCTCCTCGTCGAGCGCCACGCCGAGGCCGGGGGCGTCCGGCACCCGGAGCAGGCCGTCGCCGATGCGCAGCGGCTCCCGCGTGAGCCGCTGACCGTCCTGCCAGATCCAGTGCGTGTCGATCGCCGTGATCTCCCCCGGCGCCGCGGCGGCCACGTGGGTGAACATGGCCAGCGACACGTCGAAGTGGTTGTTGGAGTGCGATCCCCACGTCAGGCCCCACTCGTGGCAGAGCTGGGCCACGCGCACCGAACCGCTCATCGTCCAGAAGTGCGGGTCGGCCAGCGGGATGTCCACCGCGTCGGCGCGCACGGCGTGCCCGAGCTCGCGCCAGTCGGTGGCGATCATGTTCGTCGCCGTGGGCAGGCGGGTGGCGCGGCGGAACTCCGCCATCGTCTCCCGCCCCGAGAACCCGTCCTCGGCGCCGCACGGGTCCTCGGCGTAGGCGAGGACGCCCGGCAGCTCGCGGCCGAGCTCGATGGCCTGCTCCAGCGGCCACGCCCCGTTCGGGTCGAGCGTGATCCGCGCGTCGGGGAAGCGCCGGGCGAGCGCGGTGACCGCTGCGGCCTCGTCCTGCGGCGGCAGCACGCCGCCCTTGAGCTTGAAGTCGCGGAAGCCGTAGCGCCGCTGCGCCGCTTCGGCCAGCCGCACCACCCCGTCCGCGGTGAGGGTTTCCGCGTGCCGCAGCCGCATCCAGTCGTCCGCGCCGGCCGGTTCGTCCTCCGGGGCGCGGTAGGCCAGGTCGGTGCGCGTCCGGTCGCCGACGTAGAACAGGTAGCCCAGCACCGGGACGTCGACGCGCTGCTGCCCGTCGCCGAGCAGCTCGGCCACGGGCACGTCGAGGTGCTGCCCCAGCAGGTCGAGCATCGCCGATTCGACAGCGGTCGCGGTGTGCACCGCCACGCGCAGGTCGAAGGTCTGCTGACCGCGCCCTCCCGCGTCGCGCCCGCCGAAGCGGGAGCGCACCGCGCTGAGCACTGACCGCAGCCGGGCCACCGGTGCCCCGACGACGAGCTCGGCGACTTCCTCGAGGGTGGCGCGGATCGCCTCCCCGCCGGGGACCTCGCCGAGACCGGTGCGCCCCTCCGCGTCGGTGAGCACCACCAGGTTGCGGGTGAAGAACGGCGCGTGCGCGCCGCTGAGGTTGAGCAGCATGCTGTCGCGCCCGGCCACGGGGATGACGCGCATCCCGGTGACCACAGGGGACCGCTGTGCGTGTGCCATGGGTTCCTCCGCGTGCTTCAGTGGCGTCCCGGTTCGCCGTCGATGCGGCGCAGCAGTCCTTCGGGGTTGTCGGCGGCGACCGCCGCCGGCAGCAGGCCGGCGGGCACGTCCTGGTACGCCACGGGGCGCAGGAACCGGTCGACGGCCGCGGTGCCCACCGACGTGGTGCGTGCGTCCGATGTGGCCGGAAACGGTCCACCGTGGACCATCGCGTGCCCGACCTCGACGCCGGTCGGCCAGCCGCCGAAGAGGACGCGACCGGCGAGCAGCTCCAGGACCGGCAGCAGTCGCGCGGCCTCGTCGTGATCGGCGGGGGAGGCGTGCACGGTGGCGGTCAACTGCCCCTCGAGGCTCCCGGCCACCTCGCGCAGCTGAGCGGCGTCGCGGCACCGCACCACCAGCGAACTCGCCCCGAACACCTCGCGCTGCAGGCCGTTGTCGGCGAGGAAGCTCGCCGCGTCGGTGGCCAGCAGCGCCGGGCGGCACCGGTTCGGGTGGTCGGTTTCCGGGCCGCGGGCGAGCACCTCGACGTCCGCGCGGTCGGCGAACTCGGCCACGCCCTCGTCGTAGGAGCGGGCGATCCCCGGCGTGAGCATCGTGCTCGGTTCGCTGGCCGCGACCTCGGCGGCCGCGGCGTCCAGGAACGTCCGCAGCTGCGGATCCTCGACCGCGAGCACGAGCCCCGGGTTGGTGCAGAACTGGCCCGCGCTCGAGGTGAGCGAGCCGACGAAGCCGCGCGCGAGCTCGGCGGGCCGCTCGGCGAGCGCGCCCGGCAGCAGGCACACCGGGTTGATGCTGCTCATCTCCGCGTACACCGGGATCGGCTGCGGGCGCTGCTGGGCAGCGTTGCGCAGGGCCGTCCCGGCCGCGCGCGAACCGGTGAAGCCGACCGCCCGGATCCGCCGGTCGCCGACCAGCCGCACGCCCAGCTCCGGCCCCGAGCCGAACAGCATCGAGAACGTGCCCGCGGGCAGGTCCAGATCGGCCACGGCCTCGGTCGCGGCGCGCGCGACGAGCTCGCACGTGCCGGGGTGGGCGTCGTGCGCCTTGACGACGACGGGGCAGCCGGCGGCGAGCGCCGCGGCGGTGTCACCGCCCGCGATGGAGAACGCCAGCGGGAAGTTGCTGGCGCCGAACACCGCCACCGGTCCGAGCGGCACCGCCCGCTGCCGGATGTCCGCGCGCGGCGGTTGGCGGTCGGGGCGGGCGGGGTCGAGGCGCGGGACCTGTTCGCCGCCGTCGCGCAGCAGCGCGGCGAACATCCGCAGCTGGCCGGTGGTGCGGGAGCGCTCACCGGTCAACCGGGCGGTCGGCAGGCCGGTTTCGGCGCGGGCGCGCTCGACGAGCGCGTCGCCGAGCGCCTCGATTCCGTCGGCGATGCCCTCCAGCAACGCCGCGCGTGTGGTGCGGTCGACGGCGCGGTAGGAGGCGAAGGCCTCCTCGGCGGCGGCGCAGGCGCGCTCCACCTCGGCGGAGCCGCCGTGGCCGAAGGCGGGCTCGAGTTCCTCGCCGGTGTCGGGGTCGGTGGCGCGGATCCGCGCACCGCCGCCGAAGACGGCCTCCCCGGCGAGGAACATGTGGCCTGTCGGGTGCTGCTGGGGCATGATCACTCCTTCGGAATGCGTTCGACGAGTTCGGCCAGGCGGGCGCGTTCGTCCTCGTCCAGGTCCACCAGCGGGCTGCGCACCGGACCGGCCGGTCGCCCGACGACGGTCATGCCGGCCTTGACGATGCTGACCGCGTACCCCGCCCGGCGGTTGCGGATGTCGCAGTAGGGCAGGACGAACTCGTCGAGGTAGCGGTGCACGGCCTCCCGGTCGCGGGCGCGCACGGCCGCGTAGAAGCGCTGCGCGAACTCCGGCACGAAGTTGAACATCGCCGAGGAGTACGTCGTCACGCCCAACTCCTGGTAGGGCAGGGCGAACGTTTCCGCGGTGGGCAGTCCGCCGACGTAGGTGAGCCGCTCGCCCACGCGGGAGTGCAGCCGGGTCATCCGCTCGATGTCGCCGACCCCGTCCTTGAAACCGATGAGGTTCGGGCAGTCCTCGGCCAACCGCGCGACGGTCGTGTCGGTGTAGGTGGCGTTCGCCCGGTTGTAGACGAGGACGCCGAGGTCCGTGGCCGCGCAGACCGCGCGCACGTGGGCGGCCAGTCCCTCCTGGTCGGTCTCGGTGAGGTAGGGCGGGAACAGCAGCACGCCGTCGGCGCCGGCTCGTTCGGCCGCGCGGGCCAGCTCGGCGGCCAGCGCTGTCCCGTAGCCGGCGGGGGCGACGATCGGCACGTCCTGCGGGGCCTCCTGCACCGCGGCTGTGACGACCTGCTCGACCTCGGCGGGGGTGAGCGAGAAGAACTCGCCGGTGCCGCCGGCGGCGAACAACCCGGACGCGCCGAACGAGCCGAGCCAGCCGATGTTCTCGCGGTAGGCGGGCTCGTCGAAGGAGCGGTCCGCGCGGAAGTGGGTCACCGGGAAGGACAGCAGACCGGAGGCCAACCGGTGGGCGAGATCGGGTGGAGTGAAGCGGGACATCGGTGCGTCGTCCTCCAGAATCCGTGCTTTGACTGGAGATGACGGTAGAGTCGCCGATCAATGCGCGTCCAACTCCGAAAAGGCATCCTCCGATACTGAGAGAGCATCAATGTTCACGCTCACGCAGCTCGCCGGTTTCGTCGCCGTCGCGGAAGAGGGGAACGTCGGCCGGGCGGCGCAGCGGCTGCGCATGACGCAGCCGCCGCTGAGCCGCCAGGTCCAGCAGTTGGAGAAGGAACTGCAGGTGCGGCTGTTCGACCGCAGCGGCCGGACGGTGCGGCTCACGCCCGCCGGGCGCGCGTTCCTGCGGGACGCGCGGCGGCTGCTGCACGAGGCGGACAACGCCGCCCTGTCGGCCCGCCGCACGACCGCCGGCCAGGAGGGCACGGTGCGCGTGGGCTTCACCGCGACCTCGGCCTACGGCGTGCTCGGCCCGCTGCTGAGCACGGCGCACGAACAGCTGCCGCACGTGGAGGTGGTGCTGCAGGAGCTCGTCACCCGCGACCAGTTCGAGCGGATCGCCTCCGGGGCGCTCGACCTGGGGCTCGTGCGCCCCCCGGCGCGGCCGGAACTCGCCTCCCGCCGGTTGCGCAGCGAGCCGCTGCTGGCCGCGCTGCCGGCGGGCCACCCCCTGGTGGACGCCGGCGAACCCCTCGGCCTCGAGGAGTTCCACGGCGCCGAGGTCGTCGGCTACTCGCCGTCCGAGGCGCGCTACTTCCACGAACTGCTCGCCGGCGTCTTCTCCGCGGCCGGGGTGCGGCCGGTGTACGTGCAGCACGTCAGCCAGGTGCACACCGTCCTCGCCCTCGTCGAGGTCGGCCTGGGCACGTCCCTGGTGCCGTCCACCGCGGCGCGGCTGCGGTTCGAGGGGGTCGTGCTGCGGCAGGTGGACCTGCCCGCGCCGGACCCGGTGGAGCTGCACCTGGCCTGGCGCGAGGACAACGACAACCCCGCCCTGCACGCGCTGCTCGCGGAGCTGTGAGCACGCGACCGGAGCGGTGCGGCGCGGTGCTCGGCGCCGCCGGGCTCGACAACCGGCGGGACGGTTCGCGCACTGCCGGTCATGCCGAACTCGCGGGCCGGGGAGTCAGTGGTGGCGCGGATCGTGCGCATCGTCGAGCGCTTCGGCGTCGACGCGCCCGCCCTGACGGTCTCGGAGATCGCCCGGCGGGCGGACCTGCACGTCGCCACCGCCTCGCGCCTCGTCGACGAGCTCGTCCGCACGGCTGGTTGCGCCGCGACGGCGACCGCGCCGTGCGCGTCGGGGTGCGGTTGTGGGAGGTCGCCTCGCGCGCCTCGCCCACGTCGGGTCTGCGCGAGGCGGCGATGCCGTTCCTGGAGGACGTGCACGCCGTGGGCCACCACGTCCAGCTCGGGGTGCGCGACGGCGGCGAGGTGCTGTTCGTCGAGCGGCTGTCAGCACGGGGCGCGGTTGGAAGCCGAAGCCGTGCTCACCGCGCTGGTGCGGCGGGTGGAGCGGATCGAACTCGCTGCTGACCCGGTGCGCCACCGCAACAACACCCTGCGCGGGCGGGAGTCCCCGCCCGTGCGGGTCCGGCTCGGTTGAGCGCCCGGTCCGTCTGCGGACCGGGCGCTCGGGCTCCGCGGTCGTCCTCGCGGAACCCGAGCGCGCTGCGGGGCGGGGCGCGGTTCCGGTCGAGGGCCCCGCCCGGGTTCACCTGCGGCCGTGCACGGACACGTCGTCCGGGTTGAAGAGGTCCGGTGCCGTCCAACCGTCCAAGTCGTACTCGGCCATGCACCGCTCGGCGAAGCCCTTCATCTCATCGGCCTTGCCCGAGTTCTGGTGCGCGTACAGGATTTCGGCGCGCACGCCCTCGTGGTTGCCGGAGTAGTTGACCTCGTAGAGCTCGTGGCGGCTGCCGAACTCGCTGCCGATCGAGTCCCAGATCAGCTTCATGAGCTTCACCCGGTCCACCGCCTCGTAGCCGTTCGACCCGCGCACGTACCTGTCCAGGTAGGACCGGATCTCGGGCCGCTTGAAGTCCCGCGCGTGCGAGTTGAGGTAGATCAGCGAACTGCCGAGGTCCTTCTGGATGATCTCCTTGATGCGCGGGTACCCCTGCGTCATGAACCAGCGGTAGGCCATGCCGTAGTCCGCGTTCGGCAGCACGGTGCCGTCCTTCCACCCCTCCGGGGTCCTGGCCATCGCGTCGGTCAGTCCCCAGAACATGTTGCGCCAGGCGAGCACCTCGCCGACGCGGGTCTGGATGCCGCGGAAGTCCTTGGTCCCGGTGACCTCGACGCCCTTCATGAGCAGGCCCGCGATGAAGTCGAGCTTGACCGCCAACCGCGTCACGCCCTGGAACGTGAACCGGGGCAGGAACCCGGAGTTGGGCATGAACGTGCTGGCCTTCTCGGTGTCACCGTAGATGAACACGTTCTCCCAGGGGATCTTGACCCGGTCCAGGATGAAGATCGTGTCGTTCTCGTCCATGCGCGAGGACAGCGGGTTGTCGAACGGACTGCCCATCACGTCGGACTGCATGGAGTACGAGTGGCGGCAGATCAGCTTCATCCCGGGCGCGTTCATCGGCACCGTGCACACGAGCGCGAACTCGCGCTCCCTGATCGGCAGGGCGTAGTGGCCGAGGAAGTTGAAGTGCGTCAGCGCCGACCCGGTCGCCACGACCTTCGCCCCGGAGACGACGAGTCCGTCGTCGCGCTCCTCGTGGACGTGCATGAACACGTCCTTGACCTCCTCCGGGTCGCGGTGGCGGTCCACCGGCGGGTTGATGATCGCGTGGTTCCAGTACAGCACCTTCTCCTGCGACTCCCGGTACCAGCGGCGGGCGTTGTCGGAGAACGGTTCGTAGAAGTCGGCGTTGGCCCCGAGCGTGCCGAGGAAGCTCGCCTTGTAGTCCGGACTGCGCCCCATCCACCCGTACGACAGGCGCGCCCACTCGGCGATCGCGTCCCGGTCGGCGACCATGTCCTCGGCGCTGCGCGGGGCGCGGAAGAACGGGTGCGTGAACCCGTTGTTGCCCGTGTCGGTCGGCCGGGTGAGCACGTCCTGCTCGTCCGGGTCGTGCAGCGCGTCGTAGAGGCGCGCCGTCATGCGCACCGGGTTGCGGAAGGCCGGGTGCGTGGTGACGTCGTCGACCTTCTCCCCGTACAACCACAGTTCCCGGCCGTCGCGCAGGCTCTCGACGTACTCGTCGCCGGTCATCGGCCGCTGCTGCGCCTGCGGGGCGACGGCGGGATTGCTGGTGCGCTCTTCCTGCTGGGTCATCACGTGCTCCTTCGCTGCGGATTTCCCGCTGCTGCGGACTCTCCGCGTTCTTCGGGTGCGGGTGCGCCGTGTCCGTGCCGGGCTCACGCCCGGACGAAACGGGTCTGGCCCGTGGGGCAGTCGGCCGATTCGAGCCACGGTGCGTCCTGGAACACTTCGCCCAGGTGCCGGAACGCGCCGAGGTAGAACACGAGCGGATCGCCGCCGGTGCACTCGAACGTCTCGACCTCGCCCAGGTGGATGACGTGGTCCCCGCCGTCGTAGCACCGCCACGGCCGGCACGAGATGCGTGCGAGCGATTCCCGCAGGTACGGCGCGGAATCAGCGGGACGCACCCACTCGACCGGTTCGCCCGCGGGCTTTCCCGCGAAGTGCAGCGCCACTGCGTCCTGCTCCTCGCGGAGCACGTTCACCGCGAACGGCCGGTTCTCCAAGTACCCGCAGGCCTTGCTGCGGCGGTCGAGCGACACCAGCACCAGCGGTGGATCCAGGGAGACCGCGCTGAACGCGTTGACCGTCGCACCGTGCGGGCTCCCGTCGGCCTCGCAGCTGACGACGGTGACTCCGCTGGTGAAGTGGCCGAGGCAGTTCCTGAGTTCTCGCGGATCCAGGTGCATGACGTCTCCAGTGACGGTCGGGGGCCGGAGGGCCCGGCCGCGCGGTGGGCGGGCCCCTCCACCCGTCTGCGGGTGTCCGGAAGACTGACCCGCCTCGCCGCGCTGTGGAAGGCGTCACGCCGGCGATGTCCGCTGAGTGCTAGGACCCGGCGGCTGAGTGCGAAGGGAGCGCAACTCCTGGATCGATTCTGCGGGTGCTCGAGCCCGGCCCTCCGCTGCGGTGCGCGCTGCCTCGGACGCGCAGGTGGTGACGCCGGCGGTCACACGACCCGCACCGGCCGCGGTGCGGTGTCCGCGTCCGGCGCGGCCCCGGAGCGGTCCTGCCGGCGCGCTTCGCGCGGAGTCACGGCGAAGCGGTTCTTGAAGGCGCGGCTGAAGTAGTTGTGCGAGGAGAACCCGAGCGCCGGCGCGATCTCCCCGAGCGGACGCTCCTCGCCTTCCGGGGAGGTGAGCAACTCCCACGCGCGGTCCAGGCGACGGTCGCGCAGGTAGTCGCGCAGCGTCAGGCCCGCGTCGGCGAACGCGCGCGCGAGGTGGCGCGGGCTGATGCCGACCGCTGCGGCCACCCCTTGCGCCGACAGATCGGGGTCGGCCAGGTGCTGCTCGATGTAGTCCTTGGCCGCCGCCACGTAGCACGGGCCGGCTCCCGCCTCGCGGTCCACGACGAGCGGACGGAGGAGGTCCAGGACGGAGCGCTCCACCTCCGCGCTCACCGGGGCGTGCGCCGTGGCGGTGTCCAGTTGCGCCGCCACCGTGCGGCGCACCAGTTTCGCCAGGGTGTGCGCTGCGCGCTGAGCACCGGTTCCGAACGGGAAGATCACCGGTTCGCGCGGCGCGCCACTACCGGTGAGTCCGCAGTAGACCGATCGTGGAACGGTCAGGACCAGTTCTTCCAGTCCACGGGCGAATCCTCGGGTGTAGGGCAGGTCCGCGTCGTACATGATGGCCTCGCCCGGTTTCAGGGATTCGTTGCCGCCGCGGTGGAAGAAGAAGGCCTCCCCCTGCGTGGCGAAGAAGATCGCCACCGCGTCCGCGGGGTTGTCGCGGATGAACGACTCCGAGCGCTCCACGATCTGGGGTGAACCGTTGACCTGCGCGAGGCTGAGGTTCGGCAGGTGCACGTTGATCTCCCGCGCGCGCAGCGGCGATTCGTCGATCGTGCGGATGTCGAGGGGTATGAGAGCTCGGGCGTTGTGGTGCTCCCACATGCGCACCCGGCTCGCCGGAGCGATGCCGTGCGTGGTGAACCGGAGGGTTCTCGGATGAGCGACCTGCTCGGCGTGCTCCTCGGGCATGGCTCCACTCCCGCTGGCCGTCGATCGATTCGCCGATATGCACCGCGTCCGAATCTCCCGGGGAGGCGGCGCGGAATCTTGGCTCGGTACTATGCGGGTGCGCGCGCGGCACGTCAACGCCGCCGCCGGCGCGATGCCGCCGCCGGCACGGATCCGGGACGGGGACGCCGGCGAGCACCGGCCCTCGGTGGCGCGGCGGAGGGCTCGGCGAGTCAGCGCAGCGAGTCCTCGGTGAACTGCGGGCGCAGCGGGTCGAGCGTGCGCTCGCGCAGGCAGCCGCGCCACACGCCGGCCGCGTAGGCGGCGTCGTCGAGCACGCGCAGCGCGGCCCAGTCCCCACCGCGGCCCGCCGACTCGACCAAGCACGGCAGCAGCGCGGCGAGCAGCGCCCGGCGCGCCCGCCGGCTGAACACCGCCGCCACCGCCAGCGGGGGCAGCCAGGTGCGGCGGGCGGCGTCGGACAGCAACCGGCCCGCGCCGAGGTGCCCCAACCCGGCCAGTCGCAGCGCCTGCGCGGCGGGCAGACCGCGACCGCGGAGCTTGCGGGGGAACAGCGCAGCCGTCACCACCGCGGTGGCCAACGCCGAACAGGGGCGTCCCGCGGCGAGCAACGTCCACGACAACGCGCTCCACCGCGACATCTTCGCGCACGTCAACCGTCCCGGGTGGCGCGCCGACAGCGGTGCCGCCGAGGTGCCGTAGTCGAACCGCTGGCGCAGCCACGCGGCCAGGCCCGCCCGCGGGTCGTGGTGGACCACCGAGCGGGGCTCGTAGCGCACCGCGCGGCCACTGTCGAGCAGCCGCCACACCAGGTCCACGTCCTCGCCGAAGCGCAGCCGCGCGTCGAAGCCGCCGACCTCCTCCAGGGCGCTGCGGCGCACCACCAGCGCGGCGCCGGGCACGTAGCTGACCCGGCTCATCGGCCGCACCGGGGCCGGCTGCTCCCCCAGGTCGAGGCTGGAACGGCTCCGCTCGTAGCGGGCCACCGCCCCCGGGGCGGAACTGCTGCGCACGCGCGGGGCGACCGCGGCCACCGCCGGGTCGGCGAACTGCGCCAGCACCGGTTCGAGCCAGCCCGGCTCGGGCCGGACGTCGGCGTCGACGAAGGCGACGAGCTCCGTGCCGGCGCGCTGCCACCCCGCATCGCGCGCGGCCGCCGGCCCGCGCGGGGTCTCGTGGCGCACGGCCGCTTCGGGCAGCGGGGCGGCCGAACCGTCGTCGACGAGCACCCGGTCGCCGAGCTCGGCCGTGGCCCGCCACAGCCGGCGAACCCCGGACGGGTCGTCCTTCACCGGCGCCACCAACGTGACGTCGCTCGGTGCGAACCGGCCCGGTGGTGGTTCGGGGTGCAGCAGGCCCGCGTCGATCAGCTGCCGGGCCAGGCGTTGCTCACCCCGGCCCGGTCCGAGCCGCTCGCCGTTCAACCAGCCGGTGACGACGGCGGCTCCGCGGGAACCGAGCCGCAGCAGCCGCAGCGGGGAACCGCCGAGCAGCACGGAGTCGGCGGCGAACCGGCGCAGCGAGGCGTCCGACCGCAGGACCGTGCCTTCCGGCGGGGCCGCGCTTTCCGGTGGTGCAGGACCGTTCGGCGGGGTGGCGGTGCTCAAGCCGTGAACCCCCCGTCCGCGTGCACGACGCTTCCGGTGATGGCCGAGGACTCCGGCGAGCACAGGAAGGCCACCGCGGCGGCGACCTCGTCCGGGTCGAGCAGCCGCTCGGTGAGCTGGTGGGCGGCGAACTCCTCGGCGTCGGACAGGTCGTAGATCGCGGCCGTGGCGTCGAGCATGTCGGTGCGCGTCGAGCCGGGGGAGACGGCGGTGGCGCACACGCCCGTGCCGCGCAGATCGGTCGCCAACCCGCGCACCAGTCCGACCACCGCGTGCTTCGCCGCGTTGTAGGTCGTCAGTCGCCACAGTCCCCGGTGGGCGGCTGCCGAGGCCAGGGCGACGAACCGGCCGGTGCGCGGTTCCGGGCGGCGCAGCAGTGCCGGGATCGCGGCGCGGGCGAGGTTGGCCACACCGGTCACACCGGTGGAGAACAGCACGTCCCACTCGGACTCGTCGGCCTCCCAGAACGGCTCGCCCCCGGCCATGAGCGCGGCCGCGCCCACGGCCGCGTCCAGGCCGCCGAAACGCTCCTCGGCCAGGGCCACGGCGTCGCGCAGCGCAGCGGTCTCCCGGACGTCGGCGGCGGCCTGCACCACCTGCTCGGGGAACTCGTCCGCGAGCGCCGCCAGCTGCTCGGGGGTGGCCAGCGGGTAGGGCACCGCCGGATCGTCGGCGCAGCGGTCGACCGCGATCACCCGCCACCCCGAGCCGGCCAGGCGGCGCACCACTGCCGCGCCGATGCCCCGCGCTGCCCCGGTCACCACGGCCACCCGCGGTTCAGCCATCGCGTTCTCCTCCCCGGAACGAAAAGAAGCTCGTAGACCATGCGGGAACGATCGCCGACAGCGGCGAACGAAGCACTACCGGACCCCGGTCTCGCTCAGCGCGCCGTCCTCGACGGACCACCGGACGAGTGCCGCGGCGAGTCGTTCGGCCATGCCGGTCACCGCGGCCCGCCCCTCCGCGGCCGTTCCGCGCGTCGGGTCGCCGAGCACGCCGCTCGTGCTCACCCCGAGCACACCGTGCCGGGAAAGCGCCGGCATGAGCTCGGCGACCGGTTCGGTGCGCCCGGTGCTGCGGTGCTCGTCGCGGACCGACCCGGGACGCAGCGCCGACATGAGCGCGGTCTCGGTGCGCCCGGCGTGCGCGTCGGAGCCGGGAACGCTGCAGTGCCACCACGCCACGTCCCGTCCTTCCGCCCGCAGCTGCGCGACGGCGCGGGTCAGTCCGGTGAGGTTGCCGCCGTGCGCGTTGACCACGAGCAGCCGCGGCGCCCACCGGCCCAGCGACCGGCCGATCTCGACGAGCAGCCGCTGCAAGGCCTCGTGCCCGGTGGAGACGGTTCCGGGGAAGCCCTCGTGCTCGCCGCTGGCCCCGTAGGGCTGGGCGGGCGCGACGAGCACGTCCGCCGCACCGGCCGCCAGTGCCGCGCCGCGCCGGGCGACCTCCGCGGCCACCGCCGCGTCGGTGTCCAGCGGCAGGTGCGGGCCGTGCTGCTCGCACGCGCCGAGCGGGAGCAGCACGGTGGGGGCGCGCCCGGTCAGCTCGCACCACGAACGGTCGGCGAGCGCCTCCTCCGGAAGCGGGGACATCGGGCTCACCCGGCCCCGATGGTTTCGGAGCCCCCGAAGCCGCTCTCGAAACCGGGCGGGACGACGACGTCGGAGCGGTCGAGCTCGTGCACGGAGGGTTTGCCGAGGCCGAGCAGGGTCGAGTCGAGGCCGCTGCGGAGGATGTCGAGGACGTTCTCCACCCCGGGTTGCCCGTTGGCGGCCAAGCCCCACAGGTAGGCCCGGCCGATCATGACGGCCTTGGCGCCGAGGGCGAGGGCCTTGGCCACGTCGCTGCCGCGGCGGATGCCTCCGTCGAGCACGACTTCGACCTGGTCGCCGACCGCTTCGGCGATGCGCGGCAGGGTGCGGATGCTCGCGGGCGTGCCGTCGAGGTTGTTGCCGCCGTGGTTGGACACGGAGATGGCGGTGACCCCGGCGTCGACGGCGCGTTTGGCGTCGTCGACGCGTCCGACGCCCTTGAGCATGAGCGGCCCGTCCCACTGCTCGGCCATCCAGGCGATGTCGTCCCAGCTGGGCGGGGGCGTGCGCATCCACTGGCCGTAGGCGCCGAAGAACGTCGGCGCCTCGGCGTCGCCGGACTCGCGCATGTTCGGCACGGTCAGGTCCGGGATCCGGCGCCGCTTGGCGAACTCGGCGAACCAGCGCGGATGCGTCAGCGCCTGCGGGGCGTACTTGGCCATCGTGCGCAGGTTCATCCGCTCCGGGATGGGCGGGCTGCCCCAGTCCCGCCCGTGCGAGAACGACCAGTCGGTGGTGGCGATCAGCCCCACCGCGCCCGCGTCGCGGGCGCGTTGCATGCGCCGTTCGATGTCGTCGCGGCTGCCCACCCAGTAGGTCTGGAAGAAGGTCTGCGGGTTCGCCCGCACGACCTCCTCGACGGGTTTGCTGGCGAACCCGCTCAGCCCCATGGCGGTGCCGCGGTTGGCCGCGGCGCGGGCCACGGCCACCTCTCCGTCGGGGTGCACCGCCTGCACCCCCGTCGGGGAGATGAGCACCGGCAGCGAGATCGGCTGACCCATCACCGCGGTGGACAGTTCCCGCGCGTGGCACAGCCCCGCCACGTGCGGGGCGAAGCCCAGTTGCGCGAAGGCCGCCTGGTTGTCCGCCAGCGTCACGCCCTTCTCCGACCCGGCGACGAGCGCTCCGTAGACCGACCACGGCAG
The DNA here is from genome assembly GCF_054491345.1 of Salinifilum ghardaiensis. Lineage (NCBI taxonomy): Bacteria > Bacillati > Actinomycetota > Actinomycetes > Pseudonocardiales > Pseudonocardiaceae > Salinifilum > Salinifilum ghardaiensis. The sequence continues at coordinate 2,947,586 of NZ_CM137101.1, read as the reverse complement.
CCGCTTGCGCGCTCTGCGCTGCGCTTCGGCGACGGTTTCGAACCAGCCGCTACCCATGGGATCTTCCTTTCCTGACAGCTGGGAGTTGTGCGGGCCCGCGGCCCGGATCGCTCAGGTCATGCCCGCCAGCGGGCTCTCGTCGCAGGCGCGGTCGGGTCGGCGCAGCCCGGGCAGGCCCAGCATCACCTGCTGCTGCTTCGCACTGGGCCTGGAGTGGTCCTGCGCGGGCCGCGGCGCCTGCTCCGCGTCGACCTGGGCCAGTGCGGCCTCGCCGTGGCCCTTGACGCACTCGGGATCCGGCCCGTCCAGCGCGAGCCCGGTGAAGAACTTCGCCGCCATGCACCCACCCTGGCAGGCGTCGTAGGCCGAGCACGACAGACACGCCCCACCGGTCTGCGGCCGGCGCAGCTCGTGGAACAGCTCGGAGTCCCGCCACACGGGGCCGAATCCCGCCTCGCGGACGTTGCCGGCGTGGAAGGCGTCGTGGATGGCGAACGGGCAGGCGTAGACGTCGCCGACCGGGTCGATCAGGCACACCACGCGCCCGGCACCGCACAGGTTCAGCCCCGGCAGCGGGTCCGAGCCCAGCGCGTTGAGGTGGAAGAACGAGTCGCCGGTGAGCACCTCCTCGCCGTGCTCCAGCAGCCACCGGTAGAGGGTGTACTGCTGCTCGGCGCTGGGGTGCAGCTCGTCCCACACGTCCGCACCCCGGCCCGAGGGGCGCAACCGGGTGATGCGCAGCTGCGCGTCGAAGCCGTCGGCGATGCGCTTGAACTCGTCGAGCTGGCCGACGTTCTGGCTGGTCATCACCACCGAGATCTTGAACCCGCGCATGCCGGCCGCGTGCAGGTTGGCCATGGCGGCCACGGCCGCGTCGTACGAACCCGGCCCGCGCACCGCGTCGTTGACCTCGCGGGTGGCTCCGTCCAGCGAGATCTGCACGTCCACGTAGTCGGTCGCGGCCAGCCACCGGGCGCGCTCGGCGTCGATCCGGTGGCCGTTGGTGGAGAACTTGATGCCCACGTCGTGGTCCACGGCGTAGGAGACCAGTTCCCAGAAGTCCTGGCGCACGGTCGGCTCGCCACCGCCGATGTTGACGTAGAAGACCTGCATCCGCTCGAGCTCGTCGATGACGGCCTTGATCTCGCCGGTGCTCAGCTCGTCCGGGTCGCGCCTGCCGGACGAGGACAGGCAGTGCGCGCAGGACAGGTTGCAGGCGTAGGTCCATTCCCAGGTCAGGCAGATCGGCGCGTCCAGCCCGTACTTGAACTGCTCCACCAGCGGTGGGGCTTGCGAGGTGGTGGCGGTGCTGGTCTTCAACGGCGCGTTCATCGGACCTCCTATCGGGTCGGCCCCGGCGGCGCCGGGGAGGGACCGGCACCGAGGGGCGCAGCGGCCTCCTCGGCTGCCGGGGGCGCGCTCACGCGGGCACGATCATGCCCGTGCGCGCCAGCGCGGCCAGGGCTTTCAGGTAGCTCGCCTGCTCGGCCCCGGGCAGGTGGGTCACCGCCGCCCGGACCGAGGAGTGCTGCGTCAGCTCCCGCACGATCTCGACCAGCTGCGGCGTCTTCAAGAACGAGAGCTGGCGGGTGCCGAAGTGGTAGGCCAGCGCGCCGAAGCGCTCGGGCCGCAGCGCCACGTTCGGACTCAACCGGTACGGGCGGTCCGGGTCGAAAACCGGGGCGGACTCCTCCGGGGCCGCGGCGGCCCCGGAGGAGCGGGTCTCGGCCGACATCAGTAGACCCCGCACATCCCGTCGATCGAGACCTCCTCGACGAGGAGCTCCTCAGCGGCGACGTCCTCGGCCGCCGGCTGCTCGGAACCGTTCTGCTCGCTCATCGCGCATCCTCCTGATCCATCGCGGGTGGTGCGGTCCTCGGATCCGCACCGACCGGAGCCGAAGTTAGTCGGCGCGACGGCAGGTGGACGCCGTGCCAGCGGACGTGGTTTCCCCCTCCATTCGGGCAGGTAGCAGTCCTACACCGACTGCTCCGCGCGGCGGTAAAGCCGTGCGGAACGCGGGTGCGCCGGGCATTTCCCGCGGCGGGCAGGTGGTTCCCCCGTCCGTTCGCACGGGGCCGCCCCGGACCGCCCGGTCGCGGTTGCCTGGCCGAGGCGGCGGTTCCCGCCGCGAAGCCTTCCGCGCCGGCTCCGGGTCGCCCTAGCGTGCCGGTGCAGGTGATCCGCGTCACCTCGCGAATGCGGAGACCACGAGCGAACGCGCGTCGGGGAGTGCAGCGGTGCGCGCGGTGAGAGGAGAATCGAATGCAGGTCGAAGAGCTGTTCAAACCCTTCCCGCTCAAGGAGTTCCACCCGGTTCCCCGGGCGCTGCTCGGGCCGGGATCGCACGAGATGATCGGTCCGGAGGCCCTTGGCATCGGAATGCGCCGACCGCTGGTGATGACCTCCGGACTGCGCGGAACCGGCATCGTGCACAAGATCTTCGAGTCGCTGAAGTACCACGGCCTCGAACCGGTCCTGTACGACAAGGTGGAGTCGAATCCGAAGGACTACAACGTCATGGATTCGGTGCAGCTCTACCAGGAGAACTCCTGCGACGGATTCATCTCCATCGGCGGCGGGTCCTCGCACGACGCGTGCAAGGGCGCGCGGATCTCGGTGGCCCACGACGGGCGCAACGTCAACGAGTTCGAGGGCTTCAACAAGAGCGAGAACGCCAAGAACCCGCCGCACATCGCCGTGTCCACCACGGCGGGCACCGGTTCGGAAACCTCGTGGGCCTACGTCATCACCGACACCACCACCGACCCGGAGAACCCGCACAAGTACGTCGCCTTCGACGACCACTCTGTGACCACCCTGGCCATCGACGACCCGGTGCTGTACTACGACCTGCCCACCCACTTCACCGCGCAGTGCGGTTTCGACGTGCTCGCGCACGCCTCCGAGCCCTACGTCGCCCGGCTCGACTTCACCCCCTCCATGGGGCAGGCGCGCCACGCCGCCGAACTCGTGGGGCAGCACCTGCGCACCGCCACGTGGAACGGGCAGAACCTGGCCGCCCGCGAAGGCATGATGTACGCCCAGTACATCGCGGGGCAGGCGTTCAACTCCGGCGGTCTCGGCGTGGTCCACTCGATCTCGCACGCGGTCAGCGCCTTCTACGACACCCACCACGGGTTGAACAACGCGATCGCGCTGCCGCGCGTGTGGGCTTGGAACCTGCCCGTGGCCTACAAGCAGTACGCCGAGCTGGCCGAGGCGCTCGGCGTGGACACCACCGGGATGAACGACGTGAAGGCCGCCGACGCCGCCGTGGCCGCAGCGGTCCGGCTGCTGCGCGACGTGGGCATCACGGAGAAGTTCACCGACATCACCCGGGACACCCACGAGAAGAACCGCCTGGGGCAGGGTCCGACGAAGTTCTACGAGAAGCGCATCGCCATCAAGGGCGACAAGGACGACGTGGACCGCGTGTCGCAGCACATCCTCGGGGACGCCTGCACGCCCGGGAACCCGAAGGAGACCACCTTCGAGACCGTGCGCCCGGTCGTGGAGCACGCGTTCAACGGTGATCTCGACGACCTGCTGACCTGAGGCCACCCGCCACCGGCGCCCGCCCACCGCGGCGGGCGCCGGTGGCGCCGCACCGGAAACCACGTGGAAAGGCGAGGCCTTGAGCCCTACGCAGAGCTTCGACTCCGTCGAGCACACCGCCAGCGCCCTGGCCGAGGTCGGCTACCTGGCCGACCGCAGGTTGGCCACCACCGTGTACCTGCAGACCCGGTTGGAAAAGCCCGTGCTGCTGGAAGGACCGGCCGGCGTCGGCAAGACCGAACTCGCCCGGGCCCTGGCCGAGGCCACCGGGCGGCGCATGGTGCGGCTGCAGTGCTACGAGGGGCAGGACGAGAGCCGGGCCCTGTACGAGTGGGACTACGGCAAGCAGATGCTCTACACCCAGATGTTGCGGGAGAAGATCGGCGAGATCGTCGAGAGCTCCACCGACATCGCCGGAGCGGTCGAGGAGATCGGCGCGCACGAGGACGTGTTCTTCTCCGAGCGCTTCCTGTCCGCGCGGCCGCTGCTGGAGGCGATCCGCTCGGAAACGCCGGTGGTGCTGCTCGTCGACGAGATCGACCGCGCCGACGAGGCCCTGGAGGCGGTGCTGCTGGAAATCCTGTCCGAAGGGCAGGTATCGGTCCCCGAGATCGGCACCTTCACCGCGCAGCACCCGCCGCACGTGGTGCTGACCTCGAACAACACCCGGGAGTTGTCCGCGGCGCTGAAACGCCGCTGCCTGCACCTGTTCCTCGACTACCCGGACGCCGGCCGGGAGCTGGAGATCCTCCGCTCCAAGAGCACCGGGGTCGGCGACGCGCTGGCCGCGCACCTGGTGCAGGTCGTGCGCGGACTGCGCGAGTTGGACCTGCGCAAACCGCCGAGCATCGCGGAGGCGGTCGACTGGGCCCGCACGCTAGCCGTGCTGGGCATCGCCGAACTCGGCACCGAGGAGCTGGAATCCACGCTGTCGGTGGTGCTCAAGTACGACAAGGACCTCGCCCGCGCCCGCGAACAGCTGGACGCGCTCGTCGAGGGGGAGGTCCCCGGCACCGCCGGCACCCCGGGGGCCGGGGGCCCGGCCGACCGGGAGGGCCGGGCGGTGCGCAGCGCCAAGGACGAGCCCGGCCGGCACGGCCCCGGCATCTACGGGGAACCGGACGCGCACGGGGAACGCGGCCGGACCGGCAACGGCGAACGCTCCACCCCGCCCCGGGTGAGCGCCGGCCAGGGGGAGCGGTCGTTCACCTCCAAGTTCCGCCGCGGCAACGTCTGAAGGAGGGCTCGTGGAGTCCACAGTGGTGCGCTTCGCCCGTCTGCTGCGGATGCGCGGTGTGCGCCTTTCGGTGTCCGAAGTGCTCGACGCACTGCGCGGCCTGTGCGCGCCGGGGGTGTTGGAGGAGCGCGCGCTGTTCCGGGAGGCGTTGCGCAGTGCGCTGATCAAGGACCAGCGCGACGACCCGGTGTTCGACGAGCTGTTCGCCGCCCTCTTCGCCGCAGATCCCGTCGCCGCCGCCGATGAACCCGCGGCGGAGGACGAACCGGCGGCGGGCGCGGCGTTGGAGGATTTCACCCTCGGCGACGTCGAGCAGCGCCCGCCGCGCGCGGACATGGAAAGCCCGGACGCCGAAGTCGGCGACCTGTTCGACGAGGACGACCTCATCGAGCGCTACAGCCCGCACCCGGAACTGAACCCGATCAGCATGAGCTCCGACTCCTCCGACGAGCTCATGCTCTCCCAGGACGACGTGGCCGGCATCGACAACAGCGACCACGTGCAGCTGGAAACCGACCGCATGGGCAGCACCCCGCCGCCGGGGGAGCTGTCCTCGGCCAACGCGCAGCGCATCGACGCCGATCTGACCGACGAGCAGCAGGACGCCCTGCTGGGCTGGCTGTCGCCGCTTTCCGATCCGACCGCGGCGGAGGACGACGGCGACGCCGACGACGCCGCCGCGCTGCGCCGCCGGTTGTCCGGACTGCTGCAGCACCTGCCGGAGGCGCTCGAGCAGCACATCGCGCGGTTGCTCGCCGCCGGGCACGACGTCGAGGAGGCCGGTGACCCCGCGGTGCTGGACCGGATCGACCGCAGCGAGCGGGAGGAGCTCGAGGACTCGCTGAACCAGCTGGCGCAGAGCCTGCGCGGCGGGCTCACCAGCCGTCGCGTGATCTCCTCCCGCGGGCGCGTCGACTCGGCCCGGACCATGCGTCGCAACATGCGCTTCGACGGGGTTCCGTTTCGCCCGATCGCGGTGCGCCGCACCGAGGACAAACCGCGGCTGGTCGTGCTCGCCGACGTGAGCCTGTCGGTGCGCGCCACCGCCCGGTTCACCCTCCACCTGGTGCACGGGTTGCAGAACCGGTTCCGGAAGGTGCGCAGCTTCGCCTTCGTCGCCGAAGTCGCCGAGGTCACCTCGCTGTTCAGCACCCGTCCCAGCGAGCACGCGCTCGGGTTGATCTTCGACGGGCGCACCCTCGACGTGGACGCCGACTCCGACTGCGGGAAGGTGTTCGGCGACTTCCTCGAGGAGTACCGCGGGGCGCTCGACCGCAGCACCACGGTCGTCGTCCTCGGCGATGGCCGCAACAACGGCCGGCCGCCGAACCTCCCTGCGTTGGAGGAGATCTCGCGGGCGTGCCGCGAGCTCATCTGGCTCACCCCGGAACCCCGCCACTCGTGGGCCCTGGGCGGGTGCGACCTGCCGCACTACGCCGAGAACTGCGACCGCGTGCAGGTGGTGCGGGACCTGACCGGGCTGCGCCGCACCGCGGAGCGGATGGCCGAGGAGGTGACCGGGCGATGAGCGTGCCGCTGCGCACCGGTGGGCCGATCGACGCCTTCGACGCGTCGACCCCCGGGCGGTACTCCGACGGGCTCATCGAGGTCACCCGGGCCGAGCTCATGGGCGGAACCGAGCAGCGCACCGTGGCCAGCACGCGGCACTTCTGCCTGCGCCGCAACGGGGACCGGCTGCGCATCGGCCATCGGGTAGCGCCGGAGCGGCTCGACAACGAACTCGCCGGGCTGCTCGTGGAGGAGCTGTTCGTCCCGGGGTGGCTCAACGGCGCCGAGGTGTTCGAGCGCGTGTTCACCGGGGTCGTCAAGACCACTGTGGACGATCCGGTGCGGGGGTGGTCGCTGTTCTACGACAACACCCTCGAACGCATCCGGCAGCTGTGGTCGAGCGCGCCGGGCGAGGAGAGCTCCTCCATCGCGGAGATCGTCCCGGTCTACCGGCGCTGCCTCGAACTCGTGCCGGGCGGGCGCGTGCTGGACTTGGGGGCGTGCTTCGGCTTCCTCCCCGTGCTGCTGGCCGAACGGGGCGGCACCGAGGTCATCGCCTCCGACATCGATCAGGGTTCCATCGACCTGCTGCGGCGCATGACGCGGCACCGGGGCGTGCCGATGGGAACCCTGGTCTGCGACGCGGCGCGCGTGCCGCTGCCGGACGGCGCGGTGGACACCGTGCTGGCCGTGCACCTGCTGGAACACCTCGAACCGGAGCACGGGGCCGCCGTGCTCGCCGAGGCGCGGCGCCTGGCCCGGCGCCGCGTCGTCGTCGCCGTCCCCTTCGAACAGGAACCGACCGCGGCCTACGGCCACGTGCGCACGTTCGACCCGTACGCGCTGGAGGAGCTCGGCCGCTGGACCGGCGAACCGTTCGAGGTGCACCAGCACCACGGCGGCTGGCTGGTGATCGACAGGGGTTGAGCTGTTAGATCAGCCCCGCCTTGCTCGCGGAGTAGACGGCTTCGGCCCTGCTGGACACGCACAGCTTGCGCATCACGTTGCGCACGTGGAACTTCACCGTCGTCTCGGAGATGTAGAGCTGGCCGCCGATCTCCCGGTTGCTCAACCCGCGGGCGAGAAGCTCCAGCACCCGCAGTTCGCGGGTGGTCAGTTCCGGTTCCTCTTCCTGGTTGCTGATCGAGTGCGCCATCGCCGCCGCGGACCGCGAGTCGAACGCGCACTCCTCGCGCGCCACGGCCCGGATCGAGCGCACCAGCTCGGTGGTGTCCACGTCCTTGACAACGTACCCCCGCGCGCCCCGGCGCAGCGCCTCCACCACGAGGTCGTCCTCCAGGAACGTGGTGAACACGAGCACGCCGATGCCGCTGTGCGCGCTGGTGATCTCCTCGCACAGCTGCAGCCCCTCGGTGGAGTCCCCGTAGGAGAGCTTCAGGTCCAGCAGCACGACCTCGGGTTCGCAGCGGGGGACGAACGCGAGCGCCTCCTCCGCGCTGGAGGCCTCGCAGACCACCGCGAGGTCGTGCTCGCGTTCCAGCACGGCGCGCAGCCCCTGGCGGACGATCGCGTGGTCGTCGACCAGCATGATCCGCACCTCGCCGCTGCCGTGCTGCGCAGCCGGGGCGGCACTTCCGCGCGTGGCGGCTTCAGTCATCGCCAATCCCTCCAAGCCAGGGGCAGCGGCACCGCCAGGTGCACCAGCACGCCGCCGAGATCCGCGCGCCGGATGCTCAGTTCCCCGCCCATTTCCTCGGCCCTGCCCGCCATGTTCGCCAGACCGCAGTGGTGCCCGGCGCGCTCGTTCCCGCCGGTGAGGAGGGCCCGCTGCAGCGCCTCCGGGTCGCCGGTGCCGTCGTCGGCGACCGACAGCACCACCCGCTCGTCGGAGTAGTGCAGATCCACCACCGCGCGCGCGGCGTTGGCGTGCGTGGCCGTGTTGAACAGCGCCTCACCGGTTAACCGCAGCATCGAGTGCTCGACCGCGGGCGGCAGCGCCACCGGCTCACCCGCCACCCGCACCGACACCTCGACCTCGGTGGGCAGGTGCACGTGCGAGAGCCGCTCCAGCAGCACCGGAAGCGAACCGGGGGCCTCGTCGCTGGCGTTGTGCAGGGCGTAGATCGCCGAGCGCAGCTGCGAGACCGCCTGCTGGGTGAGTTCCTTGGCCGGCGCCAGCCGGTGGGCCACGTCGCCGGCCGGGCCCGGCACGCCCTCCAGCTCCGAACGGCACACCTCGACGATCATGCCCGCGCTGAGCACGGCCTGGGTGACGCTGTCGTGCAGTTCGCGCGCGATGCGGTGGCGTTCCTCGTCGATCACCTGCCGCTGGATCGCGGCGGTCAGCCGCTGCTGGACGTCCTCGAGCTCGGCCTGGCGCTGCACGAGGTGCTCGGCCTGCCGCGAGGCCTCCGCGGTGAGCTGGTCGGCCCTGCCGCGCAGGTGCGCCGCGGTCTGGAACAGGTGCGCGTTGTACAGCGCCACCGCGGCCTGGTTCGCCAGCACGCGGATGATCGCCAGGTCCGTGTCGGCGAGCTGCACCTGCGGCCCCGCGAGCGCGACGATCCCGCCGACCGGTTCCTCCTCGAGCATCATCGGCGCCCGCACGAGTCCGGTGGCGATCGAGCAGGACTCGAGCTCCCGCGGGGCGTCCCGCACCGTCGCCAGGTGCTCGCGCACCTCACCGGGGAGGTCCTGTTCGCGGTCGATGAGCCGGCCGTGGTGGTACAACAGCTGCCCCGGGCGCATCCCGGCCAGTCGCCCGCCCGAGATCGCCAACAGCAGCCACCGGGCCTGCAGGTGCTCCGCGGCGGCGGTGACGACCGCCTCGACCAAGGCGCGCGGCCCTTCCGCCGACCGCACGAGCGCCTGCGATATCTCGTCGAGCGCCTGCACGGTGCGCGTGAGGCGTTCGTTGGAACGGCGGTACTCGGGGTAGAACGAGTGCTTGCTGGAGCGCACTCCGGTCAGCTCGCCGAGCGTGGCCGGGTCGTCAGAGCGGGCGACGTCGTCCATGCCGACCTCACATGGCAGCGCGGAACAGCGCCTCGACCTGGTGCTGGTCCATGGGGCGCGGGTTGGTGGTCAGGCACGCGTCGCGCAGCGTCGTGCGTGCGAGGTGCTCGACGTTGTGCTCGCCGACGCCGAGCCGGACCAGCCCCCGCGGCACGCCGACGGAGTCGGCGAGTTCGCGCACCCGGTCGGCGAGCATGTCGGCCGCTTCGTCGGCGGGCGCGCGGTCGGCGTCGATGCCCGCGGCGCCGGCCAGGGGGCGGTAGCGCTCGGGGTCCTCCGCGGCGTTGAACCGGATCACGTGCGGCAGCAGGATCGCGTTGATCACCCCGTGCGGGGCGTCGAGCAACCCGCCCACCTGGTGGCTCATCGAGTGGGTGGCGCCGAGGATCGCGTTGGTGAAGGCCATGCCCGCCTCCAGCGAGCCCTGGGCCATCGCCGTGCGGGCCGGCATCTGGTGCGGGGCGATCAGGGTGTGCAGCAGGTTCCCGGTGACCAGGCCGACGGCGTGCAGCGCGTGGTGGTCGGTGAGGGGGTTGTGCGCGCGGGAGACGTACGACTCGACGGCATGGGTGAGCGCGTCGAGCCCGGTGGCGGCGTTGAGCCACTCCGGCATCGTGGTCAGCAGCCGCGGGTCGACGATCGAGATCTCCGGGACGAGGGTGCGACTGATGATGGTCACCTTGGTCGACCGAGCGGTGTCGGTGACCACGCAGAACTGCGAGACGTCGGCACCCGTCCCAGAGGTCGAGGGCACCATGACCAGCGGTGGGATCGGTTTGACGACTTCGTCCACGCCTTCGTAGTCGAGGACGTGGCCGCCGTTGCCGGAGAGGATGGCGACGCCCTTGGCGGCGTCCACGCACGAACCGCCGCCCACCGCGACGATCACGTCGCTGCCGGTTTCGACGTACTCGGCGTAGGCGGCCTGGACCTCGTGGTCCTTGGGGTTCGGGGTGAGCTCGCTGAACACGACGGGGTGCAGGCCGACCGAGCGCAGGTGCGCGCAGGCCTCGCGGACCCACCCGGCTTCGACCACGCCCGGGTCGGTGACCAGGAACGGGCGGCGCGCGCCGAGGCGGCCCGCGCTGTGCCCGAGTTCGGACAGGGCTTCGGGCCCGAACACGATCTCGGGGGCGTGGAACTTGGCGAGCTGACCCGCTGCCGGTTGCTCTGCCGTCGGATTCCCCGCTGGCGGCTGTTCGGCTTCCGGCGCGGTGCCGGTGGGCGGGGCTTCGCTCAGCTGCTCCGGGACGGTCCCGACATCACCGGTGCCCACGCCCGGGCGAAGTCCTGTCATCGGCTGCCTCCGAGATGCGTACGCGGCTTGGGTGCAGCACGCGCTCAGGACGCGGTCCCCGGATCGATCACGGTGCGCACGGGACTCACCCGGTCGCAGGGGAACCCGCCTCGACGCGCGTGTTCCTCGATGCGTTCCGGGTCGGTCGCCTCGTAGACGCAGTAGAGCTTGTCGGGGGTCACGTAGGATTCGATCCAGCGCACCTCATCGCCCATCCCGGCGAGGACCTCGTTCGACTTCGCCGAGAGCTCGCGCAGCTCTCCCCCGGAGAGGTCCCCGGCCCCGGGCACGGTTCGTTCCACCACGTAACGCTCCACGGCAGCTCCCTCGGTACTCGTGGCCGCGCCACCTCGCGTGAGTGACGCACGGCATAGCACGACGGTAATCGGTGCGCCACCCGGGCGTAACCCCTCCGGGGCGGTGCGCGCACCTGCCCGGATGGTCAGGTGACCAGCGAGCAACCCCGGTGCACCTGCGATAGCCGCTCCGCGGGCGGGGTGCGGTTGGCAGCCGATGCCCGAAGGCGCCCGGACGTGTCGCGGGACCGCTCGATCAGCCCTGCGCGGGGGCGAGCGGTTTGCGGGCGAGCAGGAAGCCCTGCGGAGTCCCCTCGCTGTAGTCGCCGCTACCGTCCGGCTCGCGCACCAGGCGGGCGCGCACGTCCAGCCCCGCCCGTTCGAGCAGGCCGGTGAGCCCCTCCGGCCGCAACCGGTGAAAGTCGAGCGAGACGGGGGCGCCGCCCACGTCGGTGCGGTGCTCGACCTCGTCACCGACCTGGAAGGCCAGCTGCAGGTAGCCGCCGGGGGCCAGCACCCGGGCGAACTCGGCGAAGGCGACCGGCCGGTGCTCCTCCGGGAGGTGGATGACCGAGTACCAGGCGACGAGACCGCCGAGCGCCGCGTCGCCGATGTCCAGGCCGAGCATCGACCCCTCGGAGAAGCGCAGCCCGGGGTGCTCCCGCCTCGCCGCAGCGAGCATGCGCGGACAGGTCCACGCCGAACACCTCGAGACCGAGACCGCTCAGGTGCGCGGTGATGCGGCCGGTCCCGCAGCCGACGTCGGCGACCGGACCGGTACCGGCGGTGCGGACGAGCTCGGCGAACCCGCCGAGCACGGCGCGGTCCACGGGCTTGGCCGCCAGTTCCCCGCGGATCCACGACGCGTACGCGTCCGCACCCGCGTCGTAGGACCACCGGGTGCGCCGCAGGAAATCCGGTTCGTCCGTGCGAGCACCGTAGCGCCGGCCGGCACCTGCTTCGAAGCCACCCGTTCCCGGCGCGGACGGCGCCACCTCCGGGGGATCGCGCCGCGCGACGAGCAGCCGTGGCGGCGCGCGGAACCGCCGCGCACGTGGATCCGTGCGCACCGGGGCGTCCGGTGCGCACGGGGAAAATCGGTTTGACGGTCGCTGGGGACGTGCATAACCTCGGAGCATGATCTCCTGAGACCGCGCCGACGACCGTCCGCCCGCGGCGAGTTCCGCCGCCGAGCTCCACCGGTTCCCACTCCGGTATCGGCAGGACGCGTCCGCACGCGCATCCGGCTTCCCGCTGCCTCCGCCACCGGAATTCCGGGAGATCCTCGTGTCCGATGCCGCTTTCCTGCACGCCCGTGACGTCGTCAAGCACTACGGGGGCCGCCGCGTGCTCACCGGGGTCACCGTGTCCGCCCCCGCCGGGCGCCGCATCGGCGTGGTCGGGGAGAACGGCGTCGGCAAGTCGACGCTGCTGCGCGTGCTGGCCGGAGTCGAGGACGAGGACACCGGTGCGGTGCTGCGCCCGCAGGACTGCGGTTTCCTCCGGCAGGAGCTGCCCTTCCCGCAGGAGGCGGCGGTGCAGGACGTCGTCGACGACGCGCTCGCCGAGATCCGCGGGACGCAGCGCCGCATGGACGTCCTCACCGAACGGATGCGGGAATCGCCCGAGGACACCGCGGCGCTCGCCGAGTACGGCGAGCTCGTGGACTGGGCGCAGGACCACGAGCTGTGGGATGCGGACCGCCGCGCCGAACGCGTCCTCGGAGGACTCGGACTCGCGTCGGCGGACCCCCGCCGGCGCCTCGCCGCCCTCTCCGGCGGGGAGCGCTCGCGGTTGGCGCTGGCGGCGCTGCTCATCCGGCAGCCGCGCGCCCTGGTGCTGGACGAACCGACGAACCACCTCGACGACGCCGCGATCGGATTCCTCGAGCACCAGCTCGCGGACCTGCCCGGGGCCGTGGTCGTGGCCTCGCACGACCGCGTGTTCCTCGACGAGGTGTGCACCGACGTCCTCGACCTCGACCCGTCCCGCGACGGCGCGACCCGCTACGGCGGGTCCTACAGCGACTACCTGGTCGAGAAGCGCCGCGAGCGCCTCCGGTGGGAGCAGCAGTACCGCGCGGAGCAGGACGAGATCGCGCAGCAGCGGCGAGCGCTCGCGGTCACCGCGCGCGACGTCAGCCACAACCGCGAGATGCGGGACAAGAACAAGATGGCCTACGGGCGCCGGGGCGACCGCGTGCAGCAGCAGGTCTCCCGCCGGGTGCGCGATGCCGAGCGCAGGCTCGCGGAACTGACCCGCACCCAGGTGCGCAAACCACCGGTCCCGCTGTCCTTCGCGGGAACGCTGACCCGCGAACCGGCCTGCGACCTCCCGCTGGCGCTGCGCGGAGTCCGCCTCGCCGACCGGTTGCGCGTGGACGAGCTGGATCTCCCCGCACGCGGGCGGATCATGGTGACCGGGGCCAACGGCGCGGGCAAGTCCACATTGCTGGGTGTGCTCGCAGGCCGCCTCGCACCCGACGCGGGAGCGGTGCACCGCGCGCGGGGCGTCCGGGTCGGGATGCTGGACCAGGACGTCGAATTCGGCGACGGGAACCGCACACCGCGGCAGCTGTGCGACGAGGGCGGTGGCGGGAACAGCCCGCCGCTGGTCGAACTGGGCCTGCTGGCACCGCGGGACCTCGACCGGCCCGTCGGCCGGTTGTCCACCGGCCAGCGGCGTCGGCTGGCCCTGGCCCGCCTGCTGATCGCGCCGCCGCACGTGCTGCTGCTGGACGAACCGACGAACCACCTGTCGCTGAGCCTCGTCGAGGAGCTCGAAGACGCTCTCGGGACTGCTCCCGGCGCGATCGTCGTCGCCTCGCACGACCGCTGGCTGCGCCGGCGCTGGACCCACCGGCGGTTGCACATGGCCGGCGGCGCGGTCGTGGGATGACCCCGGTGCGGCCGGGACCCGGACCGCCGCGGGTCGGCACGCCGCGCAGGGCGATACCTCCCGCCCGACGAGCACGCGCCGACCAGCTGGCCGGCTGCGCGGCGGTGAGCGCGTGCACGCCCTCCACGCGTGCGATCGTCTCCAGCGGCGTGCGCGGCGGTGGAGGGGATCGGTACCGGATGGGACGTGGTGGTGCGGCGGCTGCCCCGCTGCGGCGGCACCGCGCGGGAAAGAGCTTTCCCGGAACCGGGTACCATCACCCCGGGGAAAGGAGATCGATGTCCTCGAACGCAGGTCGGTTGACCCTCGCCGACGTCGCGCGCGAGGCCGGCGTGTCGTTGGCGACGGCCTCCCGCGTCCTCAACGGCAGCGACCGCGCGGTCGGTGACGACCTGCGTGATCGCGTGCAGGCGGTGGCGGAGCGGCTGAACTACTCGCCGAGCGCCCCGGCGCAGGCCGTGGCGCGGGGCAGGACCAACGTCGTCGGCCTCGTGGTTCCGGACATCGCCGACCCGTACTTCTCGACGATCGCCGCCGGTGTGATCCGCCGCGCGGAGCCGCACGGCTTGATGGTGACGCTGTCCAGCACTTCCCAGCGCCCCGAGCGGGAGGCGGAATACGTGGCGGCGTTGCGGCACCAGCGGGCGCGCGGCGTGATCCTGGTCGGCAGCCGCACCACCGAGAGCGAGCCCGAGGAGGCGCTGCGGACCGAGATCGACGCGTTCGACGCCGCAGGCGGCCGCGTCGTCGCGGTCAGCCAGAACCGGTTGTCCTGCGACACGGTGGTGCTCGAGAACCGCGCCGGCGCGCGCGAGCTGGCCACCCGCTTGACCGAGCTCGGCTACCGCCGGTTCGCCGTCCTGGCCGGGCCGCAGAACCTGCTCACGGCGCGGGACCGGCTGGCCGGTTTCCGCGACGGGCTGCGCCGCGCGGGCATCGGGCTGTCCGCCGCGGACGTGGTGCACGGCGAGTTCACCCGCGACGGGGGCCACGAGGCCGCCGTCGAGCTGCTGCGCCGTGAGCGCGGCGCGGAGTGCGCCTTCGCGGTCAACGACATCATGGCCGTCGGGGCCATGGCGGCCTGCCGCGAGCACGGTCTCGGGGTGCACGACCTGGCAGTGGCCGGGTTCGACGACATCGCCACCCTCCGCGACATCACACCCGGCCTGAGCACCGTGCGTATTCCGCTGGAGAAGCTCGGGGAGGCGGCCTTCGACATGCTCGTGGACGCCGACCGCCGGCAGCGGCGCCTGCGGCGGTTCAGCGGGCAGGTCGTCCTGCGCGACAGCACCCCGCAGCGCGGCTGAGCGCGACCGCCTCCGAGGCGGACGCGGTCGGTGCGGGGGGTCCGCGGGTGCGGACCGATCCTTCCCGCCTGCTCGGCGCAGTCGCCGCCGCTCGTGCCCGGTCGAGGGCTACGAGGGGTGCGCGGTGAGGGCGCGTCGACGCGTGCGCGAAGACGAGGGCGGAGTGCGCGTCCACGGCGTCGTGCTCGCCGGCGAAGGCCAGCCACGGTGCCTGCCGGCCCCTCGTGGCCTCCCCACCGAGGTCGCCGGGTCCGAGCACGGCGTCACAGGTGAACTCGCGCGGTCCGCGCCAGTGCAGCCGCCCCAGAAGTTCTGCCCGGACACGTGGCTGGCGATCATCTGCAGGCCCTTGTGCCACCGGTGGTGGTGGGCCGGTAGCCGGTCACGACGTGGCCGGCAAGTGTGCGCAGCGGTGCGCGTAGGGCTTGCGCGACTCGCAGGCCACCGGATCCGGGGTGCGGGGCTTTGACACGAGCCCGGAAGGACGACACGCT
This sequence comes from Salinifilum ghardaiensis, assembly GCF_054491345.1. Lineage (NCBI taxonomy): Bacteria > Bacillati > Actinomycetota > Actinomycetes > Pseudonocardiales > Pseudonocardiaceae > Salinifilum > Salinifilum ghardaiensis. The sequence goes on along the minus strand of NZ_CM137101.1, from coordinate 2,932,014 downwards.
AATATTCACATTGCAGTAGTGATAGTTAACGGAATTGGAGTTAACCATGTCCTCTTCGGTGCCCGAGCGGATGCGCAGCGTGGTCATGCACGGCCCCGGTGACTACCGGCTCGAGGAAGTCGACGTCCCCGCTCCCGGGGAAGGGGAGCTGCTGCTGCGGGTCGAGGCCGTGGGCGTGTGCGCCAGCGACCTGAAGTGCTACCACGGCGCCGCGAAGTTCTGGGGCGACGAGAACCGCTCCGCGTACGCGCAGAGCGGCATCACTCCCGGGCACGAGTTCGTCGGCGTGGTCGTCTCGGGCGCGGACGCCGACCTGCGGCGCCACGGCGTTTCCCTCGGGGACCGTGTCGCGTGCGAGCAGATCGTCCCCTGCGAGCAGTGCCGCTACTGCGCGCGCGGGCAGTACTGGATGTGCGGACCGCACGACATGTTCGGCTTCCGCAACTACCACGGGGCCATGGCCGAGTACGTGATCGTTCCGCCGAAGGCGCGGGCGCACCGGGTCTCGCACGAGCTCGCCCCGCACCACGCGGCCTACGCCGAGCCGCTGTCCTGCGCGTTGCACGCGGTCGAGCGCGCGAACATCACCTTCGGCGACGTCGTCGTGGTCGCCGGCTGCGGGCCGATCGGGCTGGGGCTGATCACCGGGGCGCGGCAGAAGAACCCGATGACGCTGGTGGCCCTCGACCTCGATGACAACAAGCTCGAACTGGGACGCCGCTGCGGAGCGGACGTGGTGCTCAACCCGGCGAAGCAGGACGTCACCGCCGAGGTCGGCCGGCTCACCGACGGCTACGGCGCCGACGTCTACCTGGAGGGGACCGGTGCCGTCGCCGCCGTCGGACAGGGGCTGAACCTGCTGCGCAAACTCGGCACCTACGTCGAGTACTCGGTGTTCGGCTCGGACGTCACCGTCGACTGGTCGATCATCTCCGACGACAAGGAGCTGAACGTGCTCGGCGCGCACCTGGGGCCGTACTGCTGGCCCGCCGCGATCCGGATGCTCGAGCAGGGCGCGCTTCCCGTCGACGAGATCTGCACCCACCAGTTCCCGCTGGACGAGTTCCAGAAGGCGCTCGACCTGGTGGCCGACACCTCGGGCGAGTCGGTGAAGGTCTCCATCCTGCCGAACGGGTGAGACCGCCCGCTGCGCGCTCCGGCGGGCCCGACCCGCCGGAGCGCGCGTGCTCCCCGTCCCGGCCGCGAGGCTGGTTCCCGCCCCCATCGGTGGGACGATGGGACGTGTCGGGCGACCGGTCCGGCGGCCGGTCGTGAGGCCTGGCGGGGAGGGGATCGCGATGCACGCGCGCGGAACGGAGGCGCTGGGCGGTCGCGGGCGGATCGGCGAGATCGCCCTGTGGGTGCTGCAGGTGCTGCTGGCCCTGTACTTCGTGGGCAACGCGGCGGTGCCGAAGCTCGTCGGCACGGCTTCGGCCGTGGACATGTTCGACCGGATCGGAGTGGGGCACTGGTTCCGGTACCTGACCGGGAGCCTGGAACTGCTCGGCGCGGTCGGCCTGGTGATTCCCGCGCTGGCGGGGCTGGCCGGGCTCGGTCTGGTGCTGGTGATGCTCGGCGCGGTCATCACGCACCTGGTCGTGCCCGCGCTCGGCGGGACGTTGTTCCTGCCGCTGGTGCTCGGGCTGCTCGCGGCCGTCGTCGCCTGGGGCCGGTGGTCCCGGACAGCGGATGTGCTGCAGCGGATCGGCCCGGCGCGGTGATCCGGCGGCCCCGTCCGCGAGGCGGGAGCGCGAGCTTCGCGGCCCGTGTTCACGGCGGCTCCGGGGGCGCGGGCAGCGGCGGCGGGTCGTTGCGCTCGTCCGGAGCGGTGCCCGGCATCAACGATGCCCGCACCCCGTCGACGAGCTGCGCGGTGCCGCGCCGCCGCATCGAGCGGCGCGGCACCCGCCGGAACTCGTCACGGCCACAGCCGCTGCGTGGCCAGGGCCGCGCCTTCGGCGAGGGCTTCGAGCTTGGCCCAGGCGATCTGCGGGTGGACCCGTCCGCCGAGCCCGCAGTCGGTGGAGGCGAGCACGCGTTCCCGCCCGACGCATTCGGCGAAGCGCACGATCCGGTCGGCCACGAGCTCGGGGTGCTCGACGACGTTGGTGGCGTGGCTGACCACGCCCGGCAGGATCAGCTTGTCCTCGGGCAGCGTGACGTCCCGCCAGACCTTCCACTCGTGCTCGTGGCGGACGTTGCCCGCTTCGAAGGAGTACGCGCCCGCGTCGACCTGCAGCAGCACGTCGATGATCTCGCGCATCGGCAGGTCCGTGGTGTGCGGACCGTGCCAGCTGCCCCAGCACAGGTGGAAGCGGATGCGGTCCTGCGGCAGGCCGCGGAGGGCGTGGTTGAGCGCTTCGACCCGCCGCATCGCCCACCGCCGGTAGTCCTCGACGGCGGGGGCCGGGTTGATCTGGTCCCAGCTCTCGGCCAGGCCCGGGTCGTCGAGCTGCAGGATGAGACCGGCGTCGATGATCTCCTGGTACTCCTCGCGCATCGCCTCGGCGCAGGCGTGGAGGAACTCCTCGTCGGTGGCGTAGTGCTCGTTGCCGATGCGGGCGCAGCTGCCGGGGGCGATGGCGGTCATGAAGCCCTCTTCCAAGCCCGCGCGCTCCAGCGCGCGCTGGAACGCGGCGATGTCCGCCCGGATGGCGTCGTGCCCCGCGTAGTGCAGCGGTCCGCGGCAGACGGGGAAGCGCATCGCTCCCGAACCTCCGGTGGTGATCCCGGCGGACGGGTCGGCGTAGGCCTCGGCGAAGCGCGCCCGGTCGCGGCGGTCGGCGAAGCGCGACAGCGCGAGTCCGGTGGACTTGGCGGGGTCGTGGCTGATGTCGTCGACCCCCTGATCGGTCAGCTCCAGTCCGCCGAGCCGCTGGAACGAGTAGGACCACCAGGCGCCGTAGTCGACGCGCGTGCTCATGGACTTCCCGAACTCGCCGTCGCCGACCACGTCGATGCCGGTCCCGCGCTGGCGCTGCACGAGGTCCGCGACGGCCTGGTCGACACCGCTGCGGAAGCGGTCGTGGTCGACCTCTCCACCGGCGCGGGCGCGGTTGAGCTCGATGAGTTCGTCGGGCCGGGGAAGGCTGCCGGCCTGCGTGGTGCGGATCCGCTCGGTACTGGCCAACATGCGCGCATCATCCTCCTCCACGTATCAAGCACTTGATATGCGGAGATGCGGCGCGCTGGCAAGACCGCGATCGGGCGAGGACACCGATAGCATGTGCACATGGCCGAGCGGAAAGGGCCTCTCCGACTGGAGGATTTCGACAAGCTGCTGGCGCAGTCGGACCTGGCCGGTGCGGGGCACATCCCGCTGCGGCTCCGCCTGGTGTCGCAGATCTACGCCCGGGTGGCCGATGACCTGCTGCGCTCGGCGGGCACGTCGCTGGCGGCGTTCACGGTGCTCGCGAGCCTGCAGCTGCACCCGGGGGCCTCCGGCGCGGCGCTGGCCGATCTCACCGCGCAGACGCCGCAGGGGATCAGCGCGATGGCCGCGTCCCTGGAGCGGGACGGGTTGCTCGAACGGCGCTCGACGGACGGCCGCCGGCTGTCGCACCACCTCACCAGCCGGGGCGAGGAAGTGGTCGAGCAGTGCCGCGACCTGCTCACCGGGCTGCACGAGCGGGCCTTCGCCGAGTTCGACGAGGACCGCGTCGCGCGCATGGTGGAGGACCTGAGGTCCTTCGCCGAAGGGCTGCTGCGCGAGCGCGGGTGAGCGGGGACGCGCACGGCCGCGCTGCGCTCTGCGAGGCGAAAGTCCCTGGTTCGCGGCGCGCGAGGCGCGCACTCTCGGGGCCTCGGCAACCCGAAGGAGTCACCATGACTGGGCCTTGAATCGGCGCAAGTTCCGGCCTTCAGGCCGGAGGTAGTCGGTCAGGAGTGGTTTTGGTCGGCGCGCTACGGAGGGCGTCGCTGGTTCTCCACGTACTGCCGGATGATGCTCAGCGGCGCCTCACCGCACGAAGCAGCGAAGTGGCTCGGAGACCAGAGCTTGCCGCTGCGGGTGCGCACTCGGAACTGCTGCTTCAGCCGCCGCGAGGACACGCCCTTCAGGCTGTTCACCAGTCGTGACACCGCCACCTGCGGTGGATGTTCGACCAGTAGGTGCACGTGGTCATCCTCGCCGTTGAACTCGGTTAAGTCCGCGTCGAAGTCGGCGCACACCTTGCCGAACACCGACGTCAGAAAGTCCAAGTGTTCGCCGGTGAGTACGTCCCGTCGATACTTCGTCACAAAGACCAAATGAACGTGCATGCCGAAACGCAGTGTCTACCAGTGCGATAGTCTTCAGTGTCAGCCATAGACCAACATGATGCAGTGATCCCCGAAGGGAGGTGATCAGCCGTGCAGTTGCGGTACCGCTACCGGCTCTACCCAGACGAGGTTCAGCGGCGGGCGCTGGCGCAGGCGTTCGGCAACGCTCGTGTGGTCTACAACGACGCGGTGCGCGCCCGCCAGGACGCCTACCAGGCAGGGGAGAAGTACCCGAGCGGCACCGTGTTGCAGAAGCGGCTGATCACCGAGGCGAAATGCACCGACGAACGCGGTTGGCTCGCGGAGTGCTCCAACATCGTGCTGCAGCAGGCCATCCGCGATGCTGATGCCGCCTACAAGAACTTCTTCGACTCGAAACAGGGCAAGCGTGCTGGCAAGCGGGTGGGTGCTCCCCGGTTCAAGTCCAAGCGCGACCGGCGGCAAGCGATCCGGCTGCACACCGGCGGGTTCTCGATCGGGGGCAACGGCACGCTGCGTCTCGCCCGGATCGGCGACGTCTCCGTGGCATGGTCGCGGGTCCTGCCGAGTGCGCCGAGTTCGGTCACCGTGGTCAAGACCGCCGAGGACCGGTATTTCGCGTCGTTCGTCGTCGAGACTGGCGACGACACCCTGCCGGCCGCGGTCGACGGGCACGGCCACGACGTGGAACTCGGACTCGACCTCGGGTTGTCGGCGTTCGCGGTGGACCAGCACGGCCGCGTCATCGACAACCCGAAGGTGCTGCGCCGGGCCGAACGCAAACTCAAACGGGCCCAACGGGAACTCAGCCGCAAGCGACGCGGCTCGAACAACCGCAACAAAGCACGCAAGAAACTCGCCCGTGCTCACGCGAAGGTCGCCGACACCCGCGGGGACTGGCTGCACAAGGCCACGACCAGCATCGTTCGTGAGAACCAAACGATCGTGCTGGAAGACCTGGCCGTCTCCGGCCTGGCCCGCACTCGGGTGGCGAAGTCCGTGCACGACGCGAGCTGGGGCACGTTCCGCCGCCAGCTGGAGTACAAAGCCGCACGGTACGGACGCCACCTGGTGATCATCGACCGATGGTTGCCGACGTCGCAGACCTGTTCCGACTGCGGCCGCCTCGACGGGTCGAAACCCCTCGATGTGCGCACCTGGTTGTGCCCGTGCGGCACGGTGCACGACCGGGATCAAAACGCCGCGAAGAACATCCTCGCCGCAGGGCGGGCGGAGAGGCAAAACGCCTGTGGAGCCGACGTAAGACCCGCTACGCGGGCGGTTGGCGTGGAAGCAGGAAGCAGCGGGACCCCGCGAGGGAACACCGCTCCGCACGCGGCGTAGCCGCGTCGGAATCCCCGCCGCTCACGGCGGGAAGCACGTCAAGAGGTCCGCGAGATCACGCACGGACGGGTCGAGGTGCTCCACTTGGACGTGGGCACGGTAGGGCGGATGGTGCTGCACCCGGGGTGGCGGTGGAGCCGGGACGTGCGTCCGCTCGCCGGCACGGACTGGTGCGAAGCGCCGCACTTCCAGTACCACGTGTCCGGGACCGTGCGCGTGCGGATGTCCTCCGGCGAGGAGTTCGACGTCGGTCCCGGGCAGGTCAGCTACCTGCCCCAGGGTCACGACGCGTGGGTCCTCGGGGACGAGGACGCGGTCATCGTGGACTGGGCCGCGGCCACCGACTACGCACGGCCGACGTGAGCGGTGCCCCGGGAACCGGCGCCGGCCCCGGGCACCGCACGCCGCCGTGCCGCGTCAGGGGTTGCTGAACATCAGGAGTTGTTGGGGAATCCGAGGTCGACGCCGCCCTCGCCGGGGTCGGGCCAGCGTGTGGTGACGGCCTTCCCGCGGGTGTAGAAGTGCACGCCGTCGGTGCCGTAGATGTGGTGCTCGCCGAACAGCGAGTCCTTCCACCCGCCGAAGGAGTGGTAGCCCACGGGCACCGGGATCGGCACGTTGACGCCGACCATTCCGGCGCGCACCTCGAGCTTGAACCGCCGCGCCGCGCCGCCGTCCCGGGTGAAGATCGCGGTGCCGTTGCCCCAGGGCGAGGAGTTCATCAGCTGCAGCGCCTCCTCGTAGGAGCGCACGCGGACGACGCAGAGCACCGGCCCGAAGATCTCGTCGCGGTAGGCGGTCATCTCGGGGGTGACCTTGTCCAGCAGGCTCACGCCGAGGAAGTTGCCGTCGTCGTGGCCGGGAACCCGCAGTTCGGTGCCGTCGACGACGACGTCGGCGCCCTGCTCGCGCGCCTGCGGGACGTAGGAGGCGACGCGGTCGCGGTGCTCGGCGGTGATCAGCGGGCCCATGTCGCTGTTCGGGTCGGTGCCGGGGCCGATGGTGAGCCCGCGGGCGCGCTCGGCGATCCGCTCGACGAGATCATCGCCGACCGGGTCGACGGCGACGACGACCGAGACCGCCATGCACCGTTCCCCGGCCGAGCCGTAGGCCGCGGAGACGGCCGCGTCGGCTGCCTGGTCGAGGTCGGCGTCGGGCAGCACGAGCATGTGGTTCTTCGCGCCGCCCAGGGCTTGCACCCGTTTGCCGTGCTCGGTGGCGGTGCTGTGCACCGCGCGGGCCACCGGCGTGGAGCCGACGAAGCTGACCGCGTCGATGTCGGGGTGCTCCAGCAGCCGGTCCACGGCGGGCTTGTCCCCCTGGACGAGGTTGAGCACGCCGTCGGGCACGCCGGCCTCGGTGGCGAGCTCGACGAGCCGGGTGGTGGCCGCGGGGTCCTTCTCGCTGGGCTTGAGCACGACCGTGTTTCCGCAGGCCAGCGCGATGGGGAACATCCACAGCGGCACCATGGCGGGGAAGTTGAACGGGGTGATCCCGGCGACCACGCCCACCGGTTGGCGCAGCGATTCGACGTCGACGCGCGTGGCGACCTGGGTGGAGGTCTCGCCCTTGAGCAGGTGGCCGATTCCGCAGGCGAACTCGACGATCTCGAGGCCGCGGGCGACTTCGCCGAGCGCGTCGGAGTGCACCTTGCCGTGCTCGGCGGTGATGAGCGCGGCGATCTCGTCGCGGTGGCGGTGCAGGGCCTCGCGGTAGGCGAACAGGATCTCGGTGCGCTTGGCCAGCGACGTGCTCGCCCAGTCCGGGAACGCCTTGGCGGCTGAGGACACAGCAGTGTCCACGTCGGACGCACCGGCGAGTGCGACCCGACCCGTGCGCTGTCCGCTCGCCGGGTCGGTGACGTCGGCGTACCGGCCCGACGTCCCCTCGGCGGCGGCGCCGTCGATCCAGTGCTGGATTGTCTTCATGTTCCGTCTCGCTCCTCGCGGCTGGGACTTGTCCGTGCCGGTCGACCGGCCCCGTCCAGGGGGCGGTCTCTGTCTACGCCGTGCGCGCAGCCGCTGTCAACATTTGTCCATACATTAGGACTTGATAGTGGGCGGCGCCGCGTGTGTTGCACCACGACCGGTTTGCGGGCGGGCGCGCGCGACCTGGATCATGCTGCATGTGCAGCGCAGGTACGAGTACGTCGACAACGCCGGGCACGGTGCCCTGGACGAGGTGTCCAAGCGCATCATCGAGCAGTTGCAGGAGGACGGGCGCAGGCCGTACGGGGCCATCGGCAAGGCGGTGGGGCTGTCCGAGGCGGCCGTGCGCCAGCGCGTCACGCGGCTGACCCAGGCCGGCGTGATCCAGATCGTCGCGGTGACCGATCCGATGCACGTCGGCATGTTCCGCCAGGCCATGGTCGGCATCAAGGTGGACGGCCCGATCGAACCGGTCGCCGAGGAGGTCGCGCAGATGGAGGAGATGAGCTACGTCGTCCTCTGCGCGGGCCGCTACGACCTCCTCTGCGAGGCGGTCTGCGAGGACGACGAGCACCTCCTCGAGGTCGTCTCGCGCCAGGTGCGCGCCATCAGCGGTGTCCGGGACGCGGAAACCCTGCCGTACCTGAAGCTGTACAAGCAGACCTATCAGTGGGGAACCCGCTGATCGGGATCCTCGGCTGAGTCGGCGTCCGGAGCCGCCTCCTGCTCCGGCACGAGCTCGAGGTCGTCGAGCGGCCGCCGGAAGCCGCGCGTGAGCACGAGCACGTAGCCGAACCCGAGCGCCGTCCACACCAGGCCCGCGACCAGCGCGTCGGCGGAGAGGAAGTACCAGAGCACGCCGGTCAGGGCGGCTCCGACCAGCGGCATGGCCACGTACCGCAGCACCTCGGGTGCGCTGTGCACGCGCCGCTCGCGCACGACGTGGTGCGCCAGCACGGCCAGGTTGACGAAGGTGAAGGCGATCAGCGCGCCGAAGTTGATCACCGAGGCGATGAGCTCCAGGCTCGGTGCGATCGCCAGCAGGCTCACCACGCCCACGAAGACCACCGTGTACGCGGGGGTGCGCGTGCGCGGGTGGACGTGGGCGAACATCCGCTTCGCCGGCAGCACGCCGTTGCGCCCCATGACGTGCAGCAGCCGGGACACGCTGGCGTGCGAGGCGAGGCCGGAGGCCGCGGTGGCGCCGAACGCGCCGGCGAGGAACAGCGCCTGGAACACGGGGCCGCCGACCAGCATCCCCAGCTCCGGCGTCGTGTTGTCCGGCTGGGAGAACGGCGCGTTGGTGGGGAAGGCGGCCTGCGTGAACCACGAGCAGACGAAGTACAGCACCCCGCCGATGAGCACGGTCAGCAGGATCGCCCGCGGCACGGTGCGTTCGTCGCGCGCTTCCTCGGTGTACATCGTTACGGCGTCGAAGCCGATGAAGGAGAAGGCCACGATCGTCGATCCGGCGAGCAGCGCGGCGAGGTGCGTGCCCTCGTTCCACAGCGGGTCGAGGGTGGCCGCGGTTCCCTGGCCGAGCCCCCCTGCCAGCTGCACCGAGATCAGCACGAGGAAGGCCGCCACCATGCTGACGGCGAACAGGAACAGCGCGGTGTTCAGCCGCGAGGTCGACCGCATGCTCCACGCGTTGACCGCGGTCACGCAGCCGACGAAGGCCAGCACCCACACCCAGGCGGGCACTCCCGGGAACACCGACTCCAGGTACTGCCGGATGATCAGCGCGTTGACCATCGGCAGCAGCAGGTAGTCGAGGAGCGCCGCCCAGCCGACGAGGAAGCCCACGACCGGGTGCATGGTCTTGCGCGTGTAGGTGTACGCCGATCCCGCGCTGGGGAAGACCCGCACCATCTTGCCGTAGCTGATCGCCGTGAAGAGCATGACGACCAGGGCGATGAGGTACGAGGTCGGCACGGTGCCGTGCGTGCGGTCGGAGACGATGCCGAAGGTGTCGAACACGACGGTCGGCGTCATGTACCCGAGGCCGAGGGCGACGATCGCCCACATCCCCAGTGTTCGTTGCAGCGTGCTCCCGGTCGTCGTCATGAGCAAGCACTCCCTCGTGGCGGGGTCGGGCGGATGACGTCCCGGCGGGCGCCTGCTGCACCCCGGCGCCGGGACCCCGAGGGGGCATTAACCCCCGGAGGGCCGTCGTCGTCAACGGCAGAGGGAACGTTTTTCGTTGTGTTGAATGGTTATAGCCACGGATATGCTTGCATCTAGCGATGAACTGTGCGATACACGTATTGCCAACGTCGTTGAACGAGTGCGAGGACACCGATGGCCCCCTCTGAGACCGCAGGCACCGCGACCCCGCTCGATGACGCCGCGCGGGAGCACCTGTGGATGCACTTCACCCGGCACGCCGTGCACAGCGAGCAGGGCGAGCGCGTCCCCGTGATCACCTCCGGTGACGGCCCCTACGTGTTCGACGACCAGGGCAAGCGGTACCTGGACGGGCTCGCCGGACTGTTCGCCGTGCAGGTGGGGCACGGACGGGACGAGCTGGCCCGCGCCGCCGCCGAGCAGCTCGCGGAGCTGTCGTACTTCCCGCTCTGGTCGCACGCGCACCCCAGCGCCATCCGGCTCGCCGAGCGCCTCGCCGGAAGCGCGCCGGGAGACCTCGACCGCGTCTTCTTCACCGTCTCCGGCGGGGAGGCGGTGGAGACCGCCTGGAAGCTCGCCAAGCAGTACTTCAAGGTCACCGGGAAACCGACCAAGCACAAGGTCGTCAGCCGTTCGCTCGCGTACCACGGGACCTCGGCCGGCGCCCTGTCGATCACCGGGCTGCCCGGTGCGAAGCAGGACTTCGAACCGCTCGTGCCGAGCGTGCTGCGCGTGCCCAACACGAACTTCTACCGCGCGCCCGAGCACGGCGACGACTACGCGGAGTTCGGGCGCTGGGCCGCCGACCAGATCGCGCAGGCGATCGAGATGGAAGGCCCCGACACCGTCGCGGCCGTGTTCCTCGAGCCGGTGCAGAACACCGGCGGGTGCTTCCCACCTCCGCCCGGGTACTTCGAGCGCGTGCGCGAGATCTGCGACCGCTACGACGTGCTGCTCGTCTCCGACGAGGTGATCGGCGCCTTCGGCCGCCTCGGGCACGAGTTCGGCGCGCAGCGCTACGGCTACCAGCCGGACATGCTCACCACCGCCAAGGGGATGACCTCCGGTTACGCCCCGCTGGGCGCGCTGCTCGTCGGCGACCGCGTGGCGGAACCGTTCCAGCACGGCACGACGATGTTCGCGCACGGGTCCACCTACGGCGGGCACCCCATGTCGTGCGCGGTGGCGATGGCCAACCTCGACCTGATGGAGCAGTGGGACCTGTACGCGCACGTGCGCGCCAACGAGAGCGCGTTCAAGTCCACATTGGATAAATTGCGCGATCTGCCGATCGTCGGTGACGTGCGCGGCGCCGGGTACTTCTACGGGGTCGAGCTCGTCAAGGACCAGCACACGGGCGAGACGTTCACCGCCGAGGAGTCCGAGCGCGTGCTGCGCGAGCACGTCTCCAAGGAGCTGTTCGCCAACGGCCTGTACTGCCGCGCCGACGACCGCGGCGAGCCCGTCGTGCAGCTGGCGCCGCCGCTGGTCTGCGAGCAGGAGCACTTCGACGAGATCGAGCAGATCCTGCGCACCGTGCTGACCGGAGCGTGGAAGCAGCTCTGACCGGACCGAACCACCGCCACCGGCGATCTGCGCCGGTGGCGGGACCCGCTCATCACCGCCGCATCCCAGGAGGTGCACGAACCGTGCAGGAACCCCGCATCTTCCGCAACTTCATCGGCGGTGCGTTCGTCGACCCGGCGGACGGCCGCACGCAGCCGGTCATCGATCCGGCCACCGAGGAGGTGCACGGCCACGTCGCCGTGTCCGACCGGTCCGATGTGGACGCCGCGATGAAGGAGGCGCGCACCGCCTTCGCGGACTGGAGCAGGCGCACACCGGCCCAGCGGCAGCGGGCGCTGCTGGGCATCGCCGATGACATCGAGCGCAACGCCGACGAGTTGCTGCGCGTGGAGTGCGCCAACACCGGCAAGCCCAGCGCTGTGGCGCACGCCGAGGAACTGCCGATGATCCTGGAGCAGACCAGGTTCTTCGCCGGCGCGGCACGCACGCTCGAGGGCCGGGCCGCGGCGGAGTACCTGCCGGGGCTGACCTCGTGGCTCCGCCGCGAGCCGGTCGGCGTGTGCGCGCAGATCACGCCGTGGAACTACCCGATCCTGATGGCCGTGTGGAAGTTCGCGCCGGCCCTGGCCGCGGGCAACACGGTGGTGCTGAAGCCGGCCGAGACCACGCCGGCCTCGACGCTGTACCTGGCCGAGCTCATGGCCGAGCACCTCCCGGCCGGGGCGTTCAACGTGGTCTGCGGCGGGCGCGACACGGGGCGCGAGCTCGTCGCGCACCCCGAGCCGGACATGGTCTCGGTCACCGGCAGCGTGCGGGCGGGCAAGAACGTCGCGGAAGCGGCGGTGGACGACGTCAAGCGCGTGCACCTCGAGCTCGGCGGCAAGGCGCCGGTGGTCGTCTTCGACGACGCGGACGTGGAGCGGACCGCCCGGGGCATCGCCGAGGCGGCGCTGTTCAACGCCGGCCAGGACTGCACGGCGGCCACGCGCGTGCTGGCCGGTCCCGGCATCCACGACGCGCTCGTGGAGGCGCTGACCGAGCAGGCCCGGGCGACCGAGACCGGTCCGGAGGCCGCGGAGCCGTTCTACGGCCCGCTGAACAACGCCGACCAGCTCGCCCACGTCACCGGGCTCGTCGACCGGCTCCCGGGGCACGCCACGGTGCACACCGGCGGCTTCCGGGTGGGCGAGCGCGGCTACTTCTACGCCCCGACCGTCGTCTCCGGGCTCGAGCAGCGCGACGAGGCGGTGCAGACCGAGGTCTTCGGGCCGGTGCTGACAGTGCAGCGCTTCACCACCGAGGAGGAGGCCGTGACGATGGCCAACGACGTCGAGTACGGGCTGGCCTCCTCGGTGTGGACGACCGACCACGGCCGCGCGCTGCGGATGTCCCGCGAGCTCGACTTCGGGTGCGTGTGGATCAACACCCACATCCCGCTGGTCGGCGAGATGCCGCACGGCGGGTTCAAGCACTCCGGTTACGGCAAGGACCTCTCGCTGTACGGGTTGGAGGACTACACGCGCGTCAAGCACGTGATGTCGCAGATCGAGGACTGACCGCCACGAGGCAGTCCGATCCGTCCGGGCGCGCCGCGCGGCGCGGGCTCCGCACCACCGGGGCCGCGCCGCGCGGCGCGCCTGTGTCGTTTTAACAACGATCCTGTTCAATCGAACTTGCACCTTGTGGTGCTCGTGCTCAGCGGGAAGCGCGCCGTGTCCACCGAAGTTCCCGCACCGGGGGTGCGATCGCGGCGCTGGAGCGATTCGGAACCGAGGGGGCGGGTGCGGATCACTGTGTTTTCCCAGGTCACGGAATTCCGGAAGGCGAGTCCTGCCGGAGGGCTTTGACAAAGCGCGTGTGACGAGACAAGCTGCTTCGCACACAAAGTCACAACATAGACGTGATACTTAAACTGGAGAAAGTTAAGTGTTCGCTTCGGTGGACCGTCCTCCCGCCCGACGAGTGAAACCGGAATCGCCGTGATGAGTACCGACGCAGCCAATCGACGCACCGAGACCGGGCTCGACCGGATCGGCATCCCCCACTCCCTGCGCTGGGGGTTCCTCGCCGTGCTGATCTTCATGACCGGCAACGGGACCGAGTCGAACTTCATCTCGCCGCACATCGAGAGCGTGCTCGGCAGCACTACCGCCACCGTCAGCACGATCATCTCGATGTACGGCGTGTCCGTGTTCGTGGGCAGCTACCTGTCCGGCGCGCTGGCCGACCTGTGGGGCCCGCGGCGCGTGATGCAGCTCGGCGCGGCCGTGTGGCTGGGCTTCGAGGTGCTGTTCCTGATCAGCCTGTCCGTCGGCAGCCTGCCCCTGGTCTTTCTGACCTACTTCCTGCGCGGCTTCGGCTACCCGCTGTTCGCGTTCGCCTTCCTCGTGTGGGTGAACGTGGTGGCACCGACCGAGCGCAAGGGCGCAGCGGTCGGCTGGTTCTACGTCATGTTCACCGGTGGTCTGCCCACGCTCGGCTCGCTGTTCGCGCTGGGCATGATCCCGGCCTTCGGCGGTGGTACCGGCGGTGAGACCGGTGCGATGATCGCCTCCTCGGTGCTGGTGCTCCTCGGGTTCCTGCTGGCGCAGTTCGCCGTGACCGAGCCGCACGGCGACCGGCGCCTGGCCCCGCGGGGCGTGCCCGCCGGACAGGTCATCACCGAGGGCGTGCGCCTGAGCTACCGCCAGCCCAAGATCTTCATGGGCTTCCTCGTGCGCTGGATCAACACCGCCCCGCAGTACGGCATGTTCATCATCCTGCCCACGGTCATCGCGGATCAGCTGCAATGGGGCCAGAGCCGCTGGCTGACCATGACCGTGCTGGTGTACGCCACGAACATCCTCGTCAACGCGGTCTTCGGCGCGATCGGCGACCGGTGGGGCTGGCGGCTGACCGTGCAGTGGTTCGGCGTGTTCGGCTCCGCGGTGGGGCTGCTGGCCTGGTGGTACGTGCCGCACTGGGTCCCGGCCGGGTCGGTGTGGGGCTTCTGGCTCGCCGTCGTCGCCGGTTGCGTGTTCGGCTGCCTGCTGGCCGGGTTCGTCCCGATGGGCGCGATCATGCCCGCGCTGGCACCGCAGTTCAAAGGCGCGGCCATGGCCATGTACACCACGGCGGCCGGTGGTTCGGCCTTCCTCGGCTCCGCGGTCGTCACCGCCGTCTACATGCTCGGACTCGGCAACACCGCGGTCGTCTGGGCCTTCGTCCTGCTCTACGCGGCGGCGTTCGTCATGGTGCACTTCCTCCGCGTCCCCGAGGACGACAAGTCCGCCCGCACCCGCGCGGTGAGCGCGCCGGCCTGATCCCCATCCGAGCAGAACGAGGAGTGTGCGAACCGTGTTCGAACTGACCGGACGAGTGGCGCTCGTGACCGGCGCCGCCTCGGGCATCGGGGCCGAGGTGGTGCGGGCCCTGAAGCAGCAGGGCGCCGCGGTCGCCGGAGCCGACCGGCTGGCGGAGCTGCCCGACGAGTGCGCCTCCACCCACCGGGTGGACGTCACGGACGAGGAATCGGTCGACGCGTGCGTGCGGGAGGTGACCGAGCAGCACGGTCGGATCGACGTGCTCGTCAACTCGGCCGGTGTCGCGCTGCTGGCGCCCGCCGTCGAGATCGACCCCGCCGACTGGCGGCGGACGCTGGAGGTCAACCTCACCGGCAGCTTCCTCATGTGCCAGGCGGTCGGGCGCGGCATGCTCGGCAGCGGGGGCGGGCGCATCATCAACCTGGCCTCCCAGGCCGCCGACGTCGGCCTGGACGAGCACGTGGCCTACTGCGCCTCCAAGGCCGGCCTCCTCGGGATGACGCGCACGCTCGCGCTGGAGTGGGGCGGTTCCGGCATCACGGTCAACGCCGTGTCCCCGACCGTCGTGCTCACCGATCTCGGACGCGCGGCCTGGGACAACCCCAAGGGCGAGGCGCACCGCGGGGAGATCCCGGCCGGGCGGTTCGCCGAGCCCCACGAGATCGCGGCGGCCGTGGCCTACCTCGCCTCGCAGGAGGCCGCGATGGTCAACGGCGCGGAACTGCGCGCCGACGGCGGCTTCACCGTCCGCTGACCGCAGCACTGGGCGCTCGCTCCCCCGCCCGCTGGACCCAGCGAGCGGGGGAGCGAGCGCCCGAGCGGACGGGGACGGGGCGCGTGCGGGCAGCACCGGCTCAGTCGATCCGGTAGACCGGGTTCGGCAGCTTCACCGCCTCCCGCGCGTGCCCGCCGCGCAGATCGCTGCGCTGGTCGCCGACGTTGACGACGATGTCGTAGCCGCGGCTCTCGATGTCGGCGCGCGCGCCCGACTTGTACGGCACGACCGACGGGCGGTCGTCCTCGGGGGGCTGCAGGTACAGGCCCGCCGGGTCGGGATACCCCTGCTCGCGGAGGTGGTGGAGGGTGTCGTGCCGCATGCGCGGGCTCTCGTCCCGGCCGGTGACGAAGAAGACGGCCACGCCGCGCTCCGCGGCGAAGCGGGCCAGTCGCCGCACGGGCGGGTTCGCGGGGAACGCTCCTCCGTGGACGTACTCGTCGAAGGCCTCGTCGACGTAGCCGTAGTCGTGGTCGCGCTGGTACGGGTACGTGCTCACGCTCGTGTCGTCGATGTCGAGCACGATCGCCGGGTCGTCCACCCCACCGCGCAGCGCGCGCTCGAGGTGCTCGCGGGCCTGCGCGGACCGCTCGGCGATGTCGTCGTGCCACTGCCCGGAGTCGTGGTACTCGGTGATGGAGTCCTTGACGGTGGTCAGGTTCGGCATCTCCGCCCGCGGGGGCTCGGACGCGGACTCGGTTTCGGAGGCGGAGTCGAAGGCCGCTCCCGCGGCCGGGGCTCCCGCGACGAGCGCCGCGGCGAGGGCGATCCCGCCGGCGGTGCGGAGCAGCCCGCCGGTGTTGCTGCGCTGTCCGTGCGGCATGTTCTCGCTCCAGTGGGTCGGTCGTGCAACGCGGGAAGGGCGCGGTGTCACCCGGCGCGGGCGGCGGTGACCGCGTCGAGCGTGGGATAGGAGGGCTGGGCTCCCGGGCGCCGCACCGCCAGCGCGCTGACGTGGGCGGCCCAGCGCGCGGCCGTCGGGAGGCTGTCGCGCTCGCCGAGCCGCCAGGCGAGCGCCGCGGCGAAGGCGTCCCCGGCCCCGGTGGTGTCGTGCGGTTCGACCGCGACAGCGGGGACGTGCTCCACGGCACCGGTGTCCGCAGTGGCCACTGTCGCGCCGCGGGCGCCGCGGGTGACCACGGCGGAGCGGGCTCCCAGGCGCAGCACGCTCCGCGCGAGGTCCTCCACCGCCTCGCCCGGCGCGTCCGCGCCGCTTGCCAGCTCGCGCGCCTCCTGCTCGTTGACGACGAGCGGATCGCAGGTCCGCAGCACGTCGGCGGGCAGTTGCGTCACCGGCGAGAGGTTGAGCACCACCCGCACACCGGCCCGGTGGGCCTGCCGCGCCGCGGCGCAGACGGTCTCCCCGGGGATCTCGGGAACGAGCGAGACGACCTTCGCCGCGGTGAGCAGGGACGCGGCGCGCCGGACGTCTTCGGGGCGGGTGCGCGCGTTCGCACCCGCGTCGAGGACGATGCTGTTCTCCCCGGCCTGGTCGACGGTGACCACGGCGGTCCCGGTCGGGGCGTGCGGGTCGCGGACGACGTGCGCGGTGTCCACCCGGTTGTCGCGGAGGCTGCCGAGCAGCGCCTCCGCGTGGTGGTCGTCGCCGACGCGGCCGAGCATCGCCACCGCGGCGCCCAGCCGCGCCGCGGCGACCGCCTGGTTCGCCCCCTTGCCCCCCGGCGTCGCGGTGAGCCCGCTTCCGCGCACCGTCTCGCCAGGTGCGGGGTGGCGGTGCACGCGCGCGGTCAGGTCGATGTTGAGCGATCCGACGACGGCGATGTCCGGTTCGGGGCGGGGCTGCAGCGCGGGGACGCATCGCGCGGAGAGGGGTTCGTTGGCGGGCATCGGGGTCCTTCCTCCGGACGGGGCGGGTGCGGGGTCGGGTCAGGCCGCGCGGTCGGGGAACTCCGGCGGGCGGGCCGCGCGGAGCCGGTCGCGCAGGCGTTCGGCGAAATCACCGGGGGTTTCCCGGACGACGCGCACGCTCGGATCGCCGGTGCCCGATTCCGGCGGGCGGGCCACGGTGGTGCCGCGCGCCGGGCCGTCGCCGGTGTCCACGTCGACGGCCAGCCGGGCGGTGGTGGCCTCCGCGAGGTCGCCGACCGCGATCGCGGCGGCCAGCGCGTCGTGGCAGGCGGCCTGCCGGGTCCCGGAGCGGTGCTCGTAGAAGTCCAGGTACCGCCGCAGGATCGCTCCTGCGAAGGAGCCCACGGGCGAGGCGGCGTTCGCGAGCTGGGCGTGGGATTCGGCGGTGAGCACCTCGGTGGTGGTGACGTCGAGGGGCACGAGGGTGCAGTCCCAGCCGGCGCGCAGCACGAGCCGGGCGGCCTCGGGGTCGTTGTGCACGTTCGCCTCGGCCACCGGTGTCGCGTTCCCCGGGTGGTGCAGCGCTCCGCCCATGACCGTGATCCCGGACAGGAGCTCCGGCAGGCGCGGTTCGAGCAGCAGCGCGAGGGCGAGGTTCGTCAGCGGTCCCAGGGCCAGCAGGTGCAGCTGGCGCGGCTGCTGCCGGGCGAGGCGGACGATCTGCTCCGGGCCGGTCCCGGCGGCCGGCGCGGGCGCGGCGGACGCGGCCCCGCCCGGGGCGCCGGCGTCGCCCAGCCCGTCGTGGCCGTGGATGTGCGGGACGTGGGTGCACCGGCCGCCGCGCAGCGTGCGCTGCGCCCCCACCGCGACCGGCACGTCGTCGCGGCCGACGAGGCGCAGCACGCGGAAGGTGTTCCGCGCGGCGGTTTCCGCGTCGACGTTGCCGGAAACGGTGCTCACCGCCCGGATCTCGGTCTCCGGGTCGAGGGCGAGGTAGAGCAGGGCCAGGGCGTCGTCGATGCCCGTGTCGCAGTCGACGAGCAGAGTGGTGCGCGGGTTCACTGCGTCGTTCCTCCTGGTGCGCCCCGCCCGGGAGGGTGCGCGCCGCCGGGCGGGGACGGGTGGTCAGGGGGTCTGGAACAGCGAGAGCGGCGGTGCTCCGCTGGGGAGGACGTACTTGGCGATGAGCACCGGACCGGTCTCCGCGCGCACGACCTGGGTGACGAGGACGACCGGGGTGTCGGCGGGGCGTTCGAACGCGGCGCCGCGCTGCCGCCCCAGCACGGTCGCGGTGACATCGCTGGCGGCGTGCAAGGTGAGCTCGAGGTGCTCGGCGGTGAACGCGGCGAGCATGGAGCGCGACTCCTCGGCCCCGCGGTGGAGCTCCTCCGGCAGGTCCGGGTGCACGCCGGCGAGGACTTCGTCCGGCAGGGTCCACTCCTGCACGAGGCACGCGGGCGCGCCGTCCACGGCGACGACGCTCTCCCAGAAGCGGATCTCGCTGTTGGCGGGGGCGGGGAGGTGCTGCAGGACCAGGTCGGTCGGCTCCTCGAACGCCCGCGCGAGGGGGCGCACCCCCGCGCTGCCGGTGAACTGGAGCTCGATCGGGGTGAGGCGTTCGAAGCCGCGGCGGGGGCGGTTGCCGGTGACGGTGCGGCCCACGCCGCGGCGGACCGTGATCACCCCGTCCTCCTGCAGCAGGATCAGCGCCTCGCGCAGGGCCGGTCGGCTCACGCCGAACTCGGTCGCCAGCGCGGGTTCGGAGGGCAGCGTCGACCCGGGTGGGTAGGTGCCGTCGCGGATCGCGTCGACGACCCGCTCGTACAGCTCGACCGAGGGCCTTCGTTTGGGTCCCTGCCGTGGCACGGTTCCCCTTTCCACGTCGCGCGGCTCGAATGCTGTCAGACAAGTTAGGGCTCGCGCGGGGCTTCGTCAACGGTGCATCGCGGAGCTTTTCGAGGTAATCCCGCTCGGTTTTCCGCTTGACCCGGCGGTGCGCGTGCGGTAAACAGTGCGGCCAACCCATCGAGCTTGTCTGACAGGTTGTTCCGCCTCGATCCGAGGTGGACGACTGCCGACGCCTCACCCAGGCGCTCCCCGAGCCCGTCCTGCGTCGAGTGGAGGTCCTCCGTGACGACCCTCCGCACGCGGCCCGCCGCAACCGGCGGCCGCACCTTCCTGCCCGCCATGGTGCTGGCCGTGGCCGGCTACCAGGTCAACGCCACGATGCTGACCCCGGCACTGCCCGACGTGATCGCGCGACTGCGCACCACCAGCGAGCTCGTCGGCCTCTCGCAAACGCTGTTCTTCCTGTTCGCGGCCGTCGGGCAGGTCTGCATCGCCAGGGCCAGCGACCGGTGGGGCCGGCGCCGGCTGCTGCTGATGACCCTGGGGATCCTCATCATCGGCGACGTCCTGGCCGCCGCCGCTCCGACGATCCACGTCTACATCGCCGGGCGCGTCCTGCAGGGCGTGTCGGCGGCCTCGTTCGCCCTCGTCTACCTGATCATGCACGAGATGTACCCACCGCACCGATTCGGACGCGCACTCGGACTGGTGACCGCCATCAACGGCGGGATCGCCGGGTGCGACGCCGTCATCGGGGGTTCGGTGGCCGACCTGGTCGGGTTCCGGGGGATCTTCGCGGTCACCGCGTTGCTCAGCCTCGTGGCGCTGCTGGTCGTCCACCGCGCGGCCCCGGACTGCTCGGTGCCGACCCGGCGCGCTCCGGACTGGCGCGGCATGTCCCTGCTGGGGCTGGGACTGGCCGGAGTCGTCCTGGGGCTCAACCAGAGCGGGGCGTGGGGCTGGTCCTCCCCGGCGACGCTGGGGTTGCTGCTGGCTGGGGTGCTGCTCCTCGGCGTCTTCTTCCGGACCCAGCGGACGGCGCCGAACGCGATCATCGACGCCTCCGTGGTCGCCTCGCGGCGCGGGTGGCCGGTGCTGCTGACGACGACGTTCCTGCTCGCGGGAGTGTTCGGCCTGCTCAACTTCGCCGTGCCGCTGATCGCCCAGACACCCCCGCCGGCGGGTTTCGGGATGTCCGCCGCGGGATCGGCGCTGCTGCTGCTGGCACCCGCGTCGATGATCGGACTCGTGGTCGCACCGCTCGCGGGCCACTTCGCCCCGCGCATCGGTTGGCACCGCTCGGTGCTGATCGGATGCGTCGGCACGGCCGCGGCGCTGGTGGCGCTGGTGCTCGGCTCCGGATCGATCACCGCGGTCGCCATCGCGCTCGCCGTGCTGGGGGTCACGTACACGGGGTACGGCCTGACCGCGCTGAGCGGGTTGGCCGTGGAACTGGCACCGGCCGACAAACCCGGTTCGCTGCCCGGGCTCAACGGGGCGTGCTTCGGGGTCGGTGCAGCACTGGGGATCGCCGCGTCGACGAGCGCGGTGGGGACGCTCGGCGGGGCCACCCCCGCGGCGTTCCACGCGGCGATCGCCACCGCCGCGGGATTCGGAGTCCTGGCCGTGGTGAGCGCGCTGTTCATCCGGCCGGACCTGCCCGCGGAGAAGAACGGAAGAGATCGACAACACTGAGGAGACGTGCGACGTTGCAGGAGATGAAGACACGTCCCAGCGCGGACCAGATCCAGCGGGCTCCCAAGGTGCTGCTGCACGACCACCTCGACGGTGGTCTGCGCCCGAGCACCGTCGTCGAGCTCGCCGAGCGGACCGGCTACCGGGACCTGCCGACGACCGACCACTCGGGCATCGACCAGTGGTTCGCCGGCGCGACCACGGCCGGTTCCCTGGAGGAGTACCTCGAGCGCTTCACCCACACCGTGGGCGTGCTGCAAACGCCCGAGGCGCTGCAGCGCGTGGCGGCGGAGTGCGTCGAGGACCTCGCCGCGGACGGCGTCGTCTACGCCGAGATCCGCTACGCCCCGGAACTGAGCACGCAGGGCGGTATGGCCCCGGACGAGGTCGTCGAGGCCATCCTCGACGGGTTCCGCGCAGGCACCGGGCGGGCCGCCGAGGCCGGCAACCGCATCCGCGTGGGACTGCTGCTGTGCGCCATGCGGCAGGAGTCCCGTTCGCGGGAGATCGCCGAGCTCGCCGTGCGCTACCGCGACGCCGGGGTCGTCGGGTTCGACATCGCCGGACCGGAGGCCGGGCACCCGCCGACGGAGTCGCTCGACGCCTTCGAGTACCTGCGGCGGGAGAACTTCCACTTCACCATCCACGCGGGGGAGGGGTTCGGACTTCCGTCCATCTGGGAGGCCATCCAGTACTGCGGCGCCGCCCGGCTCGGCCACGGCGTGCGCATCGTCGACGACATCTCGCTGGACGAGGACGGCACCGCGAAGCTCGGCCAGCTGGCCTCGTTCGTGCGCGACCGCCGCATCCCGCTGGAGATGTGCCCGCGGTCCAATGTGCACACCGGAACGGTGCCGTCGCTGGAGGAGCACCCGATCGGCCTGCTGCGGCGGCTGCACTTCCGGGTCACGGTGAACACGGACAACCGGCTGATGAGCCAGACGTCGATGAGCCGCGAGTTCATCGAGCTGGCCGAGCTGTTCGACTACACGCTGGACGACCTGCAGTGGTTCACCGTCAACGCGATGAAGTCCTCGTTCCTGCCCTTCGACCAGCGGCTCGCGCTCATCAACGAGGTGATCAAGCCCGGCTACGCGGCTCTGCGCTCGGAGTCGCTGTTCGGTCCCGTCGGCGGCAGCGGTTCCATCGCCACCGGGATGGGCTGAGGCAGCACCGCCCGCGCGGCGCGGTTCCGCCCGCAGCGGACCCCGCCGTGCGGCCACCGGTGCTCCGAGGCGCGCGCGGCGGAAGGCGCGTCCTCCGCCGCCTCCGCCGCGCACGCGCCCGCGGTGCGGGCCCGTCACGCGCTCCAGGCGCGCTTGCACAACAGGCGGGCACCGTTGAGGGCCACCAGCACCGTGGAGCCCTCGTGGCCGGCCACGGCCAGCGGCAGCGGCAGCGTGTGGACGAGGTCCCAGGTCACGAGCACGGCGATGACCGTGCCGGCGAGGACCAGGTTGGCCACGACGTAGCGGCGGGCCCGGCGGGACAGCGCGATGACGTTCGGCAGCACGCGGAGTTCGTCACCGACGACGATGACCTGGGCGGTGTCCACGGCGAGGTCGGAGCCGTGCCGGCCCATGGCCACGCCGGCGGTGGCGCCGGCGAGCGCGGGGGCGTCGTTGATCCCGTCGCCGACGAGCATCACCCGACGCCCCTCGGCCTCGAGCGCGGAGACCGCGTTGCTCTTGTCCTCGGGCAGCAGGTCGGCGTGGACCACGTCGACACCCGTGCTCGCGGCGACCTGCTGGGCGGTGCGCTCGTTGTCCCCGGTCAGCAGGTGCGTGGGGTTGCCGGTGAGCTCCCCGGCGGCGCGCACCGCCCCGGCGGCGTCGGCGCGGATCCGGTCGGTCAGGCGGATCGTGCCGACGCGCCGCCCGTCGCGCTCGACGGCCACGACGGTGCCGACCACCGCGGGGTCCTGCTCGCCGCGCTGCACGGTGACGCTGCGGCCCTCGACCTCGGCGGTGACGCCGCGGCCCGGCAGGGCGCGGAAGCCCACCGGTTCGGGCACGGCCAGCCCGCGCGCTTCGGCCGCGTCCACGACAGCGCTGCCCAGCGGGTGTTCGCTGTGCCGTTCGGCGGCGGCCGCCAGGCGCAGCAGCTCCTCCGCGGAGCACCCGTCGGCCGGGTGGACGTCGCTGACCTCCGGGTGGCCCTCGGTGAGCGTGCCCGTCTTGTCGAAGGCGACCGTGTCGGTGCGTCCGACGTCCTCCAGCGCTGTGGCGGACTTGACGAGCACGCCGTGGCGGCCCGCGTTGGCGATGGAGGCCAGCAGCGGCGGCATCGTGGACAGCACCACCGCGCACGGGGAGGCGACGATCATGAAGGTGATCGCCCGCAGCAGCGCCTCGGCGAAGGGTTCGGCGGTGAACACCAGCGGAACCGTGAACACCAGCAGCGTGGCGACGACGACGCCGAGCGAGTAGCGCTGCTCGACCTTGTCGATGAACAGCTGGCGCCGCGCCTTCGTCTCCGAGGCCTGCTCCACGAGCGCGACGATGCGCGCGATCACCGATTCGGACGCGGGTTTGGCCACGCGGACGAGCAGCGTCCCGGTGCCGTTGACCGTGCCGGACAGCACCGCGTCGCCCGCGCCGCGCACCACGGGCACGGACTCACCGGTGACGGCCTGCTGGTCGACCTCGCTCGTCCCGTCGAGGACGGTGCCGTCGGCGCCGATGCGCTCGCCGGGACGGGTGCGGATGACGTCGCCGGCGCGCAGCCGCTCGGTGTCGACGACCTGTTCGCGGCCCTGGTCGTCGACGAGCACCGCGTGCTCCGGGGCGAGGTCGAGCAGCGAGTTCACCGAGTCCGCGGTGCGCCGGGTGACGATGGCCTCCAGCGCACCCGAGGTCGCGAAGATGACGATGAGCAGGGCGCCGTCGAAGACCTGCCCGATCGAAGCTGCCGCGATGGCGGCGACGATCATGAGCAGGTCGAGGTCGAGGGTCTTCTCCCGCAGCGCGCGCAGGCCGGACAGCGCGGGTTGCCAGCCACCGCTGGCGTAGCAGGCCAGGTGCAGCGTCCACCACACCGCGGGCGGGCCGTCGGCGAGCTGAAGGGCCCACCCGGCGGCGAACAGCAGCAGCGCCGCGGCGGCCCACCGCGCTTCCGGCAGGCGCGCCCCGGTGGTCAGCAGCGAGGCGGGTTTCGCCCGGTCACGTGCTTGCTGCGCCGCATCCCGGGGGAGGGTTCCGGTCACCGGTCGCCTCCCTGGCCGTCGTGCCGGTTGCGCTGCTGGACGTGGTCCTCGCTCACGCCGGCGCGCTGGTGCGCGGTTTCCGCGTCCAACGCGTGCTCGGCCTGGCGCACGGCTTCGGTGACCAGCTGCCGCGCGTGGTCGTCGGCGAGGCTGTAGTACATCCGCGTGCCGTCCTGCCGCGTGCGCACGATCCGGCCCCAGCGCAGCTTGGCCAGGTGCTGGGAAACCGCGGTCGGCGACTTGCCGACGCTCTCGGCGATCTCGTTGACCGAGAGTTCCGCCTCGCGCAGCGCGAGGATGATGCGCACGCGCGTCGCGTCCGCGAGCAGCGTGAACACTTCGACGGCCAGGTCGACGTACTCGCTGCGCACTCCGAATGTGCAAGCCTTCTTATCTTCGTACATGTGAAGATAATAAGTTAATGGGTGATCAGGCGGCAAGCGGTGCGCCCCGGTCGGGACGCACCGGGGAGGGGAGCGGAGGTGGGCGGTGCCCGCGCACGAAAAGCGGCGGGCGCGGGCACGTCGATCGTGCCCGCGCCCGCCGGTTCGGCCGGGAATCCCGCCGTCAGGACTCCGTGCTCGTGGAAGCCTCGGGAGCGCTCGCGGTGCTCGGGCGCCGTCCGAAGTACAGCAGACCGCTGCCGATGGACAGCACCAGCAGCGCGAGCATCACGAGGAGCATCGGAACCGCACCGAACTGGACGACCAGCGGAATCGCCGCCGCCGTCACCAGGCCGCCGCCGAAGAACGGCTCCAGGATCAGCTGCTTGTAGCCGAACGCCGGGTACGCCGGGGTGCGCAGCTCCGGATCGGCGATGCGCATGAGGATCAGCCCTGTGGGGGTCACGCCCATCGACTGGCCGAAGTCACCGAGCGCCCGCTCGAACCAGTAGTCCGGCAGCATGCGCGGCGCGAGGAACAGGAACACGAGCACGCCCCACGCGATGCCGCCGACGGCCAGCAGGAGCACCGCTTCGATGTGGCTCGCGAGCACCTCCAGCGACAGCGTGCCCATCGCGGCGATGATGAGCACGTCCAGGCCGAAGCCCTGGATGCGCTCGATCATGGCCCGATCGACGATCTCGTTCTTGTCCACCCGGCCGATGATCATCTGCAGCACGATGCCGCCCAGCATGGCCAGCGGGAACAGCGGCACGTAACCGAAGATCTCGATGGTGTCGATCCACAACCAGCTCTCCAGCGCCTGCAGGCCCCACAGCAGCAGCTGGCCGATGAGGATGGCCAGCGCGATGAGACCGAAGTGCAGCGTCAGCGGCTCGATCGAGGAGGGGTGCATCGTCAGCGTGGCGGCGGGGCGCCGCTGCTCCCGGTCCACCAGCCCGCGCTGCTCGTTGAGCGAGGGCGTGCCGCCCGCGTTGCGCTCGGCCAGGCGACCGGAGCGCGCGCCCCAGTTGACCAGCACGATGCCCAGGACGATGCCGCTGAGCAGACCGATCGTGGCCAGTCCGAGCGCGAGGTCCTGCCCCTCCGGGAACCCGACCTCGGCGAACGTGTTGCCGAGCCCCCCGGCGGTGCCGTGGCCGCCCTCGAAACCGATCTCGATGAGCGCACCCGTCAGCGGCGGCAGTCCGAAGAGCGGTGCGAGCACCAGCACGGCGAGCAGGAGGCCGATGACGTACTGGCCCGAGGCCAGCGTCAGCCCGAGCGCCACCTGCGGCCCCGCCATGCGGCCGGCTTCGCGCCCCTTCGGCAATCGCTTGCCGATGAAGAGCCCGGCGAAGACCACCGAGATGAGCAGCCCCGGCAGCTCGGACCACACGTCGAGGATCTGCGAGCCGAACAACCCGCCTTCGGTGAAGCCGTCGTAGCCGAGGGCGGCGGCGATGTTGCCGAAGATGTCGGGCCCGAGGATCAGTGCGATGCCCCCGCCGATGATCGACGTCGGCAGGTACAGCCGCTGCGCCAAACGCCACCGCGTCCGGATCAGCTTCGCCGCGAGCAGCAGCACCCCCAGCAGCAGGAGCGCGAAACCAATGGTGTTGGCAGACATCGTCACCTTTCCGTACCCGAACCGTTCCCGGAGCTCCCTCCCGGCCGGAGGAGCTCCGCGAGTCGTCACAGATCCCCGCGCATCGTAGAGGCTCGCTCCACGCGTGCACAGACGACCTGGCGCATCGCCGCGGTGCACGGCGGGAGCGGACCGCTGCGGTCACGCGGACCGGAGCGGATCGGCACTCTCGGTGATGCGTGGGCGTTTTCGACCCCGGAGCGCGGTCACTCGCCCCGGTGCGGCGAGCGTTCCTCGCCGGCGTCCACACTGGCCGATGGGATCTCCGCTGCGGCCCGCCCGCGGAACCGCAGCAGGTAGGCCGCGCTCAGCAGCACCAGCCACACCACTCCGGTGGCCAGCGCGATGCGCGTGTCCGCCGAGAAGCCCAGCAGCACGATGACGAACCCGATGAAGACCGTGGTCGCGACCTGCCCGTACGGCCACAGCGGCACGGGGAAGCGCAGCTGCTCGCCGCTCGTCCTTCGGCGGGAGACCAGTTGCGCCAGCAGGATCATCAACCACACCCACACGGTGGCGAACGTGGCCAGCGACGCGATGATCGTGAACGCCCGCTCCGGGATGAGGTAGTTCAGCACCACCCCGACCAGCAGGGCGCCCGTCATGAGCACGGTGGTCACCCACGGGACGCCGTTGCGCGAGACCCGGAGCACCGCCGCGGGCGCCTGCCCGCGCTGGGCCATGCCGTAGAGCATGCGGCCGGCGCCGAAGACGTCGCTGTTGATCGCCGACAGCGCCGCGGTGATGACGACGACGTTGAGCACGGCCGCGGCCGAGGCCAGGCCGATGCCGTCGAAGATCTGCACGAACGGGCTGCCACCGGAACCGATCGCGTTCCACGGGACGATCGCCATGATCACGCCGAGCGCGAGCACGTAGAACAGCAGGATCCGCACCGGCACGGTGTTCACCGCGCGGGGGATCGTCCGCCGCGGGTCGTCGGCCTCGCCGGCCGTGATGCCGATGATCTCGGTGCCGCCGAAGGCGAACATGACCACGGCGAAGCAGGCGACGAAGCCCTCCGCGCCGGTGGGGAAGAACCCGCCGTGCTCCCAGAGGTTGCTCACCCCGACCTCGCCGGTTCCGGCGGGCAGCCCGAAGACGAGGATCGCCGCCCCGCCGATGATCATGGCGATGATCGCGAGCACCTTGATCAGCGAGAACCAGAACTCGACTTCCCCGAAGACCGCCACGCTGAGCAGGTTGACCGCGGCGATGACGCCCAGCGCCGCCAGGACCCAGATCCAGCGCGGCACGTCGGGGAACCAGAAGCCCATGTACACGCCGAGCGCGGTCACGTCCGCCAGGCACACGATGATCATCTCGAAGGTGTAGGTCCAGCCGGTGATGAACCCGGCCCAGCGGCCGAGGTAGCGCGCGGCGTACTCCCCGAACGAGCCCGGGACGGGATCCCGCACCGCCATCTCGCCGAGCGAGCGGAGGACGAAGAACACCGCCAGCCCGCCGATGAGGTAGGCCAGCAGCACCGACGGCCCGGCCTGCCCGATGGCTTCGGACGAGCCGTAGAACAACCCCGTCCCGATGGCCGAACCGAGCGCGATGAACCGGATGTGACGCGCGTTCAACCCCCGGCTCAGCCTCGACTTCTCCGTGTGCACGAGCTCTCCCGGAAACGATGGCGGCCCTTCGCCTGGGCGCGGCCGCAGATCGGTCGGCCGCGAGGCGGGAGCAATGCTATGCCCGCCTGCGCGCGCCGCTGCAGGGGCCGCCCCTCCGCAGGTCGCCGCAGCGGCGCGCTCGCACGAGCCAGCCCGCGCGCCCCTGCGTTCCTGGGCAGCGGGGTGTGGCGGGTAACATGGCAGCAGTGGTGCGCGGGTGCTCGCGCGGCTCGGTGCTCGTGGTGCCGCCGAGGTGTTGCTCGTGCGATCGGTGATGGTGAAGGTGGTCGCAGGTGTCGGAACCGGTCCCGCAGGTTTCCGGGACGCAGCAGGTTCCCGCGGGGAGGGCCGCGGAACCGCCGTCGCCGCGGGAGATCGTGGCGATCGCGCACAACATGCGCTCGGCCCACAACGTCGGAGCGCTGCTGCGGACCGCCGACGTCTTCTCCCTGTCCACAGTGTACTGCACCGGTTACACCCCGTACCCGGAGCAGGACGACGACACGCGGACCCCCGGGCTGATCCACAAGCTCACGCACAAGATCCACAAATCGGCGCTCGGTGCGGAGCAGGTCGTGCCGTGCCGGTTCCACCCGGGCATCCCCGCGCTGCTGACCGAGCTGCGGGCGGCGGGGTTCACCATCGCCGGGCTCGAACGCGACGACCGCGCGGTGGCGCTCGACGAGTACGCACCGCCGCAGCGGGTGGCGCTGCTGCTCGGCGAGGAGACTTCCGGTATTCCGGACAAACTACGCAGCAGTTGCGACGTGCTGCTCGAAATCCCCCAGTTCGGCACGAAGGACTCGCTGAACGTCTCGGTGGCCGCCGGCATCGCGCTGCACCGCCTGCGGTGCGGGTGAGGCCGTGGCAGCGGCGTGATCGGATCGTGCATCCTGGGGCCGTCCGCAGTCCCCGCGAGGAGAGGATGGTCCCGTGGCCGCTGAGCCCGCCGCTCCCTCCGCCGTGCCCGTGTCCGCGCGCTGCACCGCCTACCTGCAGCTGCCCGGGGGGTGGTTCCTCAACAACGCGGGGTGGGTCCGGGGCGAGGACCGGACGCTGCTCGTGGACACCTGCGCCACCGAGGCGCGCTCGCGGCGGCTGCTCGCCGCGCTCCGCGCCGACGGCGGCGGGCTCCCGCTGACCGCAGCGCTCACGCACGCGCACGGCGACCACGCCAACGGCGCCGGACTCGTCGCCGCCGACGGCGGCGCGGTCGTGGCCACGCCGCCCGCGGCCGCGGAGGTCGGCGCGGGGCCGCACACCTTCCCGATGCTCGTCGACTACGACAACTGGGGCGCGATCGACCCGCCCGAGGTGATCGAACACCTCGACGGGCCCGTCGAACGGGACCTGGGCGGGGTGACCGCCCGCCTCGAACCCGTCCCGCAGCAGGCGCACACCGATGGCGACCTCGTCGTGGCGGTGCCGGGCGAGGGCGTCGTCTACGCCGGGGACCTGCTGTTCAACGGTGTGACACCGCTGGCCGCGTTCGCCTCCGTGCCGGGCTGGCTGCGGGCGCTGGAGTGGCTGGAGGGCTTCGGCGCCACGTGCCTCGTTCCCGGGCACGGGCCGATCCCGGAGGACCCCGCGACCCTGCTCGCCGACATGCGCGCCTACCTGCGGTGGCTGCTCGACGTGGCCGACGAGACCACCCCGGACTTCGCGGAGCTGGAGCAGCAGGCACGCGACGGCTGGCCCGGCTGGCACGACGCGGAACGGCACGCGGTGAACCTCCGCGTCGCCCACGCCCAGGTGCGCGCCCAGGAGGTGCCCGTCGACGAGCTCCTGAGCGCGCTGTCCCGGGCTGCCGGCGGCGCCATCCGGCCCCGGCTCGACCTGTGAGTCGCCCGGTCGGCTGATCCGGCCGGGGGGAGATCCCGGTTCGCCGCGCTCGGCGGGCTGAGCTGCGCGTTCCTCGTGCGCGAACCCGTCGGCGGACCGCCGTCGGCCGCGCTGGCGGCGGTCCGCGGCGAGCGGCGGAACAGCCGGTCCGCGCGGAGGTGGCAGTCGTGAGCGGCCCGTCAGGCAAGCGGCGCAGCCGCTTCTGCCCCACGCGCGCAGACCGACCCCACGGGGGTTCCCCCACTCGACCCGCTACACCGGCCAATCCGCGGACTCTCTCAGGCGGTGTGCTCGCGGACGGCCTTCTCGAGCACGTCCAGCCCCTCGGAGAGCAGCTCCTCGGGGATGACCAGCGGTGGCAGCAGCCGGATGACGTTGCCGTAGGTGCCGCAGGTGAGCACCACGACCCCCTGCTCGTGGCAGGTGGCGGCGATGCGCTTGGTCAGCTCGGGGTTCGGCTGCGTCGTTCCGGGTCGGACGAACTCGATGCCGATCATGGCCCCGCGGCCGCGCACGTCGAAGACCGCCTCGGTGTCCGCGGCCAGGGAGCGCAGCCGCTGACCGGCGAGCTCACCGATCGAGCGCGCGGCACCGGCCAGGTCCCGCTGCCGCATGGTCTCGATCGCGCCGAGCGCACCGGCGCAGGCCACCGGGTTGCCGCCGTAGGTCCCCCCGAGACTGCTGGCGGGCGAGGCGTCCATGACCTCCGCGCGGCCGGTGACCGCGGCCAGCGGCATCCCGCCCGCGATGCCCTTGGCCGTGGTGATCAGGTCCGGCACGACGTCCTCGTGCTCGCAGGCGAACCAGGAGCCGGTGCGGCAGAACCCGGTCTGGATCTCGTCGGCGATGAACAGCGCGCCGTTGTCGCGGCACCACTGCGCGATCGCGGGCAGGAACCCCGGCGCGGGCTCGATGAAACCGCCTTCGCCCTGGATGGGCTCGATGAGCACGGCGGCCACCTCGTCGGCGCCGAGCTGCGTGTTGACGCGGTCGAGGCACTCGGCGGCGATCTCCGCACCGTCGCGGCCGTCCCGCGCCGGGTACGACATCGGCACCCGGTGCACCTCGGGGGCGAACGGGCCGAACCCGTGCTTGTACGGCACGGACTTCGCGGTCAGCGCCATGGTGAGGTTGGTGCGGCCGTGGTAGGCGTGGTCGAACGCGACGACGGCCTGCCTGCCCGTGGCCTGGCGGGCGATCTTGACCGCGTTCTCCACCGCCTCGGCACCGGAGTTGAACAGCGCGCTGCGCTTGTCGTGCTCACCGGGCGTGACCGCGGCGAGCTCCTCGCAGACCCGCACGTAGTTCTCGTACGGGGTCACCATGAAGCAGGTGTGCGTGAACGCCGCCGCCTGCTGCTGCACCGACTCGACCACCTCGGGTGCCGCGCTGCCCACGTTGGTGACCGCGATGCCGGAGCCGAGGTCGATGAGCGTGTTGCCGTCGACGTCGTGCAGCAGCCCGTCCTCCGCGTCCTCGACGTAGACCGGCAGGATGCTGGACACGCCGCCCGCGACCGCGGCCGAACGGCGCTGCTGCAGCTCGCGCGACCGCGGTCCGGGGACCTCGGTGCGCAGTTTCCGCGTCTGGGACTTCGCGCTCGTCACTGGAATCCTCCTTGTCACCTGGTTCGCCCAGCGTCACCCCCGGTGCTGGTGAACGACAGGTGCCGCTGTGGTTATTTTCGATGGGAATCATCGCCAAAGTGGCAGGGGGGCGCATGTCGTCGACGCTGCGGAACCTCGTCGCGGACCCCGCGCTGGGCCTCACGATCCGCACCGGGACGCAGGCCTTGGACACCGCGGTGACCTGGGTGCACACCAGCGAACTGCCCGATCCCACCCCCTTCCTGGAGGGCGGGGAGCTGCTGCTGACCACGGGGATGCGGCTGGAGGATTCCGCGGCGTTCGTGGACCGCCTCGTCGACGCGGGCATCGCCGCGCTCGGCTTCGGCGTGGGCATCATCCACCGCACCGTCCCCGGCGGACTCGTCGACGCCGCCGCCCGCAGCGGCCTCCCCCTGGTGGAGGTGCCGCGCCGCACCCCGTTCATCGCCATCAGCAAAGCCGTGTCCCGCGCGGTCGCCGCCGCGGAGTACGCCGGTCTGCGCTGGACCAGCCAGGCCCAGCAGGAACTCGCCCACGCCGCGGGCCGGCAGCACGGACAGGCTGCGCTGGTGCGGAAGCTCGCCGAGCTGCTCGACGCCTGGGTGCTGCTGCTCGACGAGCGGGCCGGCGCCGTGCACGCCGCGCCGAGCGCCGCGCACGCCCGCGCGGAGCACCTGCACGGCGCGGTGGCCGACCTGCGCCGCAAGCAGGGACCGGCCGCCACGGGATTCGACCTCGGCGGCGACGAGGTGAGCATGCAGGTGCTCGGGCGGCAGGGGCGCGGCTACCTGGCGGTCGGTCGGGCGGAGCCGTTCAGCACGACCGATCAGCACGTGATCAACTCGGCGGCCTCGCTGCTGACGCTCGCGGTCGAGCAGGCCGCCGCGTTCGACGAGGCCCGCGCCCGGCTGTGCTCGACGACCCTGGAACTGCTGCTGCGCGGCCGACCGGTGGCCGACGTGCTGACCCGGCTGGGCGAGCAGCTCCCCGGCGAACCGTTCCACGTGGTCGTGGTCAGCGACCCCCGGCCGGCGGGCCTCCTCGCCCGGTGGGAGGCCGAGCGGCCGGTGGGCGCGGGCTTCCTCGCCACCCGCGGCGACACCGTCACCGGCCTCGTCGCCGCGGGTCCCGCGCTCGACTGGCTGACCGAGCGGCCCGAGGGCGCTGCCGGCGTGTCGGAGCCCTGCGACTACACGGCCCTGGAGGAGGGGCTGCGGCAGGCCGAGCACGCCCACCGCGCGGCAGGCGAGGGAAGCGCGGTCCACTTCGGCGAGCTGTCCGGAAGCGGGGTGCTCGACCTGCTGCCCGCGCCCGCGGCGCGGGGCTTCGCCGAGTCGTTGCTCGGCCCGCTGCGCGGGGACGAGGTGCTGCTGACCGCGCTGCGCGCGTGGCTGCAGCACCACGGTCAGTGGGACCCGGCGGCGAGCCGGCTCGGCGTCCACCGGCACACTCTGCGCAACCGGGTGCGGAAGGCGGGCCGGCTGCTCGGCCGCGACCTGGACCAGCCCGGTGCGCGTGCCGAACTCTGGTTCGCCCTCCAGATCCTCGACCGCTCGGACCGCTGAGGAGGCGCCGGTGCTCGTCGCAGAGCTGCTCGACGACCCAGAACTCGCCCTCGACGTGCGCGTGCGCGGCAACGTCGAGCGCCCCATCCGGTGGGTGCACACCATCGAGATCGACGTCCCGAGCCGGTTCCTCCGCGGCGGTGAGGTGGTGTTGACCGCGGGGGTGTGGCGCACCACCGGTCTGACGGCCGCGGAGTTCCTCGCCGACCTCGCCGCCGCCGACGTCGCGGCCGTCGGCTTCGGCCTGGTGCCCCCGGAACCGGTCGTGCCCGAGGAGTTCGTCGAAGCCGCCCGCCGGCACGGTCTGACCTGCTTCGTGGTGCCGGTGAGCGTGCCGTTCCTGCACATCGCCGAAACGTTCGTCAGCGCCAAGCGCGCCGAGTGGGAACGCCCGCTGCGCAGGCACCTGGCCCAGCAGGACGAGATCGTCGCCGCGCTGCGGGTGCGGCGCGGCGTGGAGGCGGTGCTGGACACGTTGACCGGCAAGCTCGGTGCTCCGGTGGCGGTGCGCGCCGCGGGCGGTCTCGTCACCGGAACCCAGCCGCAGTCGCGGCATCCGCTGCCGCTGATCGGGGAAGGCCTGGCCGATGCCGAGCTGCTGCTGCCGCGTCCGGTGGAGGAGCTGGACGTCGTCGAGCACGCGGCCGTCGTGCAGGCGATGCCGTTCATCGCCCTGGAGATCGAACGCAGCCGCGCCGTCCGGGCGACCGAACTGCGCTACGCGTGGGAGCTGTTCGAATGGGTGGCCAGCGGTGCGGCCGGGGCGGAGACGGTGCGCACCCGCCTGAGTTCGCTGGGGCTTCCCGCCGAGGGGCCGCTGGCCGCGCTCGTGGTCCGCACGGAGGAGCCCGCGGCGCACTCGGCGCGCCTCGGCGAGTTCCTCGGCACCGACGGCATCGCCGTGCAGCGGGGCGAGGAGGTGGTGGCCTTCGCCCGGGTCCGGGGCACCGCGGCCGAGCTGGCCCGCTCCGCGCACGCGGAGTTCGACCCGGCGGTGGTGCACCTCGGGGTGGGCAAGCCGGCCACCGCCGAGGAACTGCGCATCAGCCTGCTGCAGGCGAGCCGTGCCGCCGAGGCCGTGTCGTCGCGGTCCGCGGCCGGTTGGATGACGCACGACCAGCTGAGCAGCCCGGCGATGCTGCTGGAGGCGCAGGACCCGGACCTGCTGGGGGCCACGGCCCGCGCGCTGCTGGGGCCGGTGCTCGAGAACGACGAGCGGCGGGGCGGTGACCTTCTTGCTTCCCTGCGCGTGTTCCTCGACGAGGGCGGGCGGTGGCAGGAGGCGGCGCAGCGGCTGCACGTGCACATCAACACGCTGCGGCACCGCATCAGCAGGGTGGAGGAGCTCACGGGGCGCTCGGTGGCCCGCACCTCCGACCGCGTGGACCTGTACCTGGCGCTGCGCGCCCTGCGGCGGAGCTGAGGGCGGAGCGCGGGGCCGGGATCTGCTGGTTGTGCGATCCTCCAACATCACTCGTGTTTTTCGTCCGATCCGTGCGTGGATCCCCGGGAGTGACGCACCGCACGATGGCGGGGCGCCGCTCGGCGCGCGGCCCAGCAGCACGCGCACCCGTCAGGAACAGGAACCACCGCATGGCAGAACGCACGGCGTCGGCCGAACGCGTCGGCATCGAAACGCACGGTGTGGACACGATTCCGGAGGGCGACCGCACGGGGCGTCCGCGGGACATCGTCGGGATCCTGCTCGGGTCCAACATGTGCCTGGGCGTGGTGATCTTCGGGTGGTTGCCCGCCTCGTTCGGCCTGGGGTTCTGGGCGGCCGTCGGGTCCATGCTCTGCGGCACGGTGCTGGGCATCGTGCTCGTCGCCCCGCTGGGGTTGATCTCGCTGCACACCGGGACGAACCTGTCGACGAGCAGTGGAGCGACGTTCGGCGTGCGGGGACGGCTCGTCGGTTCGGTCATCGGTCTGCTGCTGTCGCTCGGCTACGCCGCGCTGACCGTGTGGACCGGGGGTGCGGCCGTGGTCGGGCCGCTGCACAGGATCCTCGGCCTGCCGGACAACGGGATCGCCTTCGGCGCGGTGTACTCGGTGCTGGCCGTGCTGTCGGTGCTCGCGGCGATCTTCGGCTACCAGCTGCTGACCCGGATGAGCAAGTGGGTCGCCGCGGGGACCGTGGTGCTCATGCTGCTCGGGCTGCTCGCCTACGCGGGGAAGTTCCAGACCGGTCCGGTCACCGACGGGTACCTGCTGGGGACGTTCTGGCGCACCTGGGCGCTGTCCGCAGTGGCCGCGGGGCTGAGCGGGCCGATGGCGTTCATCACGCTGCTCGGCGATTACAGCCGGTACGTGTCGCCGCGCCGCTACTCCTCCGCGCGGGTTTGCGGCAGCCTGTGCCTCGGAATGGCCCTGGGACTGCTGACTCCGCAGCTGTTCGGCACGTTCACCGCGTTCGCCTCCGGCGCCGCCGGTGACTACGTCGGTCCGCTGGTCGCTGCCGCGCCCCTGTGGTTCCTGCCGCCGCTGCTGCTCAGCGGGTTGTTCGGGACCGTCGGCAACGCCGGGGTGCTCATCTACAGCATGGGGCTGGACCTGGACGCGATCGTTCCCCCGCTGTCCCGCGTCGTGGCTACGACGTTGGTGTCCGCGCTGTCGACGGTCCTGGTGTTCCTCGGCTACTTCGTCTGGGACGCGCAGAACGCGGTGACCGCGTTCGTGCTGCTGCTCACCGCTGTCGGCACCCCGTGGGCCGTGGTCACGCTGTTCGGGTTCGCGCGCTGCCGGGGCGACTACGATTCCGAGTCGCTGCAGGTGTACAACCGACGTGCCACCGGCGGGCTCTACTGGTACGCGGCCGGCTGGAACCCCCGCGCCGTGCTCGCCTGGGCGATCGGCTCCGCGGCGGGCCTGCTGTCCGTGGACACCGCCCTGTACACGGGTCCGCTGCTGCGGCTGACCGGCGGCATCGACGTGAGCTTCCTCGTCGCCGCCACCGTCACCGCGGCGGCGTTCGGAGCGCTCACCCTCGGCCGACCGCACCCCCGGCCCCCGCGGGAGCAGCAGTCCGCCCGGCCGGTTCGGCAGACCGCGCACGTTTAGGGGGCCGCGGATCGGCCGGCGTCGTGGTCGGGTGGGGAACCTCCAGCGCCGCCCCGCTCCAGGACCCCGACATCGGTAGTCACACACATCCTCGTCCGCCGGGAGAGCGGGCGAGAGCACATGAGGAGTCAGGAGAACATGGAACACTACGACGTCGTCGTCATCGGAGCGGGGTTCTCCGGGTTGACGGCAGCGCGGGAGCTCGGCGAGTCCGGTCACAGCGTGCTGGTCCTGGAAGCGCGCGACCGCATCGGCGGCTCCACGTGGTACAAGCCCGCGGAGCTCGACGGCGCCGGGCTGGAGATGGGCGGTACCTGGATCGTGCCGCAGCAGACCCACGTGTGGCAGGAAGCGCGCCGCTACGGGATCGCCGTCGAGGACAGCGAGCTCCCGGCGCGGATGACGTGGTCGGACCGCGGGGAGGTGCTGGACACCCTGCTGCCCGTGCGGGCCGAGGAGTACCCGGCGCTGGAGCGCGCCGTCTCCGCGCTGGTCGAGGCCGCCGGCCGCATCGACCCGCTGCGGCCGCTGTCCGAACAGGACCTCGCCGACCTGGACGTGCCGATCGAGCAGTGGGCCACCGAGGCCGGGCTGACCGGCAACGCCAGGGAACTGATGATCTCGTGGTTCTGCGGTTGCGCCAACGCCAGCGAGCGCACCGGTTCGGCGCTGGACGTCATCCGCTGGTGCGCGTCCATGGACGCGTCCTTGTGGGGCATGGTCCAGGCCAGCGTGCTCGGGTACACGTTCGTCGACGGGACCGCGTCGCTGGCGCGGGCGATCCTGGACGACAGCCGCGCCGCGCTCCGCCTGTCCACCCCGGTCCAGCGCGTCGAGTCCGATGGCACCGGTGTGGTGGTCACTTCCCGGGAGGGCAGCGTGCGCGCCGAGCGCGCCCTGGTCACCACGCCGGTCGGCGTGTGGCAGGACATCGAGTTCGTCCCCGCGCTGTCGCCGGAGAAGAGCGCGATCTCGCGGGAGAACCACGCTGGGCAGGGGCAGAAGGTCTGGGCGCTGGCCCGCAACGTCCCCGAGGACATCAGCGGATTCGGGTGGGGCACGTCCTTCGACTACGTCGGCGCGATGAAGACCACCGGCAGCGGTGTGGTGCTGGTGTGCTTCGCCCCGGAGCACGACCGCGTCGATCCCGCGGACCTCGCCGACGTGCAGCGCGCCGTGCGGGAGTTCGCCCCGGAGGCGGAGGTGCTCGACGCGCGGGCGCACGACTGGGTCCACGACCCGTACTCGAAGGGGACCTGGGCCACTTTCCGCGCGGGGCAGTTCGCCGCGTACGAAACCGCCGTGGGAGAGCCGGAGGGGCGGGTGCACTTCGGCGGCTCGCACACCGCCCGCCGCTGGCGCGCCTTCATCGACGGCGCGATCGAGTCCGGCAAGCGCGCGGCCGAGGAGATCCGCAGCGCTCCGTGAACCCGCGCACCGCTGGGACCGCTTTCCAGGTTGGAGACCGTTTTCTAGGTGGAGGAGCACATGAACGACCCGATCGGACCGGTCGATTCCACGCGCATCCCGCGCTACGGGGGTGACACGACGTTCGCCCGGCTGCCCCGGTACGCCGAGGTGCCCGACGCCGACCTGCTGCTGTGGGGCGTGCCGTTCGACACCGGGGTCAGCTACCGCCCCGGGGCCCGCTTCGGCCCCAACCACGTGCGGCAGAGCTCCCGGTTGCTGCGGCCGTACAACCCGGCCACCGGCGACGAGCCGTTCGCCCGGCGCCAGGTCGCCGACGCCGGCGACTTCGGGGTGAACCCGTTCGACATCACCGAGGCCATCGGCACGATCGAGTCCACCGCGCGGGAGCTGTCCGGCACGCGGCGCACGCTCGTGACCGTCGGCGGGGACCACACGATCGCGCTGCCGCTGCTGCGGGTGCAGCACGAGCGGCACGGTCCGGTCGCCGTGCTGCACTTCGACGCCCACCTCGACACCTGGGACACCTACTTCGGCGCGCCGTACACGCACGGCACCCCGTTCCGCCGGGCCTCCGAGGAGGGACTGGTCGACTTCGAGCACTCGATGCACGTCGGCCTGCGCGGACCGCTGTACTCCAAGCTGGACCTCGACGAGAGCGAACGCCTCGGCTTCGCCGCGGTGCACAGCCGCGAGTTCGCCCGCACGCCGGTGGACACGATCATCGACCGCATCCGCACCCGGCTCGGCACCCGGCCGATCTACCTGTCGATCGACATCGACGTGCTCGACCCGGCGTTCGCGCCCGGCACCGGAACCCCGGAGGCCGGTGGGCTGTCCAGCCGGGAACTGCTGGAGATCGTGCGCGGGCTGTCCGACCTGAACGTGGTGGGAGCCGACCTCGTGGAAGTGGCCCCGGCCTACGACCACGCCGAGATCACCGGAATCGCCGCCGCGCACGTCATCTACGACATGCTGAGCATCCTTCCCGGAGGCCACTGATGCGCCACGTCCGCAACATCATCGACGGGGAACGGGTGGACGCCGAAAGCGGCGTCACCGGCGAACTGGTCGACCCCTGCACCGGAAAGACCTTCGCGAGCGCACCGGTCTCCGCCGCGGCGGACGTGGACGCCGCCTACCGCGCGGCCGGGCGGGCGTTCGAGCAGTGGCGCGCGACGACGCCGGCGCACCGGCAGCGCGCCCTGCTGCGGCTGGCCGACGAGCTGGAACGCCGCACCGAGGAGTTCGTCGCCGCCGAGGTGGAGAACACCGGCAAACCGGTCGCCGCCGCGCGCAGCGAGGAGGTCGAGGCCTCCGTCGACCAGATCCGGTTCTTCGCCGGGGCGGCGCGGACGCTCGAAGGCGCGGCGGCCGCCGAGTACGCCCCGGGGCACACCTCGTACGTGCGTCGCGAGCCGGTCGGCGTGATCGGGCAGGTGGCCCCGTGGAACTACCCGCTCATGATGGCGGTGTGGAAGATCGCCCCCGCCGTCGCTGCGGGCAACACCGTGGTGCTCAAACCCGCCGACACGACCCCGGTCAGCGCCGCGCTGCTCGGTGAGCTGGCCGCCGACGCGCTCGGTCCGGGCGTGCTCAACGTGGTCTGCGGCGACCGGGAGACCGGTCGGCTCGTGACGACCCACCCGGCCTCGCGGATGGTGGCGATCACCGGTTCCACGCGGGCCGGGCGCCAGGTGGCCGAAGCCGCGGCCACCGACCTGAAGCGCGTCCACCTGGAACTGGGCGGCAAGGCGCCGGCCGTGGTGTTCGAGGACGCGGACCTGCAGGCGGCCGCGGACGGGATCGCCGACGCGGGGACGTTCAACGCCGGGCAGGACTGCACCGCGGCCACCCGGGTGCTGGTGGCCGACTCGGTCGCCGAGCGGTTCACGGCGATGCTGGCCGAGCGGGTGCGCGAGCGCCGGTGCGGACCGCCCTCCGATGTGGACGCCGCGTGCGGACCGCTGAACAACGAGGGGCAGCTGCGGCGCGTGCAGGAGGTGGTCCAGCGGCTTCCCGCGCACGCGCGGGTCCTCGCGGGCGGGCACCGCGTGGGCGAGGAGGGCTGCTTCTTCGCACCGACCCTCGTCGACGGGGTGAACCAGGACGACGAGGCGGTGCAGGAGGAGATCTTCGGTCCGGTGCTCACGCTGCAGCGCTTCCGCACCGAGGACGAGGCCCTGCGGATGGCCAACGGGGTCGACTACGCGCTCGCCTCCAGCGTGTGGACCCGCGACCACGCGCGGGCGCAGCGCGCGACGGCCGCGCTGGACTTCGGGTGCGTGTGGGTGAACACGCACATGGTGCTGGTGGCGGAGATGCCGCACGGCGGGTTCAAGCACTCCGGCTACGGCAAGGACCTCTCCCAGTACGGCTTCGACGACTACACCCGGGTCAAGCACGTGATGCACAGCTTGGACTGACCCCGCACCGCGTGCCGATCTGTCCAATCGCGCCGGGAGCGCTGTCCGGATCGGCGATGCCGAGGTGCGGTGGTGAGCGCATACGGTCGGCACGACACCGTGAGACAGGAGGAACCGATGCCACCGGTCACCGGATACTGGGTCGCCGGGGAGCGGGTGACCACCGACGCGTCGTTCGAGGTGCGCCATCCCTACGACGGATCGCTCGTGGCCGCCGTCTGCTACGCCGACGACACCGACGTGGACAAGGCAGTGGCCGCGGCGGAGGGGGTGCGGCACGAGTTCGCCGCCCTCCCGGCGCGCGTCCGCGCGTCCGCGCTGGACCACGTGCACCGCCGGATCGCGGAGCGGGCCGAGGAGTTCGCGCAGCTGATCACCGCGGAGAACGGCAAGCCGATCAGCTGGTCCCGCGCCGAGGTCGGGCGCGCCGCGTCGACGTTCCGCTGGGCGGCGGAGGAGGCCCGCCGCTGGTCGGGCGAGGTGCAGCGGCTGGACACCGACGCGTCGGCGGACGGCCGCATGGCCTGGGTGCGGCGAGTGCCGCGCGGTCCCGTGCTGGGCATCGCGCCGTTCAACTTCCCGCTGAACCTCGTGGCGCACAAGGTCGCGCCCGCGCTGGCCGTCGGCGCACCGATGGTGCTGAAGCCGGCTCCGAAGACGCCGCTGTCATCGCTGCTGCTCGGCGAGATCCTCGCCGAGACCGATCTGCCCGCGGGGGCGTGGTCGGTGCTGACCACCACCGACGCCAAGGCGCCGGAACTCGTCGCCGACCCGCGGCTGCCGGTCGTGTCGTTCACCGGTTCCGGGCCGGTCGGCTGGTCGATCCGGGACGCGGCCCCGCGCAAGCACGTCACGCTGGAGCTGGGTGGCAACGCGGCCGCGATCGTCGCGGCCGACTGCCCCGACCTCGACCGCGCCGCCGACCGCATCGCCACCTTCGCGATGTACCAGGCGGGGCAGTCCTGCATCGGCGTGCAGCGCGTCTACGCCGAGCGCTCCGCGTACGACGAGCTGCTGTCCCGGATCGCCGGCAAGGTCGAGCAGCTCGGCACGGGTGATCCGGCCGACGAGGCGACCCGGGTGGGTCCGCTGATCAACGAGGAGGCCGCCGCTCGGGTCGAGCAGTGGGTGGCCGAGGCGGTGGACTCCGGGGCGCGCGTGGTCACCGGGGGCGAGCGCACCGGGGCGACCTATGCGCCGACGGTGCTCGTCGACGTGCCCGAGAACGCCCGCGTGTCCTGCGAGGAGGTGTTCGGCCCGGTGCTCGTGGTCAGCCCGGTGGACTCGCCGGACGAGGCCTTCGAGCGGGTCAACGACTCCCGCTACGGCCTGCAGGCCGGGGTGTTCACCAACGACCTGAACCTGGCCTTCCGCGCTTCGGCGGAATTGGAGGTCGGCGGGGTGATCGTGGGCGATGTGCCGAGCTTCCGCGCCGACCAGATGCCCTACGGAGGGGTCAAGGAGTCGGGGACCGGCCGCGAGGGCGTGCACGCGGCCATGACCGATCTCACCGAGGAGCGGGTGACCGTGTTCACCGGCGTCACCCCGTGACGAAATCCCGGGGTGCGGAGGTTCCCCGGGAACGTCCGCACCCCGGGATTCGGCGGCTGGTCAGAGGCGGTCCTGCGGGAGGACCTGGACCTCGTCGCCGGGTTGCAGCCCGTCGAAGAACCGCTGGGAAGCGGTGGTGGACAGGTGGAGGCAGCCGTTCGACCGCTCCTGCAGGCTGCCCTCGTGGAACGCGATGCCGGTCGTGGTGAAGAACACCGAGTTCGGCATCGGGGCGTCGAACTCGCCGCTGTGGTGGTCGGCGTCCTTCCACTGCACCCGGAACGTCCCCGGCGGGGTCTCCGCGCCGGGCTTGCCGGAGGT
This sequence comes from Salinifilum ghardaiensis, assembly GCF_054491345.1. Lineage (NCBI taxonomy): Bacteria > Bacillati > Actinomycetota > Actinomycetes > Pseudonocardiales > Pseudonocardiaceae > Salinifilum > Salinifilum ghardaiensis. Next base: position 2,890,765 of record NZ_CM137101.1, on the reverse strand, counting down.
CAGCGGCACGGGGCCGTAGGTGGTGCTGCCGTCCTGCTGCAACCACGCCTGTTGCGTGGCCAGGTCGACGCAGGCCCGGGCGGAGGGCTCGCAGGGGCTCGGGCTGCCGCCGGTGGCCTGCGCGGTCACGGCACCGCCGAGCAGGCCACCCGCGACGAGCGCGCTCAGCCCCAGGGCGGAGCTCTTCCTGATCCTCATCGACTCACTCCCTCGCGCGTCATGCTCTCGTGCCCCCGATACCGCAACGGTGACACGTTCGTGTGACGCATGAGCGCGGGGAGGAGTTGCGCCGCCGGCCGCTGCTGCGCGGCGCGATCTTCCGCGGCATCACGCGCCCGGCAGCGGCCACCGCTGCCGGACGCGTGCCGGCGGGGGCGTCACCAGCCTCGTTCGCGCCACTCGGGCAGTTTGGGGCGCTCGGCCCCGAGGGTGGAGTCGTCGCCGTGGCCCGGGTAGAACCACGTCTCGTCCGGCAGGACCGCGAAGACGCGGTCCTGCACGTCGCCGAGCAGCGACGCGAAGTTCTCCGGCGAGGTGGTCTTGCCGACCCCGCCGGGGAACAGGGAATCGCCGGTGAACAGGTGCGGGTGCCCGTGCGGATCCCGGTACAGCAGCGCGATCGACCCCGGCGTGTGCCCGCGGAGGTGGATGACCTCCAGCTGGCAGTCGCCCACGCTGAGCACGTCCCCGTGCTCCACCAGGTGGTCCGGCGGGACCGGCAGCCCCGCGGCGTCGTCCGGGTGGGCCGCCGTGTAGGAGCCCGTCTGCCCGGACACCGCGGGCAGCGCCTGCCAGTGATCGCCGTGCTGGTGCGTGGTGGCGATCGTGCGCAGCCGCGGTCGTTCGTCGTCGTGCCCGAGCAGGTCGACCAGCCGCTCCGAGTCGTTGGCCGCGTCGATCAGCAGGGCGTCGCCGGTGTTGCGGCACACCAGCAGGTAGGCGTTGTTGTCCATCGGCCCGACCGAGATCTTGGTGATGCTCAGGTCGGTGAGCTGGTGGCGAGCCGGGTCTCCGCCCGGCTGCACGTGTCCGTCGTAATCCTCTCGAACCTGCACGCCCGGAGCCTATCCGGCCGTGAGGTCCGGTTCACACCGGCGGGATTCGGGCGGGGCGGTGCTGCGCGCGGGGCGCGTCACGGTGCGTGTCGGCTCCGCTGCGCGGAAGCGTATCGTCGGGCCTGGCACGCGCGCGGGGCCTCCGTCCCCGTCCGCTCGCGGGCGGGCCGACAGCGGGGACTGTCGGGGGCGCCCCCTAGCATGGTCCGCGCGGGGCATGGTTCGCGCAGGCGACGACGGCCGTCCGGTTCGCTGCGGGACCGGCTGACCGCCGGCAGGTGGCCGGTGCGGTGCGGCCCCGGCCGCGCGGCTCGCCAACGACAGGATTTCGGCGAAAGGATCACAGTGGCTGACCGCCTTGTTGTCCGCGGCGCTCGGGAACACAACCTGCGCGGGGTCGACGTCGATCTGCCCCGGGACAGCCTGATCGTGTTCACCGGGCTGTCCGGGTCCGGAAAGTCCAGCCTGGCGTTCGACACGATCTTCGCCGAGGGGCAGCGCCGCTACGTCGAATCGCTGTCCGCCTACGCGCGGCAGTTCCTCGGCCAGATGGACAAGCCCGACGTGGAGTTCATCGAGGGCCTGTCCCCGGCCGTGTCGATCGACCAGAAGTCGACCAGCCACAACCCCCGGTCGACGGTGGGCACGATCACCGAGGTCTACGACTACCTGCGCCTGCTCTTCGCCCGCGCCGGCACGCCGCACTGCCCCACCTGCGGCGAGGTGATCAGCAAGCAGACGCCGCAGCAGATCGTCGACCAGGTGCTCGGCATGCCGGAGCGCACCCGCTTCCAGGTGCTGGCGCCGGTGGTGCGCGGACGCAAGGGCGAGTACGTCGACCTGTTCGAGCAGCTGCGCACCGGCGGGTACGCGCGCGTGCGCGTCGACGGGCAGATCCACTCGCTCGACGAACCGCCGAAGCTGAAGAAGCAGGAGAAGCACGACATCGCGGTGGTCGTCGACCGGCTCACCGTCAAGGCAGGGGCGAAGCAGCGCATGACCGACTCGGTCGAGACGGCGCTGCGCCTGGCCGACGGTCTGGTCGTGCTCGAGTTCGTCGACGCCGACGAGGGCGACGCGGCGCGCGAGCGCCGGTTCTCCGAGCACCTCGCCTGCCCGAACGGCCACGAGCTCGGGGTGGACGAGCTGGAACCCCGCTCGTTCTCGTTCAACTCCCCGTACGGCGCGTGCCCGGACTGCGCCGGCCTGGGCTTCCGCAAGGAGGTGGACCCGGAGCTGGTCGTGCCCGACGAGGACCTCTCCCTGGAGGAGGGCGCGGTCGCGCCGTGGGCCAGCGGCCCTCCCGCCGAGTACTTCACCCGGCTGCTCAAGGGGCTGTCGGAGGCGATCGGCTTCCGGATGGACGCACCGTGGCGGCAGCTGCCCACGAAGGCCAAGAAGGCGGTGCTGCACGGAAGCAACGAGCAGGTGCACGTGCGCTACCGCAACCGCTACGGCCGCACGCGCTCGTACTACGCCTCGTTCGAAGGCGTGATCCCGTTCCTGGAGCGGCGGCTCGAGCAGACCGAGTCGGACTACGCGCGGGAGAAGTGGGAGGGCTACATGCGCGACGTGCCCTGCCCCTCCTGCGACGGCGCCCGGCTCAAGCCCGAGATCCTCGCGGTGACGCTGGAGGGGGCCGAGTACGGGCAGCTGTCGATCGCGCAGGTGGCCAACCTGAGCGTGCAGGAGTGCTCCCGGTTCCTGCGCGGGATGGTGCTGGGCGAGCGCGAGCAGATGATCGCCGGCCGGGTGCTCAAGGAGATGCAGGCGCGCCTGGGGTTCCTGCTCGACGTCGGCCTGGACTACCTGACCCTGGACCGCGCCGCGGGCACGCTCTCCGGCGGTGAGGCCCAGCGCATCCGGTTGGCCACGCAGATCGGTTCGGGACTGGTCGGGGTGCTCTACGTGCTCGACGAGCCCTCGATCGGGCTGCACCAGCGCGACAACCACCGGCTGCTCGAAACCCTGTCCCGGCTGCGGGACCTGGGCAACACGCTCATCGTCGTCGAGCACGACGAGGACACCGTCCGCAGCGCCGACTGGGTCGTCGACATCGGCCCGGGTGCGGGCGAGCACGGTGGCCAGGTGGTCCACAGCGGCCCCGTCAAGGAGCTCCTGGACGAGGAGGGCTCGCTGACGGCCGACTACCTGACGCGGCGCAAGGAGATCCCCGTTCCCGAGCTGCGCCGGCCGCGGGACAAGAAGAAGCAGCTCACCGTGGTGGGCGCGCGGGAGAACAACCTCCGCAAGCTCGACGTCTCCTTCCCCCTGGGCACGTTCATCGGTGTGACCGGCGTCTCCGGATCGGGCAAGTCCACACTGGTCAACGACGTGATGGCCGCGGCGCTGGCCAACAAGCTCAACGGGGCCCGCCAGGTCCCCGGGCGGCACACGCGGATCAGGGGGCTGGAGCACGTCGACAAGCTGGTGCAGGTGGACCAGTCGCCGATCGGGCGCACCCCGCGGTCCAACCCGGCCACCTACACCGGCGTGTTCGACCGCATCCGGAAGCTGTTCGCGGCGACCACGGAGGCCAAGGTCCGCGGGTACCAGCCGGGCCGGTTCTCCTTCAACGTCAAGGGCGGCCGGTGCGAGGCGTGCGCGGGCGAGGGCACGCTCAAGATCGAGATGAACTTCCTGCCCGACGTGTTCGTGCCCTGCGAGGTGTGCAAGGGGGCCCGGTACAACCGGGAGACCCTCGAGGTGCACTACAAGGGCAAGTCCATCGCGGAAGTGCTGGACATGCCGATCGAGGAGGCCGCTGAGTTCTTCGAGCCGATCACCGCCGTGCACCGGTACCTGCAGACCCTCGTGGACGTGGGGCTGGGGTACGTGCGGCTGGGGCAGCCCGCCCCCACCCTCTCCGGCGGTGAGGCCCAGCGCGTCAAGCTCGCCAGCGAACTGCAGAAGCGCTCGACCGGCCAGACCGTGTACATCCTGGACGAACCCACCACCGGGTTGCACTTCGAGGACATCCGCAAGTTGCTCGGTGTCGTGCACGGCCTCGTGGAGAAGGGCAACACGGTCATCGTCATCGAGCACAACCTCGACATCCTCAAAACGGCCGACTGGATCCTCGACCTCGGCCCCGAGGGCGGTGCTGCCGGCGGGGGCGTCGTCGCCGAGGGCACTCCGGAGGACGTGGCCGAGGTGGAGGAGAGCCACACCGGCAGGTTCCTGCGCCCGGTCCTCGGCCAGTAGGGCTTCGTCGGGTCGTCGTGCGCGGGTCCCGTTGCCCAGGTGGTACATCGACGCTGCCGCCTCGGGACGAGCTGCGAACACGGTGCGTGCAGACGTGTGCACTCCGGCGGCGCAGTTCGACGGCATGTGACCGTTGTGCTCCGCTGCGTTCGATTCGGATCGGGAAAGCCCGGATCCGCAGGGGTTCTCGTGATCGGCGCTGCGGATCCGCGCACCCGCGGGCGTTCTCGCGTCCGGCGCGGTGTCCGCGGCCGGGAAACGGGCCTCCGAAGAGCTGATGCCCGGCGCATTCACCGCTGTGTCGCGGAAATTTCGGAATCACCCTTCGAATCATCGCTCTGACGGGTTACGGTGGTGAGCCAATTCGGCCGCCGGTCGCCCCGTGCCGTTCGCGGCGTCGGCCGGTGCTGGCCGACTGGCCGCTGTCGAACCGCCGCGGAGACCCCGCGGCGCACGACGCCCGACACGCGTGGTGCCACGAGCGCCGCGTCCGTGCAGGGAGGAGATCTTCGGTGGAAACGCTCCAAGGGGCGATCACGGCGTTCAACGACGCCTTCTGGCTCTACCTCATCATTCCGGTCCTGGCGCTGCTGAGCCTGTACTTCACGGTGCGTTCCCGCGGAGTGCAGTTCCGGATGATTCCCGAGATGGTCCGCTCCGTGTTCGGCTCGGCCGAAACGGCGGAGGACGGCGGGAAGGCGGTTTCCTCGTTCCAGGCCTTCGCCATCTCGGCGGCCGCGCGCATCGGCACCGGCAACATCGCGGGCGTGGCCACGGCGATCGCCATCGGCGGGCCCGGTGCCGTGTTCTGGATGTGGCTGATGGGCATGCTCGTCGGCGCCACGAGTTTCGTCGAGTCCACACTGGCCCAGCTGTACAAGGAGCGCATCAGCACGGGATACCGCGGTGGACCCGCGTACTACATCCTGCACGGGCTGCGGTCGCGGTGGATGGCCGTGCTGTTCGCCGTGGTCATCACGATCACCTTCGGGCTCATCAACAACGCCCTGCAGAGCAACACCATCGTGGAGGCGGTGGGAACGTCCTTCACCGACATCGGTCTCGACGTCGGCTGGCTGAGCCCGGTCCTGGCGGTGGTGCTGGCCGCGCTCGTGGGCCTGGTGATCTTCGGCGGTGTGCGGCGCATCGCGCACGTGGCGCAACTCCTCGTGCCGTTCATGGCGCTGATCTACATCCTGCTCGGGCTGGTCATCGTGGCGCTCAACATCGAACACGTTCCGGGCGTGTTCGAGCAGATCTTCGCCAATGCCTTCGGTTTCCGCGAGGTCGTCTCCGGCGGGATCGGCGCGGCGCTCGTCGAGGGCGTGCGGCGCGGCATGTTCTCCAACGAGGCCGGCCTCGGCTCCGCTCCGAACGCGGGCGCTTCGGCATCGGTGAGCCACCCGGTCAAGCAGGGGCTGGTGCAGAGCCTCGGCGTCTACATCGACACCCTGCTGGTCTGCTCGGTCACCGCGATGATCATCCTGCTCGGCGACCCGACCTACGGCGACCACAGCGGTGCCGCGATGACGCAGGCGAGCCTGGAGACCGCCCTGGGCGGCTGGGCGGTGCACCTGCTGGCGGGGATCCTGTTCCTCGTGGCGTTCACCACGGTGCTCGGCAACTACTACTACGGTGAGGCCAACGTCGGCTTCCTGACCCGGAGCAAGCGCGTGCTCACCGGCTTCCGGGTGACGGTGATGCTCGCGGTCTTCCTCGGCGGCATCGGCTCGGCGGAACTCGTCTGGAGCCTCATCGACACCTCGATGGGCGTGATGGCGCTGGTCAACCTCGCCGCGATCGCCCCGCTGAGCGGGGTCCTGTTCAAGCTGCTCGACGACTACGTGCAGCAGCGCAGGCAGGGTCTCGATCCGGTGTTCACCCGCGACCGCCTGCCCGATGTGCGGGGCGTCCAGGTCTGGGAACCGGCGGAGCCCACCGGTGCGGAACCGGCCCAGCGCACCGTCCCCGGCTGAGCACGGCCGCGGCCCGACCGCTCCTGCGGCAAGCGCTGCCACCGCCCCGGCGCCGCGACCTCGCAGCGCCGGCGCGGTGGCGCGGCGGAGCCGACGCAGGCTGCTGCGGCGTTCGCCGGCCGCGCCGGGATCACCGCCCCAGGGCGGTCGGGCAGTCGGGGTCAGCGCCGACCAATCTGCAGACGAGGAGGTCCTGCGGCTGCGTGGTGCCGTGCTCCTGCGCGGTGATGCGGCGGATGGCGATGGTGCCGTCCACCGGGATCTGCCGGTGGACACCGCCGCCGGAACCGCTCGGCTGCCAGTAGGCGAGATCGCCGCTGCTGCCGTAGAGCACGTTGTTCAGGTCCACTTCCGCCAAGCCGCGCCACACCGTCGCCGGACCGATGGGTTCGGTGGGGGCGCCCGTGCCGTTGCTACCGGGGTTCTGGCCGGCCAGGACGGTGTTCACCGCGTGGTGGACGAGGTAGACCGCGTCGTAGGCGAGGTAGGCCCGCTGCTCCGCGGAGTCCACCTGCGGCCCGTCGGCGCCGTTGGGCGTGGGCGGGCCGACGAACGAGACGTAGTCGAGCGTGATCTCGCGGTACTTCGACAGCTCTTCGCCGAGGACGTACTTCGAGGTGTCGTCGCTGGCGAGCAGGTGCGGGAACGAGTCCGCTTCGCACGCGTTCTGCACGGAGTACAGGAAGTGGTCGAGCCCCGCCGACCGGTCGGCGTAGAACAACGCGGCGTTGCAGTCGATGTTGCTCTGCACGATGGGCTTCTCGTCGACGAGCGTGGCGCGGATGCCGCGGCGCTCGAGCGCCTGCTTCGTCTTGACCGCGAGGTCCTCGCTGTAGAGGTCCAGGTTGGACGGATCCGCGTCGGCGGCGCTGTGGTAGATCTGGACGTGCTCCGGCGCGTCCGGTTTCCCGCTGAGGTAGTGCGCGACGACCTCGGCCTCGCGCCGGTTCCCCGGCGGGATCTGGTGGAACAGCTCGCTGTTCTGCGCGAGCGCCTCCGCGGAAGTGGTCGTCCCGATCATCGGCAGCCCCGCGCGGCCGAGGCGGTGGATGGCGGTCCGGGTATTGCCCCAGCTGCCGCCCATGCCGGCGACGGCGACGAGGGAGGGGTCCTGCTCGGCTCGCTCGACGATGTCCTCGGCGGCCTGACCGGCGTGCCCCATGGTGGATCCCCCGTTGGCGAGGTGGACGCGGACGGCGCTGCCGTACTCGAGCATCTGCTCCTGGGCAGCAGCGAGTCCCCGCAGCTCCTCGGCGGTGCCCGCGAGGGAGGAGGCCTGACCGGGGTCGGCGGTGAAGATGCCGAGGTAGACCACGGTGTAGGTGGGCATGTCGGTGTTCGCCGCCCGTTCGTTCACGTCCGCGTTGTTGGCGAAGACGCGGCGCTGGGCCCGCGCGAGGTCCGCGACCAGGTCCGGTTTCTCGGAGTCGGCGTCGGTGAACACGTGCTCGCCCGCGGAGTAGCCGACGCATTCGCCATCGAGCACGCGGACATCGGTGCGGTCGGACCACGGCCACCACCGCCCGCAGTGCTGCTCCTTCAGCGCGTACTCGGTGACCCCGAGCGAGACGACGAGGGCGAACACGGTCAGCACGGGAACCGCGCGGAAGAGCCGCGAATGGCGCAGTTCCCGCCCGCGCGAGGCGGACTTGCGCGATAGGAGATCGGGGTTTTGCCGGACGTCGGCCGTCTGCAGCGGTAAGTACCAGGCGACGGGGGAGCGGCGCCGGCGTGCCTGTTTGAGCCGGTTGTTCCACGTCTCGAGCGAGTCAGGGGACTCCTCGGGCGTTTCGGCTTGGTTGAGCGGTTCCCGGCCGGTGGCGATCACCAGCAGCGGGTCGGATGCTCCGGTTCCGTTGCGGACGTCGTTGATGAGGCGGATGAGCAGCGCGCCGAGCGACCCCTCATGCGCGTTCCTGACGAGCAGGACCGGGTAGCTGTCCTTCGGCAGCCACTTCAGCCGGCGCGTGTAGTTCTCCGCGAGGTCCTCGAGGAAGGCGTGCACGAGGAACTTGCGCACTTGGGTGGGGTCCTCGTGCTGGGAGACGAGCAGGCGCTGCACCAGCTTGTGCATGTTGCCGTTCTGCCGAGGAGCGAGGTAGGGCTGACGCATGATCCACCGCAGCACGCGGTGGAAGAGCCGCAGGCCTATGTACCCGAACCCGACCACGAGCACGAGGCTCGCGATCGCGGAGAGCGGGCGCGTCTCGAGCAGGCCCTGCCACGTGTGCCGGAGCGAGTCCTTCGCGGAGGAGTCCGATTGCCCCTGCTGGGATTGGTCGTGACTGTTCTGGGCGTGGGTTCTGGGAGAGAGCAGTCCGCGCGTCTCGTGCTCGCGGATCACGTAGCCCGTGAGGGAGTGGCGCTCGACGGGGTTCTGCTTCAGCAGGTAGTTGAGGAAGTGGAAGCGCGGGAAGCGCAGCGGTCCGATGCGTTCCGTGGCTGCCCCATCTTTGAAGGTCCTCGTGGCCTCGTCGAGCGCCTCCCGGAGTTGCGCCGTGGTATCCCCGGCGTCTTCGGCGATCTCCGCGTCCGAGGTGAGCGTTGTGTGCGGGATCTTCTTGGTGCTGAGCTCCTCCGCGATGCTCTCGACCAGCTGCGTGTCCTCGTCCCACGGGTTGATGAGGTGGATGACCGGGTGGTCCCGGATCTGTTTGCGGCGCTTGAACCGCAACCAGTGCCCGCGGAATGCGGCGACCACGTCGCGGTCGTTGCTGCGGGGCTGCCTCTCGTTCGACACGGCACCTCCTCGTGACGGTGGTGCCGCAGAGTACTGATCACGCCGCTCGTTGTGATCGTTTTTGCGCGAATTTCCGCGCACCCGCGATCCCGCGTCGCCGGGGAGGAGGAGCCGGCGCCGCGCCCGGCCCAGCCGATTGGGCCGTCCGCTCCCGCCCGCTGTGATCACGCACGCGTTCGCGTCCGCGCACCGCTCGTGTTGTGCCAGAATCCCCGGGTCGAGTTATTGCAAGGAGGTGGCAGTTGCACTGCCTGCGACGCCGGGTCGGGCTGCCGACGCTGGCGCTCGTCACGGCCCTGCTGGCCGGATGCGGGTTCACCGGTGCCGGCGGCGAGGGCAACGCGCTGCACGCGGCCATCGGCATCCCGCCGCGCTCCGGGTGGTCCCCCGCCTCGGACGACGCGATCCTGCTCACGCAGCTGGGCGTGACCGAATCGCTCACCGAGGTCGACCTGCGCGGTCGAGCGCACCCCGAGCTGGCGGAATCCTGGCAGCGCAGCGGCGAGCGGGAGTGGCGCTTCACGCTCGCCGGGGGAGTGCGCTTCCACTCCGGTGAACCGCTCACCGCCCAGGCCGCGGCGCGGTCGCTGAACAACGTCGCGCACGCCAGCACGCCTCCCCGCACGATGCGCGGCATCGTCAGCGGCGCCGAAGCCGCCGGACCGCGCACCCTCGTCGTGCGCACCGAGGTCCCCGACCCGATCCTGCCCCTGCGCCTGGGCGGGCCGAACGCGGCGATCCTCGCCCCCGCGGCCTTCCAGGGCAACGACGGGGTCGACGTCGGTGCCGGCGTGGGCACCGGCCCCTTCGAGATCACCTCCGTGCACGGCGCGAAATCGGTGGAGCTCCGCCGGTTCGACGAGTACCGCGGGTCGAAGGCCGAGCTCGACCGCGCGGAGGTGCGCTTCGTGGAAGACCCCTCGGCGCGGCTCAACGGTCTGCGCAGCGGCGAGTTCGACGTCATCGACAAGCTGCCCGTCTCGCAGGCCGAGGAGGTCTCCGCGGACCCGGACCTGCGCGAGTCCACCGTGGATCTGCCGCGCACGACCGCGCTGCACGTCAACACGCAGCGCGGGCCCTTCGCCGACGAGCGCGTGCGCCGCGCCGCCGCCCGCGCCGTCGACCGGCCGGCCCTCGTCGACGGCGTGCTGCGCGGCCGCGGCGTGCCCGCCCAGCGGTACTTCGGCCCCGCCGTGCCCTGGAGCAGCGGAGAACGACCGGGCGGAGCCGCCCCGCAGCAGGCCCGCCGGATGCTCGCGGAGGCCACCGGGCAGCAGCGCCCCTCGGTGACGATCGGCACCTACCCCGAGAGGCCCGACCTGCCCGCCGTGACCACGGCGGTCGCCGACCAGCTGAAGAAGGCCGGCTTCGACGTGCGCATCGTGCAGGCGCCCTCCACCGAGCTCGAGGAGCGGATGCTGTCCGGCGAGCTCGACGGGCTGGTGTACTCGCGCAACTACCTCGTCGACACGCCGGACGCGAGCAGCTACCTGCGCAGCGACTTCACCTGCGACGGCTCGCTGAACCTGGACCACTTCTGCGCTCCGGAACTCGAGCGGATCAACGAGGCCCTGCGCACGGTGAGCGACCCCGCGCGGCGCGCGGAGCTGTTCCGCGAAGCCGACGCGGTCCTCGCCGAGAACCAGGTCGGGATCCCGCTGTTCCACGAACAGGCCCAGATCGCCCACCGCGCCGGGGTGCGCGGCCTCCCCGCCGACCCGCTGGAACAGGAACTGCTCACCGAGGAGGTCTCCGTCTCATGACCGCCGCCGTCGACACGATCGTGGACTACTGGGACGAGCGGGCCCGGAGCGGCTACGACCAGCAGCCGGGGCAGAACCCCGCCCGCCCCGCGTGGCGGGAGCGGATCGCCCCGCTCGTCGCCGAAGCGGCTGGCCCGCGCGCCCGGGTGCTGGACAGCGGCTGCGGCACGGGCTTCCTCGCGCGGCTGCTCGCGGCGGAGGGGCACCGGGTGACCGGCCAGGACGCCTCGCCCGGGATGCTCGCCGTCGCCCGCGAGAACGCCGCGGCCGACGGCGTGGCGGCGACTTGGCTCGTCGGCACCGCCGACGAGCCGCCCTCCGGCCCGTTCGACGCCGTGGTCACCCGCAACGTGCTGTGGACGCTGCCGGAGCCCTCCCGGGCCCTGCGGTCCTGGCGCACCCGACTCCGCCCGGGTGGGTTGCTGCTGGTCACGGACGCGCTCTGGGGCCGGGCGGAGGAGAACGACCCCAGCGTGCAGGAGCGGTTCGCGGCCAGCTACGCACCGCAGCTCGGCGGGCTGCCGCTCGGCCGCGGACTGGACTTCGCGGCCTGCGCGGAGCTCGCCGCGCAGGCCGGTTTCGAGGGCATCGCCGACCGCACGGACCTGTTCGACACCGCGCCGTACCCGAGTGCGCCGGGCTTCTTCCTGCTGAGCGCACGCACCCCGCAGTCGTGACGGATACCGGGGTGCGCGGCGCCGCGCTCACGCGGCTGGCCGTCGCACCGGTCGTGCTGGCCGCCGTGGCCGTCGTCGCCATGCTGCTGCCGGAGCTGACCGGGGTGGACTCGGCGCGCACCGTGCTGGCGCAGCGCTACTCCGACGCGAGCCCCGACCCGCAGGTGCTCGCCGCGCTGCGCGCCGACCTCGGCCTCGACCAGCCGCTGCCGGTGCGCGTGGCCCACCGCCTCGGCGGGCTGCTCACCGGCGACCTCGGGGCGTCCTGGGTGTCCGGTGCGCCGGTGGCGGGAATCCTGGGGAGCGCGCTGCCGGTCTCGCTGAGCCTCATGTGCGCCGCGCTGGCGGTCTCGCTGCTCGGCGGCGTGCTCGCCGGCCTCGTCGCCGGGTACCGCCCGGGGTCGGCGGTGGACCGGATGGTCCGGATCGGCAGCCGGATGGCGGCCGCGGTGCCGGAGTTCGCGCTCGCTCCGCTGCTCGTCGCCCTGTTCGCGGTGACCTGGCACCTGCTGCCCAGCTCGGGCTGGAGCGGACCGGCCTCCATGGCCCTGCCGGTGCTCTCGCTCGTGCCCTCGCTGGCCGCGCCGGTGGCGGCGACGACGCGGGAGCACGCCCGGCAGCTGCGCGAAGCCACCTTCCTCACCGCCGCGCGCTCCCGCGGGGTGGGCGAGTGGCGGGTGCGCCTGCTGCACCTGGCGCGCCCCGCGCTGCCCGGCGCCCTGTCGGTGTCGACCTACAACGCGGCGGGCATGATCGCCGGCACCGCGGCCGTCGAAGTCGTCTTCGACATCCCCGGTCTCGGCTGGACGCTCGTCGACGCGGTGCGGGCCCAGGACGTCCCCGTGGTCCAGGGAGGGCTGCTCGTGGCCGCCGCGATCGCGCTGGCCGTGGGCGCGCTCGCCGACGGGCTGCGCCTGCTGGTGGATCCGCGTTCCCGGGAGGCCGAGGCATGAGGCGCTGGATCGGACCGGCGGTGTTGGCCGCGCTGCTCGCTCTCTGCTCCACCGCCGGCATGCTGCGCGACCCGTGGCGGACGCGGATGGGTGCGGTGCTGCAACCGCCGAGCGCGCGGTTCCCGCTCGGCACGGACGAGCTGGGGCGCGACGTGCTGGCCCGGCTGGCGCACGGTGCCCCGGCGACGCTGGGAACGGCGGTCGCGGCGCTGGTCGTCTCCGCCGCGGTCGGCGTGCTCGTCGGCTGCGCCACGGGGTGGTCCTCCGGGAGGGGCGCACGCGTGGTGCGCGCGGTCGTCGACGTCGCCGTCGCGCTGCCGCCGCTGCTGGTGGCCCTGGTCGCCAGCCTCGTCGCCGGACCGGGCCGGGGCACGCTGCTGCTGGCGCTCGTCGGGGTGGCCTGGCTGCCGTTCGCCCGGCACACCGATGCCCTGACGACCGCGCTGCGCAGCGAACCGTGGGTCGCGGCGCACCGCGCCGTCGGCGCCGGCACGGGGCGGATCTGGTGGCGGTCGATCCTGCCGCGGGTGGTCCCGGCCAGCGCGGAGCTGGCGGTGCTGCGGCTGCCGGCCCTGGTCAACACGGTGGCGGCGCTGGGATTCATCGGGCTCGGACCGCCGCCGCCTTCCCCGGAGTGGGGAGCGATGCTCGCGGAGTCGGTGAACCACCTGGGCACGGCACCGTGGCTGCTGCTGGTGCCGGTGGTGGCGCTGGTGCTCGTGCAGGTCCTGCTGGCGGGCCTCGCCGGCCGCGGCGGGGCGGCCGCCGCGGGGCCGCACCTCCGGCGGTCCGCCCGCCCCGAGATCGCGGCCTGACGGCTCGGGGACTCCGCGGGCCGGTTTCCGCGGTGGAGCGCGCAGCCGGCCGGAGCGATCCCGTCCGGCACACCTCCGCCCGGCCGGTGCGGCCACCGGCCGGGCGGAGCGAAAACCCCGTCGGTGCGCGGTCAGTGCACCGGTCCGGTGTACTTCTCCCCCGGGCCCTGCCCGGGGGCGTCGGGAACGGTCGAGGCCTCGCGGAACGCGCGCTGCAGGGTCTGCAGGCCGTCGCGCAGCGCCCCGGCGTGCGGCCCGAGGTACTCGACCGAGGACATGACCAGCCCGGCCAGCGCGGTGATGAGGCGGCGGGCCTCGTCGAGGTCGCGCTCGGGGGAGGCGTCCGGGTCCTCGTCGGCGAGGCCGAGCTTCTCGGCCGCCGAGGACATGAGCATCACCGCGGCGCGGCTGATCACTTCGATGCTGGGAACATCTGTGAGCGAGCGGACGTTGTCCTCGGAGACGGCATCGTGGCCCGAGGAACCGCTCGGATCCACGGGGGTTGGTTGGCTGTCGGTCACGCCTGCTAGCCTGTCACGTGCTACCAGCCCCCGTGCTCCGGGGGCGGCGAAAGCGGAGTTCGCTCCCACCCGTCGTGGCCGGCTCGCAGGCCTCCGGGTTCCGATTCCGCCGGCGGTGCGCGCCGTCGGCGGTCCGAACGGTGTCGCGTACGCGGTTCGATCGGTGGAAGGCTGCGCCCGTGCCTCCCGCTGCGGCGGGGTCGGGGACCTTCCGGGGCGAGCTCGTCAGCCACGGTGCAGCAGTGAAACACCAATCATCGAACCGAGGAGGCCCCATCCCCGAGACGCGCATCAATGACCGCATCCGCGTGCCCGAGGTCCGCCTGGTCGGACCGAACGGTGAACAGGTCGGGATCGTTCGCATCGAGGACGCTCTGCGGCTTGCCGAAGAAGCGGATCTGGACCTCGTCGAGGTCGCCCCGCAGGCGCGCCCGCCGGTCTGCAAGCTCATGGACTACGGCAAGTACAAGTACGAGAGCGCGCAGAAGGCTCGCGAATCGCGCCGTAACCAGCAGCAGACCGTCATCAAGGAGCAGAAGCTCCGGCCGAAGATCGACCCGCACGACTACGAGGTGAAGAAGGGGCACGTCTCCCGCTTCCTCGGTCAGGGTCACAAGGTCAAGGTGACGATCATGTTCCGCGGTCGTGAGCAGTCGCGTCCGGAGCTGGGGTTCCGCCTGCTGCAGCGACTGGCCGAGGACGTCTCCGACAAGGGCTTCATCGAGGCCAATCCGAAGCAGGACGGTCGGAACATGATCATGGTCCTCGCGCCGCACAAGAACAACAAGGCGAAGGCCAAGGCGAACGCCTCCTGATCGGGGGCACCGCGCGGCGGTGCCTCCGCGGATGCGGAGCCGAGGCCGGACTCGTACCCGAGGAGCCGGGTCGGGGCGGCGGTTCGTTCCGGCCCGGCGTCAGTACGAAATGAGGACGACGATGCCGAAGCAGAAGACGCACAGCGGCGCTTCCAAGCGTTTCCGCGTGACGGGCAAGGGCAAGCTGCGCCGCGAGCAGGCCGGCCGGCGCCACATCCTGGAGAAGAAGTCCAACCGGGTGAAGCGCCGTCTGGAGGGCACCGAGTCGGTGGCCAAGAACGACGTCAAGCGCGTCAAGCGCCTGCTGCGGGACTGAGTCCCGCCGCGCCGAGCGCGCTCGGCGCACTCGCACGCAATCCAGCAACCGCTCGGGCGGCAGCCGGGTGCCGGCGGGCACCACGGGAGCACGCCCCCGATGAGAGTGACAGGACGGACTCGTGGCACGCGTCAAACGGGCGGTCAACGCCAAGAAGAAGCGCCGCAGCACGCTGGAGTCGGCCAAGGGGTACCGCGGGCAGCGCTCCCGCCTGTACCGCAAGGCAAAGGAGCAGATGCTCCACTCCATGCAGTACAACTACCGGGACCGGCGGGCCCGGAAGGGTGAGTTCCGCAAGCTGTGGATCACCCGCATCAACGCCGCCACCCGGCAGCACGGCATGACCTACAACCGGTTCGTGCAGGGCCTGAAGGCCGCCGAGGTCGAGGTCGACCGCAAGATGCTCGCCGAGCTCGCGGTGAACGACCCGCAGGCGTTCTCCCAGCTGGTCACCGTCGCGCGGGAGAACCTGCCGGAAGGGGTGTCCTGATCGACTCGGGCACTTCCGCGGCCCGACCCGGGGCGGCGCTGACCCAGCGCTCGTCCCGGGTCGTCTCGGCCGCGAAGCTCACGCGTCGCGCCGGCCGGAACAAGGCCGGCGCTTTTCTCGCTGAGGGAGCCCGAGCGGTCCGGGAGGCGCTGGCCGCGCACGACTCCGGCGAGATGCGGGTGCGCGAGCTGTTCCGCACCGCCGACCCGCGGCACGAGGAGCTGGCCGCGGCGGCCCGCGCGCTCGGCGTTCCGGTGCGGGAAGTCACGGACCGCGCCGCGGAGCACCTCTCCGAGACCGTCACGCCCCAGGGCGTCGTGGCGGTGTGCGCCCTGCCCGACCGCGGAGTCGCCGCGGCGCTGGCCGGTGCTCCCACCCTCGTGGCGGTTCTCGTGGACATCGCGGACCCGGGCAACGCGGGCACGGTGGTCCGCGTGGCCGACGCGGTCGGCGCCGACGCGGTGCTGTTCGCCGGCGACTGCGTCGATCCGTACAACGGCAAGGCCGTGCGCGCCTCCACCGGCAGCCTGTTCCACCTGCCGATCGCGCGGGAGCGCGAGACCGCGGCGGTGCTGGCGCGGTGCCGGCAGGCGGGGCTGCGCCTGGTCGGTGCCGACGGCGCCGCCGAGGTGGACGTGGACAGCGCCGCCGAGGCGGGGGAGTGGCACGCCCCCACCGCGTGGGTGCTCGGCGGCGAGGCCCACGGCCTGCCCGCAGCGGTCTCCGCCGAGCTGGACGCGGTGCGCCGCGTGCCGCTGTACGGCAGGGCGGAGAGCCTCAACCTCGCCACGGCCACGGCCGTGTGCCTGTACACCTCGGCGCGAGCCCTGCGGCGCGGCTAGCTGGGCCGGAAGCGGTGCGCGGTGAACACGCGGAACGCGGATCACCGCGGAATCCGCTTCCTCCGGTCGCTTAGACTCGAAGGGTTACAGGGGTGGCGACGTCGCGCGCCGACGGGCGCGCCGAACCGGAGCAACGGGAGTTACGCACGAACGATGTCCGCAGCCAACGAGCATGACGACGCCGCGGGGGGCGCCGCGTTGTCCCCGGAGACCTTGGAGAACGCGGTGGCGCGTGCGGCGGAGGACTTCGCCGGCGCCACCGACCTCGACGAGCTGGCCGGGGTCAAACCCGCCCACCTCGGCGAGCGGTCACCGCTGCTGACCGCGCGCCGCGCCATCGGCGCGCTGTCCAAGGAGGAGCGAGCCGAAGCGGGCAAGCGGGTCAACGACGCGCGCGAGCGGATCCAGACCGCCTTCGACGAGCGGCAGGCGGTCCTCCGGGCCGAGCGCGACGAGCGCGTCCTCGCCGAGGAAGCGGTCGACGTGACGCTGCCGGTCGAGCGGGTGCCCTCGGGCGCCCGGCACCCGATCACGCAGCTGATCGACCGCGTCGAGGACACCTTCCTCGGGATGGGCTGGGAGGTCGCCGAAGGCCCCGAGCTGGAGAACGAGTGGTTCAACTTCGACGCGCTCAACTTCGGCAAGGACCACCCGTCCCGCACGATGCAGGACACGTTCTACGTCGCCCCGGAGGGGTCCGGGCGCGTGCTGCGGACCCACACCTCTCCCGCGCAGGTGCGGGCCCTGCTGGAGCGGGAGCTGCCGGTCTACGTGGTCTGCCCGGGCCGCACGTTCCGCACCGACGAGCTCGATTCCACGCACACCCCGGTGTTCCACCAGGTCGAGGGGCTCGCGGTGGACGAGGGGCTGACGATGGCCCACCTGAAGGGCACGTTGGACGCGTTCGCCCGCGGCATGTTCGGCGCGGACGCGAGCACCCGGCTGCGGCCCTCCTACTTCCCGTTCACCGAACCGTCCGCCGAGATGGACGTCTGGTTCCCGGAGAAGCGCGGCGGCGCCGGCTGGGTCGAGTGGGGCGGCTGCGGCATGGTCAACCCGAACGTGCTGCGCGCCTGCGGCCTCGACCCCGAGGTCTACACCGGCTTCGCCTTCGGCATGGGGTTGGAGCGCACGCTCCAGTTCCGCAACGGGATCCCCGACATGCGGGACATGGTGGAGGGCGACGTGCGGTTCACCCTGCCGTTCGGGATCGAATCCTGAACACCCCTGAAACGACACCCACCGACGACAGAAGGGCCTGACCCAAGTGCGGATCCCGGTTTCGTGGTTGGCCGAGCATCTTGAGCTGCCCGAGGAGACGACGCCGGAGGAGCTGGCCGACGCGTTCGTCCGAATCGGGTTGGAGGTCGAGGAGGTCACACCGTTGACGCGGGTGCGCGGCCCGCTCGTCGTGGGGCGCGTGACCGACGTCGAGGAGCTCGCCGAGTTCAAGAAGCCCATCCGGTACTGCCGGGTGGAGGTCGGTTCCTCCGAGGGGGAGCCGCAGGTGAACGGCATCGTCTGCGGTGCGACGAACTTCCGCGAGGGCGACCTCGTCGTCGTCGCGCTGCCCGGTGCCGTGCTGCCCGGCGAGTTCGAGATCTCGGCGCGCAAGACCTACGGGCGCACCAGCGAGGGCATGATCTGCTCCACCTCCGAGCTGGGCATCGGCGAGGACGCCGACGGGATCCTCGTGCTGCCCGCGGGGGCCGCCACCCCGGGCGCGGACGCGCGCGAGCTCGTCGGCCTCAACGACACGGTCATCGAGCTGTCCATCACGCCGGACCGCGGGTACTGCTTCTCGGTGCGCGGGCTGGCCCGGGAGCTGTCGAACGCCCTGGACGTGCCCTTCGGGGACCCCGGCGCGCGCCAGGTGCCGGAGGAGGAGCGCTCCTCGCGGTCGGTGTCCATCGCGGACGCCTCGGCGTGCTCGCGGTTCGTGCTCCGCCGCGTCACGGGCGTGGATCCCACCGCGCCGACCCCGTGGTGGATGCGGCGGCGGCTCGCGCTGGCCGGGATCCGCTCGATCTCGCTGGCGGTGGACATCACCAACTACGTGATGCTGGAGCTCGGGCAGCCGCTGCACGCCTGGGACACGAGCAAGCTGTCCGGCGAGGTGCAGGTGCGGCGCGCGGAACCCGGCGAGAAGTTGACCACGCTGGACGGGATCGCCCGGGACCTCGACCCGGACGACGTGGTCATCTGCGACGACACCGGCCCGGTGTCGCTGGCCGGCGTGATGGGCGGCGCCTCCACCGAGATCAGCCACGACTCGCACGACGTGCTGCTGGAAGCCGCCACCTGGGACCCGGCGAGCATCGCCCGGGTGATGCGCCGGCACAAGCTGCCCAGCGAGGCGGGCAAGCGCTTCGAGCGCTCCGCCGACCCGGCGCTGCCCCCGGTCGCCGCGGAGCTCGCCGCGCAGCTGCTCGTCCGCTACGGCGAGGGCACGATCGTTCCGGAACGCACCGATGTCGGCGAACCGCGGTTGCCCGGACCGGTGACCATGCCGCTGGGGCTGCCGGACCGGATCGCCGGCGTCTCCTACGGGCGCGGCGTGACGGCGCGGCGCCTGACGCAGATCGGCTGCGCCATCGAGGTGAGCACCTCGGACGAGGGCGTCGGCCTGGTGACGGCGACTCCGCCGAGCTGGCGGCCCGACCTGCAGCAGCCGGCCGACCTGGTCGAGGAGGTCCTGCGCCTGGAGGGTTACCACACGGTGCCCTCGGTGCTGCCCTCGGCGCCTGCGGGACGCGGGCTGACCGAGGAGCAGCGCCGCGAGCGGGCCGTCTCGCGCGGCCTGGCCGCCGACGGCTACGTCGAGGTGCTGCCGTTCCCGTTCACCGGCGACGAGGTGCTCGACGCGCTCGGCCTCGACGAGGACGACCCGCGGCGGCGCACGCTGTCGCTGCAGAACCCGCTGGAGGCCGAGCACGCGCGGCTGTCGACGACGCTGCTGACCGGCCTGGTCGACGCGTTGCGGCGCAACGTCTCCCGCGGCCAGCGCGACCTCGCGCTGTTCCACATCGGACAGGTCGTGCAGCCCTCCGCGGACCTGGCCGAGGTTCCCGACGTCGGTGTGCACGCCCGCCCTTCGGGGGAGGAACTGTCCGCGCTGCACGGCTCGCTGCCCGCGCAGCCGCGGCACGTGGGCGCGATCCTGTCCGGCAAGCTCGAGCGCGCCGGTTGGTGGGGCGGCGGCCGGGACGCGAACTGGGCCGATGCGGTCGCGGCCGCGCACCGGGTCGCGCACGCGGCCGGGGTGGAGCTGTCCGTCTCGGCCGGCGAGCTGGCGCCGTGGCACCCGGGCCGGTGCGCCGAGCTCCGCGTCGGCGGCGCGGTCGTCGGCCACGCCGGGGAGCTGCACCCGAAGGTGGTGGAGGCGCTGGAGCTGCCCAAGCGCACCTGCGCGATGGAGGTGGACCTGGACGCGCTGCCGGTGAGCGAGCAGCGGCCGGCGCCGGCGGTCTCGGCGTACCCGCCGGTGCTGCTCGACGTGGCGCTCGTCGTCGACGACGCCGTCCCGGCCGGTGACCTGGTCGAGACCGTCCGCGCCGGCGGCGGCGAGCTGCTGGAGGACGTGCGGCTCTTCGACGTCTACACCGGCCAGCAGGTCGGCGAGGGGAAGAAGTCGCTGGCGCTGGCCCTGCGGTTCCGGGCCGGGGACCGCACCCTCAAGCAGGAGGAGGCCACGCGGGCCCGGGACGCGGCGGTCGCCGCGGCCGCGGACCGCTTCGGGGCCGTTCTCCGCGGCTGACGCACCGGCGGCCGGTCCTCACCCGCTGCGGGGATCGGCCGCTCCCGCGGAGGAGGCGCGCGGGTCCGCTCCGCGGCGCGCGGGTCCGCGTCCCGCGCCGGCCGCGGGGCGCGGACGCTAGTAGCGCTGCCGGTGCGCGGCGAGGAACTCGGAGGGCTCCAGCGTCATGCGCACCAGGCACGGGGCCGGTTGGATCGGGTGCTCGGTGTCGCGGCCGCGGCCGACCTCGCGGAACCCGAGTTTGCGGTGCAGGTGCAGCGAGGAGTGGTTGTCGGCGTAGATGGCCACCTCGCACAGGTGGTAGTCGCGCTCGGCGAACATGAACGCCAGCAGCACGTCCAGCGCGTCGGTCGCGTAGCCGCGGCGCTGGTGGGCCGCGCCGATGCCGATGCCGTAGCTGAACCGCCGGGCCTGCGGCTGGGTCGGCGTGGTGCACAGGGATCCGACGAGCTGCCGCTCGGCGCGGGTCTCGATCGCCAGCCGGGCGTCGTCGCCGCCGGTTCCGGAGGCGGCGCGGTGCGCGGCCCAGTGCCGGTATCCCGCCTTGCTGCCGCCGCCGCGGGCCGCTTCGCGGTCGAAGCGCACCAACGTCTGCCGGTCGTCGGGACTGATCACGCGCAGCTGCACTCGTCGACCGACCCAGCTCGGCTGCGTGACCGTCGTGGAATCACGTGGAGCCGTCCCGGAGGAGGCGGGCTGCGGGGACGCGTGCCGGCCGCGGGGAGGCGGCGTGGGCGTGGTCCGCGCCGCGGACCGCTCCGGGGGCATCGGCATCATCGTTGATGATGCCGTGCGGGCCCCGCCACGATCGAGCGGGGGAGCGGTGCGGGAGGTTCCCGGCGCGCCGCTGCTGGTGCGCGCTGTGAGCCCACCCTCCCGCGCTGCGGGGCTGCTTGATTAACTTTGCATCTACATGCATAATTATCCGCATGGCGATTCGAGTGGCCGTGGCCGGTGCGAGCGGTTACGTCGGCGGGGAGCTGCTGCGACTGCTGCTGGCGCACCCGCAGGTGGAGATCGGCGCCCTGACCGCGGGCGAGAGCGCGGGCAGCGGCCTCGCGCAGCACCACCCGCAGCTGACACCGCTGGCCGAGCGCCGGCTGACCGGGACGAGCGCGGAAGAGCTGCGCGGCCACGACGTCGTGTTCCTCGCGCTGCCGCACGGACACTCCGCCGCGCTGGCGGCCGAGCTCGAGGCGGACGCGGTCGTCATCGACTGCGGCGCCGACCACCGGCTCGCCGACGAGGCCGACTGGCAGCGCTGGTACGGCGGGGAGCACGCGGGCAGCTGGCCCTACGGCATCCCCGAGCTGCCCGGCGGGCGCGACCCGCTCACCCGGGCCACGCGGATCGCCGTGCCCGGGTGCTTCCCGACCGTGTCCTCGTTGGCGCTGGCACCGGCGTTCGCGGCGGGCCTCGTCGAACCGGACGTGGTCGTCGTCGCCGCCACCGGCACGTCGGGTGCGGGCAGGGCGCTGAAACCGCACCTGCTGTCGGCCGAGGTGATGGGTTCGGCCAGCGCCTACGGCGTGGGCGGGGCCCACCGGCACACCCCCGAGTTCGTGCAGAACCTCTCCGCGGCGGCCGGCGAGCACGTGCGGGTGTCGTTCACCCCCGTGCTGGCCCCCATGTCCCGCGGCATCCTCGCCACCTGCACCGCGCCGCTGCGCTCCGGGGCGGACGCTGCGGGGGTGCGCGAGGTCTACCGCGACGCCTACGGCGCCGAGCCGTTCGTGCACCTGCTCGACGAGGGCGCGTGGCCGCAGACCGCCGCCACGCTCGGGGCCAACACGGTGCACCTGCAACTGGCCGTCGACCCGGACGCGGACCGCCTCGTGGTCGTCGGAGCCGAGGACAACCTCACGAAGGGAACCGCCGGAGCAGGCGTGCAGTGCATGAACCTCGCGCTCGGCCTGCCCGAGACCACCGGCCTGCCCGCCACCGGGGTGGCCCCGTGACGAGCGCGCAGCAGACAGGAGCGACGATGAGCGTGACGGCCCCGCAGGGGTTCCGCGCGGCCGGAGTGCCCGCGGGCATCAAGAGCGGTGGTGCGCTGGACCTGGCCCTCGTGGTCAACGACGGCCCGCGCCAGCAGGCCGCGGGCGTGTTCACCACCAACCGGGTCAAGGCAGCCCCGGTGCTGTGGTCCCAGCAGGTCCTCGAGCAGCGCGCGCTGCGGGCCGTGGTGCTCAACTCGGGCTGCGCGAACGCGGCCACCGGCCCGCGCGGCTTCCAGGACGCCCACGCCACCGCGGAGAAGGTCGCCGATGTGCTCGGCGCGGGCGCGATCGAGGTCGCCGTCTGCTCCACCGGTCTCATCGGCGAACCCCTTCCGCGGGAGGCGGTGCTGTCCGGCGTGGACAAGGCGGTCGCCGATCTGGCGCGCGGTGCGGAGACGGACCGGGCCGCGGCCACCGCCGTGCTGACCACCGACACCGGGCCGAAGCAGGCGCACCACGCGCACTCCGCGGGCTGGTCCGTCGGCGGGTTCGCCAAGGGCGCGGGCATGCTCGCGCCGAACATGGCCACCATGCTCGGCGTGCTGACCACCGACGCCGTCGCCGATCCCGCGGTGCTCGACCGCGCGCTGCGCGCGGCGACCGGCGCCACGTTCGACCGGCTCGACGTCGACGGCGGCACCTCGACCAACGACACGGTCCTCGTGCTCGCCTCGGGGGCTTCCGGCGCGGAGCCCACCGAGCAGGAGCTGACCGAGCTGCTCACCACCACTTCCCACGACCTCGTGCGCCAGCTGCAGGGCGACGCCGAGGGCGTGACGAAGACCGTCGACATCGTCGTGCGCGGCGCCACCAGCACCGCCGAGGCGGAACGCATCGGGCGCACGATCGCCGAGGACAACCTGGTGAAAACGGCGCTGTTCGGTTCGGACCCGAACTGGGGCCGGATCGCCATGGCGCTCGGCCGGGCCGAAGCGGAGGTCGACGCGGACCGGGCCTCCATCGCCGTCAACGGGGTGACGCTGTTCACCGGCGGCGCGCGAGCGGCAGACCGGTCCGAAGTGGACTTGTCCGGCCGGGAAGTGGAAATCGTCGTGGACCTGCACCTCGCGGACGGCGGGGCAACGATCCTGACCACGGATCTCTCCCACGGCTACGTCGAGGAGAACAGCGCGTACAGCTCATGACTGAACAGGTATCGGACCGGCTCGCCAGCGCCACCGAGAAGGCCAACGTCCTCGTGGAAGCGCTGCCGTGGCTGCAGCGCTTCCACGGCACCACCGTCGTCATCAAGTACGGCGGCAACGCCATGGTCGACGAGGACCTCAAGCGCGCCTTCGCCGAGGACATGGTCTTCCTGCGCCTGGCCGGGATCCACCCGGTCATCGTGCACGGCGGCGGTCCGCAGATCACCTCGATGCTCGACCGGCTCGGGATCGAGGGCGAGTTCCGCGGTGGCCTGCGGGTCACCACCCCCGAGACCATGGACGTCGTCCGGATGGTCCTCGTCGGCCAGGTGGGCCGCGAACTGGTCGGGCTCATCAACCAGCACGGCCCGTACGCCGTGGGCATGTCCGGCGAGGACGCGCGGCTGTTCACCGTGCGGCGGCGCAACGCGGTCGTCGACGGCGAACCGGTCGACGTCGGGCTCGTCGGCGACGTGGACACGGTCAACGCGACGGCCGTGGCGGACCTGATCAACGCGGGCCGGATCCCCGTGGTCTCCACCGTGGCACCCGACGCGGACGGCGTGGTGCACAACGTCAACGCGGACACGGCGGCCGGCGCCCTCGCCGTCGCGCTCGGTGCCGAGAAGCTCGTCGTGCTCACCGACGTCGAAGGGCTCTACACCGACTGGCCGGACCGCTCCTCGCTGATCTCCAAGATCGGCGCGCAGCGCCTGGAGGGGCTGCTGCCGGAGCTGAACTCAGGGATGGTGCCCAAGATGGAGGCCTGCCTGCGCGCCGTGCGGGGGGGCGTGCCTCGGGCCCACGTGATCGACGGGCGGCTGGCGCACTCGGTGCTGCTGGAAGTGTTCACCAGTGCCGGCGTCGGCACCATGGTGGTGCCCAGCGATTCAGGAGAGGAAGGCGAATGACTTCCGACAACGGTTTCACCCAGCGCTGGGGTCGGTCCATGATGGACAACTACGGCACGCCGGGGGTGCTGCTCACGGGCGGCTCGGGGTGCGTGGTCACCGACGCCGACGGCGCGGAGTACCTCGATCTGCTCAGCGGCATCGCGGTCAACGTGCTGGGGCACGCCCACCCGGCCGTGCGCGAGGCGGTGACCGACCAGATCGGGCAGCTCGGCCACGTGTCGAACCTCTACGCCCACGAGCCCGGCCTGCGCCTGGCCGAGCGCCTGCTGGAGGTCGCCGGCCTGTCCGGGAGCGGCCGCGTGATGTTCTGCAACTCCGGCGGGGAGGCCAACGAGGCCGCGTTCAAGATCGCCCGCCTGACGGGGCGCACCAAGATCATCGCCACCAACGGAGGTTTCCACGGACGCACCATGGGTGCGCTCGCGCTGACCGGACAGCCCGCCAAGCAGGCGCCGTTCGCGCCGCTGCCCGGCGGTGTGGAGCACGTCGACTACGGCGACGCCGAAGTGCTCGAGTCCGCCGTGGACGACAGCACGGCGGCCGTGTTCCTCGAACCCGTGCAGGGGGAGAACGGCGTCGTCGTCCCGCCGGAGGACTACCTGCGCCGCGCTCGCGAGATCACCGAGCGGCACGGCGCGCTGCTCGTGCTCGACGAGGTGCAGACCGGCATCGGCCGCACCGGCGCGTGGTTCGCCTTCCAGGACGCCGGCATCACCCCGGACGTGATCACCACGGCCAAGGGGCTCGGCGGCGGCCTGCCGATGGCCGCCTGCATCGGCGTCGGGCGCGCCGCGGAACTGCTGCGGCCCGGCCAGCACGCCACGACGTTCGGGGGCAACCCCGTCGCCGCGCGGGCGGCGCTGGCCGTGCTCGACACGATCGAGCGCGACGAGCTGCTGGCCCACGTGCGCGAGAGGGGCCGGCAGCTGCGCGACGGGATCCGCGAGCTCGGGCACCCGCTCGTGCGCGAGATCCGCGGGGCCGGGCTCCTCGTCGGCATCGGGCTGCACGAGTCCGCGGCCGCGCAGGCCGTGGACACCGCGCGCGCGGCCGGCTACCTGATCAACGGGGTGCAGCCGGACGTGGTGCGGCTGGCCCCACCGCTGATCATCGACGAGTCCCAGGTGGACGCGCTGCTCAGCGACCTTCCCGCCATCCTGGACAAACTGGAGGTGCACGGCTGATGCGGCACTTTCTCCGCGACGACGACCTGACCCCGCAGGAGCAGGCCGAGGTCCTCGACCTCGCCGACGGCTTCAAGCGCTCTCCCCGGGGCGACGACCTCGCAGGCCCCCGCACCGTGGCCGTGCTGTTCGAGAAGAACTCGACGCGCACCCGGTTGTCCTTCGAGGTCGGCATCGCGCAGCTCGGCGGGCACCCCGTCATGGTCGACGGCAGGATGATGCAGCTCGGCAGGGAGGAGACCATCGAGGACACCTCCCGCGTGCTGGCGCGCTACGTCGACGCCGTCGTCTGGCGCACGTTCGCCCAGGCCCGCATCAACGCGATGGCCTCGGCCAGCACCGCACCGGTGATCAACGCGCTCACCGACGAGTTCCACCCCTGCCAGGTGCTCGCCGACCTGCAGACCGTCCGGGAGCGGCACGGCGCGCTGGCCGGGCTGACCCTGACCTACCTCGGCGACGGGGCCAACAACATGGCGCACTCGCTGGCGCTGGGCGGGGTGACCGCGGGCATGCACGTCCGCATCGCCGCCCCGGAGGGGTTCGAACCCCTCGACTGGGTGCTCACCGCGGTGCGCAAGCGCGCCGCGGAGACCGGCGGGTCGATCACCGTGGTGCACGACCCGCGCGCCGCCGTGGACGGTGCCGACGTGCTCAGCACCGACAGCTGGACGTCCATGGGGCAGGAGAACGACGGCAAGGACCGCGTCAGCCCGTTCCGGCCGTTCCAGGTCAACACCGACCTGCTGGCCGCCACCGGCAGGAGCGACACGAGCGTGCTGCACTGCCTGCCCGCCCACCGCGGGTGGGAGGTCACCGACGAGGTGCTCGACGGCCCGCAGAGCGCCGTGTTCGACGAGGCCGAGAACCGGCTGCACGCGCAGAAAGCGCTGTTGGCCTGGATGGTGCGACGGCAGTGATGACACGGGCGGCGCGACAGGCGCGGATCGTGGACCTGGTCAGCTCGCGGGAGATCCGCAGCCAGACCGAACTGGCCACGCTCCTGGCCGAGGACGGGATCGAGGTCACCCAGGCCACGTTGTCCCGGGACCTCGACGAGCTCGGCGCGGTGAAGCTCCGCGGCGCGGACGGGGGAACGGCGGTGTACGTGATCCCCGAGGACGGCAGTCCCGTGCGGGCCGTCCAGGGCGGGACCTCCCGGCTGAGCCGGCTGCTGAGCGAACTGCTCGTCAGCACGGACGGATCCGGCAGCGTCACCGTGCTGCGCACGCCCCCCGGGGCGGCGCAGTTCCTCGCCAGCGCCATCGACCGGGCCGCGCTCGCCGAGGTGGTCGGCTCCATCGCCGGCGACGACACCGTCATGGTCGCCGCCCGGGAACCGCTGACCGGACTCGAACTGGCCGACCGCTTCACGGCCATGGCCGCCGGCAGCGCAGCCGCCGCGCCGGCGGGAAACGACACGACCGAACCTGACTTCGAGGAGAACGACAATGACTGACCGGGTAGTGCTGGCCTACTCCGGTGGCCTGGACACCTCCGTGGCCATCGGCTGGATCGCCGAGGAGATCGGCGCCGAGGTCGTCGCCGTGGCCGTGGACGTCGGCCAGGGCGGCGAGGACCTGGAGACCGTGCGCAAGCGGGCGCTGGAGTGCGGCGCGGTGGACGCCGTCGTCGCCGACGCGCGCGACGAGTTCGCCGAGCAGTACTGCCTGCCGGCGCTGCGCACCAACGCGCTGTACATGGACCGGTACCCGCTCGTCTCGGCGCTGTCCCGGCCGCTGATCGTCAAGCACCTGGCCGACGCGGCCGCCGGGGTCGGTGCGAACACCGTCGCGCACGGCTGCACCGGCAAGGGCAACGACCAGGTCCGCTTCGAGGTCGGCATCGGCGCGCTCGCCCCCGACCTGAAGGTCATCGCGCCGGTGCGCGACTTCGCCTGGACCCGGGAGAAGGCCATCGCCTGGGCCGAGCAGCGCGACCTGCCGATCGACGTGACCAAGTCCTCGCCGTACTCGGTCGACCAGAACGTGTGGGGCCGCGCGGTGGAGACGGGCTTCCTCGAGGACATCTGGAACGCCCCGGTCGAGGACGTCTACTCCTACACCGCCGATCCGAGCCAGCCGCGCGATCCCGACGAGGTGGTCATCACCTTCGACCGGGGCGTGCCCGTGGCCCTCGACGGCGAGACCGTCACCGCCCTGCAGGCCGTGCAGGAGCTCAACCGGCGCGCGGGCGCGCAGGGCGTCGGCCGCCTCGACATGGTCGAGGACCGGCTGGTCGGCATCAAGAGCCGCGAGATCTACGAAGCTCCCGGCGCGCTCGCGCTGATCACCGCGCACCAGGAGCTGGAGGACGTCACGCTCGAGCGCGACCAGGCGCGGTTCAAGCGCACCGTCGCCCAGCGGTGGGGCGAGCTGGTCTACGACGGCCTGTGGTTCTCCCCGCTGAAGCGCTCCCTCGACGCGTTCGTCGAGGACACCCAGCAGCACGTCAGCGGCCAGGTCCGGATGACGCTGCACGCCGGGCGGGCCGTCGTCACCGGCCGCAGCAGCGACCGCTCGCTGTACGACTTCAACCTGGCCACCTACGACGAGGGCGACACCTTCGACCAGAGCCAGGCCAAGGGCTTCGTCCAGCTGTGGGGCCTGCCGAGCAAGATCGCCGCCAAGCGCGACCAGGGCTGAGCCCGGAGCACGCTGATCTCCGGGTCCAGCTGAGCCCGGGTCCCGCCGGGACCGCGACGTTCGCACGACGGCCGTCGCGGCCCGGCGCACCGCGTCCGGAGGGGCGCCGCACGAACCACCGACCACATCGAGGAACCCGCGTGACCACCCAGGACAGCGAACCCACCAAGCTCTGGGGCGGCCGGTTCGAATCCGGCCCGGCCGAGGCCATGGCCCAGCTGAGCGCGTCCACGCACTTCGACTGGCGCCTCGCGCCGTACGACATCGCCGGATCGCGGGCGCACGCCCGCGTGCTGCACCGGGCCGGTCTGCTCGACGCGGACGAGCTGGAGCGGATGCACGCGGGCCTGGACCAGCTGGCCGCCGACGTCGAGTCCGGGCGGTTCCAGCCGGTCGTCGCCGACGAGGACGTGCACACCGCCCTGGAGCGGGGCCTCATCGAACGCGTCGGCGCGGAGCTCGGCGGCAAGCTGCGCGCGGGACGTTCCCGCAACGACCAGGTCGCCGCCCAGTTCCGGATGTGGCTGCGCGCGGCGGTCCGCCGCGTGACAGCGGGCGCGCTCGACGTCGTCGACGCCCTCCTGGCGCAGGCCGAGCAGCACCCGGACGCGGTGCTGCCGGGACGCACCCACCTGCAGCACGCGCAGCCGGTGCTGCTGGCGCACCACCTGCTCGCCCACGCCCAAGCGCTGCTGCGGGACGTGAGCCGCTTCCGCGACTGGGACGAGCGGACGGCGTACTCGCCGTACGGCTCCGGGGCGCTCGCCGGCTCCTCGCTCGGCCTCGACCCCCGCGCGGTCGCGGAGGAGCTCGGCTTCACCGACGCCGTGGACAACTCGATCGACGGCACGTCCGCGCGCGATTTCGCCGCCGAGGCCGCGTTCGTCCTGGCGATGCTGGGCACGGACCTCTCCCGGCTGGCCGAGGAGGTCATCCTGTGGAACACGGCCGAGTTCGGCTACGTCACGCTGGACGACGCCTGGGCCACCGGCAGCTCGATCATGCCGCAGAAGAAGAACCCGGACGTGGCCGAGCTGGCCCGCGGCAAGTCGGGGCGGCTCATCGGCAACCTGACGAGCCTGCTGAGCACGTTCAAGGCGCTGCCGCTGGCCTACAACCGGGATCTGCAGGAGGACAAGGAGCCGGTGTTCGACTCGGTTGCGCACCTGGACCTGCTGCTGCCCGCCTTCGCCGGGATGATGCGCACGGTGACGTTCCACACCGGGCGGATGGCCGAGCTCGCCCCGGCCGGTTTCACGCTCGCCACCGACCTGGCCGAATGGCTGGTCCGCCGCGGCGTGCCGTTCCGCGAGGCGCACGAGGCCTCCGGTGCGTGCGTGCGGACCGCCGAGGCCCGGGGGGCGGGGCTGGACGAGCTCAGCGACGCCGAGCTCGCCGCCGCGCACCCCGCGCTCACCCCGGAGGTCCGGGAGGTGCTCACGGTGGCCGGCTCGGTCGCCTCCCGGAACGCCCGCGGGGGCACCGCGCCGGACCGGGTCGCCGAGCAGCGCGAGCGGGTCGCGGAGGCGGTGCGGCAGCACCGCGCGTGGTTGGGCGAGTGAGGCCTGCGAGGCCCGCGGTCCCGGAGCGGTAGTGTGCCGGTCGTGCATCAGGTGAACAGCGAGGAACTCGCCGACGACCCCCTGTGGGTGGCGCGGCGGATGCTCGGGTGCGAGCTGCGCTCGACCGGCCCGGAGGGCGAGGTCGGCGTGCGCCTCGTCGAAGTCGAGGCGTACCGCGGTCAGGACGATCCCGCTTCGCATTGCTACCGCGGCCGCACGGAGCGCAACGCCGTGATGTTCGGCCCCGCCGGGAACCTGTACGTGTACTTCGTGTACGGGATGCACTTCTGTATGAACGTCGTCTGCCTGACCGACGGCGTGCCGGGTGCGGTGCTGCTGCGCGCCGGGGAGGTCACCACCGGTGTGGAGCTGGCGCGCACGCGCCGCCCCGCCGTGCGCAAGGACAGGCACCTGGCCAGCGGCCCCGCTCGGCTGGCCGGGGTGCTGGGCGTGTCCCGCGAGCACAACGGTGTCGACCTGACCAGCCCGGACTCCGCGGTCCGCCTCTACCGCGGCGGCGAGGTCGACGAGGACGACGTGCGCAGCGGCCCGCGGGTGGGTGTCGCCGCCGCGATGGACCTGCCCTGGCGTTCGTGGGTGGACGGCTCCCCCTCGGTGAGCTCCTACCGCCGCGGAGGACGGCGCAGCGGGGCGCGGGCCCGGGCGTAAAACCGGTGGTGCGGTGCGCCAGACTGGTGCTCGTGAGTGAGCACATCCTTGACGAACTGTCCTGGCGCGGTTTGATCGCGCAGTCCACCGAACTCGACGCTCTGCGGCGGGACCTCTCCGCCGGCCCGCTCACTCTCTACTCCGGCTTCGACCCGACCGGGCCGAGCTTGCACGCGGGCCACCTGGTGCCGATGCTGATGCTGAGCAGGTTCCAGCGAGCGGGGCACCGCCCGGTCGTCCTCGCCGGCGGCGCGACCGGGTTGATCGGCGATCCGCGCGACGTGGGCGAGCGCAACCTGCACGACGAGGACACGATCGTCGAGTGGACCGAGCGCATCCGCCGCCAGCTGGCGCAGTTCGTGGAGTTCGACGACTCGCCGACCGGCGCGGTCATGGAGAACAACGCGCACTGGACGGCCGAGCTGCCGGTGACCGCGTTCCTCCGCGACGTGGGCAAGTACTTCTCGGTGAACACGATGCTGTCCCGGGACACCGTCAAGCGGCGCCTGGAAACCGACGGCATGTCCTACACCGAGTTCAGCTACATGCTGCTGCAGGCCAACGACTTCGTGCAGCTGCACCGGCGCTACGGCACGAAGCTCCAGGTGGGCGGTTCGGACCAGTGGGGCAACATCATCGCCGGCGTCGACCTGGTGCGCCGGCAGGACGGTGAGCAGGCGCACGCGCTGACCTCACCGCTGGTGACCGATTCGGAGGGACGC